>NZ_CP124836.1:0-2400000 GCF_029964055.1 Arthrobacter sp. EM1 | reverse complement strand
CGCGGCGAATCCTCGGATGGCGTACACCGTACGAGGCATTCACCGATCAGATACGATCGATCAAACAACAGACCGTTGCGACGACCTGTTGAATACGGCCAATACGCCTCCCGGAAAATGGGCGCCCGGTGCACTGGAAACGCTGTGCGCCAGTCCATGGGCGCCACCGGGGGGTGCTGGGATAACGCCGTCGCCGAGTCGGCGTTCTCATCCCTGAAGAACGAGTTCTACCATCACCACAGCTTCGCCACTCGGCAGGACGCCCGCCGGGCAACCATGCGCTTCATCGAGGTGTTCTACAACCGCTGGCGGCCCCACACCAACACTGATGGGCTGCCGCCGGCAACAGCAATGGCCAACTTCAAGACCAAACACCAGCCGCTACTCGCGGCCGCCTAACCCCAAAAGAAAACAACCGGCTGTCTCACATACTTGACACACCTCACTCGCGGGCTTCGCCATCATGGGTCATCCTGACGACCGCGACCATGTGCAAGGCACTGTTCAGGGACCGGTCACCGCCCCGGTTCAACCGGTGCCGGACTGTGTTCCCGGAAGATGCAGGGGTCGGGTTTACCCCTGCCAGGGAGGCAAATCCTCCCTCGTTACGGGCCCTGCCCTCGTGTGACCACGCGCCGATATACTTCGCGGCGCTGATCGCACTGAACCCCGTCTCCTTCAGTAAAATACAGGGGCACCCTGTCGGGCTTGAATGAGCTTGAGCCGAGGATGCTCGGCATCGATGAATACCGATTCCGAGCCGGGCGATATTTCCGGGACCCTCATTCCACCCCGTGGATCCAGCAGGAGACATGGGTGCGCAGGAGCTGGGTTCTTGACACTGCCCACCCCACCGCGCCAGCCGTCATTGACGACCGTGGCTAGCGCGTCTGTGCCTCATTGAAGATAAAATCCTTTAGTCGCTTCAAGACAACAGTTCGCTGAAGGTGGGCGAGGTGGTAGGCCTTTCCCCGGGCTCCGAGCTCACGCCTCTGCTCCGGAGTGAGGGCGTGCAGTGACCGAACGTTGTCCGCCAGCGTCGATGAATTGCCTGCCGGCCCCACGAGGCCACACTGGGCCTGATCTTCGACCAGGTTGCGCACTTCCCCATCCATGGCCAGGACGACGGGACGACCGGACGCTATGTAGGACATGACCTTGGCGGGGATGGTGGCTTCGAGCAACTCACTCTTCACAAGACAGCCAACCAAGACGTCTGCCAGGGTCGTGTACTTGGGGATATCGGAAACAGGATGATGGCCCTCAAAGATGAACTCGTCGTCCAGGCCCCGTAGGGCGATTTCGCCCTGGACGGAGCTCCGGCTCATACCATCGCCGACGATGACCCAGGAGATGTCCGTGAGGCCCTCGGACTTGAGCGTCTCCGCGGCATCGATTATGGTCTCAAACGACTGTGCCGGACTGATGTTGCCCGTGAAGACCACCTTGAAGCCATTACCGAGGCGCTCGGCCAGTTCGGGGTCGTGGATCTCCTGCTCGTAGAGTCTTTCGCAGGCTTGGGGCACCACCGTGATCTTAGCGTCGGGCAGGCCCGTGATGCCTTGGATCTTCCCGCGCATCTGTTCGGACAGCACAATGATGTTGTCCGCTTGGCGATAATGCCAATGGGAGACCCGCTCGACAAGAAGGCGTAGAAACTTATTCTTGATTTTCAGGACAGAGAACAGGTTTTCAGGCCACAGGTCAAGCACGTACATTGTGGATTCGATTTTACGAACCTTGGACAGGATGAGTCCCGCAATGGTCATCATCACCGGCGACAATTGATAGAGAAATATTTTGTCGTACTTCCCAAACATCAACCTTGGAAGATGCAGAAGGCTGGCCACAGGAAAAGACAGATAATTGACAAGAATGCGCCAATTTGAGTTGTTTCCTCGCGGAATCTCCGGAGCCCGGTATATCGTTAGTCCATCATGTTTCTCTTTGTAAGGCCCGCGCCATGTGTACCCCGGGAAAAGCTCGCCCTTCGGGTAGTTGGGCAACCCGCAAAGCACTTCGATGTCGACATCATTTTCTACCAGATAGTCACAAATGTCGTTTATCCGAAAACCTTCGGGCCAGAAGTGTTGGCTCACCACCAGCATCTTTGCATTGCCGCCCACTTCTACGACCCTGCCCCGATGGAAGGCAGGAGCTGCTGAATGTAGTCCGTCGTCTTGACCTTTTCTATGATCTGCTCGATGGAGAGCTGGTGGGTGTTATGTGAGGTGTATTCCTCCAACGTCTCGCTGACGGTGTCCCCGGCATCAAAAAACTTCTCGTAGTTGAGGTCCCGGGTATCCGCTGGCACCCTGAAATAATCGCCGAGGTCTTCAGATTTGGCCCTCTCCTCCCTCGTGAGCAGGGTCTCGTGGGCCTTCTCACCGTGCCGCGTACCAATGACATTGATCTCGGAGTCGGACCGGAAAAGTTGCTTCATCGCAAGTGCCAAGTCCCCGACGGATGATGCATCGGCCTTCTGGACGAACAGGTCGCCTTGGTTGGCGTGTTCGAAAGCGAAGAGAACCAGCTTGACGGCCTCATCGAGGTTCATCAGGAAGCGGGTCATGTGCGGGTCGGTGACGGTCAACGGCTTGCCGGCCCGGATTTGATCCGCGAACAGCGGGATCACGGAGCCACGCGAAGCCATCACGTTTCCGTAACGCGTGCAGGAAATCAGCGTCTCAGAAGCGTCGACATTGCGTGACTTGGCAATGACGATTTTCTCCATCATGGCCTTGGACGTACCCATGGCGTTAATGGGGTATGCGGCCTTGTCCGTCGAAAGGCAGACAACCTTTTTCACGCCGGCGTCAATAGCCGCAGTGAGCACATTGTCGGTGCCCAGAACGTTAGTACGAACGGCCTCCATCGGGAAGAACTCGCACGAGGGTACCTGCTTGAGTGCGGCAGCGTGGAAGATGTAGTCCACGCCCCTGACGGCTTCGCGGACACTCTCGATGTTTCGGACGTCCCCAATGTAGAACTTCAGCTTGTCATTGCCGTAGGCCTTGCGCATGTCATCCTGTTTCTTCTCGTCCCGGGAGAAGATCCGAATTTCGCCTATATCTGTGTGGAGGAAGTGCTTGAGAACAGTGTTTCCGAATGAGCCGGTACCGCCGGTAATCAAAAGTGTCTTGTTCTTGAACAACTTGTCTCCTTGGTCGCCAGATGTAGGGGGCTGCGATGGTGCTGCAACCGTTAGATGATACCAGCGGCCCGGTCGCGTACGGATTCTCTGCCTCTCGAGAGGCAGAGCGGGCACTGGCGTAAAATACGGGAAAATGCGGATTCGGCGTAGAATCGCAATCATGCCTAGCCCAGACACGCGCCGAGTTCTCGTCATCATGCCTGCATGGAACGAGGGGGAAACCGTCGGCAGCACAGTTGCCGACGTGCTCAACCTGCACGAAGGATACGACGTCTTGGTCGTCGACGACGGCTCGACTGACGACACTGCCGCGGCCGCGGATGCCGCCGGCGCGACTGTTCTCCGGCTCCCGTTCAACATGGGTGTTGGCGGCGCGATGCGGACGGGATTCAAGTACGCCTCTCGCTATGACTACGACGCAGTCATCCAAGTGGACTCCGATGGCCAGCATGACCCCCGCGAGATCGCCGCCGTCATCAAGGGGCTGGATGTGGCCGATATATCGATAGGTGCCCGGTTCGCGGCCAAAGGCGACTACAAGGTCTCAGGTCCCCGCCGGTGGGCCATGGTTTTTCTGGCGGCCGTAATCTCAGGGTTGGCCCATACCCGGCTGACCGACGTGACATCGGGATTCAGGGCCGGGAACAGGCGCGCCATAGCCCAGTACCTAGATCACTACCCGGCAGAATATCTTGGGGATACGATTGATTCACTCGTAGTGGCAATCAAATCTGGTTGCAGGGTCACTCAGATACCGGTGGCCATGCGGCCCCGGCAGGGTGGCACCCCGAGCCACAATCCGGCGAAATCGGCTATCTACCTGTTGCGGTCCGTGTTCGCCTTGCTCTTTGCCGTGACTCGGAGCCGCTCGAAGATTGCAGTACAGGAAGGCGCCGTCTAATGGGAAACACTCTGGCCGCATTTATTTTCGCCTTGGTCATGGTGGGGATTGTGCTTGAACTCGTCCGCCGCAAAGTCTTCCGGGAGAAATATGCGGCGCTCTGGCTGATTATCGGAGCAAGCGCGCTCGTCCTCGCCGGCTGGCCTGGTCTGTTACCGTCCGTTAGCATGCTCCTTGGCATACAGGTCGCCTCCAATCTGCTGTTTGCTCTGTGCATCATCTTGCTGCTGGGCGTGTGCCTGCACCTCTCCTGGGAGCTCTCGGTAGTTGAAGATGAGAACCGCACGCTCGCTGAAGAGGTAGCTATCTTGCGCTCTGCGGTAGAGCGGATCGAAGCCAATCTCGGCGGCTTGGGTACCCGAACCCGACTGCCGGATGACTCGGTCTGGCCGCCCGCGGAGCGACCCCACTCCCAGGCTCAGGACTGATAATGGGACGCCGGCCGTGTCTCGATTGTGTTCAGTGCAGCGAGGCTGTTTGTTCTTTGTCTAGTCCATGAGCGTGTGGACCCCGAAGGCGCAGAGGGGCTCTCCGCGGTTCGCGGTGATTTGCAATGTGCGGTGGAAGATCAGGCCGCTGTTCTGGCGGCGCTTCTGATTATTATGCGGGTCTTGTAGTTCCGGGCTATTGACGAATCCCTGTCCTGTCCGTTTGAAGTGCGTGATGGCGGTGTTCTTCGCTTCCACTTTCGCCGTTCTTGCGCTGGTGACGATGTAAACTTCGATTTCCTTCCGCCATCGGCAGACTGTGAGCCAGAGGCTGGTCGTCTCGGGCTGGGCGGCTCGTTCGCCGAGTTCTCCGGGCCTGGCCTTCGTCGCGGCGGGGTCTTGGAGCGAGCCGGTGCGCAGCAGGTCGCGTAGCTGTTCTTTGACGTTCCACGCCGCCTGCAGCTTGCCGGTCGGGTCATCGAGGTCGAAGACCTGGCTGAGCCGGTCGCTGCTGCGGGCCGAGAGTGTCTCACTGGTGCGGAGCAGCAGCCGGCGGTTGGCTCAGACCGGGTCGGTGGTGCGTCCGCGCTGGCCTTGGTTTCCTGTGTCAGGCGCCGGCGCACGGACCATCCACCAAGACACCGCGGACGCGGCGGCGGTCTCGGACACGGCCCGACCGGAACTGATGACCGCGCCAACGACGTGTACCCGGAGCCGTTCGGTGGAATGGGCACAGCGCGGGACCTGGGTGGTAGCTTCAAAGAACGAGAGCCGCGGGCAAGCCCCTTCCGCGCAATTCCAGCGGTACTTGGACCAGAGCACCTCTACGGCGCCGTCGACAGGGACGTCCCGGATCCGTTGGAAGCGCCGTTCCTTCCGCCGCGTCGCGACACCACCCCAGCTCGGGCAGTCCGGTGGCTGGCCTGTTTCAACGATGATCTGGCGGCGGCCATCAGACAGCACGGTGGCGGAGATGACGTGGTAGTCGGGCAGGTTGAAGATGCTGCTGGCAGAGTCGATCGCCACAACGGTAGGCTCAGTCAAGGCCCGTGGTCCTGTTCCTGGTTGAATGCTAGACACACCCATCCCAGTAGGGCCACGGTCCCCTTTTTTGGCTAGACACGGAATCAATTCCCCACGAACCACGAACACGAACAGCCGTGAACGCCGACGGCGTAGCTGTTCTGCCGTCCGATGCCGGTCTCGTTGTCCCAGATCAGCCGCCGCGTGTTCGTGGGCTTTGTCCGCGCGGATCCGGCCCTTGGATCCTTCGATCCATTCCTCGATCTTGGGCAGAAACGGATCGGTCACCCGGCCGCGGCCGCGGGTTCCCCAATCGACCGGCCGGCGTCCCTGGCAGCTACGTGCTTGGCAACGGTGTGGTGCGGGCAGCCCGTGAGCTCCGCGGTGGCGCGCAACGATCCGGTCAGATCGTAGGCAGCAAGAATTTCCATGATTTCTCCGTCAGACTTCATACAGGGCCTCTTCCTGGTTCGCTTTGGTGCGCTTAGACACCGTCATCAAACCCCAGGGAGAGGCCCCCACCGCTTAACACGCGGTCGGTTCAGTAAGGAAGTGGGCAGATCTCATGGCCGCCTATGGGCAGTTTTGCATGGCCGCTAACAACGGAGGTTTGCCGCCGCTACGGCATTTCCCGGCAGAGCTTCTACGAGTACCGGCGGCGCCTGTGGACGGGGGGAACCGACGGGCTTCAACCCCGGTCCCGGCGCCCGGCCCGCTCTCCGGCTCACACTGCTGGTGAAGTCGAGTCCCTGATCGTCCGGCTGCGGGTTGATAACCCGCGGTGGGGCGCCAGGATCCTGCGGACCAAACTCAAACAGGCGGGGCTGGATCCTGTGCCGGCCGTATCGACGGTCCACCGGGTCCTCAAACGCCACAGGCTGGTCACACCGCAGGAGAACCGGACACCGAAAGCGTGGGAGCGGTTCGAACGGCAAGCCCCGAACGACCTGTGGCAGATCGACGGCACCCAGGTTGCCCTGGTCGACGGCTCCAAGGCCTGGATAGTGGATCTGATCGATGACCACGCCCGGTTCTCCATCGGCGCCCACGCGGTCCGCCGCTTCACGGCCCAGGCAGCTTGGGCTGGGATGGAAGAGGCTGTCCTGGAGTATGGTGCGCCGCGGCAGTTGATGAGTGACGACGGACTGCACTTCCGGTCCCGCAAAGGACAGAACCCGGTCCATTTCCAGGAGAAACTCTCGGCCCTCGGCATTAGGCAGCTGAACTCCCGCCCTCGTCACCCGCAGACCTGCGGGAAGCTCGAGCGCTACCACCGTACATTCAAGGAGTACTAAGCAGACCATGGACCGGCCCTGAGCATCGAGGTTCTGCAAGACTTGTGCGATGCTTTCCGGTGGCATTGCAACCACGAACGGCCGCTCCGGTCCCTTCAGCAACAGAAGCCGGCCAATGTCTACAACATTTCCCGGAAAGCCTCGCCGTTGGATAGCCGCCGTGTGCGATCAGCCCCACGGGTCCTCAAAGTATCTTCTGCTGGATCGGTGAACTTCCGCAAGAGCAGAATCAAAGTCGGACAGGCCTACACCGGCGAACTTGTCAGGATTGTCGAGGGCCCCGAAAACGTCATCATCCACCAAGCCGGCACCTGACAAATCCTCCGTCAACTTGTTCTGGGCCCAGTCGGCACTTACCACGGCAGCGGCGCCAAACGCGGGCGGCCCCGTAAGACCCCCGTCGCCGGTTAGACTGTCAGCCATCTCCCGACAACACAGTGCCAGGGATGTCCCCGGACCACACACATCTGCCGTACCGAAACAGATTATGCAGCCGGACTCGAATTACGGTTTGACAATGGCTGCAACTTTCGGGGAGTGGACCAGTAACCAGGAACGACACCTTTTAGACAGCAACCGCGGAGACCTTGGTGGATTGGCGCAAGGAGAAGAAATGAACGGCTATACCTGCGGCGGGCCCGAGGGTCAGCGAAAGGATACAGCGGGCTTCCAATGACAAGGGAAGCACCAGTATCGCTATTGCTATGGCGGTCGCTGCGACCCATCCTGCGGAAAATGCCCGGTGGTATCCCATGGACAACGTCGCCGTTCCGGTCAGTGTGAGGACGGCCATGACTACGGAAGCAAGCGTCAGTAGCGCGAGTGTTATGCCGTTCACGCCGTAGCCCTTCCCAAAAAGCAACATCATGCTCGGCCCTATCAGATACGCCAGAATGGCTCCTACTCCACCGACTGCTAATAGGATAAGAACCGGCCGGCGGAGTGCCCGCCAGCCCTCGGAACCTGCCCTGACGACATGGGCGATGGCCACTCCTTGAAAGGCCTGCAACGGCACCATGATAGGCGCTCTGGTCATGGAAATGGCCAGGAGGAGAGGGGCCGACTGCTCGTAGACCGCCGAGGTAGTCGTTAGTTTCAGCAGCAGGGGGAAGGCAACAATCAGGGCGGCGGATGAGATTGAGGAAATTACCGCATGGAATGTCTGCCTCAGTAGCTTACCCAGTGGAACGTCTGCGCGCGTCTGGAGCGATCGACGGGCTGCCCGAGAGGTAACGAGTAGTAGAAGCCAGGCCGCCAAGGCACAGAAGCACGCGACCTCGAGGCCCAAGAGTCCCAGCGACCAAGCAGCCGCGGCACCCACGCACGCAAGCCGTAGGAAGGCATCCAAGATCAGAAGACGGCCAAAGACGGACCAACGTCCGCTTCCCTGGAGTGAACCGGCCAAAGCGCAGTGGCCGGAATAGAGGATCGCCGTGAGAATCAGGCCCAGCGAGATGATCTGTGAATTGTGCAAGAAATTGAACGTCGTTAGAAGGGGAGAGAGGACGGCTATCAGTGCCGCTACCATGCCGCCACTAATCAGTCCCGCGGTAATGAGCCTGGGGTGACGGGCTCCATTGTGGCCGCCTCGGGCCGAGACAGTGGACGCGGCCCGGGTTGACTCTGTTTGAATGCCGCCAAGGACGCCATGGACAAAGAAAAGTGCCGCCCAGAACGCAAGGAACTCCGAGTTGTCCTCTTTGGAGAGGGAATGACTGGCAATGAACAGGATGAGTATGCCCGACCCGGCTGAAATAGCGGATCCAATGGCCACTGCCGAGGCTGACCGTCCTCCAAAGGTTTGTCGAGGGTTCGTCGAGACGTTTTCTGATTCGGCCATACGATTAGCGTCATCTCCGGTTTCTGCGGCACAGTGGATGCAAGTCTCCAGAGTACCTTGTGACCGGCGCGAGGCTTCGAGACTGCCCATCCCTAGCCCCCGAACTGCGCCTAAAGTCCTGCCGCCATAGCCAGTTGCTTCATTTTTGCCTTACCCGTGGCTGCTTCCCACGATTTCGACGGCGGCGTCGCAGCAACCAACCTGAGAAGACGTGCGTCCTGGAGCGAAGCCACCACAAACTCCGTAGATTGGCTGAGTTTGTTTACTCCGAACTTCGTTGGGTGCTGAAGGCCCGCGAGATCTTCGGCGTTCATCAGAAGAGCATACGGATTCGCATCAACTGCTGCCTCTGGTGATGGATACGTCAGGATTTCGATGACAAGCCCGTTTGTAGTAACGAGGCTCTTGTCGAACGGATAAAGACAGAACTCGGTGATTGTCCCGTCTGCGGACCTTTCGGAACTCGATTGGGGCGGACCAAGAGAGGACGTGACGTCCCCAAGGACCCCCTTGATGGCATCCTGGCTCAGAAGTGAGCAAGCTTTTGAGTCGGACGTGGGGAAGACGTTCCGTCCGTCCCTCGCAATAGTGGGATCAGAGAGTGTGCTACTGCTGGGTGACGGCGCAGGGGAAGGGTTTTCGCCATCGCTCCCCGAGGAAGACCCGCCAGCAGAACATGACGAGGTCGCCGCAAGTACAAAGAGGGCGGCAAATGCAGCCGCCACACGCCTACCGGAAGACATCTGCACCCACGCCCATGATGAGGCGATCGCCGGGGGCTGCTGTGCGTAGGTAACGCACGATGTCACTTTCGCTCAATGAAATACATCCCCAGGTTGCAACCGGATTTGAGTGGAGGAAGATTGCGAAACCGGCGTTCATGGTGATCGGTGAGTCCGGTTCGCGGTTGTAGTTGATTACTGCGCCCTGCCTGTAGTCGCCCTGGCGGCGAGTGGCGTAATACCACATGTTTTCGTCGGGGAAGATGTCGGCACTGGACTCGAAGTACTTATTGTAGTTGCCGTTCAAACGGCCGCCCCAACGCGAATACGGGTTGAGAGCGATGTAGTTCAACGCTGTTCCGGGGTTGCCCACGCCGAAAGCATCGGTAATCGTGAAGGAACCAGTGGGGGAGAACTTGTTGATGGTGGGTCCGGTTGCCACGCCGGGACGGGCGAATCCGCTTTCTCCGTCAAATCCGCTCGTGCTCCATTCTGTGCGGTAGGCGCCGTTCTCCCCGACGCAGTTCACAAAATTGATGTGGGTAGACGGGTAGCTCTCGGCAATCGCGAAGGAAACGCGGGGCGTTCCCCCTGGGTACTTAGTGGTGCCGCGATTCAGTGACTCGCAGTAGCTCGTCGGGAACTGGGAATAGCTTATGCCCGCTTGCGGCGACCAGTTGACCTTGCCAAACTGGTAGTACTGAGTGCATTGCCCCCCGCCGCAGGTTTCAGCTGCCGTGGGAAAACCCAGTGAACCGCGATCGAAGTTCCGGGCTCCCCATTCTGCCCGGGTGGCTCCCCACGTGGGTTGGGCGCCGGTGGCAGGGCTCCAGATGATGGCGCCGCCCTGGTAGTCCTGGTAGCAGCCGCCGCGTGAGAGATTGCAGATTTCAGCGGAGGTGGGGTATCCCATGGGGCCGTCGACGAAGTTCAGTGTGGCCCAGCGCTCCCGGGTGGCTCCCCACGTGGGTTGGGCGCCGGTGGCAGGGCTCCAGATGATGGCGCCGCCCTGGTAGTCCTGGTAGCAGCCGCCGCGTGAGAGATTGCAGATTTCAGCGGAGGTGGGGTATCCCATGGGGCCGTCGACGAAGTTCAGTGTGGCCCAGCGCTCCCGGGTGGCTCCCCACGTGGGTTGGGCGCCGGTGGCAGGGCTCCAGATGATGGCGCCGCCCTGGTAGTCCTGGTAGCAGCCGCCGCGTGAGAGATTGCAGATTTCAGCGGAGGTGGGGTATCCCATGGGGCCGTCGACGAAGTTCAGTGTGGCCCAGCGCTCCCGGGTGGCTCCCCACGTGGGTTGGGCGCCGGTGGCAGGGCTCCAGATGATGGCGCCGCCCTGGTAGTCCTGGTAGCAGCCGCCGCCTGAGAGATTGCAGACTTCGGCGGATGTGGGGTATCCCAGCGACCCGTCAAACGACTTCAGGGCGACCCAGCGCTCTCCGGTGGCCCCCCAAATGGGTTGCGCGCCGGTCTCCGGGCTCCAGACGATGGCGCCGCCCTGGTATTCCTGAGTGCAGCCGTTGTGGGGCCGTCCGCAGATTTCGGCAGCCTTTGGATAACCCAGTTGGCCATCGATACGTTCGAGGGCAGCCCAACGAGAAAGTATTTCACCTCGTGCCGGCTGTGCGCCGGTGGATGAGGTCCAGGCAATGAAACCGTGGTCAAATTCCTGAAGGCAGCCGTCATCCCGCAATCCACACGAGGCTGGCGCCTTGGGCAACCCCATGATGCCGGTCTCCGCGCCCAGACTCGTCCATCGGTCGAGGATGGCCTGAGCTCCCTCTGATAGAGGTGCGGGCGGTGTAACAGTTGGCGGGACTGGCGCTTCCGGAGAGGCCGGCGGCGTGACTTCTACCTGCAGGCTAGGGGCTGGTGCCGGTGCCGGAAGCATCGGACTTTGAGTCGGGCTTGGTGTGGCCGATGGAACGAACATAGAGGTGTCCGTTGGGGTCGCTGTTGCCGGCGCCGAAACGGGACTAGGGACAGGCGCCGGCTCTGCGTGCGCCGGCGTAGTCAGGGCTGCGACGAAGATTAGAGTTCCCAGCGCAGCGCAAGTGGATAAGTAATGTTGTCGATGAATCTTCATTTGTCCCCCAAATTGAATTACAGTCTTGGCTCCAGCGACCAGACTAGTGGTTACTGTTGCTCTTGCGCGGCTGATACGCGGGCAATGTCGCGAGTCGAAAACCGGAGCGTACGGACCATACGAGCCCTGAAGAAATCATTTCCCTCCGCGTCCTCCCGATTGCAGGTTTAAGGACTCGCGGCTTAGCCGATGTATGCGCCTGTGGGTGTCCATGTGATTTTTCCGCCGGTGAATTGTTGGCTGCAGAGGTCTCCGGCTGGGGTGCAGGTTTGCGCTCCGGTGGGGTAGCCCAGCGGGCCGGTGAGGAAGCCGGTGCTGCCCCAGTGGTCCCGGATGGGGCCTGTGGTGCTTGGCTGGGCGCCAGTGGTGGGGGACCAGATGATCGCGCCGCCCTGGAAGTCCTGGTAGCAGCCGCCGGAGGGCTGGCCGCAAATGACGTCCGAGGTGGGGTAGGCGAGGGTGCCGGTGAGGGATCCGGTGGTGGTCCAGGCTGTGCGGACGGAGCCGGACAGGGGGTGGGCGCCGGTGGTCGGTGACCAGGCGATGGTGCCGGCCTGGTAGTTCTGGTAGCAGCCGCCGGAGGGTTGGCCGCAGACAATGTCACTCGTGGGGTAGCCCAGCGGGCCGTCGAGGAAGCCGGTGCGGCCCCAAGCTGCGCGGGTGGGGCCGGTGGTGGCATGGGCGCCGGTGGTGGGGGACCAGATGATCGCGCCGCCCTGGAAGTCCTGGTAGCAGCCGCCGTTGACGAGGCCGCAAATGACGTCCGAGGTGGGGTAGGCGAGGGTGCCGGTGAGGGATCCGGTGGTGGTCCAGGCTGTGCGGACGGAGCCGGACAGGGGGTGGGCGCCGGTGGTCGGTGACCAGGCGATGGTGCCGGCCTGGTAGTTCTGGTAGCAGCCGCCGGAGGGTTGGCCGCAGACAATGTCACTCGTGGGGTAGCCCAGCGGGCCGTCGAGGAAGCCGGTGCGGCCCCAAGCTGCGCGGGTGGGGCCGGTGGTGGCATGGGCGCCGGTGGTGGGGGACCAGATGATCGCGCCGCCCTGGAAGTCCTGGTAGCAGCCGCCGTTGACCAGGCCGCAGACAATGTCACTCTTCGGGTAGCCCAGCGGGCCGTCGAGGAAACCGGTGCCTGCCCACGCCGCCCGCGTCGGCCCGGTGGTGGCGTGCGCGCCGGTGGTAGGGGACCAGATGATCGCGCCGCCCTGGTAGTCCTGGTAGCAGCCGCCGTTGACCAGGCCGCAGACAATGTCACTCGTGGGGTAGGCGAGGGTGCCGGTGAGGAAGCCGGATCCCGCCCATGCCGTGCGGGTCGGTCCCGTCGAGGGGTGGGCGCCGGTGGTCGGGGACCAGATGATCGCCCCGCCCTGGTAGTCCTGGTAGCAGCCGCCGGCGGGCTGGCCGCAGATAACGTCTGATGTCGGGTAGCCCAGCGGGCCGTCGAGGAAGCCGGTCCGGGCCCAGGCCGCACGGGTCGGCCCGGTGGTGGCGTGGGCGCCGGTGGCTGGACTCCAGATGATCGCCCCGCCTTCGTAGTCCTGATAGCAGCCGCCCTGCGCCATCCCACAGGTTACGTCGCCGGTTGGGTAGCGGAGGGGGCCGTCGAGGAATCCGGACTTGGCCCAGGCCGTTCGGGTGGTGCCAGTGGAGGCATGGGCGCCGGTGGTCGGGGACCAGATGATCGCGCCACCCTGGTAATTCTGGTAGCAGCCACCGGCGGGCTGGCCGCAGGTCTCGGCAGAAGTGGGGTAGCCCATCGGGCCGTCGACGAAGTTAAGCGCGCCCCAGCGTGCCCGGATTGCTCCCGTCGTGGGTTGGGCTCCGGTGGCTGGACTCCAGATGATCGCCCCGCCTTGGTAATCCTGGTAGCAGCCTCCTCCCCGCAAGCCGCAGACGACTCCTGACGCCGTGCTGCCGAGGGACGCCGTTGCCGAGGCCACCGCGGCCATCGCTCGGCTAGCGACAGCGGCGATTGACTCAATGGTCACGCCGGCGGCCGAATCGGAGATCCAGTCGATGGACACACGCGTCCCCGCGTGCGTCGTGAACGTCTGGCCGGCCTGCCACGCGTGATTCTGGCCGTAGGAGCTTGAAAAAGGCTTGGTGCTCGGCATCAGAATAATGGAACTGGCGGCGGTGGATCCGCCATTCTGGACGATGTTTACCCCTCGGTTACCGCCGATGGCAGTGGCAGTATCGTATCCCACGGGTAGCCGAAGTTCGAGGTAGTAGGCCTCTCCACTCATGGGGTCGGTGAATTTGACGGCCCGCTTGGAGGCAGTTCCAGCCCAGGCCGTAAGTGTGAAGCTCTTGCTGTCGACGATCTTGCCAGCATCGAGAATTTCGTCTCCCCTGCCAAAACCGCCATACTGCCACAGGCTCGAGCTGATCGTCGGCTGACTCCGTTGCGAGACACCCATTAAGTCCATCGTGTTGCCGTATTCCCGGATCGTGCAGCTTGAGTCCGCGAAAGAGCCGCCGGGAGTGCTTGCAACATCCGAGGCCCCGCTCAGGCATTGCAGGCTGTCCGAGTGCATTAGGCCCAAGACATGTCCGAACTCGTGCGTAAGGACACTGTCTGTGAGGCTTCCGGGGAGAGGCATGAGCACTCGGCCGCTGATTCCGGAGGTACTCCATCCTGCACCGTAGGCATTTGAGGACAGAGTAGGCGTCGCGATGAAAACGACTAACGCGGTGTAGGGGTTCGTGACCCAGTTGAGTTCTCGGGTGACAGTATCCATGATCTGGCTGTAGGACTGGTTCGAGGTGGCGGCTGTCTTCACTCCAGTGCGGGTGCTGGCGACAGAAAGTGACAAACGGTTGTTTGACATGGTCTTCCAGTAGCGGCTCGCTGCGTCGACTGCTGCGTTGGCCGCCGGGAGCGAAATTGCGGCTGTTTCGGTCGGCGATTTATCGGCCAGCTGCACGGTCACGAGAGACACTCTGATATCGCCCGCTCGTGCCGGAGAATACGATTCGGTAGATATACCGGTTGCAGGCGTGCGGCCTTTGGCTCCCGGCGCCGGAGGCTTTTCGAAGGTGTGGTCAGTCGTGGGCGCCTCGTCGGTCTGCTCGAGGACCGAACGGGTCGGTGCGGTCTGTTCGACGGCGGGCTGGGCTGGCGCGGTCGGAGGGACTGAAAGCGCCGGCGATGGTGTCGACTCACTGCTGACCGCTGGATGCTGAACGACAGCTGAAGGCCGTGCCGCCTGAGCCGGTGCCAGGGAGGCACTCGTGATAGTCGCCGCTGACAGCAGTACGGCAGAAAAGACAGTTGTCATCAACCGAATGGGATTCATAGTTTCCTTCATTCAACGCGCCGCCTCGGGCGCGGCTGCGAGCTGCCCGGGGAGAGACCGGGAAGTCAAAACACTTTACGGACCGGGCTGTGGTCGACCGGGGGAGCGCACCAGAAGCTGCGGAATACCTTGGATTGCGGCCAAATACCGTGCCAAAGGTGGGGATTTGGTGGGGCTTTGGTGGGGCTATCCAGGGGATGGATGGCGGGATGAGGGCGGGATGAGGGCGTTGGGCGGCATGAGACGGACCGGGCAGGGCGGCTCTGGCCGCGGCTTAGCCGATGTATGCGCCTGTGGGTGTCCATGTGATTTTTCCGCCGGTGAATTGTTGGCTGCAGAGGTCTCCGGCTGGGGTGCAGGTTTGCGCTCCGGTGGGGTAGCCCAGCGGGCCGGTGAGGAAGCCGGTGCTGCCCCAGTGGTCCCGGATGGGGCCTGTGGTGCTTGGCTGGGCGCCAGTGGTGGGGGACCAGATGATCGCGCCGCCCTGGAAGTCCTGGTAGCAGCCGCCGGAGGGCTGGCCGCAAATGACGTCCGAGGTGGGGTAGGCGAGGGTGCCGGTGAGGGATCCGGTGGTGGTCCAGGCTGTGCGGACGGAGCCGGACAGGGGGTGGGCGCCGGTGGTCGGTGACCAGGCGATGGTGCCGGCCTGGTAGTTCTGGTAGCAGCCGCCGGAGGGTTGGCCGCAGACAATGTCACTCGTGGGGTAGCCCAGCGGGCCGTCGAGGAAGCCGGTGCGGCCCCAAGCTGCGCGGGTGGGGCCGGTGGTGGCATGGGCGCCGGTGGTGGGGGACCAGATGATCGCGCCGCCCTGGAAGTCCTGGTAGCAGCCGCCGTTGACGAGGCCGCAAATGACGTCCGAGGTGGGGTAGGCGAGGGTGCCGGTGAGGGATCCGGTGGTGGTCCAGGCTGTGCGGACGGAGCCGGACAGGGGGTGGGCGCCGGTGGTCGGTGACCAGGCGATGGTGCCGGCCTGGTAGTTCTGGTAGCAGCCGCCGGAGGGTTGGCCGCAGACAATGTCACTCGTGGGGTAGCCCAGCGGGCCGTCGAGGAAGCCGGTGCGGCCCCAAGCTGCGCGGGTGGGGCCGGTGGTGGCATGGGCGCCGGTGGTGGGGGACCAGATGATCGCGCCGCCCTGGAAGTCCTGGTAGCAGCCGCCGTTGACGAGGCCGCAAATGACGTCCGAGGTGGGGTAGGCGAGGGTGCCGGTGAGGGATCCGGTGGTGGTCCAGGCTGTGCGGACGGAGCCGGACAGGGGGTGGGCGCCGGTGGTCGGTGACCAGGCGATGGTGCCGGCCTGGTAGTTCTGGTAGCAGCCGCCGGAGGGTTGGCCGCAGACAATGTCACTCGTGGGGTAGCCCAGCGGGCCGTCGAGGAAGCCGGTGCGGCCCCAAGCTGCGCGGGTGGGGCCGGTGGTGGCATGGGCGCCGGTGGTGGGGGACCAGATGATCGCGCCGCCCTGGAAGTCCTGGTAGCAGCCGCCGTTGACGAGGCCGCAAATGACGTCCGAGGTGGGGTAGGCGAGGGTGCCGGTGAGGGATCCGGTGGTGGTCCAGGCTGTGCGGACGGAGCCGGACAGGGGGTGGGCGCCGGTGGTCGGTGACCAGGCGATGGTGCCGGCCTGGTAGTTCTGGTAGCAGCCGCCGGAGGGTTGGCCGCAGACAATGTCACTCGTGGGGTAGCCCAGCGGGCCGTCGAGGAAGCCGGTGCGGCCCCAAGCTGCGCGGGTGGGGCCGGTGGTGGCATGGGCGCCGGTGGTGGGGGACCAGATGATCGCGCCGCCCTGGAAGTCCTGGTAGCAGCCGCCGTTGACCAGGCCGCAGACAATGTCACTCTTCGGGTAGCCCAGCGGGCCGTCGAGGAAACCGGTGCCTGCCCACGCCGCCCGCGTCGGCCCGGTGGTGGCGTGCGCGCCGGTGGTAGGGGACCAGATGATCGCGCCGCCCTGGTAGTCCTGGTAGCAGCCGCCGTTGACCAGGCCGCAGACAATGTCACTCGTGGGGTAGGCGAGGGTGCCGGTGAGGAAGCCGGATCCCGCCCATGCCGTGCGGGTCGGTCCCGTCGAGGGGTGGGCGCCGGTGGTCGGGGACCAGATGATCGCCCCGCCCTGGTAGTCCTGGTAGCAGCCGCCGGCGGGCTGGCCGCAGATAACGTCTGATGTCGGGTAGCCCAGCGGGCCGTCGAGGAAGCCGGTCCGGGCCCAGGCCGCACGGACGTCCCCTGACGATGCGTGTGCCCCGGTGGCTGGACTCCAGATGATCGCCCCGCCCGTGTACTCCTGATAGCACCCGCCCTGGGGTTGGCCGCACACAATTCCCGAAGTCGGCGTTCCGGGCGAGGCTGCCGACGACCCCACCGCTGCAATCGCCTGGATTGCCGAGCCAGAGACTCCATTTGCGGCGAATGCACGTAGATCCCCTTCGGTGCCGTTCCAGACGTTGGAGTCGCCGGCGTAGGGACCGGTGCTGCTGTACTGCCAGATGCTGTAAGTGCCCCAGCTTGCGGACGGAACCGGCCCCGCGTTATTTGTGAAGGAGCCCGGGTATGCGGCGACCCACAGGGGGTAGTCCCCGAAGCCCGGCGGGTTCCCTAAGCACTGGTTCCACCAGGAGGTATTTGTGTATATAACGGGAAGCCTGCCAGTCAGTGACTGCATCGTGTTCCCGAAGTCGCGCACCCAGGACGCCAGCTGCCCGGGCGACATGCCATAGCACGTGTCACCAAAGTAGAAACCGCTGATGGTCCTGCCAGCGTAGGGATTGAACTCAAAGTCCAGAACAGGCGGAAGCGTGGATCCGTCAGCGCTCCAGCCGCCGCCGTTCTGGACGAAGTAGCGGGCTTGGTCCGCACCGGAGGACCAGTTCGGAATAGCGAAGTGGTAGGCCCCGCGGATCATGCCAACGCTACGGGAACCCTGGTACTGGGAACCGAAAGTCTCGCTGGCGTAATAGTTGCCTTCGCTGGCTTTGACGTAGGCAAAGCGAGCGCCCATATTCCATTGCTGTTGCCAGTTAATGCTTGGCTGATGGCCGCTGACGTCCAGTCCCTGGACACCGAAAGTGGGGGTCCACGTGCCTTCAGTGCTGAGGGCTTCAGTGGTCAGCGATTTGCTGCCGGCAGAGTGCGATCCGACGCGTGCCGAGCTCTGCCCCATCTCGGCACCGCCGGGACCGATGGCCGCGGCTAAGGCTGCCTTACTGGTAGGCGAGGAGGGGTCTGTCGTTCCTGCCGTGGTGGGCGGAGCCGCCGGACTGGGCGCGGGTGCCAGAGTTGCGGTGGAAGGTGTTGCGGTTGGGGCCGTTGTTACCGGCGTGGGGCTTGCAGCGGGCGAAACTGCTGAGGTAGGCGCCGGTGTCGCGGTGACGCTCGGTGTCGGTTCAACGGCTCCGGCGGGAACAGCCAGTCCCGGTCCGGCGACGAGGCAGAGGGCCAGTAGGGTGGCTCCGACCCGGCTGCCCAGGTGACTGGTAGGGGGAAGTAGGGTCCGCTTCATTTTTCGCTCCGGAACAACGACACGATTGCGGCCGTGTCACGCTGGTCACGCGCCCGAAGCTCAGCACGTAAAGGCTGCCGGGCGGTGAGAATGTCTGACTTGTCGGGCTCACCCTATCTGGGGAAAGTAGTGAAACCAGAGTTTCTTGTGTTACCAATGTGAAAATTGTTGTAAAACTGCGGGTAGTTTTCCACATCCGCCGCACCGGACTCTTGTTCCGAAGCGCGGGGAGCCCTAGTTTTAACCCAATTGCAGCGCCCCCGGAGCAGGGCGAATAGGCAAACTGGGGGCCATTGTGGAGGCTGTTCGCATTGTCGAGGACGAAGTCCGCGAGCTGATTCGCCGCCGCGGACTGGACCCCATGCGGCAGGCCGGTGAGGTCCGACGCCTGGTCGAGGCCGCCGTCCTGGATTACGACGAGCGCGCATTGCTGGCCCCGCTCCCGCCCATCGGCCCGCTTGAATCGGCCCGGAGGTTTGTCTTCGACGCCGTGGCCGGTTTTGGGGCACTGCAACCCCTGCTCGACGATCCCGCCATTGAGGAGGTCTGGCTAAATGCGCCCAACGAGATCTACGTCGCCCGCAACGGTGAATCCGAGCTCACCTCGGTCTCGCTCACGGACCAGCAGGTACGGGACCTTGTGGAACGGATGCTGAAGAGCTCCGGGCGACGGCTCGACATGTCCTCTCCGTTCGTGGATGCAGCGCTGCCCGACGGTTCCCGCCTGCACGTCGTCATTCCTGACGTGACCAGAAAGCATTGGGCCATTAACATCCGCAAGTTCGTTGTAAAAGCCAGTCGGCTTGAGCACCTGGTGGAGTTGGGCACCGTGACGCCCCAGGCCGCCCGGTTCCTCGGTGCGGCCGTGGCAAGCGGACTGAATATCCTGGTCTCCGGCGCCACCCAGGCGGGTAAGACCACCATGCTGAATTGTTTGGCCGCGAGCATCGGTACCCGCGAGCGCGTTATTACTGTCGAGGAGATCTTTGAGCTGCAGTTTCCGCTGCGGGACGTTGTGGGGCTGCAGTGCCGGCAACCCAACCTGGAAGGCGAAGGTGAAATCCCCATGCGCCGGCTGGTCAAGGAGGCACTGCGCATGCGCCCCGACCGCCTGGTGGTGGGCGAGGTGCGGGAGGCCGAGAGCCTGGACATGCTCATTGCCTTGAACTCCGGCCTTCCCGGCATGTGCACCGTCCACGCCAACTCCGCCCACGATGCCGTCACCAAGATCTGCACGCTGCCCTTGCTTGCAGGCGAGAACATCTCGAGCGCCTTCGTGGTGCCTACGGTCGCATCCTGCATCGACCTCGTGGTCCACTGCGCCCGGAACGCCAGCGGACGCCGCGAAGTTACGGAGATCCTGTCGTTGGGCCGGCGTGTGGAGAACGGCATTATCGAATCCTCCATGGTCTTTGCCCTCGCTGACGGCCAGTTGCAGCCCAGTGCCAATTCGATGCCGGCAGCGGAGAAGTTTGCCCGGGCAGGGTACGACGTCGCAGCCCTGCTGGAGCCGCGCTGATGGCTGCACTGATCGGCATGGTGGCGGGCGCCGGATTCCTGCTGATCTGGTGGTCCGCCTGGGAACAGCCCAAGCCAGCCAGCCCCGCACGGCGCAGCAGCCGGCTGGAGGATCTTCTGCGCACCGCCGGAATCGAGAAGGTCAGTGGCTCGGGCCTGGCGGCGACGTGCCTGGGTGTCGGTGGGTTCACAATGTTTGTTTTCTTCGCGGTGACCCGGTCATGGCCCATCGCGGGCTGTTTTGGCCTTTTTGGTGGCTGGCTGCCAATGGCCATCGTTTCGTGGCGCGCACGGAAGCGGACCGCCGTGCTGCGACAGTTGTGGCCCGACGTCGTTGACCACCTTCGCTCGGCGATTAGGGCCGGCCTGTCGTTGCCGGAGGCTTTGATCCAGCTGGGCGAAAAGGGGCCCGAGGAGCTCCGGCAGGTGTTCCGTGACTTTGGCTCCGACTACCGTGCCGGCGGGCAGTTCGGCCCCTCCCTGACCCGGCTGAAGGACCGTCTGGCGGACCCCGTCGCCGATCGGATTATCGAAGCGCTCCGTCTGACGAAGGAGGTGGGGGGCTCCGATCTGGGTCGGCTGTTGGGAACCCTGGCGGAATTCCTCCGGGAGAATGCCCGCACCAGAAGCGAACTGGAGGCCAGACAGTCCTGGACCGTCAACGCAGCACGGCTTGCGGTCGCCGCCCCCTGGCTTGTCCTGGTGCTGATGGCCAGCCGCCCCGAAGCGGTAGCTGCCTACAACACTGCCCTCGGTGCCGCTGTACTGCTCGGCGGACTGGCAGTTTCCCTGGTCTCCTATGCCGCCATGCTCCGCATCGGTGCCCTCCCTGCGGACGAGCGGGTCCTTCGATGACCGGCCTGATGGCGGCAGCTGTTGTCTGCGGAGTCGTCCTGGGCATTGGCCTCTGGCTGTTGCTTGTCCGGCTGCCGTTTATGCGGCCGACAACGTTCGTGGAACGCATCAGCCCGCAGCTGAAGGCCCACAATCTGGAATCCCGGCTGCTGCGCACGGCGCCGGGGAACATCACACCGTTAGGGCCGCTGGAAAGAATTCTGCGCCCGGTCATCGGCGACGCCGTGAGGTCGCTGGGGCGGTTGAATCCGGTTTCCTTGACGTTGAACCGCCGTCTGTCCAGGGCAGGGAGTGCCGCGTCGCCAGCCGATTTCCGGGCAGAACAACTTCTCTGGGGAGCCGGCGGCTTTGCGGCCGCAGTCGGCGCCGTCGTGCTGTTCGGTGCGGCCGGGCGTTTCAGCCCGCTGGTCGCCGCTGTGCTGGTCCTCGGCAGCGCCGCCGGAGGGTTTCTGTTGCGGGACTATCTGCTGGGCGTCCGGATCAAAAAGCGCGAAGCGCGGATGATGGCGGAGTTCCCCAGCATCGCCGAACTGATGGCGCTGGCTGTCAGCGCCGGCGAGAGTGCCACAGGGGCACTGGACAGAGTGTGCCGCAGCGCCCGAGGCGAGCTCTCCCAAGAATTCGCCCTGGTCCTCGCCGAGACCCGGGCGGGGAAGCCGCTCGTGGACGCCCTGCAGGAGTTCTCCGCTCGGACCGAACTCGGCCCTCTTCTCCGTTTTGTGGACGGGCTGATCGTGGCGGTCGAACGGGGAACCCCCCTGGCTGAAGTGCTGCGGGCCCAGGCGCAGGACGTCCGGGATACCGCCAAACGCGAGCTCATGGTGTCGGCCGGAAAGAAGGAAATCGGAATGATGGTGCCGGTCGTGTTTGGCGTCTTGCCGCTGACGGTCGTATTCGCCGTGTTTCCCGGACTCGCCGCCATCAGCATGGGCCTCTAACCGCAGCAAAGGAAAACACCGAAATCAACCGAACATGCGAACCAAGGAGTGAACGTGAAAAAGATCCGCAACCAGATGACACTGTTGCTTTGCACCATCAGCATGCTGCCCGTACCGGCAAGACATTCCACGGCGCAGGATGCCGGAGAGCATCCTGAACGGCGCAGCGATCCGAGCGAACGGGGCGACGTGCCCGGCTGGGTGATGATTACCCTGATGTCCGCCATCCTCGTCGCCGCCCTCCTCGCCCTCGCCGGCCCGGCCTTGGAGGCACTGTTCAACCAGGCCATGGACAAGGTAGGGCAGTAACGCGTGCCCCTGCCCCGAGGCGGCTGGGGCAGGACTGACGAACGTGGCTCGGCAGTGGTGGACTTTGTGCTTGTGGGTGGACTGCTGACGCTGTTCTTCCTCGCCATCATCCAGCTCACCCTTGTCATCCACGTCCGGAATACCCTGGTCGACGCCGCGGCCTCGGGCGCCAGATACGGCACCCTCGCGGACCGCGGTTCCGCGGATGCCCGGGACAGGACAGTCCAGCTGATCGGAGTCGCCCTCAACCAGGATTTTGCCACCGACGTCACTACCAGCGAGGCCACGTACCAGGGTATCCGGACCCTGGAAGTCACTGTGCGCGCGCCCTTGCCCGTGATCGGGCTGATCGGTCCCCGCGCAGCCCTGGAGGTGAAAGGGCATGCTGCCATTCAGCCCTGAGCGTCCACCGCACTGGCTCTCACCGCACTGGCATTCAGCGCACTGGCAGCCACCGCGCTGCCAGTTTCGGCACAGGCTGTCGGCGGTTGAGTGCCGCGCAGTCAACGCCGGCCTCCCGCAGAACGCAGAACAGGGAAGCGCTGTCGTCGAATTTACGTTCCTGTCGCTGTTGCTGATGGTGCCGCTGGTTTACTTCATCATCACCATGGGAGCGCTCCAAAGCGGCTCATTTGCGGTCGTCGGTGCCGCGGACCAGGCCGCCAAGGTTTTCGTTGCGCAGCCCGACGGCGCTGCCGCCCGGGCAGCCGCAGAGCAGGCCGTGCTGCTGGCGCTCGCAGACCACGGGCACCCCGCGGCGGATGCCCGGGTCGAGACCACATGCGCCCCGGCCGACTGCATGGCCGCGGGCACGGCCGTGACGGTCACCGTCCACCTCACCGTACCGCTGCCTTTTGTTCCCTTCGGCGACGTGCTGAACCTGAACGCCGGTCAGCTCAGCGCCTCCGCCACGCAGCTGGTGGGCCGCTCCCGATGAGCGGCTCCGGGGCACCGCAACTAGTCTCCCGCCCGCGCCGCGACGACGGTCAATTGATGGTGCTGATCATCGGGTACGTGCTGCTCGCCCTGCTTCTTTCGACAGTTGTCATCGCCGCCTCCAGTGTCTATATCGAGCACAAAAAGCTCCTGTCGATGGCCGACGGCGCCTCGGTAGCCGCCGCAGACAGCTTTACACTCGGACAGCTCGAAGCGGCCCGCGGCAACCCCACCGCTGTGCTGACCGGCGCCCGCGTGCGGGCAACCGCCATCGAGTTCCTGGACCGCAGCAATGCCTTCACCCGGTTCGCCGGCCTCACCGTTGGCCCGGGGACGGGGAGCCCGGACGGGGCCACCGCCGTCGTGGTGCTCAGCGCCGCCGTCCACCCGCCCGTGGTCAACTTCCTGATCCCCGACGGCATCAGGATCGAAGCGAGTTCGACGGCGCGCTCCCGGCTTTCACGTTAGAGCCCCGGCGCTGCCAGGCAGCCCAGTCCGGGCCGCCTGCGGGGATAGCGTAGGGTTAAAAAACCATGGCAAACATTGATTTTCCCGCAGAAATCCGCGCCCTCCGAGCCACCTACGCCTCGATCGAGAACGTTTCGAATGTTGAGGGGCTGAAGGAGGACATCGCCGAACTCAGCGAACGGGCCGGCGAACCCAATCTGTGGGACGACCCCGCGGCCGCGCAGGTGATTACCTCGCGGCTCTCGCACCGGCAGTCCGAACTGGCACGCCTTGACTCGCTGGCCTCCCGGATAGACGATCTTGAGGTCCTGGTGGAGCTGGGCCAGGACGAGGATGACGCCGCCTCCATGGGTGAAGCGGCGACGGAACTCGAGTCCGTGCGCAAGGCACTGACGGAACTCGAAGTGGTTACCCTGCTTTCCGGCGAGTTCGACATCCGCGAAGCCGTCGTCACGATCCGAGCCGGCGCCGGGGGAGTGGACGCGGCAGACTTCGCCGAAATGCTGCTGCGGATGTACCTCCGCTGGGCTGAACGCCACGGCTACCCGACCACCATCATGGACACCTCCTACGCCGAAGAAGCAGGGCTCAAGTCCGCCACCTTCGAGGTCAAGGCCCCTTACGCGTACGGCACGCTCAGCGTCGAAGCCGGCACCCACCGCCTGGTGCGGATCAGTCCCTTCGACAACCAGGGCCGCCGGCAGACCTCCTTCGCCGCCGTCGAAGTCATCCCGCTGATCGAGCAGACGGACTCCATCGACATCCCGGACAATGAGATCCGCGTCGATGTCTTCCGTTCCTCCGGCCCCGGCGGCCAGTCGGTCAACACCACGGACTCCGCAGTGCGCCTCACCCACATCCCCACCGGCACCGTGGTGTCGATGCAGAACGAGAAGTCGCAGCTGCAAAACCGTGCGGCCGCGCTGCGAGTGCTGCAGTCCAGGCTCCTGTTGCTGAAGAAGCAGCAGGAGGACGCGGAGAAGAAGGCATTCGCCGGCGATGTAAAAGCCTCCTGGGGCGACCAGATGCGCTCGTACGTCCTGAACCCGTACCAGATGGTCAAGGATCTCCGCACCGAGCACGAAGTCGGCAACACCTCGGCCGTGTTCGACGGCGAGATCGACGATTTTATTGATGCCGGCATCCGCTGGCGGACCGACAACCGCAACGCCGACAAATAGCCGCACACACGCCCTACTTCCGCGGCACACCCGTCCTGGCCGCCTAATCCTGCGACACGCCCCGGCACTCGGGCCGATCCGCCGGGGCCCGTGCGTATAGTCGAGAAGCCGGAGCTCTACTTCCCCCACTAGAAAGCCCGCGCGCCGGCAGCAGAACCGGGATGTACCTGTCCATGTCCTGCAGGGTATTTAGGGCCATGATCCGTTTCGAAAATGTCACCAAGGTCTACGACCAGAAGGCGCGCCCCGCCCTGGATTCCATCAACCTTGAGATCGACCGTGGCGAATTCGCCTTCCTCGTCGGGGCCTCCGGTTCCGGAAAATCGACGTTCCTGCGCCTTGTCCTTAAAGAGGACCGTGCCTCCTCCGGTGCCGTCTACGTGGCCGGCCAGAACGTTGCCAACATTTCCAGCTGGCGGGTGCCCAGGCTCCGCCGCGGCATCGGCGTCGTCTTCCAGGACTTCCGCCTGTTGCCCCAAAAGACTGTCTTCGCCAACGTCGCCTTCGCGATGCAGGTCATTGGCAAGGGCCGCAGCGTCATCCGGGACACCGTTCCCGAGGTCCTCAAGACCGTCGGGCTCGAAGGCAAGGAAAACCGCCTTCCACACGAACTTTCCGGCGGTGAGCAGCAGCGCGTGGCGATCGCCCGCGCCGTCGTCAACCGCCCCGGCATCCTGCTCGCCGATGAGCCGACCGGCAACCTGGACCCCACCACCTCGATGGGCATCATGGGGGTGCTGGACAAGATCAACCAGAACGGCACCACAGTGGTGATGGCAACGCACGATGACGACATCGTCAACGAGATGCGCAAACGCGTCGTCGAGCTCAAGAACGGCGTTGTGATCCGCGATGAGGCCAAGGCGCTCTACACCTCCATGATCCCGGTCGTGGGACAGTCGCGCCGCCTGCGCGACGCCAGCGGGCGGGACCCGCAAGGGGAGGGCCAGCTGTGAGGCTCCAATTCGTCCTCGCCGAAATCGGCAGCGGCCTGCGCCGCAACCTCTCCATGGTGGTCTCCGTCATCCTGGTGACTTTCGTGTCCCTGACTTTCGTCGGCGCCGCTGGCATGCTGCAGCTGCAGATCAACCAAATGAAGGGCTACTGGTACGACAAGGTCCAGGTCGCCATCTTCCTGTGCAGCGACGGTTCGACGGCGGCCAGTTGCGCCAGCGGGCCCGCCACCCCCGAACAGCAGGCCAACCTGGGCAAGCTGCTGGAATCGCCGGCCGTTGCCCAGTACGTCAACGACTTCCAGTTTGAGTCCAAGGACGATGCGTACAGGCACTTCAAGGAACAGTTTTCCAATTCCCCGATCGTTGACTCGGTGACGCCGGACCAGCTCCCGGCCTCCTTCCGGATCAATATGAAGGACCCGGAAAAGTACCAGATCATCAGCGAGACCTTCTCATCGCAGGCCGGTGTGGAAACCGTGATCGACCAGCGCCAGCTCCTCGAACGGCTCTTCTCGGTCATGAACGCTGCCTCCCTCGTGGCCGTCAGCGTCGCCGGCGTGATGATCATCTGCGCCATCTTGCTGATCGCCACCACGATCCGGCTCTCCGCCTTCAGCAGGCGACGGGAAACCGGGATCATGCGCTTGGTCGGGGCATCGAAAATAGTGATCCAGCTGCCGTTTATCCTGGAGGGCGTGATAGCCGCAGTGATTGGCGCGGCGCTGGCCTCGGGAACACTGTGGGCCGTGGCGCACTTCTTCCTGGGCGGATACCTCTCCAAGCAGTATCCGGACACCGCGTTTATCTCCGCGGGCCAAACCCTGGTGCTCGCACCGGCCCTCATTGGCCTTGGCGTGCTGCTGGCAGGCGTATCATCGCTCCTAACCCTTCGTCGATACCTGAAGGTTTAGCGTGCGCAACGAAAAAGGGATCCCCATGACACCGATGCACCGAACCGGCCCGCAGCCGGTTCCCCTCCGGCGAGCCGTGGCCGGCCGCCGCAGCCGCATCGTCAGTGCCGCGCTAGCCCTGGTTCTGGTGGCGGCCATGGGAGCTTCGGCCCCGGTGGCCGTCGCCGACTCCCTCGAAGACCAGCAGGCAGCCCTCCGGGAGGAAGCGGCGAAGGTTCAGCACTCGCTGGAGTTTGTTGACTCCAAGATCGCCCAGGCGGCCTCGGACCTCGTCCTTTACCAAGGCCAGCTCCCCGGTGCCCAACAGGCCCTGCTCGACGCCCAGGGCCGCGTGGCAGCTGCGGTCAAGGAAGCCGAGGCCCTCGCAGCCCGGGTGGACCTTGCGCAGCAAAACAAAGCCAAGATCACCCAGCAGTTGGAGACGGACAAGCAGAAGATCACCGACACGAAGAAACTGATCGGGCAGATCGCCACCCAGGCGTACAAGTCCGGCGGTGTGCCGTCCAACCTTTCGCTGTTTTTCGGCCCGAACAACGGCGGCAGCCTTACGGACACCATTGACCTGGCCGACCAGGCGATGCGCAGCCAAAACGCCGCCATGGACAAGCTGACCCAACAGAACGCCACGAACATCAACTCCCAGGCCAGGCTCGAAGCGGTGGAAGCCGAAATCAAGGACCTTAAAGCCAAAGCTGATGCCGCGCTGGCCCGCGAACAGGCAGCCCGCGGCGAGGCAGAGGCCAAAAAGGCCCAGGTGGACCAGCTCATCGCCGACACCACCCGGATCGACGCCGAACTTCAGGCCGCCAAACCCGGAATCCAGACCCAACTCGCCCAGGTCAAGTCCCAGCAGGACGCCGTTGCCGCGGACATCGCCGAACGCGACCGCAAACTGCGCGAGGCCTATGAAGCCGAACAGCGCCGGATCGCCGAGGCGGCCGCGGAGGCTGCCGCCGCGGCCGCCCGCGCCCAGGGGCAGGCCCAGGCGAAGCCGGCACCGTACGTTCCTGCCCCCCAGGGATCCCCGTCGGCCTTCGGCCTGCAGCATCCCCTCAATGGCGTCCCGATCACCTCCGGCTTCGGCTGGCGCTCGACACCCCCCGGGACCATCGACTTCTACGGCCAGGGCGGCTATATGCACACCGGAATCGACTTCGGCGCCGCCTGCGGCACACCGGTCTTTGCCGCGGCGGCGGGAACGGTATTTTCCGCCGGCTGGGCCAATGACGGCGGTGGCAACAACGTGAAGATCTCCCATGGTGTGATCCAAGGCAACTCGCTGACCACCATCTATTACCACAACACCTCAGTTGTCGTCTCGCCGGGCCAGCAGGTCAGCCGGGGCCAGCTGATTGCTTACTCGGGAACCACCGGCAACTCCACCGGCTGCCACTCGCACTTCGAGACCTGGCTTAACGGCCGAGCCGTGGATCCGATGAACCTGCTCTGATCCGCCCGGAGCGGAAGCCCTGCCGGTGCGCTGCTGCTCTGCCGTAAACTGGCATAAGCCTGCGCCGTTTCGGCGTACGGCACACCCGTCGATTCAAGGAGTTCTACCGTGCCGAAAGAAAGTGGCCGTAAGGTAGTGGCCACCAACCGCAAGGCCCGGCACGACTACCACATCCTCGATACCTATGAGGCGGGAATCGCACTGATGGGGACGGAAGTGAAGTCCCTTCGGGAGGGCCACGCCTCCATGGTCGACGGCTTTTGCACCTTCTACAACGACGAGCTGTGGATGGAGAGCATCCACATCCCCGAATACCACCAGGGGAGTTGGACCAACCACGCCGCACGCCGCCGTCGGAAGCTGCTGCTGCACCGGGACGAACTCACCAAGATCTCGCACAAGATCCGCGAATCCGGTTTCACGATCGTCCCACTCCAGCTGTACTTCGTGGATGGGCGGGCCAAGGTGGAGATCGGCGTAGCCCGCGGTAAGAAGGAATACGACAAGCGTCATACCCTGCGCGAGCAGCAGGACAAGCGTGAGGCCCTGCGGGTGATGCGCGAACGGAACCGGCGGTAGCCGTGGCCGTCCCCGGCCTGGTGGAATGAATCTGCGATGCCGTGCGTTATGCTTGATAGCCAGGCAGCCAATGGTGCGGTACCGGTTCAGCAGCACGGAAACGGTTCGGCAACATAGCAGCTTGGTTTGATAAAAAAATACGGGGATGATCGGTTTCGACGATGTTAGTCGCGACAGGTGAAGCGGGCCGAGGATGCAGAATTATCTCGTAAACGCTGTCTGCAAACCAATAAGTGCCAATTCAAAACGCACTGACTTCGCTCTCGCTGCCTAAGCAGTAAGACAGTCCGTCAGCCCGAGGTTGCTATTGCCCCGGATCCTGGCGTCATTTAGATAGCCACTGCTGTTTACCCCCGTCATCGGGGTGAACGGGACTCTTTGATGACTGGGCCCGGATCAGCCAGCTGTTTGTAGCGTGGCTGGGGCCGAGAAAATCCAACGCAAACTGCGCCCGGAGAAGCCCTGACAACACGACATCGGACGGGGGTTCAATTCCCCCCATCTCCACCATCGGAGCACCGGAAACGTTGCTCCACCCCGTAAAGTCCCACACAAAAGGCCGGAAGCTGACGCTTCCGGCCTTTTGCTTTGCCTGCACGGCCCGGCTGGCGGGTTGCGCTCAGTGCTTCTTGATGTGCGATACCGGGTCCGCGTGCGTCTCCGCGACGTTTTTGGACTTCTTCTCGGCCCGTTTTTCCTTGATGGTCTTCACCGGCTTTTTGGCCATGCTCCGGTGCGGTGATTTGTCAGGCATGCGGGTGCTCCCTCACAGCGGGGCCGGAATGGCCCCATAAGATAAAGCTACGCCTCCGGCACCGCGACGTCGACGATTCCAACGAACCGGCTGCCCACACCCTCATACTCGCTGCGGACCAAGCCGGCAGCGGCTGCGGGACGCTCAAACGAGGCGTGGTGTTCGCAGCACACGTAGGTGAAGTCCGGCCACCATTTCTTCGGCCGGGCCGCTTCGGAGAAGCCGCAGACAGCACAGGAAAGCTGGACCCAGACGGGGCGTTTACCGGTCCGGTTGGCCTTGGACTGGACCAGCCACTGCGGCGGGTTGTCAAGGAGTTCGCCGAGTTCGGTTTCGCTCAGCCGGGACGGGATGCCGTGACGGTGAGCCATTTCCAGCGGAATGTCGAGGACTTGGGCTGCTTCACGTCGGGTAACCATGCTTCAACGATACGGGATCGGATGCTCCGTCATCGCAGTCGGGAGGCCGGCGTTAGGCTCGTCACAGGGCAGTGAGGGAGAGCCCGAGCGCTGCTGCGGCGAGGCCGAGAATTAGGTTGGCGGCGACGTTGAGGGTGGCGGCGCGGTAGCGGCTTTCGCTCGCAAGCCGGACAGTGGCGGTGGTCCAGGAGCTGAATGTCGTGAGGCCGCCGGCGAGTCCCGTCGCGAGGCCGGACTGCCACTCAGGCCCCAGTCCCCAGTGTGCCGTGCCGCCGATGGCCGCGCCGATGATAAAGGAACCCGTCACGTTGACGGCGAGGGTGGTCCAGGGCCAGTGGGAATGACGGGCCGGGAAGGAGTTAGCAAACCAGGAGTCGACGGCGAAGCGCAGCAGGGCGCCGGCAACACCGAAGGCCCCGACGAGCAGTGCCGTGATCATAATGCCCGGCCGGTCAGATCAGCCATTGCCTTTCCGGTCTTCCACCCCGCGGCCGCCGCACCGAGCCCCAGGACGAGTGAGAGTCCCAGATAAACCAGCGAGCTGGTTTGTAAACCGGCCCTGAACTGCTGGTCCAGGGCGAACACCACCGCCGAAAACGTAGTGAAGGACCCCAGCAACCCGGGTCCGAGTCCGGCACGCAGCCAGAACGCCGTCTTCGGCCGCGCGATCCAGACGGTGGTGAGGGCCGCGAGCACAAAACTGCCGAGGACGTTGATCGCCAAGGTGGTCCAAGGGATTGTCCCGGCGGATTCCGGGAACACCAGGCCGGCCCCGTAGCGCAGCTCCGTTCCGATCAGGCCGCCGACGGCGACGGCCGTCCATGCATGCCAGCCCGGCGACCGGTCATGCGCCGCACCCGCCGTCCGGGGGAGCGACTTCGCCGTGTGTTTCATACCCCGGCTCCGGTCAACTCGGCCCGCACTCAGGACCGCCCGAGGCTGCAGCCGGGATGGGCAACGTCACTGTGGACCCAGAGGGCGGAGGCGACTTCCTCGGCCAGATCCACTTCCTGCCCGGCCGCGCCCGAGCCGATGCGAACTACCAGGGCGCCGCCGAAAGGCTTGCGCCCCAGCACCTCGACGTCGTCGTCAAGGTCGATTTCTTCCGCGGAAAGGTAGCGCAGGAGCTCGGGGTTTTCGTCACTGATCCGGGTAATCCGGCCGGTGTGCCCATCGTCGAGCTCGCTCATCCGGTGCGCCACCGGGATCAGGACGGAGCCGTCGGCGGCAGGAATCGGATCCCCATGCGGATCACGCCGCGGGTTCCCGAGCTTGGCTGCCATCCGCTCAATGAAGGTGTCCGAGACGGCGTGTTCGAGCAGCTCGGCCTCGTTGTGAACCTCGTCCCAGCGGTAGCCGAGTTCCCGGACCAGGAATGTTTCGATGAGCCGGTGCCGTCTGACCATGGACAACGCCAGCCGGACACCGTCGGCGGTGAGGGTGATCGCGCTGTACGGCTGGTGGTCCACGAGTCCCTGGTCCTTGAGCTTGCGGACCATTTCGGAGACCGAGGAGTTGGCGACGCCGAGGCGTTGTGCCAGCTGGGTGGAGGTGATCGGCCTGTCCTGCCACTCCGTAAAGGAATAGATGACCTTGACATAGTCCTCGATCGAGGAAGAGGGCAGGCTGGTCTTCACAGCATCCAGCCTACCGTTAGCCCGCGCTGGCGAAGGTCAGCCACAGCAGTGCGAGGTTAAGCGCGACCACCAGGATGACGCTGACGACAGCTGCGATCCGAAGCGCCATTCCATCGGCGAACCGGCCCATCAGCGACTTGTTACTGGTCAGGACAACCAGCGGGATCAGCACAAAAGGGATTCCGAAGCTCAGGACAACCTGGCTCAGGACCAGTCCCCAGGTAGGATCGAAACCCACGCTCAGCAGCACCACCGCCGGTACCAGGGTGATGATGCGCCGCAGCATCAGGGGGACCCGGATCTTGAGCAGCCCCTCCATAATTGAGCCGCCGGCGTAGCAGCCAACGGACGTGGAAGCCAGTCCGGAGGCGAGCAGCCCGACGGCGAAGATGACGCCGATGACGGGTCCGAGGCTGCTGGTGATGGCGGCATGGGCTCCTTCGATGGTGTCTGTTCCGTCCGCACCGCCGAGGGTCGATGCGGCCAGCAGCAGCATCCCGATGTTCACAAGACCGGCGAAGGCCAGGGCGACGACCACGTCCCAGCGGGTCGCCTTGACCAGCCGGGCGAGGGCCGGGGCGGGAACATGGACGTGCGGGTCCGGACGATGCCGGTCCCTGGACAGTGCAGAGTGGACGTAGATGGCGTGCGGCATCACCGTGGCGCCGAGCATGCTCGCGGCCAGCAGCACAGTCTCGGGCCCCCGGAAGCCCGGGATCAGCCCGGCTGCCACACCGGCAGGATCAGGCGGGCTAACAAAAAGGCCGGCCAGGAACCCGATGGTGATAATGCCGAGCAGGAAGATAATGATGAACTCAAATGGCCGCTGCTTGTTCCGGGCCTGCACGGCGAGGAGTCCCATGGAGACGGCGCCGACGATTACGGCGCCAAGGGGCAAAGGCAGTCCAAAGAGCAGGAAGAGCGCGATTGCCCCGCCCACCACCTCGGCAAGGTCAGTGGCAGCAGCCACGATCTCGGCCTGCACCCAAAACGCCCGGCGCCAGAACGGCTTCAGCCGCTCACCAAGAATCTCCGGCAGGCTTTTGCCGGTGACAAGCCCGAGTTTGGCGGACTGGTATTGCACCAGCACGGCCATAATGTTGGCGGCCACCAGGACCCAAACGAGCAAGTAGCCGTATTGCGCTCCGGCCGTGAGGTTGGCCGCCACGTTGCCGGGGTCCACGTAGGCGATCGCGGCAACAAATGCCGGCCCCAGCAGGCCGATCATGGCCCGGCGGCCGGCCGGCTTCGGCCGGGCGGCCGTCGCCGGTCCCGCGCCGTCGTGTCCTGTTACGTCCAGCACTGGGCTCCCCTGCTAGGTGCGTCGCCGTCGACGCGGGCGGCAACGGCGGGTGGATGCCTGCGCCGAAGTTTGCGAACGCCTACAAATAATTATTAGGCATACCGAAACCATAAGCCACGGTGGCTGTCCGCGGCAACGTCGACGGCTCCAAAAGGACCTTTCCGGCCGGTGTCAGGACCGCACGGCCCGCCAGCTCTGTGTCAGGTAGGGGAGCGGGATCACTTCATCGCCCTGATGGCCCAGGTGCTCGTGCAGATACCAGTCGAGGTTGCCCAGCACCTTGGTGCGGGTGGCCTGGCCGGCCGCCAGGTAGTAGCTGCGGGACTTCGCCAGCGCCAGGATGTCTGCGCCGCGCACCGGATCTTCCCACCGGGTGAGATGGCTCTCCAGTCCCGTAAATTCAGGTCCCAGCGGCGGTGTGAAGTGCGGTTTGTGCACGTCGCCGGCATGCATAATGCGCGAGAGCCGGTGCACCCAGGGAACAGACGTGTCCAGCTGGTTCCAGATCAGCCCCAGGACACCGTGCGGGCGGAGGATCCTGGCGACTTCCGTGCTGGCCAGAAGCGGATCGCACCAATGCCAGGCCTGGGCGACTGTCACCACGTCGAAAGCACCGTCGGGCAGCCCCGTCCGCTCCGCGGTACCCTCGACGGCGGTGACCCCGGGAAGCGCCCGGCGCAGCTGTTCCAGCATGTCCGCGGATGGGTCCACTGCCACCGTGCGCAGGCCGCGCCCGACCAGCAGCGCCGTGAATTTCCCGGTTCCGGCGCCGAGGTCCGCGGCATCCGCTGCGCCGCCGGGGATCAGCCAGCCAGCCGATTCCTCGGGATACCCGGGCCGGACGCGGTCGTAGTGTTCCCCGCCGTCCTGAAAGCTGTGCCCCAGCTCCTGGCGCCGCCCCTGGGGCAGCTTGGGTCCGCCGCGTGCCACGTTTGATCTCCTTCGGCAGGTCCGGGTACGTACCTTGTGAATTTACCGCACCGGGCAGGGGCCGCGTTTGCAGGGGCCGTGTCTGCCGGCGCCGCCGGAGCCAGCGCCGCCGCACCGGCGGCCGTTAGTCCAGCGTGCAGGGCGCCGCCCCGGCCGTGCCGGGGGTATTGGGGGCCCAGTGCGGGTAGCTGCGGGTGTCGTTGGACGGTACCCAGCGGCCTGCGTCCACCACGTAGTCCCAGCCGAGGCCGTTCCCGAGCAGCTCCCGGACTCCGGTGAGCAGCCGCTGGGCGTCATCAAGCCTGGAGCCCAAACCGAAGCTTGCCCGCAGCGACCCCGAGGGCAGGCCAAGCCGCCGGAGCAGCGGATGCGCGCAAAACCTGCCGTCGCGCAGCCCCATACCGTGCTCGGCGGACAGGTAGGCTGCCACCAGGCCCGCGTCGTAGCCTTCCACCGAGAAGTTGACGACGCCGATGGTGCCGGCGCCGGGAGGGGTCTGTGACCCGGTGCCCGCCCCCGGCCCTGCAGCCGCGTCGAAGGTACCGCTGTCGGAGAAGATCTGGTGGACCGTCACACCGTCGATCCGGGCGAGGCCTTCCACCAGGAAGGACCGGATGGCGTTCTCGTGCGCGTGCCACTGGTCCGCGTCCAGCCCGGCGATGATTTGCGCGGCCCGGGCCAGGGTGGCGGCGCCGAGCACGTTCGGGGATCCGCCCTCATGCCGGGCGGGTCCCGTGGTCCAGCTGACAGCATCGATCCGGGCGTCCTGGACGGCCCCGCCGCCCGCGAGGTGCGGGATGCCGGCGTCGAGCCAGTCGGGACGCCCGATCAGGACGCCGGCACCGAAGGGTGCGTAGAGCTTGTGCCCCGAGAAGGCGATGTAGTCGAGGTCGTCCGTGGAGACGTTGATCCGCCGGTGCGGGGCCAACTGGGCGGCGTCGACGACGATCCGGGCGCCGTAGTCGTGCGCCAGCGCTGCCAGGTCGCGGATTGGCAGGATCTCGCCGGTGACGTTGGAGGCCCCGGTCACGGCAAGCAGGCTGACGCCGCCGTGGGCGAGTTCCTGGCGGAGCAGCTCCAGGGTGGCCGCGAGGGTGGGGGCGGCAATGACGCTGCGGTGGGGTACCCGCTGCCAGGGCAGGAGGTTGGCATGGTGTTCAATGTCGAGGTAGAGCACCTCGCCGGTATGCTCGCCGTCGACGACCGGCAGGCAGCCGGCCAGCAGGTTCAGCGAATCGGTGGTGTTCCTGGTGAAGATCACCGCATCGTCCGGCCGGCCGCCAACGAAGTCGCGGACAATCCCGCGGGCGTTCTCGTAGACCGAGGTGCTGATCTGGGAGGCATAGCCGGCGCCGCGGTGGACGCTGGCGTAGAACGGCAGGATCTCGTTGAGGTAGGCCGAGACCACGGACAGCGCCGGAGCCGAGGCACCGTAGTCCAGGTTGGCGTAGCGGACATGTCCGCCCTGGATGAGAGGCGCCTGGATCTCGGCGCCGGTCACCGCGGCCAGCGGCCGGCGGGCAACGGCGAACCGCGGATCGGGATGTGCCGGACCGGTCTTGGCCTGAACCTCGGCGCCGGCAGGAATGGTGGCAGTCGTCATGGGGCCTCGCTCGAAAAGGACCCCACGCACCGGGGATCCGCGCTTGCCGGGTCCGTTCCGGACCGGCCAGGTCGTCACCCGGGGCACCCCGCCGCGAATGGAGGGTTGCCGGCCAGCAAACCGGGGTTTAGCGCTGGCACTCGTGACCTGGTTCGAGCCTAGGCCATGCCGGCTTCCGTGGAAAAGGCAGGGCAGGATTGTGAAGTCCTTTGTGACGGTCCGGTACCGAAGCTGCCGAACGGCGCCGGACGCGCTTACAGCAGGTCGTCCAGCCCGGGGTTCAGACGCTTGAGGACTTCGGAGTGCAGAATGGAGTTGGTCGCGAGGGCGTTGCCGCCGAAGGGACCGTCTTCTCCTTCGAGGGAGGTAAAGCGGCCGCCGGCCTCGGTGACGATCGGAACCAGCGCGGCCATGTCGTAGAGGTTGAGTTCGGGTTCGCAGGCGATATCAACGGCACCTTCCGCCACCAGGCAGTAGGACCAGAAGTCGCCGTAGGCGCGGGTCCGCCACACCTCTTCGGTGAGCCCCAGGAACTCGTCAAGGTTGCCGCGCTGCTTCCAACCTCCCAGGCTGGAATATGACAGCGAGGCATCCGGCAGGCTCGCGACGTTGGAGACCTTCAGCCGGGTTGCGGCCGCCAGTGAACGGCCCATGTACGCACCGGCGCCTTTTGCCGCCCACCAGCGCTTTCCCAGCGCCGGGGCACTGACAACGCCGACTACCGGCTCGCCCTCATCGACGAGGGCGATCAGCGTCGCCCAGACCGGGACGCCGCGGACGAAGTTTTTGGTCCCGTCAATCGGGTCGATGATCCAGCGGCGGGAGCCGTGGCCGGAACTGCCGAACTCCTCCCCGAGCACGGCGTCGCGGGGCCGGGACCGCGACAGCTGGCCACGGATGGCCTCCTCGGCGGATTTATCGGCGTCAGTGACCGGCGTCAGGTCCGGCTTCGTCTCGATCCGAAGGTCGAGCGCCTTGAAGCGGCTCATGGTCTGGGCATCTACGGAATCTGCCAGGACATGGGCAAGGCGCAGGTCGTCGTTGTAGCTCGAAGCGGGTTGACTCATGCTTCCAAACTACCGTCAAAGCGGGCAGGGAAGCGGTAGGCGCCGCGGTCTGCTAGGAGACGGTGCCCAGTTCCTTAACGTCCTGGGCTTCCAACCGCGGGTCTGTCCCGAGCAAACGGCGCAGTGAGGCGAGCCTGGCCGGACCGGATTCTCCTGCCTGGCCGGAGGCCACCCAGGCGTCCACGCCGCAGTTGACGGCGCTGGAATCGTGCTTGCAGCCCCGTTCGCAGTCGTCGGTGCCGGGCTCGAGGTCGGGGAAGGACCGCAGGATCCGGTCCGGGTCCACATGGGCGAGCCCGAAGGAGCGGATGCCCGGGGTGTCGATGATCCAGCTCCCCGCCGGCGCATCGTTGACTTTGAGGGCCAGCGCGGAGGATGAGGTGTGGCGGCCGCGCCCGGTCACGGCGTTGACACCGCCGGTGGCGCGTTCGGCGCCGGTCAGGGCGTTAACCATGGTGGACTTGCCGACGCCGGAATGGCCCAGCATCACGGTGACCTTCCCGTCGAGGTAGGCGCGCAGCTGTGCGACGGCGTCCTTGTCCAGCCGGGCGGAGAGCCCGTCATCGGAGCGGGCATCGATGCCCGAGGCGGCGGAGTCCGCCGTCTTGGAAATAATCACCGGGAAAGCAAGGTGCTGGTAGTTGGCGAGGAGCTCGGCAGGATCCTTGACGTCGGCTTTGGTGACAAGCAGCAGCGGATCGATCCCGGCGTCGTACGCGGCCACCAGGGCGCGGTCGATAAACCCGGTCCGCGGCTCGGGATTGGCGGCCGCCACCACGATCACCAACTGGTCGGCGTTGGCGACGACGGCCCGCTCGATCGGGTCCGTGTCGTCGGCGCTGCGCCGCAGCAGGGTCCTGCGGTCCTGGATCCTGACCAGCCGGGCCAGGGTGTCGGGCTCGCCGCTGACGTCGCCGACCAACGAAACGAAGTCGCCGGCCACTACCGGGTTGCGGCGCAGTTCGCGGGCGCGGGCGGCGATGATCTTCCGTTCTGCCCCCGTGCCTTCGGCGACGACGGCGGTGTAGCGTCCGCGGTCAACGGTAATGATCCGCCCGGTCACGGCATCGTCGTGGCTGGGCCGGTCCTTGGTGCGGGGCCGGGTGCCTTTTTTGTTGGGGCGGATCCGGGCGTCGGATTCGTCCCAGGAATCAGTGCTGCGTGCCACCGAAGGCGTCCTTCTCTGCCGGGGAGGCCCCTGCGGGAGGCGTGTTTCCTGCGCTGAGGCCAAGCATGGACTCCCACAGTTGCGGGAAGTCGGGCATGGTCTTAGCCGTGGTCCCAATATCCTCGACAACGACGCCCGCTACGGCCAGGCCGAGGATGGCGCCGGCCGTGGCCATACGGTGGTCGGCGTAGCTGCGGACGACGCCGCCGTGCAGCGGGGCGGGCCGGATGATGAGGCCATCAGAGGTCTCCTCCGCGTCTCCGCCGAGCCGGTTGATCTCCGCCACAAGGGCGGCCAGCCGGTCCGTTTCGTGCCCGCGGAGGTGGGCGATGCCACTGAGCCGGGAGGGACCGCTGGCTAGCGCGCAGAGTGCGGCGACAGTGGGGGCAAGTTCGCTGGTCTCGTGAAAGTTCCCGCCGGTGAGCTCCGGGCCGCCGGTGACGGTCAGGGTACCGTCGGTGAGCGACACGGTGGCCCCCATCTCCGCTAGCACGCTGCGCCACATATCGCCGACCTGCGTCGTCGGGGCCGGCCAGTTCGGGATGCGGACGGTGCCTCGGGTGGCCAGGGCCGCCGCCAGGAACGGACCGGCGTTGGAAAGGTCCTGTTCGATCCTGACGTCAAAGGCCCGGATGGGTCCGGGCGAGACAACCCAGTGGTTTGGGCGGGAATCGTCAACGGCTACCCCGGCTCCGCGCAGCACGGCGACGGTCATGGTGATGTGGTCAAGGCTGGGAACGGGCATCCCTGGGTGTTCGTGGCTCTGGTGTTCGAGGTGCAGTCCGTCCACAAACCGGGACCCGGCCAGGAGCAGTGCGGACACAAACTGCGAGGACGCGCTGGCGTCAATAACGAGGTGGCCGCCGCGCACGGCGGCCGCGCCGTCGACGGTGAACGGCAGCGAGGATGCCGGGCCTCCGTCGGGCGCGCTGACCCTGACGCCCAGCCCGGTGAGGGCTTCGATGATGGGGCCCATTGGGCGCTCGCGCGCGTGCGGATCTCCGTCGAACAGCGTCAGCCCCGGGCGCAGGGCCGCGAGGGGCGGCACGAACCGCATAACCGTCCCCGCCAGCCCGCAGTCCACCACTCCCGTCCCCCCGGCTGCCGCCTGGCTGATGGGCGTGATGGCCAGGTCCGGGCCGAAATCGCCGTCGCCGGGCACTTCCGTGATCCGGGCCCCGAGTTGCCGCAGCGCCGCGATCATCAGGGCGGAGTCCCGGGAGTGCAGCGGAGCCCGGAGCCGTGAGGGCCCGTCCGCGAGGGCGGCCAGCACGAGATAGCGGTTGGTCAGGGACTTGGACCCCGGAACGGTGACTGTTGCGTCCACCGGGTGTCCGGCGAAGGGCGCCGGCCAGAGGGCGGCAGCGTTCGCCGGCAGGGGGTGTGCGGCTGCTGTGGGGGTGGTGCCGGTCATTGCTGCTTTAGGCTCCGACGGTGTGGTCTACGGCTTTGCGTACGGCCTTGTCGGCTTTTTTCATCTGTTTGCCGGTGCTCTTCCGGACATCGGCCGCAAGGTGCTCAGCCCGCCAGGCCAGGCTGGGACGGCCGTCCGTGTCGACTGCGGCGAGCAGGACGCCGCCGGTCAGTGAGACGTTCTTGAGCAGCTGCTTGCGGCGGGCGTTGCGGCCCTCAGTGGAGGTGATGTCCGCGCTGCGCCATTCGACGTAGCTGTTGAGCGCCGAGATGACAGCCAGGATGCTTGCGGCCAGACGTGCCGACTTGCCGAGGGCAAACATAAGGCCGGCCCCGACCTGGGTGCCGCCGATGACCCGGGCGAGGACTTTTTCGCTGGTCTGGAACGGCAGGGACTCCGCCGCGCGGCGCAGCAGGGGTGAGAGCTGCGTGGCGGTGTCATCCGCGTTCTTGAGCTTGTCCAGCCCGGCAAGGACGAAACTGGACGCCAGCATGGGCCGGGCGAGAAAGCGGACAAACGACATGAAATTCCTCCTGGGTGGGCGGACCGCGGGAATGAAGCGGGAGAACCGGTTCTAGTCTTGCACTTTTGTGGAATATTTGCCCGCCGGGCGGGGTTGTCAATAGCAGATTCCAGGCCCTGGTTTAGGGCTGGATGTAGGTTCAGCGAAAGTCAGATCGGCCCGGAACGACGGGCTGGAACACGGTGCCACGGGCAAACGAGTCAGTCGTGGCGCAGGAAGGCGGAACTATGGTTCTGGTGAAGGATACGCCGTTATGGAACAGTCTCTTGGCGACCAGCGGGAAACCGGCGTTAGGAGGCGGGCAGTTGTGGGCTGATGCCCTGCAGCAGGCAACCATGCCGGCAGGCCGGGACGGCCGCCGCACTCTCACAGTAGACTTGGGGGCAATGAGCACCATGGATCCGGCCGTCACGGCCAAGCACACGGTCGCCGGAAACGGTGCCACACCCGCCAAGCCACCCGCCGCCAGTCCTGCTGGCGCACCGTCAGGGGCTGCCCCGGAGATTGACGCCGGGCTGGACGCGGCGGCCCGGGAGACGATCGTGGACGGTCAGGCGCTGGACACTGCGACTGAAACGACGCAGGAACGCCGGGCGCGGTTCGAACGCGACGCCATGCAGTATGTTGACCAGCTGTACTCCGCGGCCATGAGGATGGCCCGAAACCCCGCCGACGCCGAGGATCTCGTCCAGGAGGCGTACACCAAGGCTTTCTCCGCGTTCCATCAGTACAAGCCCGGCACCAACTTGAAGGCCTGGCTTTACCGCATCCTGACGAATACCTACATCAATCTTTACCGCAAGCGCCAACGCGAGCCCCTGCAGTCCAACTCGGACACCATTGAGGACTGGCAGCTGGCCCGGGCCGAGTCGCATACGTCCTCGGGTCTGCGGTCGGCCGAAGCCGAGGCCCTCGACCACCTGCCGGACTCGGATGTGAAGCGGGCGCTGCAGTCCATTCCGGAGGAGTTCCGGCTGGCGGTCTATTTTGCCGACGTCGAGGGATTCGCGTACAAGGAAATTTCAGAAATTATGAACACGCCGATCGGGACCGTGATGTCCCGCCTGCACCGCGGCCGGAAGCTGCTGCGGGATATGCTCGGCGACTACGCCGCCGAGCGCGGATTCAGGGCTGCAGATGCAATCGCGGCTGCCGGAAGCGACAAACAGGAGAACAGGAAATGAGCGACTGCCAGGGACTGGGCGACTGCGACGACACCCGGATGCAACGTATCTACGAGTACCTCGACGGTGCCCTCACCCACGATGACATCGCCGAAATCAAGGACCACTTGGACGGCTGCCCGGAATGTTTTGAGCAGTACGACCTCGAATGTGTCATCAGGGTCATGGTGAAGCGTTCCTGCAGCGAGGCAGCCCCGGAAAACCTCAAGAACGCGATCCTGGACCGGATCCACTCGAGCAACCCGGTTGAGGCCTGACCGGGCCCAAGGTTCGGCTCGACCGCCAAAAACGAATGACCCCGGAAACCGTGAGGTTCCGGGGTCATTCGTCTAAAGCTGTCATTCCAAGCTTTGCTTAGGCGTTGGGGCGCTTGCCGTGGTTCGCGCCGCCACGCTTACGGTCACGACGTTTACGTGCACGTTTGCTCATAGCTGGCCTCCTTAATTTTTGGTACTCAAAAGAGCTGCCCTCAAGTCTCCCACATCGGGGCACCCGCCGCGAACCGGCGGGGCGGGCGGATCACTCGAGGGAATTGCGGATGGAGATCCGTGCCTGGTCCAGTACCGTCTTGACAGTCTCCAGCGTCACCGGCGTGATCGGGTGCCGTCCGCCGTGGCGGCGCAGTTCCACCCGGACGTCGTCGCGGAAGGCCTGCACCAGCATCTCGGCCTCCCGCAGTCGGGTGTCGCCTTCCGGTGAGTAGCGCTGCCCGGCCAACGCGGCAACTGTTGAGCCAGCTGCGCGGGCCGAGGAACGCGCGGCCTCGGCCGTTGCAGCCAGCTCGGCCCGGAGGCCGCGCATGTTGACCTTGATGTCCTGCCGCAGGTTGTCGGCCAGCCGCCGGACGGACGCGCTGATATCTTTTTCCACGCCTGCAAGTTCGTCCCGCCGGCGCTCCAGCTCCAGGAGTCCGCCCGGGGTGATGCTGTAGTAGGTACGGCGTCCCTCGCTGTGGGTGTCCACCAGCCCTTCCTCCTCCAGCTTGCCCAGCCGCGGATAAATCGTTCCGGCGCTGGGGGAGTAGGTTCCGCCGAAACGTTCGCTGAGCGCCTTGATCAGCTCGTAGCCGTGCTTCGGACCCGATTCCAGCAGTGCCAGCAGATAGAGCCGCAGGGCCCCGTGGGCGAAGACCGGGGGCATCAGCGTTCCTGTACGGTGTCCGCGCCGGGCAGGCCGTGGAAGATCGACGTCCTGCCGGACACTGAATTGGTCCGGACCAGCATAAGTTGGGTGTCCGGGCCGGCGATGGTCTGGACCGTGCCTCCTGGCTGATTGTACTTCTGGTCGTCAATGACGATGGTGCCGCTGGCGGACTTGGCAATGATGTCCACGCCGACATCCTGCGGGAGCCGGATGGTGACGTCTCCGGAGACTGAATTGGCACCAAAGTCCTGGGCGAAGCCGTGCAGGTCGAAATTGAGGTCGCCACTTACGGTGTTGGCGCGGATATTGCTGAGGTCACCCGAGGCCGTGACCTCGCCCGAGACGCTCTTGGCCGTCAGCACGCCGCGATGGTTGCGGGCGATCACTTCGCCGCTGACGGTGTTGAGTGAGAGGTCCCCGGCGGTGCCGTCGGCCAGCACGGAACCGGAGACCGTGTTCAGCCGGGTGTGCCCGCTGACCCCGGAGACCATACCGTCGCCGCTGACGGTCCCGGCCTCAATGTCGATCCCGGCCGGCGCGGCGATGCTGATGACCAGCGAGTTGCTGCTGCTGTTGTTGACGGTCCCCATAAGGTTCTTGAACCACCCCTGCGGCCCGTGCAGCTGGTGGCGGACCTCGAGGCGGCCGTTCACGAGGCTGATCGCCAGCGGGTCGCCATGGACCTCGGATACTTCGATTCGGGTGACGGGCTCATCATGGGTGACGATGTCGAAGCGTCCCCGGACGATGCCGAGCTTAAGCGAGCTGACGCCGTCGACGTCGATGGTCTGCGGACCGGTGACGGTCCAGTTGTTCTCTGTCATGGCTCCTCCAGGAGGGCGATACTTCGTGCGGATAGTTGCGATATATCGTGACTCATAAGTCACGATATATCGCCGTCCTGGCACGGTCAAGATATATCGCGGAGTTTTCCCGGGGACGGATACCGGCGGCTACGCCGGCGCGTCAATCCCCAGCCACTGGAACCAGCCGCGGTGCAGCACGAGCCACGCCATCAGGCCGTAGCCGGCCTGGCCGGGGGTGCCGCCGTTCGCGGCCAGGTCCTGGCGCCACTGCTCGTGATTGAGCAGCGGCGAAAAGGTGTCGACGTAGAGGTGCTTGCGCCGGGTGGTGACGTCCGCAAATGCGGTGTTCAGTTCGCCGAGCCGGCGGTTCTGCGCGGGATCCAATGTTGGCGGCGGGCCCACGATAAAGACCTCGATCTTGTTCTGCGAGGCCGCGTCCAGGATGTTGGCGAGGTTGAGCCGGCTCCGGGCAGTCGAGAGCCCAAATTCGACATCCCGGCCGGAGAGTCCAATTACGAGGCGGTTTTCGCAGTGGTCGTTGAAGCGCCGGCCGGCTTCCGCGAGCCAACGGGCTGCCAGCCCTTCGGTGCCTTCCTGCGGGCAGGGGAGGGAATAGCATTCCAGGGACAACCCGTCCTGCGGCGTGCGCGCCAGCACCCGGCCCAGCCAGCCCAGTGCGCGGGGATCACCCAGCCCGGCCAGCATTTCATCGCCAACGGCTGCGATCCGCAGCTTTCGATCTTCCACGACTACCTCTTCACTCCAGAGCGTCCAATAAACCGTTCCCCGGGACCATCCGTGATGGCGGGGGACACCGCCGGTTAAACACCGGTGCCCGGCCGGAGTTGTGTAGGTGCACCTCCGGCCGGGCAGCGATGACCTTACTTACGTGCGAACGCCTGTTTGAGCAGAGCATCCTGCTCGGCCGCGTGGCGCTTCATCGATCCTGCCGCCGTGGAAGCCGAGGCGGGACGGGAAATGAGGCGCACCCGGCGCTCCAGGGCGTCGGGAAGGTTCAGGCCGATAAAGGGCCACGGCCCCTGGTTCGCGGGCTCGTCCTGCGCCCAGACAACTTCGGCGTTCGGGTACTTGGCAAGTTCGGCGGCAATCTCGGCGGCGGGCAGCGGGTAAAGCTGCTCAACGCGGACGATCGCTGTGGTCTTGTCACCGGTCTTCTGCCGTGTGGACAGGAGATCGTAGTACAGGCGGCCGGAGACGAGCAGGACACGCTCGACGGCGTCGGCCGGGAGCTGCTCATGCTCGGGGATGACGGTCCGGAAGGCGCCCGTGGTGAAATCCTCGACCGAAGACGCTGCGGCCTTGAGCCGGAGCAGCTGCTTCGGTGTGAAGATGATCAGCGGTTTGCGCGGCCGGCTGTACGCCTGCCGGCGCAGCAGATGGAAGTGCGAAGCGGAGGTGGTGGGGTTTGCCACGACCATGTTCTCTTCGGCGCACATCAGCAGGAACCGCTCGATCCGGGCGGAGGAGTGGTCCGGCCCCTGGCCTTCGTAGCCGTGCGGCAGCATCAGCACAAGCGAGGAACGCTGGCCCCACTTCTGTTCGGCCGAGGAGATGAACTCATCGATGATGGTCTGCGCGCCGTTGACGAAGTCACCGAACTGCGCTTCCCACAGCACCAAGGCGTTCGGTCGTTCCACCGAATAGCCGTATTCGAAGCCCATCGCCGCGTATTCCGAGAGCAGGGAGTCGTAGATCCACAGCTTGGCCTGGTCCTCGGAGAGGTGTGCCAGGGGCAGCCACTCGTCGCCGTTGGCGCGGTCGTGGAAGACGGCGTGACGCTGCACGAATGTGCCGCGGCGCGAGTCCTGCCCGGCGAGGCGGACGGGAACACCTTCCATAATGAGAGAGCCGAACGCCGCAAGCTCCCCGAAGCCCCAGTCGATGCCGCCTTCACGGGACATCGCTTCACGTTTCTCCAGCAACTGCTTGAGTTTGGCGTGGACGGTGAAGCCCTCGGGGATATCAACGTGCGCTTTGCCGATGCGTGCCAGTGTCGCAGCGGAGATTGCGGTCGACGCCGGGGCGTTGATACCGGAATCGGACTGCTGGGCCATGGGACGCTCCAGATCGGACACCGCGGCGGAATCGGCAGTGATAATCGGAATCGGGGAAGTCTGCGCTGCATGGGTTTCGGCGAAGACGCGCTCCAGCCGTTCCTGGTAGTCGCGCAGCAGCTGTTCGGCTTCTTCTTCGGTGATGTCGCCGCGGCCGATCAGCGATTCCGTGTACAGCTTGCGGACCGAACGCTTGGCTTCGATCAGGTTGTACATCAGCGGCTGGGTCATCGAGGGGTCGTCGCCCTCGTTGTGGCCGCGGCGGCGGTAGCAGACCATGTCGATGACAACGTCCTTGTGGAACCGCTGCCGGAATTCGTAGGCGAGCTGCCCGATCCGGACCACTGCTTCGGGGTCATCGCCGTTGACGTGGAACACCGGCGCCTGGATCATCTTGGCGACGTCCGTGGAGTAGGTGGAGGAACGCGACGATGACGGGGCGGTGGTGAATCCGACCTGGTTGTTGACCACGATGTGGATGGTGCCGCCGGTGCGGTAGCCGCGCAGCTGGGAAAGGTTCAGCGTTTCCGCGACCACGCCCTGGCCGGCGAAGGCAGCATCGCCATGCACCATGATCGGCAGGACGGGGAAAGCCTCGCCCTGATCGAGGCGGTCCTGTTTGGCCCGGACAATGCCTTCAAGGACGGAGTCCACGGCCTCAAGGTGGGACGGATTGGCAGCAAGGTAGACCTTGGTCTGCTTGCCGTTGTCCGAGGTAAAGTTGCCCTCGGTTCCGAGGTGGTACTTGACGTCGCCGGACCCCTGCACGGAGCGCGGGTCCTGGGTTCCTTCAAATTCGCGGAAAACCTGGGCGTAGGTCTTCCCGGCAATGTTGGTAAGCACGTTGAGCCGGCCGCGGTGGGCCATGCCAATTGCCACTTCGTCGAGTTCGTCCTCAGCCGCATCGGAGATGATGGCGTCCAGCAGCGGGATCAGCGACTCGCCGCCTTCCAGCGAGAAGCGCTTCTGGCCAACGAATTTGGTCTGCAGAAACGTCTCGAAAGCCTCGGCGGCGTTGAGCTTGGAGACGATGCGCAGCTGTTCGTCACGGCTCGGCTTGGAGTATGGGTGCTCCAGTTGGTCCTGGAACCACTTGCGCTCTTCGGGGTCCTGGATATGCATGTATTCGATGCCCGTGGTGCGGCAGTAGGCGTCGCGGAGCACACCGAGGATGTCTCGGAAGGCGAGCATCGGCTTGCCGCCGAAACCGCCGGTGGGCCATTCGCGGTCCAGGTCCCACAGCGTGAGGCCGTAGGTGAGGACGTCAAGGTCCGGATGCTTGCGCTGGACATATTCCAGCGGATCGGTGTCGGCCATCAGGTGGCCGCGCACCCGGTAGGCGTGGATCAGCTGCTGGATCCGGGCGACCTTGTTGATTTCGTCGGCCGGGTCCACCTGGAGGTCCGGGCTCCAGCGCACCGGCTCATAGGGGATGCGCAGGGATTCGAAGATGTCATCGTAGAAGTTCTGCGCGCCCAGCAAGAGCTGGTGCACGAGCTTCAGGAACTCGCCGCTGCCGGCGCCCTGGATGACACGGTGGTCGTAGGTGGAGGTCAGCGTCAGGACCTTGCTGATGGCGTTCTGGGCGATAATCTTCGCGCTGGCGCCCTGGAATTCCGCCGGGTAGTCAAGCGCGCCGACACCGATGATGGCAGCCTGGCCCTTGGACAGGCGCGGCACCGAGTGCACCGTTCCGATGCCGCCGGGGTTGGTCAGCGACACCGTGGTGCCGGAGTGATCGTCAGCGGTCAGCTTGCCGGCGCGGGCACGCTTGATCAGGTCCTCGTAGGTGTGCCAGAACTCGGAGAAGTTGAGTGTCTCCGCCTTCTTGATGTTCGGCACCATCAGCAGGCGGCTGCCGTCGGGCTTCGGCATGTCGATGGCGATGCCAAAGTTCACATGCGCCGGCTGCACGGCTACGGGCTTGCCGTTGACCTCGTCGTAGTAGACGTTCATCGAGGGGAACTGGGCCAAGGCGCGGATGACCGCGTAGCCGATCAGGTGCGTGAACGAAACCTTGCCGCCACGGGCGCGGGCCAGGTTGGAGTTGATGACCACGCGGTTGTCGATCAACAGTTTCGCGGGAATCGCCCGGACGCTGGTGGCGGTCGGAACTTCGAGGCTGGTGATCATGTTGGTGGCGATGGCCTTGGCCGGGCCGCGAAGGACGGATACCACGTCTTCCTCGGGGGCCGTCGGCGCCTTGACGTTCTTCGGCAGCTGAGCCGGGATGGGCGCCGCGCCGGGGCCGGCCTCCGATGTTTTGGAGCCGTCGCGGGCGACGGTTGCCGGGGCTTTCTTCGCGGCTGCAGGCGCCACGGCCGTCGCGGGTGCGGCCGCCGGGGCGGGTGCGGCCGCCGGAGCGGGTGCGGCCGCCGGAGCGGGTGCGGCCGCCGGGGCTGCGGACGGCTGCGCTGCCGTCGTCGCAACGTGGGCTACAACAGGAAGTTCGCGGGTGGCGGGGTGCGCAACTGTCGCTGCGCCCGAGGCCCCGTTGGTGACGGAACTGTCTCCGGCGTCGAAGGATTCGAACAAGGGCCACCATTTGGCGTCCACGGTGTTCTTGTCCTGCTGAAAACGCTCGTACAGTTCGTCAACGAGCCACTCGTTTCCGCCAAATTCCTCTGGTAGACGGTGGCTAGGCTGCTCTGGCACTTGAATTACGCCTCTTCCATGAGTTTGATTCCCACTGGTGTCACGGTGCGTCAGCACGGCGATTGAACCAGTCTCCGCGTCCAGTGAACCCAGACCCATGCCAGTCTAGTGACGATTCTCGCCAAACCGCCAATAAGGGTGACTCAAATCATCGAGTCGACTCAACGCGTCTCCGCGTCACCCAATCCAGTCCTCCCGGGGCCTCCGGCCGACCGCCGCGTGGCGTCGGAGCGCCGGGAAGGGCGGGGTCCGCGGCCGTTCAAAAGCCTCGATACAATCGCAGGGAGAACCCGTTCAGCACCGGAATGCCTACCTAAGGAGCAGCCGTGCGTTTTCTGACCGAGCCCACCACTGACCTGACCTACTCGGACCTCTTTCTTGTGCCGTCCCGTTCGGAGGTCACGTCCCGGCTGGATGTGGACCTCTCGGCGGATGACGGCACGGGCTCCACGATTCCCCTCGTCGCGGCCAACATGACTGCAGTGACCGGCAAGCGCATGGCGGAGACCATGGCGCGGCGCGGCGGGCTGGCGGTCCTGCCCCAGGACGTGCCGCTCGACGTGATCCGTGACGTGGCGGCCTGGATCAAGGAACGCCATCCCGTCCTGGAAACCCCCGTGACACTCTCGCCGTCCAGTACAGTCATCGACGCACTGCATCTGATGGGCAAACGTCCGCACGGGGCCATTATGGTGGTCGACGATGCGGGGGCCGTGACCGGCATCGTCCGGGCCGCGGACTTCGAAGGCCAGGACCGATTCGCCTCGCTCTCCTCGGTCATGCGCGTCCAGCCGCTGGTGCTGGACGCTGCCCTGCTGGAGGACGCGCCCGACGGCGGCGCCGGGGCGGGGTCGGGTCTGCGCCGCGCTTTCGACGCCATGGACGCCGCCGGCAGCGACTTTTCGCCAGTGCAGCGGAACGGTGTCCTTGCCGGGGCGCTCACTCGGAAGGGCGCGCTGCGTTCGACCTTGTACCGGCCGCTGCTGGACGCGCGCGGCCGGCTAAAAGTCGCCGCCGCCGTCGGAATCAACGGTGACGTTGCCGGGCGTGCAGCGGAACTGCTCGCCGCCGGCGTCGATGTGCTGGTTCTTGACACCGCCCACGGGCACCAGCAGAAGATGTTTGACGCCCTGGCCGCGGTTAAGGGACTCAACCCCGGTGTGCCCGTGGTGGCGGGGAACGTGGTCACGGCTGAGGCAACCCGGGAACTCATCCGGGCCGGCGCGGACATCGTGAAGGTCGGGGTCGGCCCGGGTGCCATGTGCACAACGCGCATGATGACGGCCGTGGGCCGACCGCAGTTCTCGGCCGTGCTGGAGTGCTCGGCCGCCGCGCGGGCCGCGGGCGGACGTGTCTGGGCCGACGGCGGTGTCCGGTACCCACGCGACGTGGCGCTGGCACTGGCTGCCGGGGCAAGCCAGGTGATGATCGGGTCCTGGTTCGCCGGGACGCACGAAAGCCCGGGGGATCTGCAGCAGGACGCCGGCGGCCGGCAGTTCAAGGAGAGCTTCGGCATGGCGTCCGCACGTGCCGTGCAGAACCGCAACCAGCGCGAGGGCGCCTTCGAAAAGGACCGCAAGGCCCTCTTCGAAGAAGGGATCTCCACTTCCCGGATGTTTATCGATCCGGCCCGGCCCGGCGTTGAGGACCTGCTGGACATGATCACGGCCGGGCTGCGCAGCTCGATGAGCTATGCCGGAGCTGCCGATCTTGCCTCGTTCCGGGAACGCGCCGTAGCTGGCATCCAGTCCGCCGCCGGCTACGAGGAAGGCCGTCCGGTCCCGCAGAGCTGGTAGCCGTGCCGACGGCGCGGGCAACGGCCGGTGCCCCATCCGGGGTCGCCGCGTCGGCGGCGGACGCAGGCGTTCCTGTAGACTGAAATCCTTATGGACAGTAAATCTAGGTGCCGGCCTGGGGGCTGTCAGCGGGGAACGGAAACCCTTCCCGCGCAGTTGACCCGAAGAGCCGGCAAACCCCGTTCACGCTCCCACCATTCTCCGGCGGCACGCCAGCCACAGGCCTTCAGGGGCACCCGGTCGTTCCAGGAAACAGGGTCGGTCCCGGCCGACCATCCTCCGCCGGGACCCTCCCGCGGTGCAGCCCCGGAAGCAGGCCGCTAAATGGAGTGGCTACTTCTCGCAGCAGGCTTGCTGCTCATCCTCGGTACCGGCTTTTTTGTAGCCGTTGAATTCTCCCTTGTTGCCTTGGACCAGGCCTCGGTCCAGCGGGCCGTGGACAACGGCGATACCGCCGCGGCGCCACTGCTCCGATGCCTCAAGTCCCTGTCCACCCAGCTCTCCAGCTGCCAGCTGGGCATTACCATCACCACCCTGCTCACCGGCTACGTGATGGAGCCATCGGTGGGCAAGCTGCTCGAAGCTCCGCTGGCTGCCCTGGGATTGCCGGCGGCGGCAGCGTCCTCGGTGTCCCTGGTCCTGGCGATGGCCTTCGCGACCCTGCTGTCCATGCTGATCGGCGAGCTGGTCCCGAAGAATATGGCAATTGCGCTGTCCTTCCAGGTCGGCAAGGCACTGGCCCGTCCGCAGCTGATTTTCACGGCGATCTTCAGGCCCGCCATCGTGGTGCTCAACGGCTTCTCCAACAAGGTCCTGAATATTTTCGGCCTGGAAGCCAAGGAAGAGATTTCGGGTGCGCGGACTCCGGCCGAGCTGGCCTCCCTCGTGCGCCGCTCGGCGGCGATGGGCACCCTCGACGCCGGCACCGCCAACTTCATCGACCGGACGCTCAAGTTCTCGGGCCGGACTGCGGCGGACGTAATGACCCCGCGCATCAGGATCGAGACAATCGACGGCCACCAGCCGGTCTCGGACATCGTGGAAGCCGCACGCCGCACCGGATACTCCCGGTTCCCGATTATCGGCGAGTCATCGGATGACATCCGCGGCGTGGTGCACATCAAAAAAGCCATTGCCGTTCCCGCGGACCGGCGCGCCAAGCTGGAGGCGGGCGCCATCATGACTGATGTGCTCCGGGTTCCGGAAACCATCCACCTTGATGCCCTGTTGGCGGAACTCCGCGAAGGCAACCTGCAGCTGGCCGTTGTCCTGGATGAGTACGGCGGGACCGCCGGTATCGCCACGCTGGAGGACCTTGTCGAGGAAATCGTCGGGGAAGTGGCCGATGAACACGACAAGGTCCGTCCCGGCCTGTTGCAGAGCGCCTCGGGCGACTGGTACTTCCCTGGCCTGCTTCGTCCCGATGAACTCTCCGAACAGATCCCGGGCCTGACCGTGCCCGATGAGTCTGCCTACGAAACGGTGGGAGGCTACGTTATGAGCCAGCTGGGCAGGATTGCCGCTGTGGGGGACACCGTCGACGTCGTGGGGGGCACCTTGGCTGTGACCCGCATGGACGGGCGCAGGATTGATCGGATCTGCTTCAAGCCCGTCCCGGTGCACCGCGAGGAGCACTCCCGCGGCCAGGTAGGTGCCGCATGAGCGACTGGGCAGGAATCCTCTGGCTCATTGTCCTGCTGCTGGGCAACGCTTTTTTCGTGGGCGCGGAGTTTGCAGTTATGTCCGCGCGCCGAAGCCAGATTGAGCCGCTCGCCGAGGCAGGATCCAAACGGGCGCAGACCACCCTGCTGGCGATGGAAAACGTCTCGTTGATGCTTGCCTGCGCGCAACTCGGGATCACGGTGTGTTCGCTGCTGATCCTGCAGGTGGCCGAGCCGGCCATCCACCACCTGATGGCAGTGCCGCTGGAGGCCGTGGGCATTCCGGTGGAGATCGCCGACATCGTCGCGTTCGCCGTCGCGCTGTTGTTGGTTACTTTCCTGCATGTCACCATCGGTGAGATGGTCCCGAAGAACATTTCGGTCTCGGTGGCGGACCGTGCAGCCTTGTTGCTGGCCCCGCCGCTGATTTTCATCGCGCGACTCGTGAAACCGGTGATCGTGGCGCTCAACTGGGCGGCCAACCACATCCTGAAACTTATGCGGATCGAGCCGAAGGATGAGATCACGTCGTCCTTTACACTCGAGGAGGTCCAGTCGATCGTGCAGGAATCCACCCGCCATGGGCTGGTGGACGATGACGCCGGGCTGATCACCGGGGCGTTGGAGTTCTCTGAACACACGGCCTCGGATGTGATGGTCCCGCTCGACAAGCTGGTGATGCTGAAGGCGAACACCACGCCGGCGGAGTTTGAGAAGTCAGTCAGCCGCACCGGTTTTTCCCGCTTTCCGATGCTCGACGACGACGGTATGCTCTCCGGCTATTTGCACATCAAGGACGTGCTGTCCATCCCGGACGCCGCGTACCACCTGCCCATCGCTGAGAGCCATATCCGGTCCCTGGCTAACCTGGCGATGAGCGACGAAATCGAGAAGGCCATGTCCGTGATGCAGCGCACCGGGTCGCATCTGGCGCGCGTGATCGGACCGGATGGCCTGACCCAGGGTGTGCTGTTCCTCGAGGACGTTATTGAGCAGTTGGTCGGGGAGATCCGAGACGCCACCCAGGCGACCGGCTACCGACGGCTGGGCCAGGACCAGCAGTAGGCTTCGGGTATCCCTAAATAGGAATCATTCCTATTTAGGGATACACTCGACTTGTTGCTATTGCTCCTGATTCTCAATAACTGATCCGAGGTTACCCGTGCGTCGTCCTGCCGCCCGTGCCGTCGTTGCCGCCGTCGCCGGCATCACCTTGATGCTGACCGCCTGCACCCCAACACCGCGGAACTCCGCCGCGGGTGCGGGCGACGGAATCGTCGACGTCGTCGCCTCCACAAGTGTGTTCGGCAACATCGTGGGCACCATCGGAGGGGACAAGGTGCGGGTGACTTCCATCATTTCGCGCACCAGCCAGGACCCGCACTCTTATGAAGCCACTACGCAGGACAAGCTGGCTGTGTCCAAGGCCGAGCTGGTGGTGGAGAACGGCGGGGGCTACGACGACTTCCTGCAGAAGCTGGCCGAGGACACAGGACTGGACCACAACAACATCCTCAATGCCGTGGAGCTCTCCGGGCTGGCCCCGGAGGAGCCGGCAGGCGCGTCGGCAGGTGCCGATGACCAGACACACAGGCATGGCGGCAGCGGCTTCAACGAGCATGTCTGGTACAGCCTGCCTGCCATGGCCAGGCTGGCTGATGCCGTCGCGGCGAAGCTGGGCGAGCTTGAACCGTCCGGGGCCGGAACTTTCCGCAGCAATGCTGCGGCGTTCAAGAATTCACTCGGCGGGCTCGAAACCAGGCTGGCGGAAATCAAGGCCAGCACCGGCGTGGCGCCCGTTGCCGTGACGGAACCCGTGCCGCTCTACCTGTTGGAGGCTGCCGGCTTGGAAAACCAGACCCCGGCCGACTACACCACCGCAATCGAAGAAGACACGGATGTCCCGCCGGCGGTGCTCAAAGCCACGACCGACCTCATGGGCTCGGGCAACATCAGGCTGCTTGCCTATAACCAGCAGACCGAAGGTCCGCAAACGGCCGCCGTCAAAGACGCGGCAGCGGCCGCTGGGGTCCCGGTCGTGAACTTCAGTGAGACGCTGACGGAGGGCAACAGCTATCTGCAGTGGATGACGGACAACGTCGACAACATCGCCAAGGCCCTGGCCTAAAACGCCGCCCCCGGTGGCAGGACCACCGGCGCAGGCCCGCGGGTAGCCGCGGGCCTAAGATGGGCGGGACAGTGCTAACAGGCCCCTGGCCGGACCCGCCGATCCGACAGTCCACCCAGAGAACGCGAGTCCCGGGCTTGCGAAGAATTCGAGGAAACCCAAGTTGACACCCGTAGTGAGCCTCCGTGGGGCCTCCCTGACGTTCGGCAAGCGGACGTTGTGGGAGGGCCTGGACCTGGACATTAATCCGGGCGAATTCTTCGCTGTGCTCGGACCTAACGGCAGTGGAAAAACGACCTTCCTCAAGGTCCTGCTGGGACTGCAGGAGCTGAGCTCCGGCTCGGCCGTGCTCGCCGGCCGGCCTGTAGAGCGGGGCAGCCGGGGGATCGGCTACGTTCCGCAGCAGAAATCCTTTGATCCCGACACACCCCTGCGCGCCCGCGACCTCGTTGGGCTGGGCGTTGACGGCCACCGGTGGGGACTGCGGCTGGGCGCGGCAAAGGTGAACCGCCGGATCGATGAGCTCCTCGAGCTGGTGGGGGCATCCGACTACGCGATGGTCCCGGTGGGCCAGCTGTCCGGCGGCGAGCAGCAGCGGCTGAGGGTGGCGCAGGCACTGGCGACCGACCCGCAGGTGCTGCTGTGCGACGAGCCACTGCTGTCCCTGGACCTCCAGCACCAGCAGGCCGTGAGTGCGCTCATCAACCGGCAGTGCCATGACCGGGACAGTGCTGTGGTTTTTGTCACGCACGAGATCAACCCGATCATGGACTATGTTGACCGGGTCCTCTACCTGGCCGGCGGACGGTTCCGGGTGGGCCCGCCAGCGGAAGTTATGACCACCGAGGTCCTCTCAGATCTCTACGACAGCCACGTCGAAGTGATCCACGCCAACGGACGGCTGATTGTGGTCGGGCTGCCGGACGGCGCCACGCATCACCACGAGGACACCCATGTGGTGGCGGGGGAGGTGGGCTAGATGGACCTGGAAAGCCTGCTGGCATCAATCTTCAACTTCGAGAACTACGGCGAATTGCTCGCGCTGGTCCAGAATTCCCTCTGGGCCGGGGCGGTCCTGGGCCTGCTCGGCGGACTAATGGGAACCTTCGTAATGAAGCGGGATCTGGCCTTCGCCGTCCACGGAATCTCAGAACTCTCCTTTGCCGGTGCCGCCTTTGCCTTGCTGATCGGGGCTGACATCATCCTGGGCTCCCTGGTGGGATCCGTTGTGGCGGCGCTGCTGCTGGGCCTGCTGGGAGTCCGGGCCCGGGACAAAAACTCGATCATCGGCGTTATTATGCCGTTCGGCCTGGGCCTGGGCATCCTTTTCCTCTCCCTGTACGAGGGCCGGGCCGCCAATAAGTTCGGGCTGCTGACCGGACAGATCGTCTCCGTCGGAACCGTCCAGCTCCAGGTGCTGGCTGTGGTTGCCGTCGTCGTTATGCTTGCCCTGGTGGGCATCTGGCGGCCGCTGACCTTCGCCAGTGTGGACCCCGACGTTGCGTCCGCGCGCGGCGTGCCCGTGCGGGCGCTTGCCCTCGGGTTTATGCTGCTGCTCGGTGTCAGCGTTGCGCTTTCCATCCAGATTGTTGGCGCCCTGCTGGTGCTGGCACTGCTGATCACACCCGCTGCTGCGGCCATGCGGGTGACGTCTTCACCCGGGCTGGTGGTAATCCTCAGCGTGGCGTTCGCCATGACGGCCACGGTCGGGGGCATTATGCTGGCCCTCGGCGGGCGGATCCCCATTAGTCCGTATGTGACGACGCTGTCGTTCCTGATCTACGTCATCTGCCGGGTAGTTGGCGGGGTCCGGGCCAAACGCGGACTGAATGGACGCGTACTGCGGGATGCCGCCGTTCCGGCGGCCTGAGCTGCCGCCGGCGCTACTTCCCAGCCTGGCGGGCAGTGCAATCCGGGCAAAGCCCGAAAATCTCGACGGTGTGTTCCACCACTGTGAAGCCGTGTTCGGTTGCCGTCCGCGCGGCCCAGGCCTCGACGGCGGGGGCCTCTACTTCGACGGCCTTGCCGCAGTTGCGGCACAGCAGATGGTGGTGGTGCCCGGTGACGGCACAGCGGCGGTACACGGCTTCGCCGTCGGCGTTCCGGAGGACATCCACCAGGCCCTCGTCCGAGAGGGACTGCAGGATCCGGTATGAGGTGGCTAGGGACACCGAGGTGCCGCGGTCCTGCAAAATCCTGTGCAGCTCCTGGGTGCTGACGAAGTCGGTCAGTTCGTCCAGGACGGCGCTGACCGCGAGGCGCTGCCTGGTGACACGCTGCTCCTTGGCCGGGCCAGGGGCTGGGGCGGGGGCAGGCACCGTAGCCCGGGCGCCGTCGGCGGAGGCGCCTTGGGACATGGTGGAACTCGCTTCGCTGGAGGTCTGGATACGGTGTGATGGCAAGGTCCCAGATTACCAGCCGGGCACATGGACACCGCCGGGCCAGGACCTTAGGCTGGCCTGATGTTGCTCACGAAGTTCACCCATGCCTGTGTCCGGCTCGAGAAGGACGGCAAGGTGCTGGTGTTCGACCCCGGGACCTTCTCGGAAACAGACCGGGCCCTCGCCGGCGCGGATGCGGTGCTGATCACCCACGAACACGCCGACCACATCGATGTCGAGGCCGTTACTGCCGCACTTCTTGCCGGCGCCACCCTGCAGCTTTTCGCGCCGGCCGGGGTCGCGGCGAAACTGCGGGAAAAGGCGCCCGAGGCGGCGTCAAGGGTCCACCCGGTGGAACCCGGCGACGAGTTTGGAACGGCCGGGTTCGCCGTCCGGAGTTTCGGCGGGCAGCACGCACTGATCCATCCGCAGATTCCGGTGGTGGCCAATATCGGCTACCTCGTGGACGGGAACGTCTACCACCCGGGCGATTCCTTCATTGTGCCCGATGGTGTGGACGTCCGGACCCTGCTGGTACCGATCCACGGGCCCTGGAGCAAGGTGGGGGAGGTTATTGATTTCGTGATCGGCGTCCGGGCCCGGAAGGCCTACCCGATCCACGATGCCCTGCTCAATGAGAGCGGGCGCGGACTGGTGGAAGGGCATGTGTCCCGCTTCGGAGCCAAGTACGGCACCGAATACCTGCACCTCTCGACCGGTGACGCAGTGGAGGTTTAGGAAGGCGTTCAGCCTAGGACGGCCAGGCTCCGCTGGCGAAGAATTCCCGGATGGTCGCTTCATGCGGTTCGGGGTCGAGGCCCTGGGACCGCAGCCACTCCGGGCTGTAGTAGTTTCCGGCGTAGCGGTCTCCGCCGTCGCACATCAGGGACACCACGCTGCCCCGGTGTCCCTGGGCGATCATCTCTGCGATGAGTTGCCACACACCCCACAGGTTGGTTCCAGTGGAAGGGCCGGCGTGCAGGCCGGCATGGACAAGCAGGTGCCGCATCGCGGCCACCGACGCCGCGTCCGGAACCGGGATCATGTGGTCAATGACGGCCGGGACGAAGCTGGGTTCCAGCCGCGCCCGGCCGATGCCTTCGATCCGTGACGGCTGGCATTCGCCGGCCGGCGCGGCGAGCGCGGCCCTGCCGGGCACCGGCGTGCTGGCGGGCGTGCCCCGGCTTTCCAGCCAGCCGGGGTAAAACGCTGAATTCTCCGGATCCACTACGGCCAGTTCGGTGTTGTGGCGGTGATACCGGAGATAGCGGCCGATGGTTGCGCTGGTGCCGCCGGTGCCGGCGCCAACCACGATCCAGCGGGGGACCGGGTGCTCTTCCAAGGCGAGCTGGTCGAAGATTGACTCGGCAATGTTGTTGTTGCCCCGCCAATCCGTGGCACGCTCGGCATAGGTGAACTGGTCCATGTAGTGGCCGTTGGTCCGCCGTGCGAGTTCCGCGGCCGCCTCATAAACCTCCGAGGCGTGGTCCACCAGCAGGCAGGAACCGCCGAACTGTTCGATCAGTGCGATTTTCTCGCGGCTCGTGGTCCGGGCCATCACCGCAATGAACGGCAGCCCGAGCAGCCGGGCGAAGTAGGCTTCGGAGACTGCCGTGCTGCCGCTGGAGGCTTCAACAATCGTGGTGCCTTCGCAGATCCAGCCGTTCACCAGCCCGAACAGGAACAGCGAGCGGGCCAGCCGATGCTTAAGGCTTCCGGTCCGGTGGGTCGACTCGTCCTTGAGGTAGAGCCGGACGCCCCACTGTTCGGGCAGCGGCACCGAGTACAAGTGTGTGTCGGCGGAGCGGTTGTTCTCTGCGTTGACTCTGCGAATGGCCTCATCGGCCCAGGCCCTGTCCTGCTCTCGCGCTGTGATCACCGCACAAGCCTACCTGCGGCGCCAGATTCCCCTGGTTAGAGTTGGGGCATGCAGACCCTTATGGACGTCGCGGCCCTACATAACCGCCTCGGCGCAGACAGCATGGAACGGCGGACCGTGTTGCTTGATGTGCGCTGGGCGCTCGGCGACCCGAACGGCCGGGAGCACTACCTCGCCGAACACCTGCCCGGGGCGGTCTTTGTGGACCTCGCCAATGAACTGGCCGGGCCCGCGGACCCGCGCCGCGGCCGCCACCCGCTTCCGAGCCGGGACCACTTCCAACGATCAGCCCGCTCCTGGGGCATCCGCACCGGCGACGTTGTGGTTGCTTATGACAACAGCGGCAACCTCGCCGCCGCCCGGCTCTGGTGGATGCTCCGCCAGGCCGGGGTCCGCGATGTCTGCCTGCTCGACGGCGGCCTGGCCGCCTGGCTCGACGCGGGCTTCGACGTCGAAAGCGGAGAACCTGCAACGGGGCAAGGCGACGTGGTGCTGACGGGGCCTGCCATGGAGGTGGTTGACGAGGGCCAGGCGGCAACGTGGGGGCAGCACGGACTGCTGCTCGATGCCCGGGCGGGGGAGAGATACCGCGGCGAATTCGAGCCGGTGGATCCGCGAGCCGGCCATATTCCGGGCGCCGTGAGCGCACCCACCACGGCCAACCTTGGAGCGGATGGTAAGTTCCTGCCCGCGGACGTGTTGCGGGAACGCTTCGCCGGTCTCGGGGCGCGCGCCGACGTGCCCATCGCGGTCTACTGCGGATCCGGCGTCACGGCGGCCCACGAAATTGCAGCCCTTGAGATCGCCGGATTTCCTGCTGCGTTGTATCCGGGCTCGTTCTCCGAGTGGTGCAACAGTGTTTCCCACCCTGTGGTGACCGGGGACGAGCCGTACGGCGGGAACAGTTCCGGGGACTCACCGCGCTAGCCATTCGTTCGTATTCCCGCCCCGGCCCGGGCTGTGGCTCTTGCCGTGGTGCCCACCCCTTGACAATCCCTGGGTCATTTAGTTAACTACTTAACGAAATGACTAACAGCGAACATCAGGACATCGTCGGCAGTGCAGTCTTCAAGCTCCACCGTGCTACGGCCCTGGTGGACCGGATAGCAGACCGCTACCTTCTGGAACATCACGGAATCGGCTACTCGGGTTTCCTGGTCCTCCTCACCCTCGGCACCTCCGGGCCCCAGGCTCAACGGCAGATCGCGGACGCCCTCGACGTCTCCCGGGCTTCCATCACGCAGCGGCTGGGACGGCTGATCGGCGACGATCTGGTCATCGTGCGACCGGACCCACGGGACGCCCGGGCAAACACGATCTCGTTGTCGCCCAAGGGAACCGCGCTGCTGGCGAGCGCGTGGCAGGGTCTCGAAACCCATCAGGACGGAGTCGATGCGGGCGTGGATGAAGAAGCATTGGTTCAACAGCTCGACCGGATTATCGAAAATGCCCTGCGCGTCCTCCGGCCCGAAGAAGCCCGGCGGCCGGGCCGGGAGGTCCCGGCACCGGACCCGAGCGGGGGTTCGTTGTGACGGTAGATCAGCTCGCCGCGTTAGCCGCGTGCGTAATCCTGGCCGGCCTCGGGATTTTTCAGCTTGCACTCATCTGCGGAGCTCCGCTCGGCAGGATGGCGTGGGGCGGATACCACACCGTCCTCCCGGCCAAACTCAGGATAGGGAGCGCCGTGTCCGTTGTCCTCTATGGCCTGTTTGCCTATACGGCGTTGGCAAAGGCCGGGCTCGCCCCGCCGGTGATCAACGACGACGTGACCGCGGCCGCCGCCTGGGCGCTGACGGCATACTTCGCCCTGGGCGTTGTGATGAATGGGATCTCGCGCAGTAAACCCGAACGACTCACTATGACCCCGACAGTACTGGTCCTCGCACTCCTCTACCTTGTCCTGTCGCTGAACTAGCATTTCCTTGCTGAACAGACGTCCGGGCGGCGGCGGGCGGTACCGCCGACTTCCCGCGGCGAGTGGCATAGCGGCCGCTCCCGCGGGTAGCGTCAAACTATGACACCTGGACGCCCCGTACCGCCGCCCCTTGCCAAGCCGCTTCCCGATCTGACCGCGGGCACTACCGACAGCACGGACACCCTCACCCCGGGCCCGAGCCTCGCCGCCGCTTACGGCGCTACCGCCAGCGACAGCGGGTTGGTTCCCTTGACGGTTGCGCGCCGCGCGCCGAAGGACGACGACGTCGAAATCGCCATCGAGTTCTGCGGACTCTGCCATTCGGACGTCCATGCCACACGGGGCGAATGGGGAACCCAGAACTATCCGCTGGTTCCCGGCCACGAAATCGTGGGCCGGGTCAGCCGTGTCGGCTCCGCAGTCGACGAGTTCAGCCTCGGCGAGCGGGTGGGCGTCGGGTGCCTGGTTGATTCCTGCCGTGAATGCGAGAGCTGCCGTGACGGCCTGGAGCAGTACTGCGAAGACGGCATGACCGGGACCTACGGCGCGCAGGACCGCCGCAACGGGGACGCCATCACCCAGGGCGGCTACGCCACCTCTGTGGTTGTGGACCGCCGCTACGTCCTGCATATCCCGGACGGCCTTGATCCGGCTGCCGCGGCCCCGCTGCTGTGTGCAGGCATCACCACCTATTCCCCGCTGCGCCACTTCGGCCTCGAGGCGGGGGACGTTGTCGGCGTCGTTGGCCTCGGCGGACTGGGTCACATGGCTGTGAAGCTCGCCAAGGCCATGGGCGCCGAAGTGAAGGTCTTCACCACCTCGGAGTCCAAGGTCGCCGCCGCCCGCGAACTCGGCGCCGATGACGTCATCCTGTCCCGCGACGAGGCCGCGATGGACGCCGCGAACCGCAGCATCGACGTCATCATCGACACCGTCGCCGCGCCGCATGACCTCAACCCGTACTTCCGGACCCTGCGCGTGAACGGGGCGCTCTTCCAGCTGGGGCTGCCCTCCGAGGAGATGCCACCGGTGAACCCGGGCGCATTGATCCGCCGTCGGATCGCGTACGCAGGCTCACTGATCGGCGGCATCGCCGAGACCCAGGAAATGCTGGACTTCTGCGCCGAGCACGGTGTCACCTCCGACATTGAGGTGGTCCGCGCCGACCAGCTCAATGCGGCCTACGACCGCATGGTGGCCGGAGACGTGAAGTACCGTTTTGTCCTGGACACCAGTACCCTCGGAACACCCTCGGAAAGGGCAGACGCATGAGCACTCTCTTCACCAGGATCATCAACGGCGAGATCCCCGGCCGCTTCGTCTGGCGCGAGGACGACGTTGTGGCCTTCCTTACGGTAGGCCCGCTCGCCGACGGACACACCCTTGTGGTGCCAACCGCGGAGGTGGACCGCTGGACCGATGCGCCCGCTGAAATGCTGGCCCGCGTGATGCAGGTGGCCCAGACGATCGGGGCAGTCCAGGTCGGGGTGTTCGACGCGGCACGCGCCGGCCTGATTGTGGCCGGCTACGAGGTCAACCACCTCCATGTCCATGTGTGGCCGTCCCGCACCATGGCGGACTTCGACTTTGGCTCGGTGGACCAGAATCCCGATCCGACCCGGCTGGACGCCAACGCCGAAAAGCTCCGCGAAGGGCTCCGGAAAGCCGGACACTCGGCGCACGTTCCGGACGCCTGAGGCGTCGCCGCTCGGAGCCGCTGGCACCGGCCTGACGGCCCTAACGGGGCGTCAGGCAGGTGCCAGCGCCTTGTTGAGCACAGCGCGGATCCGCTTTTCCGAGACGGAATAGGCTGTCCCCAGCTCGACGGCGAAGAGGCTCACCCGGAGCTCCTCGATCATCCAGCGGACCTGGGTTAACTCGGTCCCGGCCCGCCTGCCCGGCAGCAGTGCCGACGCGGCGTCGTCGTAGTCGTCCTCCAGTGCCTGGACGGCGGCCATGTGCTGGGCGTCCCGCGCGACGTTCGTTGGGAGTTTCTCGAGGCGCTTCTCGATCGCCGCGAGGTAGCGCGGCAGCTGGCTGAGCTGGCTGTAGCCGGTGCGTGCCACAAAACCGGGAAACACAAGCTGCTCCAGCTGGCTCTTGATGTCGTTGAGTGCGCTGATCAGGGCCAGGCTCGTTGTGCCTTTGAGCGCCCGCTCGATCCGCCGGGTGCTGGCGAGAATCCGCTCCACGACGGCGGTAACCGTAAAGACCGTATCGATGAGGTCCGCCCGGACTTTCTCGTACAGGGCGTTGAACGATCCTTCGTCCCACGGCAGAGCGGCAGGGGTGAGCTTGTCGATGGCGGCGAGGGCGCAGTCGGCAATCAATGCCGTCACGGAGCCGTGCGGGTTTTGGCTGAACGTCAGCTTTTCCGCGTTGTTCAGGTGTTCCAGGACGTAGCGGTCCGGCGGCGGCACCCTCAGTGCGAGCAGGCGGATGACGCCGCCGCGCATGGCCTGCTCTTGTTCGGAGCTGGTCTGGAAAAGCCGGAGCGCCACCGACGCTCCCTCATCCACGAGCGCAGGGTAGCCGGTGACGGTGTGGCCCTTCACGGTGCCCCGGACCTCGCGCTGCACTGTTCCGAAGGACCAGGAGGTCAGTGCCGCCTTCTCGGCGAAACCGGTCGAGGCTGCGGCCTCCCCGGAGGCCGCAGTTGTAGACGCCGTGCCGGCAGCCTGCGCTGTCCCGGTGCGGGCCACCGAGTTCTTGGACGTGCCGTGGCCCATAATGCCGGACCGCGGCGCCGTTGTTGCGGGCGTGGCGCCCAGCGACTCCGCGATGGCGCGGCGGGTAGCCGGTGCCAGCCGATCCTGCAGCACTGAAAGGTCCTTGCCTTCCTCAAGTATCTTTCCGCCGGAATCCACCACTCGGAAGCTGACCCGCAGGTGCGGGGGAACAGCGTCCCAGCTCCAGGAATGCGGCGGGATGACCTGGCCGCGGATCCGGCGCAGGACCAGCTCGAGGGAGGCCTCCAGCTCGTCGGCGGCCGGATCGAAGTCCGCCTCGAGGGCTGCGACGGCCTGCCGGGCGACGTCCGGTGCCGGCACGAAGTTCTTACGCACCTGCTTGGGCAGCGACTTGATCAGGGCGGTGACCAGCTCCACGCGCTGGCCCGGAATGAGCCAGCGGAACGCCGCGTCGTCCAGCTGGTTCAGGAACAGCACGGGCACCTCGGCGGTGACGCCGTCGGACGGGTTGGGCGGCGACCCGGGGGCGACGGGATGGAACTCATAGCTCAGCGGCAGCTCAAAGCCCTTGTGCAGCAGGGTCTTCGGGTAGGCCGAGTCATCCAGGGCATCTGCGTCCTCACTGATCAGCAACGCCTGGTCGAAATCGAGCAGCGCCGGGTCCTGCTGCCGCGCGTCCTTCCACCACTTGTCGAAGTGCCGCTCGGAGACAACGTCCTTGCCGATCCGGGCGTCGTAGAACTCGAAGAGCGTCTCGTCGTCCACCAGGATGTCCCGGCGCCGCATCCGTGCCTCCAGCTCCTCGACCTCGTGCAGCAGGGCCCGGTTGCGGTGGAAGAACTTGTGGTGGGTCTGCCAGTCACCCTCGACGAGGGCATGGCGGATGAACAGCCCCCGGCAGAGCTCGGGGTCCACCTTGCCGTAGTTGATCCGGCGGCTCGGGATGATGGGCACGCCGTACAGCGTGACCTTTTCATGGGCCATCACCGAACCCATCTTTTTGGACCAATGCGGCTCGCTGTAGCTGCGCTTGACCAAGTCCGGCGCTACCTGCTCCACCCAGAGGGGATCGAACTTCGCGGCCACCCGCGCCCACAGCCTGCTCGTCTCCACCAGCTCAGCGGCCATCACGAAGGTGGGGGACTTCTTGAACAAGGCCGATCCCGGGAAAATCGCGAAGCGGCTGCCGCGGGCGCCTGCGTATTCGCGCTTGCGCTCGTCAAGGATGCCAACATGGCTCAGCAGGCCCGAGAGCAGGCTGATGTGGATGCCCTCATGGTTGCCCACCGGATCGGCGAGGCGCTTGTTGTCCAGGCTGATGCCGAGCGGCCGGGCCAGCTGGCGCAGCTGGGCGAAGAGGTCCTGCCACTCGCGGACACGCAGGTAGTTGATGAACTCGGCACGGCAGAGCCGGCGGAACGCGGTGGAGGAGAGCTCCTGCTGCTTTTCCTGGAGATAGTTCCAGAGATTCAGGAACCCGGTGAAGTCCGAGTTCTCATCCCGGAACCGCGCGTGTTTCTCCGCAGCGAGCTGCTGCTTGTCGGTCGGGCGCTCGCGCGGATCCTGGATGGTGAGGGCCGCGGCAAGGATCATGACCTCGCGGACGCAGCCGCGCTTGCCGGACTCGACGATCATCCGGCCGAGCCTCGGGTCCACCGGCAGCTGGGCAAGCTGCTGCCCGACGGCGGTCAGGGCCCCGCCGCTCCTCCCGTCGGCACCGGCCGGCAGCCGGCGGCCCGCGCGCTCACCCGTCTCCTCCGGCGCACGTGCTGTGCTCAGGGCACCGAGCTCGCGCAGGAGGGCGACGCCGTCGTTGATGGCGCGGGAGTCCGGCGGCTCCACAAACGGGAAGTTTTCGACATCCTTCGGCCCGCGGGCGACTCCCATAGCGGTCATCTGCAGGATGACTGCGGCGAGGTTGGTGCGCAGGATTTCCGGATCGGTGAACGGCGGGCGGGACTGAAAGTCCTCCGCCGAGTACAGCCGGATGGCAATGCCGTCCGAGACACGGCCGCAGCGCCCCGAACGCTGGTTTGCCGAGGCTTGGGATACCCGCTCGATCGGCAGGCGCTGGACCTTGGTGCGGTGCGAATAGCGGGAGATGCGGGCGGTGCCGGTGTCGATGACGTATTTGATGCCGGGGACGGTCAGGGAGGTCTCAGCGACGTTGGTGGCCAGCACAATCCGGCGCTTGGCCCCGGGGTGGAAGACCTTGTGCTGTTCCTGCAGGCTCAGCCGGGCGAAGAGCGGGAGCACCTCGGTTCCGGCGAGCTTCCGGTTGGACTGGATCCTGCCGTTGAGGGCCTCGGCGGCGTCGCGGATTTCACGCTCGCCGGAGAAAAAGATGAGGATGTCGCCGGGGGCTTCCTGCGCGAGTTCGTCGACGGCGTCGCAGACGGCGTCCAACGGGTCACGGTCCTCCTCCAGTTCATCGTCGGAGGCCGTGTCCGCGTCATCGCCGGTGGCTCCGCCGGCCGGCTGGGAGAGCGGCCGGTAGCGGATTTCGACCGGGAACGTCCGACCGGAGACCTCGATGATCGGCGCCGGTACGTCCTCGCTGCCGAAGTGCTTTGCGAAGCGCTGCGGGTCGATGGTGGCCGAGGTGATGATGATCTTCAGATCCGGCCGCTGCGGCAGGATCCGCTTGAGGTAGCCGAGGATGAAGTCGATGTTCAGGCTGCGCTCGTGGGCTTCATCGATAATGATGGCGTTGTATTTCCGCAGCAGCTTGTCGCGCCGGATCTCCGCCAGCAGAATGCCGTCGGTCATAAGCTTGACCTTGGTGTTGCGGCCAACCTCGCCCGTGAACCGGACCTGGAAGCCGACCTCCTGGCCGATCTCCACGCCGAGTTCCTCTGCGATGCGTTCGGCCACGGTGCGGGCCGCGAGCCGCCGCGGCTGGGTGTGACCGATCAGGCCGTTCTCGCCCAGGCCCAGCTCCAGGCACATCTTGGGAATCTGGGTCGTCTTACCTGAGCCGGTCTCGCCGGCAATGATGGTCACCTGGTTGGCCGCAATGGCCGCCATCAGGTCCTCGCGGCGCTCGGAAACGGGCAGCTCGGCGGGGTAGGAAATATGAAAAGTCATGGCTTCAGACAGTCTACTGGGAACTCTCGGGCCAGCGCCGCCAGTGCCGTCCGCACGAAGAAACTAAGCATACTGAAGAATATGTCGGTACCTGATGGTCTTGGCCTCACTATGACTACTATCGCAATCATTGGAGCGGGTTCCGGACTCGGCAAGGCGGTCGCGCGGCGTTTTGGCGCGGAAGGCTTCGCTGTCGCGCTGATTTCCCGTCACCAGGGAAACGTTGATGCCCTGGCCGCGGAGCTGGCCGGCGACGGCATCGAAGCCCGGGGCTTCGCAGCAGATGTCCGTAATCCCGAATCGATCACCACGGCACTGGAACGCGCCACCGAGGCACTCGGCCCGATTGAGGTCCTGCAGTACAGTCCGCTGCCGCAAAAAGACTTTATGCGACCGGTGCTTGAGACGACCCCGGCGGACCTTGTGGGCCCGGTGGAATTCTCCATCTACGGTCCGGTCGCAGCAGTGCACCAGGTCCAAGGCACAGCAGCACTTCGGCCGGCTCGACGTTGTGGTCAATAACGCCGGCTACGGCCAGTTCGGGACGGTTGAGGAACTAAGCGAGTCAGAGGCCCGGGACCAGATCGAGACGAATCTTTTTGGTGCGCTGTGGGTAACCCAGGCTGCGTTGCCGTTCCTGCGGAGCCAGGGCAGCGGCCACATCCTGCAGGTGTCCTCCGTAGGCGGCGTCTCGGCATTCCCCACTGTGGGCATCTACCACGCCTCCAAGTGGGCGCTGGAGGGTCTGAGCCAGTCGCTCGCGCAGGAAGTGGAAGGCTTCGGCATCAAAGTGACATTGATCGAGCCAGGCGGCTTCGCCACGGATTGGGGCGGCAGCTCGGCGCGCCACTCCAACGCCCTGCCGGCCTACGACGCGGTGCGGGAGCAGGCCGCCAATCGGCCCAGCCGCCGCGGAACGCCGGGAGATCCCGTGGCTACGAGGGATGCCATCCTGACGCTGGTCGACTCTGAGGCGCCCCCGTTGCGCATCTTCTTCGGCGAGGCGCCGCTGGGGATCGTGACGGCCGATTATGAAGCGCGGCTGGCTGCCTGGAACGAATGGCAACCACTCTCCGTAGCCGCCCACGGCGGCCGGAGCTAATAAAAGGAGGCCCCATTGCCGGTCCGTGGACCGGCCGCGGTGCCTCCTTTCGCCCGGCTCAGAAGATCCGGAGGGTATGGCTGACGCTGGGCAGGTCCCGTGCGGACCGGTAGTCGTCCGAACGGACCGGCGGGTTGTGGCCCGGCCCGTCCCTGCGCAGTGCGGAGACCGTGGCGCCGATGCCAACGACGGTTAGGATAACGACGGTGATTCCGACGAGTTCCATAGCTCCATGGTTCGCCGGTCCGGGGGTCAAACAAAGTGGCAGAAATGCCCATAAAGACATAATTTCTGCCAAGCTTGCTTGATGATCAACTCAGTGGCGATGATCGTGGTGCCGCGCTTTTCAATCTTCGAATTCGCGACGGCCTTCGAAGTGTTTGGCGTCGATCGCTCGGAGCGCGGAACCGGCGTGCCGGTTTTTGATTTTCGGGTCTGCACTCCGGTACCCGGCGATGTCCCGATGAAGTCAGGACTGTCCATGCGGATAGATTTCGGGCTCGACGCCGCGGCGGACGCGGACCTCGTGATCATGACCCCCTACGACCGGGACGGGGACCTTCCCGAACCCGTCCTTGAGGCGCTCCGTGCCGCGCACGCCCGCGGTGCCTGGGTGATGTCCATCTGTTCCGGGGCTTTTGCGCTGGCCCGGGCTGGACTGCTGGACGGCCGCCGCTGCACCACCCACTGGCACTTTTCCCGGGAGCTCGCCGGACAGTACCCTGCAGTTTTGGTCGACGAGGACGTCCTTTACGTCGAAGACGGCCGAATCATCACGAGTGCCGGCACGGCCGCAGGTATCGACGCCTGCCTGCATTTGGTCCGGGTGGAATTTGGGGCCGCCGTCGCAGCGGCCATCGCCCGGGACATGGTGGTGCCGCCGCACCGGGACGGGGGCCAGGTCCAATTCATCGACCGGCCAATACCGGCCTGCGGCTCCGCGCCCATGGAGGAATTGCTGCAATGGATGCTCCGCCATCTGGGGGAGGAGCATCCGGTCAATGAACTTGCCGCCCGCGTCCATATGTCACCCCGGACGTTCGCCCGTCGGTTTCGTTCCGAAACGGGCGCCACCCCTGCTGCCTGGCTCAATTCCCAGCGTGTACTCCGCGCCCAGGAGCTGTTGGAGACCACTGACCTCACTATTGACGAGATCGCCCGCGCCTCAGGTTTCGGCCATTCGGTGCTGTTGCGGCACCACTTCGCCAAGGTGCTTGACACCAGCCCGCAGTCCTACCGCCGTACTTTCCGCGGACACCTGTCGACTGCTGTCTAACGGACCCGCTGAGTCATCGAAGCGGCGCGGTCACCCCGCCCGACGTTGGCTCCGCCGCAGCTTTGGCCGTTTCCACGAGGTCCCGCCACGGTCCGGTGACGGCGTTCTCCGGCAGGGTGGCGCGCCGCTGTCCGGCCCGGATGTTGTACAGGAACCGGTCGGGCTGCCCCCCGTCGGCTCCCCGGGCCGCAGCCGGGACCGTGTCCCAGGGGCAGGCCTCGATCAGCGGTTGCCAGAGATCCGTATCCTCCGGCGGCGCGGGTTGCACGGTCCACGTCCGCTTTATGCCGGCAATGCCACCGCTGCGCTGGACAGTAATCTTCACTAGGCACCGGCTTGAATCGAAAACGGGTTTGGTAGGACGGCCATTTGCATGGACCTCGAATTTTTAGGGCGGTGACGTTCACGGGATCCGGAGCGGGACCGGGAAGTCTACCGCCGGACGCCAGTGAACTTTACCTTCACAGTTTCCCACGCGGAGAGCACGGCGTCATGCTCTTTGGATTCGGCTCCGAAAAGCTCCCCGGCCGAGGCCGCAGTGGCCTTGGCGAATGCGCCGAAGGTGGCATCCGGAGCCAGGGTGCCGCCCGTCAGCGTTTCGTACCAGATCCGTCCCGGCGCCTCCCAGGCGTTGCCGCCCAGCGCCGCCGCCACGAGGTAGAACGCCCGGTTGGGGATGCCGGAGTTGATGTGCACGCCGCCGTTGTCGGCACTGGTGCGCACATAGCCTTCCATCGAGCCCGGCTGCGGGTCCTTGCCGAGAACGTCGTCGTCATACGCAGTGCCGGGGTCTTTGAGGGAACGCAGGGCGGCCCCCTGGACCTTGTCCGTAAAGAGGCCCTCGCCGATCAGCCAGCTGGCCTCCGCCGTCGTCTGCTTCCCGAGAAACTGCTCAACCAGGGCGCCGAAGACATCTGACATTGATTCGTTCAGTGCGCCTGCCTGGTTGCGGTAAACCAAGCCGGCCGAGTACTGCGTGACGCCATGGGCGAGTTCGTGGCCGATCACACTCAGGGACTTTGTGAACCGCTCGAAAACCTCGCCGTCGCCGTCGCCGAAGACCATCTGCCGGCCGTCCCAGAAGGCGTTGTCGTACAGGCGGCCATAGTGAACCGTGGCATCAAGGTGAAGTCCATTGCCGTCGATGGAGTTCCGGCCGAAGGCCTCGGCGTAGAGCCGGTGGGTGTGGCCCAGACCGTCGTAGGCCTCGTTGGCTGCGGGGTCGTTGACGGGTGGCTCACCCTCCTTGCGGACCATGCTGCCGGGGAGTTGCTCGGCTGATTTGGCGTCATAGACTGTCCGTTCCGGTGGGGACGGCCTAAGTTCGCGCAGGGCGGGATGGCTGCCTGGCCCGGGTGTGGCACGGGAAGCCTGAAACCCCGGGACGTGCAGCAGGGCTTCCTTGGCTGCACGCGCTACCGCGGAGTGTTCGGGTCCGTGCTGGGCTGCCAGGCGGCGGAGCAAATACGGAGGAATGATGGTGCAGTACATGTGAGACCCCTTTGCGCTTCGGCGGGATCCGGTAGTGGTGCGGTGGCCGCACCCGGGCAGGCCACCGCCTCCAGCCACCAGGCCGAGACCCCGCTGCCGATGCACCCAGCCTACGAGCGGGCACCGACAAATGGCAGGGTGGCGCGCCTTGAATGCCCCGTCCGCCTGCCCGTTGCGTCGAGATGCAAAGAACCCCGCCGTTTCAATGAAACGGCGGGGTTCTTGTTTGTGCCCTCGATTGGAATCGAACCAACGACCTTCTGCTCCGGAGGCAGACGCTCTATCCCCTGAGCTACGAGGGCAGTCAGGGTTCCTGCCGTTACCGGCGGGACGTCCTAGAGCTTAGCAGGAAGGGGGCCTCCAAGGGAAAATCGACGCGCTCAGTAGCCGGAGAAGGAGTCCACGTGGATCCTCCGAGCCCCGGACCGGCGGGCAGCGGCGCTGAGTGAGCGGACACTCGCCGGCGAGCCCGACACGTAGACATCCCGGTCCGCGACGTCGGGAACAAGATCTTTCAGCGAGGCACCATCGATCCGGACGGCGCCCGCGTCCTGCATAAACGCCGGCGGGGCGGACCCGTCGGCCAGGCGGGCGATAACCCGGACGCCGGTGCGTTCGAGCTCATCGGCGTAGGCGAGTTCGGCGGCACTCACGGCGAGGTACAGCAGGACCACGTCCCGCGCACCGGCGGAAGCCCCGGTCAGCTGGGCCAGATACGGGGTGATGCCGATACCGGCCGCGATCAGCAGCACCGGCGCTCCGGCCGCCCGCGGCAGCACAAAGTCGCCGCCGATGCTGGTGGCCGTCAGTTCTTGGCCGGGTTCCAGGGCCAGGAGCGACTGTTTTGCCGTGGAGAGCTGACCGCCCGTCCCGACCCCGATCGTCAGCGAGGTCGAGTCCGGCGGATTGGTCAGGCTGAAGACCCGCCGCCGGCCTTTGTGGTCGGCCTTCGAATGCGGCAGGTTCAGTTCGATGTACTGTCCCGGGGTGAAGCGGAGCGGGCGCTCCGGCTGGAAGCTGAATTCCGTCGTCGTCGGGGTCAACGGACGCGAGCCCCGGAAGCGGAGCAGCACACGGCCGCGCTGGCCGGCGGCAAAAGCGAGGGCGTTCCCTGCCAGCAGCGCCAGTTCGGGGGAATTGGCCACGAAGCCCAGGTTGTACGGGACGGCGAACAGCAGCCCGACGACGGCGGCCAGCGCCAGCTGCTGCCACCGCCGCGGCGGCAGGGTGAGCGGCTCGGTGAGCATAAAACCGACGAAGAACAGCACCGGGCGCTGTGCCAGGGTCTGCCACAGCGCCTCGCCCGGCAGCATCCCGGTGCGCAGCAGTTCCACGGCTACAACTGACACTGCAACCAGCGTGAACACGGACGCCATCAGCAGCTTCCGGACCCGGTAGAGCACCAGCAGGACCCCGGGCAGCACCAGCCAGAGCATTGCCGGGGTGGCGGCCCACCAGGTGGCGATGTTGAGTCCGGTCAGCCCGGTGAGGAACGCCCCCGCCGCCGCCGGGTTGAAAAGGTGGCGGCCGCGCCAGGCCAGCGCGTATTTAGATACCGAGGCCAGCACGCAGGCGAGGGCGACACCGGCCAGATCCAGGTACTGCAGCCCGGCCGAGAACTGCGTCGGCCAGAACAGGAAGTACAGCAGCAGCCCGGTAATCAGCGCCGACTCGGAGTGCGGCCGCACATGGAACACTGCTGCGAGGCCCCGGTTGGAGGCATAGCTCAAGCCCAGGCAGAGGACCAGGTGGGCGGTCATCTCCGGGAGCCCGAACGTCAGCCAGCCGAGCACATCGAGCAACAGGCTGTAGCCGGCCAGCACGGCCAGGACCCACAGGACCAGCCGGTACATCGTAAACCGGCCCAGGGCTGCGTCCAGCCGTGAGCTGAGAGGTGTCGGGATTGTGGTGGTCATGGGAACAGCACCCCTTCAAAATCGGCTGAGTACTCGGCGTGGCCGTCCGAGTGGACCGTCAGCCAGGCGACGTCGAATGTCTCCTGCAAACGGGATCCCTCGACGAAAAACAGCGCAGTTGCCAGTGCATCGGCGACCATGGCCGTCGCAGCCATGGCCCAGCTGGCAACGACGGTGCGCACCGGCACCCCGGTGGTTCCGTCCAGCACGTGGTGCAGTCCGTCGCCCCAGGCCCGCCGGTTTGCAGCGGACCCGCAAAGTGCGCCGGATCCCAGACGCACGATGCCGATGGCCCGGTCAGGATCATAAGGATGCTCAAGGCCCACATCCACACCCAGGGCGCCGGCATTGAGCAAATCACCGCCGGCATCGATGAAATGTTCCTCGATCCCGGCGTCGCGAAGTACTGCGGACATCAGGTCCGCCAGCTGGCCTTTGCCGGCGGCCCCGACGTCGATCACCACCGGGGCGCTGATGGTCAACACCCTTCCCTGCCAGTTCAGCACCTCGTCCCAAACCGGGGCAGGCAAGGGCACCCCGACCGGGCGCAGGGAGTACCCGGCGTTATAGCCGAGCTGTTCGAGGCTGGCGCCGATGAGCGGTGTCATGGCACCGCCGGTGAGCGTATACAGCGTCTGATAGAGCGGCCCCAGGGTGGCTGCCTCGGCCGGCAGGACGTAGCGGCCCGGCCGCCTCGCCGCGGCAGAGATCAGGGAGTCCGGCCGGAACCGGGACCAGGCGCTGTCGTAGTCCGAGAGGGTGGCGAGCAGCCGGCGGCGGAGCGCGTCCGGAAGCGGTGCGGGTGTTGAGATCTCCCAACGGGTACCGATTCCTTCGAAACGGAAACCGGTCCAGCCCGGATGCGCCACGTTTCCTCCTGCCGGCTGCTGGCTATGACTTGCTGGTCATGACGCGGCCTCGGCCTTGATCTTCTCGACAGCCTGGTTGAAGCCGCCGCTGGTCAGCGAGGAGCCCGCCACTTTGCTGACCTTGATCTCGTCGAGCCTTTTGCCGGAAATCTGGGCCTTGATGCCACTGGCGAATTCGCCCTGGAACTTCTTGGTGTTGGGGTTGGATGGGTGGGGGGTGATCTGGACATCGGATACTGCACCGGCGGCCAGTGTCAGTGTCACGCCGACGGTCTCGGTGCCGTTGGGCGAGACATAGCTGCCGTCGGCGCTGTACGTGCCGTCCCTGTAGGCGGCGGTGCCTGCCGCGGCGGACGGTGCGGTCCCGGTCGCGGCGGTTCCGGCGGCCTGTCCGGGTGCGCAGCCCGCCGCGGAGCCCACCAGGGAGAGTCCGGCGATGCCAACGAAGACGCTTTTCCGGAACGAGGTGGTCATACGGCGGCTCATTTCTGTAGCGACGATTGGAGGCGGTGGTGACGGACGGCTGCGTGCATTGATCGGCGCCCGCCGCCGTTACCCCATGACAACGTATATTTCAGCGTAGTGGTTCATCCCGCGATCCGGGCCGGTCCTACAGTCGCCAAATTCCCGTCACACCACCGCCCCGGTAGGCTGGAACCGTGACCCCTGAAGAACTCTCCCTCGCCATATCCGCCTGCCTGAAAGACGCCGTCGCCGCCGGTGAAATCGGACTTTCCGCATCCGACGTCCCGGATGAGGTGCGCGTTGAGCGTCCGAAGAACCGGGACCACGGCGACTGGGCCACCAACATTGCCCTACAGCTGGCCAAGGCCGCGGGCACCAACCCGAGGGAGTTTGCTTCCCTGCTCAGTGCCCGGCTGACGTCCATTGCCGGGGTGTCCGCCGTCGAGATCGCCGGGCCGGGGTTCCTGAACATCACCGTGGATGCCGGCGCTGCCGGCGCCCTGGCCAAGGCCATCGTCGAAGCTGGAGCCGGTTACGGCACCAATACCGCGCTCGCCGGCCACACGATCAACATGGAATTCGTTTCCGCGAACCCCACCGGCCCGCTTCATATCGGCCATACCCGGTGGGCCGCGCTGGGCGATGCAATCGCCCGCGTCCTCCGGGCCTCCGGCGCCGATGTCACGGCCGAGTACTACGTCAACGATGCCGGCTCGCAGATGAACGTCTTTGCCGATTCAGTGCTTTCCCGGCTTCGCGGCCGCGGAGTGCCCGAAGGCGGCTACCCGGGCGAGTACATCGCGGATCTGGGCCATGAGGTACTGACCCGCCATCCGGACATCCGCGAGCTGACCGACGTCGCCGCCCTGCCGGTGATCCGGGGCGCGGCGTACAAGGCCCAGCTGCAGGACATTCAGCGGACCCTGGCCGATTTTGGGGTCGACTTCGATGTCTACTTTTCCGAACAGGAACTCCACGACGCCGGCGCCATTGGGGACGCCGTAGCGCGGCTCCGGGAACAAGGACACGTCTACGACGACGGCGGCGCGGTCTGGCTGCGCACCACCGACTTCGGTGATGACAAGGACCGCGTGATGATCCGCGCGAACGGCGAACCCACCTACTTCGCCGCCGACGCCGCTTACTACCTGTCCAAAAAGGACCGCGGCTACACCGAGAAGATCTACCTGCTCGGTGCCGACCACCACGGCTACATCAACCGGCTCAAGGCCATTGCTGCCGCTGCCGGGGACGATCCGGAGGTCAACATCGAGGTCCTGATCGGCCAGCTGGTCTCGGTCAACGGCGCCAAGCTCTCCAAACGCGCCGGGAACATCATCGAGCTCAAGGACCTCATCTCCTGGCTGGGCAAGGACGCGGTCCGTTACTCGCTGGCGCGCTTCCCTGCTGACTCACCACTGACCCTGGACCCGGAACTGCTGAAGAAACACAGCAACGAGAACCCGGTGTTCTATGTCCAGTACGCGCACGCCCGGTCCTGCGGTACGGCCCGCAATGCCGTCGCCGCCGGAGTGGACCGCAGCGCTTTCGAGGCGTCCCTGCTGGAACACGCCACCGAAAATGAGCTGCTCTCCTACCTCGGCAGTTACCCTTCGATTGTGGCCAGGGCCGCTGAACTGCGCGAGCCGCACCGCGTGGCGCGCCACCTGGAAGTCATCGCCGGCGCCTACCACCGGTGGTATGACGCCTGCCGTGTGGCGCCCCAGGGCGACGAACCGATCACCGACCTTAACCGCACCCGGCTGTGGCTCAACGACGCCACCAGCCAGGTGCTGGCCAACGGACTGGAACTGCTGGGCGTCTCGGCGCCGGAACGGATGTAACCGTTATGACCACCAACCCTTCCATCACCTCCGGTGCGGCCTCCCCGCTCGCGCCGGACTGGCTGGCCGTCCCCGCGGACCTCAACGCCCTGCACAAGCCGTTGTGGGCCGGCGGGGTGGCCCGCAATAACAGCGGGGAGCTGACCATAGACGGGCTGGCCGTCAGCGAACTGCAGCGCGAGTTCGGTACTCCGCTGTTTGTGTTGAGCGAGAGCGACTTCCGGGCCCGGGCCAGGGCTTTTTCCGATGCTTTTAATAACGCTTTCGCCGACATCTGCGGGGGAGTGGACGTCTACTACGCGGGCAAGTCCTTCCTGTGCACCGCGGTGGTCCGCTGGGTGGAGGAGGAGGGGCTGCGCTTGGACACGGCCTCCGGCGGCGAACTCGCCGTCGCGGCCCGCGCCGGGATCCCCGGCGCGGACGTCGCGCTGCACGGCAACAATAAGTCCGACGCCGAGATCCACCGTGCCCTGGACATGAAACTGGGCCGGATCGTCATCGACAGCCTGGCCGAGCTGGACCGCGTAGCGAAGATCGCAGACGCCCGCGGCGAAACGGCGAAGGTGATGCTGCGGCTGACCCCGGGCGTGCACGCCCACACCCACGAATTCATCGCCACCGCCCACGAGGACCAGAAGTTCGGGCTTTCCATGGCCGGGGATTCCACCGAACAGGCCGGGCTGTCCGCGGCCGAGGAAGCCGTGGCTGCGGCTTCGGGCTACCCGGGCATTGAACTTCTGGGCCTGCACTGCCACATTGGTTCGCAGATCTTCGAGCCGGACGGATTTGCCCTTGCGGCGGAGAAGCTGCTCGACTTCCTTGCCGCGATGCAGGCCAAGTACTCGATAGTGCTGCCCGAGCTCGACCTTGGCGGCGGCTACGGCATCGCGTACACGCCTGTGGATACGCCGCGGCCGGCCGCCGAGATCGCGCAGGCGATGGCCGCCGTCGTCCGTTCCAAATGCGAGCAGCTGGGCATTACGGCCCCGAGGATTTCGATCGAACCGGGCCGTGCGATCGTTGGCAGCACCACCTTCACCTTGTATGAAGTAGGCACCCTGAAGACGGTCCGGGTGGATGCGCCGGCCGCCGGCACCGACGTTTCCGGTGCACCGGGCGAACACTCAGGGAAAAACGTTACGTACCCGCGACGGTATGTGTCGGTGGACGGCGGGATGAGCGACAACCCCCGCCCGGTGCTTTACGACGCGGATTACTCGGCAATCCTGGCCTCGCGCGCCACCGCCGCGGCTCCGCAACTGTCCCGCGTGGTGGGCAAACATTGCGAGAGTGGCGACATAGTTGTTAGAGATGTATACCTGCCCGAGGACGTGGCAGCCGGTGATCTGCTCGCTGTACCGGGGACCGGCGCCTACTGCTGGGCCCTGTCCAGCAACTACAACTATCTGGCCCGGCCGGGCGTTGTCGCTGTGCGCGACGGATCTGCCCGGCTCATTGTCCGCGGGGAAACCGAAGAAGATCTGCTTAACCGCGACATGGGAGCCTGAATGACTGAATTGCGAACCCTGAAAGTAGCCCTCCTGGGCTGTGGCAATGTTGGGGCCCAGGTTGCGCGGATTCTCCTTGACGACGCCGACATGCTGGCCTCGCGTTCCGGTGCCCGCCTGGAACTCGTTGGTATTGCCGTGCGCAACACCGACGCTCCTCGGGATGTTGAACTTCCCCGGGAACTCTTTACCACCGACGCCGGCGCTCTGGTCAAGGACGCCGACCTCGTGATCGAGCTCATGGGTGGGATCGAGCCGGCGCGCAGCCTGATCCTGGCTGCCATGCGGAACGGCGCTTGCGTCGTCACCGGCAACAAGGCACTCGTTGCCAAAGACGGCCCGACGCTTCACGAGGAAGCGGACAAGGCCGGCGTCCAGCTGTCCTATGAGGCCGCCGTCGCCGGCGCCATTCCCATCCTGCGCCCGATCCGGGACAGCCTTTCCGGCGACCGGATCACCCGCGTGCTCGGCATCGTTAACGGCACCACCAACTTCATCCTGGACCAGATGGATTCGACCGGGGCGCAATTCGCCGATGCCCTGGCCGAGGCCCAGCGCCTGGGCTATGCGGAGGCCGACCCCACCGCCGACGTTGAGGGCCACGACGCCGCCTCCAAGGCCGCGATCCTTGCCTCGCTGTCCTTCCACACGCGGTTTTCCCTCGATGATGTGTATTGCGAGGGCATCAGCTCCGTCACCGCCGCCGACATCGCCGCGGCGAAGGACGCCGGTTTTGTCATCAAGCTGCTCGCGATCGCCGAAAAGTTGACGGCCGCAGGTGGGGAAACCGGCACGGAAACCGACGCCGCAGGAACCACCGGTGTCTCGGTCCGGGTCCACCCGACGCTGCTGCCGCGCGAACACCCGCTGGCAGCAGTACGCGGTGCATTCAACGCCGTTTTTATCGAGGCCGAAAACGCCGGCGAGCTGATGTTCTACGGGCAGGGTGCCGGCGGCAAGCCCACGGCCTCCGCAGTTATGGGGGACCTTGTCTCGGCAGCCCGCAGCATCGTCCTGGGCGGCCCGGGCAGGGCCGAGACCACCACGGGGAAGGTATCGGCGCTTCCCATCACTGCCGCTGCCACCAGCTACTACATCGGCCTGGACGTCGCGGACCAGCCCGGTGTGCTGGCCAAGATCGCCCGGCTTTTCGCCGACCACGGCGTCTCCATTGAAATCATGCGGCAGACCACCCATCGCGATGCTGATTCCAACATCGAGTCGGCGGAACTCCGGATCGTCACCCACCGCGCAAGCGAGGCCGCATTGGCGGCCACCGTCGAGGCCGCCAAGGGCCTGGACGTTATCAATTCCGTTACATCCGTCCTTCGGGTAGAAGGAGTCTAAGTGGCTCACCAATGGCGCGGCGTTATCCGCGAGTACGCTGAACGTCTTCCGGTCACCGAGGCAACCGAGGTGATTACCCTGGGGGAGGGCGGCACTCCGCTCGTTTACGCCCAGCAGCTTTCTGCGCTCACAGGCTGCGAGGTCTACCTCAAGGTCGAAGGCATGAACCCAACCGGTTCGTTTAAGGACCGCGGCATGACGATGGCCATAACGGCCGCGGTGGCCGCCGGCGCCAAGGCCGTTGTGTGTGCCTCCACAGGCAACACCTCCGCGTCCGCCGCCGCTTATGCGACCGCGGCCGGGCTGAAATGCGTTGTGCTGGTGCCGGAAGGCAAGATCTCCATGGGCAAGCTCAGCCAGGCGATCGCCCACGGCGCAACCCTGTTGCAGGTCGACGGAAACTTCGACAACTGCCTCGACATCGCCCGCAAACTGGGGGAGTCCTACCCGGTTTTCCTGGTCAATTCGGTCAACCCGGCCCGGATCGAGGGCCAGAAAACCGGCGCGTTCGAGGTGGTTGACTGGCTCGGGGACGCTCCCGACTTCCATGTGCTCCCGGTGGGCAACGCCGGCAACATCACCGCGTATTGGAAGGGCTATAAAGAGTACTGCGCGCCGTTTGAATCCACCACCGCCGGCACACTTGCCGCCGTGTCCACCAGGACCCCGGTGATGTGGGGCTTCCAGGCAGCCGGCGCGGCACCCTTTGTCGCGGGCCATCCGATCACCGAGCCCGACACGATTGCGACAGCCATCCGGATCGGCAACCCCGCCTCCTGGGACAGTGCCATTGCGGCGCGCGACGAGTCCGGCGGCGTGATCGAAGCCGTGTCCGATGCGGAAATTCTGGCAGCCCACCGCTGGCTCTCCGCCCGTGAGGGTGTATTTGTGGAACCCGGCTCGGCTGCGGGCGTCGCCGGGCTGATCAAAAAGCACACCGCCGGCGAGGTGCCGGTTGGCAAGACAATTGTCATCACCGTAACCGGCCACGGCCTCAAGGATCCGCAGTGGGCGCTCCGCGCGGAGGACGGCAGCGAAGTGCAGCCCGTCAAGGTCGCCAACGACGTCGTCACCGTAGCCACAGCCCTCGGACTGGAAGAAAAATAGCCGTGGAAACCACCCTCACCGTCCCGGCAGAGTCCGCCGCCGACGCCCCGGAGATACCGGCCGGGCAGCTCGTGACGGTCCGGGTGCCGGCCACCAGTGCGAACCTTGGCCCCGGCTTCGACAGCCTGGGTTTGGCGCTGTCCCTGTTCGACACCCTGTCGGTGGAAACCCTGGACAGCGGCGAGCTGGAATTTGAGCTCAGCGGAGAAGGGGCGGAATCCCTGCCCCGTGATGCCAGCCATCTGGTGGTGAAGGCAATCACGGAGGCCCTGCACCGCCTGGGGTTCCGGCACGGCGGGCTTCGGATCACGGCAGACAATGTCAACCCGCACGGCCGCGGTTTGGGCTCCTCAGCGTCAGCCGTGGTCGCCGCCGTCACCGCCGCCAATGCGCTGGTTCCCGAAGCATCGCGCCGGGGCAAGGACTGGGTCCTGCAGCTCACCAGTGAGATGGAAGGCCACCCGGACAACGTCGCACCCGCAATTTTCGGCGGACTGGCGCTCTCATGGCAGGACAGTGACCAGTACAGCAGCACGTGCGCGGCCGTCGCTGCGGCGGTTGTTCCGGTGGTCGCCGTGCCGGACTTTGAACTATCCACCGAGACGGCGCGTGCCCTGCTGCCGGCCTCGGTGGGCCACCACGCCGCGGCGATGAATTCCGGACGTGCGGCCCTGCTGATCCACGCGCTGACGCAAAAACCGGAGTTTCTCCTTGCCGGCACCGAGGACTACCTGCACCAGAGCTATCGTGCCGAGGCCATGCGGCCCAGCGCCGACTTGATCGCGGCTTTGCGGCGGGCTGGCTTTGCGGCCGCCGTGTCCGGGGCCGGGCCCACGGTGCTGGTCCTGGCCAATGGGGTGCGGCAGGCAGAGGCTGCCGTCGCGTTCATCAACGCTTTTACGGCTGGCAACACGCCGGACGTCGGCTGGCGCGTGATGAAGCTGGCTGTGGACGTCGAAGGTGCTAAAGTGGAAGTGCACCGGCGGTAATCACGCAGGCGGTAATTCAGTTACTGTTCAAAAGACCGCGATGTTGGCCTTGTTGCCTCTCTCATCTTTCACTGCGAAATATTGCCCGGTGCCGCCTGCTTTTGGTCTGACGCAGGAATCCGCAGAAAATATCCCTGCACCCCTGAAGAGTCAGCCCGCCGTTTCTCATTTCTTTGGAACGCGCCAGGCGATGCAGTATCTGGCCGTGCTGGCCAATTTCCATCCGGCAAGGCCGAAATCCCGGCTGCAAATCTGAACTGCAGCCCAGATCAAATCATCGCGTCCAGCTCCTAGCCTGGCCGCCGTCGAGGGGGAAGGATCCTTCGTGACCGAAACCACTGAGCTGTCTTCAGCTGTGGAAACATCATCTTCTGCTGCCGGATCGTCAACGGCCGCACCCGCCAAGAGCAGTGGCCTTGCAGGCCTCAAGCTCGCCCAGTTGCAGGCTCTCGCCAGCCAGCTGGGGATTTCCGGCGGTTCCCGGATGCGGAAGGGCGATCTTGTCTCTGCAATTTCGGCTCACCGCGCCGGTACCCCGGTGTCCAAGGCGCCGGCCCGCGGCGCTGAAACGGTGAACGGCAACGGCAGCGCCCCACAGGCAGCGGCGCCGGTCGCTGCTCCGGCTGCCGCCGTCGAATCCGAGGCTCCGGTCCAGGAAAATCCGCGTGCCCGGGGACGTGGCCGCAGCCGCCGCGCCGGCAGCGACGGCGTCATCACTGCTACTGCCACCGAGGCCCCCGCCCAGGCCGCTCCCGCAGCGGAGGCTCCGGCAGCTGCCGAATCCAACGCCGTCGAGTCCGGCTCGGTTGCTGCCTCGGAAGGCGCCGACCGTGCCCGCCAGCCGCGGACCCGCAACCGCCGCCGCGGCGAAGCTGCTGCCCAGGCACCCGAGCAGGCTGCAGCCCAGTCCGCACCCGTCGTCGAGGCCCCCGCCGAGCAGCGCCAGGCAGACCAGGGCAGTGAAGACGGCCAGCGCCGGGAGAACACCCGCAGCCGCGGCGGCCGCGACGAGGTTGCTGCCAGCCGCGATAACGCGGGCAACCGCGATAACAACCGGGACAACGCAGCCAACCGCGATAACGCCGGTAGCCGGGACAACGCAGCCAACCGCGATAACAACCGGGACAACGCAGCCAACCGCGATAACAACCGGGACAACGACGACAGCGATGGCGGCAGCCGGCGGAACCGCCGGAACCGGCGTGACCGCAACGACCGCAATGACCGTTCCGGCGGACAGGACAGCCGCGATAACAACGCGCGCAATGACCGTTTCCGCGACCGCAATGACCGGCGTCGGGGACGCGCCCAGGGCCCGGACGTCGACGACGTCGAGGTCACCGAGGACGACGTCCTGCTGCCGGTCGCCGGCATCCTGGACGTACTGGAGAACTACGCGTTTATCCGCACCTCCGGTTACCTGCCGGGCCCGAACGACGTATATGTCTCCCTAGCCCAGGTCAAGAAGTACAACCTGCGCAAGGGCGACGCAGTCGTCGGGGCCATCCGTGCGCCGCGCGAAGGCGAAACCCAGCAAACGAACCAGCAGCAGACCGCTCGCCAAAAGTTCAACGCGCTGGTTCGCGTCACCTCGGTCAACGGCAAGACGCCTGAGGAACTCAAGGACCGCGTTGAGTTCGCGAAGCTGGTCCCGTTGTACCCCTCCGAGCGCCTGCGCCTGGAGACGGACCCCAAGAAGATCGGCCCCCGCGTCATCGACCTGGTCGCCCCGATCGGCAAGGGCCAGCGCGGCCTGATCGTCTCGCCGCCGAAGGCCGGCAAGACGCTCATCCTGCAGTCAATTGCCAACGCCATCACCACCAACAATCCTGAGGTCCACCTCATGATGGTGCTTGTTGACGAGCGCCCCGAAGAAGTCACGGACATGCAGCGCACCGTGAAGGGCGAGGTCATCGCCTCGACCTTCGACCGCCCCGCCGACGACCACACCACGGTGGCCGAACTCTCCATCGAGCGCGCCAAGCGCCTCGTGGAAATGGGCATGGACGTTGTGGTCCTCCTGGACTCGATGACCCGTTTGGGCCGTGCCTACAACCTGGCGGCACCGGCTTCCGGCCGTATCCTCTCAGGTGGCGTCGACTCCGCCGCGCTGTACCCGCCGAAGCGGTTCTTCGGTGCCGCCCGCAACATCGAAAACGGCGGCTCGCTGACCATCCTGGCAACCGCGCTAGTCGAGACCGGCTCCAAGATGGACGAGGTCATCTTCGAAGAGTTCAAGGGCACCGGCAACATGGAACTGCGGCTGTCCCGCCAGCTCGCGGACAAGCGCATCTTCCCGGCGGTGGATGTCAACGCCTCAGGCACGCGCCGTGAGGAAAACCTGCTCTCGCCCGAGGAAGTCAAGATCATGTGGAAGCTGCGCCGGGTCCTGTCCGGACTCGAAACGCAGCAGAGCCTTGAACTGCTGACCAACAAGATCCGGGAGACCCAGAGCAACGTCGAGTTCCTGATGCAGGTGCAGAAGACGACGCTTGGTGCGAAGTCCGATAACGACAAGTAGCTGAGTCAGGGGCGGGGCCGTCGCATATTTGCGGGCCCCGCCCCTTTGTCGTTCCACCCAACGCACGGCATTACTAGACTTGTAGAAGTCGAAAGAGGTTTTTAAATGTTTGAGTCCGTACAGGGCCTGTTGGATGAGCATGATGCCATCCAGGCTCAGCTTGGGGATCCTGCTGTCTACGCTGACCAGAAGCTTGCCCGAAAGCTGGGGCGGCGCTCGGCCCAGCTGAACGGCATTGTGGAGGCGTACCACGCCTGGCACGGTATCGAGGATGACCTTGCCGCTGCCAAAGAGATGGCGGACGAAGACCCGGAGTTTGCTGCCGAGGTTCCGGTCCTGGAGGCCGGGCTGGAGACGGCGGCGGCCAAGCTTCGCCGGCTCCTGATTCCGCGGGACCCCGACGATTCCCGCAATGTGATCCTTGAGGTCAAGGGTGGTGAAGGCGGCGACGAGGCTGCCCTTTTTGCCGCCGACCTGCTGCGGATGTACACCCGGTACGCGGAAACCCGGGGTTGGAAGACCGAGATGATTTCTGCCAACGAATCCGACCTGGGCGGCTACAAGGACGTCCAGGTGGCGATCAAGGGCAACTCGAGCGACCCGGCAGAAGGTGTCTATGCGCGGCTCAAGTTCGAAGGCGGCGTGCACCGGGTGCAGCGCGTTCCCGTGACGGAATCCCAGGGGCGCATCCACACCTCCGCTGCCGGTGTGCTGGTACTTCCCGAAGTGGACGAACCCGAAGAACTTGAGATCAACCAGAACGACCTCAAGATCGACGTCTACCGTTCGTCCGGCCCCGGCGGCCAGTCCGTGAACACCACCGACTCCGCTGTCCGGATCACCCACCTTCCCACCGGCATTGTGGTGGCCATGCAAAACGAAAAGTCGCAGCTGCAGAACCGTGAAGCCGGCATGCGTGTCCTGCGTGCCCGCATCCTGGCGCACCAGCAGGAGCAGATTGATGCCGAAAACTCTGCCCAGCGCAAATCCCAGATCCGCACCATGGACCGCTCGGAGCGAATCCGCACGTACAACTACCCGGAAAACCGGATAGCGGACCACCGCACCGGATACAAGGCGTACAACCTGGACCAGGTTATGAACGGCGACCTGGAACCGGTCATCCAGTCGGCCATCGAGATGGACGAACAGGCCCGCCTCGACGCTATCGGCGACTAGCCGGGCCCGGCGTGGTGATACCAGAAGGAGCCGGCCTGAGCCTTGCGGACGCCGTCCGCGAGGCCACCGCAGCGCTGGCCGCCGCGGGGGTCCCGAGTCCGCGAGCCGACGCGGAACTGCTCGCAGATCATCTGCTGGGCGTTGGCCTCGGCCGGCTCCGTGCGCTGATGCTCGGTGACAGCCCGGCACCGGTTGGCTATCAGGAGCTCATCGCCGAGCGGGCCCGGCGCGTTCCGCTGCAGCACATCACGGGCGTTGCGCATTTCCGGTACCTGGAGCTGGCAGTCGGGCCGGGAGTGTTTATTCCCAGGCCGGAAACTGAAACCGTGGTGCAGCTTGTCATCGACAGGCTGCAGGGACAGGCCCATCCTAAGGTGGTCGATCTGGGCACCGGGTCGGGAGCCATCGCCGGGTCGATCGCGCACGAGATTCCCGGCGCCGAGGTCCACGCCGTCGAATTCAGCGAGTTCGCGCACGCGTGGGCCGCGAGGAATCTGCTGCCGCTCGGCGTTCACTTGACCCTCGGTGATCTGCGTGATGCGCTGCCCGGGCACAACGGCACCTTCGACGTTGTGGTCTCGAACCCGCCCTACATTCCTGCCGGCGCGATCCCCAACGAACCCGAAGTAGCGCTGCACGACCCGCCCGAGGCACTCTACGGCGGGGGAGCGGACGGTATGGAGCTTCCGGCGGCGGCAGCGGCTTCCGCCGCCAGGCTCCTGCTCCCCGGGGGATATTTTGTGATGGAGCACGCCGAAGTCCAGGCCGGCTGGATCGCCGCCATGCTGGAGCGCTCCGGACGGTGGTCCCGCGTTACCACACATCGTGACCTCAACGGCAGGGACCGGGCCACGAGTGCCGTTCTTGCCGACCGGCTTCCGCCTGGTGGCCGGGGCAACTCACCCAGTGATGAAAGAATGGGCCAGTGACGACTAGCTACGATTGCACGGCGGCTGAGCAGCGCGCCGCAGGACTTGAACACGCCCAGCGGGCCATCCGGGAGCACAAGTGTGTGGTCTTCCCGACGGACACCGTGTACGGGATCGCCGCCGACGCGTTCTCACCCCTCGCGGTGACCTTGTTGCTGGCATCGAAAGGGCGCAGCCGCAAAATGCCGCCGCCCGTGCTCATCCCCAGGCTCAATGCCCTCGACGGCCTCGCAACGGACGTTCCTGCCGAGGCCCGGCGCCTGGCAGAGGCATTCTGGCCCGGCGCTCTCACCCTGATCCTGCATGCCCAGCCGTCCCTTGACTGGGACCTCGGCGACACCAGAGGCACCGTCGCACTCCGGCTCCCGGCCGATGACCTCGCCCAGGACCTCCTAACGCTGACCGGTCCGCTGGCAGTGTCCTCGGCGAACCGCACGGGACAGCCGGCGGCCCAGACCGCTGCGGAGGCCGAAGCCCAGCTGGCGGAATCCGTGGAGGTCTACCTGGAGGGCGGCGCGCGGCCGGTCGAGGGGACTGATGCGCTGCCGTCCACCATTGTTGATGCCACCTCTGTGCCGCTGCGGGTGGTACGCCAGGGTGCCATCAGCCTGGAGCGGCTCCGGGAGGTTGTGCCGGAATTGCTCGGTGCCGGCGAGGAGCCCGCCGCCGTTGATGCCCCGGACACCACCACTGCCACCCCGTCACACAGCACCGCTGAGGACAGCGCTACGCCCGCCGCCGACGACGATTCTCCGAGGAACTGACATGCAACCCAAAGTCGCCGTCGCGGCAGTAACTTTCGACCGCCACGAGGAACTCACCCTCCTGCTCAAGGGCCTGGCCGAACAGACGGCCCCCATCCACTCGATCGCTCTCGTGGACTCCGGCACCGTCCCGGCGACCGCGATCGTCAATGCGGGCGGGGAGAACATTAACTACCTGCGCTCCGAGGCGAACCTCGGCGGTGCCGGAGGGTTCGCTTATGCGATTCTGGCTGCGATGGCCAGCGGCGCGGAGTGGATCTGGATGATGGATGATGACGGGCACCCCGAGGATAAGAGCTGCCTCGCCGAACTGCTCAAGTGCGCCGACGAGCACCAGCTCGATATTGTGAGCCCCCTCGTCGCCGCAACGTCCGATCCCAACCGGCTCTCATTCAATTTCCGGATCAACGGGTTCCTGACCAACGACCGCTCCAGGCTCGCGTCGATGGGCTACCTTCCGGACATGGTGCATTTTTTCAACGGCGCACTGATCCGCACGGAGGTGTTCTACAAGATCGGCATCCCTGACGTGAAGTTCTTTATCCGCGGCGACGAGGTCGACTTCCTGTCGCGGGTCAAGAAAGCCGGCCTCAAATACGGCACCCTGGCCACCGTCGCCGTCCAGCACCCGGCTACCTGGACCGAGATGAAACCCGTCTTCGGCGGGTTCCTTACCCCCGTTATTCCCGAGGGCGAGTTCAAGCGGTACTGCTATTTCCGCAACCGCGGCTACCTCACCCGGAAGTACCGGAACCTGCGCTGGTTCGGCGCCGACATCGTCGGGTTCCCTTACTTCTTCCTGAAAACCGGTGACGTCAAGGGCCTCGCGCGGTGGTTCCGGGCTTACTCCACCGGCTTCCGCGGTCAGGGCTTCGGCTCGCCCGCACAGCTTATGCCGACCAACAGCTAGGCCGGCGTGGAGAAGCTGTTCGCCGTCGTTGTCACCTACAACCGTGCCGACTTACTGCAGAATCTGCTCGAGTCCTTTAGCCGACTGGGCACCCGGCCGGACCGGATCGTGGTGGTGGACAACGCCAGCAGCGATCACACCCCTGACGTTATCGCCCGAGCAATGGCCTCCGGTGCAGTGCCGATCCAGTACGAACGGCTTTCCGCGAACGCCGGCGGCTCCGGCGGCTTCTCCCGCGGTGTGGAGCTTGCCCTCGCCGCCGGTGCCGAATGGCTTTGGCTGATGGACGACGACGTCGAGGTACTCCCCGGGGCGGTCGAGGCGCTTGACAAGTTCACGCCGGACTACTCGTGCATGATAGGACGCCGCTACGATGCCGCCGGCAAGCCGTTCTTCTGGCAGCACCATTTTGTTGAATCACTCGGCGTTTTCCTGCCCGTCTCCGGGGATGTCTTCGGTACCTCGGAGGTCTTTCGGACCAACGTGGGAAATTTCGAGGGCATGCTGATCAAGGCCTCGCTGGCCCGCACCATCGGCCTGCCGGATCCGCGGTTCTTTATCACCTGGGACGACCTCATTTACGGCTGGCTCGCGGCGCAGCAGACCCCGGTGGTCTATGTAAACGCCTTTGTTATCAAAAAGGTGCGGGCCCAGCGCCAAGTGGATCTGGGCGTCCGCCACCTCAATGATTCGAGTGACCTGAGCCGCCGCTACGTGATGCGCAATCGGGGCCATGTGGCGCAGTACCTTCGTGCCTACGGCAAGTTCAACAGGCTGGGTTTTGGTGCCGGAACGGCACTGACTTATTTGAAGGAAGTTGCTCGGCTGGTGCTGGTGGAGCGCAGCATCAGGGGAGCCGGGGCGCTGTGGAACGGCTGGCGCGAATCGCGGGCCATCCTGGCCGACCGCAACTGGCAGCCGATGCCGCCGGTGCCCGGTCCAGCTCCCCGTAAGGAGGGCTGAGGCAGGTGCAGGTCCGGACGAACCCGTCCCGCCGGACCCCTAAGGACCCGGGGTTCCCATCCGGGAGCGATTAGTATCGTGGAAGAACCGGGTACTGTCCGGCAGTTGCAGGGCGGGTAATTATTGAAACAGGCGGATGGCCGCCGTGGTAGTGGAAGTCGGTTGCAATCTCTGTTGACTACGAAATCTGAAGCGCGCGAACCCGCCGCAGCACTGGAGGAGACAAAGCCTCCGCTCTGGATCTGGATCCAGCTCTTCCTGGACTCAATGTCGTGGGTCGTCGCGATCGTCCTGGCCCTGCTGCTGCGCTATGAAATGGGCATCAGGGAAGAACAGCTTGTCAGTGCCCTGATCATCATGGCCATCGCCATAGTGGTGCAGGCACTTGCCGGCTATGCGCTGGCGCTGTACCGCGGCAGGTATCCGTTCGGAAGTTTCCAGGAAGCCAAGGCGCTGGTCTTTGTCACAGTGATTGTCGCGGCCTCCATCACGCTGAGCCTGCTGGTGCTCTATGAAGCCATCGGAATCGGCCGCAGCGTGGGGCTCATCGCCTTCCCGTTCGCCTGCCTCTTTATGGGGGCCGCCCGCTATGCCAAGAGGCTCTATGTTGAGGGCAAACACCGTCCCGGCGACAGCGCCCAGAATACCCTGATCTATGGCGCGGGTTTCCTCGGCAACTCGCTGCTGACGCGGATGCTGCAGGACGCCGAATCGCCGTATTATCCTGTTGGACTGATTGACGACGATCCCACGAAGAAGCACCTGCGGCTCTCCGGCGTGCAGGTCCTGGGCCGCGGCGACGACCTGCCGGCCATCATCCGGCGCACCCGCGCCACAGTGCTGGTACTGGCGTTTGCCAATGTGGAGGCTTCCGTGGTCCGGCGGATTTCCGACGCAGTAGCCGGAATGAATGTTCGGGTGCTGGTCCTGCCGCCTTTGCGCGACATGCTCGGCGGCGGGGCGCCCCAGGGCTTCTCCGACTTCCGCGAAGTGGCTGTCGAGGACCTGATCGGGCGGCGCCCGGTCGATATCAAAGTCGATGAGATTGCCGGCTACATCAAGAGCAAACGCGTCCTTGTCACCGGGGCCGGCGGATCCATCGGGTCCGAACTGTGCCGGCAGATCGTCCAGTTCTCGCCGGCCGAGCTGATCATGCTTGACCACGACGAAACCGGGCTGCAGCAGACCCAGATCACCATTACCGGACGGGGACTGCTTGCTGGCCGTGACACCGTCCTGGCGAGCATCCGCGACGCGGACGCGCTTCAGGAGATCTTCCAGGACCGCCGCCCGGAGGTGGTGTTCCACGCTGCCGCCCTCAAACACGCGCCGTTGCTGCAGCAGTATCCGATCGAGGCCTGGAAGACGAACGTCCTGGGCACCCTCAACGTCCTGCGTGCCGCAAAGCACGCCGGGGTATCGCACTTCGTGAATATCTCCACGGACAAGGCGGCAAACCCGACGACGGCGCTGGGCCACTCGAAGCGCGTCGCCGAAAAGCTGGCCGCGTGGATGGCGGGCCAGACCGGCCGCAAATTTGTCTCCGTCAGGTTCGGGAACGTTATGGGCAGCCGCGGCTCGATGCTGCCGCTCTTTACGGAGCAGATCCGGGTGGGCGGTCCCGTGACTGTCACCGACCCCGAGGTCACCCGCTTTTTTATGACGATTCCGGAAGCGTGCCAGCTGGTCATCCAGGCCGGCGCGATCGGACGCGGCGGAGAGGTGATGATCCTTGACATGGGGGAACCGGTGAAAATCCTGGACGTTGCCCAACGCATGATCGCGATGTCCGGCAAGAAGGTTGAGATCGTCTACACCGGGCTCCGGCCCGGCGAGAAACTCCACGAGGAACTCGTTGGAATCGGCGAGCTCGACGAACGCCCGCTGCATCCGAAGATCTCCCACACGCAGGCCCACCAGCAGGACCCGTCCGGGCTGGACCTCGACGACTGGCTGGCCCGCTGCGAGGCGGAGCAGGGTCTGGACATCGCTTCCATCCCGGACGATGAAGCGGACGAACCGGGCGAGCACACAAGGGTTGCATCCTGATGCTGATCTTCCTCACTGCCGCCGTCACCCTGCTAGCGAGCGTGCTGCTTCCGTTTGCCGTAAAGCCGTGGCTGGTGAAGATGGGCGTCGTTGACGTTCCCACGGCCCGGTCGTCCCACGGCGCAACCACCATCCGGGGCATGGGAGTGGCCGTTTCGGTGGCCACCGCCATCGGCTACGGGGCCGCCGGCCTGCTGGGAGCGGTGACGGTGGACCGTTCGGTCTTCCTGGTGGTGCTGTGCATCATCGTTGCCAGCGCAGCGGTGGGATGGATTGAAGACCTCCGTGGTCTCTCCATTCGGGGCCGGGCGGCCGCCCAGCTGGGGATTGGTGCCGCGGGTTCCGCAGCTCTGCTCCTGCTCACCGGCCAGTCCTTCTGGTGGTTGCCGCTGGCGGCGCTGGCAATTGCTGCGTACATCAACATCGCGAACTTCATGGACGGCGTCAACGGGATTTCGAGTTTCCACGGCGTCCTGGCGGGCAGCGCCTACGCGGTGGCAGGGGTCTTGGCGGAACAGCCGTGGCTTACCGCTGGTGGGGCGGTGCTGGCCATGTCCTTCCTGGGCTTCCTGCCGTGGAACTTGTCCAGGGGCTCCGTTTTCCTGGGCGACGTCGGCAGCTACCTGCTGGGTGCCTCGGTGGCTGCCTTGGCCGTGGCGGGGTTCTTCAGCGGTGTCTACGTGGAATATGTCCTGTCGCCGATCCTCGTCTATGTTGCCGACACCGGCTACACCCTGCTGCGCCGGATTAATGCCGGTGAACGCTGGTACGCGTCCCACCGGGAGCACGTCTACCAGCGGTTGACCGACGTCGGATTTTCGCACCTTCAGTCGGCAGGCACCGTCGCGGCGTGCACGGCGGCAGTGATCGTTTTCAGCTTCATCGCCGCCACGGCTACCCTGCCTGTGGTGGTGCTCTGCGTCGCCGGAAGCCTGGCCGTCCTTGGGCTTTACCTGGCGTCACCGGACCTGATCCGACACTTCGGGAGGCGCCGGAAAGTTACCAGGTCGCCGGTAACCTAAGCGGGCCGGCGCCCGCGGCGCGGCACGGGACGCCGCCATGTTCTATCTCGTGTAGAATTTAGGGGCGGGTTGACGCCGCGACTTCTACCAGCACCCGCCCCGCGACGATTGGGATCCCATGACCTCCAACGCCGATCCCGGACCCGTCTCCGGCAACGGATCTGTTGGTGCCTCCGGCCCCACACCAGCCCTGTGGCTGCGTTTGCTGGGAATAAGTTCGGCAGTCAGCGGCGGAGCCCTGCTGCTGGTGGCTGTGGCGGCAGTGCTGCTGGCTTCGACGGCAGCTGCCCTTTCCTGGCTTCTCGGCGGAGCCCTGGTCGCCGTCTTTTTCGCCATCAGCCTGCTGATCGGCCACTTCGCCGGACGTAACAACCCCTCCGGTGCGATTGGCCTTTTCGCCGCAACATACTTCATCAAGATCGTTGGCTTTGCCGTGGTGCTTTTTGCCATCGGCACCCCCGACTGGCTTTCCCGGGGCTGGTTCCTGGCCGGCGCCGTCGTGACAGTTGTGTTGTGGCAGGCCGCCGAGATCTACGGTTTCAGCACGGCCCGGCTGCAGATCTACAACGACCCCAAGACCTCCGAGGGCGGCACCGATGTCTAGCCGCAAAGACGGACGCGCAAGCAAGCCCAAAACCCACAAAACCACTGGCGGAGCCCCCGGTGTATCCGGGAACGGCAGGGACGGCGGATACAACGCCGGAATCGCCGTCTTCAGCTACATTGTTGGCGGAATCATCGTCTGGAGTTTGATAGGGTGGGGTCTGGATAATCTGTGGGGAACCCGCTGGATTGTGCTCGCAGGCGCCCTGCTTGGAGCCGCCGGAGGTTTCTATCTTTCTCACATGCACGGCCTCACCAGCCCGGAGCATTCCGCCGGCGGGGACAATGCCGCACGTGGCCCGTCCGTGGACGAGGATCAGTAATGCCAAATAATTTCACAGGGGGAGAGGCCGGCAGCAACGCCGACTTTCCCCGACCAACGCCCAATGATGGACACTGCAGAGAGGAAACGCGTTGATCGCGCTTGCGCTCCCGGCCCAAGATTCAGGACCTTTTTCGCCTCCTGGAATTGAAGAAATGCACCTGCCGGCAATCCTGCCGTGGGGGGCGGCCGACGGATTCTCCAAGCAGATGCTGCTGGTAATCCTTTCGGTCGTTATTATCGCCACATTCTTTCTGCTAGCTGCCCGCAAGGGCCAGCTTGTCCCCGGCAAACTGCAGTTTGCGGGTGAAGCCGCTTACGGCTTCGTCCGCAATGGCATTGCCAAGGACATCATCGGCGGCAAAGATTTTATGAAGTACGTCCCGCTGTTGTTCAGCCTCTTCTTCTTTATCCTGGTGAACAACATCTACGGTGCCATTCCGGTCATCCAGCTCCCGACGTTCTCGCACGTCGGCGGCGCATATGTGATGGCCGCGATTGTGTACATTACCTGGATCGTCATCGGCGTCAGGAAAAACGGACTGCGCTACTTCAAGCTGGCCACCGTTCCCTCCGGAGTCCCGGGCTATATTCTTCCGATCGTTATCCCGATCGAGATCATCTCCAACTTCCTGGTCCGCCCGGTGACGCACAGCCTGCGTTTGTTTGCGACGATGCTGGCGGGGCACCTGATCGTGATGATTGCCGGTTCCGGCATCGAGTACCTCGTGATGAATGAAAACCTCCTGCTGAAGGGCACCTCGGTGCTCGTTCTCGCCGGCGCCATTGCGATGTACATGCTCGAAGCGCTGATTATGGTTCTGCAGGCTTACGTGTTTACGCTGCTGACCGCCATCTACATTGAAGGCGCGCTGCACGCGGACAGCCACTAGGCACCCCAAACTTCCCCTTGCGGGATGAAGCAACCCAAACAACCTGCCGCACAGACGGCATCTTGAAAGGAAGAAAAATGAACGGCTCTCTCAACCTCGTAGGTTACGGTCTGTCCGCAATCGGCGGTGGTATCGGTGTTGGTCTCGTGTTCGCCGCGTACATCAACGGTGTTGCACGCCAGCCGGAGGCACAGCGTGTGCTCCAGCCGATCGCCTTCCTCGGCCTCGCGCTGACCGAAGCCCTCGCCATCCTCGGCCTGGTCTTCGCGTTCGTTCTCTAGTCTGAACCTTAGAGCTAAGCGAACATCCAGAACCGAGTAGATAAGGACGGGTGAATTATGAATCAGCTGATCATCTCAGCCGCCGTTGAAGGCCAGTCGCCTTTGCTTCCCAATGTTTGGGAAATGGGCGTCGTCTTGGCCGGCTTTGCTGTCCTCATGTTCATTGTGGTCAAGTATGTTGTCCCGATGTTCGAGAAGACCTTCGCGGAGCGTGCCGAGGCCATCGAAGGTGGCATTGCCAAGGCTGAAAAGGCCCAGGCAGAGGCTTCTGCCGCGCTCGAAGAGTACAAGCAGCAGCTTACGGACGCCCGTGCCGAGGCCAACCGCATCCGCGAGGAAGCCCGTGCCGAAGGCGCCCAGATTCTTGCGGACCTGAAGGAGAAGGCGGCTGCCGAGTCTGCTCGTATCACGGCGCAGGCACACGCAGCCATCCAGTCCGAGCGTCAGGCGGCCGTTGTGTCGCTCCGCTCGGAGGTCGGCACGCTTGCCACGACGCTGGCTGGCCGCATCGTCGGCGAGTCCCTCGAGGACGACGCGCGTTCGGCCCGTGTGGTTGACCGTTTCCTGGCAGATCTGGAGAACCAGAACGCAGGTGCAGCTAAGTAATGGCAGGTGTATCGAGCGGATCGCTGACCGCGGCCCTGGCGGATTTGGAAGTCAAACTTCCTTTCGCCTCGCTGCAGCTGGCTAAAGAACTCTTCGGAATTCTGGGCACGGTAGACAGCTCGGCTGGCTTGCGACGCGCCCTGACTGACCCGTCCCGCAGCGGCGCGGACAAGTCGGCGCTGGTCAAGCAGCTCTTTGGCGGGAACGTCTCCGCGGAAGCTGTGGACATCGCGAGCGGACTGGCCGGCTCACGCTGGGCATCAGCCCGGGATATCGGCGATGCTCTCGAGACTCTTGCCGCTTCGGTGGTCATTGCCGTTGCTGAGAACAAGTCGGCTGCCGCTGCCTCAGGCATCAGCGGGCTGGAAGCGCTGGAGAACGACCTGTTCTCTTTCAACCAGGCCGTCGATTCCAATCACGAGGTCCAGCGTGCTGTGTCCGAACCGCAGGCCAGCGCGGCTGCCAAGGTGGCCCTAGCTGAAAAGCTTGTACCCAGTGCAAGCGAGGAAGCGAAAGTCCTGATTGGACAAGCAGTTTCGCAGCCCCGCGGCCTCAAGGCGACCAAGCTTGTTCGTCGTTTCGCGGAGCTTGCAGCAAAGCGCCAGCAGCGCTGGATTGCAACAGTCAGCGTCACCCGTCCGCTGGCGGAGACACAGACCAGCCGTCTGCAGGAGGGCCTGAACGCCCTGTACGGACGCGAGCTCAAGATCAACATGAACGTTGACCCGGCACTGATCGGTGGCATCCGGATCCAGGTAGGGGATGAAGTGGTAGACGCTTCTGTCCTCGCCCGCCTGGGCCAGCTCCACCGCCAGCTTGCTTAGCCAGCCGGACCAGCACAACTAAACGAAACCCCGGTCATCGTGAGCAACGATGATCACGAAAACAGGAGAGCAGGGACTGCAGATGGCCGAATTGACCATCAACGCCGACGACGTCCGTAATGCGTTGAACGAGTTCGCGGCGTCCTACGAACCCGGAAACGCTGAGCGCGTAGAGGTCGGCCGTGTAACAACCGCAGGTGACGGCATCGCCCGTGTTGAGGGCCTTCCCTCGGTCATGGCGAATGAGCTGCTTCGCTTCGAAGACGGCACGCTGGGCCTGGCCCAGAACCTCGACGTTCGCGAGATTGGCGTTATCGTCCTCGGCGACTTCACCGGAATCGAAGAAGGCCAGGAAGTTCACCGCACCGGACAGGTTCTGTCCGTACCGGTGGGCGACGCCTTCCTCGGCCGGGTTGTTGACCCGTTGGGCGAGCCCATCGATGACCTTGGCGAGATCAAGGCCGAAACCACCCGTGCGCTTGAACTTCAGGCGCCTGGCGTGACCCAGCGCAAATCGGTCCACGAGCCGATGCAGACCGGCCTCAAGGCGATCGACGCCATGATCCCGATCGGCCGCGGCCAGCGTCAGCTGATCATCGGTGACCGCCAGACCGGCAAGTCCGCCATTGCCATCGACACGATCATCAACCAGAAGGCTAACTGGGCTTCCGGGGATGTCAACAAGCAGGTGCGCTGCATCTATGTAGCCATCGGCCAGAAGGCATCGACGATCGCGGCCGTCCGCCAGACCCTCGAGGACAACGGTGCGCTGGAGTACACGACGATCGTGGCTTCCCCCGCATCCGACCCCGCAGGCTTCAAGTACCTGGCTCCGTACGCCGGTTCGGCCATCGGCCAGCACTGGATGTACGGCGGCAAGCACGTCCTTATCGTGTTTGATGACCTCTCCAAGCAGGCCGAGGCTTACCGTGCTGTATCCCTGCTGCTCCGCCGCCCGCCGGGACGCGAAGCCTACCCGGGCGACGTCTTCTACTTGCACTCCCGGTTGCTGGAGCGTTGTGCCAAGCTCTCCGACGAGCTCGGTGCAGGGTCGATGACCGGCCTGCCGCTCATCGAAACCAAGGCAAACGACGTCTCCGCCTACATCCCGACCAACGTGATCTCCATTACCGATGGCCAGATCTTCCTGCAGTCGGACCTCTTCAACGCCAACCAGCGTCCGGCCGTCGACGTGGGTGTCTCCGTTTCCCGCGTTGGTGGCGCCGCCCAGGTCAAGTCCATGAAGAAGGTCTCCGGTACCTTGAAGCTGGAACTGGCCCAGTACCGCGATATGCAGGCTTTCGCAATGTTCGCGTCGGACCTCGACGCCGCATCGCGCCAGCAGCTGACCCGCGGTGCACGCCTGATGGAACTGCTCAAGCAGGGCCAGTACTCACCCTTCCCGGTCGAGAACCAGGTCGTGTCCATTTGGGCCGGTACCAACGGGCACCTCGACGACGTTCCGGTTGAGGACATCAGCCGCTTCGAAACCGAGTTCCTGGACCACCTCAAGCACAAGTCCTCCATCCTGACGACGCTGGCCCAGACCAACGTGATGAGCGATGACACCGCAGAAGCACTGAAGACCGCGATCGTGGACTTCAAAAAGGGCTTCTTCGGCGAGGGAGACAGCCTCCTTGTTGGTGCAGGGCACGAAGAGCATGCAGCCATCGACGAGGCACAGGTCGACCAGGAAAAAATCGTCAAGCAGAAGCGCTAGTTTCGCTGGCCGGGACTGCCGGAACCCCACCGGGTTCTGGCAGTCCCGGCCACCGGGATCTTAGGAAAGGATAAGTATGGGAGCCCAGATTCGGGTCTACCGCCAGAAGATCAGCTCGACGACGTCGATGCGCAAGATCTTCAAGGCGATGGAACTGATCGCTACCTCGCGCATCGGCAAGGCCCGAGCACGCGTAGCAGCTTCACTGCCTTACGCAAACGCCATCACGCGTGCCGTTTCTGCTGTCGCAAGCCAGAGCGAAATCGACCACCCGCTGACCACCGAGCCGGAGCAGATCCGCCGGGCCGCCGTCCTGGTAATCACCTCGGACCGTGGCCTTGCAGGGTCGTACTCCGCGAGTGTGCTCAAGCAGGCGGAAGGCCTCCACGAGCTGCTCGTCGAGGAGGGCAAGGAAGTCAAGATGTACCTGGTCGGCCGCAAGGCGCAGGCGTACTTCGACTTCCGGAACCGTCCTTACGGGCGTGTCTGGACCGGCGGTACGGACGCACCGGAGTTTGCCACGGCACAGGAAATCGGCGAAGCATTGCTGGCCGACTTTGCGACGGACTACGCAGAGGGAGGCGTCGACGAAATCCACGTCGTCTACACCCGCTTCAAGTCCATGGTGACCCAGGAGCCGACGGTTGTCCGTCTTCTCCCGCTGGAGGTTGTCGAAGAGCAGGCGGCGTCCGAATCGGATCTGCTGCCGCTCTACGAATTCGAACCGGAAACGGAACAGGTTCTCGACGCTCTGCTGCCGCGCTACATCGAATCACGTATCTTCGCCGCGATGCTGCAGGCAGCAGCTTCAGAGCTTGCTGCCCGCCAGCGGGCAATGAAGTCCGCCGGCGACAATGCCACGGATCTCATCAAGAAGTTTACGCGTCTGCGCAACACCGCCCGCCAGGCTGAAATTACGCAGGAGCTTTCCGAAATCGTGGCCGGTGCCGACGCGTTGAACGCGTCCTAGCCGCACGAATCCGGATCCAGCTGTACCTGCACCAAAAGAAACTTAACCCAACGCCATCTACTGAGTGAAGTGAGAGAGATGACTGCCACAGCTACCGAACACGTAGCCGCGACGACCGGTGCTACCGGCCGTATTGCACGTGTTATTGGCCCGGTTGTCGACGTCGAATTCCCGGCTGACGCAATCCCCTCGATTTACAACGCACTCACCACTGAGATTACTCTCAACGGTGAGACCAAGACGATCACGTTTGAGGTTGCTCTGCACCTCGGCGATAACGTCATTCGCGCCATCTCGCTGCAGGCGACCGACGGACTTGTCCGCGGTACCGCTGTAGTGGACTCGGGTGCCCCCATTTCCGTGCCTGTCGGCGACGTCGTCAAGGGACACATCTTCAACGTCCTCGGCCAGCCGCTGGACGTGCCTGAGTCGGAACTCGAAATCACCGAGCGCTGGCCCATCCACCGCAAGGCCCCGGCCTTCGCGACGCTCGAGGGTTCCACCGAGATGATGGAAACCGGCATTAAGGTCATTGACCTTCTCACCCCGTACATCAAGGGTGGCAAAATCGGTCTGTTCGGTGGTGCCGGCGTTGGCAAGACGGTACTGATCCAGGAAATGATCACCCGTGTTGCCCGCAACTTCGGCGGCACCTCGGTCTTCGCCGGTGTCGGCGAGCGTACCCGTGAAGGTAACGACCTCTGGGTTGAAATGGAAGAGGCGGGCGTCCTTAAGGACACCGCCCTTGTCTTCGGCCAAATGGATGAGCCGCCGGGAACGCGCCTGCGCGTTGCACTGTCCGCGCTGACCATGGCGGAGTACTTCCGCGATGTGCAGAACCAGGACGTGCTGCTCTTCATCGATAACATCTTCCGCTTCACCCAGGCAGGTTCCGAGGTTTCCACCCTCCTCGGCCGGATGCCTTCGGCCGTGGGCTACCAGCCCAACCTGGCTGACGAGATGGGTCTCCTGCAGGAGCGCATCACGTCCACCAAGGGCCACTCGATCACCTCGATGCAGGCCATCTACGTACCCGCAGATGACTACACCGACCCGGCTCCGGCCACGACCTTCGCACACCTCGACGCGACCACGGAACTGTCCCGTGAAATCGCTTCCCGTGGTCTGTACCCGGCCGTTGACCCGCTGACGTCGACGTCCCGCATCCTGGATCCGCAGTACATCGGCAACGACCACTACAACACGGCCGTCCGCGTCAAGCAGATCCTGCAGAAGAACAAGGAACTTCAGGACATCATCGCCATCCTCGGTGTTGACGAACTCTCTGAAGAAGACAAGATTGTTGTCTCGCGTGCCCGCCGCATCCAGCAGTTCCTCTCGCAGAACACCTACACCGCCAAGCAGTTCACCGGCGTCGAGGGCTCCACCGTGTCCATCAAGGACACCGTTGAAGGCTTCACCGCAATCTGCGACGGCGAGCTGGACCACATCGCAGAGCAGGCGTTCTTCAACGTCGGCGGCCTGGATGACGTCGAGCGCCAGTGGGCCAAGATCCAGGAACAGACCAAGTAATATGGCTGAGCTTGAGGTTGAGATTGTCGCAGCGGACCACTTCGTGTGGTCCGGAGCGGCCACCATGGTCAAGGCCCGCACCAGCGATGGTGAAATCGGAATCCTGCCCGGCCACTCGCCCCTGCTGGCGATACTGGCCGAAGGTGAGCTGGCCATCCAGCCGGTCTCCGGTGACCGCATTTCTGTAGTGGTCGACGGCGGCTTCTTCTCCGTCGACAACAACCGGGTCGTCATTGTTGCTGACAACGCCCAAATGGGCGACGCGGTTACTGCGGGGATCCGCTAGCACGACCTTGATGAACGATACCGTTTTTCCGTTCATCGTCCTGGCAACGGTCTTTGCGTTGCTGGTATTTGCACTGTGCCTTTCGGGGGTGCGCCGCATCACCCTGCGGCGCACCCTGGGCACAGTGGACGCCTCCATTTGCACGGCCGGAAACGGCTGGCAGATGGGGGTTTGTCGTTATCAGGACAACGACCTGGAGTGGTTCCGCCTTGCCTCGCTGAGCACGCGGCCCAAGTACACTTTCCGCCGGAGTTCGCTCGAGCTGATCGCCAGGCGCCAGCCCAGCGAATCCGAGCTCGTCGAAGTCCAGCCCGGGGCCGTGATTGTAGAGCTCCGGTACGAGGGGCAGGACGTCCTGCTCGCGATGCGGTTCGACGCCTACACCGGGCTGTCATCCTGGCTTGAGGCCGGGCCGGTCATCGGCGTCGGGACCTGGCGCTAGCGCCGATGTCTTTTCTGGAAGAACTCCGGCTAGTGGACGGGCCGGTGCTGTGGTTCGCCTGGCTTGCCGGCACCGCGGGCCTGGCCTACCTGTTCTGGCAGCCCGGGAGCCAACGCGCCCGGAGCACCGCAGCCCGTCCGTGGCTGGCTTTCCTGCTTCCGCGGGCCGCCGTTGTGCTTGTTGCGGCGGCATTGCTTGCCGCTGCGCACTGGCTGATGATTTACGCCGTTCCGGTGTTCCCTGACGAACTCCCCGCCGAGGTCCTTGCCTGGTCGTTGCCTGCGGTCACGGCCCTGCTGCTCTGGATGATGCACCTGTGGATCACCTGGCGGGCCGCGGGCCGCCGGAGCCGCGCGCCGGGCGGCACCCGGCGTCCAGCCCGCGCGACGGCTGCGTCCACGGGCGCCCTGCTCGGTGTTGTGCTGCTCTCGGCCGTGCAGGTCAACGCCTATTTTGGACTCAACCACACGGTGAGCGACCTCGCCGGCACAGCCGTGGCACGGATTCAACCGCTGGACGACGGGCTGAAACGCGTTCCCGGTGCTGCCCCCGGGGTGAGCCTGTCCGCGTGGAAACCGCCGGCGGACCTGCCCGACGCCGGTGTTATGCGGCGCGCCGCCATCCCCGGGAGCCGTTCGGGCTTCCAAGGCCGCGAGGCGTACATCTATCTTCCGCCCGCGTACCGGACCTCGCCCCGGCCGGCACTTCCCGTCCTGGTGCTTTTCTCCGGCCAGCCCGGAGGACCGGCAGACTGGCTCACGGGCGGGGCGCTGCGCAGCCGCATGGACCAGTATGCGGCAGCGCACCATGGTGTTGCTCCGGTGGTGGTGGTAGCGGATCCGAACGGTTCCGCCGCAGCGAATACACTCTGCATGGACAGCCGGATCGCCCGGGCGGACACGTATCTGGCCGAGGACGTGCCGGACTGGATCAACCAGACACTGGATGTGGATCCGGACCACAAACAGTGGGCCGCCGGCGGATTCTCCTTTGGTGCGACCTGCGCGATGCAGATGGTGACGCGCCATCCGGACATCTATGGCTCAGCACTGGCGTTCTCAAGCGAAAAGGAGCCCGCGCTTGCGAAGGAGCGGGACAAGACGATTGCGGCCTCCTTTGGCGGCGACGCCGAAGCCTTCGACCGTTTGACGCCGCTGCGGCTGATGACGGACCGCCGCTTTGACGGGCACGCCATCTATTTTGGCGCCGGCGAGCGTGATCCCGAGTTCATCGGCTACATGGAGCTCCTGTCGACGGCTGCACGCGATGCCGGCTTTACCGTGGCGACCCGCCGGATACCCAAGGCCGGGCATTCCTGGGAGACCGGGTCCAGGGGCCTGCCCGCCGGGCTGGACTTTCTGGGGGACCGTTGGGGGATCACCCGGTGAGCCCGGCAGACCCGGCGCGGCGGGGGTCCGACGCCGCTTCCCTGGCTGGTCTTGTCCTGGCGGGCCTGCGGCAGTCGCTCGGCCATCTGCGCGCCATACCCTTCACCCTCGCCGTCCTCGCGGCTTTCCTCCTGGTCGGTGCGGCCACCGGAAGCTTTCTCGCCGGGCCGCCGGAATCGTTGCTGAATCTGGCTTCCGTCAGCGCCCCGGGCCTGAAATCCGGGGCCTGGTGGTCGATGTTTACCTCGATGTTCTTCGCCACGAACCTGCTGGCATATGCCGCAGCCGCTCTAATGATCCTGCTCCTGCTGGGCCTCACCGAGCGGCAGCTTGGCAGTCGACGCACGGCAGTGTTCTATTTTGCCGCACAGTTCGCTTCGGTGACGCTGTTTCTGCTGCTGACTCAACTCGCCCGGTATGCCGACGACGGCTGGCTCGGGCGAATGGTGGATGCGCGTCTTATGGGCCCGTATGCTGCCGTGCTGGCCGTCGCGCTGGCGTCAAGCGGCTTGCTGCCCACACTCTGGCAACGCCGGCTGCGCACGGCGGTGGTCGGTGTTTCACTGATGCTTGTGCTGTATGTCGGGCATGCGGAGACGGTTGTGGGGTTGGCCGGTGCCCTGTCCGGGCTGGCCGCCGGCTGGTGGATCCAGGGCGACAAGGGCACGCTGCAACGCCACCGTTCCACCGGACGTGAAACCCGGAACCTGCTCGCGCTGACGGTGGCGATTTTCGCCGTCGGGCCCATCCTCACGGCCACCGTCAGGGCTCCCACCGGGCCGCTGGCACTGCTGCGGGACGTCGTCCTGAACCCGTTGCCCACCCTGAACCAGCTGGAACAGTATTGCGGCGGCACCATCGACGTGAGCTGCCTTGAGGCCGGGCGGGCCGGTTTCGCCGGACCGCTGGGCCTGGCGCTGGCGGTGGTCCCGGTGGTGCTGCTTCTGATCTGCGCTGACGGCATGCGGCACGGACGAAGGCTGGCCCTCCGGATCGCGATCACCGTCCAGCTCGCGGTGACGGCCTTGGCGGCCGTCTACCTTTCGCTGTTCGCCCGGATCCCGCCGTACGCCGGCCGGCCGCGAACCGGTGTGATGGGCTCAAGTATTGTCCACGTGCTGCCCCTCGTGGTGGTTCCCCTGATGCTGGTTCTCCTGCTCGTGGCCAACCGGCGCCAGTTCCGGGTCGAAACCAGTCCTCGGGCACGTACGGCCCTCGCCACCGTGGTGGGCGGAACGCTGCTGGTGCTGGCCTCCGGCTACACCGCAGTCTGGCTGTCCGACGGCGGCATGGACCGTGACGGCGGGCTCCTCGGCCTGGCCGCCGAGCTGTCCCGCCAGTATCTGCCGATTCCCATCCCCGGAATATACAGCCGCCTCTTCCAGGGCCGTGATCCCGTTGAGGCCTTCCTTTTCGCCACGTCCGGCATCATCTTCTGGGCCGTTGCGCTCACCGCTGTGTGGCTGGTCCTGCAACGCCGGCAGCACCGCACCGACGCCGGGGCAGATGACCGCGGCGTGGCCCGCAGCCTCATCCGCCAAGGCGGAGACTCCTTGTCTTGGATGGCGTTGTGGGAGCCCAACAAGTATTGGTTCGCCCCGGAGCGCCGCGGGGGAGTGGCCTACCAGCAGCACGGCAATGTCGCACTGACACTGGCAGGTCCCTTCGGCCCCGCGGCTTTCCGTGCGGAGACGGCAGCGGGTTTTATCCGTTACTGCGCCGAACACGCCCTCATTCCCTGCTTCTATTCGTGCACTGACGAGATCTGGCCACTGCTGGCGGGCCGTGGCTTCCGGCGGGTGGCGGTGGCGCAGGAAACCCGGCTGGCCGTCCGCTCGCTGGAGTTTAAGGGTAAGGACTGGCAGAACGTCCGCACTGCCCTAAACCGTGCCGCGAAGACCGGGGTGCACGCGGTATGGGGCCGTTACACGGACTTTGCGCCGGCAGTAAGGGCCCAGCTCAGCGAAGTCTCGGAGGAATGGGCCGCCCAGAAGTTCATCCCCGAGATGGGATTTACCCTCGGCGGCATCGACGAGCTTGAAGACGAGGAAGTGCTGTGCTGCCTGGCAATGGACGCCGGGGGCCAGGTGCAGGGCGTCACCAGCTGGCTTCCGGTCCACAGCGACGGGCGCCTGGTCAGCTGGACCCTGGACTTTATGCGCCGCCGTCGTGATTCCATCCCCGGTGTGATGGAGTTTCTGATCGCCTCCGCGGTCCGGGAATTCCGCGACTCGGTGGAGGTGATTTCCCTGTCCGGGTCGCCGTTGGCGAAGGACACGGCTGCCATGGCTGACGTTGCCGGAGATGATTCCGGCTCCGAGTCGCTGGCACGGATTCTGGACGTTGTGGGGAAGGCGCTGGAACCCGTGTACGGCTTCAGGTCGCTGGCAACCTTTAAGTCCCGTTTTCAGCCGGAGTACCGGACGCTGTACCTGTATTACCAGGATCCCCTGCAACTGCCAGCCATGGGCAGGGCGCTCAGCCGGGCGTATCTGCCAGGCCTGTCGATGCGGCAAAGTGCGCGGCTTCTACGGAGCCTGGTGCGCTGAGTCCGCGGACCGTCCAAGTGGGGTTTGCTGCCTGCCGGCCGTGGGGGCAAAAAAATGATCCCCGGCTCGGAAGCCGGGGATCATTCTGCGCGGAACCGCCGGAGGCAGTCCCCGCTGTGGGTACTAGACCAGCGTCACGCCGGTTGCCTGCGGGCCCTTGGCGCCCTGGCCGATTTCGAACTGAACGCGGGCGTTCTCGTCGAGGGTTTTGAAGCCGCCGGTCTGGATCTCCGAGTAGTGAACAAAAACATCGCCGTCGGCGTCGTCCGGGGTGATAAAGCCGAAGCCCTTTTCAGCGTTGAACCACTTGACAGTTCCCTGTGCCATGTAAATCTCCTCGTTCTGAATCTTGTTTTAAACCCGGCACACTTCGTGCCGCGCTTGGTCACTCCGCGAGAAGCATTTGAGGCTGTGGGACCGGAATACCCGGGCTTCGGCGGCAGGCGCTTCACGCTCGCAACATGTCTTGCGAGCATAAAAATACCTACACAAAGACTCCCATAAGAATTTCATGTGAGCTGCGTCAGGTCAACGGGCGAGGCCCACAATTGGCATAAATTTTGTACAAAGAATCGACGAACGCAGCCAGCGCCGAATTCCGGCCGCTTAGAAAAGCCGGGATTCGACGTCGTCGACGCCGCGCATGGCATCGTAGTCGAGGGTGACACAGTCGATGCCGCGGTCGGCCGCCAGCACCTTGGCCTGCGGCTTGATCTGCTGGGCCGCAAAGATCCCGCGGACCGGAGCCAGCAGCGGGTCGCGGTTGAGCAGTTCGAGGTAGCGGGTCAGCTGCTCGACGCCGTCGATGTCGCCGCGGCGCTTGAGCTCAATGGCCACTGTGGCGCCACCGGCGTCCCGGGCCAGGATGTCCACCGGTCCGATAGCCGTATAGTACTCGCGGCGGATAAGGGTAAATCCGGTGCCCAGGAGTTCAATCTGGTCAGCCAGAAGCCGCTGCAGGTCAGCCTCGACACCGTCCTTGATCAAGCCGGGATCCTGTCCGAGCTCGTGGGAGGTGTTGTGCAGCTGCTCATGGATGTTGATGATCAGCCGGTCATCCGTTTTGGCTGACTGGACGGTCCATTGTTCGATCACACCAATTTCGACGTCGACTTCGTCCGGGGTGGAGACCCGCAGCGACGCCGGCGGACTCATCCAGTTCAAAGGCTTGTAGGACCCGCCATCGGAATGGACCAGGACGGAACCGTCGGCCTTGACCAGCAGGAGCCGGGTCGCCAGCGGGAGATGGGCTTTGAGCCGGCCGACATAATCTACGGAGCAACGGGCTATGACTAAACGCACCCGGTCAACACTACCGCCTGCGGCGACAGGGGGCACCCGGACTGGGGCAGAATGGAACCATGCCCCGTTCCAACCGTCCCCGCCGGCCCGTCTCCGGGCGATCCGGATCAGGCAAGGCAGGGACCGGCAAAGCAACCAAGCCCGGTGTGAAGGGCGGTCCCGTGCCGGAACTGGACCTGGAGCGTGCGCGCACCGGCGTCGCGCGCCGGGAGAGTGCACCCGACGGAGAGTGGTCGGTCCGGTCCATCACCGCCGGCCGCGCCGAGAAGACCTACATTTGTCCAGGCTGCTCCACGGCGGTGCTGCCCGGTGTGGCACACCTCGTGGTGTGGTCCGAGGACCACCTCTTCGGGGCGGCCGCGGGACTCGCAGAGCGGCGGCACTGGCACACCAACTGCTGGACCTCACGCAGCTACCGCTACCGCTGACGCGGCCCCCGGTTGGTGTCGCTAAGCTGGACGCATGAGTTTTGACCCGGCGTCGTACGTCTTCAGCCAGCCTTCCGAACCGACAGCGATCCGTGCCTCCACAGTGCTTCCCGCCCACCGGGAGAACGTGGAGCTCATCACCGGCGACGGACACCGGCTCGTCGGCGAACTCGCGCTCCCCGAGTCCGGTGCGGTGAAGGCCACCCTGATCACCCTGCATCCGTTGCCGACGCACGGCGGGTTTATGGACTCGCACATCTACCGGAAAGCCTCCTACCGCCTTCCAGCCCTGGCCGGAATTGCAGTGCTCCGGTTCAACACCCGCGGCACCGGCTCGCCGAGGGGAACCAGCGAGGGCCAATTTGAGGAGGGCATCGGCGAACGCCTGGACGTCGAAGCCGCCGTGAAGTTCGCCGTGGACCGTGGCCTGCCGAACCGCTGGCTCGTGGGCTGGTCCTTTGGTACGGAGCTCGCGCTGATGTACGGGGCATCCGAACCGGTGGCCTCCGGGGTGGCCGGCGCCATCCTGCTCTCGCCGCCCCTGCACCGGGCCACGGAGGTTCACCTGAAGGAATGGGCGGCAGCCGGCAAACCGCTTAAGGTGCTGGTCCCCGCACTTGACGACTATCTCCAGCCGGTCGAGGCCGCGGAGCGTTTCGCAGTGGTGCCGCAGGCCCGCGTTATCGGCGTGGACGGTGCCAAGCACCTGTGGGTGGGGGAAAAATACGCCGGCCGGGTGCTTAACGAGATTGTCGACGAGGTGTTGCCGGGGGCAACTGCCACCCGGCTGCCGGAGGAATGGGACGGCCCGTTGGCCACGGCGCACGCCTAAGTGCACACCGGAGCCCGCCGGGCAGGTTGATGGTCGCGCACCCTTGGGTTAGTGCTTGTCCTGACGGACGATAAAAATTTCCTTGACCAGGAGCATGATGGCCGCGGCGGTGGGGATCGCTATCAGTGCACCGAGCACACCGAGGAGGCTGCCGCCGGCGATCACCGAGATGACTGCCACGGCACCGGGCACTGCCACGGCCTTTTGCATAATACGCGGGGAGATAAAGTAGGCCTCGAACTGCAGGTAGGCGAAGTAGCAGATGGCGTAGACCACTGCAGTCTGCCAGCCCGCGGTGAGCGCAATCAGCGTGACGATCACCCCGGCAATCAAGCCTCCGACCAGGGGAATGAACGCCAGCAGCGCCACCACAAAGGCCAGCAGCACGGCGAAAGGGACGCCAACGATGGACATCACGATGAATGAGTAGGCGGCGTTCAGGAGGGCGACGACCGCCTGCCCGATCACATAGTTGCCCACCGATCCGGTGATTTCCTCAGACAGGGCTTCCACCCTGGCCCGGCGGGACCGTGGAGCCAGGCGATAGCCCCATTTTTTCATCGCCGGCAGGGCAGCGAGGAAGTAGAGGCTGAGTACAAGGACGATCAGCGTCCCGAAGAGGCCGTTTGCCACAGTGGTGCCGAATCCGACGACGCCGCCAAAGATTCCACCCATCGCCTCCGGGTTGTTGACGAACTTCTCCAGCTCCTGGGTGATGCGTTCCCGCACCCCGTACTGGTTGTCGATGCTGCGGAAGAAGTCGGAGTTAATGAAGTCCGTGACCCAGCGCGGTGCTTCCTCGACGATTTGGGTGACCTGCTGGACGATGGTCGGGATGAGCGTGGCAAAAAAACCCGCAATGGCAAGGGCCAGGCTGGCCACGGCGATCACGATCCCGGCGGCGCGGGGGACCCTTTTCGTCTCAAGCCAGCGCACCACCGGATCCAGTCCCAAGGCGATAAAAAGCGCCGCCACGATCCACAGGAGCAGCTGTGTTGTGTTGGAACCGATCCAGTACACAAGCAGTGCCATGCCGACGCCGACAGTCCCCAGGAAGCCGACGTACAGGGGGTGCTGGGAGGACATTCGCGGCCCGGGATCGCCGAAGCGTGTGCTCGCCTCTGTCTCGGCCAGGATCTGGTCCTGCTCCGGGGGCATCTCGAAACGAAGCCGCGGTTGTGCTCCCGGAATGGGCTGGCGCAGGCGGTGGGCCAAGGAATTCAGCACCCCAGCGAGGGCGCTGCGGCGGGGGGAAACCAGTTCGTGCGCGGGCCCCGCCGTGCTGCCGGATTCCTGTTTTTCTTCCGGTCCTGAGGGGGACGAGTCCGTGTGTCCAGTCACTGCGTTGAAGCCCTTTATTGTCTGTATTTTCCCGGCGGAGAGGCGGTGCCGGCCCCGTGTGATGATCACCGCAAACACTATCAGCAGGCTTGTTAAGCGTGCGCTGGCGGCCGCTGCCGGCGCCTCCCCGGGGGTTGACAAAAAGTCCGATCTGACTCCGTGGTAACAAAACGGTTACTATTAAGGCAAAGCGTCCGCTGATGATGGGTAATATTTTGCGTTTCAAGACTGCAGTTGCACTAGTGCTGCTGGGCCTCCTGACACTACTGGCCGGCATCGGGCAGAAGACCTTCTGGGCTCCGGCCGAGACCGTGACCGCCACAGCACCCGCCGGTGCCACCGCCGCGCCGCTGACGGTCTTTGACGAAAAGCTTCGCACCCTGCACGCGGGCACGGTGACTATTAACGTCAAGGGCGAAGGCAGCTTCATCCTCGCGGCCGGCCGGCCCGACGATGTCGCGGCCTGGGTGGGCAAGACTGCCCACAACACCGTCTCCGGCGTTTCGGAGGACGGCAAGGACCTGCAGTTGACGCATGCCGACGGAGAATCCACCGCGCCGTCGCCGGCTGGCTCGGACCTGTGGGCCAGCACCGAAAACGCCAGCGGCGAGCTGAAGTACAACTGGACCCCGCCGGCGGACGGTGACTGGTCCTTGCTGCTGGCGGCCGATGGCACCAAACCGGCCCCCGGTTCGATCACCATCACCTTCCCGAATGACACGTCCACCCCCTGGGCCGTTCCCTTTATGGTTCTCGGGGGACTGCTTATTCTGGCCGGCGCCGCGCTGCTGGCACTCAGGCCCAGGACCGGCGGGCGCACCGGCAGCGACGGTGCCGGCGACAGCACGGGCCCCCGCGGCGCCATGGCCAAAGCCGCGGCACGCAAAGCCAATGCACGCAAAGATGCAGCGGAATCCGCCGGTGCCACCGGGGGCGTCCCCGTGATCGGTCCGTCCGCGGGTGATCCGGAGCGCACCGATCCGAAGGGCGGCGCCGAGCAGTTCACCGCCCGGCCGGTCCCGGTGGCGCAGCGGCTCAGGCGCAGCGCAGCCGCCGTCGCGCTGCTGACCGCCACCGCTGTCGCAGGCAGCGGCACGGCCGCCCAGGCTAGCCAGACGCCGTCCCCGTCGCCGAGCACTTCGGCCGCCGGCGGGCAGGCTTCGGGTCTGCCGGTCCTGCTCGATGTGCAGTTCCGCCGCATCCTTGAACAGGTCTCCAGTGCCGTCGACGCAGGAGACGCAGCCCGGGACGCCAGCCAGCTGGCGGCGCGGGTGGCCGGACCCGAGCTCGAGGTGCGCACCCAGAACTACAAGATCCGGTCCCAGGTTGGTTCGTACGAGGCCCGGATGCCGGTCCGTGCGACCAAGCTCCTGACCACTGTCGTCACCGAGCAGCGCGCCTGGCCGCGCTCTGTGATGGCCGTTACCCAGGGCGAGGGCAATGTTGTGCCGCAGTTGCTCACCCTGACCCAGGCCTCTCCGCGGGAGAACTACAAGCTGGTCCTAAGCACGCCGCTGCAACCGGGAACGACCTTCCCGGGAATTGCCCGCGGGGGCACCGAGACGCTTGCGCCCACGGATAAATCTGGTCTGCTGTACAGCGGTGAGGAAGCCCTGGCAGGGCTGGGCGACCGGCTGAACTCCGCCGATTCTTCGTTCAAGGACAAACTCACCGAGGGTGCTTCCTCGCCCTACATTGCTGACACGCTGGCATATCAGGGCGACGTAGTGAACTCCGGCGTTAACGGCACTTTCGCTTTCACCCACAAAGTGGTGCCCGAAAGCGTTGTGGTGTTCCGGACTGCCGACGGCGGTGCCTTGGCGCTGGGACGGCTGAACTTCGCTTTTGATGGCACACCCAAGGCCGCCGGGGACAAACTGACAATCGGAGATGACGCAGCGGCGTTGGCGGGCGGCAAAGAGACCAGCACCGGAATGGTGTTGAACTTTGCCGAGTCTGTGGCTGTTTTCATTCCGCCGGCAGGATCCCAGGACCCGATGAAACTCGTGGCCGCCACCCGTGGACTTGTGGGAGCCTCCTTCAAGTAGTCCGTGCCTGGCCGGGGCCGGGTCCTTTCGCCCGGACGGTGCGACCCGCGTCGCACCGTCCGGGGCCAATGTGGCTAGAGTGGAACCATGACTTCGCCAGTTTCCCGCCCGGTCCCGCCAGCTGCCGCCAACCCGCTCAGCCTGCGGGGCGCCGTCGACCTTTCCGCACTGAAACAGCGTCCCGCGCCGCCTGCCGCCGGATCACCACAGTTGCCCGGGGCCGCCGCCGGCGGCGAGGCGGAGCCCCCGGCCCGTCCGCTCCGGGTGGACATCACCGAAGCAAACTTCCAGGAACTCGTTGAGCTTTCGGCCCAGGTCCCGGTCGTCGTTGCACTCTGGGCTTCCTATTCGCCCGGTTCCGCTGACGTTGTGGACACGCTGGAACGGATCGTGGACAGCTACGAGGGCCAGCTGGTGCTCGGCGCCGCGGACGTCGAAGCATTCCCGCAGCTCGCCCAGGCGTTCCAGGTGCAGGCAGTGCCGACCGCCGTGGCGCTGGTCAAGGGCCAGCCGGTGCCCCTTTTCCAAGGCGGTGCAGAGGAACCACAGGTCCGCAGCCTGCTTGATGAGCTGCTTAAGGTCGCCGGTGCCAACGGCGTGGCCGGACGTGTCGGCGCTGGGGGAGCAGGAGCTGCCGAACCCGAAGCTGCGCCGCTGCCTCCGCTGCACCAGAAGGCGTTCGACGCGATCGAAGCCGGGGACTTCGCTGCGGCCGCCGAAGCGTACCGCCAGGCACTGCTGGAGATGCCGGCAGACTCCGAAGCCAAGACCGGACTGGCACAGGTGGGACTGATGGACCGGCTCCAGGTGCTTTCGTCCGCGGACACCGAGGCGCTGCGCCAGAAAGCCGCCGCCGGGCCGGATAACCTCGAGGCCCAACTTGAGGTGGCGGACCTGGACGTCGCAGGCGGTCATATCGAGGACGGCCTCGGTAGGATCGTGGCGTTCATCGGCAGGAATTTCGGCCCGGAGCGGGAAACTGCACGGATCAGGCTGCTGGAACTGTTCGATGTTGTGGGTCCGGCCGACGACCGCGTGGCGAAGGCGCGCCAAAACCTCGCTCGGGTGCTTTTCTGATGGCGTCGGCGCTTTTCACTCCGCTGGAACTCCGCTCCGTGACCCTGCAACACCGCGGCTGGGTATCTCCGATGTGCCAGTACAGCTGCGAGCCGGAAACCGGGGAAGGTGTCCCCAACGACTGGCACCTGATGCATCTGGGCGCGTTCGCCACCGGCGGGGCAGCCCTGATCCTCACCGAAGCGGCGGCCGTGAATGCCGCCGGCCGGATCAGCCCGCGTGATGCCGGCCTCTACAACGACGACCAGGCAGCGGCCTGGGAACGGATCACCTCCTTTGTGCACCGGCACGGCACGGCGGAGGCGAAAATCGGCACCCAGCTTGCGCATGCCGGCCGCAAGGCATCCTCCTACTGGCCGTTCTCCGGCCACACGGGAACGGTCCCGGCGGACGACGGCGGCTGGCCCACCGTGGGACCGGGCACCGGGGCTTTTGATGGCTACGAGTCACCTTCGGCGATGACTGAGACCGAAATCGACGCCGTCATCGCGGACTTCGCCGCGGCCGCCGTCCGGGCCGTCGGAGCCGGCTTCGACACCATCGAAATACATGGCGCCCACGGTTATCTGCTGCACCAGTTCCAGAGTCCGCTCATCAACGACCGCACCGATCGCTGGGGCGGCGACGAGGCTGGGCGAAACCGGCTGACCCTCGCGGTGATAGATGCCGTCCGCGCGGTCATTCCCGACTCCATGCCCCTACTGCTCCGGATCTCTGCCTCCGATTGGGCCGAAGGCGGCATCGACGTTGCGGATTCGGTCCGTCTGGCCAAGGCAGCCGCGGAGCATGGTGTGGATCTCGTGGATGTTTCCAGCGGCGGCGCCGTGGCACACCAGCAGATCAAGGCAGGGCCCGGCTACCAGACCGGTTTCGCCGCGCGCATCCGGCGCGAAACGGGAGTCCGGACCGGCACCGTTGGCCTGCTGACCTCCGCCGGCCAAGCCGAACATGCCGTGGCGACCGGACAGGCTGACGGCGTGTTCATCGCCCGGGCAGCATTGCGTGATCCGCACTGGTGGTTGCGGGCCGCGTTCGAACTTGGCGATAACCTGGCGTGGCCCCCGCAATACGAACGTGCCATTCCCCGTCATTCCTTCTAGGGACCCGCTGGCGGCCAAGATTACGCCTCTCGGAGGATCCCTTCCGGGTACCGGGGCAGCTAGCCTAGCGTTATGAGTCTTCCCGAACCACATCCGCACGGCACTGGACACCAGCCGGGGCAGGAGGTTCCGGCGCTGTCGCTGCGCGGGCTCGCCAAGCGCTTTGGCGATAAAATCGCCGTCGACGGTATCAGCCTGGATATTCCGGCAGGCTCCTTTTACGGTATCGTCGGCCCGAACGGAGCCGGTAAGACCACCACGCTGTCGATGGCTACCGGGCTGCTGCGGCCGGACTTCGGCACGGCGCTGGTGCACGGAGTGGATGTCTGGCAACGGCCGCTGACGGCCAAAAAACTCATGGGAATCCTCCCTGACGGTGTCCGGCTCTTTGACCGGCTGACCGGCGAACAGCTGGTGAGCTATGCCGGGCTGCTGCGCGGCATGGCCAAGGATGTGGTGTCCGCACGGGTCAAGGAACTGTTGGCTGCCCTGGATCTGGGGGCCGACGCGGGAACGCTGGTGGTTGACTACTCCGCCGGGATGACCAAAAAGATCGCCCTCGCCTCCGCGCTGATCCACGCGCCCCGGCTGCTGGTCCTCGACGAGCCGTTTGAGTCGGTGGATCCGGTGTCGGCCGCCAACATCCGCGACATCCTGGACCGGTATGTGGCGTCCGGGGGCACGGTGATTATCTCCAGCCACGTGATGGACCTGGTCCAGCGGATGTGTGACCACGTGGCCGTTGTCGCCGCCGGGCGGGTCCTTGCGGCCGGGACGGTGGACGCGGTCCGCGGCGGCGGATCCCTCGAGGACCGATTCGTCCAACTGGTCGGCGGCCGCAACCACACGGAGGGGCTGGAATGGTTGCGCACCTTCTAAGGCTCAAGCTGACCCTGCTGCGCAACAGCGTCCGGCGCAGTCCCTGGCAGCTGGTGGGCCTTGGCATCGGTGCCCTGTATGCGCTGGGGCTGGTGGCCTTGGGCGTCACTGCCCTGCTGCTGCTCCGCGGCGAGGACGTGCCCCTGGCGCAGACTGTTGTTGTGCTGGGCGGCTCCGCGGCGCTGCTGGGCTGGGCGCTCATCCCGGTTGCCGTCTCAGCCGCCGACATGACCCTGGACCCGGCACGATTCACCACCTTCGCCGTGCCGATGCCGGCGTTGCTGACCGGGCTTGCCCTGGGCGGGCTGATCGGAATCCCGGGAATTGCGACCACACTGTTGGCGCTTGGCACCGTCGGGACCTGGTCCCGGAGCCTCCCCGGCGCGGTGGGCGCCCTCATCGGTGCGGTGCTTGGCGTACTCAGCTGCATTGTGCTCTCCAAGGTGGCCACCACGGCCACGGCCGGGCTGGCAGGTTCCCGCCGGTTCAAGGACGCCAGCGCCGTCGTCTTCCTGATCCCGCTGGTCCTGATGGGCCCGATTGTGGCCAGTGTCGCCGGGGGCATCGCCGGTTCCGGGCAATTCCTGACCGGACTCGCCGGAACGCTCTCATGGACCCCGGCAGGTGCGGCGTGGTCCCTTGGCGGCGAACTCGCCGCGGGGAGCTATGGTGCCGCGGCGCTGAAGTTCCTGATCGCGCTGACCACACTCGCGGGACTGGCGCTGTGCTGGAAACTCCTGCTGCAGCGGGCCCTCGTGACGCCCCCGTATGCCGGCACCGCCAAGCAGCGCGCCGCAGGGCTGGGCTTCTTCGCCCTGTTCCCGGGTACCCCGACGGGAGCAATCGCGGCGCGGTGCCTGAGCTATTGGCTCCGCGACCCAAGGTACGCCGGCACTCTCGTGGTCGTGCCGCTGCTGCCGGTGCTGCTGCTGTTCCAGGCGACCCAGACCGGGGCCTACGGACTGCTGCTCTTTATCGGCCCACTGATTGCGTTCCTGCTCGCCTGGTCCATCTCAACGGATGTCTCCTATGACAGCACCGCCTTTGCCCTGCACCTTTCGACCGGAGTCAGGGGGAGCCACGACCGGCTTGGCCGCGCCCTGGCATGCCTGGTCTTCGCCCTGCCGACGGTGCTGGCGCTCAGCGCCCTGCCCTTCCTCTTCGGCGCCGACTGGACGCTGCTGCCCGGCGTGCTCGGGCTCTCCCTCGGGGTGCTGTTCAGCGGGCTGGGCCTGTCCTCGGTGGTGTCGGCACGCTACACCGTCGCGGTGCCGCTCCCCGGCGACAGCCCGTTCAAGAAGCCGCCGGGCAATATGGCGCAGGCGATGGCCGTGCAGTTCGGCGGCATGGGGGTGCTCCTGGTGCTGATGCTCCCCGAAGTCGCCCTGGTAGCGGCGCAATTAGTCACCGGCAGCACAGTTCCCGGCTGGATCAACCTGGTCCTGGGCCCGGTCCTGGGCGCGGCGTTGTTCGCCGCAGGAGTGCGGCTCGGTGGCAAATGGCTCGACGCGCGGGGGCCTGAACTGCTGGCCCAGCTCGCCGTCAACCGGTGAGGCGGGAGCCGCAGCCGGGACCCGAACAGCGGTGCCGATGCCGTCCCGTCGCACTGCCGTCACATCCAGCGGCTAAGATGGATGTTATGAACAGCATGACCGATCCTCTCGAAAACGACCCGATGCGCGAGCTCTCCGGAACCGGGACGTCGACGGCCACGATCGAGCGCGAGGAACTGCGCCAGGACGTTGAGCCCGGGGACCGGGAACGATTTTCGCACTACGTGCGCAAGGAAAAAATCATGGAGTCCGCGCTGTCCGGCGACCCCGTGATCGCCTTGTGCGGCAAAGTGTGGACACCGGGCCGCGATCCGAAGAAGTTCCCCGTCTGCCCCGAATGCAAAGAGGTCTACGAAGGCCTCCGTCCCGGCGGCGACGGCGGCGGCAAGGGCGACGGCGGCAAGTAGTCCGGCCGGGCAGCGCGGGACCGCGGCAGCATGTACCGCGTCCGGGAGTCCGGCCGCGCGTCGGGGTCCTGTCCGTCCGGCGAATGCTGCCCGGTCCCCGCTGGCCGGTAAGTACTGACGGTTCATCCGAAAAGATTGGTGTTTTTGTGTTTTATTGGGTTTTTCCGGCAGCGGCAGCAGTGCGCGAAATGGCGGGTCCCAGGTGACAGAGACACTCTTTGGCGGACCAGTGCTGCCCCCCGCGTATCCTGAGCGGGCAGCCTGGGGAACCGCGCCGAAGCTCCGCGCCTGGCAGCAGGAAGCCCTCGACAGCTACTTCACCTCTCAACCCAGGGACTTCCTTGCGGTTGCTACGCCCGGCGCCGGCAAAACGACCTTCGCGCTGCGGGTGGCATCCATGCTGATCGAGGCCAATATCGTCAACCGAGTCACGATCGTTGCGCCCACGGACCACTTGAAGCGGCAGTGGGCGGACGCCGCCGCCAAGGTGGGCATCGCCATTGATCCGAACTTTAAGAACGCCGACGGCCAGCACGGCCGGGGCTTCATCGGCGTGGCCGTCACCTACGCCCAGGTGGCGAGCAAGCCGATGCTGCACCGCGCCAAGACCGAGGCCGCACGCACGCTGGTGATCCTGGACGAAATCCACCACGGCGGCGAGGCGTTGTCGTGGGGGGACGGGCTCCGCGAAGCCTTCGAGCCCGCGGCACGCCGGCTCTCCCTGACGGGTACGCCGTTCCGGTCAGACACCTCGCCGATCCCCTTTGTGGAATACGCCGAGGACCGCGACGGGATCCGCCGCTCCAAAGCCGACTACACCTACGGCTACGGCAAGGCGCTCCGGGACCACGTGGTCCGTCCCGTGATGTTTATGGCCTACTCCGGGCAGATGCGCTGGCGCACAAGCGGCGGCGAGGAAATGGCGGCTTCCCTCGGCGAATCGGCAGTCACCAAGGACGTTACCTCCCAGGCCTGGCGGACGGCACTGAACCCAACAGGTGAATGGATTCCGGCGGTGCTGGCCGGGGCGGACAAACGCCTCAGTGAGGTACGCCGCACCGTTCCCGACGCCGGCGGGCTGGTAATCGCGACCGACCACGACGACGCGCGCGCCTACGCCGGGCAGCTGAAGAGGATCACCGGCGAATCGCCCACGGTCATCCTCTCCGACGACACCAAGGCCTCCAGCAAGATCGAGGAGTTCACGGCGAGCGAGAAGCGCTGGATGGTGGCCGTGCGGATGGTCTCCGAAGGTGTGGACGTCCCGCGGCTCTCCGTCGGTGTCTATGCCACATCCACCGCCACCCCGCTCTTCTTCGCCCAGGCCGTTGGACGTTTTGTCCGCGCCCGGAAACGCGGCGAGACGGCGTCGGTCTTCCTGCCTTCCGTGCCGCAACTGATGGCACTGGCGAACTCCATGGAGGCGGAGCGGGACCACGCCCTGGACCGTCCGGAGAAGGAGGACGGCGACGGCCTCTTCAACCCGGAGGACTCGCTGATGGACGAGGCGAACCGCGAGGAGAAAGCCTCCGATTCGTTGACCAAGGGCAAGTTTGAGGCGCTGGATTCGCAGGCCTCGTTTGACCGCGTACTGTTCGACGGCGGCGAGTTCGGCACCGGCGGCGAGGTGGGCTCGGAGGACGAACTGGACTTCCTGGGGATTCCGGGCCTGCTCGACGCCGAGCAGGTCGGCACGCTGCTGCGCCAGCGCCAGCACGATCAGCTCAACCGCAAAAACTCACGGTCTGCGCAGGGTGCGGCGTCCGCAGCACCGGTGCCCGCCATGCCGGACCACCGCATGCTGATGGACCTGCGCACCGAGCTGGCCAAGAACGTCGCGGCCTGGTCCGCGCGCACGGGCACCCCGCACGGCGTCGTCCACACCAAGCTCCGGACGGTGTGCGGGGGCCCGGCCGTGGCGCAGGCAAACGAGGAGCAACTGCAGACCCGGTTGCGGAAACTCCAGGACTGGTTTGTCGGCCGGAAGTAGCCGCTGACGGCATAAAAAAGGACCGGGCGACCCGGTCCTTTTTTGGTGGCCCTGGGCGGCCGCAGTCCTGCCGCTACTGGCCGCCGCCGGCGCAGAGCCCGCCGAGCGTCTGACCCGCAGCCGTGTAGCCGGCCTGCATGTCCTGCAGTTTGGCGGAATCCGGGTTTTCCTTCGCTGTCTCGTCCAGGTATTCGACGATGGATTGCAGCGGAGCCTTGATCTCCCCGCCCGCGGTGGCCTCGATGGGCCGGAGCCGGTTGGCCAGGCGGATCATCCCTGCCTTGTCCTCGGCGGAGGTTGGTCCGGCGCCGACGGACTGGACCCGGGCGCAGGACTCCTGGGTGGTGTCTTGGGGTGCCGAGCAGCCGGCAGCGCCGAGCAGTGCACCGGCAGCGATCAGGACGGTCAGGGTCTTTTTCATGTTCTACTCCGGATTTTTTACGGGTCAGGCGATATTGGCAGGGATTTCGAGTCTACTTCGAGGGCATGGGATTTTCTGTCAGCGCTCCGGCCGGTGGGACGCAAGGGTTCAGGCGATGTCCACGCCGCCGAGTTCCATTTCCGCGAACGAGTCCTCAAGATCCTCGGCAATGCCCACGGTCAGGCCCCGCAGGACCGTCACTGAGTATCCGGCCTGGACGCCGTCAAGTGCAGTCGCCTTAACGCAATGGTCGGTGGCGATTCCGACGACAACAAGATCTTCGACGTCGTGGCTTTGCAGCCAGTCGTCCAGCCCGATCGCGTCCTCGCCGGGGGTGGAATCGCTGCCTGAAAAGGACCCGGCGCCGTCGGCACCACCGGCAGCGTCCCCCGAAAGGGGCATGGCTCCGGGCTTCCGGTCTCCGGTGGGCACGGCATCGTCCGGGGCCAGGAGTCCTTCGAACCCCGAGTAGGCGGCGGTGAACTGGCCCTTGCGGAAATAGGCCTGGATGTATTCCGGATCCAGGTCCGGATGCAGTTCGGCACCGCGGGTTCCGGCCACGCAGTGCCTCGGCCAGCTGTCAACGAAGTCCGGGTCATCGGAGAAGTGCTCACCCGGGTCCACATGCCAGTCCTGGGTTGCCAGGATGTGGTCAAACTGTCCGTGGTGGGCGTCAACGTATTCGCTGATGGCACCGGCGAGCTCCGCCCCGCCGGTAACGGCAAGGGAGCCTCCTTCGCAAAAATCGTTCTGGACGTCGACGATGATCAGGGCGCGGGACATCAGTTCTCCTCGTAAATGGTCGGGATGGCCGCTTCGCCGCGTTGCAGCCGGTTGACGACAGCGGGAAGCTCCTTCATGGTGTCCGCGTGGCGCTGGCGGGCACGGAGCACACCTTCCGGGCCGGTCCAGCCAGGCATAAGTTCGCCGTTTTTGATGAACTGTTGGAGCAGGGGCCGGTCATTGCCGTCGTCGTCCGGGCGGTGGCCGACCCCGATAATTTCCTGCGTGGCGGTGCCGCGCTCGTTGAGCTTGCGCAGGGCGTACTTGCGCCCGCCCTTGCTGGTTTTGTTTTTTGCCGCCTTCGCGACGGCGACGAAGCTGCCGGTGTCGTCCGTGCGGCTCACCAGCTTGTAAACCATGCTGGCTGTCGGGGCACCGGACCCGGTCACGAGTGAGGTACCGACCCCATAGGAGTCCACCGGGGCGGACTGCAGGGCAGCGATGGCGAACTCGTCCAGGTCGGAGGTGACTATGATGCGGGTCCGCTCATTGCCCAGATCGTCCAGGAACTGCCGCACCCATTGGGCCTGCGCCACGAGGTCGCCGGAGTCCAGACGCACCGCCCCGAGTTCGTCGCCGGCCAGTTCGACGGCGGTGCGAACGGCCGCCTCGACATCGTAGGTGTCCACCAGGAGCGCAGTGCCTTTGCCCATGGAGGCGATCTGCGCCTCAAAGGCCTCGCGTTCGGTGTCGTGCAGGAGGGTAAAGGAATGCGCGGCGGTGCCGACGGTCTTGAGCCCGTAGCGCAGGCCCGCGGCCAGGTTGGAGGTGCTGTCGAAGCCGGCGATAATCGCGGCGCGGGCGGCGGCAACCGCGGATTCCTCCTGGGTCCGGCGCGAGCCCATCTCCACGCAGGGCCGGCCGCCGGCCGCGGTGATCATCCGCGAGGCCGCCGAAGCGATCGCGCTGTCGTGGTTGAGGATCGAGAGGATGTAGGTCTCCAGGATGCAGGCTTCGGCGAACGTGGATTCCACAATCAGGATGGGGGAGTTGGGGAAGTAGGCGTCACCCTCCGCGTAGCCCCAGATATCACCCGAGAACGAAAATCCCGCCAGGTAGTCCAGCGTCTCCTCGTTGACCACCTTCGTCCGGCGCAGGAAGTCGATCTCGGCGCCGCCGAAGCGGAAGTCGGCGATGCCCTCCAACAGCCTGCCGGTGCCGCCCACGATGCCGTAGCGGCGTCCGTCCGGCAGCCGCCGGGCAAAGGCCTCGAACACTGACCTGCGGTGGGCGGCGCCGGAATGCAAAGCGGCCTGGAGCATGGTCAGTTCGTAATGGTCGGTGTACAGGGACGTGCGGGGACGGCCCCAGCCAGCTGATGAACTCACGAATTCACTCTAGTCCCCACCGGCTCCCGCGTCTCGCTTCGCTTCGCCGCGGGGCCCTCGCCGGCGTGGGCCCACCCACCGGCTCCCGCGTCTCGCTTCGCTTCGCCGCGGGGCCCTCGCCGGCGTGGGCCCACCCACCGGCTCCCGCGTCTCGCTTCGCTTCGCCGCGGGGCCCTCGCCGGCGTGGGCCCACCCACCGGCTCCCGCGTCTCGCTTCGCTTCGCCGCGGGGCCCTCGCCGGCGTGGGCCCGTGCTCCCCATAGAATGGACAGATGACCCTTAGCGTTGCGCTCGGACCTGACACCCAGGAGAGCACCCACACCGGAACAGTGACGTCCACGGACGTCCTTACCGCCCCGGATATCCCGTGGAATCTGGTGATCTGGAATGATCCGGTGAACCTGATGAGCTACGTGAGCTATGTCTTCCGCAGCTACTTTGGCTATTCGGAGGCCAAAGCGAACAAACTGATGCTCGAAGTCCACAAAAAAGGACGCTCCATCGTGGCGCACGGCAGCAAGGAGCAGGTGGAGCAGCACGCCGTCGCGATGCACGGCTACGGTCTCTGGGCCACCGTGGAAAAGGCCACCGGCGGCTCCGGATCAGGCGGGGGATCAGGAAAGGGGAAGGGAAAACGTGGCTAAGGCATTTAAATTCGGCGTCAAAGGCGTCACCGGCTATCTGGAACCGGCCGAACGGGAGCTTCTGCGCAGCCTCTTCGACGACGTTGTGTCCATGCTGGAGCCGGGGGAACGTGCCGACCAGGACCCCCTTGCTGCCCTTGTCGGACTGGACACCGAGGCCCGCGAACCGTCCGACCGCGCCCTGCGCCGGCTGCTCCCGAACGTTTCGAAGGACGACGACGCCGCCTCGCTGGAGTTCCGCCGGTATACCGAACGGTCGCTGCGCGAAAGCAAAATCGGCGCGCTGAAGGCCGCGTCCCTGGGACTGGACAAGGAGGAACTGGTCCTGGCCCCCGCCGATGCACGGCACTGGTCCATGGCGCTCAACGATGTCCGTCTGGTGCTCGCCGAACGCCTGGACATCCGCGACGACGAGGACGCCGGGCACGTGCACCTGATGCAGGACTGGTCCCAGGCCGAGGACGTCGAAAGCTACCTGGCCCTGGTCTACAACTTCACCACCTGGCTGCAGGAGTCCCTGGTCCAGGCCATGCTGCAGTCGCTGGAGACGCGCCGCTGACCAGCGGCGCGGGGCATCGGCACGCGGCGCGTGCCGACGCCGCGTGTGACAAATTAGACATGAGTCGGACGACACAATGTGATGGCCGCGACCTTGGCTAAGCCCTATCCTCGAATAATCATGACTTCAGCATCGAGCATGGATCCGGCAGCGCCAGCTGTTGCGGACTCCCCAGCAGGCAACAGCACCGCCAGCCAGACCGCCAGCCGGATCGGTTCGCGCCCCATCGGGGTGTTCGATTCCGGCGTCGGCGGACTCACCGTGGCCCGGTCCATCATCGACCAACTGCCCAACGAATCCATTCTCTATGTCGGCGACACCGCCAACGGCCCCTACGGGCCGCTTCCCATCGCCGAGGTCCGGGCCAACGCCCTGGGGGTAATGGATGAGCTGGTCGATTCCGGTGTGAAGCTGCTGACCATCGCGTGCAACTCGGCGTCGGCTGCGGTGTTGCGCGATGCCCGCGAACGCTACACAGCCCGTTACGGGATCCCCGTCATAGAGGTCATCCAGCCGGCCGTGCGCCGTGCCGTGGCCGCCACCCGCAGCGGCCGCGTCGGAGTCATCGGTACTTCGGCAACCATCGGCTCCCGCGCGTATGAGGACACCTTCGCTGCCGCCCCGGACCTGCACATCACCTCCGTGGCCTGCCCGGCCTTTGTGTCCTACGTCGAAGCCGGAATCACCACCGGCCCGGAGCTGCTCGCCGTAGCCCGCGAGTATCTGGAACCGCTCAGGACCGCGGGCGTGGACACAGTTGTGCTGGGCTGCACGCACTACCCGCTGCTAACCGGCGTCATTTCCTACGTGATGGGGGAGGACGTCACCCTCGTCTCAAGTGCCGAGGAGACCGCCAAGGACGTCTACCGGGCCCTGGCCTCCCGCGGACTGGAACGGACCGACAGCACGGATCCGGTGCACAGCTTTATTGCGACCGGGGACGCCGCACAGTTCGAACACCTCGCCCGCCGCTTCCTCGGACCCGAAGTGCTCAGCGTCCGCCACGTGGACCACGTCGCTGCGCAATACCCCACAGGAAGCCTGGCCAGGATCACACCGGAGATGATTGCCGCGGCGCAGGCCGGCACGAACCGTCGCCGGATCTCCAATTTCGTTGGGGGGCCGGGGCTGTGAAGCTGACCATCGTGGGCTGTACCGGTTCCTTTCCGGGGCCGGGATCGCCGGCATCGTGCTACCTGTTGACCGCCAACGACGGCGAACGGAGCTGGAAGATCGTCTTGGACCTCGGCAGTGGCGCGCTCGGGGCCATCCAGCGGTACACCGACCTGGAGGACATTGACGGGATTTTCCTCACCCACCTGCACCCGGACCACTGTATGGACCTGTGCGGACTGCACGTCGCGGTGCGGTGGAAGCCAGGCGGCTGGGGACGCGGCAGGATTCCGGTGTGGGGGCCCGCCGCCACCGCCGACCGGATGGCCACCGCCTACGGCCTGGATCTTGACCCCGGAATGCATGAGGAATTCGATTTTAGCCACTGGGCCGAGCGCAAGCCGGTGACCATGGGGCCGTTCACCGTTACCCCGTACACCGTCAACCACCCGGTCGATGAAGGCTACGCCCTCCGCGTCGAGGTCACGGAACCGGACAAGGACGGCAACCCGGTTGCCCGTGTGCTCAGCTATTCCGGTGACACCGACGCCTGCAGCGGGCTCGAGGACGCGGCCCGGGATGCCGATCTGTTCCTGTGCGAGGCGGCGTTCGAGGAAGGGCGCGACGACGCCATTAAGGACGTGCACCTGACCGGCCGACGCGCCGGGGAGGCCGCTGTTGCCGCCGGTGCCCGGCGGCTGCTGCTGACCCATATCCCGGTCTGGACGTCCCCGACCACAGTGATGGCGGAAGCCAAGCAGGTCTTCGGACAGCACGTTGCCGTTGCTGTGGCGGGCGTGCACTACACCATCTGAGCGGGACCCGCCGTGGCGGGCGCCGGGTGTGCCCGGCAGGCCCCGTGCAGGTCGATAAGCTGGAACCATGACTTCCGAAGCCTTAACTGCCCCCGTTATCCGAGCCGATGGCCGAACCCCCGACCAGCTGCGACCGATCAGCATCACCCGCGGCTGGTCCAAACAGGCCGAGGGATCGGCCCTGATCGAGTTCGGCAACACCAGGGTGCTGTGCACTGCTTCCCTTACCCAGGGTGTTCCGCGCTGGCTCAAGGGAGAAGGCCGCGGCTGGGTCACCGCGGAGTACGCCATGCTGCCGCGCGCCACCAACACCCGCTCTGACCGCGAGTCCGTCAAGGGCAAGATCGGCGGACGCACCCACGAGATTTCCCGGCTGATCGGCCGCTCGCTGCGCTCCATCATCGACACCAAGGCGCTGGGGGAGATCACGATCGTGCTGGACTGTGACGTCCTGCAGGCCGACGGCGGGACCCGGACCGCGGCCATCACCGGCGCCTACGTGGCCCTGGCGGAGGCCATCCGCTTCGCCCGCGAGAACAAAATGATCCCCCGCACTGCCCAGCCGCTGATCGACACCATCGCAGCGGTATCCGTCGGGATCATTGACGGCGTTCCAATGCTGGATCTGCCTTACGTTGAGGACGTCCGAGCCGAGACCGACATGAACGTTGTGGTGACCGGATCCGGAAAGTTCGTTGAAGTCCAGGGCACCGCCGAAGGTGCCCCGTTCGACCGCGATGAGCTGAACAAACTGCTCGACCTCGCCCTGATGGGTACCGAGCAGCTTGCCGCTATCCAGCGTGACACCCTGGCGGAGGCCCCGTGACAGCGGCTCCGGAAGGACATCACGCCGCACCGTTGCTGGTTCTCGCAACACATAACCAGGGCAAGCTCCGGGAACTGCGTGACCTCCTGCGCGGGCAGGTGCCCGGGCTCGACGTCGACACCCAGGTGGTGGATGCGGGTGCCGTCGGTGCCCCTGACGTCGCCGAGACCGGCGTAACGTTTGCGGAAAATTCGCTGCTCAAGGCACGCGCGGTGGCGCAGGCGACCGGGCTGGTGGCAATCGCCGACGACTCCGGCCTCGCCGTCGACGTCCTCGGCGGTGCTCCCGGGATCTTCTCGGCCCGCTGGGCCGGCCGGCACGGCGACGACGCCGCGAACCTGAGGCTGCTGCTCAGCCAGCTTGCCGACGTTCCCGACGAACACCGCGGTGCCGCTTTTGTCTGTGCGGCGGCACTGGCCGTTCCCGGCCTGGCCCCCGGGGACGGCCGGGAAGTCGTGGAGTTCGGGCAGTTGGAGGGCACGCTGCTGCGTGAACCCCGCGGAACCGGCGGCTTCGGCTACGACCCGGTGCTCCGGCCGCATGGCCTGGACCGCAGCTGTGCGGAACTGAGTTCGCAGGAGAAGAACGCTATCAGCCACCGGGGGCACGCGTTCAGGGCACTGCTCCCGGCCATCGTGGAGGCGCTGGCCGGGCGGTAGTGCGGTCCGCGGAAACCGGCACTTAAATAGAGGACGGCGCCCCGCACCGCCGGGCGCCGTCCTCTGCGGCCGGGGTTTCCAGAACGGCGGCTTTCCGAACTGCCTGCCGAGCGGGAATTATGGGGTCTTGCGTTCCTCTTCGGGCTCGTGTTCTTCGATGAACTCCGCAACGACGCCGGTGCCGTATTTTTCGGCCTGGCGCCTGGCGGTGAGCCCGCGGATAACCTCAATGCCGATCGGGATCACGGAGACAAGGACAATCGCGATGAAGATGATGTCCAGGTTTTCCCGGACCCACGGGACGGTGTCGCCCAGCAGGTAACCCAGGAGCGTCACGCCGCCGCCCCACAGCACGGCGCCGATGACGTTGAAGACAAAGAACTGGCGCTTGTTCATCTGGGCCACCCCAACAATCACGGGGACGAAGGTCCTGATGATCGGCACAAATCGGGCCAGGATCAAGGCCTTGCCGCCGTGCTTCTCGAAAAAGGCATGTGCGCTTTCGACATTCTCGCGCTTAAAGAGCTTCGAGTTTTCCCGGTTGAAAATCGCCGGGCCCGCCTTGGAGCCAATCAGGTAACCGGCCTGGTTGCCGATGATCGCCGCAACGATGATCAGCGCAGCGAAGGCAACGATGTTGAACTTGATGGTCCCGGTGGCCACCAGGAGCCCGGCCGTGAAGAGCATCGAGTCTCCCGGCAGGAAGAAGCCGATCAGCAGGCCGGTTTCGGCGAAGATGATGCCACACACCAGCAGGACCACCCACGGCGCAAGGGCGGGGTCGGCCAGGAAGACCTGGGGGTTCAGCCAGTCGGGCAGGAAGGAGGCAAGCCGCGGCTGCACCGGGCCCGCGCCGCCGAACGTGGACACGGCAAAGTCACTCAAAGCTAAAGGGTTCACCAGTCAAGGATACTTGACCGCCGCCGTCGTGCGCCGACGGACGGTCGGCCAGCTGGCCCGGCCGCGGTCCGGCGGCGGCGCGGCCGTCGCAGCTGGGCCACCGGCTGGTTTTGCGGCGGTAAAGTTGGGAGCGTGGGTTTGGACTTTACGGCGATCGACTTTGAGACCGCGAACGGCTTCCGAGGTTCACCGTGCGCTGTTGGCCTGAGCAAGGTCCGCGGCGGTGTAGTGGTCGAGGAGGCCTCGTGGCTGATGCGGCCGCCGGAAAACCATGACCGCTTCGACCACCACAACGTGCGGATCCACGGCATCCGGCCTGAGCAGGTCGCAGGGTTGCCGCGTTTCGGTGAACTCTTCCCGGAAATCGGCGCGTTCATCGGCGGCGACGTCCTGGCCGCCCACAATGCCGCGTTTGACCTGGGCGTGATCCGCTCCGGCCTGGAGGTCTCCGGCTTGGCGGGGCCCGCCTATGATTACGTCTGCACCGTGATGCTTTCCCGCCGCTGCTATTCCCTGGTGTCCAATTCGCTGCCGTACGCGGCCGAGGAGGCCGGTGTTCCGCTGCTCAACCACCACGACGCCGCTGAGGACGCGCGGGCGTGCGCCGGGATCCTGATTGACATCGCCGCGCGCAACGGGGCCGGCAGTGTCGCGGAGCTGTACCTGTCCCTGGGCCTGGCGGTGTCCCGCCAGGAGGCTTTCGACCCGCTGTGCGATCCGCTCTCCAAGGCCAGCCAGTCAGCCCTCGATGCCCTCGCCGCGGGACCGGCAGCCCTGGCGCCCGCGCGGCCCTACCAGCCTGGCTGGCCGGAGGAAGGCGCCAATCCACCGCCGAACGCATCCGCCGCGGCCGGCCACCCGCTGTTCGGCCAGACCGTGGTCTTCACCGGCGAACTGGCCATTCCCCGGCCCGAGGCGAAGGTCCGTTCCGCCGAGCTGGGCGCCCGGCCCGAAAGCCGGGTCACTGCCCGCACCACCTTGCTGGTGGTCGGAGACGGTTTTGTCGCCGCCGACCTTCGCTCCGGCCGGCTGACCGGAAAGGCCAGGCGGGTGCTGGAGCTGCACGCACGCGGGCAACGGATCGAGGTCCTGTCCGAGGGCGAATTCCTGCAGATGGTGGGCGGGCACGTGGCCTCCGCCGCGAGTGCCTGAGACCCGCCGGGACAGGGCCCTGGCGGTCATACTGCGCAACAAACTTTTCGTCCGGAGCGGGTGCGCTCCTAGCCTTGGACGATGAGCAAACTAACCTCGGCACCGGCCGCGCCGCCGGCACCCGCCCGGGCGTCGCGCGGCTCCGTCGACTGGCGCACGGTTTTTGCGTTTCCGAACCCGGTGAATGAATACGCAGCCCGGGTCACTGCCGCACTGGTGGTGTTGCTTTCGCTGGTTACCCTGCTGACCGGCTTCGGCTGGGGTCTGGCCGTGATTGCCGCCGGGTTCTGGCTGCGTGTCCTTTTCGGTCCGCGGATTTCACCGCTCGCCCAACTTTCCGTCCGGGTCCTGACGCCCCGGCTGGGGAAAAGCCGATTGGTCCCCGGCCCGCCGAAGCGTTTCGCCCAGGGCATCGGTGCGGTCCTGTCCACGGCTGCGGCACTCCTGCTCGCCGCCGGACTTGCACCGGCGGCGTGGATCCTGCTGGCGCTCCTGATTATTGCGGCGTCCCTGGAAGCGTTTGCCGGTTACTGCCTGGGCTGCGCCGTTTTCGGCTTCCTGCAGCGCCGCGGCCTGATTCCCGAGGACGTGTGCGAGGCCTGCAACAACATTTCGCTCCGCCGGGCCTAACGCAGGTGGTCCGTGCGGACCGCAGCCGGGGCCCGGTCAGGGGCCGGTGACAGCGGCCAGCCTGGTCGCCATGCCGCGGATGACCTCCGGAGCCTCCAGTGCCTCAAGCCACTGCGCGGGAAGGCAATCCTCGCCGTAGAACGCCCCCAGGATATTGCCGGCAATCGATGCGGTGGAGTCGCTGTCCCCGCTGTGGTTAACCGCGACGGCGATTGCCGTGCGGAAGTGCTCCGCCGGGCTTCCGGCAGGCGACGTCGGATCCGGTTCGGTGGCGAGCACCGCGTACAGCGCAATGGCAAGTGCTTCCTCTGCCACCCGGCCCGCACCAAGAGTCCGGACCAGCTCCTCCGGCTCCAGCCGTGCACGGGCGGTGCCAAGCCGCAGTGCGGTGCCAAGCCGGGCCATAACGTCGGGATCAACCTGTTCGTCCTTGCGCAGCGGGCTGTTCGCAAAGAGTCCGAGGGCGTCTTCGGCTGCCTCGCGCAGGCTCCGGCCGGAGACCAGCGCATGGATAACAAGGCTGAAGATGCCGGCGCTCTGCCGCGCCGCGGGGTGCCCATGGGTCAGCGAGGCTGCGTCGGCGCTGAGCTTGTAGACGTCGCCGGCGGCAATGTAGGGGATCAAACCGAACGGGGCCGAGCGCATCACCGTGCCGCAACCCTTGGACTCCGGGTTGACGGGACGGAAATACGTTCCCATTTCTCCCGTCGCGAGTCCGCTCAGGCAGGCATCGTTGGGGGAGCGCCGCTGTTTGAGGACGGCGTGGGTATCGATCCATCGCGGCGGCTGGAACGGGGCGGCTTCCGGAACCGGCACTCCCTGGCTGGCGAGCCAGCGCAGGTAGGCGAGCCACAGGCAGGCGTTTGTGTCCGCGCCCACACCGGAGTTGGCCCACTCCAGCGCTTCCAGCAGCCCGTCCACGGTGTACAGCGTGAGTTGCGTGTCGTCGGAAAAGTGGCTGACCCCGTCGAGTGCCGCAAACCCGCGCAGCCCCTCCGCCCCGAATTTTCCGCGGATGGTGGAGATGTCGTCGGATTCGACGGCGTACCCGAGTGAATCACCCAGCGCGCCGCCCAGCAGGCAGCCGTGGATCCGGGATGCGTGCGACGGGGCGGGTTCTGGTGCTGGGGTCGTTGCGGGCTCGGTACTCATGAGCAAGAATTTTACCCGGTTGCGGGGCCGGGCCGCGGCGCTGCCATAGATTCGCCGCCACCAGAGCGGCTGCGCCCTTGCGGGGAGAACCGCGGGTGGCTACGGTCGGGATAAACGCTTTATCGGTGTCCGTGCCGGCGTGCCAGCACGGACGGTTGCAGCTACGGGAGGCCGAAATGGCTCTAGACCAGATGAGCGCCGTTGCGGTTGGCACGCCGCCGGTGCCCAGCGGCAAGGGACGCATTGTCGTCAACTGGATCACCTCGACTGACCATAAGACCATCGGGTACATGTACCTGATTGCCTCTTTTGTGTTCTTTTGCTTCGGCGGTGTGATGGCGCTGTTGATCCGTGCCGAGCTGTTCGAACCGGGTATGCAGATCCTGCAGACCAAGGAGCAGTACAACCAGCTCTTCACGATGCACGGCACGGTGATGCTGCTGATGTTCGCGACGCCGCTGTTCGCGGGCTTCGCGAACGTGATTATGCCGCTGCAGATCGGTGCCCCCGACGTCGCCTTCCCGCGGCTGAACGCGCTGGCCTTCTGGTTTTTCCTCTTCGGCTCCACTATCGCCGTGTCCGGGTTCATCACTCCGCAGGGTGCGGCGTCGTTTGGCTGGTTTGCTTATGCGCCGTTGTCCAACACGACCTTCAGCCCCGGTGTGGGCGGTGACCTCTGGGTCTTTGGCCTGGCGCTGTCCGGTTTCGGTACCATCCTTGGCGCGGTGAACTTCATCACCACGGTTATTTGCATGCGTGCCCCGGGTATGACCATGTGGCGGATGCCGATTTTCACCTGGAACATCCTGGTGACGGCGATCCTGGTGCTGATGGCGTTCCCGCCGCTGGCCGCGGCGTTGTTCGCGCTCGGTGCTGACCGCCGCTTCGGGGCGCATATTTTTGATCCGGAGAACGGCGGCGCGGTCCTCTGGCAGCACCTGTTCTGGTTCTTCGGCCACCCCGAGGTTTACATCATTGCCCTGCCGTTCTTCGGCATCGTCACGGAGATTTTCCCGGTCTTCAGCCGCAAGCCGATCTTCGGCTACAAGGGCCTGGTCTATGCAACGATTTCCATTGCCGCGCTGTCCGTGACCGTGTGGGCGCACCACATGTACGTGACCGGCTCGGTGCTGCTGCCGTTCTTCTCATTTATGACCATGTTGATTGCCGTTCCGACCGGGGTGAAGTTCTTCAACTGGATCGGCACCATGTGGCGGGGATCGATTACCTTTGAGACGCCGATGTTGTGGAGCCTGGGCTTCCTGGCGACCTTCCTGTTCGGCGGCCTGACCGGCATCATCCTGGCTTCGCCGCCGCTGGACTTCCATGTCTCCGATTCCTACTTTGTGGTGGCTCACTTCCACTACGTGGTCTTCGGCACCGTGGTGTTCGCGATGTTCGCCGGGTTCTATTTCTGGTGGCCGAAGTTCACCGGGAAGATGCTCAACGAACGCCTCGGCAAGATCCATTTTTGGATGCTGTTCCTGGGCTTCCACGGCACCTTCCTGATCCAGCACTGGCTCGGCGTGGAGGGTATGCCGCGCCGCTATGCGGACTACATGCCGCAGGATAACTTCACCTGGATGAACCAGTTCTCCACCTACTCCTCGTTCCTGCTTGGCGCGTCGCTGATCCCGTTCTTCTGGAACGTCTACATCACCTGGCGCAGCAACGAACGCGTCGAAGTGGACGATCCGTGGGGCTTTGGCGCCTCTCTGGAGTGGGCCACCTCCTGCCCGCCGCCGCGGCACAACTTCACCTCGTTGCCGCGGATCCGCTCCGAGCGACCGGCCCTGGACCTCCACCACCCGGAGGTGAGCGCCCGCGTGCACGACGCTTCGCGTAGTCCGGCCGCTGCCACGCTGGGGGCAGCAGACCTGGGCGAGAGGGACCCGCGGTCCCCTGATCCCAGCGACTGAAGTCTGAACCCGTTGCACATTCCCGGTTGGGGGCGCGGGCTTTGGCAGCGCCGGGTCCGGGTCCAGCGAACATCCAGACTCCGCTGACAGACTGCTCGCTGGCCCCAAACAAAGGAATTCCCCACCATGATCACGCCTGCCCCAGCCCGCGAGTCGACTGACCGGACAGCCGCCACGACGGACACTTCGCCGCAGCCCCGGTTGCTGGGCCGACTGTCCGGCGAGGCTCTCGGGACGTTTTTTGTGGTGATCGCCGGCCTGGGCGTTCCCTTGTTCACGATCCCGCAGTCGAACCCGCTGTCGGCTCCGCTCGCCGCGGGACTGGCAGTTACAGCAGCGATGCTCGCGTTCGGATACCTCTCCGGCGGTCATTTTAATCCTGCCGTGACGGCGGGGAACGCCTTTGCCGGCCGGCTGCGGCCCGCTGACGCGGCGGCCTACATCGGCGCGCAATTGGTGGGCGCACTGCTGGCCGGGGTGACCCTCTTTGGCCTCCTGCGCACCGTCCCGAACATCGCCGACGCCAGAACGGCTTTCGACACGGTGAACGCCGGCTTCGGTGATCGGTCCGTCATCCAGGTCCCGATGGCGGGAGTGCTGCTCATTGAGGTGATCGGCGCCGCGCTGCTGGTCGCCGTCTACCTGGGCACCACCTCGCGGCGGAACCCCTCCCGGCTGGCGGCGCCCTTCGCCGTCGGCCTGACCACTGCGGTGCTCCTGCAGTTTGGCCAGGCGCCCGGTAACTCCCCCTTTAACCCGGCACGTGCCACCGCTTCCGCGCTCTTCAGCAGCCCGGATGCGCTCGGACAGCTGTGGCTGTTCTGGGTCGCCCCGCTGGTAGGTGCGGCCGTGGCGGGGCTCGCGGTCCGCGGCTTCGCGCAGCTGACGTTGGGCGCGTTGCCGGTTTCGGCTGGCGAGGCCGAGGAAGCCGACGAAGCTGACGAAGCTGAGGACCTGGGCGAGGCCGACGAAGCCGAGGAAGCCGACGACCTGGGCGAATCCGACGACTTGGGCGCACCGGACCCGGCTGAGGCACAGGTCCGGCTGGCTGCCGGTGGCGCGGCCGCCGGCAGCGACGAAGCGCGTGCTTTCTTCGACGGCGAACGCGGCAAGTAATCGGGTGCCGGAGCGGTGGCGCAATCCTGTCGGTGGGAGCCGATACCGTAGGAGTATGCGGTTATTGCACACCTCGGACTGGCATTTGGGCCGGTCATTCCACGGCGTCGGGATGCTGGATGCCCAGCGCGCGTTCATCGATCAGCTGGTCAGCTGCGTCCGTGATGAGGCGGTCGACGTCGTCCTCATCGCCGGCGACGTCTATGACCGTGCCCTGCCGGGGGTCGACGTCGTCCGCCTGCTCGACGACGCCCTGGTGGCCCTGACCGGTGCCGGTGCCCAGGTGGTCCTGACCAGCGGCAACCACGACTCGGCCATCCGGCTCGGCTTCGCGTCCCGGCTGCTGGAACGCGGGGGAGTGCACCTGCGCACCAGGCTCTCCGAGTTGGAGCAGCCAGTGCTGTTCCCGCTCGACGACGAAGCCGATGCCGTTGACGGCACCGGAGCCGTGCTCGCCATCTACGGTATCCCCTGGCTGGAGCCACGGCTGGTGGCCGAACAGCTCGGCGTCGGGACCGCGAGCCACTTCGAGGTAACCCGGGCGGCCACGGACCTGATCCGTGCCGATCTCGCGGCCCGGAGCGCCGGCCGAACGGTCCACTCCGTGGTGCTGGCGCATACCTTCGCCAGCGGCGGGATCAGTTCCGAGAGTGAACGGGACCTGAGCATTGGTGGTGTGGGTGCTGTGCCGCTGGACCTCTTCGACGGTTTTGGCTACACAGCGCTCGGCCACCTGCACGGGCGGCAGGAGCTCTCGCCCACCGTCCGCTACTCCGGCTCCCCGCTCGCCTATTCGTTCTCCGAAGCAAAGCACCGCAAAGGCAGCTGGCTCGTGGACGTCGACGCTGACGGCATCGGCGCGGTCCGGGAGGTGCTCTGGACAGCTCCGCGTACGCTGGCCGTGCTGCGCGGGAAATTGGCGGAGCTGCTCGTGTCGGAGGAACACGCCTGGGCCGAGTCTGCCTATTGCCAGATCACCCTGACCGACGCACAGCGCCCGGCGCAGGCCATGGAAAGGCTGCGCACGCGCTTCCCGGACACACTGGTGCTGGGGTTCGACCCGGAGGGTGCCGGTGCCGCCGCGAAGAGCAGTTACAGCAGCCGGCTCGCCGGCGCTACCGACGACCTTGCCGTCTGCTGCAGTTTCCTGGAGCACGTCCGGGGCCGCGGCGCCGACGACGGCGAGGCAGCTGTCCTGGCCCAAGCCCTGGAAGCCGTGCGCCTGGAAGGAATTTCACGGTGAGAATCCATCGCCTTGAGATCTCCGCCTTCGGACCCTTCGCCGGCACCGAACACATCGATTTTGACCGCCTGAGCGCCCATGGCCTGTTCCTGCTCAACGGTCCCACCGGAGCGGGGAAGACAAGCGTTCTGGACGCCATCTGCTTCGCCCTTTATGGGTCAGTGCCCGGGGCGCGGCAGGACGGCAAGCGGCTGCGGAGCGACCATGCCGAGGCCACCGCGGAGCCCCGGGTCACCTGTGAGTTCTCCGCCAGCGGCAGGCACTTCGAGGTCTCCCGCTCGCCGGCCTGGCAGAAGCCCAGCGCCCGGGGTAGGAGCGGCTTCACGGTGCAGCAGGCCAATACGCTGCTCCGGGAACGCGTTGACGGTGGATGGCTTGAAAAATCCGGCCGGAACGACGAAGCCGGCGCCGAGATCGCAGCGGTCCTCGGCATGAACCGGGAGCAGTTCACCCGTGTTGTAATGCTGCCGCAGGGCGACTTCGCGGCCTTCCTGCGGTCCAAGGCTGCCGACCGCCTGGAGCTGCTGCAGAGCCTCTTTGGTACCCAGCGTTTTGAGGCTGTTGAACAGGAGCTGGGCCGGAACGCGCAGGCAGCCCGCAGCGAGGTCGCCGGTCTCAATGGCCGGCTTGAGCTCCTGCTCGCGCAGGCGGAGGCTGAAACGGCAACGCTGGAACGCGACGGGGAGGCCGCTCCGGACCGCGCTGACACGGACTCGTTCCTGCCCTGGCTCCAGGCTCGTGCAGCCGGTGCCGCGGAACAACACCGTGCGGCAGCCCTGGCGGCCGACCGGCAGCGTGCTGAGCGACTGGCCGCCAGGGACGCCGCGGCAACACGGGATGCCCGCCAGTCCAGGCTGGCCGTTGCCCGCCGCCGGCAATCCGCGGCTGAGGCCGCGGCCCCCGCCATCGCAGCCAAGAGCAGACAGCTGGACCTGCATCGGCTGGCCGAAGTACTCGGCGGGCAACTGCAGGCGGTCGACGGTGCCGCCAGGGCCGAGGAAGATGCAAGGGCAGCGATGGCGGCGGCAGGACACGATCTGCGGACCGCGGCGCTTACCGACGACGAACTTGCCGCGTTAGAGACTGCGGCCGCGGACAGCGCCGCTAATGCTGACAGTTCCGCCTTCGACAGCGCTGCCTTCGATGGCGCTGCGCTGCGGCCTGCCCTGGCCGGATTGCGTACCCTGCGCGCCGTGCTCGAGGAGCGGCTGCCCGAGGAATCGAGCCTCGCCGGGCTCCGGAGCCGCGCCGCGCGGCTTGGCCTGGAGTTGGCCGGGCAGGAAGACAAGCGGGCATCAGGTGATGCTGCCCTGGCCGCCCTGGAGGCGGAGTCCATTGCCCTTCTCGCTTCAATGCATCCGCTCGAAGAACTCGCCGCCGAGGTGCAGTTGCGGTCCAAAGAAGCAGCGGCGGCCGAAGAACTGCTGGTCCTGGTCCGGCGGTACGCCCGGGCGGAGACCAGCTGCGAAGCCGTCGCGCAACGCCACGGCGTGGCCCGGGAAAGCTACCAGGACCTGCGCCAGGGCTGGCTCGATCTGCGTGAGGAACGGCTGGCCAATGCTGCCGCGGAACTGGCCTCCCAGCTGCTGCCCGGTCTCCCGTGCCTGGTGTGCGGCAGCCCCGAGCACCCGGCGCCCGCCCCGGCAGCGGCTTCGGCCCTGACGGTGGCCGAGGCCGAAGAGACCGCCCAGCGCGCCTGCGAGGCCGCGGAAGGCGCACTCGCGAGCCTCGAACGCGAACTCGCGGAGGCCCAGCAGGACGTTGCCGTGCTGGCGGCGCAGGGCGCCAATACCGCCCCTGACGTCGCCGCCCTCGACGCCGCCCTGGCCAGGGAACGTGCCGCGGAAGCGCAGCGCGCTGCGGCGGAGCTTGCCGCCAACCGCACCCGGCACGCCGAACTCGAGGAGGAGAGCGCCGCAGGCCAGCAGGCCCGAACGGCTGTGGACTCCAGCATTGCCCGGATCGGCTCCACCCTGGCCGAAGTCCAGGAACAGTCCGATGCCCTGGAACTGGCGCTCGACAAACTCAGGGCAGGACACCCGGTCCTGGCAGCCCGCATCACAGCCGTGGACGGTGCAACGGCCGTGCTGGAACGCGCCGAGGAAGCGCGGAACCTGCTGGAACAGGCCAGCGGCCGGTCCGCGGAGGCCCGTCGGCAGTTGGAGCTGGCCCTTCCCGGCACCGGTTTCGCATCCGCCGAGGCGGCCCGCGGCGCCCTGCTGCCGGCCGCGGCTGCGGCAGCCCTGGAAGCGGACGTCCGTGCCGGACTAGATGAAGCTGTCCGGATTGAGGAACTTTTTGCCAGCGAGGACCTGGTGCTGGCGGCGCACGAGCTGGCAACGGAGGGCCCGCTTGCCGCGGAGCTGGTGGAACGGCTCAGCGCAGAAGCCGCCACGGCTGAGCGCGCCGCCAGGGACGCGGAACTCGAGGCCGGCCTCGCGGAAAAATCCGTACGCACCCTCGACACTATCGCCGACACCTATGTGCAACTCGCGGCGGCAGGTCAGGAACCGCGGGAACGGGCAGCACTGCTGACGGCGGTCGCGGACGCGGCACGCGGCGGGGGAGACAACAACTACCGGATGAGCCTGAACAGCTATGTCCTCGCGGCACGGCTCGAACAGGTGGCTCTCGCCGCCTCGGAACGACTTGTCGCAATGAGCGATGGCCGCTACACCCTGCAGCACACCGACGCGAAGGCGGCCCGGGGGCAGAAATCCGGGCTCGGCCTGGAAGTGGTGGACCAGTGGACCGGGCAGCGCCGCGACACCGCAACGCTCTCGGGAGGGGAATCCTTTATGGCCTCTCTGGCCCTGGCCCTCGGCCTCGCGGACGTGGTGCAGCAGGAATCCGGCGGTGTCGACATCGAGACGCTTTTTGTGGACGAAGGCTTCGGCAGCCTCGACGAACAAGCACTCGAGCAAGTTATGGACGCGCTGGAGGGGCTCCGGGACGGCGGCCGGGTGGTCGGTCTGGTGAGCCACGTGGCCGAAATGAAGCAGCGCATCAGCACCCAGCTGCAGGTAGTCAAGGGGCGCAGCGGTTCCACCGTGCACATCTCCGATGACGGCCAGCCCTGACACGCATCTGACACCCCGGAGCCGCCGCGGCTGCCGGGCCTGTGCAGGCGTCGAACGATGCGGCTAGAATCGTACTGTTACCGGGTCGCGCGCATCGGGAGGAGGGACGATGCGCACCATTGAACGAACCCGGAATCATGACCCACTTCCCTCCCTCCCAAGCGCCCGCTTCGACGGCGCCGCAGCTCCCTGACACCACGGCGGCCTCCCTCTCGGGCCCGGCCGCACCTTCCCGCCCGCCCGCCCCGCCGGGGCCGGGCTCCTCGGCGCCTGCACCGCGCACCGCCGGACGATACGCCCGGTTGCCGCTGTTGGCAGGGCGGAGCTTCATCCCGGTCGGACTCTTCGCCAGGCTCCCGCTTGCGATGCTCACTGTCGGAACCCTCACCCTGGTCACCGCCGTCACCGGCTCCTACGCCGTCGGCGGCGTGTCGGCCGGCGCTGTAGGCATCGGCTCGGCTCTCGGGGCCCCGGTCCTCGGCGCGCTGGCGGACCGGCGGGGCCAACGGCCGGTGTTGCTCTTCGCCGCGGTCTTCAACACCGTCGCGGTTATCGCCTTGATCATTTCCGCCTACCTGATCCCCGGCGGACAGGACCTGGGTGCCGCCGTCCCCGTCCTGGCGGCCGCATTTGTGGCCGGCATCAGCAGCCCCCAAGTGGGGCCGCTGGCCCGGGTCCGATGGATGGCATTGACCTCCCGCGGCGGACGCGACGCCAATCCGGCGGATCTGGACACCGCGCTGTCCTACGAAGGCACCGCTGACGAACTTACATTTGTCCTGGGCCCGGCGCTTGTGGGTATCCTGGCGAGCCTGATCGCACCCTGGCTGCCGCTGGCCCTGGCCGCTGCCCTGACCATTACCCTCGTCCCGGCCTTTGCGGTCCACGATACGCACCGTGCGGTGGTCCGGACACCGGCGCGCACCACGGCATCGACCGCCCTTGCAAAGCAGTTGCGGGCGTCGCTTAGCGCCGGCGAGCGGGCAGGCGCCGTTGGCGCCGTCGCGCTCCCCGTGCTGGCCATGGTCTGTATGGGCACGTTCTTCGGATCCACCCAGACGGCGCTGAGTTCGTTCTCCGCCAGCTTCGCCACCGCAGAGCTGGCGGGCCTGCTGTATGCGGTGATGGGTCTGAGTTCGGCAGCGGCGGCGTTGTCGGTGGCGTACTGGTCCCAGCGGTTCACAGCCAACGCCCGGTGGCTGGTCTGCGCAGCCCTGATGGCTTCACTGGCGCTGCTTCTGTTGCTGCCTGCGGCCATTTTTCCCATGATCGTGGTGCTGCTGGTCCTGGGGCTGCCGGTGGGCCCGCTGATGGTCACAGTCTTCGCGATCGGCGGAATCGTCGCCCCGGCCGGAAAGCTGGGAACGGTCATGACCGCCCTGGCCAGCGGTATTGTTGCCGGCACCGCGATCGGTTCGTCCATCGCCGGGCAGTTGGCGCAGCACCAGGGCTACGCCACAGCATTTGTGGTGCCCGTCTGCGCGGCCGCGGCGCTGTTCCTGCTGGGAGCGGCAGGCGCCGTTGTGCTGCAACGCCGGAAGCCAAGCACGCCGGCTCCCTGAAGTTACACTGGCGCCGGTCCCCGCTCCGGGCACCCCTAACACTCCCGAAGAACCATTGGTGCTAGCGCAACGGCGGGTGGACGATCCTCACCCGCCAAGCTGGGCCTCGATGCGCCCGGCGCTGGCGGCCAGGGCCGCGGCGACTTCCGCAGGGTCCTGGGCCGCTCGGATGTAGACGACGGCGAGAGCCGCGGGCCGGCCGCCCGGAACCCGAACGGGGACGGCCATGGAGGAGACGCCGGCGAGGACCTCGTCGTGACTGGCAGAATAGCCGCGGCCGCGCGCCTCGGCCGCTTCGGCCCGGTACGGGATGCCGGGCGCGGCGGCGGCCCACTCCTCTTCCGATAAGGCCGACTGGATTGCGATTCCGGGGGCCCCGGCGCTGATCGGATGCCGGGTGCCCGGATGCTGCACGACGGTTGCCCCGGTATGCCGGGGATCGACGGTGACCAGGGTGACGCATTCCTCGCGGTCCCAGACGGCGACGAAAGCGCTCATCGTCAGCGCATTCGCGAGCTGGGTCAGCTCGGGCAAGGCCGCCGTCTGCAGGTTCCGGGACACGCCCCGGGCCAGAACGGCGAGGCCCGGTCCCGGCTGGACCCGTCCGCCGTCGTCGCGCACCAGCAGCGAGTGGTCCTCCAGGGTGCGCAGGATGCGGTACGCGACGGAGCGGTGCACTCCCAACTCGCCGGCGAGTTCGGCGATGGTCAGCGGGTGCTGGGCATCAGCCAGGATTTCCAGGGCGCGGATGCCGCGGGACAGCGTTTGGGACGGGGATGCCTGGGCGCTGCCGGCGGTCGGGGTCATACATCCATCCTAGGCGCGGGCGCGGGTGAAGCAGGGAAGCGACGTGTGGCCCTTGTGCTCTGAATCACGGTAGTCTAGCGTTCGATATGTGAATATCGAGTTCCATTATAGAACAACCTAGGTGGAATCAGGATCACGGCGCACTATGCTGCACCACACCGGCACCAGCCAGACGTCAATGTTGGGGCCGGCAAAGCTTTTTTGCATAAACGTGCGCTCTGTCACATATTTCATAGTAAGATCTAAATACTTACTGACCGTTCGATCAGTAAATCTTGAGGCATTGACTTGTTTTCATCGCACCCACCCGGGCAGCATCCCTGCCCCCAACTACGGAGTTTCAATGACCGCAACTTCAAGTGTCGATTCAGAGGCGGGTCCCAGCAGCAAGCATGAGGAACGCAAAGTCCTCGCGGGCACGCTGGTCGGGACCACCATCGAGTGGTATGACTTTTTCATCTTCGCCCAGCTGACAGCAACGCTGCTGTCGCCGCTGTTCCTGGCACCGTTGAACGCCTCGAACCCGGGACTGGCCCAGATCCTGTCCTTTGCCCTCATTGGCATCAGTTTTCTGTTCCGACCGCTCGGCGCCATTGTCGCCGGTCATCTGGGAGACCGGCTCGGCCGCAAGGCCATGCTGGTCTTCACGCTCGTGATGATGGGTGCGGCGACGGCGCTGATCGGCATGCTTCCCACCTACGCCCAGATCGGCGTCTGGGCTCCGATCCTGCTGATCCTGTTGCGCGTCATCCAGGGCTTCTCCGCCGGCGGCGAATGGGGCGGTGCCGCACTGATGGCCGTCGAGCATGCACCGATGAGCAAGCGCGGCCTCTTTGGCGCCTACCCGCAGATCGGCGTCCCGGTCGGCATGATCCTGGCCACCGGCCTGCTGTACTTCCTCAATACGTCCATGTCCAAGGAGGATTTCGCGTCCTGGGGTTGGCGGGTTCCGTTCCTGCTCTCCATCGTCCTGATCGTGGTCGGCTACCTGATCCGTCGCGCCGTCGCCGAGAGCCCCGTATTCAAGGAAATGTCGGCCCGCAAGGAAGAGAGCAAGGCCCCGCTGGGAGAGCTTATCCGTAAGCATAAAAAGGCCGTCCTCTACTCGACGATGATCTTCATCGGCAACAATGCCGCCGGCTACCTGCTGATTGCATTCTTTATCTCCTACGCCACCAAGTCCCTGAAGATGCCCACCCCGCAGATTCTGCTTGCCACCACGCTGGCTTCCTTTGGCTGGCTGATTTTCACCCTGGTTGGCGGCTGGCTGTCGGACAAGATCGGCAGGGTCAAGACCTTCCTGACCGGCTACGCAATCGTCTTCGCCTGGATGATCCCGATGTTTGCGCTCATCGACACCAAGAACATCGTGCTCTACGGCGTGGCGCTGTTTGTCCTGACCATCGGCCTGGGTCTGTCCTACGGTCCGATGTCGGCCATGTACGCCGAGATGTTCCCGGCGAACGTGCGCTACTCGGGTATCTCGATCGGTTACGCCTTCGGTGCCATCCTGGGCGGTGCATTTGCGGCCACCATCGCGGAGGCGCTGTTGCAGGGCACCAAGTGGACCGGTTCCATCGGTATCTACATCATGGTTCTCTGCGTGATTTCCGCGGTAGGCGTCATTCTTGCCGGGGAGACGAAGGGCCGTCCGCTCGGTGTCGCCCCCCATGTGCCGGCAGAATCGGTCCGGCACTAGCAGGCAACGCAGCACCGGAGGGACACGGGCCGCCTGTGCGCTGCTCCTGAACGTTGGACCGAGGCGTCGGTTCCGACGGCCAGGGGCAGTTCACGGTCCCGTGTCCCTTGACTTTAACCCAGGGCGCGTTCACTCAGTGCCCATCGGGAAAGCCCGGCCACGTCCGGAGAAGACGGATGACCGGCGCCCATCTGCTCCGGCGGCAGTTCCATCCATCCCTTGATGGTCAAACCGCTGCAGCCGGGCCGAGGGGCGGGCAGGCTGCGCGGTGTACGCGGGGGGACGGACGGGGGGATCCTGTGGCCGGAGCTTTTTAGGGTGCGGACGTGACCCGGCGGGAGAGCGTCGATTCGCGCTCCGTGGTCCGTGCGCCGTGCCGGCCGGCTGCTGGAAAGGCTGCAGCGCGAGCTTTTGGCCAACGCTGACGCGCTGCCCGTTCCGGCCCGGATCAAAGCGAACCGCCTGGCCGCCGCAACCCCGGGTTCCAGCATGGACCTTGCGACCGCGAAAAAATCCGCCCAAAGCCGGCAGGCGGGGCCGATGTCGGGGCCAAAAAGCGGCCGGAGCGGCAGTGTGAGGACCAGCGTCAATCGGCTACTGGCCCGCCGGAGCCACCGCGGAGTCGGTTCGCGCCCCTCGCGGGCGTTTGGCGGGCCCGGATGCGACCCCGCCGTGCATTCAGACGCCCAGGAAGCTGACGGCACCCTGTTTGAAGGCGCGGCTGGTGATGGCGTTGGTGTGGTTCCGCCCCGGCAGGACCAACTGTTCGACCATGGCCCCGGCCCTCGCACCCAGGGCGGCGAGTTCCGGCATGGAGGCGGCGCGCTCGTCCTTTTCCCCGGCCACCAGCAGCATCGGCATGTGCGGGACGGCCTCGGCGGGATTGAACGGCTCAGCCTTGATGGCTTCCACCAGGGACAGCAACGAAAAGATGTTGTTGCCCGGGAGCATCTGGGCCATCTTCAGCAGCCCGGCGGTGGACGGATCGGCGATCGGAGTGCCGTCGGCCAGGTAGCGCTGGGCGGCTGCCAGGTCAAAGTCAGCCAGCGGATCAGAAACATTGGGTCCGCCCAGGACCAGCCGGTGCACCAGTTCGTGCTGGGTGGCGCCGAATTCCCAGGCGAGCCGAGAGCCGAGGGAGTAGCCAATCACGTCCAGTCCGCTGCTCGGGTCCCCGTCGCGCAGCGGCCGGGCGCCGGCGTCGGACGCGATCTGCAACAGGTCCGCCCGGATCCTGCTGGGCGCATACGAGTCCCTGTCCTCGGGGGCGCCGCTGCGGCCGTGGCCGGGCAGATCCACAACGATCACGCGGCGGCCGGCCGCCAGCAATGCGGTCAGCCAGCCGGTGTCCTCCCAGTTGAGCCTGCCCGAGGAGGAGAAGCCGTGCAGCAGCAGCACCGGCCGCAGCCCGGCGTCGGAGTCCGGCTCGTGCACCCCAACATAGAGCTGGGGGTCGGTGCCCTCCACGGTGTGGGAATGCTGCTCGCCGGTGTGCCTGCCGCTCATGGTCTCAGTCCTCATCAAGTACGGCGCTCAGGCGTACCCGGCGCTTCGGTGCCTCGTCCTTCGGGACCGTGCCCACGATGCCGGCGGTGTTGTCCGGCACCTCAAACACAATCAGGGGCTCGCCGACGTTGATTTTGTCGCCCGGCCCGCCGTGGATACGCACTACCTTACCCGCCTGCGGGCTGGGCAATTCAACGGCCGACTTGGTGGTTTCGACCTCCACGAGGGGCTGGTTCCGCTCCACCTGATCGCCCGGGGAGACCAGCCATTCCAGCACGGTGGCCTCGATCAGGCCTTCGCCGAGATCAGGCAGCGGGAAGGAAATTTCAGCCACGTTTGTACTCCAATACTCGCTGGATCCCAAAGAGGATCCGGTCAATGTTCGGGATGTATTCATCCTCCAGGTCGCCGGAGGGGTAAGGGACGTCAAAGCCGGTGACGCGTTCCACCGGCGCCTTCAGCGTGTCGAAGCAGCCCTGTGTGATCAGCTGCGCCACCTCGGCACCCAGCCCGGAGGTCAGCGGCGCTTCGTGGACGACGACGGCGCGGCGGGTCTTGCGCACTGAGACGGCCAGTGCGGCGGCGTCGATCGGTTTGAGCCAGCGGAGGTCCAGGACTTCGACGTCGATCCCGTCCTCGGCGGCAAGTTCGGCCACCTGCAGGCAGCGGGCCACCATGGCGCCCCAGGCGACGAGGGTGAGGTGGCGGCCCTCGCGCATCACCTTGGCCCCGGTGGGGGAGCCCCCGGCCGGATCGTGGCTGGCGGTGTCCACCTCGCCCTTTTGCCAGTAGCGGGACTTCGGTTCCATAAAGATCACCGGGTCCGGCCGCGTGGCGGCGTATTTGAGCAGGTGGTAGGCCTCGTGTGGGTTTGAGGGCGAGACCACTTTCAGGCCCGGTACATGGGCGAAAAGCGCCTCCAGGCTTTCGCCGTGGTGTTCGGGGGCCCGGATGCCGCCGAAGCTGGGCACCCGCAGGGTAATGGGCATCGGCATGGTGCCGCGGCTGCGGTAGTTCATCCTGGCCATCTGGCAGACGATCTGGTTGATCGCAGGGTAGGCAAAGCCGTCGAACTGGACTTCGGGGATGGGATGGAACCCCGCCATCGCCAGGCCCACGGACATACCAAGAATGCCGGATTCCGCCAGCGGGGTGTCAAAAACGCGCTGCTCGCCGTGTTTGGCCTGCAGTCCGTCCGTGATCCGGAAGACGCCGCCGAGCCGGCCGCAGTCCTCGCCGAAGATCAGGGCCTTCGGGTTTTCCGCGAGAACCTCATCGAGGGCGCGGTTCAGGGCCTGCTGCATGGACATCACGGTGGTGGTTACCGGACCATTCACGGCAGCTTCGGTTGTGAGCATCGAGTTAGACATGTTCGGACTCCTCGCGCCAGTTGGTGGCCTGACCCTGCAGGACAGGGGTGGTTTCCTGGAAAACCAGGTCAAACATTTCGGTGCCGGGGCGGGAGTCGAGTCCCTGGATTCCGGTGCGGATGAGTTCTTCTTCGGCTTTGGCTGCCGCGAGGGCCTCGGCGAAGAAGGCTTCGTCGGCGATGCCCTCGGCGAGCAGCCGCTGCCGGAAACGCTCCAGCGGATCGGCGCCGGCGCCGTCGCGCTCCTCGTCGAGGGAGCGGTAGCGTCCCGGATCGTCGGAGGTCGAGTGCGGTCCGCGCCGGTAGGTCATTGCCTCGATGAGCACCGGACCATTGCCGGCCCGGGCGTGCGCGAACGCGCGCCGGGTTGCCTCGACGACGGCGACCACATCATCGCCGTCGATCTGCAGCGCCGGCATTCCGTAGCCGGCGGCGCGGGCGGCGACGGAGCCGCCGGCCACCTGGCGTTCGGTGGGGACCGAGATCGCCCAGCCGTTGTTCTGGACGAAGAACACCACTGGGGCCTTCATGACTGCGGCGAAGTTCAAAGCCTCATGGACGTCGCCCTGGGAGGATGCGCCGTCACCGAAGTACGTCAGGGCGACGCCGAGCTTGCCGTCGGCGGCGCCGGCCAGCGTCTGGCCGTGGGCCCAGCCCACCGCGTGCAGCACCGAGCCGGCCACGACAGCCTGGATCGGTGCGAGCCGGGACTTGACGGGGTCGTAAAGACCACCGTGCCAGCTGGCTTTGTGGGTCGCCATATACGCCACCATGTCCACGCCCATGGTGCGGGCCACCCCCATCTCGCGGTAGGTGGGGAACACGAAGTCCCGGGTGGTGTCAACGGCGTAGCCGCTGCCCACCTGGGCGGCCTCCTGGCCGAGCTCGGGCGCGTAGCCGGGGATGATGCCCTGGCGCTGCCAGGCGATCGCCGACGCGTCGAGGTGGCGGACGGCCACCATCAGCGAATAGAGCTCGCGGAGCTGGGCGGGAGTGAGCGGGTCGGCGGCATCGCCGGCAGCCACGGGAAGAGTGTCCATGGCTGTGACCCTAGTCACCGCGTCGTCACTAGGCAATCAGCCGCCGAATCACTAGCCAGACTGCACAGGAATGCCGGCTAAACCGCCGTCGAGCCTGTCAGTTTGTACATCTCACGGCGCCGGCCTCCCAGCCCAACTGACTCGCAGCTGAGGTCGTTCTGAGCCGCCAAAACGGCCTCAGCTGCGAGCTACTTGGGCACGTTCTGACGGTTGCGGGTCAGCCGGGCACCGATCCAGCAGGCCGCGGCAATGCCGGCGACCAGGGCGATGGTGCTGACGAGTTGCCTGCTGCTCTCCGGGCTGCTGAAGCCGACAGCGAAGATCAGGGCCAGCAGCACCAGGCCGAAGATGGTCAGCCCCGGGAAGCCCCTCATCCGCAGCGGCAGTTCGGTGCCCTCGCGGTCGGCCCGGCGGCGCAGGATCAGCTGGGACACAAGAGCGGAGCCCCAGACCATCAGGCAGGTCGAGCCGACCAGCTGGAAGAGCGCCGGCAGGATCTGCTCCGGAAAGAGCAGCTCCAGCACGGTGGCCAGGAAGCCGAAAGCCACGGAGACGCCGACGGCGAGCACGGGAACCCGCGCCTTATTGACCTTCGACAGGAAACGGGGAGCCTCGCCGCGTTCGGAGAGTGAGAAGACCATCCGGGAGGCGCCATAGAGGTTCGCGTTCAGCGCCGATAGCAGGGCGACGACGGCCACCAGGGTAATCGCGGCGCCGGCGCCGGGAATGCCCGCGGTGTCCAGGACGCCGGCGAACGGCGACGCCAGGGCATCCGAGGTGTAGGGCAGGACCGCCGCGATGACGAACACGGAGCCGATGTAAAAAACCAGGATCCGCCAGACGACGGTGCGGATTGCCTGGGCCACGCTGTGCCGCGGGTTCTCGGTCTCGGCGGCGGCCACACTGACAATCTCGGTACCGCCGAAAGCGAAGATCACAACAAAGAGCGCGGTGGCAATGCCGCCGAAGCCCGTGGGGGCGAAATTGGCGGTGAAGTTGGTCAGTCCGGGGGAGGGGACGTCGGGCAGCAGGCCTAGCAGCAGGGCGGCGCCAATGCCCAGGAACAGCAGGATGGCGGTCACCTTGAGAATGGCGAACCAGAACTCAAACTCGCCGAAGTTCTTCACCCCGGCGAGATTGATCGCCGTGAACATCACCATAAAGACCAGCGACAGGGCCCAGACCGGGATTACCGGCCACACCGTGAACAGCAGGGCGGCGGCGCCGAGGGCCTCGGCGGCGATGACGACCACCAGTTGCAGCCACCAGAGCCAGCCCACGGTGGCTCCGGCGGTCCGGCCCATGGCCTTGGCGGCGTAGACGGAAAAAGCACCGCTGTTGGGGTTGGCGGCGGCCATTTCCCCGAGGGCCCACATCACCAGGATGATCAGGGTTCCAGCGACCAGGTAGGAAATCAGGACGGCGGGTCCGGCGGCCTGGACGCCGGCCCCCGAGCCAAGGAAAAGGCCGGCGCCAATGGCGCTGCCGAGTCCCATCATGGTCAGTTGGCGTGGCTTCATGCTGTGGCCGAGTTTCAGGCCGGGGCGCTCTGCGGTGGACTTCATTGTCATGCTGGCGAACCTTTGTGTGGTGTGGATCTGAACGTCCTTGTGGGACCTATTGAATTTACCGCGGCGGGGCAGGGCCGGAGTCCGCCAGCCGTGAGAGCATAGTTACAGTTTGCTCGCCTGAATCGGATTTACTGCAACGATTTGTGCTTCAAAAGACTCATTCTGGAGGAATGTTCGATGGACGTTGATCCCCTGGACGCCAAGATTGTCCGATTCTTCACCGATTCGCCCAGGGCCTCGGTGCTGGAAGCCTCCCGTGTGCTTAGGGTTGCCCGCGCCACCGTGCAGTCCCGGCTGGACCGGATGCAGGACAGTGGTGTCATCGGCTCGTGGGTGCCGCAGCCGGATCCGGCCCGCTTCGGGTTTCCGGTGGTGGCCTTCTGCTCCCTGACCATCAACCAGGACCTGGGGCACGATGCGGTGGTCGAGGCCCTCGCGGCGATTCCGGAGCTGATCGAGATCCACACCGTGTCCGGCAGTTCCGACCTGATGGCCCGGATCGCGGCACGCTCCAACCCGGACCTGCAGCGTGTGCTGGACGCCATGATCGCGACCCGGACCGTGCTGCGCTCATCCTCGGTCATCGTGCTCAACACTCACTTCCAGGGCCGCACACTTCCGCTGCTGGAGGCGTCCGCCGCGGGGCGCTGAGCCGCGCCCCTCCGTCCCTGCCCGGCAGCCCGCGGGCGGGCCGAAACATTTTGCATCCGGCGGGTGGCGTCGTAGAATTAGTTCTAGTCAATCTGACTATAACTATTGCGGCGGTCGGGCCGGAACCGTCCGGGCGGTCCCGGGACCGGCCGGACGGCCAGGACGCGGGGTGAACCACCATCTACACAACAGCTGCCAACGTCTCCGAGCGCCAGCTGGCGCCGCCGACGCTGGCCATCTCCACGGTGATCTTCGCCCTTCGCCCCAGCGAGCGCTCCGGGCGGCCAACCTTGTGGATCCCGCTGGTGCGCCGGATCCGCGAACCGTTTAAGGGGATGTGGGCGTTGCCCGGCGGCCCGCTCACCCATTCAGAGTCACTGCCGGACGCAGCCTCGCGGAATCTGCGGGAAACCACCGGGCTGGCACCCCGCTACCTTGAACAGCTCTACGCCTTCGGCGGCCTGCACCGCTCACCCACCCAGCGCGTCGTCTCCATCGTCTACTGGGCGCTGGTCCAGCCCACCGAGGCTGCGCTCGCCGACGAGTCCGAGAACGTCAAGTGGTTCCGCGCGGACCGGCTCGGCGAACTGGCCTTCGATCACCACGCGATCATCGACTACGGGCTCTGGCGGCTGCGCAACAAGATGGCTTACGGCTCCATCGCCTACCACCTGCTGGGCGAATACTTCACCCTGGCCCAGGTCCGGGAGGTCTACGAGGCTGTCCTGGACCGCGAACTGGACCCGGCCAATTTCCGCCGGCAGGTCAAGTCCACACCCGAAATCGAAGAAACCGACCAGTACCTGCAGGGCGGCAAACACCGTCCGCCCCGCCTCTACCGCTTTACCGGCAGCCCGGGCCTTGAACCAGACAACAGGAGCACACCATGAGCAGCGTCAATACGGCCATCCAGCTGATCACACGCGAACAGGCCACCAGCAACGCCAAGGGCATGGCAACGGCCGCCACGTGCAGTCCGGCGCTCGCCCGCGGGCCCTGGGACTTCGACGTCGCCGAAGCCCTCGCCGGTGTGCCCGCCTACGGCCCCGGCGCCTCCGCCGCGGATGTGGCCCCGGCGGCGACCCCCCGGCAAGGGCAGCTCCCGGAGGAATACAAGACGGCTAGCGACGCCGAACTCGACGCCCGGATCCGGGCCGCCAAGGCAACGCTCGGGGACCGCGCCGTGGTCCTGGGCCACTTTTACCAGCGCGACGAGGTGGTGGCCTACGCCGACTTCGTGGGCGACTCGTTCCAGCTGGCCAACGCCGCACTTACCCGGCCCGACGCCGAGGCGATCATCTTCTGCGGGGTGCACTTTATGGCCGAAACCGCGGATATCCTCTCCCGCCCGGACCAGGCGGTCATCTTGCCCAACCTGGCCGCCGGCTGCTCCATGGCGGATATGGCGGACATCGATTCGGTGACCGAATGCTGGGAACAGCTCGAGGAACTGTTCGGCACCGAGCCCGACGCCGACGGCCGGGTTCCGGTCATCCCGGTCACGTACATGAACTCCTCCGCGGCGCTGAAGGGATTCTGCGGCGAGCGCGGCGGGATCGTGTGTACCTCCTCGAACGCCGCCACGGTGCTGGAATGGGCGTTCGAGCGCGGCCAGCGGGTGCTGTTCTTCCCGGACCAGCATCTGGGCCGCAACACCGCCAAGGCCATGGGGGTGCCGCTGGAGCAGATGCCGATGTGGAATCCGAGCAAGGAGCTCGGCGGCAACGTCGAACAGGCCCTGCAGGACTCCCGGGTGATCCTCTGGCACGGCTTCTGTTCGGTGCACAAGCGCTTTAATGTCGGCCAGATCGAGAAAGCCCGCGCCGAGTTCCCGGACGTGCAGGTCATTGTGCACCCGGAGTGCCCGATGGAAGTGGTCGACGCCGCCGATTCGGCCGGTTCCACGGACTTCATCCGCAAGGCCATTGCGGCTGCGACGGAGCCGGCGACCTTCGCCGTCGGCACCGAGATCAACCTTGTCAACCGGCTGGCGGCGGAAAACCCGCAGCACACCATCTTCTGCCTGGATCCGGTGATCTGCCCCTGCTCCACGATGTACCGCATCCACCCCGGCTACCTCGCCTGGGTCCTGGAAGCGCTGGTCCGGGGCGAGGTCGTCAACCGCATCACGGTGGCGGGCGACGTCGCCGCCCCGGCACGGATCGCCCTTGAGCGGATGCTGGCGGCCCGGCCGTGACCAGGCGCCTGGTGGTGGTGGGCAGCGGCATCGCGGGTCTGTACGCAGCACTGCTGGCCTCCGACGCCGTGCCGGCATGTGAGGTGGTGCTCCTGAGCAAGGGAACGCTGGAGCAGAGCAACACCTTCTACGCCCAGGGCGGCATTTCGGCAGTGCTTGTGCCGGGGGAATCAGCGCCCGGAGACTCCGTGGCGGCCCACATTGCCGACACCCTCGCCGCCGGAGCCGGGCTCAATGACCCCGAGGCCGTCCGGGTGTTGTGTACCGAGGCAGCGCGGGACATCGCAGGGCTACGGCGCTTTGGTGTTCACTTCGACGCCGGACCCGGCGGCGGCCCGGCCCTCGGCCTCGAAGCGGCGCATTCCGCGGCCCGCATCCTGCACGCCGGCGGCGACGCGACGGGTTCCCGCATCGCCCGCGCCCTCGTCGCAGCTGTCCTCGAGCGTGCCCTCCGGGGACGGCTGCGGATCGAGACCGGCGCCTTCGTCACCGGGCTGCGCACCGAATGCGCCGACACCGGACCGGCGTCGGGCAGCGCCCGGATTACCGGCGTCGAGTACTTGTCCGGTGGCCGGCCGCGGCAGCTGGACACCGGCGCGGTCCTCCTGGCCACGGGCGGCGCCGGACGGCTTTTCAGCCGGACCAGTAACCCCTCCGTCGCCACGGCCGACGGCCTGGCCCTCGCCTGGCGGGCGGGGGCTGCCGTCCGGGACCTGGAGTTCTTCCAGTTCCACCCCACCACCCTGGCGGCCGAGGAGGTCCCCGGGGGCCCGCCGGCGCTGCTTATTTCCGAGGCGGTCCGCGGGGAAGGCGCCGTGCTGCTCGACGCCGCGGGCTACCGCTTTATGCCGGACTACCACCCCGACGCCGAACTGGCCCCGCGCGACGTTGTATCCCGCAGTATTGCCCTGCACCTGGCCGCGACAGGCGCGCCCGCGGACAGCCCCGTGTACCTGGACGCCCGGGGGCTGGAGGCCGCCCGCGGACCCGGGTTCCTGGCCCGGCGGTTCCCCACCATCACCGCCGCCACCCGCGCCGCGGGCTACGACTGGGCCACCGAAGTGCTTCCGGTGTCCCCGGCAGCGCACTACTGGATGGGCGGGGTAGCCACCGACCTGTGGGGCCGCACGTCCGTGCCGGGACTGTACGCGGCCGGGGAGGTCGCCTGCACGGGCGCACACGGTGCCAACCGGCTGGCCAGCAATTCGCTGCTGGAGGGTCTCGTCTTCGGCCGCCGGGCCGTGGAGGCTTTCCTGGGCCGAGCCGGCACGGACCCTGCTCCGGCAGTTTGGCCCGCCCGTGCCGGTGCTGAACGCCCCGCCCCGGAGCCCGCCCCGGAGCCCGGCCCGGGCGGTGAGCCTTTCAGCCGGGACGCCCTGCGTCGCCTGATGACCGGTGCCGCCGGAGTGCTGCGCACCCGAGCCGGACTCGAGGACGCCGCCGCGCGGCTGTCGCAGTGGTCTGCCGTTGCCGGCGCGGCCGACGGGCTCCCGCAACAGGGACCCGGCTCCGGCCCGGCGGCGCACGAGGACCGGAACCTGCTGCTGGCCGCCGGGCTGCTGGTGGCAGCCGCCCGGCAGCGAACGGCCCCGGCGGGCGCCCACTTTATGGCGGACGCCGACGCCGGCGCCGGACCCTCCGGACCCGCCCCGGTGCCCGCTGCCCCCACCTGCTCCATCCCGGTGGCCACCGCACCCGGCCGCCGGCAGCCAGCCGCACCCCGCCCGAAACAAAGGATTTCGTTATGACAGCACCCGCCGCACCCCGCCAGGCCGCCGTCCCGGTGCCAGCGCTCGCCGGAACCCTGCCCGCGGCCGCCGTCGACGCCGTGCTGCGCGCCGCCCTGCTTGAGGATGCGCCCTATGGCGACATCACCTCCCAGACGCTGATCCCCGCGGACACGCGGGCGACGGCGGTCCTGTCCGCCCGCGTGTCCGGTGTGTTCAGCGGCGGTGAGGTCTTTGCCGCCGCGATGAAGCTCACAGATTCCGGGGCCGACGTTGAACTCCTGGTCGCTGACGGAACCGCCTTTGCCGCCGGCACGGCGCTCGCAAGGGTCAGCGGGAACGCCCGCGCCGTGCTGCTCGCCGAACGTGTCGCCCTGAACCTGGTCCAGCGGATGAGCGCCATTGCCAGCAAAACAGCGGAATTTGTCGCCCGTGTCGACGGTACCGGGGCGCGCATCACGGACACCCGCAAAACGACGCCGGGCTTGCGGGTGCTGGAGCGGTACGCCGTCCGTTGCGGCGGCGGAGCCAACCACCGCTTTGGCCTCTCGGACGCGGTGCTGGCCAAGGACAACCACCTGGCCGTCCTGACCGGGGGAGACCCGTGGAGGCTTACGGAAGTGCTGCGGGCGGCCAAAGCGCGCCTGGGGCACACCACACACTTCGAAGTGGAGGTGGACAGGATGGACCAGATCGAACCCGTGCTGGCCGCCGGGGTGGACACCATCATGCTGGACAATTTCACCCTGGCGGATCTTGCCGCGGGAGTGGCCCTGGTGGCCGGCCGGGCCCGGGTCGAGGCCAGTGGCAACGTCAACCTGGCCACCGTGGCAGGGATCGCCGCTGCCGGGGTGGATGTGATCTCGATCGGCGGGCTCACCCACAGCGTCGCCGCCCTGGACCTGGGACTGGATATTGAACTCGGCGTCGACCTGGACCGTGGCCCCGGTATGGAACCTGGCAGCCGGCGGACGGCGGATCAGGGGAGGCCATGATCTTCCTCGACGCCGCGGCCACCACACCGGTCCGCCGCGAGGTACTGGACGCCATGTGGCCGTACCTCACGGGGGAGTTCGGCAACCCCTCGAGCCGGCATTCCTTCGGAGACTCCGCAGCTCAGGCGCTCGCCGATGCGCGCGCAGTGACGGCCAGGGCGCTGGGCTGCCGCCCGGGTGAGATCGTCTTCACCTCCGGTGGCACGGAGGCGGACAACCTGGCCGTCCAAGGCATCGCCCTTGCCCGCCGCACCGCAGACCCCCGGCTGGACCGGGTGGTGATCAGTGCCGTCGAGCATCCTGCGGTGGAAGAATCCGCCCGCTTCCTGGAGCGCGTCCACGGCTTCAGCGTCGACGTTGTTCCGGTGGATTCCCTCGGCCGGGTCACCGAAGCTGCCCTCGCCGCCGTGCTCCGGCCGGAAACGGCCCTGGTCAGCATTATGTACGCCAACAACGAAGTGGGAACGGTGCAGCCGATTGCCCGGCTGGCCGCACTGGCCCGCGCACAGCGAATTCCGTTCCACACCGACGCGGTCCAGGCTGCCGGCTGGTTGCCGCTCGACACGGCAGCACTCGGCGTTGATGCCCTGAGTATCTCCGGCCACAAATTGGGGGCGCCGAAAGGACAGGGCGCTCTGTTCGTCCGCGGCAGGATCCGGCTGGAACCCTTGATCCATGGCGGCGGGCAGGAACGCGGGCGCCGGTCGGGGACCGAAAACGTGGCCGGAGCGGTAGCCCTCGCGACGGCGCTCACCCTCTCACAGGACGGTCAGCAGGCCCGTGCGGCCCTGGTGGCGGAACTCCGTGATGACTTCATCGGCGCGGTAAGGGCGGGGGTTCCGGGCGCGGTCCTGACCGGCGACCCGGCCGAGCGGCTGCCCTCCGTGGCCTCGTTCTGTTTCCCGGGGACCAGCGGTGAATCCGTGCTGCTGGAGCTCGAACGCCATGGAGTCATCTGCTCCAGCGGTTCGGCCTGCGCCGCGGGGTCCGATGAGCCCTCCCCGGTGCTGCTGGCGATGGGCTTCGACGCCACAACCGCCCAGACCGCTGTCCGTTTCAGCTTTGACGCCACCATCACGGCGGCGGAACTGCGGGAGGCGGCGGCCGCGGTCCGCACCGCCGTCGTCAGCGTCCAGTCCCTCGACCCAACTAGCTAGCAGCACGGGTCGTTTTGACCGCCCAAAACGACACCTGCTGCGAGTCAGTTGGGCGCGGCGGTGGGTGGGACTGACGCGGGCAGGACTGGGCAGGACTGGGTGGGACTGGGCGGGGCGGTGGGTGGCCTAACGGTGCCGGGCCCGGCGGAAGATCCAGTGCCGCAGCATGGTGAAGCGGACGGCCGTGGCGGCAAAGCCGGAGAGTGTTGTGGTCCACAGCTCGGCAGAAACTGTGGCGTCGGGGTTGATCCAGTGCAGCACGCCGAGGCTGCCGCCGGTAATCAGAAGCGCCACGAGGATGACGATCAGGCCGTTGAGGTGGTCGCGCTTCATCCGGTGGCGTTCGGTGATTTTGAACGTCAGCCGCCGGTTCAGCGCCGTGTTCATCAGCGAGGTGAGGATAAGAGCCGTCGCGTTGGCCGGTTGCGGGCCGAGATACGGGCGGAGGAAGGCATAGAGCGCCAGCGACGTGACGGTACAGACAATTCCGACGGCGGTGAATCGCAGCAACTGCCGGACCAGGGGGTACCGAAGAATCCCGCGGTGCCGCCGGCGGTCCGCCGGACGGACTCCGGCGGGTGCAGGCGCGGCGGAGTGCTGCTCAAGCTGGGAATCCATCGGCTCAGTGCAACTCGCCGGCCGGGATCTCTACCGCCAGTCGGTTCGATGGCCCGGCGAGCGGGCATGCCCAGGCCTCGTTGTAGGCGCAGGAGGGGTTGTAGGCAAAGTTGAAATCAACAACAAATTCCGCTCCCGGACCCGAACCCTGCACACCGTGGAAGGCACCCTTGATGGTGTCCAGCAGGTACCGGCCCGCACCGTAACTTCCGCCGGGCTGGCCGGCCGTGGCGTCGCGGAACGGCACAAAGATGCCGCCGCCGTAGCCGTGGATCTTCCACACGGCGAGCTGGCCCAGTTCCGGCAGATCGAAGGTCCCCAGCCGGACAAAACGGACCTGGCCGTCGGTTCCGGTCTCAACATTCATTTCCCGCCCGGCGCCCTCGCCCGTCAGCGGGATATGGAAGCGGTAGATCGGGTCGTAGTCCGCCGTTTTCAGGCCGCCGAAGGTGGACTTTGCGGCCGCCGTCAGCGGCGAGGCAGGGTGCGTGCCGAACATCCGGTCCCGCTCCTGGCGCCAGTACGAATGCGCCTCGGCCGGATCCTGCGCCGCGATTTTCCGCACGCTGGCGTACAACGCAAAGGTCCGGAGCCTCCAGTCCGCAATGTCGACGGCGGAGATGTCCGCCACTCCGTCCTGGGCTCCGAACTCGCGGGAGCCAAAATCGTGATCCGCCATGTTCCCAGCGTATCCCGCTTTCCCGGCCGCACATCCCAGCCCCGGCAGCGGGCACGGGCGCTTCCGGGGCCGTAGACTTTCGCGAATGCAGACGACCTCCGCTCCTCCCGTCAGCCGTGCCGCCGCAGCCTTGGCCGAACTCGTCCGGTTTCGCACTGTCTCCGCCGTGCCGGGCCAGCAAGTGGACACTGCCGAGTTCGACGGCTTTATCGCCGCACTGGCCCGGTTGTATCCCGGCGTCCACACCGCGCTGGAGCACGAACGTGTTAACGGCCACGCGCTGCTGTACCGCTGGCCCGGCACGGGCGCGGAGGCCGCTGAGCGTCCGGCCGTCCTGATGGCCCACTACGACGTCGTCCCGGCCGGCGACCCGGAGGCCTGGACCCGGCCGCCGTTTTCCGGGCACAACGACGGGACCTACTTGTGGGGCCGCGGAACCCTCGATGACAAGGGTCAGCTGGTCGCTGTGATGGAAGCTGCGGAATCCCTGCTCGAAGCAGGCTTCGGACCTGTCCATGACCTCTACTTCTCCTTCGGCAATAATGAGGAGACCGCCGGGGACAGTGCCGCGGCCGCAGCCAAGCTGCTGGCCGGCCGGGGCGTTAGACCTTGGCTGGTGCTCGATGAGGGCGGCGCTGTCGCCGCCGGGGTGTTCCCCGGCGTGACCCGGCCGGCCGCCGTCGTCGGAGTGGCCGAAAAGGGGATCCTCGACGTTGAGCTGGTGACCCGGGATTCCGGCGGGCACGCCTCCACCCCGCCCCGGATGGGTGCGACGGCGAGGCTGGCCCGGGCCATCACCCGGATCGAAAGAAGCCCGTTCCCGCAGTCGCTGCCGGATGTTACCGCGGAGATGCTCCGGCGCTTCGGACCCTATGCCCCGGCACCCCTGCGGGCCGTGTTCGCCAGGCTGTCCTTGTTCCGGGCGCCGCTGACCCTGATTTTTGGGCGGATGGGAAATGAAACCAATGCGATGACCCGAACCACCGTCGCCATCACCACCTTGCAGGGCAGTCCCGCGGCCAATGTCCTGGCCCCGACGGCCCGGGCAAACGCCAACATCAGGGTGGCAGTGGGGGAAACCGTGGCGGGGACCATGGCGCGGCTGCGGAAGATCATCCGGGACCCGAAAGTTGAGCTGCGTATTGTGGCAGGCAACGACCCGTCCCCGGTCTCGGCCCATACCGGGGAGCAGTGGGAGCTGCTGGCCGGGTGCATTGCGCGGGCATTCCCGGAGGCGCTTGTTACCCCGTACATCCTGATGGGCGGCACGGATTCCCGCCGCTTCACCGGGATCTGTGACGCCGTGTACCGCTTTGCGCCGTTTTCCATGGATGCCGCGGCCCGGGGATCCATCCACGCCGTCGACGAGAAGATCACGCTGGAGACGCTGGAGCGCGGGGTTGGCTTCTACGAAACCCTGATCCGGGAACTCTGAGCGGCGCCATGTCCGGTTAGGCTGGCACCATGACTGGGACGGACACCTTCCGGCGGGCGCCGGCCCGCGGCCTCCGGATCGCCGCTGCCTTGGCGCTCTCCGCCGCTGCGCTCTCCGGGTGCAGCAGCGAAGGCAAGGGCACCCCGGCGTGGACGGCAGGCGGCGACGCAGGCACCGCCGCGGCGGCTTCGCCGTCCGGGCCCCCTGCGGGCAGCCCCCCGCCGGCCACCTCGCCCGGGCACACCGGCTCCGGTGCGGCGGAACCCGGCGCAACGGCGCCGGCTTGGAAGGTCTTCACCGACCCGGCGAAGACCGTCAGCTTCGAGCTGCCGCAGGACTGGATCGCCCAATCTGTGGCACCGGAGCAGGGCGCAATGCCGGGAGCCCTCAAAATCGAGGTGAAAGACGCAGCCGGCGGCTACCTCGCCACCCTGCAGACCGGACTCCAGCCACTGCCTGCCGCGTCCTGTGCCGCCGACGCCTCGAGGCCGTATGTTGTTGTCAACAGCGTCCCGGTGGAGCTTCCGCACCGCGGCGGGGACGGCACCATCGACCCTCGAGTGGTGTTCCGGGTGATCCAGGGCTACAAGTATTTTGGCTCCTACGGCATCACCAACCTGGTCGGTGGCCTCGACGGAAAGTCCTGTGTGCTGCAGAACGTGGTCCGCGGCCCGGCAGGGAAGGGGGACTACTCGTTCGGTGACCTGACGGAGCTGAAGGCGTTCACCCCGGACCAGAAGGTGGCTCCGGCCAAGGCCTTCGACACGCTCGGCCAGGCCGCCAACTACGTCAACGAAGGCTCCGAATACGCGAACGTCCAGCGGATGCTAATGTCTCTGAAGATCAAAAATTAGTCCCGCAGCCCGCACGTCAACCGGGCCGGGAGCGGCCACTTCCCGCGCCGTAACCTCACACCCCGGAGATCGATGAAACGCTCTGTAGCCACCCGCATGGCCTTCAACACAGTGGCCGGCACAAAGGTCGCCCTAGCGGTCGCCGTGGCACGCAATGCCGGCTTCGAGGGCTTTGAGGAGTCGCTGTCCGTGACCTCCGACGGCGTTGAAGTTCCGCTCACCGAAATCCCGGACCACCACGGCGGGCGCTTCCACTACATGGAATTTGCGCAGCCCGCCGGGGTGCTGGTGGAGTATACGGCTACGGTGACCGGCTTTGCGCTGCCGGAAGAACCCCGGCTGATGGAACTCATCCGCTACGTCAGGCCCAGCCGTTACGCGGAGTCCGATCGGCTCCTGCCGACCGCCTACGCCGAATTCGGCGGCCAGCAGGGGGCCGAACTGGTCCATGCGGTGCGCAATTGGGTCTTCAGCGAGCTGCGCTACATCAGCGGATCCTCACGGGGGACCGACGGCGCCGTCGAGACGCTGTTGCACCGCCGCGGGGTCTGCCGGGATTTTGCCCATCTGGCGGTCGCGCTGCTGCGCGCCAAGGATGTCCCGGCCCGGCTCGCCGCTGTGTATGCCCCGGGCCTGAGCCCGATGGACTTCCATGCGGTGGCCGAGGCCCATCTCGACGGCGCCTGGCACGTCATCGACCCCACGGGGCTGGCTCCCCGGGAGAGCATGCTGCGGATCACTGCCGGCCGGGATTCCTCGGATACGGCATTCCTCTCCACAGTGGGAGGCAGCCTGTCCCTGACGCAGCTCAGCGTCACCGCCGTCGTCGACGGCGACCTCCCGGCCGAGGACCCGGCGAAGCTCGTCACCCTTCACTAGGGACCGCAACCCGGCCGCCACACTCAGCGGGCGGTTACCGAGCCCCGCAGCTTTTCGGTCAGACGCAGCAGCTCGTGTTGCTCGGCCGCGGTCAGTGCCGGGACCACCAGCGCGGCGATGTCACGGACGTGTTCCCGGCCGATCTGCTTCTGCAGCTCCCAGCCGGCGGTGCTGAGCTTGACCAGGACACCGCGGCCGTCGTCAGGGGCCGGCATCCGCTCGACGAGGCCGCGCTTTTCGAGGCGCTCCACGAGCCTGCTGAGGCTGGACTGGCTTAGCAGCACGTGGTCGTTGAGCTCGTTCTGGCGGAGCCATCCGGACGGACAGCGGGAGAGCGTAAACAGCACGTCGTACTCGTTCAGGGCCAGGGCCTTGAAAGCGGGTCCGGCCTGCAGCCGGCGCATCACCGCCACCTGGGCGCGGAACAGGGATTCCCAGGTCTCCGCGGCCAGGCGCACCGGCGACATGCCTGTTGTTGCGGACACTATGCGGTCCGGCTGCCGGCGGGGCTGGCAGTCTCGCCGGCAGTCTCGCCGGCGGCTTCTCCGGCTGCGGCCACGGAGGCCGCGACGCGACCGGCATGGGTGGGCGGTTCGGGCACGTGGGCCGGGGTCTTCGCGGCGTATTCCTTGCGCAGGACCGGCAGGACCTCTTCGCCGAACAGGTCCAGCTGCTCCAGAACAGTCTTCAGCGGCAGGCCCGCGTGATCGATCAGGAAGAGCTGGCGCTGGTAGTCGCCGAAGTACTCACGGAAGGTCAGGGTCTTCTCGATGACTTCCTGCGGGCTGCCGACCGTGAGGGGCGTTTGCGAGGTGAAGTCCTCCAGCGAAGGCCCGTGTCCGTAGACCGGGGCGTTGTCGAAGTAGGGCCGGAACTCCTTGACGGCGTCCTGCGAGTTCTTGCGCATAAAGAACTGGCCGCCCAGTCCCACGATCGCCTGGTCCGCCGCGCCGTGGCCGTAGTGCTCGTAGCGTTCGCGGTAGAGGCCGATCAGCTGCTGGTAGTGCTCTTTGGGCCAGAAAATGTTGTTAGCAAAGAAGCCGTCGCCGTAGTACGCAGCCACCTCGGCGATCTGCGGTGTGCGGATCGATCCATGCCAGACGAAGGGGGCGACGCCGTCGAGCGGCCGGGGGGTGGAAGTGAAGTTCTGCAGCGGAGTGCGGTGCTTGCCGGACCAGTTGACGGTGTCCTCGTCCCACAGCCGGCGCAGCAGGCTGTAGTTCTCGATGGCGAGTTCGACGCCGTCCTGGATGTTCTTGCCGAACCAGGGATAAACGGGGGCGGTGTTGCCCCGGCCCAGGACCAGGTCCACCCGGCCGTCGGCGAGGTGCTGGAGCATCGCGAAGTCCTCGGCAATCTTCACCGGATCGTTGGTGGTGATCAGCGTGGTGGCCGTCGAGAGGATAATGCGCTCCGTCTGGGCGGCGATGTAGGCCAGGGTCGTGGTGGGGGAGGAGGAGAAGAAGGGCCGGTTGTGGTGCTCGCCCAGGGCGAAGACATCCATGCCGATTTCCTCGACCTTGCGGGCGATCGCTACGGACGCTTTGATGCGTTCGTGCTCCGTGGGGGTGCGCCCCGTGGTGGGGTCGGTGGTGATATCGCTAACGCTGAATACGCCGATCTGCATGATGTGCCTTTCCTTGGCCGGGGTCTTCCGGGAGCTGGTTCCACTATAGCCGATTTACATGCATTTGCATCTATCGCAGGGTACAACACCCGCCGTGTCCGAATATTCCCCGCCGGCGCCCGCCGGGTTTGCCGCCCGCGGCCACACCACGGGCCTAGGATGCAAGCAACCAGCTGGGCAACAGGGGTTCAGCCCGGACGGAAGGCAGCCATGCGCCGTGTCATTGCGTTTCTGTGCCTGGTGGAGCTCACCAGCGGAATCCTGCAGGGCTACTACACCCCCATCCTCACCGACATCGCCCGGCACCTGAACATCCGCGACGGAGACGTCAACTGGTTCGAGGCCGCGCAGCTGATCGTCAGCGCGCTGGCGGTCCCGGTGCTGGCCAAACTTGGTGACCTGGCCGGGCACCGGAAAGTCCTGCTCGTCGCCACAGTGCTGACGGCCGCGGCGTCCTGGGGTGTGGCGTTCGCCCCGGACTTCTGGACCTTCCTGGCGGCCTGGTCCCTGCAGGGCTTCTACGTGGTGTGGCTGCCGCTGGAGATCGCGTTGATCTTCAGCCGGGTGCACCGGCTGCCCGACGGCGCCGCCCGCACCCGGCGCGCGGCCGGGCTCCTGGTCGGCGCGCTGGAATTCGGTGTGATCGCCGGCGCCCTCGCCGCTGGTGCGCTGGTGGAGGCCTTCGCCGGCCAGCTGCAACTTGTGCTGATGTTGCCAGCTGTGGCGGTGTCCGCATGCTGGTTCGCTATCCGCTTCGGTGTACCCGAGTCGGCTGCACGCAGCGGTGGCAGCGTAGACACGCACGGCTTCGCCTTTCTGGCCGTCGGGCTCCTGCTGATCATGTCCGGGCTGACCTTTATGCGCCTGAACGGCCCCGGCGCGTGGTGGCCGTGGGCGCTCGTCGCGGCCGGGATTTTCGTTTTTATCCCGTTCACGCGCTTCGAGCTGGGCCGGGAGGACCCGCTGGTGGACATTCGGATGCTGCGTGCCAAGTCCATGTGGCCGGTCCAGCTGACCGCGGGCCTGTTCGGCGTCTCGGTGCTGGGTGCGCAAGCGCCGTTGTCCACCTTCGCCCGGACCGACCCGGCCGTCCACGGCTACGGGCTGGGGCTGCGGGCGGGCCAGGTCTCCATCATCATCGGCGTCTATGTCCTCGCCCTGCTGGTCGGTGCGCTGCTCTATCCGCTGGTGACCCGCCGCCTGACTCCGCGCTGGACGCTTGTCTGGGCGGCTGCCCTGGTCGGCGGGGGATATCTGCTGTTCCTGCCGTTTCATGCCAGCCTGGCCGAGACCCTGGTCAACATGGCCATTGCCGGCGTCGGGTCCGGAGCGCTTGTGGCGGCGCTGCCTTCGGCCGCGGCCGCCGCCGCTCCGCTCAATCGCACCGCCATGGCGACCGGTTTGACCAACACCACCAAAACAATTGGCGGTGCCTTCGCCTCGGCGGTCTTTGGCATCGCCCTGCTCAGCCACGTCCTGGGCGAGACCGGGGCCGCCGCGGCAGCAACGGCGGCACCCCTGGCCGGCTATCTCACGGTGTGGACGGTCTGCGGCGTAACGGGACTGGCCGCGGCCGCGGCCCTGGTCCTGGTGCCGAGGCTGGCGTTCTCGGACCCGGCACGCAGCTAGCAGCAGGCGGCCGAGGACCAGCTAATGGGCGGTGGAGGGGAGCCGCGGGCCGCCGGCTGTGTCAGCCGGGGACTCGTCGGGGCCGGCCCCGGGAGCGGCCCGGCGGCCATGTGCCGGGCCGGCGTCCGTGCCGGCGTCCGTGCCGGCGTCCGAGCCGGGGGTAGTCCGGGCCAGGGCCTTGCGCTCACGCCGGCCCTCCACGAGGCGGTACAGCACCGGTACCAGGACCAGGGTCAGGGCGGTGGAGGAGACCAGGCCGCCGATCACCACAATGGCGAGCGGCTGCGAGATAAAGCCGCCGCCGCCGGTCAGGCCCAAAGCCATCGGCGTCAACGCGAACACGGTGGCGAGGGCGGTCATCAGGATCGGACGCAGGCGCTGGCGGGCGCCGTGTGTGATGGCTTCCGCCACGCTCATCCCCGGCTCACCGTTTTTTGGCTCGCGGTACTGGTTGATGAGGTCGATCAGCACAATCGCGTTCGTCACGACGATTCCGACCAGCATCAACATACCGATCAGCGCCGGCAGGCCCAGCGGCACGCCGGTGATGAGCAGCAGGCCGATGGCTCCGGTGGCTGCGAAGGGGACGGAGACGAGCAGGATCAGCGGCTGGATCAGCGACTTGAACGCGGCGACCATAATGACGTAGACAATGGCGATGGCCGCCAGCAGGGCGAGGCCAAGCTGACCGAAGGACTCCGCCTGCTGGGTCGTGGCTCCGCCGATCTCCGCTGTGACGCCGGGCGGCAGCTGCACGGTCTTGAGCCGCACCTGCACCTCCGTGCTGACAGCTCCGAGGTTGGCGCCCGACGGCGTGACGGACACGCGCGCGGTCCGCTGGCCGTTGCTGGCGGTAATGGAGACGGGGACGTCCACCTGCTCCACGTTGGCGATGCTGGCCAGCGGTACGGGACCTGCCGCCGTCGGGAGCAGGGTTTGCCGGACGGCCTCGATGCTGGTGAAGCGAGTGCCTTCACCGATGCGGACTGGGAAGTCGTTGGTATCGATGCGGACGGTTCCGGCCGGAATAGGGCTGATCGTGGAGGCCAGGACCCCGGCTACCTGTTCTTCGGTCAACCCTGCGGCGACGGTTTTGGCACGGTCCACCTTCACCTGGACGACCGGCTGGCTGGCGGCCAGGTTGGTGGCCACCTCGGAGGAGCCCGGAACGCCTTCCATCGCCGTGACCATGGCCTGGCTCGCGGTCCGAAGGTCGGCGGTCGTCGCCGCCTTCAGCGTGATGTCGACGGTGGAGGACGTACCAAAACCGCCTTGCTGTGAGCCCACGGTGATCTTGCCGGAATTCGGAATCCCGGCCAGATCGTTACGGACGGTTTCCTGGAGCTTGCCCTGGTTGGCCTTGTCCTCGGTCACCACGGTGAAGCTGGAGTTCGAGGCGCCGGCGGAGAGCAGCGCGGAGAAACCCGTTTGGGCGTTGCCGGTGGTCACCTGGACATCCTTGACCCCGTCGATTCCGCGCAGCACTTCCTCGACCTTGACGGCCGCGGCGTTGGCCTCGGACAGGCTGGTGCCGGCAGGCAGCGCCTGCCGGACGGTCATGCTGTTTTCGCCCGAGTTTCCCAGCAGGTCGGTTGCCAGCAGCGGGGTCATGGCAGCGGTGCCGCCGAGGACCAGCAGCGCCGCGATCACGGTCACCACCGGGTGCTTTTGAGTTTTGCCCAGGACCGGGAGGTAGCCGCGCTGCAGTACGGACCGCTGTTCCGCTTGTTGGGCTTTCGCCGCGATCTCACGGGCGCTGGCGTCCCGGGCGCCGCCCGGGCTGTTCGCGGGATTACGCAGGAACCAGTAGGCCAGCACCGGAACGATCGTCAACGAGACCAGCAGGGAGGACAGCAGTGCGATGGTCACCGTCAGCGCGAAGGGCCGGAACAGCTCGCCGGCCAGGCCGGCCACAAAGGCAATCGGCAAAAAGACGGCCACTGTGGTGAGCGTTGACGCCGTAATGGCGCCGGCCACTTCACGGATGGAGGTCTGGATTGCCGTGATCTTCGCTTCGCCGTAGCTGAGGTGTCGTTTGATGTTCTCGATCACCACAATGGAGTCGTCCACAACACGGCCGATCGCGATGGTGAGCGCACCAAGGGTCAGGATGTTCAGCGAGTACCCGGTAGCCGACAGTCCGATGAAGGTGATCAGCAGGGACAGCGGGATGGATACGGCCGTGACCAAAGTGGCCCGGACGGACATCAGGAACAGCAGGATCACCGCAACGGCGAAGCCCAAGCCCAGCAGGCCCTCCGTGGTCAGGTCCTTGATCGACTTTTCGATGAACGGCGCCTGGTCGAAGATCGGGGTGAACCGGGCGCCGGAGCCGAGCTCGGCCTCGAGCTGGGGGATAGCGTCCTTCACCGCATGCGAGATTGCGACGGTGTCGCCTTCTGGTGTTTTGGTGACCGACAGCGCAAGAGTCTCCTTGCCGTTGGTCCGCGTGATCGAGGTGCGGGCGTCCTCAGCGATGCTGACGTCCGCGACGCTGCCGATGGTCGCGGCGTTCTTGGTGCCGCCCAGGGGCAGTGCCTTGATTGCCTCAATCGAGTCGACCGGGCTGCCGATCTGCAGGGCCAAGGTTTTCCCTTGTTCCTCGATACTCCCGGCGGGGACGAGGGCCCCGTTGTTCTTCAGCGCCGCACTGATGGATTGGATGCTTGCCCCGGAGGCCGCCATGGCGTCCGGGCGGGGGAGGATCTTAATGTGCTCTGTGGCGCCGCCGGTCACCTCGGCGCCGCGGACGCCGTCGAGCTTCTGCAGCCGCGGGACGGTGAGCCGGGCCAGATCGGAGTTCAGCTCGCTGAGCGGCTTGTCGGAGGAGACCGCCAGGAACACAATCGGGAAATCGCTGATGCTGCCGGCGATTGCCTGCGGCTGAACGTCGGCAGGCAGCGCCCGCTTGGCGTTGGAGATCGCACGGTCGATCTGGTTCCGGGCCCGGTCCAGGTTCGAACCATAAGTGAAAACCATGCTGATCTGGGAGAAGCCGTTGCGCGAGGTGGACGACGTCGATTCCAGGCCTTCGACGCCGTTCAGCGCCGTCTCCAGCGGGCTGCTGACCTGTTTGTCCACGACTTCGGGCGAGGCGCCCGGCATCGAGGTGATGACCGTGATCTGCGGGAACTCGATGGACGGGATGAGTTCCTGCTTGAGCGAGGACATCGTGATCACGCCGAAGACGGACGCGAACACGGTGATCAGCGCGATCAGGGCCCGGTTGGCCAGCGACAGCTTTGCGAGCCGAAACATCTTATGGTCTCCTGGTGGGTCGACGGACGTACTTCACGGTGATCAAAGCTGCCGCAACCCGGAGCGGGTGTCAGTTGCGCGCGTCGACCTGATCCAGCTGCAGTGTCTTGGCCGTAGCTCCCTCGAGCTGGGCGGCGAGGTCCGGGTTCTCGTTGAGCTTGACGCCATAGCCGGGCATCATCTCCTTGAACCTGGGCTGCCAGCCCTTGAACTGCTTCGGGAAGGACTTCTGCAGCAGTTCGATCATGATCGGGACCGCCGTCGACGCGCCCGGGGAGGCGCCGAGCAGGGCCCCGATGGAACCGTCGCGGCCCGCGATGACTTCGGTGCCGAACTGCAGCACACCGCCCTTCTTCGGGTCCTTCTTGATGATCTGTACACGCTGGCCGGCGGTAATGAGTTCCCAGTCACCGTCCTGCGCGGCAGGGTAGTACTCACGCAGGGCCTCGACCTTGGCGCCGTGGCGCTTGGCGACTTCCTTGACCAGGTACGCGGTGAGGTCCATGTTGTCCTTGGCCACGGCCAGCATCGGAATGATGTTCGAAGGCCGGATCGACAGCGGCAAATCCAGGTACGAGCCGTTCTTCAGGAAGTTCGTGGAGAATCCGGCGTAGGGCCCGAAGAGCAGGGAGCGCTTGCCGGCAACGTAGCGGGTATCCAGGTGTGGAACGGACATGGGCGGAGCACCGACGGATGCCTGGCCGTAGACCTTGGCGCTGTGCTGGGCTGCCAGCGTCTCGTCGGTGCAGCGGAAGAACTGTCCGGAAACCGGGAAGCCGCCGTACCCCTTGCTCTCCGGGATGCCGGAGGCCTGCAGCAGATGCAGGGCCCCGCCGCCGGCGCCCACGAAGACGAACTTGGCGTGGATGGAACCGTGTTCGCCGGACTTGGGGTGCTTAAGCGCGAGGTCCCAGCCGCCGCCGGAGGCGCGCTGGATGCCGGTGACGTTGTGGCCGTAGTTGACCTCGACGCCGTTGTTCCCGAGGTAGCCCGTCAGCTCCCGGGTCAGGGCACCGAAGTCGACGTCGGTCCCTTCCGCGGCGCGGGTCGCGGCGATCCGCTGCTGCGGGTCGCGGCCCTTGACGATCAGCGGCGCCCATTTGGCGATCTGGGCGTGGTCCTCGGAGTACTCCATGGAGCGGAACAGCGGGTTCGGTTTGAGGGCTTCATAGCGGGTGCGCAGAAACTTCGTGTTCTCCTCACCGATCACAAAGCTCATGTGCGGAACGGTGTTGATGAACCCTTTGGGGGAGCCGATCAAGCCCTCTGTGACGAGGTGGGACCAGAACTGGCGGGACAGCTGGAACTGCTCGTTGATAAGCAGGGCCTTTGCCGGGTTCACCGAGCCGTCTTTGGCTGCCGGTGAGTAGTTGAGCTCACACAGTGCGGCGTGTCCGGTGCCGGCGTTGTTCCACGGGTCGGAGCTTTCCAGGCCCGGCTCGTCCAGCTTCTCGAACAGGGATATGGTCCAGTTCGGCTCGAGCTGCTTCAGGAAAGCACCGAGCGTGGCGCTCATGATGCCGCCGCCAATCAGGACGACGTCGGCATGTTGGGTCTTGGAAATGAAAGTCACAATCAGTCTCCGATAGCAGCGGGTCTGGCTGTCACAGAATATCCCCGCACCCGGCTCATACTGAAATTGGCCCCACCCGTCAAGGCTTTAGCTCCACCTTTGTGAAAACTTCATTGAGGACCGGAGACGCCGGGTACTTCAGCACACGGTCGGAAAGGGCCAGCGCAGAGATCGGGAAGGCAATCGGTACTGCTGGGACCGAGGCGGCGATCTGCGCGTTGATGGTCTGGTATTGCTCGGTCCGTTCCTTGCCGTCGGGCAGGCCGCGCGCCCGGGCGATCTTGGAAAAGACCTGCGGGTCCTGGTAGCCGAACTCGCCGGTGTTTTCGCCAAAGAGCGGCCCCACGAAGTTGTCCGGATCGGAGTAGGAGCCGTTCCAGCCCAGCAGGTGGAGGGCATGGTCGCCGGGGGAGGTGACCTTTTGCAGGTATCCCTCCGACCACTCGACCGGCACCGGCTTGATGTTCAACCCGACGGCGGTCAGCTGCTTGCTGATTTCGGCGTAGACCTTCTCCGGCGTCGGCAGGTAGGGCCGGGTGACGTTTAGCGGATAGTAGAACTTCAGTTCCTCGCCCTGGTAGCCGGCCTCCTTGAGCAGCTCCTTGGCTTTTTCCGGATTGTGGCCCAGCGCCGGAGCATTGTTGTTGAAGCCGCTGAGCTTCGGCGGGACAAACTGCGTCGCCTGCGCGGTGTTGTCAATGAAGAACCGGCGGATCAGGGTGTCCTTGTCCAGCGCCATTTCGATGGCCTGGCGGACCTTCAGGTTCTGCAGGATCGGCACTTCCTGGTTCATGCCCAGGTACATAACGGAGAAAGGATCCCGCTGGATGATCTGTTCGCCGCGTTTCACGAGCTGATCGAAGTTGCCGACGGTGACGGCGTCATAGGCGTCGATCTTGCCATCGAACAGGGCCTGCATCCGGGCCTGGGCGTGGTCGTAAGTGACGAAGTTGATGGTGGCGATCTGGCCCTTGTCCCCCCAGTAGTCCTTATTGCTGGCCAGGGTGATGCTGTTTTCGTCCCAGGACCTAAAAACGTAGGGGCCGGTACCCACCGGATGGAGCCCGTAGGCGGAAACCGGCTGGCCCTCCTGGCTCCGGTTCAGCTCATCGGCCTGTTGGGCCGTCAGCGCCTGCGGCGAGGACATGGCGAAGGCGGGCAGCGTGAGGGCCTGCAGGAACCCGGTGAACGCTTGGGTCAGATCGATCCGCACGTTGTCCGGGGCCAGCGCGGTGCAGCCCTTGTAGATCGAGAGTGACGCCTGGTCGGCGTGGGCTTTAAAGACGCCCTTGAACGTCGTTCCCGGGGCCAGTGCGCGCAGCGGGGCGGAAAAGTTGAACCAGCGGTCGAAGTTCTTGCACACGGCTGCGGCGTCGAACGCGGTCCCGTCCTGGAAGGACACCTGCTCGCGAAGCTTAAACGTGTAGGCGCGGCCGTCATCGCTTGTCTTCCATTCGGTGGCGAGCAGCGGCGTTGGCGCTCCCGTGGTCTGGTCCACTCCCACGAGCCCCTCCAGGACCTGGCGCGTAATCCTGTACGACTCAATGTCGGAAACAACGGCAGGGTCAAGGCCAAGCGGCTGCGACCCGGTGCCGAAAGTGAATACGGCACTGGGGCCGGGCTCGGCCGAACTCGCCGAAGCGGTGCCCGGTCCCGGTCCGGGAACCGCCGTGCAGGCGGCCACGGGCAGCATCAGGAGCACGGCGCCGAAGCCTGCTGCAAGGCGTCGCACTGCTTTGGTCCGTGCGTCACCGGCCCGCGTTCCGCTGGCATTGCTGGGTCGCGGGGCACGGCGGGGCGCTGTACTTCTGGGCACTCGGAGATCACCTCTGGAGACTGGATGGACCGCCGGCTGCGGAACAGGCCCATTCTAGTTGACCGGCCCGGACGATCCCTCTGAAACGTGCAGGCGGGGTCGGCCGGCTGCACTGGGTCCACAAAAAGAGGCCCGCACCGTTCGGTGCGGGCCTCTATTTCTCCTAGTTGGTCCAGGGAGTCAGGCTGGAGCCGCAGCAGGAGCGTTCAGTGGTGCCTACTTGGGCATCAGGACCGAGTCGATCATGTAGACCGTGGCGTTGGCGGTCATAACGCCGCCGCAGACGACGTTGGCCTCGTCAACCTTAAGGGCGTCCTTGGCGCCGGTGACCGTGACGGAACCGCCCTGGACCGTCTTGTGCGTGCCGACGATCTTGTCCGGGCTGATCTTGCCCTGGACGACGTGGTAGGTCAGGATCTTGCTGAGCAAGGCATCGTCCGTCTTGAGGGTTTCGATCGTGGCGGCATCGATCTTCTTGAAGGCATCATCAGTCGGTGCGAAGACGGTGAATTCGCCGCCATTGAGGGTATCGACCAGATCGACCTTCGGGTTGAGCTTGCCGGATACCGCAGCGGTCAGGGTGGTCAGGATCGGGTTGTTCGACGCTGCGACCGCTACCGGGTCCAGGGCCATTCCGGACACGGAGCCGGCGCCGTCGGGAACCTGGGCGGCGTAGGCGGCACAGCCGCTTCCGACGAGGTCGGCTGCCGGATCCATGGCTGCTGCCGAGCTGGCGGATGGCGACGGTGCCATGCTCGATTTCGACGGGCTGGACTCCGGGGCCGAGGAGCTGGGTGCGGCGGTGGTGGTGCCGCCGCAGGCAGTGAGGCTGAGCAGGGCTGCAGCCGCGATGCCTGCCACGGAAAGTGTTGTGCGCTTGATGGTCTGCATTTCGGATTCTCCTGTGTTGTACCGATCCTTGCCAGCGGCGGACTTTGCCGTGCTGGTCCTTCTCCGAGGTCGTGGGCACCGCCCCTTGGTTGGTGTCTCAATGGGTATTCGCGGGGTCGGAGGAGGTGGATGGGTGCGGAATCACAATTCTTTTTGGCTCGCCGGAAGGGCACCGTTTGAGCGGATTCGGGCGGCGCCGGCCGGGGCGCACGCGGTACCGGCGGGCCGGGATGGGTGACAAAAAAAGAGCCCCGGTCCGCGGACCGGGGCTCTTTTGCAGTGTGTGCGCAAGGGGGGATTTGAACCCCCACGCCCGAAGGCACAGGAACCTAAATCCTGCGTGTCTGCCAATTTCACCACTCGCGCTCGGCTCCGTCGCCCGTCATGCCAGAGGCAAGTCGGTGGCGGATGCCAGGCTCCATTGTACATTTCGCGCCGTGCCGTGCGGCGACCGGTCTTCCGCCGGACACACTTTCTGCCCTATTAAGCCTGACTAGTCGTTGACGTTGAGGTCCCGGCGGAGCTTTGCCACATGCCCGGTGGCCCGGACGTTGTACTGGGCGAGAATGACCTTTCCGTCGGGATCGATGACGACCGTGGACCGGATGAGTCCTTGGTACGTCTTCCCGTAGTTCTTTTTCTCGCCCCAGGCCGCGTAGGCCTCGGCAACGCTGTGGCCCGGGTCAGACAGCAAAGGGAAGCTCAGTCCTTCCGCGGCTGCGAACGTGGCGAGCTTGGCCACGGGGTCCGGGGAAATACCCACCACCTCATAGCCGGCCTGCTGCAGGGAAGCCAGGGAATCCCGGAAATCGCACGCCTGCTTTGTGCATCCGGGGGTGGCGGCGGCCGGGTAGAAGTAGACGACGGTGCTGCGGCCGCGGAAGTCTGCAAGCGAGACGTCCACCCCTGCCGAATTCGTCAAAGTGAAGTTTGGTGCCGGGTCACCGGGGACGAGTCGTTCAGGCATGTTGTGCTCCTTCTCAGGGTGGTCGCCGGGTGGCGAAATTCCAGCCTAGTGAGCGTTGGTGCGGGCACCGAATCCTGCGATCGCTATACTCTTGGGTATGCCTGATATGGATCGCTGGCCCACGGGCCGCCTATTGTCCACGGCAGCACGCCTTGTCGAACACTCCTGGAACGAGAAACTGGGGGCCATTGGCTTGACCCACGCCGGGGTCATCGCCATGGAAGTGCTCGCTGTCAACGGACCCATGACGCAGGCCCAACTTGCCCAATTGGTGCGTGTCCAGGCGCAGACCATGGGAAAGACACTTAGCCGGCTGGAAGCTCACGGGCACATCTCGCGGGAGCGCAGTGCCTCAGACCGCCGCAGCCACGTCGTGTCGTTGACGGACCGAGGGCGCCAGGCCGTTTTCGAGGCCGCGGACATGGAACGTTCAGTGCTCGCTTCCGCCTCCATCGACCCCGACGTGTTGCGCCAGGAGCTCCGGGCCGTCGTCACCGAACTGGCGACCAAGATTTCCTCGACCGACGCGAAGGCAATCGTCACCGCAGCGGACCCGAGCCTGCCGGTCGAAGCCAACTAGCGAACCGGGGCCCCGGCGGCACTCTCCGCGGCCGCACCGCCATGCCGCCGACCGGGTAGTCCAGACTGGAAACGAGTACACACTACTGGTTTCCAACGGGCAGCTTTAGGGGAGCATGGGCCCATGAGAAGCTACGTCCTCGAAGCCAGGTCCTTGGAACATCGCTGCCAATGCTGCGGTGACTTTGCCGCAGCGGTGTTTTGCGAGGACTGCGATCCGCACGTGCCCCTTGGGGCTACGTCCGCCCGCCAACCCTCCGGCGCGCCGGTCACAAAGAGCGAACCCGCCCGCTAACCAGGGCCCGTGTTTTACGAGCCCGTGTTTTACGGGACCGTGTTTTTGCGGGACCCTGCCTCCACGGCGCCGTGTCCCTCGGCGGCGCTGGTGCCCGCCGCCGTAGGCTCAAGGGATGGATGCACACCCGATGGCGGAGCTGGACGGGCAGACCTCGATCAACGAGCTGCTTGACGAGCCCGTGGGCGCGTCGCCGGTCCAGTTGACGCTGCCAATCCACTTTCAAATGCCCGCAATCCGGCGGGAAAGTTCCGGTGCCTTCAGTTAAGGGAGCCTGCTCGGTCCGCTGGGCCGCTGCGGCACGCGCATAGACTGCGTGTTATGGACGAGAGCTACGTCGCCACGTCGACGATCACGATCGGTGCCACGCCGGAGCGGGTCTGGTCCGTGATCACAGATCCCGCGGCGATCAAAGAATTTATGTTCGGCACGGATGTTGTGACCGGCTGGACGGTGGGCGGACCGATCCGCTGGCGCGGAACCTGGCAGGGCAAAGACTACGAAGACAGGGGCGAGATTCTCGAACTGAAGCCCGGCCGCAGTTTGGTCACAACGCATTTCAGCCCGCTGACCGGCCAAGCCGACGTTCCGGCGAACTACCACACACTCACGTGGACGCTGGAGGGAGCCGCTGGCTCAACCCGGCTCACGCTCACCCAGGACAACAACGACAGTCCTGAAGCAGCAGCCCATTCCCAAGGCATGTGGGATAGCCTCGTGCGGGCCGTGAAGGCGATCGCCGAACGCGGCTAAGGCGACACCACACGATCCCGGAACGCCGCCAAGAGCGGTCAAATCCACAAATGCGGGCGGCAGGCTGGTAGCGGTCCGCCGGGCAGCCTGCTTTAGACCCCGTCCGGGAAGGTGAACGCCGCCGGCATAGGTGACGGCGCCACACCGTAGTGGAGGACGATTTCGTCGTGGGCTTTCAGGACGACGGCTTGGACGGGGGCTTCCTGCTTGGTGCCGTTTACGGTGACTGACCAGTCGGCGATAGCCGAATGGGCGGACCCCGGGGTCTGGTCGGTGCCGTCCAAGACGCCCCATTCGGCAAGCAGCTGGCTGAGCCGGTAGGTTTCGCCGGCGACCGGTGCCTCAATGTGGATGATGCCGGACTCGTCATGGGTGTGCAGGGACGAGATGCCGTCCGGTTTGCCTTCAGCGCTGAAGCTGAAACCGATGTCCGCGGGGATCGTAACGGGCTTGCCGTCCACATAAATATCCAGGTGGGCGTGGAAATGCTCGGCCGCACCTTCGGCGTTCAGCACTTCCAAGCCCGATGCGTTGATCCGATCGGCGCTGCCCTTTCTCTCCAGCTCCCAGCCGGTGGCTGCTGCCGCGGCGGCGGGGGACCCCGGTGTGGCTGCCTCGCCGGTAGTGGATACCGCAGTTCCGGGCGGGGGAGCCGCGGTTGAACAGCCGGAGACGGCAAAGGCGATGCCGGCCAGGGTCACTGCGAGCGGGCGGAAGTTCTGCACTGGACTGCTTTCGGTCGGGACCAGGGACGGACGCCCCGTGATCGTCCCGGCCCGGGCGGGTCGGACGAACATCGCGGCGGTCTGTGCGGGCCGGAAACGGCGTCGTTGGGACAACGGTTAGGGCCAGGTTCCCAGTATTGCCGGGTTTTGCCCCTGAGCTGATCCCCGGGGGCCAAGTCGGGCAAAAGAAAACCCCGCCCTAACGGCTTTTGGCCAGTTAGAACGGGGTTTTCTCGGTGGTGCACCCCCCGGGACTCGAACCCGGAACCCATTGATTAAGAGTCAATTGCTCTGCCAGTTGAGCTAGAGGTGCAGCTGTTGTTGGTGTTCATTGCGGGGTTTTTGTTCCCGCGTTGTTCTCCGCAACGACATGAAACTCTACACGACTTTGGGCAGGGTGTGAAATCGGCTGGTGTGGTGCGTCCCGGGGCTAAACTGGCAGCGCCAAAACCAGCACAAAGTCGGGGTTTTTATTGTTGCTGAGCACCCAGAGGCGGCCGTCCGGAGCCAGGGCGACGTCCCTGATCCTCCCGTACATCCCCGTGAAATAGCTCACAGGGTCGCCGGCGAACTCACCGTTCAGCGGCACCGCCCACACCCGTTGCCCCCGCAACGCGCCCAGATAAGCCGTCTCGCCGACGATTTCGAGCCCGCTGGGAGACGAATCCGCCGTCGAGGGCCACACCACCTTCGCGTCCAGGAAGCCGGCACGGTGCGGGGAGCCGGTGACCTCCGGCCAGCCGTAGTTGCCGCCGGGCACAATCAGGTTAAGTTCGTCGTCGACATCCGGGCCGAATTCGCTCGCCCATAGCCGGCCGGAGCTGTCCCAGTCGAGTCCCTGGACGTTGCGGTGGCCGAGGCTGTACACCGGGTTGCCGTCGAAGGGATTACCCGGGGCCGGTCGTCCGTCGGGCGTGATGCGCAGAATCTTGCCTCCGAGGGCCTTCGGGTCCTGCGGCTGGCCGCGGCGCTGCGAATCGCCGGTGCCGACGTACAGCTGGCCGTCCGGTCCGAACCGGATCCGGCCACCGTTGTGTGTGCTGGCCTTGGGAATTCCGGTGAAAATGACTTCCGGGACACCCAGCCGCAGGGCTCCGGTGTTGCCCTCAATTCGCAGCCTGGCGATCCGGTTGTCACTTTCGGCGGTGAAGTAGGCGTAGAGGTACCGGTCCCTCGCGAAGTCCGGTGACACAGCCAGGCCCAGCAGCCCGCCTTCGCCGCCGGGTACGACGTCGGGCACTTTACCCAGCGTGCCGGCCGGCCCGTTTCCGGCCCCGGGCGCGATGGTCCGCAGCAGGGCAGTGTCCCGTTCGGAAATGACGGCGGTTCCGTCCGGCAGGAAGACCGTGGACCACGGCAGCCGGAGCTCGGCGTTGAGCTGTCCGGCAACCGTCGGCTGGTCCGTTGTGGGCAGGGGCCCTGCCGGGCCGCTGCCGGCCGGCAGGCTGGAGCTGGACAGGGGAACCGTGCCCGCGGGAGCGGTAGGACCACTGTGGCCGGGCGTGCAGCCGCTCAGCAGGACCGCGACGCCCGCAGCCAAGGCCGCCCGATGCCATCCATGCCGTGGGCGGGCGGCCGGCGGAGCGGGGTGAGCGTACAGGAGTGCGTCCCGCCACACGCCGATCGCCGTCATCTGTGCCCCTGGGCCGGTTCCCTGCTTCTCACGTGCCCGGAGCTCGCTAGTGCCGAGTCCGTCGCGGAGCTCGGAAACCGGCCGCTTCGGCGTGCGCCGGGGACAGGAACCAGACCTCGGCGACGGTCTCCTCGAAGGACGGGCTGGTCTCGTCGTGATAGACCATCGACGAGGCGTTGCCCTTAACCGTGAAGCCCTCCGGGCCGCTGCCGTCCGGAGCCGGCGCTGCCGATCCCTCGCCATAGGGCTGATCGACAGCGAGATGGCCGGCTGGTTCGGCGCCATGGCCGGCAGCGGTTTCCGAGGCGGCCGAAGATGCTGCCGACTGGCGGGTGTCGGCCGCAGAAATGCCGGTGTCGGCCGCGGCAGTTAGGGTGCTGGCCTCGGCAGCAGGGGAACCGGCCGTTGACTGCGCAGGCGGCACTGCCGCTGGCGCCGGCACGGTGTGTGCCTCGGCTGCCTCGACGCTTGCCTCAGTTGCCTCCGCCGGTTCCGCCGATTCAGTTGCTTCCGCCGCGGCCGACTCGGCGCCGGGGAGGGTAGGCGCGTGGGGTTGGGTGTATTCAGGGTGGTGCACGGGCAGGCTCTCGGCGACAGCCGAAGCCTGCGCGGCCAGGTGCTCGGACCTGGCACCTCCGGCTGCGTCCGGGTGCACCATGCTGTGCGGCTCGGCCGGCGGTGTCTCTGACCATTGGGTTTCCCAATCCGCGCCCTGCTCGGCCGGGACTGTTTCGGCGGCAGCTGCGGGCAGGTCCGGCAGCGCCGGCTTGGGGGAAGCCGGAGCGGGCTCCGCTGCTTTCGACCCGGCGGCTGCGTCGCCCTCGTTGGAGGCTGCAGCCGGCGCTGCGGTGGCGGGCGTTGCGGTGGCGGAGGCTGCAGCCGGCGTTGCGGTGGCGCCGGACTTGCCGCGCGAGCTGTTGCGGCCAAGCAGCCACCAGACGATCGCGACAATAACTACAATGACAACAAGCCAGATAATCCAATCCATAGCAGAGCCTTTCTGTCCATAAGGCAAGGTTGCCGTTGCTTGACGGTACGTCGGCCCTGAGGCGGCTGTCCACCCGCCAAGCCGCCGGCCTGTAGCCTCTTTTCATGGATTTCAAGAGACTGCGTATTCTCCGTGAGCTCGCCGACCGCGGCACTGTCGGAGCCACGGCCGAGGCGATGAAGGTGACACCCTCTGCCGTCTCGCAGCAGCTCAAGACCCTGCAGGAGGAGCTGGGCGTGGTCCTGGTCGAGAAGTCGGGCCGGGGAGTGCGCCTCACGGAGGCCGGCCTCGCGATGGCGGGGGCAGCTGCAGAGGTATCAACGGCCCTCGCCCGGGCCGAAGCCACCATCGACACCTACCGGCGCGGCTGGCAAACGCACGTCAAGGCAGCATTCTTTCCAAGCGCCGCCGAGATGTTCCTCCCGGGTCTCCTGCACCGGGTAAAAGCCATCGACGGGCTCCGCTTCCAAGCCCATTTCGAGGATCCCAACGTGGCCGGGTTTGCGGGGCTGACAGCCGACTATGACATTGTGCTGGCGCACAGCGTCGATGGTCCGGATGTTTTTGCCCGGCTGGGCCTGACAGTGGTGCCGCTGCTGGAGGAACCCCTCGACGTTGCCATCCCCGAGGGCCATGCGCTCGCAGGCAAGGCGACGCTGCGGGCGGAAGACGTTATCGGCTTCCCCTGGATGGGAGTGCCGGAGGGGTTCCCTTTTGATACTGTCCTCCGCCAGATCGAAGTGCAGGCCGATTCCCCCGCCGACCGCGCCCAGCTCTTCCCCGACCTGCGGGTCCTTGAGGCCCTGGTCAGCGCCGGGCACGGGCTGAGCCTGCTGCCGCGTTACACGGCGCTGAAGAACCAGGGCAGGGGCTTCGTTCTGCGTCCGCTGGAGGGGGTCAAAGCCAGCCGCAGCATCGTTGCCCTCGCGCGTCCCGACGTTGCTGTCCGGACCACCATCCGGCAGGTGCTCACCATGCTCCAGGCCGAGGCGCAGTCAGTCGCCGCGGCCCCGGAGCTGCGTGACGCCGCTCACCTCAACTGATGCGCCATGTCCCGAGTATCCGCATAATGAGACAGCGGTCCATTATTTGGTCGCAATATTCCTGTTTTTAGGCTTAATGCGCTCTTTCGGGTCGTTGGGCGCGGCGGCTGAGCCCTAGACTTTGACCCATGAGTGAGGACACCCAAACAGCAACAGCCACCAAGCCGGATATCAAACCCCGCAGCCGGGTCGTCACCGACGGGATTCACGCCGCCCCTGCGCGCGGTATGTTCCGGGCGGTCGGGATGGGCGACGACGACTTCGCCAAGCCCCAGATCGGCGTCGCGAGCTCCTGGAACGAAATCACTCCCTGCAACCTGTCGCTGAACAGGCTCGCCTCAGCCGTTAAGGAGGGTGTCCACGCCGGTGGCGGATTCCCGATGCAGTTCGGCACCATCTCCGTCTCGGACGGCATCTCGATGGGGCACGAGGGGATGCACTTCTCGCTGGTGTCCCGCGAAGTCATCGCCGACTCCGTGGAAACCGTGATGCAGGCCGAGCGCATCGACGGCTCAGTCCTGCTTGCAGGCTGCGACAAGTCACTGCCCGGCATGCTGATGGCTGCCGCCCGCCTGGACCTCGCCGCCGTCTTCCTCTACGCAGGCTCCATCATGCCCGGCTGGGTCAAGCTGGAGGACGGCTCCGAAAAGGAAGTCACCCTGATCGACGCGTTCGAAGCCGTCGGCGCCTGCGCCGCCGGCAAGATGAGCATGGAAGACCTGACCCGCATCGAAAAGGCCATCTGCCCGGGCGAAGGTGCCTGCGGCGGGATGTACACCGCCAACACCATGGCCTGCATCGGCGAAGCGCTGGGCATGTCCCTGCCCGGCTCGGCAGCACCGCCCTCGGCCGACCGCCGCCGCGACGCCTTTGCACGCAAGTCCGGCGAGGCCGTCGTCGAGCTCCTCCGGTTGGGCATCACCGCGCGGGACATCTTGACCAAAAAGGCTTTCGAGAACGCCATCGCCGTCACCATGGCCTTCGGTGGATCCACCAACGCCGTGCTGCACCTGCTCGCGATCGCCCGCGAGGCCGAAGTGGAGCTCTCGCTGGAGGACTTCAACCGCATCGGCGACAGGATCCCGCACCTGGGTGACCTGAAGCCGTTCGGCCGCTACGTGATGACCGACGTCGACAAGATCGGTGGTGTGCCGGTCATCATGCGCGCGCTGCTCGATGCCGGCCTGCTCCATGGGGACTGCCTTACCGTCACGGGCAAGACCGTCGCGGAGAACCTTGCCGAGATCAACCCGCCGGACCTGGATGGGAAGATCCTCCGGGCCATGGACAACCCCATCCACAAAACCGGCGGCATTACGATCCTGCACGGCACGATGGCTCCCGAAGGCGCCGTCGTGAAAAGCGCGGGCTTCGATGCCGACGTCTTCGAGGGCACCGCCCGCGTTTTCGAGCGCGAGCAGGGGGCCCTGGACGCGCTCGACAAGGGCCAGATCCAGGCCGGGGACGTTGTTGTTATCCGCTACGAGGGCCCCAAGGGAGGACCGGGAATGCGCGAAATGCTCGCGATCACCGGTGCCATCAAGGGCGCGGGCCTTGGCAAGGACGTATTGCTGCTGACCGACGGACGCTTCTCCGGCGGAACAACGGGACTCTGCATTGGCCACGTCGCCCCGGAGGCCGCCGACGGCGGCCCCATCGCCTTCGTCAATGACGGCGACCGGATCCGCGTTGACATTGCGGCCCGCAGCTTCGACCTGCTGGTGGACGAAGCCGAGCTCGAAGCCCGCAAGGTGGGCTGGGAGCCCCTCCCGGCCAAGTTCACCAAGGGCGTGCTGGCCAAGTACGCCAAGCTCGTGCACAGCGCCTCCACGGGTGCGTACTGCGGGTAGCAAGCACGTTGAACACCTGAACCCAACTAGCTCGCAGTTGAGGTCGTTTTGGACGCTCAAAACGGTACTTAGCTGCGAGTCAGTTGGGAGGGTGTTCAGCAGGTGGACAACGATGTCCACATGGTGAGACAGTGCCCGGACTCGTTGACACGTGTCTCACTCAGGGGGAAAACTGAATGCATGATCGCATTCGTTACCGCTGGCGCCGCTGCAGGTGTCGTCGTCCTTACCAAGCGCGTGGCTCCATAGCCTTCACTGGTAACGAACCGTCACGCGCGAACCCCTCGAAGAGCCATCCGGCTGAGGGGTTTTTTTATTTCCGCACCACCAGATCACCGAAGATCCAACCGAAGATCCACTAAGGAAGAGTCCGATGAGCAAAGGATCGCCGATCAGCCCCTCGCTGATGGCCGCTAAGTCCGCTGGAGCCACCAAGGCTCCGGAACGCGTCGAACGCCCGGCCGACGCCGGCGTCGACACTGCTGCTGTCTCTCCTGTCCTTGGACCGAACAACGTCGTACCCCCGACGGTGATGACCGGTTCACAAGCAATTGTCCGCTCGCTCGAAGAACTCGGCGTGGACGATATTTTTGGTTTGCCCGGTGGCGCGATCCTGCCCACCTATGACCCCTTGATGGCTTCAAGAATGAACCACATTCTGGTCCGTCACGAACAGGGAGCCGGCCACGCCGCGCAAGGCTACGCCATGGTTACCGGACGGGTTGGCGTTTGCATCGCCACCTCGGGTCCGGGTGCCACCAACCTCGTTACCGCCATCATGGACGCCCACATGGACTCCGTGCCGATGGTGGCCATCACCGGCCAGGTTTCCAGCGGGGTCATCGGCACCGACGCCTTCCAGGAAGCTGACATCGTTGGCATCACCATGCCGATCACCAAGCACTCCTTCCTGGTGACCGACCCCAACGACATCCCGCACGTGATGGCCGAAGCCTTCCACCTGGCTTCGACCGGCCGCCCCGGTCCCGTGCTGGTCGATGTTGCCAAGGACGCCCAGCAGGGGCAGATGACCTTCTCCTGGCCGCCCAAGATCGACCTGCCTGGCTACCACCCGGTGCTCCGGGGCCACAGCAAACAGGTCCGCGAAGCCGCCCGGCTGATCGCGGCGGCCAGCAAGCCCGTGCTCTATGTAGGCGGCGGTGTGGTCAAGGCGCACGCCTCGGCGGAACTGCTGGAGCTCGCCGAACTCTCCGGTGCCCCCGTGGTTACCACCCTGATGGCACGCGGCGTTTTCCCGGACTCGCACCCGCAGCATGTCGGTATGCCGGGTATGCACGGAACGGTCTCCGCCGTGACCGCCCTGCAGCAGTCGGACCTGCTCATCACGCTGGGGGCACGCTTCGACGACCGGGTCACCGGTGTGTTGAAGTCGTTCGCGCCAAACGCCAAGGTCATCCACGCGGACATCGATCCGGCCGAAATCTCCAAGAACCGCACGGCCGACGTGCCGATCGTGGGGTCGGTCAAGGAGATCATCCCCGAACTCAGCGATGCCCTGCGCGCCGTGTTCGCCGCCTCCGGAGCCCCGGACTACACCAACTGGTGGGCCTTCCTGAACAACCTCAAGGAAACCTACCCGCTGGGCTGGACCGAACCCGACGACGGCCTCAGCGCACCCCAGCGCGTGATCGAACGGATCGGAGCCCTGACCGGGCCCGAAGGCGTCTACGTGGCCGGCGTCGGCCAGCACCAGATGTGGGCCTCGCAGTTCATCAAATACGAGCGTCCGCACGCCTGGCTGAACTCCGGCGGTGCCGGCACCATGGGCTACGCCGTACCGGCCGCCATGGGTGCAAAAGTGGGCAACCCGGACCGTGTGGTGTGGGCCATCGACGGGGACGGCTGCTTCCAGATGACGAACCAGGAACTGGCCACCTGCGCGATCAACAACATCCCGATCAAGGTGGCCATCATCAACAACTCCTCGCTGGGCATGGTGCGGCAGTGGCAGACCCTGTTCTACGAGGGGCGCTACTCGAACACCGACCTTAATACCGGCCACGGCACCATCCGGATCCCGGACTTTGTCAAGCTGGCGGATGCCTACGGCTGTGCGTCCTTCCGCTGTGACCGCGACGAGGACATCGACGCCACCATCCAGAAGGCCCTTGCGATCAACGACCGCCCGGTGGTCATTGACTTCGTGGTGAGCCCCAACTCCATGGTCTGGCCGATGGTCCCTGCCGGAGTCAGCAATGACCAGATCCAGGTTGCCCGCAACATGACCCCGGAATGGGAAGAGGAGGACTGAACATGACCCGCCACACACTGTCCGTTCTGGTCGAAGACAAGCCGGGTGTGCTAACCCGCGTCGCCAGCCTCTTCGCCCGACGGGCCTTCAACATCAACTCCCTGGCTGTCGGGCCGACGGAAGTCCGGGGAATGTCCCGGATGACCGTCGTCGTCGACGCCGACGGCGAGCTGATCGAACAGATCACCAAACAGCTCAACAAGCTGGTCAACGTGATCAAGATCGTTGAGCTCACCGCCGAATCCTCCGTACAGCGCGACCACATCCTGGTCAAGGTACGGGCGGATGCCGCAAACCGGCTGCAGGTCACCCAGGCTGCCGACCTGTTCCGCGCATCAGTGGTCGACGTCTCTACGGAGTCGGTAGTCATTGAGGCTACGGGCCACCCCGAAAAGCTCGCCGCACTGCTTTCGGTGCTTGAGCCATTTGGCATCCGGGAAATCGTGCAGTCCGGCACCCTCGCCGTGGGGCGGGGATCCCGCTCCATGAGCGACAGGGCACTGCGCAGCGCGTAAGGCCCCGCGCAAAACACACCCCGCGGCCCGCCCCGGGCCGCGGACAGGCTATGCCGCAGCACCACCAGATTTCAAGATGTTCCACCGACAAGCACCACCCTAGATTCCACTCAAAAGGAGACACCCCAGTGACTGAAATGTTCTACGACGACGACGCCGACCTGTCGATCATCCAGGGCCGCACCGTCGCCGTGATCGGTTACGGCTCCCAGGGCCACGCCCACGCCCTCAGCCTGCGCGATTCCGGTGTTGACGTCCGCGTCGGCCTCAAGGAAGGCTCGGCGTCCCGCGCCAAGGCCGAGGCCGAGGGCCTGCGTGTACTGAACGTCGCCGAGGCCGTTGCCGAAGCCGACCTCATTATGGTCCTCACCCCGGACCAGGTCCAGCGCCACGTCTACGCCGAGGACATCGCTCCGAACCTGCAGCCCGGAGACGCACTGTTCTTCGGCCACGGCTTCAACATCCGCTACGGCTACATCAAGCCCCCGGCCGACGTCGACGTCGCCCTGGTTGCCCCCAAGGGCCCGGGCCACATCGTCCGCCGCGAGTTCGAAGCCGGCCGCGGCGTGCCGGACCTGATCGCCGTCGAGCAGAACCCGTCCGGCAAAGCCAAGGAACTGGCACTCTCCTACGCGAAGGCCATTGGCGGCACCCGTGCCGGCGTCATCGAGACGACCTTCACCGAAGAGACCGAAACGGACCTCTTCGGCGAGCAGGCCGTTCTCTGCGGCGGGGCCTCGCAGCTGGTCCAGTACGGCTTCGAGGTTCTCACCGAGGCAGGTTACAAGCCGGAGGTCGCCTACTTCGAGGTGCTGCACGAGCTCAAGCTGATCGTGGACCTGATGGTTGAAGGCGGCATCGCCAAGCAGCGCTGGAGCGTCTCCGACACCGCTGAGTACGGTGACTACGTTTCCGGCCCGCGGGTGATCACCCCGGATGTGAAGGAAAACATGAAGGCTGTCCTGGCGGACATCCAGGACGGCACCTTCGCCAAGCGTTTCATCGACGACCAGGACGCCGGAGCCCCGGAGTTCAAGGCGTTGCGCAAGAAGGGCGAGGACCACCCGATCGAGGCCACCGGCCGGGAACTGCGCAAACTGTTCTCCTGGATCAAGAACGAGGACGACTACACCGAAGGCTCAGTGGCCCGCTAGGCACTGACCGGCAGGGGAGCCGGACACCATTTCTGGGGTCCGGCTTCCTTGCTGTACAGATTCACCCGATTCACCAAAATCCCCACCTGAATACAAGAGAGCTAAAGAGGTCACCGGTGACAAGCACCAAACCTGTAGTACTCCTCGCTGAGGAACTTTCGCCCGCCACGATCGAGGCCCTGGGCCCGGACTTCGAGATCCGGCAGACCGACGGCGCCGACCGTTCCCAGCTGCTCTCTGCGATCGTCGACGTCGACGCGATCCTGGTCCGCTCGGCCACCCGGCTGGACGCCGAAGCCATCGCCGCCGCGAAGAACCTCAAGGTGATCGCCCGCGCCGGCGTGGGACTCGACAACGTCGACATCAAGGCCGCCACCCGGGCCGGCGTGATGGTAGTGAACGCACCCACCTCAAACATCGTCTCCGCCGCGGAGCTCACCGTCGGGCACATCCTGAGCCTCGCCCGGCACATCCCGCAGGCCAGTGCCGCACTCAAGGCCGGGGAGTGGAAGCGCTCCAAGTACACCGGCATCGAACTCTTTGAGAAGAAGATCGGCATCATCGGCCTGGGCCGGATCGGCGCCTTGGTCGCCGCCCGCCTCAAGGGCTTCGACACCAAGATCCTCGCCTACGATCCCTACGTGACCTCGGCCCGCGCCGCCCAGCTTGGTGTGCAGCTGGTGACCCTGGACGAACTCCTTGCGCAGTCGGACTTCATCACCATCCACATGCCCAAGACCCCGGAAACGGTCGGTATGCTCGGCGCCGAGGCCTTCAAGAAGATGAAGAGCACCGCGTACGTCGTCAACGTCGCCCGCGGCGGTCTTGTTGACGAGGAAGAGCTCTACGCAGCACTGGAGTCCGGCGAAATCGCCGGCGCCGGCGTCGACGTTTTTGTCACCGAACCCAGCACCGGCCTGCCGTTCTTCAAACTCGACAACGTGGTGGTCACCCCGCACCTGGGCGCGTCCACCGACGAGGCGCAGGAAAAGGCCGGCGTGTCGGTCGCCAGGTCGGTCCGCCTGGCCCTGGCCGGGGAACTGGTTCCCGACGCGGTAAACGTCGCCGGCGGCGTGATCGCCCCCGACGTCCGCCCGGGCATCGCCCTGATCGAAAAGCTGGGCCGGATCTTCACCGCGATGACACACGCCTCCCTCACCCAGTTCGACGTCGAGGTCGCCGGGGAAATCTCGTCCCTCGACGTCAAGGTCCTTGAACTCGCGGCCCTCAAGGGCATCTTCGCCGACGTTGTGACCGAACAGGTCTCCTACGTCAACGCCCCCGTTATCGCCGAGCAGCGCGGCATCAACGTCCGGCTGATCACCACGCCGGAAACCGAGTCGTACCGCAACGTCCTGACCCTGCGCGGCGCCCTGAGTGACGGCAGCCAGATTTCCGTCGCCGGAACCCTGACCGGGCCCAAGCAGATCCAAAAGCTGGTGGGGATCAACGGCTTCGAGGTGGAGATCCCGATCAGCGAACACCTCGTGGTTGTTGCCTACTCGGACCGCCCCGGCGTGATCGGAACCATCGGCCACATCCTTGGCATGAACAACATCAACATCGCAGGAATGCAGGTTGCGCGGCAGGACGCGGGCGGCCAGGTGCTGGCCTTGCTGACCATCGACAGCTCCGTTCCGCAGCAGGTGCTGGACGCCATCAAGGCCGGAATCGGCGCTGACGTGGTACGCGAGGTCGACCTCGAGGATTGATGACCTGAGGGTGCTCACGGCGGCGGTTCCGGCCGCCGCCGTGGCCACAAACACATGGCTGGTCTGCGTACAATGGCTAGGTCCGACTTTCGGATCCGGCCGGCAGTCCGGCCCTTACTTTTTTTGCACACCCGGCAGGGGACGCCTTCACTTCCGCAGGGAATGAATTTCGGTGTGCGCACGCAATCCAGCTTTCAGGAGCCCAATGAACGCCGTCCAGAGGTTCATCAGAAGCCGAGTGCTTCTGCTGACCGCGTCCATTTTGATCGTGGCCATGTGCCTTTCGGTCCTCGTGCAGGGACAGTCGCAGGCTGCCTTGAACCGCACCGTTGACCAGAACTCGCGCGGGCTCTATGACGTACTCGTCCAGGCCAAGGCTGACGATAACGGCGGGCTGATGCAGCCGGATATCGCCACCGGCCAGGGCGGCATCAGCTTCGAGCAACTGGACGCGCTCCGCAAGCTCACCGGAACCTCGGTAGCGGCCCCGATCAGCCTCGTCTCACGGGTCACCCAGAACCTTGAGGCCCCGCGCCTGGATGCCACCGACTACCTGGGCTACAACGCCGGGCTCGCCGGCACCGCCGGAGACCCCAGCGCCACCGATCCGAGCAAGTGGCCGGCCGCGGAATCGGTCCTGCCCGGCACGCCGAAAAAATACCGGCTCACCGCCAGCGCCGTCAGCTCCGACGGGCACTCCGAGGAGACCCTGTTCAAGACCACTGCCGAGGGATCCCTCGGCAAGGCGAAGCTCGTCGAAGAGGTAGTCGCCGGCGGCAAGAACGTCCGCATCGCAGGCCCCGCGGGTGAAACCGGCATCAAGTTCCCGGCCCCGGCCGGCGGTTCCGAGCACAGCCTCTTCGATCTTTCCGTCTCGCTGCCCGCCGCGCCCCAGGTGACGGAGTCCGTCGTCGCCGTTGACCCCGTCGCCGAACGTGCCCTGCTGGGCAGCGCCGGCGACTTCCTTGCTCCCCTGGAGAAGGCCCCGCCGGCCGACGCCCGCAATGCCGGCGCCATCGGCCGCCACTTCGAGAGCCTCTTCACCACCGGTATCGGCATGGACGAACTCAAGGAAGGCCCGGACTTCCTCGGCGTCAAGCTCAAGTACTGGGCCCCGCTGATGAGCCAGTACCAGCAGGCCAAGCGCAACGGACTGCTGACCGCGGACTCGCAGGCGATCCCGCTGATTGTCCGCTCCGGTACCTCCCTGGACCTCAAATACTCCGTCAAGATCGAAGAAATCGACGCCGCCGGCAACGTCACCAAGGACGTGGGCACCGCGACCCGTTCCCTGGACAAGGACTATCTCCCGTTCGTCTCCAAGTCGCCGTTCGCGCTCGACTGGCCCGGCTCCAAGGACCTGTCCCAGCTGCTCGGTGACACCGGAAGCTTCAGCCAGGGCCTGTACAACCCCGCCACCTGGAGTACCGACTTCGCCGCGGCCCCCAAGTACAAGGACGGTGCCACCGCCGGCAACGGCGCCGTGGACAAGACCGCGATCCCCGGCGACTGGGTCACCGTGAACCGGCTCCCCGAAAAGGCCGCCGACGGTACAGCGGTGGACCAGACGCAGCGCAAGCCCGTCGATGAGCGCTCCTACCGCGAGAACCTGGAGACCGGCAAGAAGCTCGCCACTCCGCTGGCGATGGTCTACGGTACGTTCGACGCCGAGCAGGTCAAGGCGGCCGCCGGCGACGTCAACCGCCTGCCGCTGGGCGGCTACGATCCCACGCCGTTCACGCTCACCAAGGATGCTGCCGGCAAGGACGCCGGGAACACCGAGCTGAAGCCTTCACTGAGTGCCACGGGCCTGGCGAGCCAGTCCGCCGGCGCCATCACCGACTACTACGGCCTCGCCGCCGCACGCGGCTACGAGGACAACGCCTCCGTCATCGACGCCGTGCGCATCAAGGCCAAGGCCCCCGGCAGCTGGAAAGAGGCGCAGCCGGAGGTGGAGAAGCTGGCCAACGAGATCCGGGACATGGGCCTGCAGGCAACAGTTGTGGCCGGCTCGGCCCGCGAGGACGCCAGCATCTTCGTCCCCGGCTACTCCAAGGACGACGCCGGCAAGGAGTCCCCGCTCGGCACCGTAGAGCAGTCGTGGGTGCGCCAGAACGCCGCGGACGCCGTCTCCGGCTCCCTCACCGCCACCAACCTGACGCTGCTCTTCCTGACCCTCTGCGGTGCCGCACTGCTGACCGGTGCCTCCACGGTCAGCTACGTGCGCAAACGCCGCAGCGAGGCCGGAACCCTGCGTGCCATGGGCTGGACCCAGCGCCGGATCCGGACCTGGGTGCTGGCCGAGTTCGGCGTCGGCGCCGCCCTCCTGGCCGTCGCCGGAATCGTCCTGAGCCTGCTCAGCTGGAATGCGGCCACCGCGATTGTCTCCGGCTCCGTGCTGGTGCTCTACGCAGGTGCGGCTTTCTTCGCCGCCCAGCAGTTGCGGCACCGCGAGGTGGTGGACCAGGAACCGCAGCACGATGAACGGCTGATCGCCGTGGACTCGCCGCTGACCTTCGCCAACCGGCAGCTGAGCACCAACAAGTTCAATACGATTTCGCTGGCCGTCGCCGTCGGCGTCTTCGGTGCCGCGGTCGGCGGAATGGCCGCGCTGCTGATCGACATTCCCCGCGCCGCGGGGGCGAGTGCGCTCAGCGGCCTGGCCGCCGCCAGCATCGCTACCCCGAGCATCATCCTCGGGCTCTCCGGTGTGGCCGTGGGCTTGCTGCTGACCATGGTGACCGGCCGCTTCGAACTGCAGGCAAAGCGCCAGTACCTCGGCATCCTGCAGGCCATGGGCTGGAACCCGGACATGCTGGGGCAGGTCCGTTTCTTTGAAAATGCCATGGTGGGAACTGTCGCGCTGCCCCTCGGTGTCCTGGGTGCCCTGGGCGTGGGCCTCCTCCTGGCCCCCTATGCCGCGCTGTGGGCCGCTGTCGCCGGCTTTGTGGCTGTACTTTGCTGGATTCCAATTGCAACGAAAGTGGTCCGATGAACAACGACCTGAACCTTGACCGTGAGGCTCACGAGCGGATGACGGCGAGCACCCGCCGCGGTGCCCACCAGACGCGCGCCAACACGATCGTGAAGGCCGCGGACCACGCCACCCCGCTGGAGCTCAGCAACATCACCATCCACTATGGCGGCGGCAAAAGCGGTGCCGACGCTGTGAACGTGGTGGACGACTTCAACCTGACCCTGCACGCCGGCGAAATGCACTGCGTTGCCGGCCGCAGCGGTTCGGGCAAGACCAGCATCCTGACCGTCGGCGCGGGCCTGACCCTGCCGACGTCGGGCCGGGTGTTCTGGGAAGGCGACTCCCTCGAGACCATGGGCGACGACGAAATCGCCGACCGCCGCCGTGCCCTGATTGGCTACGTCGACCAGGGCGGTGCCTTGATCGACGGCATGAGCGCACTGGAGAACGTGCTGCTGCCCGCCGTGCCCGACGGCGAAGTGGACAAGCGCCGCGACATGGCCAAGGACCTCCTCGACCTCGTTGGCCTGGGCCGGCGGATGCGGCACCGCCCCGCCCAGCTCTCCGGCGGTGAGCGCCAGCGTGTGGCGATCGCCCGGGCCCTGATCCTGGGCACCCGCGTGCTGGTGGTCGACGAACCGACGGCCAGCCTGGACCGGTCCTCGGCCAACCGCATCATCAGCATCCTCAAGGACACCACCTCTGACGGAATCGCCGTCCTGGTTGCTTCGCACGACCACGAGCTTGTCCGCCAGAGCGATTCCCTCACCGAACTGATCTAGGCTGAAAACTGTGACAACTTCCGGGAAGACTCCCTTCTACATCACCACGGCCATCAGCTATCCCAACGGCGTGCCGCACATCGGACACGCCTATGAGGTCATTGCCACGGATGCGATGGCGCGCTTCAAGCGCCTGGACGGCTTTGACGTGTTTTTTATGACCGGCACGGACGAGCACGGCCTCAAGATGCAGCAGACGGCCGAGAAGGAAGGCATCCCGGTCAAGGAGCTGGCCGACCGCAACTCCTCCGCCTTCCGGCAGATGAGCGATGACCTCGGCATTTCGCTGAGCCGCTTTATCCGCACTACGGACTCGGATCACTACGCCGCCGCCACGGCGCTGTGGCAGCGGATGGAAGCCAACGGGGACATTTATCTCTCCAAGTACGCCGGCTGGTACTCCGTCCGGGACGAGCGGTACTTTGTGGCGGATGAGACCGAGGTGAAGGCCGACGGCGTCCGCTACGCCGCCGAGACCGGAACCGAGGTGACCTGGACCGAGGAGGAAAGCTACTTCTTTAAGCTTTCCGCCTACCAGGACCGGCTGCTGGCCCTGTACGCGGACCACCCCTCCTTTGGTGCCCCGCACAACCGCTTCAACGAGGTGGTCAGCTTCGTTAAGGGCGGACTGGAGGACCTGTCGATCAGCCGCACGTCCTTCGACTGGGGTGTCCCCGTGCCGGGCAACCCGGAGCACGTGATGTATGTCTGGGTGGATGCGCTGACCAACTACCTCACCGGCGTGGGCTTCCCCGACACCGAGTCGGAGGCGTTCCGGAAATACTGGCCGGCCGACGTGCACGTCATCGGCAAGGACATTTCCCGTTTCCACGCCGTCTACTGGCCGGCGTTCCTGATGTCCGCCGGGCTGGCACTGCCCAAGCGTGTGATGATCCACGGATTCCTGCACAACCAGGGCGTTAAGATGTCCAAGTCGCTGGGCAACGTTGTGGCGCCCGCGGACTGGGTGGCCCAGTACGGTCTGGACCAGGTGCGCTTTTTCCTGCTCCGCGAGGTGCCCTTCGGCGCGGACGGTTCCTACAGCCACGACGCGATCGTGGGCCGGATGAACGCCGACCTTGCCAACAACTTCGGGAACCTGGCCCAGCGATCGCTGTCGATGGTGGCAAAGAACTGCGACGGCGCCGTTCCCGTTCCCGGGGATCTCAGCGCTGCGGACGCAGCCCTGCTGGAGCAGGCCAACGGCTTGCTGGAGATCTGCCGCGCCGCGTTCGAAAAGCAGGAGTTCAGCCGCGCACTGGAGGCGGTGTGGGCTGTCCTGGGCGACACCAACGCCTACTTCGCCGAGCAGGCGCCGTGGGTGCTGCGCAAGACCGACGTCGAACGGATGAACACCGTCCTGTACGTGACGCTCGAGGTGCTCCGGATCGTCGCCATCCTCGCCCAGCCGGTGATGCCGGCAGCAGCCGGGGCCATCCTGGAGACCCTCGGCCAGCCCGAAGGGGAAGCTCGGGAATTTGCAGCGCTGGGCACCCCGATCGAAGCCGGCACCGCACTGCCCGCCCCGGCTCCGGTCTTCCCGAAGTACGAGGAGCCCGCCGAGGCGAAAGTCTGACCCCCTCCCGACGCTCCCGCAGATCCTGCGGTCATCGGGCCGACGCTCCCGCAGATCCTGCAGCAATTGGGGCAACGCTCCCGCAGGTCCTGCAGCAATTGGGGCAACGCTCCCGCACCTTCTGACCCGGAAGTGCGGGAGCGTTGCGCTTTCTCCTGCCGGAAGTGCGGGAGCGTTGCTGTTTTTCCTGCTGGAAGTGCGGGAGCGTCAAAAGAAGAAGAGGGCCGTTCGGATAATGAGACAACTTGACCAGCATGTGGATGACTTGGCTACGCTGGCACTATGAGTGCATCCACGATTGATCTGGCCATTATTCCGGGCGATGGCATCGGCCCCGAGGTCACCGCCGAAGCCGTGAAAGTCCTAGAGAAGGCTGCCGCCGCCGAGGGCATTGTCCTGCGGCAGACGCAGTACCGGCTCGGCGCGCAGCACTGGCTGGAAACGGGGGAGACCCTGCCGGCGGAGATCCTTGCCGATCTGCGGACCCGCGATGCCATCCTCTTTGGTGCGGTGGGGGCGGCCCCGGGCGACACCAGGATCCCTTCGGGCCTGATTGAACGTGAACTGCTGCTCAAGCTGCGCTTCAGCCTGGACCACTTTGTGAACCTGCGTCCGTCCCGGCTGTACCCGGGGGTCGGCAGCCCGCTCGCTAGCCCCGGCGATATCGACTTTATTGTGGTCCGTGAGGGCACCGAAGGCCCGTACGTGGGCAACGGCGGGACCCTGCGCGCCGGCTCCCCGCACGAAGTCGCCACCGAGGTCTCGCTCAACACTGCCCACGGCGTGGAGCGAGTGGTACGGGATGCCTTCCGCCGGGCCAACGACCGCCCCCGCAAGAAGCTCACCCTGGTGCACAAGCACAACGTCCTGGTCTTCGCCGGGCACCTTTGGAAGCGCACTGTCGAGGCAGTGGCCCAAGAGTTCCCCGACGTGAGCCACGACTACCTGCACATTGACGCCGCCACGATCTTTATGGTCACGGACCCTGCGCGCTTCGACGTGATCGTCACTGACAACCTCTTTGGCGACATCATCACCGACCTTGCCGCCGCGGTCACCGGAGGCATTGGGCTCGCCGCCTCCGGAAACATCAACATGGAGCGCACCAGCCCGTCCATGTTCGAACCCGTCCACGGCTCGGCGCCGGATATCGCCGGCCAGCAGAAAGCAGATCCGACGGCGGCCATCCTCTCCGCCGCACTCCTGCTGGACCACCTCGGCTACGGCACTGCTGCCCGCAAAATCGAGGCGGCAGTTGTTTCCGACATCGCCGGCCGCGGCACCGCAGCGCGCAGCACCAGCGCGGTCGGTGACGCCATCGCCGCCGCCCTGTAGGCGCCCCCGGCCCGGCCGGGAGGCTCCGCCAACGGGCGTAAGCTTGTTTCGAATCACCCATATGCTGCCGTGGTCCGACGCTGAACCACGTTCACACGCCAGGCAGCCGACCGTGGAGGAACCATGACTCAGACTGCCCATGGCGTCGAATTCACCCAGCAGCTCTCGGCAACCCCGAAGTCCGCTGAAGAACGTGCTGCCGTCCTGGCGAACCCGGGATTCGGCGACTATTTCACCGACCACACCGCCATCGTTGACTACAGCGTCGACGCCCAGGGCCAGGGCGGCTGGCACAATGCCCGGGTTGAGGCTTACGGTCCCATCTCCCTGGACCCCTCCGCGGCGGTGCTCCACTACGGCCAGGAAATTTTCGAAGGACTCAAGGCCTACCGGCACGCCGACGGCTCCGTCTGGACCTTCCGTCCCGAGGCCAACGCCGCCCGGCTGAACAAGTCGGCCCGGCGCCTGGCACTGCCGGAGCTTCCGGAAGAGTACTTCCTTGGCGCCATCCGCGAACTCGTCTCCGCGGACAAGGAATGGGTTCCCTCCGGTGACGGCGAAGCCCTCTACCTGCGACCGTTTATGATCGCCACGGAGGCGTTCCTCGGTGTCCGCGCCGCCCGTGAGGTCTCCTTCCGCGTCATCGCGTCCCCGGCCGGCAATTACTTCGGCGGCGAGCTCAAGCCGGTCTCCATCTGGATCTCCCGCGAATACGCCCGGGCAGGCCGCGGCGGAACGGGAGCCGCGAAGTGCGGCGGCAACTACGCCGCGTCGCTGATCGCGCAGCAGGAAGCCGAGTCCCACGGCTGCAAGCAGGTATTGTTCCTGGACCAGTTCAATGACAACGCCGTCGAAGAGCTCGGCGGTATGAACGTGTTCTTTGTGATGAAGGACGGCTCGCTGGTCACCCCGGCGCTGAGCGGAACCATCCTCGAAGGCATCACCCGCATGTCCGTCATCCAGGTGGCCAAGGACATGGGCCGCGAGGTCACCGAACGCAAGATCACCCTGGATGAATGGCGCGACGGCGTAGCCTCCGGCGACATCGCCGAGGTCTTCGCCTGCGGAACCGCCGCCGTCATCACCCCCATCGGCGTCCTCAAGGACGAGACGGAGTTCATTGGCTCCGAGGCCGCCACGGCGGGTGTGACCACCATGGCCATTCGCGAGCAGCTCCTCGGCATCCAAACGGGCACCATCGAAGACACCCACGGCTGGCTGACCCGCCTCGCCTAAGCGGTAGCTGCCAGGCAACACGCAGCGTTCGACGGCGGCCCCACCTTCCGGTGCGGGCCGCCGTCGGCGTTCACGGGCAGGCACGGCTGCGCCCCTGGCGGGGACTCGTAAGCGGCACGGTTCGGTGGCAAGATGGTGCGGTGATCCCGGACAACCCGCGCGCCATCGTGCGCAGCTCAGAGCTGACCCGCTTCAGGCTGGCCCCCAACCCGGGGCCGATGAGCCTGCACGGGACCAACTCCTACGTGATCGCCGGCCCCGGAGCGGCCGGCACTGTGGTGGTGGACCCCGGCCCGCTGGATGAGCCGCACCTGCAGGACCTGGCCCGGGCCGGCGCCGTCGAACTTATCCTGATTACGCACCGGCACGCGGACCACACGGCAGCCGCCGGCCGGTTCGCGGAACTGACCGGAGCCCCGGTGCGTGCCATGGATCCGGCCCACTGCCACGGTGCAAGCCCGCTGGTCGACGGCGAAGTTATCCACGCCGCCGGGGCGGAGGTCAGGGTGCTGGCGACGCCGGGCCACACCTCGGACTCGGTCTGTTTCCATTTGCCGCACGACGGCGCCCGGGGCTCGGTCCTCACCGGCGACACGATCCTGGGCCTCGGAACCACGGTCCTGGACTACCCTGACGGCACCTTGGGGGACTACCTGGCGTCACTGGACCGGCTCGAACGCCTGGGCCCGGCGACCGTCCTGCCGGCCCACGGACCCACGCTGCCTGCCCTGGACACGATCGTCCGCGCCTACCGGGACCACCGCGAAGACCGTCTCGGGCAAATCCGTTCGGCCCTCGAGAACCTGGGCCCGAACGCCGGCGTGGGCGAGGTGGCAGACGCCGTGTACGCCGACGTCGATCCCGCCGTGCGGTCCGCCGCGGAACTCTCCGTGGCGGCCCAACTCCACTACCTGCGCAGCTCACCCAACTAGCTCGCAGCTAAGGCCGTTTTCAGCCCTCAAAACGACCCCTGCTGCGAGTCAGTTGGGTGATGGCACGTGCGGCATCGTGACGAAGGGCGCGCGACCCGGCCTGCCGGAGACGGTACGCTTGGAGCCATGCGTATCGCCCGGTTTGTAGTCGATTCTGATCCCCTCTACGGCATTGTTGAAGGTGAGCCCGGCAGTGAGGAAGTCACTGTTATTAACGGCGACCCGTTCTTCAACGGCGTGGAACGAACCGCCGTCCGGCACAAACTGGAGGATGTGCGCCTCCTGGCCCCGATCATCCCGCGCAGCAAGGTCATCGGCGTCGGCCGCAACTACGCCGAGCACGCCAAGGAACTTGGCAACGAGGTCCCTGAGCAGCCGCTGCTCTTCCTGAAGCCCAACACATCCGTCGTCGGGCCCAATGACCCGATCGTGCTGCCGGAGTTCTCCGAGGAAGTCTCCTTTGAGGCCGAGCTCTGCGTTGTGATCGGCCGGATCTGCAAGGACGTCCCGGAGGAACGCGTCGACGACGTGATCTTCGGCTACACCTGCGGCAACGACCTCACCGCCCGCGACGTCCAAAAGACGGACCTGCAGTGGGCCCGGGCCAAGGGCTTCGACACTTCCGCACCGCTGGGGCCGTGGATCGAGACCGAGCTGAACACCGAGGACCTGCAGATCCAGGGCCGCCTCAACGGCGAGTTGCGCCAGGACGGCAGCACCAGTCAGATGATCCGCGGAGTCCGCGAACTCGTCTCCATCGTCTCGCAGGCCTTCACCCTGCTGCCGGGCGACGTTATTATGACCGGCACCCCTGCAGGCGTCGGGCTCGTGGAGGCAGGCGACCGTTTCGAGGTAGAGATCGAGGGCATCGGCCGCCTCTCCAACCCTGTGGTCCGCCGCTAGCCGGAGCTGAAACGCCGCGCTCCTAGACGGCGGACCAGCCGCCGTCGGAGGCCAGGACGGCGCCGTTGAGGTTGGTGCCGTCCTCGCTCAGCAGAAAGGTGATGGATGCGGCCAGCTGGGCTGCGGTGGCGGGCGCGGGAATGTTCGCACCCATCAGCGGCCCGAGGCGCTCGGCGGCCAGCTGGGAACCCCAGATGGCTTCTATGTTGGTGAGGGTGGCGCCGGGCGCGACGGCGTTGAAGCGCAGTCCCTTTGGCCCGTACATCACGGCGGAGTTCTTCGTCAGGCCAATAACGGCGTGTTTGGACGCGGTGTAGGCGGCTCCGGCGGCGGAGCCGCGCAGGCCGGCCTCGGAGGCGACGTTGACCACGGATCCGGAGCCTGCTTCCAGCATCAGGGGCAGTACGGCCCGGGTCAGGCGCATGGTGGCGGTGACGTTGATTCGGAAGACGCGCTCCCAGATGACGTCGTCCACCTCGTGGATCGGGGCGAAGTTGTCCATGATGCCCGCGACGTTGGCCAGGGCATCCACCCGGCCGCCCGCGGCAGCGACGACGGCGGCCACGGCTTCGTTCGTCGAGATGTCACCGGCCACCGGGACCAGGTCCAGGCCCGGGTTCCCGGCCACCAGGGCATCCAGGCGCTCGGTGCTGATATCCGCCGCGACAACCCTGCCGCCCTCCCTGCCGATGCGCAGGGCGGTAGCCTGGCCGATCCCGGATCCTGCCCCGGTAACGATCACCGTCTTGCCCTCGAAGCGGCCTGCCGTAATGGTTTCCTGCCATGATGCGTCGTTGCTCATGCTGTCCTCCCGGACGTCGATGGATCGCAATACCACCCACTTTATGACACGCTGTGTCATTATAAAAGGGTGAATACTGGTGTGATGTCCGGGGAAAAAACGCAGCCTGCCGTGCCGCGTTCCAGCGGGCGTCCCGTGCGGATCGACCCGGAGGCTGTCGCGGCGATCGCCCTGCGGCTGTTCGCCGGGCGGGGCTATGAGCGCACTTCCATGGAGGACATCGCCCGCGAGGCGGGAGTGGGCCGGAAGAGCCTGTACCGGTACTTTTCCTCCAAGGCCGATCTCATTTGGGGCGGAATGGAGCCGGTGGTCGAGGCGTCGGGACGGGTACTGGAACAGGCCGGGGCACTGTCCCCGTCCGACGGCGACATCCTGGCCGGGCTGCGGGCGGCCGCGGTCGCCGGGGTGGCGGTGATTCCGGATCTCTCCGTCTCGCGCGGGCGCCTGCGCCTGATCGCCGAGCACACCGAACTGGCGAGCCGGAGCTATGACCGCCTGAAACCCCAACGCGAGCGGGCACGGCTCTACCTCGTCGCCCGCGGCGTCCGCGCGGACACGGCGAACTATCTGAGCGCCGCCTACCTTGGTGCGACCTTTGAAGCGTGGATGCAGTGGGCGGCAGGAACTGACCCCGATCCCGTCCCGTATCTGCTCTCCGCCCTGGACGTGCTGCGCTTGCCTGCCTAAGAATCACACCCGGTGGAGCCGGCAGCACCAGCGTTGGGTTGGTCCCGAGCCAATCTCAACCAGTAATGTTGGTAACACTATGATTACTCCCTCCGCGCCTGACGCCGTCTCCAGCTCCGCCCCCAGCGTGACCAGCGAAGTCACCGCAGACACTCCGGTCCGTGTCCGATTCTGCCCGTCACCCACCGGCACCCCGCACGTCGGCCTGATCCGCACCGCCCTCTTCAACTGGGCCCACGCCCGGCACACCAAGGGCACCTTCGTGTTCCGCATCGAGGACACGGACGCGGCGCGCGACTCCGAGGAGAGCTACCAGCAGCTGCTAGAGGCCCTTAAATGGCTCGGCATCACCTGGGAGGAGGGCGTGGAAGTCGGCGGACCGCACGAGCCGTACCGCCAGTCCCAGCGACTTGAGCTGTACAAGGACGTCGTCGCCAAGCTCGTCGAGGCCGGCTACGCCTATGAGTGCTACTCCTCACCGGACGAAGTCGAGGCCCGCCACCGCGCCGCCGGCCGCGACCCCAAGCTCGGCTACGACAACTTCGACCGCGAGCTCTCTGAGGAGCAGCTGGCCGCGTTCAAGGCTGCGGGCCGCCAGCCCGTGCTCCGTGTCCGGATGCCGGACGAGGACGTCACTTTCACCGACATGGTCCGCGGCGAGATCACGTTCAAGGCCGGCAGCATCCCGGACTACGTGATCGTCCGCGCCGACGGATCGCCGCTGTACACCCTGGTCAACCCCGTCGACGACGCGCTGATGGGCATCACCCACGTGCTCCGCGGCGAGGACCTGCTTTCGTCCACACCCCGCCAGGTGGTGCTGATCCGCGCGCTGATGGACATCGGCGTCGCCAGCTACCTGCCGGTCTTCGGCCACCTGCCCTACGTGATGGGCGAGGGCAACAAGAAGCTCTCCAAGCGTGATCCGCAGTCCAACCTGTTCCTGCTCCGGGACCGCGGCTTTATCCCTGAGGGCCTGCTGAACTACCTTTCCCTGCTCGGCTGGAGCCTCTCCGCCGATGAGGACATCTTCACCGTGGAGCAGCTGATCGAGCACTTCGACGTCAACGACGTCCTGGCCAACCCGGCCCGTTTTGACATCAAAAAGGCCGAGGCCATCAACGGCACGCACATCCGGATGCTCGACGCCGAGGACTTCCGCTCCCGGCTCGTCCCGTACCTGCGCACGGCCGGGTTCGTCGGCGAGACGCTCACCGCGCGCCAGGGGGAGATCCTCGCCGAGGCGGCCCCGCTGATCCAGGAGCGCATCTCGCTGCTGGGCGAGGCCCCCGAGATGCTCGCCTTCCTGTTCAAGAACGACGACGCCATCGACGTCGCCGACGACGCCCGCAAGGGACTGCCGGAGAACCTCACCGAGGTGCTCGACGCCGCCCTGGCCGCCCTGGAACCGCTGGCCGACTGGTCGGCGGAAACCATTCAGCCGGCGCTCAAGGAAGCCCTGGTGGAGGGACTTGGGGTTAAGCCGCGGCTGGCCTTCGGTCCGGTCCGCACGGCCATCTCCGGCCGCCGGATCTCCCCGCCTTTGTTCGAATCCATGGTGATCCTGGGCAAGGACTCGTCCCTGGCCCGGCTGCGCGCTTTCCGCGGCTGATAATGGGCTCGCCTGAGGCAATCACCGGCGCCCGGACAGCCGCCCTGGCCGCCGGCCTGGACGGCATCCGCGGCGTACTCTTCGACATCGACGACACCCTCGTTGACCTTGAGTTCGCCATGACGGCAGCCCTTCGCGACGTCAGCGAACATCTGTTGCCCGCACTGGACCAGGCCGGGTGGGAGAAATTCGGGCGGATTTTCACCCGCGAGACCACGCATTTTTACGACCGGTACCTGGCCGGGGAACTGACGTTCAACGAGCAGCGGCTGCTCCGGGGCCGGGCTGCGCTGGGACATTTCGGCGTGGAGCTGGCGGAGGGGGAGCAGGCCCACCATTGGGTCAGTTCCTACGCCAGCCGGCAGCACGGCTACATCCGCGCCTTCGACGACGTCACCCCGGTCCTGGATGCGCTGGATGCCGCCGGGATTCCGTACGGGGCAGTGAGCAATAACGTCCACGACTACCAGCGGGTCAAGCTGGACGCCGCCGGCCTGGCGCGCATCGGCGTGCTGGTGGGGACGGACACCGTGGGTGCGGCGAAGCCGGATCCGGCGATCTACCTGGAGGGGGTCCGGCGCCTCGGCTCCGGCGCCGGCGAGACGCTGTATGTGGGGGACAACCGCCTCCTCGACGCTGACGGTTCGACGGCGGCCGGCCTCTTGGGCGTCTGGCTGAACCGCGGCGGGGAACCTGCCCCGGGCTTTGCCGGCCGCGAAATCGGGACCTTGCTGGAGCTGCTCGCGTAGCCGGCTCCCGCTAATTCCGGGAGCCGGACGCCTCGATTTGTACAGACGGAAAGTCTCGGGTAGAGTAATTACTCGTGCTGAGGCGCCGGGAGCGCGGGTTTTGACCCAAGGATCCGGCCCGCAAGTTCCATTGGGATATGGTGTAATTGGCAACACTACGGTTTCTGGTACCGTCATTCTAGGTTCGAGTCCTGGTATCCCAGCTCTGAAAATTCCTCGGAAATCCGCGGATTATCAGGAGTTTTGAACCGGTACGGCCGGTTTGAAACACTTGCTGAGTGTATGAAATAATTGCTTAGCGCGAATGGCAGCAATGCCGTTCTGGAGAGTACGCGGCCCCATCGTATAGCGGCCTAGTACGCTGCCCTCTCACGGCGGTAACGCGGGTTCGAATCCCGCTGGGGTCACAGATATAACGGTCCCGGGCAACAGCCCGGGGCCGTTTTTCGTTGTCCGGGGCCCCAGCATCCATCGGGACGCGCCTGAACTGGCATGATGAAACCGTGAGCTCCGACAATACCTCCGGCCCGGGCATTGAACTGCTGGAAGCCGTCCATCGCGACCTGGCTGCAACCGTGCTGACGCTGGCCCTGCCCGGCGCCGATGACGCCCGGCGTGACATCCGCAACGCCCTCGCCCAGCTCGAGGACTACATCCTGCCGCGCTACCGCAGCCTGGACGCGCCGCTCCTCGCCGTCGTCGGCGGGTCTACCGGTGCCGGGAAATCGACCCTCGTCAACGGGCTCGTGGGCCATGCCGTCACCCGCGCCGGCGCCATCCGGCCCACCACCCGCCAGCCCATCCTGCTGCACCACCCCGCGGACGGGCGCTGGTTCGAGGACCAGCGGGTGCTGCCGAGCCTGAGCCGGATCCGCGGCACGCTCAACGCTGCGCCGCTGCCCGCCACTCAGGCCGGTCCCACCCCGGACGCCGCAACGGTCAGCTCCCTCGTCCTGCTCGCCGACACGGCGGTGCCGCAGGGAATCGCGCTGCTGGATGCGCCCGACGTCGACTCGATTTCCGCTGACAACCGCAAGCTGGCCAGCCAGTTGCTGGCGGCGGCCGACCTGTGGGTCTTTGTCACCACCGCCAACCGCTATGCCGACGCCGTCCCGTGGCGCCTGCTGCTGGACGCGGCCTCGCGGGACATTATGGTTGCCGTGGTCCTGGACCGGGTCCCGGCCGCCGCCGAAGCCGAGGTCAGCGCGGACCTGCAGTCCATGCTCAGCCGGGAAGGCCTCGGCGGGGCCCGCCTCTTCGTTGTACCCGAAGCGGAACTGGACGGGATGGGGATGCTTCCGGCCGCCGCCGTCGAGCCATTGCGGCGCTGGCTGCAGGAAATCGCCGCGGACGCCGCCGGGCGTGCCGGCATCGCCCGGCGGACCCTCAACGGAACTGTCAAGGCCCTGGCGGACCGTATCGAGGCGGCGGCGCAGGCAGCCGAAGATCAGGAACATGCCGCTGACGTCCTGGCAGGTGACGCCCGTGACGCCTACCGGGACGCCGTGGCCAGGATCCTGGAGGCCACCCGGGACGGCGCCCTGCTCCGCGGCGAGGTCCTGGCCCGCTGGCAGGACTTTGTCGGCACCGGCGAGTTTTTCCGGGCAATGGAGCAGAACATTGGCCGGTTCCGTGACCGGGCCGCCGCGTTCTTCCGGGGCGAACCGGCACCGGCAGTGCGGGTGGAGACGGCGATCGAGACCGGCTTACAGGCCGTTATTATCGATGAGGCCGCCAACGCCGGCGATGACGCGGACGGGCGCTGGCGCTCCGATCCTGCCGGCCGCCAGCTGCTGGGCAGCGATGACCTCTCCGGCACCTCGGATGGCTTCGCCGAAAAGGCTGCTGCCGAAATTCGGGCCTGGCAGGGGAGCCTTATGGAACTGATCCGGACCGAGGGCCAAGGCAAACGCACGCAGGCCCGCTGGTTGTCCTTTGGCATCAACGGGCTCGGCGCCGCCCTCATGATCGTGGTGTTCTCCATGACTGCAGGGCTGACCGGGCTGGAGGTCGGCGTCGCAGGCGGTACCGCAATAGCCGGTCAGCGGCTGCTCGAAGCGGTGTTTGGCGAAGACGCCGTCCGCCGGCTGGCCAAGACGGCCCGGGAGGACCTCCACGCACGCTGCCAGGTCCTGCTCCGGGACGAACAGCAGCGATTCCTGGACCGGCTTGACCTCTCCGGCGGAATCGATCCCGCGGTGCTCGCCGGCCAGGCCGCGGCGCTCCGCCGGCTGGCGGCCTCCGCATGAGCCGCCACGGCGCGGCCGCCGAGGCCACCCGGCTGGACCGCAGGCTTATGGCATTGAACGAAGCGCGCGAACTGGCAGCCGGGGCGCTCCCCGAGGAGGTCCTGGACAGTGTGCTGCAGGTGCTGGAGCGGGCGAGCTCACGGCGCTCCCTCTCTGCGGAGCACACAGTGGTCGGATTCTTCGGAGCGACGGGCAGCGGTAAGTCCTCCCTCTTCAACGCTGTCAGCGGGGAGGAAATTGCGACGGCAGCCGCCCGTCGGCCTACGACCTCCGAACCGCTCGCCGGCATCTGGGGAGCCGAGGGCAGCGAAGAGCTTTTGGACTGGCTGGAGGTCCGGAATCGGCACCACGCCAGCCCGGTCCCCGCTTTCGCCGACGAGGGCACGGGCCTGATCCTGCTGGACCTTCCGGACTTCGACTCCACCCGGGCTGCCAACCGTCAGATCGTTGAGCGGATGGTGGGACTCGTCGACGTCCTCGTTTGGGTGCTCGATCCGCAAAAGTACGCGGACGCCGCGGTGCATAATGACTTCCTCAGCCCCTTGGCCTCCCACGGCGCCGTCACCCTCGTGGTGCTCAACCAGATCGACCGGCTCCCGGACCGGGACATTGCCCCGGTGTTGGAATCACTCAAAGGCATCCTGGCGCGGGACGGGCTGGGGAAGGTGCAGGTCCTTGGTGCCTCCGCCGTCGTGGGCACCGGTGTGGACGCAGTCCGGGCCGCCATTCGGCAGGTGGCCACGCAGCGGAAGGCCCAGTCGCAGCGCCTCGCCGCGGACGTTACCCGGGCCGCAGCGGTGCTTGCCGAATCGTCCGGGCAAGGCGGGGCGGCCGGGGTCAACGCTGCGTCAACGTCTCGGCTGGCGGCGGAACTGGCAGTTGCCGCTAACGTCCCGGTCGTCGTGGACGCCGTCGTCCGGTCCTACCGGTTGGAGTCGACCCGCCGCACGGGCTGGCCCGTCACCCGCTGGCTGGTCAGGTTCCGGCCCGATCCGCTCAGGCGGCTGAACCTGCGCCGGGAGGGCGCCAGGCCGGACGTGAACCGCACCTCGCTGCCGCCGGCGGGCGCCCCGGAGCGGGCCCGCACTGATGCCGCGGTCCGCGAATTTGCCGATGCAGCATCCGACGGCGCCCCCGGCCCTTGGCGGGCCGTCATCCGCGGCGCGGCCCGTGAGGGCCGGGACCGGCTTCCGGACGCGCTGGACCAGGCCATCGCGGGCACCGAGCTGAAGGCCGGACGCAAGGCCTGGTGGTGGATGCCGTTTAACATCCTGCAGTGGCTGGCATTGCTGACGGCGCTCGGCGGTTTCGCCTGGCTCGGCGTGCTCGCGGCGCTGGGCTACTTGCAGCTTCCCGTGCCGGCGGTCCCGCTGGTGCAGGGCTGGCCGGTGCCGACAGTGATGGTCGCCGGCGGGGCGCTGCTCGGGATTGTCCTGGCCGTCGTGGCGAAGTTCGTCGCCGGCGCTGCCGCACGGGCGCGGGGCTCAGCGGCCCGGAAACGACTCGAAGCTGCCGTCGCTGCCGTGGCGGCGGATCTGGTTGTTGAGCCTGTGGAACTTGAGGTTAGCCGACTGGGGTCTTTTAACAAGGCACTGCAGGCGGCTGCTCGCTAACCGCTTTCAAGGGATGCTGGACCTGCCGCTGCGCCGGGCGGTCAACCGACCCGCCCCTAACTGAACCGCCTACAGCAGTGCCGCGGCGTCGCGGACCTTGATCATGGTGCGCAGGTTGCGCGTGGTGGTGGAGGCCTTGTACTTCGGCTTCGCGGACAGCTTGCTGAACGGACTGTCCAGGGTGCCGCCGGCGGGTGCCAACCACGCCAAGGCTTCCGGTCCCAGCTCGGTTAGCTGTGCGCCGTCCAGGGCCTGGCCGGCCGCATGCAGCTCGGCAAGCACCCCGAGGTCCGAGCCCAGCGTGAGATAGGTATGGGTGGTTGCGTCGTCCGCGGGGTAGGGGCACGCCGCCACCAGCTCGCCCACGCGGTCCGCTGGCAAAACCACCACCCAGGCGTCGTAATCAAACCCCTCCCGGAGGCAGGCCTCGAATTCCGTTTTGACGCCGACGGCGGGCAGCTCGCTTGAGAGCACAACATTTCCGCTGGCCAGGAGCGTTTTCACGTCCGAAAACGGGCGGGACGCGAGGGCCTGCTTCAGCTCGGCCATTTTTATGGTGATGCCGCCGACGTTGACCCCGCGCAGGAACACCGCATAACTGCTCATGCGCACAGCCTATGCCGCTAGTCGCTGGTTTTGCGCAGCGCCTCGGTCAGCACCCGGGCGGCGTTGCAGACCACCTCGGCGTGCAGCCGGCCGGGCTGGCGGGTCAGGCGTTCAATCGGACCGGAGATCGACACTGCCGCGATCACCCGGCCGGACGGACCGCGGACAGGGGCCGAAACGGAGGCCACGCCCGGCTCGCGTTCGCCGAGGCTCTGGCCCCAGCCGCGGCGCCGAACCCCGGCCAGGACGGTGGGGGTGAAACGGGCGGCCTGCAGACCTTCAAGGAGCCGGTCATGGTCCTCCCAGGCGAGGAGCACCTGGGCGGCGGAACCGGCCTTCATGGACAGCTGGGTGCCGACGGGAATGGTGTCGCGCAGGCCGATGGGCCGTTCGGCGGAGGCCACGCAGACGCGCCACTCACCCTGCCTGCGGAAAATCTGGGCGCTCTCACCGGTGGCGTCGCGCAACTGCATCAGGACAGGCCCGGCGGAGGCGATCAGGCGGTCCTCACCGGCCGCGGAGGCCAGCTCCACAAGGCGGCTGCCGAGCACAAAGCGGCCCTGGATGTCGCGGCTCACCAGCCGGTGATGGACCAGCGCCAGCGCCAGCCGGTGCACGGTGGGCCGAGCCAGTCCCGTGGCGGCAACAAGCTGCGCCAGGGTGGTTGGGCCTGCCTCAAGTGCGTCAAGCACATGGGCGGCTTTATCGATGACACCGACTCCACTAGAATTGTCCATGTAATGATATTGCCGTCTCATTATCTGAGATGCAAGTCAACGCGCTGGCGCAGGACGCGGGCGGGCTGATTCAGTGGTGGGAACAAGCAGTTACGTACGAAAATACCGCAGTGAAGGGAGCAGGCCGTGGCAAAGACACTGGCCGAGAAAGTCTGGGGCGCGCACGTGGTGCGCAAAGGCGACGGCGAAGGAGTCAACGCCCAGCCAGACCTTCTCTTCATTGACCTCCACCTGGTGCACGAAGTGACCTCCCCGCAGGCCTTCGAAGGGCTCCGGCTGGCCGGGCGTCCGCTTCGCCGGCCCGATCTCACCATCGCCACCGAGGACCACAACACGCCGACGCTGGACATCGACAAGCCAATTGCCGATCTCACCAGCCGCACGCAGATCCAGACCCTGCGCAACAACTGCAAGGAATTTGGTGTCCGGCTGCACTCCCTGGGGGACGCCGAACAGGGCATCGTGCATGTGGTGGGCCCGCAGCTGGGCCTCACCCAGCCTGGCATGACGGTGGTCTGCGGCGACTCGCACACCTCCACCCACGGGGCCTTTGGCGCCCTGGCGATGGGCATCGGCACCTCCGAGGTGGAACATGTGATGGCGACCCAGACGCTGTCCCTGAAGCCGTTCAAGACCATGGCCATCAACGTCGAGGGCGCACTGCGCCCCGGGGTGTCCGCGAAGGACATCATCCTGGCCGTCATCGCCAAGATCGGCACCGGCGGCGGTCAGGGCTACGTGCTCGAATACCGCGGCTCCGCAATCCGGGCACTGTCCATGGAAGCCCGGATGACCATCTGCAACATGTCCATCGAAGCCGGCGCCCGCGCCGGACTCGTCGCCCCGGACCAGACGACTTACGACTACATGTTCGGCCGTCCGCACGCACCCCAGGGCGCCGAGTGGGATGCCGCCGTCGATTACTGGAACACTCTGCGCACGGAGGATGACGCGAGCTTCGACCTCGAAGTGGACCTCGACGCCGACACCCTGGAACCGTTTGTAACCTGGGGGACCAACCCGGGCCAGGGTGTGTCCTTGTCCGCGAAGGTGCCCTCGCCCGAGGACTTCGGCGACGAGAATGCCAAGGCTGCGGCGGAACGTGCGCTGCAGTACATGGGCCTGGAAGCCGGCACCTCGATGAAGGACATCCGCGTCGACACGGTGTTCTTGGGATCCTGCACCAACTCCCGGATGGAGGACCTCCGTGCGGCCGCGGACATCATCCGCGGCCGCACCAAGGACCCCAACATCCGGATGCTTGTGGTGCCCGGCTCCGCCCGCGTTCGCCTCGAGGCCGAGGCCGAGGGCCTGGACAAGGTCTTTAAGGACTTCGGCGCCGAATGGCGCTTCGCCGGCTGCTCGATGTGCCTGGGTATGAACCCGGACCAGCTGGAACCGGGGGAGCGCTGCGCCTCCACCTCGAACCGCAACTTCGAGGGCCGGCAGGGCAAGGGCGGACGCACCCACCTGGTCTCCCCGGTGGTGGCGGCCGCGACCGCCGTGCGCGGCACCCTAAGCTCGCCGTCGGACCTGGAACCTGCGCCCGAGTCCGCGGCCCTGAGCGCCGATGCCGCGTAGCTTCCGACAGTCACTGATCCACACAGCCTAGAAGGATCCGCCATGGAAAAGTTCACCACCCACACCGGCATCGGCGTCCCGCTGCGCCAAAGCAACGTCGACACAGACCAGATCATCCCCGCCGTCTACCTCAAACGCATCACGCGCACCGGTTTCGAAGATGCCCTCTTTGCCGGCTGGCGCAAGGACCCGGCGTTCATCCTCAGCCAGGAACCTTTTAATGCCGGTTCGGTGCTGGTGGCCGGGCCTGACTTCGGTACCGGGTCCTCCCGGGAGCACGCCGTCTGGGCACTTAAGGACTACGGCTTCAAGACCGTACTTTCCTCACGCTTCGCCGACATCTTCCGCGGCAACTCCGGCAAGCAAGGCCTGCTCGCCGCCGAACTCGCCCAGGACGACATTGAACTGATCTGGAAGGAACTGGAGAACGCGCCCGGCACCGAAGTCACCGTGGACCTCGTCTCCAAGACCGTGATCTGCGGCAATATTGTGGCCCCGTTTGAGATCGACGACTACACCCGGTGGCGCCTGCTTGAGGGCCTGGACGACATCGGGCTGACCCTCAAGCACGAGGAAGACATCACCGCTTTCGAGGCCACCCGTCCCGCATTTATGCCCAAGACGTTGCCGGCCAAGATGTCCTGACCCGCCGAGCCCGACGCCGGATTCGATTCCGGTGAACGGTGCGGCCGGGAAGGAGCGGCACACCCCGTATTTCAGATCGGTAACGCAAGCTCCTATGCTTAGCAGGTGCCTTTGGAAGGTTTTGGGGGCGAGTAGTCGTGAGGAAAGCCGTACATGAGTAGTGTTCTGACAATCCGCGGAGGCGTCCCGCTGACTGGCCGCGTCACCGTGCGCGGGGCCAAGAATCTTGTCCCCAAAGCAATGGTGGCTGCCCTGCTGGGCAATGAGCCCTCCGTGCTGCGCAACGTCCCCGAGATCAAGGACGTTGAGGTTGTCACCAGCCTGCTCCAACTCCACGGCGTCACGGTTGAGAAGGACCCCATCACCGGGGACCTGACCCTCGACCCGAAGGGCGCCAAAACCGCCTCGAGCACCGCCATCGACGCCCATGCCGGCGATTCACGCATCCCGATCCTGCTCTGCGGGCCCCTGATCCACGCGATCGGCGAGGCCTTTATCCCGGATTTGGGCGGCTGCAAGATCGGCGACCGACCCATCGACTACCACCTGAACGTGCTCCGTCACTTCGGCGCCGTGGTGGAAAAGCGTCCCGGCGGCATCCACATTTCAGCGCCGGACGGTCTCAAGGGCGCCAAGATTTCCCTGCCGTATCCCTCCGTTGGAGCCACCGAGCAGGTCCTGCTGAGCGCCACAAGGGCCGAGGGCATCACGGAGCTTTCCGGTGCTGCCACCGAGCCGGAGGTAGTGGACCTCATCGCCGTGCTGCAAAAGATGGGCGCCATCATCAGCGTCCAGACCGACCGCACCATCCGGATCGAAGGCGTCCCGGACCTTGGCGGCTACAACCACCGCGCCCTCTCGGACCGCAACGAGTCTGCCTCCTGGGCCTCAGCGGCGCTGGTGACGAAGGGGGACATCTTCGTCGAGGGCGCCACCCAGCGGGACATGATGACGTTCCTGAACACCTACCGCAAGGTCGGCGGCGGGATGGACATCGGCGACGACGGCATCCGGTTCTATCACAAGGGCGGCAAGCTCAACCCGCTGGTCCTGGAGACGGACGTGCACCCCGGGTTTATGACCGACTGGCAGCAGCCTCTGATCGTTGCGCTGACCCAGGCCGAGGGCGTGTCAATCGTGCATGAAACCGTGTACGAGAACCGTTTCGGCTTCACCGACGCGCTGATCCGGATGGGCGCCAACATCCAGGTCCACCGCGAATGCCTTGGCAGTGTGCCGTGCCGGTTTGGCCAGCGCAACTTCCTGCACTCGGCCGTCATTTCCGGCCCCACCCAGCTGACCGGTGCCGACATTGACGTCCCGGACCTGCGGGGCGGATTCAGCCACCTGATCGCTGCGCTGGCTGCGAATGGCACTTCGCGGGTCACCGGAATCGACATTATTAACCGCGGCTACGAGCGCTTCACCGAAAAGCTCGCCGGCCTGGGCGCGGACTTCGACATCACTTCAGCCGGGTAGCGGGGGACCACGTGAAGGAAACCGCCAAGAGCCACACCACCTTTGTCTTTGTTGCCGGAATTGTCCGGCCCGTCATGAACCTGTTGATGCGCAAGCAATGGATCGGGCTGGAGAAGCTTCCCGCCGGCGGCTTTATTGCGGCTCCCAACCACTGCACCGAAATCGATCCGCTGGTGGTGGGGCACATGCTTTACAACCAGAAGCGGATGCCGCACTTTCTGGCCAAGGAGGGCCTTTTTAAGGTGCCGGTGCTGGGATTCGTGCTGCGCGCCACCAAACAAATCCCGGTGGAGCGGTCCTCGGCTGGTGCCAACCGCTCGCTGCAGATTGCCCGGGACGTTGTGAACGAGGGCGGCGCCATCGTGATCTATCCCGAAGGGACCCTGACCCGGGATCCTGAGTTGTGGCCGATGAAGGGACACACCGGCGCGGCGCGTATGGCGCTGGAGGGCGGGATACCTGTGGTGCCCATGGCTCATTGGGGGGCACACGAGGTCCTTCCCCGCTACGCCAAGCGGTTCCATGTCTTTCCGCGGAAGACCTCCCGCCTGGTGGTGGGCGATCCCGTGGACCTCAGCGCCTTTGCGGGCCGGCCGCTGGACAAGGCCACCCTCGCGGAGGCGACCAACGTGATCATGGACTCCGTTACGGAACTCCTGGCCACCCTCCGCGGCGGGCAGCCCCCGCTGGTCCGCTGGGATCCTTCGGCGCACAACCAGACCACGCACGGCCGCTTCGTCGCAGGCGGCGACCAAACAGGTGGCGCAGCAGGCAGCCGACCCGACGCCGGAACGTCCACCGACGCGGACGGCGCCGCATGACGGCGGATACCCGCGCCCTGTCTTCCGCCAGCCGGGTGGCTGTCCTCGGAGCCGGATCCTGGGGAACCACCTTCGCCAAGATCCTCGCAGATGCCGCCGCGGCCTCCGGCGTTGAGCGGGAAATCCGGCTGTGGGGCCGCCGCAACGCGGTGGTGGAACAGATTAACCTGAAGCACCGTAATGAGCAGTACCTCAAGGAAATTGCGCTTCCCTCCAGCATCACCGCGTTTACCGACGTCGCCGAGGTTCTCGCCGGCGCGGAGCTGGTGGTCCTGGCCGTACCCGCACAGACGCTGCGGCCGCAGCTGCGCGAATGGGCGGCCCTGATACCGCCGGGCGCCCTGGTGGTGTCCCTGATGAAGGGACTCGAGCTCCACTCCGATGCCCGGATGAGCGAAGTAATCTCTGCTGAACTCGGCATTCCCGCGGACCGGATCGCCGTGGTCTCCGGCCCCAACCTGGCGATGGAGATCGCCCGGGAAGAGCCCACCGCCTCGGTGGTGGCCTGCTCGGACGCGGCGGCGGCCGGCTGGATCGCGCGCAGCTGCACGGCGCCGTATTTCCGCCCGTACACCACGGCCGACGTCGTCGGCGTCGAAATCGGCGGGATCGTCAAGAACATCATCGCCCTGGCCGTCGGAATCTGCGAGGGCAAGCAAATGGGGGATAACACCAAGGCATCGGTGATCACCCGCGGCCTCGCGGAGACCTCCAGGCTGTCCCTGGCGCTGGGCGGCGAGGCGCAGACGATGGCCGGACTGGCCGGTCTTGGCGACCTCGTGGCTACCTGTTCCTCGCCGTTGTCACGGAACCACACGGCCGGACGGCTGCTGGGCAGAGGACTGACCCTGGATGAGGTGGCAGCTGAAATGACGCAGACCGCCGAGGGGATCAAGTCGGCGCAGGCCGTTCACGAGCTGGCGGGTAAACTCGGCGTCGAGATGCCAATCACCGCGGCAGTAGTTGCCGTCCTGGCCGGAAAACTGTCCGTTGATGAACTGGGGCCGCTGCTGCTCTCCCGTGATCTGAAACCTGAAGGCGATTACTGAGCGTGACTGAAGAAGAAGTGAACACAGCGGGCCCGGGCGCCCGGCCCCGAGTGGCGGTGCTGTTCGGCGGCCGGTCCAGCGAACACGCGGTCAGCTGCGTGACCGCTGCCGGCGTGCTCGGCGCCATCGACCAGGCGAAGTACGAGGTCATCCCCATCGGGATCGCCAAGTCCGGCCAGTGGGTGCTGGCCTCCGGGGACACCCGCGACTGGTCACTTTCGGCGTCCTCCCTGCCTGAAGTCGCACCGTCGGCCCGGACGGTGGCACTGGCCGAGATCGGCGGCGAATACCAACTGATCGTGGCCGCACCGAACACTGTCCCGCAGGAGCTCGGTGCGGTGGATGTGGTGTTTCCCCTGCTGCACGGCCCGTTCGGCGAGGACGGTACCATTCAGGGTTTGCTGGAGCTTTCCGACACCCGGTACGTCGGCGCCGGTGTGCTGGCGTCCGCCGTCGGGATGGACAAGCACTTTATGAAAGTGGTGTTTGAATCCGCCGGGCTCCATGTGGGTCCCTACATCGCGGTCACGGACCGGCAGTGGCGCAATGATCCGGAGACCGTCCGCAAGCGTGTGGACCGGCTCGGCTTCCCGGTCTTCGTGAAGCCGGCACGGGCCGGCTCATCCATGGGCATCTCCAAGGTGGATTCCCTGGACGGACTGGATGCCGCAATCGAGGCCGCCCGCGAGCACGACCCGAAACTCGTCATCGAAGCGGGCATCGTGGGCCGCGAAATCGAATGCGCAGTGCTGGAAGGCCGGGGGACCGACGCTCCCCGGACGTCCATGCCGGGGGAGATTGCCGTGGCCGGCGGCGGGCATGAGTTTTATGACTTCAATGCTAAATACGTCGACGACGCCGCCGAGCTCAGCTGCCCGGCAGATCTCCCGGACGAAGCCATCGCCCGGGTCCGCGAGCTTGCCGCCGTTGCGTTCGACGCCGTTGGAGCCGAGGGACTGAGCCGGGTCGATTTCTTCTACACGCCTGAGGGCGAGCTGATCATCAACGAAATCAATACCATGCCCGGATTCACACCGAAGAGTATGTACCCGCAGATGTGGAAAGCCTCAGGCCTGGGCTACGCGGAGCTGATCGACGAACTGATCTACCTGGCGCTGCACCGCACCACCGGCCTGCGCTAGCCTACGGGCTTGGCGGCAGGTTCTCTGCGTTTTGCAGGTCCGCCTGGCCCACGCAGTTCCGCGTCGCTGGCAGTTTCGATGCGGAGGACGCGAGGTCCGCGAGCACGGTGGCGGAACTGATCTTGTTCGGATCCAGCAGGATTTCGGTGGCTGGTTCCCGACCGAAGGTGGTCAGGGTCCATACCGGGTCGCCTTCCTTGATCACCCAATCGACGCCGTTCACGCTGACGCAGCGGTCCGTCGTCGGCCCGGGAACGTTAACCCCGCAGCGCAGGACCAGCAGGGACGGGTCACCCCAGGCGGCGGTGGCCTGGCTGTTGGTCTTGCGCAGCTTGGCGTCACCAATCGCATCCGGCAGCGCCACCATCATGGGGGCGCACGCGGCGTTGGCAGCATCCTTGGCGGGCGCGACGTCGACTACCGGGGAGCACGCACTCAGCAGGACCCCGGCGATGGCCGCCGCGGCAAGAATTCGGAGCGGACGTGCCGGGGCCGGGAAACGGAAGTGCTGCATTGGTTAAGCCTATCCCTGCGGCACGGCCCGTCCCGCCACCCCGGCATACACTTCGCGGAGATCGCCGGGACGCTTACAACAGCCCAAGCAGGTAGGAGCCATAGCCGCTCTTCACAAGGGGCTCGCCCCTGGCCCGCAGCTCGTCGTCACTGAGGAATCCCAGGCGCCACGAGGTTTCTTCGGGCGCACCGATGATCAGTCCCTGGCGCTTCTGGACAGTCCGGACGAAATTTGAGGCATCATTGAGATCATCGAACGTTCCGGTGTCCAGCCAGGCCGTTCCCCGGGGGAGGATCTCGACATGGAGCTTGTCCAGGCCAAGATACGCCTTGTTCACGTCCGTGATTTCGAGCTCGCCACGGGGCGACGGTTTAAGTTCGCGGGCAATCTCAATGACGCTGTTGTCGTAAAAATAGAGCCCCGGTACTGCGTAGTTGCTCCTGGGCTTTAGGGGCTTCTCCTCTAGTGTCAGCACCCGACCGGAACCGTCAAACTCGACGACGCCGTAGGCCCCAGGATCCTGCACCCAGTATCCAAACACGGAACCACCATCTACGTCCGTGTACTTTGCCAGTTGGGTACCCATTCCGGGGCCATAGAAGATGTTGTCGCCAAGGACCAGTGCCACCGAATCGTTGCCGATATGAGCCTCACCCAAGATGAAGGCCTGGGCAAGGCCGTCAGGGGACGGCTGGACTTTGTAACTGATGGAGATCCCGAATTGCGAGCCGTCGCCCAATAGCCGGCGGAACGGCTCGGCATCCTGTGGTGCGGTGATAATCAGGATGTCACTGATTCCGGCCAGAATGAGGGTGGACAGCGGATAGTAGATCATCGGCTTGTCGTAGACCGGGACGAGCTGTTTGCTGATCCCGAAGGTAATGGGATGAAGCCGTGACCCTGTTCCCCCGGCCAGAATGATTCCGCGCATGGGCACATCCTTTCTTGTTTCTGGGAACAAGCGCAACAGGTAGGGTCTGAGACATGCAGCGACTACTCGTCACCGGTGGCGCAGGATTTATCGGCGCAAACTTCGTCCGGCATGTCACCGCGCGGGGCAAGGATCATGTGACCGTCCTGGACAAGCTCACCTACGCCGGCAACCGGGATTCGTTGAAGGGCCTTCCGGCGGGGCGTTTGAAGTTCGTCCAGGGAGACATCTGCGACGCCGCGCTTGTCGATGGTCTGGTGGCCGAGGCCGACGTTGTGGTCCACTACGCGGCGGAGTCGCACAATGATAACTCGCTGCATGATCCGCGCCCGTTCCTTGATACGAACATCATCGGCACGTACACGCTGATCGAGGCGGCCCGGAAGCACGGCAAGCGTTTTCACCACATCTCCACGGACGAGGTCTACGGCGACCTTGAACTCGATGATCCGGAGCGGTTCACCGAGAGCACCCCGTACAACCCTTCCAGTCCTTATTCGTCGACCAAAGCGGGCTCGGACCTGCTGGTCCGGGCCTGGGTGCGGTCTTTCGGGCTGCAGGCAACGATCAGCAACTGCTCGAACAACTACGGCCCGTACCAGCACGTGGAGAAATTCATCCCGCGCCAGATCACCAACGTGATCGACGGGATCCGTCCCAAGCTTTACGGCAAGGGCAAGAATGTCCGGGACTGGATCCACGCCAATGATCATTCCTCCGCTGTCCTGGCGATCATCGCCGGGGGCCGGATCGGGGAGACCTACCTGATCGGCGCGGACGGGGAGCAGAACAACAAGGACGTCGTCGAACTGATCCTCAAGCACATGGGCCAGTCCCCGGAGGCCTACGACCATGTTGTGGACCGTCCCGGCCACGACATGCGCTACGCCATCGACTCCGCGAAGCTGCGCGATGAGCTCGGCTGGAAGCCGCGCTTTTCCAACTTCGACGCCGGGATCGAGGACACCATTGCCTGGTACCGGGACAACGAGGACTGGTGGCGTCCGCAGAAGGCAGCCACGGAAGCTAAGTACACGGAACAGGGCCAGTAGATTATGTCGATCGAGTTCTCGAAAAAGCTCACCGCGCACGAAACCCCGATTCCCGGCGTCGTCCTCTACGACCTTCCGGTCCACGGCGACAACCGGGGCTGGTTCAAGGAGAACTGGCAGCGGGAAAAAATGGTGGCCCTGGGCCTGCCGGACTTCCGGCCGGTGCAGAACAACATCTCGTTCAACGAAAAGGCCGGAACCACCCGCGGGATCCATGCCGAACCATGGGATAAATTCATTTCGGTCGCCACCGGCCGGATATTCGGTGCCTGGGTTGACCTGCGCGAGGGTGCCTCCTTCGGTGCCGTGTTCACGGCCGAACTCGATGCCAGCCAAGCCATTTTTATCCCCCGCGGTGTCGGCAATGCCTTCCAGACCCTGGCGGACAACACCGCCTACACCTACCTGGTCAACGACCACTGGTCCGCCGACGCCCAGGGCCAGTACACGTTCCTGAACCTCGCCGACGAGAGCGCCGCGATCGACTGGCCCGTGCCGCTGGAGGAGGCCGAACTCTCCGACAAGGACAAGGCCCACCCCCGGCTAAAGGATGTCGTCCCGATGCCGCCGAAGAAGACCCTCGTCCTCGGCGCCGACGGCCAGCTCGGCAAGGCGCTGCGGGAACTCTACGACGGGGACACTTCCGTTGAGTTCGCCGGCCGCACCGAGTTTGACCTCGGCAGCGCGGACGCGTTTGAGGCCCGGAACTGGAAAAACTACTCCACGATCATCAACGCCGCCGCATACACCGCAGTCGACGCGGCCGAAACCCCAGACGGCCGCAGGGCCGCCTGGACCGTCAACGTCACCGCCGTCACCCGCCTGGCCCGGACCGCCGTCGACCACGACCTGGTACTCGTGCACGTCTCGTCGGACTACGTCTTCGACGGCACCGCCGAGACGCACCCGGAAGACGAGGGGTTCTCCCCGCTGGGGGTGTACGGGCAGACCAAAGCCGCAGGCGACGCCGTCGTTTCCGTGGTGCCGCGGCACTACATCGTGCGGACCAGCTGGGTGATCGGGGAGGGCAACAACTTCGTCCGCACCATGGCATCCCTGGCGGCACGGGGAATTGCGCCGTCGGTCGTCAACGACCAGATCGGCCGGCTCAGCTTCACCGAGGACATCGCCGCCGGCATCCGGCACCTCCTGGAGTCGGGCGCGCCCTTCGGGACCTACAACCTCACCAACGACGGCGAACCGCAGTCGTGGGCGGACATCGCCGCCAACGTTTACGAGCTGAGCGGCAGTTCCCGGGGCGGCGTCACGGGCGTGAGCAGCAGTGAATACTTTCAAGGGAAGAACGCTGCCCCCAGGCCGCTCAACAGCACCCTCCAGGGCGGCAAAATGGCGTCTCAGGGCTACCAGCCACCCGCAGCCGCTCAGCGGCTCCGGGAGTACCTTGCGTGCCGCTGACCCGGACACGCGCCCGCCGCCGTCGGACCCCCGCGGTAGCGTTGTGCTGTGCCCGAATACGTCCCTGACCACGTCCCTGACCCGCTGACCGTCGCGGAGCTCTCCGAGTCCCAGCTCCTGGAGCGGATCTTCCCGCGCCTGCACTACGGCCAGGCGCACAACCCGTCCCTGATCCTGGGCCCCGGCGACGACGCCGCGATTGTGGCCGCGCCGGATGGCCGGACGGTCCTCAGCATCGACACGCAGGTGGTCGACCAGGACTTCCGCCTGGAGTGGAACAACGGCTACCGGACCACCGGCTACGACGTCGGCTGGAAGGCCGCCGCACAAAACCTCAGCGACATCAACGCCATGGGGGCCCGGGCCACCTCCCTCGTCGTCAGCCTCACGATGCCCCCGGACACCCGTGTCGCCTGGGTCGAGGACTTCGCCGACGGAATCAGCGCCGGCATCCGGGAACTGGGCGCCCCGGACTGTGCCGTGGCCGGGGGAGACCTGGGCCGGGGCCGCGAACTCGCGGTCAGCGTCGCGATCCTCGGCACCCTTGACGGCAAGGCGGCCGTGCTGCGGTCCGGCGCCCGCCCGGGGGACACCCTGGCGCTGGCCGGCACGGTGGGGCGGGCGGCAGCAGGTTTGGCGCTGTTGGAATCCACAACGCCCGTCGGGGAGCTGAGCCAGGAGCAGCGCGCCCTCCTGGACACCCAGTGCCGGCCCCTGCCGCCGCTCGCGGCGGGACCGCTGGCCAGGGACTGCGGGGCCACGGCCATGATGGACATTTCCGATGGGCTGGTCCGAGACGGCAACCGGCTGGCAGCTGCCAGCCACGTTGTGCTGAACCTTGACTCGTCGGTTTTGAAGGTCCTGGCCGGCCCGCTCCGGCCGGCCGCCGACCTGCTCCGCACAGATCCGCTGGACTGGGTGCTGGGCGGCGGAGAGGATCACGGATTGCTTGCCACATTCCCGCCGGGCGTTCAGCTGCCTCACGGTTTCACTGCGCTAGGCTCGGTAGGGGCCCTTGCACCAACGGACAGCACGGGCGTGACAATAGCGGGCAGGCCCGCTGACACTGTGGGATGGGATCACTTTGCAGACTAAAATTGCCGCCAACGCGCAAGCGATGAAGCGGTGGTTGGGCAAGGCAGAAACGACGCTTGGAAACCACAGCGACCGCCTGAACGCCATCAACATCTTTCCGGTCGCCGACGGCGACACCGGCACGAACCTTTACCTCACGGTCCGGGCCGCTGCCCAGGCACTGCACTGCCTGGACACCTCCGCGCTGCCCGTGATCAGCGCGGATCCGGCGATCCACTCCTTCGGCCCGCCGGACCCGGCGCAGAACGACGTCGGGGCCGTACTGTCCCGCGCCGGCCTGGCCGCCATGGAGCAGGCCCGCGGCAACTCAGGCACCCTGTTCGCCGTGTTCCTCTGCGCCGCAGCCGAACCGCTTGCCGGCCACCACCGGCTCAGCGCACCGCTGTTTGCCGCTGCCTTGAACCGCGCCCAGCTCCGGGCCTGGTCCGCGCTAAGTGATCCGGTTCCGGGAACCATGCTGTCCGTGATGGAAGCCGCCGCCCGCGCGGCCGCGACAGTGGACGCCGAGCATAACGGTGACGACAGCAACCACGCCCTGGGCCTGGCCCTGGATGCCGCAGTCGAAGCGGCGCTGGCGGCCGTGGTCCGCACCGAAGGGCAGCTGGAGGCCCTGCACGCAGCGCACGTGGTGGACGCCGGCGGCGTGGGGATGCTGCTGATCCTCGACTGCCTCCGTTCCGCCGTGCTCGGCGAGGAACTCCAGGACCAGCTCCTGGACGGCCTGCACGGCTACGACGTGCAGGACCCGCACATCCATGCCGGTATGCCGCGGGACGAAGGTGTGGAAGTTATGTGCACCATCACGCTCTCGCCGCTCGACGCTGCAACGATGCGGCAGCGGCTCGACGAAATCGGCGAGTCCGTCATCATGAGCCAGGCCGGCGCTACCGCCGACGCAAACGGGGCATACCGCTGGCGGGTCCACGTCCATGTGCCCGAGGCAGCACTTGCCATGGCCCTGATCCGGGCCCTCGGCGAACCCTCGGATATCAGCGTGTCAGAACTCGCCCTGCCGGAGGCCGAATTGGAGGCCGAACCGCACGACGCAGGTCCCCGGGAACCCGCAGGACAGGCCGCCGACGGATATGAACGCTAAACCCGGCACCGAACCGGGCACCACCGATCTGGGCACCACCGAACTGGGCGCCACCGAACTGGGCGCCACCGAACCGGGCACCACCGAACTCGGGCTGGGCCTGGAACGCCGGATCGGCAAGCGTTCGGCGACGGTGATCGAAAAGCATCTCGGCATCACCACGGTTGGCGGTCTGCTGAATTACTTCCCCCGCCGCTACCTGGACCGCGGCGAACTCACCCCGATCAGTGAGGTCCCGCTCGACGAGGACGTTACCCTCATCGCCCGGGTCGTCTCCAGCAGCACCCGGTCGATGCGCGCCCGCCGTGGTTCCCTGACCGACGTCGTGATTTCCGACGACGCCGGGACCGGGCTCCCCGGCACCCTGAAGGTAAGTTTTTTCAACGGTTTCCGGGCCAAGGCCGCACTGCTGCCGGGCCGGCGCGCTTTGTTCTCCGGCAAGGTCACCCGCTACGCCGGTGCCCTGGGGCTGACCAACCCTGATTTCCTGCTGCTGGACGAGGACCCTGAAGCTCCGGGCAAGGATCCGGAAATGCTCGCGGCCATGCCTATCCCGGTGTATCCGGCCACCGCCAAGCTCACCAGCTGGTCCATCCAGAAAGTCATCGAGACGCTGCTGGACACCGCAGACCTCGACGCAGTCCCGGACCCGTTGCCGGCGGAGATCGCGGACCGGGAGCACTTCCTGCCGATCGCGGAGGCCTACCGGCTCATCCATGCCCCGCAAGGGAACGCGGACTGGCAGCACGCACAGGACCGGTTCCGCTACCAGGAAGCGCTGGTGCTCCAGTCCGCGCTCGCCCGGCGCCGGGCCCAGCTCGCCGCGGAGGAAGCCACCGCCCGCCGGCCCCTCGCGGACGGCCTGCTGACAGCCTTTGACCGGCAGTTGCCGTTCACGCTGACCGCCGGCCAGGCCGCCGTCGGCAAGACGCTGGCCGCGGAGCTCGCCCAGGACTCGCCGATGAACCGCCTGCTGCAGGGCGAAGTCGGCTCCGGAAAAACGATTGTGGCCCTGCGCGCCATGCTGCAGGTGGTTGATGCGGGGGGACAGGCTGCCCTGCTGGCGCCCACCGAGGTCCTCGCCGCGCAGCACTTCGATTCGATCCGCCGCACACTCGGCCCGCTGTCCCGGGATGGGCTGCTGGGTGGCACGGACGCCGTCCAGGTCACGCTGCTCACCGGCTCCATGCCCACGGCAGCCCGGAAACAAGCAATGTTGGATGCCGCCTCCGGGAACGCCGGGATCATTATCGGCACCCATGCCCTGCTCAGCGACAACGTCTCCTTCTACGACCTGGGCCTGATCGTGGTCGATGAGCAGCACCGCTTCGGCGTCGAACAACGCGACGCGCTCCGGTCCAAAGCCAGCAAACCCCCGCACCTGCTGGTCATGACCGCCACGCCCATCCCGAGGACAGTGGCCATGACAGTGTTCGGCGACCTGGAAACCTCCGTCCTCGACGAACTACCGGCCGGCCGCGCGCCGATCACCACGCACGTCGTCGGGCTCGCCGAGCACCCGGCCTGGGCCACGCGAATCTGGACGCGCTCCCGGGAAGAGATCGACGCCGGCCACCAGGTCTATATCGTCTGTCCCAAAATCGGCTCGGACGACGACGGCGACTTCAGTCCCGGCGAAGCCGAACCGTCCGACGCTGACCTCGCGGGCGACAATGGCGCACGTGAACTGGCATCCGTCACCGGCGTCGTCGAACAGCTCCGCGACGAACCGGCCCTGGCCGGGGTCAGCGTGGCGCCGCTGCACGGCCGGCAGGACCCGGTGCTCAAGTCCGGCACCATGGCCTCTTTCACCGCCAACCAAACCAAGCTCCTGGTCTCCACAACAGTGATCGAGGTGGGTGTGGATGTGCACAACGCCACCCTTATGGTCATTCTTGACGCGGACCGCTTCGGTATCTCCCAGCTCCACCAACTCCGCGGCCGGGTGGGCCGCGGCGGGCTCCCGGGTATGTGCCTGCTCGTGACCACGCTGGAACCGGGCCATCCGAGCCGGCGCCGCCTCGACGCCGTCGCCGCGACCACCGACGGCTTTGAACTTTCCCAGGAGGACCTCAAGCTGCGCCGGGAGGGCGACATCCTGGGCGCCTCCCAGTCCGGCGGCCGTTCCACGCTGAAGCTCCTGCGGGTCCTGGAACACGAGGACGTGATCGTCCGGGCGCGGCAGGACGCGTGGCGCATTGTCGGCGCGGACCCGTCGCTGGAGTCCCACCCCGACCTCGCCGCGGCAATCGACGAATACCTCAATCCGGAAAAGGAGGCGTTCCTTGAACGCGGCTAAGAAAATCCAGGCGTCCCCGGCGGCACGGGCATGAGCCGCATCATCGCCGGCGCCGCCGGTGGAAGCACCTTGGTCAGTGTCCCGGGATCGTTGACCCGGCCCACCACCGACCGGGTCAAGGAAGCGCTCTTCTCGCGGCTGGACGCCTTCGAGGTGATAGCGGACGCCCGCGTGCTGGACCTCTACGCGGGATCCGGTTCCCTCGGTGTGGAAAGTGCCAGCCGGGGCGCGCACAGTGTGGACCTGGTGGAATTTGACGGCAAGGCCAGCGCGGTCTGCCAGCGCAACGCCGACCTCGTTAATACCGTTGTGGGGCGCAAAGTGGTTTCCGTGCACCGCTCGAAAGTCGATTCGTTCCTTGAACGGACCCAGGAGGGTGCCCGCTGGGACCTCGTCTTCCTGGATCCGCCCTACCCGCTGGACGAGCCGGGGCTGGCCGCGGTGCTCGCGCAGCTGGTCCCGCAGCTGGCCGAAGGTGCCGTCGTCGTGGTGGAGCGTTCATCGCGGACCCCCGAGCCGTCCTGGCCGGCGGGGATGGAACGCTTTGCGGAACGCAAGTACGGGGAGACGAAGCTCTGGTTCGCCGAACCGGGCGTGGAAGAAGTCCCGGCGGACGCATCGGGGGCAGAACCAGCGGAAGGAGCGGAGCGTGGCGGCTAGTCCGACATTGCGTCCAGCGCGATCCCGGACAATACCTTCGCCGGGTGCGGCCCGCGTGCGGTAAGCGCTGCAGTCCACACCTCCGGCCACGGGCCCTGGGTGCCGGCCAGGATGATGTTGCCGGGATAGCGGCCGCTGAACATGCCGGTCTCAGCGCAAGCGGCGACGTCGGTCATGGCCCGGCGCAGCGCGGCCACCTGGCTGCGGACCAGGGTGAGCCCGGGTTCGTCGCCCACATTAACTACCAGGACGCCGCGGGCAGTGAGCTTCGCCGCGGCCTCCCGGTAAAACTCGGTGCAGGCGAGGTGTTCGGGTGCCTCGGGCCCGGAGAAAATGTCCAGGATCACAACGTCGAAGCTCAGTTCCGGCGGCAGTTCGGCCAGGGCCGCCCTGGCGTCGCCGATCAGCGGGTGCAGCTCCGTGCCGTCCGGCAGCGGGAGCTGCTGCAGCACAAAGTCCAACAGCTCCCGCTCCAGCTCCACCGCGTACTGCACCGAGCCCGGCCGGGTGGCCTGGATGTAGCGGGCAAGCGTCAGCGCCCCGGCCCCAAGATGGAGCGCTGTGATGGGTTCGCCCCACGGTGCCGCGAAGTCCACCACGTGGCCGATCCGGCGCAGGTACTCGTAGAAAATGTCCGCGGGCTCGGCCAGGTTGACGTGCGACTGTTCCGCCCCGCCGATGCTGAGCACAAAGCCGCCGTCGGTAAAGGCATCGGGTTCGATCGTGGCGTGTTGGCCGGTGGTCCGCAGGAAGCGGGTGGCCGCGGGAGTGTCCCGCATCAGAGCCGGTCGCGGAGGGTCGCAAGCCGTTCGGCGGCTTCCTGCAGGACGCTAATCCTCTTGCAAAACGCGAAGCGCAGCAGGCTCCGGGTGCGTTCGGCGCCGTCCGGGTGGCAAAAGACCGCGACCGGAATGGCTGCGACACCCACCAGGGACGGCAGGCGTCGGGCCAGCTCCACGGCGTCGGAGATGCCGAGCGGAGCCGTGTCCACGTTGACGAAGTACGTTCCCTGCGGTGTCAGCACGTCGAAGCCCGCGGCCCGCAGACCGTCACTGAGGACGTCCCGTTTGAGCTGGAGGGTATCGGCGATTCCGGTGAAGAACTCATCCGGCAGGCCCAGTCCGGCCGCAATGGCGCTCTGGAACGGCGTACCGGAGCTGTAGCTCAGGAACTGCTTGACCGTGCGGGCGGCGGCGACCAGATGCTCTGGTCCGCTGAGCCAACCGATCTTCCAGCCGGTAAAAGAAAAGGTTTTCCCGGCGGAAGAAATGGTCAGCGTCCGTTCCGCGGCGCCCGGCAGCGTGGCCACCGGGATGTGCCGGGCACCAAAGGTGAGGTGCTCGTACACCTCGTCGGTGATGATCACGGCGTTGTGCCTGGTGGCGAGCTCGACGACGCGTTCGAGCACCTCGAGCGGGAACACCGCCCCGGTGGGATTGTGCGGGTTGTTCACCAGCACCACCTTGGTGCGGCTGCTGAACGCTGCCTCGAGCGCGTCCAGGTCCGGCATAAAGTCAGGGGCCAGCAGCGGTGCGGTGACGTGCCGGGCACCGGAGAGGCCAATAATCGCACCGTAGGAGTCGTAGAACGGCTCGAAGGTGAGGACCTCGTCGCCCGGCCCCACAAGCGCCAACAGCGAGGCTGCGATAGCCTCGGTGGCGCCGGTAGTGACAATAATTTCGGTTTGCGGATCCGGGGCCAGCCCGTAGAAGCGTTCCTGGTGCAGGGAAATCGCCTCCCGCAGCTCCAGGATGCCCTTCCCGGGGGCGTACTGGTTGGCGCCGGCAGCGATGGCGGCCTGCGCGGCAGCCTTGATTTCCACCGGGCCGTCTTCGTCCGGGAAACCCTGGCCGAGGTTGATGGCACCCGTCTGCAGGGCGAGGGTGGTCATTTCCTCGAAGATGGTGACGCCGAGGCTGCCGTCGGGGGAGAGCAGGTTCGCTCCTGCCGCGGTCCGCTGCCAGGGGGACGGTTGGGGGAAGTTCATCAGCTGCCCGTCTTCCGGCCGCGCCCGGTGAACTTGTCCATCGTGGCGTAGATCCCGAACACCTTCCCGCCCACGAAGTCCCAGGCCCGCACCGGCAGTATGCCGCGCAGCACCTTGCCCAATTGCGCAGCCGCCGGGGCGATCAGTTGCGGCCGGCCGGCGGCAGTGGCCCGCCAGGCGCGGTCAACGGCGTCGTCCGGGGTCATCAGCGGCGTCAGCAGCGGTCCGCGGGCGCCCTCGAACATCCCGGTGGAAATGTAGCTGGGGCAGAACGTCGTGACTGCGAGGTGGCCGAAGCCTTGCTGTTCGAGCTCCAGCCGGAGCGAATCGCTCCAGCCGATGACAGCCCACTTGGACGCGGCGTACACGCTCATCCGCGGATTGGAGACGGTGCCGGCGGCCGAGGCGATGTTGAGGATCCGGCGGGGCCGGCCGGCGTCGGCCATCATGGCCGGCAGGAACGCGTGGGTGACGTACATCGGTGCCAGCGCGTTGATATCCATGGTCAGTGCGATGTCCAGCTCCGGGCTGTGGTCCCAGAAGAGCGCGCCGCGAACGATTCCGGCGTTATTGACCAGCAGGGTCAGCGGGCCTTCCTCCCGGCACGCCTCGGCGGCGTCGGCAATCGCTGCGCGGTCGGCGAGATCCACCTCCCGGACGACGGCGCGCGCTCCGAGGGCGGCTACCTCGGCGGCGGTCTTGGCGAGGCCGTCGGCGTCGACGTCCCAGAGAATTACGACGGCGGCGCCCTCGCGGGCCGCCCGCAGGGCGTACAGGCGGCCCATGCCCATGGCGGCCCCGGTCACGAGAACCGCGCCGCCGGAGACGGTAAAGGGAATGCTTGATGCTGACATTCAGCCATGCTATCCCGGCCGGTGCCGGCAATACGGTAGGTTCGGAGCATGAGACGCGCCGTATGCCCTGGCTCCTTTGATCCGATCCACAACGGCCACCTGGAAGTCATCGCCAGGGCCGCCGGTCTCTTTGACGAGGTTATTGTGGGCGTCTCCACAAACTACGCCAAGAAATACCGCTTCACCCTCGAGGAACGCCTTGATATGGCCAGGGAAACCCTGGCGTCCCTGCGCGGCATAGTTGTGGAACCGGTAGGGGAGGGACTGCTCGCGGAGTACTGCCGCCAGCGGGGGGTGTCCGCCATCGTCAAGGGCCTGCGTTCCTCCTCCGACTTCGACTACGAACTGCCGATGGCGACGATGAACCGCCAACTCACCGGCGTCGAGACGGTCTTCCTTCCCGCCGAAAGCCACTACCTGCACTTGTCTTCGACGCTGATCAAGGAAGTGTTTTCCCTGGGCGGCAATGTGTCCGAGTTTGTGCCCCGCTCCGTGCTGAAACGGCTGCGCGGCGGCGATCCGGTCCAGGACCAGCCGCGCAGAGGGTAAGCTTGATCGGTACTCGGCGGCCTGCTGCCGGTTGCGCGGCCGAAACCTAAGCGGCCTGCGGTGTGAACCGCGGGTGTGCCCCCGGTTTGAGTCCGCCCGGAAGATCAGGCTAAGATAGTACGTCGGTCATATGTTCAACAGGAGTTCTCATTAAACGAGATGCTAGTTCGCCCTTGGCGTTCGACGTCAAGGACCTCGGACGCAGTCCGGGAAGCATGCGGACGCTGAAGGAACATGTACCCGCACCAGAAGATCTTGGTGTGGCGCTCATTGGTGTGCAGCAAGGCTCGGATGTTGAGCTGGATCTGCGGCTGGAGGCCGTACACGAAGGAATTTTGGTATCAGGAACCGCGCACGTAGAAGTTACTGGCGAATGCGGCCGATGCCTGGATCCCCTTGCGTATGACCAAGAGGTCGATGTGCAAGAACTTTTCTTCTACGAGGACGCAGAGTTCTCGGATGAAGAAGACGAAGAAGAGCAACGTCGAGTCGAGCACGATCTGATCGATCTTGAACCGGTGTTGCGGGACGCAGTTGTTACCATACTGCCGTTCCAGCCGGTGTGCCGGGAAGACTGCCAGGGCCTTTGCTCCGAATGCGGAGTTCGCCTGGAAGACGAGCCGGGGCATCACCACGAGGTGGTAGATCCTCGCTGGGCTGCCCTAGCTGACTTGGCTAAGCCTGACCGGCAAAACTGATTTGTAAGTGTTGGACTAGAGAGAAATGAGTTAGCCGTGGCTGTCCCGAAGCGGAAAATGTCTCGCTCGAATACCCGCGCCCGCCGCTCCCAGTGGAAGGCAACCGCCCCCCACCTGGTGAAGACTGTCGAGAACGGCCAGGTTACATACAGCCTGCCGCACCAGGCAAAGGTCGTTACCGACTCGGCTGGCACCGCGCTGTTCCTTGAATACAAGGGCCGCAAGGTCGCAGACGTCTAATCCGCCAACTGGCTGACTAAGATGTCTTCAACTGAAGAGCTTCTGAAGCGTCTCGGTGTCTCTATTGACGCCGGGACGCTTCGTCTTGCGCTCACACACCGTTCCTACGCCTACGAAAACGGCGGTATCCCCACCAACGAACGTCTCGAGTTCCTGGGCGACTCCATTTTGGGGTTCTCGGTCACCGACGCGTTGTACCGTGACAACCCCACACTGCCCGAAGGGGACCTGGCCAAGCGCCGGTCCGCCGTCGTGAGCACCCGTGCCCTCGCGGGCATCGGCCGCAGCATCGGGCTCGGGGAGTTCATCTACCTGGGGCAGGGCGAAAAGCTCACCGAGGGTAAAAACAAAGCGTCCATCCTCGCGGACACCATGGAAGCGCTGATCGGCGCCACCTATATCTCCAATGACATTGAAACCGCACGCCAGCTGGTCATGCGGCTGATCGGGCCGTTGCTGAAGGACGCCGCTGCGCTCGGCGCGGGGACCGACTGGAAAACGAACATCCAGGAGCTGGCGGCCGCCCGCCAGCTCGGGACGATCAACTATGCAGTGGAGGGTTCCGGGCCGGACCACGCCCGCACGTTCGAGGCCATCCTGCGGATCGGCGGCAACGACTACGGCAACGGCTCCGGAAACTCCAAAAAAGAGGCGGAACAGGAAGCTGCAGCGGACGCCTGGCGCAGGCTCTCCGCACCGCCGGCGGCGGAACCGGCAGCGGTGCCCGTCGAACCCGCGCCCGAGGGGCAGCAACTGCAGTCCCAGCCCGGCGCCTAGGCACGCACCGTGCCTGAACTGCCCGAAGTTGAAGTGGTCCGCCGCGGACTGGTCGACTGGGTCCGGGGCCGGACCATCACCGCCGTCGAGGTGGTGGACCCCCGCTCCATCCGCCGGCACACGCTCGGTCCGGAGGACTTCGCCGGCAACCTCGAAGGCGCCCGCGTCCTGGACGTCGTCCGGCGCGGCAAGTTCCTCTGGCTGCCGCTGGCGGACACGCCCGGGGCCCCGCCCGACGTCGGCCGGTCCGAGAGCGGCAGGCCCACTGTAGCGCTGATGGCGCATCTGGGGATGTCCGGGCAACTGTTGATGCAGGAATCCTCCAGTGCCGACGAGAAGCACCTGAAAGTGCGGCTGCAGCTCAGCCCGGCCGACGGTATGCCCGACCAGCTCCGCTTTGTGGACCAGCGGATCTTCGGCGGCCTGTTCCTCACCTCGCTGATCCCCACGGCCGACGGCGGTCCCGGCGGCCTGGCCGAAACGCCGCTGCCGCTGATTGCTGCGGAAGCCGCCCACATCGCGCGGGACCCGCTGGACCCGGAGTTCTCCTTCGAGGAGTTCTACCGGCGTCTGCGGGCCCGGAAGACAGGCCTCAAACGTGCACTGCTTGATCAGGGGCTGGTCTCCGGGATCGGCAATATCTACGCGGACGAGTCTCTTTGGCGGGCGAAGCTGCACTATGCCCGGCCCACCGACACCCTGCGCCGGGCCGACGCCCTGCGGGTCCTGGACGCCGCGCGCGAGGTCATGACGGATGCCCTGGCCGCCGGCGGGACAAGTTTTGATTCGCTCTACGTCAACGTCAACGGGGCCTCCGGGTACTTCGACCGCGCGCTCAACGCCTACGGCCGCGAAGGCCAGGAGTGCAAGCGCTGCGCCGCCGTCGGCCTGGTGAGCCTGATGAAGCGCGAACAGTTTATGAACCGTTCCTCCTACACCTGCCCCGTCTGCCAACCGCGGCCACGGAACGGCCGCTGGTAACTGAGCCCGCTGGTAACTGAGCCCGCTGACGGGCGGGCACCGGGACACCGCGCGGTCTAGTGCCGGCCGTAGTGCCGGGCCAGCCGCGCCAGGCCCTCGTCCAGCGTGACGGCCGGGGTCCAGTCGAGGAGTTTGCGGGTCTCGCGCTGGTCAAACCAGTGGGCAGTGGAGAGCTGCTCGGCAAGGAACCTTGTCATGGGAGGTTCCGCGGTCCGGCCGGCCCGGGTCCAGAGCTTTTCCACCAGCGATCCGGCCGCCCGCGCGAGGCCGCCCGGGACCTTCCACGACGGAGCCGGGACGCCGCCCGCGGCGCAAATGCCCGCCAGCAGCTCACCGACCGGCCGGGGTTCCCCGTTGCTGATGACCAGCGCCCGGCCGTGAATGTGCTCCATCCGATGCAGCGCGGCGACGATCGCCGACGCTGCGTTATCGATGTACGTGGTGTCGATCAGGGCCGCCCCGGAGTCGAGCAGCGGCAGCCGGCCGCGGCCGGCGCGGTCCAGGACCCGTTCCACCAGTTGTGTATCCCCGGGACCCCAGACGATGTGCGGGCGCACCGCCGCGACCCTGAATTCCGCTGAGTCCGCGGCCAGTGCCAGCAGCTCGGCCGCGGCCTTCGTGCGGGAGTAGTCGCCGTGCGCGCGGGCCGGGTCGGCCGGATCGGCGCCCAGCCCGGCGATGGCAGCGCCGGAATTTGCCACGGAAGGGGAGGAGACGAACACCACTGACCGGACCCCGGCCTCGCGGGCCGCACCGAGCAAGCTGCCGGTGGCCGCGACATTCACCGCGTCGAACTCTGCGGCCCGTCCGGTGAAGGAGACCTTCGCGGCCAAGTGGATGACGCCCTCGGCGCCGGCGACGGCGCAGCGGACGGCGCTCGGGTCCGTGATGGAGCCGGTCAGGTCGGCCGCGCCGGCGATGCCCGAGGGGCGGCGCTGGAAGGTGGTGACGTCGTGGCCCTGGCGCACCAGCTGCCGGGCCACTTCCCCGCCGAGCAGGCCGCTCGCGCCGGTCACGAGCACCCTCACGGTGTGCCTGCCCGGCCGCCGGCCAGGACTGCGGACGCCCACCGGGCCAGGCGGGTGCGGTCGATCTTGGCATTGTGGCGGATGTCCGTTGGCTGGGCCCGGACCACCAGCACGGCAGCGACGTTCACACCGTCTGCCCGGGCGGCCGCCCGGACCCGCGCTGCCAGTTCCGGTGCGGCGGGGCCGGAGCGGCGCGCGGGCGGGACGGTCTCGACGACGGCCACAACTGCCTGCGTTCCCGCCGGGCCCACTCCGACGAGGGCGGCGGGCCCGACGCCGTCCAGCCGTTCAAGGGACTGCTCGGTGCCCACGGGGGTGAGAACGGCATCCGGGCCCGTCACAACGTGTGCGAGGCGTCCTTCCACCCAGAGCCGGCCCGCGGCGTCGAAGTGCCCCACATCGCCGGTGCGGTGCCACCCGGCGGTGCGGGCACTCTCGCGCTGGGTCAGCCAGAGCCTGTCGTAGCTCGCTTTTACGTGCGGGGCGCTGACCAGGATCTCGCCGGTGACTCCCGGTTCCGTGACCGGGTTGTCTCCGGGGGCGGTGCCGTCGGCGGCGAGCGGGATCAGGGCCACCCGGGCGCCATAAACCGGCTGTCCCACACACACGCCGTTGCCGGCGCCGGTCATGGTTCCGGCAGCCGCGTCCGACCCGGCGTCGCGGATCTGTTCGAAGCTGATGTCCGTGACGGGCAGCGCTTCGGTCATTCCGTACGGGGTATGCAGCGAGGCGTGCGGCAGCAGCCGCTGCACGCCGGCCAGGAGGGCTTCGGCAACGGGGGCGCCGGCGGAGAGCAGCAGCTCCACACGCTCCAGCGCACGGTGCCCCGCGGTGCCCAGGCCGTTCCGGGTGGCGAGGACATTGCGAAGCGCCGCCGGGGAAGCGAAGACCACTGTGGCGTCGATGGCCGCCGCGGCGTGTGCCAGTGCCTGGGCGGTCAGCGTGCCCGGAGCCGTGACGTCCATGGCGGGCGTTACGGAGACGGCTCCCAAGGCTGGTCCCAACAGTGCGAACGGCGCAAAACCCGCCACCAACCGCGCGCCCGGGCGGATCTCCAGCGTCCTGGCCACGGTGTCCCGCATCGCGGCCAGGCGCCGGTGCGTGTAAAGCACGCCCTTGGCGGGGCCGGTGGAGCCCGAGGTGAAGAGCACCGCCGCTGGCGCGTCCGCATCCGGTGCCTGCGGTGCTGGCATCCCGGACAGTGCATTGCCCCGGCGGGTGAGCGCAGGGAGGGAGGTTTCCACGGCGAGGAGCCGGCGGCGGGCAGCCGGCAGGTCACGCACGCTGATCCGCCGTCCAGGCCAGCCGAGCACGGCGGCGGCGGCAAGGGCCTTCTCGATTCCGATCAGGAAATCCGGGGTAGCGCCCTTGACGGCGCGGCTCAGGCCGCGGGTGCCGAGGCCCGCGTCGGCCACCACCACCACGGCGCCCAGCCTCAGGCAGGCGTACAGCACCACCGTCAGGTCCACGCCCGGCGGAACCATCAGGCTGACCCGGCTGCCGGCCCGGACGCCGGTGTCCGCCAGTCCTGCGGCGGTGGCTGCAACATGCTGTTCCAGGTCCCGCCAGTTTAATGCCCGTGCCACGGTGCCGTCCGCGGCCATCTCCGCGACGGCGGTCCCGGCGCCGTCGGGTCCCGCCGCGAGGTCCGTGAGCGGCGCCCACAGGGCCGGGGCCGGGATGCCGTGGGCCGGCGTCGGGGCAGGCTGCGCAGCGCCAGCCTGCGCCGTTCCAGCCCCGATCGTTCCAGCCCCGATCGGGCCAGCCGCCTCGGCGTCTGCCGGATCGCTGTTGGCGCAGTGCCCGGCGAGCCACTCGAAGATGGGCGTGGCGATGTCCCGGTCCTCGGCCACCAGGTGGCCGGCGCCCTCGAAGCGGTGGACTTTTGCGTGCGGCAGCCGGCCCAGCAGGTCCTTGAGGTACCGGTCGGAGAAGATCGGGTCCCGGGGTCCCCAGAGCATCAGTGCCGGCACGCTCAGCCCGCGCAGGCCCTCGGCAACCCGGTTGAGTGCGGGAAAGCTGGGATGGGACGCATCGACGGGAATGTCCGCGACGAAGTTTCCCACGCCGTCGCGGCGGCCGGCGCCCCGATAGGGGGCCAGGTAGGTGCTGCGGACGTCCGCGGCCAGCGGCGGGTGCGCCAGGGAGTGCGTCACCCGCAGGAAGGCGTCCGACGTTGTGGTTCCCCAGCGGTGCACGGCCGGGTGCAGGGCAAGCCGCAGCGCCGGCGGGATGGGCGAGTCCGCGGGCTGGTGCACGGCGGTGTTCGTCAGGACAACGCCGGCCAGCTGCTGCGGATGGGCCAGGGCCCAGCCGAGGCTGATCACACCACCCCAGTCGTGGCCGACGGTGACCACCGGACCGTCCAGGCCGAGCGCGGCGGTGAGGTCGCCGAGATCACTGATCCGGTCCGCCAGCCGCCGGAACGTGCCGGTGCGCTCGGAGAAGCCCATGTCCAGCTGATCCACCGCGACCACCCGCCAGGGGTGCGCGGGGTCAGATCCGGCGGCCAGCAGGGTCCGCCACAGGTAGGACCAGGTGGGGTTGCCGTGCACACACAGCACGGTCCCGGCCGGTGTCAGCCCGCGGCGGGAGAGCTGCGCGCCGTTGTCGAGCAGGTGCCAGCGGCGCACCGTTCCGGGCGGATCAGCAGCTGAGCCGGACGCCACCTCGATTTCGCGCGACCATTCCGGGTCGACGCCGGGCCAGCCGCCGGCTACCAAACGATTTCCACCATCGCGGTGTTGAGGCCCGAACCGACGCCCATGCACAGCACACGGTCACCGGATCCAAGGTTCTGCGCCTCGGCGGCCAGGGTCATCGGGAGGGAAGCCGGTCCCACGTTGCCCCAGTGCGGGAACGTGATGGGCACCTTATCCGGATCCAGGTCGATGGCGTCGATGATGGCCTGGGTGTAGGCGGTGCTCACCTGGTGCGTGACATAACGGTCCATCGAGCCCCAGTCCCATTCCGGCTGCGCCTCATGCCAGGCGTCGACTACCAGCTGCAGGCCGCCGTCGAGCAGGCCCTTTGTATCCGTTGTCATACCGTCGATGCCGCCCACACACAGCTCGTGGTGCTCTGTTCCGGCGCGCATCACGCCGCCAAGGATCCGGTGCGCCCCGGGGTGCTCGTCCGCCGGGCCCAGGACTGCCGCAGCGGCGCCGGAACCGAGGGTCAGGGTGGCAAACTCGCGGTTGAAGTCCGCGCGGGTGGTCTCCGGCCGCTGCAGCCGGGCCAGGGTGGCCTCCTGCGTAGCCTGGGCGTCCTCTCCGTTGACAATCACCGCGTACTTGATCTGGCCGGAGTCGATCATGTTGGCCGCCAGTGTCATGCCGTTGACAAAGCCGAGGCAGGCGTTGGCAAGGTCGAAGTTCATCGCGGACGACGGCAGGCCGAGCCCATGGTGGATTTTCACCGCGACCGACGGTTCGAGGTTCCGCCGCGTCACGGAGGTATTGATCAGCAGGCCCACCTCGGTTGCTTCGATGCCGGACTCGGCCAAGGCCTTTGCGCCCGCCTCGATGGCGGCGTCGTCGAACGATGTCCCGGGGGCCCACCACCGCCGGTGGGTGACGCCGGCAACGCGTTCCAGCAGCTTTGGCGGGAATTTCAACCGGCGCAGTGTGGCGGACAGTTTGTGGTCGAAATCCGTGGAACTGATGATCCTCGGAGCTTCGACGCTGGTCACCGAAAGCAAGGCGGTGTTGCGGTGCCGGAATGTTGCATTCCCTATCAATTCAAGCCTCTGTTCGTGTGTGTCCTGCGCTCAGGCGGGTGAGTGCACCTTCAAGCGCAAGCCCAAGAGCTTAACTACGTCCGGTGTCAATCCATTCCTGCATCTGCAGATTGAGAGGCATCTGCGCCGTGGTTGCGGGCCGCTGCACGGAAATGTCACGGCCCCGCAGTAGATTGTAGGTATCCGCGGCTGTCCCCACCATCCGCGTCCGCCGAGCAGGAGACCCGAAACACCTTGCACCTGAAAAGCCTGACCGTCCGGGGATTCAAGTCTTTCGCTTCGGCGACGACTTTCGAATTCGAGCCAGGCGTCACTGCCGTGGTTGGCCCCAACGGCTCAGGCAAGTCCAATGTGGTGGACGCCCTGGCCTGGGTGATGGGCGAGCAAGGCGCCAAGACCCTCCGCGGCGGCAAGATGGAAGACGTGATCTTCGCGGGGACGTCCGGGCGCCCGCCGTTGGGCCGCGCCCACGTCTCGCTCACCATTGACAACAGCGACGGCGCCCTGCCGATTGAATACAGCGAAGTCACGATTTCGCGCACGCTCTTCCGCGCCGGCGGCTCCGAGTACGCCATCAACGGCGCCGGCTGCCGGCTCCTGGACATCCAGGAGCTGCTCTCCGACTCCGGACTGGGCCGCGAAATGCATGTGATCGTGGGCCAGGGGCAGCTGGACAAGGTGCTGCACGCCACCCCGGAGGACCGGCGAGGTTTCATCGAAGAGGCTGCCGGTATCCTCAAACACCGGCGCCGCAAGGAAAAAACGGTCCGCAAGCTCGAAGCGATGCAGGCCAACCTGGCCCGGCTGAGCGACCTCACCGGCGAGATCCGGCGCCAGCTCACGCCGTTGGGAAAACAAGCCGAGGTGGCGCGGCGCGCCCAGACCGTCCAGTTTGAGGTCCGGGACGCGCGCTCCCGGCTGCTCGCCGACGACCTCGTCCAGCTGCAGTCGGCCCTGGCCCGGGATATCGCGGACGAAAGCGCACTGAAGGCCCGTCGGGGCGTCATCGAACAGGAACTCGAGCTCGGCAGGCAGCGGCAGGCCGGCCTCGAACAGCGCGCAGCCGAAGCCACACCCGCGCTCAACGCCGCCCGGGACACCTGGTATCAGCTCTCCGCCGGGCGCGAACGGCTGCGCTCGCTGGGTTCACTCGCCGAGGAACGGCGCCGGCTGCTCGGCGATTCCGACACAGTGCCTGACACCGGGCGGGACCCGGATCAGCTCGACCGCCAGGCCGCCCGCGTCCGCGCCGAACAAACCGGGTTGGAGCACCAGATCGTGGAGCGCCGCAGCACCCTGGACGCCGCCACCGCCGCCAAAATCGGCGCGGAAAGTGCCGCCTCCGTCGAGGACAAACGGCTCGCAGCCTTGCTCCGGGCCGCCGCTGACCGCCGAGAGGGCCTGGCCAAGCTGGCCGGGCAGGTCGGCGCGGCCCGCTCCCGGGTCGAGTCCGCCCAGGCCGAACTCGGCCGGCTCCGCGACTCCCTCACGGCAGGGGAGGAACGCCGCCGGCATGCCCACAGCGAATTCGCCGCCCTGGAATCCCAGGTAGCCGGCGTGGAGGACGGGGAGGAGCGCCTCGACGCCGAGTACGAGGATGCCAGCACAGTGCTGGACAACATCACGGCGGAGATTAACGCCTTGACGTCGGCCGAACGCGACGGCGAACGGGAACGCGGTGCCCTGCTGGCCCGTCGAGAGGCCCTCCAGCTCGGATTGAACCGCAAAGACGGCTCGGCCCACGTCCTCGGTTCGGGAGCCTCCGGGGTGATCGGCTCGCTGGTGTCCATGATCACTGTGGAAGCAGGCTTCGAGACCGCCATCGCGGCCGCGCTGGGCGCCGCGTCCGACGCCGTTGTGGTGCAGGACAGCGTTGCTGCGGCCACCGCCGTCCAGCTGTTGAAGGACGACGACGCTGGCCGGGCCACCCTGCTGCTGGTTGGGGAACGCACCGCCCGCAACGAATCCGACGGGAAGCTGCCCGCGGGTGCCCGGTGGGCGTCCCGGATGGTATCGGCCTCCGGCGCCGCGGACGCCGCCACCGGCCTGCCCCTGACGGAGCTGCTGGCGGGCATCGCCGTCGTCGAGTCCCTGGCGGATGCAGCGCAGTTGATTGCAGGCCGCCCTGAACTGACCGCGGTGACCCTTGCCGGGGACGTCCTCACCGCGCTGACCGTCAGCGGCGGCTCCGCAACGGCACCGTCGCTGATTGAGGTGCAGGCCGCCGTCGACGACGCCGCCGCTCGCCTCGAGAGCGTCACCGCCGAGCTGGAGCGCCAACGGTTCGCCCTCGCCGCCGCGCAGGCCCGGCGGGCAGCGGCGCAGGACCGCGCCGATGCCGCCCTGGAAAAACTCCACGATTCGGACGCCCGGCTGGCGGCAGTCGCCGAACGGCTGGGACACCTGAACTCCGTGCTGCGCAGCGCCGTCGGCGAAAGCGAACGCCTCGCCGCCGCACTCGCAAAGGCAGAGCCCAACATCGAAAGCGAACAACTCGCGCTGGAAGCCGTAGCCGCCCGCCTCGCCGCCGCCCAGGAGGCGCCGGCCGAGGAGGAACCCTCTCCGGCGCACAGGGACGCCCTGGCCCTGGCAGCGTCGCTGGCCCGCAGCACCGAAATGGAGGCCCGGCTTGCCCTGCGCAGCGCAGAGGAACAACTCACGGCCACCGGCAACCGGGCAACGGCGCTCGAACGCGCAGCCGCCACCGAGCGCCGCGCCCGCGAAGAGGCAGCCGAACGGGCACGCCGCCGGCGGATCCAGGCCAAACGCGCCGCCGCCGTCCGCGCCGCGGTCACCCAGGTGATGGGCTTCATCGACGTGTCCGTGGAACTTGCCCGGCAGGAGCAGGACGCCGCGGAGGAACGCAAGGAACAGCTCGACGGCGAACTCGCGGCCGTGCGCACCGGCAACGATGCCCTCGCCCGCGAACTGGCCGACCTGACGGACTCCGTGCACCGCGACGAGCTGGCACGCACCCAGCAGCGCCTCCGGATTGAAGCCCTTGAGCTCAGAAGCGTTGAGGAACTCGGACTCACCGCCGAGCAGCTGGTCGCGGACTTCGGCCCCGGGCAGCCCGTTCCCGCGCCCGCCGGGGAATCGGCGGACAAATGGGCTGCCCTGCGCGCCCCGGTGGACGAGGACGGCCGTGAGATCGTGGCCGGCAAGCCCTACGTCCGCGCGGAGCAGGAGAAACGGCTCAAGCGCGCGGAGCGGGACCTCTCCGCGCTGGGCCGGGTCAATCCGCTCGCACTGGAGGAATTCGCCGCACTGGAGGAACGCCACCAGTTCCTCAGCACCCAGCTCGAAGACCTTAAGTCCAGCCGGAAGGACCTGCTGGACATCATCAAGGAAGTCGACGAGCGCGTCCAGAAAGTCTTTGCCGAAGCCTTCGAGGACACCTCGGCGCAGTTCATCCGGATCTTCGCTCGGTTGTTCCCCGGCGGCGAGGGCCGGCTGGTCCTTACCGACCCCTCGGACATGCTCACCACCGGCATCGAGGTCGAGGCGCGTCCGGCCGGCAAAAAGATCAAACGGCTCTCGCTGCTTTCCGGCGGCGAACGTTCGCTGACCGCGGTGGCCCTGCTCGTCGCGATCTTCAAAGCCCGGCCCTCGCCGTTCTACGTGATGGACGAGGTGGAGGCAGCCCTGGACGACACCAACCTGGGCCGGCTGATCACGGTCTTCGAGGAGCTGCGCGAATCCAGCCAGCTCATCATCATCACGCACCAGAAACGCACCATGGAAGTTGCCGACGCCCTGTACGGCGTCACCATGCGAGGCGACGGAGTCTCCACAGTGATCAGCCAGCGGCTCGGCGCCGAGGTCTGAGCGGCCCGAACCTGAACGGTGCCGGCCCCTTTTTTCGGTCCCCGCTGGGGCTGTGGGGTTTGTGAGAAGCTAGGGGAGTGAACGACATCCTCCCTATTCTGTTGCCCATTCTCGCCGCCCTGGTGGTCCTCGGCGGGCTTATTCCGGTCCTGATGAAGACCCGGAAGAACGTCACCAGCTACCCCGGGAAGCGGGATGAGAACGATCCTGTGAAGCCCGGTGCCGGCGGTGGAACCCTCCTCGAGGACCGTCCCGCACCCCCGGCTGAGCGCAGTGCACCGGACTCCGTGGACCTGGCGGGCCCGGAGACGGTCGACGTCCCGGACAACGTCGCCGGGCTGGAAACCGTTCCGGTAGACACCCCCCTGCCGGTGGCAGGCCGCCTGATCCGCCTTCGCGAACGACTGGTGAAGTCCAACAACATCCTTGGCAAGGGCCTGCTGGCTTTGCTCTCCGCCGACAAGATCGATGAGAACGTCTGGGACGAGGTGGAGGAGACCCTCCTGCTCGCCGACCTTGGCACCGAGCCGACCCTGCAGCTCGTGGACGCGCTCCGCGAACGCGTCAAGGTGCTCGGCACCCGCTCGCCGGAGCAGGTCAAAGCCCTGCTGCGCGAGGAACTCATCAAGCTCGTCGACCCGACCATGGACCGGGCGCTCCGCGTCGAACGCCACGCCGACAAGCCCGCCATTGTGCTGGTCGTGGGCGTCAACGGTGTTGGCAAAACCACCACGGTGGGCAAACTCGCCCGGGTGCTTGTGGCCGAAGACAAGGACGTCCTCCTCGGCGCGGCGGACACCTTCCGCGCCGCCGCCGCCGAGCAGCTCGCCACCTGGGGCCAGCGGGTCGGCGTGGCCACGGTAAAGTCCGACGTCGATGGTGCCGATCCGGCCTCCGTCGCCTATGAGGCGGTCAAGGCAGGCATCGACCAGGAAGTCGACGTCGTGATGATCGACACCGCCGGGCGCCTGCAGAACAAGACCGGCCTGATGGACGAACTGGGGAAGGTCAAACGCGTCATCGAGAAGCTTGCCGAGGTCGATGAGGTACTGCTCGTCCTCGACGCCACCACCGGACAAAACGGCCTGAACCAGGCCAGGGTGTTCGCCGAGGTCGTCAACATCACCGGCATCGTCCTGACGAAGCTGGACGGAACGGCTAAGGGTGGAATTGTGGTCGCCATCCAGAAGTCGCTGGGCGTCCCGGTCAAGCTCATCGGCCTCGGCGAGGGAGCGGATGACCTCGCCCCGTTCGACGCCGAGAGCTTCGTGGACGCCATCCTGAACTAGTCCCGCAGCCACAACGCCGCTTAAATCCAACTGGCTCCCAGGTGGTGTCGTCCGGGTTCCGGCAACGACACCAGCTGGGAGCCAGTTTTTTTGTGGACCTAGTACGTGAAGTTCAGGACCGTGACAGTGCCCGCGGTCAGCTTGAATTGCTGGGTCGGTGAGCCGTACGCGAAACCTTCGACAGTGGCGCGCTCTGCAATCGGAACCGGCTCGGACTTGGCGCCGTCGATCACTGTGCTGTCCTCAGCGCCAAAGCTCGGCCCGGAGAGCTGGGTCATGGTTCCGGTCAGCGCCTTCCCGGGCAGGGTGAGGGTGACGGCTGCCTGGGCGGCCTTCTCCGGATTGTTCTCGTTGACCAGGACCACTGTGGTGCTCCCGTCAGCGTTCTGCAGGGCGTAGCTGAACATCAGGCCACCGCCCGTCGAGTCCAGTTTCAGGAACTTCCCGCCTTCCATCTCGGCAACCATGGACAGGCCAAAGAAGTTGGCCCGGCCGGTGATGACGCCGTCCGGCTTCAGGTAGGGGCCGCCGCTGCAGATGACGGACATGGGCGGACCACCCTTGCACGTCTGAAGCGAGCTGTGGAAACCGATCCGGGTAATGCCCAGTTGTGCGGCGTTCAGGGCATAGTCAGCGGTCCAGAGGGCCGAGCCGTGGGTGCGGGAAGTCTCGTTGGACCCGGGACAGGCGGCAATACCGGTCTCCGGAAGCCACACTTCCAGGCCCGCATCGCGGCCGGCCTTGAGCGCGGCCTGCTGGTAGTCTGCCGCGCGGTCATGCATCAGTTTGTTCATCAGGTTGGCCATGGTGGGCGACGCCAACGGATCCACTTTTCCGTCGCAGCTGTACATCGGATAGTTGTGGAAGGACAGGATCTTCTTCTGTGGAATGTCTGCATCAATGAAGGGCTGCCACCACTTCTGGTCGTAAGCGCCCGGACCGGAAATCGGAACGTTCGGCGCCACGGCGTTCATCGCGTTGGCGTAGGCCTTGAGCTCCGTGACGTACTTCTGAACGTTGTAGTCCCCCGGGCGGACGCCGTTGGAGCCGAAGCCGTTGGGTTCGTTGCCGACAGTAAAGCTCAGCAGCCGGGGTCCGAAGATCTGCGCCGCGTGCTTGGCCATATCCGCAGCGCGGTTCGGGTCGTAGTGGCCCAGATCGACGGTGAGGCTGACCGTTGCGTCTGCGGCCACCAGCAGCGTATTCAGGCGGCTGAGGTCCGCGGGTCCGACGGCACGGACCGGGTGGGCGGCATCGCCCTGGTAGCTGGCGGGAACCGGCTCGTTGCTGGAGGTCCAAAAGAACCGCCGGTCGACGGCGTTGCCGCCAAATCGCAGCACCGGCTGGTCGGCCTCTTTGAACAGCTTGACGATCGAGGCGTTGCTGCCGCTGAGGACGGGATCACCGAGGTCGGTGGCCTCCAGCGAGATGCCGACCAATCCCTTGCTCAGGGACGTGCCCACCTGATCCTTGGCAACCGTCACCTTCAAGGGTTCCACCGCTTCCAGCGGTGACCCGGCGCCGGGTCCGGGTTGTTTGTAGTAGGTGACGGCCGGAGCCGGCGGCAAGCTAGTCGAGGGTGTCGACGCCGAACTGGCTGTCGGGGAAGGTGCCGCCGCCGCGTCGCCGTCCCCAGCCGGCCTGAGGAAGAGCACCAGCGAGGCGATTACGGCCAGGACCGCGATGACCGACACCACGGCAGCGGGCCGGATTTTCCTGTGCTTGCTCCCGGCGCCGGCCTCAGGTCTGTCGTCGGGGGCGTTCTCGGTCGAATGTTCTTGGGGGGGCATAACAAACTTCTCCGGCTTCTGGGTGGGGACTGGCACCAGCCTAACGAAGTCCGCCGGTGAGCGTTGACGCGGACCCGGCAGCGGTCCGGAAGCCCTAGCTGGGATCAGGCGCCGCGCGCCGCCGGCCGCTGGAACGTTTCGCGGGCCAGCAGCCAGCCTGCGGCAGCCGCGATGAGGACACCGCCGGTGACCCCAAACGCCCAGCCGTAGCCCAACCGGTCCGCGAGGAGACCGGCCAGGACCGGGCCGATGATCGCGCCGCTATCGGAGGTCATCTGGAAGATTGCCAGGACCCTTCCGCCGGAGCGCTCGTTGCCGATCACATCGGCCATGGCGGCCTGCTGGGCCGGGCCCAGCAGGCCTGACCCGATTCCGGCGGCCGCGGTGGCGGCGAGGAACCACGGCAGCTCGTGCGTGAACCCGATCGTTGCCGTGGCGGTCCCGGTGACCAGCAAGCCGGCGATCATCATCGGTTTGCGGCCCAGGCTGTCCGCGAGCCTGCCGGAGAACGTCAACGCCACCGCGTTGGCGCCGGCGAACATTGCCAGCGCCCAGCCCGCAGATTCCGGGCCGGCGTTCAGGGCGGCGACAGCGAAGAGCGGCACCGTGGCCATCCGGACGCCAAAGGTTGCCCAGCCGTTCGCGAAGCTGGAGAACAGCCCGGCCCGGTAGGCGCTGTCCCGAAGCGCCGCCCCGAGCTCCATCGCCGGCAGCGCGTTCCCGTCCCGGCGTGCGGCGGCCGGCACATGACTTAGCTGGGTCTGCACCACGAGGGCTGCCAGGATCAGGGCAGCCGCGTAGACCAGGAACGGTACCCGCAGACCAAAGCCGGCCAGCAGCCCGCCCACCACCGGGCCGCACACGTTGCCGATCAGGAACGCCGAGGCGTAGGCGCCGGAAACCCGGCCACGGCTCTCCGGCGGCGCCAGCCTGACCACCAGGGCCATCGAGGCCACCGTGAACATCACCGAGCCGGCGCCGCCGAGGCCCCGGAAAACCAGCAGCTGCCAGTAGTCCTGCGCGAAGGCGCACGCCGCCGTCGACGTTGCAACAATCAGCAGTCCGGCCACATAGACCGGCCGTTCGCCGAGGCGCACGATCAACGCGCCGCCGGCAGGTGCGAAGACCAGCCGCATAAAGGCGAAAATACTCACGATCACAGCGGCCGCCGTCGCGCCGACGTCGAACGTGGTGGCGAACTGGGGGAGTACCGGCGCCACCAGGCCGAAGCCCAGGGCGATCAGGAAAGCGGCCACCAGCATCACCTTGATGTCCCGGGGCAGCACCGCCTTGCCGCTGTTCAGGGTGTCGGCCCGGGGCGGTGATCCCGCGGGGCGGGGGGACTTACTCATGGTGGTGGCTTCCTGGGGAATCGGGCGGGGGACGGCGCGCGGTGGAACGCGTGAAACATAACCGTAACAAGAAGGATTTGCACCGTTTACTTCCGGGAGGTTCTTGTAACGCGCCGGCAATCTAAATCCTCTGCCGGCGAAACACGCTCCCGCCAAGATCTTCTTAGAACGCAAACCGCGTTGAGGCACGCGGAGAATTCCGCAACATTAACTTTCCGACCGCATCCAAGCAAGGAGGACGTGCACCATGGAACTTACCGCAGGTCACGTATGGCTAATGGTGGCAGCAGCACTCGTGCTGTTCATGACACCCGGACTCGCATTCTTCTATGGCGGCATGACGCGCGCCAAGGCCGCCCTGAACATGATGATGATGAGTTTTATCTCCATCGGCATGGTTGGTGTCGTCTGGGTGCTCTGGGGCTCCTCGATGAGCTCCGGCGAGGGCTTCCTGCAAATAGTAGGGAATCCTTTTGCCACTTTCGGTCTGGAGGGCATCAACACCCCTGACGGGCTCATCAAGGTCGGCTACGCAGCCACCTTCGCGATCATTACCGTCGCACTGATCAGCGGCGCAATTGCTGACCGCGCCAAGTTCGGCGCCTGGTCCGTCTTCGTCCCCGTCTGGGTCACCCTGGTGTACGCGCCGCTGGCCTACATGGTCTGGGGCGGCGGGCTGTTCAGCGCGGACGGCGCCATCGGCAAGGCCCTCGGCCCGGCAATCGACTTCGCCGGCGGCACCGTGGTCCACATCAACGCCGGTGTAGCAGCACTGATCCTCGTGCTGATCATCGGTAACCGCAAGGGCTTCGGCAAGGACCCCAACCACCGCCCGCACAACATCCCCTTTGTGATGCTCGGTGCCGCCATCCTGTGGTTCGGCTGGTTCGGCTTCAACGGCGGCGCAGCAACGACGGCGGAACAGGGCGGCCTGATCTGGGTCAACACCCTGGCGGCCCCCGCCGCGGCAATGCTCGGCTGGCTCGTCACGGAACGGATCCGCGATGGTCACCCCACCTCACTCGGCGCAGCCTCCGGTGTGGTCGCCGGCCTCGTCGCCATCACCCCGGCCTGCGCCAATGTCAGCCCGGTTGGTGCGCTCTGCCTCGGCGTTGTGGCCGGTGTGGCCTCCGCGCTCGCCGTCGGTCTCAAATTCCGCTGGGGTTTCGACGATTCGCTTGACGTTGTTGGTGTCCACCTTGTCTCGGGCATCATCGGCACCGTGGCCCTGGGCTTTATCGCCCTCCCGGCTGATGGTGTCGGCGGCGGCCTCTTCTACGGCGGCGGCTTCACCCAGCTCTGGGCCCAGCTCGCAGTGGCCGGCATCGCCATCACCTACTCCGCAGTGATGACTTCGATCATTGCGTTTGCGATCCACAAGACCATGGGTTTCCGGGTTTCCCCGGAACAGGAAGTGGTGGGCGTGGACCTGAGCCTGCACGCCGAAACGGCCTACGAATTCGGAGTCGGCGGGCACGGCGGAAGCTTCACGCCGCTGCACGAACTCATCACCGGCAAGGCCAAGGCCGCAGCGGCCCCGGCCGCCCGGACGGTGGACCCGGCAGCCAACGGCAAAACGACCGCAGCAGCGGGTAAGGAAAGTGTGGAGGCATGAAACTGATCACAGCAATTGTCCGGCCGGAAAAACTCGACACTATCCGTGAAGGGCTTGAAGCCTACGGCGTGCAGGGCCTCACGGTCAGCGCAGCAAGCGGCTACGGCCGGCAGCGCGGCTACACCGAGGTGTACCGCGGCGCCGAGTACAACGTGGACCTGCTGCCCAAGATCAGGGTAGAGGTGCTGGCGACCGACGAACAGGCAGACGACATCCTCGATGTCATCATCGCCAGCTCGAACACCGGCCGCGCCGGTGACGGCAAGGTCTGGACGATGGATGTGTTCGAAGCGGTGCGGGTCCGCACCGGGGAACGCGGAGCGGCGGCAATCTAGCCGGGCGCTCAACGAGAAGCGGGCCGGGAACCTGGAAGGGTACCCGGCCCGCTTCTTCTCTGTCCCGGTGGCTCCGGCGGGAAGCACAGCGGCGGCCCTCAGGCCAGCCAGCCCTCCGGTCCGCCGCTTCCGGCTGCGTACTCTTCAAGCGGTGCGCTGTCCCGGTCCCAGGCCTTCAAGACCGGCCCCAGGATGCGCCAGCAGTCTTCGGCAGTATCGGCGCGGACCGAAAGCAGGGGGTCCCCGGTCAGGACCCCTTCGAGCACCTCCCCGTACGGCAGCAGATCGGAGGCGCTGAGCTCAGCCTTGAGGGTGGCGCGGTCCAGGCTGAGGACGTCGCCGGGGCCGTTTACATCGACGTCGAACTGGAGTGTGTCCGGTCCGAAGCCGATCCTGAGCTGGTTGGGGGAAGCCACCCCGCTGAAGCCCTTGGGCAGCTGCGGGACCGGGCGGAAGGTCACCACGGCTTCCTTGCGTTGGGTGCCCAGGGCCTTTCCGGAGCGCAGGATAAAGGGGACACCCTGCCACCTCCAGTTCTCGATCTGCACCTCGACCTCGGCCAGCGTCTCCGTGCCCCGGGACGCGTCTACGCCGTCCTCCTTGGCATAGTCCGGTACCTTCCGGCCGTCGATCGATCCCGCGGTATAACGGGCGCGGCGGGTGCTTTTCGCGAAGGGCGCCTTGATGCTGCTGGCCCGCAGCACCGTCGCCACGGCATCGCGGAGATCGCGTTCATGTACCGAGGCCGGTGGCTCGATCGCCATCAATGCCATGATCTGCAACAGGTGGCTCTGGATCATGTCGCGCAGGGCGCCGGCGCCGTCGTAGTAGCGGGCCCGGCCCTCCAGCGCGAGGTCCTCGTCGAAGACAATCTCGACCCGTTCGATGTGCTCGCGGTTCCACACCGGCTCCAGGAAGGCGTTGGCGAACCGGAGCCCCAGGATATTTAGAACCGTCGCCTTGCCCAGGAAGTGGTCCACCCGGTGAATGTGGTCCTCCGGGACCAGCGCGGCCAGGGTTTCGTTGAGGTGCCGGGCTGACTCCTCGCTGGAACCGAACGGTTTTTCCATCACCAGGCGGGTCCCCGCGGGCACCTGGCCGGGATCCAGCGCCTCGCACGCCAGCTGGCTGATATGCGGCGGCAGGGCGAAGTAGACCGCCACGGGCCCCTGCAGCTCCGCCAGCAGGCCGGCCAGTTGCCCGGCCGCGGTGACGTCGATCCGGCGGTAGCTGGTGGTGCCGCGGATGCGCTTCAGCTCCCGCCGGCCATCTGCACCGGCCTGGGAGTTCGCGTCGGCGAAGGACTCTTCGAGGCGTTCGGCCCATTGGTCCGGGGTCCAGGGATCCGAGCCGGCGCCCACCAGGGTCAGTCCGCCGGCACGTCCCCGGGAGACGAGCCGGGCGAGACCCGGCAGCAGCAGCCTGCCGGTCAGGTCGCCCGAGGCGCCCAGGATGAGCAGGGTCTTTACTGAATTTTGACTGGTCACCTACGTCAGCATGCCATCATCAAGGCGCGTCTTGGTACCCTAGATAGTCGAGTCCCGTTGTCGAGGCGGTTCGTTCAGGCGAACCTCAGTCGCGACACTGGCGAGCCGGACCGGCCGCCAACTGTAGATCCACTGAAAGAAGTGCACGGCGCGTGTTCAATTCACTCTCTGACCGGTTGACAGCAACCTTCAAGAACCTCCGTGGCAAGGGCCGCCTGACCGAGGCGGACGTTGACGCTACGGTCCGCGAAATCCGGCGCGCCCTCCTGGACGCCGACGTCGCCGTTCCGGTGGTCCGCGAATTCACCGGCAGGGTCCGCGAGCGGGCCCTCGGAGCGGAAGTCTCCGCAGCGCTGAACCCGGGCCAGCAGATCGTCAAGATCGTCAACGAGGAGCTCGTCGAGATCCTGGGCGGCGAAACCCGCCGGATCCGCCTCGCGAAGACCGGCCCCACGATCATCATGCTGGCCGGTCTCCAGGGTGCCGGCAAAACAACGCTGGCAGGCAAGCTCTCCAAGCACCTCAAGGCGCAGGGCCACAGCCCCATGCTGGTGGCCTGCGACCTGCAGCGCCCCAATGCCGTCACGCAGCTCCAGGTGGTGGGCCAGCGTGCCGGGGTGCCGGTCTTCGCCCCGCACCCCGGCGCCACCTCCACCGAGCTGGACCACCCGGCCGGCGACCCGGTCGCCGTCGCCCGTGCCGGCGTCGAAGAAGCAAAGCGGACGCTGCACGATGTTGTGATCGTGGATACCGCCGGCCGGACCGGCGTCGACGCCGAGATGATGGAACAGGCACGCCAGATCCGCCGGGCCATCGTTCCGAATGAAGTGCTGTTTGTGGTCGACGCCATGATCGGCCAGGACGCCGTCAACACGGCCATGGCCTTCGATGAAGGCGTCAACTTCACCGGTATTGTGCTCTCAAAGCTCGACGGCGACGCCCGCGGCGGTGCCGCGCTTTCGGTAGCCTCCGTCACCGGCAAGCCGGTGATGTTCGCGTCCACCGGTGAAGGCCTGGACGACTTCGAGCTTTTCCACCCGGACCGGATGGCCTCACGCATCCTTGATCTCGGTGACGTGCTGACCCTGATTGAGCAGGCGGAGAAGTCCTGGGACAAGGACGAAGCTGCCCGGATGGCGAAGAAATTCGCCGACCAGGAAGACTTCACCCTGGACGATTTCCTGGCCCAGATGCAGCAGATCCGCAATATGGGTTCCATGAAGAAGATGCTCATGATGATGCCGGGAGCGCAGAACATCCGGCAGCAGCTCGAGCAGTTTGACGAGCGCGAGATCGACCGCGTCGAGGCGATCGTCCGTTCCATGACGCCGCACGAACGTGTCGCACCCAAAATCATTAACGGTTCCCGCCGGGCCAGGATTGCGCGCGGTTCCGGTGTGCACGTGTCCGAGGTCAACGGCCTGCTGGAACGCTTTATGCAGGCGCAGAAGATGATGAAGAAGATGGCTGCCGGCGGCGGCATGCCCGGAATGCCGGGGATGCCGGGGATGGGTGGCGGCGGGGCCCGCAAGGGCGGAAAGAGCGCGCCCAAGAAGAAAGCCCGTTCCGGCAACCCGGCCAAAGCCGCCCAGGAGCTCAAGGACGCCCAGGCCCGCCGGACCGAGGGTGCCAAGGCACTGCCGACCGGTGCCTCGTTCGGGCAGCAGGGCACAGACTTCGACCCCTCCCAGTTGAACCTGCCCAAGGGTTTTGACAAGTTCCTCGGCGGCGGCAAATAGGCGCTGGCGGCAGCGATGTCGGCGGCCTGTTGTCGGACCGGTGCCATAGGGTTAGACAATGTTCAAGCAGCGTGTAGTCTTCGTCCACGGGGCGGGCAGCTTCGGCGCTGCCGCGTGGCCGAAACAGCATGGTATGGCGCTGAGCTACGACGCCCTGTTCCTGCGCCGGCACGGGTATGACCCGGTCGAGGAGCCGCTGGAAACGGACTTCTGTGCCGATGCCGCCATTGTGCTGCGGGCCCTGGCCGACGACGGCCGCGGCGAGGCCGGCGGGCACGTTGTGGCACACTCCCAGGGGGCCATCGCCGCGATGATGGCCGCCGTCGAACGGCCTGAGCTGGTGCACTCGCTGACCCTGGTGGAGCCGGCCTGTCTGTCACTCACCGCGGAGCTGCCGGCGACGGCAGCGCACCGGGCGCTGATGCAGCCGCTCTTCGAGGTCCGCCAGCACCTAAGCGATGAGGACTTCCACCGCGAATTCGTCCGCCGGGTGTTTGCGGCCCAGAGCCCGGCCCAGGCGGGCCTCGGTGACCCGAACCCGGAAGACCAGCGTGAGGCGTGCCGCCTGCGTCTCCAGGCTCCGGCCTGGGAAGCTCCGCTGCAGATCGTCCCCGGTGTCCCCACTTTGGTGCTGACCGGCGGCTGGGAACCGCTGTATGAAGAGATCGCAGGCTATTTGCGTGACACCGGTGCCGTGCACCGCACAGCGGCGGGCGGGCACAGGCCCCAGGACTCGGCGGAGGGAAACCGTCTGATCCGGGCGTTTATCGCCGATGTTGGCCGGCAACAGCACGCCCATGCCTCCTAGCCGTTTCCGGAAGCGCCCTGCGCAATAGGCTTGATCCCATGACCCGCATCATCGAGTTCACCGGACCCATCCTTACCGGCCCCGACCGGGAACGCCGGGGCCTCTGGTCGGTCGACGGCCTGCTGACCTTTGACCGGCCCGCACTCGCCCCGGACCTCGTTCTCGACGGCTGGGTCATCCCCGGGCTGGTTGACGCGCACTGCCACATCGGACTGGGTCCGGGCGGGGACGTGCCGGCGCAGCTGGCGGAGGAACAGGCCAGGACCGACCGTGACGCCGGCACCCTGCTGGTCCGCGACGCCGGAGCCGTCCACGACACCCGCTGGCTCCAGCACCGGACGGAGCTACCGCGCATCATCCGTTCCGGCCGGCACATCGCCAGGACCCGGAGGTACCTCCGTGGCTTCGCCGTCGAGGTGGAGCCCCTGGAGCTGGTGGAAGCCGTGCGCAAGCAGGCGCGCGCCGGCGACGGCTGGGTCAAGCTGGTGGGGGACTGGATCAACCGCGACGACGGCGACCTCGCCCCCTCCTTTCCCGCGGCGGTGCTCAAGGACGCCGTCTGGGCCGCCCACGATGAAGGCGCCCGGGTCACGGCCCATTGCTTCGCCGAAAGCACCCTGGATGACATGCTGGACGCCGGAATCGACTGCATCGAACACGCCACGGGCCTGCTGCCGCGGCATCTTCCGAGATTCGTCGAACAGGGTGTGCCGATCGTCCCCACGCTCATTAACATCGCCACCTTCCCCGACATCGCCGCACAGGCCGAGGCAAAGTTTCCCCGGTACGCGGAGCATATGCGCGCCTTATGGGAGCGCCGGGCAGAACGTGTCCTTGAGGCCTTCGAAGCCGGCGTCGCCATCTATGCCGGGACGGACGCCGGAAGCGTTATTAAACATGGGCGCATCGTTGATGAAATCCAGGCGCTGCACGCAGCCGGGCTGCCGGCCCTTGCGGCGCTCGACGCCGGCGCATGGGCCGCCCGGGACTGGCTGGGCGCGCCCGGTATCACCGACGGCGCCAGCGCCGACGTCCTGGTCTGCACAGAGGATCCACGCGGCAACCTGGCCGCACTGCAGGAGCTGAGGCACATCGTGCTGCGCGGCGAACCGGTCCGTTAGGGATAAACCCGGCTCACTTGGAATAAGTTGAAGCTTCAAGTACTTTAGATATATATCTAGGTCATCGAGCGTCGGTGGCCCTCAAAGCACCGGAGTGATCACATGACCGCAGAAGCCAGCACCCAGGATCTCCTTCCGGCCGCCCTGACGATGGGCGCCGTGATGCTCAAGGTTGGCGACCTGAAGCTTATGACCGACTACTACCAGCGCGCCCTCGGCCTGGACATCGTGGCCGAGCAGGACGGCGGCCTCTACCTCGGGCGCCGGCAGAAGCCGCTGGTCCACCTCGCGCCGGCGCCCGGACTGAGGGCCGCGTCCCGCGGCGAGGCCGGCCTCTTCCATACCGCGTTGTTGTTCGAGGACCAGCAGTCCCTCGCCGCCACCGTCGCCAGCGCCGCGCAGTACCAGCCGCAGTCCTTCAGCGGCAGCGCCGACCATCTGGTCAGCGAAGCCTTCTACTTCACGGATCCCGAGGGCAACGGGATCGAGCTGTACTGGGACCGCCCACGTGACGCCTGGTCCTGGGACGGCAAAAACGTGATGATGGACAGCCTGGCCCTCCCGCCACAGCGCTACCTGGAAGAGTTCCTCACCGAGGAGTCCGTGGCCGGGCAGCGCGAGGCCAGCGCCGGCGTTGGGCATGTCCACCTGCAGGTCGGCGACGTCCGGTCCGCCGAGGATTTTTATGTCGGCACCCTCGGATTCGAAAAAACGCTGGCCATGCACGGCCAAGCACTGTTCGTCTCGGCCGGCGGCTACCACCACCACATGGCCATGAACGTCTGGAACAGCCGGGGCGCCGGACCCCGCCGGGACACCCTGGGGCTCGGCGAGGTGCTGATCGAAGTACCGGCCGGAGACGACGTCGGGGCCCTCGCGGACCGCCTCAAGGCCGCAGGGGTCCAGTCCCACCACACCGGGGCTGAACTGCGCTTCGAGGACCCGTGGCGGAACCGGATCCGCGTCGCCGTGCGCTGAGCGCGGAAGCGGGCTGGGCAAGGCTCTGGACATGTCCACTGGTGGCCGGCAGGGGAGTTGGACATGTCCACTGGTCGCGGCCGGAAGTGGGCATAGCGGGGATATGTCCAGTGGCTGCGGGCGGCGGAGGGCATGTCCATCCCGGGCGCGGCTGCAGTGAAGCGGTTAGGCTGAAGAGACGCCAGCAATGCGGCCCGGCGCCGCCAGACAACTAAGGACGAGCTCCATGGGATTCACCGAAGTCTTTGTCTCCACCCACGATGAAGCCCTCAAACGTGCAGCCGCACTCGACGGCGGGGCTGCAGCCATTTCCGCGGCGGTGCGGATTGCCGAGATTACCGACTTTGAAATAGAGCGCCTCGGCGACCTGGCGGGAACCGCCGTCCACGCAGCCGGCGCCGACTACGAGCTGGCCATGGTGGACGTCGCCAGCGATTCCCTGCTCGGGGTCCCGCCGGCGATGGTCCGCGCGCTGGCGGAACTGCTCAGCTATGAGACCGAAGGTGAAGGCGAAATCCTCGACGACGTCGCCGAAAGCTGGGCGGCCGAGGAGGACATGCCCTTTGGTGCGGAGCAAGCCGTCCGCTATGTCCGCCAGCTCGCCGACCTTGCCGCCGCCGTCGACCCCGCCAGCAAGTCCGGGCTCTACGTCTGGACGTCCTGACGCGCCGGATGTCCTTTGACCGGACCGGTTGCGGGTGTCAAGTCGAAATCCCCGCGCTGATCTGGCACAATGGACAGGTACTTGATCTGCGTGGCCCCTCTCTCCGCGTCCGGATCTTGTCCTTTTAGAACCCCCTAGTACGGCCCGCCCCACGGGTGCAGAACGCCGGGCTCGACCCCGTTTCAGAAACAGGAGTGACCACAAAAGTGGCCGTAAAGATTCGCCTTAAGCGCTTTGGCAAGATGCGCGCACCGTACTACCGTATCGTCGTCATGGACGCACGCTCCAAGCGTGACGGCCGTGCCATCGAAGAGATCGGCAAGTACCACCCGACCGAAGAGCCCTCGTACATCGAGGTCGACACGGACCGTGCCCAGTACTGGCTCGGCGTCGGCGCACAGCCGTCCGAGCAGGTCGCCGCGATCCTCAAGATCACCGGTGACTGGCAGAAGTTCAAGGGTCTGCCGGGCCAGGAGGGCACCTTGAAGACCAAGGCTCCCAAGGCTGCCTTCGTTACCCCGGAAAAGGGTTCCGTGATTATCCCGGAAGCCATCACCAAGAAGGCCAAGAAGGACGACGCAGCCGAGGCCCCCGCCGACGCAGCAGCAGAGACCACCGAGGCTGAGTAAATTGCTGGCAGAAGCGCTCGAACACCTCGTCCGCGGGATCGTTGACAGTCCTGGGGATGTTAAGGTCAGTGCGAAGAACAACCGCCGCGGGGACACCCTCGAAGTGCGCGTTCATCAGGACGACCTCGGACGGGTGATCGGCCGCCAGGGCCGCACCGCACGCGCCTTGCGCACTGTGGTGGCGGCGCTGACGGACGGCGAACCGGTCAGGGTCGACGTCGTCGATACCGACCGCCGCCGGTAACGCTTTCAGCAGCATTTGTCTTGAGTCCGGCCCCTTCACCAGATAATGGTGGAGGGGCCGGACTGTTTTCCCCCGAGATCCACATCCCCATTTACCCGAACAGAGGAACAGATGCAGCTTCAGGTGGCACGAATCGGCAAGCCCCACGGCATCCGCGGCGAAGTGACTGTCCAGGTGCTCACCGATGCGCCCGGCGACCGCTTCATCCCCGGGACCCAGTTTGTGGTGGAGCCGGCCACAACAGGGACGCTCACCGTCCTCAGTGCCCGCTGGAACAAGGACATTTTGCTGCTTGCGTTCGAAGAGATCGAGACCCGCAATGAGGCGGAGACCCTCCGCGGCGCCAAACTCTTTGTTGAAACCGAAGAACTCGACGATGATGACGATGATGAAGGCTGGTACGAGCACGAACTCGAAGGCCTGGAGGTGCGCGTCGGGGACGCGGTGGTCGGCAAGGTCTCCGGCCTCCGGACCCTTCCGGTCCAGGACCTTCTCGTAGTCACCGCTGCCGACGGCACCGAAGTGCTGATCCCGTTTGTGGAGCAGATTGTCCCCGAGGTCAATGTCGGGGAAGGCTACGTCCTGGTCACCCCGCCGCCGGGACTCTTTGAGGTCAATGCCGAGGACGAGGCCAAGACCGGCGACACGCCGGCGTCCGACCCCGCGTCGACCAATGCTGCCGGGTCCGCCACCGCCCCCGCGTCTTCCGCTGCCGCCGGGTCCGACGACGCAGGAGACGTAGCCTAAATGAGGATCGACGTCGTCAGCATCTTCCCCGAGTACCTGGCACCGTTGGAACTGTCCTTGATTGGCAAGGCCCGCCAGGACGGGCTGCTGGAGCTCAACGTCCACGACCTCCGCGGGTTCACCACGGACCGGCACCGAACCGTTGACGACACCCCGTACGGCGGCGGAGCCGGCATGGTCATGAAGCCCGAACCTTGGGCCCAGGCCTTGGCCGCCGTCGCTGCGGACCGGCCGGTCGGCGCAGCGAAGCCGGTCCTGATCGTGCCATCGCCGGCGGGGGAGCGGTTCAGCCAGGCCACGGCCCACAAGCTGGCGGAGGAAGACCGGCTGGTGTTCGCCTGCGGACGCTACGAGGGCATCGACGAGCGCGTGATGGAATGGGCCGCCGAACACTTCGCCGTACGCCCCATGAGCCTGGGCGACTACGTGCTCAACGGCGGCGAAGTGGCGGTACTGGCGATGGTGGAGGCCATCGGACGCCTGTTGCCCGGCGTCGTCGGCAACCCCGAATCCCTCGTCGAGGAATCGCACTCGGACGGGCTGCTCGAGTACCCCGTCTACACCAAGCCCGCCAGCTGGCGGGATCGTGAGGTTCCGGCGGTGCTGCTCAGCGGCAACCACGGCAAGATCGCCCAGTGGCGCCGGCACGAACAGTACCGGCGTACCGCCGAACGCCGTCCGGACCTGCTTGCGGAGTTCGACGCCGGCAAGCTGCCGCGCGCGGACCGTACCGCTTTCGCGGACCTCGGATACAACGTCGTCGACGGCCGCCTGCTGCGCCGCGCCGACGCCGGCGGCCAATCCGATTAACCGGATTGGCTGGATGGCCCCGGGTGTGGCAAAATTAGTCCTTGTGCCTGCTGGGTTGCGAACCTGCCACAGGGGGAGCGTCACCAACAGCGCGGCACCCCGGCTCCGTCAATTCCTGACAGGGCCGGAGCGACACTTTTTCGGCGGGAATTTCCGGGCCGCTCTTGCGCCCGGGCTTGGCCGCCGTGACCTAACGTGAAGGACCTGTGGCGTTCACCAGGAGTGAATCAATGCATATCCTCGATTCCGTAGACGCAGCCTCGCTGCGCACCGATGTTCCGACGTTCCGCGCGGGTGACACCCTCAAGGTTCACGTGAACATCATCGAAGGCAAGAACTCCCGTGTCCAGGTATTCCAGGGCTTTGTCCTGGGCCGCCACGGCGACGGTCTCCGCGAAACCTTCACCGTCCGCAAGGTCTCCTTCGGCGTCGGTGTGGAGCGTACCTTCCCGGTGCACTCCCCGATCATCGACAAGATCGAGCTCGTCTCCAAGGGCGACGTGCGCCGCGCCAAGCTGTACTACATGCGCAACCTGCGTGGCAAGGCCGCGAAGATCAAGGAAAAGCGCGACTTCCAGCCCGCAAAGTAAGTCCTTCCGGACTACTAGTGGTCCACCGACCGTGTCCGGCCAGCGCCGGAACATCCGTGACAGCGCTGTTTGCGTCATAAATGCGCTGGAGGATACGGATCATGGAACACACACAACGCCAGCCCAGGAAACTCGGCTGGCGTTTTGTGTTGCTGGCCGTGTTGCTGGCCGTGCTCATCAGCGGCCTGGTCCGCTCGGTCTGGCTCGACGTCTACTACATCCCCTCCGCGTCGATGGAGCCGCTCCTGCGCGAGGGGGACAGGATCCTGGTGTCCCGAACGGACTTCCGGGCCAAGCCGGTGGGCCGCGGCGACGTCGTTGTCTTCGACGGCCGCGGCTCTTTCGCCCCGCTCAACAGCGGCAACGGCCCGGTGCTGGACTTTCTCAGCGGCGTGGGGCACTGGGTCGGCGTGTCAGGTGCAGATGAAAGCTACGTCAAACGCGTCATCGGCCTTCCCGGTGACCACGTGGTCTGCTGCGATGCCGGCGGCCGCCTCACAGTGAACGGCCAGCAAGTTGCGGAACCCTATCTGTACGGGGGGGACGCCCCAAGCGAACTGAAATTCTCCGTGCTCGTTCCGCCCGGCCGCCTCTGGCTGATGGGGGACCACCGCTCCCTGTCCGCCGATTCCCGCAGCCTTCTGGGCGCCCCAGGCGGGGGCATGGTGCCGCTGGAGCGCGTGATTGGCAGGCCGGTTCAGATCATTTGGCCGCTTGATAGATTTGCAGCAGTAGCTCGGCCGTCCGCGGCCACCACCACGACAGCGAAGAACGGACAGTAGATGCCCGAGACCGGACCCCGGAATCCCGATCCGCAGGGCCAGGACGAGCCCTGGATTGTTTCCTCGGCAATCCCTGCCAGGGAGCACGCTGCGGATCTTCCGGCCGCGGGCGGACCCGCCCATGCGGGTCGCGCGTCGAAGCGTGCACGCAAGGCGAAAGCCCAGGAGCGGCACAGTCCGCTGTTCCTTTGGGTGAAGGAAGTGGCCACCGTGGTGCTCGTCGCCATTGTGCTGTCCTTCCTGATCAAGACCTTCCTCTTCCGGGCCTTCTACATTCCGTCCGAGTCAATGGTCAACACCCTGGACGTCAACGACCGCATCTTTGTGAACCTTCTGGTCCCGGAACCGTTCGCCCTGGAGCGCGGCGACGTCGTGGTGTTCAAGGACACCCAGGGCTGGCTGGTTCCTGCGGCACAGAAGGCGGCTGGCCCGTTCAGCTGGGCGCAGGACAGCCTGACATTCATCGGTCTGCTGCCGGACAACTCGGAGCAGCACCTGGTGAAGCGCGTGGTGGGGCTTCCGGGCGACCACGTGGTCTGCTGCGACGCCGGAGGCCGGCTGATGGTTAACGGCGCGCCGCTAGACGAGTCCTACATCAACCCCGCCGAAGTGCCCCAGGCCCGCGACTTCGATGTTGTGGTTCCCGAAGGCAAGGTTTGGGTCATGGGCGATAACAGGAATCATTCCGCGGACTCGCGCGCCCACCCGGACAGCAACGGAGGCTTCGTCAACATCGCCGACATCGAAGGAAGGGCGGCCGTCATTGCGTGGCCGCTGAACCGCATCGGCGGCCTCGACAACTACCCCGACGTGTTCCGCGACGTACCCGCGCCGGCCGGAAAGTAACGGCAGCAGCGATGTCCCAAGCCCCCACCCTCGACTACGAGCGCCGCTTCCGAAATGCGGGCGCCCGACTCGTCGCCGGCGTTGACGAGGTGGGCCGCGGTGCCCTCGCCGGACCCGTCAGTGTGGGAATCACGGTGGTGGACCTCGAGCAGCAGGTGCTGCTCGCCGATGTTAGGGACAGCAAGCTGCTCAAGGTGGCGGACCGTGAGCGGCTGGTGCCGCTGGTCCGGAGCTGGAGTGTGGCCAACGCCGTTGGGCACGCCTCGGCGAAAGAGATCGACGACGTCGGCATCGTCGCGGCGCTGCGGCTCGCCGGCACCCGTGCCTGGCTCGCCGTCCTCGCCGCCGGGGTCACCCCTGACGTTGTGCTGCTGGACGGCAGCCACAACTGGCTCTCGCCGGTGGCTCAGCCATCCCTGCTCGACGACGGCCCGGTGGAACCGGGCTGCGACGCGCCGGTGCACACACTTGTCAAGGCGGACATGCAGTGCCTGAGTGTCGCGGCCGCATCCATCCTGGCCAAAGTCGAACGCGACGGCATCATGCGCGAACTGCACAGCGAATACCCGGCCTTCGGCTGGGACGTGAACAAGGGCTACGGCACGGCCATACACAAGGATGCGCTCCGAGCCGCCGGGACCACGCCGTACCACCGGGTGAGCTGGCAGCTGCTCTAGTCACCGCACCGGCGCCGGTTAGCACACCTGCCGCCGGGGCGACTGCGGGACCGCCGGGGAGGGGCCGGGGCCCGCCGCGGGACGGACCGTGGCGCGCGGGCCACGCCGGATGGTGCAAGATGGAACTATGAGTGCCGAGGACCTTGAAAACTATGAAACCGACATGGAGCTGCAGCTTTACCGCGAATACCGCGACGTTGTCGGCCTGTTCAGCTATGTGGTCGAGACCGAACGGCGCTTCTATTTGGCCAACCATGTTGACCTGCAGGCCCGCAGTGCCGACGGCGAGGTCTATTTCGACCTGACGCTCCAGGATGCCTGGGTCTGGGACGTGTACCGCTCCGCCCGCTTCGTCAAGAGCGTCCGCGTAATTACCTTCAAGGACGTCAACGTCGAAGAGCTCCCGCGCAACGAGGAGCTCGGCCTGCCCAAGGTCGGCGACCTGGGGAACTGACCCGGTTTACCGGCGATGACAGCGGTACTGCCGGGGTGGCAGCGCACTCCTCTGTCCAGCGCTTTCTTCGCCATGGTTTTCCACATAGCGTCCTGACGCCCTAGGCTGCCCAGCGGCGCCGCCGCACGCTGGTTACATGAGAGCTAAAGACGTGCTGGGCCGTCGGGGCGAGGAATTCGCGGCCGGATACCTGGAAGCCCGCGGCATGCGGATCCTGGACCGCAACTGGCGGTGTTCCGAGGGCGAAGTAGACATAGTTGCCCTCGACGGCGACACCCTGGTCATCGCAGAGGTGAAGACTCGCAGCTCCCTGGACTACGGGCATCCTTTCGAAGCCGTCGGCGTGGACAAGCTGGCCCGGCTGCACCGCCTCGCTTCCGCGTGGTGCCGCGACCACAGCCGGCGGGCACCGCTGCGCCGACTGGATGTGATTGCCGTCCTCGACGACGGCATCGGCGAGCCCACTGTCGAACACCTCAAAGGGGTGGGGTAGGTGGCTCTCGGACGGAGCTACTCCGTGGCGCTTGTGGGGCTCAACGGCTACATCGTCGAAGTCGAAGCCGACATCGGCCAGACCCTCCCGGCGTTCATCATTTTGGGCCTGCCCGACGCGTCCCTGAACGAAGCGAAGGAACGGATCCGCAGCGCCGCCCAGAACTCGGGCATTCCGCTGAGCCGACGGAAAATCACGGCCAACCTCATCCCGGCGTCGCTGCCAAAACGCGGCTCCGGCTTCGACCTAGCCATCGCCATGGCGATCCTGCTGGCCTCCAATGATGTGCGCTCCACCGGCCGGACAGTGTTCATCGCGGAACTGGGGCTGGATGGCCGGCTGCGGCCCGTCCGCGGGGTTCTTCCCGCCGTGATGGCTGCTGTGCGGGCAGGCTACAGCGACATTGTTGTGGCGCGGGCAAACGCCGCCGAAGCAGAACTCGTGCCCGGTGCACGGGTGCGTGGTTACGCCACCCTGGCCCGGCTGGCCTTCGATTTCGGTGCTGATCCACAGGATTTGGCCCTCGACTTCGAGCCCGATCCCGGGACCGGTGAGCCTCGGGCCGAGGCAGAGGGGCCGAACCTCACACCACCGGATATGTGCGACGTTTCCGGCCAGGGGGATGCCCGCAGGGCGCTGGAGGTCGCCGCCGCCGGCGCTCACCATCTGCTTTTGACCGGCCCGCCGGGAGCCGGGAAAACGATGCTGGCCGAGCGGCTTCCCGGCCTCCTGCCGGACCTTGGAGACGCCGAGGCCATGGAAGTCACTGCCATCCATTCGCTCTGCTCACTGGCCTCGTCCTCCCTGCAACTGGTGCGCAGGCCGCCGTATGAGAACCCCCACCACACCGCCACCTCAGCGGCCATAATCGGCGGTGGCTCCGGGCTGCCCCGGCCCGGGGCCGCTTCCCGGGCGCACCGCGGTGTGCTGTTCCTTGACGAGGCGCCGGAATACGAGCGCCGGGTCCTGGATGCGCTCCGGCAGCCGCTGGAGAGCGGCGAACTCGTACTGCACCGCTCGGCTGGGACGGCGGCGTACCCTGCCCGCTTCCAGCTTGTTCTCGCGGCTAATCCGTGCCCCTGCGGCAAGGGCACAGGCAAAGGAATTGACTGCATCTGTACCCCGACAATGCGCCGGCGGTATCTGGCCCGAATTTCCGGGCCGCTGCTGGACAGGGTCGACATCCAGCTGCAGGTGGAGCGGGTATCGCTGACCGATTTCGGCCAGCCCGGGGTGGAGGAGGATACCGCCACCATTGCTTCCCGTGTCCGGGCCGCCCGGACACGGCAGCTTCAGCGGCTGCTGCCGTTCGGCTTGGAGACTAACGCCCAAGTGCCCGGTCGTGTGCTCCGGGGCGCCCTCCGCCTCAGTGCTCCCGCCACCCGGATCCTGGACCACGCCCTGGAGCGCGGGATGCTGACCGCCCGCGGTTACGACCGGGTGTTGCGCCTGGCCTGGACCGTGGCGGATCTTGCCGAACACGACATCCCGGTTGCAGACGACATCGGGCTGGCTCTCAGCCTCCGGCAGGCAACCCTTGCTGCCTGAGTGCCCCCGCCTGCCGGCACGGTCAAGCCGCGGCCCCCTATCCAGCCATCGTGTAAAAGGACGCCACCATGACAGAGAATGAACGGACCGCCCGGGCGGCGTTGTCGCGGCTTTTTGAGCCGCAGGACTGCACCGGCCTGGCACTGGTGCGCATCGCCGGCGCTGCGGATGCGCTAAGGATTGCTACCGGTGAGATTCACGCCGGCACGGAACTGGAGCGTGACATATTTCTCCTCCTGGAGGAGACCGGGTCCGCCGGCGGCTGGACGGGGCTGGCGACGGCCCGGAAGCGCTGGGCACCACGAGTCCAGGACTTGGCCCCGGAACGCGACCTTGCCACCATCCTGAGGCTTGGCGGGCGGCTGGTCATCCCCTCCGACGAACTATGGCCCCGCCAGTTGGCAGACCTCGGACTGCAGGAGCCGATCTGTCTGTGGTGGCGGGGAAATGAACAGGAGCTGCCGCCGCCTGCCACATCCGTTGCACTGGTCGGCTCGAGGGACAGCACCTCCTACGGCGCCTCCGTAACAGGCGATCTCGCGTATTCACTGGCACAGCGGGGGTTCACGATTATCTCGGGCGGCGCCTACGGGATCGATGCACACGCCCACCGAGCCGCCCTCGCCGGCGGAACCGACGGCGGCCTGCCTACCATCGCCGTGATGGCAGGGGGAGTGGACCGCTTCTATCCCGCCGGCAATGAGGACCTGCTGCGGACCGTCGCGAACCAGGGGGCAGTCCTGGCCGAGGTTCCGCCCGGTTCTGCCCCGACGCGGTACAGATTCCTGCAACGGAACCGGCTGATCGCCGCGCTGGCCTCGGTCACGGTTGTGGTGGAGGCCCGGTGGAGGTCGGGCGCGCTGAACACAGCCCACCACGCCGAAACGTTGGGCCGGGCCGTCGGGGCAGTCCCCGGCTCGGTGCACAGCGCCAACTCCGCAGGTTGCCATCGGCTGCTCCGGGAAGGCGGTGCAGTCTGCGTCACTGACGCGGGGGAGATTGCGGAGCTTGCCTCTCCCAGCGGCGAATCGTTGCCCGAGGACAAAACCGGCCCCGCAGCAGTCCAGGATGGGCTGACGCTGGAGGACCTGATCCTGCTCGACGCCCTGCCGCTGCGGACCACAACCTCGGTGGACAAGCTCACCACCGTCGCGGGACTCAGCCTCGATTCCGTCCGCGCGGGCCTGGGCCGGCTCGGGCTGCTGGGACTGGCCGAAGCTCACCGCGGCGGCTGGAAGCGGTCCGGGAAGGCGGGTTGAGGGTCCGGGGGCATGGCGCGGAGTGCCACGGAGGGCAGCCGACCAACGGCTCGCCGTCGGGCTCCCTGAGCACCGGGCGATTCCTGCGAGAGTAGGGGAGTGTCCACACAGCAGATCCCGACCGCACTGGCCACCGCCGGCCAGCACTTCGGCCGTTACCTGGAGGCCGAACGCGGCCGATCTCCCCATACGGTGCGCGCCTACCTCTCCGACGTTGGTTCTCTTCTGGAGTTTGCCGCCTCTGAAGGAGTGGAGGAGCTGCCCGGATTGGAGCTTGGCACTTTGCGGCGCTGGCTCGGCGCCCAAAGCGAAGCGGGCATCTCCCGTGCCACCTTGGCCCGCCGCTCCGCCACGGCCCGCGCCTTCACCGCCTGGGCTGTCCGCGAAGGACTCATCGTCGCTGACCCCGCGCTTCGGTTGAAGGCGCCCAAGCGGGAGAAGTCGCTGCCCGGGGTGCTGCACCAGCAGCAGGTCCTTCGGCTGGTTGGAAACGCGGAATCCGCGGCAGCCGAGGGCGGACCCGTCCCGCTGCGCAACCGGGCCATGGTTGAGCTGCTCTACGCCACCGGCATCCGGGTCGGTGAGTTGGCAGGCCTAGACGTGGACGACCTCGATCCCGACCGCAGGACCCTGCGGGTACTGGGCAAAGGCAACAAGGAACGGACGGTGCCGTACGGGCTTCCCGCTGCGCTCGCCGTCGACGACTGGCTCCGCCGCGGCCGGCGCGTCCTAGCCACTGACACCTCCGGTCCCGCGCTGTTCCTGGGTGCGCGCGGTAAACGGGTCGACCAGCGGCAGGTCCGCAGCGTCGTCCACGACCTCTTGGAAGCTCTGGGGGACACCGCAGCCACCGGACCGCACGCCCTCCGGCACTCTGCCGCCACGCACCTGCTCGACGGCGGGGCCGACCTCCGCGCCGTGCAGGAAATCCTGGGCCACAGTAGCCTGGCCACCACCCAGATCTACACCCATGTCTCCGTCGAGCGGCTTCGGCAGAGCTATCAGCAGGCCCATCCGCGTGCCTGATCCCGCCGCCGCGCGTCGGCCCGGCTAGCGGGACCGGTCCCGGAGGTTACGCTGCGCGGCGCGCCGGGAAAGACGCGCCGCAGTGCACTGGCGTAATGCGGTAGCGTACGGCAGAATGGGACTCACGCCCGGCAACTTTCAAGTGCCGCTTGAAGCTCTTAGCCTCCAGCAGCACCAGGAACCGGGCCCTAATTTAATAGTCTGGCGAGGACCATCCGCAGCGCGGAACCGAGCAAGAGACACACATCCAGGCAGAGGTCGTTGGGGAAGACGTACCTACAGCTATGGAGGATGGAATGTCTGTTGCACTAACCCGCGGTGTGTTGTTTGTTCACTCTGCCCCAACTGCCCTGTGCCCCCACGTTGAGTGGGCCATAGGTTCTGTTGTGGACAAGCGGACGGATCTTGAGTGGACTGCTCAGCCAGCAGCGCCCGGAATGTTCCGGGCTGAACTGTCGTGGACCGGAAACCCGGGCACGGGGGCGCAATTGGCGTCAGCTCTTCGAGGCTGGGCGCACCTGCGCTACGAAGTCACCGAAGAACCCAGCCAGGGCGTTGATGGCGGCCGCTGGTCACACACACCCGAACTTGGCATCTTCCACGCCGTCACCGACGTGCACGGAAACATCATGGTCTCCGAAGACCGAATCCGCTACGCCTACGAATCCGGTGCCGGCGACCCTTCTGCGGTTTACCATGAGCTCTCCCTGGCCCTCGGCGAAGCCTGGGACGAAGAACTCGAACCCTTCCGGCATGCCGCCGAAGGTGCACCGGTACGCTGGCTGCACCAAGTCGGCTAAGACCCGCCAGCCAGGAGCCACCGCACCACACACCATAGCTACGCCGAGATGACAGATGGCGGCAGTGTTCACCAAGAACATTGCCGCCATCTGTCATCTCGGCGTGCTGCGGGCAGTTGGAGCTAGACGCTCCGCACCGCGATCACGGCGTTGTGGCCGCCGAAGCCAAAGGAGTTGCTTAGGGCCGCGATACTGCCGGAGGGCAGGTCTCGGGCCGTTGTAACCACGTCGAGGGGGATTTCCGGATCCTGGTTCTCCAGGTTGATGGTCACCGGGGCTTTGCGGTCATAAACGGCCATCACGGTCAGCACGGCCTCCACCGCACCGGAGGCGCCCAGCAGGTGCCCCATCTGCGACTTGGTGGCCGAGACCGCGACACTGTCCACGTGCTGGCCCAAAGCCGCCTTCAGGGCAGCGTACTCGGGCTTGTCGCCGACCGGAGTGGAGGTGGCGTGCGCGTTGACGTGCACCACGTCCTCGGGCTGGATACGGCCATCGAACATTGCAGCTTTCAGCGCGCGGGTGGCGCCGAGGCCCTGGGGGTCCGGGGCGGTGATGTGGTACGCGTCTGCGGTGACCGAGGTGCCCGCGAGTTCTGCGTAGATGCGGGCGCCGCGGGCCAGCGCGTGTTCCTCGGCTTCGAGCACGAGGGCGCCGGCGCCCTCGCCCATCACAAAGCCGTCGCGGTCGCGGTCGTAGGGGCGTGAGGCGTGCTCGGGATCGTCGTTGCGGCGCGAGAGGGCCTGCATGGAGGCAAATGCGGCAATCGGCATCGGGTGGATGGCGGCTTCGGCGCCACCGCACACAACGACGTCGGCCTTGCCGGAGCGGATCAGGTCAAGGCCCATGTGAACAGCTTCGGTGCCGGAGGCACACGCGGAGACCGGGGTGTGGGCACCGGCGCGGGCACCCAAGTCAAGGCTGACGGCGGCAGCCGGGCCGTTGGGCATCAACATCGGCACGGTCATGGGCAGGACGCGGCGGGGGCCCTTTTCGCGCAGGGTGTCCCAGGCGTCCAGGAGGGTCCAGACGCCGCCAATGCCGGTGGCGAAGGCCACGGCCAGGCGGTCGTGGTCGATTTCGGTAATGCCGGAGTCGGCCCACGCTTCGCGGGCGGCGACAACGGCGAACTGCGTGGACGGGTCCATGCGCTTGGCCTCGACCCGGCTCAGGACCTCCGTGGCGGGGGTGGAGGCGCGGGCGGCGAAGTGGACGGGCAGTTCATACTTGGCCACCCAATCGTCCTCGAGCGTGTGCGCGCCGGAGACGCCCTTCAGCGCGTTCTTCCACATCGTGGGGACATCGCCGCCAATGGGTGTGGTGGCACCCAGACCGGTAATGACTACTTTGCGTGCCATGGGATCACTCTCTGTCGGTGCGCCTGCCGTGTCCGGGACTTGGGTAAGGCTGCCGGGGCCTGCGTTGCGAAAAACGTTGGGGGTGGAGCGGGTGGTGGTGGTGCACATGGCGCGGTCCGGGGGTGCAGTTGCGCCCCCGAACCGGCCGGGGCCTGAACTAGGCCTGAGCGTTCGCGATGAAGCTGACTGCGTCGCCGACGGTCTTGAGGTTCTTGACTTCTTCGTCCGGGATGCGCACGCCGAACTTCTCTTCGGCGTTGACGACGATCGTCATCATCGAGATGGAGTCGATGTCCAGGTCCTCGGTGAAGGACTTGTCCATTTCGACAGCCTCGGTGGCGAGGCCGGTCTCTTCGTTGACGATTTCAGCCAGGCCGGCCAGGATCTCTTCGTTGCTAGCCATGATGGCTCCTTTTCTTGTTATTGCCGTGGGCTGCCGTTGTGCCGGCAGCTTCGGGCGGGAATGACTCAAACCGAGGGTTCGGCTTGTTGCGGGATGTGAAGACGGGGGAATGTGGCGGAACCCGGGGGCTCAGGGAAGCACAATGACTTGGGCACCGAAGACCAGTCCGGCACCGAAGCCGATCTGCAGTGCCAGGCCACCGCTGAGCTGCGGGTTTTCCTGCAGCAGCCGATGGGTGGCCAGGGGGATGGACGCTGCGGAAGTGTTGCCGGCGTCGGCGATGTCCCGGGCGATGATGACCGTCCCGGGAAGCTTCAGTTTTTTGGCCATCTCGTCGATGATCCGCATGTTCGCCTGGTGCGGAATGAAGGCCGCGAGATCGTCGGCGGTGATGCCGGCGGCGTCCAGCGCCTGCTGCGCGACTTTGGCCATCTCCCAGACTGCCCAGCGGAATACCGTCTGGCCGTCCTGGCGGAGCGTCGGCCAAAGCGCCGGATCCGCGACGGCGGCTTCCCCGGTACCGGTAGCACCGCCCTGCGCTCCCGCCGATGCCGGACCGCGGAGATCCAGCATGGACCCGGTCATGCCGATTGCGTCCCACTTGCTGCCGTCCGAGCCCCACACCGACGGGCCGATGCCCGGGGTCTCGGAGGGGCCGATCACGACGGCGCCGGCGCCGTCGCCGAGCAGGAAGGAGATGGTTCGCTCGGTGTTGTCGATGACGTCAGAGAGCTTTTCCGCGCCGACCACAAGGACGTAGTCGGCAGCGCCGGACCGCACCAGCGCATCGGCCTGGGCGATGCCGTAGCAGTACCCGGCGCAAGCGGCGGAGATATCGAAGGCGGGGGCCGGTGTGGCACCCAGACGGTCTGCGAGGCTCGCCGCAGCGGACGGGGTGGCGTAGGGGTGCGTCACGGTGGAGACGATGACGGCGCCAAGCTGGGAGGCCTCGATGCCGGCCTTCTGCAGGGCTTCTCGGGAAGCGCCCTCAGCCATGTCAATCACGCTGATGTCAGCGGAGGCGCGGTGCCGGGTGATGATGCCGGTCCGCTGGCGGATCCACTCGTCGGAGGAATCGATCCACTGGCAGACGTCCTCGTTGGTGACGATCACGTCGGGACGGTAGGCTCCGACTCCCATAACGCGGGTGTTCTCGTGCAGCGGGGCCTGCTTTAATGTGGGCACACTCATGCCTGTCCTTCCAGTTCTGCGAATAGGGCCAGGGCGGCGGACAGGTCGTCCGGGGTCTTGACGGTCACGGTCTTCACACCCGGCATACCCCGCTTGGCGAGTCCGGCGAGTGTTCCGGCCGGAGCCAGTTCAATCACGCCGGTCACGCCGCGCTTCACGAGTGTTTCCATGCAGAGGTCCCAGCGGACCGGGCGGGAAACCTGGGCGATCAGGCTTTCGACGGCGGCGGCACCATCGGTGATTTCCGCGCCGTCGAAGTTGGACAGCAGCGGCACCTGCGGGTTCCGCGGGTGCAGCGCGGGGCGAAGGGCCCGCAGCGCCGCGACGGTGGGGGACATGTGCGAGGTGTGGAATGCACCGGCCACCTTCAACGGGATCACCCGGGCCTTGGCCGGCGGGTTCTCCGCGAGGGCCTTGAGCTGGTCCAGGGTGCCGGCCGCGACGGTCTGGCCGGCTCCGTTGACGTTGGCGGCCGTGGCGCCGCAGGCCTCGATCGCGGCCAGGACCTCGGCCGGGTCGCCGCCCACCACCGCGCTCATGCCGGTGGGGGTTGCCGCGGCGGCAGCTGCCATGCTGTTGGCGCGTTCCCGGACAAACGTCATGGCTTCGGTCTCCGTGAGCACACCAGCCAGGGCGGAGGCAGTGATTTCGCCGACAGAGTGGCCGGCAAGGATAACCGGGAGGGTGGCCAGTTCGACGTCGAACAGCGACCGGGCCGCCACCAAACCGGCGGCGACGATCAACGGCTGGGCAACAGCCGTGTCCTTGATGGTCTCCTCGTCCGAAGTGGTGCCGTGGGCGGTGAGGTCGATCCCCGCGATCTCGCTGAGCGAGGCCAGATGGCCTGCGACGGGCGGCAGTTCCAGCCAAGGGGCCAGAAAACCGGGGGTCTGGGAGCCCTGTCCAGGGCAGACGATTGCAAGCACGTATCCAGCTTTCCAAACTACGGCGTGATTATCGGTGTATTCGTGCACCAAGCTCACAGGGTCACTTTGTAGGAAGTCTACAACTGCTCAGGGGCTGTTGCGCGACGGCTGACGTTCGACGGCGGGCTTCGGCGGGGTCGCCAGCCGGCCAACGACAAGGGCCGTCTGGAGTACAAAAGCCTCCCGGGGCAGCAACGGATCCCAGCCGGTGACGTCACAGACGCGCTTGAGCCGGTAGCGCACGGTGTTGGCATGGACGAAGAGTTCGCGGGCTGTGGCCTCGAGCGAATGCCCAAGTTCGAGGTAGGTCCCGAGGGTCTCGACGAGGCCGTTGGACGCCGCGAGCAGGGGGCGGTAGATGTTCTTGACGAGGGAGCGGCGCGCCGCGTCGTCGCCGGAGATGACTCTTTCCGGCAGGAGGTCATCTGCAGCAACCGGGCGCGGCGCGGCTGGCCAGGCACGGGCGGCGGTCAGCCCCGCGAAGGCGGACTGCGCCGAGCTGCTGGCCTCCAGCAGGGAGCCGGCTTCGGCGCCGTAGACGACCGGCCCGGGCGCGAAGAGTTCAGCCAGCTTCAGGTAGGCGGTCTCCCGGTCGTGGACCCCGCCAAGGATCAGGATAAGACGGTCGCCCTGGATTCCGACAAGGGCGTCTTCGGCGAAACGCCCGGCCGTGCGGCGCAGTTCGCTGACATAGCTGGCATTGGGTTCGGACGGAGTATTGCCGACCATAACGGTGAAGCGCTCCTGTGCTTTCCAGCCCAGGGCGGCAATCCGGGACCGCAGGGCGTCGGTGTTTTCACCGCGCAGGATGGCGTCCACAATGAGTGCTTCCAGTCGGGTATCCCATGAGCCGCGGGATTCGGCGGCCCGGGCGTAGACGTCCGCTGCGGCGAACGCGACCTCGCGGGAGTATCGCAGGACCGCCTCGCGCAGCGCGCCCTGGTCCGCTTCCGGGGCGATCACCGGCACTTGGTCCTCCACCACTTCGACCACAATCCGAATCAGCTGGAGGGCCTTTTGCAGGCTGATGGAGCGGGTGAGCTCGGTCGGCGCGGTGCCGAAAACGTCGGAGAGAATCCACGACGGCGAGCTGGGACGTTCGAACCAGGTGACGAACGCGGCGATGCCGTTTTGCGCCACCATGCCCAGTGCCGAACGTTCGTCCGAGTTCAGCCGGCTGTACCAGGGCAAGGACTTCTCCAGCTGGCGCAGTGTCGTGGTGGAGAGCTGGCCTACACTGGCCCGAAGTTTCTTGAGCGTCTCAACCTTCTCCGGAGACATCGCCCTTGAGGCAGGCTTGCGTTTTGCGGCAGTGGTGATCGGCTCGGACATGCATCGAGCATACGGGGCCTGCCGCCCAAGCTCCATTTGTGCAAAGGCTACAACGGCCTTTGTGCTGGATCACAGTATTGTCCGCCGCCGGGGGTGTCCGGGTTCCCGGGCGTTAGGCATTAACGACGACGGCGGTCCCGCCTTCCGGTGGGGACCGCCGTCGTTCCGTGCTGGGCTGACTCTAGGAGTCGCCGCCCGCGTTGCCGGTGGTGCCGGCATTGACGTTGTGCAGGCGGTATTTTTCGATTGCCTGGGCGGGTGCTTGGGCGTCTACTTCGCCGCGGCGGGCGAGCATCTGCAGGGAACGGACGACCACTGAGTGGATGTCGTTCTTGAAGAAGCGTCGTGCTGCGGCGCGGGTGTCGGAGAAGCCGAAGCCGTCCGCGCCGAGCGAGGCGAACTCGTTCGGGATGAACTGGCGGATCTGGTCGGGCACGGCTTTCATGTAGTCGGTCACGGCGACGATCGGTCCGGTAGCGCCGGCGAGTTGTTCGGTGACGAACGGGACGCGTGCGGGCTTGCCTGGGTTCAGGAACGCATCTTCCTCAGCGGCCATGGCATCGCGGCGCAGTTCGGTCCAGGAAGTCACGGACCAGACGTCGGCGGAGACGCCCCAGTCCTCGGCGAGGACTTTCTGGGCTTCCAGGGCCCACGGGACGGACACGCCGGAGGCGAGGATCTGCGTGCGCGGGCCATCGATCTTGGCCGGCGCGAGCAGGTAGATGCCCTTGATGATGCCCTCGACGTCCAGTTCCGCCGGTGCTGCCGGCTGGGAGATCGGTTCGTTGTAAACGGTGATGTAGTACATCACGTTCCGTGACGGGTCGTTGTCCGCCGGGCCCGGACCGTACATCCGGTTCAGGCCGTCGCGGATGATCACGCCGATCTCGTACCCGTAGGCCGGGTCGTAGGTCATCACGGCCGGGTTGGTCGCGGCCAGGACCGGGGAGTGGCCATCGGCGTGCTGCAGGCCTTCACCGGTCAGGGTGGTGCGGCCGGCCGTGGCGCCGATGATGAACCCGCGGGTCATCTGGTCCGCGGCGGCCCAGAACGAATCCCCGGTCCGCTGGAAACCGAACATCGAGTAGAAGACGTAGATCGGGATCAGCGGCTCCCCGTGGGTGGCGTAGGAGGTCCCCGCGGCGGTGAACGCCGCGACGGAACCGGCCTCGTTGATGCCGGCGTGCACGATCTGCCCGGAGATGGACTCCTTGTACGCCAGGACCAGCTCACGGTCCACGGAGAGGTAGTTCTGCCCGTTCGGGTTGTAGATCTTCGCGGTCGGGAAAAACGCGTCCATCCCGAAGGTCCGGGCCTCGTCCGGGATGATCGGAACGATCCGGGCACCGAACTCCTTATCCCGCATCAGGTCCTTCAGGAGCCGGACGAAGGCCATGGTCGTGGCCGCCAGCTGCTTGCCGGAGCCGCGGTTGGCGACTTCGTAGACCTTCTCCTCCGGGAGGGTGACCTCGGTGTGCTTGGAGCGCCGTTCGGGAACGAAGCCGCCGAGCGCGGCCCGGCGTTCCATCAGGTACTTGATCTCCGGGGAGTCCATGCCGGGGTGGTAGTACGGGGGCCGGTAGAGATCCCCTTCGAGCTGGTCATCGGTGATCGGGATACGCAGGTGGTCCCGGAAAGCCTTCAGGTCCGCGAGGGTGAGCTTCTTCATCTGGTGCGTGGCGTTGCGGCCCTCGAAGTGGGTACCCAGGCCGTAACCCTTGACCGTGTGGGCCAGGATAACGGTGGGTTTGCCCTTGAACTCGGTCGCGGCCTTGTACGCGGCGTAGACCTTGTTGTAGTCGTGGCCGCCGCGCTTGAGGTTCCAGATCTGGTCATCGGTGAGGTCCTGGACCATTTCCTTGGTCTGCGGAGTCTGGCCGAAGAAGTGCTCCCGGACAAACGCACCGGACTCGGCCTTGTACGTCTGGTAATCGCCGTCGACGGTTTCGTTCATGATCTTCACCAGCGAACCGTCCTCGTCCTTGGCCAGGAGGTCATCCCACTCCCGGCCCCAAACGACCTTGATCACGTTCCAGCCCGCGCCGCGGAAGAATGCCTCGAGTTCCTGCATGATCTTGCCGTTGCCCCGCACGGGCCCGTCGAGGCGCTGGAGGTTGCAGTTGATCACGAAGTTCAGGTTATCGAGCTTGTCGTTCGCGGCGAGCTGGAGCAGGCCCCGGGACTCCGGCTCGTCCATTTCCCCATCACCCAGGAACGCCCAGACCTGCTGGTCCGAGGTGTCCTTGATACCGCGGTTGGCCAGATACCGGTTGGACTGCGCCTGATAAATCGCGTTCATCGGCCCGATACCCATCGAAACCGTGGGGAATTCCCAGAACTCCGGCATCAACCGAGGATGCGGGTACGAGGAAAGCGCGTGGCCTTCCTTGGATTTCTCCTGCCGGAAACCGTCCAGGTCCTCCTCGGACAACCGGCCTTCCATAAACGCCCGGGCGTACATCCCGGGAGAGGCATGGCCCTGGAAAAAGACCTGGTCACCGCCGCCGGGATGATCCTTGCCGCGGAAGAAGTGGTTGAACCCGACCTCGTAGAGGGTCGCGGCTCCGGCGTAGGTGGAGATGTGTCCGCCGACGCCGATATCGGCGCGCTGCGCCCGGTGCACCATAATCGCCGCATTCCACCGCAGCCACGCCCGGTACTTCCGCTCGATTTCCTCGTCGCCGGGGAACTCTGCTTCCTGGTCCACCGGGATGGTGTTGACGTAGTCGGTGGTGGTGACCATCGGAACACCCACGCTTTGCGCGCCGGCCCGCTGAAGCAGGCTGCGCATTATGTACTGGGCACGCTCGGTGCCCTGTTCCTGAATCAAGTCATCCAGGGACTCCAGCCATTCGGCGGTCTCTTCCGGATCACGATCAGGCAGCTGGTTAGTCAACCCGCTAAGGATATGGGAGGTCTCTTCTCCTGCAGCCACGTCCAACCTCTCTTTGAGCGCATTCATCGGCGCCCTCAGCTGCGGCAGGGTAACTGCCTGGCGTGAACGCGACGTGTGCGACGTATCGGTTACATCTGCCCGGTCATGTGCGCCGGACACGGTCCAATCACAACTCTCCCCGCCTTGGTCAGCGGGGCGTCCGCCCTCACAGGCGTAGTCGTCATCAGCCACTCTAGCTCCGACAGCTGGGGGATGCGTAGCCGCCGGGTGGGCGCCGGTTCGTATTTGACCGGCATACTGGTTGTGTGACGATGTGCCGCACCGCGGCGCTAGGATCGCCCTGTGTGACGCAGAATATGGCGGATCGCGGGGCCAACAGCTTGAAGCGCAGGCGCAAAGGGTGTTGGCTTGGAGTAATGGAAATCACTAGAGCTATTGAAAACACCAAACATAGGAGCAACACGTGAGCGAGGCCGACGCCGCCACTTCGGTAAATGTGGCGGAAAAACTGGGATTCAAAACCGGGGACCTGATTCAGGAATTCGGTTATGACGATGATGTCGACTTCGATCTGCGCGACGACATCGAAGATCTCACCGGCTCGGAACTCTTTGATGAGGATGACCACGAAGTCGTTGATTCCGTCATTCTCTGGTGGAGATCCGGTGACGGCGACCTCGTTGACACCCTCGTCGGCTCGAGGACCACGCTGACCGAAGGCGGCGTTGTCTGGGTGCTGACACCGAAGTCCGGCCGGGTGGGGTACGTTTCGCCGGCCGACATCCAGGATGCTGCGCCCACCGCCGGGCTGCACTACACCACCTCCGCGGGCGTCTCCAAGGACTGGAGCGCCACCCGTCTGGTCACACGGAAGAACAAGTGACCCAAACCGGCGTCGCGGCCAGCGCCGGGGACCTTGCGTATGAGTCCCGCAGCGTTCCCGCTGTCGGTGAGGAAGCCCCGGACTTCGAACTGCTGAACCAATTCGGTGAACCTGTGCGGCTCTCGGAGTTTCGCGGCCGCAACGTTGTTCTGGTGTTTTTCCCCTTCGCCTTCTCCGGCATCTGCACTGGGGAACTGTGCGAAATCAGGGATAACCTGGCACTGTTCGCGCATGCCGATGCGGCCGTGTTGGGGATCTCCGTGGACAGCAAGTTCGCGCTCCGGGCCTACGCCGAAAGCGAAGGCTACGGCTTCGACCTGCTGGCGGATTTCTGGCCGCATGGTGCAGTCGCCGCGCAGTTCGGCGTGTTTGATGCCGGCAGCGGCATGGCGAAACGCGGAACCTTCATCCTCGACGCGAGCGGAATCGTGCGCTACGTGGTGGTGAATCCCCGCGGCCGGGCCCGGGACTTCGCTGACTACCGCGCCGCCCTGGCGGGACTCGTCGGGATCTGAGACGGTGCGGACGCGGCGGCCCGGAATCGGCATGACTGGATTTGCCAGTCTTCCCCCGGTCCCGGCCGCCGAGCCGGCATCGGACGAACTCGGGGTCCTGCAGGAGATCCGCGGCGTCCTTGCGGGGGAGCGCTTCGCCCTGCTGACGGGCGCCGGGCTGAGCACGGATTCGGGCATCCCGGATTACCGCGGCCCGGGAGCCGCTCCACGGGCGCCCATGACGTACCAGGAATTTATCGGCGAAGCGGACAACAGGCGCCGCTATTGGGCGCGCAACCACATCGGCTGGTCCCACCTGCGCCGCGCCGACCCCAATGAGGGCCACGCCGCCGTCGCCCGCCTGGAACGCCGGGGGCTGCTCACCGGGCTCATCACCCAGAACGTTGACCGGCTCCACGAGGCCGCCGGGAGCATCAACGTGGTTGACCTGCACGGCCGTTTTGACCAGGTCGCCTGCCTTTCGTGCCACAGGCGTTACAGCAGGACGCTCTTGGCGGGAGTGCTGACGGAACTGAATCCCGGCTTCCTGGACCGGGCGCTGGCCGCCGGGGCGGTGGAAATGGCTCCCGACGCCGATGCCACAGTCGAGGATGCCGCCCTGATCCGGACTTTTGTGGTGGCCAACTGTCCGGCCTGCGGCGGCATGCTGAAGCCGGATTTTGTCTACTTCGGCGAAAACGTTCCCAAGGACCGGGTGGAGCGTTCTTATTCCATGGTGGACGACGCCGCGGCGCTACTGGTGGCCGGTTCTTCGCTGACTGTGATGAGCGGGTTGCGGTTTGCCCGGCATGCCGCCAAGCACGGCAAGCCCGTTGTGATCATCAACCGGGGCCAGACCCGAGGAGATGATCTCGCCGCCATAAAGCTCGATGCCGGGGTCAGTGAAGCACTCAGCTGGCTCGCATCCGAACTGCCGCCGATCTGAACCGTTCGGGGTCCGATTGGCGCTCCGCCGGGTTCATCCGGTACAGTAACTGTTCGTTGGTTCAAGCGCCCAAGCGCCGAATCAGCGGTTTGGGTCTTTAGCTCAGCTGGTAGAGCGCCACGTTTACACCGTGGATGTCATCGGTTCGATCCCGGTAGGACCCACCAGTAAAACCCCGTCAGTAGCGAGCCGTCCGGCCGCCTGGCGGGGTTTTTGCCGTGTTCCTCCGGGTTGGCCGCGGCGTTCTCGGGAGCGGCTGGCCGGGGCGACCGAGGAAGGCTACCTGCGGACAGCCACGGCATCGTCCTTCGACATTTCGATCCTGGCAAACTCCGGGTCGTCTTCGTAGGACTTCACCCGAGCGACATAGAAGATAATGAGCCCGTAGACTGACTTAGCCGCAATGTCAGCGACCGAGTAGCCAACCTGTTTGAACACCCAGGCATCCGAGCCCGCAATGTTCAGCACTGGGAGCAGATACGCGATCGGGTAGACAAGCCAGCTCGCAAGGAGGAGGAAGCGCAGCCGGCTGAGGGTGCCCCGCACCGCGACGGGCTGATTGCCCAAGGACTTGGTGAGTTGCACGAACAGGACGTACAGGATGTAGACGAACGGGATGGTCGAGAGCAGACCGAAGAGTCCGCGAATTCCGTTGTCGCCGCTGATTTCGCCCGGGTAGCCGAGAATGATCATGAGCGCGGCAGCCGGGATGAGTTGCCGGATGAGCCGTTTTTGAGCTGATCGCGCGAGCGCGAGCACGGCAATGAGTTCAAACAGCAGCAGCGGCACCGTCAGCAGCCAATCGACGTAACGATATCCCTCGTTGAACGACTGGCCAACGGCCTGCGTATAGTCTCCCTCGCCGCCCACTGCCTCAGTCACGAACGACGCCCGGAAGGAGTCAAAGATCCTAAAATAGTGGTAAGCAGCGATGCCGCAGACGATGATGGCCACCGTTATCGCTTGCCGGTAACGTGGCAGGATCCGCGGCAACGCGATCAGCAGAAATAGTGCCGTGAATAGCTGCGACGCGATGACCAGAGACAGGAAGTTGTAGACGGTATCGTATTGGCCCTTTGTTAGAGAGTCAGTAATCACGGATCCTCCATCGTTGTGTGGTGTCCGAGCGCGGTTTTCGAAAACCCGGCCGTACCATGAATTATAGTTGTCTTAGTCAGTAAGTTACTAGGTCACTTATGTAGATTTTTTTTCACCAAGAAACCAGGCAGAACAACCGAGGCATACAGGCCTCGATCAGGAGGGGCGATGGGACGGGAAACACCGCGCACGACGTACGCCCTCGCGGGCTTTCCCTATGCAGCCGTCAGATTCGTCCGAGCACTGGAGCGTAACCGCGAGAAAATCGCCACCGACCACGGCCTGTCGCCCAGTGAACTGCGGGCTCTGTTCTGGATTGCCGAGCAGGCCAGCGTGACACCGAAGCAGCTTGCGGAACACATGGAACTGACCACCGGCGCCATTACGGCGATCTCAACCCGGCTGGTAAATCTGGGGTGGCTTGAACGGCTTGCCCATCCCAACGACCGCCGCAGCTTGTGCCTGGAGCTGACCGATAGCGGACACTCGGTGGTGGCGGACATTCACGCCCAGTTCAATACGATGATCGCTTCATCCACCACGGGCCTCTCCGATAAGGAATTGGCAGCGTTCGAAACGGCCCTCCTGACCGTCGCAGACGAGGTGTCGCGGCGCACAGGGATGTAAAGCCCTCTCCAGCTGTGGGCGTCGCCACCACCCGTGAGAGATTGCAAACATCCCTTAGCCCACGATCGTTCCGGCGCAGGGGTCAGCCATCTGGACTGAGTGATCGGCGTTCGGCGCCGGCCCCTTTTTGTCACACCCCGGTGGCAGCATCGAGTTTATGGAGACCACCGAGGATTTTCTTCCCTTCCGGGAAACTGTCGAGACCGCCGGCCAGCAGACCGCGCCGGACCTGGACCATGTTCTGAGGCTCCTCCGCTCGATGAGTTCGACGGCGGCGGGAGACGCCGCGTTGCTGGGTTTCGCCGGGGCTGCTGACTTTGCACGCCGCGTTGAGGATATCTCCCGGGTGATGGATTACTTTCAGGTCCTCGCGGCAGGCGCCGTGGACCGCGCCCGAAAGGAAGCAGCTGCAGGGGGTTCGGCGGTGACCTCGTGGGCCACTGGATGGTCTGCAGAAGAAGCCGCCCGCGGCCCGGCGGCGCAACCGGCGGACGATGGCTACCGCAATTCCACCGAGTTTCTGCGGGCCAGCTTGAGAGTCAGCGCCGCGGAAGTCCGACGCCGATTGTGCCTGAGCGCGAGCATCCTGCCGCAGACCGGCATCACCGGTCAGCCGGTGCCACCCCGTCACGGGGAACTGAGCGCGGCAGTGGCGGCCGGCTCCGTGGCCTCGCATTCGGCAAGTCTCATCACCAGCGCATTGGATCGGGTCCGTCACCGTTGCACCGCTGAAGCCACGCAGCGAATGGAACACGCCCTGACCCTGACGGCGATCGAGCATGACCCCGACTTTCTAGTCCGGGTAGCCCGCCGATGGACCGACGCCCTGGATCAGGACGGCGCGGAGCCTGCCGAGGAAGTGTTGCGGCAGGTTCAGGGAGCCTTCGTGCGCCGGCCGCGTTTTGGGTTGTAGCATGTCGAGATCTTCGCCACCGCAGAGCAGTTCGAGCAGTTGCTGACGGTCATGAACACCGCCACGAATCCACGCACCCAGTCCGGCCCGCTCGGCGGAACCGGCCAGGAGGCGGCAGTGAACGGCCTGGACCGCCGATCCCGGCCGCAAAAGCATCTCGACGGCCTCGTGGGCGCCTGTTCAGTGGCCCTGGCGTCCGGAACGCTGCCTTCCGCAGGTGGACTCCGGCCGCAGGTGATGGTCACCATCGCCTACCGAAACCTGCTCGACGACCTGGAAGGCCGCACCGCCAGTACCGGGGGAAGCTTCCTGCTCACCGGGCCGGTCACCGCATCGACCGTTCGGAAGATCGCCTGCGACGCCGACATCATCCCGGTGGTGCTGGGGGGAGAAGGCAGGACATTGGACGTCGGCAGGGCCTCGCGGGTCTTTCCGCCCCACGTCCGCAAAGCCATCACCGCACGGGACCTGGGGTGCGCCTTTCCGGGTTGCACCATTCCGGCGTCATGGTGCGAAGCCCACCACATCACCTATTGGTCGCGGGGCGGGACATCAGGCACAGAAAATGGCACCCTTCTCTGTTCACATCACCACCACCTGGTGCACAAGGAGAAATGGACCATCCAGGTCAGCGGCGGCATCCCATGGTTCATTCCGCCGCCCCACGTGGATCCCCGCCGTGAACCACGGCGTAACCACTACTTCAGGTATTCCGCTTACTCGGTGGTCGGTTGATCCCGGCCCGTCAGACTGCTTGCATCCCGGCCAGGAGATGCGCACGGAAAATTGTCGCAGCCCCGCCCTATCGTGACATGCATGGAACACGTGATGGTGAAATCGGGTCCGAACGGCCGGCCCAAAACAGTGCTGCGAGGCGGCCGCGAATGGATTGTTGGCGCCGAGCCGGTCCGCTGGTTCGAGCGGGTGAGTTGGTGGGAGGCGGAGCGGCGGATGCCCAAAGGACTGAGCCGGGTCGATGTCGAGGTGTGGCAGGTCCAGGTGCGCCTTGGCCGGAACGCAGGCTCCGCGCTTACCACCATGGAAATAATCCGGGATGGCCTGGGCGGCGGCTGGCGGCTCCGGGAGGCCACTGCGGACGTGGCCTAGACACGGCGTCGGGGCCGCCGGCTGACTGCGCTGCCGCGGGGCCAATCCTGTAAAGGCGGGCATAGGAGCCGGGCAATGGAAAAGCCTTCCACCGCGACTATTGGGGGATGCCGCGGTGGAAGGCTTGTAATGAATATACCGTGAAAAGTGGGAAATATAAAACACCTGGATGGCCATGTCGCCCAGCGAAAATGCCCATTCGATGGTCTAATTCATGGCAGCACGTGGGACGAGACGTTGCCGAGCAGGCCGCTGGGACGGGCCCTCCCGGCGTCGGCCCGCTTAGTACCCGCAGCGCCTAGTAAAAGTGGACGGGATCCACCAGGTGGGGGAGGTCGCCGCCGTCGAGGAAGATCCGCAGATTGGCGCAGAAGCGGTCCGTAGTGAGCTGGTTTTCTGCAGCGCTGAGGGCAGAGCTGTGCGGGGAGACCAGCACGTTGGGGTGGTCCCACAGCGGGCTGTCCACCGGGAGCGGTTCCACCGCAAACACTTCCAGGCACGCATAGGACACCTGACCGGAGTCGAGTGCCTCCAGCAGGGCGTCCTCGTCCACCACGCTGCCGCGGCCCACGTTGATGAACACGGTGCCCGGCTTCTTGGCGCTGAAAATCTTCCGGTCGAACAGCTTCTCGGTGCTGGCAGTACCCGGCAGCGTGTTGACGACGGCGTCGGCGGCCGGCAGCAGCCCGGCAAGGCCCTCGTTGTCAGTTACCTCCGCGATTTTGTCGAGCGCCTCCACGGTACGTTTGGTGCCGCTCACGCTCATGCCCAGCGCACGCGCGATCCGGGCCGTCTCCAGCCCGATCTCACCGAGACCGGTGATGACAAGATATGAGCCACTGACCAGCCGGGTGGGGGTGCGGACCTCCGGCCAGAATTTATCCGCCTGGTCCCGGGCGAGGTCCTCGGTGCCTTTGAAGCCGTTGAGGATACCCGGCGCGGAGAACTCCGCCAAGGGCAACGCGTGCACGCCCGCCGAGGTGGTGATTCTCAGTTTCCTGAGGGACTCCTTGTCCAGCCCCGAAGCCTTGACCGCGCAGCCGGCACCGGCCGCCAAGGCCTGGATCCACTGCAGATGAGGGTTGCTGGCAGCAATCCGGGCTCATACAGCACGGCCACGGACGCGTCGACGGCGCGGATCCGTTCCACAGGTTCTGCTTCCAGGGGAACGGCGATGGCAACAACGGTCTCAACTTCGGTCATGGGACCATCCTGTTGACTTAGAACCCCGGCCGGGGTGGGGTCCCCGCCGGCGTGGAACCCCACGTCCTGCATTTTGTGGCTAAGGCCGCTTTAGGGGTACGAACATCCGGGGCTGATTCTTCCACCCTGGTTCCATCTCCGAAATGGTCTCTCGCATAATCCGGTCAGAAGCCTCACGGGCCGCCGCCGGGTTCCCGGCGGCAATGGCTTCGGCAACGTCCACATGCCACTGCAGCGCCGAGTTGCTTGGGTGGTCCGGCATCAAGCCGTGCACCGTGCGCCCGGTCAAGGTCTCCGCCACCTGGCCCACCATGTTCGCAAACATCTCGTTTCCGGAGCCCGTTAGCAGCAGGGAATGGAAGTGGATATCGAGCTCAAGGAACCGTGGCACGTCCCCGGCGCGGCCGGCGTCGCGCATGGCGTGGGAAACTTCCACGATCTCCCGCCGGATCGACTCCGGGGCGTTGGTGGCGGCCAGCTCGGCGGCAACGGGTTCGACGGCGGTGCGCAGCTCTGCGAGGGAGCGCAGCTGCGCTCCACGGCCCTCGCCGGCAAGGCGCCAGCGGATCACCTGCGGATCGAACGGATTCCAGCGGCTGAATGGGAGGACCCGGATCCCCACCCTTTTGGTTGTTTCCACCAGGCCGAGGGACTGCAGCACACGCACTGCTTCGCGGACCACCGAACGGGACACGCTGAGTTCACCTTCGAGGTGTTCGGCCAGCATAATGTGACCGGCCGGGAGCTGTCCCGCGACGATCCGGCTGCCGAGGTGCTCAATCGCGCGGTGGTGGAGGCTGGTTGACATAGTCGTAAGCATAGTGCGGCGGAAGCTGAACGAACCGTCGTTACGGCGTGGACCGGCGGAGCGGCCGCGGGAATCATAGACTGTTTGTGAAGCGCCATATTCAGCCACGTGGGCTCTGCTTTCCAGCAGCCCCCTGAAATACATATGGTTTATTGACAACCACTGATCCTCAGAAGAAAGTTTCCGCCCTACGCGCGGGACGAAGTGCACTCGTTGCACAGAAATGAATGGGAGTTTTGATGTCAGCACACATCGGTGTCACAGGCCTTGCGGTGATGGGGGCCAACCTGGCCCGTAACCTGGCCCGGAACGGCTTCACGGTGGCCCTGCACAACCGGTCGGTCGAGAAGACAGACGCCCTGCTCGAGAAGCACGGCCAGGACGGCGACTTCATCCGCACCGAGACCCTGCAGGAGCTCGTCGACTCGCTGGAGAAGCCACGCCGCGTGCTGATCATGGTCAAGGCCGGCAAGCCGGTCGACTCCGTGATCGAACAGCTCGAACCGCTGCTGGAAGCCGGCGACATCATCATCGATGCCGGCAACTCCCACTACGAGGACACCCGCCGCCGCGAAGCAGCGCTCGCCAAGAAGGACCTGCACTTCGTTGGCATCGGTGTCTCCGGCGGCGAAGAGGGGGCCCTCAACGGCCCCTCGATCATGCCTGGTGGTTCCAAGGAGTCCTACGACGCCCTCGGCCCGCTGCTGGAAAAGATCGCCGCTCACGTCGACGGCAAGCCGTGCTGCGCCTGGATCGGCACCGACGGCGCCGGCCACTTCGTCAAGATGGTCCACAACGGCATCGAATACGCCGACATGCAGGTGATCGGCGAGGCCTTTGACCTGCTGCGCTCCGGCGCCGGCATCGAACCGGCCGAGCAGGCCAAGATCTTCGCAGAGTGGAACAAGGGCGACCTCGCCTCCTTCCTGATCGAGATCTCCGCCGAGGTCCTTGGCCATGTGGACGCTAAGACCGGCAAGCCGTTTGTGGATGTTGTGGTGGACGCCGCGGGCCAGAAGGGCACCGGCCGCTGGACCGTCATCTCCGCCCTTGAACTGGGCTCCCCGGTCTCGGGCATCGCCGAATCGGTCTTCGCCCGAGCACTGTCCTCACAGACGGAACAGCGGAAGCTGGCCCAGGAGCTGCTGGCCGGCGGCGAAGCCGGCGTCGAGGTCCCGGAGAGCTTTGTCGAGGATGTCCGCCAGGCGCTGTACGCCTCCAAGCTGGTCTCCTACGCGCAGGGGCTGGACATGCTCACCTCCGCTGCCACGGAATATGGCTGGGACCTGAAACTGGACGAGATCGCCTCCCTCTGGCGCGGCGGCTGCATCATCCGTGCCGAACTGCTCAAGGAGATCACAAAGGCCTACGCCGCGAACGAGAAGCCGGCCAACCTGCTGTTCGCCCCGGCCTTCACCACGGCGATCGCCGACGTCCTCCCGGCCTGGCGCCGGGTCGTCGCCACCGCCGTCCAGCTCGGCATCCCCGTGCCGGTGTTCTCCTCCTCGCTGGCCTACTACGACGGCCTGCGGCGCAAGCGCCTGCCGGCCGCCCTGATCCAGGGCCAGCGCGACCTCTTCGGTGCGCACACCTACGGCCGCGTCGACACCGAGGGTACCTTCCACACCCTCTGGGGCGAGGACAAGGCTGAAATTGAGGCAGTGGATACCCACTAGCTTCCGCCTCTGACCGACGGCCGGTGCTTCCCGCTACTCTGGGAGCACCGGCCGTTCGGTTTTCCCCGGATACCCGGCCGCCAGCCGTGGTCCCCAGTACCCGTCCCAGGAGTGCAGCAGATGAGCCAGCCCGTAGCATTCGTCACCGGAGCCTCCGCCGGAATCGGCTATGAGACGGCATGGAAACTCGCTGCCCGCGGTTTTACCGTGTATGCCGGGGCCCGCCGGGTGGAGAAGATGGCGCCCCTCAAAGCCCACGGTGTGAACGTTGTTGCGCTTGACGTCACCAACGAGGACTCCATGACGGCGGCCATCGAACAGGTGATCGCGGTGCACGGCCGGGTTGATGTCCTGGTGAACAACGCCGGCTACGGTTCCTTTGGTTCACTCGAGGAAGTGGAGCTGGCAGAGGGGCGGCGGCAATTTGACGTCAACCTCTTCGGGCTGGCCCGGATGACCCAGCTGGTGCTCCCAGGAATGCGGGCCGCCGGGCGGGGGCGGATCATCAACGTGTCCTCGATCGGCGGAAAAATGTATGAGCCGCTGGGAGCCTGGTACCACGCCACGAAGTTCGCCGTCGAGGGCCTGAGCGATTCACTGCGGGTTGAACTCAAACCCCACGGCATCAACGTCTCCATCATCGAGCCGGCGGGAACGCAGTCGGAATGGGGCGCCATTTCCGGTGACAGCCTGCTGGCCACCTCCGGCCGCGGACCCTACATGGACCAGGCGAAAGTCGTCGCGGCTGCGCTGGCATCGACCGAGGGCTCCGCCATGTCCACCGCCGCGACCGTCATTGCCGACGCAATCGTCCACGCCGCGACGTCACCAAGGCCCAGGACCCGCTACCCGGTAGGCAAGGGTGCCCGGGCCATCCTGATGCTGCGACGGTTGTTGCCGGACCGGGCCTTCGACGTTGTCATCTGGAACATCTACAAACGGTTTCCCGCGTAACGCAGGCCAGCTGGCCGGCCCGGGAATCGGTGAGTACCGCCTAGATCCGGTATTCGATCAGGTATTCCGCCGGGTCGACGCCCGGTTTGGTCTCCCGCTGCGCGTCCCGGTGCCGCCAGGTGGCAGGCACTCCCGTGAGGATCGACTCTGCCGGGGCGTCCTTGACCACCACGGCGTTGGCACCCACGGCGCTGTCCCGGCCGATGGTGATGGGGCCAAGTATTTTGGCGCCGGCGCCGACCACGACCCGGTCCTCGATGGTGGGATGGCGTTTGACCTTGGCCAGCGACCGGCCGCCGAGGGTCACCCCGTGGTACAGCATCACGTCCTCACCGATTTCGGCGGTCTCGCCAATGACCACACCCATACCGTGGTCGATGAAAAAGCGCCGGCCGATGGTTGCGCCGGGGTGGATCTCGATGCCGGTGCAGAACCTCGCCAGCTGGGAGATCAGCCGCGCCGGGAAGCGCAGCGCCGGGTCCTGCCACATCCGGTGCGTCAGGCGGTGCGCCCAGATCGCGTGCAGGCCGGAGTAGGCAAAGAAGTTCTCAAAGGAACCTCGAGCCGCCGGGTCGTGGGACCTGGCGGCGTCGAGGTCTTCCTTCAGCCTTGCGAAAAAGCTCACAAAGACCTTTCTACAAAAATCGTGGACAGTGGCCGGACTCAGCCGCGGATGTCGTCGTACAGCACCGTGGAAATGTAACGCTCACCAAAGTCGCAGACGATAGCAACAATCAGCTTACCGGCGTTCTCCGGCCGTTTGGCGAGCTCCAGGGCCGCCCAAACGATCGCGCCGGATGAGATTCCGCCGAGGATGCCTTCCCTGACGCCGAGGTCCCGGGCCACGCGGACCGAGTCCTCAAGGGTGGCGTCCATAACCTCGTCGTAGACGTTTGTATCCAGGATTTCGGGCACAAAGTTGGCGCCGAGGCCCTGGATCTTATGCGGTCCCGGTGCGGCACCATTGAGGATGGCTGAGTCCTTCGGCTCGACGGCGATGATCTGCACGTCGGGCTTGCGCTCCTTGAGTACCTGTCCGACGCCGGTGACGGTTCCGCCGGTGCCAACGCCGGCGACGAAAATGTCCACCTTGCCGTCAGTGTCGGACCAGATCTCCTCGGCTGTCGTCTGGCGGTGGACTTCGGGGTTGGCCTCGTTCGCGAACTGCTGCGCCCAGATGGAATTCTCCGTGTTGGCGACGATCTCCTGGGCCTTTTCGACGGCGCCACGCATGCCCTCGGAGCCGGGCGTCAGCACAATCTCGGCACCGTAGGCGCGGAGCATCACGCGGCGCTCGGTGGACATGGTTTCCGGCATGGTCAGGATGACCTTGTAGCCGCGGGCAGCGCCGACCATGGCGAGGGCGATGCCGGTGTTGCCTGAGGTGCCTTCGACGATGGTGCCGCCGGGCTTGAGGGCGCCGGACTTTTCCGCAGCATCGACAATCGCAACGCCGATCCGGTCCTTGACGCTGTTGGCCGGATTGTAGAACTCCAGCTTGACCGCCACTGTGGCGTCAAGGCCTTCGGTCAGCCGGTTCAGCCGGACCAGCGGAGTGCCGCCGACCAGCTGGGTAACATCGTCATAGATCCGTGCCATGGGTGTCTGCACCTGTCTGTTGAGGGGGAATGCTGAGGTCAGCCTAACGAGGGCCCACAGGCCCTAGCTAAGCATTAAGCCATGAAGAGTAATATTTCCTGGCCTTGGCCAGCTTCGGATTGATGATCACCTGGCAGTAACCTTGCTCCGGGAATTTCCCGTAGTAGTCCTGGTGAATTTCCTCCGCCCGGTGGAACACCGGCAGCCGGCTGACCTCCGTGACAATCGGATGCGCCCACAGCGACTGGTTCCGTTCGATCGCCTCCTCGAAGAGGATCTTTTCCTCAGTCGTTTCGTAGAACATTGAGGAGCGGTACTGAGTGCCGACGTCGTAGCCCTGACGGTTCAGGGTTGTGGGGTCGTGGAGTGCGAAGAACATGTCAAGGATGATTTCCGCCGGGACGATCTGCTCATCGAACGTCACTGCCACCACCTCGGCGTGGCCGGTGGTTCCGGAGCAGACTGCGTAGTAGTCGGGGTTGCGGTCATGGCCGCCGGAGTAGCCCGAAACGACGGCGCTGACACCTTTGGTTTTCTGGTAGACGGCGTCGAGGCACCAGAAGCAGCCTCCGCCGAGGACAAAAGTTCTCATGTCCTCTTCAATGGTTGAAGGGCCCCGAAGATTCCCGGCGCCTGCAGGGGCCGCCGCCCAATAGGGTAAAAATGGGGGTATGGAACCTGTAAACACCGACGTTTCAGCCGGCCCTCCCGAAGGGACCGACGCTGCCGGCCATGGATCCGGGGAAACGGAGCGGCAGCCTACCCTGGGCATGATCCTGCTGGCCGCCGAGGAGCTGTGGCCCGAATCACTGGCCGAGGACTGGGATGAGGTGGGGCTTGTGGCCGGACGCCCCGCCGCCGGGGTGGGCAGGATCCTCTTCGCCGTCGATCCCACCCTTGAGGTGATCGAGGAGGCGATCGAGTTCGGCGCCGAGCTGCTCATCACCCACCACCCGTTGCTGCTCAAAGGTGTCACCTCGGTAGCCGCGACCACCGCCAAGGGCCGGGCCGTGCACCGCCTGATCGAAACCGGGACCGCCCTGCTGACGGTCCATACCAACGGCGATTCCGCCGTCGGCGGCGTCTCGGATGTGCTGGCCGATGCGTTGGGCCTGCAGAACGTTGCCCCGCTGTCTCCGGCGTCCAACGGGCTGCCCGAAGAGGGGATCGGGCGGGTCGGCGACCTGGCCGAACCACTCACCCTGGGCGAGTTCGCCGCCCGCGTGTTCGGCATCCTCCCGGCCGTCGCCGGGGGAGTTCGGGTGTCCGGGGACCGGGACGGGCTGGTGCGCCGCGTCGCCGTCTGCGGCGGGGCCGGAGATTCGCTCCTGGACGCGGTGCGGGCCGCCGACGCCGATGTTTACCTGACGGCCGACCTGCGGCACCATCCGGCGTCGGAAGCCCGGGAGGAGGCCGTCAACAACAGGCCCTACCTCATCGACGTTTCGCACTTCGCCAGCGAGTGGCTGTGGCTGCCTGCCGCCGCCGAGGCATTGGGCAACGTCCTGGGAGACCAGGGCCACAACGTGCAGATCCGGGTCAGCACCACCAACAGCGACCCGTGGGACTTCATTCTGACTCCGGGCTAAGCCTGGCGTGCGAGGTGCCCCGGGTGAGCTAGCGAGGCCGGGGAGTACGCTAGGCGCTAGAGTCTAGGGAGCGCCGACACGGCGCCCGGCTCCGGCCGGCAGGGATTTAGCGGAGGTAAATAGTGGCCAAGGCAGCACCGGCGGAACAGTTGAAGTTGCTCGAATTGCAGGGACTTGATGCGAAGCTCAAATCCCTGTCCAACCGCCGCCGAAGCCTTGAAAGCGACCCACGGATCACCGATCTTGAGGCTGCCCTCGGCGTGGCCAGCGGGGAACTTGGCGCCGCGAAGGTGGCGGTCCACGACGCCGAACTCGAGCTCAAGCGGGCCGAAGCCGACGTGGAGCAGGTCGCCTCCCGGATTGAACGCGACGAGGCCAGGCTCAACAGCGGCACCGGCCTGTCGAAGGACCTCGTGGCGCTGCAGCGTGACCTCGTGTCACTGAACAAGCGCCGCTCCGACCTTGAGGACATTGAGCTGGAAGTCCTGGAACGGCTGGACTCGCTCCGCCTGCGCCAGGCCGGCCAGCAGCAGATCGTTGACGACATTCAGGGCTCGTTCGGTTCCATCCGCTCCGAACTTGACGAGCGGCTCGCGGAGATCGCAGCCGAGGCAACTGTGGTGCGGGGCAATCGCGCCCAGTTCGCCGAAGGCCTGGATGCCGGCCTCCTGGCGGTCTACGAAAAGACCCTGGCGAAGCGCGGCGTGGGCGCGGCCCGGCTCTTCCACGGAACGTCCGAGGGTTCGGGTATGCAGCTGAGCCCGGGGGACCTCGCCGAGATCAAGGCTGCGGCCGAGGACGAAGTGGTGTTCTGCCCGGATTCCGGCTGCATCCTGGTCCGCTCTTCCGAATGGGTGTAACCACAAACTGACTCGCAGCAGGGGGCGTTTTGAGCGCTCAAAACGACCCCTGCTGCGAGCTAGTTGGGCAGGATCAGGTTGAGGGTGTGCGGCTTCCGGGACGTGCCCTCGACCAGTTCCGCTGTCCACTTTTCGGCCGCGGCTTTCTGCAGCCGGGCGGGAGTCTGCGGTGCCGGACCCCGCCGGCTCAGCAGGTGCCGGGCGAGCTCGCCACGGGTGTGCTTGGCGAAGTGGCTGACGACCTTCCGGACGCCTTTGGCCTCGGTAAACACGTTCACGGCCACGGTCTGCGGCGGCGGCGGAGCCCACGCGGCGGCGTACGTGCTGGAACGGCAGTCCACAAGCAGTTCGCCAGCGGTGACGGTCGCGAGCGCCGCGCTGAGGTGCGGCTTCCAAAAAGATGCCAGGCGTCCGACGTCGGGCAACGCAGCGGCCATTGACAACCGATACGCCGGCACCCGGTCCCCGAAGTGGATGGCACCCCAGAGTGCCGAAATGACCAGCACGGAAGCGTCCGCTCTTTTCCGCTGCGAAGGCGTGAGGCTGTTGTAGTCCAAGGCGTCGTAAAGCACCCCTGAGTAGACCTGGTGGGCCGGGGCTGCCGGTTCGGCGTGCAGCCTGGTGTTCCGCTCGACGTCGGCCCAGAGGGAGGCGCCAACGCCCAACAGCGCCAGGGCGTCCTCGTGGGCGCTGACCGTACCAAGGCCCGCCAGCACCTTGGCACGGTAGCTGTTCAATTCGGGGAAGCTCAAGGTGGCCCAGTCGACGGCGTCGCCGGCCGTGGCGGGAGTCTTGCCTTCGGAGGGCGGCAGCAGAATCAGCACCGTCCAAGCTTAGCGGCGCGTCCTGCGCGGGCCGGCCGCCGGCAGCTTCCGACCGAAGTTCAGGCCAGGTTCCGGCCCAGGAAGGACAAGACCTCGGGGAGGATGGAGCGCCAATAGCCGGAGTCGTGGCCGCCGGGCTGGAAGCCGCCCTCGACGGCGCCCGGGAGCCCCTCCCGGTACTGGCGAACCGTTCCGGCAAGGGTGTCCGCGGTCCCGCAGTCGATTCGTTTGGGCAGCGCTGCGAGTCTTGGGCGGAGCGCGAACACGTTATGGGCCGCAAAGTCGTCCGGACCGTCGAAGGCGCTGTCGGTGCGCGGGTCGTAGTGGTCCCAGAGAGCCGGACTCATGGCTGCGACGGCCCGTACACCGGGCAAGCGGCCCTGCGAGGCGAGCAGCAGCGAACCGAAGCCGCCCATCGAGAGGCCAAAGAGGCCGATCCGGCCAAGGTCGTACCCCTGGCCGCCGAGGAACGGAATGAACTCCTGGATCAGCATTGCCTGGGTGTCGCTGCCGTCAGCGCGGGGGTGCCACCAGCTGTTTCCGCCGTCCACGGCGGCTATCCCGAAGGGCAGACCGCCGGCGTCGAGGTGCCGCCGAAGCGCCTCGTGGGCGGCCAGTTCCTCCAGCAGCACCGTGTGGCTGCCGCCGAGACCGTGCAGGAATACCGCCAGCGGCAGATCGGGCCGCGCCGCGCCGGGCGGGGCTTCGGGGGCGGCCAGTGACCAGCCGGTGCTGATTCCGGGGCGGAACACCGAAACAAATGATCCCGTCCTGGTCCGGACGGTCAACGGGACAGCAGGCGTCCGGGTCGAACCCGCCGTCGGGTTCGCCTGCCCACCCGCGGGACCCGCAGGCGGCGCCGGCGGTGGCGCGGCAGGGGATGGGATTCCGGGAGCGCAGGCTGCCAGGGCGGACGCACCCACTCCGATTCCCGCCAGCTCCAGCAAACGGCGCCGGCTCAGTTCTGCCGCGTCCATTCCCCGATCATAGGCCCGGCGCCGGAGGTGTTGCCGGGCCGGCCCGCAGTGACCGTAGAATAGACGGCGGATGGGTTGACTAGGCGGCCGCGCGTCACGCAAGTGGCTCGAGGAACGTCCGGGCTCCGCAGGGCAGGGTGGTGGGTAACGCCCACTCGGGGTAACCCGCAGGCCAGTGCCACAGAGAACAGACCGCCTGCGTGCCGGGTGTGCTTGCACAGCCGGCAGGGCAGGTAAGGGTGAAACGGTGGTGTAAGAGACCACCAGCTTCCCGGGTGACCGGGAAGGCTAGGTAAACCCCACCCGGAGCAAGGCCAGACAGGACACGTTTGAGGGCTGCCCGCCCGAGTGTCCGGGTAGGCTGCTGGAGGGCGCCGGCAACGGCGTTCGTAGATGGATGGCCGCTATTCCTGTGCTGGCAACGGCGCGGGAACACAGAACCCGGCGTATCGGTCAACCCATCCACCCACACCACCGGTTAGGCCGCGTAACGACAAACCCCGCGGCGCGCTGCGGTGCGCGCTGCCGCGCACCCGCCGCGCACCAAAAAAGCGGTGGCCGGCACCGAAAGGTGCCGGCCACCGCCGGTATGGACCAATGGCAGTGTTAGGCCTTGGCCTTACGCTTCACCCAGCCCCAGACGCCGGTTGCCACAAAGAGGATCAGGCCAACGACGGCCAGCCAGAGAAGGCCCTTGACGACAAAGCCGAGGACGGACAAAACGAGCCAGATGATAAGTAGAGTGATTATTAGTCCCATAGGAACATCCTAGAGGGTAGCGGGCAGCTGCTTAGGCCGGAGGGCGCCAGAGCCCGGCGTCGCAGCTGTCCTGCGTTGGGTGTGCCGGTGGGCACGACGGGCTAACCCGGGCCGCGTGTGAGTCATTTCACGCGTAACGGGGCACCGGTCCCTTCCGGGCCGCCGGTAGAATGGAAGACGAACGTAGATGTTCTGCCGTCGGGTCTGCGTTCGCAGCCGGCGGCTTTCGTTTTGCTTGACACGTGCGCCCGGGGTGGACCGAATCCCCGGAGCCCAGGTTCCGGACACCCTCCGGCAGCCGACTTCCGCATACGGCGCCGTATGTGGTGGATTTTAGGAAGGTATTTCTGTGAGCCAGACGTCAGATTCTTGTCTTGATACGTGGATGGGCCGGGAGGCGCTCGCCGAGGCCATGATCCCGGTGATCGGCCGGCTGTACCGCGAGAACAACGTGGTGACGTCCATCCACGGCCGCAGCCTGATCAACAAGTCCACCATGAACATCCTGAAGGCACACCGCTTCGCCCGTCGGATGAGCAAGGAAGAACTGCGTCTTGAGGAGACCGCCCCGCTGCTGGACGCCCTGACCACGCTGGACCTCGGCGCCGCAGCCATCGACGTCGCCCGCCTCACCGAGAAGTACCGCGTCGAGGGCAAGGGTGCCACCCTGGACGAGTTCCTCCGTGCGGAGCTGGCCGATGTTGTGGGCAAGCGCGGCGCCGACGACCGCACCAGCACCGACGTCGTCCTCTACGGATTTGGCCGCATCGGCCGGCTCCTGGCCCGGCTCCTGATCGAAAAGGCCGGCGGCGGGCATGGGCTGCGGCTGCGCGCTATTGTGGTCCGCCGCGGTTCGGACAATGACCTTGCCAAGCGTGCCAGCCTGCTGCGCCGCGACTCGGTCCACGGTTCCTTCGAAGGCACCATCAAGGTGGACCTCGAAAACGACACCATCACCGCGAACGGCGTTCAGATCCAGGTCATCTACTCGGACAACCCCGCCACCATCGACTACACCGCCTACGGCATCCACAACGCACTCGTCGTCGACAACACGGGACGCTGGCGCGACGCCGACGGACTCTCCCAGCACCTCAAGAGCAAGGGCGCATCCCGGGTTCTGCTAACTGCTCCGGGCAAGGGCGAGCTGAAGAACATCGTTCACGGCATCAACCACGCAACGATCACCGATGCGGACAGGATCGTCTCCGCGGCTTCCTGCACCACGAATGCCATCACTCCTGTCCTGAAGGCGATCAACGACCGGTACGGCGTCGTTCACGGCCATGTGGAGACCGTCCACTCCTTCACCAACGACCAGAACCTGATCGATAACTTCCACAAGGGTGACCGGCGCGGACGCTCCGCCGCCCTGAATATGGTGATCACCGAGACCGGGGCGGCCACGGCAGTGGCGAAGGCACTCCCGGAGCTGCTCGGCAAGCTGACGGGAAGTTCCATCCGGGTGCCCACCCCGGACGTGTCCCTGGCCATCCTGAACCTGAGCCTGGAAAACGGCACCACCAAGGATGAGGTCAACGACTACCTCCGGGAAATGTCGCTGCACTCGGAGCTGCGCAAGCAGCTCGACTACATCGATTCGCCGGAGGTTGTCTCCACCGACTTCGTCGGCTCACGCCGGGCAGGAATAATCGACGGCCTTGCCACCATCACCAACGACAAGAACGTTATCCTCTACGTCTGGTACGACAACGAGTTCGGCTACAGCTGCCAGGTGGTCCGCGTTATGGAGGAAATGGCCGGCGTGAACCCGCCGTCGTTCCCCGCCAAGGACGCGGCTGCCACCCTGCAGGCAGCCGGTCTTCGCGTTGAGGTCACCGCCTGACCGGACATTTCTGAACTCTGTGGCGCATTCCCGGCCGGTCCGCTGGAATCGACCTGGAATGCGCACCACAATGGTTCAATGGAACAAAACCCGGCAGTAGACCACGAAACCACTCTTGAACACGCGTTGGACGTCGCGCACCGGAACGTTAAGGAAGCCAAGCGGCTCCTCGACGATGCACGCACCAAGTATGCGGCCGGGGAGGTAGACGAGGCGCGGGTCCAGCAACTCGAATCCCTGATGTCCCTCGCCAACGAGGACCTTGTGCGGGTGACGAAGGAGAACTAGCCGGGCACCTGTCCTCCACACTGTGGAAAACTGCGGCGGCGGCGGAGACCGGATTTAGCCTTCAGGGGTGGAAGGAAGTCGTCCCGCCCCGGAACGGACCGGCACCCGGCAGTGTGCCCTGGTGCGGGTGTGACCCGGACATGGCCGGAATTCCGGCAGTCACGACGGCGGTCCCGCCAGGCGTGGGCCCTGCTTGCCGCAGTGGCCCTCGCCGTAGCAGCGGGGCTCGGCTGGTTTTTCACCGCCGGGCAGTTCGCGGCTGTGGAACCCCCCGGAGGGGGGCCCGGCGAGGCGCCGGTGCTGGCGGCGCGCTGGATGAATGCGGTCGCTTCCGTGCGTCCCGTTCCGGCTGGCTCCGCTGCTGTGCTGCTCGAAACGCTGGCGGTCAAGGGCCGGGCAGCCCGGGCCGACTATGACCGCGGGGCATTCGGCCAGGCATGGCTCGACGTGGACCTGAACGGTTGCGATACCCGAAACGACATCCTTCGCCGCGACCTTTCGGACCTCGAGTTCACCGGGGGATCCACCTGCCAGGTGGCCGCCGGAACGCTCCGGGAACCATACACCGGCCAGCAGATCAGGTTCCGGCGGGGAAGCGGGAGCAGCAAAGACGTACAGATCGACCATGTTGTGGCCCTGGGCGACGCCTGGCAGAAGGGTGCCCAGCAGTTGAGCGCCGGGCAGCGGGAGCATCTGGCAAACGATCCGCTGAACCTGATCGCCGTCGACGGGGCTGCGAACCAGGACAAGAGTGCATCCGACGCCGCGACCTGGCTTCCACCGAACAAGGCCTTGCGTTGCCACTACGTGGCCCGGCAAATATCGGTCAAGGCTGCCTACCTGTTGTGGGTCACCCCGGCGGAGAAGGAGGCCATAAAACGGATCCTCGCCTCCTGTCCCGAACAGCAGACTGTTGTGCCGGCTGCCCGGTAGGCTGCGTGCGCCCGGCCGGATGACCGCGCGGTCCTGGTGTGGCTCCGGACGAGCTTCAGGACACGGCGGTGTCCGCCCCGGAAAGGCAGCTGGAGTGACTTTGAGCTGTTGACCCTGAGCTGGCTGGCCAAGCGGCTCCCTCCCCTCCCCGGGAAGAACCGGCACGGGCCGCAGCGTGCTTAGATGGTGAGCCTGACGGGGCCGGCTGTTGCCGGACCGCCGCATGCTTCGCTGCCGCCCACCCTGGTCCAGTCCAGCTGTACTTCGCGCCGGGCCAGGACGCCGCCGCCTGCGGCGTAGCGCACCGAACAGACGTCCTCCGCGCAGAACTCGACCAGGCTCACCAATTGAGAATTGCCGTCCAAGGTCACACTCAGGGAGTTGAACCACGCAAGGGCAGGGCAGGCAGTTGGCGCGGAGCCCGAGCAGCCGGCCGTTCCCGCAGCAAACAGCAGCCCGAGCGCCAGGGGAGCCGGTCGCAGCTTCACTCTGCGGGGATCCCGTCGGCGGCCCGGATGTTGAGTTCGGCCTCCAGGCGTTCGACCTCATCGCGGCGGCAAAGCTCGGTGGCCGGTGTGGTCACCGTAGCGCTCCCGGCAGCGACCGCGGCCCGGAGCGACTCCGCCAGGGTGCGGCCCTGGGCCAGCCGGAGCACAAAAGCGGCGAGGAAGCTGTCCCCGGCTCCGACGGTGCTGCGAACCTGCACCCGCGGTACGGCCAGCCGAAGGATCCCGGACTCCGAGGCGAGTACGGCTCCTTCGCCGCCAAGCGTTAAGGCGACATGTTCCGCGGCGCCGTCAGCAACCAACGCCGCGGCAGCCTCGACTTCGCTCTCTTCGCCCTCCAGAGTTGTGCCAAAGTGCAACCCCAGTTCACGCCGGCTTGGCTTCACCAGGAATACCCCCTCGGCGAGGGCTTCGGCCAGCGCCGGACCGGACGCGTCCACGATGCAGCGCGCACCATGGCGCCTCGCCAGCCGTGCCACGCGGGCGTAGAAGTCGTCCGGAACCCCCGGCGGGAGGCTGCCGCTGGCCACGATATAGCCGCCGGCGGGCAGTGAATCCGCCACCAGTGCCAGGCACAAACGCCATTCGGTCTCAGTCAATTCGGGGCCCTGGAGGACAAAACGGAACTGCTTGCCGGTGGTGGTCTCATCGACCGTGAAGTCCTCCCGGGTATTGCCGTGGATCGGCACGGCGAGGGTGGGAACGCGTTCGGCCTCGATCAGCCTGCGGTATGCCTCTCCGGTGGGTCCGCCGGCGGTGTAGATGGCCAGGGTGCGGCCGCCCAGGCGCTGCACCACCCGCGAGACATTGACCCCGCCGCCGCCCGGGTCCAGGCGGCTTGCGCCGCACCGCATCTTGTGGCCACTGATGACATGCTCCGTGGCAGTACTGAGGTCCAGCGCGGGATTTACGGTGAGTGTGAGGATCGGCTGCATTGGCGTCGGTCTGGGGTCTGGCATGGCCTAAGCATAGGGCTGCGCACCGCCGGTGTACCCGGCCGGACGGCCTCTTGTGGGCTGTCCATTGCTCGGCAAGAATGGGCACGGCAGGGCACGCGGCAGGAGATCCCGCCGCGGAAGGTGGAACGGGGACCATGGCACATCGCAAGGCCGGCGGCGGCAAGGCTGGCTCCGGCACCTCACAGGATGATCGCAAGCGCGCCAAGGGAGATGCCGCCGGACCCTCCGGACGATTGCCCCTGGGCGTTTACGAGGCCGAGCTGGCCCGGCTCCAGGCCGAACTCGTTTCATTGCAGGAATGGGTCCGCAGCACCGGAGCGCGCGTCCTGGTGATTTTCGAGGGACGCGACGCCGCCGGTAAGGGCAGCGCTATCAAGCGGGTTACCGAATACTTGAATCCTCGTGTTGCCCGGATTGTGGCGTTGCCCGCCCCGACGGACCGGCAGCGCGGCGAATGGTATTTCCAGCGTTATGTGGAGCATCTTCCCGCGGCCGGGGAGATCGTCCTGATGGACCGCTCCTGGTACAACCGCGCCGGCGTCGAACATGTGATGGGATTCTGCACACCAGCGGAACACAAGCGTTTTATGGCCCAATGCCCCGTCTTTGAACGCCTGCTGATCCAGGACGGCATTCTGATGTTCAAGTACTGGTTTTCGATCAGCCATGCGGAACAGGAACGCCGGTTCAAATCGCGGCTGGATGATCCGATGCGGCAATGGAAGCTTTCGCCGATGGACCGGGAAGCGATCCTCCGTTGGGAAGACTATTCCCGGGCCAAGGACGACATGTTTATGCAGACGGACACCGCCGACTCGCCCTGGTATGTAGTCGAGGCCGAGGACAAGCGCCGGGCCCGGATCAACATGATCGCCCATCTGCTCGCCGGGATCGACTACACCGAGGTTCGGATGGAGCCCGTGACGTTGCCGGAAAGGCCGCGGGCGGTCAACTACACCCGGCCGCCACGGGAATTGTTCCGCTACGTTCCCGATCATGCGGCCATCCTGCTGAAGTCCGGGCACCGCTAACGGGGCACCGCCGGCGGGCCGCAGCGGCTGATGCCCGGCCGGGGCGGCTCGGTAGGCTGGGAGGATGTCGAATGAATTTCTGTTAAGCCTTGCCGCGATCGCCGGTGTGTTGCTGGTAATCCGGCTTCTGGCCCCGGCTGTCCCGCATGCCAGGCTGGCCCGGCGCGTCACTCCGGGTGAGCTGGTGCTCGCGGTGGCCGGCGTCGCGGGCTTGGTCCTTCATTGCGGTGCGATGTTTTTCGGGTCAGTCGTCGCGGCAATACCCGGCACGGGATCCGTGATCGCCCAGATCAACGCAATGGGCACGGCGAGCATACTCTGGTACGTGTTGCCTGCGGCGTTACTTCTTGCCGGCCTTCGGCGGCAGCAGCTTTTTGCCGTGGTGGTGCTCGCCGTCGCCCTGCTGGCCGTAGGAGTCACCATGTACAACGGGGCCCCGCTTGCGACGCATCAGGTCACGATCTACGCCGCCGCCGTGGTGATCGCAGCCATCATGTTCCTCCTGGTCCTGCCGCCGCGGTTCGGCCGTCCGGGCGCACCAGCCAAACCCGTTTCCTAGGGCTGCGGCTCGGGCTGCCAGGGGGCCACGCCGCCGGGTTTGCCCAACATTGGCCGGTCGCACTGGCGTGTCGGCCGGGAACCGCCGGTGAAATACCGGGCGCGGGCGCAAAGGTGGGGAGGATCGGCGGACACCCTGGCGCAGGCCGCCCTAGTGCCCGAAGGGGTCCGGATCCACACCGGGCATCCAGGTCAGACCAGGGACGCCCCAGCCGCTCTTTTTGGCTTGTTTTTTGGCTTGGCGCGAATACCGGTCGATCAGCTTGTTGACGTACAACTTCCCGTCGAGGTGGTCGAATTCGTGCTGGATCACGCGCGCGAACCAGCCGGTCGCCTCGAAATCAACGGGGTTGCCGTCGCCGTCGAAGCCCTGCACCCGGGCCCACTCCGCCCGCTTCAGCGGATACTGCCCGCCGGGGAAGGACAGGCAGCCTTCCTCCTCCTCGTCCGGATCCGGCAGCGCGCCGGAAATCTTCGAGAGGGTCAGCACCGGGTTGACCACGGCGCCGGACGGCGGGGCGCCGTCGTCGTTGTCGTATTTGTAGATAAAGAGCCGTTTGCCGACGCCGACCTGGGGCGCGGCGAGACCGACGCCGTTGGCGGCGTCGTTGGTCTCGAACATGTCCGCGATGAGTGTCCGGAGCTCGTCGTCGAAGGCTGCAACCTCAGCTGCCCGGCGGTGCAGTACGGGCTCGCCCCAGATCGTAATGGGCAGAACTGTCATGTCAGAAACGTTCCTCTGTGCTAAGTGGTGGCGGGTCAGCCGGCGATGGCGCGGCCGACGACGTCGCGCATAATTTCGTTGGTGCCGCCGAAGATGGTCAGCAGCCGGGCAGCGAGGTAGGCCTGCGCCACCGGGTATTCCAGGATGTAGCCGTAGCCGCCGTGCAGCTGCAGGCAACGGTCCGTGACGGACTTTGCCCGTTCGGACGCCCAGAGCTTCGCGCGTGCGGCGGTCGCGGCGTCGAGCTCTCCGGCATTAAAGGCCTGAATGGCCCGGTCAACGTACGTTTCGGTGACCTCGACCTCCGTGAGGATGTCGGCCAATTCAAAGCGGCTGTTCTGGAAATCGATGATCCGCTCGCCGAAGGCATTGCGGTCCTTGGTGTACTGCACGGTCGCCTCGTAAATGGCACGCACGACGGCGGAGCTCGCCACCGCGATGGCCAGCCGGCCCTGGGGGAGCTGCTCCGCGCAGTACTGCAGGCCCTTTCCTTCCTCACCGACGAGGTCGGCGTGCGGGACACGGACGTTGTCGAAGAACAGTTCCGCTGTGTCCGAGGCCTTCAGCCCCATCTTGTCCAGCTGCTTGCCGGTGTTGTAACCCTCGCCCTTCCGGACCATAAACAGGGAGAAGGAGTTGTGGTTTCCGCGGCCGGTGCTGCCGTCGCTGCGGGCCAGGACCAGGGCGGCATCACCGGAGATGCCGTTGCCAATGAAGGTCTTCTGGCCGCTGATCAGCCAGTCATCGCCCTCGCGCACGGCTTTAGTGCGGATGCCGCGGAGGTCCGATCCGGCACCTGGCTCCGTCCAGGCAACCGAGGTGACCGTTTCGCCGGAGACCATGCCGGGAAGCCAGCGACCTTTCAGCTCCTCGGAGCCGTAGGCCAGCAGGTGGGGGAGGACCATGTCATCGTGGAGATGGAAGGCCAGGCCGACGGCGAGGTGGTTGCTCCTGGCGAATTCCTCATCCAGCACGGCGCGGAAGCGGTAGTCGTTCATGCCCAGGCCGCCGAACTCCTCCGGCACGGCCAGTCCCAACAGGCCCTGTTCACCGGCGGCAGTCCACAGCGCCCGGGACATCATGTGGTCCGTGTCCCACTGGGCGTAGTGCGGCGCTACGGCCCGGGTGTTGAACTCGGCAGCCATCTCACGGAACATCTCGTGATCTTCTTCAAAAATCGTGCGCTTCATCGCGTTTCCTTTCGTTCACGGTTCCATGGACAGACAACAAAGGCCGCACCGGATATCCGGTACGGCCTTCGTCTAGGGTCGGACACTTACTGCCGTCCTTGATGCGGGTGAGCGACGGGGGTTGAACCCGCGACCTCCTGGACCACAACCAGGCGCTCTGCCAACTGAGCTACGCCCACCATGTGCCCCGCCATGCCTTCCGGAGGACCGGCTGGCTGAAAAGGCAACGACAAATAGCTTACCTGTTCTTCGGGGCCGCTTGTGCCACTTTTTGGGTTTTCGCCAAAAATTTCCGCAAACGTGGCGCAGATAACTCCGCTGCGGCTACGTCGCCGGCTGCCCGGACGGGGTCTGGGCAGCGGATTCCCCGGCCGTTCCCGTGATGCTGCTGGCAATCCGCCGTGCGGTGACGCTGTCCGGGCCCGGTGCCGGCACAAAGACAGCCTCACGGTAGTAGCGCAATTCATCAATGGAATCCTGGATGTCGCCCAGCGCCCGGTGGCCGCCGAGCTTGGCGGGGGACTGGAAGTAGGCCCGCGCGAACCAGCGTCGGGAGAGTTCCTTGATCGTGCTGACGTCGATGACCCGGTAGTGCAGGTGCTCCACCAGTTCCGGCATGTCCCGGGCCAGGAAGACGCGGTCGGTTCCGACCGAGTTGCCGCCCAGCGGCGCCTTCTTGGGATCCGGCACCCACTTCTTGATGTAGTCCAGGACGATGCCCTGGGCTTCCGCCATCGTCTTGCCGTGGGGCAGCTCCGCCAGGAGCCCGGAACGGGTGTGCATGTCGCGGACAAAGTCGTTCATCTGCGTGAGGGCCGCGTCGTCGGGTTTGATGACGACGTCGACGCCGTCACCAAGGATATTCAGCTCAGAGTCCGTCACCAGCGCGGCTACCTCGATGAGGGCGTCGTCCTTGGTGTCCAGGCCGGTCATTTCGCAGTCGATCCAGACAATGCGTTCATTAGATATAGGCACGCGCCCAGCCTACCGTTTCGTCGCCCACGGGAGGTCCGGTGCTAGGATTTCGGGTACGCGGGGCGACGGAATTGTTTGTCTCCGCGGCGTGCCCCGGGCCCGTTCCAACGGCCGGCAGCGGGTGGAATGAGCCCCACAACAGATTGGACGATCCTGAGATGACGGCGCCTGTGCCTGCGGCGGGGAAAGCGGCTGCCGGCACGTCCCCGGCGGCAGCCGTTGCTGAGGTTGACAATGCACGTTCGCCGCTGCTGGCGGGATTCATCGGCTCCCTTTTTATGGCGATCGGTTCCCTCGGCGTGGGCTGGTTGGCGCCCGCCTCCGACCTCCGCCGCGTCCCGCTGTTCATTTGGATGCGCACCGAAGCAATCGGGGTTGGCCTGTGCATTGTGCTGCTCGCCGTTGGCGGGATGCTCCTGGTCCGGTCCTGGCTCAGGCTTGGCCAGCGCGTGCGGGTGTGGGGTGCGCAGGCACGCAGGGCGACCCTGCAGGCGGTGGCGCTGTGGGGGCTGCCCATGATGTTCTCGGTCCCGCTGTTCAGCCGCGACGTCTACGCCTATATCGGGCAAGGCCGCCTGATGGTGGAGGGCTTCAACCCCTACGAAAACGGTATCTCCGCGCTGTCGAACTATTTCCAGCTCGGGGCCGACAAAATGTGGACTGAGGCGCCGGTACCTTACGGACAGCTCTTCCTCTGGATCGAGCAGCTTGTGGTCTGGTCCACCAACGTGCACCCCGAGGCCAGCATTATGCTCTTCCGCCTTGCCGCGCTGGCGGGGATCGTGCTGTGCATCGTCTACGTGCCCAAGCTCGCCGAACTCCACGGTGTTAACCCGCACCGCGCGCTGTGGCTGACCGCCGCCAATCCGCTTTTCCTCACCAACTTCATCGCCAGCGTCCACAACGACGCCCTGATGATCGGTCTGGCCCTGGCCGGGCTGTACTACTGCGCTACCCGGCGCGTCATCCTCGGCCTGGTCCTGGTGACCCTGTCCGTCTCGGTCAAGCCCATCACCATCGTTTTCCTGCCCTTCATTGGTTTGCTCTGGGCCGGAAAGAACGCCGGCTGGCCGCGCAAATTCGTTTTCTGGGGGCTCACCGCCGGCATCAGCCTCGCCCTGCTGTACGCCATGAGCCTGGTCAACGGCTTCGGCTTCGGCTGGATTAACGGCCTATCCGCGCCGGGCAGCATCTGGATCTGGTACGCCCCGGTCGGGCTGCTGGGCCTGGTGGTCGCCTCGATCTTCAACGCCTTCGGACTCGACGGCTGGGGACTGGCCAAATGGGTCTACGACGCCGGTAAGCTGCTTGCCCTCGGCATCATCGCCTGGCAGATCTTCCGCGGCGACTACGACCGCCTGATTCGGCGGCTCGCGCTGGCGTTCGCCGCCGTCGTCATCCTCGCCCCGATGATCCAGTCCTGGTACGTGGTGTGGCTGATCCCGCTCTTCGCCCTCACCGGCATCCGGGACGACTGGCAGGTCAAGGCGCTCTACTTCATCGTGTCGTTCTTTATGGTGTACGCCATCTCGGACCAGCTGGAAGTCTTCCCCTACCTGCAGACAGCCGATCTGGGCCTGGCGTTGGCCCTGGCCCGGAATGCCGCGGCGATCATCGCCCTGCTGTTTGCCCTGTACCTGATCTTCCTCGACCCCAAGACCAAGCTGCTCTTCAGCAAAACAGAGGAATCAGCCAGCAGCCGCCCGATCATTTAAGCTTCCGGAGGGCTTCCCGCAGGGAGAGCGGGCTGAGCTCTTCGCGGTGCCGTGCCGCGAACTCCCGGACCCATTTCGGATCCGTGCCGGCGTAGTCACGCAGGGCCCAGCCAATTGCCTTCCGGATGAAGAATTCCCGGTCGGCCAGATTGGGCTCGATAACTGCTGCCAGCAGGGCACGATCCGTTGCGGATTTGGCGCCCAGCTGGGCCGTGATGGCGGCGCGCCGGATCCAGAAGTCCGGTTCGGTACTCCAGCGGCGCAGCGCGGGGGACACTTGGCCCGGGTGTGTCTGCAGCAGATCGCACAGCCGGTGCGACACTCCGTCCACCAGGTCCCACCAGGCTCCGCTGCGGATGATTTCCTCGTAGACCGGCAGCATGCCCAACTCACCGGTGGCCAGCTTGAGGCCAGTGAGATCGATGGCCGCGTGGCGTTCTTCGCGCCAGTTTGAGCTGCGCCACAGTTCCAGGACGCCGGAGAGCAAGTCCTCAAGGGAGCCGGGAGGCAGTTCGCCGGCGGCTGCCTTGACGATCCGACGGATCTCGGGAACCCGGACCCCCAGCGAGGGCAATCCGGACTTCAGGTAGGCCTGCGCCCTGGCAGCCCGCGCGGGATCTGCTGCCGCCTGCAGGCGGGAGCGGATCACGGACAGAAGTTCAGCGGTGGCCATAAGGACACTTTAGCTACGCTCCGGCGGGCCCTAGAGTGGAGCCCATGTCAATGATCAAGACGCCTGCCGAAATTGCCCTGATGCGCGAAGCCGGCCGGGTAGTGGCCACCACGCTGCAGCGCGTCCGTGAGGCCGCCGCCGTTGGTGTGTCCCTGAAGGAACTGGACGAGGTGGCCGCGGCGACTATTGCCGCCGCCGGGGCAACACCGGCGTTCCTGAACTACAAGCCACGGTGGGCCGCTGTGCCGTTTCCCGGCGTGATCTGCACGTCCGTCAACGACGCCGTGGTGCACGGCATCCCGAACGGCTACCGGCTCCAGGACGGTGACCTGCTCAGCGTGGACTGCGGCGCGTTCCTTGAGGGCTGGTGCGGCGACGCTGCCATAAGCTTTATCGTCGGCACCGCCGACCCGGCGGACCAGGCACTGATTGATGCGACGGACGCGGCACTGGCCCGGGGCATCGAGGCCGCCAGAATCGGCAACAAGATGGGGGACCTGGGCTACGCCGTCGGCGGTGCATCACGCCGCGCAGGCTACGGGATGCTGGCAGACCACGGCGGCCACGGAATCGGCACGACCATGCACGCGGATCCGCACGTTCCCAACGACGGCCGGCCCGGCCGCGGCATCAAGCTGACTGAAGGTCTTGTCATCGCCATCGAGCCGATGCTGATCCTGGGCGGCAACGATGAGTACTTCCACGACGATGACGAATGGACGCTTCGCTCGGCCAACGGCCGCCGTGCCGCACACAGCGAACACACCGTCGCGATCACAAAAGACGGTCCGCTGATCCTGACCCGGCCCTAGATGGTGGTGGCGGGCCAGCCGGGGCGGCGAGGCGTACGACGGCGAGTCCCGGCGTTGCGTCGCCGGGGCCGGACGTTATCAGCGGGTATGCGTCCCCGTGCCGGCGCGTCGGCCGACGCGCTGGCGGTGCGCGGCGAGCCGCAGCTGAATGATGCGGGCGGCTCCGGCGATGGCGACCAGCACGCCGCCGCCAACTGCCGCGATGAACAGTGCAATGCCGAGCGGCACCGAGCCCTCCAGGCCAAAGAACTTCACAAGGACATATTCCTGGTTCTGCAGGATAAAGGCGATGAGCAGGATCAGCACTACCAGTGCTGCGGCGACGGCTGCCCAGACCATACCCGCACGGGTAACCCGGCGCGGTTCCGCGGCGGTCGCCGATGCCTCGGGCTGGTGCGGCAGCGGCGTGTCCTTGTGCTCCGGCGGCGTCGCGGGGGTGGCCGGAATCGTGACAGGGGCGGAGGCCCGTTCGGTGCCGGTTGCCGGCGACTCTGCAGAATTCCTTGCCACGGCCGGTCCGGACGCGGCGGGGGCCGATTCCGGGTAGCGGGGGGTCTCGGCTTCGTTGGGATCGTGGGGTTCAAATTCCCGGGGTGTCTGCGTCATGGCGGCGTACCTTTCGTTGCGTGCGGGCGCACCGTCATGCCTGGCGCCGTGCTTGTGTACTAATACTAAGTGTGCTGATCGCAGAAGGTCGACGTGCGGGCCGAGGACGTGCCGTAACCGTGCCCGCGGCCGAAAAGTGCGGCCCTGACCTGCGGAACGTTCCGGCAGGCCAGAGCCGCATTCTGGTGCCCCAGGAGGGAATCGAACCCCCGACCGGCGGATTAGAAGGCCGCTGCTCTATCCCCTGAGCTACTGGGGCAAGACGGCATAACTGCCGGCTGCTGCCGGGAGATGCCTCCACGAGTTTACCGTGCCCTCAGAGTGTCCGCTGTCAGGAACACCCGGTAGCCCGGACAGTGCAGCAGGCACCCCGCTGGGGCCGGATCGGGGTTTTCCACATGGCCTCTTTTGCTCCTCGCGGAGTCCGCTTCCCGGCGCGATGCTGAAGGAGCCGGCTAGGCACAACATTTCGAGACAGGACATGAGCATGAGTGACAACATCACGGTCCGTGGCTTCGTCGCCACGGAGATCACGAGTTCGACGACGCCGGGTGGGGTGGCGACGGCGAAATTCCGCATCGGGTCCACCGAGCGGCGGTACGACCGTGCCACGAGCGCCTGGGTGGACGGCAACACCAACTGGTTTACGGTCCAGGGCTACCGGCAGCTGGCAGGAAACATCGGTTGCAGCATCAAGAAAGGCCAGCGAGTCATCGTGGTGGGCCGGCTCAAGTTAAGGAGCTGGGAAAAGGACGGCCGGATCTATCACGCAGTCGAGATTGATGCCGAGTCAGTCGGCCACGACCTTATGTGGGGTTCCGCCAACTTCATCCGGACGGCCGCCAATGGCTCGGCAACGGCCCCGGGTCCCTCCGGTTCGCCGGCCGCTTTCCTGGACGGCAGCCCCGAGGGTGGGCCGCTGGAGGACCAAGGCCACGAAGGGCGGAACGAGGATGACGGGCCCGTTTCCCGCGCAGTCTTTGTCGACGAAATCAGCGGCGACGTAGAGGAACTCGACGAGGAAACGGGGGAGTTGAAAGGGGCCGCCGCCTGACGCTCCGGCCGCTGACCCCGTCAGCGCAGCGGCGACGGCCGTATTGCAGCCAACCCTTGGCGGGTTCAATGCGGCAGCCCCCGGGCCGTGCCAGAATGACCGGGTGAAGCGATCCAGAACCGGCAGCCGCGGCGCAGCATCCGTCCCGGCACGGGCCAGTGCGCTGGCCATGGTTCTTGCGCTGGTGGTTACGGCTGGGATCGGGTGCTCGGCGCCGTCGGAATCCGGCGGCGGAGGCGAAGCCACTGCGTCCGCCGGGGTAGCCGGCGTCGCGCACGGCGGCACCACCATTCCCGCCCCGGACGCTGCGCTGTCGGACGCAAAAGCCCGGCTCGAGGCAGCCCTTCGGCCGCTCGCCGCGGCCGACGCGAAGCCCGGGACGGAAAGGATCCGCACCGCGCTGACGGACGCGGGGTTCCCCGCCGACAGTGGAGAGGTCACGGCAAGCAAAACCCCCACGGGGCTGGACACGGACGCTGTTGAAGTTGCCGTGCAGGTAGACCGGAACTGCATCATCGCCCAGCTTCGCAATGGCACGGTCACGGCGTCCGTCCTGCCGGTCCTCGCTGATGGCCGCTGTTTCGTTGGTACCCCGGGCTGAGTCCGGCCCGCCGTCACGGAGTCCCCCAGGACTGCAGGATGTGAGTTATCCCGGCCGAACCACTAGATTTGTAGGCATGGCGGAATTTATCTACACAATGACCAAGGCCCGAAAGGCCGTTGGCGAAAAACTTATCCTCGATGACGTGAGCATGTCCTTCTTCCCGGGGGCCAAGATTGGCGTCGTCGGCCCGAACGGTGCCGGCAAGTCCACCATTTTGAAGATCATGGCGGGGCTGGACACCCCCTCCAACGGCGAGGCCCGGCTCAGCGCCGGTTACACGGTCGGCATCTTGCTGCAGGAGCCGCCGCTCAACGAGGACAAGACCGTCCTGGGCAACGTCCAGGAAGGTGTCGGTGAGATCTACGGCAAGATCCAGCGCTTTAATGACATCTCCGAAGAGATGGCCAATCCCGACGCCGACTATGATGCCCTCCTGGAGGAAATGGGCCAGTTGCAGGAAGCGATCGACGACGCCGATGCCTGGGACCTCGATTCCCAGCTCGAGCAGGCCATGGACGCCCTCCGCTGCCCGCCGGCCGACGCAGACGTCACCCTGCTCTCCGGCGGCGAGCGTCGCCGTGTTGCCCTGTGCAAGCTCCTGCTCCAGAAGCCAGACCTGCTGCTCCTCGACGAGCCCACTAACCACCTTGACGCGGAGAGCGTGCTGTGGCTTGAACAGCATCTCTCGGCCTACCCCGGCGCCGTCCTCGCCGTCACCCACGACCGGTACTTCCTGGACCATGTGGCCCAGTGGATCGCCGAAGTGGACCGCGGCCACTTGTACCCGTACGAGGGCAACTACTCCACGTACCTTGAGAAAAAACGCGCCCGCCTGGAAGTCCAAGGCAAAAAGGACGCCAAGCAGGCTAAGCGGCTCACCGAGGAACTTGAGTGGGTACGCTCCAATGCCAAGGGCCGCCAGACGAAGTCCAAGGCTCGTCTGGCCCGCTACGAGGAGATGGCTGCGGAGGCTGACCGCACCCGCAAGCTGGACTTCGAAGAGATCCAGATTCCGCCGGGACCGCGCCTGGGTGGCCTCGTCCTGGAAGCGAAGAACCTGCAGAAGGGCTTCGAGGACCGCACCTTGATCGACGGGCTGTCCTTTACCCTGCCGCGCAACGGCATCGTCGGTGTTATCGGCCCCAACGGCGTCGGAAAAACCACCCTGTTCAAGACCATCGTCGGACTCGAGCCCCTCGACGGAGGCGAGCTGAAGATCGGTGACTCCGTCAAGATTTCCTACGCGGACCAGAGCCGCGGCGGTATCGACCCGAACAAGACCCTCTGGGAGGTTGTCTCGGACGGACTCGACTACATCCAGGTCGGCCAAGTTGAAATGCCGTCCCGCGCCTATGTTGCCGCCTTCGGCTTTAAGGGCCCGGACCAGCAGAAGAAGGCCGGGGTGCTCTCCGGTGGCGAGCGCAACCGCCTGAACCTGGCACTGACCCTCAAGCAGGGCGGAAACCTGCTGCTGCTCGACGAGCCCACTAACGACCTCGACGTCGAGACCCTCAGCAGCCTCGAAAACGCTTTGCTCGAATTCCCGGGCTGCGCCGTTGTGGTTTCGCACGACCGTTGGTTCCTGGACCGGGTGGCCACCCACATCCTGGCTTATGAAGGTGACGAGGAGAACCCCTCCAAGTGGTACTGGTTCGAGGGCAACTTCGAATCCTACGAGGAGAACAAAGTCGAGCGCCTGGGCGCGGACGCAGCCAAGCCGCACCGCGTGACCCACCGTCGCCTCACCCGCGACTAGGCCAGCGCCGCACTGCACGGACGACCAAGGCCGGCTCCCCGCGGGGAACCGGCCTTGGTCGTTCCTGCATCAGCCGCGTTCAGCCTTGCGCATCTGGTGCTCCAGGACCTTGGTCTGGACGGCCCCCTTGACCTTGCTTTTGAGGTCAGTGGGAACCCTGATCATGCCTTCCTGCGCCACGGTTGCCACGTGGCGGCCGTCACGGCTGAAGATCTTGCCGGTGGCCAGGCCGCGGGCGCTTTGGGCGCTGGGGGATTCCTGCACGTAGAGCAGCCACTCGTCCACCCGGACCGGCCGGTGCCACCACATCGCGTGGTCCAGGCTGGCCACGGACATCCCGGGGGTAATCCAGCTCATCCCGTGCTTGCGGAGGATCGATTCCAACAGCGTGTAGTCACTTGCGTAGGCAAGCGCGGCGCGGTGCAGCTCCGGATCATCCGGCATAGGTCCAAACGTCTTCATCCAGACGGCATTGCGCGGTGCTTTTTCGCCCTTGGCCGAAACGTAGAGGGCAGGGTCAACGTGACGGATGTCAAAAGGCCGCTCATAGGCCCAGTGGCGCGCCACCGGATGATCGAACTTTCCCAACAGGTCAGCGGTGCTCGGCAGCGACTCCGGGGCGGGGATGCCGGACGGCATCTCGGACTGGTGTTCGATCCCTTCATCCGGGTCCTGGAACGACGCGATCATCGACAGGATGGGCATGCCCTCCTGGTACGCGTGCACCCGCCGTGCTGAGAACGATCGTCCATCCCTGAGGCGCTGGACCCCAAAGGTAATCGGCTTGTTAGCGTCCCCCGGCCGCAGGAAGTAGCCGTGCATGGAATGCACGCCGCGCCCTTCGGGGACCGTCCTGCTTCCGGCGATCAGCGACTGTGCGAGTACCTGGCCGCCGAAAACCCGGTGCCTGGGCTGCTGCTGGGAGGGGCCCATAAAGATGTCCTCATCTGTCCGGGCACCCTCCAGCTCGCCGAGGTTCAGCAGTTGGAGGAGCGAGGAGGTGGGGTCCTGTGTCGGTGGTCCCTGCAATCCGGCTTCGGCTTCAGTCATGGTTCGACTCTAGACGTCCCTCCGCCGCGGTCCCAAAGAGGCACAGCCGGTAGAGTCGATATTGTGTCTGACGTCCTCACCCTGCCCCTGCAGTTCACCGATCCCCGCGATCTCGCTGACCTGCGCACCTTCGCGGCCCGCGCCAAGTCCATTGACGACGGTGCCATCCGCCTCCAGGCCTCCGGCCGGGTGCTCGCCGCCTACGTGTGTGTGCTGCGGCCACGGCTGCTGGGCGAATCGACACCGACGATCCTCGGCCTGCGGACCATGGCCCTGGCGCAGCCGGCGGACACTGACGTCACCGTCCCAATCTCCGCGGTGCTGGATCGGCTGGCGCGCGCGGGCCAGGACGACGTCGAGCTCCCGCTGCCGCCGGTCACCGTTACCGAATCGTGGGCCGGCGTCGGGGCTCCCCGAACCGGGTGGGAGGCCGTGGCCACCCTGTCTGATTCCGCCCTGCGCAGGTCCGCCGAGGCCGGTATCAGTGAGATTGCAGCCATCATCCCGGACAAGCCCGGCGCCTTGATCGTCAACAACGCCCGCGCCACTGTCTGGGGCCGGGAGCTGGAGGGAGCCGGCGGACTGCCGCTGGGTGCCGCGTTTGCGGCCCTCACCCTCGGCTTCCTCGCCGACGGCGAGCAGCAGCTCTACCGGTCCGGGCGCTGGTTCCGGCTCAGCGGGGCCCGGGGGCACGTCCTGGCCCGCTCCGGTTCAGGACTCTAGGACCGTCAGTAGCCACGGCTCGTTAGCCGCGGCTCGTTCTGCGGCGTCCGCCGGGCGCAGCTCAGGATTCGGACGGGCTGTTCACCATGGACAGTGCTGCCCGCTCCATGTAGTCCCACAGCGTCCCCTCGTGCAGCGGCGGGAGGTCCAGGGAATCCACCGCGGTGCGCATGTGATGCAGCCAGCGGTCCTTGGCCTCCGGGGTGACCCGGAAGGGCTGGTGCCGCATCCTGAGCCGGGGGTGCCCGCGTTCCTCGCCATACGTCGTCGGGCCGCCCCAGTACTGCTCGAGGAACATCAGGAAACGGCGCCGGGCAGGGCCCAGATCCTCCTCCGGATACATCGGCCGCAGCAATGGATCCGATGCGACGCCGTCGTAGAAGACATCAATGAGCTTAACAAACGTCTTGTGGCCGCCCACTGCATCGTAAAAGTTGTCGGTGTAGCCCGGCCTGCTGAACGGATCGTTCTGCAGCAGTTGCTTGGGCTGTCCGGGTCCGCCGGCGCTGGGAATTGTCATGGCTCTACTCTCCGGCCTGTTGCTGGGGTGTGCTGTCTTCGGTGTCCGCCGTTGGACTTCCGGGCGGAACATAATTGCCCTGGGAACGGTTGCCCACCCGCAGGATTTCGCCGTTGCGCAGGTACCAGATGGCGCCGTCTTCGGCCCGCACCCGGGTGATCCGAAGGTTCATCGATTCCACAGTGCCCACCACCTCGGAGGTCTCGATGATGTCGCCGATGCCGTACTGGTCCTCGATGGTGATGAAAATGCCGGACAGGAAGTCCCGGATCAGCTGCTGGGCGCCGAAGCCCAAGGCAATTCCGAGGATTCCGACGCTGGTCAGGATCGGCGCGACGTCCACGTTCAGGTTCTTAAGCACGTATACGCCGGTGAGTACGGCTACCAGGACGCCTGCCACGCTGCTGAGAAGTGCCCCGATTGTGTTGGCCCGCTGGACTCTGCGCTCATGGTCCAGGGCGCGGAACGCGGGAGCCACCCAGCGGAACCGAGGTTTTTTGAAGAATGTGCTGCCCGCGGCGACCCGTTTCGTGATTCCGCCGATCACGACGGACGCCACCAGCCAGATGGCGACGCCGACCCCCAGACTGATGAGGACCCCCGGCACGTTGATGGCCGAGATGTCCGGAGCGGTGATGGGCGTGGCGCTGGTCAGGCTGATCATCGGTGGGGGAGTACTCCTTGTTGCGGCGTCCGGCGGGCGCATAAAGCTCTGGTCTGGTTCAACAGTAGCGCCGTAGCGGTTGCCCGCGGAGCATAGCGCGCTGCGGCAGCCTACCCGGCCGCGCTCCAGGGGGCCGGCAGGGACCTGGATCCGGAAACTACGGCGAAACCACGTCCCGCCGGCCTGCCGGCGCCGTGACCGGCTCGTGCAGCACCGGGAAGTTGACGCTCCGGGCGATGAAGCAGACCTTGTTCGCAGCGCTGTGCAGGTCCGCCATCACGGCCTCCGGGACCGGCTCCGCAGTGCTCACCCGCGGCCTGAGCGTGACCGACTCAAACTGTCCACTGCCGTCCCGATTGGTCCGCATCAGCCCCTCGGCCCGGTCTTCATAAGCCGTGACCACTACACCGTGCTTCACCGCAACGTGCAGGAAGGACAGCATATGGCACTGGCAGAGTGCGGCCAGCAGGAGCTGTTCCGGGTTGAAACGGGTCCGGTCGCCGTGGAAGGCCGGGTCTGCGGAGCCCCGCAGGGCGGGCAGCCCGGGAACCTCGATGTCGTGGTCCCGTGCATACCCGCGGTACGACGCCGTCCCCTCGCCAAGGTTCCCGGTCCAGCGGACAGTCAGCGCGTAGCGGTGTTCGTCGAGGCTCATTACCCCAGCCTAAAACACATCCCTGCCCAACTAGCTGGCAGCAGGGGTCGTTATGAGCGTCCAAAACGGCGTTTGCTGCGAGCTAGTTGGGCGGGACTCCGGGAAACGGCTCCCTAAGCGGCTCCCTAGCCGGCGTCGGCCTGCCGGGCCCGCAGTGCGCGGGCCACACCGTCGCGGTTCTCCAACATCATTCGGCGCAGCGCCGCACTGTCCGCCGGCAGCGAGGCCAGGAACTCATCCGTGCGGTCCACCGTGGCCTGTGTGGTCAGCTGGGCCGGGTAGAGCCCGACGACGATCTGCTGGGCCAGGGCGTGGGTGCGGTCCCTGACCACGCCGGGGACGGCCGCAAAGTATTTCTCCGCGTAAGGCTCCAGCAGTGAGGTGTCCAGCACCCGGGTGAAGCCGGCGACCGCCGAACCCTGCAGGGCGTTGGAGAGTTCGTTGGTGACCACAATCGACTCCCAGGCCGCAGCCTTGGCCGCGGCGGTGGGGATGGCCGCCTTCGCCAGGGCCGCCGCGTTTTGTCCGGTGGCGGTGTTGTCGTGCTCGAGCTCGGCGTCGATCGCCTCCTGCCCGGCCTGGCCGCCGACCACGAGGGCGGTGGTCAGTTCCCAGCGCAGGTCCTGGTCCACGGTCAGGCCGGCCAGTTTCAGGGAGCCGTCAAGCAGCCCGGCGACGGTATCGAACTGACCGGCGCTGCGGGCCAACAGGGCAAAGGCCTTCACGAACTGAAGCTGTGCGTCGGAGCCGGCCCGGACGCCGGCGGCAAGCTCCCAGAGCCGGCCGGCCGCGGCGGTCGCGGTGGCTTCCTTGTGGTCCGCTGCCACATAGAAGTTCAGCGTCGTGGCCAGCTGGCGGAGCTGGACCATGGTCACTGACGAATCGGATTCCTCCGCGATGTTGGCCAGGATCAACTCCACGTAGCCGCGTGCCGGAGTCTCGCCGTCGCGCGCCGCGTCCCAGGCCGAACCCCAGACGAGGGTGCGGGGCAGGCTCTGGCCGATGTCCTTCAGGTGTGCTGTGGCAGTGGCGAGGGACTTCGGGTCCAGCCGGACCTTGGCGTAGGCGAGGTCATCGTCGTTGAGCAGGATCAGGTCCGGCTGTGCGAGCCCCGCCAGGGCGGGCACCTCGGTGCGCGGGCCGTCGACGTCGAGTTCCGCGCGGTGCACGCGCTCCAGCTTCCCGGCACCATTGAGGTTGTAGAAGCCGACGGCGAGCCGGTGCGGACGGATGGTCGGCTGGGTCTCGGTGGCGGTCTGCAGGATGGCGAAGGACGAGATGCTTCCGTCCGCACCCACGGACAGTTCCGACGTCAGGGTGTTGACCCCGGCGGTCTCCAGCCAAAGTTTCCCCCAGTGGTCCAAGTCGCGGCCGCTGGCCTTTTCGAGCTCGACCATCAGGTCGCTGAGCTCGGTGTTCTGCCAGGAGTGCTTGCGGAAGTACTCGCGGACGCCGGCCATAAATTCCTCCGGACCCACCCAGGCCACCAGTTGCCGGAGCACCGAGGCGCCCTTGGCGTAGGTGATGCCGTCGAAGTTCACTTCGACGTCTTCCAGGTCCTTGATCTCGGCGAAGATCGGGTGGGTGGTCGGCAGCTGGTCCTGGCGGTACGCCCAGGATTTCTCCACCGAGGCAAAAGTGGTCCAGGCGTGGTCGAATGCCGTGTTCTCGACGGCGGCAAGGTGGGACATGTACTCGGCAAAGGACTCATTGAGCCAGAGGTCGTTCCACCAGCGCATCGTCACAAGGTCCCCGAACCACATGTGGGCGAGTTCGTGCAGCACGGTGATGGCACGGCGCTCCACCTGGGCGTCGGTGACCTTGCTGCGGAAGACGTAGCCTTCCAGGATGGTCACGGCGCCGGCGTTTTCCATCGCACCGGCGTTGAACTCGGGCACAAAGAGCTGATCGTACTTCTCGAACGGGTACGGGCAGCCGAACTGCGCCTCAAAAAACTCGAAGCCCTGCCGGGTGAGTTCGAAGATGTTGTCCGCGTCCAGGTACTGCATCAGCGACTTGCGGGCGAAGACGCCCAGCGGAGTGACTTTCCCGGTGGCGGACACTACTTCACTGCGCACCGATTCGTACGGCCCGGCGATCAGGGCCGTGACGTAGGAGGACAGGCGCGGGGTGGGGCTGAATTCCCAGACGGAGCGGGCGCCGCCGTCGGGGCCGGGGATGGTTTCCACCGGCACCGGGGTGGGGGAGTTGGAGATGAGATCCCAGTGCGAGGGCGCAGTCACAGTGAACGTGAAGCTGGCCTTGAGGTCGGGCTGTTCAAACACGGCAAACATCCGCCGGGAATCCGGAACCTCGAACTGGGTGTAGAGGTAGACCTCCTGGTCCACCGGATCCACGAACCGGTGCAGGCCCTCGCCGGTATTCATGTAGGGGGCCTCGGCGACCACCATCAGCTCGTTGTCCGCTGCGAGATCCGGCAGCTGGATGCGGACTCCGTCGGAGACCGCTGCAGGGTCCAGCTCGCGGCCGTTCAGTTTCACGCTGTGCACCGCGTCGGTCACCGCGTCGATGAACGTCGAGGAACCCGGCACGGCCGTGAACTTCACAGCGGTGGTGGAGCCGAAGACTTTCCCTCCGCGGGTCAGGTCGAGCTCGACCTCGTAGGATTCGACGGCGATCAGTTCGGCGCGCTCGCGTGCTTCGGCGCGCGTCAGGTTCATTCCGGGCAAGGGGAGCCTCCAGGGATGCTGTGCGGATGGGCGAACAAGTATTGTGAAATCATTCTTTCACGTCTGCGGTGCTTGGCAAGTTGCGTTAGGTCCCACCACGATACCGAAGCCCTCATCACCCGGGGGTAGCGTGGTGGATATGGATAGATTCCGGGATTCCGTCGACGCCAGGGCACTGCGCTTCGCCTTGGGGTTTCCGCTGATGCTGGCAACGGCGTTTGTGGTGTGCGCCTTGCTGATCCGCACGGAGCTGCCCGAGCCGCTGGCAGTGCGCTGGGCTGAGGGCGGCGCGGCGGACTTCGCACCGTTCCCGGCCGTGACCGGAGTTGGCGCCGCCCTGATCGTGCTGCTTGGCGGCGGCGTGCTGCTGCAGGCGGTACCGCTGTCCCGCCCAGCGGTGATGCGCCGGATCATGATGGGCGCCGGTCTGTTCGTCAGTTTGTTCATCACCGCCGTCCTCGCAGCCGTGCTGGTCGGTCAGCTCGGGCTCGGCAATGCGAGGCAGGCCCAGGTGGACGTCACAGTACTCGCCATGGGAAGCGGCGCGGCACTGGGCCTGGGTTTCGTGATGGGCTTTGTTTTCAAGGCCGACGAACGCTGGTCCGCCGACGATGAGAAGGCCGTGGCGGCGGCCCTGGCCCGCGAAATCGATCCCGGGCTTGCCCGCGATGCAGTGAGCCTGTGGGTCCACGCCCGCAGTTCCGTTTTTGTGATGCTCGGGGTCGCCACAGTGCTTCCAGCCGCACTTCTCACCATCGCCTTGCCCTGGCTGGCGGCCCTGCTCGTGGCCCTGGCCCTGCTGGCGGCGGCGTGCCTGTTCGCCCGCATCCGGGTGGACCGGGGCGGCCTGCGCGTCTTCGCCGCAGGCTTCGTCCGGGTACTGGATGTTCCGGCCGGCGCCATCGAGTCGGCGACACAGCAGGAGATCCGGGCGGCCGACTTTGGCGGCTGGGGTTACCGCAGCCACGGCAGCACAACTGCCCTGCTGGTCAGCAGCGGACCGGCAATCGTTGTGGGCCGTTCCGACGGGCGGACCGTTACCGTCAGCGGCGGGAGCGCCGCCACTGCGGAGAACGTAGCGCAGGTCATCTCACGGGTGGCCGCACGCGCGCACCGGGACGGCGGAGCCGCCGGTGTGTGACGAACTGCCGGCAGGCGGAACGGCCGGCTCGGTCGCGTGCCCTAGTAAGCTGGAAGCAGCTTCCCAGACCGCACCGCAGACCCGGTGACCCCACTGCTCTGCCCCACCGAACGGATACGCCGTGACCCTTCCTGACCTCCCGCGCGTGCACATCGCCACCGACCACGCCGGCATGGAACTCAGTGCCCACCTCGTCGCCCATCTTGGCGCCAAGGGGTACGAGGTAGTCGACCACGGACCCGCGGCCTACGACGCCCTGGATGACTACCCCTCCTTCTGCATCAATGCCGCTCTTGCGGTCGTTGCGGACCAGGAAGCCGGCACACACGCCCTGGGCATCGTGCTGGGCGGCTCCGGCAACGGCGAGCAGATTGCAGCGAACAAGGTCAAGGGCGTCCGGGCGGCGCTGGCCTGGAACCTGTCCACGGCGAAGCTGGCGCGAGATCACAACGACGCCAACGTGGTCGCCGTCGGCGGCCGGCAGCACAGCGTCAAGGAGGCCACCGAAATCATCGAGGCGTTCCTGGCGGAACCATTCAGCAACGACGTCCGCCACGTCCGCCGGATCGGCAAGATCGCCGCCTATGAGCGCACCGGCGAGGTCCTCGCCTAGTGCCGGAGGGACATTCCGTCCACCGGCTGGCCCGCCAGTTCGGCGACGTCTTTACGGGCGAGCAGCTAGCGGTGTCGAGTCCGCAGGGGCGTTTTGTCCGGGGCGCGGCACTGTTGGACGGCCATACGCTCACCGGCTCCACCGCGCACGGGAAGCACCTCTTCCTGGCGTTCGGCCACGGGCTGGCGCTGCACGTCCACCTGGGCCTCTACGGGGCCTGGGATTTCGGCGGAGACGCAGGCTTCCGGGGCGCGTCGAGCATCGGAGCGCCCCGGAAAGTCGGGGAACGGGAGATTTTTGACGACGGTGCGTCGGCTGAGCCGGCACCGTATTCGGGCCCGCCGGCACCGGTCGGCGCCGTCCGGGTCCGTCTCGCCGGGGTCCACGGTTGGGCCGATCTGCGCGGCGCAACGACGTGCGAAGTGGTTACCGAAGCCGAAGCCGCCGCAGTGCTCGCCCGACTCGGACCCGATCCGCTGCGAAACCTGCCCGGGGACCGGGACTCCTTTGTTGCCGCTGTCCGGGCCCGGCGCACGCCGATCGCGGCCCTGCTGATGGACCAAAAGGTCATCGCCGGCGTCGGCAATGTCTACCGCGCCGAACTGCTGTTCCGGCAGGGGCTGGACCCCTGGCTGCCGGGCCGCTCGCTCTCCGCCGCTGCTGCCCGGGAGCTGTGGGACGACAGCGTCGCGGTGATGTCCGACGGCGTCCGTGACGGCAGGATCATCACAACACCCCCGGACTGCTGGGCCGGCCTCGCCGCGAGCGGGAACCGTCGCCAGCTGCCCGCCCCGGACGAGTCCCACTTCGTCTACCGGAGGCAGGGTCTCGACTGCCGGAACTGCGGAACGACGGTGGCGCTGACCGACCTGGGGGCCCGCAAGCTCTATTGGTGCCCTTCCTGCCAGCGGTGAGAGTACTCTTTGCGGGCAGCGGGCCATCGAGTTCCTTGCTGGTGGCGGGCCCGTGCGGCCGGCCAAACGGGTACAAAAAAGCCCCTCCGGAGAGGGGCTTTCTCGTCATATTTCTGAGGGGACGACGGGAATCGAACCCGCGTAATCAGTTTGGAAGACTGAGGCTTTACCATTAAGCTACGTCCCCGGGACTTTGCAGGAGACTTCCAGCAAAACTTCCGGGTGGCTGTTCAAGCCGGATACAACTAAACCTAATTCAGGGCCCCAGTGTCAAATGTGCAAACCGGCACGATATGACCGTAGACTGTTCTGTGCACTTACGGGGTGTAGCTCAGCTTGGCTAGAGCGCCTGCTTTGGGAGCAGGAAGTCGCAGGTTCAAATCCTGTCACCCCGACTCTGCAGTTGCCGCCAGACCTTGGCGGTGCAGAACCCCACCCCCTAAAAACCAGGAGTACTTAGACTGTGAAGAGCGCTGTCGAGAACCTCACCCCCACGCGGGTCAAGCTCAATGTTGAGGTCCCCTTTGAGGAATTGAAACCCAGCATCGCAGAGGCATATAAGACTGTTGCTTCGCAGATCCAGGTCCCCGGTTTCCGCAAGGGCAAGGTCCCCTCCAAGCTTATTGACCAGCGCGTCGGCCGCGGCTATGTGCTGGAGACTGCCATCAACGAAGGCCTGAACGGCTGGTACCAGGCGGCAGTCCAGGAAACCGGCATCCGTCCGCTGAGCCGTCCAGAGGTCGAAATCACCGAAGTTCCGGATCCTTCAGCCACCGATGGTGAGCTGAAGTTCCACGCCGAGGTTGACGTCCGCCCCGAGATCGAGCTGCCCGACTACGCCGGCATCAAGGTTGAGGTTGCGGCCGCTGCTTCCACCGACGCCGACGTCGAGACGGCCCTGGATGAGCTTCGCGGCCGCTTCGGCACGCTGAAGTCCGTGGACCGCCCCGCGGCCGACAAAGATTTCCTCACCATCGACATCACCGCCACCATCGACGGCGTCGAAGTCGACTCCGCCACGGGCCTGTCCTACCAGGTAGGCGCCGGCACAATGCTTGAGGGCCTTGATGAAGCTGTCACCGGCCTCAGCGCCGACGAGGATGCGATCTTCGACACCACCCTGGTGGGCGGCGAGCACGCCGGTGAGTCCGCCCAGGTCAAGGTCGTCGTCAAGTCCGTCAAGGAGCGCGAGCTGCCCGAGGCCGACGACGACTTCGCCCAGCTGGCCTCGGAGTTCGACACCCTGGCCGAACTCCGCGAGGACCTCACCAAGCAGGCCGCAGAGTCCAAGGTCGTCGAGCAGGGCGTTGAAGCCCGTGACAAGGTCCTCGACAAGCTCGTTGAGCTCGTTGCGGTTCCCGTACCGGCCTCCGTCGTCGAAGAGCAGCTTGAGCAGCACTTCAACGCCGAAAACGCACACGGTGAAGGCGATCACGACACCGAGGAGCACCGCGCCGAGGTCAAGGCCAACAGCGAGCGGGCTTTCCAGAACGAGATCATCCTGGACGCCATCGCCGAAAAGGAAGAAGTCAACGTCAGCCAGAACGAGCTGATCGACTACATCGTGACCACCGCCGGCCAGTACGGCATGGACCCGAACCAGTTCGCCCAGATCATCGATCAGAGCGGCCAGGTCCCCATGATGGTTTCCGAGGTCCGCCGCCGCAAGGCACTGGCCGTGGTCCTCGGCCAGGCCGAGGTCACCGACTCTGAGGGCAACGCCGTCGACCTCAGCGACTTCGTCCGCCCCGGCGACGAAGAGGCAACCGTTGAGGCAACTGCCGAGGCCGAGGAAAGCGCTTCCGAGGAAGCGGCAACCGAGACCGGCACAAATGATGATCCGGCAGCCGTGAAGTTCTAATACCTTCCGCTCCCGCGGTCCAGCAGCACCCCCGGATCTTTGATCCGGGGGTGCTGCTTTTTAAGCCTGTGACGAACCCTCCCGGCCAGTCGTGCGCCGTCAGCGAACAGCCCCGCGCCTGCGCACAAAGCGGTCCGAAAAACCGTTAGTGTCCATGTAGGAAAGTTCAGTGATGTCGTCCAGTGGCATCACCGTCGCCAGCGAGAGGGAAGTACATATGTCACAGCAAGCAGGGGCACCCCGGATGGCTACTGTCGATCCGGCAGCCCAGGACAACTACATTTACAACCGCCTGCTGAAAGAGCGCATCATCTGGCTCGGCTCCGAGGTCCGCGACGAGAACGCCAACGCGATCTGCTCGCAGCTGCTGCTGCTCTCGGCCGAGAACCCCGAGAAGGATATCTACCTCTACATCAATTCACCGGGCGGGTCCGTGACGGCCGGCATGGCCATCTACGACACCATGCAGTTCATCCCCAACGACGTCGTGACCGTCGCCACCGGCCTGGCCGCCTCGATGGGACAGTTCCTGCTCTCCTCCGGTACCAAGGGCAAGCGCTACGCCACCCCGAACGCACGCATCCTGATGCACCAGCCCTCGGGCGGCATCGGCGGCACGGCATCGGACATCAAAATCCAGGCCGAGCTCATCCTGCACATGAAGAAGGTTATGGCCGAGCTGACCGCTGACCAGACCGGACAGAGCGTCGAGACCATCCTCAAGGACAACGACCGCGACAAGTGGTTCACGGCCAAGGAGGCCCTTGACTACGGTTTCTTCGACAAGATTGCGGCGCACGCGGGCTCCGTGGCCGGCGGCGGCGGAACCAATGCCGGCGGCAGTGACAACGGCACAGACACAGCCACCGAGAACTGACCGGCACGCAGACAGCAATGACTTCAGGAGCAATGAACATGAACTACAACTTCGGTTCGACTGCCGGTAACCTGCCGAGCAGCCGCTACGTGCTGCCGCAGTTCGAAGAGCGCACCCCCTACGGATTCAAGCGCCAGGACCCTTACACCAAGCTGTTCGAGGACCGCATCATCTTCCTCGGCGTCCAGGTTGACGACGCGTCGGCCGACGACGTGATGGCCCAGCTGCTGGTGCTGGAGTCAACTGACCCGGACCGCGACATTACCCTCTACATCAACTCCCCGGGCGGGTCCTTCACCGCTATGACCGCGATCTACGACACCATGACGTATATCCGCCCGGAGATCCAGACCGTCTGCCTCGGCCAGGCCGCCAGTGCCGCGGCTGTGCTCCTTGCAGCCGGCACACCGGGCAAGCGCCTCGCGCTTCCCAACGCCCGCGTCCTCATTCACCAGCCCTCCCTGTCCGGCGGCCAGGGCGGCCAGGCCTCCGACCTGGAGATCCAGGCAGCCGAGGTTATGCGGATGCGGTCCTGGCTTGAGGACACGCTGGCCAAGCACTCCGGCCGGACCCCCGAGCAGGTCAACAACGACATCGAACGCGACAAGATCCTCACCGCAGCCGAGGCGATGCAGTATGGTCTGATCGACCAGGTGCTGGATTCACGCAAGATGAAGCCCCAGGCAATCACCAAGTAGCTAAGCAGCAGTTCCCGACACCGGTGCGCCACTTGACGTGGCCGCACCGGTGTCTGCTTTCCACTCAATAGACCGAAAGTGACCTAGAGTGGAACATGTCACGGTTGGCCTCCCTGGGGAAGGTCCGTGATTCCAGTAACGGGTGCAGCGCTGCGCAGGCGAAGGACACAGCCGGCAGCAAAATACAAAGGGGTTCACATATGGCTCGGATTGGCGAGAGCACGGATCTGCTGAAGTGTTCTTTCTGCGGAAAGAGCCAAAAGCAGGTTCGGAAGCTCATTGCCGGGCCCGGTGTCTACATTTGCGACGAGTGCATTGAACTCTGCAACGAGATCATCGAGGAAGAACTCGCCGAAGTGGCCGACCTGGGCAGTTTTGAGCTGCCAAAACCCCGCGAAATCTTCGATTTCCTGCAGGAATACGTGATTGGCCAGGAGCCGGCCAAGCGTTCACTCGCCGTAGCGGTCTATAACCACTACAAGCGCATCCAGGCGGGCCACGCCCCTAAGAGCGGCAGCCTCGCCGAAGGGGTGCACCACGATGAGGTCGAGATCGCCAAGTCGAACATCCTGCTGATCGGGCCCACCGGCTGCGGCAAGACGTACCTTGCGCAGACGCTTGCCCGACGGCTCAACGTACCCTTCGCCGTCGCCGACGCCACCGCACTGACCGAAGCCGGTTACGTCGGCGAGGACGTGGAGAACATCCTCCTAAAGCTCATTCAGGCCGCTGACTACGACGTCAAGAAGGCCGAGCAAGGCATCATCTACATCGATGAGATCGACAAGATCTCACGCAAGAGCGAGAACCCCTCCATCACCCGGGACGTTTCCGGCGAGGGTGTGCAGCAGGCCCTGCTGAAGATCCTGGAAGGCACTGTCGCCTCGGTTCCGCCGCAAGGCGGCCGCAAGCACCCGCACCAGGAATTCATCCAGATCGATACCACCAATGTGCTCTTTATCGTGGCCGGTGCGTTCGCCGGTCTCGAGGAGATCATCGGCTCCAGGTCCGGCCGCAAGGGCATCGGATTCGGCGCCCCGCTCAACGAGGTCAAGAACAACACCGACTCCTACGGCGAGGTGATGCCTGAGGACCTGTTGAAGTTCGGGCTCATCCCTGAGTTCATCGGCCGCCTGCCCGTCATCACCACGGTCTCCAACCTGGACCGGGCGGCGCTCATCCAGATTCTGTCCACCCCCAAGAACGCCCTGGTGAAGCAGTACCAGAAGATGTTCCAGATCGACGGCGTTGAGCTGGTGTTCGACGAGGAAGCCCTTAACACGATCGCCGATCAGGCACTGGAACGCGGCACCGGGGCCCGAGGGCTTCGCGCCATCATGGAGGAGGTCCTGCTCCCTGTGATGTTTGACCTGCCGAGCCGCGAGGACATCGCCACAGTTGTTATCACGGAGGACGTCGTCTCCAAGAAGGCAGCGCCCACGTTGATCGCCCACGACCTCAAGCGCCGCAAGTCGGCCTGACCCGGAATAAACACGGTGCGCCGGTCGCTGTCGCCTATGGCGCGCCCGGGTGCTGGATCCGCAGCAGCGCATGTTTCCCGGCAGACTTCCTTAAGGAGAACAACCGTGTCTGAATCCCTGACCCAAGAAGCAACGACTAACCAAGCCGACTTCTGGTTCGACCCGATGTGCCCCTTCGCGTGGGTGACCTCCCGCTGGATTGGCGAGGTACAGGACGTCCGCGATATCAGCGTCCAGTGGCACGTTATGAGCCTGGCCGTGCTGAACGAGGGCCGTGAGGAGCTCCCGGAGGAGTACAAGGCGTTCCTCACCAAGGCTTGGGCCCCCGTGCGGGTTATCATGGCCGCGGCCCAGCAGCACGGCGAAAAATACGTGAAGGCGCTCTACGACGCCATGGGCACCAAAATCCACAACGAAGGCAATGCTGACATCGCCGAGGTTATCTCGAAGTCCCTCGCGGAGGTTGGCCTCCCGGCGGAGCTGGCGGCCGCTGGCCAGAGCGACGCGTTCGACGCCGAACTGCGCAGCAGCCACGAGGAAGGCATCTCGCTGGTCGGGCAGGACGTCGGCACACCGGTGGTCGCCTTCAACGGCACCGCCTTCTTTGGCCCGGTACTGACGCGCATTCCGCGCGGCGAGGAGGCCGGACGGCTCTGGGACGCCACAGTGACCCTGGCGTCGTTCCCGTACTTCTTCGAACTTAAGCGCAGCCGGACCGAAAGCCCCGTGTTCAGCTAGAAGCCCGCGGGACAACCAGAGCCCCGAAGGAACTACCCGCGTGTAGTTCCTTCGGGGCTCTTGCGTATCCGGCAGGGCAGGATCACAATTGAACTTACCCACTTCGGAAGAAGCGGGACGCGGGAACCAACGATTCAGTGACACTTATCCGACGCAGCCTACGGCACAGTCAGATGATGGCTACCAGTGACGAGGTAGGAAGACCTGGAAATCCAAGGATCCCGCCAGATTGCCTGAGACGTCACGTGGCAATCGAAAGTCGAAGCCCCACCAACGGCAAAACGCTGATGGGGCTTCCCCTTTGCCCAAAATCCGGGTTATTAGGACAAAATGCGGGTTGCCCCAAACCGGACCGGTTCACATCGCGCCCGTTCAGCAGAGCCGCAGGAACAACTGGCCCGGCACCGCTGTTGCCACCAATGGCAGGGCACCGCTCCGGGTGCCGTGTTGGCCGGCATCCAGGCCGGCTGTCCCTGTACACACCTGCGACCATTGGAGCTCCATGCCCATCACAGCCCACCTTGACTTGACCCTAAAGGCAGAAGCCCTGCCCACGGCGCCGGAGGTGCTCCGCGGTATCCTCAGCGACACGCGCGCCTTTGACGGCTGCCTCGGTGTTGATGTCCTTGTTGACAGCCACGACCCCGCGCACTTTCTGGTGGTGGAACGGTGGGAGTCGATTGAACACGACTCCGCTTACCGCGCGTGGCGCGCAGGCGCCGGCGCAAGCGGACTGGGGGAGCTGTTGGCCGCACCGCCGGTGCTGACGCACTTCGGGGCCGCAGCCGGGATCTGAGGCCCCGGAAAGCAAGGATCAGCCAGACCAAAGAGGGACCTCCGCCCGGCGTGAGCCGGGCGGAGGGCCCTCTTTTGGTCTCCCGGGCGGACAGCCGTCAGGCTTGCCCGGTCTCCTCGGCCGGGGCCAGGACAACATCGCCGACGGTCAGTTCGCCGTCGCCGCCCACGAGGATCAGTTCCCGGGCGTTTGCCGCGGCCTTCAGGTCGGCCAGGCCGGCTTTCAGTTGCGTTGTGAGGGACTCCGGAGCCGTGATGGTCGCCGACAGGACCTCGGTGCGCTGCTTGACCTTGGCCTCCGATTTGGCTTTCCGGATCCCGCTGAGCGCGGTCCCTACAGTGGCCAGCAACGTGGTGTCACCGTCGATTTCGACGGCGGAGGGCCACTGTGCACGGTGCACCGAACCCGTCCGCCACCAGCTCCAGACTTCCTCCGTGGCGAACGGCAGGAACGGGGCGAAGAGGCGCAGCAGGGTATCAAGGCTCGTCGCCAGTGCTGCCAGGACTGAAGCCTGTTCAGTCCCGCCTGCGGCACCGTAGGCGCGGTCCTTGATGAGCTCCACGTAGTCATCGGTGAAGTGCCAGAAGAAGCTCTCGGAAATCTGCAGGGCGCGGGCATAGTCGTAGTTTTCGAACGCCTTGGTGGCCAGGCGGACCACCTCGGAGAGCTGGGCCAGCACGGCCCGGTCCAGGGGGTTGCTGAGCACCGCGAGGTCAGCCGAAACGACGGAGTCCTCGGTGGCGCCGAGATTCAGCACAAACTTGGAGGCGTTCAGGAGCTTGATGGCCAGGCGCCGGCCGATCTTCATCTGCGCGATCTCATACGCGGTGTCCGCGCCGAGCTTGGCCGAGGCTGCCCAGTAGCGGACGGCGTCCGAACCGTATTCGTTGAGCACCTCGGTCGGGACGATCACGTTGCCCTTGGACTTGGACATCTTCTTGCGGTCCGGGTCAAGGATCCAGCCGGAGATGGCCGCGTGCTTCCACGGCGCGACGTCCTGCAGGGCATCCGCGCGGACGGCGGTGGAGAACAGCCACGTCCGGATGATGTCGTGGGCCTGCGGGCGGACGTCGAACGGAAAGACCTTGGCGAAGAGCGCCTCGTCGGTGCTCCAGCCACCCACGATCTGCGGTGTCAACGACGAGGTGGCCCAGGTGTCGAGCACATCGGCGTCGCCGGTGAAGCCCCCCGGCACGTCGCGCCGGGACTCTTCGTACCCCGGTGCCGCATCAGCCGCCGGATCCACCGGCAGCTGCGCGTCGGACGGGACGATCGGAGCTGCGAAGTCGGGGTTGCCGTCGGCGTCCAGCGGGTACCAGACGGGCACGGGCACACCGAAGAAGCGCTGGCGGGAAACGAGCCAGTCCCCGTTCAGTCCGGAGATCCAGTTCTCGTAGCGGGAACGCATAAATGCCGGGTGGAATTCGATTTCGTGGCCGCGGGCAATGAGCCGCTCACGGCGTTCGGCGTCACGGCCGCCGTTGCGGATGTACCACTGGCGTGACGTTACAACTTCAAGGGGCTTGTCGCCCTTCTCGAAGAAGTTCACCGGGTGCATGATCTTCTTCGGTTCGCCGTCGAGCAGTTCCGCTGCCGCCAGCAGCTCCACCACGCCTTCTTTGGCGCTGAACACGGTCTTGCCGGCGATCGCCTCGAAGTGGGCGCGGCCTTCGGCAGTGGTGATCCACTCCGGCGTCTCGCCCAGGATGCGCCCGTCACGGCCCACGATCGCGCGGGTGGGCAGCTGGAGTTCGCGCCACCAGGTGACGTCGGTGAGGTCCCCGAAGGTGCAGACCATGGCGATGCCGGAGCCTTTGTCCGCCTTGGCGAGCGGGTGGGCTTTGATTTCCACCTCGACGCCGAACAGCGGGGAGGTGACTTTTGTGCCGAACAGCGGCTTGTAGCGTTCGTCGTCGGGATTCGCCACGAGCGCGGCACAGGCGGCCAGCAGTTCCGGGCGGGTGGTCTCGATGAAGATCTTCTCGCCGTCTTGGGTGAAGAAGGGGAAGCGGTAGTACGCGCCGGCAACTTCGCGGTCCTCCAGCTCGGCCTGGGCCACAGCGGTGAGGAAGGTTACGTCCCACAGGGTGGGCGCCTCGGCCATGTACGCATCGCCGGCAGCCAGGTTCGCCAGGAAGGCACGCTGGGAGATGGCACGGGACTTGTCGTCGATGGTGCGGTACGTCAGGTCCCAGTCCACGGACAGGCCGAGGGTCTGGAACAGGTTCTCGAAGACCTTTTCGTCCTCGACCGCGAGCTCCTCGCAGAGTTCGATGAAGTTCCGGCGCGAGACGACGTCGAAGTCGCGCTGGTTCTTGGCCGGCTCCGCCGGGGGGCGGTAGCCGGCGTCGTATGCGGTCGTTGGGTCGCAGCGTACACCGAAGTAGTTCTGCACGCGTCGCTCGGTGGGCAGGCCGTTGTCGTCCCAGCCCATCGGGTAAAAGACATTCTTGCCGGTCATCCGCTGGTAGCGGGCCACGACGTCGGTCTGGGTGTAGGAGAACATGTGGCCGACGTGCAGCGAACCCGACGCGGTGGGCGGGGGAGTATCGATCGAGTAGACCTGCTCCCGGGTGGTGTCCGGGTTGAACTTGTAGGTCCCGTCGTCAAGCCAGCGCCGGGTAAGCGCGGTTTCCAGCCCTTCCAGGGCGGGCTTGTCCGGAACATTGATGGGGGCGGTGGTGGGCGTGTCTGTACCCTGCGTGTCTTCAGCCATGGGGCAATTCTTCCATGGCCGGAGGACCCCGCAGGGCAACGGCGGGAAGGCGGGGCATCAACACCGAAGTCGGATCGATTGTCTGTACGCCTGTCCGTACACGATTCCGCCACCGAGAACCGTGTCAGATACCTACCAAAGACAAACGCAAATTTCGTAGGGTATTCGAAATGTGATTGCGATCACGTTCGATTGACGTTCTAGTGGAGGAATGTCAATTTACCAAGCGCTGCCAACACAAGCTGCCTCCGACGAGATCGGCTGGCTGTCGGCCGTAGAAAGCGCGGCAGATACGGTCTTTCAGCCGGTCACCGAGACTTTCTCAAATATTGTCTTTTTCCCCATCACTATCGGTGAGGTGAGCTTTCCGGCCGTCGTGGCCTGGCTCATCGCCGCCGGTGTGATCTTCACGGTCTACTTCGGCTTTATCCAGTTCCGCGGTCTCAAGACCTCCCACGAGGTGATCCGCGGCCATTACTCGTCAAAATCCGATCCCGGCGAGGTTCCGCACTTCCACGCGTTGACCTCGGCACTGTCCGGCACCGTGGGGCTGGGCAACATCGCCGGCGTCGGCGCGGCTATGGCGCTCGGTGGCCCCGGAGCGACATTCTGGATGATCCTTGCCGGTCTGCTTGGCATGGCCACGAAGTTTGCCGAGTGCACCCTCGGGGTCAAATACCGGGAAGTCCACGCTGACGGGACGGTGACGGGCGGGCCGTTCAAGTACCTGCCCATCGCGTTCAAGAAGTTCGGACGGTTCCCGGCCAAGACGCTCACCGGCATCTTCGCCGTCGCCATCCTGATCTTCGGTATCGCCGGCGGCAACATGTTCCAGGCAAACCAGACGTTCGCCCAGGTACAAAACGTCACGGGCGGCGAGGACGGTCCGCTCGGCAGCGCCGGGGCCGCGTTGATCTTTGGGGTCGTCCTGGCCGCCCTGGTGGCCGCCGTGATCCTAGGCGGCATCAAGTCGATCGGGGCCACCACCAGCAAACTCGTCCCGGCCATGGGAATTATCTACGTACTCGCCTGCCTGTTCGTCATCCTCGCCAACCTGGACCATGTCCCCGCCGCAATGGGATCGATCATTGGCGGTGCGTTCAATCCGCAAGGCCTCACCGGCGGCGTCGTCGGCGTGATGATCGTGGGCTTCCAGCGCGCCGCGTTCTCCAACGAAGCCGGCCTGGGGTCAGCCGCCATTGCCCACTCTGCCGTCAAGACCACCCGGCCCGTGAGCGAAGGCTTTGTGGCCATGTTCGAACCCCTCATCGACACGGTGGTCATCTGTACCATGACAGCACTCGCCATCATCATCGGCGGAGCACCGAGCTTCCAGGCCGGCATGGATCAGGTACAGGCCGGCAAGGGCGCCCCCGACGGCGTCATTCTGACCTCTGACGCCTTTGCTACCGTGCTCCCGTGGTTTCCCGCAGTGCTGGCCGTGGCAGTCTCGCTGTTCGCCTTCTCCACCCTGATCACCTGGTCCTACTACGGGCTCAAAGCCTGGGAATACCTCTTCGGCCGGAGCAAGGCCTCCGAGGTCAGCTACAAGTGCGTCTTCCTGTTCTTTACCGTCGTGGGAACCGTGCTGACCTTCACCCAGGTGCTGAACTTCGCCGACGCTGCACTGTTCGTCTGCGCCTTCGTGAACCTGCTCGGGGTCTACCTGCTGCTGCCGGTCATCAAGCGCGAAATGAAGGAGTACCTCGCCGACCGGAAGAGCGGCAAGCTCAAGGTCCTCGGCCTCGAGGACGAGGACCTGGAATCCAGCACCGTGCGCTGATCCACTAGGGTGGTGCCATGACTGAGGGAATCCAGCACAAAGCGGCAGTAGTAACCGGCGCCAGCACCGGAATCGGCGAGGCCACCGTGCGGGCGCTCCGGAGCGCGGGCTGGACGGTGTACGCCGTGGCCCGCCGCGCGGACCGGTTGGCGGCGCTCGCCGCGGAAACCGGCGCCGTCGCCCTTCCGGCGGACGTGACCGACGACGCCGCCGTCGCCCGGCTGGTGGACGAGGTGACCCGCGCCGGCGGGATCGACACCCTGATCAACATTGCCGGCGGCGCCCGCGGCGCGGACACGGTGGCCGGGGCAAAGACCGAGGACTGGGAATGGATGTTCGAGGTCAACGTTCTCGGCACCTTAAAGCTCATCCGGGCCTTCCTGCCGATGCTGCGTGCGGTTGGCGAGGGTACGGTCCTGAATCTGACGTCAACGGCCGGGCTGTCCGCTTATGAGGGGGGCGGCGGTTATAACGCGGCAAAGTTCGGCCAGCACGCGCTGACCGGTGCGCTGCGCCTCGAAGAGGCCGAACACAACCTCCGCGTTATTGAGGTGGTCCCCGGCCTGGTGCAGACGGAGGAGTTCGCCCTGAACCGCCTCGGGGACCAGGCCTCAGCCGCCAAGGTCTATCAGGGAGTTGAGAAGCCGCTCACCGCAGCGGATGTCGCGGACGTCGTCCGCTACGCCGTCACGGCGCCGCACCACGTGAACCTCGACCAGATTGTGATCCGTCCGGTCGCGCAGGCCGCCAACCACAAGCTGATCCGCAAAAACTAGGCGGGTCCGCCGGACTCCGGCCGGGTCCGGACTGGCCGGCCGGAAACCGGACGCCCGGCGTTCATCTGCACTTGGCTCTGCCGTGGGCCAGGGGTGGTGCGCTGTTGGCCGCGGGCGGGGACCGTGGCGGGTGCAACTGCACACCACCAGAGTGGAGACTCATCCCCATGCGCACCACGACCAAGCTCGGCGCCGCAGTACTGAGCGCCGCCCTGCTCCTCGCCACCACGGCCCAGGCCGACGCCGCCGACACCCGTTCCCGCGATTCGGGCACAGGCGCCGACCACCACTTTGACCTTCAGGCGCACCGCGGCGGCATCGGTCTCACCGTCGAGTCGACGCTGGCATCGTTCGCGAAGGGCCTCGAGACCGGTGTCTCGACGCTTGAACTTGACCTCCAGATCACCAAAGACGGCCGCGAGGTGATTACCCACGACCGCAAGATCAGCGACAAAAAATGCCAGGACACCGCGCCGGTGACGGCGGGCGACCCGCAGTTTCCCTACGTCGGCAAATACGTCAAGGACCTGACCTTCGCACAGGTCCGGAGCCTGGACTGCGGCTCGCTGACCCAGCCTCAATTCCCGGGCCAGGCAGCGTCCCCAGGCGCCAAAATGCCCACCCTCGCCGAGGTCTTTGCCCTGGCCCGGTCCTACCGTGCCAGCCAGGTCCGGTTCAATATCGAAACGAAGGTCGAAGCCGGAGCGCCCGAGGAGACCGCCCCGCGGGAGCAGTTCGTGGACGTCGCGCTGCAGGAAATCAACAAGGCGCACATGCAAAGCCGGGTCTCCATCCAAAGCTTCGACTGGGGCTCGCTGCGCCTGGTCCGGGAACGCCAGCCGCAGATCCCCACCGTTGCCCTGACCAACAAGGACTTCCTTGAGGCCGGCCAGCCCGGCAGCTCGCCGTGGCTCGGCGGTATCGACGCGGACGACTTTGGCGGGGATCTGGTCGCGGCCGCGGCCTCCCTTGGGGTCACTGCGGTGTCCCCGGTGCACGGCACGCCCCAGGATGGCGCAGTCACCGATCAGGACTACGTCCCGTATGTCACCGCCGACATGGTCAGCCGGGCACACGCCGCCGGCATGCAGGTCATTCCGTGGACCGTCGACGACAAGCCCACCATGCGCGCCCTGATCGCCCTCGGGGTAGACGGCCTCATCACGGACTACCCCGACCGGCTGCGGGACGTTATGGCCGAATCCGGCATAAAGCTGCCGCGCAGTTTCGAGCTCAAGACCGGCCGCTGAGCGGCCGTAGCGCACCGACGGGCTTGGTTACCCCGTGGTCGATAATGACCGCGGGGTGGCCCGGCCCAGGATCCTGAGCAGCGGGACTCGGTGCAGGCACAACGGAGCCGCGACAGTTGTTAGACTTCTTGTAGCAGCTTCGACCCGGCCATCACCGGTGAGCTTCCGGAAGAACGTCCTCATGCCGCTTTCAGCGGACCGGGACCGGTAGAACCGGACGGGTAAGCCCGTCACAGCAGTAATGAGCGGCCGCCGCCGTTGGTCCCTCCAAGGGGCGCACGCGGTGACGGTAAGTGAGGTGGTACCGCGGTGCCGGTGTTGTCGAAAGACAGTGCAGGAGCCGTCCTCGCATCCTGAATGAATCCACTTGTTCACTAGCTCAACCCAGGATGTCGAGATGACTTACTACCCGAAGGCCTCCGCTGCTCCGTCCGGCGCAGGCGCCACCACCTCTGCCGCGAGCACCTCTGGTGTACCGGCCTCCGTGAAGTTCCCGGAGATCGAAGAGCGCATCCTCAGGTACTGGGATGAGGACGGCACGTTCCAGGCCAGCATCGATCAGCGCGACTCCGACCTTCCCGGCGGAAAGCCCGGCAGCAACGAGTTCGTTTTCTACGACGGCCCGCCCTTCGCCAACGGCCTGCCGCACTACGGCCACCTGCTGACCGGCTACGCCAAGGACCTCGTGGGCCGCTACCAGACCCAGCGCGGCCGCCGCGTCGAACGCCGCTTTGGCTGGGACACCCACGGGCTGCCCGCCGAACTCGAAGCCATGAAACAGCTGGGCATGACTGATAAAACCCAGATCGAGGCGATGGGCATCGACAAGTTCAACGACGCCTGCCGCGCCTCGGTGATGAAGTACGCCGACGAATGGAAGAGCTACGTCACCCGCCAGGCGCGCTGGGTCGACTTCGAGAACGACTACAAAACACTCAACGTCGAGTACATGGAGTCCGTGCTCTGGGCCTTCAAACAACTGCACGAAAAGGGCCTCACCTACAACGGCTACCGGGTGCTGCCGTACTGCTGGAAGGACGAGACGCCGCTGTCCAACCATGAACTGCGGATGGACGACGACGTCTACAAAAACCGCCAGGACCAGACCGTTACGGTCACCTTCCCCATCACTGCTGGGGACTCGGAACTGTCAAAGCAGCTCGCCGGGGTCCAGGCGCTCGCCTGGACCACCACACCCTGGACGCTGCCCACGAACCTGGCGCTCGCGGTCGGGCCCGCCATCACCTATGTTGTGCTGCCGGCCGGGCCGCAGGGGATCAAAGCCGCATCCGCCGACGCCCCGGTCACCGGGCGTTTCCTGCTCGCCGGGGACCTCCTTGGCGCCTACGCCAAGGACCTCGGCTACGGCGACGGCGCCGAGGGTGTGGCGGCTGCCGAAGCCGCCGTCACCTCCCGGCACACCGGCGTCGAGCTCGAAGGGCTGACCTACGAACCGCTCTGGGACTACTTCTCCGACGCTGAGAAGTACGGCACCGAGAACGGCTGGCGCTTTCTTGTGGCGGACTACGTCACCACCACCGACGGCACCGGCATCGTCCACCAGGCACCCGCCTACGGTGAAGACGACCAGAAAGTCTGTGAAGAAGCCGGGATCCCCGTGGTCCTCTCGGTCGACGAGGGGGCGAAGTTCCTGCCGCTGTTCGGCCAGGGCGACCTCGCCGGGATCGCCGGGCTGCAGGTCTTCGAAGCCAACAAGCCCATCACCCAGGTACTTCGCGCCCAGGGCCGCCTGGTCCGCCAGGCCAGCTACGAGCACAGCTACCCGCACTGCTGGCGCTGCCGCAACCCGCTGATCTACCGTGCCGTGTCCTCCTGGTACGTGGAGGTCACCAAGTTCAAGGACCGGATGTCCGAGCTCAACCAGGAGATCAACTGGATCCCGGGCAACGTCAAGGACGGCCAGTTCGGCAAATGGCTCGCCAACGCCCGCGACTGGTCGATCAGCCGGAACCGTTACTGGGGCAGCCCCATCCCGGTCTGGCAGTCCAGCGATCCGGACTACCCGCGCACCGACGTCTACGGCTCGCTCGCCGAGATCGAAGCCGACTTCGGCCGCCTGCCGCTAAACAACGACGGCCAGGTCGACCTGCACCGGCCGTTCATTGACGAACTGACCCGCCCGAACCCGGATGATCCGCGGACCCCGGCGGAAGGCCAATCCGTCATGCGCCGGGTCGAGGATGTTCTGGACGTCTGGTTCGACTCCGGGTCCATGCCCTACGGTCAGGTCCACTACCCGTTCGAGAACGAGGAATGGTTCGACACCCACAACCCGGCGGACTTCATCGTCGAGTACATCGGCCAGACCCGCGGCTGGTTCTACATGCTGCACATCCTCTCCACCGCGCTGTTCGACCGGCCCGCCTTCCGCAACGTCATCAGCCACGGCATCGTCCTGGGCTCGGACGGGCAGAAGATGTCCAAGAGCCTGCAGAACTACCCTGACGTTTCCGAGGTCCTGGACCGGGACGGCTCGGACGCGATGCGCTGGTTCCTGATGTCCAGCCCGATCCTGCGCGGCGGGAATCTCGTAGTCACCGAGCAGGGCATCCGCGAGGGCGTCCGCCAGGTCATCCTGCCGCTGTGGAACGTCTACAGCTTCTTCACGCTGTACACGAACGCATCGAACGCAGTGGATGGAACAGCGTCTGGCTACGATGCCAAGCTGCGCCACGACGGCTACGCCGACACCCTGGACCAGTACCTGATGGCCAACACCGGCGGCCTGGTCCGGAACATGACCGCCCAGTTGGACAGCTACGACATCTCCGGCGCCTGCGATGAACTGCGCAGCTACCTGGACATGCTCACGAATTGGTACGTCCGCCGCAGCCGGCTGCGCTTCTTCGACGAAAACCCCGACGCCTTCGACGCGCTCTACACGGCGCTGGAGACGGTGTGCCGGGTCGCGGCCCCGCTGCTGCCACTGGTCTCCGAGGAGATCTGGCGCGGCCTCACCGGCGGGCGCTCCGTGCACCTGGCCGACTGGCCGGACGCGGACCTGTTCCCGGCCAACCCGGGACTCGTCGAGGCGATGGATAAGATCCAGCAGATCTGCTCCACCGGATCCTCACTGCGCAAGGCCGCCAACCTCCGGGTCCGGCTGCCGTTGCAGGAACTCACTGTTGTGGCACCGGGCGCCGACGCGCTGGCGGGCTTCGCCGGTGTTGTCGCCGACGAACTGAACCTGCGGTCCGTCCGCCTGCTCGACGCCGGGAGCGCCTCGCCGGCGGAGTTCGGGATCGAGCAGAAGCTCGTAGTCAACGCCCGGGCCGCCGGGCCGCGGCTGGGCAAGAACGTCCAGCAGGCCATCAAGGGCGCCAAGTCCGGCGACTGGTCAGTCAGCGAGGCAGGTGTTGTGACCGTCGGCGGGCTCGATCTTGAGCCGCAGGAATACACCCTGGAAACCGTCGTCGCCGAAGCCGCTGAAGGCGCCGGTTCCCGCGCGGCAGCCGTGCTCCCGGGCGGTGGGTTTGTGGTGCTCAACACCGAGGTCACACCCGAGCTCGAGGCCGAGGGCCTGGCCCGGGACATGGTCCGTAGCATCCAGCAGGCCCGCAAGGATGCCGGGCTCAATGTCAGCGACCGGATCAGGACCACCGTCGCGGCGCCCGTGGACGTCATCGACGCCATCCGGGTGCACGAAAACCTGGTATCCACCGAAACGCTCACCGTGGAACTCGGGCTGTCCTCCAACGGAGACGGCACCGAGTTGCACATCGCCGTCGAGAAAATTGAGGCCTAAGCCATGACCGACGAATTCTCCGTAGAAAGTGTCTACGCCGAGCTGCTGGGGCGTGCCCCGGAAAACAAGATGGAGCCGCGGCTGGCCCCGCTGCACCGGGCGATGGACATCCTGGGGGAGCCGAACAAGGCGTTCCCGATCATCCACGTCACCGGCACCAACGGAAAGACCTCGACTGCCCGGATGATCGAGGCCGGGCTCCGCGCCCACGGCCTGAGCACCGGGCGCTACACGAGCCCGCACCTGTCCAAGGTCACCGAACGGATCAGCATCGACGGCGCTCCGGTGCCGGATGAGACGTTCGTTCGGATCTGGGACGAGATCCGGCCCTACCTTGCCATCGTGGACAGCGAACTTGAGGCCGCGGGCCAGCCCCGGCTGACCTACTTCGAATGCCTCACCATACTGGGCTTCGCAGTCTTCGCCGACCAGCCGGTCAACGTAGCCGTCATTGAGGTTGGCTTGGGCGGGATCACCGACGCGACCAACGTCGGGGACGGCGAGGTCTTTGTGGTCACGCCCATCTCGCTGGACCACACGGACCTGCTGGGCGAGACAACCGAGGAGATCGCCCACGAAAAGGCCGGCATCATCAAGCCGGGCGGCTTCCTGGTCAGCGCCGCGCAGCCCCGGGACGCGGCCCAGGTGCTGCTGGAGAAAGCCAAGGAAACGGCCGTCCCGTTCCGCTTTGAGGGCGTTGAGTTCGGCGTCGAAAACCGCACCGTCGCCGTCGGCGGCCAGATGGTCACCATCCAGGGCATCGCGGGCCGCTACGAGGACCTTCTTGTGCCCCTGCACGGGGCCCACCAGGCCGAGAATGCGGCCGTCGCGATCGCTGCGCTGGAGGCTTTCTTCGGCGCTGAAAAGCCGCTCGACCCCGGGCTGGTGCAGGAGGCCTTCGCCTCGGTCACCTCGCCGGGCCGGCTCGAAGTGGTGCGGACCGCACCGACCATCATCGTGGACGCCGCGCACAACCCCGAAGGTATCAGGGTCTCGGCCGAAGCCATCCATGAAGCGTTCAGCTTCACAAAGCTTGTGGTGGTGGTCGGCGTGCTGCGGGAAAAGGACGCCGAGGAAATCCTGCGCCAACTCAAGGAATCCCTAGGCGGGCTCTCCGCAGAGTACTGCTTCACCCAGTCCAATTCGCCCCGCGCCGTGCCGGCCGAGGACCTTGCGGAACTCGCGGTGGACCTCGGGTACGGCGAGGACACCATCCACGTGGCCGAGAAGCTCGACGACGCCCTCGAATGGGCGGTGGAACGCGCCGAAGCCAATGACGATCTCGCCGGCGGCGTCCTGGTCACCGGCTCCATCACGCTCGTCGCCGAAGCCCGGATCCTGCTCGGAAAGGCGGACGCGTAGACCATGGCGAAACTTACCAAGGCCCAGCGCGAGTGGCGCCCCGGTATGCCCAAAAAACGCCGCTCCACCAAGGTTATGTTCGCCTCCACGGTGCTGCTCCTTGAAGCGTTTGTGATCCTTTTCGGCACCCTTACCGTGTTCGGGCTGCGGCGGGACGAATTCCCGCCGGTCCTGATCTTCTCCGTTGGCATCGCGTTGAGCCTCATCTACGCCTTCACCTGCGCCGTGCTTTCCCGGCCGTGGGGTGTGGCGCTGGGCTGGATCCTGCAAATCGTGCTGATCCTGGCAGGGATCCTGGAACCGGCGATGTTCCTGGTCGGTGGCCTCTTCGCGCTGGCCTGGTGGTACGGCATCCGCACCGGCATCCGGATTGACCGGGAAGCCGCCCAGCGGGACCACGACCAGGCCGCCTGGGACGCATCCCACCCCTAGGGCCAAAGCAACTAGACTTATTTCCGAACCCCACCCCTACACATTGGAGCAGCTGTGAGCATTGAGCGCACCCTCGTCCTGATCAAGCCCGACGGCGTTAGCCGCAACCTGACAGGCAGCATCATCGCCAGGATTGAAGCCAAGGGCTACACCCTGGCCGAGCTGAAGAAGGTTGATGCGAGCCGCGAACTGCTGGAGCAGCACTACGAGGAGCACGTGGGCAAGCCGTTCTACGAGCCGCTCGTCGAGTTTATGCTCAGCGGTCCGGTAGTAGCCGCGATTTTCGAGGGACACCGCGTGATCGAGGGTTTCCGCTCGCTCGCCGGCACCACCGACCCCACGACGGCGGCGCCGGGCACCATCCGCGGCGACTTCGGCCGCGACTGGGGCCTGAAGGTCCAGCAGAACCTCGTCCACGGCTCGGACTCGGCGGAGTCCGCGGAGCGCGAAATCAAGATCTGGTTCTAGGTTCCTGACCGCCCAGCCGCGAGGTGGCAGCTAAGGCCAATGTTCGAGTCGAACATTGGCCTTAGCTGTCACCTCGCGGCGGTTAACCGGTGTACTTCGGTTCAGTAGCCGGAGGTTCCGATGAAGACCTGGATAAACGCGAAGAAAATGGTGGCAACCACTGCGACGTAAAGCAGCGCGGTGATGACCCAGCCGGAGTCGCCCAGGATCCTGGTTGGGCCCGCCGGCAGCCTGATCACGCCGTGCGTTACGTTGCGGACTGTGACCCAGACGAAGAGCGGAATCATGGCGGCCCAGACGATCATGCAGAACGGGCAGAGGATATGGATGGAGTACAGCGCCTGCGACCAAAGCCAGACCACAAAACCGAAGCCAAGGGTCACGCCGGCCTGCAAGCCCAGCCAGTACCAGCGGGCAAACGCGGCTCCGGAGAGGATTCCCATGGCTGTGGTGATGATGACCGCAAAGGCCACGATCCCCATAAGCATGTTGGGGAAGCCGAACACCGAACCCTGCCAGGTCTGCATAACCTGCCCGCAGGAGATCCATGGGTTCACATCGCAGACTGTTACATGGTTCGGATCCTTGAGTACCTCGAGCTTTTCCAGCACCAGGGCCCCGGAGGCCAGCCAGCCAACGACGCCGGTGATCAGCAGGAGCCACGCGAACGGGCGGTCGCGGGTCATCGGCGGCAGCTGACGTGCGTCGGCTGAGGTGCCGCGGCGTTGCTGCCGCACGGCTGCCTCGTCGGTGGCGCTGGAGATGCTGGGCATGGAATGGATGTCCTTCGCTTGGATGCAACTGGTCCGATTGTATCGCCGGACCCTGGAGGGAGTCCGGACGCTGTTGCCTTCATGGGGGATTCGGTCCACGGTGCAGGCCGGATGCCCCGCTTACGCCTGCTCGGACGTGTCCTGTGAGACAATGATCGTGGCTGGAACCCGATCCACATCCGGGTCCCGGTCCGGCGATTTTGTTCCCAAGACCGCCAATGATGAGCAGGGAGCCACGGATCCTCTGATCCAGGCTGTCCCGCAATGCCATTGGACGGCACCTGGTTGTGGTGTGTAGATCAACGGGTTTCAGAGCAATTCCGCCGGCTCTCCAGGGCTGCCGCACCCCACTGCCGGTGCGAACCTGAGGGTATTCAATTGACTTCTGTCAATGCCCGCGGGTGTTGACAAATATTTGCCCCAACGGGTGCCGGATGTGGCGGCATGTCAGGGGCAGGAGTGTCGCCATATATGGATAATGACCAGGTTGTAACAGGCAACGAAGACGTGCTGGCCGCAAGTGCCGGGGCAGCTGATGAATCAGCGGCCGCGTCACCGCCGAAACGGCCCGTCCGGACCCGCCGCAAGACCCTTCCCAAAAGCGGTACAGGCGCCGCGGAGACCGTCGCGGACACCGCGGTCCCCGCGGAGGTGCCGGACGCTCCGGCCGCCGAAACCAAGGCCCCCGCCCGCCGCTCACGTGCCCGCAAGGTAGCCGAGCCGGCCGAATCCGTTCCTGCTGCGGACCCGGCACAGACCCCGGACGTTCCCTCTGATGTCCCTGCCGGAATGACAGCCGCAGCCGAGGCCGCCGACGCCCCGGCCGAAAAGCCCGTCCGTCGCCGCGCCAGCCGCGCCAAGGCCAAGGCCCCGGCCGCAGGGACCGCAGCTGACGGGGCCGCCAGTGCGGAACCGGAAGCCGCCGCCACGGAAACCGCAGGCGTTACCGCCGCCGCCAGCCCGGTCGCGGATGAAACTGCCGCCGAGGCCCCGGCAGCAGCCCCAGCCGCCCCGACAGCTGAAAGCCCGGCAACTGAAAGCCCGGCTGCTGAAGCCCCGGCGGAAGCCTCGGCTGCCGCTTCGCTGTTCATGGAGCCGGGAGCGGTCACCTCGATGATCTTCCAGGCACCCGACCTGGCCGCCGCGGCCCGCCCTGTCCCGGCCCCGGCTGCCGCCGCAGCGGAAGCTGACGACGACGACGACGAAGAAGGCGAGAGCGAGGACGCCGGAAGCCGCCGCCGTCGCCGCAGCCGCGGTCGCCGCGGCCGCAGCAGCCGTGGAGCTGAGAGCGAACCGGGTTCCGAAGACGAATCCGACGACGCGGATGACGCTGAAGAAGGCACTGGCGAGCAGCTCGAAGACGGCGTGACCTCCCGCCGCCGTCGCCGCCGCCGTCGCGGCGAGCAGGATCTGGAACTGACCGGCGGGGAGGACGACGACCCGCCCAACACGGTGACGCGCGTCCGCGCGCCGCGCACAGCCAGCGAGGCTCCGGTGAACAACCGTGTCACCTCGCTCAAGGGCTCCACCCGCCTGGAGGCGAAAAAGCAGCGCCGCCGCGAATCCCGCGATACCGGACGCCGCCGCACCGTCATCACCGAGGCCGAGTTCCTGGCCCGGCGCGAATCGGTGGACCGCCAAATGATCGTCCGCCAGCGCGATGACAGAATCCAGATCGGCGTCCTCGAGGACGGCGTGCTGGCCGAGCACTTTGTCTCGAAGACCCAGCAGGATTCCCTGATCGGCAACGTCTACCTGGGCAAGGTCCAGAACGTACTGCCGTCGATGGAAGCCGCCTTCGTCGACATCGGACGCGGCCGCAACGCCGTGCTGTACGCCGGCGAGGTCAATTGGGAGTCCGTCAACCTCGAGGGCAAGCAGCGCCGGATCGAGAACGCGCTGAAGTCCGGCGACTCCGTGCTGGTCCAGGTCACCAAGGATCCCGTCGGGCACAAGGGCGCCCGCCTCACAAGCCAGATCTCGCTGCCCGGCCGCTACCTCGTCTACGTACCCGGCGGTTCCATGACCGGAATCTCGCGCAAGCTGCCCGACGTCGAACGCAACCGCCTCAAGCGGATCCTCAAGGACCGCCTGCCCGAGGATGCTGGCGTTATTGTGCGCACCGCCGCGGAGGGTGCGTCCGAGGAAGAACTCACGCACGACATCAACCGGCTCCGTGCCCAGTGGGAAGGGATCGAGGGCCAGTCGAGCTCAACTAAGATCCTTGCCCCCGAACTGCTCTACGGCGAACCCGATCTGACCATCAAGGTAGTCCGTGATGTCTTCAACGAGGACTTCTCCAAGCTGATCGTCTCCGGTGAGGAAGCGTGGGACACCATCGAGGCCTACGTCACCTACGTAGCCCCCGACCTTGTCGGCCGGCTGGAGAAATGGACCAAGGACTCGGACATCTTCGGTGCCTGGCGCATCGACGAGCAGATCCACAAAGCACTGGACCGCAAGGTTTTCCTGCCCTCCGGCGGCTCGCTCGTAATCGACCGCACCGAAGCCATGACAGTGGTGGACGTCAACACCGGCAAGTTCACCGGCAGCGGCGGCAACCTTGAGGAAACCGTCACCAAAAACAACCTCGAAGCGGCCGAAGAAGTTGTCCGGCAGCTCCGGCTCCGCGACATCGGCGGCATTATCGTGATCGACTTCATCGACATGGTGCTTGAATCGAACCGGGACCTGGTACTGCGCCGCATGGTGGAGTGCCTGGGCCGGGACCGGACCAAACACCAGGTCGCGGAGGTGACTTCGCTGGGCCTCGTGCAGATGACGCGGAAGCGGATGGGTACCGGGCTGCTGGAAGTTTTCGGCGAACAGTGCGAGGCCTGCGCCGGCCGCGGCATTGTGACCCACGACGAGCCGGTGGAGCACCGCCGCGCCAACGTCGTTGCCGCCGAGCATCACATTCCCCGTGCGGAGCAGCCTGCCCCCCCGCGGACCGAACGCAAGAGCCGCCGCCGCGGACGGGGCGGCCAGGGCACGGACGAACAGTCGGTGCCGGCCGCAGCGCACCCCGAGCCCACCGACGCCGAACGCCATGCCAAGGCCGAGGCGACCCGCCACGCGCTGGCGAATATCGCTGCGGCGGCGCATGCTGCCCATCTGCATGACGATGAAGCGGCCACGGGAGTCGACGCCGGGGTCCGCCAGGCCGCTGTTGAGGCAGCCGTCGAGCTGGCCGCAACGGAGGAGGCTGCCGGACGTCCCGGCGCCGTGCTGACCTTCGGCGGCGAACAAGTCGCACTGCCGTTTGTGGAGCATGCCGACGAGTCGGGTGCGCCCGCGCTGACCATGGACCTGCTGACCGAGGCTTTCGCCCAGCTGGGTGACAGCGGGGAAGTCTCCGCGGCGGATCCCGCTGCACCGGCTGCGAAGGCGGCCGCAGCCCGGACTGCACCGGCGGCTCCGGCGCGTGCCGGCGGAACCGGCCCGGGCCGCGCCCAGGCGCCAGGCTCCCAGACGGAGGCGGCCCCCGAGGCCGGCGCCTCCCGTGCCCGCCGCGGACGGCGCAACCGCAGCGCCAGCCGCGCGCAGGGAGCAGCCAACGAAACCTCGGTAGAGCAGCGCCGGGCGGCGCCGCAGGCTGCCGTTTCGGTACACGAGGCAAAGGCCCCGGCAGCAGCAACAACGCCGGCGGCCAAACCGGCCACAAACGAACCGATTATCCTCGGCGTCGGCGTTCCGGCCTCGGAACTCTAACCCCAAGAAAGTTCGGGAAGGCCGCGGGTGCGGTCCGGGCCGCGTAGCAATACGCCAGGTTCGGGCCGTGCCCGCGACTTCGTTAAAGGATGCGGCTAGGCTTGGTCCCTGACACGGGGTGCCGCGCATCGAGCCGGCTGAGATCCAGACCCGTTGAACCTGTCCGGTTAGCACCGGCGAAGGGATGTCTCCCATGACCGCCGCCTCCCCGTTTCTTCCCGCTGTCCCCGCAGCCCCGGCATCCCGGATCCCGCGGGTGCTCACGATCGCAGGCTCGGACCCCTCCGGCGGTGCCGGGATCCAGGCGGACCTGAAGAGCATTGCCGCGCATGGCGGCTACGGCATGGCCGCCATCACCGCCCTGACCGCACAGAACACACGCGGCGTCAGCGCCATCCACGTCCCGCCGGCAGATTTCCTGACCGCCCAGCTTGACGCGGTCAGCGCCGACATCCGGATCGACGCCGTCAAGATCGGGATGCTGGGGGACGCCGCCGTGATCGACGCCGTCCGGACCTGGCTGGCGAAGGTCAGGCCCGCCATTGTGGTGCTGGACCCCGTGATGGTGGCCACAAGCGGTGACCGGCTGCTGCAGGCGCCCGCCGAATCGGCGCTGCAAGAACTGCTGCCCTACGCGGACCTGATCACGCCGAACCTCGCCGAACTCGCGATTCTGCTCAACGAACCCGTCGCCGGCAACTGGGCTGCGGCGCTGGAACAGGGCAAGCGGCTTGCCGCCGGCACCGGCACGACCGTCCTGGTGAAGGGCGGCCACCTCGACGGCACCGGCGCTGCGGGCGGAGCCGGCGAGCACGGCGACGGCTGCCCGGACGCGCTCGTCAACACCTGCGGGGTCCTGGCCCGGCACGTCATAGTAGTACCGGGGGAGCGGGTCCGCACCAGCAACAGCCACGGAACGGGATGCTCACTGTCCGCGGCGATGGCGACCGTGCAGGCCCGGGTCGGGGACTGGGAGGCCGCCTTGCGGGAAGTTAAGCCGTGGCTGGAAGGGGCGCTGCGCACCTCGGCGGACCTCGACGTCGGCAGCGGCAACGGCCCGGTCCATCACTTCCACCATGTCCAGCATCAGACCGCCCATCACGGTACGGGTGCCGGCGGCGGCGAACTGCACCGGGTCCCTGCCGCGGGTGAATTCGCCCGTGGGCTGCGGGAAACCGCTGCTGCCGACCTCGAGGCCATCTACGGCCTGGACTTCATCACGGCCCTGGCGGACGGGTCCTTGCCGGAGCAGGACTTCGCGTACTACCTCGGACAGGACGCCCTGTACCTGAACGGCTATTCGCGGGTCCTCTCCCGGGCCGCCGCGATCGCACCCACGGAAGACGAACAGCTCTTCTGGACCCGCTCCGCACAGAATTGCCTCAGCGTCGAAGCCGAACTGCACCGGACCTGGCTGCGCGGACGCACGGCGGAGCGGACGCTCGGACCGGTCACCAAGTCCTACGTAGACCACCTTCTGGCCGCCTCGGTCACCGGGAGCTACGGAGTGCTGATCGCTGCGGTACTGCCGTGCTTCTGGCTCTATGCCGAGGTGGGACAGGCACTGCACAACCGGTTCCTCGCCGCGGGTGCGCCGCAATCGCACCCCTACGCCGCGTGGCTGCGCACCTACGCCGATCCGGAGTTCGCCGACGCCACCCGGCAGGCCATCGCCCACACCGACACCGCAGCCCGGGCGGCCTCACCCGGCGAACGGGACGCCATGACCGTGGCCTTCCGGCAGTCCGCCCGCTACGAAGTGGACTTCTTCGACGCGCCGCGCGTGCACGCCTGAGCCGCGGGACAGCAGGGAGCCTGTACGATAGGGAGGCGCGGTTCCGGAAGTCGTTGCGGCTACGTCCTGTCCATACAGGGTGTCACCTATCACGTACCTCCCTTCGGAACCAGCCTCATTTGCGGCCGAAGGCAAAATTAGCGTAGTCTAGATCTTCGGTGCTTACGCCAACACTTGGGTTATGACCTTGAGGACGCTCCACTTGATTTCAGGTGCGAATGTCCACGGGATAGCTCATGGGTTCCCCCGGGGAACCCACCGGCGTAGAGGCACAGCGTGAGCCGGACCATCAACTTTGGACCCAGGTTCCGCACGCAAATCTAGTAATAAACGTCGAGAGAAGTGAGTTCCCCAGTGGTGTACGCGATTGTCCGCGCAGGCGGCCGGCAAGAGAAGGTTTCCGTTGGAGACTTCGTTACCCTGAACCGCGTCCCCGGTGGAGCCGGCAGCACCTTTGAGTTGCCCGCACTGCTCCTGGTAGACGGTGACAAGGTCATGTCTGCTGCTTCGGACCTGGCCAAGGTAAAGGTTACGGCTGAGATCCTTGAGGACCTTCGCGGTCCCAAGATCGTCATCCAGAAGTTCAAGAACAAGACCGGTTACAAAAAGCGCCAGGGTCACCGTCAGGAATTGACCAAGGTCAAGATCACCGGTATCAAGTAACTACTCGTTACTGTTCAGGTTTTCAGCAGATTCCCCAGAATTTTAAGGCAGGCATTTCCAAATGGCACATAAAAAAGGCGCGAGTTCCACTCGCAACGGTCGTGACTCGAACGCCCAGTACCTCGGCGTCAAGCGCTTCGGCGGTCAGGTAGTTTCCGCAGGCGAGATCATCGTCCGCCAGCGTGGAACCCACTTCCACCCGGGCGCCGGCGTCGGCCGCGGCGGCGACGACACCCTGTTCGCCCTGGCTCCCGGAGCCGTCGAGTTCGGCACCCGCCGCGGTCGTCGCGTTGTGAACATTGTGGCTGCAGCAGCTGCAGAGTAGTACCTACGTTTTAAATCGGTGGGGCGGGCCATTAGGTCCGCTCCACCGGTGTTTTAACCGCATTACAATCATCCTGAGCGTCTTTGCACGCTTACGGGAACAGCACTGAGGAGATCCACGTGGCGAGCTTTGTAGACCGGGTAGTACTGCACGTATCCGGCGGTACCGGCGGCCACGGCTGTGTCTCCGTTCACCGCGAGAAGTTCAAGCCGCTCGGCGGTCCCGACGGCGGCAACGGCGGCAACGGCGGCGACGTTATCCTGCGCGTGGACCCCCAGACCACGACCCTGCTCGATTACCACCACGCCCCGCACCGCCACGCCACCAACGGCGGACCCGGTATGGGCGACTGGCGCGCCGGCAAGCACGGCGAAACCCTGATCCTCCCGGTTCCCGAGGGCACCGTGGTCAAGTCCAAGGACGGCAGGGTCCTCGCAGACCTGGTCGGTGAGGGTTCCGAATACATCGCCGCGGCCGGCGGCATCGGTGGACTGGGCAACGCTTCGCTCTCCTCGCAGAAACGCCGCGCCCCGGGATTCGCCCTGCTCGGCATCGAAGGCGAATCCAGTGACGTTGTCCTGGAACTGAAATCCATCGCCGATATTGCCTTGGTCGGGTTCCCCTCCGCCGGCAAGTCCAGCCTGATTGCCGCGATGTCTGCCGCCCGGCCCAAAATCGCCGACTACCCGTTCACCACCCTGATCCCGAACCTCGGTGTGGTCCAGGCCGGCGAGGTGCGCTTCACCATCGCCGACGTCCCCGGCCTGATCGAAGGCGCCAGCGAAGGCAAGGGCCTCGGCCACCACTTCCTGCGCCACGTTGAGCGTTGCGCCGCCCTGGTGCATGTGCTCGACTGCGGCACGCTCGAATCAGACCGCGATCCGCTCTCGGACCTCGCCGTCATCGAAGCCGAGCTGGACAAATACGCGGTGGACATGAGCTATGCCGGTTCCGACGGTGAAGTTGTTCCGCTGAACCAGCGCCCGCGCCTGATCGCCCTGAACAAGGTCGACCTCCCGGACGGCAAGGACATGGCAGAATTTGTCCGCCCCGAACTCGAATCCCGCGGCTTCAAGGTCTTCGAAATTTCGGCGACCAGCCACGAAGGTCTCCGCCAGCTTGGCTTCGCGATGGGCGAGATCGTCCAGGCTGCCCGCGACGCCATTGCTGCCGCGCCGCCGAAGGTCCACGCCCCGGTACTCAAACCTCGCGCCGTCAACGAGTCCGGCTTCAAAATCCGCCGCGAGGAGAAGAACCTGGAGCCGCTGTTCCGCGTCCTCGGCGACAAGCCCGTGCGCTGGGTCAAGCAGACCGACTTCACCAACGAGGAGGCTATCGGCTACCTTGCTGACCGACTGGCTAAGCTCGGCGTAGAAAACGAGCTGTTCAAACAGGGCGCCACCCCGGGCGACATGGTGGTCATCGGTGAAGACGACGGCGTCGTCTTCGACTGGGAGCCGACCATGATGGCCGGCGCCGAACTGTTGGCAGCACCCCGCGGAACCGACGTGCGCTTTGCCGATATCGGCGACCGCCCCACCCGTGGCCAAAAGCGCGATGAACAGGTGGAGCGCCGCGAGGCCAAGGCTGCGGCCCGCGCCGAGCTCGAAGCCGAGCGCAAAGCCGGCATCTGGACTGAATCCGTCAGCGGCCGCCGGCCCAAGCCGCTTAAGGAAAGCGCCCTTGACACCGAGAATGAGGAGTGAGCCTTAACACGTGAGCGACAAGTCCGCAGTTGTCATCGAGGAACCCAAAACCAACGACCGCAGGCTGCTCGCCCGGGCTCGCCGCATTGTGGTCAAGGTGGGTTCGTCGTCGCTCACCAGTATCAAGGGCGGAATCTCCGAGGACGCGCTGATCGAACTGTCGAACGCGCTGGCGGCCAAAAGCAATAGCGGCACCGAAATCATCCTGGTGTCTTCGGGAGCGATCTCCGCGGGGCTCGCGCCGCTGGGCCTGACGAAGCGTCCCCGGGACCTCGCCACCCAGCAGGCCGCCGCCAGCGTGGGCCAGGGGCTGCTGATGGCCCGTTACACGCACGCCTTTGGTGCCCACGGGATTACCGTCAGCCAGGTGCTCCTGACCGCAGATGACCTGATGCGGCGCAGTCACCACATGAATGCGTTCCGGGCGCTGAACCGTTTGCTGAACCTGGGCGTTGTGCCGGTTGTCAACGAAAATGACACGGTGGCCACGCACAAGATCCGTTTCGGCGACAACGACCGCTTGTCCGCCCTGGTGGCGCACCTGGTCCGGGCCGATGCCCTGCTGTTGCTCTCCGACGTCGATGCCCTCTACGACGGCCCGCCCGCCAAAGGTGCCAAGCGTATTCCCCGGGTCGACGGCCCCGCGGACCTGGAGGACGTCACCATCGGCTCGCCCGGCAAGGCGGGGGTCGGAACAGGCGGAATGCAGACCAAAGTCGAAGCCGCCACGATGGCCGCGGATTCCGGTATCCCCGCGCTGGTCACCTCCACGGCAAACGCTGCCGCCGCACTGGCCGGGGAGGACGTCGGCACCTTGTTCACTGTCAACAGCGGACGCAAGTCCGTGCGGATGATGTGGCTGGCCCACCTCGCCCATGTGCAGGGCCGGCTGATCCTCGACGACGGCGCCGTCACAGCCGTCCGCGACCACCACACCTCCCTGCTTCCGGCCGGCGTCACGGCCGTGGAAGGGACCTTTGAATCCGGCGACGCCGTCGAGATGGTTGCAGCGGATGGAACAGTCGTTGCGCGCGGGCTGGTCAACTACTCCTCCGATGAGCTCCCGCAAATGCTGGGCCGTTCCACAGTGGAACTGGGGGAGTCGCTGGGCAGGGGCTTCGACCGGGAGGTCATCCACGTGGATGACCTGGTTCTGGTCTAACCGGGAGCCTCGCCTAGACTGGAATGATGACTGAGGCACTGATTCACGAATCCGCAGCGAATTCCATCGACTCAACCACGGGCTCTTCCGTGCCTGAACCATCCACGCTTTCACCGGCCGACGTCGAGGCCGCCGTCCACGCCATCGCCGACCGTTCCCGTGCCGCAGGCCGCAGGATGTCCCGCGCCAACCGGGCCTGGAAGGACCGGGGGCTGCGCGCCATCGCCGCAGCGCTGTTGGAGCGTCAGGCCGGGGTCCTTGCCGCCAACGCCACGGACGTGGCCGCCGGGAAGGCCAACGGCACCTCCGCGGCGCTGCTGGACCGGCTCACCCTCACCGATGCCCGCATCCAGGGCCTCGCCGCCGCCCTGGAGAACCTCGCCAACCTGCCGGATCCGGTCGGTAACGTGGTGCGCGGCCAGACCCTGCCCAACGGGCTGCGGCTGCGCCAGGTCAACGTCCCGATGGGCGTCGTCGCCGCCATCTACGAGGCGCGTCCCAACGTCACGGTGGACATCGCCGGGCTCGGCCTCAAGAGTGGCAACGCCGTCATCCTGCGCGGCGGCACCGCCGCCGCCGCCACCAACGCAGCGCTCGTTACCGTGCTCCGTGACGCCCTGGAGTCGGTGGGCCTGCCCGCCGACGCAGTGCAAAGCGTTGACCAGTTCGGCCGCGAAGGAGCCAACGCCCTGATGCGTGCACGCGGCCGGGTGGACGTCCTGATTCCCCGCGGCGGCCGGGACCTCATTCAGTCCGTTGTGGCCAACGCCAAGGTTCCCGTGATTGAGACCGGCGAAGGCAATGTGCACATCTTCCTGGACGCCTCCGCGAACGAGGAGATGGCCGTCGAGATCCTGCTGAACTCCAAGACCCAACGGCCCAGCGTCTGCAATACCGTGGAAACCCTGCTGGTCCACTCCGGCTCAACAGCGCTGCCCGCCGTCGCCGCTGCCCTGCGCGACGCCGGCGTTACGCTGCATGCCGACGATCGGATCCGCGCTGCACTGCCCGCCTCGATAGACTCGGTCCCCGCCACGGACGAGGACTGGGCCACCGAATACATGGACCTGGACCTTGCCGTGGCCATGGTCGACAGCGTGGACGACGCCGTCAGGCACATCCGAACCTGGTCCACCGGCCACACCGAGGCCATCCTGACCAATGACCTTGGCAACGCCGAGCGGTTTATTGCCGAGATTGACTCGGCCGCCGTTATTGTCAACGCGTCCACCCGCTTCACCGACGGCGGTGAACTCGGCCTCGGCGCCGAGGTGGGTATATCCACCCAGAAGCTGCACGCCCGCGGACCCATGGGCCTGACGGAACTGACCACCACCAAATGGATCGTCCAGGGCGAGGGCCAGATCAGGTCCTAGCAACGCTGTAACATGGAACAGAAGTCCGGAACGGCGGGGATATCCGCCGTCGTTAAATTGTGAACTCACTAGGGGAGAACATGCTGTCCCAGCAGATCGCCACAATCGTCGCCGCCGTGGGCGGATCAGGCCACGAGGAACTCGCGCCGCTCATCGCACCGCCGATCGTAATTGGCGCCGTGATGTTCGCGCTGCTGATGGTCATGCTGTCGGTCACACTGTCCTACGGCAACCTGGGCAGGCGCCATGCAGCCGTTGAGGAGCACGCGGATCCGCACCGCCAGCACCCGAACAAGCACGATCACAGCCAAGGCCACTAATATTTCCGCCATCGTGACGCAGCGCGGTGCCCGGCGCCGTCTGCGTCTGGGCGTGATGGGCGGTACCTTCGATCCCATCCATCACGGCCACCTTGTTGCCGCCAGCGAGGTGGCAGCCAAGTTCGACTTGGACGAAGTGGTTTTTGTGCCGACCGGCCAGCCGTGGCAGAAGATGAGCAAAAAGGTCAGCGAGGCCGAGCACCGCTACCTCATGACAGTCATCGCCACGGCGTCAAACCCGCGCTTTACCGTCAGCCGGGTGGACGTGGACCGGCCCGGTCCCACGTACACTATCGACACCCTTCGTGACCTCCGAACCCTGCGCCCGGATGCGGACCTGTTTTTTATTACCGGCGCCGACGCCCTGGCGCAGATCTTGTCCTGGAAGGACATTGACGAGCTGTGGTCCCTTGCGCACTTCGTCGGCGTCACCAGGCCCGGACACGTCCTGGACGGAATGGGCCGCAAGGACGTCAGCCTGCTCGAGGTGCCAGCGATGGCAATCTCCTCGACCGATTGCCGCGCCCGGGTAGCTGCAGGAAACCCTGTCTGGTACTTAGTGCCGGACGGTGTAGTGCAGTACATCGCCAAATACGGACTGTACGGCGGCCACCCGGACGTCGGGGACACCTCCGCCGGAAATGGCGCCGCACGCTACGACCGCAGTACCGAGTTAGCCCACCCCGCCAGCATCGAATGAGTTTGCAATGAGTCAGGAACAGCCACCAATCCGCAGCCGTCGCGAACTGCGGCAGGCCAGAGATGAACGCCGGGAGCCCGGTGCCCCCGCTTCCGGCGCGGTTCCCCCTGCCTCGAATAGCCCGGCCTCAGCAAACAAGGACGCCGCAAACAAGGACGCCGCGCGGCCGGACGCCGTTGATCCCGGTGAACCCACCGAAGCGGAAACCACCGGCCGGCGCCGGATTCCCGGCCCGGTCGACTCGGTCAGCAGTTCCCCGGGAACCGAACGGTCCTCGCAGATCCGGGCCCGGGACCGCGCCACCTTGCGAACCATCAAGGAATTAGCCGAGAAGGAAGGCAACCTCGCCGCCGGCGGACCGCCGACGCGTCGCCAGCTGCGGTTGCTGCAGCTGGCCGCCGAGACAGCCCCGGCAACGTCCGCCAATCTGATCGTCCCTGCCTCGCCCCGCACCCGGGTCAGCCCCTCCGCGCCCCCGCCGGGGGCGGAAGCCGACGCGCCGGCCGCGGGTGCGGAAACCGCCGCCCCGGCGGACGAGGAAGCCGTAGCCGGCCCGGGAGCTCCGGGCGCCGTGGGGATGAGCGTGGAACAGGCCCTCGCCGCACGCGAACTCCTCGCCCAGCAGGCGCAGAACCAACTGGCCAAGATGGAACACATCAACGCCGTGGACGCCGATGCCGTGGATCCGCGCGCACTGTCGGAGCAGATCGCCGTGGCCGAACGGGCCGCAGTACTGGGACGCCGTGCCGCCGCGAAGCAGAAGCTGGCCGAGCAGAACAGCGTGCCGGAGCCGGTGCGCAATGATCCGACCACGGCCAATAACCTGGCAATGGTCACACCCCTGGAGTTCGTCCAGGTTCCGGGCGTGGAGCGGCCGGTCCTGAAGCGACCTGCCACCTCACACGTTCCGGTTGTCACCAACCCGGGCCCCCGGGTTGGTGAAAACCGCAAGTCCGGCGGCCACCGCCCCGGTGCATCCCGCCAGCGCAAACCCGGCCCTGCGACCGGTCGTTCCGGGGTGCTTGCCCGCGCCGAGGCCGCTGCCCGTGCTTCGTCCGTGCCGCCGGCAGAATCCCAGCCGGCGGCGGGGGAACCGCCAACGCTCCGGTCCGAGGAGGACTTCGCCGGCGGCTCGCCGGTGGCCGCAAGCGCAGCCTACGGGCTTGAACCCCTGGACGCGGTCACGGCCGGTTTGGGCAGGGCGCGGCGCCTGCGCCTGGTGGTACTGGCCCTGGGGGTGCTGGCACTGATCGCCGGCATCACGCTGATTGTCACTGCCATCTCCGGCTAGCCACCTTTGCTGCGGGCCGCGCGCTTCCGCCCGGTGGCCACCCGCGCAGTTTCAGAACACACGCTTGTTACCCATAACGCTTTTTACCCAACACTTTTGTACCCAATAAGGAGTCCCGTGACTGCAACCGATTCATCCATCGCCTCAGCCCGCCACGCAGCCCGAGCGGCTGCCGAGAAACTCGCTGAGGACATCGTCGCCATGGACGTCAGCGAACGGCTGGCCCTGGCGGATATCTTCCTGATTGCCTCGGCGCCGTCCGAACGCCAGGTTAATGCCATTGTGGACGGCATCGAAGACGAACTCTCCAAATTCGAGCTCAAGCCGATCCGCCGTGAGGGCCGCTCCGGCGGCCGCTGGGTCCTCTTGGACTACGGCAACATCGTTATTCACGTCCAGCACGAGGAAGACCGCGTGTTTTACGCCCTGGAGCGCCTCTGGAAGGACTGCCCCGTTGTGGACCTTCAGCTTGGCGACGACGTTTCCGCGCAGGCAGCGGCGGGCCCCGAAGCGGAGTAACCCGGCATGCAGCTGCGGAATATGCCCGATTTGGAATTTTCCGAAAGACTGTTCTAAGATATTTGAGTTGCTTCGGAGAAATCCGGACGAAGTACGGAGCCCGGAGGCGAAAGCCGGCGGGGTCGGGGCAGCGAAAATTCGGGGCTGTGGCGCAGCTGGTAGCGCACCTGCATGGCATGCAGGGGGTCAGGGGTTCGAGTCCCCTCAGCTCCACCGGATAATCCGTCGGAATCGAAAGATTCCGGCGGATTTTTTTGTGTATGGCGGTTGTCCGGCCCGGGCGTGGAACGTCGGGGTCGGGCCGGTTTCTCCGAGCCGGCTCGCCGATTCGCGTGAACCGGAATTGTGGTTTAAGATAAACAGGTTGCTTCCGGAGAGACGTTCCTTCGCAGGACGGATTTCCCGGCACGTTCGGGGCTGTGGCGCAGCTGGTAGCGCACCTGCATGGCATGCAGGGGGTCAGGGGTTCGAGTCCCCTCAGCTCCACCGAAAAAGGTCCTGCTCAGTGAGCAGGACCTTTTGTCTTTCGGGGAATTTTTTGCGCCCGGAACGGGCTGCCGCCGGCTGCAGTGCACGAACCAGCCGGGACCAGGGCAGGCAGCGGTGCCGGTTTACCGGCCGGCGCGCCGACTCATCCGCCAGGCCCGCCAGGCGCCCGTGGACCACAAGGCCCAGAGCACCAGCAGCGGCTGGAACAGCAGCCGGATCCCGCGGCTGGTGTCCGAGTTGAGGCCAAACGAATCGGTGCCGGTAGCGAACTGGGAGATATTCCCGGGAAAAACGGCGACAAAAAAGGCAGCGACCAGCCAACCGAGGGCAACCCGCCGCCGCCTGATCAGCAGCAGGCCAACGCCCAGGCCGATTTCCACCAGTCCGGACGCAACCACCACAAAGTCCACGTCCAACGGCAACCATGGCGGCACCTGGGCATGGAACGCCTCCCGCGCCCAGCCCAGGTGGCTGACACCGGCCAGCAACAGGAATCCTCCCAGCAGCATCCTGCCTGCAGTCCGGACGCCGGAGCGCAGCCGGGAATCCCCCGGCGCGGGAGGCGAACCCGGTGTTGGGACCGGGCGGTGGGGTTGAACTGGGCTCTGGGCCATGGGGCGCCGCCTTCACTCTGGGGAGCTCAGCTTAGCAATGCCGGCCTTCCCGCGATTCGGCCCGGCACCTCGACTACTGTTGGGGTCGTGAATGAGACCCTGCCGCCGTGCCCGGAATGCTCCAGTGAATACAGCTATGAGATGGGTGCGCTCCTGGTCTGCCCCGAGTGTGCCCACGAATGGTCGCCCGCAGCGGAAGCAGAGACCGGCGGACAGGAACCAGCACCGGTCAAGGATGCCGTTGGCAACGTCCTCTCCGACGGGGACACAGTGACGGTCATTAAGGACCTGAAGATCAAGGGCAGTTCCACCGTCATCAAAGTCGGGACCAAAGTCCGCGGAATCCGGCTGGTCAACGGGGTTGAGGGCCACAACATCGACTGCAAGGTCGACGGCGTCGGACCCATGCAGCTGAAATCCAGTGTCGTCAAGAAAATGTGAGCCGTAATGTCCACAGCGGGTGACGGGACGCTCAGGTCCGCCGACGTGGTTGTTATCGGCGGTGGCCAAGCCGGGCTCTCCGCCGCCTACCACCTGCGCCGCCGCGGCCTGGTCCCGGCCACGGCCCGCCCCGACAACGGAGGAACGGCCGAGGGCGGAGGAACCGGCGGGCCGGCCGGCAGCTACCTTGTCCTCGACGGCGAGGACGGTCCAGGCGGGGCCTGGCGGCACCGCTGGAAGAGCCTGCGGATGTCCACCGTCAACGGCATCAGCGACCTGCCCGGCCGGCCGCAGCCCGCCGTCGACCCGGACGAAGCGAGCTCCAGCTTCCTGCCGAGGTACTTTGGCGGCTACGAACACGAGCTCTCGCTCGCCGTCGAGCGCCCCGTCAAAGTCCGGTCGGTCACCCGGGAGGACGCGGAGCCGAACGGGCGGCTGCGGATCGCCAGCACGGGCGGCGACTGGTCCGCCCGGGCCATCATTAACGCCACCGGTTCCTGGACCCGGCCGTTTTGGCCGATCTACCCTGGACGGGCCACCTTCCAGGGGCGGCAGCTGCACGTTGCGGACTACGTTTCCGCCGAAGAGTTCCGCGGCCGGCATGTGATCGTGGTGGGCGGGGGAATCTCCGCCGTCGGTTTGCTCGACGAGATCTCCCACGTCACCGGGACCAGCTGGTTCACCCGCCGGGAACCGGTCTGGCGGGACACGGACTTTGACCGCCGGGCCGGGCACAACGCCGTCGCGCTGGTGGAAGAACGCGTCCGGCAGGGACTGCCGCCGCAAAGCATCGTCGCGGTGACCGGGTTGCTCTGGACCCCGGCCCTGCGCGCGGCCGCGGACCGCGGTGTCCTGGAGCGCCAGCCCATGTTCACCGGCATCGAGCCCGGGGGAGTGCGGCGGGCAGATGGCAGCTTCCTGGCCGCCGACGTGATTCTCTGGGCCACCGGCTTCCGGGCGGAGCTTGAACACCTCGCCCCGCTGCACCTGCGTGGCCCGGGCGGCGGGATCGCCATGGACGGCACGCAGGTGGCCGCGGAACCACGGGTCCACCTGGTGGGCTACGGTCCGTCCTCGTCCACCATCGGTGCCAACCGGGCGGGCCGGTCCGCGGTGGCAGGCATCCTGCGTTTACTTGGCGGGCAGGATAAATTGGCAGGGGACTTCGTTTACCCGTCCTGAACACTCACTCACCGGACTCACATAAGGCGGCAACTCGCGCGTGGCGGACAACACTCTTGAATCCCTCTTCTCCCGGCTGGGCAGGTCTCCGGATGTGGAGGCGCCCAACCTGCAGGCCTGGGACGCAACGGACCCGCTCCTGCTCGAGGCCGCCGGCGGACTGCTCGCGGACGGGCTGCTGCCTCCGGGCGGACGGCTGGCCATCGTGGGGGACCGGTACGGAGCGTTGACCCTCGGCGCGCTGGCGCTGAACAGGTGGAACACCGGGGAGCCGGGCGCGCTGAATGGCCCGGTCCGTGTGCACCAGGACCTCATCACCGGGGAACGTGCCCTCCGCAACAACGCGGAGAAGCTAGGCGTCGACGGCGGTTTTGAGCAGTTTCCGCTCGGCGCCGGGCTGCTGTCCGGTGCCACCCTGGTGTTGCTCCAGCTGCCCAAGTCGCTGGCTGAGCTCGAGGAGATTGCCGACGCCGTCGCCCGCTACGCCGCGCCCGACGTTGTGCTGCTGGCCGGCGGCCGGGTCAAACACATGAGCCTGGGCATGAACGCCGTGCTGGAGCGTCACTTCGGTGAAGTCCAGCCGCAGCGTGCCCGGCAAAAGTCCCGGATCCTGCTGGCCCGGCGTCCCCGCCCCGCCACCGGGGCCCCGCCGTTCCCCAGCACGGAGGTCAATACCGACCTGGGACTGGCTGTCTGTGCCCGGGGCGCAGTCTTTGCCGGCACCGGGCTGGACATCGGCACCCGGTTCCTGCTGGAGTTCCTGCCCCGGATGCCGGCCGCACGGCACGCCGTCGACCTGGGCTGCGGGACCGGCATCCTCGCCGCCATGTATGCCCGCAGCCACCCCGGTTCCCGGGTCACGGCCACGGACCAGTCCGCCGCCGCCGTCGAGTCCGCCCGAGCCACGGCGCAGGCCAATGGCCTCGGTGACCGGATCACGGCCCTGCAGGACGATGCGATGGGCTCACTCCCGGAGGCCAGCGCGGAGCTAATCCTGCTCAACCCGCCCTTCCACGTCGGTGCGGCGGTGCATCCCGGGGCTGGCATCAAACTGATCGAGGCGGCGGGCCGGGTGCTGGCTCCGGGCGGGGAGCTCTGGACGGTGTTCAACAGCCACCTGCACTACCGGCCCACGCTGCAGCGGCTTATTGGCCCCACCCGCGAGGTCGGAAGAAACCCTAAATTCACCGTGACAGCGAGCATCCGGAAATCCGCTGCAGTGTGAAGCGGGGTGTATGGGCCGCCACCGGAGCTTAACGTACGATTCTGAGATAAGCAGTGCGCAGCCAAAGACGTTTAGGGGTATCAGTGCCTGAAATCCGCCAGCCCTCGCCGAGGCGCGGAACCAACTTGCCGCGGATGGGGGATTTCAACCTCACGGTGATCCTCGACGCCATCCGTCGGTCCCCGGCGGGCCTTAGCCGGGTGGAACTGGCGCAGATTGTCGGGCTGTCCCCGCAGACGATCTCCAACATCTCCCGGCGGCTGCTGGACCAGGACCTGATCTACGAGGCGGGCAAGGAAGGCACCGGCCCGGGCAAGCCGCGGACCATGCTCAGGCTCAAGTCCTCCGGGATGTACGCCGTGGGTGTCCATCTGGATCCCGCCCTCACAACGTTCGTTGTGCTGGACCTGGTCGGAGCAGTGGTCAAGCATTCCCGGATCAAGACCCCGATGGGCTCGGATCCCGGCGCCGTTATCAACACCATCGCCGCCGAAATCAAGCAGCTGGTCGTGGATTCCGGCGTCGACCCCGCCCGGATCGCCGGCCTCGGCGTCGCTTCTCCCGGACCGATCGACCTGGAGGAGGGCACTGTGGTTGACCCTCCGCTCCTGCTCGGTTGGGACCGCGTGCCGCTCCGGGATGCGCTCGCAGCGGCGACGGGGCTGTCCACCATCGTGGATAAGGATGTAACGAGCGCCGCCGTGGCGGAGACCTGGGCGGGCGGTCCGAGCGGCTCCGGCAGCTTCGTGTTTATGTACATGGGCACCGGCATCGGCTGCGGGATCGTGCTCAATGACGAGGTGGTCCGCGGCACCTCCGGCAACGCCGGCGAGATCGGGCATATCATCGTGGATCCTGACGGCCCGCCGTGCGTGTGCGGGGCGCGCGGCTGCGTCCTGTCCTCCTGCATCCCTCAGGTCCTGGTGGCCCGCGCCGTCGAAACGGGGGTCCTGGCGGGACCCCTTGCGGTCCAGACAGGTCCTGCCCTCCAGGAGAGCTTCGCCGCGCTGTGCGCGGCGGCGGTCGCAGGCGAGCCCCGGGCCGAGGCGATCATTGACCATTCCGCCGTGCTGGTGGCCCGCGCCGTCTCCATCGTTACCAACGCCTTGGACGTGGACCGTGTGGTTTTCGGCGGCCCGTTCTGGACCTGCCTCTCACAGCGCTACCTTGAACGGGTCCCGGAGCTCGTCCGGGACGGCAGCGCCACCCGGAAGATCCACGAGATCGAAGTGGTCGGCACCGGCGTCGGCGAGGACGTCGGCGCTGTCGGCGCCGCCTGCCTCGTGCTTGAACACACGCTGGCACCGCGCTCGCAGCGCCTCCTGCTGGACGGCTAAAGCCTGCCGGCAGGCGTCAGTCGATGTCCTCCACAACGGAACCGAACGGGATGGTGGAGTCCAGATGGGCCTGGTGGTCGTGCGGGTGCACCACAACCCGGACGCCGTGCATCTTGTCCGCCGCGGACTGCATCAAAATGGGACGCACGGCGTTGATGAAACTCTCGCTCTTGCCGGCGAGGTACTCCTGGTAGCTGGCTGGAAGCTGGATCATGGCAAAAGAATAGTCCTGCGCGGGTGTGAAAGGCAGATGCCGGCGCCAACACTTCCGTCGGGTATACCGTCCGCAAACCGGCCCCTGGCGCATTAAAGCGAAGAATGTTCTGTCACCAGCCGGAAAGTTCCGTAAGAGCACGTCTTAATTCGGCAGCGGACTTGAACGCTGACCGGGCGGGCCGTAAAGTTCTATCCAAGTTACCCCGGTAACGTGTCAGCGATCCTCCGCTGAAGGCCTGCCCACCGGCGGCCCAGGAGGGTGTGGGTGCCCCCATGTGGGCCTGACATTTGCTCACGGAATACTTCGTATCAGGCGTAACAGTCGCGGCTGCGTCCTGCTGGAGTCTCCTCCGTGTTCCCCAAACTCAATTCACCGACGGCAACGCCGTCAGTGGTCACAGCCAAGGACGCAAATGTCTCCACCAAGCCTTATTGACACCCATCCAGATCTTGCCGGAACGGCTCCTGTCGCCCTCTCCTACGAGCTATTCCCGCCGCGGTCACCCGCTGCCACGGAATCGCTCTGGACCACCATCGGCGAACTCGAAAGCACGGACCCGGACTACGTGTCCGTGACCTACGGCGCCAGCGGCTCGAACCGGACCACCGCCGTCGAACTGATCAACCGGCTTGTCCAGGAGACCACGCTGCGGCCGCTGGCGCACCTGACCTGCGTTGGAAACTCACCGCAGGAGCTCGCCGACATCATCGGCGAACTGCTCGACGTCGGCGTGCGTGGCATCCTTGCCCTGCGCGGCGACCAGCCCAAAGACGGCGTTGTGCCGCCCGCGGGTTCGCTGCGATACGCACAGGACCTGATTGAGCTCATCCGCCGGGTCGAACAGCGCCGGTCCGCGCTGCTCTGCGCCGGTAAGGTGGCGATCGGCGTCGCTGCCTACCCCACCCGGCACCCGGAGTCCCCGAGCGAAGCGCATGATGTGGAGGTGCTCCTGGCCAAGCAGCGCTCCGGCGCGGACTTTGCCATCACACAGGTGTTTTTCCACACCGGCCAGTACGCGGACCTGCTGGCACGGGCACGCCGGGCCGGCGTCACCATCCCGATTATTCCGGGGGTTATGCCGCTCACCAGCGTCCGCCGGCTCACCCGCCTCAGCGAGCTGACCGGCGTCGCGCCGGACCCGGTCCTCATCGACCGGCTCACCGCCGCGGGCACCGACACCGACCGGACCCGGATCGGGGTCGGCGCCACAGTGGACTTGGCTAACGCGGCGCTGGACGCCGGAGCCCCCGGGTTGCACCTCTATACCTTCAATGAACATGCCGCTGCACTGGACGTGCTGGACAAACTCGCGCTGCCGCGCCCGCGGAGCGCCAGCCGGCACAGAAGCCACCAGCGCACGGCCGGACGCCGACAGCTCGCCGGCTGACGGCTCACCAAAAACTCTCCTCCGCACCACACCACCAACTTCTAGGACTTCCCATGACTGACACGCTCACCCCCTTCCCGTCCGCTTCGATCCTGGGCTACCCGCGCATCGGCCGGCGCCGCGAACTCAAGAAGGCCGTCGAGGCTTACTGGGCCGGCAGCATCGATGCCGCGGCCCTCGATGCCGCAGCCAAGGAGATCCAGCTCGGCACCGCCAAGCGCCTGCAGGGCCTGGGCCTGACCGAGGCGGCAGCAGTGCCCGGCACCTTCTCCTACTACGACCAGGTGCTCGACGCCGCCGCCCACCTCGGCGCGGTGCCCGCCCGCTTCGGTAACCTCCTGGATGCCGGGGGCCAGCTCGGCATCGACGGCTACTTCACCCTGGCCCGCGGCACCAAAGACCAGCAGCCACTGGAAATGACCAAGTGGTTCGACACCAACTACCACTACCTCGTCCCGGAAATCGGCCCGGAAACCGATTTCTCGCTGACTTCCAGCCGCATCGTTGAGGAATTCGCCTACGCTTTGGCCAACGGCGTCGAGACCCGGCCGTACCTCGTCGGCCCGGTCACCTTCCTGTTGCTGAGCAAGGCCTCCGGGGACGCCCCCGCCGGCTTCAGCCCGCTCTCGCGCCTGGCGGACGTCCTGCCGGTGTACACAGTCCTGCTGGAGAAGCTCGCCGCCGCCGGGGCCAGCTGGGTCCAGCTCGACGAGCCCGCCCTGGTGGTGGACCAGGACACCCCCGCCGAAGAGATCCAGGCCGCAGTCGCCCGTTCCTACGAGGTGCTCGCCGCCGCCGCCAACCGCCCCCGGCTGTTCGTCTCCACCCCCTACGGCGCGCTTGACGGCCAGCTCGGCACGCTCGCCGCCACCGGCATCGACGCCCTGCACCTGGACGTCTACAAGGGCGGTGTGCCCGCCGCGGCGGCCCTGGCCGCGCTGGGCAATACAACCCTCGTCGCAGGCGTTGTGGACGGCCACAACATTTGGCGCAACGATCTTGCCGCCTCGGCCGGGAAGCTCACCGAGCTCCGGAAGTCCGTCGCCCGGCTGGCCGTCAGCACCTCCACCACCACCGCGCACGTTCCGCACGACGTCGAGGAGGAAGTCCAGCTCCCCGCGCAGCTGCGCAGCTGGCTCGCCTTCGCCGACCAGAAGGCTACCGAAGTTGTTACCCTGGCCGGTTGGCTGACCGGGCCGGAAGCAGCCCGGCCCGCCATCGAGGCGGCCACCCGCATCATCGCCGACCGTGCCGCAGCCAAGGGCGTCCGCCGCGACGAGGTCCGGAACCGCACCGCCGCGCTGACCGGGGCCGACTTCAGCCGCTCCGCCTACGCCGTCCGCGAAGCCGCGCAGTCTGCGGCGCTGCACCTGCCCCCACTGCCGACCACCACCATCGGCTCCTTCCCGCAGACCGGTGAGATCCGCACCGCCCGGGCCCGCGCCAACAAGGGCTTGATCAGCGCCGAACAGTACGGGCTGCTGATGAAGGATGAGATCAAGCGTGTTGTGGAGCTGCAGGAAGAGCTCGGTTTCGACGTCCTGGTTCACGGTGAGCCGGAGCGCAACGACATGGTCCAGTACTTCGCCGAAAACCTCGAGGGCTTCGACGTCACGGTGCACGGCTGGGTCCAGTCCTACGGCTCCCGCTGCACGCGCCCGTCCATCCTGTGGGGCGATGTCACCCGCGGTGCACCGATCACAGTGGACTGGGCCAGCTATGCGCAGTCCCTCACCGGCAAGCCGATGAAGGGCATGCTCACCGGACCGGTCACCATCCTCGCCTGGTCCTTCGTCCGCGACGACCAGCCGCTCGGCGAGACCGCCGACCAGGTGGCGCTGGCCCTGCGCGATGAGATCACGGACCTCGAAGCTGCCGGCATCAAGATCATCCAGGTGGACGAGCCAGCCCTGCGCGAACTCCTGCCGCTGCGCACGGCGGACCAGGCCGCGTACCTGGACTGGTCGGTGAACTCCTTCCGCCTCGCCACCGCGGGCGCCGCGGATGCGACCCAGATCCACACGCACCTGTGCTACTCCGAGTTTGGCGCCATCATCGACGCGATCGACGGCCTCGACGCCGACGTCACCTCGATCGAGGCCGCCCGGTCCCGGATGGAGGTTGTGCATGATCTTCAGTCCCATGGCTTCAGCCGCGGCGTCGGCCCGGGGGTGTATGACATCCACTCGCCGCGCGTCCCGGGCGAGCAGGAAGTCACCGAGCTGCTCAGCACCGCCGTCAGGCACGTCCCGTCCCGCCAGCTCTGGGTCAATCCGGACTGCGGCCTGAAAACCCGCGGCTACGCCGAAACCGAAGAATCCCTGCGCAACCTCGTCGCCGCCACCCGCACGGTGCGCACCGGGCTGCTTGCGGCGGCCAACTAGCCCAGCGCCAGGAACGACGCCGGCCGGTCACCCCGCAAAGGTGACCGGCCGGCGTCGTACGTTTGAAGTTGTGCCCGTGAAGTCAGCTCTCCCAGAGGATCTCATCATCCACGACGCCGTCCTCGTCCGCCGAAGCGACCAGGACTTCGTCGGTGAAATGGTTTCCGAGGGTGAAATCCAGGACGAAGTAGCGCTCCGGCTGGCCGGGGAAAATCCCCACATGGCCCAGTTTCAGGGCCTTGAGGAATACCTCATTGGTCAGCTGGCTCTTGTCCGTGATGCCAAAGACCTTCTGCAGGTGTTCGGCCTTAATCGCGTTGCAGTGAAAATGGCGGTATTCCTGCGGGCTGGTTCCGTCTTCATCGAGTTCTTCGGCGATCATGTCGCGGACCTCGTCCACAAGCTCGGGCAGGAACCGGAGGCGGTAGTCGACCTTGCGCAGGGCCGCTTCATCGAAGTGGTCGTGCGCTTGGACATTTAAGTCAAGCTCCAGGGTTTGACCCGCCAGATCATGCTTGGCGGAGAAATTATGGTCTCTCCCGTGGTTGAGCTCGACTTCTCCGAAATGCTGGCTGGCTACCTTGCTCATACTTTCAACATAGCCCTGAATACCGCTCCGTTCCAGCGTTCGCCTTGCCTTTTTAGCGCAGGATCACCAGCGCGAGGGTTCCTGATCGCCCCGGTCCGGGATGTCCTTGGCATCCCGGGAAACAAACGGATCGTGTTCCACAACGTTGTCAACGTCGGAGATCAGGACGTCATGGGACTCGGCGTTTTCGATCGCCAGGGCCCGTTCCGAGGCGTGCCGTGGCTGCGGCGCCTCGGCCATCAGGGTGTCGACGGCCGCGGTGGATGGCTCGGGGCTTGGCAGGATTTCCGCCGGGACTGCCGTCCCGGCCGGGGCGCCGCGGCGGCGCAGCAGCTGCATCCAGCGCGGTGTATTGCCGAGGATCCCGTTCTCGGCGAGTTCTTCCACTTCCAAGCCGTAGAAGTCACCGATGTGGTCTACCAGTTGGGCGCGGCGGGCCCTGTCGTAGGCCCGGCGCTCACGGCTGAAGGCGATGAACGTGGACCAGCAAATCAGCAGCATCACCACGCTGAAAGGCAGCGCGATGATAATCGCCGCGGTCTGCAGGGCCACCAGCCCGCCGGAGATCAGCAGGGAGATGGCCAGGACTGCGGTGATCAGGACAAAGAAGGTCCTGATGCGTTTCTTCGGGTTGACCTGGCCGCCGGTGGCGATCATGCCCATCACCAGGGCCCCGGAGTCCGAGGAGGTGATAAAGAAAATGGCGATCAGCAGGATGACGCCCACAGTCAGGACCGGAGTGCCGGGGATGAAGTCGAGCATGCTGAACAGGGCGCTGGAGACATTGACACTGCCGTCGGACTCCAGGAGTGTGCCGTTGCCGCCGAGTTCGACAGCGAGGGCTGTGCCGCCAAGGACGCTGAACCAGAGGATGCCGATCAGGGTCGGGACCAGGATGACGCCGGCAACAAACTGGCGGACCGTGCGGCCCTTGGAAATCCGGGCAATGAAAATACCAACAAAGGGGGCCCAGGAAATCCACCAGCCCCAGTAGAACGAGGTCCAGGAGGCTTGCCATGCTTCGCCGGCAGCACCGGTGAAGGCATTGACGTTAAAGGAGAGCGAAACGAAGTTCTGGACGTAGGCGCCCATGGACTGGACAAATTCGCGCAGCAGGAAGGTCGACGGGCCAAAGACCAGCAGGTAGACCACCAGCAGGCCGGCGAGCACGAGGTTGATGCTGGAGAGCCATTTCATGCCCTTGGTCAGTCCGGAGAGGACGGAGAGCAGGACGAAGAAGGAAATGATGATGATAATAACGATTTCGGAGCCACGGCTGGCTTCCACCAGGTTGATGCTTTCCAGCCCGGCGCTGATCTGCAGCACACCCAGGCCCAAGGAGGTCGCCACGCCGAACAGGGTGCCCACCAAGGCGACAACGTCGATGGCGTTTCCCCACGAACCCTGCACCCGCTTGCCCAGCAGCGGTTCAAGGGCCCAGCGGATGGACACGGGCCGTTTGCGGCGGTGGATCGCGTAGGCGAGGGCAAGTCCGATCACCACGTAGATGGACCAGGCGTGGACCCCCCAATGCAGGTACGTCTGGCTGAGCGCTTGCTGGGCCAGTTCCGAGGGGGTACCGCTCACCCCGGGCCGGGGATTGGCGAAGTGGCTCAGCGGTTCGCTGACACCATAAAAAACCAGGCCGATGCCCATGCCGGCTGCGAACAGAAGCGCAAACCAGGCCAGCAGGGAAAACTCGGGTTCGTCGTCGTCGTGGCCGAGCTTGATGTCGCCAAAACGGCTGAAGCCAAGGAAGAGGCTAAAGGCAACAAAGAAGCTGGTAATCAGGACGTAGTACCAGTTGAAGGAGTTCACGATGTTTGACTGGATGGTGCTGAACATTGCTTCGGCGGTCTTGGGAGCCAGCAGTGCAAATGCCGCGAAAACGGTCACCAGCACTGCAGCGGGCCAGAAGACCCACCGTTCTACGATTCGGGGTCTAGTATTTTCGGCCATCCTTCTAGCCTAACTGCCTGAGAGCCGGCTGGGAGCAGGAATTCCTGGCAGCTAGGGTGCGGACACCGTTGCCGGCGGCAACGTCCGGGTACATTTATGACATGCAACCCGCAGCCGCCGCCGTCGCCCGCGCCCGTGAAATTTTTGACAGCGGAGCCACGCGTCCGTTGGCCTGGCGGCTCGAAAGGCTCGCCGGATTGCGCCGGATGCTGGCCGATCACAGCGACGATTTTGCCGAAGCGCTGGGCAGCGATCTGGGCAAACACGCGACCGAGTCGCTGCTGGCGGAAGTCGGATTTGTCACAGCAGAAGCCGCGCATCTGGAAAAAAACCTCAAAGGATGGCTGCGGCCGCGTGCCGTCGCCGTGCCGCTTGCGGTCCGGCCCGCCAAAGCCTGGACCGAGCTGACCCCGCTCGGCGTGGTGCTGGTGATCGGGCCCTGGAACTACCCGCTGCAGTTGCTGCTGGCGCCGCTGGCCGGTGCGCTCGCCGCCGGCAACACAGCCGTGCTGAAACCCAGCGAGCACGCGCCCGCGACCTCGGCGGCCCTGGCCCGGTGGATTCCCGAATATTTGGCCGGGGCGGTGCAGGTGGTGGAAGGCGGAATCCCGGAAACCACTGCGCTGTTGGCTGCGGAGGTTGACCATATCTTCTTCACCGGCGGGGAAACGGCCGCCAAAGTGGTGCTGCGCGCGGCGGCGGAGAACCTGACACCGGTAACCCTGGAGCTCGGCGGCAAGTCACCGGCCTATGTGGACGCCTCCACGGACCTGGCCGGGGCAGCCAAGCGGATCGCCTGGGGGAAGTTCATAAATGCCGGGCAGACCTGTGTGGCGCCCGACTATGTCCTGGCCACCAAGGACGTGTTGGTGCCGCTGGAGCGAGAGCTGGTTAGGGCAATCGGCGAGCTCTTCGGGCCGGATGCTTCCCGCAGCGACTCCTACGGCCGGATCGTCAACGATCAGCACTTCGCGCGCCTCGCGGCCCTCGCCGACGGCAGCACAGTCGTCCACGGCGGCCAACGGAACGCCGCGACCCGGTACTTCGCCCCGACCCTGCTTCGGCCCGCTCCCGGGGACGCCCTGATGGGGGAGGAGATCTTCGGTCCGCTGCTGCCGCTGGTTCCCGTCGCCGGGCGGGAGGAAGCCATCCGGAGAATCAACGACGGCGCCAAGCCGCTGGCGCTGTACGTGTTCAGCGGCGACGAGGGCACCCGCCGGGCATTCGCGGACCAGACATCGTCGGGAGCGCTGTGCTTCGACGTCCCCGCGGCGCACCTGATGGTTCCGGGGCTGCCGTTCGGCGGCGTCGGCGCCAGCGGGATGGGCGCGTATCACGGGGAGTATTCACTGCGGACCTTTTCACACGAGCGGGCAACCCTGGCCAAGCCGCTGCGGCCGGACACGCTGGAACTGATTTATCCGCCCTACAACAAAACCAAACGCTGGGTCGTCAGCACGCTGGTGGCACCCGTTGGCAAGCGGTTCCGCAAGAACTGACTCACCCGTTGCCGGTGACGGCACGCTGGACGGACGGTGAATTGAACGTTTCGCCCAATAGCTCGACAAACAGCTGCACCTGGGCTGTCTGCTTTTCATTGATCAGCAGGGCAAAAACGTTGCGGGCCAGCCGGATCTCCGGAACGTCCAGCACCACCACACCGGCCGGGCGGTGCAGCAGGGCCAGTTCGGGAACCAGCGCAGCCCCCAGCCCGGCCGCGGCCATCTCCAGGCTGGCATGGAAGTCATCGCTGTACGCCACCACCCGGGGGTGCAGGTTGCAGCTGGCGAAGAGGCGCTCGATCACCGTGGCGTCGGATGTGCCGGGATGATGCACAATCCAGGGCATGTCCGAGAGGTGGTCGGCCGCGATCTTCGAATCCGTGCCGATGCCCCAGGCGGCCGGCAGCACCACCCGGAAGTTGTCATCGCCGATCCACTGCCGGTTGACGGTGTGCGGCCAGGCGAGGCCCGACTGCCCCACCTGGTACACCAAGGCGACGTCGAGTTCGCCGCCGGTGCGCAGGCCCTGGATGGTCTGGGCCGGCTCAGCGACGGAGACCCGCAGGTCGATGCCAAGCTTCTTCCAGGCCGGGTTCGCCAGGATCCGGGGCAGCACATAGGTGGCCAGGCTGGGGAAGATGCCCAGCCGGAGTTCCTGCCGGGTGGTGTCACCGGTGCGGGAGGCCGCCGCCATCAGCGCCTCGATGTCGGTGAGCACCTTGGCCGCGTGCCGGGTCATAACCTGGGCGGCCTCGGTGGGGTGGATGCTGCGGGCCGAGCGCTGGAACAGTTCGACGCCGGTGTCACGCTCCAGGGCGGACATCTGCTGGGAAACGGCCGACGCCGTGTACCCGAGGCGCGTGGCGGCGGCCGCGAAGGACCCGAGCCGGGTCACTTCGACCAGGGTCCGCAGATGGACGGGGTTAATCAAGGGGTGCCCTTCTCGGATTCCGGTGAGGCGGGACCGCAATCCCGCTTCATTCTGGCACATTGGTTTCAAGCAGAAAGCTGGGGAACCGCACACATCCGCGGGCGCCTCGGCGACGAATTGCCCGTAAGAAGTTTAACCAGGACGATCCAGGCAATGGATAGAGCAGCCAACAGGAGCAAATCAGTGTCAGATGCAGCAGGGATTCCGCAAGGCCGGCGGATCGCCGTGATTGGCAGCGGCGTGGCGGGGCTGACCGCCGCGTACGTCCTGAACCGTGAGGACTCTGTCACCGTCTTCGAAGCCGATTCCCGGCTGGGCGGCCACGCCCACACCCACGACGTGCCGCAGGACGGTGGGCCGGTGCTGGGCATCGACACCGGCTTTATCGTTCACAACGAACGCACCTACCCCACGTTGCTCCGGCTTTTCGCGGAGCTGGGCGTTGAAACCCAGGACTCCGAAATGTCCATGTCCGTCCGCTGCGACGGCTGCGGTCTGGAATACGCCGGTGCCCGGGCCAAGGGCCGCGGGATCCTTCCGGGGCCTGCCACCTTGCTGCGCGGACGATACCTGCTGATGCTGCTGGAGGTGATGCGCTTCTACCGGAAGGCCCGCGCTTTGCTCGCCGAGACGGATCCGGCCGGTACCGACATCACGCTGGCGGAGTTCCTGGCCCGGGAGAAGTTCAGCCGCTACTTCATCTCGCACTTTATGACCCCGATCGTGAGCGCCGTCTGGTCCTGCGACCCGGCCACGGCGCTCGCGTACCCGGCCCGCTACCTCTTTACCTTCCTCGGCCACCACGGCCTGCTCGGAGTATCCGGTTCACCGCAGTGGCGCACCGTCACCGGCGGCTCACGCTCCTACGTGGACAAGCTTGCGGCCACGCTGGACGATATCCGGCTCGCCAGCCCGGTCACCGGCGTGCGCCGGCACGCGGACGGCGTGGAACTAACGACCGGAAACGCCGACGCCGGCTTCCGCACCGAAAACTTCGACGCCGTGGTGATCGCCACCCACCCGGCCCAGGCGCTGGGCATGCTCAACGACGCCTCGCCCGCGGAGCAGGCCGCGCTCGGCGGCATGCCGTACTCGGTAAACCACACGGTCTTCCACCGCGATGCCGCCGTGCTGCCCGCCAGTGACAATGCCAAGGCGTCTTGGAACTACCGGCTGCCCGCCTGTGACGCCCGCCCGGACAAGGTCCTGGTCAGCTACGACATGACCCGGCTGCAGCGGCTGGACACCGCCGACGGCGGACGCTACATCGTCAGCCTCGGCGAGTCCGAGCTGATTGCCGACCATACGGTGCTTGACCGGATGGTCTACGAGCACCCGCAGTACACACCCGAATCGCTCCGGGCCCAGCAGCAGATCCTGGCCCTAGGCGACGCCCGGCTGGCCTTCGCCGGCGCCTACCACGGCTGGGGATTCCACGAAGACGGCGCCCTTTCCGGGGTCCGGGCCGCGGAACGGCTCGGTCGCAGCTGGGACATCCCCGCCGTGGCCCTGAACGCGGAGTACCGCGCCGTCGCGATCGATCCGGACCTGCAAAGCGCCGCCGCGGAGGGCTCATGAGCGCCGCGGCGGCCATCTACCGCACCTCGATTGCGCATGTGCGGCGCACCCCGCTGAAGAACGCTTTCACGTACCGCAGCTACAGCTGGTATGTCGACGTCGACCGGCTTCCCATGGTGCCCCGGCTGCTGCGTCCGCTGGCCGATTTTCGTGTCGCGGACCATCTGGGTGACCCGGAGGGCACGCTGCGCGGGAACGTGGAGGCGTTCCTGGCCACCCGCGGGGTCACCCTGGACGGCGGCCGGATCACGATGCTTGCCAGTGCCCGGGTATTCGGGCACGTGTTTAATCCGCTGAGCCTGTTCTGGTGCCACGACGCTGCCGGGGAACTGCGCTGCGTTGTGGCGGAGGTCCATAACACCTACGGTGAACGGCACTGCTACCTGCTGGAGACGGACGACGCCGGCCGGGCCAGCGTGCCGAAGGCCTTTTACGTTTCACCGTTCAACGACGTCGACGGCGAGTACCGGATGAAACTGCCGGAACCCGGCGCACGGCTCGCAGTCTCGATAGTGCTGGAGCGCGAAGGGCACCGGCCTTTTATCGCCAGCATGGACGGTGAACGGCACGACGCCACGGTGCGGACGATCCTCGCCACGGCGCTCGCCGTCCCGCTTGCGCCGCTGCGCGTCTCGGCGCAGATCCGCTGGCAGGGAATCAAACTGTGGGCACGCCGGCTGCCCCTGATCAAACGACCGCACCACCCTTCCCAGGAGGCAGTACAGTGACAATGACCGAAGCGACCGGATCGGGCGCGGCGCGCCGCGAGAATGAGGCCGCAGCCCCTTACACCGTTCCGCAGCCTCCGGCGGTGGTTGACGCCGCCATCTGGCCCAGCATCGCCACCGTCCCTTCAAGCCTGAAGGCGCGGCTGGCCGGCCGTGCTGCTGACGCCATCTTCAAAGCCGCGGTCCGCCGGCTCCCGCTGGAGGTCCGCTACCCGGACGGTACCGTCCTGGGCAAGGCAGCCACGCCGGGCCACCGCTACCCGGTTATGACCATGAACCGTCCCCAGGCCTTTGCGGCCCGGCTCGGCGACGGCGGATTGATCGGCCTGGGCGAGTCCTTTATGGCCGGCGATTGGGACGCTGACAATCTGACAGCCGTGATGGAGGTTTTTGCCGCCCGCGTCGGGACCCTCGTGCCGGAGCCGCTGCAGAAACTGCGTGCGTTCTACCTGCCGCGCCAGCCGCGCAAGGAACGCAACACCGAGCAGAACACCCGCTCGAACATCTCCCGGCACTATGACCTTTCCAACGAACTGTTTTCCACGTTCCTGGATGAGACCATGACCTACTCCAGTGCGCTGTTCCCGGAGACCGGCGAGGCCCTCAAGAGCGTGGCTTGGGACGGTTTTGCCGCGGCGCAGCAGGCCAAGATCGACCGCCTGCTGGACAAGGCCGGCGTCGGGGCGGGCACCCGGGTGCTGGAAATCGGCACCGGCTGGGGCGAGCTCGCCCTCCGGGCAGCACAGCGCGGGGCCACCGTTTACTCCGTCACCCTCTCCAGCGAGCAGCAGGAACTTGCCCGCAAGCGGGTCGCCGACGCGGGGTACGCCGACGCCGTCACAATCGAACTGAAGGACTACCGCGCGGTTGAAGGCGAGTACGACGCCGTCGTCTCTGTGGAGATGATCGAAGCCGTGGGCTTCGAATACTGGGCTACGTATTTTCAGACGATCGAGCGTCTCCTGGCCCCGGGCGGAAAGGTCGCCATCCAGGCCATCACCATCGCCCACGACCGGCTGATGGCCACCCGCACCAGCTACACCTGGGTGCACAAGTACATCTTCCCCGGCGGCGTCATTCCCTCGGTGCGCGCCATCGAGGACACCACGGCCAAGCAGACGGGACTGCGCGTGCGCGAACGCCTGGCCATGGGGGAGCACTACGCCCAGTCGCTCAGGCTCTGGGAAGAGCGCTTTATGGCCCGCTCCGCCGAGGTCCGGGCGCTGGGCTTCGATGAGATCTTCCAGCGTATGTGGCTGTTCTACCTCTGCTACTCCCGGGCAGGCTTCGAAACCGGCTACCTCGACGTGCAGCAGATCGTGCTGGACCGTCGGACAGTGGGCGAGTCGAACAACGGATCCGCCGAATGACGGCGCCGCTGGCCACAATGGTCGAGGAGGTCCTGCGGCCGCTTGCCGGCGGGGAGCTCCCCGTCCGGCTCGTCGCCTGGGACGGCAGCGAGGCCGGTCCGGCCGGCGCCCCGGTGGTCCGGCTGAACTCCCCGGATGCCATCCGGCGCCTGCTCTGGGCGCCGGGGGAGCTGGGCGCGGCGCAGGCATATGTCACCGGTGAGCTGGATCTCGACGACGACCTGAACAGCACCCTCGAGCACCTCTGGAAGGTGGTGCGGGACCGGGGCCTCGCCGGTATCCGTCCCACGCCGGCGGTGCTGGCCGGCGTCGCACGGATTGCCCGCGCCGCCGGGGCTCTCGGCGCGCCGCCGCCGCCGCCGGCCAGCCAGGCCAGGGTCAAGGGACGGCTGCACAGCCTCCTCCGGGACCGTGCCGCGATCAGCCACCACTACGACCTCAGCAACGATTTCTATGCGCTGATCCTGGACCCGCAGATGGCCTACTCCAGCGGCTACTGGACGGATCGGGCAGCGGACGGCAGTTCGTCCCCGAACTACGGGCTGGAAGACGCCCAGCGGGACAAGCTGGACCTGGTCTGCCGCAAGATCGGGCTCAAGGCGGGGATGCGGATGCTGGACGTCGGCTGCGGCTGGGGCTCGCTGAGCCTGTATGCGGCGCAGTACTACGGCGTCGACGTCGTCGGCGTCACCCTCTCCGTGCAGCAGAAGGCGTTCATCGACGCCCGGATCAAGGAACGCGGCCTTGAGGGGCGCGTTGAGATCCGGGTCCAGGATTACCGGGAAATCCCGGACGGACCGTTCGACGCCGTCGCCTCACTGGAAATGGGCGAACACGTTGGCCAGCAGAATTACCCCGTCTACGCCGCCGCCCTGTTTAATAACCTCGCCCCTGGTGGCCGGGTGCTGGTCCAGCAAATGTCCCGGCGGGGCAAGCATCCCGGCGGGGGTCCTTTTATCGAGTCCTTTATTGCCCCGGACATGCACATGCGTCCGGTCGGGGACACGCTGGGCTTCCTGGAAGACGCTGGCCTGGAGGTCGAGGGCGTGCAGGGCATGCGCCGTGACTATGTCCGGACCCTCGAGGCCTGGTACGCGCGGTTCGAGGAGAACCACGCGGCCGCCGTCGAAATGATGGGGGCGGAAGTCGCCCGGGTCTGGCGGCTGTACTTGGTCGGCGCGCTGCGCAGCTTTGCCGAACGCCGGATGGGCGTGGAGCAGATTCTCTGCAGCAGGCCGGAGACCGGCAGGTAACAGCAACTCTGAGTCGCCGTACGCCGGCGAAGGCGGGCACCCGGTGGGTGTCCGCCTTCTTCGTGTTTCCGGACACCACGACGGGTGCTTAACGCCACGCCGGGACCCGGTTCCCGGCTCCCGCGACACGCCGTCCACCCCACGACACGCAGGGAGTTAATTGTGCAAAGGTACTCCACAGCCTGTGGATTTCGTCCGTCAAAACGGCGGAATTCCGGACATTTTGAGCCACCCCGCCTGTGGACTGATGGTGCATTAAATGACATACTTGTAATACATCATCTTGGGGTCCACATCGGGCTCTTGCACAACATGTAGTATCGACATACAGTTCCAGCGGAGCAGCAGTGCTCGCCAGGCAAGACCAGTAACGGATCAGGATTCCTGTCCCGGACCGGCCAGCCCGGACCACTGGCACCAGAGCCTCAGCTCACCAGCAACAGCCTCTGCGCAGCACGCAGTTCGCCGTGGATTACGCAGTACCAAAGACTTCAACAAAGGGGACAGGGACCATGACCGTTACGGTTTACACGAAACCGGCCTGTGTTCAGTGCAACGCGACATACCGCGCGCTGGATAAGAAGGGCATCACCTACCAGAGCGTCGACATCTCCCAGGATGCGGATGCCCTCGAGCGCCTGAAAGGCCTCGGCTACATGCAGGCCCCGGTTGTCGTCACGGACCAGGACCACTGGTCCGGTTTCCGCCCCGACAAGATCGAAGAACTGGCGCAGGCGTTCGCCGTCGCCGTAGCCTAAAACGCTTGACACGAAATCACGTTCGATGAGGTGACACCCATGGCACCAGTGGCAACGGCAACGGCCCACACTTCGCCGGCGGCAGACGGCCGGAACCCGGCTACGGTCCGGAGCACTGCCAGTCACCTCATCTACTTCTCCTCCAGTTCGGAAAACACCGCACGCTTCGTCGGGAAGCTGGGCATCGACGCCGCCCGGATTCCGCTCCATGCGAGGGAACCGGCGCTGGTGGCCACCGAACCCTTTGTATTGGTGCTCCCGACTTACGGCGGCACCGGGGGAGAAGGTTCCGTTCCGAAGCAGGTCATCCGCTTCCTGAACGATCCGCGCAACCGGGAAGAAATCCGGGGCGTGATCGGGGCAGGCAATACGAACTTTGGGGACAACTACTGCATGGCCGGCGACATTATTGCCGCGAAATGCCAGGTCCCGCACTTATATCGATTTGAACTTATGGGGACGCCGGAAGACGTCAGCCGGGTTCACCAAGGATTGGAAGAATTTTGGACACGACTGTCGCAGACACCGAAGTGACCGGGCCGGGCTCCCTCGGCTCAGCCGAGAAGACCAGCTCCGCCGTCGAGAAGCACACCGTTCCCGGCGAGAAGCCGGCCATGCAGGCCGCTTTCCAGGGCCTGGGCTACCACGAGCTCAACGCGATGCTGAACCTCTACGGCCCGAACGGGGAGATCCAGTTCGAGGCCGACCGCGAGGCTGCCCACCAGTACTTCCTGCAGCACGTGAACAACAACACCGTTTTCTTCCACGACCTTGAGGAAAAGCTCGACTACCTCGTGAAGAACGAGTACTACGAGCGCGAAACCCTCGACCAGTACACGATGAACTTCATCCGCGAGCTCTACAACCGCGCGTACAAAAAGAAGTTCCGCTTCGAGACCTTCCTCGGCGCGTTCAAGTTCTACACCTCCTACACGCTCAAGACGTTCGACGGAAAGCGTTTCCTGGAGCGCTACGAGGACCGCGTCTGCATGGTGGCCCTGCACCTGGCCCGCGGCGACGAGCAGCTGGCCCTGCAGATGGTCGACGAGATCATCGAAGGCCGCTTCCAGCCGGCCACCCCCACGTTCCTGAACGCCGGCAAGCGCCAGCGCGGCGAGCTGGTCTCCTGCTTCCTGCTCCGCATCGAAGACAACATGGAGTCGATCGGCCGTTCCATCAACTCCGCGCTGCAGCTGTCCAAGCGCGGTGGCGGTGTGGCGTTCGCGCTGACCAACATCCGTGAGGTCGGCGCGCCGATCAAGCAGATCGAGAACCAGTCCTCCGGCGTCATCCCCGTGATGAAGCTCCTTGAGGACAGCTTCTCCTACGCCAACCAGCTCGGTGCCCGCCAGGGTGCGGGTGCGGTGTACCTGCACGCGCACCACCCGGACATTTACCGTTTCCTGGACACCAAGCGCGAGAATGCGGATGAGAAGATCCGGATCAAGACCCTCTCGCTCGGCGTCGTGATCCCGGACATCACCTTCGAGCTGGCCAAGAAGGACGAGGACATGTACTTGTTCTCGCCGTACGACGTCGAGAAGGTCTACGGCATGCCGTTCTCCGACGTCTCGGTCACCGAGAAGTACTACGAGATGGTGGACGATTCCCGGATCAAGAAGACCAAGATCAAGGCGCGTGAGTTCTTCCAGACCCTCGCCGAGATCCAGTTCGAATCCGGTTACCCGTACATCATGTTCGAGGACACCGTGAACCGGGAAAACCCGATTGACGGCAAGATCATCATGTCCAACCTGTGCTCGGAGATCCTCCAGGTCTCCCAGCCCACCACGTACAACGATGACCTGTCCTACGAGACCACCGGCAAGGACATTTCCTGCAACCTGGGTTCGCTGAACATCGCGAAGGCGATGGATTCGCCGGACTTCGGCCTGACCATCGAGACGGCCATCCGGTCCCTCTCGGCCGTCTCGGACATGTCCAACATCACCTCGGTGCCCTCGATCGCCCGCGGCAACGACCAGTCCCACGCAATTGGCCTGGGCCAGATGAACCTGCACGGCTACCTGGCCCGCGAGCGGGTCCACTACGGCTCCGAAGAGGGCATCGACTTCACCAACATCTACTTCTACTCGGTGGTGTTCCACGCCGTCCGGGCCTCCAACCGGCTGGCCATCCAGACCGGCCAGACCTTCGGCGGCTTCGAGAAGTCCAAGTACGCCTCCGGCGAGTTCTTCGACAAGTACACGAACCAGGAATGGGTCCCGCAGACCGCCAAGGTTGCCGAGCTGTTCAAGAACATCCACATCCCCACCCAGGATGACTGGCGCGAGCTGAAGGCTTCCGTTATGGAGCACGGCATCTACAACCAGAACCTGCAGGCTGTCCCGCCGACCGGCTCGATCTCCTACATCAACAACTCCACCTCCTCGATCCACCCGGTGGCGTCCAAGATCGAGATCCGCAAGGAAGGCAAGCTGGGCCGCGTCTACTACCCGGCGCCGTACCTGACGAACGACAACCTGGAGTACTACCAGGACGCGTATGAGATCGGCTACGAGAAGGTCATCGACACCTACGCCGCTGCCACGCAGCACGTGGACCAGGGCCTGTCCCTGACGCTGTTCTTCAAGGACACCGCCACCACGCGCGACATCAACCGGGCCCAGATCTACGCCTGGAAGAAGGGCATCAAGACCATCTACTACATCCGTCTCCGCCAGCTCGCGCTGGAAGGGACTGAGGTGGAAAATTGTGTCTCGTGTATGTTGTAATCAACTGAAATAGGTTGATTTGCTTTAGGGATGAAATGATGGAACCGACGACGGCGACGGGCGGCTTGGTCTACGGTATCCGGCTTAGGCGGGAGGTCGAGTACCGCTATGTCGGTATCACGACTAAGACGGCCAGTCGTCGTTTCCATCAGCACCTGCGCGTTGCCGCTGAAGGGCGAAAGACGCCCTTCTACGATTGGCTCCGAAAGCATGATCCGGCTGATCTCATTGCAGATGAATTGGACTGGATTGAAGGCCTGCCGGAGCTCGGCCGGGCCGAGATCGAGTGGATCAGTTATCTGCGGCGTGAGGGAGACCGTCTCCTGAATCTCTCCGAGGGCGGTCTGGGTCCCACGGGAGTTGTGTGGACTGAGGAGATGCGGGAAGCCGCAAGTATCCGTGGCACGGGTCGGAAAGGGCTGAGCCGGCCCGGGCCGGAGAACCCCTTCTACGGTGGCAGGCACAGCCTGGAGCAACGCGGGAAGTGGTCTCAGGACCGCAAGGGAACCTACTCCGGTGCGGACAATCCCAACTTTGGTAAGTTCGGAGCGGAGCACCCGGGCTTTGGCCATACGATGAGTGAGGAATCACGGAGGGCTCTTTCCGACGCCAGGAAGGGGCCGGGGAATCCTAACTTTGGCAAGAAGCTAAGCGCGGAAACCCGGGCGAAGCTGTCAGCCGCTCAAAAAGGCAAGCCCAAGCCTGCCAGCCAGCGCAGCGCACACACCAGACATCACACCAACAAAGGCATCGAGAACGCCGAGTGCAGCTATTGCATCGAGGACTCAGCCAAACCCAGTTTCTCTGCAGAAAGCGAGTCGGAGTCATGACAGCAAAAGTAAAGCTTCTCACCCATGTTGATGCGATCAACTGGAACCGCATCCAAGACGAGAAGGACGTTGACGTCTGGAACCGCCTGGTCAACAACTTCTGGCTTCCGGAGAAGATCCCGCTGTCTAACGACGTGCAGTCGTGGGCGACGCTGACGCCCGACGAGCAGCAGCTCACCATGCGCGTGTTCACCGGCCTGACCCTGCTGGACACCATCCAGGGCACCGTCGGCGCCGTCTCCCTCATCCCGGACGCGATCACCCCCCATGAAGAAGCCGTATACACGAACATCGCGTTCATGGAGTCCGTGCACGCCAAGAGCTACTCCTCCATCTTCTCCACGCTGGCCTCCACCAAAGAGATCGACGAGGCGTTCCGCTGGTCCACCGAAAACGTGAACCTGCAGAAAAAGGCGCAGATCGTTATGGACTACTACCAGGGCGACGATCCGCTGAAGCGCAAGGTGGCCTCCACGCTGCTGGAGAGCTTCCTGTTCTACTCCGGCTTCTACCTGCCGATGTACTGGTCCTCACGGGCCAAGCTGACGAACACGGCCGACCTGATCCGCCTGATCATCCGCGACGAGGCCGTGCACGGCTACTACATCGGCTACAAGTTCCAGAAGGGCCTCGAAGGCGCCTCCGAGGAGCGCAAGCAGGAGATCAAGGACTACACCTTTGAGCTGCTGTTCGAGCTGTACGAGAACGAGGTCCAGTACACGCACGACCTCTACGACTCCGTCGGCCTGGCCGAGGACGTCAAGAAGTTCCTGCACTACAACGCCAACAAGGCCCTGATGAACCTGGGCTACGAGGCCATGTTCCCGGCCTCGGTGACGGACGTGAACCCGGCCATCCTGTCGGCGCTGTCACCGAATGCTGACGAGAACCACGACTTCTTCTCGGGGTCGGGGTCTTCTTACGTCATTGGCAAGGCTGTTAATACTGAGGATGACGACTGGGACTTCTAGTCTTCTTCTCTCCTTCGGCGGGGATGCGGCAGATGTACATCTGATGCTCTCGGATGTACATTTGTTGCATGTCGACCATCAACATCACGGACGCGCGATCACACTTGCCGGAGCTCATCGAGAAGGCCGAGTCTGAGCCGGTATTTATCGAACGCCGCGGACATCGGGCGGCGGTTCTAGTATCGCCTGAGCGATATGAGCAGATGCTTGATGCTTTGGAAGAAGTCGAGGACATTGCGGCGTTTGATGCCGCAATGGCGGAAGAAGGCGAGAACATTCCCTGGGTACAAGTGAAGGCGGATCTGGGCTGGGCATGAGCCCCTACCGGATTGAGCTTAGACCTGCCGCCATCCGCGCATTGAGAAAAATTCATCCCGAGGATAAAGAACGCATTCAAGGTGCGATCGCGCTGCTAGGCCAAGACCCACGGCCGCCCAAAGCAATTGCTTTGAGCGGCCGTCCCGGGTATCGGGTCCGTGTCGGCGACTACCGGATCATCTACACCATCCAGGACGACGTGCTCTTGGTAGTGGTCGTAAACCTCGGGCACCGTCGGGACGTCTACCAGAAGTGACTTCCGGCGACGTGCAGGCGACCTTCGCTACGCGGTAGCTCGGCGGTTGATGCGTGCGCGCTCCGTACCACGGATGATCAGTTCGCCTGCCGCTCCAATCCCCAGCAGCATCAAAAGATTCCCATTCCTGGCGGAACTCGCCGCAATATAGGTGTTCTGCGCGGCAGTGACAGCGGCGATGTCATTGGCGTACCAACCGTTGACAACAGTCTGCTGCGGTGCGCCCTTTGTCTCGCCGTTGTTCATGGTGTTCTTAAGATCGGCTGCGCTGAGCCCGGACTTCCAATCGGAAGGGCTGCTGCCACTCTGAAAGGCCGGGTTGTTGACGATCCATGTGATGATCATCAGCAGACCCAGCAGCGCCCCCAAAATGATCCGGGCGCCGTTGGCCGACCGGAGCTTCGCTAACTTCAGCCTCTTGGACTTTAGCTGCGGTTCGTGGTCCGGAGTCGGCGGTACCTCCGGCATCGCGTTTCCAGTGGATGTTTCGTAAGTAGTCATTTCCCCATTTTTTCGTGTTGTTTGTTGCGACCGCCTGACGGCGGAAACTCCGGTGCGGTTAGCCACGGGCCTCCGCAAACCGCGGGGCCATCGACTCCATTTGCTCCATGACCAGCTTGATGGCCTCGGGTTGTTTGTCCGGCGGGTAGCCGAAACGGACCAGGAGCCGTTTGATCGAGGAGCGCAGCTTGGCCCGGACGTCGTCGCGGACGGTCCAGTCAGTCCGGACGTCACGGCGCATCACCGACACCAGCTCGCGGGCGATGTCGGCCAGGATGCCTTCGCCCTGTACCTCCACCGCCGACTCATTTGAAGCCACGGCATCATAGAAGGCCAGTTCGTCCGAGTTCAGCGGGGGAGTGAAGTGCGCGCCGCGGTTGGCTTCGGCTGCCACTTCACGGGCCAGTTCCACCAGTTCCGCAATGACCTCCGCCGACGTCAACTGCTGGTTGGTGTACTTCTTCATTAGCTCGGTGATGCGTTCGGAGAAGGCGCGCTGCCGGATCACGTTGGTCCGCGTCGTGGCAACGGTCTCATCAGAAATCAGTTTGCGCAGTGCCTCGATGGCCAGCTGCGGGTTCCGCGCCTGCTGGGTTTTGGCGATGAACTCCGGTGTCAGGTCATCCAATGACGGCTTCGGCATGCCGGCAGCCTCGTAGATGTCGAGGACCTCGCCGGACGAAGTGGCCGAGGCAATCAGTTCGCCCAGCAGCCGCTGGATGTCCTCAGGCACCGGCTCGCCAGAGGCCTGCCGGTCGGCGGCGTCGTACTTCGCCATCCAGACCCGGATCTCCTCGTAAACCTGGATCTCCGGGCGCAGCTCGGCCAGCGTCTCCGACCCTGAGCACAGAGCCCAAGCTCTGGACAGCTGGCTGGAGAACCTGCGGTACCGGGCGGCGATCGACTCCTCGCCGACGGCTGGTTGGTTACCGGGTGTGCCCGGGTTGCGCAGATAGCTCACCGCGCCGGTCACGGCATTCAGAAACGCCTTGTTGCCGCCCTTCATCAGCACCGCCTTCCAGTCGTACCCGGCGAGCAGGGCACGCAGCGAATCTACGATCGACACCGTCAGGCCGACAGCCTCATCGATGTTCTTCCCGACCGGCTTCTTGTCCTGGTCCGAGCGCGTGTACTCGCCCAGCGCTTTGGCCAGGTTCTCCGCCAGCGGCGCATACGCCACCAGCAGCCCGTCTTCCTTGCCGCGGAATGTGCGGTTCACCCGGGCCAGGGTCTGCATGAGCAGCGCGCCCTTCAGCGGCCGGTCCAGGTACAGGGTGTGCAGGGGAGGGGAGTCGTAGCCGGTGAGCATCATGTCCTTGACGATCACCAGCTCCAGCTCGTCATCCACGTCTTTGAGACGCTCCTTGATCTGGGCGTTCATCGAGTCGCGGCGCACATGGTCCGAGACCGGCGGCCCATCGGTCGCATTGCCCGAGTACACCACCTTGATCTTGCCCTTGCCTAGGTCATCCGAGTGCCAGTCCGGCCGCAGTTCCACGATCGCCGAGTACAGTTTCGCGCAGATTTCCCGTGTCCCTCCGACAATCATGGCCTTGCCGGGCGCCTCGATGAACTTGTGCATCCGGGCGCTGCGGTTCTCCCAGTGCGCCACGAGGTCCGCGGCCAGCGCGGCGATCCGCTGGGGCGCGCCATAGACTGCGTTCACGACGGCGACGCTCGCCTCGATCCGCGACCGTTCGGTGTCGTCCAGGCCCAGGGTCGCCTCGTCGGCGGCCCGGTCCAGGATTTCCTCCGTGACCTCAGAGGCCAGTCCCACCTTGATCAGCCGCGGTTCGAAGTAGACCGGCACGGTGGCGCCGTCCTCCACAGCCCGGGAGAGATCGTAGACATCGATGTAGTCGCCGAAGACGTCCTGCGTGTTGCGGTCATCGAAGGAGATCGGGGTGCCGGTGAAGGCAATGAGCGTCGCGTGCGGCAGGGCGTCGCGCAGGTGCCGGGCGTAGCCGTCGAGGTCGTCGTAGTGACTGCGGTGCGCCTCGTCCACCACCACGATGATGTTCCGCCGGTCGGACAGCAGCGGGTGGTCGGTGCCAGCGTCCTTCTCGGCCTTGCTGCGGCCGAACTTCTGCAGCGTGGTGAAGTAGATGCCGCCGGTGGTGCGGTTGGAGAGTTCCTCGCGCAGCTCGGAGCGTTTCTTGATCTGCTTGGGCGATTCGGCCAGCAGGAGGCTGCGGGAGAAGCCCTCAAAAAGTTGTCCGTCGAGTTCGTTGCGGTCCGTGATGACGACGACGGTAGGGTTCTTCAGCCTGGGGTGCCGGGCCACCAGGTTGGTGTAGAGCTCCATCTCCATCGACTTGCCCGAGCCCTGCGTGTGCCAGACAACGCCGGCCTTGCCGTTGCTCTCCACGGCCTGGACGGTGCTGCCCACGGCCTTGGTGACGGCGAAGTACTGGTGCGGTTTGGCGATGCGTTTGGTGAGCCCGTCGGAGCCGCCGTCGAACGCGGTGAAGCTCTGCAGGAGCTGCAGGAAACGGTCCTGGTTATACAGCCCGTGCAGGGCGGTTTCCAGCGCCGTGACGGCTTCGCCGTCTTCCATATAGCCCGGCGCCAGGGGGACGCCGTCGTCGTCGACGTTCCAAGGGGAGAAGTGATTCAGGGGCGTGAAGGGCGTGCCGTATTTGGCGTCGATGCCGTCCGAGGCGAGCGTGAATACGCAGAAGCGGAACGCCAGGGGGAACTCGCGCAGGTAGGTCTGCAGCTGGGCGTGCGCCCCGGCGACGTCGGCGTGGGAGCTGCCGGCCTTCTTGAGCTCGATGATGCTGACGGGCATGCCGTTGCAGTAGAGCGCGAGGTCGAAGCGGCGTTTGTAGTCGCCCTGGATGAGGGTGACCTGGTTGACGGCGAGCCAGTCGTTCTGGTCCGGGTCCGTGCTGAGCAGCCGGATGGTGGGGTTGGCCTCGGTGCCGTCGGAGTCGATGTAGCTTAGCCGGAAACCGTCCACAAGGTAGCCGTGGATGCGGTGGTTCTCGGCGACGGCGTCTTTGGACTTGGGCGCGGCGATCTCCGCGAGGGCCTGCTGCAGATACTGAACCGGGACCGCCGGGTTGAACCGCTGCAGGGCCGCGAGCAGCCGCGGCCGGATCAGCAGCTCGTCCCAGGAGTCGCGCTCACCCGTGCCGGGTGCGATGTCCTGGCCGGCTTTGGGCTGCCAGCCGAGCGGCTCAGCCAGCCGGTCGAGTGCGACGCCCTCCCAGTCGGCCTCCGAAAAGCCGAGCGCGGGTATCTTGATGGGTGCTGTGTTCACGGTTGTTCCCCCAATGTCGTGTTGCTGTCCAGCTTAGCCAACGGCCCTGTTCGTCGCGGCCGAACGCCACACTCGGTACGCTGGAGAAAAGCCGCTCCGGCAGCGGCCACCCGTCGCCCCAACCAAAACGTCAGCAGGCAGGAACACCATGACCAAAAACGGCAGGAACTGGCGCTCGGGCAATCCCGCGGGGGCGGGTCGCAGCGGTTCGTGGGCACCCCACGCCCCTTCCCTGAGTTCGTTCCGGGCCGAGCGGGCTGTCGATGCGTTGACGCCGGCGTTCGTCCGGTGGTTCGACGACGGCACTCCGGGCGCCGCTGCTTCCGCGCTGGAGTGTCTGCCGCAGGTCAAGATCGTCATGGGCCGTTATATGGAACGAACGGCAGCGGCCGACGTGACTTCCATTGACCCCGTCCCGCTCGCACTTGCGGTCTCGGATGAATTGACCGCCTTGGCCTTGGCCGCCGGGGTTGACCTTGGCGACGGTGACGACGTCGACGAGGCCGCTTACACGGTCGCTGCCGTTCAAGCCTTTGTTGAATTTCTCGCGGAAACCGAGCGGTGGTCGGGTTCAGAGGAGCAGCTCGCCGAGATCAGGGATTTCTTCGACGCGCTCGACGGGGACGACAGGAGCAACGGCGGCGTTGGCTGGGGCCTCGTTGATGTGCCGGCCATTCCCGCACTTGACGCCCTGGCGGCGCTGTCCCGGCTGCCGCTGATCCAGCGGGCCACAGCGCTGCTGCAGTGGATCGGGGACGGCAAGCCGGTCACCGCGACCGGTGCGCTCCGTTTGCGGGAGATCGAAGCGGCGGCTGCCTGCGTCGGGGTGATCGTCAGGGGCTCCGCCAAGCGGACTGCCTCGTTGCCCGAAGACCTTCTGCCGGGGTTCACCGGTGCCGCGGATCCTGTGCCCACTGTCCGGAGTATGTATGAGGTGCCGCTGCTGGCTCAGCTGTGGAACGCTCTGGTGGACGCTGAGTTGATTGACGTCGGGTCAACCAAGGTGGTGCGTTCGGCATCCTCAGACGTGTTTGTGGCGGGCGGGACCGCGGAGCGGCTGGAAGAGCTGGAGTTTTTTCTGGAGCGGTTCCTGGAGGCTGCCGCGCTCGGCTTCGACTGGGAGCAGCCGTGGGAGCGGCTTATCGCCGGAATGCAGGCCTCGATCTTGCTTGCCGCGGCAACGCCGGACCCGCCGCTCAAGGAACGCGTTCTGGCCGCCGCCACCTTTGCGCCGGATGAGGAAAAGATGATGGTCGGCGTGCTGACCGATGCGGCTGTGAGCCGGCTGGAAGCACTTGCGGAGCTGGGTCTGATGACCATTGACACACATTTTCGGGTTCCGGCCGCGGTGATCGGCTGTGTTGCGGGCGTCTTCGACGATGATGAGGTCCTGTCCGACCTCGGCCTCCAGCCCGGCCCGGATGAGGATGCCGAGCTGCCGACGCGGGGCCAGGCAGTTTCTGTGGCCGGCCCGGATTCAGCCCCTGCGGCGGCGCCGGGCGGAGAGGGGTCCGTTCTGCAGCTCAAAGTCATGCTGAACGGATCGAAGCCTCCCATCTGGCGTCGCGTCCTGGTTCCCTCCGGTATGCCCCTGCCGCAGCTGCACCAGGTGATCCAGGCCCTGTTCGGCTGGCTGGATTACCACCTGCACCACTTCCAGACCGCAGGATTCCGCGGTCCCACGTACGCGCCGGTGGACCCGGACGGCGAGGATGACTTCTACGGCGAATCTCCCCTCGACGAAGCCACGGTGACTGTGGGCGAACTGCTCCCCGCCGTGGGCAGCGGCATGACGTACACGTACGACTTTGGCGACAACTGGGTGCACGCCGTCAAGGTGGAGAAAGTCTTGCCGGCAGACGGCGGCGGTCAGCTCCCGCGGTGCACCGCGGGCCGGGGTGCCGCTCCGGCGGAGGACAGTGGCGGCACCTGGGGCTGGGCGAACATCGTTGAGACCATCAATGATCCCCGCCACGAGGAGCACCAGGAGTACCGGGAGTGGCTGGGCATGCAGCCGGGCGACACGCTGGACCCTAAAGCGTTTGATCCGGACGAGGTTAACGAGGAGCTTGCCGATCTCTTCTGACATCGCCCATTGCGGTTCCCCCCACGGACGATGTCACTTCGCCGTGGGGCCGGAAAGTTCGGCTTCGAGTTCGCTGATGCTGGGCAGGGTCGCAGCGAATTCCTCGGGCAGGGATTGGACGATCCCGGATTCCCATTCGGCGACGCTGATCGGTTGGGAGAATCCCCGCAGCGAGTATTCGGCCACCACGTTGTTCTTGGTTTTGCCCAGCAGGAGACCGACGGTGGGCTTGTCGTCCGGGTGGGCTAGAAGATCGTCCACCGCGGACATGTACATGTTGATCTGGCCCACGTACTCCGGCTTGAACGCGGTGGCTTTCAGTTCGACCACCACAAAGCAACGCAGCTTGAAGTTGTAGAACAGCAGAACGGCGAAGAATTCCTCCCGGCCGATGGTCAAAGCGGACCTGCCGGCCCACGAAGGCAAACCCCTGGCCGAGTTCGAGGAGGAACTTCTCGACATGGACGATCAGCGGCCCCTCAAGCTCCCGCTCATTCCGTTTGCCCGTCAGTGGCAGGAAGTCGAAGACGTAGGGGTCCTTGAAAGCCTGCTGGGCCAGGTCTGAGTCCCATGGCGGCAAGGTCGCCGAGAAGTTAGTAACCGCTATGCCGGAGCGTTCGTGGAGCTTCGTCTCGATGTGGTGGGCCAGCACGTTCCGAGACCATCCGTTTTAGACGGCGGCAGTTGCGTACCAGAGCCGGGTTCCGGGTCGCTGGGCTTCTCGATCAGAGCTATCTGGTGGTACCAGGGCAATGTTGCAAGCGGCGCTTGCAACATTGGGAAGCCCGGCCAGGCTTGGGCGAACGACTTCATGTACCGCAGGTTCTGCGGCGAGGATCCTGTTGCCTCCGGAAAAGCCGAGCGGACGTCGGCAGCGAGCCGCGTGACGACTTTGCTGCCCCACCCTTGCGCCGATTCCCGTTTGGCCAGTTCGCTGCCAATCGACCAGTAGGACAGCAGCATCTCCCGGTTGGCGGCCGAAATTGCCCTGGAACGACCGGAATGGACCTCGCTGGAGACGGACGCCAACAACTCCGGGTACCACTCCGGCATGCCGGACCTCGCTGGCGTAGATCCAAACGATGCTGGCGTCGACATGCTGTGTGGACCCTTCTAAGCGGTCATTTCACCACGAAGGTACCGGCGGGCACCGACGGTGAGCGGACCCTCAGACCGCCGCTGCCACCAGCGTTTCTCCTTCCCGGACCCGGAGCTTGCCGGACATGAGTTGGGGGAGAAGGGCATCACGGGTGGCTGCCAGGCGACGGTTCTCCTCAAAGTTTATTCGCTCCATATTCGCCATCGAAGCGAACCGACGGCCGAGGGCCCGTTGAGTTTCGAAATCCGGAAGCCTTATACGAAGTTTTCCGAGTTCGACTCGCGACAGTTCTGTTTGTCCAGTGCTGCCTTCACCCATTTCGATGATGGTCTGCTGCAAGCCGAGGAGACCCACTCCCGCACATACAGGATCAACTTTGTTTCGGTCGAACCTGACGATGGTGATGTGCGAATCGACCGTGACATTCTCATGGTGAGTCCATCGTGCAACCCGGCCGAGCGTTCCTTGTCCCGTCGAGTTCACAAGGACGTCATCCAATTTCAGGAGTTTGTCTTCACGGACTTTGACGGAAAGTGTCCGCCGAGCCGGGTCCAGATCTACACGCTGCCCGCGGACGCACTTCTGGTTCAGGATGACGGTTGCGTCGTTGTCGTCAGAATACTTGGGCGTAATGCCGCGGCTGAGAAGTTCGGTGATTTCCGAGAGAACGGATTCCTCTGAGGATGTGGCGACAGCCGAGGAGAACATCGCTTGAGTCAGGGCTGCGGAGGTCTGAACGAGCTTGGTGTTGGCGGCGATCTTGTCGTCGAGCGCACCGAGCACCTCTGCAATTGCCTGTTGGTTGTGAATCGATGGCAGCGTCATCTTGAGGGACCGGATGTCCGCCAGATTTATGTATGCGGCCATGTCCGTGTTGTTCATTCTGTCCGCGGCTTGAAGCCAGAACTCCTGGCTACTGAACCAGTAGCGTAGGAAGCGCGGGGTTATTACATCGGAATCCAGAACCCGGAAATAGCAGAGCTGCGGGCTGTAAACAACCTGCTCACCGGTTTCGGGTAGAACGGCCACTCGGCCAACAGTCCCCTTTGTGGTCAGAAGGATGTCACCGGGATGTCCCAATTTCGTTCCGATGGCCCTGACGTAATCAGCCGAAACGAAGTCCGGTCCCTCGAAGCTGACAGCATCGTCCATCACGTCGGCAACACGAATGATCCGGTAACCCGGCTGGCCATGCTCGCTTCGTTTGGTTCTGTAACCGTCTCCGAACTGGAGGGCACCGAGAGCTGCTAGTTCGCCGATGGAGGTATTCCTAGACATCCAGGCGCCCCAATTGCTCGCGCACAACCTGCGCCAGCCGCTCCGACTCGTCGAACTGCTCGAATAGTTCCTTCGACAACCGCGCGATCTTCTCCTCGATCGGCTCGCCGTCGTCCTCAAGCTCAGCCGCCCCAACATACCGTCCCGGCGTTAGCGCATAATCAGCAGCCTTGATCTCCGCAAGCGTGGCCGAATAGCAGAAGCCGGCTTCGTCGTCGTACGTCAGGCCTGCCTCAACCGCGGACGAAGTGCCGCGCCACGCGTGGTAGGTGCCGGCGATCTTGGCGATGTCCTCATCCGACAAAGCACGCTCGGCACGGTCCACCATGTAGCCCAGGTTACGGGCGTCGATGAAGAGCACCTGGCCGGTCCGGTCGACGGAGCCCTGCGAGCCGGCCGTCTTGTCCTTGGCAAAAAACCAGGTGCACACCGGAATGCCGGTGGAACGGAACAGCTGCGTCGGCAAAGCCACCATGCAGGAGACGAGATCGGCCTCCACGAGCTGGGCGCGGATCTCGCCCTCGCCGCCGGAGTTGGAGGACATGGAGCCGTTGGCCATGACCACGCCGGCGGACCCGCCCGGGGCGAGTTTGGAGATGATGTGCTGGATCCAGGCGTAGTTGGCGTTTCCGGCCGGCGGGAGGCCGTACTTCCAGCGGGGGTCGGACTCGGAACGGGCCCAGTCCTTGATATTGAAGGGTGGGTTGGCCATGATGAAGTCGGCGCCGTTGGTCCCGGTCAGCTCGGGGTGCTGGTCCCGGGCGAAGGTGTCGCCCCAGCGGGAGGCGAGGTTGGCGTTGAGGCCGTGGATGGCGAGGTTCATCTTGGCCATCCGCCAGGTGCGCTCGTTAAGCTCCTGGCCGTAGACCGAGATGTCCGAGCCCTCCTTCTGGTGGTGCTCCAGGAACTTCTCGGTCTGGACAAACATGCCGCCCGAGCCGCAGCAGGGATCATAGACCCGCCCGCGGTTGGGTTCCAGCACCTCCACGAGCACCCGGACCACGCCGGCCGGGGTGTAGAACTCGCCGCCGCGCTTGCCCTCGGCCCGGGCGAACTTCTCCAGGAAGTACTCGTAGACCTCGCCGAGCAGGTCGCGGGCCTTGCTGACGCCCTGGCCCGTGAAGCGGGCCGAGTTCAGCAGGTCCAGCAGCTCGCCGAGGCGGCGCTGGTCCACGTTGTCGCGGTTGAAGATGCGGGGAAGCGTGGCCGCCAGCGTGGGGTTGGCGGCCATGATGAGGTCCATGGCCTCGTCGATCAGCTGGCCGATGCTCTTCGGTGCCTCGCCCATCGCGGCGGCGAGGCCCTTGCCGTTCTCCGCGAGGTAGTCCCAGCGGGCACGGGCAGGGACCCAGAAGACGCCGCGGCCGGTGTACTCGTCCACGTCGTCGATCAGCTGGGCGATCTGGTCCTCATTGAGGCCGTCGGCTTCCAGCTCCGTGACGATCTGGGCGCGGCGCTCCTCGAAAGCGTCCGAGACGTATTTCAGGAACACCAGGCCAAGGATGACGTCCTTGTACTGGGAGGCGTCCATGGAACCGCGCAGCTTGTCCGCGGCCTTCCAGAGGGTGTCCTTGAGTTCCTTCATGGTGGACGGGGCGAGGTCCACCTTTAATTTCGGGGGCATTACTGGGTTCCTTCGGTCTGTGGTTCGGCGAGCTTAGTGCTGGGGTCTGTCAGGGTGAGGCTTCCGCCCGCTACGCCGTCCGTAATCAGGGTAGCGAGTTCCTCCAGCCGTTTGAGGCGTTCGCGGGCCAGATGCTGCCCGTGTTGCAGCCGGGCGAGCGTTTCGGCCAGCTTCTCCCGCTGGGCCTCCGGCAGGCGGCGCAGCTGCCAGTGCCGCCAGACCTTGTCCCTGCCGGACAGTGCGTTGATGTCCGCGGCGACGACGTCGGGCAGCAGCCCGCCGGGGTCCCCGGCGTCGATCCGCAGCACCCTCGCGGGGAACACGACGGCGGAGCCGCCGTCAGCGTCAACAGTGGCCGCCGGACGCGGGCTGGTGCAGAACACGACGTCGCCGGGCTCGGTGAGCCGGCCCCCGGGGTTGCTGGCGGCGAACTCCAGCAAGCTGATGTACCGGGCCGGGGCGGTGTGCGGGTGGAGCAGCTCGGCCGGCCCCAGGACCCGTGTGGTGCCGCCCGGCGCCAGGTCCGCATCGACAATCCGGTTCCCCTTGATGTATTTCAGGGTGCCGGCGGCCAGAAGTCCCTGGACTGCGGCGGGCTGGGCCTTCGTGGCTGGACCTCCCGGGAGAACGGCCATGTCAGCTGATGGCTTCGTTCCTCCGGCTCCGACCAGACGCACCAGTTCCTCGACGCGAAGGACAGCCCCCGCGCCGCCGGAACTCGGAGCCGGCCCGGGGTGATGAGCTGCCACGAGGGATGTCCGGGCGGCCAGCAGCAGACGGGTCTGGACCAGTCGGGCAAACCTGAAGGAGTGGGCGCGCACGGTGGCGCGGTTACCCATAGAGGCGACCATGTCGCTCACCAGGTCCTGCCTCACGTCGTCGGTGAGGGCACAGGCGCTGAGGTCCGCCGCCATGGTCCAGCGTTCCGCAATCGGTACTTTTGCGAACGACGGTCCCAGCACCCACAGCGCCTGCGCTTCGCGGGGCTTGGACCGCAGCAGGCCCTGGGGCAGCCGGACAATGGCACGTACCCGGCCGGTGCGCAGCAGCCCCGAACGCAAACCCGCGGCCCCGGCGGCCAGCGGAACATCGCAGAGAACACGTGCCGGGGCAATGATGACCGCCCGCTGCTGGTCGTCCATCTGGAGGACAAGGTGTTCCACCGCGGAGAGAATCTGGGTGGCGTCCATGCCTGGTTGGCCGGGGGATGGGTACTGCGCCACATGGACCACGGCTCCATGCATGGCGAATTCGCCGCTGGTCTCGACACGGATCTGTCCGGAGTCCACACCATGGACGCGCAGGCGGCGACGCACCAGCCGGCCGGCGCCGCCGTCGTCGTCCGCTGTCAGAAAGGTGACGGGCGCACCCTCGCCGGAAGCGTGCACGACGCCCATCAGGAGGTCGCTGCCGCCGCGGGTGGAGTCGGCAAAGACGGGACTCCCGCCCAGCACCGCGGACAGTTCGACCGCCGCGGCGGCGATTAGCTCCACGGCAGATTCCGTAAGGGCGGTATCCGAGTGCTCCCGCAGCCCCGCCCGGAACCGGGCGGCCAGAAGCTGTTCAAAGGCGGCAGGTGCGTTGTAGGCGCTGTCCACCAGCCGGTCCGCGAACGCTGCGGTAGCAGCGAGCGACGGGCCCTGGGCCTCCAGTTCCGAGTAAAGAAACCCGTCATCGGGGTCGCACTCGTCCGCGGCGTCCAGCAGTTCAGCTGTGGTCAGGGTTCCAATCCCGGCTCCTGTCATGGCCTTGAGAGTCAGGAGGGCGGTGAGGGCAGCCAGGGTGTTCCCTTCGACGCCGCCGGCCGCCGTTACGGGTATCCGGGCGAAAGCGGCGGCGTCGTTCACGGCATCAGGGTTGTTGCCGCGTCCGGTAGCGTCCAGCCAGCCGGCGACCTGATCGGCGTCGAACAGTTCACGGCCGCTATCCAGCGCGCTGGGCTCGGGAAACGGGTGAGCTGACCCGGCACTGCGTTTGCGCCAAATGGACACGACGGGCCGCTGGACCTGCGCCAGTGCGGCGACGTCGGAAAGGGTCATACGCAGGGCTTCTGCTTTGGTCATGTGCGCCTCCTTACGACGTCGCCCCAAGCCTAACGGGATGTGGTGACATTCCTGCTGGAGTGCTGATAAGGGGGGTTATCAGTGGTCTTTCGTCGTGCCGGTGCAGGGCCGCCGTAGCTTCGGTTCTGCAGCGCCGAGGGAATCCTCCGATGCTGCGACGGCGGCGGGGAACCACGCATTGGGGGACCGGTATCCCGCCGCCGCTCAGTAGCTACAGCAAAGAGAGGACGAGATCATGTTGAACTCCGTCACGGGCCACGGAACGGACGAGACGCCGTTCCTGGGGAAGTTGAAGCCGGCGCGCAAGAAGCGGGCCCTGCTGGCTGTCGCCGCCATCGCGCTCCTGGCCGGCGGAACGGTGCTCGGCACGACGCTGCCTGACCCGAGGTCCAGCGACGCCTACCTGGCGCTGGCGGGGGAGGAAGCCGCTGCGAAGTCTGAGCGCGACTCGGCTCAGACCGACTACCAGTCGATGAAGTCGAAGTACGACACCCTTCAGAACGGCAATGCCGCCCGCGAAGCGAAGCTCACGGCCAGGGAATTTGAGGTTGGCAAGGCAGATGCGGCCGTCAAAACCGCCGATACGGCCGTCAAAATACGCGAAGATGCGGTGACCGGCGCCGAGAAGACCAAGGCGGCCAACACCATCGCCGACGGCACCTGGACGGTCGGCAAGGACCTTGAGGCCGGCACTTACCGGGCCACTGCCGACGTCGGCTCCTCCTGCTACTGGGGCATCTACGCGACCGGAAGCAACGGCAGCACCATTATCGACAACGATCTCCCCGGCGGCGGCCGGCCCTCAGTGGCGCTCTCCGGCGGGCAGGACTTCAAGTCCAGCCGCTGCGGCAAATGGGAAAAGCAGTAACAGTTCCACGCCTCGCATCATTCATTCACCTTGGAAAGGCACCACATGTCCCACGAACTTTCGGAACAGCCCTTGACCACTGCGCTTGCAGCGCCTCAGCCGCGGCCGTTCTTCAAAAAGAAGCGTTTCCTTATCCCCGCCGGAGTCCTGGTGCTGGGCATGGCCCTGGGCTCGTGCTCCGGGGGCTCCAAGCAGGCCAGCGATGCCTCGCCGGCGGCCGCGACCTCAGCTCCTGCGGCAGCAGCACCTGCTTCTTCGGCAGCTGCTGCGCCGGCCGCAACGCCGGCCGCCCCTGTTGCTCCACCTGCTCCACCGGCGGCGCCTGCCGGACCCGCCGTCGGCGCTCCGTTCAGCGTCAAGATGGGCAACGGCAACGTCGCGAAGATCACGATTGTCTCTGCCGTCCGCACTGACGCTGTCACCACCACTGCCTTCGCGGCGGCACCCAAGAGTGGAAGCTACCTGCTCCTGGACGTCCTGTGGGAAACGGAGACGGGCAAAACCAGCTCCAACCCGTTCTACTTCTCGGCCAAGGACTCCAACGGGCGAAAAGCCGATCTGAACCTCTTCGCGGACAACCAGCTTGGTTCCGGCGACGTTCTGCCGGGTGACAAGACCCGGGGATTCATTGCCTTCGACACCGCGGCCGGTGCTTCGACCGTGATGATCTCCACCCCGCTGATGCAGGAAGCCGCACGGATCCAGATCCCGGGGTAGTGCAACTGTGGAGCCGTGTCCGGGGGTGCCCGGCTCCCTCTCGACCCTTACAGTTCAACTGTTCACTTTCGCGTTATCAATTGGGGGATTCCTTGAGCATCAACAAAGAGCACGTTTCGCCATCTGGGCAAATGCCCGCCGCAGACGCCGGAACCATAGTGGCCAGCGGCGCCGGGGCCGTCCCTGTGGCCCAGATCTATCAGTTCCGTGGCGGGGCCGCATCCTGGTTCGGCACCCAGATTCTCGGCGTGCTGATTACGATCTGCACCATTGGAATCTGCTACCCGTTCGCCCTTGTCCTCGTGGAGCGATGGCGGGCCAAGAACACCTATCTTCACGGCCGGCAGCTCCTCTTCGTCGGCACCGGGTGGGGCATCTTCGGACTGTGGATCAAATGGTCGCTCCTGAGCATCATCACGCTGGGCATCTACACCTTCTGGGTCTACCCGCGACTGATGCAGTGGAAGGTCGAAAAGACCGTCTTCGCTTAGTCAGTATGTGTTTCCCGGGGCGCGGCCCCTGCGTGGCTTGACGGTGAAACGGAAGTTGCACCACATTGAGACTGTCTTAGACAAGCTTTCTTGCATTTGTAGCGCAATGCGGAACACAATCGCATCATCAGGAGAAGACCTCCGCACGGCATCGCCGGCGGGGGTCTTCTCGCGTCTCAAGCCACTCCGAACCTATAAAAGGTCAAAACCATGAACATGTACGAAGAGAACCACCTGCACGTTGACGGCAGCTTCGCGATGGAACTCGTCGTCGCCGGAGTAGATGAGCACGGTCTGCCGATGCTGGAGCTGAGTATGTATCCGGTCGTCGTTGCGGGCGTCGATCAGGACGGGCTGACGTATACCGCGGACTGGCGGCACTGCGTTGGGCAGCTCTCCCTTCCTGTGGAGGATTCGGGTCTGAGCCCTTGTGAGGTCGAAGCCCTTCCTCTGAGTGACGGCTTGGCAACTCTGTCCGCGGGTGAGGGACCCGGCCTTGCCGCTGCAAGGATCGAGGCCGAGTTCGGAGCGCAGGCAGCCGTCCTGGTACTCCAGGTGTTGACGGAAGCACTACTCGCAGAATTCATCAATATGGACGTCCACGCGGAGCCGTACCGAAGCCTTGACCCCGGCAGCGACGACCTCCATATGGCGATTCAGGAAATGCATGCCGAACTTGCCCCTCGCGTCGCCGAGAATGTGGAGAATCGTCGTACGCGCGAGGCCTTCGAAACGATTATCGTCGGCGCATTCAGCGAATCGGGCGTCTGAATCACGACGACCAGATCTCAAAAGCAGTTCCATGGGCCGCACACCGGGCAGTTGTTCAAGGCAGGACAAAAAGATGAGCGGCTTGAGTTGAATCCGGTGGGTTTGTCCTCCGCATGGCCCAGCAGATCGTCCACCGCAGACATGTACATATTGATCTGGCCCACATACTCCGGCTTGAACGCCGTTGCCTTCAGTTCGACCACCACAAAGCACCTGAGCTTGAACTTGTAGAAGAGCAGATCGGCAAAGAATTCATCACCGCTGATTATCAATTGCAACTGGCGTCCCACAAAGGCGAAACCCTGGCCAACTTCCAGGAGGAACTTCTCCACGTGGCCAATCAGCTGATCCTCTAACCCACGCTCATTCTGCTGGCCTGTCAGCGACAGGAAGTCAAAGACGTAAGGGTCCTTGAATGCCTGCTGGGCTAGGTCCGACTCAGCTGGCGGCAAAGTCTGCGTAAAGTTGGTGACGGCATTACCCGTGCGCTCGTCGAGTCTGGTCTCAATGTGATGAGACAGAACATTCCGGGAGCACCGTTGTCGACGGCGGACCTTGCGTACCAGAGCCGGGTCTCAGCGTCGCCGAGCTTGTCCACAAGAATGACGTTGTGGCCCCAAGGCAATGTTGCAACAGGCTGATGCAACATTGGGAAGTCCGGCCACTCCTGAGCGAAGGACTTCATGAAGCGGGGGTTCCGTGGCGAGAAGCCCGAGGCGTAGGGAAACGATGCACGGACGTCAGCAGAAAGGCTTGTTACCACCTTGCTAACCGCACACTAAGCCGTTCTTCAAGATGAAGCGCTTCCTCATCCCCGCCGGCGTGCTGCTGCTCGGCAGTGCACTGGGGTCCTGCTCCGGTGGAACCAAGGAAGCCAGCGACGTGACCGCGGCGGAGGCGCCGTCGTTGGCTGCCCCCTCCGCCGCCGCAGTGGCGGTCGCACCTCGCCCCGTCAACATTCTGCTTCGCGTACCTGGAACCGGACGCCCAGGCAGCTCAAACCTGGCTGCATGATGAAGCCGAGGTCATCGACACCCCATACCGCACGCCGGAACAAGCCGCGCAACAGATCTCGGATTCGGTGCTTGTCCGCTGAGATCATCAAACGTCCGGGATCCTTGTGTCCGGTGAGCGATTCCTTGCCGATCGTCCTCGTGCGTGCGTGTCGCCGTGTGGCGCCAATACGGCGTCCTGACCTCGCGCTAAGCAAACATCTTCTGCGGAGTAGTGCTCCTCGCTGCAATGCAGGTTGTACCTCCACTACTCTCAGGATAAAGCGCTAAGGGGGACTTGCGGCAAGGGACTGCTGACGTGGCATACTCGCGGAGTTGAGTATGCCAACAGAAGGAGTCCAGGTGTCCAGACCGCTCGAAGAGGGCCCTTTTTTCCATGGCACGGTCGCGGATTTGAAGGTGGGCGATTTGCTCACATCGGGCAACCGATCGAACTACCGCCCCGAGATTGTGATGAACCATATCTACTTCACAGCTCGTGCCGACGGCGCCGGCCTCGCAGCGGAAATCGCCGCGGAACTTGCAGAGGGCGCGACGACTCCACGGGTGTATGTGGTCGAGCCCACCGGAGCGTTCGAGGACGACCCCAACGTGACCGACAAGAAGTTCCCTGGTAACCCCACCCTGTCGTACCGGAGCAGAGACCCGTTGCGGATTTGCGGCGAGATCACCGAGTGGGCCAGACTGACACCCGAACAGCTGCAGACGTGGCGGGAACGGCTATCGGTGCTGCTCTCGAGCGAGCAGGGCGAAATCATCAACTGATGCTTCACACTGGCGAGATGCGCGTCATCGTAATCGATAGCACCTTGGATAAGCGCGCCACCTGCGAAGCGTTGCGCGCCCAAAGCGACGACGGTGCCCGCAAGAACCCAAGGCTCCCGGCACGGACACATCGTGGGTCGTGCAGACGAGTGTCGACATTGCGTGCAGACGGCTTCGGATGAACGAGGCGCGGCATCGCGGGCTTCGGCACGGCTCTTCGCCCAGACGTCTACTTCCCAGACGTCTACTTCCCAGACGTAACTTCCCAGGCCAAGGAAACAGGCCACAACCTCCGATCACTGCAAGTTCTGGCACTTCAAGTTCTGGACTAGCAGAACCCGGCGATGACATTGCGCTCGGCGAATCGTAGCTACGCGATCATCAGCGTGAATTGCGGCCAGGCGAGTTTGAACGCTGAGCCCAGCGGCCCTCGGGAGAATTGGGATTCCGGCGGACCGCCGTCAACAGTCCAGCTCGGAGCTCGGAGCTCGTAGCTCGTAGTCCGCTGGCCTACGGGACCTGGTAGGACGTATCTCGTGCGTCCGTAATGAGCATGTGCCCCGGAGCATGTCCAATGGCCAGTGCAGGTTTTGATTCCATCACGGCTGCCTGCGGAGTTACCCCGCACGCCCAGAATACCGGCACCTGGCCGTCCGGGATGCGGACCGGGTCTCCGAAGTCCGGCCGGCCCAGATCAGCGATGCCAAGTTCTGCGGGGTTGCCGATATGGACCGGGGCGCCGTGCACGGCCGGATAGCGGGAGGTGATACGAACGGCGTCCGCCACCTGGGATGCCGGCATGGGGCGCATGGAGACCACCAACGGCCCGGCCATGGTGCCGGCCGGGTCGCAGCGAACGGACGTCCGGTACATGGGCACGTTCGTGCCCTGGTCGATATGCGCCACCCGGATGCCGTTGTCCTGCAGGGCAGATTCGAAGGTAAAGCTGCACCCCACAATGAACGTAACGAGGTCATCGCGCCAGTGATCCGTGATGTCGGTCGGCTCGTCGACCTTCACGCCGTCCTTGTACACCACGTACTTGGGCACATCGGTGCGGATATCGCCGCCGGCGAGCAGCGCTCCGGAGGTCGTCCCGGCGTCCAGGACGCCCAGGATAGGGCACGGCTTAGGGTTGCGTTGGGCAAACAGCAGCACGTCGAACGCCTGCGCCTTGGGAACAATTATCAGATTGGCCTGCGCGTAGCCGCTGCTCCAGCCGGAGGTGGGAGTCACGAGGCCGGCGCGGAACAGGGACCGTGCCGCCGCCGGGAGCAGGCCAGCCGGGTTTTCAGGAGGGACGACGGCGGACCGCGGATTGACCGGAGTAGAGATCATGGGTTCTAGCCCCACAGCTTCGCCAGGCTGGTCAGCGAGCTATAACCAAGGAACAGGGTCAGCAGCCAGGCCACCACTCCCATAATGAGCAGCCCCTTCGGGTAGACGTAGCCGTGGAGGAGGTCCCGACGCCGCCACGCCACCCACAACAGCACGCCGAAACCAACCGGGAGGATAAGGCCGTTGAAGGCGCCGGCGAAAATCAGGAGCTGCTGCGGGGCCTGGCCGATCAGCAGGTAGGCGACGCTGCAGAAAGCGATGAAGCCGACGGTGATCAGGTTCCGGGTCCGCGCCTTGGTGCTGGACTTCGTCACGAAGGAGACCGAGGTGTACGCCGCACCGATCACGGAGGTGATGGAAGCTGCCCACAGGATGACGCCGAAGACGCGCATGCCGATATCGCCGGCTGCTGCCTGGAATGCCGAAGCTGCCAGGTTGCTGCCGGTCAGCGCCACGCCGCCGGCGACGACGCCGAAGATCGCCAGGAACAGCAGGATGCGCATCACGCAGGTGACCAGGATTCCGACGATCGAGCTCTGCGTGATTTGTTTGACGTTTTCGACGCCGGTGATGCCTGTGTCAAGCATGCGGTGGGCACCCGCGTACGTGATGTAGCCGCCGATGGTGCCGCCGATGAGGGTGGTGATGACCAGGAAGTCGACCTTCTCCGGCATCACGGTGTTCTTGAGCGCCTCACCCAGAGGCGGGGCGGAAACCACCGCAACATACAGCGTCATCAGGATCATCAGGGCCCCGAGGATCACCACGATCCGGTCCAGGGCCACCCCGGCCCTTTTGCTGAGGAAGATCATAATGGCCACGACGGCGGACAGCGCCCCGCCGATTTTGGGATCCACACCCATCATCGCGTTGGTCCCGAGCCCTGTTCCCGCGATGTTGCCAATGTTGAAGACGATGCCACCCAAGAAGACCAGCGCGGCGAGGAACCATCCGACGCCGGGCAGAACCTTGTTGCCGAGCTCCTGGGCCCGCAGGCCCGAGACGCCAATGATCCGCCAGACGTTCGCCTGCACGGCGATGTCAACCAGGATGGAGACCAGGATCGCGAAGGCAAAGGCGGCGCCGAGCTGGACGGTAAAGGCCGTCGTCTGGGTGATGAAGCCCGGGCCGATGGCGCTGGTGGCCATCAGGAACATGGCGCCAAGCAGGGCCGAACGCCGGGCGGCTGGCTTGAGGCCGGCCTTGACGGAGGTGGTTTCCATGGGAGTTCCCAACGATTGGGTGACTGGCGTCACAATTATTGTCTTCCGCCACTCTACAGACTGTTGAACAATCTACGCAAGGAATTGTTGAACAAAAGATCGATTCTCCGGCTGCCCGTGGTCAGCAGGGAGCGTCTCAGCGTTCGAGGGACCTGCTGGGACTCGCCGGGCAGTCTGTGTGCGCCGGTGGCGTGGGCAACTCAGCGTGGGAATCTGCCCGCTTGCGCACTTCCCTGCCGGCGTCGGACGGGCGAACCCCGGGGGGTGCGTGGCACACTGTACTCAGCGTTGCCGAGCGGATCCGGGGGTGACCCGCAGGCAGCAATTTCTTGTGCCGGTGTATTCATCCGGCCTGGCCAGGAAAGGCACCCCTGTGCAGCAACCGGACCACCACGCGCACGACGACGGACCCGCCACTGAGGCAGGCGTCGCGGCCGGCATGACGCGGCATCCTGACGACGCTGAGGTCCGTCCACTGGAACTCTTCTTCGACCTGGTCTACGTCTTTGCCCTTAACCAGATCTCCCACCACCTGCTCGAGCACCGTGACTGGGTGGGAGCCGGGCAGACGGCCATCCTCTTCCTGGCCGTGTTCAGTGTGTGGTCCTTTACCGCCTGGCTGACGTCCTTGACCAACACGGAAAAGAACCCGGTCCGCTGGATGCTGCTGACCACCATGTTCCTGGGCTTTTTTATGAACAGCACCCTCGGTGAGGCCTTCGGTGAGAGCGGCTGGTTGTTTGTCGCCCTCTACCTGCCGCTGCAGATCGGCCGAAACATCTGGGCCCTCCGGCTGGGGCTTGAGAAGACCATGCACGATCATCACGGCCGCATGCTGGTCTGGATCCTCGGAACCACGTTCCTCTGGGTTCCGGGCGCCATGGCCGAAGGCGAGCTGAGGCTGGCCCTTTGGGGCGCTGCGGCGTTGATCGACCTCCTGGGATTTGTCTCCGGGCACCCGCTGCCGGGACGGCGGACGGATACGCGGCATTTTCCCTTCGTTGGCGAGCATCTGTTCGAGCGGTGCCGGCTCTTCCTGCTGATCGCCTTCGGCGACACCATCCTGGTAACCGGATCAACCGTGGTCGGCGTCAAACTGGATGTACCTACAGGCCTCGTCACCGGCGTGGCGATCATCGGCACGATCGCGTTGTGGTGGAGCTACTTCCGCCGCTCCGAGGGAGTCACGATGGAAACGCTGAAGAATAGCCCGGACCCTGCCCGGCTGAGCCGCAAGGCCATCTACGCGCTGATGGGCATGGTGGCGGGCCTGATCCTTGCATCCGTCGGCGACGAGATCGCAATTGCGCACCCGCTGGAAACGACGGACGTTTTTACCAACCTGATGATCTTCGGCGGCCCGGCCCTGTTTGTCCTCGCCCAGGGGTGGTACCTGTGGCGGGTCGACGGGGACTTGCCGGCGTCCCGCCCGTTAGCGTTCGTGGCGCTTGCCCTCCTCGCCGCGGCGACGCTGCCGCTGCCGAAAGTCGGCGCGGCGGTCATAAGCGTGCTGGTGCTGATCGCCATGGCCGTCGCCGACAGCATCAAGGCCCACCGCGAAGGCGACCGGGACGAAGTCGCCAACCACTAGGGGCCAACACCGGGCGGGCCGTTGTGCCCTTGTTGCCTTAGGCATCTGCGTGGATGCTGAAAAGATGCTCACGTGTGCCGCCAACGCCCCCGGTTACCGGATATGCCGCGGTTAAGTATCCTGGACCGTTTCCGGCCTGTCGGCGCCCCTGGCCCGGCGGGTCCGGCCGGTGTGCCTGCCGCGGACAACCAGGGTCCCGCCGCTGAACTGGCACCGGTATTCGCAGCACTTGCCGCTGATGTGCTGACGTGTGCGGCCCTGGTGGAGGACGCGCGGGCCGCCGCGGAAAGCGACGTTTCCCAAGCTCGGGTGCAGGCGTCGGCCATCGTCGCCCAGGCGCGGCTGGACGCCGCAGCCGAGCGGGCAAATGCAGCCACGCGGGTGGCCAAGGAAGCAGCGGACCGGGATTCGCAGGCGCTGGAGCAGGCACACCACGAGGCCGCAGCCCTGGAAGAGTCCGGTGCGGCCCGCATCCCCGCCGCCGTCGACCAGGTCATCAACATGCTCCTGGCCCCGCAGCGCGCCGGGCAACAATGAAAGCGGACTGGGTTGCTGCATCCGTGCGGGCACGGTCCATGGCGCAGCGCCGTGTAGGTGCCGGCGCCAGCCGCACGACGGCGGCCCTGCCGACCCTGGACCGGGCGCTGTCCGCGCTGCAGGAGTCAAGCTACGCGGAACGTCTCGGTGCGGCCGCAGGACTCGCCGCGGCCCAGCGGGCCGTCCAGGAGACCGTCCTGTGGCAGTTGCGGGTGCTTGCCGGGTGGCTCCCGGCATCGGGCACAGCACTCGCCCGAGCGGCAGCGGGGGCTTTTGAGATCGAGAACATCACGGCTTTGGCCCACCAGCTCGGCGGTGGAGCAAAGGCGCCGGAGCCGTATCGGCTTGGTGCACTTGCGACCGCATGGCCCCGTGTGCGGTCCGCGGGATCACCGGAGGACCTCGCCATCACCCTGCGCGCGACGGCCTGGGGCGACGTCGGCGCTGCCGGCCAGGGCCCGCTCCGGGACGCCCTGACCGTCGCCTGGCTGCGGCGGCTGGCCGCTGCCGCACCGCCTGCGCAGCCGTGGTGCGGTGCGGCGTGCGTTCTCATCGCGGCCCGGATCCTCACCGTCGACGCCGAATCCCCGGCGCCGCCGGTGCTGCACCTGCTGCACCCCGTGCTCGGCCGCTCGTGGGAAACCGCCAGGACCATCGCCGAGCTTTCATCCGCGCTTCCGCCGTCGCTGCGGACGGTCCTCGGAGGTATTGCATCACCGAAAGAGCTGTGGCGTGCGGAGGCCCGGGCACGCGCGGGGGTGGAGAAGGACGGATTCCGGTTGTTACGCGGTTCCATGCCGGGCCCGGATGTGGTGCTGGGCGCCATCGCTGTGCTGTCCGTGGATGCTTGGCGTGTCCGGGCGGCGCTGGCGGCCGCTGCCGCCGGTGCAGGATCAAGCGAGGTGCTCGATGAGGCAGCGTGAATCGCTGGCCCCGGTCCGGATGGAACGGGTGGCCCTGGTGGTGCCCGAGCAGAACCGGCGCCAAATGCTCGTGGACCTGGCGGCCAGCGCCGTCGTCGAGCTTGACCTCCCGTACACACCGGGCAACGACGCCGAAGAACTGGATAAGGCGGCGGCTGCCTTCATCGTCTCCGGCCCTTCGGCGGCGCTCGTAGGCTGGACGCCGCGGCGTGAGATTCCCGCACTGGAAGCCACGCTGGCGCCACTTGGGGCGGCCGTTGTCCCGCTGCCCCGGCCGAGGTGGACACAGCCACCCACGATGCTCGCCGGCGGGGACCGGAGCCGAGTGTCCCGGACCCTCGTGGACACTTACGGGACGGTTCCCTACGCAGATCTGGACCCTTCGCGCCTCGCCGGCATTGCCTACGTGCTTATGTTCGGGATGATGTTTGGCGATGTGGGACACGGGGCGGTCCTGCTCGCCGTCGGACTCCTGTTGCGAAGTGGCCGGATCAAGAAGCTGGCCAAGCTGCAAAGGACCTGGCTGTTCGTGACCGGCGCTGGCCTGGCCGCCATGGTTTTCGGGGCACTTTACGGGGAGGCGTTCGGTCCCACCGGATTGATACCCGTGCTGTGGCTGGAACCCCTGGCGAATCCGGTGCCGCTCCTAGTGGCCGGACTCGGGGTGGGGGCTTTCCTGCTAGCCGGCGCCTATGCCATCGGAACCATCAACCGGGTCAGGGAGGGTGGCTGGGGCTATGCCCTCTATTCCCGCTCCGGCATCGCGGGTTCCCTGTTGTTCGTTGCCGTCGGACTCCTCGTCTGGGGGGTCGGCACCGGCACCGGGATCCTGACGGCGGCCGCCGTCGTTGTCTCGCTCGCTGCGCTGGTCTTTATCTTCATCGGACTCTTCGTTGAGGCCGGGGGAGGAGCCACTGCCGGCTTCCAGGCCGTGATCGAACTGGTGGATACCGTCATCCGGCTCGGCTCGAACCTTGTCTCCTTCGCGCGTCTGGCAGCCTTCGGACTGACGCACGCTGCGCTGTTGATGGTGGTCTGGAACGGGACGACGGCGTTGTGGGCCCCGGACTGGCGTGCTGCGGCCGCCATTGTGCTGTTCATTGTGGGCAATGCGGTCACCTTTGCCCTTGAGGCCCTGGTGGCAGGCATCCAAGCCCTCCGCCTTGAATACTACGAACTGTTTTCACGCATCTTCCAATCCGAGGGGCGCCCCTTCACGCCGTGGTCCCCGGAACTCACCGCCGCTTCCGGTCCTGGCGACGATTCGTCCAGTGCTCCGTCCGGCATACCGGCTGAAAGGCAACTCCTGTGAATCTCTGGTTCGGAACCGTTCCTGTTTTTCTCCTCGCGGCCACTGGGGCCATCCTGTGCGTAAGGCGCTGGCGAAAGTCCGCGTTCAAGATCCTCGCCGCACTCAATGTCGTGGTGATGGGAGGATCCCTGGCACTACTGGCCGGCGCGCTGAGCGCTGCGCCCGCAGCCGCGGCAGGCGCAGCGGTCCCGGCCCTCGCCGCAGCAGCCGCCGACACCCCGGCAGGTGCCGGCGGATCAGCCCTGATCGCCGCCGCCATCGCCGTTGCCGGATCCTCGATCGGGGCGGCTTTTGCTGTCGCTTACACCGGATCCGCTGCCCTGGCTGCAATGAGTGAACGCCCGGAAATCTTCGGCCGGGCCATGGTTGTGGTGGGGCTGGCGGAAGGGATCGCCATTTACGGCCTCATCATCGCCATCATCCTTATTGGCAAGGCCTGAGGGGGAGCTGGAACCTTGACCGACATTATTGCCGCGATCGGCGAGCCGACGCTGCTGGACGGATTCCGGCTCGCGGGCGTGAGCGTTTTCTCCGCAGCCACTGCTCAGGAGATCCGTCACGCGTGGACGGAGCTGCCCGGGAACACGGCAATCGTTTTCCTCACGCCCCGTTCAGCGCAGGCGCTGCAGCTTCTACTGGCCGATCCCCATTCGCCCATGACAGTGGTGCTGCCCTCATGACCGGGCTCGCAACGGAATCACAGAAGGCGTTGGAACCGGTGCGCCGCGCACTCCGGGCGGCGGCCGAAAAGCAGGCGGCCGAGCTCCGGGACAGTGCCGGCAGGCAAGCAAACGAGCTGCTGGCCGACGCACGGGCCGAAGCCGCGGAAATTCTCGGCGCGGCGGCCAAGGAGGGCGGGGAGTCAGCCCGTTCCGAAGCCGTCCTGCGTTCGGCGAGGGTACGCCGCCAGGCTCATGAACTGGTCCTCGCCCAGCGCAATTCCCTGCGTCTGGAACTCCACCGCGGGCTGCGTGAGGCAGTCCGCGGCCTCACGTCCGACCCCCGGTACACCGGGCTGATGGATCGACTGACGGCCCGGTGCAGGGAGCTGCTGGGCCCGGACGTCGTCGTCTCCACCAGCCCCGACGGGGGCGTCGTTGCCGAAGCGGGCTCGCGCCGACTGGACCTTTCCCTTCCCCTGCTCGCCGAGATGACCCTCGACGCCATGCCTGAGGTGAGTGAGTTGTGGACCAGGTAGCAGCCCGGGCGGAGGGCACGGTGAAGCGTGTCAGCGGTCCGCTGGTGGAGATCGAGGGGGCCGAAGGCCTGTCCATGCTTGAGCTGATCGCCGTCGGGCCCCGGCGCATCAGCGCCGAGACGGTGGCGATAGCCGGGAGCCGGGCAACGCTGCAGGCCTACGAATACACTGGCGGACTCAAAGCCGGCGACGCCGCTGTCCCCACCGGCGGGGAGCTCTCGGGGCTGATGGGTCCGGGCCTGCTCGGCCAGGTGTTTGACGGGCTGATGCGCCCGCTGTCCTCCGCGCCGATGTGGCTCACGCCCGAGCGCTCAGGATCCGCTGAAGACCCCACCGTCCTGGCCCGCGAGTGGACCTTCCGGCCGGAGGCGGCTGCCGGGTCGGAAGTCTCTGCCGGCGATGTCCTCGGTACCGTGCCGGAGTCCGGGTCGGTGGTGCACCGTGTGCTGGTTCCGGCCGGAGTCTCCGGGGAGCTCACCTGGCTGGCACCGGAAGGCCAGGTCCACGTGCTGGACAAAGTGGCAGTGATTTCCGGACGCGAGGTAACCCTGTCCGAGCGCTGCGCGGTGCGCCGGCCGCGGCCGTTCCGGTCCCGGCTCACGGCTGCGGTGCCGCTGCATACCGGCCAACGGGTCCTCGACCTGATGTTTCCGGTGGCACGCGGAGCCGCTGCGGCCGTTCCCGGGGGTTTCGGCACGGGCAAGACCATGATGTTGCAGCAGATCGCCAAATGGAGCGATGCCGACGTCATCGTCTACGTGGGCTGTGGGGAGCGCGGCAACGAAATGGCAGACGTCCTCGACGGGCTCTCGCAGCTTGAGGACGGGCGTACCGGGGGGAAACTGATCGACCGGACAGTCATCATTGCAAACACCTCCAATATGCCAATGATGGCGCGGGAGGCCAGTATCTTCACCGGGATCACCGTGGCGGAGTATTACCGCGACATGGGCTACGACGTTGTAGTGATCGCGGATTCGACCTCCCGGTGGGCAGAGGCGCTGCGTGAATTCGCGAACCGCAACGGTGACCTTCCTGCCGAGGAGGGTTACCCGGCCAATCTCGCATCTGAATTAGCGTCCTTCTACGAGCGCGCCGGCCGGGTGACGACACTCGGCGGGAACACGGCATCCGTGACGGTGATCGGCGCCGTTTCGCCGCCGGGCGGCGACATGACGGAACCGGTGACCACGGACTCGCAGCGGTTCGTCCGGTCGCTGTGGATGCTGGACCGTGATCTGGCCTATTCCCGGCACTATCCAGCCGTCAGCTGGACCGGCTCTTTTGCCCGCGACGCGGAAGCCCTCGGCCGCTGGCATGCTGCCAACGGGAGCCCGGGATGGGCCGCCCGCCGGGCCCGGGCTGCAGCGCTGCTGGCCGAGGCGGACCGACTGGCCGAGCTCGCGGAAATCATCGGTGCCTCATCGTTGCCTGGCCATGAACGGATGGTGCTGCTCGGTGGCCGCCTGCTGCGCGACGGCGTCCTGATGCAGAACGCGCTGAGCGCCAACGACGGCTTTTGTTCGGCGGAAAAAGGTGCCGCTTTGCTGGACCTTGTGCTCGACGTCGTCGCCGCCTGCCAGGCACTGGTGGAAAAAGGCGTCGCAGCCACCACCATTGAGGAGGCCGATCTGGGTCCGGTCCTGCGGGCGCGTGAAGAAACAGGGCCCTCGGACGCGGCGGCTGTCAAAGCCCGCAGCGTCGAGGTACTACAAGCACTGGAGGCGCTGCAGTGACTGACCAGGACGGTCCGATGGCCAACCGCCGGACGGCCGAAGGTGCTGAACCTGTACCGCTACCGCTATCTTTCGCCGCCCGGATCTCCCACGGGGACGTGCGGGAGCTCCGCGGGCCGCTGCTCGTTGCGGGCGGGATCGAGGGTGTGGGCTGGGACGAATTTGCTACCGTCGACATGGAAGGCGGCGAGCGCCGGCATGGCCTGGTCCTTGAAGTGGATCAGGACCTCGCCACCTTGCAGGTTCTCGAAAGCACCGACGGAATGGCACTGGACGGCATCCGGATCCGCTTTGAGGGCCGTCCGCTGCATATCCAGGTGGGAACGGACTGGCTCGGACGGGTCTGCAACGGACGCGGAGAGCCGCTCGACGGCGGCCCGCCGGTGACGGGCACCGCAACCCTTCCGGTCAGCGGGTGGCCGCTGAACCCGGTCTATCGTGAACCCCCGCAGGAACCGGTGTTGACGGGCATATCGGTCATCGATGGCCTCACAACGCTGGTCAGGGGCCAGAAACTCCCCATCTTCTCCGTCCCGGGCCTGCCACACCTAACGCTGGCGACCCAGATCGCGGCGCAGGCGACCTCCGGCGGGAAGTCGTTCCGGGTGGTGTTCGCCGCCATGGGGTTGACCCATGCGGACATCGCCTATGTCCGGGACCGCCTTGAAGAACGTTCGGCCGGGGGAGAGCTGGTGCTCTTGCTCAACGCCGCTGACGATCCGGTGATCGAACGCATCCTCACTCCGCGGATCGCGTTGACCGTTGCCGAACATCTCGCCTACACCGAGGGCCACGACGTCCTGGTGATCATGTCAGACATGACCAGTTACGCCGAAGCGGTCCGTGAAGTGTCTGCGGCCCGGCGGGAGATCCCGGCACGCCGGGGCTACCCCGGCTACCTCTACAGCGATCTCGCCACCCTGTATGAGCGTTGCGGCCGGGTCAAGGGCCACGACGGTTCGGTGACGATCGTGCCGGTACTGACCATGCCGGCCGGGGACATTACCCACCCCGTGCCGGACCTGACGGGCTATATCACGGAAGGGCAAATTGTCCTTGCCGCCGATATCGCTGCGCGCGGCATCTACCCGCCGGTCGATGTCCTGTCCTCCTTGTCGCGTCTGATGCGCAGCGGGGCGGGCAAGGACCGGACGCGCGAGGACCACCTCGACGTTGCGGCCCAGGTGCTCGCAGCCATGGCCCGGGCCCGGCAGGCCACCGAACTGGCTGAGCTGGTAGGCGCCGCGGCCCTGAGTGAAACCGACCGAAGCTACATCAAGTACCGCACGCTCGTGGAAGAGGGACTCTTCAACCAGGGGCGGGACGAAATCCGCTCCCTGGACGACACCCTCGGCCGGGCGTGGACGGCGCTCGCCGCGCTGCCCGAACAAGAGCTGACCATGGTCTCGACGACGTTCCTGGACCGCTACCTGCCCCGCGGAGACGAACAGCCGTGAGCGGGATGGGGAGGGCCGGCAAGGTCCGGATCGAGCGCCGGTTGGTGACTGCCCGGCACGGCGCGCGCCTGCTGGACCGCAAGCAGCACATCCTCTCCGACGAGCTGGAACGGCTCCAGCTCCGCGCGGAGCTGGCCCGCGGGGAATGGGAACAGCTGGCAACGGAAGCCGCGGCCTGGCTGCGCCGCGCCGCCGCCCTGGACGGAAGCCGTCAACTCGAGGCTGCTGTCCCGTCGGATCCCGCCGAAGTCCGGATGCGGTGGGGCAGTGCGATGGGTGTGATGTATCCGGAAGACCCCCAGTGTTCGCTCCCGGCGGCGGCCCGGTCCGGCGGCAGCTCGGCACTGTCCTACACCGCCGCCGTTCATCGCAGCGCCCTTGAAGCGGGCGTGCGCTACGCCGCGGTCCAACGGGCGGAACTGCTTCTAGCCGCTGAACTTGCCGGTACCCGGACCCGGCAGCGGGCGGTGGAGAACCGCTGGATTCCCCGACTGGAAAATGAGCTGCTGGAAATCCGGCGGCAGCTTGACGCACAGGAGCTGGAAGAAAGCCTCCGCCTGCGCTGGGCCGCTGACCGGGCCTCAAGGAACAGCGGCAGGGCACCGCAGGCTTCGGCCAGGGAGGAGGAACCATGAGCAATGTGATCCTGGTGGCAGTGAATGATTCCCGTGCTGCCTTCCGGGCGGCCGAAGTCGCCGTCGACTACGCGCGCCGGCTCGGCGCAGGCCTGAGCGTGGTCACCGTCCGGGAACCTGGGGCGCTGGACCGGCACCCCGGGAGCATTGATCCGGCGGCCCTGGCCAAACACGCTGACCTGGCAGCCGAAGCGGCGCTCAGCCACGTGGCCGCACTGGCCGCTGCGGCAGACGTGGCGGTGGCCTTCAAGCAGCGCTCCGGCAAGGTAGCAGCGGAAATCCTGGCCGAGGCCCGGGAGATCGGCGCAGCCTTGATCGTCGTCGCCCTGGTGGACCGTCCCGGAAGCGCAGCCCCCTATATCGGCAGCCACACCCTTCGGCTTCTTGAGTTTTCCCGAGTCCCGGTGCTGGTGGTCCCGCTGCACCGGGGAACCTGATCTTCCGGGAACCTACCCTGGCGTGGGGGGAGCGTTCGGCGTGACCCGTTCGAATTGCTTGGCGACCAGGACGTCGGTCGAGGAATGCGCCAGGATGGACAGGACAATGACGAGCGCCACCAGATGGAATACCTCATCGGCGTATTCCCCGCCGGCTTCGAGGACCAGCAACCCGTACACCACCGAGGCGAAGCCCTTCGGGCCAAACCACATTGCCGAGAGCTGTTCCTTGGCCGGCAGCCCGGTGCCCAGGAACGAGACCAGCAGGGCAAGAGGACGCGCCACGACAATTGCCAGGACCGCGAAGATCCACCCGGTCCAGGCAATTTCGCCGAACAGGAATGTTGGGGTGATCAGCGCACCGAAGACCAGGATGGCGGCGAGTTTCAGCAGCTCTGAGACGAGCTCGCCGAACTGCTCAAATTCTGCACGGAAGCCAGGTCCTGCGGTTGCCACGGTGATACCGGCGGAGAAGGCGGCCAGGAAGAGGTTGGCCCCGGACACCAGGCAGATGGCGAGTACGAGCAGTCCGATCGATACCGCTACCAGCGGCTGAAGACCCTTTGTCGCCTTGAGGAAGGGCAGCCGTTCCAGCCGGATGACAATCAGGGGCACCAGGACGCCGACCACCAGTCCCAGGACGATCTCCTCGGCCAGGAGTCCCAGCTCAAGGTCCCCGCCGCCGCCGAGCGCAACGAGCACCAGAACGATCGGCAGGGCCAGGCCGTCATTGAGGCCCGACTCGACATTGAGCAGGTGGCGCAAGCGGCCAGGGACTTCGGCGCGGCCCACAATGGCGGCCGCAAACACCGGATCGGTCGGTGCCAGCACCGCGCCCAGCAGGAAACTTTCCAGCCAGGGGATCCCGGCCACAAAATGGGCCAGCAGGGCCGTAATGAGGAGCGTCAGTGGAAGCCCCAGAAGCAGCGCCCGGCCCGGCAGACGCCACGCAGACCGCAGGTCCGAGAGCCCCACCTTCATGCCGTCGGTAAACAACACAGAAAACAGGGCAAGCTGGGCAAGGACCCCGACGACCGGATCCCCGGGCGCTACCGGAAGGACCCCGAGCATGCCCTCGCCCAAAGCGAACCCGCCCAAAAGAAACAACACCGCCGTGGAAAGAATCGTCCGGCTGGCCCGTTCCGAGATGAGAACCGCCAGGAGCAGGAGAACCGCAAAAACCAGCGTCAGCGTCGCAACCACGGCATTCCCTCCGGCGACAGCCACAGCTCGGCTTGATCGCATATTGTGCTGTCCTTGGGCTTTCATCCTAGGCGCGCGGACGGCCATTAGACTCGCATCATGAGGGACACCACGGAGAAACAGCCCCGCAGAGCTGCCGTTTCAAGCGTTCGAGCGCGGATCTACACGATCCGCGCAGCCTTTCGTTCCCGGCTCTGGCCCCTACCGGTCGTGGCGGTAGCGCTGGCCGTCACGCTGGGCGTCGGACTGCCGATACTCGATGACCTGGTGGATCAGCAGCTGCCCGAAGTGCTGCAGAGGTACCTCTTCAGCGGCGGGCCGGAAGCCGCCCGGGCAGTCCTGCAGTCGATTTCGGGCTCCCTCATCACGGTCACCTCCTTGACCTTTTCCCTCACGGTCGTGACGCTGCAGTTGGCCAGCAGCCAGTTTTCGCCCCGGCTGCTGCGCACGTTCACCAGTGACAGTTTTGTGCACGGGACCCTGGCGTTGTTCCTGGGAACGTTCTCGTATTCGCTGACGGTGCTGCGGACTGTCCGCAGCAGCACCTCCACCGGGAGCGAATTCGTCCCGGATATCGCCGTCACGGTGGCTTTTCTGCTGGCCATCGCGAGCGTTGTGGGTCTAGTGCTGTTCCTCGCGCATCTGACCCGTGAGATCCGCGTCGAGTCGATGATGCGCAATGTCCACACGGCAACCTCGGCCACCATTCGGCGCGTCATTCCGCAGTACCAGGCACCGGGAGCCACGGACGCACCGCCCAGCGTCGGCGCGGCCACCGCCGTTGGCGTAGCGGAAAACCCGCGGGGTCAACGGATTATGTCCTCGTCCTCGGGTTTTCTGTCCGCCGTCGACGCTGCAGGCCTGGCTGCGGCCGCCCGGAAGTCCGGGGCAGTCATCCGGCTCGATCAGCGGCCCGGGGCTTCCCTTATTGCCGGCGTTCCGTTCGCCACGGTCTGGGCTTCGGCCGGTAGGGCGTTTTCGTCCGCGGAGTTGGAGGAGCTCACGGCGAAGATCGGTGCCGAGGTGACGATCGGCTTTGAACGCACCGACGACCAGGATCCCGCCTTTGGTTTCCGCCAGCTGGCCGATGTCGCGGCCCGGGCATTGTCTCCCGGGACCAACGATCCGACGACGGCGGTCCACGTCATCGGACACTTGTCCAGCCTGTTGTGCGAACTGGTGGGGCGCGACCTTAGTGACGAGCGGATTAGAGACTCTGACGGCACGGTCCGGGTCATCCTGGCCCGGCCCCGGTTTTACGAATTTTTGTCCATTGCCGTATCGCAAATCCGCCACTACGGCCTTCAGGACGCTGCGGTTGGAAGCAGGCTCCTGGCACTGTTCGAAGAGGTCGCCTGGTGTGACCGGCGAGGGGCTGCGCTGGAGGCACTGCACAGCGGGCTGGGCGAGGTGCGCGAAAGTATGGAGTTGCACAGCTATACAAGCGCGGAAAAACGCATGCTGGTGGACAAGTATGAGCACGTCAGGACGGCCGTGTCCGGCGGAGACCCGTTGCGCTGATGACGGCCGGCATCGTGCCGCAGGATACCCGGCGGACGTTACGTGGCCGGGGCATCGTGGCGGTGGGCCCAGCGCCGGACCGCCTTTTCTGCTTCGACAATGATCAGCACTGTCGATCCGATGGCCGCGCAAAGGAGCCATTCCCCGGCGCTCAACGCAGTGAGCTCGAGCAGTCCGGCGGTGAGCGGCCAGCTCATGACGGCCCAGTGCAGGCCGAGTGCGGCCACGGAAGTAAAAAGGAGCGGCTTGTTGGCCAGCAGCCTGAGCTGGAAAAGCGACTTGTTCTCGGCCCGGGAACTGAAGACCTGGAAGAAACTGAGCATCACGAACACTGTCAGCGCCAGGGTCCTGGCATGGATTTCGGGGTAACCCGCATGCAGCTCCACGATGAAGCTCAAAAGCACTGCCAGCGCCATCCAGGCACCGGTGATTCCGGCCCGGAACCAGAGGGTGCGTGAAAGGATTCCGTCGGAGGGGGGCCGCGGAGGGCGGCTGAGTTCATCACCTTCCGCCGGTTCGAACGCCAGGGCAATGTCCTGGACCCCGTTGGTCACCACGTTCATCCACAGCATCTGCACGGGAAGGAACAGCAGGGGAGTGCCGGCGAAGACGCTCAACGTCACAGCTACCAACGCTGCGGCCCCGGTGGAGAGCAGGAAATACGTGGTTTTGCGGATGGCGGCGAAAGTGACCCGGCCTTCTTCTACCGCGTGCACAATGGTGACGAAGTTGTCATCGGTCAAAACGACGTCGGCTGCTTCCCGGGCCACGTCCGTGCCGGATTGGCCCATCGCGACGCCAATCGTTGCGGCCCGGAGCGCCGGGGCGTCATTGACGCCGTCGCCGGTGACGGCCACCACGTTGCCGGCGTTCTGGAGGGCGTGGACGATCCTGAGTTTCTCCACCGGGGAGACCCGGGCCGCGACGGAAGTCTGTTGCAGGCGGGCGGCGAGCATGTGATCGTCCAGCTCCGCTATTTCGGAACCGGTCAGGGCAGGTTTGTCCGTCGAGAGCCCGAGCCGCCCGGCGATGGCCGTCGCGGTGACCGGGTGGTCGCCGGTGATCATCATGACTTTGATTCCGGCCAGCCGGCACCGTGCGATCGCGTCAGCCACTCCGGCCCGGGGCGGGTCGGTCATTCCTTCCATGCCAAGGAACATAAGCCCGGACGGGGGCGGCAATACGGCAGGGATTTCCTCGCCGGCGGCCAGGCTGCGGGACCCGGTGGCGATAACGCGCAGGCCATCCCGGCCCATCTCCGCATTGGCCGCATGGATCAATGCCTTGTCCAGCGGGTCCTCGCCGGCCCGGCCGGCCATTGTGCCGGCTGCGTCCATGACCGCTTCCGGGGACCCTTTGACGTACAGCGTCCGCCCGCCTTGGGCGTCGGCGTGGATTGTCTGCGAGTACCGCAGATGCGGTTCATAGGGCTGGTGGCGCAGGGCCTGGGCGGTACGGTCCTGTTCACTGATGGCGCCCCGGGCCACGGCGGTTTTCGCCATGGCAGCATCAACGGCGTCGCCGGAGTACTCCAAGTCCTCGTCCTCGGAGGAGAGCGTTGCCTCGTTGGTCAAGGCACCGGCACGCAGAACAGCCCGGACAAGGGCCGTGTCCGCGCCGCCGTCGTGGTCTCCGGCCGAAATCTCCAGGGGGCCCGCAGTGGTCCAAAGCCTTTCCACCGTCAACCGGTTCTCGGTCAGGGTCCCTGTTTTGTCTGATCCGATGACTGTGGTGGAGCCCAGGGTCTCGACGGCGGGCAGGGTGCGGATGATGGCATTGCGCTTCGCCATCCTTGACACGCCGAGGCTGAGGGCCACGGTGAGCACGATGGGAAGGGACTCCGGGATGGTGGCTACCGCCAGTCCCACGGATATCCGGAACATGGTGGAGACGTCGTTTCCCAGCACCAGCCCGGCGATGAAGATGAAGACAAGTGCCGCAAGGATGATCAGGCCAATTCGTCGTTCCAGGTTCCGGGTGAGCAGCTGCAGCGGTGATTTGCCCGGTGGGCCCTGGACGAGGGCATTGATTTCACCCAGCGCAGTTCCGGCCCCGGTCGCAACAACAATTCCCTTGCCCCTCCCACTGCCCACGAACGTGCCGCTGTAGGCAATATTTGCCCGATCCGCGTCGGAAACATCGGCCGGCAGCTGTTCGGTGCGTTTGGTGGCGGCGAAGGGCTCGCCGGTGAGCATAGACTCGTCCAGCTGCAGGCCGGTGGTTTCGAAGAGCCGGAGATCGGCCGGGACACGTTCACCGCTTTCGAGCAGCACCACATCGCCGGGCACAATCTCAGGCCCGGCAACCACCTGTTCGGTGCCGTCCCGCAAGGCCCTGCATGAGGGCGTGGAGAGCGATTGCAACGCCCGGACGTCAGCCTCAGCCTTGCGCTCCTGGACATACCCGAGGGCGGCATTGATACACAGGATGAGGAAAATCGCGCCGGAATCCACCCAGTGCTGCTGAATGAGGGTGACCACGGCGGCGGTCAACAGGATCCCAATCAACGGGCTGACGAACTGCCGCACCAGCACCCGCCACCAGGGCGTGGCTGCTGCGACGGTCAGTTCGTTGGACCCGGCATCGCCCAGTCGACGGGACGCCTCCGCTGCGGTGAGTCCGGAGGGCCCGGACGTCAGCCTGGCAAAGACGGCTGCCGAGTCCAACGCATGCCACGGCACGGGCTTCGCGTCCTTAGCCGGTGGCACTGGCGGCCGCTACCGCTCGTCGCTGGCGTAAGAAAGCCCGATCTGGCTCCGGACCGCGTCCAGGGCCAGCATGACCTGCACACTCTCGCGGGGCGAAAGGATATCGTTTGCCGTTGCGCCGGCGGCAATGAGCCGCTCGATTTCCCACGCCTGGTACTGCATGCCGCGGCCGGTGACCGGTTCGTCGAACCGCTCGACGACGGTGCCGCCGTCGTCGTACCGGGTGAAGCCGGTGGGGGTGTACCAGACCGGATCGATTTCGATGCGGCCTTCGGTGCCGATGACGGCGGCCCGGTTGGGCCCCGCGGTGTCCAGCGCGCACTGCAGGACGGCCTGCTGTCCATCCGGATAGTCGAAGATCATCGAGCTCTGGCGGTCGACGCCGGTAGCTGTCATGCTGGCGGCTCCCTGGATCCTGGTGGGGTTCCCGAACACATCGAAGGCGAAGGACACCGGGTAAATACCCAGGTCAAGGAGGGCGCCACCGCCGAGGGCGGGATCGTTGAGCCGGTGCTCCGGGTTCTTGGGCAGGTTCTGGTTGTGGTCCGCAATCAGCGTCCGGACGTCGCCGAGGGCCCCTGAACGGATCAACTCACGAATACGGACCATGTGCGGCAGATAGCGCGTCCACATGGCCTCAAGGGCAACCAGTCCGCTCGACTCGGCCAGGTCCACCACGGCCCGGGCCTGCCACGCATTCATGGCAAACGGCTTTTCGACCAGCACGTGCTTTCCGGCGTTGAGGGCCAGCAACGCGTGCTCGTAGTGAAAGGGGTGCGGCGAAGCAATGTACACAACATCGACGTCGGGGTCGTTTACCAGGGCTGCATAGCTGCCATGGGAAGACTGCAGCTGAAATCCAGCGGCAAACTCCCTGGCTCTCGCCGGCTCGCGGGATCCCACCGCCTGCACGCTGAAACCGTGCCCGACCAGATCCGAGGTCTGCAGCCCCGCGATGAATCCGGTGCCCAGGATTCCCCACCGGACAGGTTTGCCGGAGCCGCCCGGGGAGCCGCCGGAACCTTCAGCGGAGCGGGTTGCGGCGGTGTCTGACATGGCGGTGGATCCCCTCGGGCAGGCGGTCAAGAGGGCGTCGGGTGCGAAGTGGAGCGAAGCTACGCCGTCTGCTTATGCTAGCCCAGGGCGGTCCCCGGAGCGCTGCGAAGACGGGCCGGAAAGCCTTCCACCAGTTGGTGAAGAAGCTTCCCGGCCCGCCGTCGGATTACTTGCAGGTGCAGCGCTGTTCTGCGGCGACGTCGGCCATAACGGAATCGACATGCTCGCCGCAACCGGCCCAGGTGATCTTGCCACAGCTGTTGCAACGGACGGGACTACACATTGGTTTTCTCCTTGGTTGTGGTGGTGAAGCTGATTCGGCTGGGAGCCCTGTCTTGAGGGCGCTAGTGAGTGGTCAGGACGCGGCTGCGGTGGACATCTTGCTGCGGACGTCCTCCATGTCGAGCCCCTTCACGGCGGTGATGAGCTCCTCAAGGCCGGCGGCGTTCATGGCGCCGGGCTGGGAGAAGACCAGGATGCCCTCGCGGAACACCATCAGGGTGGGGATGGAGGTGATGTTGGCGGCCGCGGAGAGGCCTTGTTCGGCTTCGGTGTCGACTTTGGCGAACACGACGTCGGCGTGCACCTCCGAAGCCTTGCTGAAGGTGGGTGCAAACATCCGGCACGGGCCGCACCATGATGCCCAGAAGTCCACCAGCACAATGTCATTGCCGGAAATGGTGTCGTTGAAGGTCTTTTCGGAGATGTCGAGGGTTGCCATGCCTCAACTGTATACCCCCGGGGGTATAACCGCAACCGCTCCTTTGTTGGGTTCCGGACATTGTCCGCTCGGGAGGCGGCGCTTGCCTATATACCCCCGGGGGTATCACAATGGAAGAATTAGGCCCGTGCCCGGAGCCCCGGGAGGCCGGAAGGAAAGCGGTATGAAAGGCATTTCTGTTGATGATCTGGCAGCGCTCGCACCCGAGGTCCCCATTATCGATGTCCGGGAGGCTGAGGAGTATAACGAGGCCAATGTTCCGGGCACCAGGAACCTGCCGCTGTCGCGGCTGAGCCACTCCCTGGGCGACATTCCGATCGGGCGTGCGGTCTACGTTATGTGCGCCTCCGGCGGGCGCAGTGCGCGGGCCACAGCGCACCTGGTGGAGCAGGGCTACGACGCGGTAAACGTCCTGGGCGGCATTACTGAGTGGTACCGCAATGGTCACCCCGTTTCATATGGCCCTGTGTTATATCGCCGCGGAAGTGATTGAGCATGTCCTCGGTAGCCAGCGTTCCGGCGCCAACCCCGGGCAATAATGCCGGCCGGCGCCGGACTGTCAACCGGCTCAAAAGGGCCCACGGGCAGCTCGCAGCCCTGATTGCCGCCGTCGAGTCCGGGCCCGATTGCGGGAGTGTAGTCACCCAGCTCTCGGCTGTCCGCGGCGCCTTGGACAAGGCGGGTTTCGAGCTCATTTCGGCAGCGATGGGCGAGTGCCTCGCCGGGGCGCCGCCTGAACCTGAGGCAACAACTCCCGACGGCGCGGCGGGCCAGCAACTCACACTTGAGGAAATACGAGGATTGTTCCTGCGCCTGGCCTGAGGTGCCGGCGCCTCCCGGGACGTCGATGCCGAGGGGATCGGCCCGGACCCGGGCCTGAAATTTGAAACCACATACCCCGAGGGGTATGTTGTATAGGGCCGGATTCGCCACGTAGCCGTACCAGCATCCCGAAAGGTGCAACCCCATGGACATGACCTCCCAGCAGCTTAGCGACCACCTCCAGAAGGACAGCGACATCCAGATTGTGGATGTTCGCGAGGCCGATGAAGTTGCATCCGGCATGATCGCCGGAGCCAAGCACATCCCACTGGGTGAATTGCCGGCCCGGCTGGGGGAGTTGGACAAATCCCGCCGTGTGGTTGCCGTCTGCCGCAGTGGCCGGCGTAGCGAAGCCGCCGCCGAGCAGTTGGCAGCGGCCGGCTTTACTTCCTTCACAATGACCGGCGGGATGCTGGACTGGACCGCGGCCGGACTCCCCACAGGCTGACCCCTTACGGGTGTGCCGGGGCATCGTTCCCAGTTTTGAGCTGCCAGGCCACCCTCCGCTTCCGCGCCCAACCGCCGGAACCGCCCAAGCCAGACCGAAAGAGATTATGACTATCGCACCCAACACCGCCTCAGCCCGCCCCGCGCCGCAGACCATTGACGCGTCCACCCTGAAGGACTGGGAGGACAACCACGATGACCTGATGGTGATCGATGTTCGCAGCGGCGCCGAGTTTGATTCCTTGCATATCAAGGGCTCTTACCATGTTCCGCTGCCCATGCTCAGTGAACATACTGAAGAGTTTGCCACCAAGATGGGCACCCGCGTGGTCCTGGTGTGCCAGTCCGGAAGCCGGGCCGAACAGGCCCGAAAGTACCTCGACGCCGTTGGCCTGGGCAGCGCCAGCGTGCTGGCCGGCGGGGTTCCTGCCTTCGCTGCCGCCGGCGGCAACGTAGTCAAGGGCAAAAGCACCTGGGCCATGGAACGCCAGGTCCGGATGACAGCCGGATCCCTGGTCTTGGCCAGTGTGGTGGGCAGCAGGTTCCTCTCGCCGAAACTGGGCCTGCTCGCCGGCGGCATTGGCGCCGGGCTGACGTTCTCGGCTGCGACCAACAGCTGCGCCATGGGCCAGATGCTTTCCAAGATGCCCTGGAACCGTTCGGTCAATGAGCCCACCGCACACCAGGCGCTGCAGAACCTGGGCATCAAGGCGTGATCATCACCGCGGCGGCGTTCGGACTGATCGTCGGCGGCCTGCTGGGCTTGGTTGGCGGCGGCGGGTCCATCCTGGCCGTCCCCGCCCTCGTCTACGGGGTGGGGCTGCCGCTGAGTGCGGCAATCCCGACGTCGCTGGTTGTGGTCGGAGCATCCTCCGCCGTCGCGGTGTTGCCCCGGCTGCGGGGCGGTGTGAACTGGCGGCTGGCTCTTATCATCGGCGCAGCCGGCACGGCTACCGCGTATCTTGGTGCTTTCGTTAACCGGCTCCTCGACCCGAAGGTTTTGCTGCTCGCCTTCGCCGCCATTATGGTCCTCGCCGGGATCCGGATGATGCTTCCGTCCAAGGCGTCCGGCGGTTCCTGCGCCTTGCCCGGCGGAGGCGTCAACTGGCGCAGCTGCCTGCCCAAGGCAATCGCCACCGGTGCCGTCGTGGGGTTCCTGACCGGTCTCCTCGGAGTGGGGGGCGGCTTCCTGATCGTCCCCGCCCTGACCCTTGTCCTGGGCCTGCCGATGGCTGTGACCGTTGGCACCTCACTGGTGATCATCGTGATCAACTCGGTGGCCGGCTTTGCTGCACACCTCGGGGACCTGCAGATCGACTGGGCCGTGACGTCCGCCTTCGCCGGCGCGGCCATGGTCACGTCCCTCCTTGCCGGCAGGCTCGGGACCAGGATCCCGGACAAAGTCCTGAAGCGAAGTTTCGGCGTCCTGGTTCTGCTGGTCGCAAGCTACGTGACGGTGCAGGCGCTGCTCTCCTGAATACGTTCGCACGGCGGAGGTGTGCTGACGGCGTGTGCTGAAGGCGGTGTGCTGAAGGCGTGTGCTGAAGGCGGGACGCAGGATCGAAGATCAGGCCGGACTTAGGATCGATTCGGCCCTATCCGGGGGAGTGTTCTCCGTGCAAGCATGGGGCGGAGCGACGCTACTCGATGAGGGGACTCGATGAAACCCAACGAACTGCTGCTGGACGCCTTCGGCCGGCTCCGTGAAACCGTGGCAGACACCCTTGACGGGTGTGACGGTACGGCCCTCCTCCGTCGGCCAGCGGGCACCGGAAACTCGATGGCTTGGCTGATCTGGCATCTCAGCCGGGTGGAGGACGCGCAACTCGCCGCTGCGGCAGGACTGGAACAGGTCTGGATTGCGGAGGGGTTTGCGGATCGTTTTGATCTGCCCTTGGCTGCCAAAGACACCGGATACCGCCATACTTCGGACCAGGTCGACGCGGTGAAAGCCTCCCCGGAGCTCCTGGCGGAATACTATGAAGCGGTTCACAAGCAGACCGTGCAGTTCCTGGAATCCCTCGGCGACAAGGACTTCGACCGCATTGTCGATACCCGCTGGGACCCGCCCGTCACCCTTGGGGCGCGGCTGGTCAGCACCCTTGCCGATTGCCTCCAGCACGTGGGCCAGGCAGCCTTTGCGAAGGGGCCGAAACCCGCCGTCGAGGTCTAGGCCACTGGCACCGGCTTTCGCTCCCGCCACGACCGACTCGCCCACCTCGCCCACTGAATCTAGAGAATGGAAAAGACATGACCAGTACAGGCCCGTTTGTCATTGTGGTTGGTTTTGACGGCTCAGAGAACTCGGACAGTGCACTGAACTGGGCCGTGGATGAGGCAAAGCGCCGCAATGGCCGGATTCGCCTCATCACCGCCTGGAGCAAGCCCCCGCTCGCCTGGTACCCGGCACTTTTGGAAACGGCCGCCGGCGAAGTTGTGGCAGAGGACTCCCCCCGACGCGCAGCCGAGACGTTGCAGGCTGCTGCCCTGGAGACTGCTGAAAGCCAGGGCGTGGCAGCCAGTGGAGAAGTCGTTCACGGCGATTCGGCGGCGTCTGCATTGCTCGACGCCGCCAAGGCTGCCGACCTCGTTATCGTGGGGGCCCGTGGTCACGGCGGATTCCCCGGGCTGCACCTGGGATCGGTGGCAACACAGATCATCAATCACGCGCCCTGCCCTGTGCTCGTTGTCCGGCCCAAGGAGTCCTGAGCAGCGGGGCCCGTTGGCTCGCCCTGGCGGTCCGGATCATCAACAGCCCAGGGTCTGCGGGAGAATATCCCCATGAGCTATGCGGGTGATGCTATTGACGCGGCCCTCCAGCGCGAGTCCTCGTGGAGCCGAGCCGAGGACGCTGAGGCCAGGCACGGCAGCAATCACCGGTACTACGGTGCATCGGTCGGAGCCGTCCGCGGAACCGTCCGTGACACCCTCCGCCGCCATCCAGGACTGACCCATGATGACATCACCGCCCTGGGCTCCGAGCTGTGGGACGTGCCGGTCTTTGAACGCCGCCTCGCCGCCGTTGTGCTGCTGCAGTCAAAAGTGGGCGTGCTGACCAATACGGACCTGACCCGGATCGAGGGATTTGTGCGGAGTGCCCGGCTGGGCGCCTTGGTTGATCCGCTGGCCATCGACGTCGTTGGTCCCCTGATCGCCGGGCTCGACGTCGTCGGCAGGGTACGCGCCGACAGTGTCCTGGACCGTTGGATTCGGGATCCCGACGGCTGGCTGCGCCGCGCGGCCCTGCTGTCACCGCTGCGCGCACTCCGCACCGGCGCAGGGGACTGGCCCCGGTTCGTGCGTCACGCCCGATCGGCGCTGGCGCGGCCACCCCGAGCGGAGTCGGGTCAGGACGGCGAGAGTGCGGTCACCGACGTCGCGGTGGCCCTGATGCTCGCCGAGATGGAACGGCACCGGCCGGAGCTGGAGTTCTGACCCGGACGTCCCGGCCGGCAAGCTACCCTGAGTGGCCCGGTCGGCGCTCCACAACGGCGTAGGCCTTTTCGTCGAAGAACTCCCAATCCGTGATCACCATAAAGCCGAGGGTATCCACACGGTCATTCAGGACGCGGACATCGAAGCCGCCGTCGCGTGGCTCGGCGTCCCACGTCGAAACGTGGACTTCCCCGTTTTCCAGGACCAGCAGTTCGGTGTTGACACTGAAGTCCGCCAACGGCTGGTTACTGAGCTGGCAGATTGCCACAGCGGGCCGGGCGGCGTGGGGAGTGGTCATTTTCGGGCCTCTGCTTCGGGGGACGGTGTTGGCAACATCCTATGCCTGTGACCGCGTGCGGGAAGGGCCGGCGGGCCCCCGCAGCCCGGTCCGCCGTTACCGCAACGTGACATGTTGTGATCATTCCGTTATCTTTGTTAGGTGCCTGTTGTCTCCGAGACGGGCTCTCCCCAGCCGATTGCCTAACTCTGCCGCGGCGCGGGGATAACTCGCAGCAACGTCCGGCAGAGACGGGGAAACCACTTTTGGCCCGCTGTTCTCCAGGGGTCTTGGGGTGAAGCCGCACGGCCCGACATGATCGGGTCCGCGTGCGGCCGGGTGCCTCCCATCCGAATCCGACAGCTCACCCCGCAGGCATTGGGAGAGGCTCAACTAATGACTTTCAGCAACACTCACGCGCCCAACCGCGACGATCTTCGCAGTACCCGCCGCACCATCGGCCGTCAGGCCGCAGTCTTCGCCGCCGCTTCCGGAATGGTTTTCAGCGGCGCGATGGCCGCCAATGCAGCGGACGTGCCAGCCCAGCGCGACTCCGCACCCGCGAGTTCCGTCGATGTCAAGGGCGCGGTCGCCGCCCCGGTTATGGCGGACTCGGCTGTACAGATCACCTTCGAACGCCCCGTCGTTGAGACTGCCCCGGCGCCAGTGGTCGAGGCACCCCAGCCCGTCGCGGCCCCGGCGGCCCCCGCAGCACCGGCCCGTGCGGCCGCCCCTGCCGCCCCTGCCGCCCCTGCCGCCCCTGCCGCCGCGAAGGCTACTGTCAACGTCCAGGCTGCACCTGCGCCGGCAGCGGCTCCTGTTGCTGCCCCGGCTGCCGGCGGGGTCAATGCCACCCTTCTGGCCGTGGCGTACGGCCAGGTCGGCATCACGCAGGACTGCACCGCGATGGTCGAGAAGGCCCTGAACGCTGCCGGCATCCCGGTTGGTGACATTGGTCCGATGGGCTTTATGAACTACGGGAAGGTAGTCGGCGACCCCCAGCCCGGAGACATCATTGTCCAGTCCGGCCACGTTGCCATCTACGCCGGCAACGGCCAGGCCATCAGCGGCGGCATGAACGGTGTCAACGCCACCATGGCCCACCCGCTGTCCTGGCTGACCGCCACGGGGCCCATAACGTTCGTCCGCGCCGGCTAGCACAACCGCAGGCACTGTACTGAAGGCCGGTCGATCGGTTGCCTTGGGGGCAGCGGATCACCGGCCTTCGGTCTGCCCGGAGGCAGGCTCCGGGGAATACCGCAGCAACACCACCCCGCTGCCGAACGTACGGCTCTCCAGCAGTCGGAGCGCCGTGATGTCATCGGCCGCCTGAAACAAAGGCTTGCCCCGGCCAAGCAGGACCGGGTGCACATAGATCCGGTACTCATCGATCAGCCCCAGCCGCCTGAAGGCCGCCGCGAGCTCTGCACCGCCCAGCGCAAGGTCGCCATCCGAGTGTTCCCTGAGCCGCCTCACGTCCCCGGGAACGACCTCGCGCACCACCTGCGTATTCCAGCCGGCCTTCGACAAGGTCCTGGAGTAGACGACCTTGGGCATGTCCCGCCAGATCCCGGCGAACTCGATCTCCGGGGCCGTGCTGGACGGGTCCTGGGCGGCCGTGGGCCAGTACTCGGCCATCATCTCGTACGTCACGCGGCCGTCTAGAAACGCTCCCATGCCGCGGAGCTCTTCGTTAAAATGTTGGTGCAGTTCTTCATCGACCCGATGCCAGCTCAGGTCCTGCCCCGGCCCCTCGATGAATCCGTCCAGGGATACCTGAAACATCAGAATGACTTTGTGCATTGCATCACTCCTTCGCTGCCCGGCACCCCGGGAGTTCGAGCGTACGCCGCAGTTCGGCTCTCCGGTAGGGTCAATTCCGGCCGAACCGTTAGAAGCTGGATGAACTGCCGGACCCGGAGAAGCTTCCGCCGCTTGCGCCGTAGCCGGTGGTGCCGCCGCCGCCGCGGGCGCTTCCGACGCTGCTGACACCGGTGTTGAAACCGGAGTTGAAAGTGGGAACGGAGAAGAAGTAGTAGGCCGGGTACACGGTGCCAAGGATGCTGGGCTCGTAGGTACGCCCGTACTTGGCTTTGCTGCCGGCCTGGGCGCTTTCCATTTCCTTGCGCATCAGGTTGGCTTCCTTTTCGTTTTTGGCGTAGCCGGCGATGACGGTATCCGCGTGGTCCCTGAGCAGCTCGGAGAGCTGGGTGCGTGCGTCCCGCAGCCGGTCCAGGGCCGTCTCAGGGCTGATGGTTCCGTCCGCGAGTTCCGCCGTCCACCTTTCGATATCGCGGTGGCTTGTGTCCCGGAACGAACGCAGGGCCGCTGCGGTCGCCGTGTTGCCCCCGGCGTTGCGCTTGCTGAGCATCTGTTCAATTGCCGCGAGGTCGGCGCGGAACGGAGCGAGCTGCCGGTCCCAGGCAGGCGCCCACACGGAGCCACGATTGAGCAGGGCATTGGTGTCGGCGATAACGTCGTCGAGGGCATCCAATTCGGCGGCGGCGTCGGCGTAGCTGCGGATCAGTTTCAGGTTCGGCCGGCGGCTGAGGTCCCTGGCGGACAAGGAATGGACCTGGTTGGAGAGACCGGTGGCCGTGCGGTACTTCGCCATAAAGGTCCGGTGCTTTTCCAGCACTGTACTGCCGTAGCGGGACGCTTCCGGGATGGTGCCGGCGTTCAGTTCGGTGACCTGGAGGTCCATGCTGACGCTGGCGTAGCTCGCGTCGCCGCGAGCCTGTTCCTTGCGGCTGCTGAGCCTGGTCCGCCACCGCACGATCAGCCAGGTCGCGGCGCCGGCCACGGCGGCAGCCGCGGCACCCCAGGCCGCGACGAGGAAGGCTGTGGACCGGTACCAGGGCTGGTTGATCAGTTCGGCGCCGCGCTGGATGCCGGCGATGGTGCCGGTTGTCCACTGGGCATCGCGAAAGAGCTCCTTGGTAGCGTTCTGGATGTCCTCGCGCTGATCCAGCGAGACCTTCCGGTCCTCGCCCATGTACGTGCCAACATGCCGGCCCACCGGGTCCAGGGCGAAGATATAGAGCCCGTTCGCCCATTTTTGCCCGTCCTCGCTGATCCATTCCGGATGTTCGGACCGGGCGAAGCGCAGGACTTCCTCGTTGAGGTTATCCGACGCCGCACCACTGTAGGTGTAGACGGCCACCTTGGTGGGCTGGTAGAAATCAATCTGCCGGATTGCAGGCAGGAGGGTTTTTTGGTCAAGTACGCCCGCCTTGTCCTCCACAACGATGTCGGAAGCGGTAACGGCCTGTGCCGCCGGACCGGTCCCCGCCAGTCCGATCAACACGAGAGCGAGGACAGCACGTATTTTCCGAACGATTCCCATTTCCCGAGCGTAGTGCCTGCTGTCGATGGCGTCGACGGGGTGGGTGGCCTGGCCGGTCTAGCCGCGCGCGCAGTTGACGCCCTTGGTGAATGGGGTGTGGGACTCTTTACCCTGGCGGAGACGGTCTTCCCGCCCATTCCCAGCGAGGTCATCCTTCCGCTGGCGGGGTTCCTCACGCGGCAGGGGAGCATAAACATGGCTCTCGTGCTGGGCACCAGTACCCTGGGTGCCTACCTTGGCTCCTTGCTGCTGTATTGGCTGGGGGCGCGGCTGGGGCTGGAGCGGTCCATTCGGTGGTTGTCGAGGGTCCCGCTGATGGACCGGGAAGACTGTGAAAAAGCCGCAGACTGGTTCAGCCGTCATGGAAAGTCCGCGGTTTTTTTCGGCAGGCTGCTGCCGGGCGTTCGAAGCCTGATCTCGTTGCCTGCCGGCGCCGGGCGGATGCACCTCGGCACCTTCAGCGCGTTCACGGTTGCGGGGAGCGGAATCTGGAACGCGCTGCTAATCGGGCTGGGGGCACTGCTCGGGGCGCAGTACCGGCTCATTGACGAGTACTCCCGCTTTTTCAACGTTGCCGCCTACGCTGCCTTGGCTGCCGTCGCCGGCTGGCTTATCCTCAAGGGAATCCGACGGCGAAACAGCAGGTCAGGGCGGGGTGGGGCCTAAAGGCACCATGACGGCGGGCCCGCACCCACGCCATCGGGCAGGTCGGTGAACTCCAGGGCGTGAGCGGACGCCGTGTACTCGTGACGGTCAGGCCGGACGGCACGATCGACGTGATCACGTTGCAGGACTGAGGCCCTGCCCTACTCTAGGCCGAAGGCTGCCTTGTAGCTTCGCACCGCGTTGGAGACGGTGGGGTAGAAGTGTTCCGGGCCAAACCGGCTGCTGGCCCCAAACCGGATCAGCCGGTCCTTGATGGGACCCTTCATCTCGGCGAAGACCAGGCTGATCCCGCCCCTCGCGAGCTCGTCGTCGAGCGCCACAAGGTCATCCAGTGCTGTGGTGTCCAGGCCTGTGATGGCCTCCGACGCGACAATCACCCAGTGCACGGGGTGGGTCGTGCCGGCGACGAGCATCCTGATGTGATCGGTGAAGACGGCCCCATTGGCGAAGAACAGCGGCGCATCGAAGCGGACGATGACCAGGCCGGGGACCCGGTGGCCCTCGGGATGCCGGCTCAGGTCGTGGTAGCCGGGAACGTCCGGCACGCTGCCCAGTTCGGTTCGGTAGGGGTCCAGTGCGCGCAGGACAAAGGCGATCAGGGACAGGCCGATGGCGACAACAATCCCCTCCAGCACCCCCACAAAGGCGACGCCCAGGAACGTGGCAACCAGCAGTGCGGCCTCGGTCCGGCTCATCTTGAGCAACCGCAGCAGCGTTCGGACGTCGAAGATCGACGCCGCGGCGACCACAACCACACCTGCCAGCACGGGTGCGGGCAGGTACGATGTGACGCCGGGCGCCAGGACCATAAACAGCGCCACGAGAACGGCGGCAAAGACTCCGCCCAACGGACTCTTGGCGCCGGCTTCGAGGGCGATGGGCGTCCGCGAGGTGCTGCCGCTGATTGGGAATCCGCCGAAGAGGCCGCTGGCCAGATTCGCCATGCCGAGGGCACCCATTTCCTGGTTCCCGCTGACGTGCGCTCCGCTCCGGGCGGCCAGGCTTTTGGAGAGCACCGAGGTATCGGCAAAGGCAATCAGCGCGATGCCTGCCGCCGGGCCGACCAAGGCCAGCACGTCAGCGAAGCTGACTCCGCCGAGGGCCGGGAGCGGCAAGCCGCGGGGCAGGGCTCCGACGGTGGGGAGCGCCGGCGCCAGGTTCAGTGCCGCGGTCAGCAAGGTGGCCGCCACGACGGCGATCAGCACGCCGGGGAGCTTCCAGGGCAGAACACGGCACACCACGATGACGGCGATGGTGCCCGCGCCGAACAAAAACGCGAGGGGTTGAACGGCGCCCCGTGCCACTTCCGTGAAGGTGCCCGTTGCGATGCCAACAAGCGAGCCGCCGGGGGACGGGAAGCCGAGCAGTTTAGGCAACTGGCTGAGCATAATCGCCACGGCGATTCCGTTAAGGTAGCCAACGCGGATGGGTTTGGACAGCAGGTTGGTGACAAAACCGAGCCTGAGGATCCTGCCCGCCAGGAGCAGCCCGCCGATCATCAGCGCCAGGAGACCGGCCAGGGCTACGGCGTGGTCCGGATCCTCGCCGGCGAGCGGCAGGAGGGCTGCGGCGATCATCGGGGCCAGGCTGGAATCCGGTCCGATAATCAAGACCCTGGACGGTCCGAAGACGGCGTAGACGAGCAGCGGGATGATCGAGGCGTAGAGGCCTGTGACTGCCGGCAGCCCGGCGGCCTGGGCGTACGCCATTCCGGTGGGGATGAGGAAGGCACTGAGGGCCGCGCCGGCCATCAGATCCGATTTCAGCCAGATTCGCTTATAGTTGCGCACCGTCAGGAGCCCGGGCGGGGCTTTGGGCACCCAAGCTCCCCGCACGGTGCAACTGCCTACGCAGCTGGGGACGAGGAGGTGCCGGTGGCGTCCTGGCCGTACTCCGCCGAGATAAGGATGGGGAGGTGGTCTGAGGCGCCCCGGGGGAGGGTTTCCACGCTTTCGATATTGAGGCCCTGCGAGGTGGCGAAATCAAAGTGTCCCTTGAACACCTTGTAGCGCGTGTAGGTGCGCCGGTCGCTGAGGGTCAGGTCGTAGCCGGCATCCTTCATTTCCTCCGTGAGGTACTTCGTGAAAAACGGGTAGTTGAAGTCGCCCACCATCAGCGACATGAGGCCACCGCCCATGCTCAGCAATTCCGCATGGGCCGCATGGATCTGGTTCCGCCGCAGTGAGTTCGAAGCGGTCAAAGGAGCCGCGTGGAAGGAAGCGATAACGAGGTTGTGATCCGTTTCGTTGTCCACCACCCGGGTACCGATGAGCCGTTCGTGGGCGGGGGACAGGACCCGGTCATGCAGGGACTTCTTCAGCGCGAAAGTCTTCGTCTCATAGGCGCGGAACCGGTCCCTGCGGTAGTAGATCGCCAGGCCCAGCCGGTTGCCTTTGGTGGAGTCGGCAAGGTGCAGATCACCGATCGTGTCCGGGAGATCGTCAGTGTCGCATTCCTGCAGGCACAAGGCATCAATGCCAAAATTGTGCGCCAGATCAACCAGCTCGCCGCTGGCATGGTGCTTACGCAGGTTGTAGCTGATGACTCGAATCAGGGGGCACCTCTTCAGCGGATAGTCGCGGGAATTCACTTCCGAGTCTACCCAGTCGAGTGAATCGGCGGGGACTTAACGCCGCGGTTCCCGGCCGTTCCAGTGGAATCTTTGGGCGGCCCCCGTCGTTGAACCAATGGCGGGCAGCGGGGCGCGCCCGCCTGAACAGGCGTCCGATCCACCAACGGAAGAGAACATCATGGCAAAGGCAATCTGGAACGGCAAGGTCATCGCGGAGAGCGAAAATACTGTCATGGTGGAGGGAAACCACTACTTCCCGTTGTCCTCGGTGAACTCCGACTACCTTCAGGAGAGCAACTACAGCACCGTCTGCCCCTGGAAAGGCAAGGCCAGCTATTACAGCCTTGTGGTCGGCGGCCAGCGCAACGATGATTCCGCCTGGTATTACGCCGAGCCAAAGGCGGACGCCCGGCAGATCAAGGACCATGTTGCCTTCTGGCGCGGTGTCCGGGTAGAAGACTGAAACCTGCCCGGTTGAGGGCCGGCCTGCCGGCGCAGCGGAAGCGATAGTGTGTTCTGGGATTACCAGCCACGCGAAAGGGCAGACGTTGACTTTTGAACTACCGGTGCTTGCCGAGGGCAATTTCTACTACGAATCGCTGGGCGGCGGGCGTTTTCGCTCCACCATCCACGCCCAGGGAGCCTGGAATGTACACGAACAGCACATGGCACCCGCCTCGGGCATTATGGCCGACTGCCTTGCACGGCATAACCCGCGCAACGATATGCGGATGGCACGGCTGAGCTATGAGATCCTCGGGCTGATTCCGGGCGGCGAATTCGAGGTTGTCACCACGACCCTGCGGCCGGGCCGGACCATCGAACTGCTGCAGGCCGAACTGGTGGCCGGCGGCCGCACCGCGATCCGGGCCACGGCGTGGCGGATGATCACTTCCGACACTTCAGCCGTCGCGGCCTTTGAGGACCCGAAGATCCCCGCACCGGAGGACTGCGAACCGTACGACGCGGCCACCGTCTGGCCGGGCGGGTACATTGCCTCGCTGCAGATGCGGATCGCGGACGGACACCGGGCCGGTTCGGGCACCGTCTGGCTGCACACGGACCATCCGCTGACGGACACAGCGGACAGCAGTGACCTCGCCCGGCTGATCGGGCTGGTGGACACCGCCAACGGCATTGCCGCCCGCGTTCCACCGGGCACCGGCAGCTACGCCTTTCCCAACCTGGACCTCCAGATCCACATGTACCGGCGCCCCGAAGGGGAGTGGCTGGGACTGGACAACGAAGTCTCGTTCGGTACGGACGGAATTGGCCTGACGTCCACCGTGCTGCACGACCTCAACGGCCCGTTCGGCCGCGCCGAGCAGATCCTGACGCTCCGGAAGTCCTAGCGCGCGGCCGGCCCGTCCGGCGCCATCCGCGCTGGCGCCGGTGGAGCGCCGCCTAGTGGAACACGAGCCAGCCGACGACGGTGGCAAGGCCGGTCAGCACAGCGCCCCAGGCAATGTCCGCCACCACGATGACCAGCGGCCAGTTCTTCAGGGTCGAAGCGTTCGTCAGGTCATAGGTGGCGTAGGCGAAGGTTCCCAGCGCGGCGCCGTAGCCGAGTGCGGTGAGCCAGCTGCCGCCGTCGAGCGCGGGCTGGAGCGCGAAGAAGACGATCCCCGCGATGTACAGCACGTAGAACACAACGGCGTACCCTAGATTGGGTTTATCTGCCATAAGGTGCCCGAGATGGCTTCGATAGAACTTGCTCATCGACTTGAGCCAGATGGAATCGATGACGGCGAATGCGGCGGCCACGACGAGGAATTGCAAGATGAGCATAAGGGAGCATAACAAGATGCCGGAGGCCGCTGGCGCAGCACGGACGCTGACGATTTTCCGGCAGGAAGAATCGCTGGGGGCAGCCGCGGACCTGGACCTCGCCCTGGAGCTGCTCCGGAAGGTCAAAACCGGCGAAGCGGGGGCCATGCTCCGGCTCTACCGCCCGGCGCCCACGGTGGCCTTCGGGCAGCGGGACACCCACCTGCCGGGCTTCGATGCCGCGGCGCTGGCCTGCCGCGAGCTGGGGTTCGAGCCGCTGATCCGCAAGGCAGGCGGACGCGCCGCCGCCTATCACGAGGGCACGCTGGTGATCGATCACCTGGAACCGGCCACAGACGCGATCGCCGGAGCCAAAGGGCGTTTCTCCTTCTTTGGCGAACTGCTTGCGAGCGCCCTGCGGACCGCCGGCGTCGACGCGGCGGTCGGGGAGATTCCCGGTGAATACTGCCCGGGCGAGTTCAGTGTCCACGGGCAGGATCCGCAGGTGCCCCGGCGCCAGCTCAAACTCGTTGGTACCGCGCAGCGCGTGGTGGCCGGTGGCTGGCTGTTCAGCTCGGTTATCGTCGTGCAGAACTCGGTGCCGATCCGCGCCGTGCTGGAGGCAAGCTACGCGGCCCTGGGCCTGGACTGGGACCCTGCCACCGCGGGCGCCGTCAACGACCTTGTCCCGCACCTGGACGTGGATGCCGTCGAGGCGGCAGTGCTCGACACCTACGCCCGCTACGCAGCCCTGGCCTACGGCGACTTCGGCAGCCTGTTCAGCTGACGGGTGCCGGGAGTGAAGCTGCCGGCACCCGCCAGGGGCTGGTCTCCTTGCTGATGAAAGCGGCCAAAATCCGTCAGGACTGGCCCCGAAGGGCGGATCAGCGGCGTGCCGTCCGGCGGTCTGCGACGCGCCGTGCGAGGAAGTCCTCCACTACCGCTGCAAACTCGTCCGGTGTTTCGATCTGGGGCATGTGACCCGTCTTTGGGAAGACGTGGGACTCGGCGCGTGGCAATGCCGCGGTCGCCGCCTTGAGGTGGCTGAAGGGGAGGACGTGGTCGTGGTCGCCCCAGGCCACGAGCATCGGAATGTCCGACTGCGCCAGGGCCGCCATGAGGTCAGCCCGCCATTCTGCCCTGACGCCGGAGACGGTGCCGAGATCGCGGGCGACCTCAAGCAGGGTCCTGCGGTGCGTCGCCCGTCGCGACAGGGCGTAAGCCTGGCCGACCCGGGCATCGGTCACCAGCGCCTTGTTGTAGAAGATCGACTCCACAGTTCGGCGGGAAGCGGCCTCAGCAGGACGCGTGAGCAGAGCCGCGAGGGGCCTGACCGTGAGCAGGCGCAGGACCAGCGCGACCTCCTGGCCGAACCCGGCGCTGTTGGCAAGTACGAGGGCTGAGACGCGGTCCGGATGGTCCGCCGCCAGTTTCATGGCAACGGCGCCGCCAAGCGAGTTGCCGATCACGGGCAGCGGCTCGTGCACCCCGACGGCGTCGAGGAAGGCAGGCAGAGAGCCGGCAAGCTTGGCCAAAGTCGCGGGTCCGGAGAGACGGTCGGAGTAGGCGAAGCCGGGCAGGTCCACGCTGATGAGGGTGTGCCGCGCCGCGAGCCGTTCGTGCTGCTCGTTCCAGTCCTCCAGGCTCTGGCCGATGCCGTGCAGGAGCAGCATGGGATCCCCGCTGCCGGTCTTCCGGTAGCGAAACCGCGCACCGCCGACGTCGACGTGCCCGGTGCCGGGGAGGTCGAGCGGATCCGGGAGCGCCGCCGTCGTCGTCCGTCCGGATCCGCGCACCTGCTGCCCGCGCCGGCCGAAACGAACGTGGTCCGTGACCCGGCCGGCCCTAAGCAGGGCGAAGTCGCGGAAGTAGTTCTGGTGCAGCCGCCAGGGCGACTCTGCCCCCTGCCGGGGGAGCTTGTCGGCGCCGCGCAGGATGTAGCCGGCCTTCAGGTCAATCAGGGACGTCAGCTCAGCGCCCGCGACCTCGGCGGGTGCTTTGGGTGCCACCCACTGCAGGTTCCGGCGGTCGAGGTGCTTGAGCAGCCTGCAGATGTATCCCGCGACCAGATCGGCTTTGAGCGTCCATGATGCGTTGGTGTAGCCGATAGTGAGCGCAAAGTTGGGCACGCCGTCGAGCATCATGCCTTTGTAGGTCAAAGTTCGGCCCACGTCCACCGGCTCGCCGTCGACGGTGAGGGTCATCCCGCCAATCACAAGCAGGTTCAGTCCTGTTGCCGTGACAATCACGTCCGCCGGGATTGACCTGCCCGAGGCCAGATCAATTCCGTCCGGAGTGATCCGCGAGATCTCGTCGGTCACGATGTCGGCGGTACTGGCACTGATCGCCCGGTAAAGGTCCCCATTCGGGATGGCGCAGACCCGCTGGTCCCAGGGCTGATACGACGGGGCCAGATGCGTGTCGACGGCGAATCCGGCCGGCAGCTTGGCGACTGCCGATTTGCGTAGAATCGCCTTCATTGTTTCCGGCCGCCGCCGGCTCAACTGGTACGTGAACATCGAAAAGAGGATGTTCTTGGCCCGGACGACGTCGTAAGCCAGTTGAGCGGGCAGCTTTCCGCGGAGGCGGTCGGCCAGGTGGTCCCGGGACGGGACGGGCGCGATGTACGTGGGGGAGCGCTGCAGCATGGTGACCTTGGCGGCAGACTTCGCCATCGACGGCACGAGCGTCACTGCGGTGGCCCCGCTGCCGATGATCACCACCTGCTTGCCCTTGTAATCGAGGTCGGCCGGCCAGTGCTGCGGGTGCACCATCGAGCCGGCGAACGTGTCGGCACCTTCGATGGCCGGGGTGAAGCCTTCGTCATAACGGTAGTAGCCCGAGCAGACGGACAGGAAGGAGCAGGTGAACGTGACCGGCTCGCCCGCTGGGGCGGCCGGATCGCCCGCTGGGGCGGCCGGATCGCCCTGCCGGTATTCGCCGCCGGAGGTCGGGACTGCCGTCACGGTCCACAGCGCGGTTTCGCTGGACCACTCGGCCGAGACGGCACGGTAATTCAGCCGGATCCGCGATTCGAGACCCTCGTCCGCAACAGTCGCTTCGATGTACTCGCGGATCGAGTCGCCGTCGGCGATCGCCTTGGCACCTTCCCAGGGCCGGAACGAGTAGCCGAGGGTATACATGTCGCTGTCGGAGCGGATGCCCGGGTACCTGAAGAGATCCCAGGTGCCGCCCACGGCGCTGCGTGACTCCAGGATTGCGAAGGTCTTCCCGGGTGCCTCGCGTTTCAACCGGCTGGCGAAACCTATGCCGCTCAGCCCGGCTCCAACAATCAAAACATCCACGTGTTCACTCATGTCGCCAAGTTATCGACTTAGCGTTGACAGAGTCAACACCGCGTCGAAAAATTGGATTAGGATGGGCGGCATGGTTCAACGAGGACGACGTACCGCGAGGGTCTCGGGGGATGAACGCCAGGATGCAATCCTTGCTGCCGCCGAGGCGCTCCTTGCCGGGCGGGCCTTCGACGACATTTCGATCGAGGAGCTTGCCCGCGGCGCCGGCATCTCGCGCCCCACCTTCTACTTCTACTTTTCATCCAAAGACGAAGTGCTGCTGGCGCTTCTGGACCGCGTGATCACCGAGGTGGAACACCGGGTCGGTGACTTGCCGCGGGATTTCGAAAGCGATCCCGCGGCAGCGTGGACCCGTTCCATCGGCATGTTCGTGGCGGTGTTCGCGTCCCACCGCGGCGTCGCCACCGCGGCGATCACGGCCCGTTCCCGCAACGATGAGGTCCGCAAGCTCTGGTCCAAGTCGATGCAGTCCTGGGCCGACTTCTCGACCGATGTGATCACCTCAGAGCAAGCCCGGGGGGCCGCGCCGCGGGGTATCGATGCCCACGACCTCGCCGTGAGCCTCAACCTGATGAACGAGCGGGTGATCACCGCGGTGCTCAACCAGGAGAGCCCCGCCATCGCCGAGTCACGCGCACTGGACGTGTTAGCAACCATCTGGATCCGCAGTATCTACGGGTCCGTCAACCCCGGCCGCCCCTAGCGCCCGGCTCGAAAGGAAAAACTCGAATGCCCGACATCAAAACGCTGACCGTGCTCGGTACCGGAGTGCTCGGATCGCAGATCGCCTACCAGGCCGCCTTCCACGGATTCGAGGTCACGGCCTATGACATCGACGACGCGGCTCTCGAAAAGGCCCGGGCCCGCTTCGATCACCTCGCCGGTATCTACCGGGAACAAACGGTTGCCGGCGCCGTGGCGGGAAAGGCTGAGGCAGCTCTTGGCAACCTCCACCTCACCGCTGACCTCGGGGCCGCCGTCGCGAACGCTGACCTCGTGATTGAAGCGGTACCGGAAATGCTTGAGCTCAAGCGGAACCTTTACCGCAAGCTCGCGGATCTTGCTCCCGCCAAGACCATCTTCGCCACCAACTCCTCAACCCTGCTGCCCAGCGACCTCAAGGATTCCACCGGCCGCCCCGACCGCTTCCTTGCCATCCACTACGCCAACAACATCTGGACGCAGAACATTGCCGAGGTGATGGGCACCGCCGACACGGACCCGGCGGTGTTCGACGCCGTCGTTGGCTTCGCCCGAAACAGCGGACTGGAGCCGATCGAGATCAAGAAGGAGAAAGCGGGGTACGTCCTGAACTCGCTGCTGGTCCCGCTCCTGAATGCGGCCGCCGGCTTGCTGCTCCAGGGCGTCGCCAGCCCCGAAACGATTGACAAAACCTGGCGCATTGCTACCGGAGCACCGAGCGGCCCGTTCCAGATCTACGACGTTGTGGGCCTGGGAACCGCGTACAACATCGCCTCGTCCTCAGCCGACGCCGGGTCGCAGGCGTTCGCCCGGTACCTGAAGGAGAGCTACATCGACAAGGGCAAGCTTGGCGTCGCGACAGGCGAAGGCTTCTACAAATACTGAGTCCGCCGGCGGCTCAACCGCTTAGTCCGGGTCGACGTCCTGGACCGTTCGGGACAGCAAGCAGAACTCGTTGCCCTCGGGATCAGCCAGTACCACCCAACTGGCATTCGGGCCTTGGCCCACATTTGTGCGCTGCGCGCCGAGGGCGAGCAGTCGCTCCAGTTCCTCGGCAGTGGAGAGGCCGTCGGCCCGCAGGTCGAAGTGCAGCCGGTTCTTGATGGTCTTGCCTTCGGGCACCGCAATTACATCGATGGAGGGCCGGGTTTTATCCTGCGGCGCAATGCTGATGACGTCGCTGTCCGCTTCAACAACGTGCCAGCCCAGGACGGCGCACCAGAAATCGGCGACCACTTTTGGCCTGATCGCGTCGATGGCAACAGCAGCTAATTGACTGGGCATGGCCCCACGATAGCCCAAGAGAGATCCAGGGGCACCGCACCATCGGGACCTACTCCGTGCTGCGTTCGCGAAGTACAAGCACCGGGCAATGCGCATGATGAACCGCAGCTGCCGACACGGACCCGAGCATCATGCCGGTGAATCCTCCGTGTCCTCGTGAACCGACGACCACCAGGTCGGCCGCCCGGGAGGCTTCCACGAGCGCTGAGCCGGGATTAGCCTGCACTGCGCGTCCGGTGATGTTCACTCCCTGGTCCGTGACGCGGGCCAGCTCTGCCTTGAGGATGGCCTCGGCATCTGACTGGAAGACGTCGTAGTCCCAGACCTGGCCCAGGGCATCGCCGACATAGGGGAAGTTCCACGCCGCAAGCGCCAGCACCTGGCCGTTGCGGAGCTTGGCTTCTACGATTGCCCAGTCCATGGCGGCCTTGGACTGCGGCGAACCGTCCACCCCCACCACAATCCTGAAACTCCCGCTATCGTCCATGAGTCCTCCACTTCGCTTAGCAATGGGTCCTGGCTTTATAGTGAGGCCATCTTGGCACTCCGGGAGATTCTCCGGGAGTGCCATTAGCCCCGCGCCGCGGCCCCGGTGGGCGGCCACCTTGACCATCCGTGTCCGCCCAACCGTTTCCGGGCCGGTGGCATCAATTCTTGCGGCGCGGAAGGACCAGCAGTGCGTCGCCCACCGGCCGCTGCCCGGCTGCGTCGGAGGGGGAGTTGACGACCTGGCCGGCTACGACCATGGTGGTGGAGCCACCGCCGTCGAGGTTGATGGCGTCCACCATTCCCAGGGACCGGGCGACGTCGGCGGCTTCTTTGATGCTCAGCCCGAGCGATGTGGTTTGGCGTCCGTCGGCCGTGACCAGGAGGGTGCGCCCTTGGGCGTCGACGCCCGCGATGGTCCTCGGGTTGCGCTTGTGGACCCAGCCGTAATAGAAACTGTTGTTGTCGTCGGCGTGAACCATACCGTCCTTTCGGGCGGTGATGTTCTCGACGCCGCCGGAGACGAGCATCGGCCCGCCGTTGACGACGGAGGTGGCCCCGCCGGTCTTCTCCACCTTGCCGGCTTCATTGCTCAGGTCCGATTCGACATCGAGGCGTTTGCCGAGGATGGCCACATCCTTGAGCTTGGCCACGTCCGCTCCGGTGGCTTGCACTGTGCTGCCGGCGGCCGGGACGGCTGCACCCCGGGCGTTGTTGACCGCTGTTACGGTGCCGTGTTGATCGAGGATTACTTCGAGTCCCGGACCGGACGGTGTGGAGGGACCAAACTCCCCGCTGAAGGCGACGGTCTCGTCGGGGTCCGTGCAAGTGGCGTCGTGCAGGGGCAGGTTGGTGGGAAGATCGCCGGTACCTCCGCAGTTGCGGATCAGCCCCGGTACCCGGTTCAGGCCGTCAAGGGCCAGCGGCGCGCCGTGGCCGGGGGACGAGATGCGACCGCTCCAGGTCAGCCGTTTGATTGATGATTCGTTCTTTTTGCCGTCGATGACCAGAGCCGGCCGGTCCGCGACGGGTTCGCTGAGCAGTTTGCCGCCGACCACTGCGGTTCCGGCCGGGTCGCCTGGTGCACCGGCCCTCGGGTCCAGGACGAAGTAGCCGCCGTTCACCCCGGCCAGGGCAGTTTCGGCTGTCGCGAGCTGGCTTGTGGTTTCCCGGTCCTGCAGGTCCGGGCCGAACCCGGAGGTGAGCTCACCCCGGAAAGTCTTCGGATCAAGAGTGAGGACTTCCAGCTTCCAGGGGCCCCGGGTTGTCCCTGCGGTCCCGGCATCACCGTCCCAGCCGGTGTACAAGGCGGAGGCGGCGTAGCCTGCTGCCTTGAGCTGGCTGATCGTTGCCGTGCCGGCGTCCTTCGATTCAAACGCGCCGGCGCGCACACGGTATCCCAGGTCTCCGCCGGCGTCGGCGAGCTGGGGTGACTGGACGTGCTCAACCCGCGCCTGGACTCCGGCGTCCCGGAGTTTGAGGGCCACCGCCTCGGCTGTCGCTGCATCCGACAATGCGGAAGCCGGAGCGTCGGGATCGGCAGATGTGGACGGGATGGCGACTTCGGCGGTCCAGAACAGCGCGGCGTCCGGAGCGCCGCGGGTGATGGAAGTCCGTGTCAGGCCAGGGGCCAAGGTGGTGACGGTTCGCGTCTCGGGAAGATCCGGGGCGCCGAGTTCGAGTTTGCCGCCGTCCTGCCGTCCGTGTACCTGGGATGCAGGCACCGCGGTGTCTGCGAAGGACACGCCTGTTGGAGCAATGAAGGCTGCAGGAAGTCCAAGGGCAACGGCGGCAATTGCGGCCGCACCTTTTCGCAAAGTGGGAGGTGTCATGGCTCGAAACTACCTTCCCCGCCACCGGCTCCGGCCACCCCCGGGCCCCAGTTCGGAAGGCCTTTGCCGACTGTTCACGCGCTGTTTCGCGGCGCGGACGGCAGCTCGACAACCGCCTCAGTGCGGCCGTAGCGGCGCAGTCAGTCCCGGCCGGCCCCGCCAAGGACTGTGACGTCCAGGGGCATGCGGTTGGCGCGCCGCAGGCGCCCGGCCAGCACGTTGCGCACCCCCCGGGTCACCATTGTTGTCCTGCTCAGATACCGGTACTCGGCGGCATCCGAGGTGACGAGTTCCACGATGGGGCGCGCTGCGTCGTCGGCGGTCTGCCCCCAGAGTCCGACGACGATCTGCAGCCCGCCCAGTCGGTGCCCGTACCCGGGCTGGGAGGTGATGTGCCCCAGCATGTCCGTCATCACCAGTCCGGGGTTCATGCCATGTACCCGCACGCCGCTGCTTTTGGTCTCCCGGCGCAGCGTCTCGGTGAACTGGCGGACCCAGCGCTTGCTCGAGGTATAGGCGTTCTGCAGCGCCACCGGACCCTGGTCGCCTTGGCCGTAGATGTTAACGAGGTCGCCGTGGCCCTGGGCGAGGAACACTGGCAACGCGACCCTGGAGCCGTGGAACGTGCCGAGGATATTCGTGCGCACCACCCGCGTGAAGTCGTCGACCGGGGTAGACGCCGTCGGCCCAAAGACGCCGGCGGCACCTGCGTTGTTTACCCAGATGTCGAGCATCCCGCGGCCGAGGGCCTCCTCGCGCAGGGCCTCGACGTCGGCCAGTTCTCCGGTGTCGCAGTGACGTCCGGACGCCGCTATCCCTTCCGTGCGCAGCCGCTCGACGGCGGCCGCGACGTCGACCTCCGACCTGGACGCCAGCACCACAGTGGCGCCCCTGTGCCCCAGGACCCTGGCCATGGCAAACCCCAAACCACGTGTCGAGCCAGTCACGACGGCCACGCGCCCGCGCAGGAGATCTTGTTGTGAACTCATGGTTCCCTCTTACGCGAACCTGCCGCGGAGGGCAAGAGCCACCGGCGGTGAGACGGTCCCGGATGCCGACCCGCAGTTCGCCCCCGCAGGATAGCTCACCCCGGTTTGGCCTCCGGCCCGCGTGAACGTTCGAACAAACAGGCCGGGCACCAGCGGTGCCCGGCCTGCTTGTTGCCGGTGGTGGTCCCTGGCCCCTAGTGGCCCCGGGCGATCCAGTCCTGCAGCTGCGGCGCTTCGGCACCGACAGTGGTCGGGTCACCGTGCCCGGTCCGGACCACGGTGTCCGCCGGCAGCGTCAGCAGCCGGCCCTTGATGGACTCGATGATGGTGGGGAAATCGCTGTAGGACCGGCCGGTGGCCCCCGGACCGCCCTGGAACAGGGTGTCGCCGCTGAAAACGGTTCCCTCCTTCGCCAGCAGGAAGCACATGGAACCCGGCGAATGTCCGGGCGTGTGCAGGGCCACGAGCCGGGCGCCGGCGACCTCGAAGCTGTCGCCGTCCTCGATCGCGTGGTCCGGTTCGGTTCCCGGGAAGACCCGCTCCCACAGCATCCAGTCGTCCCGGTTCAGATATACCGGCGCGCCGACGCGGCCGCGGAAATCGCCGACGGCGGCGATGTGGTCGTCGTGTCCGTGGGTCAACAGGATCGCCTTCACTCTCCGGCCCGCAACGGCTGCGGCCACGGCACCGGCGTTATGCGCCGGGTCGATCACAACGCACTCCGACTCGTCGCCCACGATCCAGACGTTGTTGTCAACATCCCAGGTGCCGCCGTCGAGCGAGAAGGTACCCGAGGTGACCAGACGGTCGATCCGGAGGCCCTGCGCGGAACCTCCGCTCACAGTTCAACCACCGATCGCAGCACGGAACCGCCGTGCATCTTCTCGAAGGCCTCCTCGATCTGGTCGATCGTGATCCGTTCCGTCACAAAGGCATCCAGGTCCAGCTTGCCCTGCTGGTAGAGGTCGATCAGCATGGGGAAGTCGCGCGAAGGCAGGCAGTCGCCGTACCAGGAGGACTTAAGCGAGCCGCCCCGGCCGAAGAGATCCAGCAGCGGCAATTCCAGGGTCATCTCGGGATTGGGCACACCCACCAGGACGACGGTCCCGGCCAGGTCCCGGGCGTAAAACGCCTGTTTGTAGGTCTCCGGACGTCCGACGGCGTCAATCACCACGTCGGCGCCGAAGCCGCCGGTCAGTGCACGGATTGCCTCCACCGGGTCCGCGGCGGAGGAGTCCACGGTGTGGGTTGCGCCGAGGTCCTTGGCGCGTTCGAGCTTTTTGGGATCAATATCAACGGCGATCACCGTGGTGGCACCGGCGAGCGCGGCACCGGCAACGGCTGCCACGCCGACACCGCCGCAACCGATGACGGCGACGGTATCGCCGCGCTTGACGTTTCCGGTGTTGATGGCCGCGCCGATGCCTGCCATCACTCCGCAGCCGAGCAAGCCGATCGCGGCCGGGTCAGCCTCGGGGTCGACCTTGGTGCACTGCCCGGCGGCGACGAGTGTCTTCTCGGCGAACGCGCCAATGCCCAGCGCCGCGGTGAGCTCGGTGCCGTCCTCGAGTGTCATCTTCTGGGTGGCGTTGTGGGTATTGAAGCAGTACTGCGGCTGGCCGCGCCGGCACGCCCGGCATTCGCCGCAGACGGCGCGCCAGTTCAGCACCACACGGTCGCCGGGGGCAACCTCGGTGACGTCGGGTCCAACGGCGCTGACAACGCCGGTGGCCTCGTGGCCGAGCAGGAATGGGAAGTCATCGTTGATGGCGCCCTGCTTGTAGTGCAGGTCGGTGTGGCAGACACCGCAGGTGAGGATGTCCACAAGGGCCTCCCCGGGTCCGGGATCCGGGACCAGGATGGTTTCCAGGGTGACGGGCGCGCCCTTGGAGCGGGCTATGACGCCTTTGACTTTATGGACCATGGGAATAGTTCCTCTGCTTGTATCGGGGTTTTTGCCGCACAACATTCTTTCGCATAACGAGCGACGGCACGGCCTCCGGGGAGACCCTGCCGTCGCTCGTTACCGGTTCAAGGGTGGGCTTTAAGCCGCAAGGCGGCTTTTGACCTCAGCCGCGGAGGGGTTGGTGGCTGCAGTGCCGTCCGGGAACAGCACAGTGGGGACCGTCCGGTTACCTCCGTTGAGCTTTTCCACGAGATCGGCGGTGCCTTCAACTTCTTCGATGTTGATCTCGGTGTAGCCGATGCCCTGGGCATCCAGCTGCTTCTTCAAGCGGTTGCAGTAGCCGCACCACGTGGTCGAAAACATGGTGATGGTGCCGGATTCGGGGGTAAAGTCCACGAAGTTCTCCTCAAAGCTGGGTGCCGGCGCTGGATGGCAGCGCCCATGCCGGCAAAAGTGGGATGTCACTGGAAATAACCGTAACCTGCGGCGCGCTATTCCCGGGCAATGCCCGCGCCGTGTGCGCTCAGCGCCCGGGAGGTGAGGCCCGACACCCTCCGGCAGGTTGTGGAATAGGGTCCCGGCGGCAGCCGTTGACGCTGGCATGAAGGCAATTACTTATAGCGAATATGGCAATCCGGACGTCCTTGAATTGGCAGAGCTCCCGCTGCCGAAGGTAGGGCCGGGCATGGTCCTGGTAAAGGTCAAGGCGGCGTCGGTGAACCCGGTCGACTGGAAAATAATGGCCGGCTACTTGGACGCGGCGATGGACGTGCAGTTCCCGGCGGTCCCCGGCTGGGATGTGGCCGGCGTTGTCGAGTCGGTGGGGATCGACGCGCCGCATTTCCGGCCCGGCGATGAAGTCATTTCCTATGGCCGCAAGGACTACGTCCACGGCGGTAGCTTTGCTGAGTACATCGCCCTGCCGGAGCGGCTCCTTGCGCGCAAGCCTGCATCCCTGGGGTGGAATGCCTCCGCAGGTCTTCCGCTGGCCGGTTTGACGTCTTATCAGGTACTCACCCGGCTGGGTCTCACGGCGGACGAGACGGTGCTGATCCACGGCGGCGCCGGCGGTGTGGGGTCCCTCGGAATCCAGATCGCCGTGGCGCTCGGCGCCCGTGTAATCGCCACCGCTTCCGAGAAGAACCACGACTTCCTGCGTTCCCTCGGCGCCGAGCCCGTCAGCTATGGCGAAGGACTCGCGGAGCGGGTTCGTGCCCTGCGTCCGGACGGCGTCGACGTTGTCGCAGACTTCGTGGGCGGGAATCTCGAAGCCACCCTCGCTGTCCTGGCCGACGGGGGCCGGCACGCCTCGATTGCCGACAGTGAAGTGGAGCAGCACGGCGGGACCTGGATGTGGGTCAACCCTGTAGGCGCCGAGCTGCAGGAACTTGCCGACCTGGTGGACGAGCACAAAATCCGGGTCGAAATTGCCCGGACTTTCCCGTTGCCGCAGGCGGCAGATGCCTTCCGGTTCAATATGGAAGGGCACACCCGCGGCAAGATAGTCCTCACCGTCGACGACGCGCCCTGATGCGAAGCGGCGGCCGGACGCCGGCCGCCGCGGGCCCGGGTTCGAAGACCGCCGGATGACACCGTTTGGGCGCAGTGGCATGCTGGTGCCATGTGTGGACGCTACGTGATGGCAAGGGCCGTCGGAGACCTGCTGGCCGAGTTCGACGCGGGACTCGAAGAGGAGACCGTGATTCCGCCGTCGTGGAACGTGGCCCCGACCGCGGAGGTGCCGATCCTGCTGGAACGGCTGGTGGACGGCACGCCGGTCCGGCAGTTGCATATCGCCCGCTGGGGCTTGGTGCCGTCCTGGGCCAAGGACCCGGGGATCGGCTCCAAGATGATTAACGCCCGCAGCGAGAGTGTGCTGGAGAAGCCGGCGTTCCGGAAGGCAACCCGGGCCCGGCGGTGTGCGGTTCCCGCTGACGGATACTACGAATGGAAGGGCCAGGGCCGCGGCAAGCAGCCCTACTACGTGCACCCGAAGGACGGCCATCCGATAGTTTTCGCCGGTCTCTACGAATGGTGGAAAGACCCCGCCAAGGCCGACGATGACCCGGAACGCTGGCTGCTCTCGACGTCGATCATGACTACCGACGCGCCGCCGGAGGGTTATGCCGGGGGGATGCTGGCCGAGCTCACGGCCCTGCACGACCGGGTTCCGCTGCCAATGGACCGGACGACGCTGCAGGCGTGGCTGGATCCGCAGGCCGACGATGCCGCAGGGCTGGTCGATCTGGTCCGGGCGGGCGCGCACGACGTTGCGGAGGGCTGGACGATCGACGCCGTGGGTACCGCGGTCGGGAATGTCAAAAATGATTCCCCGGAGCTGATCCGGCCGGTGGGAAGCCTGTTCTAGGGATGCGCACACAGCCGTACTGCAGTGCTGCGGCGGGCACGCGGGGTGGCCGGTTCAGAGTGTCACCTTCCCGCCGCCGTCGACCGGCCAGCTGGGATTGAAGGCAACTTCCCAGCGGTAGCCGTCGGGGTCGGCGAAGTAGCCGGTATAGCCGCCCCAGGGCTGGGTCTTGGCCGCCGCGATAACGGCCGCTCCGGCGGATTCGGCTTCCGCCATCACCCAGTCCACTTCCGCGGCGCTGGCCAGGTTGTGGCTCAATGTGATGCAGGGAATGCCGGCGGGTGGATCGGTGCCGGCTTCTGCCTGCATCTGGCCGGCGTCCCAGAGCGAGAGGATGAGCCCGTGGTTGGCCTGGATGAACAGAACCTCGCCGCGGACTTCTCGGTGGACGGGCCAACCCAGGCCATCGACGTAGAAACTACGGGAGGCGCCAACGCTGCGGACACCCAGTGAAATTAAATCGACTCGTGGCTGCATCTTTCGATACTGTCATGGACATGTCCACAAATCACGAAAACGATAAAGCTGCCAAAGCCGACCGGGAACAGCTCGCGGCTGTCCGGGTGGCGGTTGACGAGGTGGACGAACAGATCGTGTCCCTGATCGGCCGCCGCGAGCGCCTGATCCGGATCGCCGGAACCCTCAAAGCGGACAGCGCCGAGGTGCGGGCCCCCGGACGCGTGGAGCGGGTGATCGAACACGTCCGCACCACGGCCCAGCAGAAGGACATCGACGTCGACCTCATCGAAAAAACCTACCGGGCCATGGTCGATGCTTTTATCACGCTCGAGCTGGAGGTTTACAAAGCCAGCTCCTGACGGGCGGCTTAGAGGGCTTCCTCTACCGCAACGTTTGACTGGTACTCCCGGCCGTCACAGTCGCTGAATGCCGTCATCAGGTGGCCCTTGGCCAGGCCCATGACAGTGCTGAGCGGGAAATGCCCGGTGATGGTGTTTCCGGAGTGGTCGACACCCTTAAGGTCAAAGTTCTCCTCCGTACCGTCATGGCTGAAGCAGTAGAAGGACACCGCCTCCCCGTTCATAAACTCGATCCCCATCCTTCGCTGGTGGGAATGATCCGGTGTTGCCGCGACGAGCCCCACCACATAAGCGCCCTGGCCGGGGATGTTTCCGTCTATATCGAACTTCGCCACCAGGGACGTGTCCTCGGCGGCGATGCTGACGTGTTTCAGAAGTGCGTTATGGGAGCTCATGGCTCAATCCTGCTACCTGCGCGTACGTCCGTCCACCCCTGACCTAGGTTTTGCCGAAGGACCGTCGTAGACTGGAGTTGTTCGAATATATGTTCGAATAGTTGCCGATCGTTTTTCTACCGGTCGTTTTTTCACATGGTGTGGTCCGGGAGGCGCAGTGGGTATGTTCAGCGAGACCGTGGACGTCGTCTGCACCCCTTCGGGCGAGCCTTTGACGCTCGGCTGGGCCGGCCGCCACTACATCCTTTGTGCGGAACCGGTCCGCTGGTACGAGCGGCGTCAATGGTGGGCTGAGGAACAGCGGGCACCGCTGGGGAGCGGTCCCGGGCTGGTGGATCACGAGATCTGGCGGGTGCAGGTGCGCCCGGCAGATTCCACCGACACCGACACCGACAGCCTCACCCTTGACCTCACCCGGCATGTGGGCAGCGGACGCTGGCGCCTGCTGCGGATCCACGACGCCCTGCGTCCGTTCCTTGCGCCCGAATCAGCATGAGCTTTACGCATCTCCATGTTTCCACCGCCTTCAGCGCCCACTACGGGGTCTCCTGGCCGGATGAGCTGGCCGCCGCCGCTGCCGCGGACGGCGCGACGGCGCTCGCCTGCACGGACCGTGACGGCCTCTATGGAACAGTCAAACACCTCAAGGCCTGCATGGCTGCGGGACTTGATCCGATTGCCGGCGTGGAACTTGCGGTCTTTGACGACGACGGCGACCTCCGCACCGAGGTAGCGGGACGTGTGGTTGTGCTGGCCCACGGGAACAACAGCGGTGCGGGCTACCGTGCGCTGTGCCGGCTGATCTCCGATGCGCATGCCCGCACCACGGGCAAGGCCGGGGGAGCGGTGCCGGTCGCGGTGACCAGGTCCGAGCTGGCCTCCCGGACCCTGCACCCGGAAACGCTCAAGCCGGTGTTGACCGTGCTGATCGGCCCGGACTCCGACGTGGGACGTGCCATGGGCGGGAGGCGCTACCTGCGCCCCCGCACCCTGTTCAAACGCTGGCTCGATGCCATGCCCCCGGGAACAATCGCCGCCGAGGTGGTCAGCCAGCTCAGTCCGCCCGGGGAACCGCTGAGCACCGCCCACGCTGTACGGATGCTCAAGCTTGCCGCTGAGCACGGGGTTCCCGCTGTATTGAGCAACGCCGTGCGTTACGTCGCCGAGGACGGGGCGGCTACCGCGGACGTGCTGGATTCCGCCCGCACGCTGAAATCGTTGCCCGAGCTTTCCGCCGCCCCGTTGCTTCAGCCCAACGGGCAGGGCTGGCTGAAATCCTCCGGCCAGATGCTGCAGTTGGGCAAGGAGATCATGCACGCCGCCGGATACGGCGCTGCCGACCTCAAAAGCCTGATGGCGCAGACCGAGGCGCTCGCGGACCGCTGCAGGATGGACCCGGTAACGGACATGGGCTGGAAACAGCCCGTGGTGCCGGAAGCCACAGTGATCGGAATCGCCGGGGATCCCCTCGCCGAACTCATCCTGCGCTGCGAGGCCGGCATCGGCAGGCGGTTCCCGGGGATCACCGGCAAAGCTGCCGGGGAACTGCGTTCGCGGCTGGAGCATGAGCTGGGAATCATCGACAACCTGGGCTTCGCCGCGTACTTCCTGACCGTGGCCGAGGTGTCCCGGATGATCCTGGACATGGGGGTACGGGCAGCGGCCCGAGGCTCGGGGGCCTCCAGCCTGGTCAATTATCTGATCGACGTCAGCCAGGTAAACCCGCTCCAGCACGACCTGATCTTCGAACGCTTTCTCTCCCGGGACCGTGCCACCCTGCCGGATATCGACATCGACGTCGAAAGCGCTGAACGGCACAACGTGTACCGGAAGATCTTTGAGCGCTTCGGGTCCGAGCGCGTCACCCTGATGAGTATGCAAAACGGCTACCGCGCTCGCGGTGCCGTGCGAGACGCCGGCCTGGCACTGGGCATGGAGGAAGGCGAGATTGGGGACATCGCCAAGCAGTTGTGGCGATTTTCAGCCCGGAACTTCCGTGAAGCGCTCGTGGAGAAGCCTGAGCTGAAGGAATTCGCCGGCCGGGTGGGACAGCGCGACTTCAGCGGGAACCAGCAGCTGGATCTGCTGGTGGACCTCACCGAACGGCTGGACCGGCTGCCGCGCCATATCTCCATGCACCCTTGCGGGGTGATCCTGGGGGATGCGACCCTGCTGGACCGGACGCCTGTCCAGCCCAGCGGGCTGGGTCTGCCGATGAGCCAGTTCGACAAGCACGACATGGACCCGATGGGCATGCTCAAACTCGACGTCCTGGGTGTCCGGATGCAAAGCGCCATGGCCTTCGCCGTCCGCGAAGTGATCCGGCTCCATCCCTCCAAAGCCGAGGTGGTCGCCGCAGGCGCACATCCGGCAGGGCCTGACGGGACGGGGCCGGACTACATCGCCGAGGACGGTCAGATCGACCTCAACGCCGTGCCGCTCGACGACGAACCCACCTATGAACTGATCCGCAGTACCCATACCCTGGGCTGTTTCCAGATCGAGTCACCCGGTCAGCGCGAGCTGATCGGCAAGCTCGCGCCCAGGGAGTTCAATGACCTGATCATCGATATCTCCCTGTTCCGGCCTGGTCCGATGAAATCGGATATGGTCCGGCCTTTCCTGGAGTACCGGCATGGATTTGCACCCGAGGTTTATCCGCACCCGGACCTTAAGCCCGTCCTCAAGGAGACGCACGGCGTCACGGTGTTCCATGAGCAGATCCTCAAGACCTTCGACGTGATGACCGGATGCGGGCTGGCGCGGGCCGACGAATTCCGCCGCGCCCTCGGCAACGATGTACTCGAAGGAAAGGTGGAGGAGTTCTTCCGGAAGGAAGCCCGCGCCCGGGGGTACAGCCCCGCAGTGGTGGACAAGGTCTGGGGAACGCTCAAGGCCTTCGGAAGCTTCGGGTTCTGCAAAGCCCACGGCGCTGCTTTTGCCGTACCCACCTACCAGTCGGCCTGGCTGAAGGCCCACCACCCGGAGGCGTTCCTCGCCGGACTGTGGGAGCACGATCCGGGCATGTATCCCAAGCGGCTCCTGGTGGCCGAGGCCCGGCGGCTGGGAATCCCGATCCTGCCCCTGGACATCAACCGGAGTCACGCCGAGTACCGGGTGGAACGTGTGGATACCGGTCAGGACCGCGGCAGACTGGGTATCCGGCTGAGCCTGAACGGCATCTATGGACTCTCCGGGTCCGAGCTGAAACGGATCGTGGCAGGACAGCCCTATGATTCGCTCGCGGACCTGCGGGCCAGGTCCCGGCTGAGCAGGCCCAGCATCCAGCGGCTGGCGCAGCTCGGTGCTTTCGATTCCCTGCACCGGGCCGCCGGCGGGGCCGCGAACCGGGCGGACTTGGTCCATCACCTGCAGGCCCTGCAAAGCCGGCCGCACCGCAAAGGCATCGACGTGATCGATGGTCAGCTGTCCCTGCCGCTGGGTGATGTCGAGTTGAAAAACCTCAAGGCCGGGCTGCCTGCGCCGACCCTGGTGGACACCGTCAGGGCCGAACTGGACCTGATGGCCGTGGATGTCAGCGACCACTTGATGGCAAGCCACCGGCCGATGCTGGACCGGCTCGGCGTCACCACCGCGGACAAGCTGCTGGGGTTGCGCAACGGCACCGAGGTGCTGGTCGCGGGGGTCCGGGTCGCCACCCAGACCCCTCCCATGCGGGGAGGCCGGCGCGTGGTGTTCATCAGCATCGACGACGGCACGGGCTGTGTGGACTCGGTATTCTTCCATGAAGCCCAGGAGCTTACAGGCCCGCTGCTGTTCGGCACCCGGTTGTTGCTGATCAGGGGAACAACCCGGCGGACCGGACCGAGGGGGATCAGTATCAGCGCCAGCATGGCCTGGGACCTGAGCCGCACGCAGACCCTGCCATTCCCGGCCCCGGCGGCCGGGATCCCGGACTACCGGGAAGCTGAGCCGCCGGGCCCGCTGGAGGGCATCAGCCGCCACCTCGCCATTACCGGGCTGGGAGGCTGAGTGGCGCGTTGGTTGGCCTCTGCAGAAACCGATAGCATGGACGGGGCTGGCTGTGGCCCCCGTACGCCACAAGCTACGAAGCCTCAACTTTGAATAGGAGACACCCGTGTCAGATGCCCAGCAGATCACCCTTCTCGTCGATGGCGAAGAGACCAAGGTGGCTACCGGGACCACCGGCGCGGAACTCTTTTTTGAGCGCCGCGACGTCGTTGTGGCCCGCATTAACGGCGAGCTGAAGGACCTGGACCAGCCGCTGCCCGAGGGCGCGGCAGTTGAGGGCGTCACCATCGATTCCCCCGACGGCCTTAACGTCCTGCGGCACTCCGCCGCCCATGTGATGGCCCAGGCCGTCCAGCAGCTGCGCCCCGACGCCAAGCTGGGCATCGGCCCGTACATCACCGACGGCTTCTACTTCGACTTCGACGTTGGGGAGCCGTTCACACCGGAGGACCTGAAGACTCTGGAAAAGATGATGCAGAAGATCATCAACCAGAACCAGAAGTTCGTCCGCCGTGTGGTTACCGAGGACGAAGCGCGTGAGGCGATGAAGGACGAGCCCTACAAGCTTGAACTGATCGGCCTCAAGGGCGCAGGCTCCGACGCCGACGGCTCCAGTGTTGAAGTGGGCGGCGGCGAGCTGAGCATCTACGACAACGTCGAGCGCAAGGAAGGCACAGCCGTCTGGTGTGACCTGTGCCGCGGACCGCACCTGCCCAACACCAAACTGATCTCCAACGCCTACGCGCTCACCCGCTCCTCAGCGGCGTACTGGCGCGGCAGCGAGAAGAACAAGCAGCTGCAGCGCATTTACGGCACCGCGTGGCCCACCAAGGAAGCACTCAAGGCTTACCAGGAGCGGATGGCCGAGGCCGAGCGTCGCGACCACCGCAAGCTCGGGGCTGAACTGGACCTGTTTTCCTTCCCCGACGAGCTGGGTTCCGGCCTGCCGGTGTTCCACCCCAAGGGCGGCATCATCCGCAAAGCGATGGAAGATTACTCCCGTCAGCGCCATGTCGAGGCCGGCTACGAGTTCGTCTACACCCCGCACATCACTAAAGGCCACCTCTACGAGGTGTCCGGCCACTTGGACTGGTACCGGGACGGCATGTTCCCCCCGATGCACATCGACGCGGAACTCAACGAGGACGGCACCGTCCGCAAGCCCGGCCAGGACTACTACCTGAAGCCGATGAACTGCCCGATGCACAACCTGATCTTCCGCTCCCGCGGCCGGTCCTACCGCGAACTGCCGTTGCGCCTGTTCGAATTCGGTTCCGTCTACCGCTACGAGAAGTCCGGCGTTGTGCATGGCCTCACCCGGGTCCGGGGCATGACCCAGGACGACGCCCACATCTACTGCACCCGCGAGCAGATGAAGGATGAGCTCACCAAGACCCTCAACTTCGTCCTTGCGCTGCTCAAGGACTACGGCCTGAACGACTTTTACCTGGAGCTCTCCACCAAGGACCCGGAGAAGTCCGTGGGTTCGGATGAGATCTGGGAGGAAGCCACCCGGACCCTCGCCGAGGTGGCCGAGGAATCCGGACTCGACCTGGTTCCCGATCCGGGGGGTGCCGCGTTTTACGGCCCCAAGATCTCCGTGCAGGCCCGCGACGCGATCGGCCGCACCTGGCAGATGTCCACCATCCAGCTGGACTTCAACCTGCCCGAGCGCTTCGAACTCGAGTTCCAGGCCGCCGACGGCAGCCGCCAGCGCCCCGTGATGATCCACCGCGCGCTGTTCGGATCGATTGAACGCTTTATGGGGGTCCTGACCGAGCACTACGCCGGTGCCTTCCCGGCGTGGCTGGCTCCCGTCCAGGTGGTCGGCATTCCGGTGGCCGAGGCGTTCAACGATTACATGTTCGACGTTGTGGGCCGGCTCAAGGCCGCCGGCATCCGTGCGGAGGTGGACATTTCCTCGGACCGTTTTCCGAAGAAGATCCGCACCGCCAGCAAGGACAAGGTCCCGTTTGTGCTGATCGCCGGGGGCGACGACGCCGAAGCCGGAGCCGTGTCCTTCCGCTTCCGTGACGGCAGCCAGGACAACGGTGTGCCGGTTGCTGAAGCCGTCCAGCGGATCGTCGACGCCGTCCGTAACCGGACCAGCTAGCGGACAGGGACCAGCGATGCGGGAATCCACAGGTGCCGCCCCGGACTATCCGGGGGATGCTGGCGTGACGGACGACTTTGCTTTGGCCGGGGTGCCGGACGCCTTCCAGCGTCTGTGGACTCCGCACCGCATGGCGTACATCAAGGGCGGCCAGAACCAGTTCAAGAACGTGGACGACTGCCCGTTCTGCGTGGCGCCGGACCGCGATGACGATGATTCGTTGATCGTCCACCGTGGTAGGACCAGCTATGTGGTGCTCAATCTCTTTCCGTACAACCCGGGCCACCTGCTGGTGTGCCCGTACCGGCACATTCCCGACTATACGGACCTAAACGTGGCGGAAACGGCGGAATTCGCCGAACTGACCCAGACGGCCATGCGTGTGCTGCGCAAGGTCGCCAATCCGACGGGATTCAACCTGGGCATGAACCAGGGGGTAACCGGCGGTGCCGGCATAGCCGGGCACCTGCACCAGCACGTGGTTCCGCGCTGGGGCGGGGACGGAAACTTCTTCCCGATCATCGCCCAGACCAAGGCCATCACGCAGACCCTGGGCGAGGTACGTCAGCAAGTGGCTGACGCGTGGCCGCAGGAGAACGGCGCGGGGCAGGCGACTGTCGGGGCCACGGATGCTCAATAGGCACGCGCGCGGATTCTTCACCGCGCTTTTCTCCCCGCTCGCCCGGTGGCTGTTGCGGATCGGCGTCTCCCCGGACGCCGTGACCATCGTCGGAACCCTAGGCGTGGTGGTCGGGGCGCTGGTTTTCTACCCGCTGGGCCAGCTTTGGTGGGGGACGCTTTTTATCACTGCGTTCATTTTTTCCGACGTCATCGACGGCATTATGGCCCGGATGCACAAGGGCGGGGGACGCTGGGGCAATTTCCTGGACTCCACCCTGGACCGGGTGGCCGACGGGGCACTGTTCGCCGGCGTCGCGGTCTGGTTCTTCACCGGCGGGGCGAACATCGCCATCGCCGTGGCCGCCATCCTCTGCCTGGTCCTGGGCATGGTGGTTTCTTACGCCCGGGCCAAGGCCGAGGCGCTGGGCTTCGAGGCAAACGTGGGCATTGCAGAGCGCGCCGAGCGGCTGGTGTCCGTGCTGGTGGTGACGGGCTTCACCGGCCTGGGCCTGCCGAGCGTGGTGCTTTTTGTGACCTTGATTCTGCTGGCCGCCGCGAGCCTCGTCACCATCGTCCAGCGGATCATCGCAGTGCACCGCCAGTGGATCGAATCGACCGAAGGCACCGCGTCCGAACAGGCGGCCTGAGCGTGCGCCTTCGACGGCGGCCCGGGGTGTAACGGAAATTCAGCGCCGCGCAACGGGGGACTAGTATTAGCTGTGCCGGCCAATGGATCCGGTAACCCGGTGCGTGCGAAGCGGTTCTTGTGCGCCGTCAGCGCTCCGGCGAGGTCAACTATCTACCCATAGGGGTTTTTGTGTCTACACCTGATGTAAGCAGCGAAGCCGGCGCGTCCGCACAGAGCGTTACGGGCAGCAGCCGCGTTAAGCGCGGTATGGCGGAGATGCTCAAGGGCGGCGTCATTATGGACGTCGTTAACGTCGAGCAGGCCCTCATCGCCGAGGATGCCGGTGCCGTGGCAGTGATGGCGCTGGAACGCGTTCCGGCCGACATCCGCGCCCAGGGCGGCGTGTCCCGCATGTCCGATCCGGACATGATTGAGGCGATCATCGCCGCCGTGTCCATTCCGGTCATGGCGAAGGTCCGGATCGGCCACTTCGTCGAAGCCCAGGTCATCCAGACCCTGGGCGTGGATTACATCGACGAGTCCGAGGTCCTGACCCCGGCGGACTACGCGAACCACATCGACAAGTGGAATTTCACGATTCCCTTCGTCTGCGGTGCCACCAACCTCGGAGAGGCGCTGCGCCGGATCAACGAGGGCGCGGCGATGATCCGGTCCAAGGGCGAGGCCGGCACCGGGGATGTCTCCAACGCCACCACGCACATGCGCTCGATCCGTGCGGAGATCAAGCGGCTCGCCGGGATGGCCGAGGACGAGCTCTACGTCGCGGCCAAGGAACTGCAGGCCCCGTATGAACTGGTGAAGGAAGTGGCCGCCACCGGCAAGCTCCCCGTGGTGCTGTTCACCGCCGGCGGCATCGCCACCCCGGCGGATGCGGCGATGATGATGCAGCTCGGCGCCGACGGTGTCTTCGTTGGCTCCGGTATCTTCAAGTCCGGCAACCCGGCCCAGCGGGCGGCCGCCGTCGTGAAGGCCACTACCTTCTTTGATGACCCGGACGAGATCGCCAAGGCCTCCCGCGGCCTGGGCGAGGCCATGGTCGGAATCAACGTCGACGAAATCCCGCAGCCGCACCGCCTCGCCGAGCGCGGCTGGTAACTGCACCAACGCCCAACTGACTCGCAGATATGGTCGTTTTGAGGGCTCAAAACGACCCCACCTGCGAGTCAGTTGGGCTGCGCGGGGTGGATTCCGTGGGCTACTCGAGGCCACGGCGCTTGAGCAGCGGTTCGAGTCCGGCGTCGCGGCCTCTGACGGCGCGGAAGGAATCCAGCGGATCCCGGCTGTTGCCGCGGGAGAGCAGTTCAGCCCGGAAGAAGTCGCCATTTGCGCGGGTGAGGCCGCCGTTGTCCTTAAACCATTCCACCGTCTCGGCGTCCAGCACCTCGCTCCAAATGTAGGAGTAGTAGCCCGCGGCGTAGCCGGCACCGGCAAAAATGTGCTGGAAGTACCCCGTGCGGTAGCGCGGCGGGATCAGGTGGTGTGCCACGCCGGCCGCTGCCAATGCCCCGGCCTCGAACTCCAGAACGTCCTCGGGCACCTCTGTGCCGTCCAGGACATGCCAGGCCAGGTCAAGCAGGGCAGCGCCCAGGTACTCGGTCGTGCCAAAGCCCTCGCCCCACAGCTGCGCGGCATCGAGCTTGGCCACGATCTCCTGCGGGAGCTTCTCGTTGGTGGCATGGTGGCGTGCGTAGTTCGCCAGAACCTCGGGCCACATGATCCACATTTCGTTGACCTGCGAGGGGTACTCCACAAAGTCCCGCGGCACGGAGGTACCGGAAAAGCGCGGGTACGTGACGGAGGAGAACAGTCCGTGCAGGGCGTGGCCGAACTCGTGGAACGCGGTGCGGAGTTCGTCGAGGGTCAGGAGGGTGGGTTCGCCGGCCGGTGGCTTGGAGATGTTCAGGTTGTTGATCACCACGGGCCGGGTGTTGAGCAGGCCGGACTGTTCCACCAGAGAGTTCATCCATGCTCCGCCGCGCTTGGACTCGCGGGTGTAGTAGTCGCCCAAAAATAGCCCCAGCTCGGTGCCGTCCTGGTTCCGGACTTCCCAGACCCGCACGTCCGCGTGGTAGCCGGAGAGGTCTGCGCGTTCGTGGAAGGTGACACCGTACAGCGCGTTGGCGGCGAAGAACACGCCCTCGTGCAGGACGCGGTCCAGCTCGAAGTAAGGGCGCAGAGCCTGTTCGTCAACTGCATACCGTTCGCGTTTGACCTTGGCGGAGTAGTAGGCCCAGTCCCAGGCTTCGAGCGGGTGCCCGGCGATCTTGGCCAGCGCTTCTGCCTCCGCATTCGCGTTGCGGACGGCGGCTGGCGCGAGCCGGTTCATCATGGCCTGCACGGCGGCGAAGTCCGGGGCGGTCTGTTGATCCACGACCAGTTCGGCGTAGTTGTTGAAGCCCAGCAGCGCAGCCTTCTCGGCCCGGAGCCGGACTGTGTCCTTGACCAGATCCAAAACATCAAGGTTGCCGCCGGCGCTGCCGCGGCCAACGGACGCCTCGTACAGGCGCCGGCGGACGCCCCGGTGGTCCAGCGCGGCGAGGGCGGGCTGGTTGCTGGGCTGGATGAGGGTCAGCAGGTACTTGCCTTCGTGCCCGGCAGTGCGGGCAGCTTCCGCAGCGCTGGCAACATCGTCCGCGGGAAGTCCGGCAAGTTCGGTGGCGTCATCGAGCAGCAGAGCTGCGGACTTCATTGCTTCCTTGACCCGCTGGCCGAATTCCGTGCCCAACCGGGAGAGCTCGGCGTTGACGGCCTTGAGCCGATCCTGGCCCGCGCCGTCGAGCTGGATGCCGGACTGGCGGAATTCCTTGAGGTATTCGTCCACCAGGCGCGAAGACTCGGCGTCGAGCTGGTCGGTGTTAATCGCGGCGAACCGTTCGAACAGGCCACGGTTGAGGTACACGGCGTCCTGATGGGCCGACAAACGCGGGGATAGGGTGGTCTCCAGTTCGCGGATGGCGTCCGAGGCGTCGGCCGAGACGAGGGTGAAGAAGGAAGCGGCGGCGCGCTGCAGGAGCTGTCCGGACCGCTCCATGGCGAGCGCCGTATTTTCAAACGAGGCGGGTTCCGCGGTGTCCACGATCGCCTTGATCTCCGTGAGATGGGCGGCAAGACCGGCCTCGACCGCTTCGGAGTAGTGCTCATCGGTGATGTCCGCGAAGGGCGGCAGGCCGAAGGGCAGGTGGCTGGGGCTCATCAATGGGTTGATCATGAAATAACTCTTTCATGTAATGCAGGGAGTCTCAACGGCGGCCCGGCGTTTTTTGCCCGGCGCCATCGTAGGATGGCGCCATGCGTACCCTTACCCCGACTCGGCGTGCTCGCCTGATCACCGTTGCCGCAGCCCTGTTCCTCGTAGCCTCTTTGGCTTCCTGCGGGTCCGGCGCACAACCGGAAAACGGCGGCTCGCGTTCCGCGGCCGCCGGTAGCAGCGAGAGTGGTGCTGCATCGGCGGGGAACCCGGTACCGGGCCCGTCGACGTCACCGGCCCCGATCCCGACGCCGGGGAAGGGCCCGGCCTGCCGGGCCGTCCGTTGCGCCTCGGTGCTGGTGACCGGCGACATGCTGGTTCATGCCCAGCTGTGGGACCAGGCCCGTGCCGACGCCCTCGCCACCGGTGCGAAGGGCCTGGACTTCGGACCGCTACTGGAAGGCCAGCGCCGATACATCGAGAAGAGTGACCTGGCGATCTGCCACCAGGAAACACCGGTAGCCGGCCCCACCGGCCCCTTCTCCGCTTACCCCTCGTTCAACGTCCCGCCGCAGATTATTGCGGCTGCGCAGGGGGTGGGCTACCAGGCCTGCACGACGGCGAGTAACCACACCATCGACCAGGGCACGACCGGCCTGGTCCGCACGCTGGACGCCATGGACGCCGCCGGACTCCAGCACACCGGCTCGTACCGGAGCGAAGCGGACTCGCAGGGAATTATGGTCCTGCAAACCACTGCGGCCAAAATCGCGGTCATCGATGCCAGCTATGGGTTGAACGGGCAAGTTCCGGAGGCCGACTGGCAGGTGGACATGCTCGATCCCGGGGTGATGATCGCCAAGGCCAAGAAGGCCCGCGCCTTGGGAGCGGACATCGTCCTCGCTGCCATGCACGCCGGCGACGAGTACTCCAGTGAGCCCAACGCCGAGCAGCAAAGCGTCGCCCACGCTCTCGCGGACAGCGGCCAGTTCACCATGATCTACGGTCACCACACGCACTCGGTTCTCCCGATCGAGCAGTACAAGGGGACGTGGATTGTGTACGGACTGGGCAATGGGATCACCGAACTCTCGCCGAGCTACGTGGTCAACAATGAAGGTCTCCTGGTGCGGGTACAGTTCAGCCAGGACGCCGCCGGCAAGTGGACCGCCTCCGATCTGGCCTGGGCGCCGTCGGTAATTGTCCGCAGCCCCTACCGCTGGTGTTCCGTTGCCTCCGACGCCCCGCAGGGCCCCTGCGCCGGTGCCGCGGCCGACGCGGCCACCCACCTGCGCACCCAGACCGTGGTCGAGTCGATGGGAGCCGCAGCCGCGGGCGCCCACGAACTGCTCATCACGCGGGAGCCGTAGCGCCGGGCGGAACGGCCGCGCCCACTCCGCGGGGTCTTGCCGTGATTCCGACCGGCGCATACCGTGGTGGTGACGCGAGGGCTGGGGGCAGTTCCTTTCACCACCGGGCAGGAGGCTTTCGTGGGCAGAGTACCGATAGCGGACCGGGAAACCCGGAACGGGACCTTTGCCAACGGCATGGACTACCTGAGCCTGGGCAATGGCGGGAAAAAACTCCTTTTCATCCAGGGCGGCCCGGGGAGCACGGTTCCCCGGGGGCTGCTGCGGCAGATGCTTCGGCGGCAGTTCGCCCCACTTTTCCGGGCCGGGTACTCCGTCTGGATTGTCACCCGGCGCCGCGGAATGCCGCCGGAACACCGGGTAGCCGACATGGCGGACGACTATGCGCGGCTGATAGCCGAGGAATTCGGCGGCCGCGTGGACATTGTCGTGGCTGAGTCGTTTGGCGGAATGATCGCCCAGTACCTGGCCGCGCGGCATCCCGAATCCTTCGACCACATGGCCATGGTGGTCACCGCCGCGGAGCTGAGTGACTGGGGCAAGGACGTCGACTCACGGATGGCGCATGCCATTGCGGACGGGGACCCGGACGGCGCCGGTACGGTTTTCGCCGAGTATCTGATCCCGAACGAGCGGCTGCGGTGGCTTCGGCGGCTGCTCGGACCGGTAATCAGCCGCCTGGTCATCACCGGGGCCGGCTATCCGCTCGCGGACGTCTTGACCGAAGTCGAGGCGGAAGTGAGCTTTGATTCCAGGGCCGTGCTCCCGCACATCCGGCGGCCGGTGCTGCTGCTTTGCGGTGGCTCGGACCAGTTCTTCCCGCAGGACGTTGCGCGCGAGACGGCCGGTCTTATCCCGGACTGCACCCTCATCTGGTACGAGGGCATGGGTCACCTCCGGGCAGCCTCAAGCCGCCGCATAGCCCGGGACGTCCTCGCCTATGTAGGACCTGGCTAAGCGACGGCGCGTTCCGGGAACGCATCGGCACGGTGTACCGGAGGGTCCGGCTCAGTCCAGCCGGGGCGTGGCGAAAACATCGCTGTGGCCGATCGTCGCCTGGCCCGGATCCCGGCGGGCGGCCAGCCAGTCGGCGACTTCCCCCGGGGTGAGCTCCTGCGTCTCCAACGCGGCAGCGCCGATGCCGGTGGCGAGTTCGCGCCGGAGATCCGAATCCTCCGGTCCGAGCAGCCAGGGTGAGTCGGCGGTGTGCACGGCATAACCGTGCACCTTGAGCAGTCCCGCCAGCGCAGCCGTGGCCCGCGGACCGCTGGACGGACCGAAGCCCTTGTCCCACTGCTGATGGCTGTTGAACGCACGAAGCACACGCCCGTCCTGCGGGTGGGCCGGCTGCCATTCCTGCCGGCCGTCGTAGCTCAGGACCGTGTAGAGCGGCAGCCCGGCCGCGCTGAGGGCGGCCGTGAACAGCTCCAGCCAGGGCTCCGAAACCAGGTCAAACAGTGCTGCGGCCGTGACAAGGTCCGGAGCCGGCGTCAGCACCTGCGCCAGGTCACGGGTCAGGTCGGCCTCGGCGAAGCTGACGTCGATGTGTTTGTTCTCCTTGCGCAGCCGAAGGAGGGCGCCCTCGGACCGGCTCTCGTCAGCCCAATCGACCAGGCGGTGCCGGGCCAAGGTCAGCAGCTGCGCGTCATAGTCCACCAGCCGCCAGGACTGGTGGTCCGGCAGCAACTTCGCGGTGCCCCGCAGATTGGACCCGGAACCGCAGCCCAGATCCACCACGCTGACGTGTGTGTGTGCAGCGAAATAAGCGGACAGCTGCTGGCCTAGCTCCGAATCCCGGGCCCGGTGGTCAGCCGGTTCGCGCAGGTCCAGCCACTCCGGGCTGAAGCCGCTCATGCCGCGCGCTCCGGGAGCAACCGGGCCACGGCCCGCACCGCGCCAGCGACCCGACCGGCAGTCTCAGACCAGGGCGGCAGCGTCCGTCCGGCGGTCCAGGAGCGCTCCCCGAGGTCGGCGAGGCGCTGCGGATTGGTCAAAAGTAGACGGAGGGCATTGCCGAGGGCGGGCGCGTCCCCGGGCGGGACCTTGACGGCAGCGCCGTCCGGCACCGTCTCGGCCGCGGCCCCGCCGGTGGTGCAGATAATCGGCAGGCCGTAGGACATGGCCTCCGCCAACGCCATGCCGTAGCCCTCATAGAGGGACGGCATCACAAAGAGGTCGCTGGAGCGGTAGGCGGCCGCCAGCTCATCCGCCGTCAGGACACCGGTGAAAGTAACCCGGCCGGCAAGGCCGTGGGCCTCGATGGCGGCGGCTACGCGGGCGTGCTCGCCCGGCACCCGGTGGGTTTCACCGGCGATGGTGACATGCCAGTCCAGGTCAGTCAACTGCGAAAGTGCCAGGGCAAGGACGCCATAGGCCTTGCGTGGGGAGACCGACCCGACGCAGAGCAGTTCCGCCCCGCGTGTGCCGTCTGAGCCTTCGGCCCGGTGTGCCGGCGGTGTCCCCGGACAGGCGATCGAGATTTTGCCGGCCGGGACGCCGTAGTCGCGGGTCAGAGTCCGGGCCGTCACCGCGCTGGTGGCAATCACGTGCGTGGCGCGTGCCAGGGCATGGCGCTCGGTTGCCGCGAGCAACCGGCGTTCGTCCTCCGCGATCCCGGCTTCCATTGCCAGTGGATGGTGTACGAGGGCCAGGAGCGGGTGGCTGGTCCCCTCTCCCAACATCTCAAGCAGTGTGTCCGGGAACGCACCGAACGCGAGTCCGTCCACCATAACCGGGGTCCCGCGCCGCAGCGAGGCGAGCACCCGCCTGGTTTGTTCAACGTCAGCGGCCGTCGGAGACGGCCACTGGCCCGGGAGTTGCAGGTGCTGGACCCGGATGCCGCAGCCGGGCAGGTGCGTCAGGAGGCTGCGGTCATAGGCGTAGCCGCCGGTGGGCGTTGAAAGGTCGCCCGGGATGGCGAACACCAGCCCGGGATCTGGATCTCCAACCATGGCGGACTCCATTTCGAGCGACGGTTGAGCGACGGATGAGCGAGGGGCCGCAGGTCACGGCACGCGAGACCCATGCTACCCGGATAGCCCGGACGGCGCCGTGGCTGTCAGCGCGGGCGGCGGGCGGCGTGGTCCCGGGCCAGGACGGCGTACGAGTCGTCCGGGGTACCCGGGGAGAAGCTGCCGTATTTGCGCTCGACGGCGGTCCGGATCAGGAAGTCTGCCAGGACCGGGTTCTTAGGCAATAGTGAGCCGTGCAGGTAGCTGGCCACAATGTTGCGGTAGCGGGCCCCTTCCTGGCCGGAACTGCTGTTGTTGCCCGTGCCCTTGGCGGTGGCTCCCAGCGGCGAGACGCCCGGGCCCAAGCTGGTCTGCCCGCTGTGATTCTCATAACCCAGCACGGTGCCGAACTCGGGGGAGGTCACCGACACGTTGCCGATCAGCCGCTCATCGGTGCCGTGGGTTTCCACGTCCAGGATGCCAATTCCCGGGATGATTGAACCCGTCCGGGTTTTGAAGAACTTCCCGAACAGCTGGTAGAGGCCGCAAATCACCAGCATCGGGGTGCCGTCCTCGGCCAGTTCCTTGAGCGCGGATTCGCGCGAGAGCAGGTCGTCCTGGATTACAAGCTGTCCGCTGTCCTGTCCGCCGCCTCCGACTACCAGGTCGATGTCCGCCGGAAAGGCGTCGCCGACGTTGTACTCAAGCAATACCGGCGTGTAGCCGTGCCAGCGCAGCCGCTGTGCCAACACCAGCGCGTTGCCCCAGTCGCCGTAGATGTTCATGTCCCGCGGGTACAGCTGGAGGACCCGGATGGTTCCTTTGCTCATGAGACCACCTCCACAGTGGTGATTTTGGCCAGCTCGCGGCGGATGGCGAGCATCGCCGTGTAGGTGCAGAAGATTCGTTTGGGCTTGTTTTTGGCCCCGCGGATAAAGGCTGCCAGTGCGGGCGCAATCTCGGTATTCACGGCGCCGATAGAGACGTCGTTATACTGCAGCCGGAGTGCCATGTCGTAAGCGCGGGAGCCGCTCAACTGGTCCACGCCGCCCTCGCTCAGGGTGTCGAATTCCACATCCCAGAGCCAGGACATGTCCCGGCCGTCGGCATAGTTGTCATTGATTGCGATCATCGTGGCGTACCCCGCAGCAGGAAACGACTTCAGCCCGAGGCGGAAGCCGCTGGGGTTCTTCACCAGCACCAGGTCCAGCGGCAGGCCGTCGACGACGAGGCTTTCTCCGCGGCCGAAGGCCGGTGCCACCCGGGACAGGGCCGCCAGCAGGCTCTCGTTGTCCGCGACGGCCGTTTTTCCAGCGACAGGGACCCCCACCGCAATGGCCCGCGCCAGGGTCAGCGCGGCCGCGGCGTTAAAGATGTTGTAGACACCGCGGAGCTTCATCGCCGTTGTGGCCGTGACGCCGTCGTACTCAAAGTCCGCGTCCGCCGCGCCCACCCGGCGAAGCACAACGTCGGCATGCGGCTTGGCGGGAGCCGGCGGCACCGGGCTGCCGGGGGCGGTCCGCATCTCGTCGTCGTTCGGGAAGGTGCTCAGCAGGGAATCATCCAAGCCGAAGTAGAGGACGTCGGGGCCGCTGTGCGTGCCTGTTTTTCCCGTGCCCGTTACGTGCGGTTGCGCGGAGAGAGTTTCCGCGATCCGTGCGACGCGGGGGTCCTCTCGGTTCAGCACGACGGTTCCGGTGGTTTTGGCGGCGATGTGCTGCAGCAGCTGCGCGGTCTTGTCGATCTCGCCAAAACGGTCCAGCTGATCCCGCAGCACGTTGAGCAGGAGGCAGTAGCGCGGCGGCACCTGGTTCACGAAGTGCACGGCGTGCGCCTCGTCCAGTTCAAGCACGGCGACGTCCGCGTCGAGGCGTCCCAGCCAGTCCACCTCGCCGAGCAGCGCAGCGGCCACGCCGCGGGTGAAGTTGCTGCCGGTGCGGTTGGTGAAGACCTTCAGGCCCTGACTCTCCAGGAGTTCGACCACCATCTTGGTGGTGGTGGTCTTGCCGTTGGTGCCGCTAACGACGGCGACGCCGTGCGGCAGCGTGGACAGCGTCCTGCGCATAAACCCGGGGTCGATCTTTTCGACGACCAGCCCCGGCAGGGCAGAGCCTCCGCCCCTGAGCCGGGACACCCGGCGGACGAGCTTGCCGAGCGGAATGCTGAAGTAAAACATGCTCTGTAATATATCCCAGCGACGGCATGGAAGCCCGCGGGGCGGCGGCGGCGGGTTCGTTCAGGCCACTATGCTGTTCGGATGACCAACCCCTCTTCTGCCCCCTCTTCCCGCGCGGGTTCGGGACTGCGGATCGGCGTCCTGGCCCTTCAGGGCGACTTCCGCGAACACCTGCGCGCGGTGGAAGAAGCCGGCGCCACGGGCGTCGGCGTCCGCCGGGCGTCCGAACTCGACGGCCTCGACGGCCTCATCATTCCCGGCGGTGAATCGACAACCATCGACAAGCTGTCCCGGGCCTTCGGTCTGCGTGATCCGCTGCGCACCCGCATCCGGGCCGGGCTGCCGGTCTACGGTTCCTGCGCCGGGATGATTCTCCTCGCCGAGGAAATCGCCGACCCCGCAAAGGACCTCGCCGGCAACCCCCAGCAGACCTTCGGGGGCCTTGACATCACGGTGCGCCGGAACGCCTTCGGCCGGCAGCGTGAGTCCTTCGAAACGGATCTCGATTTCAAGGGCTTGGGCTTCAGTGCCACCGGCGACGGCGTCGCCCCCGTGCACGCTGTTTTTATCCGCGGACCATGGGTGGAACGGGTCGGCGACGGCGTGGAGGTCCTCGCCGTAGTGGAGCCCGCAAGCGCCTCCCACCCCGAGGCGCTGGCCGGGGCGGCTAGAATTGTTGCTGTGCGTTCCGGCAAGCTGCTGGCCACCTCCTTCCACCCGGAAGTGACGGGGGAGAAGCGTGTGCATAAATTGTTTATCCGAATGATCAGAGGAGAAGCGTAAAGCATGTCAGGCCACTCCAAATGGGCGACGACCAAGCACAAGAAGGCCATCCTCGACAGCCGCCGGGCAAAGTCGTTCGCCAAGCTGATCAAGAACATCGAAGTCGCCGCACGGATGGGCGGTCCGGACCTCGCCGGCAACCCGGGCCTGGAACTCGCCGTCACCAAGGCAAAAAAGACATCGGTCCCCGCTGACAACATCGACCGTGCCATCAAGCGCGGCGCCGGCCTCACCGGCGAAGTGGTGGACTACACCGAGATCATGTACGAATGCCGCGGGCCGCAGGGCTCGGCGCTGCTGATCGAGTGCCTGACGGACAACAAAAACCGTGCCGCCTCCGAAGTCCGGCTCGCCATTTCCCGCAACGGCGGAACCATCGCCGATCCCGGTTCGGTCAGCTACCTCTTCTCCCGCAAGGGTGTCGTTTCGCTGCCGAAGAACGGCCTCAGCGAGGACGACGTCCTGATGGCCGTCTTGGACGCCGGCGCCGAGGAAGTCAAGGACCACTCGGACAGCTTCGAGATCCATTCCGAGCCGACGGACCTGCAGGCCATCCGCGATGCCCTCAAGGACGCGGGGATCGAATACGATTCCGACGAGGCCGAGTTTGTCCCGTCCATGCAGGTTCCGCTGGACCTCGAAGCCGCCAAAAAGTTCATGAAGCTTGTCGATGCCCTCGAAGAACTCGATGACGTCCAGAACGTCTACAGCAACGCCGACCTCAGCGACGAAGTGCAGGCCGCACTGGAAGCGGAGTGACGCTTCGCGTCCTCGGCGTCGACCCGGGCCTCACCCGCTGCGGGATCGGCGTCGTGGACGTTGAGAAGAACCGCCGGGCCACAATGGTGGCGTTCGGCGTCGTCGGGACCTCGCCGGAGGAAAGCCTGGACCAGCGCCTCCTGGTCATCGCGACCTCCATCGACGAGTGGCTGGACAAGTACACACCGCACGTCCTGGCCGTTGAGCGCGTCTTTTCCCAGCTGAACGTCAGCACCGTGATGGGAGTGGCCCAGGCCTCGGGCGTGGTGATCGCCGCTGCCGCGCGCCGCGGCATCCCGGTAGCGCTGCACACACCGTCCGAGGTCAAAGCCGCCGTGACCGGCAGCGGCACGTCCAACAAGGATGCCGTGACCAAGCTGGTTACCAAGATCCTCCGCCTTGACGCCCCGCCGCGGCCGGCCGACGCCGCCGACGCCCTTGCGTTGGCCATCACCCACGCCTGGCGGGCCGGAAGCGGCGCGGCCGTCAGCACCACCGGGCCCGGCAGCGGCTCCATGACCCCCGCGCAACGGGCTTGGGCAGACGCGGAAGCCAAAGCGCGCCGCACCCGCTGAATGTCCGGTGCGCTTGCTAGGGTATTCGTAGATATGTTCGGATAGCCGGGTCCTCCCGGTTCATGTATGGCTGAATTTTCAGGAGCCCGGCTTTGATCAGTTTTCTCCGCGGAACCGTAGCGCACGTTGGCCTGTCCTCCGCCGTGATCGACCTCAACGGCGCCGGCATGAGTGTGAACGCCACGCCGCAGACCCTCAGCAGGCTCCGAGCCGGCGAGGAAGGGAAGCTATTCACCTCCCTGATCGTGCGGGAGGACTCCCTGACCCTGTTCGGATTCGCTTCCGACGACGAACGGGCTGTGTTCGACATCCTGCTCAGCGTCAGCGGCGTCGGGCCCCGGCTGGCACTCGCAGTCCTGGCCGTGCATGAGCCGGAAACGATCCGAGTCGCCGCACACTCCGGAGACGGCAAGGCCTTCACCAAGGTGCCCGGGATTGGCCCCAAGGTCGCCGGGCGGATTGTGCTGGAACTGGCCGGCAAGCTGGTGCCGCACGGCACCGCGGCCGATGCACCTGCTCCCGCGGCAAGCTCCGAGTCGGTCTGGAAGCCCCAGGTGGTCGCGGCCATGACGAGCCTGGGCTGGTCCGAGAAGGATGCCACCTCCAGCATCGACAAGTCCCTGGCCGATTCACCCGAACTGGCCGACAGGGGCAACGTGGCCGAGATCCTGCGCGCCACCCTCCGCTGGCTGGGCCAGGACGGCGCCCGCGCCGGCAACAGGGCAGGTGCCCGTGGCTGAGCCGTCCGTCGTCGCCGGCGGAGAGGAGCCGGAGGAGCGGGTCATCGAAGCCGCCCTGCGGCCCAAAAACCTGCACGACTTCGTGGGCCAGCACCGGGTCCGAAAACAACTGTCACTGGTCCTGGAAGCCTCCCGCATGCGGGGCCGCAGCGCTGACCACGTCCTGCTCTCCGGTCCTCCCGGCCTGGGTAAGACCACGCTGTCCATGATCATTGCGGCCGAGATGAACGCACCGCTGCGAATCAGCAGCGGCCCGGCGATCCAGCACGCAGGCGACCTGGCTGCCATCCTGTCCTCGCTTTCCGAAGGTGAAGTCCTTTTCCTTGATGAAATCCACCGGATGTCCCGGCCGGCCGAGGAAATGCTCTACATGGCTATGGAGGATTTCCGGGTCGACATCGTCGTCGGCAAGGGAGCCGGAGCTACCGCCATCCCGATTGAACTTCCGCCGTTCACCCTGGTGGGTGCGACCACCCGCGCGGGCCTGCTGCCCGGGCCGCTCCGGGACCGGTTCGGCTTCACCGGACACCTCGAGTTCTACTCCGTGGCGGAATTGGAACTCGTCCTCCGGCGCTCTGCAGGCCTGCTGGACCTGAAGGTCAACTCCGCCGGGTTCAGCGAAATTGCCGGGCGGTCCCGCGGTACGCCCCGCATCGCAAACCGGCTCCTGCGCCGGGTCCGCGACTGGGCGCTGGTGCACGGGGTCGAGCAGATCGATGCCCGGACCGCGTCCGCGGCGCTGGACATGTACGAAGTCGACAAACGCGGACTTGACCGGCTGGACCGGGCCGTCCTGGAGGCCTTGATCACCAAGTTCGGCGGCGGACCCGTGGGACTGTCCACCCTGGCTATCGCCGTCGGCGAGGAGACGGAAACGGTGGAAACCGTCGCCGAGCCGTACCTCGTCCGCGAGGGCCTGCTGGGCCGGACCCCGCGGGGCAGGATCGCGCTCGCCCCGGCCTGGACACATCTTGGCTTCGCGGTGCCGCCCGGCGTCTTCGCGCAGGACCCGCTGGAACTCTTCCCGGCGGACGGGGACGCCGACTTCGATGCCGGCCCGGGCCAGGATGCCGATCCGGAATGGATCCGTAACCGTCAATAGCAGCGGCGCGTAGCCTTTCCCTCTAGACTGGTATGACGCTCGGCACGTTCGGGTCTTTGTTTCCGTGCGCGGCCAGTTCCTGGCCGCCGTCGGCTCGGCATAATTGCCTGCCAGCTATCCCGGAGCGAAACGGACGTTGCTGTACAACCAGCTACGCAAGTACAGAATGGAACTTTTCCCTTGGATCCAATGAACATCCTGCTTTTCGTTATGCTCGGACTCTTCGTCTTTATGATGTTCCGCCGCAACAAGAAGACCAAGGAACAGGCAGCCACGCTGCAGTCACAGTTCGCCCCGGGTGTCGAGGTTATGACCAGTTTCGGCCTCTTCGGAAGGATCGTCGAGATCGACGACGCAGAGAACAAGGTGCTGCTCGAACTCTCCCCGGGGAACACCGCCACGGTGCACCGCCAGGCAGTTACCAAGATCGTCGAGCCGGTCCTCGCCGCCGAGGAGCCTGCCGTGGTTCCCAACGATGCATCTTCGCTGACGATCGAGAAGTCCGAAAGCATCGCTCCTGTCAACGATGCGCCGCGCGATGAGACGCCTGAGGAAACCCTGCGCCGCCTCAGCGACGAAGGCAAAAAAGACAGCTAGTCTGCCTGTTTGAGCTATCCCGCGAAGCAACGGCTGCGGGCCACCGCCGGAGCGCGCCCGTGAGGGCCGCACGGCGGTTCCTCCGTAAACAATAGAAAGATCCACAATGGCACGAACTGGCCCCAAAAACACAGCCCTCAGGGTGCTGGTCTGGCTCGGCGTTATCCTCGCCGTCCTGACGGCCGTCCTGGCCGGCGGCACCATGGCCGGCCAGGCGAGCTGGGCACCCAAGCTCGCCCTGGACCTTGAAGGCGGCACCCAGATGATCCTGGCGCCCAAGGTTGAAGGCGGTTCAGGCATCAATGAAGAGCAGCTCAATCAGGCCGTGGCGATCATCCGCCAGCGTGTGGACGGCTCCGGTGTCGCGGAAGCGGAAATCAGCACGCAGTCGGGCCGGAACGTCGTCGTCAGCCTGCCGGGCACACCCGCCAAGGAAACCCGCGCCCTGATCCAGGCGTCCGCCGACATGAATTTCCGCCCCGTCCTCCAAGCCGGTCCGGGCGCAGCCGTCCCCACGGAGTCCTTGACTCCGGAAGACCAGCTGCCCAAGCCCACCGCCGAGCCCACCAACGGCAGCGACATTAACTGGGTTACCCCGGAGGTCTACAAGAAGTTCGAGTTGCTCAACTGCGACAACCCGTCGCAGGACAAGCAGGAACGCTCCGACCCGACCAAACCGCTGGTAACCTGCGAGCCGGCCTCCGCCAACTCCCCGGCGATCAAGTACATCCTTGGCCCGGTTGAAGTCAAGGGCTCAAACATCGCCGGGTCTTCCTTCCAGCTGCAGCGCGGCGCCCAGGGTGCGGTGACCAACGAGTGGGCAGTGAACATCCAGTTCAACGACGAAGGCACCACCAAGTTCAAGGCAGTCACCGAGCGGCTGTATCAGTTCAACGTCGCCAGCCAGGCCCAGGGCGGCTCAGATCCGAAGGCACAGTTTGCCATCGTGCTCGATGACCAGGTCATCTCCGCGCCGCGTGCGAATGCGACCATCACGGACGGCCGTCCGCAGATTACCGGTGGGTTCACCGAACAGTCCGCGAAGGCACTCTCGGACCAGCTCCGCTTTGGAGCCTTGCCGATCAGCTTCGAAATCCAGAGCGAACAGCAGATCTCAGCCACCCTGGGTGGTGAGCAGCTGCGGATGGGCATGTTGGCGGGCCTGATCGGCCTGTTGCTGGTGGTCGTCTACTCGCTGTTCCAGTACCGGGCCTTGGGCCTGGTCACCGTGGCGTCCCTGGTTGTTGCCGGTGCCCTGACCTACCTGGCCATAGCGATCCTTGGCTGGACGGAAAACTACCGGCTCTCGCTTGCCGGTGTGGCCGGTCTGATTGTGGCAATCGGACAGACAGCTGACTCCTTCATCGTCTACTTCGAACGCATCCGGGACGAGCTCCGGGAAGGCCGCGGACTCGTTTCGGCAGTCCAGAACGGCTGGAAGCGCGCCAAGCGCACAGTGCTCGCATCCAAGGCGGTGAACCTGCTGGCCGCGCTGGTGCTGTACTTCGTGGCTGTGGGCAACGTCCGCGGCTTCGCGTTTACGCTTGGCCTGACTGCCATCGCTGACCTCATCGTTGTATTTATGTTCACGCACCCGACGCTTCAGCTGCTCTCGGGCACCAAGTTCTTCGGCGAAGGCCACCGGTTCTCCGGCCTGGACCCGAAGCGGCTCGGCGCCATCCCGCTGTACCGCGGGGCGGGCCGGATCCGCACCCCGGATGACAAGCCCGCCGTTGCGCTTCGCGCCAAGAACACCGGCGCCGCGGCCGAGGCCGAACGCCGGATGACCATTGCGGAACGACGGCTCGCGGAACGCCAGGAACAGCTTGCCGGTTCCTCCAAGAACGCGTCCAAGGAGGGCAACTAAATGGCCACCAGCTTCGCCAATTTCGGCAATGAGCTCTACACGGGCAAGCGCTCGTACGACTTTGTCGATTCCAAGAAAATCTGGTTCCTGATTGCAGCCGTCCTGGTTGCGCTCTCGATCCTGCTGCCGGTCGCCAAGGGTGGCTTCAACCTCGGCATCGAGTTCAGGGGCGGCTCGGAATTCACCGTCTCCAACGTCAAGACCACGGACCCTGCCCTCGGCGAGAAAGCCGTGAAGGACGTTGTCTCCGGAAGCGTCCCGCGGGTCGCCAATGTTGCCGGCACCACGATGCGGATCCAAACGGACAAGCTCACCGACGACGAGACACTGCGGATCAAGGACGGACTCACCACGGCCTACGGCGTCACCGACAATGAGGTCACCTCGACCTTTGTCGGGCCGACCTGGGGTGCTGACGTTACAAAACAGGCCCTTTTGGGCCTGGCGATCTTCGTCGGGCTCGCCGCGGTGCTGATGGCGCTCTACTTCCGGACCTGGAAGATGTCGCTCTCGGCCCTCGTGGGCATGCTGGTGACGATGTTCATCACCGCCGGCGTGTACGCCCTCAGCGATTTCGAGGTCACGCCGTCGGCCATCATTGGGTTCCTCACCGTGCTGAGCTACTCGCTGTACGACACTGTGGTGGTCTTCGACAAGATCCGCGAGAACACCGCGGACCTGCAGGCGTCCACCCGCCGGACGTTTGGCGAGGAGGTCAACCTGGCTGTCAACCAGACCTTGGTGCGCTCCATCAACACCATGATGGTTGCCATCCTTCCGGTGGGGGCGATCCTATTCATCGGCGCTGGCCTGCTCGGCGCCGGAACCTTGCGGGACCTCTCACTGGCTCTTTTTGTCGGCATCCTGATCGGCACGGCGGCCACCATATTTATCGCCGCGCCCCTCTACGCCTGGCTGCGGCAGGGCGAACGGGAGTTGGTCAAGCAGGCCGCACGGGTGCAGCAGCGCCGGGCGCAGGCTGCCGCCAAGGCGGAAACCGCAGAAGCTCCCGCGACGGCCTAGCCGCAGCTGTCCTGCCGGACCCGGTCCGCCGGGGTATTTGCTTCCGCAGACCTTCGGGCCGGAGAACGCCATTCGTGGTGCTCTCCGGCCCGTCGCCGTATCGTCGACGGTTATCGAAGTATCCTGCTGCGGGAATAGACTGGAAGAATTAACGGGTTCGGAGAGGTGCTCCATTGGAAGAACGTTCGACGCCGGTGCCAACAGCACAGGCGGATGAGGCTGCAGGCCAGGGTTCGCAGACTGGCGTGGTGGCTCCGGGACGCGCTGATCCGCCCGTCCCGGTCGACAGTTCGGGGGCCCGCCAGACCTTCCCCGGCCGCCGTGAGCGCACCCGCTCCCGGCTGGCGCGCCTGACCGGCCGCGGTGCACCTGCCTATTCGCCCATCCTGGAGCCGCTCCTGCGCACAGTGCGGGCCAATAACCCCAAAGAGGACTTTGAGCTGATTCAGCGTGCCTTTGTGGTGGCGGAGAGCTGCCACCGCGGGCAGAAGCGCAAGAGCGGCGACCCGTACATCACCCACCCCGTGGCGGTGGCCACCATCCTGGCCGAACTGGGGCTCACCGGAACCACCCTGGCGGCGGCTCTCCTGCACGACACGGTCGAGGACACCTCGTACTCCCTGGAGGACCTGAAAGCCGAATTCGGGCCGGAAGTGGCCATGCTGGTCGACGGGGTCACCAAGCTGGACAAGGTCAGCTTCGGCGAGGCCGCCCAGTCTGAAACCGTTCGCAAAATGGTCGTCGCCATGGCCAAGGACATCCGGGTTCTGATGATCAAGCTGGCCGACCGGCTGCACAACGCCAGGACCTGGCGCTTCGTGTCGGCCGAGTCGTCGGCGCGCAAGGCCCGGGAAACACTGGAAATCTTCGCTCCGCTGGCACACCGGCTGGGCATGAATACCATCAAATGGGAACTTGAAGACCTCTCCTTTGCGGCGCTGTATCCGAAGGTCTACGAGGAAATCGTGCGTATGGTGGGGGACCGGACCCCCGAACGCGAAAAGAACCTCTCGGTGATCCGGAACCAGATCACCGAGGACCTGCGCGAAGCGAAAATTAAGGCCACTATCAGCGGCCGGCCCAAGCATTACTACTCGATTTACCAGAAGATGATTGTTCGGGACAAAGATTTCGACGACATCAACGACCTGATGGGCGTCCGGGTGCTGGTCGACTCGGTCCGGGACTGTTACGCGGCCCTCGGCGCCATGCACTCACGCTGGAACCCCCTCCCCGGGCGGTTCAAGGACTATATCGCGATGCCCAAGTTCAACATGTACCAGTCGCTGCACACCACCGTCATCGGCCCCGGCGGCAAACCCGTGGAGATCCAGATCCGCACGCACGAAATGCACCGCCGCGCTGAATACGGCGTTGCGGCACACTGGAAGTATAAGGATCAGCCGAACCGCACCGCTGCCGGGCCGGGAAGCCCCCGCGAGGGTGAGATGGGCTGGCTCCGCTCCCTCGTGGACTGGCAGCAGGAAACCTCCGATCCGGGCGAGTTCCTGGACTCGCTGCGTTTTGAAATCAACGCCCGGGAGGTTTTTGTTTTTACCCCCAAGGGCGAGGTTATGGCCCTACCCGCCGGTTCCACACCCGTGGACTTCGCCTACGCCGTCCACACCGAAGTGGGCCACCGGACCATCGGGGCCCGAGTCAACGGCAAACTGGTCCCGCTGAACAGTGAACTGAACCACGGCGACTGGGTGGAAATCTTCACGTCCAAGGCCGAGGGCGCCGGTCCCAGCCAGGACTGGCAGCATTTCGTCAAGAGCGCCCGGGCCCGCAACAAGATCCGTCAGTGGTTCAGCAAGGAACGCCGCGAAGAGTCGATCGACCGGGGCAAGGAAATGCTGACCAAGGCGATGCGCAAGCAAAACCTGCCGTTGCAGCGCCTGATGACCCATGACGCCCTCGCCGCGATCGCGGAGGACTTAAAGTATGTCGACATCTCCGGTCTGTACGCAGGGGTCGGCGACGGCCACACCTCGGCTCAGTCCGTTATGGAACGCCTCGTGGAAAGCGTCGGCGGCAACGACACTCCCGACGACGCCCTCACCGAGGTTTCCATCCCCTCGCAAGTCAGCAAGGGACGGTACTCCGATTCAGGCGTCGTAGTACGCGGCGTGGACGATGTCTGGGTCAAGCTCGCCCGCTGCTGCACACCTGTTCCGCCGGACCCGATCCTGGGCTTCGTCACCCGCGGTTCCGGCGTTTCAGTGCACCGGACGGACTGCACCAACGTCAGTGGGCTGCTGGAGCAGCCAGACCGGATAGTGGAGGTTGATTGGGCACCCACCCAGTCGAGCGTTTTCCTGGTCGAAATCCAGGTTGAAGCCCTTGACCGCAAGTCGCTGCTCTCGGACGTGACCCGCATCCTGTCGGAGAACCACGTCAACATCCTGGCCGCGAGCGTTCACACATCCACGGACAGGGTAGCCATCTCGAAATTCGCTTTCGAGATGGGCGACCCGAAATACCTCAGCCATGTGCTCAGTGCCGTCCGACGCATCGACGGGGTCTTTGACGTCTACCGGACCACCGGCAGCCGGCGGCGCGGCTGAATCTTGTTTGGCGAGACACCGTAACCGGGCGCCGGGAGGCGCCGGGTTATGGCGCCGGACGGGGCTGCAGCTGTTCGAGTTTCGCCAGCGCTTCCTTTTTGTGCGGCATCCGGGGCGATGCCTCCACGGCCCGCAGCAGCAGCCGGGTCTGCAAACCCAGATCTGGGTTTGCCAGCAGCGCCCGCAGCGCCGGAACGGCCCGCTCCGCGTCCACATGCAGGGCGATGTCCACAGCGGTCCGCAGCGGGCTGGAGACCAGCAGACCACCCAGGCTCACGACGTCGAACGGGCCCAGGCGCACCTCGTGGAGTGTGCACCCGCGGGCCGACCTGAGGCTGGATATCCGTCGCTTGGTGTCGACGAGCAGGGCAAGACGGTCAGGTTCGATGGCGCAGCCGTAAATCCAGGCGGCCGTCATCCGCCCCGCGACAACCCGGGTGCGGATGGCCGGGCTTATCAGGAGGGAGGCCGCACGGGCCCTGAGCCGCGGCGTGGGGCGGGTCCCCGGCGGCAGGTAGCCGCGCTGGTAGAGCTGCGTCAGCACGCCGTCCAACGCCATCGCTTGAAGTTCGGGCCAGGAGAAGAGCGCTCCGGGGGAATACAATTCAGCCGGCGGCGACAGTGCAGCCGTCAGCGGCGCTGACCCTGACCGCAACGTTGACAGTGACGGTAGAAGTGAGCCTGGGGTGGACGTGGCAGCGGGGCCGTGAACGATGACCATTCAGCCATCCTGACCCGTCCCGGAATCAGCGAACAGGCCCCGCACCGGTCATGTGGATAACCGGTGCGGGGCCCGCTTCGTAGGGCTTGGGGTCCGGCGCCTGCGGGCTAGGAGAGTTCGCTCGCTGATTTTTCGAGCTGTTTCAGCCAAGCCTCGCGGGCCTCGAGCGCTTCCTTGGCGGCCTTAATCTTGCGATCGTCGCCGGCCTTCTCCGCCTTGGCCAGGTCCTCCCGCAGCCCTGCAATGGCCGATTCAAGTTGCGTCAGCGCGCTGTTGGTGCGTGCTTTCGTCTCCGGGTTGGACCGCTTCCAGTTCTCGTCCTCGGCGTGGCGGACGCTATCTTCGATCTTCCGCAGCCCGGCTTCGACGCGTGCCATGTCGGCGCGGGGGACTTTGCCGGCCTCTTCCCAACGGTCACGGATGGACTGGAGCGCCTTTTTGGCCGCGGTGAGGTCCTTGATGGGGAGGAGCTCGTTGGCTTCCGTCAGCAGCGCCTCCTTGACCACGAGGTTTGCACCGTATTCCTGGTCGATCTCATCGTTGGCCGCCTGGCGGTGCGTAAAGAAGACGTCCTGGGCGGCACGGAACCGGGCCCACAGCGCGTCGTCGTCTTTGCGGCTGGCACGCGGCGATGCCTTCCAATCATCCATCAGGCGGCGGTATTCGCCGGCGGCAAAGCCCCAGTCGGTCGAGGAGGAGAGCGCTTCCGCCTCGGTGATCAGCTTCTCCTTAGCGGCCTTGGCTGCCGAGTTGGTGCTGTCCAGCTGGGAGAAATACGCACGGCGGTGCCGGTCAAAGACGGTACGGGCGGCGCGGAAGCGCTTCCAGAGGGTGTCCTCATTGCTGCGGCCGAGCCGGACGCCGCTCTTCTGCGCGGTCTTCCAGCCCTCGAACAGTTCGTTCATCCGGGCGCTGGATGTCTTCCACTGGATCTGGGCCGGGTCGTGGCCGGCAATCTCTTCAGCCTCGGCGACGATGGCTTCGCGGGCGGCCAACTCGGCAGCGCGGACGGCATCGTGTTCTGCCTTCTCGGACTTTTCGAGCTCGGAGATCTGCGTGGCCAGGGCGTCCAGACGGGACTCGGCGGAGCGAAGGTCGCCCACCATGTTGCGCCCGGCGAGTTGCTCGCGCAGGTGGGCCACGGTCTTGTGCATGTCCGTGGTGGGTGCCTTGGAGCTGACCCGCTGTTCCAGCAGGACAATCTGCGCGACGACGTCATCGTACTTGCGGGCGAAGTAACCCAGTGCCTCGTCGTCGCTGACGTCCGGGTACTGCCCGACAGGGTGCTCGGCACCGTCGAGGGTCAGGAACACGTGGCCGTCGCCTTCGACCCGGCCCCATCGTGCGGCCTCGGCCAGTGAAGCAGCGGAGGAAACGGTAGCCGGTGCTGCCGGTGCTGCCGGTGCGGGTTTCGCCTTCGGCCGTGCCGCAAACGCTGCCGGTGACGGCGCGGGGCGCGGGGCCGGGGGAGCCGCGGGCTCAGAGGCGGTATCCGCGGCTTCGGCGGCGGCGGGTGCGGCTTCGCCGGCGTGGGTGGAAGCGGGAGCCCCCGTTGCGGCGACAGCCGCGGCGGCCTGCGCCTCTGGTGCCGTCTCCGTCACCGTAGCCGGGGTTGTGGCATCTGCCTGCGCCGTGCCCGGGCCTGTGGCTGGTTCTGCGAACCCAGCTCCGGCCTGCGTTTCGTTGGCAGCTGCTGCTGACACTGTTTCGTCGGATTTCTGACTGTCTGTCACCGCTAGAAGTCTTTCGCTTGGAGGGAAATACCGGGGCCGGTGCCACGAGGGCGACGGCTGGTTACTTCAGAGAGAACGAGTCTATCGTGACTGGTTCCGCCGGGGCGCCGTCTGTGGGGCTGTCACCTGGTTTTAGTCCGGCGGCCGCGATTGTGGTCACAACATCCAGGCCCGAGGTCAGTTTCCCGACCACGGAGTATCCGCCCGCGGCATCGGCGGGAATGACGGTGTCCTTATACACGATGAAAAACTGCGTGCCGTTGCCGTAGGCGTTTCCACCGGTCCTTGCCACGGCAATGGTTCCGGCAGGGTAGGTGTTGTCCTGCGGCGTGTTTTCCAGCGGGCCCCACGTGTAGTTGGCGTCGCCGCTTCCGTCGCCGGCTTTGGACCCGCACTGCAGGACGCCGAACGTTTCGCCAGTGGTGAGCCGGTGGCAGCTCAGCCCGGAATAGAAGTTCTGGTCCGCGAGGGACTTGAAGACGGCGGCTGCCTGGGGCGCCTTGGTGCCGTCCAGCTCGATGCCCAGGGTGCCGCTGTTGAGCTTCAGTTCGCCGGTGAACGTCTGGCCGGCCGCTGTTTCAGGCTTGGGGATGTTGTCGGCATTACCGGCGGAGGCCGACGGCGTGGCGGACGGGGTGGTAAGTCCGGCCTGGGCTGCGGCGTATTCGTCCTCACTGGGATTGGCGGCGAAAACTGTCAGCTGCAGGACCAGTGCAACGACCAGCGCGGCGACTCCGGCGCCGACGGCAAGTACGTTGTCGCGCTTGCGCCGTTTGTCCTGCTCCTTGCGCAGCTCGCGCTTTGCCTCCATCTGCTGGACGCGCCGCTTCGCTTCGCGGGCGCTCCGTGAACTGGCCGCCAAAAGTCCTCCTGGGTTTAGGGCCGAACCTGCGCAAGCGCCGTGGCGCTGCGCGGGTTCAACGGTAAAACTGCAGGCAATCGCGCCGTTTACCGCCGCATTAGAAGATGCGGGCGCGGAAAGCATAAACTGACTGCCGCACACAGTTTATGCATGACCGGCCTGTCTGCCGCCCATCTGATCCCCGTTTCGGACGCCCGTTTCAGCCCCACCGCGGCGCAGAACACCTCGGCCGGTTATTACCTGAGGAGAAAATCCACCATGGCACGCACCGCCTCCCTGTCCGGATTCCCCGAGTGGCTTCCCGAGGAGCGGATGGTGGAGCTGCATGTGTTGGACACCCTGCGCAGGGTTTTCGAACTGCATGGTTTTTCCTCCATTGAAACCCGGGCCGTGGAGACTGTGGGGCAGCTGCTGCGAAAGGGTGAGATCGACAAAGAGGTCTATGGGCTGAGCCGTTTGCAGGACGATGAGGGGGCTCCGGCGCCGGACGGTGCCACTTCACACCGAAGCGATCCGCACGCCCTGGCCCTGCACTTTGATCTCACGGTGCCGTTCGCCCGGTACGTCGTCGAAAACGCCGGCTACCTTGCGTTTCCGTTCCGCCGGTACCAGATCCAGAAGGTCTGGCGCGGCGAGCGACCGCAGGAAGGCCGAGCCCGGGAATTTACCCAGGCGGATATCGACATCGTGGGCGACGGTAATTTGCCGTTCCGGTACGACGTCGAGATTGCGCTGGTGATCGCGGAGGCCCTCAGTGCCCTGCCGATCCCGGATTTCCTGCTCCGGATCAACAACCGCAAGCTGGCCGAGGGCTTCTACGACGGCATCGGCCTCACCGACACCGCAGGGGTGCTGCGCAGCATCGATAAGCTCGAGAAGATCGGCGCCGCCAAGGTCGCCGAGCTGCTCCGGTCCGAGCTGGGAGCCACCGCGGAGCAGGCCCAGTTAGCGCTCAAGCTGGCTTCGATCCGCACCGGGGACACGTCCTTCGTGGCGCAGGTCCGCGCTCTCGGAGTCAGCAATGAGCTCCTCGAAGAGGGCCTGGCCGAGCTGGAACAGGTCATCGCGGCCGCCGTCCAGCGCGCCCCCGGCAAGGTTGTCGCGGACCTCAGCATCGCCCGCGGCCTGGACTACTACACCGGCACCGTGGTGGAAACTGTCCTGGTGGGCCACGAACAGCTCGGCTCCATCTGCTCCGGCGGGCGCTACGACGCTCTCGCCAGCAAGGGCAACCGGACGTTCCCCGGCGTTGGACTCTCCATCGGCGTAACCCGGCTGGTGTCCCGAATCCTCAGCCAGGATCTCGCCAAAGCCACCCGGTCGGTGCCCACCGCCGTGCTGGTGGCGCTCAGCAGCGATGACAGCTGGGGGGCTGCGCAGGACGTTGCCGCGGAGCTGCGCGGCCGGGGGATCGCCACCGAAGTGGCGGCCAAGGCGGAGAAGTTCGGCAAGCAAATCAAATTTGCAGACCGCCGCGGTATCCCCTTCGTCTGGTTCACCGACGACGAGGGCAAACACCAGGTCAAGGACATCCGCTCCGGTGAGCAGGTCGACGCCGATCCGGCCAGCTGGGCTCCAGCAGCCGAGGACCTGCACGTCCGGATCCTGAAGGCCTAGGCAGCGGCTTTCCGGAGCCGCCGCCGCAGCGCCAGGACGCGCCCCGCAGCACCGGCGCCGAGCACCGCCGCCATCCCCAGCACCGAGGCCGGCGGGAGCGTCACGGCCAGCAGCAGGCAGCCGAGGAAGCCCACGGCATTGAGCCAGCGCGGGGCGTGCCCGGGGCGCTCGGCGAGGGTGAACGCTGCGGCATTCGTCACCGCGTAGTAGACCAGCACTCCGAAGCTCGAGTACCCCACCACCGTGAGCACGTTGGTGGTCAGCAGCAGCACAATGACGGCCGCGGCGACGGCCAGTTCGGCCAGGAACGGGACCGGGTGCGTGCCGCCCACCCGGGCGAGCGGAGCCGGCAGGTCACCTTCCCGGGCCATGGCCATGGTGGTCCGGCCCACCCCCGTGATCAGTGCCAGCAGCGCGCCGAGACAAGCTGCTGCGGCGCCCGCCTGGACGAGCGGGGCGCCGGCGCTGAGCCGGGAGCCGGCCACAGCGTCAAGCAAGGGCGCCGTGGAGCCGGCAAGTTGCCCGTCCGGCAGGTGCCGGGCCAGCAGCAGGGCCAGCCCAAGATAGATGATGAACGCAGCGGCCAGCGCCGCAAAAATGGCCCGCGGAATGGTGCGGGCCGGGTCTTTGACCTCCTCGCCCAGCGTCGCAATCCGGGCATAGCCGGCGAAGGCAAAGAACATCAGCCCGGCCGCCGGCAGCACGCCCCAGCCGCCGCCTGCCGTGGCAGCGCCGGCGGCAGGGTCCGCTGCCGGATGCGGGCCCAGGAGTGCGGCGGCGGCCACAAACGCCAGTGTGGTGAGCACCGCACCCAGCAGGATCCGGGTCAGTAGTGCCGTGCGGGTGATGCCCAGCAGGTTCACCCCCGTCAGGACCGCCACCGCGGCCACCGCCAGCGGCGTCGCGAACTCCGGCGCCGCATAGTGTCCGAACGTCAACGCCATCGCCGCGCAGGACGCCGTCTTGCCGGTCACAAACCCCCAGCCAGCGATGAAGCCCGGCCATTCGCCCAGCCGGTTCCGCCCGTAGACATAGCTTCCGCCGCTGGCCGGGTACACGGCGGCCAATTGCGCCGAGGCCACCGCGTTGCAGTAGGCGATCACACCGGCCAGCGCCACAGCGGCCGCCAGCAGTGGACCGGCCAGCGCAGCCGCCGGTGCAAAAACCACAAAGACGCCGGCGCCCAGCATCGAGCCGAGGCCGATCGCTGTCGAATCGAGCACGCCCAACCGGCGCTGTAGGGGCTGGGGCGTCTGCCGGTCCGGGGACGGCTTCATCTGGCGGCGGCTTGCCATGGCGGGAGGGGCCTTTCCAACGGGTAAACTCGTACGGGATCGTTCCTGTTAGCGATCCTAGTGAACATGATTTTTGATTTCCCTCTGTCTTCTTCAGAAAGGCGTGCTGTGCTGCGCACACATGACCTCGGATCCCTTCGCTCCGAGCACATTGGACAAACCGTAACCCTCGCCGGCTGGGTCGGCCGGCGTCGTGACCACGGTGGTGTTGCCTTCGTTGACCTGCGTGACGCTTCGGGCGTATCCCAGGTGGTTGTTCGTGAAGAGGAAGTCTTCCACGGCCTGCGCAACGAATACGTGCTGCAGGTTACCGGCACTGTCGCCCGGCGCCCCGAGGGCAACGAGAACTCCGCGCTGGCCACCGGCGAGATCGAGGTGATGGCCGAGAAGGTCACCATCCTCAACACTTCCGAGCCGCTGCCGTTCCAGATCGATGAGCATGTTGAAGTCGGCGAGGAAGCCCGCCTCAAGCACCGCTACCTGGATCTGCGCCGCCCCGGCCCCGCACGCAACATGCGCTTGCGCTCGGAGGCGAACCGGGTGGCCCGCGAACTTCTCCACCAGGACGGCTACGTCGAGATCGAAACCCCGACGCTGACACGCTCGACGCCGGAAGGTGCCCGCGACTTTGTGGTCCCCGCTCGCCTGGCACCGGGTTCCTGGTACGCGCTGCCGCAGTCTCCGCAGCTCTTCAAACAGCTCCTGCAGGTGGGCGGTTTTGAGAAGTATTACCAGATCGCCCGTTGCTACCGGGACGAGGACTTCCGCGCGGACCGCCAGCCGGAGTTCACCCAGCTGGACATCGAAGCCAGCTTCGTTGACCAGGACGACATCATTGGCCTCGGCGAAAACATCGTTAAGGCGCTGTGGAAGCTGATCGGCGTCGAGATCCCGACGCCGATCCAGCGCATCACCTACCACGACGCCATGGCCCGCTACGGTTCGGACAAGCCGGATCTGCGTTTTGGCCTGGAGCTTACCGAGCTCACCGAATTCTTCAAGGACACAAACTTCGGCGTCTTCAAGGCGCCCTATGTCGGGGCCGTCGTTATGCCCGGCGGCGCCTCCCAGGCCCGCCGCGCCCTCGATGCCTGGCAGGAATGGGCCAAGCAGCGCGGCGCCAAGGGCCTGGCCTACGTCTTGTTCAAGGAAGACGGCGAACTCGCTGGCCCCGTGGCCAAGAACCTCACCGATACCGAGCGTGCAGGCCTGGCCGCGGCCGTCGGCGCCACACCCGGGGACTGCATCTTCTTCGCCGCCGGTGAGAAGACGCCTTCCCGTGCCCTGCTGGGCGCCGCCCGCGTCGAGATTGGCCACCGCACCGGCCTCATCAACCCGAGCGACTGGGCCTTCTGCTGGGTTGTGGACGCGCCGATGTTCGAGCCCGCCGCGGCGGCCGTCGCGTCCGGTGATGTCGCCGTCGGAGCCGGCCAGTGGACTGCCGTGCACCACGCATTCACCTCGCCCAAGCCCGAATTCATGGACACGTTCGACAAGGATCCAGAGTCCGCGCTCTCTTACGCCTACGACATTGTCTGCAACGGCAACGAAATCGGCGGCGGCTCCATCCGTATCCACCAGAGCGAGGTCCAGGAACGGGTCTTCGAGCTTATGGGCCTGGACAAGGCGGATGCCCAGACTAAATTCGGTTTCCTGCTCGAAGGCTTTAAGTTCGGCGCTCCTCCGCACGGCGGCATTGCGTTCGGCTGGGACCGGGTGGTTGCCCTGCTGGCAGGCGTCGAGTCCATCCGCGACGTCATCGCGTTTCCCAAGTCCGGGGGCGGCTATGACCCGCTGACCCAGGCGCCCGCCCCGATCACGGCCCAGCAGCGCAAGGAAGCCGGCGTGGATTTCAAGCCTGAGGCCAAGAAGGCCGACGGCACCAAGTAATCTGACGCCGGCAGCAGCCAAGGCCATGGAACCGGCAGCGATGACCGGCCTTGACGCGCTGATGGATGCCGCGTGGCCGCCGGTTGAGCGGGAAGAGTCCGGCGGCTGGGTTCTCCGCGCGGCCGCCGGAGTGACGCAACGGGCAAACTCGGTGTGGCCCCGGGAGCCCGGCCCGGACTCCGGGGATCAACTCGCACTGCTCCGGGCGGCACGCCTCTGGTACCGAAACCGCCGGTTGCCGCTGATCTTTCAGGTCTTCGAGGACCCTCGCGTCGAAAGGCTGAGCGCCTTGCTGGACGCCGAAGGCTTTACCCGGCAGTCCGAAACCCTGGTGCTGGTCCGGGACGGTGCAATCGATTCGCCGGACGATGCCGGCGAGGTCGAAATTTCTGCGGGGCCTTCGGCGGAGTGGCTGCGGCTGTGGTGGGGCGTGGACGGCCGCGGCGATGACTCTGAGCTGGCTGTCGCCCGCGGGATCCTCGAGGGCTGTCCCTCGCTGTACGCCCTTGTCCGGGACGACGGCGGCCAACCGGCCGCCGTCGGACGTCTCGCACTTCCCGGTGGTGCCGGCGCGCGGGGCGGGCTGTATTGTATGGCGACGCGTCCGGACGTCCGGCGGCGCGGCTATGCGGCCAGGATCCTGCGGGCGCTGCTGCGCGCCGGTGACGCACGGGCCCTGGCGGGATACTGGCTGCTGGTGACGGTGGCCAACGCCGGGGCCCGCGAACTCTACGCCCGCGAAGGTTCGGATCTTGTCAGGCGCGTACACCTTGACTATTTCCGCTCCGGAGCCTCGGCCGCGATCACCGCGAGTTACCAGGCCACCCCGCAGGGATTTGCGCAGCGCGGCATCAGCGCGGATACCGCCCTGGAGCTGATTGCCCTGAGCGTGCGCCTGGCTGACGAAGCGCGCCGCGAGTACCTGTCCGAAACCCCGTCCCCCGGCCCCTGCTGGTTGCCGGATCGGTCGGACCTTATGGCGCATACCTCGCGGACGGGTCGGAATACCGCGGCGACTACAGCCTCAGCGGAGAGGAGTTTTTGGAGTTCCACCGGCCGCGAATCGCGGCGCTGGTGGATGCCGGAGCGGACGTTCTTGCGTGTGAGACGTTGCCGTCCCTGCCGGAAGCGGCGGCCTTGTTGACACTGATCAAAGAGTACGACGTCGAAGCCTGGCTCTCCTTTACGCTGCGGGACGGTGGGCACATCAGCGACGGTACGCCGCTGGCGCAGGTGGCGGCGCTGGTTGCGGAGCAGCCGCTCGCGGCGGCGATCGGGGTGAACTGTGTGCCCCTTGAGCTGGTCTCCCCGGCCCTGCGTGCCCTGGGTAAAGTCACCGGCATGCCGCTGATTGCCTACCCGAATGCGGGCGAACGCTACGACCCGGTCTCCAAAACCTGGGGGCCGGCAGCGGGTTCCGGCCGGCCCCGGCAGCAAACCACCCGCTGGACTTGCGGAGGGAACATCAATTTGGCGTGAACTTGGTGCCCGGCTCATTGGCGGGTGCTGTCGAACCACCCCGCGGGATATTGCCGCGGTGGCCGACCTCTCACGAAGTATCCGGACGGAAGAAGTACCCGGACGGAAGCTTCCGGCTGCTAGGAACACCCCCTGCCGGTCCGGCACAGCAAACGCAGCCCCGGCCCGCTGCACAGCACAGAAAAACGGCTTCTGCGCTGTGCAGCCCCCAATAAAGCGGTGCCTCGGAGGCCCCGGCTTCCATGCATCCCATTGTGTCCCGGATAATTGCCTTGGGCAAGCACTAGGTGCCGGAGCGTGGGATGGCCGGCACACACGTCAGCTATGGAACGGGCCGAAGGCCGCTGACCGGAAGTTTTTTGCGCGGGCGGGAATGCTCAGCTGCCGGCTCCCGCACTTAGTGCCTGGCCACCCGCACTTACTGCCGGACCAGCGGAAGCAAAAGCTTCATCGTGGTACCTGCCGGTCCGCTCCGGGCAACTTCGACGGTTCCGCCGGCCGCCGCGGCGATTTCGCGGACCAATGCCAGGCCGATGCCGAAGCTTCGCCGGCCCTGGGGCGCAGCCGGGGCGGCGGTCCTGACGAAGCGGTCAAAGATCCTGGCCTGGTCCACGCCCGTGATTCCGGGCCCTGTATCCGCCACGTACACTGCCGCCTGGTTGCGCTCGACGGCTGTGCTGATGGTGATGGTCCCGCCGGGCGGGGTGTGGGCGAGGGCATTTTCCGCGAGCGCAAGCACGGCCCGGCGCAGCGGGCTCGGGTCAATGCGCGCTTCCGGCCGCCCGGAGTCGGAGAATGTGAGCCGGATATCCTGTTGGGCCGCAATGTCCTGCAGGCTCTCAGCAACGGATCCGGCGACGTCGGCCAGATCCGTCGGTTCACCCGTGGGATCCGGTGCTGCTCCGGTTGCAGCCACAAGGAGCTCGTTGACGATGCCCGTCAGCGTTCCCGTGTCGGCACGGATCCGGCCCAGGGCCCGGCCCGTTGTGGAATCCGGCTCAGCATCACGCTGGGCGAGCTGTATCCGCGCGTCCAGGATGGCCAAGGGCGTACGCAGTTCGTGGCTGGCATCCTGGACGAACTGGCGTTGGAGGGCCAGTGCTTCCCCCAAGGGACGGATGGCGCTGCGCGCACTGAGCCACCCGACCACGCCGGCCAGAACAACGCCGGTCACCCCCGCGATGATCATCGCCTCGATGAGGTCCTTGGAATCGAGATAAGTGTAGGCCTTGCCCGCGGGGGAGGTGCCCGGAAGATCCGGGTTGGCCAGCTTATTCATCAGATATACCGTCGCGGCAGCGAGGAGGCACAGGACCAGCACACCGCAGGCGGCGCTGATCCGCACGGCGACCCTCAGCGAAGCCCGGCGAAGGGTGTCCCGGTCCGCTTCGCCGGGGACGGAGCGGCCGTTCATAAGGCATCGCCGATCTGGTAGCCGACGCCGTGGACTGTGCGGACGATCGACCTAGCGACTTTTCGCCGGAGGTGGTGGACGTAGGTGTCGATCACGCCCGGCTGGTCGGTGGGCTGGAAATGCCCGGAAAGCAGTTCGTCCCGCGTGAAGACCCTGTCCGGCTCGACTGCCAGGGCAGCCAGCAACTCAGCTTCCTTTGCCGTCAGGGACACCCGTGTCCCGTACACCGAGCGCACGGAACGCGATGCCGGATCGAGTTCCCAGTTGCCGATGCTTAGCGGCGCCAGGGGTGGCGCGAAAGTGCGCGTTAAGGCCCGCAGGCGCGCCCCGAGTTCACCGGCGTCGAACGGTTTGCTCAGGTAGTCATTGGCTCCCGCGTCCAGGCCCCTGACCTTTTCTTCGGCGGCCCCGAGAGCCGTGAGGATAAGCATCGGCGTCGATACCCCCTTGGCCCGCAGCGCTCCGATCAGGGCGATACCGTCCATCAGCGGCAAGCCGCGGTCGATCACCATCACGTCCCAGTCCTGGGTCAGCCCCTGATGCAGACCCTCCTGGCCGTTGGTGGCCAGCCTGACATGGTAGTCCGGTTCCAGCAGTTCGGCGATGAGCGGTCCCAGCACAATGTCATCCTCCACCAGCAGCAGGGACGGCGGACCGAATGGGGTTCTCATGTCAGCTATTGTCCTGCGAAATACGCTGCGCCGGGGGCCGGTCTGTCTCCAGGCTGCCGGGACCGGGCCGGGTTTCGGCCGCGGGGCCGCGGTTCCGGCGCCGTCGCTTAACGAACTCGACCACCCACGGCAGGACCGAAACGAGGACCATCAGCACTGCAATGACGTCGATGTTCTTGGCGATGACCTCAAAGTGCCCCAGCCATGTTCCCAGCAGCGTGACGGAAGCGGCCCAAGCCAGCGCCCCGGAGATGTTCCAGAGCGTAAAGGACTTGTAGCCGTAACGGGCGATGCCGGCGCTCAGGGGTGCAAACGTCCGGACCATGGGCACAAAGCGGGCCAGCACAACTGCGGCGCCGCCGTGGCGTCGGAAGAAATCCTCGGCGGTGGTCAGGTGCGCTGTCTTAAGGATCCGGGCATCGTCCTTGAACCACCGGCGGCCGAAGGTGCGTCCGATCATATAGCCAACCTGGTCGCCGGCGATGGCAGCGGCCGTGACAACGCCGATCAGCACCGGCAGCGACAACTGCAATTGCTGGTGCAGGAGGCCGGCCGTGAACAGCAGTGAATCTCCGGGCAAAAACGGGAAAAGCACCCCGGATTCGATGAAGACCAGCAGCGAGATGACGCCGAGCGCCGCCGGACCCAGACCCTGGAGGAGGCTGGCGGGGTCCAGCAGTGAGCGAAGATCAATCGAGGGGGCCACTGTGTGGACAAGCCCGGAGGCGTATATGACGTACATGGTCAGTTCCTTAGGCTTGGGATGATCGGAGTGCGGCGGGGGCCGTCACGCGGTCCAGGAGGGGCACGGCGAAACGGTTCCACAGTCCGGACAGCAGCACCACAGCCGCACTGGCCGCGAGGAAGGACGCCACCACGTCGGTGGGGTAGTGGACTCCGATATACAGCCGCGACCACGCCACCACGAGGGCCAGTGCCGCCGCGGCGAAGGCTGTCGCCTTGGCCCAGCGGGTTCCGCGGACCAGGAAGTACACGGCAAATCCCAGCGCCACCGCAAAGGACACGTGCCCGCTCGGGAAACTGTTGGAGCCGGTTTCGGGGGAGAGTGGATCGGCCAGCAGCGCCGGATTGGGACGTTGCCGGGCGATGATGAGCTTAAACAAGCCACTTGCCACCCAACCGGAGGATGCAAAGATGCCGAACGCAATGGCTTTTACCAGGGAACGCCTGATCACCCAAAGGTAGAGTGCAGCGGCGGCAACGAATGCGACTCCGGCCGCCGGGCCGAACACCAGGTTCAGGGTCATAGCGAGGCCGGTCAGGATTGCGGCGTGGTGTTGGCTGAGGTCCTGGTCAACGCCCAGTTCAGCCGCCGTACCACCGGGTAACAGCTGTGCCGTTGCGCCCAGGGCGATGACCGCCGCGGACAGCAGGATGCCCCATAACAGCCAATGACGGGGCTGGGGGATGGCCCAGGGCTGCGGGCCGGCAGCTGCCTTTAGTCCGGCAGAATCACGGGGCGCCGTAACGCTGCCAGCATGGGCGGGTCCAGTCATGGGGTCCTCCGGTCGGGTCGAGGGCGCTGTCCGGCGCACGCTCCAACTTTCCCGCAGGGCCTTTAAGAAACGCTTAAGAAGTGCCGGGGCCTGCGCGGAGCCGTTCCTGCAGGAACACGCTCGGCCGTCGGTTGTGGTGCGAGACCGGGGTGCCGGTCCTAGACTGTGTCATGGCCTCCGAGGACAGCGTTGAAATCGAGCGAAAGTACGACGTCGACGAAAGGGCCGCGCTGCCGCCTCTTGACGAGCTGCCGGGGGTGGCCCGGGCAGAACGGCCCGTTGAGCAGCAGCTGGAGGCCGAGTATTTCGACACGGCGGCCCTGGCCCTGGCGGCGCACGGCATAACCCTGCGCCGGCGGACCGGCGGCGACGATTCCGGATGGCACCTCAAACTCCCCGGCGGCCAGGACACAAGGCTCGAAATGCACGAGCCGCCGGGAAACGACCCGGAATTGGTTCCGCCGAGGTTCCTCCAGCTCGTCCGGGTGCACGTACGGGACCGTCCCCTTGCCGCCGTCGCCCGCGTGAGAACCCGGCGGATGCTACACCGCCTCCGGGACGATCACAACGGGATTCTTGCCGATGTTGCCGATGACCGGGTGCAGGCCGACAGGCTCGGACCGGAACCCCGCAGCCTGACGTGGCGGGAGTGGGAGATAGAACTCGTCCAGGGGTCCCGTGAGCTGCTGGACGCGGCGGAGGCGGTGCTTGCCGCGGCCGGCGGGCGCCCGGCCGCGCATGCCTCGAAGCTGGAACGCACGCTCGGGGATCAGCCGCTGGCCGGTCCGGCTGCACTTCCGCCGCCCGTGCGCCGCAAGGGGCCGGCGACTGCCGTGCTCGTGGCCTATGTGCACGCTCAGGTGCAGGCCATTTCGGAACTGGATCCGCGGGTGCGCCGGGACGCACCGGACGCCGTTCATCAGATGCGGGTGGCGACCAGACGGATGCGTTCGGTATTGGGCACCTACCGCCGGCTGCTGGAACCGGAACAGGTAAACACGCTCCGGGCGGAGCTTAAATGGCTGGCCGGCTGTCTGGGCGAGGCACGGGACGCGGAGGTGATGCGCGAACGGCTCGAGGACCTGGTTGCCTGCGAGCCGGCGGAGCTGGTGATCGGACCCGTCTCGCGCCGGATGCGGGAAGCGCTGGGCGCCGATTACGGCGCCGCCCGCGCCGCGGTATTGCAGGTGCTCGAGGATAAACGGTATTTCCGCCTCCTCGACAGTCTCGACGACTTCCTTGCCGCCGTGCCGGTGGCCGTTCCTGATCCGCGGCCGGCGCACGCGACCGTGGCCGCCCTGGTCAGGAAAGACTGGAAGCGGTTACGCCGGAATGTTCGGATTGCGGAGGCCACGCCGGACGGCCCGGATCACGACGCCGCCCTGCACGAGGCGCGTAAAAGCGCCAAACGGCTCCGCTACGCAGCCGAATCCGGAATTCCTGTGATCGGCAAGCGCGCTGCCCGGTTGGCCGGCGCCGCCCACGGACTGCAAAAAATACTGGGCGAGCACCAGGACAGCGTTGTCACCCGGGCCCTGCTCCGGCGCCTCGGCGCCCAGGCGCACCTCGCCGGGGAAAATGCCTTCACCTACGGGAGGCTGCACGCGCTTGAACAAGCCATGGCGGCCGACGCCGAATCCCGGTTCAGCAAGGCCTGGAAGCGTTTCCCAAAGGTGCCAAAGGAATGACAGCAGCCGCGCCATCGAGGGACTGCGCGCGGCCATTTCACCCCGGATCCAGAATGCAGCAGCGGCGCGGGCATGATGAGGATTCACATCCCGATATGGATGTTTTGTTAGGGCCGCTGCGATAGCGTAGCCAGAGGCTCGGGGAGTATCCCGGCGTCGGTGCATTCCCGTTCCGGCTTTCGCAGGCAGTCTGCGGCGAGTGTGCTGTTGTTCCGAATCGATCAAAGGACATAACCATGGCTGTATCCGTTGAACTTGGCAAGGCACTCGATAAGGCCTATGAGAACTTGACCCTTGAGGAAGTTCTTGCCGCCCCGCCGTCAGCGCTGGCCGGGCTCACCGAAAAGCACGACGAACTCCTTGCCGGCATGGGAATCAAGACCATCCGCGACCTCGGCAGCAACAAATTCTTCGCCACGGCCGGAGTGCTTGTAGCGCTGTCCGGGAAGGCCGGATAGCAGTCCTCTTGAAGCAGGCGCTGCGCTGACGCGAAAGGTCCGACCGGCCACACTGGTCGGACCTTTTGCTTCGCCGGGGGCAACGCTGGGACAAGGCCGTCGGTGCAGGACTGCCAGGACTGAACGGCTTCAGCTGCTGTCCACTGTCCCGGAGGAGAACTGCCGCCTGATTCTGTTCCGGGCCCCGTGCTCAACCAGGGTCGGGATGAAGGTCCGGATCCGGCCGGAAGCCAGTTGTTCGTACTCTTCCGTGACGATCCTCGCGATGAGCGTACGGGGAGCCTCGGGATGCCGGACGACTATCCGGTCCGTGACCTTGTTGATGGTGTCCTGTTTGTCCGCGTCGTCCATATACGCAGTTTGACCTCGGGCGACCCCGGTGTCTATCAGCATGCTTACGACGTGGACAGCAGCGTCCAGGACCTGATGGCGCTGCGCCGCCGACAGTGGTCTTCGTACCCTGGAAGCCTGGGATTCCGTGGCGCTGGACGCCAGCTATTGTTCCTCGACATGGCCGGGCCTACACTCTGGAGCTGTGGCACTTATGCAGCCCGTTATTGTTGGTCCGCTCTCTGAGCTCAGTTCCTCGATCCGTGTCCGGGGGCAACTGCCCGGCGCGGGCGTGACAGTCGAGACCGGTCTTCGCACGGTGGCCAAGGGGACTGCCACCTCAGGTGACCAACGCTTCCCGCTGGAACCGGGGCTGACCCTGTCCCGCTCAGAAACCCTGTTCGCAATCCAGCACCTCGGGGCCGAGCAGAGCGAGGTTCCCTCGGGCAACCTGGCGATGCCGGTTGCCGCGGCCCCGACAAGCAGCGCTGAATTTGGCCCGGTCCATGTCGCCACCCAGCTGTTCGCCTGCGGCCAGTACGTGTGGATTGACGGTGCGGTTTCAGGCGCAGACGTTACGCTGCTCGCTAACGGCAGCATCCTCGGCACCGGCCAGGCGCACGAAGGGACCGCGCGCTTCGCCCTCACCAGTGCCATCCCGCCAAACGGGTGGATCACCGCGCACCAGTCGGGACCGGGGCTCGCGCCCGGGCCCGACGTCGGCCGGACCTCAGACCCGCTTCCGGGCGGCTTGGGCCGGCCGCTGCCTGCCCCGGTCATACAGTCCCCGGTCCGCGGCTGTGACCCTTCCGTTATGGTGAGCGGGGTTTTCGATGGGGCCACCGTAACGATAGAGCGGCGTTCCGGGATCGTCGACAGCGCCGGGTTTGATCGTTCATCGCTGCGCTTCCTGCTGTCGAAACCGCTGGCGGAGGACGATGAGATCACCATCCGGCAGGAGGTGGCTAAGCGTTGCGAACGGCCACCGAAGAACTCGGACCCGGTCCTGGTTGGCAAGCTCGAACCCGTGGACCCGCCGGTCGTTGTCTCGCCGCTGTGTGCCGGCGCCACAACCGTCCGGGTGACCGGTTTGCGACCCGGAGCGACAGTCCACCTGGCGGCGAATCAGTTGGTGTTCGACGGCGCAGCACCGGCGGAGCAGACTTGGCTCGACTGCCGCGTGCCGCCGCTGACCACCGATCCGGTAAGCGCAACGCAGGAGTGTTGTGGAATTCTCAGCACGCCCGCGGTACCTGTGACGGTTGACGCGCACCAGGAGGAGGTGCCGGCCGCGCAAATATTCGGCCAACTGTTTTCCTGCACTGGTACGGTCAGCGTCACAAAGGCCCACCGCGGGGCGGTGCTCCAGGTCTTCGTTCGAACGGCCAAGGGGGACGCGGCCATCAGCGACCAGGTGCTGGCCCTCCACACCAATGTCGTCATCGCCGTGACCCCACTGTTGGTCGAAGGCGCAAGTGTCTTCGTCCGACAGTGGGCCTGCAGTGACACCGGTGTCGACTCCGCAGCGGGGCACGTGGCGGCCCATCCCATGCCGGGGCCGGTAGAGGTGCTCGGGCCGCTTAAGGATGCAGACACCGCCGTCGGCGTCCGGGGCGCGGTGCCGGGCGCGGTGATCGAGGTTTACGGCGCCGGCCACGAGTTCCTCGGTTCGGCGACGGCTGACGCGCTGCACCAGGTCGCTCTCGTCACACTGATTCGGCCGCTCCATCTGCGGGATCTTGTGACGGCCCAGCAATGGCTGTGCGGGAGGGCCTCAGAGGTCAAAGCCACAACGGTGGTCGGCTTCGCGGCGGCGTTCGGGCCCCGACCCTTCTACGTTGTTGGCCACAACCCGAACACCGTCGCCGACGCGACCGAGGCCGTCACCAACGGTGCCAACGGCCTCGAGCCGGACGTGCAAGTCTACGAGGACCACCCCGGGCAGCTGTGCATCAGCCACGGGACAGGGGAACCGTCCGCACCCTCGGTAGCGGACTATCTGATCGGCATCCACCAGCTCGCGCAGGCAAACCCCCAACTGTCGTTGCTCGTCTTCGACTGCAAACCGGAAGTCACCTCACCGGATCACGGCTTCGAACTGCTGCTGGCGATCCGCGAGCACCTGACCTTCGACAACGATCTGAACGTTATCCTCTCCATCGGCAACCGGGACGACAACCAAGGTGCCTTCTTCGACCGGATCGTGGACATCCTGGGCCCTCGCGAAGGATTGATGATCGATGCCGAGAACGATGCTGCGGCGGTATCGAACTACTTCACCAGCCGTGGCGTCGGCCACCAGGGCTACGGCAACGGCATCAGCTTCATGAACTTCATCCTCGGCCCGTACTACCGCTATACGCTGGAGGCGGCGTGCGGGATCCGCGCAGCGGCCGCGCGGCCTGCGTTCATTTACGTTTGGACGGTTAACGCGCACGACGAGCTACGGGAGTACATCCGCATCGGAGTCGACGGAGCCATCACCGACGACCCCCGTGACCTGCGCGACATCGCAGCGGAAGGTCAATTCTCGTCGCTGATCCGGTTGGCCACGCGCGCGGACAATCCGTTCAAACCGGCGAATTTCGGCTACGGCCTGCACATCCACACTGCCGACAAATGGATGGCCGGCACGGATGCCAACGTCACCTTCACCCTTACCGGAGCTGCCGGGTCGGCGAGCAAGACCGTGAACACCGAGCTCATTAAGCGAATGGAAAGCGACGACTGGAACTGGGTCACGCTCCCAAGCGGGGACCTCGGCGCGCTGCAGACACTAACCGTGCAGCGGGACAACGACGGCAACGCCCCCGACTGGTTCCTGGACCGAATCGAAGTCCACAGCGCCAGGTTCGGCAGCAGTGGCACGGCCATCTTCGATCGCGACATCGATGACACCACACCGTTCACCCAGCCGATCATCTGAGGTGTGCCAAAACTCTCAGAGCGCACGGGCGGTGCTGGATTAAATGCATCAACTGACCGTCACCACCTCGCTATTCAGTGATACTATCTAGTGGTAGTCAGCAACACTGAGTAGTAAAGAGGAGGCCGTTGTGGCCAACCAGATGACCGAGATGCTCAAGGGAACCCTCGAAGGCATCGTTCTCGCGAACCTGGCCGTTCAGCCGGCCTACGGCTACGAGATCACCGCACGGCTGCGCGAGCAGGGCTTTTCCGACATCGTTGAGGGCACCGTCTACGCCCTCCTGATCAGAATCGAACAGCGTGGCTTCGTCGACGTTGCGAAGGTCCCGTCGGCGAAGGGCCCGCCACGCAAGGTGTACTCGCTGAACGCCGCAGGCGCCGAGTACCTCGACGAGTTCTGGAGGAGCTGGAGCTTCCTCGTAGAGCGGATCGGACAACTCCACCAGCAGATCGAAAACCCGCAGGATCACCCCCAGGAAGACGGAGAGTAGTCATGGCCGCAAAGTGGCTCGAGGCCCTCACCGGGTCGCTGGAACAGAAGAAGCAGTACAAGCAGTCCATGGCCCGCATCGAGGCACTTCCGGAGCCCTACCGCAGTTCGGCGAAGGCGTTCAACCGGTACTTTATGTACTACGGCGGGATCACCGACGGAGACACCCTCACCACGATGATCGGTGACCATGCCGATCTCTGGGAACGCGCCGCTGTCGACGCCACGCCGGTGCGCGCCATCGTAGGCGAGGACCCGGTGGAGTTTGCCGAGACATTCGCCCAGGCCTACTCCGCCACCCGGTGGATCGATAAGGAGCGCGCCCGACTCACGAAGGCGATCGACGCTGCCGCCGGCGGCAAGGGAACGGGCCCGGATGCATGACAACCGGCCGGGCCCTCGAACCCGCGATCCGGGTGCGGGGCCCCGTAGACTCCTTTTATCTACTCGATCGATAATTGGGATTTTTGCTGGTTCGGAGAGTTGCGTCCTCGTCCCGCCCTGACGAGAACGGGCAAACGCCCCCAGGGTCACCGCCCGGCGGAGGCCAGATTCGCAACCGAAATCTAAAGGCACGAGGAAACGGCATGAGTAAGAAAAATCCCGCCACGCAGCCGCGGTCGTCCGCGCCGAACCGGCGGGCCGACAACCAAGTGAGCCGGCCGAACGGAAAATTCCGGTTCAGCGACCGATTCCTTAAAGTGGTCACCACCGCCCTGATCACCGTCATGCTGGTATCGATCGCCGCGGGATTCATCCTCGGACCGCTGAGCGACAACGTGGACGGGAGGGCGGGGGACGTTCTTGGGAACGTGGCCGTCGCCCTTATCATCGGCGGACTGGTGCTGCCTCTCCTGCTGGCCGCCGTTCTCGGCGGCGAAGCGATCCGCGCCGGCGCGGGATTCGTCGGTTTCTTCCTGATTGCGGGCATGCTCGCCGCAGCCGTGGGAACCACTGAGGCGGGCCAGGAGCTGCTCGGGCCGGTCTGGGGTCCATGGGCCGTCTGGGGCGGCGGTGCGCTGATGGTCCTCGCGGTCGGCGGCTTCTGGATCGTCGGTTGGATAGCGCGGGTGCCGATGTGGATTCAGGCTCCCGTCGCGGGTTCGCCCCGAGTTTACGTGCGCGGATCCAGCAAGAACCCTGCCGACCGGGTGCTTCCAAACGACCTGGAATAGGTCCGCCGGCGGCGTACCGCGCTGGTGGTTTTGCCGTGCCCACGGAGGAACCCGGGGGCAGCACCTGCGCGTCTCCTTGCACCATCCGAGCCGGCATTACCCTGCCGTACCCGGCGACTGTTTACAGCGGCGGGTCCGTGACGATGATCCGCACGGCACACAGCTCGGCGGCTGCCTTCTTCAGGACGGCAGCCCGCGGGTCCGGGACGTCCAGGAATGCCAGCCTTGGCCGCGGGGCATACTGCTTCAGCACCGGTTCGGCCAGGACCTGCTCGGCCAGGGTCCGGTCCCCGCCGGGAGCCACGTAATCGATCCGGTGATCCGCAAAAATACGGGCGGCATGGTTTGCCACGGCCTCCACCAGGGCGTCGGCCTGGTTCGCCCGCCGCCGGGCGAAACGCTGCTGGGACCAGCCTCCCGCAGCGGTACGGGACTGGACGTGGCGGGTGCCGGTCTTGGAAGCGAGGACGGCGGCGCCGCTGACCACTGCCACGGAGTAGCCGCCACGGCGGACCAGCACCGCCCCGATGCTGCGCTGCTGCGATGCCAGGGAGGCGAGCCGGGCAACGGCGTCGCCGCCGCTGCCGGGGCGGCCGTCCGCCGGCCATGGCGCCTGCAGCAATGCTACGGCGCCGTCAGCGGCGCGCAGTTGCAGGCCGGCGTCGAGCTCCTCCTCGGCGAGGACGCCATGGCTGGCCGCGAACCGCTCCACCCAGCCCGGCAGCCGATCGCCGGAGACAAACGCCATGCGGGTTTCGGTGCTGGCCATGGCGCGGGTCTCCGTTGTGGGGGTGTCGGTGCGGGCGGGAACTAGAAGTAGCCTATCTATGTGGAAGATCTCTTTGGCGCAGGACGGGACGGCGGCGCCGCTGTCGAGGATGATAACGACGCGGAGGACGCCGTTGACGGTGGTCCGGCCCGTCGCGCTGCCTCCCCGCGCAGCCCGCTGGCCGTCCGAATGCGTCCGCGGACGCTCGATGATGTGGTGGGCCAGCAGCACCTGCTGGGACAGGGTTCGCCGCTGCGCCAGCTGGCCGCCGGAACGGATGCCACCGGCCCCGCGGGTCCCAGTTCCCTGATTCTCTGGGGCCCGCCCGGCACGGGGAAGACCACACTCGCGCACGTCATCGCTAAAGGTCCCGGCCGGAAGTTCGTTGAGCTCTCCGCCATCACCGCCGGGGTCAAGGACGTCCGCCGCGTTATGGAGGAAGCTCTCACCGCCCGGGACCTTTTCAAGACCACCACAGTGCTGTTCCTGGACGAGATCCACCGCTTCAACAAGGCCCAGCAGGATGCCCTGCTGCCCGGCGTCGAGAACCGCTGGGTAGTCCTGGTTGCCGCGACCACCGAAAACCCCTCCTTTTCCGTCGTCTCCCCGTTGCTGTCCCGGTCCCTGCTACTGACACTTAAGCCGCTGACCGACGCCGACGTGGAGGGATTGCTGCTGCGGGCAGCGGCGGACCCCCGTGGACTCGGCGGCAAAGTGGAACTCACCGATGCGGCCCGGGGCCATCTCGTGAGGCTCTCCGGCGGGGACGCCCGCCGGGCACTGACCGCACTGGAGGCGGCGGCCGGCGTCGCATACGGGGATGCTGACGACGCCGACACGATCGCCGGGACGGCCGGGCCGGCCCCGGTGCAGATCGAGCTGAAGCACACGGAACGGGCCCTCGACGTCGCATCCGTACGCTATGACCGGGCCGGCGACCAGCACTACGACGTCGCGAGCGCATTCATCAAGTCCATCCGGGGTTCCGACGTCGACGCCGCCCTGCACTACCTCGCCCGGATGCTCGAGGCGGGGGAGGACCCGCGGTTCGTAGCCCGGCGCATTGTCATCTCCGCAGCCGAAGACGTTGGCATGGCCGACCCGACGGCGCTGCAGACCGCCGTCGCCGCCGCCCAGGCCGTGCAGCTGATCGGCATGCCCGAAGGCCGCATCATCCTCGCCGAAGCCGTGGTCCACCTCGCCACAGCTCCGAAATCCAACGCCGCCTATCTGGGAATCAACCAGGCGATCGCCGACGTCCGCGCCGGTCTCGGCAACGGCATCCCGGCGCATCTGCGCGACGCCCACTACCCGGGATCCAAGCAACTGGGCCACGGCCAGGGCTACAAATATGCCCACGATGCCCCGCATTCGGTCGCTACCCAGCAGTACCCGCCGGACGACCTCGTCGGCCGTAACTACTACGAACCGACCGGCAACGGCGCCGAACGGGACATTTCCACCCGGCTTGAGCGGCTCCGCAGGATCATCCGGGGCAAGTGATCGCCGGTCCCGGCGTGGTAAAGTAGTTCGTTGTCTGGCAAGGCACAGACGCACAATCCACTTGATACCGGCATTTTATGCTGTTCAAACGGGTTTGCCCCGTGCCCAGTAGCAAAAGGCAGCGGTTGGCCGATGCTCTCCATCGTGGAGGCCAGTAACACTGACACACCGCAGATATTGGAAGGACACAAGTGGCTAACAACACTCGTGCTCGCCGTACAGCACGCCTCTCGCGTGCACTCGGCATTGCTCTGACCCCCAAGGCCGCCAAGTACATGGAGCGCCGCCCGTACGGCCCCGGTGAGCATGGCCGTGCCCGCAAGAAGCAGGACTCCGACTACGCCGTACGTCTGCGCGAAAAGCAGCGTCTGCGCGCCCAGTACGGCATCCGCGAAGCCCAGATGACCCGCGCCTTCGAAGAAGCCCGCCGGACCAAGGGCCTGACCGGCGAGAACCTGATCGAACTGCTCGAAATGCGTCTTGACGCCCTCGTGCTGCGCGCAGGATTCGCCCGCACCATCGCTTCGGCCCGCCAGCTTGTTGTGCACCGCCACATCATGGTTGACGGCATCCGCGTTGACCGTCCGTCGTTCCGCGTCGGCGAGGGCCAGCTGGTCCACGTCCACAGCCGCAGCGAGACCATGGCTCCGTTCCAGGTTGCAGCAGCCGGTGCGCACCGCGATGTTCTGCCCATGGTTCCTGCCTACCTGGACGTCAAGCTTGACGCCCTGCAGGCACGCCTGGTCCGTCGCCCCAAGCGCTCCGAGGTCCCCGTGACCTGCGAAGAGCAGCTCGTTGTGGAATTCTACGCACGCTAGATTCACCGCGACACCTTACAAAGAAGCCCGTGGCAAGCGCCACGGGCTTTTTTGTATGTAAGGTACTTGGGGGAGTTCTGCGGTTGCCGGCTGTTTGGGCCGGCGGCGCCCGCAGAGACACTACGCAACAAGGAGATGAATGACTATGACTGGTGGCGATATTGCCGGCCTCATCGCGGCCGGAGTGTTTGCACTGCTGGTCCTGCTGCTTGCCGTGCCGATTTTAAAGCTTGGGGGAGTGTTCGATGAGGTGCGGACCTCCATCCGTTCGATCAGCGACGGCGCCACGCCGCTGATGGACGAAGTCACGGCGACTGTTTCCACCACCAACGAACAGCTCAAAAAGGTCGACGGTATCGCGAACAACGTCTCCGACGCTTCGGCGAACATCTCGGCGCTGTCCTCGCTGGTGGCCGCCACCGTCGGTTCGCCGCTGATCAAGGTCGCCTCCTTCAGCTATGGTGTGCGCGCGGCGTTCACCGCCCGCAAAAAGCCCGCCACCGGCCGCCGCAGCCGCTAACCCAGCTGGAGAACCTGACATGAACAGAATCATCTGGATGGGAATCGGCGTCGCCATTGGCGTCATCGCCTTCCGCAAGATCACCGAAGCGCAATCCAACCTGGGCCCCGAAGGACTCAACCGGGCCGTGGGGCGCGTCGCCGACGGTCTGTACGACTTCGCCGATGCCGTCCGCGAGGGCATGAATGAGCGTGAGACCGAACTGCGCCGAGCGCTCGGCATTGACGCGGGCCTGGACCAGACCATTGCCCACGGCGCAGCCGGCCGGGATGCAGTCCGGCGCTAGCCGGGAGAGAATATCAGAACAGCGGCGTCCGGAAAACGGACCGCCGGCACGGCCTATGGCCGGGACCAGACCGTTCCGCGGACCATACGCGGGGACCACAAACGCAGTGACCACAAACGCAGTGACCACAAACGCAGTGAACAGTGAAGGGTACGTAATCAGCTCATGAAGTCGCAGGAGATCACTAAGCGCTGGATCGACTTTTTTGTCAAAAAGGGCCACACCGCGGTGCCCTCCGCTTCCTTGGTCTCCAGCGACCCGTCCCTGCTGTTCACCGTCGCCGGCATGGTCCCGTTTATCCCGTACCTGACGGCCCGGGAGGAAGCGCCGTACGAGCGTGCCACGAGCGTGCAAAAGTGCATCCGGACCGGCGACATCGAGGAAGTCGGCAAGACCGCCCGCCACGGGACGTTCTTCCAGATGTGCGGGAACTTCTCCTTCGGCGACTACTTCAAGGAAGACGCCATCAAGTTCGCCTGGGAACTGCTCACCTCGAGCGTTGACGACGGCGGGTACGGGCTCCCACCCGAGCGGCTGTGGGTCACTGTCTACGAAGAGGACGATGAGGCCGAGCAGCTCTGGCTCCGGAACACAGGCATGCCTGCCGCGCGGATCCAGCGGATGGGCAAGGCGGACAACTACTGGTCCACCGGCCAGCCCGGTCCCGCCGGCCCCTGCTCCGAGATCTACTATGACCGTGGCCCCTCCTACGGCGTCGAGGGCGGCCCGATCGCGGACGAGAACCGCTACGTGGAAATCTGGAACCTGGTGTTTATGCAGTACCAGATCGACAACGTCCGCTCCAAGGTTGACTTCGACATCACCGGCGAACTCCCGAAAAAGAACATCGACACCGGCCTGGGCATGGAGCGGCTGGCGATGATCCTGCAGGACGTCGAAAACATGTACGAGACGGACCAGGTCCGCCCGGTGATCGACAGGGCCGCGGCCCTCTCCGGCCGGGAATACACCTCCGCCGAGTCCGCGGCCGACCCGCATCACACCGACGACGTCCGGATGCGTGTCGTCGCCGACCACATCCGATCCTCCCTGATGTTGATCGCCGACGGCGTGACCCCCTCCAACGAGGGCCGCGGCTACGTGCTGCGCCGCCTGATCCGGCGGGCCGTGCGCTCGATGCGCCTGCTCGGCGTCGAAAAAGCGTGCCTGCCGGAGCTGCTGCCCGCTTCCCGGGATGCCATGAAGGGCGTCTACCCCATCGTCGAGACGGACTTCGACCGGATCAGCCGGATCGCCTACGCGGAGGAGAAGGCGTTCCTGCGCACCATCGCCTCCGGCACGGCCCGGCTGGAGGACGCCGTCAAGGAGTCACAGGCCGCCGGGCGTCCGCTGTCCGGCCCCGACGCCTTCGCCCTGCATGATACTTACGGTTTCCCGATCGACCTGACCCTTGAGATGGCCGAAGAGGCCGGGCTTAAGGTCGACGAGCCGGAGTTCCGAAAGCTGATGCTCGAACAGCGCCAGCGCGCGCAGGCCGACGCGAAGGGCAAAAAGGGTTCCCACGCCGACCTCAGCGCCTTCCAGGAGCTGCTGTCCGCCGGAGAGACTGTTTTCACCGGCTACACCGAACTCGCGGGGGAATCGAAGGTACGCGGCATCCTTGCCGGCGGCCGCAAGGTCTCCCAGGCCTCCACCGGGGAGGAAATCGAGCTGGTGCTCGCCGAGACCCCCTTCTACGCCGAAGCCGGCGGCCAGGCCGCAGACACCGGACTGATCACCGGGGACGGTTTTGTCGTCGAGGTCCTGGACGTCCAGCGCCCGATCAAGGGGCTGAGTGTGCACAAGGCAATTGTCCGCGAGGGCGAAATCGGAGCGGACTCCCTCGTCCAGGCGGCCGTGGACCGGGAACGCCGGCATGCCGCCGAGCAGGCCCACACCGGGACCCACATCGTGCACGCCGCCCTCCATCAGATCCTCGGCCCGGAAGCACTCCAGCGCGGCTCCTTCAACAAGGCAGGCTACCTGCGCTTCGACTTCGCCTGGGGCGAAGGCCTCAGCCCCGCCACGCGCTCCGAAATTGAAGAAGTTTCCAACATCGCCATCCGCAACAACTACCGGGTGGACACCAAAGTGATGGGACTGGCCGAGGCCAAGGCCCTCGGTGCCATGGCACTCTTCGGCGAAAATTACGGCAACGAGGTCCGTGTTGTGGAGATCGACGGTGCCTGGTCCCGTGAACTCTGTGGCGGCACCCATGTTGCGAACACCTCGCTGATCGGCAGCCTGTCACTGCTCGGGGAACAGTCTGTCGGCTCGGGAAACCGCCGCGTCGAGGCCTTCGTCGGAATGGACGCCTTCCGGCACCTCGCTGCCGAACGCGCGCTGGTCACCGAACTCACCGACATGCTTAAGGTGCCGTCGGGACTGCTCGCGGACCGGATCGCCGCCACCCTGGCCAAACTCAAGACCGCCGAAAAGGAACTCGAGCGGTTGCGCAAGGAGCAGCTCACAGCTGCCGCCGGCCAGCTGGTGGGTACCGCCAGGGATGCCGCCGGCATCAAGGTCATCGCGCACGACGCCGGCCAGGTCAGCGGTGCGGACGACCTCCGCGGCCTGGCCCTGGATTTGCGGACCCGGCTCGGTTCCGATCCGGCCGCCGTCGCGGTTGCCGGTGTCAGTAATGACCGTCCGGTGATCCTGATCGCGACCAACGATGCCGCCCGGGCGGCAGGGGTCAAGGCTGGGGTCCTGGTGCGGCTCGCCGCGGGAATCCTCGGCGGCGGCGGCGGCGGCAAGGACGACGTCGCCCAGGGCGGCGGCACGGACGCCGGCAAGGTCGGCGCGGCCCTCGCCGCCGTCGTGGACGCCATCACCGGACGATAGTGGAAAAGCCGTGAACGAAACTGCTGTGCCCGGCGGCTACCCAATCGGCGTAAAGCTCGGGGTAGACGTCGGGACCGTCCGGGTTGGTGTGGCTGTCTGTGACCGTGACGGCATCCTGGCCACGCCGTTGCGCACCCTGGAACGGAACGCGAAGAAGAATACGGACGTGCGGATCCTGGCGGAACTGGCCCTGGAACTCGCCGTTGTGGAGATTTTTGTCGGCCTGCCGAGGACCATGAAGGGTGAGGAGCACGCCTCCGCCCGGATGGCGACTGACTATGCAAAGCTACTGGCGGGTAAACTGGGGGAGTCAGGTTCCGGGGTGCCGGTTCGGCTGGTGGACGAGCGGCTGAGCACAGTATCTGCGCACCGGCACCTGCACGAAGCTGGCATGAGCAGCCGGGATCACCGTAAGGTAGTTGATCAGGTTGCGGCCGCAGGTATCCTGCAACACGCGATCGATATGCAAAAGGCCAGGGGGACGGAGGTCGGACTCCGCGTATACGCGGAGTCCGCGCCGGGGCCGACCGGGGATGGTCCACAGGCCAGTCCGGCACAAGACGAGCATTCTGCACTACGCATTCTGCCCAAAATGGAAGGCTACAGTGAGCCCGGTCAACAGTGACGACTCCTCCGGTGCTGCCTTCGGCACCGGCCGACCGCTGACACGCAGGGAGCTGAGGGCCCAGGAGAAGGTCCAGGCGCCCGAGGGGCACAACGTCGTCCCGCCGCAGGCGTTCGAAACCGGCGAGGAAACCCCTGCGGCAGCACCCGGCGCCGACAACCGATCCGTCCCCGAAACCGGCGACGACGCGGTAGGTAATCGCGGGCTGAGCCAGGCGGACGAGGCGCCGGAGCCGCCGGCCGCAGCCCCGACCGTCCACGAACTGCCCGTGGATCCGGAGGTTCCAGAGGTTCCCGTGGACCATGTCCATCCCGTGGATCCAGAGGTTCCAGAGGTTCCCGTGGAGCATGTCCATCCCGTGGATCCGGAGGTTCCCGTACACGAGTACGCCGGAACTGTGGCAGATGCGGACACCGTCTTCCATGATTCCGACCTTCATCCCGGCGACGAACCGCACCCTGACGGGGTGACCCAGGACGGCCACCCCGACGCGTACACGTTCAACGACGACCATCACCACGAGGAAGACGGCCACGTTGTGTTGGCCGGAGGAGCCGCCATCCGCACGTCCAAGGGTCCGTCCAAGAAGGTCCGCCGCCGGCGCCGCTTCCTTGCCTTGCTGCTGACCCTGGCTGTTTTTGTGGTGGCGATTGCTGTGGGCGCGCAGTTCCTGAAGCCGCTTCTGGGCGCGGACACCGTGGCTGATTACCCGGGGCCCGGAACCGGTGAGGTCATGATTACCGTGCCGCCGGGCGCCGGACCCAAGTCCGTAGCGACCGAGCTGCAGGACAAGAAGGTCGTGGCGAACGCCGACAGTTTCCTGCGCGACTTTGTGGCCTCCGGCGGTGCGCTGGCCCCGGGCGACTTCAGCATGCGCAACGAAATGAAGAACTCGGACGCCGTCGCTGTCCTGCTGAACAAGGACCAAAGCAAGGTGATGTACTTTGCGCTCAGCGCCGGGCTCCGCATCGGTGACTCCCTCCAAGCCATCTCCGAAGGTACCGGAGTGCCGGTATCCGAGCTCAAGGCACTCAACGCATCGCCAGCCCAGTTCGGGGTGCCGGCCAGGGCTAAGACCCTCGAGGGTTTCCTCGCCCCGGGCGAATACCGGTTCCCGATCGGCACCCCGGCCAAGGATGTGGTGCAAAAGCTCGTGACCACCACCCTGGATGAGCTCACGTCCCAAGGCGTCACCGATCCGGCCAAGCAGTACGACGTTGTGACGGTCGCCAGCATTGTCCAGGCCGAGGGCGGCCAGGCCGAATACGGCGATGTGGCAGGCGCGATCTATAACCGCCTCAAGCCCAATAACACGGAGACCAACGGGCTGATCCAGTCGGACGCCACCGTAACCTACGGCCTCGGCATCAAAAGTTTCCACATCGACGAGGACCAGAAGGCGGACAAGTCCAACCCGTATAACACCTACGCCAACCAGGGCCTGCCGGTCGGACCCATCGGATCGCCGGGCCGAACGGCGATTGACGCTGCGGCAAAGCCCAAGACCAACGATTACCTCTACTGGGTGACCATCAACCTGGACACCAAGGAGACACGCTTCTCCAAGACGCTCGCGGAGCACAACACCTACGTGGCCAAATACAACGCTTGGTGTGAGGCAAACGCCGGACGCTGCGTATGACCGGCAGGGCTGCCGTGCTTGGGCACCCGATCAGCCATTCGAAGTCTCCGGCCCTGCACCGGGCCGCCTACGCCCGCCTGGGTGTGGAGCTGGACTATTCGGCGATCGATGTGACCGAAGCCGGGCTGCCGGCCTTTATGGCCCGGGTCAGGAAGGACGTGCAGCTGGGGCCGAGCTGGCACGGGCTGTCCGTCACCATGCCGCTGAAGTCAGCCATGGTCGGCGAAGTGGATGAGGTTCGAGGCGTGGCCCGCGAGCTCGGGGTGGTGAACACGGTCGCGTTCGAACGGCCGGCCGCGGGAACGGGCGCCGCTCCCATCCGTTTGGTCGGCTACAACACCGACGTCGCCGGAATCGTAAACGCACTCCGCCATGCAGGTGCCGCCTCGGCGCCCGCTGCCGCCGTCTTGGGCGGCGGTGGAACCGCAGCCGCTGCCATCGCAGCGCTGAAGGAGCTGGACGCGCCAGCAGCCGACATTTTCGTCCGCGACATCACCCGCGCGCGGGAGGCACGCGCGGCAGCTGCGGCACTTGGCCTGCCCGTGCGGGTCCGGCCCCTGGAGGGCGCGTCTGCCGCCCTGGCCCGGGCCGACGTCGTGATTTCCACGCTGCCCCCGCGGGCCGCCGATCCGCTGGCCGAGGAGTTGGCACGGTTGTTCGCGCAAGGGTCCGGAGGGCCGGCCGGAGAGGTCCGCCCGGGTGTGTTGCTGGACGTCGCATATGAACCCTGGCCCAGCCGGATCGCTGCCGCCTGGCTGAAGGCCGGCGGTGTGGTGGTTCCCGGCCTGGAAATGCTGATCTACCAGGCCGTGGAACAGGTCCGGCATTTCACCGGCCTGCACGAGGCAGTCCCGGCGGAAGTCATAGATGTGATGTGTGACGCAGTCGGGGCACCCCGACGGGTGTTCTAACCGCCTTACATGGCAGGATGGATTTTATGTTGCGTTGGTTGACTGCCGGAGAATCCCATGGGCCGGCCCTGGTCGGAATTATTGAAGGCGTACCCGCTGGTGTGGAGCTCACCAGCGAACGGATCGCTGATTCGCTGGCCCGGCGCCGGCTGGGCTACGGCCGTGGCGCACGGATGAAGTTCGAGCAGGACGTTGTGACAATCCTCGGCGGCGTCCGCCATGGCATCACCCAAGGTGGTCCCGTCGCCATCCAGATCGGCAACACCGAGTGGCCCAAATGGGAGCAGATCATGTCTGCTGACCCCGTGGACCCGGAAATCCTGGCCGACCAGGCCCGCAATGCGCCGCTGACCCGTCCGCGGCCCGGGCACGCGGACTTCACCGGTATGCAGAAGTACGGCTTTGACGAGGCGCGGCCCGTGCTGGAGCGCGCCAGTGCCCGCGAAACGGCTACGCGCGTCGCCCTGGGCGCCGTCGCCTCCGGATTCCTCAAGCAGCTCGGCATCGAACTTGTCTCCCACACCGTGTCGATCGCCACGACGGCCGTGCCGGAAGGGCGGCCGCTCCCGGTCCCGGAGAACGTGCTGGCACTCGACGCCGATCCGCTGCGCTGCTTCGACCGCGAAACCTCCGACGCCATGGTCGCCGAGGTCGACATCGCACACAAGGAAGGCGAAACGCTCGGCGGTATCGTCGAGGTCCTCGCTTACGGGCTTCCGCCGGGACTTGGCAGCTACGTCCATTGGGACCGCCGCCTCGATTCACGGCTGGCGGCAGCCCTGATGGGCATCCAGGCCATCAAGGGCGTTGAAGTCGGTGACGGCTTCCTCACCGCGTCACGCCGCGGCTCGGCTGCCCACGACGAGATTGTTAAGGACGCCGACGGCAGGATCGTGCGCACCTCAAACCGCGCCGGCGGCATTGAAGGCGGAATGAGCATCGGCGACGTGCTGCGGGTGCGCGCCGCGATGAAGCCCATCGCCACGGTGCCCCGAGCCCTCAGGACCGTCGATGTGAGTACTGGCGAGGCCGCCAGGGCCCATCACCAGCGCTCCGACGTCTGTGCGGTTCCCGCAGCGGGCGTCGTCGCCGAAGCCATGGTCGCGCTTGTCCTGGCCGAGGCGGTTGTGGAAAAGTTCGGCGGCGACTCCGTGCAGGAAACCGCCCGAAACATCAAGGGTTACCTGGACAACATTCCGGCGTCCCTGGACTCGATCGGCCGATAGTGCCGGCCGAAATGCCGGCAGGGCCGGCCAGGAATGCTGCCCGGCCCATCGTCTTGATCGGGCCGATGGCAGTCGGCAAATCAGCCATCGGATACCAGCTCGCCCAGCAGTTGGGGGCCACGTTTGTGGACACTGACGTCACAATCGTTGCCAACCACGGCTCCATCGCAGAGATCTTCGCCAGCCGCGGCGAGCATGTGTTCCGCGAACTGGAAGCCAGGGCCGTCGCCCGGGCCCTGGAAGACGCGCAAGGCAGGAATACGGTAGTCTCGCTTGGCGGCGGGGCAGTCCTGGACTCCGGTACCCAGCAACTGCTGGGGCACTGCACAGTGGTCTACCTCGAGTGTGACGCCGGCACAGTGGTTGACCGGATCGCCAGGAATTCCGGCCGGCCCTTACTGGCCGGAGATGCCATGGAACGCTGGAAGGCATTGTTCGCCACCCGCCGGCCGGTCTACGAACGGCTGGCTGACCTGGTCTTCGATGTGCGCAACGGAACCGTTGCGGACATCGCACACCGGCTTGAAGATGCGCTGCGCGCGTATGGCGCGGCGGGAACCGCTGGTGTACCCGCACCAGCGGCGACAAAGGAAGTTGAAAAGTGAACACCGAATCAACCGTCATCAAGGTCACCGGGCAGACGCCCGGTGAGAACTACGACGTCGTGGTGGGCCGCGGCCTGCTGGCCAGCCTGCCCGGACTGCTGGGGGAACGGGTCAAACGGGTCCTTGTTATCCACCCGCGCGCCCTGCGCCTCACCGGTGACACCGTCAGGGAAGAGCTCTCGTCGGCGGGCTTCACGGCACTCACCGCCGAAATTCCCGATGCTGAAGAAGGCAAACACATCGAGGTGGCCTCTTTCTGCTGGCAGGTGCTGGGCCAGAACGACTTCACCCGATCGGATGCCGTCGTTGCTGTTGGCGGCGGGGCCGTGACCGACCTTGCCGGCTTTGTCGCCGCGACCTGGCTTCGCGGTGTCAAAGTCATCCACATGCCCACGAGCCTGCTCGGTATGGTCGACGCGGCCGTCGGCGGCAAAACCGGCATCAACACCGCCGAAGGCAAGAACCTCGTTGGTGCCTTCCACCCGCCGGCCGCTGTTCTCGCGGATCTCGATACCCTGGACACACTGCCGAAAAACGAGATTATTTCCGGCCTGGCCGAGGTCATCAAATGCGGCTTCATCGCGGACCCGGCCATCCTCGAACTGATCGAGAAAGACCCCGCGGCAGTCACCGAGCCCCGCGGTGACGCGTTGCGGGAACTGATTGAACGCGCCGTCACGGTGAAGGCCACGGTCGTCTCCGCGGACCTCAAAGAAACCGGCCAGCGCGAAATCCTCAACTACGGCCACACCCTGGGCCACGCGATCGAGCTCGCCGAACGCTACTCCTGGCGCCACGGCGCCGCCGTCTCGGTCGGGATGATGTTCGCTGCGGAACTGGCCCGCAGCGTGGGGCGCCTCAGCGACGCCAGCGCCGACCGGCACCGCAGCATCCTGGAAAGCCTCGGTCTGCCCGTGACCTACCGGCGCGACCGCTGGCAGGCGCTGCTCGACGGAATGCGGCGGGACAAAAAGTCCCGCGGTGACCTGCTGCGCTTTGTGGTGCTCGACGGCGTAGCACGCCCCGGTATCCTCGACGTCCCGGACACCTCGCTGCTGTTCGCCGCGTACCAGGAGATTGCCTCCTGATGGCATTCCTCCCAGGCGGTACCAGCGACTGGCCCGCTGCAGGGTTCCCCGGGATCAAGATCAACCCGGACAGCCTGGTCCCGCAAATCGTCAATGAGGATGCCGTCGCCGAAGCGCTTGCAGCATCGACGGACCCGGGGGACCTGATCTTTGTGCGTCTGGTCGAAGGGCACCCGGCCGAGGCTGCAGAGTTGCTCGCCGAAGCCCGCTACAGTGACCCTGGCTCGTTGCGCCTGCGCATCTTCGAAGCCGACGTACTGCGGGTTTCCAACCGGCTTGACCGGGCCGTTGAGCTGTTTGATCAGCTGCTGGCGGAGACCCGCGGCACACCGGACGAGGCGGTCATCCGCCAGCACCTCGGACGGTCCCACTTTGCCAGCGGCAACGTCGGCGCCGCCGTCGAAAGCTTCGCCAAAGCGCTGGACCTGCGTGTGGCCGGGTCTGCCGACGCGGCACTGATCTACGCCTCCACGGTGGCTCTGCAACGCGCCCGGTACGTGCTGGATCTCGACTCTTGACGCGGGTCCGCGCGGGCCTGCGTGCAGCTTCCGGCCGCACCCGTCCGGCAGCGGGCAGACAAAACCGGTAGAATGGTTTTTGGATTTTTGATAAATACGCGCTGGCGGGCCATTTGGCATGCTTGCCTGGCATAACCGGCTGGCAGCTAGAAGCCGTCAGAAGAGAAACCAGAGGATACAGTGGCAACCACTAACGACATCAAGAACGGAACCGTCCTCAAACTTGAGGGCCAGCTCTGGAACATCATCGAGTTCCAGCACGTCAAACCCGGTAAGGGTGGCGCGTTCGTCCGCACAAAGATGCGCAACGTGATGTCCGGCAAGGTCGTGGACAAGACCTTCAACGCCGGACTGAAGATCGAGACCGCAACGGTAGACCGCCGTGACTACCAGTACCTGTACCAGGACGGCGCGGACTTCGTGTTTATGGACACGGCCGATTTCGACCAGCTCACCGTTTCGGGGGCAACCGTCGGGGACGCCACCAACTTTATGCTCGAGAACCAGAAGGTCAGCATTGCCATCCATGAGGGCAACCCGCTGTACATCGAGCTGCCGCCCAGCGTGGTACTGGAAATCACCTACACGGAACCGGGCCTTCAGGGCGACCGCTCCTCGGCCGGCACCAAGCCCGCCACCCTTGAGACCGGCTACGAGATCCAGGTGCCGTTGTTCGTCGAGAACAACACCAAGGTCAAAGTTGATACCCGTGACGGAAACTACCTCGGGCGGGTTAACGACTAGTGAGTGCCCGCGGTAAGGCCCGCAACCGGGCCCTGGATGTGCTCTTTGAGGCGGAACAACGTTCCGTGTCAGCGTTCGATGTGCTGAAGTCCCGGCGGGAGCAGACGGACCAGATCGTTAACCCGTACACCCTCGAAATCGTCGAGGGTGTGGTCTCCCACCAGGCTGCGATCGACGAATTCCTGGAAACCTATTCGCAGGGGTGGACGCTGGAACGTATGCCGTCCGTGGACCGCATCATCCTGCGGATCGGCACCTGGGAGCTGCTGTACAACGACGACGTGCCCGACGGCGTTGCCGTCAGCGAGGCCGTGGCCCTGGCCAAGACCCTCTCCACCGACGAGTCGCCGTCGTTTATCAACGGCCTGCTGGGCCGGCTGCAGCAGCTGAAGCCTTCGCTGCTCGCCTGACCCCGAAGCTCACAATAACCCCGTCCGGATCATCCCGGGCGGGGTTCTTTGGTGTTCTCCAGGCAGCCGGCGACGGCGTCCGGGAGGGGGCAGTCTCGGCGGGTTGATGGTGCCCGTCGAGGTGGTGTACGGGCGCATCGCAGCCCCTGAGGATCCGCTGCCGGGGCCGGCCGGTAATACTCCGGCCGGACATGTCCGAGCCACGTCGGATTGGCCTGCCGGGGCCGCGGCCGCGGACCGCCCGGGAGTCCGCCGGAGCGGTGGTGCTCCGGCGGTGGATCATTTGTTCTTATGGACTCGAGCCCATGTGCGTGTGAGCTGAATCGCAGGCCCCCGGCGTCGGCGCCGTCGGGGTGCTGTGGTAATTTAGGAGCGCAAACCATCCTTTTTTAATTCCGTCCCGTGAGGCGGGGAAAGGGGAGACGAGCGTTGACTTCTGTTCCAGAAGCACCGGTTCCGGCCAAGGCTGCACTCGCCCGCGTAGTGCTGAGCCAGGCGGATATAGACCGTGCACTCACTCGTATCGCCCATGAAATTCTCGAGTCCAACAAAGGCTCCCAGGATCTGGTCCTGCTGGGCATCCCGCGCCGGGGCTACCCGCTCGCCGTCCGGCTCGCCGCCAAGATTGCCGCCGCAGATCCGACCGTGGACCCCGCGGCGATTGTCGGCCAGCTGGATGTGACAATGTTCCGCGACGATCTCTCCCACCAGGGACTGCGGCCGCCGTACCCCACCCAGCTTCCCCGCACCGGCATCGACAACAAGGTAGTTGTCCTGATCGACGACGTCCTGTACTCCGGCCGGACCATCCGGGCGGCCCTCGACGCGATCATCGACCTGGGCCGGCCACGGATCGTGCGCCTTGCAGTGCTGATTGACCGCGGCCACCGGGAGTTGCCCATCCGCGCGGACCATGTGGGCAAAAACCTCCCCACGTCCTCTTCCGAAAAGGTCCGGGTCCGGCTGGCGGAGACCGACTCGGTCGACGGCGTACCGGTCAACGAAGTGGTTATCGAGGCCGCCGCATGAAGCACCTGCTCTCCACCGAGGACCTGAGCCTGTCCAACGCGGTCCGGATCCTCGACACCGCCGAGGAAATGGCCGCGGTGGGGGAGCGTGAGGTGAAAAAGCTTCCCACCCTGCGCGGCCGGACCGTCGTGAACCTGTTCTTCGAGGACTCAACGCGCACCCGGATCTCCTTCGAGGCCGCCGCCAAACGGCTCTCCGCCGACGTCATCAACTTCGCTGCGAAGGGTTCCTCCGTCTCCAAAGGCGAATCCCTCAAGGACACCGCCCAGACACTCGCTGCGATGGGCGCCGACGCCGTCGTTATCCGGCACTGGGCCTCCGGTGCCCCGCACCGCCTCGCCGCCACCGACTGGATCGACGCCGCCGTAATCAACGCCGGCGACGGCACCCACGAACACCCCACCCAGGCGCTGCTGGACGCCTTCACCATGCGCCGGCACTGGTCACGGCTGGCCGGAACCCCGTCCGCGGGTGCGGACCTCGCCGGCATGCGGGTAGCGATTGCCGGCGACGTGCTGCACTCCCGGGTGGCGCGTTCCAACGTCTGGTTGCTGCGCACCCTCGGCGCCGAGGTCACCCTGGTTGCCCCGCCGACGCTGCTGCCGATCGGCGTCGAAAAATGGCCCTGCAGCGTCAGCTACGACCTTGACGAGACGCTTGCCGGCGGCGTTGACGCCGTGATGATGCTGCGGGTCCAGGGCGAGCGGATGAACGCGTCGTTCTTCCCGAGCACCCGCGAATATTCGCGGCGCTGGGGCTTTGATGACAACCGCCTCCAGGCCCTCGACCATCTGGGCCTGAAAGACACCATCATCATGCACCCCGGGCCGATGAACCGCGGGCTGGAAATCTCTTCCGCCGCGGCCGACTCGCCCCGCTCCACGGTGCTGGCTCAGGTCCGCAACGGTGTGTCCATCCGCATGGCAGCCCTCTATCTGCTGCTCTCAGGTGACAACCGCGAACCGGCAGGCCACACCAGCACCATCCGCCCCGCAGAGAACACCTCCACCCCCGCCCCCAAGGAGAGCCACTAATGGCAGCACAACCCCAGGACCCCGGAGCGGGCGCCTACCTGATCCGCGGCGCCGCCATCCTCGGCGGAGCCCCCGAAGACCTGCTGATCCGGGACGGAATCATTGCCGCCCGCGGGCACAACCTCCCAGCGGACGGGGCGACCGTCATCAACGCGGCCGGCCTGGTGGCCCTGCCCGGCATGGTGGATATCCACACGCACTTGCGTGAACCCGGCCGCGAAGACGCCGAAACGGTCGAAACCGGCACCCGCGCCGCGGCCCTGGGCGGCTACACGGCGGTGCACGCGATGGCCAACAGCACCCCGGTGGCCGATACTGCCGGCGTCGTCGAACAGGTCCTCACCCTCGGCCGCACCGCCGGCTGGGTGGACGTCCGCCCGGTGGGCGCCGTCACCGTGGGCCTGGCGGGGGAGCAGCTGGCCGAGCTCGGTGCGATGGCGGACTCCCGGGCCCGCGTCCGGGTCTTCTCCGATGACGGCGTGTGTGTCCACGACCCCGTCCTGATGCGCCGTGCGCTGGAATACGTCAAAGCGTTCGACGGCGTCGTGGCCCAGCACGCACAGGAACCCCGTCTCACCGCCGGGGCCCAGATGAACGAAGGGGAGGTCTCCGCCGTCCTCGGCCTCACCGGCTGGCCCGCCGTCGCCGAGGAAAGCATCATTGCCCGCGACGTCCTCCTGGCCCAGCACGTCGGCTCCAGGCTGCACGTCTGCCACGTCTCCACCGCAGGTTCCGTAGAGATCATCCGCTGGGCCAAATCCCGCGGCGTGAACGTCACGGCCGAAGTCACCCCGCACCACCTCTGGCTCACCGATGAGCTAGCGCGCAGCTACGACCCGGTCTACAAGGTCAACCCGCCGCTGCGCACCGGCGCCGATGTCCAGGCCCTGCGCGCCGCTCTCGCCGACGGCACGATCGACGTTGTGGGCACCGACCACGCCCCGCACCCCAGCGAACACAAGGAGTGTGAATGGGCGCAGGCGGCCATGGGCATGACCGGGCTGGAAACCGCGCTGTCCGTTGTCCAGCACACCATGATCGAAACCGGGCTGATGGGCTGGGCCGACTTCGCGCGCGTCACCTCCAGCGCCCCGGCGGCAATCGGCCGCCTTGGCGACCAGGGCCGTCCGCTGGAGGCCGGCGAACCCGCCAACGTCACACTCGTGGACCCGGCTGCGCGCTGGACCGTGGACCCTTCTAAGATGGCCACCATGGGCCGCAACTCACCGTTTGCCGGCCGGGAGCTTCCCGGCAAAGTGGTGGCGACGTTCTTCAAGGGCCACCCCACAGTCCTGGACGGCCAGCTCAATACCCCCTACCGGTGGCCGGCAGAGCCCGCTGGCACCGCATCGGCGGGCCGTCCCTGATGGACAGGTTGCTCCCCGGACTTTTGATGCTCGCCCTCGCGGCAGCGGTGCTGGTGCTGATGTGGTTCGGCTGGCGGAACCGACTCCGCCGCCAGGCCGACGTCGACCCCCTCCCGCCGGTCCCCGCCGCTCTCGGCGCATCGCTGGCCGCCGCCGCCGGCCAGTACGTGACCACCACCACCGCCGGCGACTGGCTGGACCGGATCGCCGTGCATCAGCTGGGGATCCGGACGAACGCCGAACTCAGCGTCCACCCCGAAGGGGTGCTGTTCGACCGCGCCGGCGCCGGCCCGGTCTTTATCCCCGCGGGCAGCCTCACCGGCGTGCGGCAGGAAAGCGGGATGGCCGGAAAATTCGTCGAAAAGGACGGGCTGCTGATAATCAGCTGGATGCTCGGCAGCCGCGAACTCGATTCCGGGTTCCGCACCCGACGCGCCGACGACAAAAACATCCTCCTCAAAGCACTGCATGATTTGATCCCCGCGGCCCCCCAGGCCAATGCCGATAGTGGAAAGTAACGACGTGACGGAATCCAACGAAGTTTCAGACGTGACAACAACTGCAGCGACAACAACTGCACCCGCCCCCGCCGTGTTCGTCCTGGAGGACGGCCGGATATTCCGCGGTACCAGCTACGGCGCCACCGGAACCGCGCTCGGCGAAGCCGTCTTCGCGACCGGAATGACCGGCTACCAGGAGACCATCACGGACCCCTCCTACGCCCGCCAGCTGGTAGTCCAGACCGCCCCGCACATCGGCAACACCGGGGTGAACAAGGAAGACGCAGAGTCCCGGCGCATCTGGGTGGCCGGCTACATCGTCCGCGACGCCGCCCGGCGGCCCTCCAACTGGCGCTCCGAACGCAGCCTCGATGCTGAATTGGCCGAACAGGGAATCGTCGGCATCCAGGGCGTGGACACCCGCGCCATCACACGCCACCTCCGCGAACACAAGACCATGCGGGCCGGAATCTTTTCCGGCGACGCCGCCCGCGCGGCGGACCGGGAGCTGGTCGAGGCGGTCCTGGCCAGTGCCCCGATGGAGGGCTCACGCCTGGCCGAGGAAGTCAGCGTTGATGAGGCCTACACCGTGGAACCCAAGGACTGGGGCTGGGACGGCGAACCCGTCTTCAGCATCGCCGCGATCGACCTCGGCATCAAAAGGATGACTCCCGTCCGCTTCGCCGAACGCGGCGTCCGGGTGCATGTGCTGCCGGCCACCGCCACCCTGGCCGATGTCCAGGCGGTCAACCCCGACGGCTTCTTTATGTCCAACGGACCGGGCGATCCCGCTACCGCCGACAACCAAGTCAAGCTGCTCCGCTCCGTCCTGGACGAGAAGATCCCGTACTTCGGCATCTGCTTTGGCAACCAGATCCTGGGCCGTGCCCTGGGATTCGGCACCTACAAGCTGCGCTACGGCCACCGCGGCATCAACCAGCCGGTCCTGGACCGCCGCACCGGCAAGGTGGAAATCACCTCGCAGAACCACGGCTTCGCCGTCGACGCCCCGCTCGACGGGGCCACGCAGGCCCCGGAGGAGCGCTTTGGCCGGGTCGAAGTCAGCCACATCAGCTTGAATGATGAGGTTGTGGAGGGGCTGTCCTGCCTCGACATCCCGGCCTTCTCGGTCCAGTACCACCCCGAGGCAGCCGCCGGACCGCACGACGCCGCCTACCTCTTTGACCGCTTCATCGAGCTGATGGCGGACACTGCTTCCGCTACAAAGACTGCCACCGACTCCAAGACTGAGGACACGAAGTAATGCCTAAGAGAACTGACCTTAAGAGCGTCCTGGTCATCGGCTCCGGCCCGATCGTGATCGGCCAGGCCGCCGAATTCGACTACTCCGGCACCCAGGCCCTGCGCGTCCTCAAGGAGGAGGGCCTGCGCGTCATCCTCGTCAACTCCAACCCGGCCACCATCATGACCGACCCCGAGTTTGCCGACGCCACGTACATCGAGCCGATCACCCCCGAAGTGGTCGAGAAGATCATCGCCAAGGAACGCCCTGACGCGATCCTGCCCACCCTTGGCGGCCAGACCGCACTGAACACCGCCATCGCGCTGGACAAAAACGGCGTCCTGGAGAAATACAACGTCGAACTGATCGGCGCCAACATCGCCGCGATCGAGCTCGGCGAGGACCGCGAAAAGTTCAAGGGTGTGGTGGAACGCTGCGGCGCCGAATCGGCCCGCAGCCACATCATCCACTCCCTTGCTGAGGCACTGACCGCCGCCGAGGACCTCGGCTACCCGATGGTGGTCCGGCCCTCCTTCACCATGGGCGGCCTCGGCTCCGGCCTGGCCTACGACGAGAAGGACCTCCGCCGGATCGTTGGCCAGGGACTGCAGTACAGCCCCACCAGTGAGGTGCTGCTCGAAGAGAGCATCCTCGGCTGGAAGGAGTACGAGCTTGAGATGATGCGCGACAAGAACGACAACGTTGTGGTCGTCTGCTCGATCGAGAACTTCGACCCGGTCGGGGTACACACCGGGGACTCGATCACCGTCGCCCCCGCGCTGACACTGACGGACCGCGAATACCAGCGGCTGCGCGACATTTCCATCGCCGTCATCCGCGAAGTCGGCGTCGACACCGGCGGCTGCAACATCCAGTTCGCCGTCGAGCCGGACACCGGCCGCGTCGTCGTGATTGAAATGAACCCGCGGGTCTCCCGGTCCTCCGCCCTGGCCTCCAAGGCCACCGGCTTCGCGATCGCAAAGATCGCCACCAAGCTCTCGCTCGGTTACACCCTGGACGAGATCCCAAACGACATCACACAGAAGACCCCGGCGTCCTTCGAACCGACGCTGGACTACGTCGTCGTGAAGGTCCCGCGCTTTGCTTTTGAGAAGTTCCCGGCCGCTGACCCCACGCTGACCACCACCATGAAATCGGTCGGCGAGGCCATGGCGATGGGCCGCAACTTCACCGAGGCCCTGCAGAAGGCGTTGCGTTCCCTCGAGCAGAAGGGCTCGCAGCTGGACTTCAGCCACGTTCCGGAATGGGAAGTCCCGGAACTGATCGAAAAATCCAAGCGTCCCACCACCGAGCGCCTGCACCAGGTCCAGCGTGCCATGCTCGGCGGGGCCACCGTGGAGCAGCTTTTCGAAGCGACGAAGATCGACCCCTGGTACCTGGACCAGCTCCAGCTGCTGAATGAGATCTCGGTTGAAATCCGCAAGGCCGCCGCACTGACCCCGGAGATGCTGACCCGGGCCAAGCGCCACGGCTTCTCCGACGAACAGATTGGTGCCCTGACGCACAACTCCGAGGACGTCGTCCGCGGCGTCCGCCAGGCCCTCGGCATCCGCCCCGTCTACAAGACCGTGGACACCTGCGCCGCCGAGTTCGCCGCGTACACCCCCTACCATTACTCCTCCTACGACGAGGAGGACGAGATCGCGCTGCACGCCAAGCCGTCCATCATCATCCTCGGCTCCGGGCCGAACCGGATCGGGCAGGGAATTGAGTTTGACTATTCCTGCGTCCATGCCTCCATGGCGCTCCGCAAGGCCGGCTACGAAACAGTGATGGTCAACTGCAACCCCGAGACCGTCTCCACCGACTACGACGTCTCCACCCGGCTGTACTTCGAGCCGCTGACGCTTGAGGACGTCCTGGAAGTCATCGCGGCCGAGGAACGCACCGGCGGCGTGCTGGGCGTGTTCGTCCAGCTCGGCGGACAGACCCCGCTCAAGCTCGCCCAGCAGCTCGCCGATGCCGGCGTGCCGATCCTGGGTACCTCCCCGGAAGCGATCGACCTCGCCGAGCACCGCGGCGCCTTCTCCCGCGTGCTGGACAAGGCCGGACTCATCTCGCCCAAGAACGGCACCGCTGTGTCTTTCGACGACGCCAAAAAGATCGCTGACGAGATCGGCTACCCGGTCCTGGTCCGGCCGTCCTACGTACTCGGTGGCCGCGGCATGGAGATCGTCTACGACGAGCCCAACCTCTCCCGCTACATCGCCAACGCCACTGAGATCACCCCGGACCACCCGGTGCTGATCGACAGGTTCCTCGAGGACGCCGTCGAAATCGACGTCGACGCCCTCTATGACGGCACCGAGATGTACCTTGGCGGCATCATGGAGCACATTGAGGAAGCCGGCATCCACTCCGGCGACTCCGCCTGCGTGCTGCCGCCGATCACCTTGGGCAACAACGTGCTCGAACGCGTCCGCACCGCCACCCTGGCCATCGCCGAAGGTGTAGGTGTCCGCGGCCTCATCAACATCCAGTTCGCCCTTGCCTCCGACGTGCTCTACGTCCTGGAAGCCAACCCTCGGGCTTCCCGCACCGTCCCGTTCGTCTCCAAGGCCACCGGTGTGCAGATGGCGAAGGCGGCTGCCCTGATCGGCACCGGCGTCACCATCAACCAGCTCCGCACCGCTTACAAAATGCTGCCGGAAACCGGGGACGGCTCCACGCTGCCGCTGGACGCGCCGGTGTCGGTCAAGGAAGCCGTGCTGCCGTTCAGCCGCTTCCGCACCCCGGAGGGGAAGGTAGTGGACTCCCTGCTCGGGCCGGAAATGCGCTCAACCGGTGAGGTGATGGGGATCGACAAGCACTTTGACACCGCCTTCGCCAAGAGCCAGGCAGCCGCCAACAACGCGCTGCCCACCGAGGGCAAGATCTTCGTCTCGGTCGCGAACCGGGACAAGCGCTCCGTCATCATGGGCGTCAAGCGGCTTTCCGACCTTGGCTTCGAGATCGTCTCCACCGGCGGTACCGCTGATGTGCTGCGCCGCAACGGTATCCAGGCCACCCCGGTCCGAAAGGTCGCCGAGGGCTCCAGTGCCGACGGCGAAGGCACCATCGCGGACCTCATCATCGCCGGTGAGATCGACATGGTCTTCAACACCCCCTCCGGCGGCGAAGCCCGCAGCGACGGCTACGAACTGCGCGCCGCCGCGACGTCGATCGGCATCCCGTGCATCACGACGGTGGCGGAGTTCAACGCCGCCGTCCAGGCCATCGAGGCGCTTCGTACCTACGAATGGTCCGTTACGAGCCTGCAGGAGCACGCCGCGGCACTGGCGCTCTCACAGGAGCGGATGTCCCAGGAGGCGAACTCGCATGCCTGAGGCCACCGCCGCTGACCCGGCGGCCCGGGAGTCCTTCGGTTCCCGGTTGGGCCGGGCCATGGCGGAGCGCGGGCCATTGTGCGTTGGGATCGATCCGCACCCGGCGCTGCTGCAGCAGTGGGGACTGAACGACGACGCCGCCGGGCTCGAAAGCTTCTCGCTCACCGTCCTGGAGGCCGTGTCTGCCCTCGCTGCCGCGGTTAAACCGCAAGTGGCGCTGTACGAGCGGCACGGCTCGGCCGGCATGGCTGTGCTGGAACGCACTCTCGCCGCGGCGGCGCAGGCCGGGGTGCTGACAATTGCCGACGCGAAACGCGGCGACATCGGCTCCACCATGGCCGCGTACGCGGACGCCTGGCTGCGGGACGGTTCCGCCCTGGCCGCCGATTCGGTCACGCTGAGCCCCTACCTGGGCTTCGAGTCGCTCCGTCCGGCCCTGGAGCTTGCGGCGCACACCGGGCGAGGTGTGTTCGTCCTGGCACTGACGTCCAATCCGGAGGGTGCCTCGGTCCAGCACGTGGGGGGCGCCGACTCCGTTGCCCGCCGGATCGTGCGGGCGGCTGCCGCGGAGAACCGTCGGTATCCGGGGGAGTTGGGTTCGGTAGGCCTCGTTGTGGGCGCGACCGTCGGCTCCGCGCTGCTGGACCTGGACCTGGATCTCGCCGTCGTCCGTGGTCCGATCCTGGCCCCGGGGCTGGGGGCACAAGGCGCGACGGCGGCGGATTTGCGCCGGACCTTCGGCGGCGCCTACGGCCAGGTCCTGGCTACGTCCAGCCGGGATATTCTCTCCGCCGGCCCGCGGATCAAAGACCTCCAGGCAGCGGTCCGTCGCACGCTCGGGGAGCTGCGCGCAGCCTGAGCGCGACCGCGTGCACAGCGGACGGAACCGGCCGCTGTGCGGACCGCTCTGCGGGCCGTCTGCGGCACATGCCGGCCGCGGTCCGCTGCGGCAGCGACACCGGGCAGTGCTGCGAAACTTGTCCATTGATTTCTGCCTCGCCAAGACGGTAGGTTCAGGGGAAGTTCGCGGCACCGCACGGTGGTGCGTGCGGTCCGTCCGGGCGGGCAGTCGAAGCGGTCCGTCCGACAAGGCAGGGAGGCATTCATTGGGTTTGCGACCTCTCACTGCGCAGGAGCGTGCCGACGCCCTCGGGAAGGCCGCCGCGGCCAGGACAACCCGGGCCGCGGCCAAGGACCGGCTGAAATCGGGACAGCTGACAATCGCGCAATTGCTGGGCGAAGGCGAGAGCAATGACGCGATCGCCAGAATGCGGATCGTCGAGCTGCTTGAAGCCCTCCCCGGCATCGGACCGGTGCGTGCCGCGGCGATTATGGCACAACTGGGCATCGCGGCATCCCGCCGGGTCCGCGGTTTGGGAACTCACCAGCGCCGGGCGCTGGTAGATTTTATAGACAACAAGCAGCCCGGACCGCCGGGCTGACTCCCAACCGGATCAAAGGAATATGTGAGCAAGAAACCGGGACTGACAGTCCTCGCTGGCCCGACGGCTGTTGGCAAAGGCACCGTGTCCACCTATATCCGGGACAACTATCCCGGCGTCTGGCTTTCCGTTTCGGCGACCACACGTCCGGCGCGGCCCGGCGAAGTCGACGGCGTCCACTACTTCTTCAAATCGGCCGAGGAATTTGACGTCCTGGTCGAGAACGGGGACCTCCTCGAGTGGGCGGTGGTCCATGGGCGGAACCGCTACGGCACCCTGCGCAGCACGGTAGACGCCGCCATCGCCGATGGCCGTTCGGTGCTCCTGGAGATCGACCTGCAGGGTGCGCGCCAGGTCAAACAGGCCGTGCCGGATGCCCAGTTTGTCTTCCTGGCGCCACCTAGCTGGGATGAAATGGTCCGCCGCCTGGTCGGCCGCGGCACGGAAACGGCGGAGGAACAGCAGCGACGGCTTGAAACCGCTAAACTAGAACTTGCCGCTGAACCGGAGTTTCACCACACCGTCATCAATGATGACGTTCGACGGGCAGCGGACGAGCTTGTTTCACTCATGGGGCTGACCCCGAACCCACGCTAGGCGCCGGGACGTATCGGCCCGTTAGAATTTGGAGAATTCGTGTCCACGAACCTTGAAGGCATCATCAACCCGCCGATCGACGAGCTGCTGAAGGCCGCCGACTCGAAGTATGGACTGGTAATTTTCGGCGCCAAGCGCGCACGCCAGATCAACGCGTACTACGCGCAGCTGCACGAGGGCCTGTTCGAGTACGTCGGCCCGCTGGTCGACACCAAGCTGAACGAGAAGTCGCTTTCCATCGCGCTGCGCGAGATCAATGAAGGCAAGCTCGTCTCCACTCCGATCGAACCTGCAGAGTAATTACGCAGGCGGAGCACACGTGCGCATAGTCCTCGGAGTCGGGGGAGGGATAGCCGCCTACAAGGTGGCGTCGCTCCTCCGGCTTTTTACTGAAGCCGGCCATAACGTTACAGTGATCCCCACGGAAGCCGCGACCCGCTTTGTTGGTGTCGCCACGTGGGAAGCGCTGTCCGGAAATCCGGTCCGCAACAGCGTTTTCGACGAGGTTCACACCGTCAACCATGTCCGGCTCGGACACGAGGCCGAACTGATCGTAGTGGCCCCCGCCACCGCCGACCTGCTGGCCCGTGCCGCGGCCGGCCAGGCCAACGACCTGCTGAGCAACACGCTGCTGATGGCCGGCGGGTCTCCGGTGCTGATGGCGCCCGCCATGCACACCGAGATGTGGCAGCACCCGGCGACCCAGGCGAATGTCGAGACACTCCGCAGCCGGGGCATCACCGTGCTGGAGCCTGCCTCCGGAAGGCTCACCGGATCGGACTCCGGGCCCGGCCGGCTGCCTGAGCCCGAAGCTATTTTCGAGGCGGCACTCGCCCTCGCAGGGGCGCCCGCTCCCGCAGCTGTTCCAGTGGCGGAGGACGCCGATCCTTCGCCGCTGCGGCCACTGGCCGGACTCACTGTTACTGTCAGCGCCGGCGGCACACGGGAACCGCTGGACCCCGTCCGGTTCCTCGGCAATCGGTCCTCCGGCAAACAAGGTGCGGCACTGGCCGTCGCCGCCCGTGAAGCCGGGGCCAAGGTCCGGCTGCTGGCCGCGCACATGGACGTCCCCGCACCGGCCGGAGTCGACGTGATCAGGGTCGGGACTGCCTTGGAGCTCCGCAAGGCGGCCCTGCACGCGGCCGCTGACTCCGACGTCATCATCATGGCGGCCGCCGTGGCGGACTTCCGCCCGGCGGATGTGTCCAACACCAAAATCAAAAAGCGCGACGACGTCGCCGATCCGGTCATTTCGCTGGTCCGCAACCCGGACATCCTGCGCGAACTCGTCGAGGTCCGGGACGCGGCCTTGCGCCGCCAACTGATCGTAGGCTTCGCGGCGGAGACCGGTGATGCGGACGGGGACGTGCTGGAATACGCGGCGGCCAAGCTGCGCCGCAAGGCATGCGACCTGCTCGTCGTTAACCAGGTGGGCCAGGACAAAGTCTTCGGCGAAGACACTAACTCCGTAGTCATCCTTTCCCGCTCCGGCTCCGAACACCAAGAGGCGTCGGGCTCGAAGTCCGACGTCGCGGCTGCCGTAATAGAGCGCATCAGCGCCGAGCTCAGCCGGGTTGTTCCGCCCGCTTGAACCCGGTGTCAGCTGCGTCTCCGTCGTAAGGGGACACACGCCGCCGGACGTCCGTTTTCCAACCAGTAAGGTAGTTGAGTGACTTTACCGCTGCACATCCCTGATTTCCACGGGCCCACGCCCGCATCACTTCGGCTCTTCACCTCCGAGTCGGTGACCGAAGGGCACCCCGACAAGATCTGCGACCAGATCAGCGATGCGATCCTCGACGCCCTGTTGTCCAAGGACCCCGAGTCCCGGGTTGCCGTGGAGACACTTGCCACTACCGGGCTGGTCCACGTCGCCGGCGAGGTCACCACCGACGCTTACGTCGAAATCCCGCAGATCGTGCGGGAAACCATCCTGGGCATCGGCTACGACTCCTCGGCCAACGGTTTCGACGGTGCCCGCTGCGGTGTGTCCGTCTCGATCGGGCAGCAGTCCAATGACATCGCCGGTGGCGTTTTCAACTCGCTAGAATCGCGCGAGGGACGCCAGGAGGACGACTACGACCTCCAGGGCGCGGGAGACCAAGGCCTGATGTTCGGCTACGCCAGCGACGAGACCCCCTCCTACATGCCGGTCCCGATCTGGCTCGCGCACCGGCTCTCCGAAAAGCTGACCGAGGTCCGCAAGAGCGGCGAGCTCGGCTACCTGCGACCGGACGGCAAGACCCAGGTCACCGTTGGCTACGACGGTGACCGGCCGGTATCGGTAGAGACCGTGGTTATCTCCAGCCAGCACGCTGAAGGCACCAGCCTCGACCAGCTCCGCGCCGATCTCGCGGCCCACGTCGTTGACCCGGTCATGGCACTGTCCAACCTGGACATCTCCCGGGCCAGGAACATCCTGAACCCGGCCGGTGCCTTCGTTATTGGCGGCCCGGTCGGCGACGCCGGCCTCACCGGACGAAAGATCATCGTTGACACCTACGGCGGCATGGCACGCCACGGCGGCGGCGCCTTCTCCGGCAAGGACCCGTCCAAGGTGGACCGCTCAGCCGCGTACGCCATGCGCTGGGTCGCCAAGAACGTGGTGGCTGCCGGACTCGCCAAGCGCGCCGAAATCCAGATCGCCTACGCGATCGGGCAGGCCCGCCCGGTAGGGACCTATGTCGAAACCTTCGGCACCGAGACCGTCGATCCGGCCAGGATCAGTGCCGCGATCGCGGAAATCTTTGACCTGCGCCCCCGTGCCATCATCGACGCCCTCGACCTCAAGCGGCCGATCTACGCCAAGACCGCCGCCCACGGCCACTTTGGCCGGGAGGATCCCGACTTCACGTGGGAGCGGCTGGACCGGGTAGACGCGCTGAAGGCGTTCTTCAACGCGTAAGACGCCCGGCTTGTGCAGCCTGGTCACCGCAACGGCTAATCGCTTACGGTGAATTAATGTCGCTGCCCCATGATGAGCTGTAGCCAGGCCGCCGAATCCGGCGGCCTGGCTGTTTTGTTTCATGCAGTGCTGGCTGGGCCGGCGCTGAACCGCTGCTGAAGGGAGGAGACAAATGAACGGCCCGATTAAACACGCCACCCCGGATGAACCCCATCAACTCTCATTGCTGCAGGGCTTTCCCACCGTGGCAGCGGCGTCCCCGGGACCGGAACTAGCCGCCCGGCTTCCGGTGGCGCGGGTGCGGCTGGAATCTTCCCTCCCGCACCTTGACCGGCCCTTCGACTACAGCGTGCCCGCCGCCCTGGACGCCGCGGCGCAACCTGGGGTCCGGGTGAAAGTTAAGTTCAACGGTCAGGAGCTCGCCGGATACCTGATGGACCGGGCAGCCGAATCCGACGCCGGCCACCCCCTCGTTCCGCTGTACAAAGTGCTCTCGCCGGTGCCGGTGCTAACGGCCGCCGTCGCAGAACTCGCGGGACGTGTTGCGGCCCGCTACGCCGGCAATGTCAGCGACGTACTCCGCGTGGCGGTTCCGCCGCGGATGGCGAAACTGGAGAAGGAGCTCGCCGCCGAGGGGGTCCTGGACCCCTCAGTCTTCGCCGACGAGGCCTCCGGGCGCGGAACGGGCGCGGCACTTCCCGGCGGTCTGGAAGGTTCACGCTGGTCCGGGTACCGCAACGGACCGGCCTTCCTGCAGCACCTGAACGCAGGCGAGTCGCCGCGGGCGGTGCTCAGCGCACTGCAGGGCTACGGTGCCGGCGGCTGGCCCCGGCTGATCGCCGAAGCAGTTGCAGCCGTCCGCCTCTCCGGCCGCGGGGCCATCGTTGTGGTGCCCGACTACCGTGACCTGGACCGGGCGGAAACGGCGCTCCTGCAGCTGCTGCCGGCCGGGGACGTCGCCCGGCTCACGGCGGACGATGGCCAGACGCCCCGCTACCGCAGCTTCCTGCGGATCCTCAGCGGCGCCGCCGGGGTTGCTGTCGGCACCAGGTCCGCCGCCTACGCCCCGGTGCACAACCTGGGTCTCGTTGTCTGCTGGGACGACGGTGACGACCTGCACATCGAGCAGCGCTCACCCTACGCCCATACCCGCGAAGTCCTGCTGCTGCGCGCCGAGCAGGAGGGCGCGGCGTGCCTGCTCGCAGCGCATACCCGGAGTACCGAAACGCAGCGACTCGTCGAGGCAGGATGGGCCCGGTCGGTGGAGGCCGGACGCTCCGTTGTCCGCCGGAGCGTCCCGCGTGTGCTGAACACGGCCGACAGCTACGAACTTGAACACGATCCGCTGGCCCGGATCGCACGGCTGCCCGGCGCGGCCTGGCGTGCTGCCAAGGACGGACTCGAACGCGGCCCGGTCCTGGTCCAGGTCGCGAGGGCCGGTTACGCCCCGTCGCTGGCCTGTGAAAACTGCCGGGAGCCGGCGCGCTGTACGTCCTGCAGCGGGCCGCTGGCCATCGCCGGGGCCAGCGGGAGCTCCGCGGTGCCGCAATGCCGCTGGTGTTCAACGCCGGCGGCTGACTGGCGCTGCGGCACGTGCAATGGTACACGGCTGAGGCGCGGCGCCACGGGGGCCCTGCGGACGGCTGAGGAACTGGGCCGGGCCTTCCCCGGGAAGCCGGTGGTCACCTCATCCGGGGACCGGGTGCTGGCAACCGTTCCTGATTCCAAGGCGCTGGTAGTCGCCACGGTCGGCGCCGAACCCGTCGCGCCCGGAGGCTATGCGGCGGCACTTCTGCTGGACGGCGATTCACTGCTGCGGCGAGAAAACCTGCGGGCCGGGGAAGACGCCGTCAGGCGCTGGTTCAACGCTGCGGCGCTGGTCCGCCCCGCCGGGGAGGGCGGGCTCGTGGTGATCACCGCTGACGACGCCGCCGGTGTGGGCGCGCTGCTGCGCTGGGACCCGGCCGGCTACGCCGAGCGTGAGCTTTCCCTGCGCCAGGAACTGCAGCTGCCCCCTGCTGTTCGGGTCGCGTCGCTGACGGGCGGCCGGACCGCCGTCGGGCACTTCAGCCAGGCCGTCGAGCAACAGCTGGCCGCGCAGGGGATTACCCTTCGGACAGCGGGCCCCGCGCCGCTTGTGATCACCGGCGCACCCGCCCACGGCAGCGTTCGGGGCGCGGCGGGGGATGATGTCCGGACCCTGATGTTCATCCCCTACGGCCAGGCGGCCCACGTCACCATGGCGTTGCGGGCGGTTAAGGCCGCCGCGGCCGCCAAACGCACGGACGACCCGGTGCAGCTGCGGCTGGACGGCGTGGACGTGCTCTAGGGAAGGACCAAGAGGTGCCGGCCGCCTCGGCGCTTGTACAGCGGACTTGCGGAAATGACACCGCGGCCAGCCTCCAGGACGTGACTTCTGCCGCTGCCGGCATCGACGTGTTCCCGGGATTACAAGGAGTGCAGATCTACTCCGATGGCTTTGCTGGCGAGCTGGGATCACTCTGGTTTCATCCCTCAATCAGCGGACGTCCACTCACGTTTTGGCGCCCGATGCGGGCAGTGACCGCAGCACCGTGTATGCCGGGACCTTACCGACCCGGCGGCTGAAGTCCTAGGGCCTGGGCCGTTCGTGCAACTCCTTGGCCTCCGCGGCCGCGTCCAGGAGTCGGCGCGCCGATTCGTCCCAGCTGAAGTCCGCGGCGCGCTCGACCGAGCGGAGCGAACGAGCCTTCCACAGCTCCGCATCCTCCAGTTGCCGCACCGCGGCAGCAAATTCCTGCGGTGAATCCGGGTGGACGTAGCTGACAGCGTCACCACCGACCTCGCGGAAGATCGGGATGTCGCTGGCGATCACCGGTGTGCCGTGGGACATCGCTTCCACCAGGGGCAGCCCGTAACCCTCCGCTTTGGAGAGGCTGATCAAAGCCGTAGTGCGTCCCAGCATGGCCTCATACTCGGCGTCGGTCACGCCGTTGTGGAAGGTGATGCTCGTGCCGGCGGGCGCCAGGGCCTCGAGTTCCGCCCGGCGTTCCGGGGTGATTCGGCTGAGCAGGTGCAAGCTTATATCCGGCAACTCCGCCATGCCCCTGATCATGGTCTCCACGTTTTTGTAAGGCATAAAGGAGCCCATGTACAGGATCGTCTTGTCTGCCCCTGACCCTGGATCCCGCGGCGCGTGGCCGTGCTGCGGGGCGTTGCCCACGATCCGGACCGGACGCCGGGTCAGCTGGTACTTGGAGATCAGTGCCGCCGTCGTGGCGCTGATGGTGGCAACAACGTCGGCACGATTAAGCAGGAAGCGCTGCGGCCAGAAGGCCTTGTGGTAGAGGCGCCAGAGGACCCGGACGGGTGCGGGCAGGAAGCCCGGGGGAGCGGGGTGTTCGTAGTAGATCAGGTCGTGCAGGGTCAGCACCAGCGGGTACTTCCGGCCCCAGCTGCCCATCGTTTGCATCGGGCACACCACCACGTCGGCGTCGAGTGCGTTCACCTTTCGGGCGACGAACAACTCGGCGGGGGAGAGCGGGCTGTTGATCAGGGAATAGGGCACGTCCGGGAGCAGGGCCAGCTGGCGAACGTCGCTGATGAGCATGGAGACCTCGGCGATTTTTGCCGTTGCGGCGATCAGGCTGGCGCCGTAACGGCTGATTCCGTCGTGGTGGTCCAGCCGGGTGAACCGGGCATCAATAATGATTTTCACGCGGAATGGTCCTTCAGGAAGCGTCGGATGAATGCCGCGGCGGGTTCCGGGGTTTCGTAGTGGATCAGGTGCCCGACGCCGGCGATCACGTCCAGGCGGCCGTCCGGCAGCCGTGCCAGCAAGGTGTGCTGGTCCGGTAGCGCCGCAATTTCGTCTTTTTCACCGGCGATCAGCAGCACGGGAAGCGTCAGGCTGGCGGCCACTTCGGCGACATTGCTGCCAACCGATGCCTTAAAAGCTTCCAGCAGGCTCTCACGGTCCGCGAATGCGGAGAAATAGGCGCTGTGCTGGGCGTGGACAAAACGTCGGAGATGTTTCTCGCGCGTTTTCGCCATCGTCTCGCTCATGACCCGGACAATCAGCTGGCTGCGCAGCAGGCCCTGTCCCAGCCGGCGCGGCAGGCGCGCAGCGGTTTCGTAGTAGAGGACGGCGAGTTTGGTCAGCAGGGCCTTGGGCCCCTCAAGGGCCGGGGCGGCGATCGGGTTGATCAGGATCAGCTCCGCCACGGTGCCGGGGTGGCTGGCCACGTAATGGCTCGCGATGATGGAGCCAAAGGAATGTCCCAGCAGGACGGTGTCCGGTCCCAGAGCCAGGGCCGCGATAAAATCGGCGACGAAGCGGCAGTAACGTTCCACGCTGTGCCTGGCATCGGTGAACGCGGCGGAGCTGCCGAATCCGGGGAGGTCCGGCATAATAAGCCGCATCTCGGGGAGCTGGTCGGCAACCCTAAGGAGTCCATGGTGGTCGCCGCGAAAGCCATGGACCACCAGGATGGTGCGGGTCTGCGGGGTCACCGTTACCGGCTCGTAGCTCCAATACGCGACTTTGGTGCCGTTCACTACCACTTCGGCGGGATGGGTGCGCGCCGCAAGCCCGGCGCTGAGCAGGGGAGTGCCGGGGGAAGGCTCGGTGGCCATGTCTACCATTCGATGAGTCCTAATTGACGGAGTCCGGGTGCGAGCCGGTCCGGAAGCCGCGTTCCAGTCCGGCAAGGGTGTCCATGGCGGCGTCGTCCAGGCTGAAGCCAAAGACATTGAGGTTTTCCCTGATCCGGGCGTACGAGCTCGCCTTCGGGATGGCGATATTGCCAAGCTGGACATGCCAGCGGAGGATGATCTGCGCCGGGGTCCTGCCGTGGAGGGCCGCAAGATGAAGGACAGCCGCATCCTGCAGGACCTGGCCGCGGCCCAGCGGGCTCCACGCTTCGGTGGTGATTCCAAGCTCGCGGTGCAGGCTGCGCAGTTCCTCCTGCTGGAGCCAGGGGTGCAGTTCAACCTGGTTGACGGCCGGGACGACTTCCGCCGTCTGCAGGAGGCGGTCCAGGTGGGCCGGCTGAAAGTTCGAGACCCCGATGGCCCGGGCCCGGCCTTCCCGGTACAGCGTCTCCAGGGCGCGGTAGGTCTCCGGATACAGCCCCCGTTCCGCGCACGGCCAGTGGATCAAGTACAGGTCAACGTATTCCAGCCCGAGGTTGGCCATCGACGTGTCGAAGGCACGCAGCGTCGCGTCGTAGCCGTGGTCGTCGTTCCAGACCTTGGTGGTGATAAACAGGTCCTCGCGGGACAAGGAAGGGGAGGCTTCGCCGGAACCGCCGCGGGCGTCATCGCCGCTAACAAAACCGGACAAGGCGCCAACGCCCCGGCCAACGCCGGTCTCGTTGCCGTACATGGCGGCCGTATCGAAGTGCCGGTAGCCGGCTTCGAGCGCCATCGTCACGAGTCCGGGGGCGTCCTCCGGGGGCACCTTATAGAGTCCAAAACCCACCTGGTCGATCAGTACACCGTTGTTGAGGCTGAGCCGGGGTGAGGGTTTCATACCATCGACTTTACCGACTCCGCCGCCTGCACCGCCCACGACGGGCCGGACACGGGAGTCCGGGCGGCCCGGGAAGCGGCAGGATCAGACCAAACCGTCGAATCTGACCAGGTGCCGGGCGCTGGCCTCGTCCAGAATCAGGTCTGTCGCCAGGCCGGCGGCAAGGGCGCCGCGCAGGCCGTTGATCTTGGAAGCCCCCGAGACCACGCAGATCCGCCGGCGGACCTGGCGCAACTGTGCGAGGTCCGGACCGGTGGAACGCTCGTTAAGCATGATCCCGTCCGAGGAGCCGTCTGCGCGGAAGAACACCGTGGCAACATCGCCCACAACGTCTGAGGTGGCCAGGACGTTCAGGTCTTCTTCGTCGAGGTAGCCGCCGGCGTACACGTGGCTGGGATAGTCGGCGTCGACAGAGCCCACGCCGAAAATGGCAATGCTCATGCGGGACTGAAGTTCGAGGATCCGTTGCACGCTTCGTTCATTCCACATGGCCGTTTTGGTCGCGGCGTGGTCGAAGAACGCCGGTACCGGGAACTGCTCCACCCGCGCTCCGTAGGCGCTGCCAAAGCGGCGCATGATGTCGGAGGCATAGGTGATACCAGTGGTTTGCATGTTGCCCGCCCCGTTGAGCTGGACGATCACGCAGTCGTGGGTGATCTTCCGGGTCAAGTGCCGGCTCACAGCGCTCAAGGTCGAGCCCCACGCGACGCCGATAATGGCGTTGGAATCCACCAGCGGCCCGATCGTGCGGGCGGCCTGCATGGCCACGCGGTCCAGCGTTTCCGCCTCATTGAGCGTGTCCACTACCGGAACGACGTGCACGTCCACCTTGTATTCGGCGCGGATCATGCTTTCGAGTTCGGGCCCGGTGTCGAGGGGGCTGCGGATCTGGATTTGCACCAGCCCCGATTCCCGGGCTGAGGAAAGCAGCCGCGACACGGTGGACCGGGACGTGCGCAGCTCGCGTGCAATCGCGTCCATGGTCAGGTCCTGAAGGTAATACAACTGGGCGGCGCGGAGGGCGTCGGAGCTTCGTGAGGGTGTCATCCCACTTCCGTTCTGCACGTTTGTGCATAGTGCTTGACTCCATTTTCCATTACTCCAAAGAATAGTGATGAACGGCGCCGCGCCGCACGGCGCGCCGCACAGGACCAAACCCAAAGGAGTAGTTCTTGGGACAGAAGGATTCAGCCCGCAACCAGGCGTCGGCCGGCGAGCGCGCATCGGTGCAGAAGCTGCAGAGGCGGCCGCACGCGCAGGTGCTTATCATCGGCGGTGGCATAAATGGAGTGGGCACGTTCCGGGACCTCGCCCTGCAGGGTGTTGACGTGGCACTTGTGGAGCGCGGTGACTACTGCCAGGGGGCCAGCGGTGCCTCATCGCACATGATCCACGGTGGTATCCGTTACCTTGAGAACGGCGAGTTCCGCCTCGTCCAGGAATCGGTTGTGGAACGCAACCGGCTGCTGCGCATCGCCCCGCACTACGTAAAGCCGCTCCAGACGACCATCCCCATCTTCAGCACGTTTTCCGGCATCCTCGCCGCGCCGCTGCGGTTCCTGACCCACAAGCAGCACGGGGCTCCCACGGAACGCGGGGCCTTCCTGATCAAGCTTGGCCTGAGCATGTACGACTTCTTCTCCCGGGACGGCGGCACCGTCCCCCGACACCAGTTCCGCGGCCGCCGGCGGGCTCTTGCCGAGCTGCCCCGCCTGCACCCGGGAATCAAATATGCGGCGACGTATTTCGACGCCTCCGTGCACAACCCGGAGCGACTCACGCTGGATGTGCTGCAGGACGGCGAGAAGGCCGGCGCCGCGGGGGCCAGCGATGCCCGCGCCAGCAACTACCTCTCGCTGGTGGCGGTCCGCGACGCAGCAGGGACCGGGCGCACCGGAAGCATCGCGGAACTTCGAGACGAACTCACCGGTGAACGGTTTGAGTTCTCCGCCGACGTCATCGTCAACACCACCGGCGCCTGGGTCGACCAGACAAACCAGGCGATGGGCGAGGCGTCTGCCTTTATGGGCGGCACCAAGGGCTCGCACATTGTGCTGGACCACCCGGAACTGCTCGCCGCCTGCAGCGGACGCGAGATCTTCTTCGAACACACCGACGGCCGGATCGTATTGATCTACCCGATGGGGGACCGCGTCCTGGTCGGGACCACGGACATCGACGCGGACATGGCGGAAGACGCTGTATGCACCGAGGAAGAGATCGACTACTTCTTCGACCTGATCGGCCATGTCTTCCCGGACATCACCGTGGGCCGGGATCAGATCGTCTACACGTTTTCCGGAGTCCGTCCGCTGCCCCGGCACGACGCCACCCAGCCGGGCTTCGTCAGCCGCGACTACCGGATCGAACGCCGCGCCGGGGGCGCCGCCGGGACGGGGAGTGCCGGCGCAGTCGTGCTTAGCCTTGTGGGCGGAAAATGGACCACCTTCCGCGCCCTCGCCGAACACCTGAGCGACAAGGTCCTCGCTGAACTCGGAATGCACCGTAAAATCTCGACGGCGAAACTGGCCATCGGCGGCGGTGCCGGTTTCCCCGAGAGCGAGGATGGCGTGCAGCGCTGGATCAAGGCACACATGACGGACAACCGTGATGCCGACCGCACCGCAGGGCTGCTCACCCGCTACGGCACCCGCGCCGGGGAGATCATCAGCTTCCTCGACGCCGGCCCGGACCCGCTCCTGCACTCCACCCGCGAGCTCTCCGTCCGTGAACTGGAGTTTATGGCCCGGAACGAGCAGATCGGGCACCTGATCGACGTCTTGATCCGTCGCACGTCCCTCGCCTTCCGCGGCCTGGTGACCGGCGAACTTCTGCACGAGGTTGCCGGCATCCTTGCAGGCCCGCTCGGCTGGGACGCGGCCACCCAAGCCGCCGAGATCAGCCACGCTCAGGAGGTGCTCAAGCGATTCCACGGGGTCCACGTCCACAGCGTGGTCGCCGGATAGAGATCGGCGCCCGGGCGGATGACGTCCGGGCGCACCGGCTGCGGGGTTCAATGGAAGACCCGCGCAGCGGCCGGCCGGCGGAGCCACGGCCCCGCCGGCACACCAGCCCTTCAAACCCGCGAGGGGCTGACAACAGAAAATAGAGGAGTCAAAGATGTCTCTTGGAATAGTTTTCCTGTCCGAAGTCTTCGGTACCGCAATGCTGACCCTGCTGGGCTGTGGCGTTGTGGCAAACGTTGCACTGAAGGGTACAAAAGGAAATAACGGCGGATTCCTGATGGTCACCTGGGGATGGGGCATCGCTGTCTTCGCCGGTGTATTCGTCGCCGTGAAATCAGGTGCGCACCTGAACCCCGCCGTGACATTCGGCCTGCTGATCAATGGCAAAGGCACTTACGCCCCCGGCGTTCCGGTCGACTTTGCCTCGACGTTTACCTACTTCGGCGGTGAACTCCTGGGAGCCTTCCTGGGTGCTGTGGTGATGTGGCTGGCCCACAAGCAGCACTTCGATGTCGAGCCCGAGCCCGCCAACAAACTTGGCGTATTCTCCACCGGCCCCGCCATCCGCTCCACCACCTGGAACCTGGTCACCGAAATCATCGGCACCTTTGTCCTGGTCTTCGTCATCCTCACCTTCGGCGGGACACCGTCCGGGCTTGGCCCGCTGGCCGTTGCCCTGCTGGTCGTCGGCATCGGCGTCTCCCTCGGCGGCCCCACCGGCTACGCCATCAACCCCGCCCGTGACCTGGGCCCGCGCATCGCCCACGCCCTGCTGCCGATCAAGGGCAAGGGATCCTCGGATTGGAGCTATTCCTGGATCCCCGTCGTCGGACCGCTCGTCGGCGGCGGCCTCGCCGGCATTGTGGCCGCAGTGGTGCCGATCATTGCCACCGCGGCGGCTTAACCGTCGCGCTGCACACCTCCAACAGCCAACCCCAAGACAAGGACGTCACCATGAACCAGTATGTAATCGCAATCGACCAGGGCACCACCAGCAGCCGAGCCATCATCTTCGACCACAGCGGCAGCATCGTCTCGTCCGGCCAGCTCGAACATGAACAGATCTTCCCGCAGGCCGGCTGGGTGGAACACGATCCCGCGGAGATCTGGAACAACACCCGCGAGGTCATCGGCACCGCGCTGTCCAAGGCAAACCTCACCCGGCACGACATCGCTGCCGTAGGCATCACCAACCAGCGTGAGACCGCCGTCGTCTGGGACAAAACGACCGGCAAAGCCGTTTACAACGCCATCGTCTGGCAGGACACCCGCACCCAGCCCATCGTGGACGAGCTGGCAAAGGACGGCGGTGTGGATCGCTTCAAGGAAAAGGTGGGGCTCCCGCTGGCCACGTACTTCTCCGGCACCAAAATCAAATGGATCCTGGACAATGTTGAGGGCGCCCGCGAGAAGGCCGAAGCAGGCGACCTCGTGTTCGGCAACACTGACTGCTGGGTGCTGTGGAACCTGACCGGCGGCGTCGACGGGGGCGTCCATGTCACCGATGTGACCAACGCGTCCCGGACCCTGTTTATGGATCTCGAGACCTTGTCCTGGGACCAGGACATTCTGGACGCCTTCGGTGTCCCGGCCTCGATGATGCCGGAGATCAAGTCTTCCTCCGAGGTGTACGGGACGGTGCACACGTCCCAGCTGCTGCGTGAAGTTCCGGTCGCAGGGATCCTGGGCGACCAGCAGGCCGCAACGTTCGGGCAGGCGGCGTTTGAAGCCGGCGAAGCCAAGAACACCTATGGCACCGGCTGCTTCTTGATCTTCAACACCGGTGAGGAGATCGTCCACTCCAAGAACGGGCTGCTGACAACTGTCGGGTACAAGCTCGGCGACGCGGCGCCGCACTACGCGCTGGAGGGCTCGATCGCCGTGACCGGTTCCCTGATCCAGTGGCTGCGTGACAACCTTGGCATGATCAGCAGCGCCCCGGAAGTGGAAACCCTTGCCGCCGCGGTCAAGGACAACGGCGGGGTGTACATTGTGCCGGCATTCTCCGGACTGTTTGCTCCGTATTGGCGCTCCGACGCCCGGGGCGCGATCGTCGGCCTGACCCGCTTTGTGAACAAGAACCACATCGCCCGAGCTGCGCTGGAGGCCACGGCGTTCCAGACCCGGGAGGTCCTCGATGCGGTCAACGCCGATTCGGGCGTGCCGCTGACGGAGCTGAAGGTCGACGGCGGCATGGTGGCCAACGACGCCCTGATGCAGTTTCAGGCCGACATCCTGGGGGTGCCGGTGATCCGGCCCAAAGTCGTCGAGACCACTGCCCTGGGGGCGGCTTACGCCGCCGGCCTTGCCGTGGGGTTCTGGAAGGATCTGGGCGAATGCTCGGCCAACTGGGCCGAGGACAAGCGCTGGGAGCCGCAGATGGATGACGCCGAGCGGGACCGCCAGATGCGCCTCTGGAAGAAGGCCGTCACCAAGTCCATGGACTGGGTCGACGCCGACGTGAAGTAAGTCCCAGCCTCTGTTGAGGGAGGCCGCACCCGCCCTGCCCGTCCCCTGCTGCTCCCTGACACTCGCAAGCTCGTGTCGGGACCCTCGCAGCAGGGGGCCCATCGCGGTGCCCACCACACCCTGGCGGGGTGCGGCCTCCCTCTCGAGTGCGTCCACACTTCAGCCGCTCGTGGCGACTTACCTGTGGGTGGTTTGTGGGTGCGCTAAAGTAGTCCTGTGCGCGCGATCCTCCTGCTTAGCTAGCCGCCCGGCATTCCGTCGAAAACCCGGATTGCCGCGCGGCCGCCCCTCCGTGTCGAGGGGCTTTTGTGTGTCCGGGATGTTTGCCGGCCCGCAGCAGGGGATCAGGCGGGACAGTCCTGATCTGACAAGATCGAAAGAACAGAAGAGGCCAGCAGTGAGCGTTCAGCCGGAGACAGAGACCGGAACACCAGCAGTCGCAGCGGAGACGCCTGACGAGGGTGCCTACAGCTTTGCCGCCATGGAGGCCAAATGGCCGCAGGTCTGGGAGGACCTCAAGGTCTTCACACCCGTCGATGACGGGTCCAAGGAACGGCGGTATGTCCTGGACATGTTCCCGTACCCGTCCGGGGATCTGCACATGGGCCACGCAGAGGCCTTCGCCATGGGCGACGTCGTCGCGCGTTACCTCCGACAGCAGGGCTTCGATGTGCTGCACCCGATTGGCTGGGACTCCTTCGGACTGCCCGCCGAGAACGCGGCGATTAAGCGCAACGCGCACCCCAGCGAGTGGACCTATGCCAACATCGACACCCAGGCTGCCTCGTTCAAGCGCTACGCCATCTCTGCGGACTGGTCCCGTCGGATCCACACCTCCGACCCGGAGTATTACCGCTGGACCCAGTGGCTCTTTAAGCGCTTCTATGAACGCGGCCTGGCCTACCGCAAGAACTCCCCGGTCAACTGGTGCCCCAAGGACCAGACCGTGCTGGCCAACGAACAGGTCGTCAACGGCGCCTGTGAACGGTGCGGCACTCCGGTCACAAAGAAGTCGCTGAACCAGTGGTACTTCAAAATCACCGACTACGCAGACCGGCTCCTTGATGACATGGATGAACTGCGCGGCCACTGGCCCGAGCGTGTCCTGGCCATGCAGAAGAACTGGATCGGCCGATCCGAGGGTGCCCACGTCACCTTCGTGATCGAGGCCGAGGGCGGCAAGGCCGCCCAGGACGTTACGGTCTTCACGACCCGCCCGGACACCCTCTACGGCGCGACGTTCTTCGTCGTCGCCGCCGACGCGCCGATCGCCGTCGAGCTGGTCACCGGGGAACACGCCGCGGCCCTGGACGCGTACCGGGAACAGGTCAAGGCGCTTTCCGAAATCGAGCGACAGTCCACTGAGCGGGAAAAAACCGGAGTTTTCACCGGCCGTTATGCCACCAACCCGCTGAACGGCGAGAAACTGCCCGTCTGGGCGGCCGACTATGTGCTGGCCGACTACGGCACCGGAGCCATTATGGCCGTCCCTGCCCACGACCAGCGCGACCTCGACTTTGCCCGCACCTTCGACCTGCCGGTCCGGGCAGTGCTGGATACGGGGGAAGAAGATCCCGCATCCAGCGGTACTGCCACCACGGGTGAGGGAACCCTGATCAACTCCGGTGCCCTGGATGGACTGCCCAAGGCAGAAGCCATTCCGGCCGCCATCGAGATCCTGCAGCAGCAGGGCACGGGCGAAAAATTCGTGAACTTCCGCCTGCGCGACTGGTTGCTCAGCCGGCAGCGGTTCTGGGGCACCCCGATCCCGATCATCCACTGTCCCTCCTGCGGGGAAGTCCCGGTCCCGGACGAACAGCTCCCGGTTACCCTGCCGGCAGACCTGCGGGGCGAGGACCTCTCCCCCAAGGGCACCTCCCCGCTGGCCGCCGTCGAAAGCTGGGTCAATGTCGACTGCCCCGTTTGCCACGGGCCGGCCAGGCGGGACACTGACACCATGGACACCTTTGTGGACTCGTCCTGGTACTTCCTGCGCTTCGTCTCCCCGGACTACACCGGGGGGCCGTTCGACCCCGCCAAGATCAATGACTGGATGCCGGTGGGCCAGTACGTCGGCGGCGTGGAGCATGCCATTTTGCACTTGCTCTATGCCCGTTTTTTCACCAAGGTCATCCATGACCTTGGCATGATCGACACCGACGAGCCGTTCAGCGCCCTGTTGAACCAAGGCCAGGTACTCAACGGCGGTAAGGCCATGAGCAAGTCCCTGGGCAACGGCGTTGACCTGGGCGAGCAGCTGGACAAATTCGGCGTCGACGCCGTCCGGCTCACCATGATCTTCGCCTCGCCGCCGGAGGACGACGTCGACTGGGCAGACGTGTCGCCGTCGGGCTCCGCCAAGTTCCTCGCCCGCGCCTGGCGGCTGGGACAGGATGTCACCAGCGCACCCGGCGTCAACTTTGCCGCCGGGGACCGGGCCCTGCGTACCGTTACGCACCGCACAATCGCCGACGCCGAAGCCCTGCTTGACCACAACAAGTTCAATGTGGTGGTCGCCAAGCTGATGGAACTGGTCAACGCGACCCGAAAGACGATTGACGCCGGGGCGGGCGGCTCCGACCCGGCGGTCCGCGAAGCCGTTGAGACCGTCGCTGTCATTCTGAGCCTCTTCGCGCCGTACACGGCCGAGGATCTCTGGAACGTGCTGGGACACCCCGCCTCGGTGGCCAACGCAGGCTGGCCGGCACACGACGAGTCCCTCCTGGTGCAGGACACGGTCACCGCCGTCGTCCAGGTCCAGGGCAAGGTTCGCGACCGGCTGGACGTCTCACCGGCGATCGGCGAGGACGAACTGCGCGAATTGGCGCTGGCCTCGGAAAACGTCCAGCGGGCCCTCGACGGCCGCGATATCCGCACGGTAATCGTGCGGGCGCCTAAACTGGTCAACATCGTCCCGGCCTAACCGGGCAGGTCAGTGAACAGGCCGGCCGCCGCGGGAAACGGCGGCCGGCCATCACAGCGGGACCCGACAGCAAGTGCAGACGGCAGGAGGTGCCTGGTGCCCCACCGCGACCCAGCGGGGTGGCCGTGGCTGAAGGAGCGCCTCAACGGGTTGCGCCAGGCCAGGGTCCCCGCAATGGACCCCGGGTCCGGGGCTGCCCCGGATGGAGTCCGGACGGCCGTGGTCACGGACTCTGCCGCAGCACTTCCGGCCGACTGGGTACGCGCGGTATCCGCCGGCGGGGAGCTGACGGTCGTCCCGATGCCTGTGATGGTCGGCACTGAAATCTACGGCGAGGGCGAGGACGACATCGCGGATACCATCGCCGTGGCCCTGGCGAGCGGCAAACCCGTCAAGACCTCCCGACCTTCACCCGGCCAGTTTGAACAGGCTTATGTGGCCGCCCAGCGCAATGGCTTCGAGTCCGTTGTGTCGCTCCACATTTCCGGGGAACTCTCCGGCACGGTGGACTCCGCCCGGCTGGCTGCCGCCAAGGTGAGCATCCCGGTGGACGTCCTGGACTCGCGCACCGTCGGTATGGCTCAGGGAATGGCGGTCCAATGCGCAGTCAGCGCTGCCGCGCAAGGCAAGGCAGCCGCCGCCGTGCGTGAGTGCGCTGAATACGGGCTGGCCCGCTCCAAGGTCTACTTCTACGTACCCAGCCTCGAGCAGCTCCGGCGCGGCGGACGGATCGGAGCCGCGGCTTCTCTCTGGGGGACCATGTTCGCGATCAAGCCAATCCTTGCGGTCGAGGACGGCAGGGTCGTTCCGCTGGAGAAGGTCAGGTCCGCAGCGAAAGCCATCGCACGGCTCCGGGAGATCGCAGTGGCCGACGCCATTAGCCGGCCCCCGGGGCGGGCGCTCCTCGCTGTCCACCACTTTGGTAACCCGGCGGAGGCTAAACAGCTCGCCGCGGAGCTGGCCGCAGCCGTCCCGGGATGTCTGCCCGTCCAGATCAGCGCACTCCCCGCCGTGCTCGCTGCCCACGCCGGGCTCGGAGTGCTGGCGGTTATTGTGGGGGAGAGCGGCACGCCGGCAGCACGGGTGCCGTCTGCCGCCTCCTGACCGGGACGGCTTCCGGCACTTCCTGACCGGCACGCCGTCCGCCGCCACGCCCGGGGACCGGCTATTCCACAGGGGTTTTCCACATGGCACACTCGGCCCGGTGCCTCGTACGCTGCGGTTCGTAGGATGGGCGCATGCCGCGTCACGATCCGGAAAGCCCGCCCAGCCCCGAGGCCGTCCCTTCCGGCCGCAGGTTGTCGGCCGCCGTGACTCCTGCCTTCCGGGGTGCCGAGGACTTTAGGCCTGCCTCCGCCGGTGACAGCCCCGTCTCCGGCCTGCTCAGCGGGCCACCCGGGACCGGGCGCGCCGCGGAACAGCGCGTTCCGGGCCAGGCGGATGCGCCGGCCAGCCGCGGACCCCGGCTCCGATGGCGGACCGGACACCGCGCAGCTACCTTGCTGTGCCTGGTGGCGATGGCGCTCCTTGGCTGCTTCTGGTGGCAGGCATCGAACACCGCAACCCAGGTCAGCCCGCTCGGCGCCGTCAGCACCGCGGAACCCGGCGCGGAACCCGGCGCGGAACCCGCTCCGGAACTTGGGACGGCACCTGCGACGGGACCTGGGACGGGAGCCGTCGCAGCCGACCGGATCACCGTGCACGTGGCGGGCGCGGTGGTCCATGCCGGAATCGTGGAGTTGGCATCGGGGAGCCGCCTGCACGAGGCGATTTCGGCGGCGGGAGGCGGAGCGCCCGATGCGGACCCCGGCCAGCTTAATCTCGCGGCCGTGTTGGAAGACGGACAAAAGGTCGTTGTGCCGCGGCAGGGTGAAAGTACCGGGCCGGCCGGAGCTGCTGCCGCTGGGGCGGCCGGCGCCGCGGACGGGCCGGACTCGGCCGGCGGGCCCCCTCCTCCGGGCGGAAAGATCAACCTGAACACTGCCGGCGTCGACGAACTGGAGACCCTGCCGCGCGTCGGCCCGGTGCTGGCCCGGCGGATTGTCGAGTGGCGGTCCCAGCACGGCCGCTTTGAACGGGTCGAGGAGCTGGATGCCGTGGATGGCGTAGGGGCCAAGATGCTCGCAGCCTTGCTGCCTCTGGTGAGGGTCTGAGGGGCGGACATGGACCACGGCAGCCGCTGGCAGCGGTACGTGGACGCCGCGGCCCGCCGGCCCGCCGCAAACCAGCAGCCGCGGGAGGCGAAGGGGCCGCCGCCACCGGAGTGGTCCGGCCGGCTCCGGATGCTTGGCCCGAGGCTCCGCACCTGGTGTGCGTCATGGGAAGCCCCGGGCGGGCCCGCGCCGGCGCGGGAGGACTTATGGCGCAGGACCGATGTGCGCCTGGTTCCGATGGCGGCAATGGTCTGGGCGACGGCGGCCGCGGCGCAGCAGCTGCCCCCGGCGGTCCTGGCGGCGCTCTGCATGAGCTTCGTGACGGGGTCCGGGCTGCTCCTGGCCGTGGCGGCAGCCGGTTCAGGCAGTGGGCAGCCGGGCCCGCCGGCCCGGCGAAGCTTCCGCGCGACGATGGCCGTGGCACTGCTGCTCGCGGCTGCCGCCGGCGGGCACGCCGCCGCAGATTCTTCCCTCAGGCACGAGGGTGCCGTGTCTGCCGCCGCAGCCGAGGTAACAGCCGTTGCCGCGGAAGTGGAGGTAACGGGGACGCCGCGCCGGCTCAAGTCGCCCGGGCATACCGGGGCGGCGGACCGATGGGCCGTACCGGTCACGCTGATCGACATGACCTTCGACGCGCAGCGGGTACGCGTACCGGCCAGGCTCCTGGTCCTGGGCGGCGCCGGCTGGGAGTACGCCGTCCCCGGCCGGCGGATCCGAACGACCGGTAAACTTGCTCCGCCCACACCGGGCCTGACCGAAGCGGCAGTCCTCCTGGCAAGTTCCGTCCCCACGACGGTCGGGGAGCCCGGCACCTGGCAGCTCGCCCCGGGGGAGCTGCGCAGCCGTTTCACTGCGGCCACCGGGCAGTTCGGCGGCGACGCCCGGGGACTCCTGCCGGGAATGGTCACCGGCGACACGACCCTCCTGGACGAGGAGCTGGACGTGGCGATGAGGTCTGTCGGCATGACCCATCTGACGGCAGTGAGCGGCGCCAACTGCAGCGTCATCCTAGGCGCCCTCCTGCTGGCCGCGCGCAGCCTGCGATTGAGCCGGGTACTCGCTTCGGTCCTCTGCCTGGTTGGCTTGGGCCTGTTCGTCCTGGTGGTGGGCCCGGATGCGAGTGTCCTGCGGGCCGCGGTGATGGGCGCCATCGGTCTTGCGGCCCTTGCCGGCGGCCGGCCAGGACGCGGGCTAAGCCTCCTGTGCGTGGCCGTCACCGGCCTTGTCCTGCTCCAACCGGTGCTGGCCGCCAGCTTCGGATTCCTGCTCTCCGTGCTGGCGACCCTGGGTATTGTGACCACAGGCAGACCGGTCATGAAGTGGTTTCCGGCAGCCGTACCGCGTTGGGCCGCCGCTGCAGTGGCCGTGCCGCTTTCCGCACAGGCATTCTGCGGGCCGGTCATCGTTCTGCTCCAGCCCCAGTTCACTTCCTACGCCCTGCCCGCCAACATGGCCGCCGCTGCCCTGGTTGCCCCGGTCACGCTGCTGGGGACCGCGGCCGTGCCGCTGGTTCCGCTGGCTCCGGGCTTCGCCGCTGTCCCGTTGGGCGTCGCCGCCGCCTTCGCCGCCGGGGTAGGAGGAATTGCCCGGTTCTTCGCGGGCCTGCCCGGCGCGGTGCTGCCGTGGCCGGACGGGGCCTACGGCGCCGCGACCATGGCGCTCTTCTCGGCCGCGGCCTTCGCCGCCTGGTGGCTGGCCTTCCACCCCTTCCGGACGGCCGGGTTGGCCCTGACGGCACATCAGCGAACGGTGGCGTTGCTGAACCGGATACCGATGCGCGGCGATGGCCGGCACTCGGCCCGGGAAGGGAGCTGGCCCGGCTTGGTGCACCGCCCCGGCCGTGGCAGGCTTAGAGTCTGCACACAATCTTCCGGGAGGAAACCTCAGTGGCTGCTGCCCAGACCCCACGCACCCGGCCCGCGGCTTCGAACACGGCCACCTGGCGCGATGTGAGCCCGGCAGCCGTTGTGCTGGTGGGCGGCCCGGAAGACTACCTGGGCTCCCGCGCCATGGACCGGATCCGGGCGCAGGTCCGCGCCGCCGCCCCTGATGTCGAAGTCACCCGGCTCACTGCCGGCAACTACGAGCCCGGTTCCCTCGCCATGAATGTCAGTCCGTCACTTTTCGGCGAACAGAAGCTGATCGAGGTGGAAGGACTGGAGGGCATGAACGACGCGTTCCTCGCTGACGGTCTCAGATACCTCGCCCGGCCCGAGCCCGACGCTGTCCTCGTCCTGCGCCATAGTGGCGGCGTGCGCGGGAAGAAGCTCCTGGACGCCATCAAATCCGGCGGATGGCCGGTGGTGGACTGCCAGCCGCTGAAAAAGGACGCGGACAAGGTCGCGTTTGTGGCAGCCGAGTTTCGGGCAGCTTCCCGCCGCATTGATCCCGATGCCGTGCATGCCCTCGTCAACGCCGTCGGCGCCCAGCTCGCCGAACTGGCCGCCGCCTGCAGCCAATTGATCGCCGATGCGTCCACCAGCGTGGATTCTGCCATGGTGGACCGGTACTACGGGGGCCGGGTGGAAGCCACCGCGTTCAAGGTAGCCGACGCAGCGATGGCAGGGAATGCGCCGCTGGCCCTCTCCACCCTGCGCCACGCCCTCGATACCGGGGCGGACCCGGTTCCCTTGGTGGCCGCGCTGGCCTCGAAGCTCCGGAGCCTCGCCAAGGTGGCCGGCGCCCAGGGGTCCTCGTCGCAGATTGCCAAGCAACTGGGCATGCAACCCTGGCTGGTCGAGCAGGCACAGCGGGAGGTCCGGCGCTGGACCCCCGAAGGGCTTGTCCGGTCCATCCAGGTCACCGCCGAGGCCGACGCCCAGGTGAAGGGCCTGTCCCGGGACCCGGTCTACGCCGTCGAACACGCCGTAACCGTGATCGCTACCTCCGTCCGCCGCTGAGCCAGGACCGGGACCGGTGCCCACGCAGCAGGTGCTGCGCACGGTCGCTCTAGCGCTTAACTGGAAGTGGCCGGCACCCTGGGGTGCCGGCCACAATCGTCAGTTCGAAAGAACTGGAAACCTTAGAGCGCGTTGACCTTCTTGGAGATGGCCGACTTGCGGTTTGCGGCGTTGTTCTTGTGGAGAACGCCCTTGCTGACAGCCTTGTCCAGCTTGCGGCTGGCGGAAAGCAGTGCGGTAGCGGCCGCATCCTTGTCGGTTGACTCAACGGCGGTGTTGACGGCGCGGATGGCCGTCTTCAGCTCTGACTTGACTGCGTTGTTGCGCAGGCGGGCCTTCTCGTTGGTGAGGATGCGCTTCTTCTGGGACTTAATATTAGCCACGTGTGAACTCTCTTTTTCAATGCGGAAAATGGTCTAGAGGGCTTTCAGATTGGCCATTGACTGAGCGGCGTGGGGATACCTATGGCGACCAACCATCTGTGGCCGTCGACCTGCACGGACACACAGCTGTCAATAATAGCAGAGAGACCGGTCTGCTGGCGATTGAGTGCCCGGTCAGCGCCACCCCTGGCGGGTCCTCAGGGCGGCGGCGATGACGTTGAAGCTCTTGCGGTCGAGGATCGCGCCCTCGCGCCGGACATCCCGGGGATTGATCTGCAGGACACGGTCCAGTTTCGCTTCACTCGGACGGCGCTGCCGGTCCCAGGGGCCGGTGCCGATGTCGGCGTAGTCATCGGCCCGGCGAGGGTCCCCGTCGTGGTCCTTGCTGGTCAGCATAAGCCCCAGCAGGTAGGAGCCGTTGCTGCCCACCAGCAGCACCGGCCGGTCCTTGCCCTGCGAATAGTCTTCCTCGTACGGCACCCAGGTCCAGACAACTTCGCCCGGCTCCGGGCGTCCGTTGGCAGACGGGGCGTAGCTCACCTTGGCCGTGCCGCGGAAATCTCCGGGGTAGGTACCGGTCAGTGAGCCCGGGGCTGGCTGGCTGGCGGGTGTTCTTCCCGGCGGGGAGCTGCCCGGCGCGGAGCGGGGCTGGCCCTCCAGGAATCTCAAGGTCCTGCGGACAGCGTTGCCGATCGAGCGTAAGTTCCAAGCCATGGGGAAACCCTACCGGCACCCAGTACCGGCGCCGGGCACAACTGCGGCGAAGAATCCAGGCGGAACATCGGCGCCGCTGTACGGAGCAGGGATGCACTCCCACGGGCCCGGACGTGGGAGACTATAGGTTCAGCTACGCGGCACGTCGCAGGACGGGAAACCAGAGCCAGCGCCGATCCGTGGAAAAGCCACCCGTAATGCCAACAGTAAGGACCCTGCGTGTCTCCCATGGCCCGCACCGCCCCGGTGCCCGCCGCAACAGATCCGGCCATCCTCCGGAACTTCTGCATCATTGCGCACATTGACCACGGCAAGTCCACACTGGCCGACCGGATGCTCCAGTACACCGGCGTCGTCCAGTCCCGTGACATGAAGGCCCAGTACCTGGACCGCATGGACATTGAGCGCGAACGCGGCATCACCATCAAATCCCAGGCCGTCCGCATGCCTTGGGAGCTCGACGGCGTCAGCTACGCGCTGAACATGATCGACACCCCGGGACACGTCGACTTCACCTACGAGGTCTCCCGCTCGCTCGCGGCGTGTGAAGGCGCGATCCTTCTGGTCGACGCTGCGCAGGGCATCGAGGCCCAGACCCTGGCCAATCTTTACCTGGCGATGGAGAACAACCTTACGATCATTCCGGTCCTGAACAAGATCGACCTTCCCGCAGCCCAGCCCGAGAAGTACGCGGCGGAACTCGCCAACCTGATCGGCGGCGAGCCCGACGATGTGCTCCGGGTGTCCGGCAAGACGGGTATGGGCGTGGAGGTTCTGCTGGATAAGATCGTCCGAGACCTGCCGGCTCCGGTGGGCGATCCCAACGCTCCCGCGCGCGCCATGATCTTCGACTCCGTCTACGACACCTACCGCGGCGTAGTTACCTACGTCCGCGTGGTTGACGGCATGCTGCACCCCCGCGAACGCATCCAGATGATGTCCACCCGTGCCACCCATGAACTCCTCGAGATTGGTGTCAGCTCCCCGGAGCCAACCCCCTCCAAGGGCCTCGGTGTCGGCGAGGTGGGCTACCTCATCACCGGTGTCAAGGACGTCCGCCTGTCCAAGGTCGGCGACACCGTCACCAACCTGGCCAAGCCGGCCAGCGAATCACTTCCCGGCTATGCCGATGCCAAGCCGATGGTCTTCTCCGGCCTGTATCCCCTGGACGGCACGGACTACCCGGTGCTCCGCGATGCGTTGGAGAAGCTGATGCTCAACGATGCCGCCCTGGTCTACGAGCCGGAGACGTCCGCGGCGCTGGGATTCGGGTTCCGAGTCGGCTTCCTGGGGCTGCTGCACCTGGAAATCACCAGGGAGCGTTTGGAACGCGAATACAACCTCGACCTGATCTCCACCGCTCCGAACGTGGAGTACGAGGTAACCCTGGAGGACAAGAAGGTCGTCCACGTCACCAACCCCAGTGAATACCCCAGCGGCAAGATCGCCGAGGTCCGTGAGCCTATGGTCGCCGCCACCATCCTGGCGCCGAACGAGTTTGTCGGGGCCATCATGGAGCTGTGCCAGAGCCGGCGCGGCGTGATGGGCGGCATGGACTACCTCTCCGAGGACCGGGTGGAAATCCGGTACCGTCTGCCGTTGGCCGAGATCGTCTTTGATTTCTTTGACATCCTCAAGTCCAAGACCCGCGGCTACGGGTCGCTGGACTGGAAAGCGGACGGGGACCAGGTCGCTGACCTGGTCAAGGTCGACATTATGCTCCAGGGCGAACAGGTGGATGCTTTCAGCGCCATCACCCACCGGGACAAGGCCTACGCCTACGGCGTGATGATGACCGGCAAGCTGCGCGAACTCATTCCGCGCCAGCAGTTCGAGGTTCCCATCCAGGCCGCCATTGGCTCCCGCATCATTGCCCGGGAAAGCATCCGCGCGATCCGCAAGGACGTGCTCGCCAAGTGCTACGGCGGTGACATCACCCGAAAGCGCAAACTGCTGGAAAAGCAGAAGGAAGGCAAAAAACGCATGAAGATGGTGGGCCGTGTGGAGGTCCCGCAGGAAGCCTTTATCGCCGCCCTCACCACGGATGAGTCCAAGGATAAGGCCAAGAAGTAACGGTGCCAGCAACGACTGTTCCACGGCAGACGGGCCCGGCCCGTGCCTAGCGTCCTTCCGCTGGGCGATCCGGCGCCACCGGACGGGCTGCTGCCCGGCCAGGCACTGGAGGGTGCCGCTTCCCGGGATTTTGGGCTGTACGTGCATATCCCGTTCTGCGCCGTGCGCTGCGGTTACTGCGACTTCAACACCTATACCGCCACGGAGCTCGGTGGCGGCGCCTCGCAGGACGCCTACGCCGGCACGGCGGTGGCAGAAGTTTCCTTTGCGGCGGCGGTCCTGGCGGCCAGCGGCCTGCCGCCCCGCCCGCTGAGCACTGTCTTCTTCGGCGGCGGAACGCCGACACTGCTCCCCGCCGGGGACCTGGCCCGAATCCTTGCCGCCGCCATCGGGGCGTGGGGCCTGGCGCCCGGGGCCGAGGTCACCACTGAGGCGAACCCGGACTCGGTCACCCCCGAATCCCTTCAGCTGCTGGCCAACGCCGGATTCACCCGGGTGTCGTTCGGCATGCAGTCTGCGGTGCCGCATGTCCTTAAGGTACTGGACCGCACCCACACTCCCAGCCGGGTTCCCCGGGCCGTTCAATGGGCGCGGGAGGCCGGGCTCGCCGTCAGCCTGGACCTGATCTACGGAACGCCGGGGGAGTCGCTGGCCGACTGGCGCTTCTCGCTGGAGACCGCGTTGTCCTATCAGCCTGACCACATCAGCGCCTACGCACTGATCATCGAGGATGGCACGAAGCTTGCCGCGCAAATCCGCCGTGGCGAGGTAGCGGGAATTGACGACGACGACCATGCGGCAAAGTACGAACTGGCCGACGAACTCATCTCCGCCGCTGGACTGTCCTGGTACGAGGTCAGCAACTGGTCCCGCAGCCCGGAACAGGCCTGCCGGCATAATCTCGCCTATTGGCGGGGCGATGACTGGTGGGGAGTCGGCCCGGGCGCTCACTCGCACGTGGGCGGTGTGCGCTGGTGGAACGTGAAGCACCCCACTGCCTACGCCAATCGGATGGGTTCCGGGCTTTCCCCGGCAGCCGGCCGGGAGACCCTTGATTCTGCGACCCGCAACGTCGAGCGCGTGATGCTCGAAGCGCGGCTGAACTCAGGGCTGGACATTGCCAGTCTGGGCGGACTGGGGGATACCGGGCGGCATGCTGTCGCGGGACTCATCGCCGATGGCCTGGTGGAGCCCGTCGCGGCCTTCCACGGCAGCCTCATCCTCACGCTCAAAGGCCGCCTGCTGGCGGACGCAGTGGTCCGCAGGATCCTGCCGGACTAACCCTGCGTGCCCGGGGCCCTATTTGATAAAGCGGAAGTTGAACTCGTAGCGGTGCGGCTGGCCGCGGTTGACGTGGATTCCGGCTGCGACCGAAAAGCAGGTGACGGCGATCCAGATCAGAGTGGCAAGCACGGCGAAAATGTTGCCCACTACCGGGATAAAGACCAGGAGGTTGCACACGACGGCAGCAATTGTCGGGGGAAGCGTGAAATTGAGGGCTTCTTTGGACTCCTGCGCCGTGAACGGTCCGCGGTCCTTGAAGATCAGGTAGATCAGCAACGAGGGCACGCAACCGAGGATGCCGCCGAAATGAGCCAAGGTGGCCCATTGCCGGTCCTCGCCGGCCGTCAGCGGCAGCGCGTTGGCGGGAACGCCATGGTAAGGGGGCCGGCCATAGCCAGCCTTGTCGCCGTTATGCTCGCGTGCTTCATCTGCCACGGTGTTTTCCTTCGGATTGCGGTGGTGCCTTGGTGCCTGGAAATGCCGCTGCTGCGCCGGAAGCGCAACCGCCATACCAAGAATACGTGCTGGTGCGCGCAATCACGGATCGGCCCGCTGGCAGGAATGTCCGGCGGCGGCGTTCAGGGGACGGTCAGGAAGTCGATGACCTCCTCGACCCGGCCCAGCAGGGAGGGTTCGAGGTCAGCGTAGTTGTGGACCGTGCCGAGGAGTTTCTGCCAGCCCAGGCCAATGTCTTCCTTGGTGCTGTGCGGCCAGCCGAACGCGGTCAGGATACCCGTCTTCCAGTCCACACCGCGGGGGATTACCGGCCACTTCTCGATCCCCAGGACCGCGGGCCGGATGGCCTGCCAGACATCGACGTAGGGGTGGCCAACGATCAGGACGTTTCCGGCCGCCCCGGGGGAGGCCATCACGGCCGCCGCGATCCTGGATTCCTTGGAATCGGGCACCAGGTGGTCCACCAGCACACCGAGGCGGCGTCCGGGGCCGGGCCGGAAGGCAGCCACCGCCCCGCTGAGGTCGTCAATGCCATGCAACGGCTCCACGACGATACCCTCGACCCGAAGATCGTCACCCCAGACCTTTTCGACGAGTTCGGCGTCGTGTTTGCCTTCCACCCAGATCCGGCTGGCTTTGGCAATCTGGGCGCGCTGGCCCGCCACGCGGACGGAACCCGAGGCGGTGCGGGCCCCGGCGGCCGCCGCGCTCCCGCGGGGCGCCGGCGGCATCAGCCGGATCGGCTGGCCTTCCAGCAGAAAACCGAAGCCGAGGCGAAAGGACCGGGACTTCCCCCGGCGGTCTTCCAGGGCGACGACGTGCATCCCGCCGGACTTCTCCACCCGGGTCACGGCGCCGACCCAGCCGGACTGCACATCTTCGAGCACCATTCCGCGCTCGACGGCGACTTCGGGTAGTTGGGTTTTGGCGGGCGCGGACAGGTCCTGGGGCCCCCAGTTCTGGTACGACATCGGTTACACACTGCTTTGCGCTCGGTGGGCTGTGCCCCAAAACACCTGCCCCGGGAAGAACGCCCGAAGCGAATTCAATGCTAACAACGCGGCGACTCATATTAGACTGGTTAGCACTTAGGCATGTCGAGTGCTAGCCACTGTGTGCCCGGCCACTGTGTGTCCGGCGCGTGCGGCGGGCGGTGGCATCGAATGCGGGACGGTCGACAGGAGGTGGAGCGTGAGCGAACCACGCAAACTCGAAGTGCTGCGCGCCATCGTGGAAGACTACGTCCATTCACGCGAACCCGTGGGATCCAAAGCCCTCGTGGAGCGGCACCACCTCGGCGTGTCCAGTGCCACGATCCGCAACGACATGGCGGCCCTGGAGGACGAGGGGCTCATTACGGCACCGCACACCAGTGCCGGGCGAATCCCGACGGACAAGGGCTACCGGCTTTTTGTGGACCAGATTTCGGCGGTCAAACGGCTTTCGCCGGCCGAACGCCGGGCCATCCAGGCCCTGCTGGAAGGCTCTGAGGACCTCGACGACGTCCTGGACCGGACCGTGCGGCTGCTCTCGCAGCTGACCAACCAGGTCGCCGTTGTGCAGTACCCCCATCTGAGCCGGGCCAAGGTGCGGCACGTCGAATTTGTCCTGCTGGCGCCCCGTAAAGTACTTGCGGTGCTCATCGCGGACACCGGGAAGGTGGAGCAACGCGTCATTGACGTGGGGCACGATCTTTCGGATGAGGCCTTGTCGGAGCTGCGCACGCGGTTCCTCGGCGGCATCTCAGGGACCCCGCTGAACCTCTTGCCGCAGTCGCTGCACTCGGTGATCGGCAACTGCCCGCCCGCGCGTCGCAGCGCCGCCCAGGCGCTGGCCCGCGGCATTGAGGCTCTGGCCGCCAGCAGCCGCGAGGACCGGATGGTCATGGCCGGAACCGCGAACCTGGCCCGGTCAAACGTGGACTTCCCGCTGAGCATCGGCCCCGTGCTGGAAGCCCTGGAGGAACAGGTGGTGATGCTTCGCCTGCTCGGCGACATGGCAGCTGACCCCCGGGGCGTGACGGTGAGCATCGGCAGAGAAAATCCTTACGACGGACTCGCCGAGGCCTCGGTGGTGGCCACCGGCTACGGCCCGGACGCGACGGCGAAAGTCGGAGTGCTGGGCCCCACCCGGATGGATTACCCGACGACCATGGCCGCCGTCCGGGCGGTCGCACGCTACCTTTCCCGGATTCTCGGTCCCTGACGGACCGCGTCCACCCGCAACCGACCGGCCCGCGGGGCCGGCATCAGACTTCGTGCCCCTTAACAGGCAGTACTACCAGGAAGAGATAACAACTTTGAGCAGCCACTACGACGTTCTTGGAGTCTCCCGCGAAGCCACGGGAGAAGAGATCAAGAAGGCTTACCGCAAGCTGGCGCGGACCCTCCACCCGGACGTGAACCCGGGGGACGACGCCTCTGAGCGGTTCAAGGCGGTCACGCACGCCTACGAGGTACTCTCCGATCCGCAGAAGCGCCGGATCTACGACACCACGGGCAACGAAAACGGCAACGCCAACGGCTCCGGCGGCGGCAGCTACTCCGGCCAGGGCTTCGCTTTCCAGGACATTTTCGAGACGTTCTTCGGTGCCGGCGGCCAGGCCGGACCGGCATCCAGGATCCGCCGCGGCCAGGACGCCCTGATCAGCGTCCGGATCGAGCTCCGCGACGCCGTTTTCGGCGTCAACAAGAAGCTCGAAGTCGACACGGCCGTCACCTGTCCCAGCTGTGAGGGTTCCTGCTGCCGCGAAGGCAGCCACCCGGAACGCTGCGACATCTGCGGCGGCAGCGGCCAGGTGCAGCGCGCTGTCCGTTCCATCCTCGGCCAGGTGATGACCACGGCACCCTGCGGTTCCTGCGAGGGCTTCGGTACGGTCATCAAGGATCCCTGCAACGAATGTGCCGGCCAGGGCCGGATTCGCAGCCGTCGGTCCCTGACCGTGAAGGTCCCCGCCGGCGTCGCCACCGGCACCCGCATCCAGCTCTCCGGCCAGGGCGAGGCCGGACCTGCCGGCGGTCCCGCCGGGGACCTCTACGTCGAGATCCGGGTCAAGGAGGACGCCACCTACATTCGCGACGGCGACGACCTGCACGCGAGCCTGAGCATCCCGATGACGGCGGCCGCACTCGGCACCGAACTGACCCTCGACACCTTCGACGGCCAGCAGGAGATTGACGTCAAGGCCGGCACCCAGTCCGGTGAAGTTATGACACTTAGGGGCCTCGGCGTAACCCACCTGCGCGGCTACGGCCGCGGGGACCTGAAGGTTCATCTTCAGGTCGACACCCCCGCCCGGCTCGACGCCGCCCAGGAGGATTTGCTTCGGCAGTTGGCCAAGTTGCGCGGCGAACAGTTCAGCGAAGGGAAGCTTGCCGCGAGCGGCGGGGTCTTCGCCAAGCTGCGGGACCGGTTCGGTAACCTGTAGGCGTGAGTAACCCGGTCTTTTTTACTGCCCCCGGTACCCTGGACGGGCTGGCCCCGGGATCGCTCTTTGTCCTTGACGGTCCGGAGGCGCGCCATGCGGTGACGGTTAAGCGCCTCGGCATCGGGGAGTCCGTTGACATCGCCGACGGCGCCGGAAAGCGGCTCACCGGCGCCGTGGCGGCTGTCGCAGCCGCCGAACTGACGGTGAAGTGCGCCGTCCTGGCCGATGAACCCCGGCCCGGGACCCGGCTGGTCCTGGTCCAGGCCCTCGCGAAAGGCGACCGGGATGAATTGGCCGCCGAGACCGCCACTGAGCTGGGGATCGACGCCGTGGTGCCCTGGCAGGCTGAACGCTCGATTGTCCGCTGGAAGGCGGACCGTGCGGCCAAGGCCCATGCCAAGTGGCAATCGGTGGTTACCGCCGCGGCCAAGCAGGCGCGCCGTGCTTGGATTCCCGAAGTCCGCCCCGCCGTCGACAGCGCCGCACTGCAGGGGGCCGTGGCGGCCGCCGACCTCGCCGTCATCTTGCATGAGGACGCCGTGCGTCCGCTGCGGCAGGTGCTGGAGGCCTGGGAAGGTACCGGGGCCACCGGGGCCACCGGTGGCAGCGCCGGCAGCTACCGGGAGATACTTTTGATTGTGGGACCGGAAGGTGGCATCAGCCCGCGGGAAGTGACACGGCTCTGCGACGCCGGTGCCGTAACAGCCCTGCTCGGCCGGCATGTACTTCGCTCGTCCACGGCCGGGCCCGCCGCGACTGTCCTGGCCAGCGATATTCTGGGCCGCTGGTAGCGCGGCGACGCTCCGGATTGCTGCCCGGCGCTGCGGTGTTGACTACTTGACCGTGAACCCGCGGGTATCAACGTTCAGGTCCTCGGCCGGGTTACTGTCTTCCAGCTGGGATACCCGAACCTCGTAGCGGCCCGGCCCCAAGTTGACCGACAGGCTGAAGGCGCCCGACTGGTCGGCCTCGGCGGCGGCTGTGAGGGTCCCGTTCAGGTATGTTGTCTCGACGCTGCCGTTGACGCGCAGAATCTCCCAGCGAAGCTTTCCGCCCGGGGCGGTGCTGCGGCCGGAGATCTTTACCGCGCCGTCCGCGGCGGTGGTGCCTTCCTGCGGATCAATGATCCAGACGGGAGCGACCATTCCGACACTGCGCGAGGTCGGGGAGCCCAACCGGACGTGGTTGAAGGCAACGTAGTCGGTGTGCCCGTCCACCAGCACCACCACCTGGATCTGCTGGCCGGAGTCGACCAGTCCGGCGCTGGCCGCGGCTGCTGTCGCTGTGTAGACGAGCTGCTGGATTGCGCGCTCAGCCATGGCCGGGTCCAGGTTGCTGTTAAACGCGTCGGCGGACATGTCCACGGTGATGACGTTTTTACCCGAGATGGAGCTTGCGAGTTTTTTGGGGTCCTGCCACGGGGTGAAGAAGTCCGGGTCGAGCGGTTTCTGTGAGGTCATAACGCGCAGCGCCCGGGTGACCGGGTTGTCCTGTTCCGTAACGTCACGGAACTCCCGGTACAGGAAGGTGCTGTTGTTGCTTCGGCCGATCCAGTACACCGGCGCCTTGTTGGACGCTTGGGTCGTTTCCAGCGGGGCACTTGTGGTGGGCGGGGATGCCTGGGGCGCGAGGGCTTGCGACGGCGAGGCTGAGTCTGTGATCCCGGCTTGGGGGGTCGCCACGCAGCCGGAGAGGGTGAGCGCGGCGGGCAGCATCAGCAGCAGCGCGGCCCGGCGGGTACGCCTGCCTGCTGTTGCCTGCCCAATCCCGGCTTGCCTGATGGCTGCTGCCCTTTCTGCTCGGTTCCTTCGTGCCCAAGCCTCTGCCCGGCCGGATGAAAATGCCGTGCGAAGGCATTTTCCAGCATTGCATACAGGTCCGGCACGGAGAGCTGGAATGGGCAGGGGGGCAAGAACTGCAACGGGAACGATATACGGCCGATATAAACCTGATACCTAAAGCCCGTTCCCGGCAGGGCGGGGGCAGCACTGGCGCTAACACCCCGGGCGACGCGTCCACGGCGCTGGCGTAAGATGGAGCTACCCGTTGCCCCGGCCGCGGACGGCGAGCATCGCCGTCGGACCGGATCGCGGAACAGACCATTTCCGAACTGGAGGGGACCAGGGGCCCGCGGGCCAAGACCATGACTGAAGCAGCGAACGGCAAGTCCCGGATCAGCGACGCAGAGCGCTCCGCAGGTGAATTTCCCCACTCCCTCCCAGGGCTGCGGACGGAGGTAGTCCTGTTCGATAATTCCGATCAGATGGTCCAGTCACTCGGCAGCCATGATGAAGCCCTTCGCTTCATCGAGGCGCAGTTCCCGGCCGTCGATTTCCACGTGCGCGGCAACGAACTTGCGATCAGCGGTCCGGCGGCGGACGTGCCGCGGATCATGCGTCTGCTCAACGAGGTCCGGGGCCTTGTCGCCCGCGGCACAGTCATCACTCCGGCCGTCCTGCAGCAGCTTGTGTCGATGCTCCGAAGCCAGTCGCTGCAGAGCCCGGTTGAGATACTCACGCACAACATTCTCTCCAGCCGCGGCAAAACAATCCGGCCGAAGACGCTGAACCAGAAGAACTACGTAGACGCCATTGACGCCAACACCGTGATCTTCGGCATCGGCCCGGCAGGTACCGGCAAAACGTACCTGGCGATGGCCAAAGCCGTCCAGGCGCTGCAGCAGAAGGAAGTCACGAGAATCATCCTGACCCGGCCCGCCGTCGAAGCGGGGGAGCGCCTGGGCTTCCTGCCGGGCACACTCAGCGACAAGATCGACCCCTACTTGCGTCCGCTCTATGATGCCCTGCACGAAATGATGGACCCCGAATCCATTCCGCGGCTGATAGCGGCCGGCACCATCGAAGTTGCCCCGCTCGCGTACATGCGCGGACGGACGCTCAATGACGCCTTTATTATCCTGGACGAGGCGCAAAACACCACGCCGGAGCAGATGAAGATGTTCCTCACCCGGCTGGGATTCGGCTCCAAAATGGTGGTCACCGGTGACGTTACCCAGGTGGACCTGCCTTTTGGGACCAGGTCCGGCCTCCGGATCGTGGAGGACATCCTGCGGGGCATCGACGACGTCAATTTCACAGTCCTGGACGCCTCCGACGTCGTCCGGCACCGCCTGGTGGGAGACATCGTCAACGCCTACAGTGCGTGGGATGAAATCCAGAGGAACCGGGTCAAGCATTCCGTGGCCCGCGACAAGCGGGGAGAACACTCGTGAGCATCGAGGTCAACAACGAATCCGGCGTCACCGTCGATGAGGCCGAACTTGTACGGCTGTCCCGATTCATCTTCGAACGCCTGTTTATCCACCCGCAGGCCGAGCTGTCGATCTTGCTGGTGGATGAACCGGCGATGGAGAAGCTGCACATAGAACTGATGGACGAGCCGGGCTCCACGGATGTGCTCTCGGTCCCCATGGACGAGTTGACGCCGGGCACACCTGGCAAGCCCACGCCCCAGGGCATGCTTGGGGATATCGCGGTCTGCCCGCAGGTAGCCGAGGTCCAGGCAGTTAATGCCGGGCACTCCACCCAAGATGAAATGCTGCTGTTAACCACCCACGGCATCCTGCATCTGCTCGGCTTTGACCACGCCGAGCCGGAGGAGAAGGAAGAAATGTTCGGCCTCCAGCGCGAACTTCTTTCGGCCTTCACGGGTAAAGACGCGCCGTCAGAGACGATTCAGTGACGCCACTGATCGTTGCCGGCATGGCTCTTGTATTCCTGAGTTTTGCCGCCTTCCTGACCGCGGCCGAATCGGCTTTCAATTATCTTTCCCGGCACGACGCCGAAGCCGCGATCCTGAACAGCCGCGGTTCGGCGTTGAAACGGATCATGGCGCAGCCGGTGGCGCACATGCGGGCACTGCGTTTCTGGCGCATCTGGTTCGATACGGCCTCTGCGGTTGCCGTCACCGTGTTGTTGACCAGTTTGCTCGACAACGTCTGGCTGTCCGGCCTTATCGCCACGGGAGTGATGGCCCTGCTGGGCTTCGTGATTGTTGGTGTGTCCCCGCGTCAGCTCGGCCGGGTGCATTCGGCGGGTCTGGTCCGCTTCAGCGCACCGGTGATCCGCTGGCTGTGCTGGGTGCTGGGACCTATTCCCGGCTGGCTTGTGACCCTCGGCAGTGCGGTGGCCCCGGGAGCCCCCGCCGACAACGAGGCGTTCTTCAGCGAAGAGGAATTCCGTGAGCTGGTGGACCGTGCCACGGAATCGGACGTGATCGAGGACAACGAAGCCGAGCTGATCCAGTCGGTGTTCGACTTCGGCGACACACTGGTCCGCTCAGTGATGGTGCCCCGCACCGACATCCTCAGTATCGATTCCGGCTCGAGCCTGCACCGGGCCATGTCACTGTTCCTGCTCTCGGGCTATTCCAGGATCCCGGTCATCGGGGAGAACACCGACCAGGTGCTGGGCATCGTCTATCTGAAGGATGTTGCCTCGGTCATTCACAATCTCGGGGCCGACGAGGTTCCCCCCGTGGTTGACGAACTTGCCCGGGAAGTGCGCTACGTGCCGGACTCCAAGGCGGTGAGCGAACTGCTGCGCGAACTGCAGAAGGAATCGACGCACGTCGCGATCGTGATCGATGAGTACGGCGGTACCGCCGGGCTCGTTACGCTTGAGGACCTGATCGAGGAAATTGTCGGCGAAATCGTCGACGAATACGACACCGAGAGCGCCGAAGCCGTGGAACTCGGCGACGGAAGCTACCGGGTCAGTGCTCGGATGAGCATTGAAGATCTCGGCGAACTTTTCGACCTGGAGCTTGAGGACGACGAAGTGGACACCGTGGGCGGCCTGCTCGCCAAGGCCCTCGGGCGGGTGCCGATCGTCGGCAGTACCGTCGAAGTCCACGGGCTGAGGCTGCGTGCCGACCGGCTCGAGGGCCGGCGGAACCGCGTCAGCCACATCATTGCGGACGCCGTACCAAAAGTAGAAACTGACCTTGAAGACCTTCTCGACGAGGCCGCACCAATCCAACAGGGAGTCTCACGTGAGCAAGCAGAATAAGTCCGACGTCGAAGCAGCCCACGGCGGCTACCGCGCCGGTTTCGCGGTGCTCGTCGGCCGGCCCAACACCGGCAAATCGACCCTCACCAACGCGTTGGTCGGCCAGAAGGTCGCGATCACCTCGGCCAAGCCGCAGACCACGCGCCACACCATCCGTGGCATCGTGCACCGGGATGACGCGCAACTGATCCTGGTGGACACCCCGGGCCTGCACCGGCCGCGCACCCTGCTGGGGAAGAGGCTGAACGAGCTCGTCGCCGACACCCTCGCCGAGGTCGACGCGATCGGCTTCTGCCTGCCGGCCAACGAGAAGATCGGTCCGGGCGACAAGTTCATCGCGGCCCAGCTTTCGGCCATCGGCAATAAGCCCGTCATCGCCGTCGTTACGAAAGCCGACACGGTGGACCGCCAGGCTCTGACCGAGCAGCTTCTTGCCGTTGCTGCGCTGGGCCGGGAAGTTCTCGGCGAGGACGGCTGGAAGGACATCGTCCCGGTTTCCGCCGCCGACGGGTTCCAGGTCGAGACCCTTGCCGACGTCCTGATCAGCCAGATGCCGGCGTCGCCGCCGCTTTACCCCGACGGGCACCTGACGGACGAACCTGAAGCCGTTATGATTGCCGAACTCATCCGCGAAGCTGCCCTCGAAGGCGTCCGCGACGAGCTGCCGCACTCCCTTGCCGTGGTGGTTGATGAGATTGTCCCGCGTGAAGGACGCCCCGAGGACAGGCCGTTCCTTGATGTCCGGGTCAACCTCTATGTGGAGCGTTCTTCGCAGAAGGCCATCATCATCGGCAAGGGCGGCGCGCGGCTGCGTGACGTCGGCACAACAGCCCGTAAGGCGATCGAGGCGCTGCTCGGCGCCCGGATCTACCTCGATTTGCACGTGAAGGTTGCCAAGGACTGGCAGCGGGATCCGAAGCAGCTGGTGAAGCTCGGCTTCTAGCCGCCGTCCGCACTCCGCCGCTCCCAAAGAACCCGCCATCGGGGATTTCCCAGATTCGGACTCTAAAATGGCCTGATCCCTGTTGTGAAAGTAGGCTCCATAGTGTCTCGACCCCGAGAAGACCGCCAGGACGGTACCGGATCCCCGGTCCCGTCCGGGTCTGCTGCCCGGCATACGGTCGATCCCGCAGTGGGACCGGCGCGGCATATGGGTGCGCCCCGGCGATTGCCCGGCTGGCTGAAGATCGGGACTGCAGTGGTCTCCGTCCTGCTGGTCGGCGTTATTGCCTTCGGCGCCTACTGGGCGATTCGTTTGCAGGGCAACATCAGCAAGGCGTCGTTGGGCGCCGGCAGTGATAAAACCGAGCCCGTGGTGGACGACGCGCGGGACCGGATGCAGATCCTCATCCTTGGCTCAGACACACGCGACGGCAAGAACTCCCAGTACGGCGGCCCCGAGGATTCGACCGGTTACGGCAACTCGGACGTTATGATGCTGATGGACATTTCCGCCGACAACAAGCGCGTCAACGTCGTGAGCTTTCCGCGCGACTTGCTCGTGGATACACCGAAATGCACCGACCAGAAAACGAAGCAGGAGTTCCCGGCCCGGCAAAACGTTATGATCAACTCGGCGATGTCGGAGGCCGGCATCGGTTGCGCCGTCGACACCGTCAACAAGCTCACCGGCCTGGAGATCGACCACTTTATGATGGCGGACTTTGATTCGGTCAAGGAACTCTCCAACACCGTCGGCGGTGTGGATGTCTGCATCAGCGACGCCGTCTTCGACCCCGATTCGGGACTCCGGCTGCCCAAGGGCACCTCCAAGGTCCAGGGCGAACAGGCGCTGGCGTTCCTCCGGGCCCGCCACGCCTTTGCCGACGGCGGCGACCTCGGCCGAATCAAGGGGCAGCAGGGCTTCCTGTCCTCCCTGGTCCGCAAAATCAAGGACGACGGCACGCTCACCAACCCCGCCCAGATGCTTCAGATCGCAGACGTCGTCACCAAGAACCTCACAATCGATGAGGGCATGGCGTCGGTCCCGACGCTCTTGACGGTCGGAAACCGGCTGAAGAATATCGACGTTGGCAAGATCGCCTTTGTCGCTGTTCCCACCATGCCGGCCGCCAGCGACCCGAACCGGCTGGACCTGGCCGAACCCGCAGCCTCGCAGCTCTTCGCAGCGATGCGCAAGGACATCGATTTGACCGACCCGACGGCGACGCCCACCCCGTCGGGTTCACCGGATGCGAGTGCAACCGCCAGCGCGGCGCCGAGTACCAGCCCACCTGCCCCTGCTTATGACAAGGCGGTCCAGCCCGTTACAGTGGCCAACGGTTCAGGGGTCCCTGCGCGGAGCCAGGAAATCATCAAGTCCCTCACAGCAGGCGGTTTCAGCCAGCTTGCCCAGCTTGCCGCCCCGGCCGTCGTTACGACAGCGGTTTACTACGGCGCGGGATTCGAAGACGTTGCCGCGGACGTGGCCACGCTGCTGGGTGTCCCGGCGGCGCAGGTGCTCCCGGCCGCCGGTGTAAACGGTGTGCAGGTGTATCTGGGCAGCGACCTTGTAGGCGGCGCTGCGGGCGCTGACGCCCCGGTGCAACTACCCGCGGACATCGTGAATCAGACAGCCGGGGACGTCGTCTGCCAGCAGGCCAACCCGTTCCTGGTCACGCGCTAGCACGGTTAGCTCAACCGGGAAGGGCCGGCCGCGGATGTACTCCGCGGCCGGCCCTTCCCGGTTGGCCCGTTGTTGGTGCCGGGACGGGCGCCTACCAGATGCTGACGCGTTCGGTGGCCGGCATCCACATACCGTCCTGCTCCGTTGTGCCAAAGGCCTCATGGAAGGCGTCGAGGTTCATGGCGATCTGGTTGGTGCGGAACTCGTTGGGCGAGTGCGGGTCCGTGGCGAGCCGGCGGACCGCTTCCTCGGTCCGGATGGCCTGGCGCCAGCCGGCAGCCCAGGACGCAAAGAAGCGCTGCACGCCGGTCAGGCCGTCCAGCACCGGCGGCTCCTGGCCGTCGAGGCTGATCAGGTACGCCTTGTAAGCAATTGTCAGCCCGCCCAGATCGCCGATATTTTCGCCGAGAGTCAGTTTCCCGTTTACGGTGTGCCCGGGCGCTGCATTGGGGGAGAGCGCATCGAACTGGGCCACCAGCCGGGAAGTCAGCGATTCAAACGCCGTCCGGTCGTCTTCGGTCCACCAGTTGCGCAGCAGGCCGCTTCCGTCGTACTGCGAGCCCTGGTCATCGAAGCCGTGGCCGATCTCGTGGCCGATTACCGCACCGATGCCGCCGTAGTTGACCGCATCGTCGGCGTCAGCGGTGAAGAACGGCGGCTGCAGGATGGCTGCCGGGAACACGATCTCATTGAGCAGCGGGTGGTAGTAGGCGTTTACGGTCTGGGGCGTCATCAGCCATTTGTCCCGGTCCACCGGCTGTCCCACCTCATCGAGGTGCCTGTCGACGTCGGCACTGTGCGCGCGCTCCACATTTCCCAGCAGATCCGACGGATCGATCTGCACTGCGGAATAGTCGATCCACTTGTCGGGGTAGCCGATTTTGGCCCGAAACGAATCGAGTTTCTTCAGCGCCTCCCGTTTGGTTTCTGCACCCATCCAGGACAGGCCGGTAATGGATTCACGGTACGCCTCGATCAGGTTCGATACCAGCGACTCCATCCTCGCCTTGTGGGTTTCCGGGAAGTGCCGGGCAACGTAGATCTGCCCGACCGCCTCGCCCAATGCGGCCTCGACGGCGGCGACCCCCCGCTTCCAGCGGTCCTTATTGCGGGGCGTACCGCTCAGGGTGGTGCCGTAGAAGGAGAAATGCGCATCGACGAAAGCGGCGGAGAGGTAGGGAGCGGCCGAGCTGATGACCCGCAATGCGAGCCACTCCTGCCAGACTGACAGCGGCTCCGAGTCCAGCAGAGACGCTGCGCCGGCAAAGAAGTCAGGGGTGCTCACAACGAGTTCGGTGCGTTTCTCCGGCGCGATTGCGGCGGCGTCGAACCACGTGGCCAGGAGCGGGAAGAGCTGCGACGCCTCATCGGCTGACTTCAGGTTGTAGGTCTTCTGCGGATTCCGCAGCGTGACCTTGTCCCAGTGGTGCGAAGCCAGGGCCGTCTCCAGAGCCACAACCCGGCCGGCCGCGTCCGCCGGTCCGGCGACACCGGCCAGGGCGAAAACGTTTGCCACATGGTCCGTGTATGCCTGGACCACCGGTGCGAACTTCTCGTCGCGGTAATACGACTCATCCGGCAGGCCCAGCCCGCCCTGGCCGGTGTACAGCAGGACCCGGTCCGGGTTTCCGGCGTCGGGAGCGGGATAGATGTAGAACAGGCCGTCCACGTCCGCCCGGAACAGGCGCCCGGCAAGCGCTACGAGTTCGGCGACCGACGGTGTGGCGAACACGTCGGCGAGCCGCTGGCGGATCGGCTCCAGTCCCTTTGATTCCACCGCGTCCTCGTCCATAAAGCTGTTGTAGAGGTCGCCGATCTTCTGCTCGATCCCGGTCGACTCCGCGCCACGGGCGGCCGCGTCCCCGATGATCTCCCGCACCGCCAGTTCCGAGCCGTCCCGCAACGCCGTGAACGTCCCTTCCAGGGACCGGTCATCCGGGATCTGGATGCTCTTGAGCCAGGTGCCGTTAATGTTCTGGTACAAGTCATCCTGAGGCCGGACAGTGGCGTCGATAGTGGACAGGTTGATTCCCGAAAGTGGCACGGATGCTCCTCTGAGAGGCAGCCCGGCGCCGCCTTGCGAAGGAAGCCGGTCTGCATGGTGGACGTTGAGAAGGTATGGCTCCTTCATCTTACGCACCCGTGTTACTGTGACATGGTGCGCGCAGAACTGCTCCTTCTTAGCTGCCGCGGCGAGGCCTCAGACGCGATCTAGCGCAAGGCCCACCCTCGCTGCGGAGTTTGTGTTGCCCGGCCACCCTTTCACCAGGAATCACAGAAAAGGCCCCGATTGTAATGCGAAACGCACAAAAGCCCTCAGGAATGCCAGTTCACCGCTACGTCCCGTTCCAGGACCTGATCACGGTAGAACTGCCGGACCGCACCTGGCCGGACAAGGTCATCACGAAGGCCCCGCGCTGGTGCGCAGTGGACCTGCGTGACGGCAACCAGGCCCTGATCGACCCGATGAGTCCCGCCCGCAAGCTGAAGATGTTCCAACTGCTGGTCCGGATGGGTTACAAGGAAATCGAGGTCGGGTTTCCGTCCGCGTCGCAGACCGACTTCGACTTCGTCCGTCAGCTCATCGAGGGCAACCACATCCCCGAGGACGTCACAATCCAGGTCCTGACCCAGGCCCGGGAGCACCTCATCGAGCGGACGTATGAATCCCTCGCCGGCGCCAGGCAGGCCATCGTGCACCTGTACAACTCGACCTCGGTCCTGCAGCGCCGGGTGGTCTTTAATCAGGACGAAGACGGCATCCTGGACATTGCCCTGCAGGGCGCGCGGCTGTGCAAGAAGTATGAAGAGACCCTGCAGGACACCCACATCACCTACGAGTATTCGCCGGAATCGTTCACCGGAACCGAGCTGGAATACGCCGTCCGGGTGTGCAACGCCATCGCCGATGTCTTCGAGGCCTCCGCCGACAGCCAGGTCATCATCAACCTGCCGGCCACGGTGGAAATGGCCACCCCCAACGTCTACGCCGACTCCATCGAGTGGATGAGCCGCAACCTGCACCCGCGGGAGGGCATCATCTTGTCCCTGCACCCGCACAATGACCGCGGCACCGGCGTCGCCGCGGCGGAGCTGGGCTACCTGGCCGGCGCGGACCGGATCGAAGGCTGCCTGTTCGGGAACGGGGAACGGACCGGAAATGTGGATCTGGTGACCCTGGGCCTGAACATGTTCGTCCAGGGCGTCGACCCGATGATTGATTTCTCCGATATCGACGAGGTGCGCCGCACGGTGGAGTACTGCAACCAACTGCCCGTAGCGGAACGTACGCCTTACGGCGGGGACCTCGTCTTCACAGCATTCTCCGGCTCGCACCAGGACGCAATTAAAAAGGGTCTCGAAGCGCTCGAAAAGGACGCCGCTGCCGCCGGCAAGGACGTGGCCGAGTACCCCTGGCAGGTCCCGTACCTGCCGGTCGACCCGAAGGACCTGGGCCGCAGTTACGAGGCCGTCATCCGGGTCAATTCGCAGTCCGGCAAGGGCGGCGTCGCGTACCTGCTGAAAAACGAGCACAACCTGGACCTGCCACGGCGTGCCCAGATCGAGTTCTCCGGTGTCATTCAGAAACAGACGGATACCGTGGGCGGCGAAGTCAGCGGGGCTCAGCTTTGGCAGGTCTTCCAGGACGAGTACCTGCCCTCCGGCGCGGCCGACGCCCAGTGGGGGCGCTACGCGCTGGGCTCATTCAGCACCGAGACGGACGAAGCCGGCTCCATGACGCTGCACGCCGCGCTCAAGGTCGACGGAACCCCGGTCCACCGCACCGGTACCGGAAACGGCCCGATCGCCGCGCTGCTGAGCATCCTGCGCGAAGACGGCGTCGACGTCCGGGTGCTGGACTACAGCGAACACGCCCTCTCCGAAGGCGGCAGCGCCCTCGCTGCGGCATATGTCGAATGCGCCGTGGGGGAACGGGTGCTGTGGGGCGTTGGGATCGACGCCAACACGTCCACCTCCTCGCTCAAGGCCGTGATCTCGGCCGTGAACCGGGCCGTCCGGGACGCCCGCGCCTAAACGGCGGGCAACTGCGCCGCCGGATCCTCCGGCGGCGCAGTGCTGCTTTCCACAACGGCAGCGATTCCGTCAACGACAGTGCGAAGATTAACCGTGGCCCAACCATCCTCCTTTTCCTCCCGCGCCTACCGTGATGACGGCGTTGTGCTGCGTACCCACAAGCTGGGCGAAGCAGACCGGATCATCACCATCCTGACCAAGCACCACGGCCAGGTCCGTGCGGTGGCCAAGGGAATCCGGCGCACCAGCAGCCGCTTCGGCGCCCGGCTGGAACCCTTTATGGTCGCGGACCTGCAGCTGATTTCCGGTCGCAGCCTCGATATTGTCACCCAAGCCGTGGCCAAGGGCGTCTACGGCGGAAACATCGCCGCGGACTACGGGCGGTACACCGTCGCGGCAGCCATGACCGAGACGGCGGAGAAACTCACCGACGTCGACGGCGAAGCGGGCACGGCCCAATATAACCTCCTGGTCGGTGCCCTGGCATCGCTGAGCCGCGGCGACCACACCCCGGAGCTCATTCTCGATTCCTACCTGCTGCGGGCCCTCGCCACCGGAGGCTGGGCACCGAGTTTTACGGACTGCGCGCGCTGCGGGGCCCGCGGTCCGCACAATGCGTTCTCGGCGCCGCTTGGCGGCATGGTGTGCGCGGATTGCCGGCCGCCGGGATCCCCGGCTCCCGCCGCGGAGACCGTTGTGCTGCTCGGCGCCCTGCTGACGGGGAACTGGACGACGGCGGACGCCTCGCTCTCCGTGCATCGGCGCGAGGCTGCGGGTCTGGTGGCGAGCTACCTGCAGTGGCATCTGGAACGTGTCCTTAAGTCCCTCAAACATGTGGAGCGAACGTAACTGTGGCCTTGGGTAAAAACGCGGCATTTGCTAAAAAGAAGAGTCCGGTCCGGCAGCGGAGCACCCCGGTGGTGAGCCCTTATCCGCACGCCTCCGGGGCCGTCGCCCCGGCCATCCCCGCGGAGTTCATCCCGCGGCACGTCGCCATTGTGATGGACGGCAACGGCCGCTGGGCCAACCAGCGGGGCCTGCCCCGGATCGAAGGACACAAAGCGGGGGAGCCTGCCTTGCTGGATGTGGTGGCCGGGGCCATCGAGCTGGGCATTGAGTACGTCAGCGTGTATGCCTTTTCCACCGAGAACTGGCGCCGCTCGCCCGAAGAAGTGCGCTTCCTGATGGGATTTAACAAGGACGTGCTACGACGCCAGCGCAACCAGCTCGACGACTGGGGTGTCCGCATCCGCTGGTCCGGCCGACGGCCCAGGCTGTGGGGCTCGGTGATCCGCGAGCTGGAGGAGGCCGAGGACTTCACCCGTGGAAACAGCACCTGCACCTTGAACATGTGTGTTAACTACGGCGGCCGTGCCGAGATCGCCGATGCGGTGTCCGCCATCGCGGAAGAGGTGGCGGCCGGGCGGCTCAAGCCGGGCGCCATCACCGAAAAGACGATCCAGAGATTCCTGGACGAGCCCGATTTGCCCGACGTTGACCTGTTCCTGCGCAGCTCCGGGGAGCAGCGGCTCTCGAACTTCATGCTCTGGCAGTCGGCCTACGCGGAGTTCGTCTTTATGGACACACTCTGGCCGGACGTGGACAGGCGTACCCTGTGGGACGCCGTCGAAATCTATGCCCAGCGGGACCGCCGCTACGGCGGCGCAGTGGACGCGGCTGCCCCTGCCGGGCCGGCCTGACCGCGGGTCCGGCAGCCCGCTGCGCGGGTGCAGGGTCAGTCAGCCCGGGTACAGGCTGAGCCAGAGCACCAGATCGTCGTAGGCTTCCCGCCGCACAGCACGGCGGGAAAGGAAGATGTCGTGGATCGCTCCCGGGTAGCGGAAGACGGCCGCCCGGCGGCCCAGGCCGAGCGCCCGGCGCGCCGTTTCCTCCACATCGATGACGGCGTCGACGTCCGTGAGTTCCTCTGACCATTCGGCCTGGATCCGGGTTCGTCCTGACAGCATCACCAGCACCGGCGACGTGATGTCGAGCCGCCGCGCCACGGCCGCGTGGCCTGCCATGACCGCCTTCGTCCAGCCCGGCCTGACGGGGAACGACTCCCTGGGCCGCCACGCGGGATCCACAGCCCATTCGCCGTGCGCCGTGCCGCTCACGCTGTCCCAGTAGCCGGGCATGCTGGGCAGGAGCAGCGGCCGGCGCGGGTCGGTGCGCGCCAACGGTTCCACCAAATGCATCGCGATGTTCCGGATCAGGCTGCTGCCCTGCAGTTCCAGCCAGGGTGCATTGAGGATCAGGGTGCCCAGCTTCCCCGGATTCCGGTCCGCCCACAGCGCCGCCACGAGGCCGCCGAGGGAATGCGCGAGCAGGTGCATCGTCGGGTCTGCGGAGCTGCCGGTGCGGCCGGCGATGTCGGAGCCGATCGCTGCCAGCGCCGCCGCAATGTCCTCGTCGTAGACTGCCAGGTCGGCCGTGTAGCCGGGGGTTTGCCAGTCCCGGAGGCTGCGTCCGAATTTCCGAAGGTCCAGGGCGTAGAAGTGGAAGCCGCTGGCAACGAGGTGATCGGCGAGCTCGGCCTGCAGGAAATAGTCAGCCCAGCCGTGGAGGTAGAGGACCACCTTCTCCGGAGCCCGGATGCCCGGGACATCCGGGCTGTGGACCGCGGTGGGGGCCGCACCTGCGCCCGGGCGGGCATGCCGCACCAGGGTCGCGACAACGGGTCCTTCGTCGTCGGAGGACAAGGGCAGCTCGAGGCTCTCAAAGCGGGCCCCCAGCACGTCCTGCCGCCAAAGCTGGGTCACCAGGGGACGGTTCATCCGGTGCTGCCATTGTCCGGACCGTAGGCCCGGAGCCAGCGGGACAGCCGGGCGTAGGCGTCGGCCCGGACGGGCGGGGCGGAGAGGAACACATCATGCAGCGCGCCGTCGATCCTTTCCAGAGTGATGCTCCGGCCCAGGCTCAAGGCACGCAGGGCGATGGTGTTAACGTCCAGAACGGCGTCGGTGCGGCGCATCGATTCCTTCCAGAACATGCCGTTGGCGCTGGCCCCGGAGATCAGCACGAGGATGGGGGCGGTGATGTTCAGTCCCCGTGCCACCCTCGTTTGGCCGGCAAGGACGGCACTGAGCCAGCCGGCGCGGACGGGGAAGGCCCGGGGCGGGCGGTAACGGTCATCGAGAGCCCATTCGCCCTCGGCCGCGCTGCTGATGCTGCGCCAGTAGAAAGCGCGTTCCGGAAGCCGGATGACGGCTTCCGGCCGGAAACGCGCGAGCGGATCCACCATGGCCCGGGCCGCACGGCGTAGGGCGGGGCTGCCGTGCATTTCCAGCCATGGGCTGTCCAGGACCAACTGAGAGACCACACGCGGGTGCCGGCTTGCCCACAGCGCCGCTATCAGCCCGCCGGTCGAATGGCCCATCAGCGCCAGCGCCGGCGGGCCGTCCGCCCCGGGGTGGAGTGCGGTGATGATCCCGATCGCCGCGGTGATCTCGGCGTCGTAGTCAGCGAGATCGGCCACATAGCCGCCGGGCGCGCCCGCACGCAGGCTCCGTCCGTGATTGTGCATGTCGAGGGCAAAAAATGCGAAACCCCGGCGGGTCCAGAATCGGGCGAGCTCGGCGTTAAAAAAATAGTCGCTCCAACCATGCAGGAAGAGCACGGCCCGGGCCGTGTCCCCTCCAGTCGAACCCGCTCCGGCCCCGGCAACGTGCCGGACCAGTGTGGCGTTCCTTTCGACGCCGTCCGGACCGGCCGCCGGGAACGTGCAGGCTTCGAAATCGCCGCCCAGAATATCGGCCACCCACTCCACGGCCGGCATCTATACCGCCGACGCCGCGGCGCGCCCGGCCGATCGGCCGGAAAAGAGGCAGCCGCCGAGGAAGGTCCCCTCTAGGGCGCGGTAGCCGTGGATGCCGCCGCCGCCGAAGCCGGCAGCTTCCCCGGCGGCGAAAAGTCCGGGGACAGGCTGCCCGGCACCATCGAGGACCCGGGACTGCAGATCTGTGTGGAGCCCGCCCAGACTTTTGCGGGTCAGCACCGAGAGCCGGACCGCCAGCAGCGGCCCGTGCCGGGGGTCCAGCATCCGGTGCGGCGGAGCCACCCGCATGACCTTGTCGGTGGTGAATCGCCGGGCGGCGCGAATGGCAGCGAGTTGCGGGTCTTTGCCCAGTCCGCTGTCGAACTGCCGGTCCCGGGACCGAATCAGCCGGTCCAGCCCGGCCGGGTCAACCAGCGGCAGGCCGGTGAGCGAGTTCATGGCGGCCGCCAGCCCGGCGGGAGTGTCCGCCTGCAGGAAGTCGACCCCGCGGTCCAGGAAGCGCTGCAGTGGGCTGTCGTTCCCGGGCCCGAGCCGGGACGCCAGCAAGCGGAGGTCCTTGCCGGTGAGGTCGGGATTTTGTTCTGAGCCGGAGAGCGCAAACTCCTTGCGGGCGATGGTCCTGTTCAGGACGAACCAGGAATGCTCGTGGCCCGTTCCCAGGATGTGGCGCAGAGCCCCCAGCGAGTCGAACCCCGGAAACAGGGGAGCTGGGAGCATCTGTCCGCTGGCGTCAAGCCACAGCGATGAGGGTCCGGGCAGGATCCGGATTCCGTGCTGTGGCCAGACCGGCGAATGATTCCGGATCCCTTCGGGGTAGTGCCACATCCGGTCCCCATTAATGAGCCGGCCTCCGGCGCGGGCAGCGGCAGCCAGGAACTCGCCATCAACGGACGCCGGCACGCCGCTCAGCATCGTCCGGGGTGCCCGGCCGTCCGGCCACTGCTGCCGGACGGTGGTGTGGTTGCCGCCGATCCCGCCGGTGGTCACCACTATTGCGGCGCCTGATGCTTCAAAGCTGCCGACGGCGACGCGCGAGGAGGCTTCGCCGCGGGCCGCACCGCTGGGTTCCAGGATCTCGCCGTGCACACCAGTGACTCGTCCCGCCACGGTCACCAGGTCGGCGGCGCGGTGGCGGAAGTGGAAGGTGACCCGCCCCGAGGCCTCGCCTTCTCGCAGCTTTGCCAGGAACGGCGCCACCAGGGCCGGCCCGGTGCCCCAAACGACGTGGAAACGCGGCACCGTGTTGCCATGGCCGTCGGGGCCGTACCCGCCGCGTTCGGCCCATTGCACGAGCGGGAACAACTTCACCCCCAGCGAAGCGAGCCAGGCACGTTTTTCCCCTGCGGCGAAGTCCACGTACGCGGCGGCCCAGTCCATGGCCAGGGTATCTTCGCTCCGGTCGAAGGCGGCGGAGGACATCCAGTCGGCCAGTGCAAGGCCGGCGCTGTCCCTGACGCCAAGACGGCGCTGTTCAGGGGAGTCCACGAGGAACAGCCCGCCGAATGACCAGTGTGCCTGGCCGCCGGCGGAGGCCGCGGGTTCCTGGTCGAGCACGGCAACCCGGCGGCCGGCGGCGTAAGCCTGGGCCGCGGCCACGAGGCCCGCAAGGCCTGCACCCACCACGATGACGTCGGCGTCGATCACCGATCCGGCCGCCCGCACAGGGACCGGGGTCGGGGCGCCATTGTCTCTGCTCATGGCTTCATGCTAGCGCCAGGGAGTACACGGGTTTGGTCTGGACCGCCGCAACCGCAAAACTAGAGCCATGCGCGTATATCCGACATTCTTCCGACTGGCCTTTTTATGGATGGACGCCGAACGCGCCCACAAGATTGGCTTCCGGGCTATCCGGCTTGTCCACAGCTGCGGCGCGGGGCGTGTGCTCCAGCGGTTCACAGCGCCGGCAGCGTCACTAAAGACCCAGGCATTTGGCCTGACCTTCCCGTCGCCGTTTGGCCTGGCGGCGGGCTTCGACAAAGAGGGTCACGGAATCGAAGCCCTGACCGAGCTGGGCTTTGGCCATGTTGAGGTTGGCACCATCACCGGCCAGGCCCAGCCTGGGAACCCCGCTCCGCGGCTCTTTCGCTTGGTCGAGGACCGGGCAGTGATCAACCGGATGGGCTTCAACAATGACGGGGCCGCCGCCGTGGCGCCCCGCCTGAAGTCGGCCCGGGCCGCCCTGCAGCGCCGGTACCCGGGGGTCCGCCCCGTCATTGGGGTCAACATCGGCAAGAGCAAGGTGGTGGAACTTTCGGACGCGGCCGCCGACTACCTCATCAGCGCCCGCAGCCTGGCGCCCGCCGCCGATTACCTCGTGGTCAACGTCAGCTCCCCGAACACCCCGGGTCTGCGGTTGCTGCAGGACGTTCAGACGCTGGGCCCGCTGCTGACGGCAGTTGGGGAAGCCGCGGACCACGCTGCAGGGCGCCATGTTCCCTTGCTGGTCAAGATTGCCCCGGACCTCAGCGATGAGGACATCGACGACGTCGCGCGCCTGGCCCTGGACCTGAAACTTGACGGAATTATCGCCACCAACACCACCGTTGCCCGGACCGGGCTGTCCGCGGGTCCGGACAAGGTTGCAGCCTGCGGCGCCGGCGGGCTGTCCGGGGCACCGCTGAAGCAACGGTCGTTGGAAGTGCTGGCCAGGCTCAAGGCGGCAACCGGCGGCAGACTGGCACTCGTCTCGGTCGGCGGGGTCGAAACGGCGCAGGACGTGCAGCAGCGGCTCGACGCGGGCGCCACCCTTGTGCAGGGATACACGGCGTTCCTTTACGAAGGACCATTTTGGGCCGCCCGCATCAACCGGCAACTGGCCAAGCACCCCTCCCGGCGTTAAGCGGCCCATTCCCGCCCGGGTGTCCCGGGTCGGGGACGACAGAGCCCCCGGCAGTCCAACTGCCGGGGGCTCTGGTGCGCAGGGGGATCAGGCCGGGTAGTCGCCGCGCTTGACCAGGGGCTTGGGAAGGCGCAGGCGGCGGAACTGCAGCGAGCGCATGGAGCCGTACCATACGGTCCCTCGCTCCACGTCGCCGAACTTCTCCGCCAGGCGCTTCTTGAGCTTCCGGGACAGGATAAAGACGTCGACGAAGACTGCCAGGAACATTACCCAAAACCCGCCCAGGACATAGATCATCTGGGCGCTGGAGGCGGGGACCAGCAACGAGATGACCACAAAGAGGAGCGCACCGAACATCAGGTACTCGCCAAGGCTGAAGCGGGCATCCACATAGTTGCGGGCGAAACGCTTCTGTGGACCTTTGTCCCGCAGCGGCAGGTACTTCTCGTCGCCGGTGTCCATGGCCTGCCGCATTTTCAGCCGCTGCTCCTGGACCGCCGTGCGTTCCGCGGCTTTGGAGGCCTTGCGGTCCTCCGGCACTAGCGGGCGCTTGCGGGCGGCCACCTGCGCGCTGCGCTTGGGCGTGGGCGCGCCCTTGCCGAGGGCGGCGTCCCGGGCATTTGCCCCGGCCGCCTGCTGGTCAACAATGTCCTGCGCCGATGGCGCTTCTTTTTTACGTCCAAACACCACTACAGAATACCCCGGGGCGCAGGGCGCGAGACCCAGCGCACACACGATGCGATAGGCCCTGCCTGGTTTGCAGTGATCGACGGCGCAGGTAGTGTCTTGGCCATGACTTCATCACCCATGGGGAACCCAAAAACCGTGCCTGGCCGTGTCGGAAACGTCGACACTGAAGCCCTCCGGCAAGCCGTTACCGAAACGTTCGACACGACGATCGCCCAGTTGACGGAGCTCGTCGCCATCCCGGGCATCGCCTGGCCCAGCTTTGACCCTGCGCCGTTGAACGCCAGCGCCGAGGCCGTCGCACAGCTGGTCCGTGCCACCGGCTTCGAAGAGGTGCGGACCTTGCGTTGCGACAAGGAGGACGGTACGCCCGGTGGGCCGGCCGTCGTCGCCCGCCGGCCGGCCGCCCCGGGCAAACCGACAATCCTGCTCTACGCCCATCACGATGTGCAGCCCACCGGCGACCTGGCGCTGTGGACGACCGAGCCGTTCACCGCCGTCGAGCGCGACGGGCGCCTCTACGGACGCGGCGCGGCCGACGACAAGGCCGGAATTATGGCCCACATCGCTGCTTACTCGGCCGTGACCCGCGTGCTGGGCGACGAACTTGGCCTCGGCGTGACCTTCTTCTTCGAGGGCGAGGAGGAAGCCGGGTCACCAACGTTCCGGACTTTTCTGGAAACGCATCAGGAGCTGCTGCGCGCAGACGTGATTGTTGTGGCCGACTCCAGCAACTGGAAGGTCGGCATTCCCGCCCTGACCACCAGTCTCCGCGGCCTGGTTGACGGCACTATCGAGGTGAAGGTCCTTGACCACGCCGTCCACTCGGGGATGTTCGGTGGCCCGGTGCTGGACGCTCCGACGCTGCTGTCGCGGCTGATTGCTACCCTGCACGACGACGACGGGAACGTCGCCATCGACGGGCTGGTCAGCCGGGACGAGGTCGCTGTGGACCTTTCCGAAGCCGAATACCGCGCAGACGCTTCGGTGCTCGACGGCGTCCGGCTCGCCGGCACAGGCACGATTGCCTCCCGGATGTGGACCAAACCGGCACTGTCGATCATCGGCTTCGATGCCCCCGCGGTCGACGTTGCCTCCAACACCCTGCTGCCGCGCGCGCGGGCCAAGTTCAGCCTGCGGCTCGCCCCAGGACAGGACCCGGCCGAAGCGATGGACGCCGTCCGCCGGCATGTCGAAGCCAACGCGCCGTTCGGCGCGCACGTGGTCTTCACCCCGGGGGAGAGCGGCAACGCTTTCCTCACGGACACCTCTTCCAAAGTGGCCAGCGTCGCGATGTGGGCGCTCGGCGAGGCCTGGGGCGTCCCTGCGGTGGAGACCGGCATCGGCGGTTCGATACCCTTTATCGCGGATCTGACTGAGCTGTACCCGGATGTACAGATCCTGGTCACCGGCGTTGAGGATCCGGATTCCCGGGCGCACAGTGCGAACGAATCCCTGCACCTGGCCGACTTCCGGAACGCCATCGTTGCGGAGGCCCTGATGCTGGCCCGGCTGAACGCTGACGGGCTGGCCTAGGCGGGCGGGCCGGGTGTCTGTCCAGGGAACATCCGGCCCGCTTGGACGGTTGGCTCAGGAGTTAGAGCTACACGGCTGATCGACGTAGCATGTAGCTATAGCCCGTACCGTATAAGTAGGGGCGGGTGCCGCGGGAGCGGCGCCGCCACCACCGTCGTTAGAAGGTAGGCCATGAGCACTACAACCAATGAAAACAGCACCGACACCACCGCCGAGGCGGGCACGGAACTGGCAGCGCACGAGGTCAAACTGACCGACGTGGCGGCCGGCAAGGTCCGCAGCCTGCTGGAGCAGGAGGGCCGCACCGATCTGCGCCTCCGCGTGGCCGTGCAGCCCGGCGGTTGCTCCGGCCTGATCTACCAGCTTTATTTCGATGAGCGGCTCCTCGACGGCGACGCCGTCCGCGACTACGACGGAGTTGAAGTTGTGGTCGACAAAATGAGTGTGCCGTACCTCAGCGGAGCCAGCATCGACTTCGAAGACACCATCTCTAAGCAGGGCTTTACGATCGACAACCCCAACGCCGGCGGGTCCTGCGCCTGCGGCGATTCTTTCCACTAAAGCCGGCGAATCCGCCCGGGCTTAGTGCCGCAGGATCCACAACGAGCGGGGCCCTTAAAAAGGTCCCGACGCACTGCGCGGACATGTGGGCGAAAACTCGCGGGGAGCGGTAAGCTCTACACCGAGTAGTAAAACTTTTCGGCTGCCCCGTCCGCGATTTTGCGGCCCGGGGCAACAGCAACAAGTAGGAAGGGCCGTCTGTGAGTTCGCAGAACCGAACCGGCAGCCGACGCAAACAGATCACTACGATCACTGGCTTGGCACTCGCCGGCGCGTTGGCTTTGACTGGATGTTCACCAGAGGTACAGAAAGGGTGGTTGCCCACTGAGCGTGGCACCACCAACCACACTGACCGCATCATGGACCTCTGGGTCAACTCATGGATTGCCGCGCTGATCGTAGGCGTCATTACCTGGGGCCTGATGATCTGGTGCATCGTCGCCTACCGGCGCCGTAAAGGCACCGTTGGGTTCCCCCGGCAGAACAGCTTCAATCTGCCCCTTGAGGTTTTCTACCTGACGATCCCGCTGTTTATGGTTCTGGTCTTCTTTTACTTCACTGACAACGACCAGCAGGCCATCGACAACCGGTCGGTACCTGCCGACGTTATCGTTGACGTCCGCGGCAAGCAGTGGGCCTGGGACTTCAACTACAAAAAGGGCGACGTCATCCAGGAGGATGTCCACGAAGCCGGAGTCCAGGCCCACCTGACGGGCAACGATGTGGACAAGGAAAAGCTGCCCACCCTGTACCTGCCCGTGGACAAGTCCGTTGACCTGGAACTGAACGCCCGCGACGTCATCCACTCTTTCTGGGTTCCCGCCTTCCTGCAGAAGCGCGACATGATTCCCGGGAAGACCAACTACATCAGGTTCACCCCGACTAAAGAGGGAACCTACGACGGCAAGTGCGCCGAACTCTGCGGCGAGTACCACTCCGAAATGCTGTTCCGCGTGAAGGTCGTTTCCGAAGCCGAATTCCAGTCGCACTTGGAGCAGTTGCGCCAGGATGGCAACACGGGCCTCCTCGGCGAAGAGTACGACCGCAACCCGGCCCCGGCCGAGAACAAGTAAGGGGAGCGACGTGGCAACTACCTATTCCCAGCCCACCGGGATCCTTGGGGCTCCCGTAGTACCGAAATCCAAGGGACGCATTGTCGTCAACTGGATCACCTCGACTGACCATAAGACCATCGGGTACATGTACCTGATTGCCTCTTTTGTGTTCTTTTGCTTCGGCGGTGTGATGGCGCTGTTGATCCGTGCCGAGCTGTTCGAACCGGGTATGCAGATCCTGCAGACCAAGGAGCAGTACAACCAGCTCTTCACGATGCACGGCACGGTGATGCTGCTGATGTTCGCGACGCCGCTGTTCGCGGGCTTCGCGAACGTGATTATGCCGCTGCAGATCGGTGCCCCCGACGTCGCCTTCCCGCGGCTGAACGCGCTGGCCTTCTGGTTTTTCCTCTTCGGCTCCACTATCGCCGTGTCCGGGTTCATCACTCCGCAGGGTGCGGCGTCGTTTGGCTGGTTTGCTTATGCGCCGTTGTCCAACACGACCTTCAGCCCCGGTGTGGGCGGTGACCTCTGGGTCTTTGGCCTGGCGCTGTCCGGTTTCGGTACCATCCTTGGCGCGGTGAACTTCATCACCACGGTTATTTGCATGCGTGCCCCGGGTATGACCATGTGGCGGATGCCGATTTTCACCTGGAACATCCTGGTGACGGCGATCCTGGTGCTGATGGCGTTCCCGCCGCTGGCCGCGGCGCTGTTCGCGCTCGGTGCTGACCGCCGCTTCGGGGCGCATATTTTTGATCCGGAGAACGGCGGCGCGGTCCTCTGGCAGCACCTGTTCTGGTTCTTCGGCCACCCTGAGGTTTACATCATTGCCCTGCCGTTCTTCGGCATCGTTTCGGAGATTTTCCCGGTCTTCAGCCGCAAGCCGATCTTCGGCTACAAGGGCCTGGTCTATGCAACGATTTCCATTGCCGCGCTGTCCGTGACCGTGTGGGCGCACCACATGTACGTGACCGGCTCGGTGCTGCTGCCGTTCTTCTCATTTATGACCATGTTGATTGCCGTTCCGACCGGGGTGAAGTTCTTCAACTGGATCGGCACCATGTGGCGGGGATCGATTACCTTTGAGACGCCGATGTTGTGGAGCCTGGGCTTCCTGGCGACCTTCCTGTTCGGCGGCCTGACCGGCATCATCCTGGCTTCGCCGCCGCTGGACTTCCATGTCTCCGATTCCTACTTTGTGGTGGCTCACTTCCACTACGTGGTCTTCGGCACCGTGGTGTTCGCGATGTTCGCCGGGTTCTATTTCTGGTGGCCGAAGTTCACCGGGAAGATGCTCAACGAACGCCTCGGCAAGATCCATTTTTGGATGCTGTTCCTGGGCTTCCACGGCACCTTCCTGATCCAGCACTGGCTCGGCGTGGAGGGTATGCCGCGCCGCTATGCGGACTACATGCCGCAGGATAACTTCACCTGGATGAACCAGTTCTCCACCTACTCCTCGTTCCTGCTTGGCGCGTCGCTGATCCCGTTCTTCTGGAACGTCTACATCACCTGGCGCAGCAACGAACGCGTCGAAGTGGACGATCCGTGGGGCTTTGGCGCCTCTCTGGAGTGGGCCACCTCCTGCCCGCCGCCGCGGCACAACTTCACCTCGTTGCCGCGGATCCGCTCCGAGCGACCCGCCCTGGACCTCCACCACCCGGAGCTCTCCCAGTCCTACACGGTCGATACCTCCGATTCCCCGGCCGCAGCCGTGCTGGGTAACGCCGACCAGAAGGACAACGCCAAGTGAAGATTGAATCAAGGGTTTTTGGCCTCGGAGTCTTCTTTTTCGTCCCGGTGTCAGTGGTCTACGGGTTTCTGACCGGCTGGACTGAGTACGTTGGGTTCCTCGGAATTATGCTGGTCGCCGGCCTGGCAGGCATGATCGGTGCCTACCTTTCGTTCACGGGGAAGCGGGTCGGGATGCGTCCCGAGGACCGCAGCGACGCCGAAATCCATGAGGGCGCCGGTGAACAGGGTCACTTCAGCCCCTGGAGCTGGTGGCCCCTGGTTCTCGGTACGGCGTGCGCCACCGGCTTCCTTGGGATGGCGGTGGGTTTCTGGATCGTCTACATCGGTGCCGGCCTCGCCGTCGTAGCCCTCGTAGGCTGGGTCTACGAGTACAGCCGCGGAGATCACGCGCACTAAGGTCCGCACGGACGCGAACATGGATTCAACGGCAGCGGGCCCCACCATCGAGGTGGGGCCCGCTGCCGTTAACGCTTCCTGTTGGACGGGGCGGCGGCCGAGTCTCCGGTCGGGGCACCTAGCCGGCCAGGGATGACTCCACCAGGTCCCTGAGACTCTCCAGGGCCTTCTCTACGGCGGCAGGGCTGCGTTGATGCGGGAGGGATTCATCGGCAATGGAGAGCTCTACTGAGCACCCGAAGCGGAAGTCCTCGGTCATCACTTCCAGCAGTGAGCGGGCGTCGACGGCGGGCCTGCCGTCCCTGCTGATGGTGACGGGAAGCCCGGTGGCAAGGACTGCACGGACGAACCGGGCGGCCGGTCTGGCATGCAGTCCAACACGGGCCCTGACGATTGCGGTCCGAACAGGCAATGGTCTTCCTTTATCTCGCAACGGGAATTTCGGCCGGTGGGGGACCAGCGCATTCAAGCCTATCGGCGGGCGGCCCCGCGGGCGAACCTATACTTCTTGGTGGTCTAGACCGGGGTCAGGCATGGCCTAATCTTGAGGTATGGCTCATTCGGGAAGGCAGTGAAATGGCGCCCACTGATGCTTCGCGCATGGACGGTGAAATCGACCGTCACAACGGAACGCCCATTTACGTCCAGCTGAGGGAGATCATCAGGGCGCACATCGTAAGTGTTTGCCCGCCGGGCTCGGCGCTTCCCTCGGAGCGGGATCTCGCATTGCGTTTTGGTCTGGCCCGGATGACGGTACGCCAAGCCATTGATGCCCTCGTCGGCGAGGAAGTCATCGAACGTGTTGTGGGGCTGGGCACTTTTGTCCGAAAGCCGAAACTGGACCTTCAGGTCAAGCTCACTTCCTACAGCGAAGAAATGCAGCGCCGCGGCATGGTTCCCGCGGCTAAGGTGCTTAGCTTTGAGCAGATCGGTGCGAGCGCATTCCTGGCCCGTGAATTGCAGCTCGAGGAGGGGACACCCTTGGTGCGCTTCCGGCGGCTGCTGCTTGCCGATAGCGAGCCCATGAGCGTGGACGAGAATTTCATTCCGGCCCACCGGGTACCGGGCCTGCTCGACGGCGAACCGCCCACCTCGCTCTACAACGTCCTCAGCGAACGGTACGGACTGGTGATGGAGTGGGGAGAAGACATGATCGAGGCCACGGCTGCGTCGCCGTCAACGTCTCGTTTGCTCAACGTGGAGGTTGGGTCTCCGCTGCTGAAAATCCAGCGTCATGCCTTTGTGGCTCGGGCCATGGTTGATTACTCGGTGTCGTACTACCGGGCCGACCGGTACAAGCTGTGGGTGCCGCTGCAGCGGCCCGGTGTCCGCCCGACACGCAACTACGCCTCGGGATACCGCCCCTAGCAGCCCTTGGGCGCGCTGATCCTTCACCGCCCCTCGTGTGGGGCCTTGTGGGCTGTCCTAGGTGTGGCCAGTGGGCATGTCCTGTGGCGGGATCCGGCAGTGGACATATTGGCCTTGTGCGCTGTCCTTGCTGTGACCAGTGGGCATGTCCTGCGGGCCGATGGTCGCCGTCCGGACGGTGGCCCGGACACTTGGGAACAAAACAACTCGGGAAACACAACGAGGCGCCGGTCAAGTGGATGAGGGGCTAAGGCAATACACAAAAAAGGCCCGGTCCTGGAGGACCGGGCCTTTCTGCGGATCACTGCAGCAGGTTAGTGGCTGAGTGTCTTTTGATTATCCGCTGTTTCAATTGCTTCGTGCCCGCGGTGGGCCCCGTGGGAAGCTGCCAGTTCAGCGGGAGTTGCCGGCGCGACGCGGTCCTCAAAGAACAGCTGCGACAGCTTGGCACGGCGCTTTTCCGTTCTGTCGACGACTCCGTGTGCGTTCGGCTCCGCGGGCAACGGAGACGGTGACTCGAAGCCTACGAGCTTGTAGCGCTTGTACTCATCCAGCGGGGCGTGGACCTCGATGAATTCACCGTGCGGGAGCCGCACGATGCGGCCGGTTTCGCGGCCGTGCAAGGCTATCTCGCGGTCCTTGCGCTGCAGGGCCAGAGCAACGCGCTTGGTGACTATAAAGGCGAGGATCGGGCCGATGAAGAACAGCGCGCGCAGCCAGTAGGTGACATCGTTGAGCGACACGTGGAAGTGCGTTGCAATGAGGTCCGAACCGGCGGCCGCCCACATCACGCAGTACCAGACGAACCCGGCCATGCCGATGGCCGTCCGGGTCGGCGCATTGCGGGGACGGTCCAGGACGTGGTGCTCGCGGTTGTCCTTGGTGATCCAGCGTTCAATCCAAGGGTACGTGAACATAAGGGTGAACAAGATGCCGGCCGGGACCAGCGCCGGCAGCAGGACGTTGAACGTAAACACGTGACCGAACCAGATCTGCTCGACATGCCAGTCGCCGAAGGTGCCCGGCATCAGGCGCAGGGCGCCGTCAACAAAACCGATGTACCAGTCGGGCTGGGTGCCGGCGGACACGGGGGAGGGGTCGTACGGGCCGTAGTTCCAGATCGGGTTGATGGTGAAGAAGCCAGCCATCAGCGCAACGACACCAAAGACGATGAAGAAGAAGCCGCCGGCCTTCGCAGCGTAGACCGGGCCAAGCGGGTAGCCCACGACGTTGCCGTCGTTGCGTCCCGGGCCGGGGTACTGGGTGTGCTTGTGCACCACAACCATAAACAGGTGGAGCACGATCATCAGGAGGATGAGCGCCGGAACGAGCAGGATGTGCAGCATGTACAAGCGGCCGATTATGGCCGTGCCCGGAAATTCCCCGCCGAAGAGGAAGAAGGAGATGTACGTGCCGATCACCGGGATTGACTTGATAACGCCGTCGATGATTCGCAGGCCGTTTCCGGACAGCAGATCATCGGGGAGGGAGTAGCCCGTGAAGCCGGCAGCCATTGCGAGGATGAGCAGCACGCTGCCCACGACCCAGTTCATTTCACGCGGTTTGCGGAAGGCGCCGGTAAAGAACACACGGAGCATATGCACCGAGACGGAAGCAACAAACAGCAGCGCGGACCAGTGGTGGACCTGGCGCATAAACAGGCCGCCACGAACGTCGAAGGAGATGTCCAGCGACGAGCTGTACGCGACGGACATTTCGACGTTCTTCAGCGGCGTGTAGGAACCCGAATAGTGGGTCTCTGCCATGGAGGGATCGAAGAAGAACGTCAGGAACGTTCCTGAGAGAAGCAGGATGACGAATGAATAAAGAGCCACTTCGCCGAACATAAACGACCAGTGGTCCGGGAAGACCTTCCGGCCGAATTCTCGAAGCATACCGGAGCCGCCAACACGCTGGTCGACGAAATCGGTAATGCGGCCGCCTTTAGTTGTGGCGACGAAGACCGGTGCCTCAGGCGTTGTTGCTGCGCTCATGCTCATCACGCTCCCAATAGCTAGGTCCAACAGGTTCATGGAAGTCGCTGGTGGCGACCAGGTAGCCCTCGGCGTCGACTGCAATGGGCAGCTGGGGGAGAGGACGGCTGGCCGGGCCAAAGATAACCTTGCATTCCCGGGTGAGGTCGAAGGTTGACTGGTGGCACGGGCACAGCAGGTGGTGCGTCTGCTGCTCGTACAGGGCAACGGGGCAGCCAACGTGAGTGCAGATCTTGGAGTACGCGACGATGCCGTTGTAGCCCCAGTCCTCACGCCCGGCGGACGGGTTCAGCGACTCAGGATTGAGACGCATCAGCAGAACGACGGACTTTGCCTTCTCGTTCAGCTTGCCTTCGCTCAGCTCGTTCAGCCCTTCAGGGATGACGTGGAAGGCCGAGCCGATGGTGACATCCGAGGCCTTGATGGGCGTGCCGTCGGGGTCGCGGGTAAGCCGCTTGAGCTTACCCTCCTCGGGCGCCCACATGGTGTGAGCCAGAGCCTTATCAGGACGGGGACCCAGGTCGCCGAAGACGGCAAGGGCAGGCAGCGGCGCCAGCGCGACGGCGCCCAGCAGGGTGTTGCGGATCAGGGGCCGGCGCTTGATGCCAGTTTCCTCAACGATGTCGTCGACGATGCGGACGGCGGCCTGGCGGTCTTCTTCGGTGCGGATCGCGTGGCGCTCTTCCGACACTTCATGGTCCGGCATAAGGGCCTTGGCCCAGTGCACAATGCCGGTACCGATGCCGAGCATCGCAAAGGCCGTGCCGATGCCGAGTAGCGCGTTCTGCAACCGGATCGTCGCGATCGCGGTGTCATCTCCCAGATCGATGGCGAAGTAAGCCACCAAAAATATCAGGGTGCCAACGACTGAGATACCGAAAAGAAGGGCTACCTGCCGTTCTGCTCGCTTTGCGGCCTTCGGGTCCGTGTCGGCCAGGCGCAAACGGTGCGGAGGAAGTCCAGGGTCCTGGAACTTCTCCACCTCATTTTGACCAGCCGTAGCTACGGTGCCCGAGTGGTTCGGACTGCCGTCACTATGGTTGCCCATAATTCGCCTCATCCCTCTCTCGTCTCGGCGATTGCCGAGTTAGCTTTCAATTCAAACTGCCGACGGGTCAGCAGCAAAACTCTTACAGGTGCAACAGGTGGCTAGGACGTCCGGGACGTCAGCCAGATGGTGAAGGCGATGATAACGCCGAGGCCGGCGATCCAGACAAACAGACCTTCCGACACCGGGCCCAAGGCGCCCAGATCAGCACCGCCGGGAGACCCGTTGGCTTCGATCTGCTTCAGGAAAGTGATGATGTCTCGCTTACCTTCGGGGGAAACGTTGGCATCGCTGAAGACCGGCATGTTCTGCGGGCCGGTGACCATTGCTTCGTAGATGTGCTTGCCGGTGACGTCGGCCAGGGCCGGGGCGAACTTGCCACGGGTCAGGGCCCCTCCGGCAGCTGCGGCGTTGTGGCACATGGCGCAGTTTGTGCGGAACAGCTCGCCACCCTTGGCGGCGTCTCCCTTTTCATCGAGGACACCTGCCTCGGGAATGGACGGGCCGGGGCCGAGCGAGGCAACGTATGCGGAAAGCTGGTGGGTCTGCTCTTCGTTGAACTGGGCCGGCTTCTTGTACGCCTGCGGGCCGTTCATCTGCATGGGCATACGGCCCGTACCGACCTGGAAGTCGACGGCTGCGGCGCCGACGCCTACCAGGGACGGTCCGGACTGGGACCCGCTGGCACCCATGCCGTGGCAGGTGGCGCAGTTGGCGGCGAAGAGCTTGCCGCCCTCCTCTGCGTCGTTGGCGCTGAAGCTGGTGGTGGCCTTGGCCTGGTTGACGGTCGTGGCAACGGCGTACAGCCCACCAGTGACCAGGAGGCCCATCAGCAGCAGTGCAATTGCTGCCAGCGGGTGACGTCGCTTCTGCGAGAGTGCCTTCACGTGGTGGTTCCTTTATTCGATCGTGCGTTGGCTCCGGGAGCCGCTTCTTGAAATTCTACCTCTTGTAGAAAGAGTGGCAAGTGGTGCTACTTGAGGACATAGATGACCAGGAAGAGCCCGATCCAGACGACGTCAACGAAGTGCCAGTAATACGAGGTGACGATCGCTGAGGTCGCTTCGAAGTGGCCGAACTTCTTCGCCGCGAAGGACCGTCCCATTATGAGGAGGAAGGCAACCAGGCCGCCGATAACGTGCAGGCCGTGGAACCCGGTGGTGATGTAGAACGCCGAGCCATAAGCGTTGGAGGAGAGGGAAACATGCTCGGAAACGAGCATGGCGTACTCGGTTGCCTGGCCGGCCACGAAGAAGGAACCCATGATGAAAGTCACGGTGAACCATTCGTTCATTCCCCAGCGGGTGAAGCTGAGGGGGCCGCCGCTTCGGCGCGGCTGAAGCCGCTCAGCGGCGAAGACGCCCATCTGGCAAGTAAAGGAACTGGCCACGAGGACGATCGTGTTGACGAGCGCAAAGGGAAAGTTGAGCTTGGCTGTCTCTTCGGCCCACATTTGTCCGGAAGTCGAACGGAGTGTGAAGTACATGGCGAAGAGACCGGCGAAGAACATCAACTCACTGGACAGCCAGACTACGGTTCCAACAGAAACCATGTTCGGGCGATTCAGCGTCGGGTGCGCCGGGGTACTGGGGGCATGGGTCGCAGATGTCACATAGACATTATGTCTATAAAAGTCCCTGCTGCCCAACGCAAACCGCGTTTTGGGAGGACTTTTTCTACAAAGACGCGAATTCGAGCGGAAAAGTTCCCGGAGCGGTTCACATTGGTCATTGCGGTGCGCACCTCGATAGCATCGGAACGTGACTTCTCAGGCATCTGCACAGGCGGCAGTCAACTCGTGGCCGCGGCTCATCAAGGCACTCATCGACGGTACCGATCTCACGGCCGGCAGCACCGAGTGGGCGATGAACTCGATCATGTCCGGGGAAGCGACGCCCGTCCAGGTTGCAGGCTTCCTCGTGGCCCTGCGTGCCAAGGGCGAGACCGTGGATGAACTCGTGGGCCTGGTGGCGGCCATGATCGCGAACGCGAGTCCCATGGACATCTCCGGGCAGAAGCTGGACATCGTCGGAACCGGCGGTGACCAGCAGAACACCGTCAACATCTCCACCATGGCGGCACTCATTGCCGCCGGCGCCGGTGCCAAGGTGGTCAAGCACGGTAACCGTGCTGCCTCTTCGACCTCCGGGTCCGCGGACGTGCTTGAAGCCCTGGGTGTGCGGCTGGACCTGCCGATCCCGAGGGTGGCCCTTAACGCTGAGGAGGCAGGCATCACCTTCTGCTTCGCCCAGGTGTTCCATCCGTCCATGCGCCACGCGGCCGTTGCCCGCCGTGAACTCGGGGTCCCCACGGCGTTCAACTTCCTGGGTCCGATGACCAACCCCGCTAACGTGCAGGCCTCAGCGGTCGGCGTCGCCAACGTGCGGATGGCTCCGCTGGTGGCGGGGGTGCTGGCCAAGCGCGGGAGCCGGGGCCTGGTGTTCCGCGGGAATGACGGACTGGACGAGCTGACCACTACCGGCCCGTCGCGGGTGTGGGAAATCAGGAACGGCGAGGTGACCGAGGAGATGTTCGACCCGCGCGGGCTGGGCATCCGCCAGGCAACTCTTGAGGAGCTGCGCGGCGGGGACGCCGCGGCCAACGCCGCCGTCGTCCGGTCCGTTCTCTCCGGTGCGCAGGGACCGGCACGGGACGCTGCACTGCTGAACGCTGCCGCCGGACTCGTGGCGTTTGATCTGGACGCGGCCGGCCCGTTCAACGAACGGATGGCCGCGGCCCTCAAGCGCGCGGAAGAGTCTGTCCAGTCTGGTGCTGCTACTGCCGTGCTTGACCGCTGGGTCGCACTTTCCCGTAACTGACCCGCAGGCGTAACTGGCCCGCAGGCCGGCCCGTAAGCGGGCAAGCCTGCGGGAACCTACTCGTCGAAGCCGAGTGCGAAGGCTGCGTCCAGGTCATGCTGTGAATAGGCTCGGAAGGCGATCTGGGTGGTCGTGTGCACCACTCCGGAGACCTTGGAGAGCCTGTCCGCGATAACGTCCGCGAGGTCTTCATGCTTCGGAACCCGTGCGATCGCAATGAGATCCCATTCGCCGGTCACGGAGTAGACCTCGCTGATCCCCTGGATAGCGGAGATTTCTTCCGCGGTTTCCGGGATGCGGGAAGCATCTGTCTTAATCAGGACGAAAGCGGTGACCACGTGTGAGCCTTTCCGGATCTGTTGCGTCGTTGCCGGCCAACTTCAGCGCTCCCGTTGGGTGCTTCGGGGCCCCGGCCGTGTCACTGCCAGCCTAGTCCATCACGCCCGGCGACGGCGTGTGGTGAACCGCCGGACGCCGGCAGCTATCAGGCGGTATCCGAGCAGCAAAAGGCCCAGGCTGAGCAGGGCCACGATGATAAATGGCAGGACTACAGTTTGCCCTGTCACCGCCCGCAGGAGCATACCTACCGTCACCGCGCCGAGCCACACGGCGACGCCTGCGGGTGCCAGGGACAAGGGCGAGCGCCAGAGTCGCAAGACCAGCCAGGCCAGGGCCGCTCCTGCGAGGAAAGGCCAAGCGGTGGCGAACACGCCGGTGACGACGTCCCCGCGCTGATGGGCGTCCCGGCCGATGGCAGCGAAGAGCAGGATCAGAACGGCGTCGGCACCGGCGGCCAACACCGCTGAGCGCCGTGTCCGGGGCAGTAGAGGGCGGCCGGTACCGGAGGTCCGGGGGAGCGGGGACGTTGTGGAAGACATGCTGCCAAGCCTAGCGGCGCTGTCGTTGAAGCTGGTTATCAGCACAGGCTGGTTCAATGCGGCACAGCGGGGCTGCCCCCGGCGGGCTGGCCGGCGCGTGCAGAACGAGGCCGCTGGCTGGCGGAGTGCAGAACCGGGCGCGAATCTTGCCGCATGGCAGGTCGGCCTGGCGCACGCAAACGGCAGGGGAGTCCACCGGCCGCTAGGACCGAAGCGGGGGACGGCGGCTTCCGGCTCCCGAAGCAGGGAGGGAATATCAGGGCCATGGTGTAGGTTGCAGTTTCGTTAGTTAAGCACGACAGAAAAGAGAAGGACTCCCGTGGCAACCGATTACGACGAAGTACGTTCCGACGTTAAGGAATCACAGGACCGCTCGTTGGAGGCGCTGCAGTCCGCGAACGCCCCGGATGCCCGCAGCGTTGTCCGCGAGCTGGACGAATCCGATGCACTGGATGAAGGCATTACCCCCGGCGGTGAGTTTGTGGCCGAGGAACTCATTGTGCAGGTGATACCCCAGGCCGAGGATGAATTCACCTGTTACTCGTGTTTTCTGGTCCGGCACCGGTCCCAGCTGGCACGCAAGAAAAACGGCCACTCGTACTGCACGGAGTGCGAAGGATAGGACGGCCGTGTACCCGCTGCCGGGGGAGCGGCCCGCACCTTCGGTAGCGCTCGAAGCGGCCGTCCTTGGCGATATCTGAACCCTGGGTGGTGTGGGGGAGCTGCGGCCCGGAGTGCAGGCCGAACGCGATTGCCGGGTAGCTGGATTTCGCTCCAGCTGTCGGGTAAACGGATTGCCGAAGTGGCAGACTTTGGTTATGAGTATCGAGCAGTGGTGGCCGAAGCTGGCACCCGCAACGCGGGACTGGCTGATTGAGAACAACGGCGGCGCCGTCCCGGCCGAGATGGTTGCCGAGATTACGCAGGCCGGTGGGGTCGTCGATTCCGGAGCGTGGTGGTCTGGTGAGTACCGGGCCGGTGACTTCTATTTCTCCGACGAGGGTGTGGACTGGATCGAGGCCGTCGGCAATGGCGAAGTCCCCGAACCGCGCTGAACGGCAGAACGCAGGAGGATTCGGCAGACACCACATATTACCGGTCCACTTCCCCCGGCAATTTGCGACTACTTGACATAATGTTGATTATCGGCGTTTTCTGCAACGCTGGAAGTGGCCTTGGATCCAGCGTGACTCGCGCAAGTTGCGCGGCTTTGCCTCGCCGGGACGTTGCGCAACCCAAAGCCGCCGGATCCACGACCTTCTGTATCCTTTCAGCATGCGTATTCCGTTCAGCACCGACGTCCCGGCCCGCCTCGGAAAGTCCCTGGCGGCTCCGTGCAGGGCTGCGATCCTGAGCGTTGAATCCCTCGACAGCTGCGCTGAACCACGCCGCCCGCAGGTCCAGTTCGACGCCGGCAGCAACACAGCGTGCACCGTAGGGACACTCGTATGAGCGGGCATGATCACGATCACGGTGCAATCGCTGCCGGGAACCGCGCCAAGCTGATCCTGGTCTTTGCCATCACTTTCACCGTGATGGTCGCTGAAATCATCGGGGCTGTCCTGACGGGAAGCCTGGCGCTTCTGGCTGACGCGGGCCACATGTTCACCGACTCCACCGGACTGCTGATCGCCCTCATCGCGGCCTCCCTGGCGTTAAAACCGGCAACCCTCAAACGCACCTGGGGCTACAAACGCGCCGAAATCATCGCCGCCGCCGGTCAGGCGGCGCTGCTGCTCGGCGTCGGAGGATTCGTCATCGTGGAAGGTATCCGGCGGCTGATCGTGCCTGCCGAAGTCGGCGGCGGCACCATGCTGTGGTTCGGCATCATCGGGCTGGCCGGGAACGCCGTGGGACTGGTTGTCCTCGCGTCCGGGCGGAACCACAACTTCAACATGAAGGCGGCGTTCCTGGAAGTACTCAACGACGCCCTCGGTTCCGTTGCCGTCATTGTTGCGGCCATCATTATCGCCGTCACCGGTTGGGTCCAGGCAGACGCCGTTGTGTCGCTGCTGATTGGGGCGCTTATCATCCCGCGAACCCTGAAACTGCTTCGCGACACCGTTAATGTGCTGATGGAAAACGCCCCGCAGGGCCTGGATATGGCCCAGGTCCGCGAACACATCCTCGCACTCCCCCATGTCATCGACGTCCACGATCTGCATGCCTCACTGGTGGCCTCCGGCACACCCGTCCTCTCGGCGCACGTCACCGTCGAGGACGGGTGTATGACGGACGGCCACGCGGGAACCATTTTGGCGGAGCTGCAGCGCTGCGTCGCCGAACACTTCGACGTCAGTATCGAACACTCCACGTTCCAAATTGAGCCGGCCGCGCACCGCGACCAGGAGAGCATTCCGCACTGACTTGAGGTACCTGGTGCTTTCAGGCGCTGACGTAGGCCGCGAGGTGCTGGCCCGTGAGGGTGGAACGGGCCGCGACGAGGTCCGCCGGTGTGCCCTCGAACACGATCCTGCCGCCGTCGTGTCCGGCGCCGGGTCCGAGGTCGATAATCCAGTCGGCGTGCGCCATCACGGCCTGGTGATGCTCGATGACGATGACTGACTTGCCGGAGTCCACAAGCCGGTCCAGCAGACCGAGCAGCTGCTCGACGTCGGCAAGGTGGAGGCCGGTCGTCGGCTCGTCAAGGACGTAGATGCTGCCCCGCTCGGCCATCTGGGTGGCCAGTTTGAGCCGCTGCCGTTCCCCGCCTGAGAGGGTGGTGAGCGGCTGCCCGAGGCTGATGTATCCCAGCCCGACGTCGGAAAGCCGGGTGAGGATCTTATGGGCCGCCGGGACCGCCGCCTCCGCGGACTCGAAGAACCCGGCCGCTTCGGTCACCGGCATGGCCAGCACCTCGGCAATGTTCCGGCCACCCAGGGTGAAATCCAGCACAGACGCAAGGAACCGCTTGCCCTGGCATTCCTCGCAGCTGGACTCGACAGTCGCCATAACGCCCAGTTCGGTGTAGATCACACCGGCACCGTTGCAGGCGGGGCAGGCGCCCTCGGAGTTGGCGCTGAAGAGTGCCGGCTTAACGCCGTTGGCCTTGGCGAACGCCTTGCGGATCGGCTCGAGCAGTCCGGTGTAAGTCGCCGGGTTGCTCCGGCGTGAACCGCGGATGGCTCCCTGGTCGATCACCACGACGCCGTCCCGGCCGGCAATCGAGCCCTGGACCATCGAGCTCTTGCCGGAACCGGCGACGCCGGTGAGCACACACAGGACGCCGAGCGGAATGTCCACGTCGACGTCCTTGAGGTTGTGCGTCGCCGCGCCGCGGACTTCCATCGCAGCCGGCGATGTACGCACGGACTCCTTCAGCGTGGCCCGGTCGTCGAAATGGCGGCCGGTTGTGGTGTCGCTCCCCCGCAGCCCGTCCACGCTGCCTTCAAACACCACCTCGCCGCCGCCCGTGCCGGCGCCGGGACCAAGGTCGACGACGTGGTCCGCGATCGAGATGGTTTCAGGCTTGTGCTCCACCACAAGCACGGTGTTGCCCTTGTCCCGCAACTGCAGCAGCAGCCGGTTCATCCGTTCGATGTCATGCGGGTGCAGGCCGATCGTCGGTTCGTCGAACACGTATGTAACATCCGTGAGCGAGGAGCCGAGGTGCCGGATCATCTTGGCGCGCTGCGCCTCTCCCCCGGACAGGGTTCCGGCCGGCCGGTCCAGCGAGAGGTAGCCGAGCCCGATCTCCGCGAATGAATCCAGAAGGTGCTGCAGCCCGGTGAGCAGCGGGGCCACTGACGGCTCGTCCAGATCCCGGACCCAGCCGGCGAGGTCGCTAATCTGCAGGGCGCAGACGTCAGCAATGTTCTTGCCGTTGATCTTCGAGGAACGCGCCTCTTTGCTGAGCCGGGTTCCGTCACACTCCGGGCAGGTCGTGAAGGTGACGGCCCGCTCGACGAAGGCGCGGATGTGTGGCTGCATGGCTTCCGGGTCCTTGGCCAGCATGGATTTCTGGATCTTGGGGATCAGCCCCTCGTAGGTCAGGTTGATTCCTTCGACCTTGATCTTGGTCGGCTCTTTGTAGAGCAGATCGTGCAGCTGCTTCTTGGTGAACTTGCCGATCGGCCGGTCCATGTCGAAGAATCCGGAGCCGCCGAAAATGCGGCCGAACCAGCCGTCCATGCTGTAGCCGGGGATGGTCAGTGCACCTTCGTTGAGGGACTTGCTGTCGTCGTACAGCGCCGAGAGATCAAAATCGGTGACCGAGCCCAAGCCCTCGCAGCGCGGACACATGCCGCCCTGGTAGACCACGTCCCGCACCACGTTCCGCTCGACCCTGCCGCCCTTTTCGGTACTCATCACTCCGCTCGCCTTGCGCGTCGGGACGTTAAACGCGAACGCGGTGGGCGAGCCGATGTATGGCTGTCCGAGCCGGCTGAAGAGGATGCGCAGCATCGCGTTGGCGTCGGTGGCGGTACCCACTGTGGAGCGCGGGTTGGCGCCCATCCGCTCCTGGTCGACGATGATCGCTGTGGTGAGGCCCTCCAGGATGTCGACGTCCGGCCGTGCCAGTGAAGGCATAAAGCCCTGCACAAAGGCGCTGTACGTCTCGTTGATCATCCGCTGCGACTCCGCGGCGATAGTCGCGAACACCAGCGAGCTTTTTCCGGAGCCGGAGACCCCGGTGAACACCGTGAGCCGCCGTTTCGGGATCTCCAGGTTAATGTCCTTGAGATTGTTCTCGCGTGCACCTACCACCCGGATCAGATCGTGGCGGTCCGCAACGTGCAGCGCGGGCGACTGGGTATCCGGCGTCGGTGCCGTGCTCATTGTGACTCCATCCCGTGGGGCGCCGCGGCCGCAGTCTCCGCCGGGTCACCTGGCTCAATCTAACCAGCTTCGACAACGCATCGTCAGCTGACATCCATTGTCTTCTGCGCAGGCCTCCCTGAGAATGAACCATGACGGTCTACTTGAGGTCCCTGGAAACTGCTGTCCCGCCAACTGTCTTGATCCAGACGGAAGCACGGGATGTTTTTGCCGCCCAACCGGGACTGACCAGACTCGGTACCCGGCTGGTCAGCACGTGCTTCGATTCCGCCGCAATCGACACCCGCCACACCGCTGTTGATGAACTGACAAAGGACTTCCAAGCGGAGAATCCACGGTTTTTCGACGCCGGCACAGGGCTGCTGTTGAGCCCCAGTACTAAGGTCCGCAACGACATCTTCGCCGCCGAGGCCACCAAACTCTTTATCGAGGCGGCCCGGAAGGCCCTGGACGCCTGCCCCGGAATCTCTCCGGCCGGCATCACACATCTCGTCACGGTGTCTTGCACCGGCTTCTTCAACCCAGGACCGGACTACAAAATCGTCCGTGCCCTCGGCTTGAATCCTGCGGTGCAGCGCTACCACCTGGGATTTATGGGCTGCTACGCGGCGTTTCCCGCATTGCGGGCAGCCAAGTCCTTCTGCGAGGCGGATCCGGACGCCGTCGTCCTGGTCGTCTGCGCCGAACTTTGTTCGCTGCACGTGCGCACCTCTAACGACCCGGACACCATCATGGGTTCGGCGTTGTTCGCCGACGGAGCCGCCGCCGCCATCGTGACTGCCCTTGAGGACCCGGACGAGCCCGCTCTGCTGCAGCTGGACCATTTCGAGACGGTGCTGACGCCGGTCGGGGAGGAATCCATGGCCTGGAATATCGGCGACGAGGGCTTCGAGATGGTCTTGGGAAATTACGTCCCGCACATTATTGATGACCACATCATCGGCGCCCTGGAACCACTGCTCGCCCGGGAAGGAGCCTTGCTGGGCTTGCCCTACCGCGGTATCCGGCACTGGGCTATCCATCCTGGCGGCCGCAGCATCCTGGATAAGGTCCAGTCCAGGCTGGACCTCAGCGATGAGCAGCTGGTCCCGGCACGTGAGACGTTGCGCAACTACGGGAACATGAGCAGCGCCACAGTGCTGTTTGTGCTCCGGCACATCCTGGACCTGCCGCCGGCGGAAGGGGTCGAGGGCGGCAGCGAACGGATCTGTTCGATGGCGTTCGGCCCCGGACTGACGGTTGAATCCGCACTCTTCACGAAGCTCGGCAGTGTCCAGCGCGGTGCTCCCAAGCGCGGCGGGGACCCGGTACAGACCGCGGAATCGGTCGGTGCCGGGTCCCCGCAGCCGGAATCTGCCCTGGCCTGAGTTTCGGTGCTGAGCCTGCGTGCACGGGCGGCACACGCCGTCGAGGAAATGGACCTGCCCGACTGTGACCCTGCCCGGCTGGAGCGCACCTATGCCCAGTTCGCCCTGGTGAACCGCGCCGTCTCCGGCTGGCGCAGCCTCTACCTTCGCCAGCTCCGGCCGCGCCTGCGCCCCGGCGTCCCTGCCACCCTGCTGGACATTGGCTGCGGCGGCGGCGACGTGCCGGTGATGCTTTCCCGCTGGGCGGCCAGAGACGGCCTCCGCCTGGAGATCACTGCTATTGATCCGGATCCCCGCGCCGGCCGCTTCGCCGCGGAACGCCATTCGTCCACTGGCGTGAAGTTCCGCAGCTGCACAGCTGCGGAGCTGGGCTTCGAAGGCCTCAGCTTTGACCTGGTCGTGTCCAACCATGTGCTCCACCACGTGGCCGAGCATGAGCTTCCGGTGTTCCTCGCCGAGTCCGCCGCGCTCAGCCACGGCACCGTCATCCACAACGATCTCCGGCGCAGCGCGGCCGCGTACGGGCTCTTTTTTGCCGGGTCCTGGCCGTTTGCCGGCTCGTACATCAGGCCCGACGGCCTCACCTCCATCCGCCGCAGCTACACCGCAGCAGAATTGCGCAAGGCAGTTCCGCCCGGCTGGACTGTCCTCAGCCGGGCCCCTTTCCGGAACTTGCTGATCCGTGAGGCGGTTCCCGCCGGTGGTTGATGTTCTTGTGGTCGGCGGTGGCCCGGTGGGCCTGTTTATGGCCGCGCTGCTGCTCCAGCGGGGAGCCAGCGTTCGGATCCTGGAACGTCGGGCAGTCCCGGAACCGCACTCCCGGGCGATCGGCATCCATCCCCCCTCGTTGGACGCGCTCGACGGGGTCGGTGTGGCAGCAGTCCTGGCGGCCGAAGGGGTGCCGATCCGGAACGGCGTCGCCCTCGGCGGCGGCCGGACACTCGCACGGATGTCGTTCGCCGGGGTTTCGGACAGCTATCCGTTTGTCCTCTCCCTGCCGCAGGCCAGGACGGAGGCCATCCTGGAACACCGCGTCCGGCAGCTGGACCCCGCAGCCCTCCACCGCGGGGTCCAGCTCACGGGATTGCACGAGGACGGCGGCCTGGTCGCAGCCGACGCCACCGCAGCGGGATCGGTCCGCCGCTACTCGGCGTCCTTTGTTATTGCCGCCGACGGCGTCCGGTCCACAGTCCGTGCGCAGCTCGGCACGGCTGTCCGGGCGAGGGACTATCCGGACAGCTACCTGATGGGCGACTTTGCCGACACCACAGGGTTCGGTGCGGATGCCGCCCTGTTCCTGGAATCCGCGGGAATCGTGGAGTCCTTCCCGCTGCCGGGGTCGTTACGCCGCTGGGTAGTGCGCGTGACGGGCTCCGGGAACGGCACGGACGCCGCCGGGCTGGTGCAGCTGGTCAGGCAGCGGACCGGGATCGACGTCGATCCCTCGGGCCACAGTATGCTGAGCCGATTTGGCGTGCGTACCCGCCTGGTCCGCACCATGGTGGCCGGCCGCACAATCCTGATCGGTGACGCCGCCCACGAGATCAGCCCGATCGGCGGTCAGGGCATGAACCTGGGCTGGCTCGACGCCGCGGCGCTGGCTCCCCTTGTGCTGGCGGCGCTGGCGGGCGCGGACGTGGGTGCGCAGTTGCGGTCCTTCGAGGCCGGACGTATTGCTGCGGCCGCCCGGGCAGCCCGCCAGGCCGAGATCAACATGGCGCTGGGGCGGCCGCTGCCGGCGGTGCCATGGTCTGCGCGGAACCGCGCGATTGCGGCGGCCGCTGCCGTGCCCGCCGTAAAGAACTTTGTGGCCCGCCGGTTCACCATGCAGTGAGGGCCCGCCCGCCGCGACGACCCGGCAGGACGCCGGAGAGCGTAACTCAGGCCGGGGTGAAGTAGCAGTCGTAACTGTCTTGGCTGACAATCGTGCCGTCCCGGACCTCAAAGACGGCAGCGATCCTGGCCCGGATGACCTCGCCGCTGTTCCAGTGCGGCAGGTCCATCAGCAAGGTGGCGCTCCAGTCGGCTTCCAGCACCACCCGGGTCCCTTCGCAGGTTGTGCGGCGAACCAAGAAGCACTGCCCCGAGACGACTTGATGGGCTGCCGCGGCCCCGGCCAAGGCCTCGTCGCGGTTCCTCGCGGCACCTGCCGGTGCCAGCAGATGCGGTGCCTCGCTCAGCGTATAGTCTTCGGCGAGAAGCGGGGCGATCTCCGCCGGGCCGCCGTTGGCCTCAATAGCCCGCAGGAAGTTCAGGACAGATTCCAGGGGGGTCGGTGACGTCATGGCAACGAGACTAGCCGATGACGGCCGCGAGGCGCCGCCGCACCGGCCCGCGGCCGGAATACACTGATTCTATGGGCCGACTTCTTCCGCTCGTGCGGCGCCCTGCCGGCGAAAACCATCGGATTCCGGTGTGTAGGCGTGCCGCGGCCATGGTGTGCCTTGCGCTGACGGCCTCATGCAGCGCGGGCGCCACCCGCCCCGTCGGTCCCGTCAACGCACCACCAACGTCGGCTGCCGCCTTACCCATCACTGTCGAGATCAACCAGCTCCGCGACAACTACAGCCGGCAGATCATTGCCGTGCAACTCACGAACAACACCGACGGTCCGGTGACCGTGCTCAGCGCAGGGGTTGCCAGCCCGCTCTTTTCCGGCACGATCCCGTGGCAGGCAGCCCCCGGCGGAATCGAAATTCCACCGGGCCAGACCAAGATCCTGCCAGCCCAACTGCGTGCCCCGGACTGCGGAATCCGGACCCTGCCGCCGGGCGCGGGACCGGATGTTTCACTGGGCCTGGCCGTTGCCGGCGGAGCAGTTCACACCTCGACGGTCACCGCCGGCGACCCCTACGGCGTGATGGACCGGAACAACGCGGAAATGTGTCTTGCCCAGGCCGCCGGTGCGGTCGCTGACCTCCGGTTGGAAACGGAACTTGAGGTCTCCGCTGACGCCAAGAGCGCCGTCCTGCGCCTTGACGTCACACCGCGCAGCGTCCCGGGCGCCGTGAACCCCGGCTCGCTCGGAAGCCTGACCATCGACCGGATCGACGGGACAACCCTGCTCGACGAGGACCCGAGCCACCCCTGGCCGCGCTCTGTCTCGATCAGCGCCGGTGGTGCCGGCCAGCAATTCCGGCTGGTGATCCGACCCGCACGCTGCGATCCGCACGCCGTCGCTGAAGATAAAGTGGGCACTTTGCTCCCCCTCCGTGTCTCTTCGGGGGGACGGGAGGGAGTCTTGAAAGTTGACGCCGGCGCGCTGCTGCGTGGACGCATCTACGACTTTATTACGGCCGCCTGCGGACGCAAGTAGTCTGTTGGCATGTATTCCGACGCCAAGCCCACTGACTTCAGCGCCGCCCGCATCCATGAAACTGTCCAGCAGCTACTGTCCGCCGGGGTGCTTCCGGGCATTGTCCAGGCCGGGCATCCGGTGCTCAGGCAGCTCGCCGCGCCGTTCAGCGGCCAGGTGAGTGACGCCGAGCTGGGCCAGTTGATCGACCTGATGCGCAGCGTTATGCATAAGGCACCCGGCGTGGGCCTGGCAGCACCACAGCTTGGCGTCCCGCTGCAGCTCGCGGTTCTCGAGGACCAGTTCGACGTCGATCCCGACGTCGCCGCTGTCCGCGGACGGGAGCCGTTGCCCTTTTTTGCCATGCTCAACCCGAGCTACCAGCCACTTGGCGGCACCACAGTGGCCTTTTACGAAGGCTGCCTGTCGCTGCACGGACTTCAGGCCGCAGTCAACCGGCCCGAACGGGTTCGGCTCGACTTCACCGCAGCGGACGGCAGCCGGCAGCAGCGGGAATTCAGTGGCTGGCAGGCACGGATCGTCCAGCACGAAACTGACCACGTGCACGGCATCCTCTACCTTGACCGTGCCGAACTGCGCTCGATCAGCAGCAACGCCGAGTATTCCGCACGCTGGGCGCAGCCCGACATCAGTCTCGCCCGCCGGGAACTCGGCTTCCTTCCGGGCGATAGCGCCGACTGAACTCCGACTGAAGGCCGGCTGGCCGTCAGCCTTGACATGAGCCGGTGCCGTCAGCCTTGACGTCCGCCGGGGCCGTCCGCGGTGCCGTCAGCCTTGACGTCCGCCGGGGCCGGATTGGCCGCCGTGGGGAGGTACCGGGCCCACCACCGCAGGATCTGGTCGAAACGCTGCTTGCGGTGGTGCGGTGTTCCGGTGCGTGAGAGCTCATGGTTCTCCCCCGGGAAGACGAGGAAGGCGGCCTCCACACCGTGCTGTTTGAGCGCCGTGAAGTACCGCTGGCCCTGCTCCACCGGACACCGGAGGTCCTCCTCGCTGTGGATCACAAGCGAGGCGGTGCGCACCCGGTCCACCCGGGACATCGGGCTTTGCGCCGCCATCTGTTCGGCCGCGCGCCCGGTGTACTCCCCGCCGAAGAACCAGCCGATGTCCGAGGAGCCGACGAAGCTCACGGGATCGAGGAATCCACGCTCCACAATGGCGGCTTTGAAGCGGTGGTCGTGGCTGATGGTCCACGCGGTGAGGTAGCCGCCGTAGGACCCGCCCATAATGCCGAGCGCCCCGGCATCGAGCTCCTCGAACGTGCTGAGCGCGCCGTCGAGGAAGGCCAGGACGTCCTGCATGTCAAGGGTTCCCATCTTTTCCTTGATGGCCCGTCCGTGGTCTTGTCCGTAGCCGGCGGAACCGCGGGGGTTGCACATCAGGACCGCGTAGCCCGCCGCGGCGTAGACCTGTGCTTCGTCGAACAGCGCGCCGGTGAACTGGGCGAACGGGCCGCCGTGGATGTTCAGCAGCACCGGGTGCGGTCCGCGCCCCGGCGGCTGCACAAGCCAGCCGTGGACGGGGTAGCCGTCTGCTGAGGGGACTGTGAACTCCAGAGGCTTGATGATTCCGGGGCCGGAACGCAGCGCCGCGGAGAAATCGGTCAGGATCCGGAGCTGTCCGCCCGCAAGCACAGCAGTGTCCCCCGCCGTCGCCGCGTCCGTGAAACTGACCACCAGCGAGCCGCCCGACGCCGCGGCGCCGGTGGCCACCCGTTTTCCGCTAACCAGCACCTGGTGCTTCCCGGAGGCGTGGAACTCGATCACTTCGACCGTTCCGCAGACAGTATTGAGCAGCAGCACCGCGTCAGGGCCGGACAGTTCGATCCTGCCGTTGCAGCTCAGGTCCATCGTCTCGGCGTCGCTCAGCCGGGTGGCGTCGCCGCCGCCGGCCGGCAGCACGTAAAGAGCGGTGTTGCGTGCCACGAAGTCCAGGCCCGAGGCGCCCAATTCCTGGGCGAGGAAAAACAGCCGGTGTCCGTCCGGCGACGCGCGGACGGCGTGCACGTCCTGCCGGCCGGTGTTCTCCGGTACCACGGCCAGCGGCTCGGCTCCCCCGGTGCCGTCGCCGGTGTCCAGGCGGTAGATGCCGCTCGCAAGGTCGGCGTCGCTGCCACGATGCAGGGCCGCGACAAAATAGATTGCCAGCCCGTCGGCGCTGAAACCCGCACCGGTGTGGTCTGTGGCAGCCGTGGTTAGTTGCCGTGCGGCCGGGAGACCAACACCGGGTGTGCCGCCGTCGGCAACTGCGGTGCCGGACTTCAAAGCCCGGCCCGTTGGCACCACCTTGGGTTCAGCGCCAAGATCGGGCACTTCGACCAGGAAGAGCTGCACTGGCTGGTCCGCAGTGTATCCGACGCCGTTCATGCGGTACTTGTAGTCGGTGATCAGCCGGGCGTCCTCGCTGCCGGCGGATACCCCGGGGGTGCTGCCGTAGCGGCCGTTTTCCGGGGTTCTGGCCCCGTAGACAATTTGCCGGGAGTCCGGCGACCAGGCAAACTGGGACACTCCCAGCGGTGCGCCGGTGACTGGCAGCGGTTCCCCGCCGCCGGCCTCGACAATGTGGAGTTGAGGTTTTCCACCGTCCGCGGCGCGCAGGAAGGCCAGCATCTGTCCGTCCGGTGAGAAGTCCGGAGCGGTGTCGCGGAATCCGCGGGTCAGGCGGCGCGGAGCCTGACCCGGTCCCAGCGGCACCGTCCAGAGTTGCCCAACGTAGGCGTCGGCATCGAAATCGGGCCGGATCACGGAGACCACGGCGTGCCCGCCGTCTGGATGCACGGCAGGGGCGGACACGGAATTCAGCAGCGGCAGATGTTCGGATTTCACGTGTGCGAGCCTAGCCCCAGTTTCCCCGGCAGTGAAATAGCTCACGTCGGCGGCGCTGTGCCGTTCTGGAACGCCGCCGCCGCGGACCGGCCACCTAGGATGGACAGTATGCCCCCCGTTTCCCCCGACTTGCTGCTCTGCCCGGTCTGCCGGGCCCGGCTGGCTCCCGGCGGACCTGGCGTGCCGGCCCTGAAGTGTCCTGCCGGGCACAGCTTCGACGCCGCGAAGCAGGGGTACTTCAACTTCCTCGTTGGTAAAGGCACCGTATTCGAAGCCGATTCGGCCGACATGGTGGCGGCGCGCTTCGAATTCCTCGGCGCCGGCCACTACCGTCCGCTCGCGGATGCCGTGGCGGAACTGTCCGCCCGCTTCCTCGCAGGCGTTGACCCGCAAACGCCTCCGGTTGTGCTGGACGCAGGAACGGGCACCGGCCACTATCTCCGGGCTGTGCTGGACCAGGCCGCGCTGGACCGGACGCCCGCCCGGGCGATCGGCCTGGACATCTCTAAGTTCGCCCTCCGCAGGGCCGCGAAACTGAACCCCGAGGCGGTAAACCTCGTCAGCGACGTGTGGCAGCCGCTGCCGCTGGGTGACGGCAGCGTCGATGTCATCACTGTGGTCTTCGCGCCGCGCAACCCAAATGAGTTTGTCCGGGTGCTGCGCCCTGTCGGCCGGTTGATTGTGGTGACTCCGCGGCCGGGACATCTCCAAGAGGTGGCAGGCCAGTCCGGCATGCTTGGGATCGAGCCGACAAAGGACGAACGGCTCGCGGCCTCACTCGAAGGACACTTTTCGACGCTCTCCACCGACGATCTGGATGTGCCGCTGCTGCTCTCCCCGGACGACGTCCTTCGGCTGGCCCTGATGGGCCCCGCCGGGCACCATCTGAACCGGGATGCCCTGCTGGCCTTCGCGGCCGGGCTGCCGCCGCGCACAGCCGTCTCTGCCCGGTTCCGGATCAGTGTCTTTGAGCCGCGCGCCAAAGCCGCAGATAACGACTTGGCCACTTTCGCAAACTGATTTCTGCGGCCCTCCGCACGGCTTGCCTATCGGCTTAGGATGGAATGAGAGTAACTGAGGGTCTGCGCCTGCAGCCCCTGGGGCGAAGGGGGAATGATGCTGGACTGGCTAGCCGAAAACTGGTGGGCGCTGTGGCTCACGGTGTTCCTGGTTTTTGCCGTGGTAGAGATGCTCACTCTGGACCTCTTTTTTATCATGCTTGGCGGTGGCGCTCTGGCCGGACTGGTGGCAGCATTCGCGGGGGCCGACCTGGGCCTGCAAATCGTGGCGTTCTGCGTCGTGTCGCTGCTGATGATCGGCTTCGTCCGGCCCGTCGCGCTCAAGCACCTCCGCAAGGGTCCGGACGACCTTCGGAGCAACGTCGAAAGGCTGATCGGTGAATCCGCGCTGGTCATGGAGCCGGTCAGCGCCAGCGGCGGCCTGGTTAAAATTGGCGGCGACGTCTGGAGCGCCCGCTCCGAGACCGGCATGCTGGCCGCTGGCCAGCACGTAATTGTCAGAGCCATCGACGGCGCTACTGCCGTCGTCGCCCCGCAGCAGGAAACTGCCGTCCAGTAGCCGAAGCAAGAATTCCGGCGGCCGTCACCGGCGCCGGGGACGCGGCGGGACTCCGCCGCACACCATGGCAAGACCAAATCTGGGGAATAGGTGAAGTATGGATATCGCAGTCGCAATCGTGCTGCTGGTGCTCGTTGCGTTCGTAATAATAGTGCTGGTCCGGTCGGTTCGGATTGTCCCGCAGGCACGGGCCGGCGTCGTCGAACGGCTGGGCAAGTACCAGCGGACGCTGAACCCCGGCCTTACGATCCTGATCCCGTTTGTGGACCGGCTGCTGCCGCTGCTTGACCTGCGTGAACAGGTGGTCTCTTTCCCGCCGCAGCCGGTGATCACCGAGGACAACCTCGTCGTTTCGATCGACACGGTGGTCTACTTCCAGGTCACCGATGCGCGGGCAGCCACGTACGAGATCGCGAACTACATCCAGGCCGTCGAACAGCTCACCACCACGACGCTCCGAAACGTTGTGGGCGGCCTGAACCTCGAAGAAGCCCTCACCTCACGTGATCAGATCAACGGCCAACTCCGCGGTGTGCTGGACGAGGCGACCGGCCGCTGGGGCATCCGTGTCTCGCGGGTGGAGCTCAAGGCGATTGATCCGCCGCACTCCATCCAGGATTCGATGGAGAAGCAGATGCGCGCCGAACGGGACCGGCGCGCCGCCATCCTGACGGCGGAGGGCACCAAGCAGTCCGCCATCCTCACCGCTGAAGGCCAGCGGCAGTCCTCGATCCTGAAGGCCGAAGGCGACGCCAAGGCGGCGATCCTTCGGGCCGACGGTGAAGCCCAGGCCATCCAAAAGGTGTTCGGTGCGATCCACAAGGGCAACCCGGACCAGAAGCTCCTGGCCTACCAGTACCTGCAGACCCTGCCGAAGATCGCCGAAGGCTCGGCGAACAAGCTGTGGATCATTCCGAGTGAAGTCGGCGAGGCGCTCAAAGGTATCGGCAGCGCCCTCGGCGGAAGCAAGGACGGCCAGGCCAACGATGGGCTTTTTGGGCCTGATTCTGACGCGGCCAAGGCCGAAACCGCCGGACCGGCAGCGTCCGCGGGAGGCCCCGCCGACGGCGGAGTGGATCTCAAGGGCCGGCAAGAGCCCTAAGCGTTCCCGGTCAAGGGGAGGTATCCGCCGCTGGCGGGTGCCTCCCCTTTCCGCATCCCGCGAGGGCAGCCCGTTCCCTAAGCTTTACCGGGGACGGCCCGTTCGCGTATACTTAAATATTTGTCCGGCCGGTTCGGTCCGGCGGAACATTTAAGCTTCGCAAAGCGTTTTCTTTAGTGACGTTGTATCCGTTAAGGGTCCTGTGAGAATGCGCAATGCAAACCGTAGTCCGGCGCGGCCCCACAGCCCCCGGCTCACGCAGGGCCTGACCCTGCGAACCGAATAGAGGGAGAAAAGATGAGCGATCGCAGCCTGCGGGGTATGCGCCTTGGCGCCCAAAGCATGGAGACCGAGTCCGGTGTCGAGCCGGCTCCGCGCCAGCGGGTCGAGTACCGGTGCGCGGACGGCGAGCAGGTTTTTGTGACCTTCTCCTCCGAAGCCGAGATCCCCCCGGTGTGGGTCTCCAAAACAGGCAAAGAAGCCCTGCTCGTTGATGGCGAACGCCCGGTGAACCTCAACGAAAAGGCCGTTCGAACGCACTGGGACATGCTCCTGGAACGTCGCTCCCTGCCGGAACTTGAGCAGATCCTCGAAGACCGCCTGACGATCCTGCGCGAACGCCGGGGCGAACGGCGCTCCGCCTAAGGAACCCGCAGTCCAGGCACAGCAAAGGGGCCGGCCCGCACCGTCACAGACGGTGCAGGCCGGCCCCTTTTTTGTCCCCGGACGGGCGAGGGCTAGCGCTTGTGGCTGCCAAGCTTGCCGGACAAAGTGTTCCAGCGTGCGGCCAGGCCCCACTTGGTGACGTTGATCATGGCTTCGACCACGATGTTTCCGCTCATCTTCGAGGCGCCCAGTTCGCGTTCAACGAAGGTGATGGGCCGTTCGACAATTGTCAGACCCAGCTTGGCCACGCGCCAGGCAAGGTCCACCTGGAAGCCGTAGCCGACGGAATCAACCGCGTCCAGGTTCAGCTTCTCCAGGGTGCTGCGCCGGAACGCACGGAAACCGCCGGTAACATCCTTGATTTTCAAACCCAGCAGGAGCCGGGCATAGGTGCTGCCGACCCGGGAGATGGCTTGCCGGTACAGCGGCCAGTTGACGACGCTGCCGCCCGGTACCCAACGCGAGCCCATGGCGAGGTCGGCGCCTTGTTCGACGGCCTCGAGCAGTTGCGGAAGTTGCTCCGGCTGGTGCGAACCGTCAGCATCCATTTCGACGAGCACGTCGTAACCGGCGGCGAGGCCCCATTTGAACCCGGCGATGTACGCTGCGCCCAGTCCGGCCTTTCCCGCTCGGTGCAGGACGTGGACCTGGCTGTCCTCAGCGGCAAAGCGGTCCGCAAGCTGCCCGGTGCCGTCGGGGCTGTTGTCGTCGACAACCAGGACGTCGGAGCCAGGCACAGCCGTGCGCAGGCGCCCGAGAGTCTTGGGCAACGATTCCAGCTCGTTGTAGGTCGGGATGATCGTGAGGACACGCACAGCGAGGCCTTTCCTTGGAGGGAGCGGTCAAACGCCCGGCCAGTCACTTCAGAACTGACACCAGGCGCAACTCTCCATTATAGGCAGTCACCGGGCCCGCTGGGTCCGCGGCAGGTCCCGGGGCAGATCCACCCGCTTCGGGCCAGTTGCGGCGGCCAGCGGATAGGGCCGCAGAAACCGTTTTCTGCTGCGAAGTGGACCTGCCCCCTGTGGTACCCGTGGCCATGACCAAGTCAGCTGCCGGCTTGCGGCAACCTGGAAATGACCGGGGGACGTCCGGAGTCTGCGGCGTACGCAACCCTCCGTTGACCCTCAATGCTACGGGCCGGCCCCGATCTGTCAACCGCTTCCTGACCTGCCGGTTTATCCGTTGCCGCAGGTCAGGCGGGCTTGTCGGGGCTCGAATTTTCCGCTGGCAGCGGCCGGATCCGCAGTCGGTCAGCCTCGCAGCGAGCCGCTGGAATATAGTTCGCGGCCGTCCTTGACTGTCTGCAGGCAGACCGGCTCGGAGCCGGTATCCAGGGCAGGCAGCAGCGGCGTCCTGGCGCGGGGGTCCGTGCTCCAGGACTGGACCCGGCCGTCAGCTACCTGCACCATAAGTTCCTCTACTTCCCAGACTGCGAAGCTGGCCGGGGCGCCAGGTACCAGCTGGCCGGCCATCGGGTTGCGATACCGGGCGGCGCGCCAGCCTGCCCGGGTGTGGCCGAGGAACGCCGCGCGGGCCGAGATCTGCTCCGCGGGGTTGTTGTGCTGCAGGCAGGCCCGGACGCTTGCCCAGGGCCGCATCGCAGTGACCGGACTGTCACTGCCAAAGCAGATCGGCACACCCGCGGCGTAGAAGGATGCAAAAGGATTCATGCCGTCCCGCCGGGACCCGAGGCGCTGCTGGTAGAGACCGTCCCCGCCGCCCCATGAAGCATCAAAGCCGGGCTGGACGCTGACCGTCACCGAGTAGGCCGCCAGCCTGCGGATGGAGTCGGCGTCAGCGAGCTCGACATGTTCGAGACGGTGGCCCGCTGCCCGGACCCGTTGTTCACCGACGTCTGCCGCCGCCAGGTCCAGGGCCTCCAGCGCCGCATCCAGACCGGCGTCGCCAATGACGTGGAAGCCCGCCTGGATGCCCAACAGCGAGCATACGGACAGGTGCGCGGCGGCTTCCGCGACCGACAGATAAAGGCTCCCGCGTTCGCCTGGGGCGTCACTGTAGTCCGCCCGCAGTGCCGCGGTCCGCGAACCGATGGAGCCGTCCATGTTCAGGTCCCCTGCCAGCCCGAGTACCGGCACGCCCAGGCTGTCGAGCAGAGACCGGGCCTGGTCTGCCGAGGTTGCCAGTTCACCCCAGTAGGGCAGGACCTCCGGAACGGCGTCTGCGCCCGAGTTCCAGGCCGCGGCGAGCTGCAGGTCCTCGATACTGCCAATATGCGGCGCGGCCATTTCCGCCACGGCGACATAGCCGTTGGCCGCTGCCTCGGTGAGCGCCCGCCGCTGGTAGCCGCGCAAGGCGGCGGCCGGCAGTTGACGGGCAGCGAGCCGGGCGGCGGTGTGCGCCGCGCGCTTGACCTGGCTGCCCTCGCCAAAACCGTCCCTCCCGTGCAGACCGGCGGTTGCCGCCAACGAGGAGGAGACGATTGCCGAGTGCACGTCAACACGGGACAGGTAGACGTCCCGTCCCCCGGCGGCACGTTCCAATTCTTCGCGGGAAGGCAGTGCTGAGTCCGTCCACTGGGTGTCGTCCCAGCCGTGGCCGAGCACTGTGCCGTTGGCTGTGGAACCGGCGACGGCGTCGAGCAGTTCCCGGGCAGAGCGGACGTCGCCGAGCTGCAGCGAGTCCAGGGCAATCCCGGTTTCCGTGAGATGGACGTGGGAATCGACAAATCCGGGGGCCAGGAGCGCACCCTTAAGGTCGATGATCTCCATCGAGGCGTCCGCGATCGAGCCGGCAGCCTGCTCGGACCCGACCCAGGCGACGGTGTCGCCGTCGACCAGCAGCGCCGTCGCGAAGGGATCCGCGGCCGTGTAGACGGAGCCGTTGCGGTAGAGCGTTACCTTGTGATGCGCGGGGATGGCCGGTGAATCTGTCATGGGTCTTGGACTCCTTGCAACTGGTGGCCGGTGTGGCCGGACATGTTCGACGACGGTGGGGGCCCGGCCCGACGGCCGGCAGCGGCGGTCAGGCCACTGAGGAGTACGCGACGACGCCGCGCTTGATGAGTTTGATGGCCTCGGCGCACAGCCGCGAGACCCGCGGGTCCAGCGTCGGGATTTTCGCCAGCTGGTCCAACAGGTCGATGACCTGTTTCACCCACCGGACAAAGTCGCCGGCGGCAAGGTCCGTCCCGCTGAGGACCTCCTGCAGGTGACGGCCCTTGGCCCACTTGAACATCGGCCAGGCCAGGCCCAGCTCGGGTTCGCCGGTTAGCGGGAGCTTGTTGGCTTCCTCAACATCCTCCAGGGCTGACCATTCGCGGACCACAATGTCGACGGCGGATTCCAGCGAAACACTCGGCAGCTTGGGCCGGAGGCCACGTTCCTCACGTTTGGCCTGGTAGACCAAAACGCTGGCCAGGGCGGCCACTTCGGCGGCGTCCAGGTCATTAAAGGCGCCGAGGCGAAGCGACTGCGAAATGAGCAGGTCCTTTTCGCCGTAGATCCGGCGCAGCCGCTGACCATCCGCTCCGATGGTGAGCACGCCGTCCTCCGACGTCTCCAGGTACCCGTAGCCGGAGAGGACTCCGCACACCCGGTCGAAGGTTTTGGCGATGGTGTTGGTCCGGCCCTGGATCTGGCGCACCAGCCCGTCCGTCTCCTGCCGAAGCTTCCAATAGCGCTCCGACCAGCGCGCGTGGTCCTCCCGTTCGCTGCACCCGTGGCACGGGTGGGCGCGGAGTTCGCGGCGCAGTTCAGCGATCCGCTTTTCCTGATCCGGCTGCGCAGCGGCGCGGCCAAAGTCATCGTTCCTGCTCGGCGGCGCCGGCGGCCGGTTTTCCCGGAGGGCGTTGCGGACCGAGGACGCCAGGTCCCGGCGTGACTTGGGCACCTTGGCGTTGAATGACTTAGGGATCCGGACCCGGGTAATCGGAGCCAGCGGCCCTTCCACGTCTTGGGTTCCGATCCGCCGCAGCTGGTTGTCGAGCGTCATCACCGCCGGCCGCGGCTCGCGGGAGTGGTGGTCGGAGCTGAGGACCACTGCAAGTCCGGGTGCCCGCCCGGTCGGTACGTCCACCACGTCCCCGGGAAGCAACCGGCTCAGGGAGTCCTCGGTGACGGATTTCCGGGCCCGGGAGCTGGTCTTGGAAGCGTTCTTCTCTGCGTCGGAGAGGGCTCGGCGGATTCGTGAGTAGTCGGTGAAATCACCCAGGTGGCAGCTCATCGATTTACTGAAGCCGGCCAGGGACTCCTCGCGTCCGCGTACCTGTTTCGCCAGCCCGACGACGGACCGGTCGGCCTGGAACTGGGCGAACGAGGACTCGAGGATTTCCCGGGCCCGGGGGCGGCCGAACTGCGCCAGCAGGTTGATGGACATGTTGTAGGTGGGCCGGAAGCTCGAATTCAGCGGATAGGTGCGGCGTGAGGCGAGCCCGGCTACTGCCGCCGGGTCTGTCCCGGGCTGCCACAGCACCACGGCGTGGCCCTCGACGTCGATCCCGCGGCGCCCGGCGCGTCCGGTCAGCTGGGTGTACTCCCCCGCGGTGATGTTAACGTGCGCCTCACCGTTGAACTTATCCAGCTTTTCCAGGACCACGGAGCGCGCCGGCATGTTGACGCCGAGCGCCAGGGTCTCGGTCGCGAACACGGCTTTGACGAGTCCGTCGACGAAGAGCTTCTCCACCACTTCCTTGAAAGTGGGCAGCATTCCGGCGTGGTGGGCCGCGAGGCCGCGGAGCAAGCCGTCGCGCCAGCTCCAGAAGCCCAGCACGTCCAGGTCGTCGGGCGGGATGTCTTGCGCCGCTTCATCGACGCGCCGGGCAATGATGAGCTGTTCCTGCTCGGTGGTAAGCCACAACCCTGCCGCGACGCACTGAGCCACGGCGGCATCGCAACCGGCCCGGGAAAAGATGAACGTGATGGCCGGCAAGAGGTCCTGTCTGTCCAGGCTGGCGATGACCTGGGGGCGGCTGGCTTTCCGGACGGGGCTGCGCGGGTCGCCCTGCGGGGCCTCGTCGCGCCGGCTGCTTTGGCGCCGGACGTTCCGGCCGCCGTGGCCAAAACGTCCGCGGAAGTTCATCTGGCTCTCGGCGCGGGCCATGGAGAGCAGCTCGGGATTGACGTCAAAGCCCGGCCGTTCGGTGCTGACGGCGCCGGAGCCCGCGGCCTTCAGCCGGGCGGGCACGGCGGACACGGCGGCCTCGCCGGCCGGAGCGATCTCATCGAAGCTGGTATCGCCGGCGAAGAGGTCCACGATCTTCCGGCCCACCATCACGTGCTGCCACAGCGGAACGGGACGGTGCTCGGAGACGATGACGTCGGTCTGGCCGCGCACAGTATCCAGCCAGGCGCCGAACTCTTCGGCATTGGAGACCGTTGCGCTCAGCGAGGCAAGCTGGACTTCGCTGGGCAGATGGATGATGACTTCCTCCCAGACCGCGCCGCGGAAGCGGTCCGCAAGGTAGTGGACCTCATCCATCACGACGTAGCCGAGGTCGCCCAGAGTGCTCGAGTCGGCGTAGAGCATGTTGCGGAGCACTTCGGTGGTCATCACCACCACCGGGGCGTCCCCGTTGATGTTGGTGTCGCCGGTGAGTAGGCCCACCTGGTCCGCACCGTATTTGTCCGCGAGTTCAGCGTACTTCTGGTTGGACAGCGCCTTGATCGGTGTGGTGTAGAAGGCCTTGAGGCCGCGCTGGAGCGCCAGGTAGATGGCGAACTCCCCCACGATGGTCTTGCCGGCACCGGTAGGGGCGGCCACCAGGACACCGCGGCCGGACTGCAGTGACAGGCACGCTGCACGCTGGAAGTCATCGAGTTCGAAGGCGAGCGAACGGATAAATCCGCCCAGGTAGGTTTTGGCTTCGGCGGCCCGCTCGGCACTGGCGCGGTAGCGTTCAGATGGCGATTCCGGACCGGGTAGTGAGGACATGCTTCCAGCCTAGTGCGCCGGGAGCTAGAGATTCTCCAGCTCGGAGCCGGGAGTCGCCTGGTCTGCGGTGGCTTCGGTCTCGGCGGCCCGTTTGACGGCACGCCGTTCCCGCCGGCGGTCGTTGAGCAAACACAGCCCGATGGCGCTGAAGAAGAGCACAAGCATGGGTCCGGCAAGGTAGAACATGCTCATCGCGTCGGCGCCGGGTGCAGCCATGGCGGCGAAGAGGCAAACCAGGAAAACTGTGATCCGCCAGCTTTTGACGAGCTGCTTTCCCTTGACGATTCCCGCCAGGTTCAGCCCAACAAGGACAACGGGCAGCAGGAAGGCGATGCCGAAGGCGAGCAGGAGCCGCAGCACGAACGAAAGGTACACCTGGGCGCTGATGAAGTTGGATCCGCCGGATGGCGTGAAATCGGTCAGCACCCGAACGGCGTTCGGAAGCACCAGCCACGCCAGCAGGACTCCGCCAATAAAAAGTGGAACCGCGACTGCCACGAAGGACAGCGCCATCCTGCGTTCCTTTTTGTGCAGCCCGGGCACAATAAACGCCCACAGCTGGTAAAGCCAGACCGGGCTGGCGACGATCAGGCCAAGGAACACCGAGACCTGGATCATCAGGTCAAACGAGCTTGCCACGCCGTCGAAGTTCAGCGATGCCTGCCGGCCGGAGTGCTGGTTGAGGTCGCTGATCGGCTTGATCAGCGCCGCGAGCATCGGCTGATAGACGAGGAACCCCACGACGGTGCCCAGGATCACGGCGATCGCGGACCGGAAGAGCCGGTTGCGCAGCTCTTTGAGGTGATCGAGGAGCGCCATCTTCCCCTCGGGGTTCGACCGGCGGCCCATTGTTACTGCCATTCGGTGTTAGGCGCGGTTCGGCGGCGGAACGTCGGTTCCGCTTTCGGCGCGGGATTCCGTGCCGGCGGATTTCGGATGGTTGACGACCTTGCCCTCGACAGGCTCGGAGCCCTCTTTGTCGTCGGTAGCGCCGTCCTTTTTCATTTCCCGGACTTCCGACTTAAAGATCCGCATCGACTGGCCCAGGCTCCGGGCCATGCCGGGCAGCTTGGGTGCCGCGAAAAGCACCAATGCCAAAACAACGATGATGATGAGATGCCAGCCTTCAAGTCTCATGACAGGAGGTCCTTTCGTTTGGTTACATCTTACGTCTTAGTGAATTCGATGTCGCTTAGCCGTTGGGGCTGGCCGCGGTCCATCTTGCGCCTGACGCGCCGCCGCCGGCGGGCTTCCTGCCGCGCGGTTTTGGCTGCCCGGTAATCGTGCCGCAGCTGGTCCGGAGAGGCAAATACGGCCGATCCGGGTTCCCCCGCGAGCACGGATCGGTCCTTGCCCCCGGCGTCACCCGCGCCGTCCGGCCGGGTGTTTTCGGAGTTGCTTCCCGACGCCGGGCCGGCCGACGGGAAGCTGGCGAACCTCTCGGCTGCTTCCCCGAGCTCCTTGACCGTGGCCATAAAGGTCCGGAACAAGCGGACGCCGAGCGCGACGAAGAGCAAGAGCGACAGCGCGACGAGCGCTATCCAGATCACGATCCAGGACCACCAAGGCATGCTGACTACTCTAGCCGCCGGAGCGGCTGGTCTTCATATTGGGCAAGTGCGGCTGCGAGCCATTCGCGGGAACTGCCGGCAAGTTCTTCGGGCTCCAGGATCCGTGCAGTCCCGCCGTGCTGGGCCACGAACATCGGCAGCCAGCCAGTGCTGCCGAAGCGGATTTCGGCCAGCAGACCGCCGTCGGTCAGCTGTGCGGTCCGTTCGGCGTAGTATTCGTCGGCGAGGCCGGCGCCTTGCCGGGTCAGCTGGACCACCACCACCGCGTCGTCGTCGTTCGGGGTGAAGAGTTTGACCGGCAACTTCCCGTCCGGAGCCGCCTCACCGGACACTGGCTGGCCGGTGGTTTCCAAGGCGTCGATCCGGTCCAGCCGGAAGTTCCGCAGGGCATCCGCGGAATGGCAGAACGCCTCGAGATACCAGGTGTTGTCCAGCGAATACAGCCTGAGCGGATCAATGTTGCGGGTAGAGGCGGTATCGCGGAGCGGTGAGAAATAACGCAGCCGCAGCTGGGCGCCGTTTCGGATGGCCTGGCGGGCCGTCTCCAGGGCCGCAGTATTCCCCGGGGCCACCTCGGGTCCGGACAGGACGGCCGCCTTCAGGCCTTCCTCCCCGGCCGCGGCCAAAAGTTTGAGCGTAACGGATTCCAGTGCCCCGCCCTCGGCAAGTTCGGGCAGGCTGTTGAGTGTTTCCAGCCCGGTCAGCAGGGCGCAGGCCTCTTCCACTGTGAAGCGGACGGGCCGGTTCAGGTCGAGGTCCTGGGTGATGGTGACGTGGTCGTCCTCCCACTGGATATCGAGCAGGTCATCAGGGTAGCCCTCCGGAAGGCCCGAGCAGATCAGGATGCGCAGGTCAGCTTCCAGCTCTTCCCGGGTGATGCCGAAGTTCGCCGCTACCTCCGAGATGTGCAGTCCCTGGTGGTGCACCAGGAACGGCACAAGCTGAAGCATCCGGGTGAGTTGGTCTTCGGATGTGCGCTTGCGGCCGTGCCGTGCCGAACCCGTTGCCGGGAACGCAATCGGCGGGGCCGGCGCCGCCGCGAAGTCGGCGGCGCCCGCCAGGCGCCGGCGCACGGACGTCACCAGACCGGGCGGGGATACCACCTGTACCCGGGGACCGTAGGAGGCGAGTTCCTCCGCCAGCGTCTCAGCGTCCCGGTACGGGACACTGAGGCGGTCCCGCCCGGCGGCGGTCACCCCGACGTCTTCCGGCCCGCGGACGGCGGTGGCCCGCCTGCGGAGGCCGTGGACGCTGCCGGCCCGGACGTCCACGACGGCGGTCTGTACCGGCAGCTCCGTCAGCGTGGCAAGTTCTGCGCGTACGTTGAAGTCCGGCGGAGCCGTGAAGTTCTCCTTCGCAAGGACGTCAACGGCCGAGGTGAGCCGGGACAAGCGGAAGAAACGCTTGGCACCCCGGGTCCTGTCATGGCCGACGAGGTACCACTGGCCAAACCGGCTTCCGAGCCCCCACGGCTCCACGAGCCGGGACTCCTCCCGTCCGGTGCTGCCGGCCAGGTAGCGGAAGCTGACGGGGTGCCGGGCATGCACAGCGGCGACGAGGTCCTCGAATGCCTGGCCCGCGGGCCGGATCCGCGGCTGCAGCCCGGCGGGGAGCTCGGCGTCGACCAGCCCGCCTGATGCCTGCAGCTTGCGCACCGCGTTGACGGCCGCCGAACCGAGGGCTGCATGCTCCCAGAGCTGGGCTGCCAGGATGAGCACAGTGCACTCTTCCGGGGTGAGGCTGACATCGGGCAACCGGTTGGAATCCTTGCCGATCCGGTATCGGGTGGTGGCCGGATCATCCGAACCCCAGCCCTTGTCCGTCACGGTCTCGACCTCGAAGCCGAAGCGGCGCAGCTCGCCCTTGTCGCGTTCGAACATCCGGCCGAAAGCGACGTCGGTGCTGGTGGTGTCGTGATACACCTTTTGCCGCAACTCACCGCGGCGCAGGCCGTACGTGGTGTTGAGCAGGGCTATCAGGAGGTTCAGGAGGCGTTCGGTACGTGAGGCTGACACCCCGCTAGGGTACTAAAGTCTGCTCCCGAATATGGCAAAAGCGCGGCACCAGCCGGAAGAACTTCCCGGATGGCGCCGCGCCCAGCGGCTCAGGACCGCAGCCGGCGGGGCCGGCTGCGGTCACAGTGTGCCGGTGCTTAGCGGACTGCGACGAGGTCGACGACGAAGATGAGCGCCTCGTTCGGGCCGATCGCCCCGCCGGCGCCGCGGGCACCGTAAGCGAGCTCGGCGGGGATCTCAAGCCGGCGGCGGCCGCCGACCTTCATGCCCAGCAGACCTTGGTCCCAGCCCTGGATGACCTGGCCGACGCCGACACGGAAGTCGAGCGGCGCGCCGCGGCCCCAGGAAGCGTCAAACTCCTCGCCGGTGGACCAGGCCACACCGACGTAGTGGGTGGAGACGGTGTCACCGGCCTTGGCTTCGGCGCCGTCGCCTTCAATCAGTTCGGTGATGACAAGTTCGGTGGGAACGGCGCCGTCCGGGAAATCAATTTCCGGCTTCTGGCGGTCGATGTTTCGCTGTCCAAATGACATGGGTGCTCCTTCTAGCGTGACTTAGGTAGTGGGGGTGCAGCAGTTACTTCTTTGCCTTGATTTCGACGACGAATACCAGAGGTCCCGCGGGCTTTCCCTGGGCTGCAGCGGTCTTGCCGTAAGCCAGGTCTTCTGGGATTGTCAGGAGCAGTTTGGAGCCGACTTTTTGATCGGTCAAGCCTAGGGTCCAACCTCTAATGACTTCGGTGAGGCCGAATGTGGATGGTTCCCCTCTGTCGTAGCTGGAGTCAAACTTGCTGCCATCCTCCCAACGCCATCCGGTGTAGTTTGCTTCAATCCGGTCTGTTGCGCCTACCTTATCGCCAGAGCCCTCCGACAGGACCTTTACTGACAGGCCGGTTGGGGCATCCATCTTCGGGATCTCAACCGAGGGCGCACCCTTCTCATCGAACGTCACCTTTGGGAGCTTGCCGTCTTTGTCCAGCTTGTCGGTCTCTTCTTGGCTGAGGGCCCTGGGTGCATCCTTCGCGGACACCACCTTCACAATGAGGAGCTGGGTTGGGACGGCCGCGGCACCTCCGGCCGCAGCCTGACCGGGACTGACGACGGCAATTTGTGACCCTACCAAAGCGCCCACGAATGCGTTGTAGAGCGCGGGATTTCCGGTCTTCAGCTCCTCGTTCAGCTCAAACGCCTGAGGTTCCTCGGCGAACGTGTCACCGAGTGTTTTGCCGTCATTACCGTTGAAGCCAGCGACGGATACTTCGGCGACCTGATTGGGCTTTAGCGGGTCGCCACTTCCTTCGCTAACGACCTTGATAATAGGTTCCTTGACGTCGAGCGGCTTGGTGAATTCAACACCGGGTGCCTTCTTGTCGCCGTTCTCCGTGAGCTTGAGGGAGTCCAGCTTGGCCGTTTCGCCGGCGGACTGGCTGGAGGGCTCCGGGGCGGCCGGTTCGCCGCCGCCGCAGGCGGTCAGGAGCAGCAGCCCGGGAAGAAGAATTGCTAGTAGTCGGCGCACTTAAGAACTTTCGTCGGGGCAGGATGGACGCCTTGCCGGGCACAGGCCAGCAGCAAAGCAAGCGTTGGCCGCGAACGGCACTCGTCCAGAATAACGCGGAAAGCTGGGTATCAGCCCATAGAGTCCAGCAGGGCATCGACCCGTTCGTCCACACTGCGGAACGGGTCTTTGCACAAAAGCGTCTGATGGGCGCGGTCGTTGAGCTTCAAATGAACCCAATCTACGGTGTAGTCGCGGCCCAGTTCCTGCGCCCGCCGGACGAAGTCCCCGCGGAGCTTGGCGCGGGTGGTCTGCGGCGGAGCGTCCACAGCATCCTTCACTGCGGTGTCATCCACCACGCGGCGGACGGCACCGCGGGCCTGGAGCAGGTAGTACAGCCCGCGCGTGCGGGAGATGTCGTGGTAGGTCAGGTCCAGCTGCGCGATCCGGGGCGCGTCGAGGCCCAGATTGTGACGTGCGCGGTAGCTGTCCATCAGCTTCTTTTTAATCGCCCAGTCCACTTCGGTGTCGATCGTGCTGGTGTCGCCGCTTTCGATCGCATCGAGGGTGCGTTCCCAGAGATCCAGGATCACCGGAACATGGGCGTTGTGCGCCCCCTGCTCGGCGACGAACGCCGTGACCTTTGCCAGGTATTCGCGCTGGATCTCAAGCGCGGTGAGCTGCCGGCCGTTGGCGAGCCGGACGAGTGCGCGGCCGCTGAGGTCGTGGGAGATCTCCCGGATGCTGCGGATCGGGTTTTCCATCCGCATATCGCGCATTATCACGCCCGCTTCGATCATCCGCAGAATCAGGTCAACGGTTCCGACCTTCAGCAGGGCTGTGGTCTCGGACATGTTGGAGTCGCCCACAATCACGTGCAGCCGGCGGTAGAACTCGGCGTCTGCATGCGGTTCGTCGCGGGTGTTGATGATCGGGCGGGACCTGGTGGTGGCGGAGGAGACACCCTCCCAGATGTGGTCGGCGCGCTGCGAGAACGCGTAGGTCGCCCCGTGCGGGGTCTTGAGGATCTTGCCGGCGCCTGCGATCAGCTGCCGGGTCACAAGGAACGGAATCAGGATCTCCGCCAGCCGGGAGAACTCCCCCCGCCGCGGGATGAGGTAGTTCTCATGGCTGCCGTAGGAATTTCCGGCCGAATCGGTGTTGTTCTTGAACAGGTACACCGTGCCGTTGAAGCCCTCGGCTGCGAGCCGCTGCTGCGCCTCGTCGACGAGGTCGTCCAGGATCAGTTCCCCGGCCCGGTCATGCGCTATCAGCTGGGCGAGGTCGTCGCATTCCGCTGTGGCATACTCCGGGTGCGAACCGACGTCGAGGTACAGCCTGGAGCCGTTGGTCAGGAACACATTGGAGGACCGTCCCCAGCTGACAACCTTGCGGAAGAGGTAGCGGGCCACCTCTTCCGGCGCCAACGGACGGGACTCCGGACTTGAATAGGAAATTCCAAATTCGGTCTCAATGCCGAAAATGCGCTTGTCCATCTCAGTTCTCCTCCACCAGCACTGCCGTGATGTCTGCGTCGTCCAGCCTGCGGAAGGCGCGGCGGGTGCCGCGGCCGCTCTCCGAACCCCGGTCCAGTACCGCCACCTCAACGGCCGAGGCCGGCAGCGTGTTGGCCTCCTTGTCCGCGACCAGGCCCGCCAGTGCCAGCCTGATGGCCGCGGCGAAGTCGAGCTCGCCCTGCCAGCCGGCGGCCACCTCTTCGGAGACCTTGTCGGCCTGGCCGCCCATCACGATAAAACCCTTCTCGTCCGCGATGGAACCGTCGAATGTCAGCCGGTAGAGGTGGTCTTCGTCCGGGGAAGTGCCGACCTCTGCGACGGCCAGTTCGACTTCAAAGGGCTTTTGTTCGGCCGTAAACACTGCGCCCAGGCTTTGTGCATAGACACTCGCGAGGCCTCGGGCTGTGACGTCCTCCCGATCGTAGGAGTAGCCGCGCACATCCGCGTAGCGCACCCCGGCCTGGCGGAGGCTTTCGAATTCGTTGTATTTCCCCACGGCCGCAAAGGCGATCTTGTCGTAGATCTCACCGATTTTGTGCAGCGACGGGGACGGGTTTTCGGCCACCAGGGCGATCCCGTCGCGGCAGCTGATGACCACCACGGAACGCCCCCGGGCGATGCCTTTCCGCGCGAAATCCGCGCGGTCCTTCATCAGCTGCTCGGGCGATACGTAGAACTGCTGGGTCATCTCAAGCCTCCCGCCGGGCTGCGGCCCGGGACTCTATAACGGTGCCGGCCACTGCCGCAAGCTCACGCTCCGGGACCCGGAAGGCACCTGAGCGGTTGACGATGTAGACCACGGGCCAGAGCTGCCGGACCGGATCGGGTCCGCCGGTGGCGGAATCGTCGTCGGCGGCGTCGTAGAGGGCCTCGACGGCGACGGCCACGGCTTCCGGCTCCGTGAGGTTGGGGCGCCAGAGTTTCTTCAGCGAGCCGCGCGCGAACACCGAGCCCGAGCCGACGGTGTGGTGTTCCTGCTCCTCATACCGTCCGCCGGTGACGTCGTAGGAGAAGAGCCGGCCCAAGCCCGCCGGGCGGTCGAATCCCGCAAACAGCGGCACAACGGCGAGGCCCTGCATCGCCATCGGAAGGTTGCTGCGGATCATCGCCCCAAGCCGGTTGGCTTTGCCGTCCAAGCTCAGCAGCGTCCCCTCGATCTTTTCGTAGTGTTCAAGTTCGACCTGGAAGAGCCGGGTGATGTCAAGGGCGATTCCCGCGGTTCCGGCGATGCCGAGCACGGAATACTGGTCGGCCGGGAACACTTTTTCGATGTTCCGGCTGGCGATGACGTTGCCCATGGTGGCGCGGCGGTCGCCCGCCATCAATACGCCGCCCGCATATGTCAGCGCCACAATCGTTGTCCCGTGCGGCGCTTGCAGCGGCGCCGCAGGCAGCCCGGCCGGCAGCTGTTGGCCGGAGCCTTGCAGGCCGAACGGCAACAAATCGGGGCGTTGGCGTTGAAGGTGTTCAGCGAAGGAGGACGTGGCGTTGGCGGCTACCTGGTTGGCGGTGGTTTCCTGCACTGGTGCACTCCCTCAACGTAGTGAATCAACGACTTCCGGTCCTGAGCCCTCAGCCCGGTGCCAGCCGCGCTACTGGCCGCCCTTTTGGACAAAGGCGCGGACAAACTCCTCAGCGTTGGATTCCAGTACGCCGTCGATCTCATCAAGCAGGTCGTCGACGCCCTGGGTCGCGGCCGAGGCCTGGCCCTCCGCGGGTGCCGGCGGGGCGGCCGGAATGTCTTCGTCGACTTCCGCGTCCCGCGACTGCGGCTGCTGCTGCTCCTGGCCTGCCATGATTCTCTCCTTCTGTCCGTCCCTCCTTCGCAAGGGACTTCCTGTAAGCCATAGTGCCACGCCCGGCGGCGCTGCGGGGTCCTTTGTCCCTAGGAACCGGGTGGGAGCCCGAGCAGTTCGGCGAGGAACGGTCCGGCTTCCCGGTGCCGGGCGAACAGAGGCCCGGTGAGGGCCTCTGTTCCGCGCAGCGGTTCCCGGGTGGGGACCCGCTGCAGCCTGCCGCGGCCGGGCACATCGAAGATCACCGAGTCCCAGCTGGCACCGACCACGCCGGTCCCGAAACGGCTGACGCAGCGGCCCCTGAAGTACGCCCGGGTATCCGACGGCGGTTCCGTGACCGCGCGCTGGATCGCGCCGTCGTCGACCATCCGCCGCATTCGGTCCCGGGCCAGCAGCCGGTAGTAGAGTCCCTTCTCGGGCCGGATATCTGCCCATTGCAGGTCCACCAGGCCCAGCCGGGCGTGGCCCCAATCCAGTCCGTCGCGGTCCCGGTAGCCCTCCAGCAGCGAGAGCTTCGCAAGCCATTCCACCGAGGAGGCGGCGGCGGCACGGTCGCTGCCCAGCTCGGACAGCGTCGCCGACCAGCGTTCCAGCACCCCGTGTGTGTGGCCGTCACCGTCCACGGAATCGGCGACGCCGGTGTCCTGGGCGTGTTTTGCGGCCGCCTCGAAGTAGATCCACTGCAGGTCCAGGGCGGTGATCCGCCGCCCGTCGAGCAGCCGCAGGGTGGCCGTGAGCGAGGTGTCATGGCTGACAGCCTGCAGCGCGGCGACCGGCTCGTGGACTTCAATGCGGGGGGCAAGCCCGGCCTCGATCAGGCTCAGCACCAGCGCGGTGGTGCCGAATTTCAGGTAATTGGACGCCTGGCTGAGGTTGGCGTCGCCAATGATAACGTGCAGGCGCCGGTACTTGTCCGCCGTCGCGTGGGGCTCATCCCGGGTGTTGATGATGGGCCGGCGGATGGTGGTTTCCAGGCCGACCTCCGTTTCGAAAAAATCTGCACGCTGGCTGATCTGGTAACCCGGGAGGGAGCCGTCCTGCTTGATACCAACCCGGCCGGCGCCGCAAAGAACCTGCCGGGTGACGAAGAACGGGGTCAGCCCCCGGACAATGTCACCGAAGGGCACACTGCGCGGCATCAGGTAATTTTCGTGGGACCCATAGGAGACCGATTTGTTGTCCGTGTTGTTCTTGTACAGATTCAGCGGGGGCAGGTCGGGGTCGGCAGCGAGCCGCCGCACCGCCGCCAGGGCAACGAGGTCTCCAGCGGCATCCCAGGCGACGACGTCCAGCGGGCTGGTCACTTCCGGACTGGAGTATTCGGGGTGGGCGTGGTCGACGTAGAGACGGGCACCGTTGCCGAGCACCATGTTCATCAGCAAGGTGCCGGACTCGTCCTCGCCGTCGGCTTCCAGCTCCTGCCGTCCGTAGGCGAGGGCAACGGCTTCGGCGTCGAGCACGGGCGGCTGATCGGTCAGCTGGTCCGGTTCGGCCCGGCTTCGTTCCAGCGTCCAGCCGCGGGCATCGCGCAGCGGTTCCTCGTCGGAGTAGTCCCAGCGCGTTTCGGCCCCGCCGGCGGCGCGCTGCCGTGTCACCTGGGCATACGCCTGGATCACCCGGGCCGACATCATCGTGGCGTTCGCCCCCGGCGCGGACGGTGCGTGGATGCCGTATTCGGTCTCAGAGCCCATCACCCGCATGGCACCGCCGACGGGAAGCCCGCCGGGACCGCCGGTGGGCTTCCCCGGCACAGCGGATGTCACAGGTACTGGCCAGTGCTCGGCATTGTTTCGATGGACTTGCCGGGTTCCTGGCCGGCCTTGCCCTGGACAATGGTGCGGATATACGTGATGCGCTCGCCCTTTTTACCCGAGATGCGCGCCCAGTCATCGGGGTTTGTGGTGTTGGGCATGTCCTCATGCTCACGGAATTCGTCAATGACGGCACGCAGCAGGTGGTCGATGCGGATGCCCCTTTGGCCCACCGTCAGCAGGTCCTTGATGGCGTACTTTTTGGCCCGGTCCACCACGTTCTGCACCACGGCGCCGGAGTTGAAGTCCTTGAAGTAGAGCATTTCGGTGTCGCCGTTCGCATAGGTGACCTCGAGGTATTCGTTGGACTTGTCGGTCGAGTACATGGCCTCGACCGTGCGCTGGACCATGGCGTCCACGGTGGCCTGGATGTCCCCGCTGTATTCGGCCAGGTCCGACTCGTGGAAGGGCAGGTCGGCGGTGATGTACTTGTTGAAGATGTCCGCGGCGGCCTCGGCATCGGGGCGGTTGATCTTGACCTTGACGTCCAACCGGCCCGGGCGCAGGATCGCGGGGTCGATCATGTCTTCGCGGTTGGATGCGCCGATGACGATTACATTGTCGAGGCGTTCGACTCCGTCGATCTCGCTGAGCAGCTGCGGGACAATTGTGGTTTCGACGTCGGAGGAGATGCCGGTGCCGCGGGTCCGGAACAGCGAGTCCATTTCGTCGAAGAACACCACCACGGGGCTGCCTTCCGATGCCTTTTCACGGGCCCGGGCAAAGATCAGCCGGATGTGGCGTTCGGTCTCGCCGACGTACTTGTCCAGCAGTTCCGGGCCCTTGATGTTCAGGAAGTAGCTTTTCATGTCCGTTTTGCCGGTGCGTTCGGCCGCCCGGGCGGCCAGGGAGTTGGCTACGGCCTTGGCGATGAGCGTCTTGCCGCAGCCGGGCGGGCCGTAGAGCAGGATCCCTTTGGGCGCCTTGAGGCCGTGTTCGCGGTACAGGTCCGGGTGCAGGAACGGCAGTTCCACGGCGTCGCGGATCTGTTCGATCTGCGGCCCCAGGCCGCCGATGTCCTGGTAGGTGATGTCCGGTACTTCCTCGAGGACCAGGTTCTCGACCTCCGAGCGCGGGATCTTCTCGAGGGCGTAGCCGGTACGGGAATCGATCGAGAGTGCGTCGCCGACGCGGAGTTTCTGCGCGAGCAGGGCGCCCGAGAGCCGGATGACCCGTTCCTCGTCGGCCCGGCCAACTACCAGCGCCCGGTCCGGTCCCAGCAGTTCCTTCAGCGTGACCAGGTCGCCGGCCCGTTCGTATCCCAGCCCGGCGACCACCAGCAGTGCCTCGTTAAGCAGGACTTCCTGGCCGGCCGCCAACTGGTTTATGTTCACCAGCGGACTGATCCCCACACGCATCTTCCGGCCCGCGTTGAAGATGTCCACGGATTCCTCGGTGGCGGCCTGGCCGCCGTTCCCGGCGGCAGGTTGGCGCTTTGGATTCAGCTGCAGCACCGTGCCGAAGCTGTACGGCGGCTGGCCCTCCTGGTCGAGGGCATTCTTCAACCGCATGATTTCCGCTTTTGCGGTCTCCAGCATCGAGACCAGTTTGGAGTTGTTTTGCGTCGCAGCGCCAAGCTGGCGGTCAATCTGCCGGAGCTTGTCCCGGAGGATATTGAGCTGGCGCTCGGCCATCGACAGTTCGCCAATCGGGGGGCCACCACCGTCAGTGGTATGCGCTTGTTCCCCGGCTGCCGCCGCGTCCTGCGCCGGCGTCCGGCCCGGATCGGTGTTCGGAGTCTCCATGGTGCATCAGCCCCTTCGTACGCTTCTCCTTAGACACTAGTCCCAAGAAGACCGGTGACGCGGGAGAGTTCCGAAATGCGGACTACTTCGTGATCTCCGGATCGTCCTTGACGTTGGTTCCGGCGATGGCGTCCCGGGCCGCCCGGCGCAGCTTCTTGTCCGACACGGCGCGCTCCCCTACGGCACCGGGCGTCCAGGCATTTACATCCTCTTCGTTGAAGCCGGTCTTCGACGGACGGCGCTTCAGGGAGATGCCCGTGACGCCGTCCGCGAGCCGCCGGGTGACGAGCAGGAAGCCGGTGTGCGCGACCATCCTGTGGTCCGGACGCACGGCGAGACCCTCGAGGTGCCAGCCGCGGACCATGGATTCCCAGGCGTCGGGTTCGGTGAAGCGGCCGTCGGCGCGGATGGCCTCCGCGGTCCGGGACAGCTGCGTGACGGTGGCGACGTAGTTGATCCACACGCCGCCCGGTGCCAGGACAGTGGCTACGGCGTCAAGGCATTCCCACGGGGCCAGCATGTCCAGGACCACCCGGTCCACCGAACCGGGCTCCTCGGTGCGGACCACTTCCTCCTGGAAATCGCCAATGCTGATCTGCCAGGCCGGGTGCGGGCCGCCGAAGATCGTCTCGACGTTGCCGCGGGCGATGTCGGCGAATTCCTCCCGGCGCTCAAAAGAGTGCAGGTAGCCGTTGTCGCCCACCGCACGAAGCAGCGAGATGGACAACGCGCCGGAGCCGACGCCTGCCTCGACCACGCGGGCGCCCGGGAAGATGTCCGCCATGGTGACAATCTGGCCGGCGTCTTTGGGGTAGACGACGGCCGCGCCGCGCGGCATGGACAGGACAAAGTCCGAGAGCAGGGGCCGCAGCGTCTGGTACTGCTGGCCAACGTTGTTGACTACAACGGATCCATCCGGCATGCCGATGATCTCGTCATGGTTCAGGAAGCCGCGGTGGGTGTGGAAAGCACCGCCGGCTTCAAGGCTGATTGTGTTCATCCGGCCGCGTTCGTCGGTGAGCTGGACACGCTCACCCTCCCGGAAGGGTCCGCGTCGGCGCGCTGACCCGACGGGGGCGGCGGCCATCCGTGCGGTCGCCGTTGCCGGTGCGCTGCTGACGGCAGCGCCGTCGGCCGTTCCGGCGTCGTCTGGGCTGATGCTGGCGGCGGTGTCGCTGCTCATGAAGATGTTCCTCGCTCCTGGAAAGCTGTGTGGACGCCGATGGTGCCGGAGGTCCGGCCCCGGGTGCCCGGGGCCGTGGCCCGGGCACGGAAATACACGACCGGCAGGTAACTCTACCGGCTTTGGCCGAACATCCGCTTGCCGGGCCCCGGACGCCGGCCCTTGAGGGCTGCCAGCACGACTGATTGTCGGAGCAGTCCGGTGACGGTGCCGTCGCGGTCCACCACGGCGTACTCCACGCCGTCGAGCTGGGCCAGGTACTGGAGCAGTTCCTGCCCCTTTGACCAAGCGGGCACGTACGCGCCGGGTCCAAGGGCGTAGGACACGGCGGTGAGGGCGGTGGTGGCAGCCGCGCCGGCAGGAACGGTGGCCACTGCCGCGCCGTCGACCACTCCAGCCGGACGCCCGTCCGGACCGTAAAGGACAATAGCCGGAACTGCCCCGGTGGCCGGATTCGGGGCCAGCGCCAGCAGCTCGGCCACGGTGGCCGACTCCGGGAAGCCGAGCGCGGGTTCGGCCAGCGCCCCGGCTTCCACCAGGGGTAGCCGGCCCCGCAGCCGTGCCTGCACAATCGAGGCGCCGGCGCCCATCCAGAGGAAGCTGCCAACGAGGGCTGTGATGAGCATCAGTGAAACATCCGGCCGGCCGCCGCTGATCAATGGCAGCGCCACAAACCACAGCACGAGGGCGATCACAATGATCCTGCCGCCCCAGCCCGCCGCCACGGTGCCCTTCTCCTGGCTGCCCGTCAGTTTCCACACGGCGGACTCCACCAGCCGGCCGCCGTCCAGCGGCAACCCGGGCAGAACGTTGAAGAGGCCGATCAGCAGGTTGGCCCAGACGAAGATGTTGGCCAGGATGCCCGCGACTCCGCGCAGGTCGGCGCCGGTCAGCAGGAGCCAGCCCGCTGCGGCCAGGACAAAGTTCGCCGCAGGACCTGCCATCGCCACAAGGACCGACCGGCCGGGCGAAGCCGTGAAGCTTTCGAACTGGGTGTGCCCGCCCCAGAGGTTCAAGACGATCTTTTCGCTGGGCCAGCCGAAGATCCTGGCAGTGAGTGCGTGCGCGAGTTCGTGCACCAGGACTGAAATCAGCAGCAGGACAGCGTAGGCGAAGGCGACAAGGTACGCGCCGATGCCCAGCAAGGGGTTGTTCGCCTGCAGCACCGGGCCGTAGGCGATCACGGTGAAGGCGGCAATGATGAACCACGAATAGGCGAGGATTACCGGCACACCAAAGATGCGCCCCAGCGCGATTCCTTCTTTGCGGCCTTGTTTCCGGGGATTCTGCCCATTGCGTCCGCGGGTTTCGGTGTCAGTCATGGTCAGGCACCTTCGCAGCGTCGGGTTCCCGTTCGAGGGGCGCACCCGGGAACTCGTGCCGCAGCGCCACGAGTTCTTCGAGGTCGGCCACCGTACGGCCCGCCAGGGTGTCCCAGCTGGCGTGGCGGGGGTCCGGCGGCAGGGGCACAATGTGCGCAATGGCGACCGTCAGGACTCCGGAGGCGACGGCGGCCGCCACTCCCGGTTCCGAGTCCTCGAGTGCGATGCAGTGGTGCAGGGCCAGCGAGGGGTCCTGCTCCTGGAGCAGTTCGACAGCCTTGAGATAGGCCTCGGGATGCGGCTTGCCCTGTGTGACGGTGTCACCGGTTACCAGGAAATCGAAGTATGGCTTGGGAAGGCTCGCCACGATCTCGCGTGCCAGCGGGGCCTCGGACATGGTCACGAGGGCACAGCGGATGCCCGCGGTGTGGAGCTCGTCCAGGAGCTCCCGGGCGCCGGGCCGCCAGGGCACGAGGGTACGGACCCGGCTGATGACATGGGCCGTGAGGATGTTGATAATCTCACGGCGTTCCAGCGCGACGCCGGCGTCCTGCAGGATGCCCGCGGAGAAGTCCAGGGACTGGCCTACCAGCTGCATCGCCTGCGGATGGGACCACTGCCCGCCGTGCGCCTCGACCAGGGCATGCTCGGCCTCAATCCAGTACGGTTCAGTGTCGACGATGGTGCCATCCATATCCCAGAGCGCGGCTTTGAGGAGGGGCTGGGAAACTGTGGATTGCATACTTTCCAGTCTACGGTGCGGGCCTGTGCGGGGCCCGAGAGTACGCCTGTGGCGAATATCCACCGCGGGACGGCGATTCCCGGCGCTTCATTCCATGCGGCGGCCGGGTCCTTGGACGTAGGGTGAAGAGATGAACAGCTTTGAGGTAGACCCCACGGAAACGGGCAGCGTGCCCGAGCCGGAACGGCTGCTGCAGCCCGTTCCCGAGGGCAGGCGCATCACCGTAATGCTCGCCGCCTTCGAAGGCTGGAACGACGCCGGTGAGGCCGCGAGTGATGCCTTGCGCTACCTGAACAAGCTCTGGGGCGGCAAAAAAGTCGGATCGGTCGACGCCGACGAATACTACGACTTCCAGTTCACCCGGCCCACCATCCGCCGCACGGCGACCGGGGAGCGGAAGATCAAGTGGCCCTCAACCCGGATCTTCAAGGCGAGTGCTCCCGGGTCCAACGTGGACGTAATTTTTGTCCAGGGCACGGAGCCGTCCTACAAATGGCGCGCCTACACCGCCGAACTGTTGGTCCACGCCGAAGCTCTCAACGCCGACTACGTGATCCTCGTCGGCGCGCTGCTCGCCGACGTGCCGCACAGCAGGCCGATTCCGGTAAGCACGTCCACCGATGACCCCGCGCTGCGGGAGCGGATGGACCTTGAAGCATCGCAGTACGAGGGTCCCGTGGGAATCGTCGGGGTCCTCGCTGAAGTAGCACTGCTCGCCGGACTGCCCACGGTCTCGCTCTGGGCCGCGGTCCCGCACTACGTGGCCCAGGCGCCGTCGCCGAAGGCCCAGCTCGCCCTGCTGCACCGGATCGAAGAGTTGCTGCAGGTTCCGCTGGACACCCAGGACCTCGTTGAGGAGTCCGACGCCTGGGAACGCGGCGTGGATGAGCTGGCCACCGAGGACCCCGAAATAGCTGCCTATGTGCGCCAGCTGGAGGAGGCAAAGGACACTGCTGACCTCCCGGAGGCCAGCGGCGAGTCGATCGCCCGGGAATTTGAGCGTTACCTCAAGCGCCGCGGCAAGGACAAGCCATAGCGCAAGGCCGGGTTCGGGCCCTAGAGTTCGACGCCCAGCAGCGCATTGATGGCGTCGCTGACCAGGGCGCCCTCCGCCGGGGATCCCGGCCGGCCGGCTGCAAGGGCGGACGTCGCCCAGTCGTCCACGGCCGCGACCGCCCCGGGAGCGTTCAAATCGTTCGAGAGTTCGGCCCGCAGGCGGGACAGCAGCCCGGCACCTGAGCCCTCCGGCGCGGCGTCGGCCGCAGCCCGCCAGGTGCGGAGCCTGTCCTTGGCAGCGGCGAACCCGGCCCCGGTCCAGGACCAGTCACTGCGGTAGTGGTGGGCCAGAATGGCCAGCCGGATGGCGGCCGGCTCCTCGCCGGCGGCGCGGAGTTTCGAAACCAGGACCAAGTTTCCCTTGGACTTGCTCATTTTCTCGCCGTCCAGCCCGACCATCCCGGCGTGCGCAAAGTGCTGCGCCAGCGGGACGCCGGAGAGGGAGTGTGCGTGCCCGGCACTCATTTCGTGGTGCGGGAAGACCAGGTCCGAGCCGCCGCCCTGCACCGTAAAGGGCGCCGGCAGGTACTCGTGCGCGATGACTGTACATTCGATGTGCCATCCGGGCCGGCCCTCCCCCAGTTCCCCGCCGGGCCAGCTGGGTTCGCCAGCCCGCGCAACCCGCCAGAGCAGCGGGTCCAGGGCCTGATGCTTGCCGACGCGCCCGGGGTCCCCGCCGCGTTCGGCGAAGAGTCCCAGCATTTCGGCGTCGGAGAGTCCGGAGAGCGCGCCGAGGGTCCAGGCATCGGTGGCCTCGGCGGCGTGCTTGCTGGCGGCTTCGACGTCGTAATAGACATCACCGTCAGGCTCGCCGGCTGTGCCGGGGACCCGGTAGGCGAGACCCCGGTGCAGCAGCCGCTCAATGGCCGGCACAATCAGCGGGACAGATTCAACGGCGCCCACATAGCGGTCCGGTGCCAGTACATTGAGGGCCTCCATGTCGGTCTGGAAGAGCTCGATTTGGCTGGCGGCAAGCTCCCGCCAGTCCACGCCGGTCGCCGTAGCGCGCTCCAGCAGGGGGTCGTCGACGTCGGTGACGTTCTGCACGTAGGCGACCTGCTGGCCGCCGTCCCGCCACGCTCGGTTGAGCAGGTCGAACGCGACGTAGCTGGCGGCGTGGCCCATGTGGGTGGCGTCGTAGGGGGTGATTCCGCAGACGTACATCGATTGTTCACCCGCTGCCCCAAGGGTGACGACGCTGCCCTGGGCAGTGTCGAAGAGGCGGAGGGCAGGCATGTTGCCCGGCAGGTGGGGGACGGGGCGGGAGATCCAAGACTTCACAGTCCCAGCCTAGTGCTAGGCGCTGATGACGTTAAAACCGAGCAGCACGTACAGGGCCAGGCCCAGGCCGATCCGGTACCAGACGAAAAGACGATAGCTGTGGGTGGATACATATTTCAGGAACCAGCCGATGATGATGTACCCCACCACAAACGCCACGGCGGTGGCGAGGGCCGTTTCCGGGAGACCGTACGGGCCGCTGATGCCGTCCTTGGAGACCACCTTGTAGAGCTGGTACAAGCCGCTGCCAAAGACGGCAGGGATCGCCAGCAAAAACGAATAGCGGGCTGCCGCCTCGCGGGTGTAGCCCATTAGCAGCCCGGCTGTGATCGTTCCGCCGGAGCGCGAGACCCCGGGGATCAGGGCCATGGCCTGGGCCAGGCCGTAGAGGATGCCGTGTTTGTAGCTGAGCTGGGTCAAGTCGCGCTGCTGGCGTCCGACGGCGTCGGCGACTGCGAGGATCATGCCGAAAACAATCAGTGTGGTGGCAACGATCCAGAGGCTGCGGAGCACGGATTCGATTTGGTCCTGGAACAGCAGCCCGAGGACGATGATCGGCAGGCTGCCGAGGATCACCAGCCACCCCATCCTGGCGTCAGGGTGCTGCCGGGACACCCTGCCGGTCAGGGATCCGGCCCATGCCCTCACGATCCGCACAATGTCGCGGCGGAAATACACAATGACAGCGGTCTCCGTGCCGAGCTGGGTGATGGCGGTAAACGCGGCACCGGGATCGGCCGCCGTGGGCAGGAACGAGCCAACGATCCGCAGATGGGCGCTAGAGGAAATCGGAAGGAATTCAGTCAGACCCTGTACAAGGCCCAGAAAGGCCGCTTCAAACCAGTTCACGTTTATAGACCCTACGTTATGAAGCCGTCCTAATCCCCGTAAGCTTGCTGACATGCAGCAGCGTTATGTCGGCAACAGTGGGTTGCGCGTGTCCTCCCTTTCCCTCGGCACCATGTCCTGGTCCCGGGAAACAGATGAGCAGGATGCCTCGGCCCTGCTCCGCACTTTTCTGGACGGAGGCGGGACCTTGCTGGACACTGCAGCGTCCTACGGCGAAGGCCGGGCCGAGGCGATGCTGGGCGGCATGCTGGGCGACGTCGTGGCGCGCTCGGAGGTAGTCATTTCCACAAAAGCCGGGCTGTCGACGGCGGATGGCCGGCGCAGCGTGGACACCTCGAGGAACGGAATGCTTGCCGGCCTGGATGCGAGCCTTGCGCGGCTGGGGACCGACTACGTGGACCTCTGGTTCGCTCAGGCCTGGGATCCGAACGTCCCGTTGGAGGAGACCTTGTCCGCACTTGAATTCGCGGTGCGCTCGGGCCGTGCCCGCTATGCAGGCGTCTCGAACTTCAACGGCTGGCAGACGGCAAAGGCGGCAGCGGTGGCTGGTTTCCCGCTGGTCGCCAACCAGTCCGAATACTCCCTCCTGTGCCGCTCCCCCGAAGCCGAACTTATACCGGCCGTCGAGGACGCCGGATTGGGCCTGATGGCTTGGGGCGCGATGGGACGGGGGGTGTTGAGCGGGAAGTACCGCGGCCAGATTCCCGCGGATTCTCGGGCCGCCCAGGAGCGGTTGGCAGGATATGTCGAGCCGTACCTTGAAGGTTCGGCATCCAGCGTGGTGGAGGCTGTTGCAATGGCGGCGAAGGGCCTGGGCCGGACAGCCATGGACGTCGCCCTGAGCTGGCTGTTGTCCCAGCACGGTGTGGCAACGGCGGTCGTGGGACCGCGGACCCCGGTCCAGCTCAAGGAGATCCTGGATGCGACACTGGCGCCCCTCCCGCCGCAGATCGCGCAGGCCCTCGAAGATGTGTCCCGCCCCGTTTAGGCGGCGACCCCAGCCGGCTTCACCGCCGGATCAGTTCTGGAGGATTTCGAGGTCTTCTTCTTCGTCGGTCTCGTCCTCGTCCTCAGCACCGCCGTCGTCCATAACCTCAAGCCCGGTCACTTCGCCGTACGCTTCATAGAGGGCATCGTCGTAGACTTCAAAAGCATCGGCAAGGGTGAAAAACGCCGCCTCGACTGCTGGGTCCCCGGGCCGCCGCTGGGATGACGCCGCGGCAAGGTGTTCTTCCAGCGCAGCCGTGAGGGCTCCAAGCGCGACACGCGGATCGATGCTCATGACTTCACGTTAGCCGGAAATGGACGAAAATGGAGAGCAATGAAAGAACATTTTCTCAACAGCTCAGTCCGGCGGGAACGGGACTACGCCAAGCAGTACGAGTACCTCGTGGTGACGGTCAGTCCTGACGATTCCCTGCCCGAGGCGCACCGCCGTCTGGTCGAACATTCCGAGTACGGAAAATGGGAGCTGGAACGCAGTGTGCTGTATCTGGGCGGCGGCCGCCGCTTCTGGCTCCGCCGCCGGGTGACGCAGGTCCAGCGAACCGTTTAGGGCGCCTCCAGCGGACCACCTAGGCGTCGGGGTCCAGCGGACCCAGCCATGCGCTGGCTACGGTGTTGTGTGCCGATTCGTCGTCCGAGGGATGGAACATGCCCGCAAGTACGTCACGGTACAGCCGTTCCAGTTCGGAACCGCGAAAGTAGCTCGATCCCCCGGAGACCCTGATGGCCAGGTCCACGACGGTACGGGCCGTCTCGGTCGCACTGACTTTCAGACCGACCAGTTTCGGGAACCACTGGCCGCCGTGATCGGCAAGCGAGTCGACGTCCGTCGCGACGCTGGCCAGCTGCGGGTATAGCGCGTCCATCGCCATCGCTGCGTCGGCCACCTTCCAGCGGATGTCAGGGTCCTGGGCGTAGCTTCGCCCGCCGTTTTTGAACGACGTCCGTCGCTTAACGGCCTGGACGCCCAGGGACAGGGCGCGTTCGCCGATGCCGGTGTACACCGCGGCAAGGAGCGTCTCGAAGCACGCGAAGATGGCGAAGATCAGCGGATCGGCGTTCGGGCCTACCGGCAACTTCCGGAAGATCCGCTCCGGGGGCACCACGGCGTCCGCCAGGACCGTTGTGTTCGATTGGCTGGCCCGCATGCCCAGCGTGTCCCAGTCGGGCAGGATTTCGTAGCCCGGGGTCTCCCTGGTGATAAAACCGTGGACCAGTTGCCCCGCGCCGTCCGCGGCGGCGGAGTCCTTTCCAAAGATCCCGAGCCGGGTCCACACCGGTGAGAGGCTGGTGAAGATCTTTCGGCCGGTGAAGGCGTAGCCGCCGCCGGCCTGCGGAACAGCTGTGGTGCGCGAATCAAAGAGCACCGAGTCGTTGCCGGGCTCCGAGTTTCCGAACGCGAAGATCTCCCCCTGGCCGGCTTCCTTCAGGACATAGTCCAGCGACGAATCACCGCGGGCCGCCAAAACATGCGCGACGCCGGTCCACACCAGGTGCATGTTGATTGCCAGTGCGGTGGCCGGCGCGGCCGTCGCCAGCCGGCGCTGGAGCGCGGCTGCCGCCGCGAGCCCGAGTCCGAAGCCGCCGTCGGACTCGGGCACGAATATCTTCAGGTAGCCGGCCGCGGCCAGGTCCGCCAGGTCCTCGTGGAAAAAGGCGTTGTCCCGGTCGTAGCCGGCGGCGCGGCCGCGGATCCGGTCCAGCAGGGCGTCGGACAGCACGTCTTCGGGGCGCATGCGCGGTGCCTTTCGGGTGTCTAGTAGTTGGTGAGCAGGGTGTCCAGCACCCGCGAGCCGAACTTCAGGGACTCGGTGGGGACTCGTTCGTCCACGCCGTGGAACATTCCGGTGAAGTCCAGTTCGTCCGGGAGCTGGAGCGGGGCGAAGCCGTAGCCGGTGATGCCGAGCCGGCTTAGGGACTTGTTGTCCGTGCCGCCGGAGAGGGTGTACGGCAAAACCTTCGCGCCCGGGTCCTCCGAGTGCAGCGCATCAATCATGGCATCCACGAGGTTGCCGGCGAACGGAACTTCGAGGGAGACATCGTTGTGGACGTAGCTGACGTCGACGCCCTTGCCTGCGAGTTCGCGGACGATTTCAAGGACCTGCTGCTCCTGCCCGGGCAGGGTGCGGCAGTCGATGAGGGCCTCCGCAGATTCGGGGATCACATTGTGCTTGTAACCGCCTTTAAGCAGGGTGGGGTTGGTGGTGTTCTGCAGCGTGGCACCGACAAAGCGGGCCACGGTACCAAGTTCCTTGAGGATCTTGTCCGGATCGTCTGGATCGAATTCGACGCCCGTGAGTTCCGTCACGCCGTCCAGGAACTGCCGGGTTGTGGGAGTCAGCTCCAGCGGCCACCGGTACTCCCCGATCCGGGACACCGCGCTGGCCAGCCGGGTGACGGCGTTGTCCGTGTTGATCTGGGAACCGTGTCCAGCCCGGCCATGGGCGACAAGCCGGAGCCAGGAAATTCCCTTTTCCGCGGTCTGCAGCAGGTAGGTGCGCTGGCCGCCGATGGTGGCGGAGAAGCCGCCGACCTCGGAGATGGCCTCGGTGGCCCCGTCAAAGAGTTCGGGCCTCTTCTCAATCGCATAGCGGGCGCCGTAAGTGCCGCCGGCTTCCTCGTCAGCGAAGAACGCGAAGATCAGGTCGCGTTTCGGTTTGCGGCCGGTGCGGGCAAAATTCCGCAGGACTGAGAGGATCATGGCGTCCATGTCCTTCATATCCACGGCACCGCGGCCCCAGATCATGCCGTCCTTGAGTTCGGCGCCGAAGGGATCCACCGACCACTGGTCACGCAGGGCCGGGACGACATCCAAATGCCCGTGCACCACGAGGGCGCCGGCGGACGGGTCCTCCCCGGCCAGCCTCGTCACCACGCTGGCCCGGCCGGGAGCGGATTCGAAAATCTCGGCGTCGAGTCCCACTTCGGTCATCAGGCCCGCGGTGTATTCGGCGGCTGCCCGTTCGCCCGGGCCGGAGCCGTCTCCGTAGTTGGACGTGTCGATCCGGATCAGTTCCTGGCAGATCCTGACGACTTCGTCCTCGGGCCTGATTTCAGTCATGGTCGCTCCTCCTGGCGTCGGGTGGTTGTGCTCACTTCAGCCTACCCACCTGCGCCCCGGGGCCCCGATTATTTGTTTCCGGAAACTTCATGCTAGAGTCTTTCTCGCTGCTTCGGAGAAAACCGAAACGCTGAAAGGCGAAAAGGTTCACCGAACACCACCTGCGCGGGTGGCGGAATGGCAGACGCGCTAGCTTGAGGTGCTAGTCCTCGAAAGGGGGTGGGGGTTCAAGTCCCCCTCCGCGCACAACAGGAAAAGGCCCTGGAATCCGTATGGATTCCGGGGCCTTTTTTGGCTTTCAGGACTGGGTGCTTGGTACGGCCACCAGCCACGTGCCCTTCCCACCATCCCGGCCAAGGTCCGGACGGGCCGGTCGGATCTGCGTGGTGCAACTGGGCACATCCGGTTCGCATCTGGGAGCCCGCCTAAGCTATCCGGTACCTGGTCGGCGGGCGCGGCCGGAATCAGGGCCACTGCCCGCCAGCGCTGGCGGTCTCCTCTGGCCCCGAGGGTCTGCCCCGAAGCCCGGCAGGCTCCCCCAAGGCAGCGCGCACGACGGTGAGCAGCGAACGGAAACGGGGGTCTTCCGGCAGCGTGTCCAGCAGCACGGGTCCCCGGGGTCCGGCCAGCGGGATGCGCCAGTTGGGATACTGCGTGCTGGTTCCTGGCTGGTTCTGCGTGCGGGTTTCGCCCACCGCATCAACCAGGGCGACGCCCAGGAGCGACGATGGTGCCAGCGCGGTGAACGCGTACAGCGCCTCGACCGTGCCCTGCACGTCCGGATGCCCCGGCACTTGTGGGCGGCTTTGCTCGGGCAGGAGTCCACGGTCCCGGAGCAGGCTGAGCACCGCAGCCTGCTCTGCGGCGGCCGCGGCCAGTTCCTCATCCACCGGACGCTGCAGCAGCCCCAGGGATTCGCGGAGGGTGACGTGCTCGCCGGCCAGGAAGCCTGCTGTCGGTGGCAGGTCGTGGGTGTTGACGCTGGTCAGGCACTGCTGCCGGTACCGTTCCGGCGGGATGGGGCCCTCGGCGTTGTGCTCGAACCAGAGAATTGAGGTGCCGAAGATCCCGCGTTCGGCCAGGTAGTCCCGGACCCACGGCTCATACACCCCCAGGTCCTCGCCGATCACTATCGCGCCGGCCCGCTGCGCCTCCAGGGCGAGGATGCCGATCAGTGCCTCGTGGTCGTAGTAGACATAGGTGCCGTGTTCGGGACCGGCACCGGCCGGGATCCACCACAGCCGGAAAAGGCCCAGGATGTGGTCCACCCGGATCCCGCCGGCATGGCGCAGCACTGTCCGGAGCATGTCCCGGTACGCGGCATAGCCTGTCTCCGCGAGCCGCCCCGGGTGCCAGGGGGGTTGGGTCCAGTTTTGTCCCTGCTGGTTGAACATGTCCGGCGGCGCGCCGACTGTGACATCGCTGGCGAGTACCCCGGCCAGCGACCAGTTGTCCGAGCCGCCTTGCTTCACCCCGACCGCAAGATCATGGATGACCCCGATTTCCATACCGGCGCGCCGGGCCGAGCGTTGGGCTGCTTCGAGCTGCTGGTCGCAGAGCCACTGCAGCCAGCGGTGGAATTCGATCCGGCCGGCGAGCAGTGTGCGTTGCTCCTTGCAGTAGGCGGTGTCGGGCGCGGCTGCCTCGGCAGTCCACTGCGGTGCCTCCGGGGGCAGTTTCTCGGCCAGGGCGCACCAAAGCGCGAAGTCGTCGAGTCCTTGGCCCTGCCCTGCACAGAAATCCTGAAAAGCCACTGCGCGGGCCGGGCCCCGCGGGACGCCGAACACCAGTTCAAGGGCCGCCAGTTTTCCGGCGAAACTGGAGTTCCGGTCAAGCAGTCCGGTCGCCTGATTGGCGGTGTGCTGCTGACCGGCCAGGTTCTCCACTTCTGCCCGGCCTGCGGAGTCGAGGTAGCCGTACTCGGGGACCTCCTCCACCCGGAGGTAGAGCGGGTTGAAGAAGCGGCGGGTGGTCGGCAGGTATGGCGAGTCTTCGACCGGGGGGCGGGGTTCGGCGGCATGCAAGGGGTTGACCAGCAGGAAGCCTGCACCCTGTTGCCCGGTGATCGCGGCGAGGTCCGCGAGGTCCGCGAAGTCGCCGATGCCCCAGGACCGGGAGGACCGGACCGAATACAGCTGGGCGGTCAGTCCCCAGTTCCGCCGCCCGGCGAGCGCCTCGGTGGTGCTCAGCGTCAGCGGCGTGACGATGAGCGGACAGTGCGCCGCGGTGCCTTCGTTGTCTGCCAGCAGGGTGTGCCAGCCGAGGGGCACCCCGTCCGGAATCACGAAGGTCGCACGGCCGGTGAGGACGCCGTCGACGTCGACGGGGCCATCCCAATTTTCTTGTTGAGTCGTTTTGTACCTGCTTCCGTCCTCGGCGACAATCCACACCCGGACGGCGGTCCCATGGGGTACATGGACATCAATGGCGAGCGGCTGACCTGCACGGGCCACGGCGACCGCTGGCAACAGTCGCCGCCACGGTGCCAGTTGAGCCTCAGCCAGTGAGCGTTCCAGCTCCGCGGGGTCCCCGGCCGGCACACCCAGGGCGCCCAGGACGCTGCGCAGGGTCTCGTCTGCAACGGACCGTTCAACGCCGTCCCAGCCCCGGTAGGAGGTTCCGACACGATGGGCCGCTGCAAGTTCCCTGAGCAGTTCGGCTGTGCCGGTCGAGCTGTTGTGGTGCGTTCGGTCCGCCATGTGGCAACTGTAGACGCTTGCCGTCCGCCCCGTCCCGTCCCGAGGGAAGCAAGTTCTGCCCGGCGGTTCCGGCTAGCTATGCTGGCCCGCCGGCTTTAGGTGCAGGGCTCACCTCCAAGCTAGCGTTGCGTCCTATGATCGACGTCGAACGATTCCGGGTGCTTCTTCAGGAGGAGCGCCGCCGGAAACTTGCCCTCCTCCCCGCACTCAGCAAGGACATCAGCTCGGTCAATGCCGCCCGTCAGGACTCCAACGTCGACGACGAGCACGATCCGGAAGGTGCCACGATCGCGTTTGAGCTCTCGCAGGCGTCGGCCCTGCTGGAACAGAGCCGGCAGGGGTTCGCGCACATTGAAGCGGCCCTGGAACGGATTGAGGCAGGCACGTACGGCGTCTGTGCGGTGTGTGGTGAACAGATCGCAGAGGCCCGGCTGGAGGCCAGGGCGTGGACTCCGTTCTGCATCCGCCACAGTGCAGGTCCTGCGGGCCCGGCCGGAAGAACAGGACAACCGAAGCCATGACCAACGCCGCCGAGACCTGGTGGAGCCGGATCCTGGCAGGGTTCACCCACTCCCCCCTGCCCCACGTCACCGGCATTGAACTGGCGCTGGTGGTCCTGCTCGCCGTTGCGCTGTCCCTGCCACGGGTGACCTGGCGGTATTTCGGCTTGCTGGCCACCGTGACCCACGAACTCGGCCATGCTTTCGCTGCGCTGATGACCGGCCAGCGGCTCGGTGGAATCCGGCTGAGCCTGGACCACTCGGGCACCACCACCACCTACAGCCGCCGCCCGCTGGCAGCCGTCTGGTCGACGTTCTGGGGCTACCCGGTGCCGGCCGTCGTCGGTGCAGCCATGGTCTGGTGCGGTTTCAACGGCTGGGGTCCGGCGGCGATGTCGGTAGGAACCCTTGTGCTGCTGGCCTCATTCCTGTTCATCCGCAACGGGGTCGGACTGCTCATCACCGCGGCCGCTGTCCTTGCCGCCGTGCTGCTGGTGCTCTTCGTCCCGCCCGAATTCAACGGACACGTGGTGATCGTGCTCGGCCTGGCGCTGCTGGTCGCCGCCGTCCGCGACCTTGGGAAGCTGGCCAATGTGCACCTGCGGCACCGGGACCGGCTCGCATCCTCGGACGCGTACTTGCTGACCCGGGCCACGCGTGTTCCCGCGGGGCTGTGGATCGTGCTCTTCGCCGCCGTCGTCGGGGCCGCCTGGTGGGTGGCCTGGCAGCCGATGTTACAGGTGTTCGACGTGCTGGTCGGGGCCATGCTGCCGGGCTCAGCCGGCTTCCCGGACTTGGGGCATAGGCTGGGACCATGAATATGAAGCATACTGATGACCCGGCATTCAGCACTAAGGGTGCCTACGTCACCGGCGGCGGGGAGTTCACCCGCGACACCAACTACATCGAGGACCGGATTACCCGCGACGGCGCCCCGGGCCTGAAGGGGGAGCCAGGCTGGCCGGTGGAACCCGGACGGTACCGGCTGATAGCGGCCCGAGCGTGCCCCTGGGCCAACCGTACCGTGATCGTGCGCCGGCTCCTGGGCCTTGAGGATGTCATCTCCCTCGGCCAGCCCGGACCAACCCATGACGCGCGCTCGTGGACTTTTGACCTTGACCCCGGCGGCAAGGATCCGGTCCTGGGCATGGAACGGATCCAGGAGGCGTACTTTCGCCGGTTTCCGGAGTACCCCCGGGGCATCACCGTCCCGGCGATTATCGACGTCGGCAGCGGCGAGGTGGTCACAAACGACTTCCCGCAAATCACCCTGGACTTCTCCACCGAGTGGGCCGGTTACCACCGCCCCGGTGCCCCCGAGCTGTACCCGCAGGCCCTCCGCGGCGAAATCGACGCGGTCAACAGGCGGGTCTTCACCGAGGTCAATAACGGCGTCTACCGCTGTGGCTTCGCCGGCTCCCAGCGGGCCTATGATGCTGCATACGACCGGCTCTGGACGGCGCTGGACTGGCTGGAGGAACGCTTGACGGGCCAGCGGTACCTCGTTGGAGACACCATCACCGAGGCCGACGTCCGGCTCTTCACAACACTGGCGCGGTTCGATGCCGTCTACCACGGGCATTTCAAGTGCAACCGGCAAAAACTCAGCGAGATGCCGGCGCTCTGGGGATATGCAAGGGACTTGTTCCAGACCCCCGGCTTTGGCGACACCACCGACTTCGTGCAGATCAAGCAGCACTACTACATCGTCCATGAGGACATCAACCCCACCGGGATCGTGCCGATGGGCCCCGCGCTGGGCAACTGGCTGAGCGCACACGGCCGCGAAGCCCTCGGCGGCCGGCCCTTCGGGGATGGAACACCTCCGGGCCCGGTCCGGGCAGGGGAAGAAGTGGCCCCCGGCCACGGGGCCGGCTGAGGGCACGGGCTGCTGACGGGACAGCAACGCTCCCGACAGCACCAGGGGTGAGCTGCTTGGCCGGCTCAGCGTTCTTCCAGTTGTAGCAGCAATACCACCGCCCTAGGGTGGGTTCTGATGACAACTACAGAAGAGGCCACCCAGGCCGGGCGCCCCTCGCTGTTCCGGCGGTCTTGGGGGGTAGTGGCCAGCAACGCTTCCGTTGTGCTGCTGTGGCCCCGATTGCAGCTGGCGGTAAAAGCCGGACTCGCCGCGGGCATTGCGTTCGCCATAGCTCCCCTGATGCCGGGCTCGGCCGCCAATTACCCCTATTACGCGCCGCTGGGAGCCCTGGTGGTGATGTATGAAAACGTTGCGGGCTCCATGCGGCAAGGTGTGCAGACGCTGGTGGGGCTTGCCATCGGCATTGGCTTGGCCTTTGTGCTGTTCCTGCGCGGCAGTCCCACGCCGCTGACAGTCGCTTTGGTGATGGCCCTCGGCGTTGTTTTGGCGGGGCTGCCGAAGCTCGGCGCTGGCCGGGACTGGATTCCGACGGCGGCGCTGCTTGTCCTGCTGGTCGGCGGCCACGACCCGGACCAGTTCTCCTTCGGGTATCTCCTCCAGATGGGGGCCGGGGTCAGCGTGGGCATCCTGGTGAACCTGCTGGTCTTCCCGCCGCTGCACTTCCGCGCCGCTGAGCTTAGTATTGCCGAACTCCGGCTGGCACTCGCCAGTCAGCTCAGCGACATGGCAAAGGCATTAAAGGAGAGTTGGCCGCCGGAGCACAAAGAGTGGTCCCGGCAGTCCGACACCCTTGAAGCGTCCGTCCGCTCCGTTCGGCTGGCCGTGGAGAAGGCCGATGCAAGCCGGCGCGCCAACCCGAGGCGCAGGCTCCATCCGCGGGATATCGAGCGGGACTACCGCAACCTGAGGGACCTGGAGCGGGTGACCTTCCACGTCCAGGACGTGACGCAGGTGCTCTCGGATGTCATTTGGGCCACGGACACGCCCTTTGTGGTGCCGGATGAATACGCAGCACCACTCGCCGACGCCATGTTTGCGGTCGGCGACGTGCTGCGCGCACTCCAGGAGGAGGAACCGGAACGCCAGTCGGAACTAAGTGAAGAAGCCGACGCCGCCGTCAAGTCCCTGACGGCGCGCCTCGGCGCCGAGGACGTGCAAACTGAGGGCCCCAGTGCCGTCGAATCGATCCTTTTGAGCCTGCACCGGATGCTGCGTGTGGCGAGGGCTTTCGCGAACCAGGCATAGCGTCCGGCATTCGCATCCCGCACGGCCGCCTTCGCCCCGGACCGGGGCGAAGGCGGCCGTCGCTGGTTGCCGCGGCGCTACGGCAGGGCAGCAACCGAGCCGCTGAAGTGTTTGCGTCCGGTACGCGGGTTCCAGGCGACGAAGTCGGAGCGCCGCCACGCCCCGTCATCGGTGTGGCCGGTCCCGATCTCAAGGGCCACGCGGGCCGGCAGGAAAACCGGCGCTTCAAACGAAACCTCCCAGCTGAATCCGTCGGCCTTCGCGGCGCCCACGTCCGCAAGCGCCCTCGACGCCAGATACATGCCGTGTGCTATCGACCGGCGCAGCCCCAGGGCCTTGGCCGAGAGGACGCTCAGGTGGATCGGGTTGAAGTCGCCGGACACGGCAGCGTACGCGCGTCCCGTGTCCACGCCCAGCTGCCATAGCGCGGTCGGATTCGGTGCCGCAAAAACGGCCGGAACCGGAGCGGCCGTGGGCTTGTCGATTCCCGGCAGGAACACCCCTTTCGCCAGGTACGTCGAAACACCTCGCCAGCTCACTGCGTCCTCCCCCGCGCTGCGCACCTCTGTGACGAGATCCAGCTGGGTCCCTGAGCGGTGCCCCCTCAGGTTCTCCGCCCAGGAACGGATGTCCAGGGCCTGGGTGAAACGCAACGGCCCGGATTGCACTACCCGGTTCTCCAGGTGGATCATCCCCAGCAGCGGCAGGGGAAAATCATCCCGGTTCATAACGCTCATTGCCAGCGGGAAGGACAGCGCGTGGACAAATCCGGCCGGCAGGATGTCGCTGGCGGTCTCACCGATCAGGTGCTGATAGGCCGTGAGGTTTTCCACCGCCGCCGTGACGCCGCGAACCTCGTGCTGTGTCTCGGGGAGTCCGGCGCCGGCATGGGTGCCCAACACCCGTCGTCGGGCAGCGGTGGCCGCAGCGTTGACGTACAGCTTGGACAGTGACGGCAACTCCCCCAGGATGAGCGGCCGTGATGGGTTCATGCCCCCACCAGGTTCTGCCCGCAGACGCGCAGTACCTCACCGGTTATGCCGCCGGCCGCGTCACTGGCCAGGAACGCGATAGCCTCGGCCACGTCGCCCGGCCGGCCGCCCTGTTGGAGCGAGTTGAGCCTGCGCGCGATCTCGCGGGTGGCAAACGGGATCCTGGCGGTCATCTCCGTTTCGATAAAACCAGGAGCAACGGCGTTGATGGAGCCGCCGTGCGTGCCGATCAGCGGGGCCGTCGCCCGGACCATTCCCATCACGCCACCCTTCGAGGCGGCGTAGTTGGTCTGGCCGCGGTTGCCGGCAATCCCGCTGGTGGACGCGACGGAGACAATCCGCGGTGCGCTCCGAAAGTGTTCGGAGGCGAGCAGTGCCGCATTGATCCGCAGCTGCGCGGCGATGTTGACCCCGATGACGGAGTTCCAGCGGCCCTGGTCCATGTTGGCCAGCAGCTTGTCCCGGGTGATGCCGGCGTTGTGGATAACAATGTCCAGCCGCCCGTGGCGTTCCACGGCGTGGTCAATAATGCGCTGACCGGCGTCCGTGCCGCTGATGTCCAGCTGCAGCGCCGTGCCGTGCACTTCGTTGGCGACTGCTGCGAGGTGATCCCCGGCCGCCGGGATATCAACGGCTACGACTGTTGCACCGTCACGGTGGAGGGTACGCGCAATCGCAGCGCCGATTCCGCGCGCGGCTCCGGTCACGACGGCGACCTTGCCCGCCAGCGGCTTCTCCGCGTCGGCCGGCAGTTGCCCTTCGGTGCTGCTCACGGTCAGAAACTGTCCGTCGATGAACGCCGAACGGCCGGAGAGGAAGAACCGGAGCGCGCCGAGGGCGCTGGGGCTTGTGGTCCGGGCGTCCCCGGACAGCAGGATCCCGTTGGCCGTTGCACCGGCACGGAGCTCCTTCGCAAGCGAGCGCAGGAGACCGTCGACGCCTTGGCGGGCCGCCGCGGCGGCGGGGTCCGCGTTGGCGGTCGCGGTGCGGGAAACGGTGATGACGCGCGAGTGAGCGGCCAGGTCCCGGAGCGAGGCGGCTGCCGTGAGGACCGGCTTCTCGAGGTCCTCCGGCCGGGTCAGCCCATCGAGGACCAGGATGATGGCGCCAAGCTTCTCCTTGGGAACCGCGTGACGGCGAACATCGAGATTCCAGGACAGCAGGATCGACGCGAGATCGTCTGCTCCGCTGCCGGTACCCTGGACCAGAACAGGGCCGCTCACGAACGGCTGCCCCGGTGTGTAGCGCCGCAGAACCACCGGCTGTGGCAGGCCAAGTTTGCGCGCGATGTCCCGGCCGAGCCCCCGGCTCACCAGTGCGGTGTATTTATCAGGCATGGGATCCCCCTAGTGAGATTCAAGAATAGCGACGACGCCCTGGCCGCCGGCGGCGCAGATGGAAATGAGTCCGCGGGCGGGACGGCCATTAACCGGGCCCCTGGCGTGGAGCATCTTCGCGAGCGTGGCGACGATTCGTCCGCCGGTGGCGGCGAACGGGTGGCCGGCGGCGAGGGAGGATCCGTTAGCGTTGAGCTTGGACCGGTCAATGCTGCCGAAGGCGCCGTCCAGGCCCAGCCGGGTACGGCAGAATTCCTCGTCTTCCCACGCGGCCAGGGTGCTCAGTACGGTGCCGGCGAAAGCCTCATGGATCTCGAAGAAGTCAATGTCCGCAAGGCTTAGTCCGTTACGGGCCAGCAGGCGGGGAACGGCGAAGGCCGGCGCCATCAGGAGCCCGTCCTTGCCGTGCACAAAGTCGACGGCCGCCGCTTCGCCGTCGACGACGGTAGCCAGCTTGGGCAGGTCGTGGGCGTCGGCCCATTCCTCGGCGGCGAGCAGGACTGTCGAGGCGCCGTCAGTGAGCGGGGTGGAGTTGCCGGCCGTCATGGTTGCCGCTGTGCCAAGGTTTTTGCCGAAAACGGGTTTGAGCGTGGCCAGCTTCGCCAGGCTGGTGTCGGAGCGCAGATTCGAGTCGCGGGTAAGGCCGCGATACGGAGTGAGCAGGTCATCGAAGAAGCCCGCGTCGTAGGCAGCGGCCAGGTTGCGGTGGCTGTTAAAAGCCAGTTCGTCTTGCGCTTCCCGTGTGACCTTCCACTGCGCGGTGGTGAGCGCCTGGTGTTCGCCCATGGACAGGCCGGTGCGCGGTTCGCCGGTGCCGGGGGCGTCCGGGGTGAGATCCTTGGGCCGGAGCCGGCTCAGGACCTGCAGGCGCTGGGGCAGCGTCTTGGCACGATTGAGGTCAAGAAGCACTTCGCGCAGTCCCTCGCTGACGGCAATCGGAGCGTCAGAGGCGGAGTCGACGCCGCCGGCGATGGCCGAATCGATCTGGCCGAGCTTAATCTTGTTGGCCAGGCCGAGGACCGTTTCCAGTCCGGTGGCGCAGGCCTGCTGCACGTCATAGGCGGGGGTCTCTGCGGACAGTGCGGAGCCAAGCACGGCTTCACGGGTCAGATTGAAATCACGGGAGTGCTTGAGTACGGCTCCGGCAGCTACCTCACCGATGCGTTCGTCCTGGAGGCCGAACCGTGCGATCAGCCCGTCCAGCGCCGCCGTCAGCATGTCCTGGTTGGAGGACTTGGTGTACGCGCCACCGGTCCGGGCAAAGGGGATGCGGTTTCCGCCCACGATGACCGCCTTGCGGAGCTGCGGCGCCGCCGTGCGCGCGGCGGGGGCGGTGGCGATTCCCGCTGTGCCTCCTGCCGGCGCCGTGGCTGCGGGAGTCGGTTCCTGCGGTCCGGGTGTGGACTGTCCGTCGACGGTCATGGGCTGTCTCCTTTGATCAAAGCGGGTTACCGATACCCAGCGTACCTGATACGCTGGGTATCGTGAACATTCCCCAGCCTGATCTTCCCGGCGGCAGTACCTCCGGCACCCACGCCGCCGGCAGCGGCAGCGTGGATGGCCGGGCCTCGCGCTGGCAGCCGCATCGCGAGGAGCGGCGCCGGGAGCTGATCAAAGCTGCCCGCAAGGCAGTGCACAGGCTCGGCAGCGACGCTTCCATGGAGGACATTGCCGCCGCGGCCGGTACGTCGAAGTCAGTCTTCTACCGATACTTCGGGGACAAGGCAGGGTTGCAGCAGGCCGTCGGCGAAGTGGTTCTGAGCCAGATGCAGCGCCGCATCCAGGAAGCCGCGCAGGGAGCCCAGACGCCCCGCGAAGGACTGCTTGCGATGGTTTCCGCCTACCTCCAGATGGCGGAGACAAGCCCCGCCGTCTACACCTTCGTTACGCGCTACACCCCCGGCGAGGCGGATGCCGGGGGCGCCAGCATCCCCGCAGCCGGCGCCCTGGGCCACTTTTTTGCGGCCATTAGCGGCATGATCGCCCGGCCCATGCACAGCCACCTCGGCGACTCGACGGGGCGCGAAGCCGTACTCGGGTACTGGCCGACCGCCGCGATCGGCCTGGTCAGAAACGCCGGTGAGCAATGGCTTGCCAGCCCGGCTACGCCTGCCAAGCCCGGCCAGGAAGCGATGGCACGCCAGATCACCGACTGGCTGTGCCTGGGCATAGCCCCGGAGCTCCGCCCGGCCACCGCTGTGTCCGCGCCGGCCGGCGCGGCTCCGGCATCACCGTGAGCCGGCCGGCCCCAGTTCCAGTACCGACTTTTCCAGAATTCAAGTGTTAGAACCCAAGTGTCAGAACCAAAGAAGGAATCGACATGACCGAACTCGCCGACCGCCACGCGGTCCCTGCCACGCCCCGACCTGCTGCGGAGCGCAAGTCCGCCCGGCCGGCGAACTTAACCGGGATGGCGGCTCCCGTCGTCGATGTTGAACTGCTCGGCGAGCTGCTGCTGGGAAAGTGGGCCGACACCCGCCGGACCGCACGGGCGCTCGCAGGGCACCCCGAACTGCACAAGACGGAGGGGCTTACCCATACCGAACACCGCCGGCGTGTCTTCGGCCAGCTGAAGATCCTGGTGGAGAACGGCGCCGTACACCGTGCTTTCCCGGCGGCCGTCGGCGGCGCCGACGAGCACGGCGGCAACGTCGCCGGGTTCCAGGAACTTGTTATCGCGGACCCTTCGCTGCAGATCAAGGCCGGCGTCCAGTGGGGTCTGTTCGGCTCCGCCGTCAACCACCTCGGCACCGAGGAGCACCACAAGAAGTGGCTGCCCGGCATTATGAACCTTGACATCCCGGGCTGCTTCGCCATGACGGAGACCGGCCACGGATCGGACGTCGCCAGCATCGCCACCACAGCCACCTACGACCCGGACACCGCGGAATTTGTGGTCCACACGCCCTTCCGGGCCGCGTGGAAGGACTACATCGGGAATGCCGCCGTCGACGGACTCGCCGCCGTCGTCTTCGCCCAGCTGGTGACGCAGGGCGTCAACCACGGTGTGCACGCCTTCTACATGAACCTCCGGGATCCCGAAACCAGGGAATTCCTGCCCGGCATCGGGGGCGAGGACGACGGGGTCAAGGGTGGACTCAACGGCATTGACAACGGCAGGCTGCACTTCACGAGCGTCCGGATCCCGCGCACCCACCTGCTGAACCGCTACGGCAACGTTGATGCCGATGGCAGCTACAGCTCGCCCATCGCCAGCCCGGGCCGCCGCTTCTTCACCATGCTTGGCACCCTGGTCCAGGGCCGGGTCTCCCTAGACGGTGCCGCCGTGACCGCGTCGAAGCTTGCCTTGAAAACGGCGATCCAGTACGCCACAGAACGCCGCCAGTTCAACGCTTCCTCGCCAACCGATGAGGAAGTACTGCTCGATTACCAGCGGCACCAGCGCCGGCTGTTCACCCGTCTGGCCACCACGTATGCCGCCGGTTTCGCCAGTGAGCAGCTGTTGCAGAAGTTCGACGACGTTTTCTCCGGCCGGGCCGACACTGACGAGGATCGGCAGGATCTGGAGACCCTCGCGGCGGCGCTTAAGCCGCTCAGCACCTGGCACGCCCTTGACACCCTGCAGGAATGCCGCGAAGCCTGCGGCGGGGCAGGTTTCCTGATCGAGAACCGCTTTGCCTCGCTGCGTGCGGACCTCGACGTCTACGCCACCTTCGAAGGCGATAACACGGTGTTGCTGCAGTTGGTCGCCAAGCGGCTGCTGGCCGACTATGCCAAGGAGTTCCGCACCGTGAACTTCGGTGTGCTCGCCCGCTATGTGGTGGGCCAGGCCACGGGGGCCGCCATCCACCGGACGGGCCTGCGCGGCGTCGCCCAGTTTATGGCTGATTCCGGGTCGGTTCAGAAGGCGGCCATCGCGATTAAGGACGAAGCCAGCCAGCGCGCACTGCTGACCGACCGGGTGCAAACCATGGTTGCCGAGGTGGGCGCGGCGCTCAAGGGCGCCAACAAGCTGCCCCAGCAGCAGGGCGCCGCCCTGTTCAACAGCCACCAGGACGAACTCATCGAAGCCGCCCAGGCGCACGCCGAGCTGCTGCAGTGGGAAGCCTTTACCGAGGCGCTTGGCACGGTCACGGACCCGGGAACCCGAAAGGTCCTGACCTGGCTGCGCGATCTCTTCGGCCTGGCCCTGATTGAAGACAACCTGTCCTGGTACCTGATGAACGGCAGGCTCTCCATGCAGCGCGCCCGGACCGTGGGCGGCTACATCAACCGCCTGCTGGTGAAGATCCGTCCGCATGCCCTGGACCTGGTCGATGCCTTCGGGTTCGGGCCGGAACACCTCCGCGCTGAGATCGCAACGGGCGCTGAGAAGGTCCGCCAGGATGAGGCCCGCGAGTACTTCCGCAGGCTGCGCGCCAACGGGGATGCCCCCGTGGACGAGAAGATCCTCTTGGCACGCAAGGGCCACGGGAAAAAGTCCTAAGGTCCCGGCCCGGTCCGGAACACCACAACGGCGCCGCCCCCGCAAGGGGGCGGCGCCGTTGTGGTGTGTGGCCGGATGCCTGCGGTCAGGAGTTCGTGGGGAGCACCGAGCGGTAGACCGCAAGAGTGGTTTCGGTGATGGATTCCCAAGAGAAGTGTTCTTCGGCGCGGCGCCGGCCGGCCTGGCCCATGGCGCGGGCCCGGGCGGGATCGGTGACAACTTCGGTCAGCGCGGCAGCGAATTCGGTGACAAATTTCTCCGGATCCAGCGGAGTGCCGGTCCCGTCCGTGACTTGCTCGATGTCCACCAGCAGTCCGGTCTCGCCGTGCTGTACCACCTCCGGGATTCCGCCGGTGGCACTGGCCACCACGGCGGCACCGCAAGCCATGGCCTCAAGGTTTACGATGCCAAGGGGCTCATAGATGGACGGGCAGGCAAAAGCAGTGGCGTGGCTGAGCACCTGGATCAGCTCGTTGCGGGGCAACATCCGCTCCACCAGGATCACACCGCTGCGCTGGGTCTGCAGCTGCGCGATCAGGCGGGAGGTCTCGGCGGCAAGCTCGGGGGTGTCTGCGGCACCAAGGCACAACACCAGCTGCACGTCGGCCGGCAGTTTGGCGGCCGCGCGAAGCAGGTAGGGCACGCCCTTCTGGCGGGTATTGCGGCCGACGAAGACTACGCTCGGCCGTGCCGGGTCAATCCCCAGGGCGCGGACGACGTCCTCTCCTTCGTCCCGGTTCCAGAGGCTCACATCGATGCCGTTGTGCACTACCTTGACCTTGGCGGGGTCCACCTCCGGGTAGCTGCGCAGAATGTCCTGGCGCATGCCCTCGGAGACTGCGATGATGGCGGCTGCGGCCTCGTAGGCAGTCTTTTCCACCCAGGAGGACACGGCGTAGCCGCCGCCAAGCTGCTCGGCCTTCCACGGGCGCAGTGGCTCCAAACTGTGGGCACTGAGCACGTGTGGAATGCCGTGCAACAACGAGGCGATGTGCCCGGCCATGTTGGCATACCAGGTGTGTGAATGCACGATGTCGGCGCCGGCAATATCCGGCACAATCCGCAAATCCACTCCGAGGGTCTGCAGCGCAGCGTTCGCCGTGCCCAGATCCCCGGGCACGGCGTACGACGTGACGCTCGCGCCGTGATAGTCGGGTTCACGGGCCGCGCCGAAGGCGCGAACCTGCAGATCCACGTGCCGGGCCAGCACACGGCTGAGCTCGGCCACGTGGACCCCGGCGCCGCCATAGATTTCGGGCGGAAATTCTTTGGTCACAATGTCTATACGCACAAACTCCAAGGTAGTCGTTACGGTGGAACTGATCTAGTGTGAAGACGTTCGGGCGAGCCGGACTGTTTGTGGAAGTACAAAGGCGTTCAGGAGCGATCACTATGCCGAATAAGAAAGTTTTGGCCATTGTCCTTGCCGGTGGCGAGGGTAACCGGCTTATGCCATTGACGGCGGACCGGGCCAAACCCGGCGTGCCCTTTGCCGGGAGTTATCGCCTGATTGACTTTGCGTTATCCAACCTGGTCAATTCCCGCTATCTGCAGATCGTTGTGCTTACGCAGTACAAGTCGCACAGCCTGGACCGTCACATTTCCGAAACCTGGCGGATGTCCACCCAGCTGGGCAACTACATCGCCTCCGTCCCGGCGCAGCAGCGAGTGGGCAAAAGCTGGTTCCTCGGCAGCGCGAACGCCATCTACCAGTCGTTGAACCTCATTCAGGATGCCAATCCCGACATCGTCGTCGTCGTCGGTGCAGACCACGTATACCGGATGGACTTCGGGCAAATGGTCGACCAGCACGTCGCCAGCGGCGCCAAGGCCACAGTGGCCGCCGTACGGCAGCCGCTGCACATGGCCGACCAGTTCGGTGTGATCGAAGTGGACCCGGATAATCCGGGGAAGATTGCCGCGTTCGTCGAGAAGCCCGCCACCACCCCGGGGCTCGCCGCCGACCCCACCCAGTTCCTCGCCTCCATGGGCAACTACGTGTTCAGCACCGACGCCCTGGTCGAGGCCCTGCACCTCGATGCCGAGCGACTTGATACCAAACACGACATGGGCGGGGACATCATTCCCTACTTCGTTGACCAGGGCGAAGCCGGCGTCTACGACTTCACCCTGAATGAGATCCCGGGCTCCACGGAACGCGACCGCACCTACTGGCGCGACGTGGGCACCATCGACTCGTTTTACGATGCGCACATGGACCTTATCTCTCCCGTTCCGGTATTCAACCTCTACAACTCCGAATGGCCGATCTACACGCGGCAAAGCATTTCCCCGCCGGCCAAGTTCGTCCGCGGCCAGAAGAACACTGTCGGCACAGCGATGGATTCCATCGTTGCCAGCGGCACCGTGATTTCCGGCGGCATTGTGGAGGGCTCAGTTCTCTCCAACGACGTCTACGTCGGCACCTCCAGCCGGGTCCTCGACTCGGTGCTGATGGATAAGGTCACCATTGGCTCCGGCGCAGTCGTCAAGCGCGCCATTATCGACAAAAACGTCAAGGTCCCGGCGGGTGCCGCGATCGGCCTCGACCACGATCTGGACCGGGCCCGCGGATTCAAAGTCACAGACTCCGGCATCACTGTCCTGTCGAAGGGCCAGCATGTTCCCGAACCCGGCGAAGCTGAACGCGCCCTGGCCGCCGCCAACCTGATCCTGGTGCCGAACGCAGTCAAGGCTGCCACGGAAAACTGGCCCGCGCTTCGTGAATCCGTGCACAAGGTAGCCGAAGTGCAGGCTGCCGCGGTGGGCGTGGCTGCTCCACAGCCGACCGAAGCCCACTGATCCGGCGCTGCTGCGCCGGGAGCCCGGTACCGGCGTCGGTCCGGGCTCCCGTCAGGCTGTAAAATTGGGGCAATGAGCTCTCCCGATGTGCCGTCCGATCTGACTCCCGAGGAAATCCGGGCCTGCCTAAAGGTCCTGAACAGCATCCACGTCTACGACGAGGAGCACCCGGACTACGTCTCGGTGCGCCGCGCCACCGGGAAGATGTTCAAGGCCGTGAAGCGGCACCGCCGGGTCAGTAAGCGGGACATGATCGCCGAAGCGGACCGTGCCGTGATCGCACAGACCGCTACGGCGGCCCCGGACCGGATCGACGACGAAACCCGCGGTAACAAACTCGCGCCCTCGGCCACCGGCGAGATTGCCGGGCACTTGATCAAATCCAGGCCCTGCTATATCTGCAAGCAGCATTACACCCAGGTGGATGCTTTCTACCACCAGCTGTGCCCTGATTGCGCCGCCTTCAGCCACAGTAAGCGGGACGCACGGACCGACCTGACCGGACGCGCAGCCCTGCTGACCGGCGGCCGGGCGAAGATTGGTATGTACATTGCGCTGCGGTTGCTCCGCGACGGCGCCCACACCACCATCACCACCCGTTTCCCCAAGGACGCTGCCCGCCGCTTTGCCGCGATGGAAGACAGCAGCGAATGGCTGCACCGGCTCAGGATCGTTGGGATTGACCTCCGCGACCCCTCCCAGGTGATGGCACTGACCGATTCGCTCGAGGCGGCGGGTCCGCTGGACATCATTATCAACAACGCAGCCCAAACCGTCCGGCGCTCCGGCAATGCCTATCAGCCGCTCGTCGACGCCGAGGATGAACCCCTCCCCGCGGCGCTCCAGGCGGCCAATGGCGGCCCGGAACTAGTCACCTTCGGCCACGCCCACGACAAGCACCCGCTGGCCCTCGCCAGCACCGTCCTGGAGCACCCGGTGCTGGCTGGAGACGCCATCACCTCGCTGGCGTTGTCCGCGGGTTCCGCATCCTTGGAGCGCATCGCTTCCGGCACCGCCATCGACGCCGGCGGCCTGGTCCCGGACCTGGCCAGTATCAACAGCTGGACCCAGGTGCTGGACGAGGTGGATCCCCTGGAAATGCTGGAGGTCCAGTTGTGCAACGTCACCGCGCCGTTCCTGCTGGTTAGCCGGCTTCGAGGGGCGATGAAACGCTCAACCGCCCGGCGGAAGTACATCGTCAATGTCAGTGCCATGGAGGGCCAGTTCGCCCGAGCCTACAAGGGCCCCGGCCACCCGCACACCAATATGGCCAAAGCGGCGCTGAACATGATGACACGGACCAGCGCCCAGGAGATGCTGGACGCGGACGGTATCCTGATGACCGCCGTCGATACCGGCTGGATCACCGATGAGCGCCCGCACTACACCAAGGTCCGCCTGATGGAGGAGGGTTTCCACGCTCCCCTGGATCTGGTCGACGGGGCCGCCCGGGTCTACGACCCGATTGTGGTGGGCGAGTCCGGCGAGGACCAGTTCGGCGTCTTCCTGAAGGACTACAAGCCTAGTCCGTGGTGAGCGCGGGCTGGTTTCACGCCGGTGCCGGGAGGGTCCGGGCCCTATGGCCCTAATGGGTTCCCGGCAGTGCCCGTAACGTTGGTGCACATGAATACAGAGACGACGCCCGCGCCCGAATTCGGGCTGTCCATTGACCAGTGCTGGGTCCTGCTGGACACGGAAGTGGTGGGGCGGATCGCCCTGATTGTGGATGGGCACCCGGAGATATTTCCGGTGAACTTTGCGCTAGACCGCCGCTCGATCGTCTTTCGCACCGCCGGTGGCACCAAACTCTGGGCGGCGATGACGGCGAAGCCGATCGCCTTTGAGATCGATGGCTACGACGCCCACGAACAGCAGGCGTGGAGTGTTGTTGCCCGCGGCGAGGCGCAGCTGATTGAGAGCCAAGAGGACAAGGACGCCGTCGACGCCCGCCTCCTTGAGCCGTGGCAGCCGGGCGACAAGGGCTACTATGTGCGGCTCTCCCCCAAGGCCTTGACGGGTCGCCGGTTCACAGTGAGGAACCCGGATCTGTGGAACACCCGCCTCTCTGATCCCCGCCGGGCCTCTTTCGAGTAGCTTTCGAGTAGCTGCCACCGGGCTGGAGCCTGCGGGCGCTACCTCGCAGCTTTGGGTTCCGGGGAATGGACCACCAGCACCGGGCAGTGGGCGTGTGCCACCAGGGCGGAGCTGACCGAACCGATGAGCAGTCCGCCGAAGCCGCCATGGCCCCGGCGCCCTACCACCAGCAGTTCGGCGCTCCGGCTGGCCTCAAGCAGGGTATGGCGGGGGTGGCCCTGGACGAGTCGGGTTTCGAGGTTGGCGGGGACGTCCGCCCCGAACGCCTTCTCCACGGCTTCCTGCAGGATTTCATCGGCGCGGACATCGAAGTCGTCGATGCCCATGGCGACATATCCGTCGTAGACCGGGGGGACGTCCCAGCAGGCCAGCGCCACAACCGTCGCGGAGAGCGCTGCGGCGAGGCTCTGGGCCTGGCGCAGGGCTTCAACCGATGCATCGGAACCGTCGACTCCCACCACAATGGTCCGGACTTTGGTGGCTTCGGTCATGGCAGATCCCTTCGGTATACAACTGGCACGTCCTGCCTACCATGACCTGCTGGCCGCAGCAGCGCCTAGGGCCAAAAGGCATGGGCAACACACGCCGGAACTGTCCCTGCGGGACCTAGGACCCTTGTCCGGTCCCGGGACACGGAGAAGAATGGCAGTCGTTGGGAACGGAACCGGCGGCCGGAGCGGACAATGGGGAGTCTGCGAATCCCGCGCCGGCATAATCGTCGGAGCGGGCCTCGGAGTATCCGCACCATACACGGCAGCATAAGCCGCCGGACAGGAGAATCATGATTGCCTGGGCAGACGCAGGTCTCACTGCAGCCGACGGGGCACCGGCCGTTATCCGGGTCTTTATCCTTGATGACCACGAACTCGTCCGGCGCGGGCTCCAGGAGCTCCTCGAGGGTGAGGGCTTCCTGGTGGTGGGCAGCTCGGGTTCCGCCGTCGAGGCGACCCGGCGCATTCCGGCCCTCCATCCTGACGTCTGCGTCCTGGACGCCCGTCTGCCGGACGGGACCGGAATTGAGGTCTGCCGCGACGTACGTTCGGTGGACCCGTCGCTGAACTGCATTATTCTGACGAGCTACGACGACGAGCAAGCACTGCGCGGAGCGGTTCTGGCGGGCGCGAGCGGCTATGTCCTAAAGGAGATCGGTGGCACTGACCTGATCGGGGCGCTGCGCCGGGCTGCTGCCGGCGAGTCCCTCTTCGCGGAGGGCGTCGCCGCCGGAATCGTGGACAGCTTGGTGGCGGCCGAAGATGTGGACCCCAGGACTGCCTCCCTGACGCCGCAGGAGCGGCGGGTACTGGAGCTGGTGGGCGGTGGGCTCACCAACCGCCAGATTGCAGCGGAGATGTTCCTCGCCGAGAAGACCGTCAAAAACTACGTTTCGTCACTGCTGGCCAAGCTGGGCTTTGAACGGCGGACGCAGGCTGCGGTGTTTATCGCGAGCCCCGCGTCGCCGGCACCGCAAGGAAGCCACGCGGAAGCACATCGACCCCACAGCGTCCGTTAGCCGGCGGGCCTCGAACCGCGATCACTGCCCGCGACGCCTGCTGCTATAGCGGCACGGACCATTCAAGGCTGGTGCCGGCGTCCGGAGCGCTCGTGATGGTGCAGCTGCCGTCCAGCATCCGGGCACGGTCCTCAAGGTTGGCCAAACCCCGGCGTTTTCCGGGTTCGGTGAAGCCTGCTCCGTTGTCCGTGATGACCACTGTCACCCTGCCTTTGACCACACCTACCGACACGGAGATGGCGTCGGCGCCGGAATGCCGAAGTGCGTTGCTGAGGCCCTCCGACACCACAGCCACAACATTGTCCGCTTTGTCAGGGGTGACGGCGTCCACCGGTCCGGTGATGGTCAGGCTGGGTGCGAACGGCATGGACTTCGCCGAGCTGCGTGCCACCCGGCGGATCCGTCCGCTCAGCAACTCGGTTTCGCTGCTGCTGCTCTTGAGCAAATAGATCGTGTCCCGCAGGCTGCGGATCGCTTCGTCAAGTTCCCCGGTGATGGTGCGGATCCGATCGGTCGCGAGTTCGTCCTTGGTAAAGCGGGTCAGGCTCTGGACGCTCAGTCCGGCCGCGAACAAGCGCTGGATCACCAGGTCGTGCAGGTCCCGGGCGATGCGTTCCCGGTCCGTGAATACCAGCAGTTCTTCCCGGAGCCGGTGCACGCGGGCCAGTTCGAGGGCGAGGGCGACGTGGGAGCCGAAGACGGCGCCCATCTCGATGTCGGTCCTGGCGTACTGCAGCGAATCGGTGTCCCGGACCAGGATCAGGAGTCCGTGATGGGCGCCCTGGGTGCTCAGCGCCACCGCCAGCAGCGGGCCGGTGATGCCGCCGTCGATCCCGCCGAACAGGGCGGAGGCGTCAGCGAGCACAACAGGCTCGCCGCCGTCGAGGACACTTTCCAGCAAAGGCAAATCCAGTGTGAGCGCCCGGCCGGAGAACTGCGCACTTTTTGCTCCTGCCACCCCGGCGACAAGATATCCTCGGCCGCCTGCAGCGGGTGCCACCAGCATTGCGAGCTGCGAGCCGGACTCCTGGAGGGCCCGGCTTGCGATGGGGTCCAATCCGCCGAAGGTGTAGTCGCGGTCATTGCTGAGCATCAGCCCCGAGACGTCCATGCAGGCTTCCAGCCAGCGGGCCCGGCGCCGGGCGTCGTCGTAGAGCCGGGCGTTCTCAATGGCAACCCCCGCGGCGGCCGCCAAAGCGACGGCGAGACCCTCGTCTTCTGCCGTGAAGTCGCTGCCGTCCTCCTTTTCGGTCAGATAGAGGTTGCCGAAAACGACGTCCCGAACCCGCACCGGGACGCCGAGGAAGGACTTCATGGGTGGATGGTCCGCCGGGAATCCATAGGATTCAGGATGGCTGCGCAGGTCATGAAGGCGGAGCGGGCGGGGATCGGAAATCAGCAGGCCCAGGACCCCGTGCCCGGTAGGAAGGGGTCCGATCCGGTGGGCCAGTTCTTCGTCGATGCCGACAGTGATGAAGTGGCTGAGGGCCCGGTCATCGCCGATGACTCCCAGGGCCCCAAAGCGGGCCCGGAGCAAGCGGCAGGCGGACTGGACGACCCTTTCCAGGACGGCGTCCAGGCTGAGGTCCTCGGCAATAGCGACAACGGCCTCCAATAGGCCGGCCATCCGTTCCTGGGACTGGAGCAGTTCCTCTGCCCGGGAAACGAACCCCTTGAACGTATCGTCAATCATGGGCTCTGGCTCGGCGGTGGTCTGGTCCGGACGATTCCCTGCTGAATGCATGCTCATGGCCCCAATTCGATACAACGAACACAACTGTCGTCCGCGCTGGCGACGGTGATGCCAGACTACCCTGATGCTGGCGCATCGGCCCTCGGAGCCCAACGACGGAGCTTCGGATTGTGACCTTTTGCCCTATCGGCCGCCCAGTAGCTGACGTAGGGTCGCTGACATGAGTACTGACCCGAAGCCGGAAAAAACACAGCAGGCACACGAAGTTGAGAACCTGGACCACCACGAATGCTGGCGGCTGCTACGCGGCGTGACCGTTGGCAGGCTGGCCGTCTGGGTGGATGGCCATCCCGACATATTCCCGATTAATTACAAGGTGGACCACGGTACCCTGGTCTTCCGCACGGCTGACGGCACCAAGCTGCAGGCTGCCACCGGCGACACACCGGTGGCGGTGGAGGCAGATGGGGTGGACGCCGACAGCGGCATCGCGTGGAGCGTGGTGATCAAGGGCCAGGCGGCCCCGGTGCAGAACGTGGAGGAGGTTCTGGACACCGTGGGGCTGCTCCTGTTCCCCTGGCAAGCGGGCAAAAAGGAACACTTTGTCCGGATCACCCCTGACTCGGTGACCGGACGCCGGTTTAAAGTGGTTCCGCCCCTGACCTGGTGGACACCACTGGATGACGCCACCCGCTCCGGACTCGAATAGCCCCTCCCCAGGGATGCCCGTCGGCTGTGCTGACCCCGGGGCTACCGGAGCAGCCGCAACTGAGAGGGCAACCGGGTGGGGTGCCGGGAATCAGGCCAGCCGGGTGATTTCGACGCTGACATTGAGTGCTGAGCCTCCGCCGCCGGACAGGATGCCCTTAAGCGGTGCCACATCGCGGTAGTCACGGCCCCTCGCCACTGTGACATGGAGGTCGCCCGCCGGTTTGTGGTTGGTGGGGTCCCAACTGCGCCATTCACCGTCCCACCACTCCAGCCAAGCGTGCGACTGCCCGGCCACCGGCTCGCCGAGTTCCGCCGTCGAGCGCGGGTGGAGGTAACCGGACACGTAGCGGGCAGGGATCCCCCGGCTGCGCAGCGCGCCGATGGCAAGGTGCGCCAGGTCCTGGCAGACGCCCTGGCGCTGGCCCCAGGCTTCCTCGGCGTTTGTGGTGACTCCGGTGGTGCCCTTCATGTAGGTCATTTCCCCGCGCATCCAGCCAAAGACAGCCATCGCCGCCTCGTGCGGATTGCGGTCCCCCACCACGCCGGGGATGATCCCGAGCACTTCGGCGCCCGGGCCGGTGAGCTGGGACTGCGGAATCCAGTCGCTGAACTTGTTGAGCGCTTCCGCGGCGCCAAGAACCTCCCAGCCCACAATGTCCGCCTCCGCCGGGACCCGCTCCGCCCGGTGTACCTCCACGGTTGTGGTGGACAGGACCTCCAGGTGCTCGTGCGGCATCTGCATGTCAAAGGCGGTCACCCGGGTGCCCCAGTAGTCGCGGTAACTGCTCAGGGCCGCCTGTGACGGTGAAACCTTCAGCGAGGACTCCAGCACCACCTGTTGGGGGTCCGTCAGCGGGGTCATGCGGGCTTCGTTGTACGAGAGCGTAACGCGCTTGTTGTACTTGTACGCGGTCTTGTGGATGATGCTCAGCCGGGTCATGAAACTTCTCCCACCCAGGCCAGTTCGTCTGCCTGATTGAAGTACTTACGGGAAATGGCGTCCGAGGCCTGCGAGACGGCCTTCTGGACGCGCTCCATGTGCTCCGGAAGTTCGGACATCAGGTCGTCGGTCCGGTGGAACTCCAGGAACGTCCGGGCCTGCCCCACGATCCGGCGGGCGTCGTTGATAAAGCCAACGCGCTGGGCCGAAGGGTCCAGCATGGCGAGGCACTCATCCGCGTCCCGCAGCGCATAGACGATGGACCGGGGGAACAGCCGGTCCAAGAGCAGGAACTCGGCGGCATGCTGATCGCCGAAAGCCGCCCGGCGGGTCCGCAGGAAGGATTCGTAGGCACCGGCGCAGCGGAGCATGTTCACCCAGGACATGCCGGCCGAAAGGACGTCCCGGGTGGAGAGCATCCGCGCTGTCATGTCCGCGCGTTCCAGCGAGCGGCCCAGGACCAGGAACTGCCAGCTCTCGTCGTGGCTGACCGTGGTGTCCGCGAGTCCGCTGACCATGGCGGTCCGCTCCAGCACCCAGTTGCAAAAGCGGTAGGTGCCCACAACGTCCTTGCGGTGCTGGTTGAGCCCGTAGTAGGTCGTGTTGAGGCTTTCCCAGAGGCCTGAGGACACCGTTTCCCGGGCCCGACGGGCGTTTTCCCGCGCCGCACCGAGTGAACCGGCAATCGACGTGGCACTTTGTTTGTCGTACGCGAGGGCGTTGAGCAGTTCGGGGAGGCCGAAGTCCTCACTCTGTGCCCGGGCGCCCATCACGGCAAGGAGCTCCTGCGCGACGCTGCGCTGTTCCTCCATCGGCAGGTGATTCAGGCGCTCCAGGTGGACGTCCAGGATCCGCGCGGTTCCGTCGGCCCGTTCCACATAGCGGCCGATCCAAAACAGTGACTCGGCGATACGGCTAAGCATGGGCGGTTACCTCCGGCGCATCGGAAACATAAAAAGGACGGGTCAGCGGAAAAGCGATCGACATGGTGCCTCTGGTCATTGCTGCTGCTCCTTCTGGCTGTCGCGCCAGTTGCTCTCTACCGGCCAGACCGAGACCCGCTCGCGGACCTCGATGGCCGGACGCGGGAGGGTCTCCACCGGCACTGCGGGGGAATCCGCCAGCACCCAGGTGTCCTTGGAACCGCCGCCCTGGCTGGAGTTCACAATCAGGGAGCCCTCCTTCAGTGCCACCCGGGTCAGGCCGCCGGGCAGCACCCAGACGTCGTCGCCGTCGTTGACGGCGAAGGGACGGAGGTCCACGTGCCGCGGGCCGAACTTGTCGCCGCTGAGCGTGGGAACGGTGGACAACTGCAGGACCGGCTGCGCGATCCATCCCCTGGGGTCCGCGATAACGCGTTTGCGCAGGGCCTCAAGTTCCTCCCGGGAAGCATCCGGACCGATCACCAGTCCCTTGCCGCCGGAGCCGTCCACGGGCTTGACTACGAGTTCGGCCAGCCGGTCAAGGACCTCCTCGCGGGCCGCTTTCTCCTCCAGCCGGAAGGTGTCCACATTGGCGATCACGGGTTCTTCGCTGAGGTAATAGCGGATCAGGTCCGGGACGTAGCTGTAGACCAGCTTGTCGTCGGCGACGCCGTTACCCACGGCGTTGGCAATTGTCACGCCGCCGGCCCGTGCGGCGTTGACCAGGCCCGGACAGCCGAGCATCGAGTCGGCGCGGAACTGCAGCGGGTCCAGGAACTCGTCATCGATGCGCTTGTAGATCACGTCCACGCGCTGCTCGCCGGCGGTAGTGCGCATGTAGACGCGGTTGCCGCGGCAGATCAGGTCCCGGCCTTCGACGAGTTCGACGCCCATCAGGCCGGCGAGCAGGGTGTGTTCGAAGTAGGCGCTGTTGAAGACGCCGGGGGTCAGGACGACGACTGTGGGGTCGTCGACGCCGGACGGTGCCGTCTTGCGCAGGGCGGAGAGCAGCCGCCGCGGGTACTCCTCGACCGGCCGGATGAGCTGCTGGCCAAAGGCCTCCGGCAGGCCTTTGGCCATGGCGCGGCGGTTCTCCAGGACGTAGCTGACCCCCGAGGGGACGCGGACGTTGTCCTCCAGGACCCGGAAAGTTCCTGCGGCGTCGCGGACCACGTCGATGCCGGAGACATGGACACGGACACCGCCGGCCGGTTCAAAGCCGTGCACCTGGCGGTGGAAGTGTGCGCTGGTTGTGACGAGCTGGCGCGGGATGACGCCGTCGGCCACTACCGTCATCTTGTCGTAGACGTCGTTGAGGAACGCTTCGAGGGCCCGGACGCGCTGCGCCACACCCTTCTCCAGCACGGTCCACTCATCGGCCGGGATCACCCGCGGCACGATGTCCAGCGGAAAGGGCCGTTCCTCCCCCGCAAAGTCGAACGTAACACCGCGGTCCAGGAAGGTCCGCGCCATGGAATCTGCCCGGGCAGTGACATCGGCCAGCGAAAGTTCCCGCAGGGCGCCGGCAACCTGCCCGTACGACTGCCGGGGCTGTTGCCCGGGGGTAAACATCTCGTCGTAGGCGCCGGTGCGTTCGGCGGCCACCGAGTAATCCAGGAATAGGTCAGACATGGACACTAGACAACCACCTTTTTGTTGCGAAATCATTTCCTCGCCCGCTGAGCGCGGCGCGTCCGGGCGCGGGGAGCAGTTCTGGCTCGGGCTGCGGGCTGCCCGCTGTGCTGCCGACGTGGCGGTGACGGCTTTTTCGGGCAGTTGCGGGACAGTGGATAGGTGCCTCACTTCCCTCATCCATCGCTCCCGGCCGCCGGTCACCCGAGCAGGCTGCTGCCGGGGCTGCTGGCCGCCGCGGCCGCCGTCGCCCTGGCCCTCGCGGTCCACACCCAAGTGCCGGCCCTCCCGGCCATGACGCTGGCAGTTGTGTTCGGGCTCCTGGCCGCAAATATCCCCGGCCTGGGCGCCTGGTCCGCCGGGCCCGGGCGGCCGGGGCTGGATTTCGCCGGCAAACACCTGATGCGCGCCGGAATCGTGATCCTTGGCCTGAAAGTCAGCCTTGTGGATGTGCTCGGTCTTGGCTGGGCCGCACTGCTGCTGATCACCGGCGTTGTGCTGGCCGCCTTCGCCGGGACGTATGTCATCAGCAGGCTCTTTCGCCTGCCACCCCAGGTCTCCCTGCTGATTGCGACCGGTTTTGCCATCTGCGGCGCCTCGGCCATCGGGGCGATGGCCGCGGTGCGCCGGATCCGGCAGCCGGACACCGTGTTGCCGGTGGCCCTCGTAACCCTGTGCGGCACCCTGGCCATCGGTGTGCTGCCGCTGCTGATTCGGCCGTTGGGACTGAGCCCCGAGGTCTTTGGGGCCTGGACCGGAGCCTCCGTGCATGACGTGGGACAGGTGGTGGCCACGGCGCAGACCGCCGGAGCGGGCGCACTGGCCATCGCCGTCGTCGTAAAACTCACCAGGGTAATCCTGCTGGCACCCATCGTCGCCGCCGCGGGGCTGCACCACCGCCGCCGCGCCGACGCCGGGGACGGACTCAAGCGGCCGCCGATCGTTCCGCTGTTTGTGCTCGGTTTTGTGGCGCTCGCAGCCCTGCGCAGCACGGGCTGGCTGGCCCCCGGCATCCTCGAGGGCGCCGCGGTGCTCCAGGACGTGGTCCTGGGGATGGCGCTGTTCGGCCTCGGCTCTGCGGTGCGGGTGGGTCAGCTGCTGCACACCGGTGCACGGGCCCTGTTGGCCGCCCTCGCGTCCTGGCTGCTGATCGCGGCGCTGGGACTTGGCGCCGCGTTCCTCATGATTAGATAGCGGGGTGTCGAACCAGAACCTGCGCCGCGATGAAGCCGCCGACCGATCCGCCCTGATTGCCACCCACAGCTACGATGTCACCCTGGATGTCCGGGCGGCCGCTGATGCGGACGTCGACGGCTACACAAGCCGCAGCGTCGTCACCTTCTCCGCCCGTGAACCGGGCCGCTCAACGTTCCTGGACTTCATCGGCGAGGTGCAGAGCATTTCCCTGAACGGCAACCGGCTCGCCGTTGCCGACGTTGTGGACGGGTCCCGGATCCGGCTGGAGAACCTGCAGGCGGAGAACCAGGTCACCGTCACCGGGACCGCGCTGTACAGCACCTCCGGGGAGGGTATGCACCGTTTCTTCGACCCGGCCGATGACGAGTGTTACCTCTACACCCAGTACGAGCCGGCCGACGCCCGCCGCGTGTTCGCCAACTTCGAACAGCCCGACCTCAAGGCCGAATTCACCTTTCACGTTCTGGCGCCGTCGCGCTGGCAGGTGTCCTCCAACGGCATCGAGACCCGGCGGACGCCCCTGGCGGGCGAGCCCGAGGTGAGCCGCTGGGACTTTGCCCCGACCAAAGCGATGTCCACGTACATCACGACGGTGCTGGCCGGCCCATATTTCAAGGCCGAGGATTCCTGGGAGGGTACCCTGGCCGACGGCAGCAGCCTGGTTGTCCCGCTTGCCCTCTACTGCCGGGCGTCCATGGCGGCGTCCTTCGACCCGGAGGTGCTGTTCACGCTCACGAGGAACGGCCTGGATTTCTTCAACCGGCTCTTCGACTTTCCGTACCCGTGGGGGAAATACGACCAGGCGTTTGTGCCCGAATACAACCTTGGCGCCATGGAGAACCCGGGGCTGGTGACCTTTACGGAAGGCTACGTCTTCACCTCCCGGGCTGCCGATTCGCAGTACCAGGCCCGCGCCAACACCCTGCTGCACGAAATGGCCCACATGTGGTTCGGGGACCTCGTCACCATGCAGTGGTGGAACGATTTGTGGCTCAAAGAGTCCTTTGCCGACTACATGGGAACCCTTGGCGTGGACCGGACCACTGACTGGGCCACGGCCTGGGTGAACTTCGCCAACAACCGCAAGGCCTGGGCCTACATGCAGGACCAGCTGCCGACCACACACCCGATCGTCGCGGACATCCCCGACCTCGAGGCCGCCAAGCAGAACTTTGACGGGATCACCTACGCCAAGGGCGCCTCGGTACTTAAACAGCTCGTCGCGTACGTGGGTTTCGAGGCCTTTGTGGCCGGCTCGCGCCAGTACTTCAAGGATCACGCCTACGGCAACACGACCCTGGCCGAGCTGCTCGCCGCGCTGGGCGCCGCCTCCGGCCGGGACCTGGCGGGCTGGGCCCGTCAGTGGCTGCAAACCTCCGGCATTTCCACCCTCAGCAGTGAGATCGAGGAACGCGACGGCGTCATCGGTAGTGTGACGCTTCGCCAGGATGCCGAAGACCCGGCCACGGGCCGGCAGGAGCCGCGCCCGCACCGGCTGAGGATCGGCCTCTACAACGCGGACGAAGACGGTGCCCTGGTCCGCACCGACAGCGTCGAGATTGACGTCGACGGGGAACGCACCGAGGTGACGTCCCTCACCGGCAAGCCACGGCCGGCCCTGCTCCTGGTCAACGACGAGGACCTTAGCTACGCCAAAGTCCGCCTGGACCCCCGCTCGGAAGCCACCGTGCGGTCCTCCCTCGGCGCGCTCAACGATCCGATGGCCCGTGCCCTGTGCTGGACGGCACTGTGGGACTCGGCCCGAGATGCGGTCACTCCGTCGTCCCTCTACGTGGACGCCGTCAAACGCTTCGGGCCCGCGGAATCCGGGATCGGCGTGCTCCTGACCGTCCTGGCCAACGCCGCCACCGCGATCGAACGTTACGTCCCCGCTGCCGGGCGGGGCGCCGTCCGCGACGGCTTCCTGACGCTCGCTGTGGACGAACTGCTGCGGGCCGCGCCGGGATCCGACCATCAGCTGGCGTGGGCCCGCACGGTCGCCACAACCAGCCGCCACAGCAGCGGCCGGCTTGACCTGCTGCGCGGCATCCTGGACGGCAGCACCGTCGTTGAAGGCCTGTCCGTGGATGCGGAGCTCCGCTGGAACTTCTGGCACGCACTGGCCGCCAACGGTGAGGCCACACCCGCCCGGCTCGACGCGGAGCTGGCACGGGACAACACCGCCGCCGGGAGGGCCGGGCACGCCACCGCCCTCGCAGCCCGCCCCGAGTCGGCCGTCAAAGAGGCAGCCTGGCACGAAGCGGTGCATGGCACCTCGCTGTCCAACCAGCTGCTGAGCGCAACGATCACCGGTTTCACCACGGCACCGGCGCCGCTGCTGGACCCGTTCGCGGACCGCTATTTCGACGCCCTGGAGGACGTCTGGGCCGGGCGCAGCATCGAAATAGCCAGCCGGATTGTCCGCGGGCTCTACCCGGCAGGTCAGGATCTGGACGCCGGCACTGCGGATACGAACGCCGTTATTGTCCGGACGGACCAGTGGCTTGCCGGCCACCCGGATGCGCCGCGGGCGCTGCGGCGGATCATCATCGAACAGCGCAGCCACCTGCACCGGTCATTAACCGCACAGGCCCGCACCATATAGGCCAGCACCTTGTAGGCCAGCACGGGCCGGGACCGCCGCTCACCCGGGACCGCGGCTGACCCGGGACCGCCGGGCGCAGCTGGGCTCAGGGCACCCGGTGCAGCCACTCCGCGGTGCCGAACTTGTCCTCAACCCGCTGGTGCGCGGCCGCGAGCTCGGCGTGGGTGATTTCCGAGGGAGTCGCGGCGTAGCGTTCGGCGAAGACATCGATCATGGCCGCGACGATTTCGGCGCGGCTCAGCCCCGTCTGCCGCCGGAGCGGGTCGACCCGCTTTTTTGCGCTCCGGCTGCCCTTGTCGGAAAGCTTCTCCTTGCCGATCCGCAGGACGTCGACCATCTTGTCCGCATCGATGTCGTAGCTCATGGTCACGTGGTGCAGCATGCCGCCGTTCGCGAGCCGCTTCTGCGCCGCACCGCCAATCTTGCCTTGCTCGGTGGCGATGTCGTTGAGCGGCACGTAGAAGGCGCTGATCCCGACCTTCTCAAGGGCTGACATCACCCAGGCGTCGAGGAAACCGTAGGAATCGGCAAAGCTGATGCCGTCCACCAGGCTCTGCGGCAGGTACAGGGAGTACGTGATGCAGTTGCCTGCCTCCATAAACATCGCTCCCCCTCCACTGATCCGGCGGACCACACTGATGCCGTGGCGTTCGACGCCGGCGGGATCCAGTTCGTTGCGGAACGACTGGAAACTACCGATCACGACTGACGGTTCTTCCCAGTCCCAGAAGCGCAGGGTGGGGTTGCGGCGCCCCGCGCCAACTTCTTCCGTCAACACCTCGTCCAAGGCAACGTTGATCCGGGTGGGCAGCACGGACGGGGCGATGATGTTCCAATGGTGGTCCCCCCAGCCGGTGGCCTTAGCGAGGGCGCGCCGGACCGTGACCGCTATCGCGTTGGCGGAAAAACCGAACAGGACGGCGTCCGGCGGCAGGGCCGCTGCCACCGCGGCCGCGAGGTCCGCAGCACTGGTGTCCGCGGCGAGGCCGGTGAGTGCCCGGTTGATCTCCAGCAGCGCCTCATCGGGTTCCAGGAAGAAGTCCCCGCTGAGTGAGACGTTCGCGAGCATGCCGTCAACGACGTCGAAATCGGCCACCACCAGTTTGCCGCCGGGGACCTTGTACTCCCCGTGCCGGCGGCCGTCGTCGTCAGGGGAGGTGGAACGGGGGGCCGGGGATGGGGAGGGGGACGTCATGTCCTTAATCCTGCCACGCGGTGACCGCACCGCAACCACGCTGCAGCGCCGCACCGCCCGGGACGCAAAAAGCCCGCACCGTCACCGGTGCGGGCTTTTCCAAAAGACCTTGGGGAGAAGAAGTTACTTCTTGCCGCCGAAGCCCTTGAAGCGAGCGTTGAAGCGCTCGACGCGGCCTGCAGAGTCCATAATGCGCTGCTTGCCCGTGTAGAACGGGTGGGACTCGGAGGAGATTTCGACGTCGATAACCGGGTAGGTGTTTCCGTCTTCCCACTCGATGGTCTTTTTGGAAGACACGGTGGACTTGGTCAGGAACTTGACGCCGGAAGCCAGGTCGTTGAAAACAACAGCTTCGTACTTCGGGTGAGTATCAGACTTCATAATTGGACCTTTGTTCGCACAACTGGATTTTGCCAGTTGCCAGGTATGAATGGGATGGCCAGCGGAATGCACCGGACGGCCAGCTATCAATCATAGCGGAAAGCCGGCGCCTTCGCCGCCTGGCAGGTGATGCTGTTCAACCGCGCGGACGAAGCTCCCAGAAGGCTACGGCGGAGGCAGCAGCGACGTTGAGCGAGTCAACGCCGGCGCGCATCGGGATTTTGACGGCGAGATCGACGGCGGCGAGGGTGGACGCGCTCATCCCGGCGCCCTCGGTACCGAGGACCAGGGCGAGTTTCTGCGGCTGCCGCTCAGCCAGATCGTCCAGGTCCACGGCGTCGTCCGTGAGCTCCATGGCTGCCACTGTAAAGCCATGGCTGCGGAGTACCCGCAGGTCCCCCGGCCAGTCCTCCAGCCGGGCCCACGGCACCTGGAACACCGCCCCCATGCTGACCCTGACGCTGCGGCGGTACAGCGGGTCCCCGCAGCGCGGCGAGATCAGGACGGCGTCGACCCCCAGGGCCGCCGCTGAACGGAAAATCGCGCCCACGTTTGTGTGGTCCACAATGTCCTCCAGCACGGCGACCCGGTGTGCCCCGGCGAGGAGCTCGGGCAGCGGCACAGGTTCGGGGCGCTGCATGGCAGCCATCGCGCCGCGGTGCAGGTGGAAACCGGTGATGTCCTCCAGCAGGGCCGCGGAACCGATGTAGGCGGGAACGTCCGGGTACTGCTCAAAAATGTCCGCGAGGTCTGCACGCCATTTGTCGGCCAGGAAGAAGGAACGGGGCCGGTGCCCCGCGGCGAGGGCCCGGCGCAGTACCCGGGAAGACTCCGCGATATACATACCCTCTGCGGGTTCGCGGAGCTTACGCAGGTGCACGTCCGTGAGCTGGGTGTAGTCCGAGACCCGGGGGTCATCGGCGGAGTCGAGGCGGTGGAAAGTCACTGGCGGGTCATTTCAGCGGAAGCTATCAACGGTCATCGGGCTACTTGAAGAGGTTGGCGATCATAAAACCGAGGGCCACCAGGCCCAAAACGAAGATGACGCCGCGCAGCACCACCGGGGACAGCCGTCGACCGACTTTGGACCCGACGAAACCGCCGATCAGTGAACTGACCGCAATCAAACCGACGACGGCCCATTCGATCCGGCCGAAGGCAAATAGCAAATAGGAGGCCGCTGCCACGACGTTCACGCCCAGGACCAGGATATTTTTCATCGCATTGGCGTTCTGGATGGTGCCGGTCATAAAGATGCCCAGAATCCCGACCAGCAGGATGCCCTGGGCGGCAACAAAGTAGCCTCCGTAGACACCGGCGAGGTAGACCAGGCCCACGAGGATTACACCGTGGCTGCGGTCCCGGATGGCGTGTTCGGGGTTCTGCTCCCGGACCCTGACCCACTGCTGCAGCCGCGGCTGGAACACCACCATCAGCAGAGCCAGCACAATCAGGGCCGGCGCGGCGTAATGGAAGACCTTTTCCGGCAGATGCAGCAGCAGGTACGCCCCCGTGATGCCGCCCAGCAGCGAGGCGGGCAACAGCCGAAGCAGCTGTTTGCCTCGCCCCGACAATTCCTTGCGGTAGCCCCAGGCTCCGGCGGCGTTCCCGGCGACCAGGCCCATCGCATTGCTGATGGACGCCGTCACGGGCGCGTAGCCGAGCGCGATCAGCACCGGGAACGTCACCAGGGTGCCGGAACCGACCACACTGTTGATGGTGCCGGCCCAGAGTCCGGCGAAAAAAATGAAGACGCTATTGAAGAAATCCACGCGCGCTCAGCCGCCGGTTCAGCGGCGTGCGGTGGCCGTGTACCGGCCTGCCACGACGCTGAGGTCCAGCTGCAGCCCGAACGTTTTACTCAGGTTCGCGGCCGTGAGGACGGCTTCAATCGGGCCCTTGGCCACCACGGCGCCGTCGCGGAGCAGCATGGCGTGGGTGAAGCCCGGCGGGACTTCCTCCAGGTGATGCGTGACCAGCACCATGGCCGGCGCAGCCTCGTCGCGGGCAAGGCTGCTTAGCCGGTAGACCAGGTCCTCCCGGCCGGCCAGGTCGAGCCCGGCGGCGGGTTCATCGAGGAGCAGCAGCTCGGGATCGGTCATCAGGGCCCGGGCGATCTGGACCCGCTTGCGCTCCCCCTCGGAGAGGGAAGCGAAGCTCCGGTTGAGCAGCGGGCCCATGCCCCACTCGTTCAGGAGGGCGAAAGCGCGGCGTTCGTCGTCTTTCTCATAGCCCTCCCGCCACCTTCCGGTGACGCCGTAGGCTGCCGTGACAACGACGTTGAGGACCTTCTCGTGTCCTGGGATCTGGTTGGCCAGTGCCGCTGAGGACAGCCCGATCCGGGGCCTGAGCTCAAAAACGTCGACGGCGCCAAGAATTTCCTCCAGGATGCCGGCCATCCCGGACGTGGGGTGTATCCGCGCGGCGGCCAGTTGGAGCAGAGTGGTCTTGCCGGCACCGTTGGGACCCAGGATCACCCAACGTTCGCCTTCCTTGACCTGCCAGTCGACCTTGTCCAGGAGGGTCTTTGCCCCACGTACAACGCTGACGGCGGCCATTTCAAGAACATCACTCATAGGAGTAGACACTAGGACAAAAAACCGGGCGACTGATAACCGGTACCCCGGGGCCGTGTTGTCCGCCAGCCGAGGCGTCACCGGGACGCAACGAATTCGGAGCCGTATCCGCCGGATCGCTAGGATTACTGCCATGAACCTGTTAGTGACAGCCGTGAGCTATGCCCCGAAACTGAGTCTTCCCGAGGTGCAGCGGATCCGTTCGCTGCTCGCGGCAGCGGGACTGACGCTGGACGCGGAGACCCGCACCGGCGACGGCCGTTTTGATGTTCACATGGCGGACCTGAGCTTTGCCGGGAGCCAGTCCGGGGCGGCGCTCGCTGACCTCCGCCGGGCAGTTGCAGCAAACGGCGCGGCCGGAATCGACACGGCGATCGTGCCGGCCACGCTCCGCAATGCGCAGCGGAAATTCCTCATCATGGACGTGGACTCCACCCTCATTCAGCAGGAAGTGATTGAACTGCTCGCGGCACACGCCGGCAAGCGCGAAGAAGTGGCAGCGGTGACCGAGGCCGCCATGCGAGGAGAACTGGATTTTGCCCAGAGCCTGCACGCACGGGTGGCGGTGCTTGCCGGGCTGCCAGCCGACGTCGTCGACGCCGTCCGCGCCGAGGTCGCGCTGAGTCCCGGCGCGGCCGAGCTCGTGGCAGCTTTCCGGGCCGCCGGCCATGTGGTGGCGGTGGTCTCCGGCGGCTTTAACCAGATCCTGGAACCGATCGCGGAGGGCCTTGGCCTTGATTACTGGATCGCCAACGAACTGGAAATCGCCGATGGTGCGCTGACCGGGAAAGTCCTCGGTGCGGTCATCGACCGGGCGGCGAAGGAGAAATACCTGCGTGAATGGGCCGCCATAGAAGGCATCCCGATGGAGCACACAATTGCTGTGGGCGACGGCGCCAACGACCTGGACATGCTCGAAGCGGCCGGGATCGGGGTGGCGTTCAACGCCAAACCTGCAGTCCGGGCGGTGGCGGACGCCGCAGTGAACCTGCCCTATCTCGACGCTGTTCGGTTTATCGCCGGCGTTTGAACCGCGGCAGCGGCGGCAAAGGCCGGGGCAGGTGCCCCGGCCTTTGCCGCTAACCGCATAAGCAGCCAGTCATCAGTTGCTGCTCTTGTCGAAGTAGTCGGCCCCGCCGACGTATTCGGTGTGCCCGCTTTCGACGTCGGCAGTGGCCATCTTGGCGACCTCTGCCGCGAACTCCTTCACGGAGTACAACCGTCCGGCCTCGGCGCGGCGGGCTTCGATGGCGCCCGGGTTGGAGCGGTCCAGCAAAGTCGCCGTGACGGTTCCCTCGATCATGTCGCCGGAAACGACGACAAGGGAGATGCCCTTTTCGGCAAGGTTTGGAATGAGTTCGCGGAGTGCGTCTTCACCGGCGCGCTTGCTGCGTGCCACCGGCTCATAGTTCTCCATGGTGGGCACCGTGTTGATGAAATGCGCCTGGTGGCTCGTGACAAAGACCACGCGGGCACCCTCGGGCAGCAACGGCACTGCGGCATTAAGCATATTCACCTGGGCGTCCCGGTTGAGCTTGAGCGCGTAGTCCTCCTCCATGCCGGATTCCATCCCGCCTGAGGCGTTGAGGACCAGGATGTCGAGGGAACCGAAGTTCTCCATCGCGGCACTGGCGAGAGCCTGGACGCCTTCCTGGGTGGTGAGGTCCGCTCCGACGGCGGCAGCGCGGCCGCCGGCCGCCTCGATTTCCGCAACCACCTTGTTGGCGCGGGGCGCCTTCTGGCGGTAGTTCACCACGACGGCGGCGCCTTCGGCGGCGAGGAACTTGGCTACCTCAGCGCCAATGCCCCGCGACGAACCGGTCACGATTGCGGTCTTGTTATCCAGCAGTCCCATTCGAGCTCCTTTGTTCCAAACGTCCAAAAACGGTGGGTCTGCAGACCATCATGCCAGCGCTGCGGGTGATTTCAGTTGTTTGGGGTCAACAAAGAAGCTGCGGCAGGCTAGTGCCGACCAGGGCCGAGGACGCCGGCACGGGTTCCGCTCCTGTGCGGATCACTCCCCGGAACTTCGGTCTGCACCGCCGCAATGGTGCCGTCCGGGAACCACCCGGCCGGTGCCACCACCGCCGGGGGCGCCGCGGCTCCCGCCGGGTCCACGGCGCGTCCGGATCCGGCTTAGTGGCCCATGCCGAGGCCGCCGTCGACCGGGATGACGGCACCTGAGATGTAGGCGGCCTCGTCACTGGCGATCCAGCGGACCACGTTGGCCACCTCGGAGGCCTCGGCAAAGCGCGCAGCGGGAACCTTGGACAGGTAGTCCTTCCGCGTTGCCTCGGGCAGTTCCGCCGTCATGTCGGTGTTGATGAAGCCAGGTGCCACAACGTTGGCAGTGATACCGCGGGCGCCCAGCTCGCGCGTCAGTGAGCGGGCGATGCCGACGAGGCCGGCCTTGGAGGCCGAATAGTTGATCTGGCCCGGTGCGCCGAAGAGGCCCGAGACGGACGAGATCAGGACCACGCGGCCCTTGCGGGCCCGGATCATACCCTTGGAGGCCCGCTTGATCACGCGGAAAGCGCCCGTAAGGTTGGTGTCGATGACAGAGGTGAAGTCGTCCTCGCTCATGCGCATCAGGAGGGTGTCTTTGGTGATACCGGCGTTGGCGACCAGCACCTCGACCGCACCGTGGGCCGCCTCCACGTCCGCGAACGCGGCGTCCACGGATGCTTCGTCCGTAACGTCGGCCTTAACGCCAAGAATGCCGGCCGGGAGATCCGCTTCGCTGCGGTAGGTGACTGCCACTTTATCCCCGTTGGCGAGGAACGCTTCGGCGATGGCGAGGCCAATTCCGCGGTTTCCGCCGGTGATCAGGACACTGCGGCCGGTGCTGGCTGTTTCAGGCATGGTGGGCTCCGGAATTCTGCGGCGGCCGGCGCCGCGCTGGTGGGCGGGATTTTTCCTGCCTTCGATCTTAGCGCCCGGCGGGCCCGCGTTTGGGCGGCCCCGTCGTTGGTGAGAGAATTGAACTGAGCCCTGGGAGCGTGATCTGACAGCCTTGACACTCAAAAACCGACCCCGTGGACCTGCGGACGGGAATCCGGAACTACCGTCCGGTGACTCCGAGGTTCACAGCATTACTGACGCCGCCGCCGCACACTCTGAAGAGATGCGCCAGCGGATGATCAAGTACGCCGTCGCCATGGGTATCCGCATGGTGTGCCTGGTCCTGATTTTTGTGGTGGACGGCTGGCTCAAGATCCTCCCGATCGTCGGCGCCGTGTTCCTGCCCTGGTTTGCCGTTATAGTGGCCAACGGCAGCGATGCGGCCGAGATCCACTCCGATTCGCTGCTGGACTATGCGCCACTGGCTCAGCTTGAAGCGCCCGCCGGTCCGGGCGAGGCGGCCGGCCCGGCTGCCCCTACCGGTCCCGGCGGCCCGGTTGCCCCGGCGCCGGAGGACCCGTCGATGACGCTGCTGCAAGGCGAAATCGTTGATGATGATGACCTCACGCAGGCGTCCGCGGAGGTTCCAGAGCGAAACGCCGGCGGCGACGGGAAACACGGAAGGGCCGCATCATGAACCTCTTTGACCTGACCGGAAACAGCGGTGAGGCCGGTCCGGCCGAAGCTTTCTGCTCCCGGAAGGGCTGCCGGCGCGGCGCTGAATGGCAGCTCCGCTGGAACAACCCCAAAATCCACACCCCGGACCGGCGCAAGATCTGGCTGGCCTGCGGAGAACACCGGCCCTGGTTCGAGGAGTACCTGCAGGCCCGCGGGCTCTGGAAGGACACAGTGGCACTGAACCCGGCAGGCAGGGCAAGCTGAATGTACCGTTTTCTGTTCTCCAGCAAATGGCTGGGGTACCTGTTGCTGGCCGCCATATTTGCCGCGGCCTGCGTCGGCTTGGGCCGCTGGCAGATGGATCGCCGGGCGGAGACCCTGGCCGGCATCAACCGCGTCACGTCGAACTATTCCGCCGCGCCCGTTCCTTTCGCTGAGGTCAAGGGCCAGTTCAGCGCGCTGGCGCCCGAACGCGAGTGGACACAGGTGGAACTGAAGGGCAGCTACGACGTCGGTGGCCAGCGCGTGGTCCGCAACCGCCCGCTCAACGGCCAGCCGGGCTACGAAGTTGTTGTCCCGTTCCGGGTGGACACCGGTGAGACGGTGGTGATCGACCGGGGCTGGTTGCCGATCGGCAACAACACCCCGGGACGCCCCGACGCGGTTCCTGCCCCCCGCAAGGCACAGTGACAGTCGTCGCCCGCCTGAAGCCGGCCGAGCCCGCTCTCCAGCGCGGCGCCCCGGACGGCCAGCTGGCCTCGATTGACCTCGCCGCCTATTCCGCCCAGCTGGGGTATCCCCTGCTCAGCGGCGCTTACGGGCAGCTTGCGTCAGAGAGCCCGGCCGCGGCGGATATGCCCTTCCCCTTCCCCAAGCCCTCCACGGACGAGGGAACCCACCTCTCCTACTCGCTGCAGTGGTTCGCGTTTGGCGTGCTGATGTTCATCGGCTTCGGGTACGCGGCCAGGCAGCAGGCACGAAACGCGGCCATTGACGCCGAGGACGCCCAAACCGACGGCGGGCCGACCCATTCCAGCGGCACTGCCGTGCGCCGTCGTCCGGTCCCCCGCAAACGGAAGCAAGCCACCGCGGAGGAAGAGGAAGACGCCCTCCTGGACGCCCAGGGGTTCTGAGGCGTGGACGGCCCGCTGCCGGGGCCCGTGGCCAGGGTGCAGCACGCATTGCACGCGCTCGGTGCCGCGGACACCGTTACGGTTTTCGACTCGATTGTCCCGACGGCGGCCGCCGCGGCCGCCGCCCTGGGCTGCGACGTCGCCGCCATCGCCAACAGCCTGGTCTTCGACCTCGAAGGGGTGCCGCTGCTGATCCTGGCCAGCGGGGCGGCGAAAGTTGATCTCCCAAAGGTCAGCGCGGAACTTGGCGCCGGCAGGATCCGCCGGGCCTCGCCCGGCTTTGTGCTCGAACATACGGGCCAGGAAGTAGGCGGCGTCGCACCGGTCGGGCATCCGAAAAAAATCAGGACGCTGCTCGATCAGTCGCTGGCGGCCCACCCCGTTCTTTGGGCCGGTGCCGGAGACCACAACTCGATGTTCTCCATCAGCTACGTTGAGCTGCAGCGGATCACCGAAGCCACAGTGCTGGCCGTACGGTAACGTGCGGCCCGCCCTACGCCAGGGTAATCAGGTCCAGGTAGTCTTCGTTCCAGTGGTCCTCGATGCCGTCGGGCAGCAGCACAACCCGCTCCGGGTTCAGCGCCGCCACGGCGCCTTCATCGTGGCTGACAAGCACAACAGCGCCGGTGTAGTTGCTCAAGGCCCCGAGGATTTCTGCGCGGCTTGCCGGGTCGAGGTTGTTCGTGGGCTCATCGAGGAGCAGTACGTTCGCGCTGGAGGCCACGATGGTGGCGAGGGCCAGCCGGGTCTTCTCACCGCCGGAGAGCACACCGGCGGGTTTGTCGACGTCGTCACCGGAGAACAGGAACGAACCCAGGATGTTGCGCACTTCGGCGTCGTTCATGTCCGGGGCTGAGGAACGCATGTTCTGCAGGACCGTGCGGTCGACGTCGAGCGTCTCGTGCTCCTGCGCGTAGTAACCAACTTTCAGACCGTGGCCTGCCACGACTTCGCCGGTATCCGGCTTGTCGACGCCCGCGAGCATCCGCAGCAGGGTCGTCTTCCCGGCGCCGTTGAGGCCCAGAATGACCACCTTGGAACCGCGGTCGATGGCCAGGTCGACGTCGGTGAAGATTTCCAGCGAGCCAAAGGACTTGCTGAGGCCGTCGGCGGTGAGCGGGGTTTTGCCGCAAGGCGACGGATCCGGGAAGCGCAGCGCCGCAACGCGGTCGGTGGCACGCACGGCTTCCAGGCCGCCGAGCAGACGCTCGGCACGCTTGGCCATGTTCTGCGCGGCCACAGCTTTGGTGGCCTTGGCGCGCATCTTGTTGGCCTGGTCGAAGAGGACCTGGGCCTTCTTCTCGGCATTGGCGCGCTCCCGCTTGCGCGCACGCTCGTCCGTCTCGCGCTGGGTGAGGTAACGCTTCCAGTCCATGTTGTAGAAGTCGATTTGGGCGCGGTTGGGATCGAGCAGGAACACCTTGTTGACGGTGGCCTCAAGCAGCTCGGTGTCGTGACTGATAACTATCAGACCACCCTGGTGGTTCTTGAGGAACTCGCGGAGCCAGGCGATCGAGTCCGCATCCAGGTGGTTGGTGGGTTCATCGAGGAGCATCGTCTCGGCGTCGGAGTAGAGGATGCGGGCGAGTTCGACGCGGCGGCGCTGACCGCCGGAGAGGGTTTTGAGCGGCTGGTTCAGCAGCCGGTCCGGCAGTGCGAGGTTGGAGCAGATCGCCGCGGCCTCAGCTTCGGCCGCGTAACCGCCGGCGGCCAGGAACTCCGATTCAAGCCGGTCGTAGCGGTTCATGGCCTTGCGCTGGACCTCAGCGTCTTCGCTGGCCATGTCCTCGTGGGTCTGCCGGAGTTTGCCGACTGCGATGTCCAGTCCGCGGGCGGACAGGATCCGGTCGCGGGCCAGCTGCTCCATGTCCGGGGTCCGGGGGTCCTGCGGCAGGTAGCCGATCTCGCCGCTGCGGGTGACCTTGCCGCCGGCCGGCTGGCCCTCGCCTGCAAGTACCCGGGTCAGAGTGGTCTTGCCTGCACCGTTACGACCAACAAGGCCGATCTTGTCTCCTTTGTCGATCCGGAAACTCACCTGGTCCATAAGGAGGCGGGCGCCGGCGCGCAGTTCGAGATCCTGGACGGTAATCAATGCAGCTAAGGCCTTTCACAACGGGGAACGCCGCGGCACAACGGTGGAATCTGGTGGGGGCCGGGGCAGTGTGGCCGAGAGAACGGCCGCTTCAAGTCTACCGGCCCAGCCTACGGCTGTTGACAAGGACGCCGCCGGCGGCCCGAATCTCCGGTGGCCAGCTGTTGGCGGGGGCCTCCAGCCGGCGGTCCGCTGGTTAGTAGGGCATCTACAAAAAACCCTTGCCGCTGCGGCCGTAGAGTCAAATCCAGGAGCAGTCCCCGTGTCACTTGCGATAGGAAATCCCATGACAGAGACCACTGGCAGCGACGCCGCCACCCGCGCCCGGCAACGGAACCGCTGGAACGCCACCGACCTGGCACTGATCGCGGTTTTCGCTGCGCTGGTGGCCGGCTCAGCCTTGATTGCCGCCGTTCCGGTGGCCGGGCTGGGTGTTCCCATCACGGTGCAGACGCTCGCCGTGATGCTGACCGGTCTCGCGCTCGGCCCCGGCAGGGCGTTTGCCGCCGTCGGGCTCTATGTGCTCCTTGGTCTCGCCGGGCTGCCGATCTTCAGCGGCGGACGCAGCGGGCTCGGGGTCCTGGCCGGTCCTTCGGCGGGTTACATCATCGGCTTCGTGTTTGCCGCGACGGCGGTGGGCTGGCTCAGCGCAATGGTGCTCCGGCGGACCGCGGGCCGTACCGGCAGGGGCCGCCCGGCGCTTCTCTTTGCTGCTGCGATGGTGAGCAGCATCATCTTCGTCCACGGCCTCGGCATCCTGGGTGTGATGGTTAATGCAAAGCTTGACTTCGAAAAAGCGTTCCTCGGTGACCTGGTCTTCTACCCGGGAGATGTGATCAAAAACGTGCTGGCCGTGACAATTGCGCTGACCCTGCACAAGGCCTTCCCGGACCTGCTGCTCCGCCGGGTCCAAACCGTTCTGCCGGCCGGCCCCGCGGCCGGCAGCAGTTCCAACGCCAAGGCGGCCCAGCGGCCATGAGCACCATCGTGCTGGACCGGGCCGCGGTGCGGGTGGACATCGACGGCCGGGCCGAGCCGAAGACCCTGCTGAAGGGGCTCACCCTGCGATTCACGGAGCAGCGGATCGGAGTGATTGGTGCCAACGGCTCCGGCAAGTCCACCCTGTTGCGGCTGTTGAACGGGCTCGTGCAACCAAGCAGCGGGACTGTCACTGTAGACGGGCAGGACACCGTCCGCGCAGTCCGGGAAGTACGCCGGCGCGTTGGTTTTGTCTTTACGGATCCGCTGTCCCAACTCGTCATGCCGACCGGCCGAGAGGATGTGGAACTTTCCCTCCGGCGTTCGGTCCGCAATGCCCGGGACCGGCGAAGCAAGGCCGAAGCGGTGCTGGAGCGCTTTGGGCTGTTGCCCCTGGCGGACCAGAGCATCTACGAGCTGTCCGGCGGGGAACGCCAATTGTTGGCTCTTGCGGCGGTCCTGGCCGTGGATCCGGCCGTGCTGGTCCTGGACGAGCCGTCGACCCTGCTGGACCTGCGCAACCGGGAACTGCTGCGGCGCACCCTGGCCGGGCTCAGCCAGCAGGTCATCCTCTCCACCCACGATCTGGAGCTGGCGCTGGACCTTGACCGGGTCCTTGTGGTCGACGCCGGCACGGTGGTGTTCGACGGCGGCCCTGCCGCCGCCGTCGAGCACTACCGCGGGCTCTGCGCCGGCGGGCCCTTCGGCTCCTGGCCACGACCCACTCAAGCTCCGGCCCCCGGTCCGGTCCGGCCGAGGCGGGGGCATCCGCAGGCGGAACAGCTATGAGCAACCACGCGTTCCTGCTCGCCAACTATGTGCCCGGAGATACCCTGCTGCACCGCGCACCGCTGTGGCTGAAGTTCCTGCTGGTTGTCGGCTGCGGCCTTGCGTCGTTCCTGATTGTGGACTGGGCCGCTTCGGCAGCAGCTCTGGCAGTGCTGTCCGTGGTGTTCCTGCTGGGCGGCGCAGGCCTGTCGCGGCTGATGCAGGCGGTCCGGCCGGTGCTTCCGGTGCTGCTGGTGATCGGGGTGTTCCAGTGGTGGCAGCTGGGCGGTCCTACCGCGGCACGGATTGTCTTGAACGTGCTGGTCTGTATTGTGGCGGCGTCGATCCTCACCGCCACCACCCCGGTGCAGCGGCTGCTCGACGGGGTTGCTTCGCTGGCGCGGCCCTTCCGGCGCCTCGGTGCGGATCCCGAGCGCTTCGCATTGACCATCGCCATTATGCTCCGCAGCATCCCGTTCATCGCCGGCGCCTATGGCGACGTCCGCGATGCCGCCCGAGCCCGCGGGCTCGAACGCAACCCCCGTGCCCTGATCCTCCCGGTCTTTATCACCACAGTCGCCTTTGCCCGGCAAACCGGAGAGGCGCTCGCTGCTCGCGGCCTGGGCGAAGCCGAGACCGGGACCGGGACCGAGGGGCATGGCGAGCCAGCCCCACCCGCCGCTGGACATGTCCTCCCCTAGCCGCACCCGCCGCTGGACATGTCCTCCCCTGGCCCGTGCCACTGGACCCAGACCTGTTATGTCCACCGGGTGAGCCCGGGGTTGGGCATGTCCATGCGCCGACGGCGGTTGGGCATGTCCACCGGAGGCAGGGACGCAACTACCGAAGACTCCGGTATTCCAGCAGCGCCGCGGTTCCCATTCCGCCGGCGATGCTGATCAGGGCAAGCGCCAGCTGTCCCTGCACCGGGGTGCGGCGGGCCTGGGCCAGCAGCCGGGTGACCAGCACCGCGCCGGACGCCCCGTAGGCGTGCCCGAGGGCCAGGGCCCCGCCATCGAGGTTTGCGCGCTCCGGGTCGATGCCGAGCCGGTCCAGGCACGCAATCGTCTGGGCTGCGAATGCCTCGTTGAACTCGACCAGGCCCAGCTCCGCGGCCGTAACGCGGCTGCGGCCCAGCACCCGCGCGGCCGCCACCGCCGCGCCGATGCCCAAGAGTTCCGGATCCACGCCCGCCGTCTGCGTGTCCCGGACCAAAAGCCCGTCGCGGGCGCCGAGCGAACGTGCCCGTTCGACCGAGGTGATCACGACGGCGGCGGCCGCGTCGGCGTCGAAGCATGAGTTCCCTGCGGTGACGGTACCGGCGGCGGCAAACGCCGGCGGGAACCGGGCCAGCACAGCCGCTGTCAACCCGCGGCGCGGCCCGTCGTCGCTCCGGATGGTGCGCGGACCGTCCGGTCCGGACACCCCGGGGAGTTCAACTATCTCGGCGTCGAAGAGTCCTGCCGCTGCCGAAGCCAGGGCGCGGTGGTGGCTGCGCAGCGCACCGGCGTCCTGGCGCTCCCGGCTGATCCCGAAGCGGGAGGCCACGTTTTCCGCGGCCTGCCCCATATCAGGGTCACCGTATCCGGGGGGGACAAACTGCGCCCGGGAGAAGAACTCCGGGACGCCGGCGCTATTTGTGCGGGCGCGAAGCGGGGCCGTGCTGATGCTTTCCACACCGCCGGCCAGATACAGTCCGCCGCCGCCTGCGGCCACAAAGCGGGAAGCGAGCACAATTGCGTCGAGACCGGAGCCGCACTGGCGGTCCACTGTGAGACCGGGGACGCTGACGGGCAGCCCGGCTCCGAGGGCCGCTAGCCGGGCCACGTTTCCGCCGCCGCCCACGGCGTTGCCGATCAGAACGTCCTCGACAGCTTCCGGGGCCACGGCCGTGTCGCGCAGCAGGCTTTGGAGGACGGGGGCGAGGAGTTCATGGGCGGGCACGGTCTTTAGGACTCCGTTGGCCCGGCAAATCGGGGTGCGCCTGGCGGCGATGATGACCGGCTGCCGGTCCTCGGGAAGAATCAGTGTGCTGGGGTTAGTCAAGGCGCCGGACCCGGGGGTCGTTGCGGGCGATCCAGTCGAGCATCAGTTCCCGGCTGAGTTTGCCGCGGTCCGTCAGGGGAAGCTCCGCCAGGAGGAAGTACTGCAACGGCCGTTTGCTGCGGGCCAGCACGCCCTCAACGCCCGCCTTCAGCTGGGTCGCTGTCACGCCCCCGTGGGAGGGGACAATGCCGGCGACGACCTTCTGGCCGCGGAGATCATCCGCAGGGCCCGCGGCAACAGCGGCGGCCACGCCCGGAATGGAAGCCAAAGCCAGCTCCACCTCATGCGGGTAGACGTTGGTGCCGGCGGTGATGATCATCTCTGCGCGTCGGCCCAGCATGTGCAGCGTGGCGCCCTCAAGGTAGCCCTGGTCTCCCACGGTGTGCCATCCGTTGACGTTCTGCAGCGCGCGGCCGTCGTCGCCCCAGAGGTAGCCGTCACTGACCATCCCGCTGCGCACGCAGATGTTGCCAACGCTTCGGTCGGGCAACGGGTCTCCGGCGTCGTCGAGGATGCGGATTGCGACGCCGGGAAACGCCGTGCCGATCCCGGTTCCGAGCTGTTCCGGGGGCTGCCCGGGCAGGAGGCCCGCGCCGGAGACGAAGCTGAGCTCCGAGGCGCCGTAGTACTCGAAGATGGTGGCATTGGGTGCCCAGCGGCGTGCCGCCTCGAGGGTCCGCGCGTCCAGCTTCGAACCGGCGCAGATGATGCTCCGGATGCCGGCTGCGTCGACACCACCGCTTAGGCCCCGTTCGCTAAGGAGCCGGAGCATCGTAGGGACCAGGACCAGCCGGGTGATTCCGTCGTGGCTGACGGCAGCGTGTGCCTCTCCGACGTCGAACTTGGCCAGGGTGTGGAACTCCGAGCCTGCATACAGGCATTCGGACAGGGCATAGAGGTTTAGGCTGGCGGCCAGCGGGCCGGGCGCCAGGGTCCTGTCCCCCGGTTCCAGGCCGAAGAACTCCACCGAGGCGTCAAAGGACAGCCGCCAGGACCGGCGGGAACGGCTGAATGCCTTGGGAACCGACGTGGTGCCCGAGGTCAGGCCGATCAGGAACGGGGACCCGGCCGGCCCGTCCACCAGAGCGGACCCGGCGACCAGCGCATCCGCGGCCGGAACTGCGTCGCCAATCCGTTTCCTGATTTCGTCCTGCAGGTGCGGCGGCCAGGCCGGGTCCAGCACCGCGCATTGCCGCTCCCCCGCCACCGCGGCCGTAAACGCCGCGGCGAAGTGCAGGGAGTTCTCCTCACAGAGCACCGTCACCGCGGGCGAGCCGTCCACCAGGCCGGCGGCCGCCTCGCGCAGTTCCTCCCAGCTCAGGCGCTGCCCGGCCACCACGACGGCGGTACCGTCGGGGCGGTCATCGGCCCACTGCAGGAGTCTGTTAATAAATGGCATCGAATCAACTTTACCGGCCGGGGAGTACCGGGCAGCCGGTCCACGATAATGTGACTCCATGAGTTTTAATGACAACGTCCAACTGGACCCATCCCAGGTACAAGACCGCCGCGGCGCGGGCCGCGGAGTCAAGGTCGGCGGCGGGATTGGCGGGGGCATCGTCCTGCTGATCGCAGTCCTGCTCGGCGTAAATCCCGCCCTGCTGGATGGCCTTGGCGGAAGCAGCACGCAGGACCCCGGGCCGCAGGGGCAGGGCGCCGCCGCGGCCTGCCTGACAGGTGCCGATGCGGACGCCCGCCTCGACTGCCGGATCACGGGAACGGTCAACAGCCTGAACGCGTTCTGGCCCGCCTACCTGGCGGAAACCGGCACCCGGTACCCGCAACCGCAAACTGTTATCTTCGCTGCGGCCACCGGCACAGGCTGTGGCAATGCCACCTCGGAGGTGGGGCCGTTCTACTGCCCCGCCGACAGTACCGCGTACTTTGACCCGGGCTTTTTCCAGGAACTGGTGGATCGGTTTGGCTCTTCCGGCGGACCGCTGGCGCAGGAGTATGTGGTGGCCCACGAGTTCGGCCACCATGTCCAGAACATCCTGGGGAACCTGGACCGGGCCCAGCAGGATCCCCAAGGACCCGAATCCGGGGCCGTCCGGGTGGAACTGCAGGCTGACTGCTACGCGGGCTTGTGGGTGCACTACGCCACCACCGCGAAGGATCCCGCGACCGGGGTGCCGTTCCTGGAACCGCTCAAGGAGCAAGACCTCAAGGACGCGCTGTCCGCTGCCTCGGCGGTCGGTGATGACCGGATCCAGAAGGCCGCGACCGGCAAGGTGACTCCGGAGGCCTGGACCCACGGTTCCAGTGCCCAGCGCCAGACCTGGTTCTACCGGGGCTACACGTCCGGGGATATCAAGCAGTGCGACACCTTCACCGGCGCCACCCCGTAGCCGCAGACCCTGCAGGCCGTGAAACGCCGACGGCGGGCCCGCCCCCAGGGGGTGGGCCCGCCGTCGTCTGTACGTCCGGGACGCGGTGCAGACTTAGATGTTGAAGCCGAGGGCCCGCATCTGGTCGCGGCCGTCTTCGGTGATCCGTTCCGGACCCCACGGCGGCATCCACACCCAGTTCAGCCGCCATTCGTCGACGACCCCGTCGAGGGCCTTGCCGACCTGCTCCTCGATCACATCGGTGAGCGGGCAGGCAGCCGTCGTCAGCGTCATGTCGATCAGCAGGGCGCCATCGTCGTCCGAGTACTTCAGTCCGTACAGGAGGCCCAGATCAACGATGTTCACGCCCAGTTCAGGGTCGATCACATCCATAAGCGCCTCTTCGACATCCTCGAGGGCCGTGCGGGCCACATTGAGTTCGGTCATCGTATAGTCCTCACTAGGCCTGTGCTGCAGCGGAAGCGGCAGCGATGGTGGCCGCTCCTGCGCCGGTGGCGTAGCGGTCGTAGCCTTCATCTTCGAGGCGGTCGGCGAGCTCCGGGCCGCCCTCTTCGACAACCTGGCCGTCAACAAACACGTGCACGAAGTCCGGCTTGATGTAGCGCAGGATCCGGGTGTAGTGCGTGATCAGCAAGGTGCCCATTTTGCCCTCTGAGTGGGCGCGGTTGACGCCTTCGGAGACAACCTTCAGTGCGTCGACGTCGAGGCCGGAGTCGGTCTCGTCCAGGATGGCGAACTTCGGCTTGAACAGCTCCAGCTGAAGGATCTCGACGCGCTTCTTCTCGCCGCCGGAGAAACCCTCATTGACGTTGCGCTGGGTGAAGTCGGCGTCAATGCGCAGCTGCGCCATGGCAGCCTTGACGTCCTTGGTCCAGGTCCGCAGCTTGGGTGCTTCGCCGTCGATCGCGGTCTTGGCGGTGCGCAGGAAGTTCGTCATGCTGACGCCGGGAACTTCGACGGGGTACTGCATGGCCAGGAATACGCCGGCGCGGGCGCGCTCATCGACGCTCATGGTGAGGACATCCTCGCCGTCCAGCGTGATGGTGCCGGAGGTGACGTTGTAGCGCGGGTGACCGGCGATGGTGGACGCCAGGGTCGACTTGCCGGAACCGTTCGGGCCCATGATGGCGTGGGTCTCGCCCGTGCGGATTGTCAGGCTGACGCCCTTCAGGATTTCCTTTGTGCCCTGCTCGGTGTCAATGCTGACGTGCAGGTCCTTGATCTCAAGAGTAGACATGTGCCTTGTTCTCCTCTGCACGGTGCCCTGTGGCACTGTGCGGTTCTTTGTCGATAAGTTTCTTGTGCGGGGGCCGGCTGCAGGCAGCTAGCTGAAGTTCGGGGCCTCGGCACCGTTCAGGACGTTGGTGAAGTCCACATAGACCTCGTCGTCCAGGACGGTGACGGCAAAGACAGGAACAGGGTCGTACGCCGGCAGCTGCAGCGGCTCGCCGCTGCGCAGGTCGAACTGTGAGCCGTGGCCCCAGCACTCGATCCTGCAGCCCTCCACCTCACCCTCGGAGAGTGAAATGTCCGCGTGCGAGCAGGTATCACCGATGGCGTGGATCTCCCCCATCGAGTCCTTGACGATCGCGACGGGGAAGTCGTCGACCAGGATCCGCAGCGCCTGCTTGAGTTGGATCTCACTGGCTTTGCAGACGAGCTCGCCTTGTGGCTGTTCAGTCATTGCTGGTTTCCGTGTTCTCTCGTGCTGCGCTTTAGTTTTCCGTCGCCGCGAGTTCGCGCTCGACGGCTTCCGTGAGGCGCTCCTCGATGGCCGGGACCTGGATCTGCTGGATGATCTCGTTCAGGAAGCCGCGGACCACCAGACGGCGGGCCACCTCTTCCGGAATTCCGCGGGCCATCAGGTAGAACAGGTGCTGGTCATCGAACCTTCCGGTTGCGCTGGCGTGTCCGGCCCCGGCAATCAGGCCGGTCTCGATTTCCAGGTTCGGCACGGAATCGGCGCGGGCACCGTCGGTGAGGACCAGGTTGCGGTTGGCCTCGTACGTGTCGGTGCCCTCTGCTTCCTTGCGGATCAGGACGTCACCCACCCAGACGGCGTGCGCATTGCGGCCCTGCAGGGCGCCCTTGTAAAGCACGTTGGACTTGCAGTTGGCGACTGCATGGTCCACAAAGAGGCGCTGCTCCAGGTGCTGGCCGGCATCGGCGAAATACAGGCCGAACAGTTCCACTTCAGCGCCGGGAGCCGTGAAGCGGGCCGACGGCGTCACCCGCACCAGATCCCCGCCCAGGCTGACGACGATGTGCTTGAACTTGGCGTCACGGCCGAGCTTCACCTGCTGGGACGAGGCGTGTACGGCGTCGTCGTTCCATTCCTGGAGCGAGATGACCGTCAGCTGCGCGCCGTCCCCGACGAGGATCTCGATGTTTTCCGAGACGACAGCCGTGCCCTGGTGGTCCAGGACAATCACGGACTTGGAGAACTGTTCCGCAACAATCACCAGGTGCTGCGCGGAAGCTTCGGTACCTTGGCCGGTCAGCAGGACGCTGACTTCGCCCTCCACCTGGACCTCGGCCGGAACCGTAATGACGGTGGCTTCGGTGAAATTCTCCCAGGCGTTCGCGGAGACACGGTCCTCGGGGATCGCGGCAGAGCCGATCCGGCGGTCCTCACGGCCGACGGTCTCGACCACAACGCTTTCGGGGGCGGTGACGCTCACGGTCGGCGCAGCGCCGTCGAGGACGTCGGTGTGCAGGCCGCGGAGCCGCTTGAGCGGGGTGAACCGCCAGTCTTCTTCCATCCCGGTCAGCGGCTTAAAGTCCGCCAGTTTGTAGGAGGTCAGGCGCCCGGCGCGCGAGCTGTCCGGAATACCAACGCCGCCGCCGTGCGAGTGGGCCTTGACGGCTTCGCCGGCCAGGGGCGACTTGGACTCCGCAGAGTTCAGCGGGGAGAGGCTTTCGCCTTCCTCGGTGAAACCGTTGATGAACGGCTGGGCGGAGGGCGCGCCGATGCGGGCTTTTTCAGTAGTGATGTCAGTCATTAACCGACCGATCCTTCCATCTGCAGTTCAATCAGGCGGTTCAGCTCGAGGGCGTATTCCATCGGCAGCTCACGGGCAATCGGCTCGATGAAGCCGCGGACGATCATCGCCATGGCCTCGTCTTCGCGCATACCGCGTGACATCAGGTAGAACAGCTGCTCCTCGCTGACCCGCGAGACGGTGGCCTCGTGCCCCATCGTCACATCATCTTCACGGATGTCGATGTAGGGGTACGTGTCCGAACGGCTGATGGTGTCCACCAGGAGAGCGTCGCAGCGGACGGTGTTGGCCGAGTGCTTCGCGCCCTCGCGGACCTGGACCAGACCGCGGTAGGCGGCACGTCCGCCGCCGCGGGCCACGGACTTGGAAACTATCGAGCTTTTTGTGTTCGGAGCGATGTGGACCATCTTGGAGCCGGTGTCCTGGTGCTGGCCTTCGCCGGCAAACGCAATCGAGAGGGTCTCGCCCTTGGCGCCTTCCCCGACAAGGTAGACCGCCGGGTACTTCATGGTGACCTTGGAGCCGATGTTGCCGTCAATCCACTCCATCGTGGCGCCCTCTTCGCAGATGGCGCGCTTGGTGACCAGGTTGTACACGTTGGTGGACCAGTTTTGGATGGTCGTGTAGCGGACGCGGGCGCCCTTCTTGACGATGATTTCCACTACTGCGGAGTGCAGCGAGTCCGAGGTGTAGATCGGCGCCGTGCAGCCTTCGATGTAGTGGACGTAGGAGTCCTCATCCGCGATGATCAGCGTGCGCTCAAACTGGCCCATGTTTTCCGTGTTGATGCGGAAGTAGGCCTGCAGGGGGATGTCCACGTGGACGCCCTTGGGAACGTACACAAACGAGCCGCCGGACCACACCGAGGTGTTCAGCGACGCGAACTTGTTATCGCCCACCGGGATGATGGTGCCGAAGTATTCCTGGAAGATCTCCGGGTGCTCGCGCAGCGCGGTGTCAGTGTCCAGGAAGATCACGCCCTGCGCTTCGAGGTCCTCGCGGATCTGGTGGTAGACAACCTCGGACTCGTACTGTGCAGCCACGCCGGAGACCAGGCGGCTGCGCTCGGCTTCCGGAATACCCAGCTTCTCGTAGGTGTTCCGGATGTCCTCAGGCAGGTCTTCCCAGGTGTTGGCCTGCTTTTCCGTGGACCGCACGAAGTATTTGATGTTGTCGAAGTCAATGCCGGAGAGGTCAGCGCCCCAGGTTGGCATGGGCTTGCGGTCGAAGTACTTCAGACCCTTGAGGCGCAGGTCCAGCATCCATTCCGGCTCGTTCTTCTTGGCTGAAATGTCGCGGACGACGTCCTCGTTGATGCCCCGGCGGGCGTTGGCGCCGACGTCGTTCTTGTCGGACCAGCCGTACTCATAGGTACCGATTCCGTGGAGCTCGGGATTCTTTTCCAGAATCTCCGAAATCACAGTGGATTCAGCAACCTTCTTCTCTGATAGTTGGTCCGTCATCACGGCCTTTCTTGCAGATGGTTGGATACTTCGTCCAGGCTGCCCGGGTTGGTTGCGGTGCTGTGAGGCACCGTGGCCGCCGGACGGCCTGTAGGTATGTGGGTGGTGCAGACGTGGCCGCCGCGGGCCAGTGTGGACAAGCGGCGGACATCAACGCCCACCAGCCGGGAAAACACGTCGGTCTCGACGTCGCAGAACACCGGGAACTGCGCGGCGAGCTGTTGGATGGGGCAATGTCCCTGGCAGAGCTGCACGCTGGAGAGAGCCGCCGGCAGCGGCGCCCGCGCCTCGATCGACGCAGTGGAGGCCACGAACCCGTCGCGGCTCAGCGCCTCCGAAAGCGCCTGGGCACGGGCAGTGATGTCCTGCCCGGCCGCCTCAATCTCGGGCGCGTAGCGGCGCTCCATTTCGCCGAAACGCTCGACGGCGAACTGCCGCACGGCCTCAGGGCCCGCCATTTCGCCCAGGCGCCGCAGCGCCAGGGAAGCGATGTCGAGGTAGTCGTTTCCGAGTGTTTGCTGGCCCTGTGAACTGAGGACGTAACGGCGCGCCGGACGCCCTGCCCCCGCTCCGGAGCGGGCCGCCCGCTTAACTTCGATCACGCCACCGCTGGAGAGGTGGTCCAGGTGCCGTCGTACCGCCGCGGACGTGAACCCCAGCAGGTCCCCGAGTTCAGTTGCGCTGATGGGGCCGTGTTCGAGCACGGCATTCAGCACCCGGTCCCGGGTGCGCTCTTCGGCATCGGCCGCCGGAAAAGCAACTGACGCATCGGCCGCCACGGACCCGGACGATGCCCTTGGCACCGTGCGCGGGAGGCTTGTTCGCCCGGTAGGGCTAACAGACTGGGGTGGGCTCATGGAATACACAACACAATAATGTCGTAATTTAGTCCCCCGATCCAGTAAGGCAGGACTATCCCCGCTGATGCTGTGCGCCGGCCGGCGCCAGCAGCCCGCCTTCGCACCCCGGCTGACGGCCGGAATGCGGGCTACTACATCCCGTAGAATGTTCTGGTGCGATCCCCCCAATCCCCCGTCCTGACCATCAGTGGCCTCGTCAAGGATGTTGGCCCACTCCCCACCCTCGACGGTAAAATGCTGCGGGTGGTCAGCGGGATCTCCCTTGTCGCCGAACGCGGACAGGTCACGGCACTGCTGGGGGCCAACGGGGCCGGTAAGACCACTACTATCGAATGCGCCCAGGGGCTGCAGAAGCGCACCCAGGGAAACATCAGCCTGCTCGGCGAGGACCCGGACACGGCGGGGGCCCGCCTGCGCGCCCGCGTAGGAGTGATGCTGCAGGACGGCGGCCTGCCGCCCTCGGCCCGGCCCATCCCGCTGCTCAGGCATATCGCCGGCATGTACCAGAACCCGCGCCCGGTCGGGGAACTTATTGAACGCCTCGGCATTGACGCTTTCAGCCGGACGTCGGTGCGGCGGCTCTCGGGCGGGCAGAAACAGCGGCTTGCTCTTGCCGCCGCCCTTGTGGGCAATCCCGAAGTCCTGTTCCTGGACGAGCCAAGTGCCGGCCTGGACCCGCAGTCGCGCCAGCTGGTGTTCGAGCTCATCTCCGAACTCCGGAACCTCGGGATGGGAATCGTCCTGACCACCCACCTCATGGACGACGCCCAGCGGCTCGCCGACTACGTCTACATCATCGACGCCGGCCGCAACGTTGCCGAGGGGACGGTTGCAGAACTCCTGCAGCACCCCCTCCCGGCAGGCGCCGGCGAGCAGCACATCCGAACGCTGCTGTTCGAGACCGAGCCCGGACTGGATTTCACCGGTGTGCTGCGGGGTGGCGTCAGCGTCACCGAAACGCGGGCCGGCAGCTATGCCGCGACGGGTGCGCTGACCGCCGAGGACCTCGCGGCGATCACCGCTTGGTGGGCCGGCCGGGGAATCATGCCACGCTCGCTGCGCCTGGAAGCGCGCAGCCTCGAGGACGTTTTCCTCGACATTTCCGGAAGGGAAGTCCGATGACCCGCGAAAGTTCCGCCGCCGGCAGTACGTCACTGGGGAGCGTTCCGCCGGGTACCGTCTCGCCGGCAGGTCAGCTGGGGAGCGCCCCCGCACCGCTGCTTCGCCGCATCCTCCTGCAGGGACAGTACGAGACCGTCACCATGCTCCGGAACGGCGAACAGCTGATCCTGGCGATAGTGCTGCCGCTGCTGGCCATGGTGGGCCTGACCGTAACACCGTTGCTGGACGGATTCGGCGCGAGCCGGATCAATGTCGCAGTGCCGGGCATCCTCGCGCTGTGCGCCATGTCCACAGCCTTCACCGGCCAGGGCATCTCGACCGGGTTTGACCGCCGCTACGGTGTACTCCGATTTCTCTCCACCACTCCGCTGGGCCGAACCGGTCTGATAGCCGGCAAGGTCCTCGCGGTCCTGGTGGTCCTGACCCTGCAGGTCCTGGTCGTCACCGCAGTGGCCTTGATGCTTGGCTGGCAACCGAATCTGCTGGGCTGGGCCCCGGGTCTGGCTTTGCTGGTGCTCGGGGCCGCGTCCTTTAGCGCCCTGGGCCTGCTGGTCGCCGGGACGGTCCGGCCGGAGGCGACCCTCGCGATCACCAATCTGCTCTGGATCCTGCTCGGTGCCCTCGGGGGGATTGTGATCCCGGCCGAACGGCTGCCCGTCTTGGCGCAGGCGATCGTGCACTACCTACCCTCCGGCGCCCTCGGACAGGCTCTAAGGGATGCGTTTCTTTCCGGCAGTGTCAACCCCGCGCCCGTAATTGTCCTGCTGCTCTGGACGGCGATCGCCGGCGGCGCAGCAACCCGTTGGTTCAAATGGAATTGAGAAAACTGTGAGCACGGACTCCCGCCTGCCCCGAACCGCCGCCCGGGTTATCGCCTGGCTGCCCGACACCGTTAACGCGACGGTAAAGCGGCTGGCGGTGCTGTCCCTCATCGGCCAGACCCTCCTGATCGTGACCGGCGGCGCGGTCCGCCTCACGGCGTCGGGACTGGGTTGCCCGACGTGGCCGCGCTGCACGGATTCTTCGCTTGTGAACACCCCGGAAATGGGCATCCACGGCATCATTGAATTCGGCAACCGGCTCCTGACCTTCGCACTGGCTGCGGTCGCGGTAGCCATGCTGGTGTATTTGTGGAAGCTCCGCAAGGAACGCCGCGACCTCTTCCTGCTGGCCCTCGGGCTGCTCGCCAGCATCCCGGCACAGGCAATCATCGGCGGCATCACAGTCCTGACCCAGCTGAACCCCTGGGTGGTTGGCCTGCACTTCCTGGTCTCCATGGCACTCGTGGTCCTCGCAACCCTATTGGTTAACCGCGCCTACGGGCGGACGGGAAAATTCCGGGTGGCAGTGCTGGTGGCGCTTCCCGGGGCCACCCGCCCGCTGATGATTGCCGTCGCAATGCTATCCGCCGTTGCAGTCTGTCTGGGCGTGGTGGTTACCGGCGCGGGCCCGCACGCGGGCGACGCGGACGCCCCGCGCAACGACCTGGACTGGGACCTGTTCGCACACATTCATGCTGTTCCGGCCTACCTGGTGACCGCCGGTGCCCTGATCGCGCTGTACCTCATCGTTAGGGACCGGATCACCGGACCCTTCCGCACCGCCGTCGTGATGCTCCTCGGCGTCACCGTGCTGCAGGCCGCCATCGGCTTCACCCAGTATTACAACGGCATCCCGGCGCTGCTGGTCGCCGCACACATGCTCGGGTCTGCCCTGCTGATGAGCGCGGCAACCAACGCCGCCGACCTCGCCCGCAGCAGCCCGCTGAAGTAACAATTCACCACACAAACAACGCGGGGTCACCTGCCGCCCGGGATGGGCGGCAGGTGACCCCGCGTTGTTGTTACGGAGGTCAAGCGGAGGTCAGGATGTGCGGCGGCTAGCGGCCCATGATCGCCGGTCCGATGAACGGATCGACCGCGACGGCGATAAAAAGCAGGGTCAGGTAGCTGATTGAACCGTGGAAGACCTTCATGGCACTCTTGTTGGACACGTCCCCGGCCTGCGCCCGGTTGTGCAGTGAGTGCGATTCGTAAAGGAACCACGCCCCCGCGAGGACCGCCGTCACCGTGTAGACCCAGCCGGCGCCGCCGGCCGGGACCAGCAGCAGCGAGCATGCCACCATGGCCCAGGCGTACAGGACCACCTGCACCGAGACCACCTTCGCACCGGCGATCGCGCCGAGCATCGGAACGTTGGCGTTGCGGTAGTCCTCGCCGTAGCGCATGGACAGCGGCCAATAATGCGGCGGCGTCCACAGGAAGATGACCATAAAGAGCACAACGGCAGGCCACTGCACCGTGTTCGTCACCGCAGCCCAGGCAATGAGCACGGGGAAGCAGCCGGCAGCGCCGCCCCAGACGATGTTCTGGGCCGTGCGGCGTTTGAGGATCATGGTGTAGATAACGACATAAAAGACAATTGCACCAAGCCCGAGCCAGGCCGCGAGCGGATTGGCGCCGAACCAGAGGATGACGATCGCTGCGGCGCCCAACAGCCAGGAGAAGACCAAGGCCTCCCGCGGGGTGACCTCCCCCGTGACGAGCGGCCGGTTCTCGGTGCGGTGCATCAGTTTATCGATGTCGCGGTCGATGTAGCAGTTGAAGGAACCTGCGCTGCCCGCGGCGAATGCGCCGCCTACGAGCGTTGCCAGGATCAGGCCGATCGACGGGAAGCCGCGTTCGGCGTAGATCATGGTCGGCAGGGTGCTGACCAGCAGCAACTCGACGACGCGGGGTTTTGTGAGCGACAAATAGGCCTTGGCTTTGCGGGCAAAGCCGATCCTCCCACGGACGGGAGAAGCGTTCAGCGGCGTATCTGTTGTGCTCACGGTGGCAGTCACTCTGTTCTGTCTGGCTGATCAGTCCGGCTTTTCCGCAACACAGGTTGCATGTCGGCGGGGGCCCACGCGCATTCTACCGGCGCGTCCGCACCCCCACGGGTAGCCACGATCCATCATACCGTGACGGCACGGCGCGCGGGTCCCGACGGTGCCGCCGGCAGCCCCGGGTGTTTCGAACAGGTTAACGCGGGCTCACGGGCGGCCGCGGCGGCCCGTGATTCATATAACCGGAAATCCCGTCCATTTAGTGAGATTCGCGGCCGTCCGAGGGTGGAATGGGGCTAAGCTGTCTGCAGATCAGCGCGCACGGAACGCCCTGCACGGTCCGTTCCAGTGACTGAAGTGCCTGTCCGGAGTTTCCGCGGATGTCCGATTGCACGCGCGACTGAATGATAGATCAACGTTTCGATGGTGAACGGCTGGTACGTACCGCAGCGGGCACCGAACTGTGCCCGGACGGGACTGACCAAACCACCCGCCGTCAGCACAGAGAGGGGCCCGGTTTTCGTGCCACATTTGGAAGAGCAAGAACTGTCTTGGACCAGCTTGGACCAGCGCGCCGTGGACACTGTCCGCGTTCTCGCTGCCGACGCCGTGGAGAAGGTCGGCAACGGCCACCCGGGGACGGCGATGAGTTTGGCGCCTGCCGCCTACCTTCTCTTCCAGAAGTTGATGCGGCACGATCCGAAGAGACCTGACTGGTTGGGGCGGGACCGTTTTGTGCTCTCCCCCGGGCATACCTCACTGACCTTGTATATCCAGTTGTTCCTTTCCGGGTATGGCCTTGAGCTGGAGGATTTGAAGGCGTTGCGCACCTGGGGTTCGTTGACGCCGGGCCACCCGGAATATCAGCACACGGCCGGGGTGGAGATCACCACTGGGCCGTTGGGTCAGGGTCTGGCGTCCGCGGTGGGTTTTGCCTATTCCCAGCGGCGGATGCGCGGGTTGTTCGATGCTGATGCTCCCGCTGGTGCCAGCCCCTTTGATCACACCATCTGGGTTATTGCCTCCGACGGCGACCTGCAGGAGGGTGTGACCAGTGAGGCGTCCTCCCTCGCCGGCCACCAGGAGCTCGGCAACCTCGTTGTCATTTATGACGAGAACCACATCTCCATCGAGGACGATACCGACGTCGCCTTCACCGAAGATGTCCTGGCCCGCTACGAGGCCTACGGCTGGCACACCCAGCGTGTGGACTGGACCCGGACCGGCGAATACAAGGAGGACGTGCAGGAACTCCACGCCGCACTCCTCGCCGCGAAGGCCCAGACGGACAAGCCCTCGATCATCTCGCTGCGCACCATCATCGGGTACCCGGCACCGAAAAAGCAGAACACCGGTAAAATCCACGGCTCCGCGCTGGGCGCGGAGGAAGTTGCGGGCCTGAAGAAAGTCCTGGGATTCGACCCGGAGCGCTCGTTCCAGGTCGACGACGAGGTCCTGGCGCACACCCGGGAAGCGCAAGACCGCGGCGCCGCGGCCCGTTCCGAGTGGCAGGCGTCCTTCGAGGCGTGGCAGGCCGGGAACCCCGAGGGCGCGGCACTGCTCGAACGCGTCGAGGCGCGTAAACTCCCGGCCGGTTTCGACGCCTCCCTGCCGGTCTTTGAAGCCGGCAAGGACGTTTCAACCCGGGCCGCATCCGGGAAGGTCCTGAACGCGATCGGCCCGGTTATGCCCGAGCTGTGGGGCGGTTCGGCGGACCTGGCGGAGTCGAACAACACCACTATTGAAGGCTCCGCGTCGTTCATCCCGGTGTCCCGGTCCACAAACGCGTGGAAGGGCAACCCGTACGGGCGCGTCCTGCACTTCGGGATCCGTGAGCACGCCGCCGCGTCGATCGTGAACGGCATCACCCTGCACGGGGCGACCCGGGCGTTCTCCGGCACGTTCCTGATCTTCTCCGACTACCAGCGTCCGGCCATCCGGCTCGGTGCGCTGATGGGAGTCCCGTCCTTGTATGTCTGGACGCACGACTCAATCGGTCTCGGCGAAGACGGTCCGACCCACCAGCCGGTCGAGCAGCTTGCGTCACTGCGTGCCGTTCCGGGCCTGGACGTCGTCCGCCCGGGCGACGCGAACGAGGTCGCCGCGGCCTGGAAGGTTATGCTCGAAAACCACCAGAACCCGGCCGGGATCGTGCTGACCCGTCAGAACATTCCCACCTGGGCCCGCGGCGGAGGGGACGCCGACGCGGACACGTTCGCGTCAACCGCCGGTGTCGCAAAGGGCGGATACGTTCTCGCCGAAGCCTCCGCCAACGGCCAAACCGCCCAGGCCCGGGTCATCCTGATCGGCACCGGTTCCGAGGTCCAACTCGCCGTCCGGGCCCGCGAAGCACTGCAGGCCGAAGGCATCCCGACCCGGGTCGTGTCCATGCCGTGCGTGGAATGGTTCAACCAGCAGGACCCCGCGTACCGTGAAGCCGTGCTGCCAAGTGCCGTAAAAGCACGTGTCTCGGTCGAGGCCGGGCTTGCCCTGGGCTGGCGGGAGTTCGTCGGCGACGCAGGCCGTTCCATCAGCCTTGAACACTTCGGCGCTTCCGCGGACTACAAGCGCCTGTTCCAGGAATTCGGCATCACCGCCGAAGCCGTCACCGCCGCAGCCAAGGAATCCCTCGCCGGCCTCACGGCCTGACCCGAACTTCATACCTTCCGGGCCGCCGCCCCAACAGGCGGCGGCCCCAGACTCCAGGAGTGAAATATGACCACCACCCCCGCTTCTTCCCCCACGCAGCAGCTGTCCGACGCCGGCGTCTCCATCTGGCTCGATGACCTCTCCCGCGGGCGCCTCGATACCGGTACCCTGCGCAAACTGATCGAAGAGAAAAACGTCGTGGGGGTCACGACCAACCCGTCGATCTTCCACGCGGCTATCACCACCGGCCACGACTACGACGCCGTCATCGCCGCCCAGGCCGCGGCCGGGGCCAGCGTTGAGGACACCGTCTTCGCCATCACCACAACCGACGTCGCCGACGCGTGCGAGCTCTTCGCCCCGGTGGCGGCTGCCAGCAACGGCATCGACGGGCGTGTGTCCATCGAGGTGGACCCGCGTCTGGCCTGGGACACCGCCGGTACGATCACCGAAGCCAAGGAACTCTACGCCCGGGTCAACAAGGACAACGTCCTGATCAAGATCCCCGCGACCCTCGAAGGCCTCGAAGCAATCACGGCCACCCTGGCGGCCGGCATCAGCGTCAACGTCACGCTGATCTTCTCGCTGGAGCGCTACCGTGCCGTCATCAACGCCTTCCAGACCGGCCTTGAACAAGCCAAAGGCAACGGCCACGACATCGCCACGATCCACTCCGTCGCGTCGTTCTTCGTTTCCCGCGTCGACTCCGAGATTGACAAGCGCCTCGACGCGATCGGCACCGACGAATCCCGGGCCCTCAAGGGCAAAGCCGGCCTGGCCAACGCCCGCCTTGCCTACCAGGTTTACGAAGAGCTCTTTTCCACCGAACGCTGGGGCCTCCTGGCCGACGCCGGGGCCCGCCCGCAGCGCCCGCTGTGGGCCTCCACCGGAGTCAAGGATCCTGCCTACCCCGACACCCTTTACGTCACCGGGCTTGTGGCCCCCGGCGTTGTGAACACCATGCCGGAGAAGACCCTCGACGCGACCTTCGACCACGGCGCCGTCACGGGGGACACGATCAGCCGCGGCTACGACGACGCCAACGCCATGCTGAATGCACTCGATGCCCTCGGCATTTCCTATAACGAAGTCGTCGCGACCCTCGAAACCGAAGGCCTCGACAAGTTCGTGGCAAGCTGGAAGGAACTGCTGGCCGACGTCGGGGTCGCCCTCGCCGCTGCACGGAAGGACGCTTAGTCCCATGACCACACTCAGCTACGACGCCACGGGCGCCGCCCGCCTCGCCCACGAACAGCACCTGCCTGCCCTGCTGGCGGACAAGGTCGCCACCCGGATCTTCGCCAAGGACCCCACGCTGTGGGGTTCCGAGGCCGAAGCCGAGGCTTCCGTGCGGCTCGGCTGGGTCGAGGCGGCCACGGTCTCCCAGTCCCTGGTGGCGGACATCCTGGCCCTGCGTGACGCACTGCGCGCCGAAGGTGTCCGCCGGATCGTGCTCTGCGGCATGGGCGGTTCCTCGCTGGCCCCGGAGGTCATCGCCGGAACCGCCGGCGTCGAGCTGACCGTCCTGGACAGCACCGATCCGGAACAGGTCTCCGCCGCGCTTGCGGACCGGCTGGCCGAAACCGCTGTTGTGGTGTCCTCGAAGTCCGGATCCACCTTGGAGACGGATTCCCAGCGCCGGATCTTCGAGCATGCCTTCACCGCGGCCGGACTCGACGCGAAGAGCCGGATCATCATCGTCACCGATCCGGGATCCCCGCTGGACAAGGCCTCCCGCGAGGCCGGGTACCGCGCGGTATTCAACGCTGACCCAAACGTCGGCGGCCGCTACTCGGCGCTTACTGCGTTCGGGATGGTTCCGTCCGGCCTTGCCGGGGTGGATATCCAGGCTTTCCTGGACGAAGCGGAGGAAGCCGCCGAGGTCCTCAACGAGGACGGCGGGGAAAACATCGGTCTGGCCCTCGGCGCCGCGCTGGGCGGCACCAAGCCGCTGCGCAACAAGATCGTTATTGCCGAGGACGGCTCGGGGATCAAAGGCTTCGCGGACTGGGCCGAACAGCTCATCGCCGAGTCCACCGGCAAACTCGGCACCGGCGTGTTGCCGGTTGTCGCCGGACCGTCTTCCCCGGAAGCGACCCTCGGCGCCGCGGACGTCCTCGTCATCCGCCTTGTGGCGGCCGATGCCGACGTCGACCTCGGTGAGAACGAGGTTGCGATTGCCGGCGGCCTGCCCACCCAAATGATGACGTGGGAGTTCGCCACGGCTGTCGCCGGGCGCCTCCTCGGGATCAACCCCTTTGACCAGCCTGACGTCGAAGCTGCCAAGGTGGCCGCCCGCGGCCTCCTTGACGCGCAGCCGGAGCCGACGCCGGCGGCCTTTACCGACGGTGCTATCGAGGTCCGCGGAGGTTCCTGGCTTGGCGGCGCCCGAACCGCTGCCGGCGCTCTCAGTGCGCTGCTCGGCGAACTGGAGCCGGACAGCTACCTCAGTGTCCAGGCCTACTTTGACCGACTCGCCTACGCACCCCTTGAGGACGTCCGGGACCAACTGGCAGCCGTCACCCGCCGCCCCGTGACGTTCGGCTGGGGCCCGCGGTTCCTGCACTCGACCGGGCAGTTCCATAAGGGCGGACCCGCGATCGGTGTCTTCCTGCAGGTGAGCGCAGCGGCAGCCACCGACCTGGCCATCCCGGATCGGCCTTTCAGCTTCGGGGAGTTGATCTCGGCCCAAGCCGCCGGCGATGCGCAAGTCCTCTCGGAACACGGCCGCCCGGTCCTGCGCCTGCACCTCACGGACCGCGCCGCAGGCGTCCGCCAGTTGCGGGAAATCGTTGCGGCGCTGGCCGGCCAGGCAGTCCCCTCCACCGAAAGCTAAGGCACCCACCCAACCATGCCAGAAAACCACAACGGCAACCGCAATTCCACGGGCCGGGGGCGGAACCCGCTCCGGGACCCGAGGGACCGGCGCCTGAACCGTATTGCCGGACCGTCGTCGCTGGTCCTGTTCGGGGTCACGGGAGACCTCGCCCGTAAAAAGCTCATGCCGGCCGTCTACGACCTGGCCAACCGCGGGCTGCTCCCGCCCAGTTTCGCGCTCGTCGGTTTTGCGCGGCGGAACTGGGAGAATGAGGACTTCGCCGCCGAGGTGAAGACGGCGGTGAAGGCTTACGCCCGCACCCCGTTTGATGAGACCGTGTGGACCCAACTGTCCGAGGGCATCCGTTTTGTGCAGGGCGAGTTCGACGACGACGAAGCGTTTAAGCGCCTCAGTGAAACCATCGACGAACTCGACGAACAGCGCGGAACCCGCGGCAACCACGCGTTCTACCTCTCCATCCCCCCGAACGCCTTCGAACTGGTGTGCCGGCAGCTGTCCAAACATGGCCTGGCGCAGGCCGCCGGAGACAAGTGGCGGCGCGTTGTGATCGAAAAGCCGTTCGGCCACAACCTGGAATCGGCACGCCAGCTCAACAACATCGTGGAATCCGTCTTCCCGCCCGATTCCGTTTTCCGGATCGACCACTATCTGGGCAAGGAGACGGTGCAGAACATTCTGGCACTGCGCTTCGCCAACCAGCTCTTCGAACCGCTCTGGAACGCCAACTACGTCGACCACGTCCAGATCACCATGGCCGAGGACATCGGCACCGGTGGCCGGGCGGGCTACTACGACGGTGTCGGCGCAGCCCGCGACGTCCTCCAGAACCACCTGCTGCAGCTCCTGGCGCTCACCGCAATGGAAGAGCCGATTTCATTCAACGCCGATGACCTGCGCGCGGAAAAAGAGAAGGTCCTTGCAGCGGTCCGGCTCCCCGCAGACCTGTCCACCCACTCGGCCCGAGGGCAATTCACCGGCGGCTGGCAGGGCGGCGAGCAAGTTGTTGGCTATCTGGAGGAAGAAGGCATCCCGGCGGACTCCAAAACGGAGACCTTCGCCGCGATCCGGGTCGACATCAACACCCGGCGCTGGGCGGGAGTGCCGTTCTACCTTCGCGCCGGCAAACGGCTGGGCCGCCGGGTGACCGAGATCGCTGTGGTGCTCAAGCGCGCACCGAACCTGCTCTTCACCGACCACGGTGAGGACGACTTCGGCCAGAACGCCGTGGTGATCCGGGTCCAACCCGACGAGGGCGCCACCATCCGGTTCGGCTCCAAGGTGCCGGGCACGCAGATGGAGGTCCGGGACGTCACGATGGACTTCGGCTACGGCCACTCCTTCACCGAGTCCAGCCCCGAGGCCTACGAACGGCTGATCCTTGACGTGCTGCTTGGTGAACCGCCGCTCTTTCCCCGCCACGCGGAAGTCGAGCTGTCCTGGAAGATCCTGGACCCGTTCGAGGAATACTGGGCGTCCCTGCCTGAACAACCGGAACCGTACGCCCCCGGAAGCTGGGGGCCGGCTTCCGCCGACCAGCTGCTTGCCCGCGACGGACGAACCTGGAGAAGGCCATGATCGTAGATCTTCCCGACACCACCACCTCGAAGATCTCCAAGAAGATCACGGCACTGCGTGAGCAGGGCGGCGTGATCGCCCTGGGACGGGTACTGACCCTGGTAGTCGTCACCAAGTCCGGGCTCGAGGAGGAGGCTATCGAAGCCGCCAATGAGGCCAGCCGCGAGCACCCCTGCCGGATCATCGTCCTTGCCGACGCCGGCGCCAAGGCTCCAACCCGGCTCGACGCGCAGATCCGGGTGGGCGGTGACGCCGGCGCATCCGAGGTTATTTTGCTCCGCGGGTACGGCGAACTCGCGGAGGAAAGCGAATCGCTCGTTGCGGCGCTGCTGCTGCCGGACGCGCCGATTGTAGCCTGGTGGCCGCACGGTGCCCCGAAGAATGCGTGCGAGACGTCCATCGGCCGGATCGCGCACCGGCGCATCACGGACTCGGGCAACGAGGCGGACCCGCAGCGGGCCCTCGAGAACGTCCGCCGCACCTATAAAGCCGGTGATACGGATCTCGCCTGGACGCGCCTGACCAACTGGCGAATCCAGCTGGCGGCGGTCCTGGACCAGGTGGACAGCTCACCGGTCACGGCCGTCGCCGTCGAAGGCGCCTCGGACTCCCCCAGTACTATCCTGCTCGCCGCATGGCTGACGCTGGCACTGGATGCCCCGGTGACAATTGTCGCTGACCCGGCCGGCACCGGAATCCGGCGTGTCCGGCTGACCCGGTCCAGCGGGGACGTGCAGCTGTTCCGGCCCGGGCAGACAGTGGCGGAACTGAGCCAGCCGGGCCAGCCGGTGCAGCGCATCTCCCTTCCGCGCCGCAGCCTGAAGGACTGCCTGGCCGAGGAGCTGCGTCGGCTCGATCCGGACGAAGTGTTTGGTGAAGTGATTACTATTGGACTGCCACGTACCAACTTAAGGAGTGTCCGTCCCAGTGAGCGCTGAGCCCAGAGTAAGCATCCATCCCGACTCGACCGTTCTGATGGCCGCCATCGCGGCCCGCCTGATCACCAAGCTCGTGGACATTCAGGACAAACACGGCGAAGCGACGGTGGTGCTGACCGGTGGCTCGATGGGCATCGGGTCGCTCAAGGCAGTCGCCGAGTCGCCTGCTGCGCCCGCCGTGGACTGGTCGAAGGTCAATTTCTGGTGGGGTGATGAGCGGTTCCTCGCAGCCGAGGACCCTGAACGCAACGCCCGACAGGCCCGCGATGCGTTGCTCTCCCATATCAACGCCGATCCGGAGCGAATCCACACCCCCGGTTCCACCGCGGACTTTGACACACCGGAAGAGGCTGCCGCGGACTATTCCCGCCGCCTGGCCGCGGCCGCGGCTGCGGAACACGCCGCGGACATGTCCGACGACCGGCCGGAGCGGCCCGGGGTCCTCCCCCGCTTCGACATCGTGCTCCTCGGCGTGGGTCCGGACGCGCACGTCGCCTCGCTGTTCCCCGAACAGGCCGGCGTCAGGGAGAAGCAACTGACGGTGGTGGGGGTCCGCAACTCCCCCAAGCCGCCGCCGATGCGGGTGTCGCTGACGCTGCCGGCCATTAACACGGCACTGGAAATTTGGATGGTCGTTGCCGGCGAGGACAAAGCCGGTGCGGTCGGACTGGCCCTTGCCGGAGCCAACCCGGTACAGGTGCCGGCGGCAGGTCCAAGGGGCCGGGACGAGACGCTGTGGCTGATCGACGAAAATGCGGCCTCGCACGTTCCGGAACAGTTGGTGCGCAAGGCCTAGGCCGCTCTCTTCCACCGCCTATCCTGCCAATCTATCCTGGCGGGAAGGATCGGCTGGCGCGCAGCCGCTCCAGCGCTCCGGCCAGGACGTCCTCGGCGTCTTGGCTGGAGCGCCGTTCTTTAACGTATTCGAGGTGGCTCTTGTAGCCTTCCGCCGGGACGTCATCGAGTGAGAATTGGGTTTCGTCCCGGGTTGCGGTTCCGCCGCAGTGCCGGCAGTCCCAGACACCGGGGATCTGCTCGTCGGGCAGCTGCGCGAAAACCAGTGCAGTCTCGTGGCCCTTGGCGCAACGGTAGGAGAACCGGGTGCGTGGTATCCGGGCGGCCGCGCTGGCTGGCGGCTCGTGGCGTGCTGGAGCCCCTTCTGTGGCACCTACCCGGGTTCCCCGGAACCCGGAGGCAGAATGAAGCATCGGGAGCTCCTGGCTACTCGAGGGACGGAATGCGCATGCAATCAGCCACAGTGTAGTTGGTGAGCTCCCGATGCCGGGAGGGCCAGAGGACCCGTTATTGAGTTTTCGGCCGTTGGGTCAGGAGTCGCCGGCACCGCTGAAACGCATCAGCAGACCCAGCCCGATGATCACAATGCCCCAGGTGATGCCAAGGATGACCGTAAAGCGGTTCAGGTTCCGTTCGGCGACGCCGGAGGAGCTGAGGCCGGAGGTCATGCCGCCGCCGAACATGTCGGACAGGCCGCCACCGCGACCCTTATGCAGCAGGATGAGCAAGGTCAGCAGCAGGCTGGTGATGCCCAGGAGGACCTGCAGAATGACATGAAGAACGTCCACGACGGCCTTTCAGAAGATTTGGATTGCGGGGGCCACGATGGTGTCCGGACTAATCCGTCAGCAGGTGACTCTCGAACCTGACAATATTAGCAAACTCGGCGGCATCCAGGCTGGCGCCGCCAACAAGCAAGCCGTCCACGTCGTGCTCTTTCATGATGGCGGCAGCGTTGTTGGCCTTAACCGAACCGCCGTAAAGCAGCCGGGTCTTGGCGGCGACGTCGGCACCAAAAAGGGTGGACAGTTCGCTGCGGATCGCGGCACACATTTCCTGCGCGTCGTCCGGACCGGCAACTTCGCCCGTTCCGATGGCCCAAACGGGCTCGTAGGCGACGACGAGTTCCGCGGCCTGCTCGGGGGTGAGGCCCTCGACGCCAGCCCGGAGCTGCGCGAGTGTGTGGTCAACGTGCGTTCCGGCCTGCCGGATTTCCAGGCCTTCGCCGACGCACAGCACGGGGGTAATGCCGTGCCGGAAGGCTGCCTTGGTCTTCGCGTTGAGGACCTCGTCAGCTTCGTGGTGGATGGTGCGGCGTTCGCTGTGCCCGACCAGGACGTAGCTGCAGCCAAGCTTGGCGAGGAACTGCCCGGAAATGTCGCCGGTGTACGCACCGGAGTCGGCCGGCGAGAGATCCTGGCCACCGTAGACAACCTTCAGCTCATCGCCCTGGACGAGCGTCTGGACACCGCGAAGGTCGGTAAACGGCGGGAAAACGGCAACCTCCGCCCGGCTGTAGTCGTGCTTGGCGTCCGAGAGGGTCCAGGCCAGCTTCTGCAGCAGGGTAATGCCCTGGACGTGGTCCATGTTCATCTTCCAGTTGCCAGCGATGAAGGGCGTCCGGTCGAATTTTCCGTTGCTTGACGTAGTCACGTGGTCTCCAAAAAGGTCGTAGCAGTGAAACAGCCGGCAGGGCGCCCGTCCTTGGAGAAGGGGCCCTGCCGGCTGGAGGATTTAGCGGTCCAGGACGCTCAGGCCGGGAAGTTCCTTGCCTTCAAGGTACTCCAGGCTGGCGCCGCCGCCGGTGGAAATGTGCCCAAACTGATCATCGGCGAAACCGAGGGTCCGGACCGCGGCGGCGGAGTCGCCGCCGCCGACGACTGTGAACGCCCCGGTTTCGGTTAGTGCCGCGGCGACGGCCCGTGTCCCGGCGGCGAACGCAGGGAACTCGAATACCCCCATGGGTCCGTTCCAGAACACCGTCCTGGCGCCCTGGATCCGTTCCGCGAACGCGGCAGACGATTCCGGACCGATGTCCAGGCCAATGCCCTGCGCGCCAAAGCTGCTGCCTTCCATCGCGTCCGCACGCACCGTCTCCTGCGCGGCGTCGGCGGCGAACTTATTTGCCACCACGACGTCGGTGGGAACCACAAATTCGGTCCCGGCGGCCGCTGCGCGCGCCAGATAGTCCTGCACGACCGGAATCTGGTCCTCTTCGAGCAAACTGCCGGCCACCTTGTGGCCCGCGGCGGCGAGGAAGGTGAACAACATGCCACCGCCGACCAGGATGGTGTCTGCCTTGCCGATGAGGTTGTTGATCACGGCCAGCTTGTCCGAGACCTTGGAACCGCCCAGCACAACGACGTAGGGCCGCTGCGTGTCGGTGGTGAGCTTGCGCAGCACCTCGACCTCGGTGCGGACCAAGTCGCCCTGGTAGGAGGGCAGGCGGGTCGCGACGTCGTACACACTGGCGTGCTTGCGGTGTACGGCGCCGAAGGCGTCGTCCACAAACGCGCCGTGGGATCCGGTGAGGGCCACCAGCTCATCGGCGAATGCGCCCCGTTCAACGTCGTCCTTTGACGTCTCCCGGGCGTCGAAACGAACGTTCTCCAGGACCAGGGCCTCGCCGTCCTGCAGCGCCGCCGCTCCGGCCGCAGCGGAACTGCCGACGGTGTCCCCTGCAAGGGCGACCTTGAAGGAGGCGAGTTCGGCAAGCCGCGCGACAGCTGGCTTGAGTGAGAACTTGTCCTCGGGGGCGCCCTTGGGGCGGCCGAGGTGGGCTGTAACCAGCACGCGGGCACCGGCATCCGTGAGCTTCGCCAGCACTGGGAGGGAGGCCTTGATGCGGCCGTCGTCAGTGACTGAAGAGCCGTCGAGCGGTACGTTCAGGTCACTTCTGACCAGAACGTACCGCCCGCGGACACCATCAGCGATCAGTTCGTTGAGGGTGTGGAATGTCATGAGTCTTACCCTAGCCCAGCTTGGCTGCGACGAGCTCCGTGAGGTCCACGAGGCGGTTGGAGTAGCCCCACTCGTTGTCGTACCAGGAAACAACCTTGACCTGGTTGCCGATCACTTTGGTGAGCCCGGAGTCGAAGATGGAGGATGCCGGGTCGCCGACGATGTCGGAGGAGACGATCGGCTCGTCGGTGTAGGTCAGCAGGCCCTTGAGTTCGGGAGTTTCGGACGCGGCCTTGAGCGCGGCGTTGACTTCCTCGACGGTCGTCTCTCGCGACACAATAACGGTCAGGTCGGTTGCGGAGCCGGTAGGGACCGGCACGCGGATGGCGTAGCCGTCGAGCTTGCCCTTGAGTTCGGGCAGGACCAGTCCGATTGCCTTGGCCGCGCCGGTGGAGGTGGGAACCATGTTGATGGCTGCGGCACGGGCACGGCGGAGGTCCTTGTGCGGGCCGTCCTGCAGGTTCTGGTCAGCGGTGTATGCGTGGATGGTGGTCATCAGGCCGCGCTCGATGCCAAAGGCGTCGTTGAGCACCTTGGCGAGCGGGCCGAGGCAGTTGGTGGTGCAGGAGGCGTTGGAAATGATGTGGTGAGCGGCCGGGTCGTAAAGCCCTTCGTTCACACCCATCACGATCGTGATGTCCTCGTCCGAGGCGGGGGCGGAAATCAGGACCTTCTTGGCGCCGGCATCGATGTGCTTCTGCGCATCGGCGGCCTTGGTGAAGAAACCGGTGGACTCGATCACAACGTCGACTCCGAGCTCGCCCCAGGGCAGCTTGGCGGGGTCGCGTTCGGCGAGGACCTTAACGGTCTTGCCGTCGACGACGATGTTGCCGTCCTTGACTTCGATGGTCTGGGCCAGACGGCCGCCGACGGAATCGTATTTGAAGAGGTGCGCCAGTGCTTCCGGGCTGGTGAGGTCGTTGACTGCAACGATCTCGAGGTCCGCCCCCTGGGCGAGTGCGGCGCGGAAGTAGTTGCGGCCAATACGGCCAAAGCCGTTAATACCAATACGGGTGGTCACGTTTTCAGTCTCCTTGGTGCTTTTACAAGCACGACTAGTTGAGAAGGCGCTCAAGCCAACTAACAGATCCCGCACGCCATTGGGCAGAGATGATTACCAGATCGGAGGGCGACCAGCCACATTGCTGAAGGCTAACCGCCTTCCGTGATCCATCTTACGTTTAGCTTGGCCCGCCCCCGCAAGTGCGGGGGCGGACCGTCCACAATTTGGGCCGAACGGGCCCAATTGTGAGCTTTGTTACAGCCGCATGACCTGCTACAGCGTGATCAGGCCGGTGGCGTTCTGGCGGGCGGCGTCAAAGCGCTTGGCGACGTCGGCCCAGTTCACGATGTTCCAGAAGGCCTTGACGTAGTCTGCTTTGACGTTGACGTAGTCCAGGTAGAAGGCGTGCTCCCACATGTCCAGCATCAGCAGCGGCGTGGTACCGACGGCGACGTTGCCCTGCTGATCGTAGAGCTGCTCGATCACGAGGTTTCCGCCGATCGGCTCGTAGGCCAGGAACGCCCAGCCGGAGCCCTGCAGGCCCATGGCCGCGGCGGTGAAGTGCGCCCGGAACGCGTCAAAGGAGCCGAAGGCGTCATCGATGGCGGCCGCCAGCTCGCCTTCGGGCTTGTCCCCGCCATCAGGGGAGAGGTTGTTCCAGAACACGGAGTGGTTGATGTGTCCGCCGGTGTGGAACGCAAGGTCCTTGGAGAGGCGGTTGATGTTGGCGAAGTCGCCCTTTTCGCGTGCTTCGGCCAGCTGGGCCAGGGCGTTGTTGGCGCCGGCCACGTAGGCGGCGTGGTGCTTGCTGTGGTGCAGCTCCATGATCCGCGCGGAGATGTGGGGCTCCAGCGCTGCGTAGTCATAGCTGAGGTCGGGCAGTACGTACTCGGTCACAAAATCCTCCAATGTCGTGGACTGGTTGTCCGTTTGGTAAGTCTCGGATTGTGCATCCGGATGTGTTTGCACCCGGAAGTTTCTGGATCGGGATCCAGTGGGCATAGCCTCCGGTCCGGCTGAGGTATTCCCGCTGCCCCATCTGAATTCTGCAGTTGTTTCTGAGGAGAGGCTACTCGTCAAGCATTTCCGGTGTCACATTCGCTTCCGTACCGGGGATGCCGAGGTCCTGCGCCCGTTTATCCGCCATGGCGAGCAGCCGGCGGATCCGTCCCGCGATTGCGTCCTTGGTCATCACCGGGTCCGCGAGCCGGCCCAGTTCGTCCAGGCTGGCCTGCTTGTGCGCGACCCGCAGCTCACCGGCGTACTTCAAGTGCTCCGGTACGTCGTCGCCGAGGATTTCCAGGGCCCGGTCCACGCGGGCGCCGGCAGCGACGGCGGCCTGCGCGGAACGGCGCAGGTTGGCGTCGTCGAAGTTGGCCAGCCGGTTCGCGGTGGCACGGACTTCCTTGCGCATCCGGCGCTCTTCCCAGACCATCAGCGCGTCGTGGGCGCCCATCCGGGTCAGCAGCGCGGCGATCGTGTCGCCGTCGCGGATAACCACTCGGTCCACTCCCCTGACTTCGCGGGCCTTGGCCTGGATGCCGAGCCGACGGGCGGCGCCGACGAGGGCCAGTGCGGACTCCGGGCCGGGGCAGGTGACCTCCATGGCAGAAGAGCGGCCGGGTTCGGTGAGGGATCCGTGGGCAAGGAAGGCGCCGCGCCAGACGGCCTCGGCGTCGGCCGCGGATCCATTCACCACGACCGAGGGCAGGCCGCGGACCGGGCGGCCGCGGGCGTCCAGGAGACCCGTCTGCCGGGCCAACGCTTCGCCGTCGCGGACCACACGCACCACGTAGCGGCTGCCGCGCCGCAGCCCGCCGCCGGACACAACGATGATCTCGCTCTGGTGTCCGTACACTTCGGCGATGGCTGCCCGGAGCCGGCGCGCAGTCGACGCGAGATCCACCTCGGCTTCGATCACAATCCGGCCCGAGATGATGTGCAGCCCGCCGGCGAAGCGGAGCATGGCGGACACTTCAGCCTTGCGGACCGAGGATTTCTTGATGTCCAGCCGGGACAGTTCTTCCTTGACTGATGCTGTCAGTGCCATGGCACCTTTCCTACCTGTTCCCGAAAATGTCGTGGTAAGCCGTTGCCAGCCGCAGGGGGTCGTGGATGGGCTGGCGGCGCGACGCCCCCACTTTACCCAACACCACCTCGGCGCCGAGCATCCCGGCGGCCTGTTCGAAGTCGGCGAGGTCAGCCACGGACGCCGGATCGGCCAGGACGACGTCGATCGTAAAGTCCGGCGCGTACTGCCGGAGCACCCGCAGGTGGTCGGCGGCGGACATCCCGAGGGTTTCCTTGGTGTCCGTGGCGAGGTTCATGGTCAGGCACCGGCGGGCTGCCGTGTTGCACAGCGCTTCACGCATTTCCGGCAGCAGCAGGTGCGGCAGCACGGAGGTGTACCAGGAGCCCGGGCCGAGGATGACCCAGTCGGCCAATTCGATCGCGGTGAGTGCCTCGATGCAGGCCGGGGCGTTCTCCGGCAACAGCCGGACGCTTTCCAGTGAGCCCGCGACGGCGCATTTGGCCTGCCCGGACACCGTGTGCAGCGCCGAGGTGCCGTCCGGGGCGGTGACACGGACCTGGCCCTCGATGGTCAGCGGGAGGCTGGACATCGGCAGGACCTCGCCGCGCGCGCCCAGCAGCGCACCGGCCCATTTGAGGCCCGCCACGGTGTCGCCCAGGAGTTCCCAGAGGGTCACAATCAGCAGGTTGCCCATGGCGTGCTCGTCGAGCGAGCCGCCACGGCCCTTGCCGGGTGCGAATCGGTGCTGCATCACATCCCGCCAGGTGCGGCCCCAGTCGGTGTCGTCACAGAGTGCCGAGAGTGCCATCCGCAGGTCCCCGGGGGGCAGCACGCCATACTCCTCGCGCAGCCGTCCGGAGGAGCCACCGTCATCAGCTACCGTCACGATGGCGGTCAGCTCAGAGGTCAGCAGGCGCAGCGCTGAGAGCGACGCGGCGAGGCCATGGCCGCCGCCGAGCGCGACGACGGAAGGGCCCTTATCCTGCTGGCTGCCGAACGCGGCACTGGCCGGCGGAACGAGGGGCAACGGCCCGGTGAGCAGCGCCATTATTCGCGGCCCAAGTCCCGGTGGGTGGTGGTCACGGTGACGCGCGGGTACTGCGCGAGCCGGCGGGACAGTTCGACGGCGACGGCGACGGAGCGGTGCTTGCCGCCGGTGCAGCCGACGGCAATGGTCGCGTAGTGCTTGTTCTCCCGGCGGTAGCCGTCCAGGACCGGCTCAAGAGCCAGCACGTAGCGTTCCACAAAATCGCTGACGCCTTGCGCCTTGAGCACATAGTCGCTGACGTCCTCGTCCAGCCCGGTGTGCGGGCGGAGGGCCGGCACCCAATGCGGGTTGGGAATAAAACGGGCATCTGCGACGAAGTTGGCGTCGACCGGAAGCCCGTACTTAAAACCGAAGCTCATCACGTTCAGGCGCAGGGCCACGGGTCCCGTTTCGCTGAAGAGTTCGGTGATCGCCGTCGCGAGCCCGTGCACGTTCAGCGCGGAGGTGTCCAGCACAATGTCGGCAGAGGTTCGCAGTTCGTGGAGCAGTTCGCGTTCCGCGGCGATGCCGTCAAGGATCCTGCCGCCGGCCTGGAGCGGGTGCGGACGCCGGCCCTGCTCGAAGCGGCGGACCAGGACGTCGTCGTTGGCATCGAGGAACAGGACCCGGAACCCGACGCCGCTGGCTTCCAGGTTCCGCAGGGCCGAACGGATGTCGGCGAACAGCTCCTTGCTCCGGACATCCATCACAACAGCAAGCTTGGAAATAGAACCCGGGGCGTGGGAGACAATTTCCGCGAGGGTGCCGAGCATCTGCGGGGGGAGGTTCTCCACGACGTACCAGCCGTGGTCCTCCAGGGCGTCCGCAGCAGTGCTCCGGCCGGCTCCGGACATGCCCGTCACGACAAGAAGTTCCGCCTCAACGGGCTTTACCGGTGTCATGCCGTCCGGCTCTGTACCGGATCCTGCCGTCGACTCTGCCATCAGTGAAGCCCCGTTCTGCTGTGCTGTTGTGCGCTGCCTCTTCAAGGGTGGCGGCCGCGCAGTGTTCCGTCGCGGCCCGCCTCATCCCAAGTCCTAACCCTAGCTAAGTTTGCCGGCGCTAGCTAAGTGTCCAGGATTTCACCGGTGGTCATGTTGACCGCGGGCACTGTGGCGTTCTCGACGTCGGCGGAGAAGTGCCGCACGATCGCCTCAGCCAGGGACGGACCGATCCCCTTGGCCCCGGTCAGTTCCTCGATGTTGGCCGCCTTGATGCTCTTCACCGAGCCGAACCGGGCGAGCAACGCCTTGCGTTTGGAGTCACCGAGGCCGGGCACACCGTCGAGCGCGGAGACGGTCATCGCCTTGCCGCGCTTTTGCCGGTGGAAGGAAATCGCGAAACGGTGCGCTTCGTCCCTGATGCGTTGCAGCAGATACAGCCCGGCGGAGGCCCGCGGCAGGATCACCGGGAAGTCACTGTCCGGCAACCAGACTTCCTCGAGCCTTTTGGCTAGGCCGACAACGTACACGTCGTCGATGCCCAGCTCGGCCAGGGCCCGGGCGGCCGCGTTGACCTGGGGCTTGCCGCCGTCGACGACGACCAGGTTGGGCGGGTAGGCAAATTTGGTTCGCGGCGCCGGAGTGGTGGTATCCGCCACCGTGGTCCCGGCCGCCGGGGCGACGGCGGCGTCTGCCACAGCGTTCAGCAGCGCCTGGTGTCCGGGTTGCCGGGCCGCGTCTGCCTGGACCGCTTTCTCCTGCAGATAGTTCCGGAAGCGCCGGGTGAGAACGTCATGCATGGCGGCAGTGTCGTCAGTTGCGGCGGCGCCGGTGACGGAGAACTTCCGGTACTCGGACTTCTTCGGCAGGCCGTCTTCCACCACCACCATGGAACCAACAACGTTGGTGCCCTGGACGTGCGAGATGTCGTAGCATTCGATCCGCAGCAGCGCGATCGGCAGATCCAACGCCTCCTGCAGTTCCTGCAGGGCCTGGGAACGCATGGTCAGGTCCCCCGCGCGCCGTGATTTGTGCAGTTTAAGGGCATGCTCGGCGTTCTCCCGGACGGTGGACAGCAGCGCGGCCTTGTCGCCGCGCTGCGGGACACGGACGTCCACCCGGGCCCCGCGCAGCCCGCTGAGCCACTGTGCCAGTTCGGCGGCGTTGCTGGGCTCCGTCGCGACGAGGACCTCCCGCGGCAGCCTGCCCTGCAGTCCTGCTTCCTCGCCGTAGACCTGCTGGAGCAAATGCTCCACCAGGTCCGGGGTGGTGGTGTCCTCGACCTTTTCCACCACCCAGCCGCGCTGACCGCGGATCCGGCCGCCCCGGACGTGGAAGACCTGCACGGCCGCTTCGAGCTCATCCTCGTGCAGGGCAAAAACGTCGGCGTCGGTATCCTCGGCCAGGACCACTGCGTTGCGTTCAAAGACCTTTTTCAGCGCAACGATGTCGTCCCGGATCCGGGCAGCCCGCTCGTAGTCCAGTTCCGCGACCGCCGCAGCCATGTCTTTCTCGAGCCGCGTCACGAAGGGTTTGGCTTCGCCGCCCATAAAGGAGCAGAAGTCCTCGGCCAGCGCGCGGTGGTCTTCGGCCGAGATGCGCCCGACACAGGGTGCCGCGCACTTGTCGATGTAGCCAAGCAGGCACGGCCTGCCGCTGGCTTCGGCCCGTTTCAGGACGCCGGGGCTGCAGCTGCGGACCGGGAAAACTCGCAGCAGGGTGTCCATGGTGTCCCGGATGGCGCCCGCGGTGTAGGGGCCGAAGTAGCGGGTCCCCTTGCGGCGCTCGCCACGCAGGACCTGCACCCGGGGGTATTTCTCCGCCATCGATACGGCGAGATACGGGTAGCTCTTGTCATCCCGGAACATGACATTGAACCGGGGTTTGAATTCCTTGATCCAGGTGTACTCCAGCTGGAGGGATTCAAGTTCGCTGCCGACGACTGTCCACTCGACACTGCTCGCGGTATGCACCATCGCATATGTCTTAGGCAGCAGGCCGGCCGGGTTGGCGAAGTAGGAGTTCAGCCGCGAGCGGAGGTTCTTGGCCTTGCCGACGTAGATGACCCGGCCGTGCGGGTCGCGGAAGCGGTAAACGCCCGGATTGGTCGGAATCTCACCTGTCTGGGGTCGGTAACCCGCTGGATCTGCCACGATTCCAGTCTACTGAGCCTGCAGCAGTGCCCTTGACGGCTGCGCTAGTCCACTGCCTTGCTCTGGTTGTAGCTGGTGGAACGTTCCTGGCCGCTGAGTTCGGCGATCGCGTCCATAATGCGGTCGGTGGCCTGCCGGCGGGCCGGCAGGGAGTGGTCCGGTCCGGTTTTGTCGAAATACATCGGTTCGCCGACCCTCATGGTGAAGTGCTGCGGCTTGACCGACTTGCTGTCCGCCGGCTGCAGGTGCTCGGTGCCGATCAGCCCCACCGGGAGCACCGGGGCGCCGGTGGTCAAGGCAAGCCACCCCACGCCGGTGCGGCCGCGGTAAAGAATTCCGTCGCGGGAGCGGGTGCCCTCCGGGTAAATACCGATGCCCTTGCCGGAGTCCAGGATTTCCAGCAGCGTTTTGAGCGCCTGGACGCTGGCTGCCTGCTCGCCCCGTTCCACCGGGATCGAGCCAACGGCTTCGAAGAAGGACTTCATGACCTTGCCTTTGACTCCGCCGGTGGTGAAGTACTCGGCTTTGGCAAAGAAGGCGACCGGGCGGGGCATCAGCGCCTGGACGATCACGCTGTCCAGGAACGAGAGGTGGTTGGGGGCCACGATGAAGGGACCGTGCTTGGGCACGTTCTCAAGTCCGATGACCGTCGGCCGGCAGGTCGAGGTCACCAGACCCCGGGTGGTCCAGCGGATTGCATCAAACATTGCCATCGGTGCACACCTCGTTTACAGCGTCGTTCGTCAGGTTCGGGTTCACGGCAACCGGGTCCAGCGGCTCCGGATTCACGGCGGTGTCCCGCCGGGTAATGCTCCCGTAGAGTTCGGCGCTGCTGTGCACAACCTCCACGGCGCCGGCAGTGTTCAGTTCCCCAGCCGGAGCGAATCCCCAGCCTACGCCGATACAGTCAAGGCCGTTGGCAGCGGCGCCGGCAACGTCCTGGGCACGGTCCCCCACCATCACGGCACCGCGGGTGTCCAGGCCACGGCCGGAGAAATCCGAGAGCGCCGCGGCAACGATCGATTTCTTCCCCGACTGGGTCCCGGCTGCCGCTGCCTCATCCGCGGCCGAGCCTCGGATGGTGAGGAACAGGCCGGCAATCCCGTGGTGCTCCAGCACTGTCCGGGCCAGGCCCTCGGGTTTCTGGGTGGCGACGGCGATGGGCCGGCCTGCGCCGGCAAAGGTTTCCAGCAGCGCGCGAATACCGGGATAGAGCCGGCTTTGGGCGATGCCGGTGGCCAGATAGTGCGCACGGTAGATGCGGATGGCGTCGTCCAGTTGACCGGCAGGCACCCCGGCGATTTCGGTGAGCGAATGGCTGAGTTTGGGGCCAATCATGGCATCCATTCGGGCTTTACCCGGAATGCGGAGTCCGAGCTCTGTAAGGGCCGCCGCGATTCCGTCCGATATTCCGTGCACCGGATCGACAAGAGTGCCGTCCAGGTCGAAAATCACGGGCACTGTTGTTTGGGTCACCGGCTTAGTTTCTCACGAGTCTCCCGATGCCAGAAACCCGTATGCCCCGAAAGGAATGTATCCGACGCGGCAAGGCCGGCGCTTCGGTGGAAGCACCGGCCCCGGCCGGCTTCAGGCCAGAATGTCGGCCAGGAAGGCCGCGGTATGGCTTTGGGTGGACTTTGCCACCTGTTCCGGTGTTCCGGAAGCTACAATTCGGCCACCGCCGGACCCTCCGTCCGGGCCCAGGTCGACGATCCAGTCAGCGCTTTTAATTACATCGAGGTTGTGCTCGATGGTGATGACGGTGTTGCCCTTGTCCACGAGGCCCTGCAGGACCAGCAGCAGTTTCCGGATGTCCTCGAAGTGCAGCCCTGTGGTGGGTTCGTCAAGGACGTAGATGCTGCGGCCGTTGGAGCGCTTCTGCAGTTCGGCTGCCAGCTTCACCCGCTGGGCCTCGCCGCCGGAGAGTGTCGTCGCGGGCTGCCCCAGCCGGACATAGCCGAGCCCGACGTCGACGAGGGTGCTCAGGTGGCGGGCAATCGGCGAGAACGCCGCGAAGAATTCGGCGCCTTCCTCGATGGGCATGTTCAGTACGTCGGCGATCGTTTTGCCCTTGTAGTGGACTTCCAGGGTTTCGCGGTTGTACCGGGCGCCGTGGCACACCTCGCAGGGTACGTAGACGTCCGGCAGGAAGTTCATTTCGATCTTCAGCGTGCCGTCACCGGAGCAAGCCTCGCAGCGGCCGCCCTTGACGTTGAAGGAGAACCGGCCCGGCAGGTAGCCGCGCACCTTGGCCTCAGTGGTGTCCGCGAAAAGCTTGCGGATATTGTCGAAAACGCCAGTGTAGGTGGCTGGGTTGGACCGCGGTGTGCGGCCGATGGGGCTCTGATCGACGTGGACCACCTTGTCGAGATGCTCGAGGCCCTGGATGGACTTATGCCGTCCGGCCACCTGTTTGGCGCCGTTGAGCTTGTTGGCCAGGACCTTGTACAGGATCTCGTTTACCAGGGTGGACTTGCCGGAGCCGCTGACGCCGGTCACCGCGGTGAACAGACCCAGCGGGAACGTAGCGTCAACGTTCAGGAGGTTGTGCTCCTTGGCGCCGACGACCTTAAGCTCACGCTTTTTGTCGTACTTTCGCCGCTTTTTCGGGACTTCGATCCGCTTCCGGCCGGAGAGGTAGTCACCGGTGAGTGACTCGGTGTTCTCGAGCAGCCCCTGATAGGAACCGGAGTGCACCACCATGCCGCCGTGCTCGCCGGCGCCGGGTCCGATATCGACCACCCAGTCGGCCTCCTGGATGGTGTCCTCGTCGTGTTCGACCACAATCAGGGTGTTGCCGAGGTCCCGCAGCCGGGTGAGTGTCTCGATCAGGCGCCGGTTATCCCGCTGGTGCAGGCCGATGGAAGGCTCGTCCAGGACGTAAAGGACACCCACCAGGCCGGAACCGATCTGGGTGGCCAGCCGGATCCGCTGGGCTTCGCCGCCGGAGAGAGTGCCGGACGCCCGCTCCAGGTTCAAATACTCCAGGCCGACGTCGAGCAGGAAGGTGAGCCGGGCCTGGATCTCCTTAAGGACCTGGTTGGCAATCTGGGCCTCCCGTCCGGTCAGCACCAGGTTGTCCAGGAAATAGGCGCAGTCGCGCATTGGCAACGCGGCGACCGCGGCAATGGACTTGCCGTTGATCAGCACCGAGAGCGAGGCCGGGTTCAGGCGTGCACCGTTGCAGACCGGGCACGGAATCTGCCGCATGTACTCCTCGTAACGGTCCCGGGCCTTGTCCGAGTCCGTTTCGAGGTGCTTGCGGTGGACGTACTGGATGACGCCTTCGAAGCCTGTGCTGTATTTGCGTTCCCGGCCGAAACGGTTGCGGTACTGCACCACCACTTTGTGGTCCTTGCCGTGCAGCACGGTCTGGCGGGTGTCCTCGGAGAGCTTGTCCCACGGGGTTTTCATGGAGAAACCCAGTTCCTTGGCGAGTCCGCCGAGCAGCCGGTTCCAGTACTCCGTGGTTGCCGTGCCGAGCGACCACGGAGCGATGGCACCCTCCGCCAGGGACAACTCCCCGTTCGGGATGATCAGTTCCTCATCGACCTCGAGCTTCGTGCCGATGCCGCTGCAGGCCGAGCACGCACCGAAAGGATTGTTAAAGGAAAAGGAGCGGGGTTCGATCTCATCGATCGCCAGGGGGTGCTCATTTGGGCAGGCGAGGTGTTCGGAGAACGCCCGGACCCGCTCCGGGTCGTCAGCTTCGAGGTCGACGAACTCGGCGAGGATCCTGCCCTCGGCAAGGCCCAAGGCAGTTTCCACCGAGTCCGTGAGGCGCTGGCTGATGCCGTCCTTGACCACAAGGCGATCCACCACCACCTCGATGGTGTGTTTGAACTGTTTGCCCAGCTTGGGCGGGTCGCTGAGTTGGATCAGCGTGTCATCGACCCGGGCACGCGAGTATCCCTTGGCGGTGAGCTCCTTGAACAATTCGACGAATTCGCCCTTGCGGCCCCGGACAACCGGTGCCAGGACCTGGAAGCGGGTGCCTTCCGGCAGCTCCAGGAGCTGGTCCACGATCTGCTGCGGGGTTTGCTTCGCGACGGGCTCCCCGCAGATGGGGCAGTGTGGGCGGCCAACGCGGGCCCACAGGAGCCGCATGTAGTCGTAGATTTCGGTGATGGTACCCACCGTGGAGCGCGGGTTTTTGCTGGTGGACTTCTGGTCGATGGACACCGCGGGCGAGAGGCCCTCGATGAAGTCGACGTCGGGCTTGTCCACCTGGCCGAGGAACTGCCTGGCGTAGGCGGAGAGGGATTCGACGTAGCGGCGTTGGCCTTCGGCAAAAATAGTGTCGAACGCCAGGGACGACTTGCCCGAGCCGGAGAGGCCGGTAAAAACGATCATGGAGTCGCGGGGCAGGTCCAGGTCCACGTTGCGCAGATTATGCTCGCGCGCGCCTTTGACCACCAGCCGCGACATGTCCGGACGCTTCACCGCGGGGCGCGCATCGTCTGCGCGGCCCGGTTTTGCGGACTCCGTCGGGAGGACTGCGGACTGGGAATCTACGGCTGGATCGTCAGCTACGGCTTTAGGCACGCTACCAATGCTAATCGAAAACTTCTTCGAAGATCCATTTCCGGGGCGCCCCGTGCCGCGAAATCCCGCGCGGCAACTTAGCGCCGGTCCTAGGAGCGGTCGTACGCGGCGGCGAGCAGCTGCACGGCCTCGGCGAAGCTGGCGCCCTGGGCTTTCGCGGCATCGGCGAACCCGGCAGCCACAGCGGAGAGCGAGCTCCAGGCTTCGTCCCGTGCGCACATCACAGTGCCGTTTCGGCCCCGGGTGACCACAACGCCGGCGGCCTCGAGTTCCTTGTAGGCGCGGGCCACGGTATGGGGTGCGACCCCCAGCTCGCCGGCAAGGCTGCGGACGGCAGGGAGCTTGGTCCCGGGCGCCAGCGCGCCGTTGTCGGCCCGTTCAATAATGTTGAGCCGGAGCTGATCAAACAACGGGACCGTGCTGCCGGGGTTGGGCCGCCAGGCACCGGGAAAGGGGACCGTCGATGCGTCCGTGGGGGTCACTGTCCGGGCTCCCGGCCGGAGGTGGCCTGTTCGCGGCGGGCGAACTGTGCCTTATACAGTTTCAGGTACATCCCACCCCTGGAGATGAGTTGGCGGTGGGTTCCTTGTTCAACGATCCGTCCTTGATCCATGACCAGAATTAGATCAGCGTCGCGCACGGTGGACAAGCGGTGGGCAATCACGAAGCTGGTGCGTCCCTGCCTGAGGCCGCGCATCGCCCGGCGGATCTGGACTTCGGTGCGGCTATCCACCGAGCTGGTCGCCTCGTCCAGGACCAGGATGCTGCGCCTGGCGAGTTGCGCACGGGCAATCGAAATCAGCTGGCGCTGTCCGCGGCTGAGCGAGTCTCCGTCGTTGCCGAGCATCGTGTCGTACCCCTCAGGCAGCGCCCGGACGAACTGGTCAACATGGCTGGCCTGAGCAGCGGCAATCACTGCGGCATCGCCCGCGCCGGGGCGGCCGTATTCGATGTTCTCCCGGATGCTGCCGGTGAAGAGCCAGGAGTCCTGCAACACGGTCCCGAACCTGGCCCGCAGTTCGTCGCGTGTCAGTTCCGCGATATCCGTGCCGTCGACAGTAATCCGGCCCGAATCGAGTTCGTTGAAGCGCATAAGCAGGTTCACCACAGTGGTCTTGCCGGCTCCGGTATGGCCAACAATTGCCACGGTCTGGCCGGGTTCCACGGTAAAACTCAGATCCTGGACCACCGGTGAACCGGGCCGGTAACCGAACGTCACACGCTCAAACGTGACCCGGCCCGCGGCATGGGGCGGCGCAATTCCGGCCCCGTGCCGGCCCGGGTCCGGGTCCGGCGGGATCTCCGGTGCATCCAGGAGGTTAAAGACCCGCCCGGCCGAGACCAGGCAGGACTGCAGCAGGGTCAGCATGCCGCCAATCTGCCCCATCGGTTGGCTGAAGAGCCTGCTGAATTGGATGAAGGCCTGAAGGCCGCCAATCGTCATGGCCCCGGACAGCACCTGAAGCGCCCCGACGACGGCGACGGCGATGTAGTTGAGGTTGGAGACCAGGACCATCAGCGGCTGAACGACGCCGGACACGTACTGGGCGCGTGCGCCCGCGCGGCACAATCGGTCGTTGGCGTCCCTGAAACTGGACGCAGCTGCCTCCTGCCGGCCAAAGGCCTTGATCACCTCATGTCCGGTGAATAGCTCCTCGAGTTGTGCGTGCAGCTCCCCGGTGCTGCTCCATTGCTCAGTGAAATGGCCCTGTGACTTCCGGGCCACCAGGACGGTGATGAGGGTCGACACCGGGACGGACACCAGCGCGATCACTGCCAGCACCGGGGAGATCCACAGCATCATGCCCAGCGCCCCGGAGAGCATCAACAGCGACATAATGAGCTGGTTGAGCAGCTGGTTGAGCGCCTGGGCAATGTTGTCGACGTCGTTGGTGGCTCGGCTCAGAACGTCGCCACGGTGCTGCTCGTCGAAGTGGCCCGACGGCAGGACGTGCAGTTTGACCTCCACCGAGGCACGCAGCCCGCTGCTGAGTCGCTGCGCGGCAACGGCCGTCAGGGTGCCCTGGATCCAACTGAAGGCCGAGGCCCCCAGATACATCAGCGAGACCTCCGCCAGCAGGGCAGCCAGCTGATCCTGGTCGAAGGTTCCGCCGGTGACGCCAGCAACAACGACGTCGGTGGCGTCGCCGAGGACTTTGGGCGCCAGCACGTTGAGCACCACAAATGCGCAGGTGGCAGCGAGGACGCCTGCCATCAGCAACCTCGACGGGCGGAGCAGCCCGAGTAGCCGCCCTGCCGTGCGCCAGCGAAGCCGGCCGGCGCCCGGGGTCGTTCCGGGAGGCGCTGACGGGAGGGCAGCGCGCCGGCCGTCCGGTTGTGTGTCCAGCACGGGTTGCTCTGTGGTCCCGCCGGCGGCGGGAGTGCCGGTCCCGGCGTCGGGGGGCGGCTCCGGCTTCACGGGGTCTCCTCAAGCAACAGCTGGGAGGCTGCGATCTCCTGGTAGCTCGGCGAGGACTCCATCAGCTGCTGATGTGTTCCCTGTGCCACGAGCCGGCCGTCCTCGAGGACAAGGATCAGCCCTGCGTCCTCGATCGTGGCAACACGTTCGGCCACGATCAGGACAGTGGCCGAATGCAGCAGCGGCGCCATCGCCTGTCGGAGCCGGGTGTCCGTACCGTAGTCCAACGCCGAGAAACTGTCATCAAACACGTACACCGCCGAACGCCGGAGCAGAGCCCGGGCGATGCAAAGCCGCTGCCGCTGGCCGCCGGAAAAATTCGTTCCGCCCTCCGTCACCGGTGCCTGCAGCCCCTGCGGCAGCCGCCGGACAAAAGCACCGGCCTGCGCATTCCCCAGTACCTGCCAGAGTTCCTCGTCCGTGGCTGCCGGCGCGGCCATTCTCAGGTTCTCGGCAAGCGTCCCGGAGAACAGGTAGGAGTGCTGGGGAACGAAGGCTATCAGGCTGCGCAGCGTCGCCAGGGACAGCCCGCGGACTTCGGATCCGCCGATGCTGATCGTCCCGGCGGTGGCATCCAGGAACCTTGGCAGCAGGTTCAGCAGGGTGCTCTTACCGCTGCCGGTGGCGCCGATGACCGCCGTGACGGTTCCGGGAAGGGCTGTGAAGCTGACACCGTCAAGGACGGGGACCTCAGCCCCCGGGTATGCGAAGGAGACGTTTCGGAACTCCACGGTGTTGCCCACCGGCGCGGCTCCCGCCGGGCCGTCCGTGATCGCTGGCACCGTGTCGAGGACAGCCTGGATTCGTTCGGCGCAGGCAGCCGCGCGGGGAGCAGTCATCACAACGTACATCGCCATCATGATCGCGATCAGGATCTGCAGGATGTAGGCGATGAAGGCCGTCACGGCTCCCAGCCGCATTTCTCCGGACTGGATGCGGTGCCCGCCGAACCAAACCACACCAACTGAGGAGAGATTCACCACGAGCATTATCAGCGGCATCATCCCGGCGACCAGCAACGCGGAGCTCAGGTTGTTCCGGGTCAACTCCTTGTTTGCCCCTTCGAAGCGCCGGATCTCATGCGCCTGCCTGACGAATCCGCGGATAACGCTGGCGCCGATGATCTGCTCGCGCAGCACCCGGCCGATCCGGTCGATGAGCTCCTGGCCCTGCCGGTAGAGCGGAACGAGGCGGCGCACGATCAGGACCATAATGACCGCAAGCACCGGAATCACCGCGACGACGATGCCGGAGAGCGCAATGTCCTGGTGGACGGCGAGCACCATGCCGCCGATGAAAATGGCCGGTGCCGCGATCAGCATCGTGAACACAAGAACCATGAGGTTTTGCACCTGTGCGACGTCGTTTGTGGCCCGGGTCACAAGGCTGGCGGCCCCGAACTCGCCGATTTCCTGCGAGGACAGGGATTGTACTTTTACAAACAGCTCTTCCCGCAGTTTCCGGCCAAGTTCCATAGCCGTGACAGCGCCCAGGTAGCCGGCGCCGATTGCAGCTACCACCTGGACGCCGGCAATCGCCGCCATCCAGGACCCTAACCGCAGGATCTCCGGGACATTTCCGCGGACGATTCCGTTGTCGATAATGGCGGCGTTCAGGGTAGGAAGGAGGAGGCTGGCAGTCGTCTGCACGAGCTGCAGGGCCACAATTGCCAAGACGGAACCTTTATGGGCTCCCAGAATGCGTCGTGTCAGGCCAATAAGCACCGAACCTCCATCGCTAGCTCGGGGCGCCGATCGGGATATTTCAAGGCAGCTGCCCCCTGGCCGCCCCGCCATTGTAACCACGCTCACACTGTGCTCGAGTGTAACCCGGTGCCCGGCTGCCCGATGGGCCGCCCGCCAGGGCCGGTCATCCCGGGGTGCGGGCCACAGCGAAAATCCGGCGAAACCCGAACACTGTGCCGTGCGGGCCGGCAGGATAGGCCCGGGCCAGCAGTGCGGAGTAGTCGGCTTCGAAAGCACGGGCATCGGCGGCGGACAGTGCGGCCAGGACGGGCCGCAGCCCGGTCCCGCGCACCCATTCGAGCACCGGGTCCGGGCCGGGAAGGAGCTGCAGGTAAGTGGTCTCCCACACGTCCGCCGCACAGCCGGCGTCGAGCATGATGTTCAGGTATTCTTCCGGGCGGCCCACTGCGTCCGCGTGGCGCAGCACACCGGCGAGCCGGCCCGACCATGTCACCGATTCCGCCAGGCCGCGCATCAGCGTGTGCGAAGGCGAGCGGAAATTCCCGGGCACCTGCAGCGCGAACCAGGCGCCGGGCTTGAGCGCGGCGAGCCAGCGGGCCAGCAGGTCCCGGTGGTCCGGAACCCATTGCAGCGCGGCGTTGGTCACCACCACGTCGGTGTCATCGGAAGGCATCCAGCTGGCAATGTCCGCGTGGCTGAAAGAGAGATTCGGCAGCGGCTCCGCAGCGGAATCGGACCGGGCCAGCATCTCCGCAGAGGAGTCCAGGCCGGTCACCTGCGCCATAGGCCAGCGCCGGGCGAGGGCGGCGGTCAGGGCCCCGGAGCCGCAGCCGAGGTCAACGACGTTCCGGGGAGCATCCGCATGGATCCGGGCAGTCAGGTCAAAGTACGGCCGGTCACGGTACTCCCCGAACTTCGCGTACTTGGCGGGATCCCATTTCACTGCGTTCCTCCAGACACCGGCAACGATGCGCCGTGCGAAGCCTAACCCCGGCCCGGGCAGCAGCCCAAGAGGTGTCCGGCCCGGCTCCGCGGCGCCGGACACTAAGCTGGGAGGCAATGAAACTTGTTGATCAGCTCCCCGCCCCGGCCGCCCGGGTCCCAGGCCGGACCGGCCTTGACCCGGACGAGCTTTACACCCGCTTTGTCGAGTGGACCGAAACCCGCGGGCTGGCCCTGTACACCGCTCAGGACGAAGCCGTGATGGAGCTTGCCTCCGGCGCCAACGTGATCCTGGCAACCCCCACCGGATCCGGAAAGTCCCTCGTCGCGATCGCGGTTCACTTCCAGGCCATGGCCCGCGGCCAGCGCAGCTACTACACGGCCCCGATCAAGGCCTTGGTCTCGGAGAAGTTCTTCGCACTGTGCGATATTTTCGGCGCCGAGAATGTCGGTATGATCACCGGCGACTCCGGCGTTAACCAGGACGCCCCCATTATTTGCTGCACGGCGGAGATCCTGGCCAACATCGCCCTCCGCGAAGGGGCCGACGCCGAGCTCGGCGCCGTGATCATGGACGAGTTCCACTTTTACTCCGACCCGCAGCGCGGCTGGGCCTGGCAGGTCCCGCTGCTGGAACTCCCCCAGGCGCAGTTCCTGTTGATGTCCGCCACGCTTGGCGACGTTAGCCGCTTCGAAGCCGGAATCACCGCGCTGACCGGACGCCCGACGACGACCGTCAGCTCGGTGGAGCGGCCCATCCCGCTGCACTATTACTACGAGCAGACACCTGTACACGAGACGCTCGAAGAACTCCTTGCCACTAAGCAGGTGCCCGTATATGTGGTGCACTTCAGCCAGGTGGAGGCGATCGACCGGGCCCAGAACCTGATGAGCGTCAACGTCTGCAGCCGCGAGGAAAAGGACAAAATCGCCGAGCTGATCGCCGGCTTCCGCTTTGCCGCCGGCTTCGGCAAGACCCTCAACCGGCTGGTCCGGCACGGGATCGGCGTCCATCACGCCGGTATGCTGCCCAAGTACCGCCGGCTGGTGGAGCAGCTCGCGCAGGCCGGGCTGCTTAAGGTCATCTGCGGCACCGACACGCTCGGCGTTGGCATCAACGTCCCCATCCGCACCGTGCTGCTGACCGCGCTGAGCAAGTACGACGGCGTCCGAACCCGGCTGCTGAATTCCCGGGAATTCCACCAGATCGCCGGCCGCGCCGGGCGGGCCGGTTACGACACGGCGGGGACCGTGGTGGTCCAAGCGCCCGAGCATGTCACGGAGAACGTCAAGGCCATGGCCAAAGCCACGGCCAAGTTCGGGGACGATCAAAAGAAGCTCCGGCAGGTGGTTAAGAAGAAGCCGCCGGAAGGCTTTGTCTCCTGGGGCGAACCGACTTACAAGCGCCTGGTGGAATCCGTCCCGGATCCGCTGACATCCAGTTTCTCCGTGACCCATTCGATGTTGATGAACCTGATGGAGCGGCCGGGCGACCCGTTCCAGGCCGCCCGCCGGCTGCTCACCGAGAACCACGAGACCCGGTCCTCCCAGCTGCAGCTGATGAAAAGGGCGCTTGGGATCTACCGGGAGCTCCTGGCTGCAGGAGTGGTGGAACGGATCCCGGTTCAGGAGCAGGGACCCGATGGCCGCACCGTCCGGCTGACCGTCCACCTGCAGGCCAACTTCGCGCTGAACCAGCCGCTGTCCCCGTTCGCCCTCGCGGCACTGGAGCTGCTGGATCCGGAGTCGCCGTCGTACGCCCTGGACGTGGTGTCAGTCATTGAGTCGACGCTGGAGAAACCCCGTCAAATCCTCTCAGCGCAACTGAAGAAAGCGCGCGGCGAGGCCGTCGCGGCGATGAAGGCCGACGGAATCGACTACGACCAGCGCATGGCGATGCTCGACGAGGTCAGTTACCCGCAGCCGCTCGGGGAGCTGCTCGGGGAGGCGTTCGACGTTTACCGCCGGGCCGCCCCGTGGATCGGCGACTTTGAACTGGCGCCCAAATCGATCGTCCGGGACATGTACCAGCGGGCCATGAACTTTGGCGAGTTTGTCCAGTTCTACGGGCTGGCCCGCTCGGAGGGGATTGTGCTGCGCTACCTGGCCGACGGATTCAAGGCGTTGCGCCAGACGGTCCCCCAGGACGCCCTCCGCGAGGACCTCGAGGACTTCATCGCGTGGCTCGGCGAGCTGGTCCGGCAGGTTGATTCCAGCCTGCTCGACGAGTGGGAGGAGCTCACCTCCGGCAAGGCGCCAACACCTCACGATGCTCCGCCGCCACCGCCGCCGTCGCTGACCTCCAACGTGCGGGCCTTCCGGGTAATGGTCCGCAACGAGATGTTCCGCCGGGTGGAGCTCTTCGCAGATGAGGACGCTACCGCCCTGGCCGGGCTCGATTCCGGCTCCGGTTGGGACTTCGAACGCTGGGAGGACGCGCTGGACGACTACTTCGACGAACATAACGATATCGGCACCGGCCCGGATGCCCGCGGTCCCGGCCTGCTAATGATCACCGAAGAGCCCGCGCTGTGGAAGGTCCGGCAAATCTTCGACGATCCAGCCGGCAATCATGACTGGGGCATCTCAGCCGAGGTTGACCTTGCCGCCTCGGATGAGACCGGCACCGCCGTCGTGCGCGTGACGGACGTCAACCGGCTCTAAGCGGCCCTAGTAAACTCGAATAATGAGTCTAATCCGGCCCGCGACGGCAAACGATGTCCCCGCAATCCTGCAGATGATCCATGACCTGGCTCTCTACGAGAAGGAGCCGGACGCCGTCCGGAACACCCCGGAGATGCTGGGCGAGGCCTTGTTTGGCGAGAACCCGCGGGTGTTCGCCGCCATGGCTGAGAACGAGACCGGTGAGGTGCGGGGGTTCGCCCTCTGGTTCCTGAATTACTCCACGTGGGAGGGTGTCCACGGCATCTATCTCGAGGACCTGTATGTGCGCCCGGAGGCACGCGGCGAAGGCCACGGCAAGGCGCTCCTGCGGCACCTGGCTGAGACCGCCGTCGCACGCGGCTACGCCCGCGTCGAATGGAGCGTCCTCGACTGGAACGAGCCCTCGATCAATTTCTACAAAAAACTCGGCGCACACCCGATGGAGGAATGGTCCACGTTCCGGCTCACCGGTGAAGCGCTGGAGGCCTTTGCCGGCGCCAGCAAGGCCCGGGCCCGTGGCTGACCGGTCGGTTGCTGGCCGGCCTGTTGCTGGACGGCCTGCGGCCGACCTGCCCATGACCGGTTCCGGTGCCGCGGACCTGCTGGCGGCCGCACGGCCGACTGTCCCGCACACCATCAAGTCGCGGCACGTCTACCGCGGGATGCGCACGGCGGAGCACTACTTCGAAGTGCCGCTGGACCACTTCGGCGCTGGCGGCCCGGCCGGCGAGACCATCACCGTCTTCGCCCGCGAGTACGTCTCCGCGGACCACAGCGAGGAAGCCGCCGCCCAGCTCCCGTGGCTGCTGTACCTGCAGGGCGGGCCGGGCGGGCGCGGAAACCGGCTTCCCGCGCTGGGCGGCTGGAGCAAGGCCGCCGCCAGGGACTTCCGGATCCTGATGCTTGACCAGCGCGGCACCGGGCTGTCCTCCGCGATAGACCGTAAGACACTTCCACTGCGCGGCAGCGACGCCGATCAGGCGCACTACCTCAGCTATTTCCGCGCTGACTCGATCGTCGCCGACGCCGAGTCCATCCGGCTTGCCCTGGGGTCGGGACCGTGGACGATCTACGGTCAGAGCTACGGTGGCTTCTGCGCCCTCAGCTATCTTTCCTTCGCTCCGGAGGGCCTGCGGGAGGCCCTGATTACGGGCGGCCTGGGCCCGCTCTCCGGACCCGCGGACCGGGTGTACCAAAAAACCTTCGGGCGGGTGGCGGCCCGCAACGCCGAGTATTTCGGCAGGTATCCGGAGGACCGGGCAGCGGTCAGCCGGATTGCCCGGCACCTTCGTGAGACGGCGGAGTTGCTGCCCGACGGCGAACGCCTGACCGTGGAACGTTTCCAGATGGTCGGGTCATTTTTGGGCGGAAACACCAGGGTGGACGCCCTGCATCACCTGCTGGAGGACGCTTTCGTCGGCACACCCGCCGGCGAGCGGCTTTCGGATGCCTTCCTGGAGCAGGTCCGCGGGCTGGTGTCCCGGTCCGCCAACCCGCTGTACGCGCTGATGCACGAATCAATTTATGGCCAGGGTGAGTCCACCGACTGGGCCGCCTGGCGTGTCCTGCAGGACTTCCCGGAGTTCTCCCCGGAGGCCCCCGAGCCGTTGCTGACCGGTGAAATGGTCTACCCCTGGTACTTCGAGCAGGATCCCGCACTACGGCCGCTGCGGAACATTGCCCGGCTGCTCGCCGAAAAGGACGACTGGCCACGGCTCTATGATGCCGAACGGCTCGCTCTGAACAGCGTGCCAGTGGCGGCCGCCGTCTACACGGACGATATCTATGTTGACCGTGGGCTTTCGCTGGAGACCGCGGCTGCTGTCCGCGGACTGCAGGTTTGGGAGTCCGCGGACTTCCACCACGACGGTATTGCGGACGACGGCGAGGGTATCTTCGGCCGACTCCTGGGCCTGACCCGCTCCGTCAGGCCCTAACCCGGCGGTTCGCTGCACCGCAGGGTTAGGGCGCCGTCAGGCGGCGCGCACGCATGGCGGCGAGGGAGCCGACGGTGAACACCACCGCGGCGACGGCGGCCGCCGCCAGGTTGAGGCCCCGGTAGCCAACTCCACTCATCAGCAGCCCGGAGAAGCCGGCCCCGACAGCGCCGGCGACCCCCATCATCGTGTCCGAGACACCCTGGACGAGGACGCGGTCACCGGCGTGGACGCTTTCGGCCAGCAGGGTTGAACCCGCGATCGTGGCAGCGGACCAGCCCAATCCGAGCAGGATCAGGCCCACGGCGACCAGCGCCGGTTCGGCCTGGCCGAAGCCGGCCACGAGGACCGAGAGCAGGATCAGGCCGTGCCCCAGCAAAATGACCGGCAGCCGGCCCGTTTTGTCCGTCAGCCAGCCCATGACCGGTGAGAGTGCGTACATTCCGGCGATGTGCAGCGAAATGGTGAAGCCGATCAGGACCAGGACATCGGTGCTGGCGGCGTGCGCATGGCCGGCCGGCATGCCGGTGAGCGGTCCCTCGGTCAGCAGTTGCAGGTGCAGCGGCGTCATCGACATCACGGCGGCCATGCAGCCGTGCGCGGAAATAATCGCCAGCAGCGCAAAGCGTGCCCGCGGCGAGGCCCGGATGGCATCCAGGCCGTGCCGGAGGCTGTTCCGACGCCGGGCGGCGGCGGTGGGCGTCGGCTGACTTTCGGACCGCAGCCTGGCAGCCAGCAGCAGCGGGTCCGGCCGCAGGCCAATGAGCAGCAGCAGCGCGGCCAGGGCCAGTCCCGCCGTCGAAAATACAAAGGGGCCCGCCAGTTCCGGCAAGCCGAGCGCACTGCCTACCAGGGCGCCGGGACGGATCAGGTTGGGTCCGGCCACGGCGCCGATTGTGACAGCCCACACGACGATCGCCAGGGCTCGGCCGCGGCGTTCCGGAGCGGCGAGGTCGACGGCGGCGAAGCGGGCCTGCAGGTTGGCTGCCGTGCCCAGTCCAAGCAGGGCCGCTGCCAGCAGCAGCACGGGAAAGCTTCCCGTCACAGTGGAAACGATGACCAGCAGGGCTCCGGCCATGGCAGCGAGCAGGCCCGTAACCAGCGAGCCGCGCCGGCCGCGCCGGCCGGCCAGGCCTGCCAGCGGCAGCGCGGCCGCCGCCGCGCCGAGGGTCATGGTGGTGGTGACAGCTCCGGCCCACGCGTTCGAGCCCGAGAGCTGGACGGCCAGGAGGGACCCGACGGACAGGCTGGCGCCGCTGCCCACGCCGCTGAGCAGCTGAGCCGTGCTCAGGACCCAGACGGTTCGGCGCTGGACCCGCTGCGGGTCCAGGACCGAACCGTGCGCCGGGCTGGAGTCGATGGTTTTCACGGTCCGAGCTTAGCCGAACCGTGGAAGCTACTCGGCGTCGATCAGGCTCTTGCGGGAGTCTTCCTCGAGCCGGGGGTCCACCTTCGATGTTGTGGTGCCGGAGCTGACCAGGCTGGCAATGACGGCCACGATGATGGTGCCGATGATTACCGCGAGCGAGAGGAAAGTCGGGATCTCGGGAGCCCATTCGATGTGCCGGCCGCCGTTGACAAACGGGAGTTCGTTCACATGCATCGCGTGCAGGACCAGCTTCACACCAATGAACGCGAGAATCACGGAAAGGGCGTGCTTCAGGTAGACGAGGCGGGTCATCAGGCCGCCGAGCAGGAAGTACAGCTGACGCAGGCCCATCAGGGCGAAGATGTTGGCGGTGAAGACGATGAACGGGCTTTGCGTCAGGCCAAATATGGCGGGGATGGAGTCCACCGCGAACAGCAGATCCGTCAGGCCGATGGTCACAAAGACGACCAGCATGGGGGTGAAGACCCTCTTGCCGTCCACCATGGTGCGGAGTTTGCCGCCGTCGAACGTCTGGGACATCGGCAGGACAGTGCGGATCCGGGCGATGAGCGGGTTTTCCCGGTCTTCCTCGTCACCGCCGTCGTCCTGGAGCTGCTTCCACGCGGTCCAAAGCAGGAAGGCGCCGAAGAGGTAGAAGATCCAGCTGAACTGTTCGATCACTAGTGCGCCGAGCAGGATGAAGATGCCGCGCAGGACCAGCGCGATGATGATGCCCACCATCAGGACTTCCTGCTGGTACTTACGGGGTACCGAAAAGCGGGCCATGATGATGATAAAGACGAACAGGTTGTCGATGCTGAGGCTGTACTCCGTGACCCAGCCGGCAATGAACTGCCCGCCGTACTCGGGACCGGTGAAGGCAAACATCGCTGCGGCAAAAACGAGCGCCAGCCCGATGTAGAAGGTGACCCAGAGGCCTGCTTCCTTCATGGAGGGCTCATGCGGCCGCTTGAGGACGAGGAGCAGATCGACGGCGAGGATGGTGCCGAGGACAACGAAGGAGCCGATCTCAAACCAGAGGGGAAGTTCAGGCACGAAGATACCTTTCGCAGGGTACAACTAAGCGGTGCAAGTCTCTCCGGCCAAGCTCTCGCACCCGGGCCATTGCCTCCAGGTACCACTTGCAGCCCGCTACGCCCGGCAGGGCGTCTGTGCCATGCGTGTTGACGATCGTAGCGCTTGGGATACTCCCCTACGTTCGTCCTACCCTACCTTAGGCGTGCCCGGCGGACTGCATCTGGCGCAGTTCCTTCTTCAGCTCCCCTACCTCGTCACGAAGCCGGGCGGCAAGCTCGAAGTGCAGCTCCCCGGCGGCGGCATGCATTTGTTCGGTGAGCTGCTCGATCAGGCCCACCAGATCCTCGGCCGGTGCCGCGGCCAGGCCGTCCGCCCGGACCTTTGCCGAGCCCTTGCCCTTGCCGCGCGACTTGCCGGCCGCGGCGAGGAGTTCGCGGGTGTCGGCGTCCTCCTTGGCGATCTGGTCCGTGATGTCGGCGATCTTCTTCCGCAGCGGCTGCGGGTCGACGCCGTTAGCGGTGTTGTACGCCACTTGGATCTCGCGCCGCCGGTTGGTCTCGTCAATGGCCTTCGCCATGGAGTCGGTGATCCGGTCCGCGTACATGTGGACCTCGCCGGAGACGTTGCGGGCGGCCCGGCCGATGGTCTGGATCAGCGACGTTGCCGACCGCAGGAAGCCTTCCTTGTCCGCATCCAGGATACTCACCAGCGACACCTCGGGCAGGTCCAGGCCCTCCCGGAGCAAGTTGATGCCGACCAGGACGTCGAAGACTCCCATCCGAAGTTCCCGCAGCAGCTCGACGCGGCGCAGGGTGTCAACGTCCGAGTGCAGGTATTCGACCTTGACGCCGTGCCCGAGCAGATAATCGGTAAGGTCCTCCGCCATCCGTTTGGTCAGTGTGGTGACCAGGATGCGCTCATCCTTCGCGGTGCGGGTCTTGATCTCACCGAGCAGGTCATCGATTTGGCCCTTTGTCGGCTTGACGATCACCTCGGGGTCGATGAGGCCGGTGGGCCGGATGATTTGCTGGACGTAGCCGTCGGCTTTGCCGAGCTCGTACTTGCCCGGCGTGGCGGAGAGGTAGACGGTCTGCCCAACGCGGTCCTGGAATTCGTCCCATTTCAACGGCCGGTTATCCATCGCGGAGGGCAGCCGGAAGCCGTGGTCTACGAGGTTCCGCTTCCGGGACATGTCGCCCTCGTACATCGCGCCGATCTGCGGCACTGTAACGTGCGACTCGTCGATGACCAGGAGGAAGTCGTCCGGGAAGTAATCGATGAGGCAGTGCGGCGCCGTTCCGCGGGCGCGGCCGTCGATGTGGCTGGAGTAGTTCTCGATGCCGTTGCAGAAGCCCATCTGCTGCATCATTTCCAGGTCGTAGGTGGTGCGCATCCTGAGTCGCTGCGCTTCCACAAGTTTGTTCTGGCTTTCCAGGACCTGGAGCCGTCCGGCGAGCTCGTCTTCTATCCGCTTGATCGCCCGGCCCATACGTTCCGGACCGGCGACATAGTGCGATGCCGGGAAGACGTACATTTCGGTCTCATCACGGATGATTTCTCCGGTGAGCGGGTGCAGGGTATAGATGTTCTCGATCTCGTCGCCGAAGAACTCGATCCGGATCGCAAGCTCCTCGTACATCGGGATGATTTCTACGGTGTCGCCACGGACCCGGAACGTGCCTCGGTGGAAGTCCATGTCGTTGCGGGCATACTGCATGGAAACGAATTTCCGCAGCAGGTCATCGCGGTTCATCTGGGCGCCCTTGCTCAGTGTCACCATGCCGGCGATGTATTCCTCCGGGGTGCCGAGGCCATAGATGCAGGACACGGTGGCGACCACGATCACGTCCCGGCGGGTCAGCAGCGCATTGGTGGCGGAGTGCCGGAGCCGTTCGACTTCCTCGTTGACGGACGAGTCCTTTTCGATGAAGGTGTCCGTCTGCGCCACGTAGGCTTCCGGCTGGTAGTAGTCGTAGTAGGAGACGAAGTATTCGACGGCGTTGTTGGGCAGCAGCTCGCGGAATTCGTTGACGAGCTGCGCTGCGAGGGTCTTGTTTTGCACCATCACCAGGGTGGGCCGCTGCACCTGCTCGATCAGCCACGCCGTCGTCGCGCTCTTGCCGGTACCCGTGGCGCCGAGCAGCACCACGTCCTTCTCGCCGTTTTTGATGCGCTCGGTCAGTTCCCCGATGGCGGCCGGCTGGTCGCCTGCCGGCTGGAATTCGCTGATGACCTCGAAAGGCGCCACGACACGGTTGATCTGCTGGGCAAGACTCATGTTCCTAATGTACCGCCGGGCCCCGACGCTCCGCCCTGATTCAGCTTTGGGCGGTACGTTCCGGTCCGGCTTCGGGCCCCGGCTACAAGGGAGGCTGCCAGCCGGTGCGCCGCGCCCACGCTTCCATTTGCGCCGGGGCGTGCCCGGCCATCCCGTCCTCCGTGTCCGAGGCGTAGCCAGCGGTGCTCCGATCTGCGCCGTGCAACCTGCCGGCCCGGCGCTTCTCGGCAAGGTATTCCTCCCGGGCAGCCGGGTCATCGCGCAGCCAGTCCCGGAAGCAGAGCGCGAACCGCCAGCCCGGCGAGCCCACGGCCCGGACGTGGAGGTTGACCGCCCGTCCGGGGTCCGCGTTGGCGTGCAGGCGCTCCGGCCAGCTTGCCGGGTCCGGGTCCGGGGGTTGGGGGTTGCCGGAAACCGCAACGGGCCGGGCCGGGAAACCCGCCTCGGCGAGCAGCAGCGAGATCCGGTCCGCGGCGGCCATGTCCTCGACGCCGAGCTGGAGGTCCAGCACGTCGTTCGTGCCGAGGCCGGGCACGGCAGTGGAACCAACATGGTGCAGGGCCAGGATGTTCTCCCCCGCAGCCGTCCGCAGGCGCGCCATAAGCCGCGCGGCTTGCACCGGCCACTCGGGGTTGGCGTGCGCCGGCACCGGGGCGCCGGTCCGGGGTGCCGGGCGGTGCCTGCCCAGGTTCTCCGCGAAGGGTGCCAGCCGGAATTTCCAGAGCCGGTCCACCGCGTCCCGAAGTTCCTGCTTGGAACCGGAGTTGTCCAGGACGACGTCGGCTGCTGCCAGCCGGTCCTGCCTGCCCGCCTGCGCCGCCATCCTGGCGCGGGCGTCAGCGGGGCTCATCCGCCGGTGTTGCACCATCCGCTGCAGCCGGGCCTCATCCGGCGCGTCAACCACCACCACCAGATGGAAATTGGAGCCCTGGCCGGTCTCAACGAGGAGCGGGATGTCCTGGACCACCACGGCGCCCATAGGGGCGGCGGCGGACAGCGCGGCAGCCCGCTCCCGCACCAGCGGATGGATGATGTTGTTCAAAACGGCAAGGCGGTCCGGGTTGCCGAACACGAGGGCGCCGAGCTTGGCCCGGTCCAGGCCGCCGTCGGGCGTCAAAACCGACTTGCTGAAGGCCTCCACCACCTTGGCGAGTCCGGGTGTGCCGGGCTCGACGACCTCCCGGGCCAGGGCGTCTGCGTCGATCACTACGGCGCCCAGTTCGCGCAGGCGCGAGGAGGCCACTGACTTGCCTGCGGCGATGCCGCCCGTCAACCCGATTTTCAGCACTCCACCAGACTAAACTGATCCGGTGGCTGAAAATGCGGTTTTCCCGGAGAGCAGGGCCACCGTGTACACCTCGCTGGCGGCGGACCGGGAGTTCCGCCACGAGACTGAGGTTAGACGCTCCCGCTTCATTACGGTGCTGCAACGGACCGCAGACGAGGATGGGGCCCGTTCGGTCCTTGCCGCCCTGCGCAAAGAATTCCACGACGCACGGCACCACTGTTCCGCGTTTGTGCTCGGTCCGGACCGGGATGTCCAACGCTCAAACGACGACGGCGAACCGTCCGGAACCGCGGGCAACCCGATGCTTGATGCGCTGCTCAAACGCGAAACCGCTCCGGGCGCGACGGATCTCAGTGATGTAACAGCTGTGGTGGTCCGGTACTTTGGCGGGATCCTGCTGGGGGCAGGCGGATTGGTCAGAGCCTACTCGGAAGCCGTGACCGCTGCCTTGGACCGGGCGCCCCTCGTGCAGCGCCGCCGGCTGCGGATCTGCAGGGTGGCCGTTCCGCACACGTCCGCCGGGCGGCTGGAAAACGAGCTCCGCGCCGCGGGTTACGTCATGGCAGAATCCAGTTACGCGGCGGAAGCTACTATCCTTCGGCTTGCCCTGCCGGATGATCCGCCTGGTCTGGCCCGGGCGGCCGAGCGGCTGGCCGCGCTGTCTGCCGGAACGGCCGAATTAGTGCCCGGAGAAACGGAGTGGATCGATGTCCCCCACGGGTGAGCCTTCCCGTCCCGCCGTGTTGCTCGTTGATGTCTCAGGGGCGGTCCTCGAGCAGCTCCTGTCAGTGGCGATCCAGGACGCGGATGCGGACGACGTGACCCCACCCTTGGGCAGCGCCGCCGGCTGGAATTCGGAACGGATCAGCTGGTTCCGCGAATACCACCGAGCGGCCGCCGGACTCGACGGGCCAGGCCAGCAGCAAAGCTGGGCGGTCAGTTCCGGCGGTGAACTGGCGGGAGCGGTCCGGCTGCGGCGGACCGGAGCCTGTGCGCTGGAAACGGGTATCTGGCTGGCGCGCAGCTTCCGCGGCCGCGGAATCGCACGGGAAGCGCTTCGTCTCGTGATTGGCCGGGCCGCCGCGACCGGGGCGTCGGTGCTGGAAGCCGAGACAACGGCAGGGAACACCGCGGCGCTGGCCCTCCTGAGGTCAACCGGTGCCGAGCTCGAGGAAGGCGAAGCCGCCACCGGTGCAACGGTTCCGGTCAAGGCCAGGATCGCGTTGCGCTGACTCCCCCACCCTGAGCATGCCCGCCGTTCACCACCCCCCGGTGGACATGCCCACTGTTCAGCACCCCCCGATGCTGAGCATGCCCCCTGTTAGCCCAAGCCCTTGGACATAATCCTGATGTTCCCATCGCCCGGGTCCGCGGCTGGACATGGTCCACCCGGATTCAGGCGAGAGCCGCCGCAATTTCCCAAATGTGGCCGCCGGGGTCGCGAAAGCTTGCCGTGCGGATACCCCACGGCCGGTTCACCGGTCCATTCAGGAGTTCGACGCCGCGCCCGGTCAAATCCGCGCACAAGGCATCAACGTCGTCCACCTCGAGGGTGAATTGCATCCTGGCGCCGACCTCGGCGGAAGCCACCTTGGCAGGGCCGATGAGCTCCGGTGCCTCGGAAGAGTTCAACAAATTGATCAGGGTGTTCTCGAACCTAAACACAGCCGAGGCCTCGTCTTCATACGCCACCGGCAGACCAAACACTTCCCGGTAGAAGCGTTTTGCCACGGGCAGATCCTCGACGAATAAGGTGATGGCTCCGATTGCCCCTGGCCAAGTCCGGTTGTCAGCTGGCTCGGTTGCCTGGAAATTTCCTGCAGTTCCACCCATAGTGGCCGCCCCCTTGTGTTCCGTTGACCTAACCCGGACAGCATCGACGCTAAGCAGCTGCAAAGTCAACCATTCCGCCCGCCACCAACGGCATGGCCTGGCTCGGTCTGCGACGGACATGTCCACCAGGCCCGGCGGGATACCTCCGGACATGCCCCGCCCTCGGGACCAGGCCTGAGCATAATACTGTTATGTCCAGTGGCCGCAGCCACCACCGGGCATGTCCCCACGGGGAGCAGCCAGGGCCGGCCCGAAAACAGTGGCACTTGTAAAACAACACAAAAATGGCCGCCCCCGGAGGGACGGCCACTTTTATGGCGCTAATTTAGGCTACAAACTGCCAGGGCCCGGGGAGTGGATCCCCGGGAACCACGGGCAATTAGTTGCCGGTCAGCTTCTCGCGCAGTGCTGCCAGAGCCTCGTCGGAAGCGAGCGTGCCGCCACCGGTGTTGGACTCGGCTGCAGCCGGCTCGGAGGAGTAGCTGGTGGTGCCGGAGTCGCTCTCGCCGGACGTTGCAGCTGCAGCGTCATCGGCAGCGTGCTGGGCAACCTGCTTCTTGTGGGCTTCCCAGCGGGTCTGGGCGTCAGCGTACTGCTGCTCCCAGGCGGCGCGCTGCGTCTCGTAGCCTTCAAGCCACTCGTTGGACTCCGGATCGAAGCCCTCCGGGTACTTGTAGTTGCCTTCTTCGTCGTACTCTGCGGCCATGCCGTACAGAGCCGGATCGAATTCGGTGGAGTCGGCGTCGACGCCCTCGTTGGCCTGCTTGAGGGACAGCGAGATGCGGCGGCGTTCGAGGTCGATGTCGATGACCTTGACGAACAGCTCATCCCCGACGGAGACAACCTGCTCGGCCAGCTCTACGTGGCGCACTGCGAGCTCGGAGATGTGGACCAGGCCTTCGATGCCGTCTTCAACGCGAACGAACGCGCCGAACGGAACCAGCTTGGTGACCTTACCCGGCACAACCTGCCCGAGGGCGTGGGTGCGGGCGAAGGTCTGCCACGGGTCTTCCTGCGTAGCCTTGAGCGAGAGGGAAACACGCTCGCGGTCCAGATCGACCTCGAGAACCTCGACGGTGACTTCTTGGCCCACCTCGACAACCTCGGACGGGTGGTCGATGTGCTTCCAGGACAGCTCGGAAACGTGAACGAGGCCGTCTACGCCGCCCAGGTCCACGAAGGCACCGAAGTTGACGATGGAGGAAACGACGCCGGGACGGACCTGGCCCTTTTCCAGCTTGTTGAGGAACGTGGAGCGGACCTCGGACTGGGTCTGCTCGAGCCATGCACGGCGGGACAGCACCACGTTGTTGCGGTTCTTGTCCAGCTCGATGATTTTGGCTTCGATCTTCTGGCCGATGTACGGAGCAAGGTCGCGCACACGGCGCATCTCGACGAGGGATGCCGGCAGGAAGCCGCGCAGGCCGATGTCGAGGATAAGACCACCCTTGACAACCTCGATGACGGTGCCGGTGACGACGCCGTCCTCTTCCTTGACCTTCTCGATGTCGCCCCAGGCGCGCTCGTACTGAGCACGCTTCTTGGAGAGGATCAGGCGGCCTTCTTTGTCTTCCTTGGTGAGCACCAGGGCTTCGACGAGATCGCCAACGGAGACGACGTCTCCGGGATCAACATCGTGCTTGATGGACAGCTCGCGGGAGGGAATGACACCTTCGGTCTTGTAACCGATGTCGAGCAGAACTTCGTCGCGGTCGACCTTCACGACGGTACCTTCGACGAGGTCCCCGTCGTTGAAGTACTTGATGGTGGCGTCGACAGCTGCGAGGAAGTCCTCAGCGGTACCGATGTCGTTAATTGCGACTACGGGTGTACCGGGCTTCTCGGTGGAGGTGATGGTCATGTAGTAGGGGCTCCGTTGTGGATAGTTAGTCGGTCAGGCCAACCGCTGCGCCCGCGTCGGCGACACGGGAGCAGGCACGGCATTTTGCCGGGTCATCCTGATTTGTGGATTGAAGATGCGGGCACGTAGTACACGCCCGTTTAGTCTAGTCGTATACGGGAACGCCGGTCAAAGTGCAACGGCTCGGGGCCAATTCGCCTAAAAGTGCGTCAGGCAGTGCGGTGCACGGTCGACGGCGAACATCAGCCGTGCGGTCAGTGCGGCCCCGGAAACGTGCTCCAGGATCCGCCCGGCAGCCGCCAGCGTCACCGGGCAGACTGCGCCGAGAAAGACGGACCCGAGTTCCGCGACGTCGAGGCTCAGGTCCGGTTCGGTGCCGTCCGGGGCGGACTCCACGCGGGCTTCACCGTCAGTCACAGTGAGCGTGTACGTGCCCGCCGCGAAGCCCAGGGTGTCGGTGACGTGCAGGACCAGGCTGCCGTCGGTCGAGTAGCGTCGTGCGCCGAGGGCTTTGGCCGTGTCCAGGATCCGGAGCCAAAGCATGTCTGCGTTCTCGGCGGACTCGATGCAACGCGGGTCCTCAAGGGCCCACGTCAGCGGATCGTCCACGGGGGCTTCGGCCCACGCAACACGCTGAATGAGGTCGATGCTGCCGAGGAACTGCCACAGCTCGAGGTAGCCGGACGTGGTGGCAGCGACGAGGTCAACGACTTCCATGGTGGCTGGCGTGGTGTCCCAGCCGGAGAATTTGTAGGCGACATAACCGTCCACAGCACCGTCGGCGTCGTAGTGCAGGGCACAGCGGATCGATTCGTCCTCCGCCCCGTCCCGGCCTAGTGTCCCCGAGCTGCGCTGCCGGTAGGCGTCCTGCCGATCGATAGACCCGGGCGTGACCCGGTGGACGCGTTCGAACACGCCCTGGGCCAGCTCCAGCAGGACTTTCCGGTCGGCGACTTCCACCGAGCCGCTCGCACTGTGCCGCAGCCGGAAGCGCGGGCCGGTGTCCACCTTCACGCTGCGCTCGAACGTCGCGACGCCGAAGCCGAACCGCCCGTAGATGGAAGCCTCGGACGCCGTCAGGGCAGCAATGGCCAGGCCGTCGGCTTTCGACGCCGCCAGGTCCTCGGTCATCATCCGGCGCAGGAGTCCCTGCCGGCGGTGGGTTCCCCGGACGGTTACGGCGGTGATCAGCTGCGCTTCGAGCTGCCGGCCGTAACCGACATTGAGGTTTTTGCGCAGGGTCCCGAAGGTGGCCACGGGGATGTCGGCAGCCAGGGAATGCGCGGCCACTGTGCCGCGCTGGTAGACCCCCGTCAGCTCGCGGTTGTCGGCGCGGTACATGGCCATGACCTTGTCCACGAACTCGTCCTTGTGGCGCTCGTCGTAAAAGCCGACGCCGACGCCGCGCAGCCAGGAGACGCCCAGCGCGTAGTCCGGTTCGCCCTTTTGGGCCGCCCGGAACCTCCTGATCTCGTACTTTTCAGTCATGTGCTTTCCCCCTGGGTATCCTGCAAAATCCACAATTCACGCAGGCATCAATGCCCCGCCTCGTACCAGCTCGAACCGACGCCGATCTGGACTTCCAGCGGAACGGTCAACCTGGCAGCCGCCCCCATCTGCTCGGTCACGAGCTTTTCCACGGTGTCCCGCTCTCCGGCCGCGACTTCCAAAACCAGTTCGTCATGGACCTGCAGCAGCATCCGCGACTTCAGTCCCTGTTCGGCCAGCGCACCGGAGACCCCGAGCATCGCACGCTTGATGATGTCCGCTGCCGATCCCTGGATCGGAGAGTTCAGCGCAATGCGCTCAGCGTTCTCGCGCAGCTGGCGGTCGGTGCTCGTGAGGTCCGGAAGATACCGGCGTCGGCCCTCGATGGTGGCGGTGTACCCGTCGATTCTGGCCTGCTCCACGACGCCGCGGAGATAGTCGCGGACGGCGCCGAACCGGTCGAAGTAGTCCTTCATCAGCGTCCTCGCCTCATCGACGGAAACCTCGAGCTGCTTGGAGAGCCCGAAGGAGGTCAGTCCGTAGGCAAGGCCATAGGACATGGCCTTGACCTTGGAACGCATCGCACTGGTCACCTGGTCTGTGGGTACATGGAAGATGTTGGAACCTACGAACCGATGCAGGTCTTCGCCGTCCTTGTAGGCCTGAATCAGGCCCGCATCCCCCGAGAGGTGCGCCATGATGCGCATTTCGATCTGCGAGTAGTCGGCCGAGAGCAGGCAGTCGTAGCCATCGCTGACCACAAAGATGCTGCGCACACGGCGGCCCTCCTCGCTGCGGATGGGGATGTTCTGCAGGTTGGGGTTGTTGGACGAGATCCGGCCGGTGGCTGCGACGTTTTGCGCGTAACTGGTGTGGATCCGGCCGTCGTCGGTGACGGACTTCTTCAGCGACTCCAGCATCTGACGCAGCTTCGAGGACTCGCGGTGCGCCATTAGCTGGACGAGGAATTCGTGCCCGGTCTTTTCCAGCAGGTTCTTGAGCGACGCGGCGTCGGTGGTGTACCCGGACTTGATCTTTTTGGTTTTCGGCAGTCCCAGCTCCTCAAACAGGACCGTCTGGAGCTGCTTCGGCGACCCCAGGTTTACTTCGTGGCCAATCGCGGCGAACGCAAGCTCCTGGGCGTTGTCGATGACCTTGGCCAGATCCGCCAACTGCTCGTCCATACGCGCCATGTCGATGGCAATTCCGGCGAGTTCCATGTCGGCAAGGACCCGGCTGACGGGCAGCTCGAGGGTGGTCAGCAGGTCCTGGGCTCCGCGTTCCTGCAGCTCAGTTTCGAAGTAGCGGCTCAGTGCCTGGACGACGGCGGCCACCTGGACGAGCGCGCCGGCGGCGGCAGTATCGCCGTCGAACGCCAACTCAAGCTGGCCGGCCTTGGCCGCCTCGGTCGCGACGCCGATGTTCAGGTGGTGCTGGGCGAGTTCGGCGAGCTCATAGCTGCGGCGGTCAGGCTGAATGAGGTACCCGGAAATTGCGGTGTCGTCCACCACGCCGTCCAGGCCCAGGCCACGGTTGGAGAGAGCTTTGAGTGCCGCCTTGTAGCCATGCATGACCTTGGGCGCGGCCGCGTCCCTGAGCCAGCCGGCCAGGACGTTCTCGGCGGCGGCATCCTGGCCGGTGAGGTCGATGTAGGCAGCCCCGTCCGCACGGACGATGGCCAGGGCAGCGGCATCCTCGCCGATCCGGCCCGGCACGAGGTCGACGGCGACAGCTGAACGCTTGCCGGCCCCCGAGTCGAGGAAAGCAGCCAGCTCGGCAGCGTCCGAAGGGACCACGAAGTCCGGAGTGTCGAGGCGCTCTCTCTCCGGCTCAGCGACCTCACTGCCGTACAGGGCCAAGAGCCGGGTACGGATGGTCTTGAATTCGAGGGTATCGAACAACTCCTCGATGGCAGCCTGGTCCGGCCGCGGTTCCGAAAGTTCTTCCAGCGTCACCGGGAGCTCCAGATCGGTGTGGAGCCTGTTCAGCCTCCGGTTGCGCTTGACGTCCTCAACGTTTTCGCGGAGGGAATCCCCCACCTTCCCGCCGATGGAGTCGATGTTCGCCAGAACCCCCTCCAGGCCGCCGTAAAGGTTAATCCACTTCGCTGCCGTCTTGGGGCCGACGCCGGGAACGCCGGGAAGGTTGTCCGCGGACTCTCCCACCAGCGCGGCGAGGTCCGAATACTGGGCTGGCGTGACGAAATACTTCTCCTGGATGGCCACGGCATCCAGGCGGGGAATGTCACTGACACCCTTTTTCGGGTACAGCACAAAGACGTTGTCAGTGATCAGCTGGAAGGCATCCCGGTCCCCCGAAACCAGGAGCACCTCGAAACCGGCCTTGTCTCCCATCGTGGCGAGGGTGGCCAGGATATCGTCAGCTTCGTAGCCGGGCATCTTGATGGTCTTGATGCCCCAAGCTCCCATGACCTTGTCGATGAGGTCGATCTGGCCGCTCATCTCGCGGGGGGTTTCGTTGCGTCCGCCCTTGTAGTCGCTGTATTCGGCCTTGCGATGGGTGGTGTCATCGGAGACGTCGAAGGCGACGGCAACGTGGGTGGGCTTCTGCTCCTTGATGAGGTTGATCAGCATGGACGTAAAGCCGTGTACGGCGTTTGTGTGCTGTCCCGTGGCGGTGGAGAATTTGTCAGCCGGCAGCGCGAAGAACGCACGAAATGCCATGGAGTGGCCGTCGAGGACCATCAGCCGGGGCTGACCGGTGATCGGAACCACGGGCGCCGCAGTGGCGGAAACCGGTTCCGCGGCCCGGCTGGAGGGCACGGGCCTGGCCGCAATCGCTGATTCGGTCTCCGTTGCCGGAAGGGTATCCGCGGCAGAGGGGGCAAGGGCCGGTTTGGTAGTTTCGCTCACAGGTGCCAGCCTAGTTCCCATGACGGACAATTTCACGCCGGGCCCGTACACGGCCGAGCTGGCGGCAGCCGGGATTCCCGAGGAAATGCACGATTGGCTGGGGCACTACGGTGTGGGCGCCCTGGTGGTGAAGATGGGCATCCATTTCGTGGAGATGAGTCCCGAGCGCACTGTTGGCACCATGCCGGTGGAAGGCAACACCCAGGTCGCCGGCATCCTGCACGGCGGTGCCCACGTGGTGCTTGCCGAGACGCTTGGTTCCTTTGCTGCCGGAATGCATGCCGGGCCGCAGCGGCAGGCGCTGGGAATCGACGTCAGCGCCACGCATCACCGGGCAATCACCGCGGGCACGGTGACCGGCACGTGCACTGCCATCCACCTTGGCCGCACCCTGACCACGCACGAGATCGTGATGACGGACGAGCAGGGCCGCAGGCTCTCGACCGCGCGCATCACCAACCTGATCCGCGACATCGCCGAGTAGCAGCCCCGCAGCCCGGCGCCTCGCCGCAGCGGTTCTATGCCTGGGCGCGCCCGAAACGGTAGCGCAGTTCCATGATGCCCCGGCCCATGGTGTGCGCGTAAAGCAGCTCCATCGGTGCCGTCGGCCCCGACATCGGCAGCACCGGCTTGCCGCTGCCGAGGACAACGGGAATTATCGAAATAATGATCTCGTCCAGCGCGCCGGCATCCGCGAATTGGGCTGCGAGTACGCCGCCCCCGACGATCCAGACATTCCGGTCTCCCGCTTCGGCCTCGAGATCAGCAACGAACTCGGCCACGGGACCGCGGACAAACGTCACGTTCGCACCGGGCGGGGCGGAGAGTTCGTGGCGTGTGAAGACCCAGCACGCCGTCGTTGGGTAGGGCCAGTGGCCGGGTTCGTTCTTCCTTAGCCAGGCGTAGGTCTCACCGCCCATCACGATGCAGCCCACCTCCGCCATAAAGGCTTCATAGCTTTCCTTGCCCCCGGCGAAGCCGTCGAACTGGAGCAGCCAGTCCAGTTCGTCGTCGGCGGTGGCGATGAATCCGTCCAGCGAGGACGCAACAAAATACTGGAATCCAGGCATGGCCCCAGCGTAGCCGGACCCGCCCCGGACGCCCACCTGCCGGTTATTTGCTGAAGTAGGGAATGATCAGGTACAACCCGAACAAGACGGCCAGCCCGCAAAGACCGAAGCAGACGTACGCGAGCGGCCGGACCCATGCCGGTTTCCGCTCATCGACGTCGCCGGCGATGGCCGTGAGGCGGACTCCCAAGGAGTAAAGGACCACAACGGTCAGCGCAGCGACGAGCGTTGCGCCGGCGACTTGAACCAGTTCCAGCCACTTCATCAGAGCTCGCCCTTCGGCTTGTTGTTGGTGCCGGCGGCGGCGCGTGCCTTTTTCTTGCGGAAGTGCACGGCCGTGCCGGCTTCCTCGACTTCTACGGCATTGTGGTGTCCGACCCGCGACTTGTTCGAGTGCACAAACATGTAGGTCACGGCCGCAGTGCCGGCCACGGCGGCAATCACCACGCCGCCGACGCCGGTATTCACCAGCAGTGCCGTGAGCGCCCCCATCAACCCCGCAGCCGGAAGGGTGAAGAGCCAACCCAGCGCAATCCGCCCAGCGGTGCCCCATCGTACGGTGGTCCCGCGCCGGCCCAAGCCTGAACCGATTACGGAGCCGGACGCTACCTGCGTGGTGGACAGTGCAAACCCCAGATGGGAGGAGGCCAGGATGGCGGAAGCCGTGCTGCTTTCGGCGGCAAAGCCCTGTGCCGGCTTGACGTCGGTAAGCCCGGATCCCATCGTGCGGATGATGCGCCAGCCACCGGAGTAGGTACCAAGCGCGATGGCGAGGGCGCAGGCGGCGATGACCCAGAGTTGAGGTCCGGAGCCCGGCTGCTGGCTGCCCGCAGCAATCAGCACCAGCGTGATGATGCCCATCGTCTTTTGTGCGTCGTTGGTCCCGTGGGCAAGGGCAACGAGGCTGGAGGTGAAAATCTGGCCGGTCCGGAATCCGCCGCGCTTCTGGGTGAGCTTGCTGCCGGTATCCGGATCGTGCCGGGAAGTCAGCGCATACGCAAGCTTGGTGCACAGGTACGCAACACCGCCGGCGATGATCGGCGCAAAGATGGCGGGCAGGATCACCTTCTGTGTCAGGGACGAGAAGTTAACCGAATGGATCCCGATCCCGGCGATGGCCGCACCGATCAGACCGCCAAATAATGCGTGCGAGGAACTCGACGGCAGGCCTTTGAGCCAGGTGATCATGTTCCAGAGGATGGCGCCCATCAGGCCGGCGAAGATGATCTCCGGTGTGATCTGGATGCCGTCGGCACCTTCCTTGATAATTCCGCCTGACACGGTCCTGGCCACTTCCGTGGACAGGAATGCTCCCACCAGGTTCAGGACCGCCGCGAGGGCGACCGCCGTTTTGGGTTTGATGGCGCCGGTGGCAATGGGGGTGGCCATCGCGTTGGCGGTGTCATGAAATCCGTTGGTGAAGTCAAAAAAAAGTGCCAGCGATATCACCAGCGCCACCATGATGGTGATTTGCACCTATTGCCCAATCTGCAGAGTAGTCGGTCAGCAGTTTCATCCGCCGGCGCCGCATCATTCATCCGGAATTCACCGGATAGGCGTGCGGGGTTCAGCAAAATCGCTTGACGCGTTAAAGGGTAAAGGGCAAGGGTAGCAGGGCCCAAAACTGGCCCCGGCGCCGCCCTGGCCGGGTCAGTGGGCGGGGCGCAAGCGCCTTTCCTCAGTTCTGCTGGAGATCGGGTGCCGGCGCGGCGTCGATCATCGCGGCGGCCTTCTGCTCAAGCGCAGCAACCGTCACGTCAGGCAGCGCAATCAGTCCGTCCAGTTCGCGGCGCGCGCGCCGGTACGCGGTTTGCCGTTCCGCCGGTGTGGCAGCAGCATCCGACGCGATCCGCAGCAGCTTCCGGGCCGTCGCGAGGCGCTGCCGCTCGGGTCCGGTGAAGTTGCTGTCCTTGATCCGCAGGGCCTCACGCTCGGCGACGTCGAAGGCGAGGGCGAAGCCGTGTACGGCTTCGCGGTACTCAGCTAACCGCGACAGCGTTGTGATGTCCTCCGGGGCTTCGGGTCGCATGGCGTCGGCCGTCCGTTTGGCGCGCAGGAACGCTACCGTTAGCGGTTCGCGGACGTCGGTCATGGCCGGAAAGTCGATGAGCTTGCCCACGTCGAGTTCATAGTCGAGCCACCGCCGGTTGACGGCGTTGTGGCTTTCCACCAGGTTCCAGGCCTCGGACCGGCTGGCCTGTTCCGCCTCCGCGGCCTGGTTGCGAAGCGTATAGAGCTCAACCCGCCGCTTGTGCCGGCGTTCACTGGCTTGGGACCAGGAACGTGCCCAACCGCCGAACACTCCGCTGAGCGGGAAGACCAGCCACCAATAGTGGCCAATAAAATCCAGGACGGGCTGCACCAGAGGTTCCTCCCACCCGGCGCGGGCAGGCTAAAAGGTCCGCTGCGCCGCTCAGTCCTTGTGCTTAACCTTGTGGACCCGGGTAACGATGGTCGGGCACGGCAAGCTGAGGAGGACGGCGTGGGCTGTGGAGCCGAGCAGCATCCGGGAAAAGCCCCCGTGGCCGCGGCTGCCAACCACGAGGAGCCGTGCGTCCCTGGCGGCTTCGACCAGGGCTTTGGCGGGTTCGGTGTCGGTCTCCAGGCGCTGGTGGACAATCAGGTCCGGATACTTATCGCCCAGCCCTGCGACGGATTCCGCCAGGACGACCCGGTCCTCCTCAAGGATGGATTCCGCGAGCCCGCTCTCCGGCAGCTGGGTTTCGATCCAGCGCGCCGGCCTGCGGAAGGCGAAGACGACTGTCAACTCGTCACTGCCGCGGTCTGCCTCCGCGGCCGCGAAGTTCACGGCCTGGAGGGATTCTTCGGAACCGTCCACTCCCACCACAACGCCGTGGTTCCCCGCGCCGGCCTTGAGCGGAATGACAGCTGCGGAAGCTTCGGAGGCGGAGACGATCTGCAGGGCACGATCCGACATGGGGCCGCCGTCCAACCAGTGTTTGTCGTGCTCGCCCACGACCACCAACGATGCTTCCTTGGCGGCGTCCCGCAGCACCGAGCTGCCGCTGCCGTGACCGAGTTCGACGTCGACCTTGACACTGGGGGCCTGTCCGCTGGCGCTGGCCTTCGCCTCCTGGAGCAGTTCCGTGCCGGCCTGCCTGATGAGTTCGTGGTACTGGAAATCCGGGGTCATCCAGCGGTCATCCACGGCGTGGATCACCGTGACGGGAAGCTTGTCGCGGGCCGCGCGTTCGAGGGCCCATGCCAGCGCGGCCTTGCTTCCGGCTGATCCGTTGATACCGACGACGATTGGCTTTTTCATTCTGAATCGTGCTCTTTTCCGTAGCGGGGTCTGTCCTGCTTCGCGTGATCCGGGCGGCAGTACCGGGAGTCCGCCGACACCTTATTCTCCGCCGGGGCTGCTCCGCCGGTTAGGGGCTTAAGCCCCGCGCACCGGTGCCTCATCCGCGCCGGGACGTGAAACGGGCCCGGACGTGAAACGGGCCCGGACTAGAAGCCGGTCGGCTCAGTTGCAAATTCCGGTTCCCGCGGCGGAGCCTCATGGTGAATCGGTCGCAGCGGGCGGGTGTGCTCGAACCAGACCAGCGCGTCGTAGCGCTCACCCATCCGGGTCGGAACGTAATTCCCCAGCTCCCGCTCAGGGTGGTAGAGGACACCTATCGCCCGGTGGCCAAGCCAGCTCGAGAGCCAAGGCCCGTTCCTGTCGGCATTGAACTCCAGCACCGCTTCCGCCCCCAGTGCCTCGTGCAGGAAATCCTCGTGGCTGCCCGGGCGCGCGGCCGGAACCGGCAGGACCCGCTCGTGGCTGCCCCAGGCGTCCGCCGCGATTACCCCGCCCCGGTGGCAGGCGAGGCCCACCAGCAGCACGCCCTCGGCGGCGTGCCGTTCGCGCAGCAATTGCCCCACGTTCACCAGCCCGTCCTGCGTCATATCCGTAGCCCGGGCATCCCCCACATGGGTGTTGTGCGCCCAAATGAGTCCCTTCGAGTCGGCACCCAGGTGTTTGCTGAGCCGGTCGATGGTATCGGCCATGTGGTGGTCCCGGATGTTCCAGGACTGGCGGTCACCGCGGACCATGATCCGGTAATAGTGCTCGGCGTTGGCTGCCACCTCGGCGTTCTGCACCGCGTCGAACGCTCCTTCGTCGTGCCCGCCCGGGCCGGACACCCTGCTTCTGACCTCGGTGAGGAGGGCGATGACGTCAGCCTCGCAGGACTGCGGGACCAGCCTCGTGCTCCAGGCGTACCTTTGCGGGTCTTCGTGGTGGGGCACGAAGCACTGCCAGGCTCGCAGGGCCGCGGGTACCGCGCCGGGCTCGTTGTCCCGAAGCCAACTGATGATTTCTCGGAGCGAATCCCAGAGCGAGTACACGTCGAGCCCGTAGAAACCGACCCGCCGGCTCATCGGACGGCGGATATTCCAGCTTCGGAGCCAGTCCAGGAAGGCCGCAACTTCCTCGTTCGCCCACAGCCAGGTGGGCCAGCGTCCAAATCCCGCGAGCAGGGCATGGACCCCCTGGTCCTGCCCGGTCTCGCCGCGCACCCAGCGGTTGATCCGCCAGCAATCGGGCCAATCCCCCTCGACACCGATCCAGTTATAGCCCTCCTCTTCGATCAGGCGCCTGCTGAGGGTGTCGCGCCAGGTATAGAACTCGTGTGTTCCGTGGGACGCTTCGCCAATCGCGACGAACCGGCAGTCCCCGGCCCGCCGGACGAGCCCGTTGAGGTCCCGGTCGGTCGTCAAGGGCCGGGCCAGCGAGTGTATTTCGGCCAATACCGCGGATTTCGCGGTGCCCGAGGTCACCAGGGCTCCTCAACGGAGATCGTTTCGAGGTGCTCGGGAACCCGGGCCCGCCAGCCGAGTTCACGCTTGATCCGCAGGCGCAGGGCATCGGAGGCGTCCGGCTCTCCGTGGGTGATGTAAGTCATCCGTGGTGCTGTTTCGGCGGCCTTCATCCACGCGATGATGCCGTCGGCGTCCGCGTGCGCAGAGAGGCTTTCCATTTGGATCACTTCAGCGCGGACCACGATGTCCTCACCATAAACGCGGAGCTCGCGCCCGCCGGCCGCGAGGGCGGCGCCACGGGTGCCGCCGGCCTGGTATCCGCTGAGGATCACAGCGTTCTTCGGATCCGGCCCGTAGGCGGCGAGATGGTGCAGGATCCTTCCGCCGGTGAGCATTCCGCTGGCGGAGATGATGATCATGGGGCCGCCGCGGAGGTTCAGCAGCTTGGATTCATCAACGGAGCGGGTGAGCCGGGCGATTTTGTACATGTTCCGGTATTCCTGCTCGCCAAGCCGGTGCTCTTCGGGGTGGCGCTGATACATCCCGGAGGCATCGATCGCCATTGGGCTGTTCAGGTACACGGGGATGTCCGGGATCAGGTTCTTGCTGCGGAGCCGGGACAGGTGCAGCATCAACGTCTCGGCCCGGCCGACGGCGAACGCCGCGACCAGCACCACGCCGCCGCGCTTCGCGACCCGGTTAATAATGTCCGCCAGTTGCTTCTCCGGAGCCACGGTGGAGTGCTTCCGGTTCCCGTAGGTCGATTCAGTGACCAGTACGTCGGTCGCTGGCAGGGGCCGTGGCGGGAACATCAGCGGGTCATCAGACCGTCCCAGGTCCCCGGTGAAGTGCACCGACCGGGAGCCCATCCGCACGTGGACCTGCGCGGCGCCGAGGATATGGCCCGCCGGCAGGAGCGTCAGCACCATCCCGCCGCCGAGGTCCAGTGGATCGTCAAAAGCACGGACAGTGAAACTGTTGAGCGAAGCGACGGCGTCAGCTGCGGTGTAGAGCGGCAGCGCCGGGTTGTGCCCGGCCGATCCCCTGTGGGTGGCGTACCGGGCTTCCTCCTCCTGCAGGTAGCCGCTGTCGGGAAGGAGCAGCTTGCACAGGTCGGTGGTGCCTTCAGTGGCGATCACCGGACCGGCGAATCCATTGCGCACCAGGACGGGAACGTAACCGGTGTGGTCCAGATGCGCATGGGTCAGGACGACGGCGTCGATTGATTCCGGCGGGACCGGAAACGGTGTCCGGTTGCGTTCTCGGCTGCGTTTGTAGCCCTGGAAGAGTCCGCAGTCCACCAGGACCAGTTTACCGCCGGCTTCCAGCAGGTAGCGGGAACCTGTGACGGTATCCGTGGCTCCGAGGAAGCGGAGGGTTGGCTGCTGGTGCGTCATGGTGTTCCCGTTCCCGCCTGGAATGACCGGCATCAACACGACGGGGCGGCGCTGACCCGCGCAAGCGATGTAGCCTCAGCTTCCGCCCGCACCGCGGCCGGCCATAGGGCCAAAAGTCACGGGCGCGGCAGCCGCACCGCGCAGGCACCGGTAGGATTTTTTGGGCGGGCCTCCTGGCGCGCGAACACCTGTGGATTGCAGTGGCAAGGACTGATCATGAAAAAGACATCGACGTCGAGCTCGTCCACCGGCCCAGCTTCGGCGGATACTGCCCGGGAACATGGGCAGCCGTGGAGCGAACGCCCCTGGACCCGCGCGTACGGGCCGGGCGTACCGTCCCGCCTGGCGCTCCCGAAAGGCTCGCTCGTCGACCTCCTGGACAAGTCGGTGCGGCGTTATGGGTCGAAGACCGCGCTGGAGTTTTTCGGCGCCCGCACCAGCTACCGCGAGCTCGGCACGCTGATCAGCCGGGCCGCCGCCGGTCTGGAGAAGCTCGGCGTCAAGGCCGGCGACCGGGTCGCCCTCGTGCTGCCAAACTGCCCGCAGCACATCATTGCCTTCCATGCCGTGCTGCGCCTGGGCGCCGTTGTGGTCGAGCACAATCCGCTGTACACGGACCGGGAGCTGCGCCACCAGTTCGAGGATCACGGGGCCGTCGTCGCAATTGTTTGGGATAAAGCGGTGGAACGGGTCCGCCAGTTGCCGGCCGACGTTGGGCTGCGCAGCATCGTCTCGGTGGAACTCATTCCGGCGATGCCGCTGCTGCAGCGGCTGGCGCTGCGGCTTCCGGTTCCGGCGGCCCGTAAGGCCCGCGCCGCCCTCTCCGTGGGCAGCAAGCAGCCGAAGGCCCGGCCCGTAGCCGCCCCGCGAACGGTACTGCCGTGGCGGGACCTCCTCGACGCCGGCAGACTCAAAAAGAATCATCCGCGCCCCGCACCCCGGGACGTCGCGGTCCTTCAGTACACCTCCGGCACCACGGGGTTGCCCAAAGCGGCCATGCTCAGCCACGCCAATCTGCAAGCCAATGCCGCCCAGGGCAGGGCCTGGGTGCCCGGGCTCAAGGACGGCCGGGAGACCGTGTACGCGGTGCTGCCGATGTTCCATGCCTACGGGCTGACGCTCTGCATGACGTTTGCCTTGAGTATCGGCGCGAAACTGGTCCTGTTCCCTAAATTCGACGTCGATCTGGTGTTCAAGGCGCTCAAGAAGTCCCCTGCGACTTTCCTGCCGGCCGTGCCGCCGATCTACGACCGGATCGCTGCGGCCGCGGCGGAACGCGGCGTTGGGCTGGGAAGCATCCGCTTTGCCATCTCCGGCGCGATGAACCTGCCTACGGCGACCGTGGAGACCTGGGAAAAAGCGACCGGCGGCTACCTGATCGAGGGCTACGGACTCACCGAAACGTCTCCGATCGCGATTGGCAACCCTTTCGGCGCCAGCCGAAAGCCGGGCACCGTCGGGGTACCCTTCCCGTTGACCGACATCCGGGTGGTGGATCCCAGGAACGTCGCGCTGGACCGTGCGGCGGGCGAGGAGGGTGAACTGCTGATCCGCGGTCCGCAGGTATTCGCCGGCTATTGGAACCGGCCGGTGGAGACCGAGGAGGCCCTGCTCGACGGCGGTTGGTTCCGTACCGGAGACATCGTCTCCGTGGACGAGGACTACTTCGTGACCATTCGTGACCGGATCAAGGAACTCATCATCACCGGGGGCTTTAATGTCTCGCCCAGCGAAGTTGAAGACGTCATGGCCACGTTCCCGGGGGTTGCCGAAGTCTGCGTCGTCGGACTGCCCCGCGCCGGCGGCGGCGAGGACGTGGTCGCCGCAGTCGTGCCGGCCGCCGGCACCAGCATTAACACCGACTCGCTCCTGGTCTTTGCCCGGAAACACCTGACCGCCTACAAGGTACCCCGCCGGGTGGTGGTCCTTGAGACGCTCCCCCGCTCGCTGATCGGCAAGGTCCTGCGCCGCGAGATCCGGGACACCCTCGCGGCAGTGCGCTGAGGCGAAGGATTACTGCCGGCCGCCGGCCGCACCAGGATTGAGACGCGCGATAGCCGCCGACAGGACGGCGGCGAACCCACACCACAACGCGTAGGGGGCCAGGGCCACGCCTGCACCGCGGTTCAATTGATATGTACGACGCACCAGATCGGCGCTGCTTGCGGTCAGCACAGCGCATTCCGCCGCTGCCAGCCACGGCCGGCGGGCACGCCAGAAAAGCCAACTCCATGTCGCGTTAAGAACCAAGTTGACTGCCAGGGCGCCCCGGTAGGCACGGGTCTCCGCCGCTGCGATGCTGCCGTCTGGCGGATCCTCCGCCTCGCCGCTGTCCAGGGCGGCGGCGGAACTGACCGCGAGATCCGCATAGAGGGCAGTCCAGACCACTGGAAAGGCTATAACCGGCGGCTGCCAGCCCGGTTTCCGCAGCCCCCGGTACCAGCGGCTGTCCGGATCGGTGGCTAGGCCCCCGGCCGCTGCCGTGGCGGCGGTCGCTGCTGCGGTCCACACGGCTGTGCGCAGTTTCATGGCCCCTCATTGGGTGTTGTAATACCGGCACGGCCCGGGAGCAGGCGCTCGCTGATGAATTCGATGGTCCGGTCAAGGGCCGCCCTGGTCGGGTGGCCCGGGGTGTCCACCAGGTCCACGGTCAGCACACAATGTGCGGACTGGGCGATTCCGAGCGGGTTGCCCGGCGAGGAATCGATTTCTATCCCTTCGAAGCTCCCGCCGAATTCGCGCCGCATGGTTTCGAATCGCTCTGCCGGGCACGCCCGGTCGTTGCTGAACCGCAATCCGAGGAGCCGCAGCCCCTGGCTGGTCCGGTCCTTCACCCGGTCCAGTTCGACGTCGTCCAAACCTACAGCGGCCCGCCGCCGTGCCGTCAGGCCCGCGGGCAGCGCTGGCTGGCTCATAACAGGGGCGAGGACTGCGGGTTCCAGGGCCATGGCCAGCGCGAAGCTTCCGGTCATGCACATGCCGATCGCCCCGACGCCGGGACCCCCGCACTCCTGATGGGCGGTAGCGGCAAGGGCGCACAGCCAACCTGTGGCGGGACTGCTCCGGTTCGCCAGGACGGCGAATTCGCGCGAGACGCATACTTTCGCTATTGACTTCACAATTCCCTCACCCGCTTTTCCGCCGGGACGCCCAAACATGGAAGGAAGATAGACCGTGAATCCGCTCTCGATCAGCCTGCGCGCCAGGTCCAACACGCCCGGGTGGATCCCGGGGACCTCGTGGATCAGGACCACCGCCGGGCCCGCTCCCGCCCGGAACACCTGGTGGTGGATGCCGCCGTGGCTGAAGGTCGACTCGGTGAAGCCCGCCAGCGTTACCTTTTGCTCCGGCATCTAAGACCCTTTCGGATTCGGGCCGGCTCTCCCTGATTCACTTTGGCCGCACCGCCTACCGCACATGCTACGTAACCGCGGCGCCGCCGTCGACGGTGAATTCCTTCCGGCGCTCCGGGCCAACTACTAGGCCCGTCTCAGGACAAAAAGGTAGTCTGCTTGGTATCAGTGAAGCGCAGCCTAAACAGGCGGTGGTTGCAGAAGGGAAGTTCACGTGACCAGCAAGAACCCCCAGGTCGAGGAATACGACGACAAGGACCTCGTGGTCGGAGACGGTCCAAAGGACTGGGCCGCCGGCATCCCCGGAGTGATGCACTCCATGGTGCCTGCCATCGAGCACATGGGTGTGAACCGGACGCGCAAGACCGTTCTGGCGATGAATCAGAAGAAGGGTTTCGACTGCCCGAGCTGCGCGTGGCCGGACCCGAAGCACCGCAAGACCTTCGAGTTTTGTGAAAACGGCGCAAAGGCTGTCACCTGGGAGGCGACTCCGGTGGTCATTGGCAGTGAGTTCTGGGCGGAGCATTCCGTCAGCGAACTGCGGACCCGCTCCGAATACTGGCTGGGAATGCAGGGCCGGCTTACCGAGCCCGTCCACAAACCGGCCGGCGAGGACCACTACAAGCCGGTGAGCTGGCCGGAGGCGATCCGGATCGTCGCGGACAAGCTCAAGGGCCTGGACTCACCCGACGAGGCAGCGTTTTACACCAGCGGCCGCACGTCCAATGAAGCCGCCTTCCTCTACCAGTTGATGGTCCGCGGCTATGGCACGAACAACCTGCCGGACTGTTCCAACATGTGCCACGAGTCCTCGGGCTGGGCCATGGGCCAGACCATCGGCATTGGCAAGGCAACCGTCAGTTTCGACGACTACGCCAATGCCGACCTGATCATCATCATGGGCCAGAACCCGGGCACCAATCACCCGCGGATGCTTACCGAGCTGGAAGCCTGCAAGGAAAACGGCGGCGAAATCGTTGCTGTCAATCCCCTGCCGGAGGCCGGGCTGCGCCGCTACAAGAACCCGCAGAAGGTCAAAGGCATCGTTGGCCGCGGCACGGAAATCGCTGACCAGTTCCTGCACATCCGCATCGGCGGTGACATGGCGCTGCTGCAGGCAATCTCCAAACGTGTGCTCGACGCTGAGGCACAAAACCCCGGCACCGTGCTGGACCACGAGTTCCTGGCCGCGCACTGCGAAGGACTCGATGAGCTCAAGGAACACCTCAGCTACCTAGACGAGGGAGCGGTCCTGGCTGCGACCGGCCTGCGAACCGAAGAAATTGACGAACTCGCGTCGCGCTACCTGAAAGCCGAGAAAGTCATTATCACCTGGGCCATGGGCATCACGCAGCAGAAGAAGGGCGTGGCAACCATTAAGGAGATCATCAACCTGCTGCTGTTGCGTGGAAACATGGGCAAGCCCGGCGCCGGAGCCTCCCCTATCCGGGGGCACAGCAACGTCCAGGGCGACCGCACCATGGGTATCTGGGAGCAGATGCCGCAGTCCTTTATGGACGCCCTCGGCGATGAGTTCGGCTTCGAACCGCCCCGGGAACACGGTGTGGACGCCGTGGAAACCATCAACAAAATGCGCGATGGAGGGATCAGGTTCTTTATGGCTCTCGGCGGAAACTTTGTAGGCGCCATGGCAGACACCAACGCCACCGAAGCGGCCATGGCGGGAACTGAGCTTTCCGTGCAGGTATCCACGAAACTCAACCGCTCCCACGCTGTGACAGGCGCGGAGGCACTGATCCTGCCCACGATGGGCCGGACGGAGATTGACATCCAGGAGTCCGGACCGCAGTTCGTCTCCGTGGAGGATACCGTCTGCGCCGTGCACCCTTCCTGGGGAAGCGTTGAACCGGTCTCGCACCACTTGCTGTCCGAGACGGCGATTGTCAGCCGGCTCGGCAAAGCGCTGGTTGGGGACCGGATCAAGGCCGACTGGGACGGCTTCGAGAAGAACTACGACCTGGTCCGTGACCACATTTCGCAGGTCGTGGGCGGTTGCGAGGACTACAACACCAGGATCAGGCAGGAAGGTGGCTTCATTCTCGAGAACGGACCGCGGGATTCCCGGACGTTCCCCACCCCGACCGGCAAAGCTGTGCTGACTGTCAACGATCTGGAGCACGTGCAGAAGCCGGAGGGAACCCTGATCCTGCAGACCATGCGCTCCCATGACCAGTTCAACACCACCATCTACGGGCACAATGACCGCTACCGGGGTATCAAGAAGGGCCGCGATGTGGTCTTCGTGAACCCGGACGACATCGTGGAGCTGGGCCTTGCCGACGGAATGTTGGTTGACATCCGGGGCGAGTACCGGGATGGCGTGGAGCGTATTATCCGGAAGTTCCGCGTGGTGTCCTACCCGACCGCACGGGGCTGCGCCGCCGCCTACTACCCGGAGGCCAACGTGCTGGTGCCCCTGGACCATACGGCCGACGGCAGCAACACGCCGGTGTCCAAGGCCGTTATCGTCAGGCTTGAGCCCAGCCCGGACCAGGCAGCGAACAGTTCGAGCTCGCCGGCATCCGGCGCGGCGCAGCTGCGGTAGAAGGCTTTCCCGCGGGACATGCCCAGCCCTGACCGGGCCCACTGGACATCATGGAACAATGTCCAGTCTCCGGAACCAGGGGTGGGCATGTCCCGCGGGTTTGCCCGCAGCTCCCACGGGGTTTGCAGCCGCTCCCGTGTTGGCTTGCCGGCTGCTGCGGCTATTGTGCCCGCTTCGCCCAGCCCTCTTCGTCGGGTCCGCCCGACTCGCCATGCTCACAGAGCTCAAGAACCTTGTTGGCGGCGGCGTGGACGGCCTCATCGGTCCCCTTGCGGCCCTCGGTCGAAGCGGTTCCCGCGGCGAATCCGACGATGAATGCGCTGACGGCATCGGCGTGCGGCCCCACGGCTTTGAGTGACTCGTCTGCGACTTGAACGATTTTCTCGTGGTCTACTTCCAGGTCAAGAATCTGCAGCGCCTGAATCAGGCGGGCACTCCAATGCCGCAGTGAGCTGTCTTCGTCCCGGGTCAAAGTCATGTATGGCTCCTCGTCGTAGCGGTAGGTGGGTGATTATCTACCCCCACTAGGGTTAGCACCGACCCCGGTGTTTCGCAACGCGAGACAGTCAAACCCGGCGGGGAAGCTTCAGCTCCACAGTGCGACGTGAAACTTCGGTCCCCGGCGTTCCAAGCCCCTCGAACCGCCGGGGGCCGTCATCGCAGCAGTCGCATCCGCGGTTCCGGCGAAGCGCTGCAGCGTCTGCGCCATGGTGGTGGTCCGGCGGTGGTCCAGGGTGCTCGCCCACCACAGTCCGGTGACCGGTGTCCCGACGACGGGTACCCGGGCGAGTGAGCCGCCCTGGAGTTCGGTTCGGACATTGTTGCCGAGCGCCAGCATGATGCCCTCCCCCGCCCGCACCGCTGCCAGGGCCTCCGTCTCGCTGCTGAGCCGGATGATCTCCGGCGCCACTCCCAGCGTGGCCAGCCAACGGCCCTCCTCCGAGCTGTTTTGGATCCCCGCCGGACCGGCGAACCAGGGCCGGTCCAGCAACCGGGCCGCCGTAACCGGTCCGTGCAGCCGGGCCAGCGGATGTACCGCCGCCGCTACCAAAACACGCTGGTAGCGCAGGAACGCAACGCACTCCATTCCCGCTCCGATGCCGACGGTGCCGGCCGGAGACCTCGGCCGGGCGCCGAGGGCGATGTCGTACGCGCGCTCCTGCAGCAGCGAGGCCAGATCGTCGGCGGACTCGACCACTACGTCCACCGCAGCTCCGGGGACACGCTGGGTGAAGAGATCCAGCAACCGACCGGCAGCGTGTTCGGCAAAGGGAGCGGTCGATGCAATCCTCAGCCGTCCGGCGTCGTTCTTGGCGTTCGCCACCTGCCAGCGCGCTTGGTCTGCCATGCCGACTATGTCCTGGGCGTAGTCCGCCAGGGCGCGGCCCCCCGGCGTGAGCGCGATGCCCCCTCCGGCACGCACAAAGAGCGGGTCGCCAAGGTCCAGCCGGAGCGCCGCCAGGGCCGCGGAAACTGCCGGTTCACTGACTCCGAGGGTTTCCGCGGCAGCGTGCAGCGACCCCAGGCGGGCGACCAGGGCGAACGTGCGGAGCTGGCTTAATGTCATGGCCACAGCGTCATAACCTTTCGCTTATGACGATATTGACACTGCGTATCAGGTGAGGCAAGACTTGCCCCAAATCGGTGCTGCGCGACGTTGCCAGCGCCCCGGGGTGAGGTGGGAACAATGCAGATTCCGGCTCCTTTTGACTACGTGCGGGCCACTTCCGTGGACAACGCCCTGGAGCTCCTCTCCCGCCACGGGCCGGAGTCGCGGGTCATCGCCGGGGGGCACAGCCTCCTGCCGATGATGAAGCTCCGGCTCTCCCGGCCCGAATGGCTGATCGACATCAACGACCTTTACGAGCTCGACTTCGTCCTTCGTGACGGCGACACGCTTCGTATCGGCGCCCTGACGCGCCACTCGACCCTGCTGGAATCTGACGAGATCGCGGCGCTCTTCCCGATCGTCCGCGACGCCGAAGCGGTGATCGCCGATCCGGTCGTGCGCAACAGAGGAACCATCGGCGGATCGCTCTGCCAGGCCGATCCGGCCGAGGACCTGTCCACGGTCTGCGACGTGCTGGGTGCCGAAGCCGTGATCCGGGGACCCGCCGGCGAGCGCGTCCTGGCCATTGCCGACTTCCACCGAGGGCCCTATGAGACGGCGGTGGGCCAGGACGAACTGCTGTGCGAGCTCCGCTTCCCCATCCGCCCCCGCGCGGGCAGCGCCTACGAAAAGGTCGAACGACGAGTGGGCGACTGGGCTGTCGGCGCCGCCGGCGCGTCCGTGACGCTCGCAGCAGATGGCACTATTACTGATGCCGCCGTCGGGCTCACCGCCCTCGGCCTCGACCACACTGTCGCCGGGGCAACCGAACTGCTCCGCGGCCAGCAGCCACGGGAGGAACTGTTCGTGGCGGCCGGACGGATCGCCGCGGAAGCCTGCGACCCGGTGGCCGACCAGCGCGGCCCGATTGACTACAAACGGCACCTCGCCGACGAACTCACCCGGCGGGTACTGCGGCAGGCCTGTGCCCGCGCCGCCCAGACACAGGAAGGCTGAAGCGGATGCAAATCAGCATGACCGTCAACGGCAACGAAGTCACCAACGACATTGAGCCCCGTGTGCTCCTGGTCCACTACATCCGCGAGGTCCTGGGCCTGACCGGCACCCATTGGGGATGCGACACCAGCAACTGCGGCACCTGCGTGGTCCTGATGGACGGCCAGCCGGTGAAGTCCTGCACGGTCCTCGCGGCGATGGCGGCAGGACACGACATCCGCACCGTCGAAGGGCTCGCCAGCGGCGCAACCCTTGACCCTGTCCAGCAGGGCTTTATGGAGGAACACGGGCTGCAGTGCGGCTTCTGCACTCCCGGCATGATGCTGACCGCCCGTGCCCTGCTGGACAAGAACCCGCACCCGGACAGCACCGAGATCAGGCAGGCCATTTCGGGCCAGATCTGCCGGTGCACCGGCTACGCCACGATCGTCCGGTCGGTGCAGTGGGCAGCCTCCCACCCGGCGGGCGCCGACAGCGACGCCACGGTCGACGAGGTCATCGACGGAACCGACACCGTGGTTGAGGACATCGCAGCGCACACGGAAGACGCAGAGGTGAAGGCATGACAGTCATCCACGAACGGCCGTCCAATCCGGCGGCCGGTGACTCGGACCGCCCGATCGGCTACGGCCGTATCCAGCGCAAGGAGGACCCGCGCTTTGTGCGGGGCAAAGGCAACTACCTGGACGACATTGTCCTGCCCGGCATGCTGCATGGCGCCATCCTGCGCGCCCCCGTCGCGCACGCCCGGCTGGTCTCCATCGACACCACCAATGCCCTCGCCCACCCCAAGGTCCTCGCCGTCATTACCGGCAAGGACCTGCTTGGCCTCAAGCTCGCGTGGGCCCCCACGCTCTCGGCGGATGTCCAGGCAGTCCTGGTAACTGACAAGGTCCGCTTCCAGGGCCAGGAAGTCGCCTTCGTCGTGGCCGAGGACCGCTACGCAGCCCGCGACGCGCTCGAGCTGATTGACGTCGAATACGACGTCCTGCCCCCGGTCATCGACGCCCGGAAGGCCCTCGACGCCGGCGCCCCCGTGATCCGCGACGAGATCGAGGGCCGGACGGACAACCACATTTTCGACTGGGAAATGGGCGACAAAGCCGAAACCGAAGCCGTCTTCGCGAGCGCCGATGTCGTTGTCTCACAGGAGATCGTCTACCCGCGCGTGCACCCCGCCCCGATGGAGACGTGCGGCGCGATTGCCGACTTCGACGCCGTCGACGGCAAGCTGACCCTGTACGAAACCACGCAGGCCCCGCATGCCCACCGCACCCTGTTCGCGATCGTCGCCGGGATCCCCGAGCACAAGATCCGTGTGGTGTCCCCGGACATCGGCGGCGGCTTTGGCAACAAGGTCGGCATCTACCCCGGCTACATCCTCGCCGTCGTCGGCTCGATCGTCACCGGCCGCCCGGTGAAATGGGTGGAGGACCGCTCCGAGAACCTGATGTCCACCTCCTTCGCCCGCGACTACATCATGCAGGGCGAGATTGCGGCCACCAAGGAAGGCAAGATCCTCGCGGTGCGCACCAACGTCCTGGCCGACCACGGTGCGTTCAACGCCACTGCGCAGCCCACTAAGAACCCGGCCGGCTTCTTCTCCATCTTCACCGGAAGCTATGACTTGAAAGCCGCGTACTGCTCCGTCACTGGCGTCTATACGAACAAGGCACCCGGCGGCGTCGCCTACGCCTGCTCGTTCCGCGTCACGGAGGCCGTTTACCTCGTCGAGCGGATGGTGGACATCCTGGCCCGCAAACTGGAAATGGACCCGGCGGAACTGCGGCTGAAGAACTTCATCAAGCCCGAACAGTTCCCTTACGCCAATAAGACCGGCTGGGTGTACGACTCCGGCAACTACGAGCCCGCGATGCGGCTCTCGATGCAGCTCGCCGGCTACGACGAACTGCGCCGCGAGCAGCAGGAGAAGCGCGCCCGGGGCGAACTGATGGGGATCGGCATCTCCTTCTTCACCGAGACCGTTGGTGCCGGCCCCCGCAAGCACTTCGACATTGTGGGCCTCGGCATGGCCGACGGTGCCGAACTGCGGGTCCATCCCACCGGCAAGGCAGTGGTCCGCCTCTCGGTGCAAAGCCAGGGCCAAGGCCACGAAACGACGTTCGCGCAGATCGTCGCCGAAGAACTGGGCATCCCGCCGGAAGACATCGACGTCGTCCACGGCGACACCGACCAGACGCCGTTCGGCCTCGGCACCTACGGGAGCCGCTCGACGCCGGTGAGCGGCGGCGCCGTCGCCCTCGTCGCCCGCAAGGTGCGGGAGAAGGCGAAGCTGATCGCCGCAGCCATGCTGGAGACCCGGCCCGAGGACCTCGAATGGGAGAAAGGCCGCTGGTTCGTCAAAGGAGATCCCAGCGCCGGGAAGACCATCCCGGAAATCGCCATGGCTGCCCATGGCACCATGACGCTGCCCGAGGGTGTTGATGGCAACCTCGACGCCGAGGTCACCTACGACCCGCCGAACCTCACGTTCCCGTTCGGAGCCTACATCTGCGTGGTCGACATCGATCCGGGCACCGGGCACGTCAAGGTCCGTCGCTTCATCGCCGTCGACGACTGCGGCACCCGGATCAACCCGATGATCATCGAGGGCCAGGTCCACGGCGGGCTGACCGACGGCGTCGGGATGGCCCTGATGGAGATCATCGAGTTCGACGCCGACGGCAACTGCCTGGGTGGATCGTTTATGGACTACCTGATCCCCACCGCGATGGAGGTGCCGGACTGGGAGACCGGATTCACGGTCACGCCGTCCCCGCACCACCCCATTGGGGCGAAAGGCATCGGCGAGTCCGCCACCGTCGGCTCACCGCCGGCGATTGTGAATGCCGTCGTCGACGCACTGGCCCCCTACGGGGTGGTTCACATGGACATGCCCTGCACACCGGCCCGGGTCTGGGCCGCCATGCAGGGCCGGGCAAGGCCGCCGATCTGACATGGCACCGACTGGAGATTCCCTCGCGGCCCGGGCGAATGACCTCGCCTCCCGCCGTGAGCCGTTTGTGCACGCCACTGTGGTCCGGGCCCAGCACCCCACCAGCGCCCACGCCGGGGATACAGCCCTCATCCTGCCCGGCGGCGAGATCCAGGGCTTCGTCGGCGGGAGCTGCGTCGAGTCCTCGGTGCGGGAGTACAGCCTGCAGGTCCTGGCCTCGCAGGAACCCCTGCTGCTGCGCGTTGTCCCCGGCGAGCCGTCCCGCAGTGCTGAGGAGGGGGCTGTTGAGGTGTCCAACCCCTGCCTGAGCGGCGGGGCGATCGAGATCTTCCTTCAGCCGCGCATCCCGGCGCCCCGGGTTCTGGTGGTCGGTACAACGCCCGTGGCCCAGGCGCTCGAGAGCCTCGGCTCCGGCGTCGGAATGGCAGTGGAACTCACGGACGGCGAATCCGCGGCTCCGCGGGGAGACGACGCAGCGCTGATTGTGGCCTCCCACGGCAAGGCGGAGGAGGCCGCGCTTGAGTCCGCACTGCGTGCCGGGGTGCCGTATGTCGCGCTTGTGGCCAGTGGGACCCGGGGCGCAGCGGTACTGGAATCCCTTGACGTCGACCCGGCGCAGCGTTCGCGGGTGTTCACCCCGGCCGGCTTGCAGCTGGGGGCCCGCACTCCCGGCGAAATCGCGCTCTCGATCCTGGCGCAGCTCATCCAGGAGCGGTCGACATCACGGCAGCCGGCGACGGCAGACCCGGCGACGGCAGCGGAAGTTCCGCCCACCGCGATCGACCCGGTCTGCGGCATGTCCGTTGCGGCGGCCGACTCCTCGATCCACCTTGCGCACAACGGTGTGACCGTCTACTTCTGTTCACCCGGCTGCCGTGCCGCCTTCCGCAAAGATCCGGAGCACTATGACCTCACCCCCTGAACGTCCACCCGCACGGCACCGGACGGCGGGGCTGATCCTGGCGGCCGGAGCGTCGCGGCGCCTGGGCCGGGCCAAGCAGCTGCTTCCCTACGGGACGGGGGTGCTCCTCGACGCCGTGCTTGCTGTCGCCCGGGACTGCGGCCTTGAGCAGACCGTGCTGGTCCTGGGAGGCTCTGCCGGGGAGGTCCGGCGCACGGTCGACACCACAGGCTGCGAGATTGTGCTCAACCCGGACTTCGGGGCGGGCTGTTCCTCCTCGATCGCCGCCGGCATCGCTGCTCTCCACCCGGAAACGGGCGCCGTGCTCCTGCTGCTTGGTGACCAGCCGGGTGTCCGTTCCGTCGACGCCCGCGCCCTGCTGCGGCTCCTGGCCGCTGATACGGATCATGGTGGAAAAAATGCCCCCGGCATCGCCGTCTGCCGCTACGACGACGGCGTCGGCCACCCCCTGGCGTTTACCCGTCGGATGCTCCCGGACCTGGCCGCCCTGCACGGCGACAAGGCAGTCTGGAAGCTGCTGGAGCAGCGGTCCGACGACGCGGTCGAACTTCGCGTTCCGGGACCCGTGCCGCTCGACGTCGACACCGACGAGGACTACCGGCGGGTCCTGGCCGGGCTGGAGGGCGAGCTGTGAACGCCGCTGCGCGCGCCGGCGCGGAGGAGGATATCCAGCGGCGGATCCCCGACGTTGCGTCCCTGGTCTCGGCGCTGGACAGCAGCGACTACCTGGCCGACGTCGGACTGGCCACCGCGCTGTTCCTGGCCGTCCGGCTGCCTCAGCCACTTCTCCTGGAGGGCGAAGCGGGCGTCGGCAAGACCGAGGTGGCGAAGACCCTTGCCGGACTGCTGGATACGCCGCTGTACCGGCTGCAGTGCTACGAGGGGATCGACGCCGGCGAGGCCCTCTACGAGTGGAACCACCAGCGGCAGCTCCTCGGCATCCGGCTTGCCGAAGTGCGGGATGCCTCCGTGACCGAGACCGACCTCTTCGGCCCGGAGTACCTGCTGCGCCGGCCGCTGCTGCAGGCGATCGAACATCCCGGACCGCGCCCGGCGGTGCTGCTGCTGGACGAGATCGACCGCGCCGACGCCGAATTCGAGGCCTTCACCTTCGAATTGCTCGCCGAAGCCGCCGTCACGATCCCGGAACTGGGCACCATCCGGGCCACCCATCCCCCGATCGTTATTCTGACTTCCAACCGGACACGGGACCTGCACGATGCCCTGACGCGGCGATGCCTGTACCACTGGATCGATTACCCCGGTCCGGAGCGGATCGCTGAAATTGTCCGCCGCCGTGTGCCTGCCAGCAGCGGCCCGCTCGCTTTGCAGGCCGCCGCCATGATCACCAGGCTACGCACGCTGGACCTCGCGAAACCGCCGGGGATCTCCGAGGCCATCGACTGGGTGTCCGCCCTCGCCGTGCTTGGCATCGAGCACATTGACTCGACGACAGCGGAACGAACCCTCGGGTCGATCGTCAAGAACCGCGACGACCTGGAACTGGTTGGCGCCCGGGGGGCCAACTGGCTTGTGGCCGGTGCAGGCGGGTGAGCGCGTTGACCGCCGGAACAGTCCAGGATACGGCCCCCGTGCCCCCCGCAGTGGAGGCGGCCGCCTTGTCCGCTGCGTTTGTCACCGCCCTGCGCAGGGCCGGGCTATCGTGCTCTCCGGACCGGGCAGTCCGGCTGGCCGAGGCTCTCCGCCTGGTCCCTCCGGCCGACGTCGAAACCCTCTATTGGGCATCCCGGGTGGTCTTGGTGTCAGCTCACGGACAGCTTCCCGCGTTCGATGCCGTCTTCGCTGCCGTATTCCGCGCCGGATTCGACCCCGCTGCACCGCCGCGCACCACCGCCCCGGCCGCCCCGCCGCCCGGCCCCCCGGAGCAGGCACGCACCAGGCCCTCCCCGGCCGAGGACCGTGCCCCGGGCAACGCGCCGGCCGACCCGCGGGCGACGCCGCCGGTTGCCGCCGCGGGACCGGACAGCGACGGGGACAACCACGCCCCGGAACGGGAAGCAGTCCTCGCCATGGCCTCCACCGATGAGCAGTTGCACGCGATGGCTTTCGCTCAGCTGACCGACGCGGAAGTCCTGGAAATCCGGCGGCTGGCGTCCGGGTTGCTGCTCGCCACCCCCACGAGATTGAGCCGCCGCACCCGCAAGTCCACCCACAGCAGCGCCCGGCTGGACGTCCGCGCCACGGTCCGCGCGTCGCGGCGCTCCGGCACCGACACGACGGGGCTGTTGTATGCACGGCGCCGTGAGCAGCGCCGGAAGCTCGTGATGCTGTGCGACGTCTCCGGTTCGATGGAACCGTACGCGCGGATCTTCATCTCACTGCTGCAGGGAGCCGTGGCAACAGCCGGCGCCGAGGCCTTCGGGTTTTCCACCCGGCTGACGCGTCTGACCCGGCAGCTGGCGCTACGCGACCCGGACGAGGCCCTGGCCCGCGCCGCGGAGGCCGCCCCGGACTGGGCCGGCGGCACCCGTATTGCCGACAGCATCAGGCACTTCGTTGATGACCACGGCCGCCGCGGGCTGGCACGGGGCGCGGTGGTGGTCATTTTCTCGGACGGCTGGGCGCAGGAGGACCCCGACAACGTCGCGGCGCAGATGGCACGGCTGCGGCGCCTGGCCCAACGGATTATCTGGGTCAATCCGCGCAAGGCAGCCCCGGAATACCAGCCGCTGGCGGGCGGCATGGCGGCCGCGCTGCCATACTGTGACGCCTTCGTCAGCGGACACAGCTACACGGCTTTGGCTGCGGTGGCGGCCGCAATCCGCGGCGACAGCCAGCCATCACTCAAGGGAAGAGGGAACTGATGCAAATAGACAGCACCTTTGCGGTCGTAGCACCGATCGGCACCGTCTGGGACACCATTATGGACTTTGAACGTGTGGCTGGCTGCGTCCCAGGCGCCAAAATCCTGAACAAACTCTCCGACGACGCCTACCAGGTGGGCATGGGCGTGAAACTGGGCCCGGTTAACATGCAGTACAAAGGCCTGCTCAACGTGATCGAGCGCAATGCCGGCGAACACCGTGCCGTACTCGGCGGAAAAGCCCAGGAAACCCGCGGCCAGGGCACCGCCGAAGCCACAGTGACGCTGCTTCTGACGGAAGAGGCAGGCGGCACAACCCGAGGGACAGTCAAGGCCGAGCTATCGCTTTCCGGCAAGGCCGCCGCGATGGGCAAGGGTGTGATCGGCAGCGTCACCGAACAGATGATGACCCTCTTCGCCAGCAATCTGCAGGCCATGATCGCCGCGCCCGCCGCGCCCGGCACCGTTCCGGCAGACGGGGTCCCCGGACCGGTGGCCGCCCCGGAAGCCGGGGCCGCAGCGGTGGCCCCGGCGCCGTCGTCGGAACTTCCGGGACTGCGGCCGGGCGCCGTGCCAGCAGCGGGCGCGCCTGCCCCGACAACCGCCCCGGCATCTGCCACCGCCGGCAGTTTGGACGCACTCAGCCTCGCCAAGGGCATTGCAACGGATCAGCTCTCCAGCCCTGTCAAGGTGCTGGCACTTGTAGCCGTGGTGGCGTGCATCTCCTACGTGGCCGGGCGGCTCTCGGCGTTCCGCCTGATCCGGGCGATTGGCAGGCTGAAGTCCGACCGTGCGTGATGTCCTGGCGGCCATGATGACGGGCTGGCGGAGGGGTGACACCGCCGGCCTCGCCACGGTGGTGGGCACGTTCGAGTCAGCCCCCCGCCTCCCTGGGGCGTCCATGCTTGTCACGGCTGAGGGGACGGCAGCCGGCTCGGTCTCCGGCGGCTGCGTCGAAGGTGCTGTGTACGAGCTGGCCACGCAGGTCAGGCAGGACGGCACTCCCGTCCTGGTGCGCTACGGGATCAGTGACGACGACGCGTTCGCCGTCGGTCTGAGCTGCGGCGGGATTATCGACATCTTCGTGGAGCCGGTTTCCCGGCAACGCTTCGCCGAACTCGACGCCGTCAGGCAGGACATCGACGACGGACGGCGCGTCGGGGTCGCGACAGTGATCGAACACCCGGACAGCAGCTGGCTGGGCCGGCACCTGATTGTGCGGTCCGACGGTTTCGAAGGCGACCTCGGGTCCGGGCGGGCAAATCATGCCGTGGGCGATGACACCCAGGGCCTGCTCGCCGCGGGACGCTCCGGCATCCTGAGCTACGGCCCCGATGGCGAGCGGCTGGACACCGGGATGCGGGTCTTCTTCGCGAGCTACGCGCCGCCGCCGCGAATGCTCATTTTCGGCGCGATCGATTTCGCTTCTGCGCTGGCCCGGTTGGGGACCTTTCTCGGCTACCGCGTCACGGTGTGCGATGCGAGGGCCATTTTCGTTACGCCCGCCCGCTTTCCCGACGCCGCAGAGGTCATCAACGCCTGGCCGCACCGCTACCTCGCCGAGCAGCTGGAACAGGACCTGGTGGATGAGCGCACCGTGATGTGCGTTCTGACCCACGATCCGAAGTTCGATATTCCACTGTTGGACGTTGCCCTGCGCGGCCGGCCCGTGGCTTTTATTGGTGCCATGGGTTCGCGCCGGACCCATGACCATCGGGTCGCGAGGCTGCGTGAGGCGGGAGTGGACGAGGAAGCGCTGGCGCGGCTGCACAGCCCCGTGGGACTCGACCTTGGCGCGCGGACTCCCGAGGAGACAGCGGTGTCCATCGCTGCCGAGTTCATTGCCAAGCAGTGGGGCGGCAGCGGGGCAGCACTTCGGCAACTCGAGGAACGCATTCACCACGAAGAGCAGCATTGACCGGGCTCCGTTGATCGCTAACGACGTCGCGCGCTGGGGGCTGACGGCACTGCTGCTGGCAGCGTCGCTGTTCGCGGTTTTTCAGGCCAGCCGCAAGTCGCCACCGGCCACTAGGGTTGAATATTGCCTCCATGCCGCGATGCTGGCGGCCATGGCGGCCATGCTTGCTTCCGGGGACCGGTGGCCCGCGCTCCCCCAGATTATGGTCTTTGGCCTTGCCGCCTGGTGGTTCGTGCTCCGCGCCGTCTCCCGGCGCCCCATGGTACTCGCCGTACTGAACGTCACCGCCGCCGGACCATGGCACGGCCGCCGCGAGGGCGAAGCCAGCCGTGGCAGGTTGCTGTACAACGCCCTAACCATGGCTGCCATGGCCTACATGCTGGCGGTCATGGACTTACGCGGCACCCACCGGACACCGGCCGCTCCGACGGCCGCCGGCCTTGCGGACCTGGCGGCGCACCACGGTGGCCCCAGTGCGCGGCCGTCGCTGGCAGGGTCCTTTCCGGCCGCGCTGCCGGAATGGACAAGCCTGTCCGCTCCCGTCCTGGCGGTAGCCTTCGGGGCGGCCGGCGCCGTGTGGGGCGTGCTCCTGCTCCGGCGCGCCCGACGCCGCAACCGGACGGGCAGCGGCGCGCCGTTCCTGGAACTTGTGTCCGCGGTTTCGATGGCAGTTATGTTCGCGGCTTTCGCTGTATAAGAGCCCGGAGCTGGCATTCACCCGCGTGGGATCGATCCGACCCTGCCGCCAGCGGACCGGAAGATGACTCACGGGCCCTGCGGCAGGCGGTCCAGCCACCGGCGGCGGTAAGCTCGTGCCATGGCGAGATACTTCGATGTTCACCCAGAAAACCCCCAGGCGCGCTCCATCAGCCAGGCGGTGGAAATGATCCGGTCCGGCGGGCTGATCGCGTACCCCACCGATTCCTGCTACGCGCTCGGTGCTCAGCTGGGCAACAAGGAAGCGCTGGACCGGATCAGGACTATCCGCCACCTCAATGACAAACACCACTTCACGCTGGTCTGCAAGGACTTTGCCCAGTTGGGCCAATTCGTGCAGATCGACAACGACGTGTTCCGGAGCATCAAGGCCGTCACGCCGGGAAGCTACACCTTTATCCTGCCCGCCACCAAAGAGGTTCCCAAGCGCCTGCTGCACCCGAAAAAGAAGACGGTGGGGGTGCGTATCCCGGACAACCGGGTTGTCCAGGCTTTGCTCGCCGAACTTGGCGAGCCGTTGCTCTCCAGCACGCTGTTGCTGCCGGACGAGGAAGAGCCGCTGACCCAGGGCTGGGAAATCAAGGAACGGCTTGAGCACGTGGTCGACGCCGTCATCGACTCCGGCGATTGCGGCGCGGAGCCGACCACAGTCATCGACTATTCCAGCGGCACTGCCGAAATCGTCCGGCGCGGCATGGGTGACCCCGCACGCTTCGAGTAGCGCGGCCCGGGGGCTAAGCTGACGCCGTTTCGGCGTTCCCCGCGACGCCCGACGCCCGGTGGCGCAGCCAGCGGCGTGACAAGTCCAGAGCCGCGAGAAGTCCCGCGAGCGGCGTGAGGACGGCTGCGACATAAACGAACAAAAGCCAGCTAAGCGTGGTCAACGGCGTCTGGTGGTCGCTCAACAGCGACAGGCCCCCGCAGAGTCCTAGGATCCAGAACACCGCCACGCCGGCGAGCACTGCTGCCGCGGGGAAGTACTCGCTGGTGACGGCGTTTTTTGCAATACTCATCGTTTTCATAAACTGTCCTCGTGCGGGCGGAAAGGAAAGAGGTCCGCTGGGCCTTTTCCAGTATGGGGCCCGCAGCCCCCGGATTTTCGGTGAATGCCCGTCGCGTGATGAAGCTAACGCCCGTTCCTGCTCATCGGTGGCATGCGACGCGGCTTTTCATTCACGTGCGTTCCCGAAGCGGCGGCACCGCAGCGGACTTCAGACCGCCATGGCCAGCGCCTGTTGCATAAAAGAGCCGAGCACCCGGCCGGCGTTCTCCTGCAGGCGCCGGGAGTCCGCCGCGGCAGGCTGCACCGATTTGGAGCCATGCAGCCGCTCCCCCAGATAGAGCACCGCTGCCAGGACTTCCGAGAGCTCCGCGTTTCCCTCGGCTTGTTGCCTCAGCAGCCTCAGGTGGGCAGTCTGCAAGGCTGGCCCCGGAGCGCAGCCCAGGTCACGGTCGAACAGCCGGCGGCAGCGCTCATACGCTGAGAGGCCCTCAACCGGCAGGCCCGCCTGCTCGTATCCGGCGACAAGGACCGTCCATGCACGTTCGTTGAGCGGCTCGGACCGGATTACGGCCTGCGCCAGTGAAATGGCGAGCTGGGGCCGAGCGAGGAACGCAGCCGTTTCAGCCGCGAGAATCTGGGCCCCCAATTTGTCGGCTTCGTGGCGGGTCCGGGCCTCCTCCGCCCAGTCGGCCGCGAGTTCAAAGCCCAGCAGCGGTTCCCTCGCCAGTTCCAGGGCCCGCATCGAGAGTGCATGCGCCTGGGCCGGCGGAGAGTTCCGGGCCGTGCGTAGCAGTTCGCGGAACTCAAACAAGTCCAGTGTCACCAGCTGCGGGTCCAGCAGGTAGCCAGAGTTTGCGGTACGAAGCGGGCCCGACTTGGTGTTGCCTGGCTGGATCGCGCGCCGGAGGCTGCTGACATAGCTCTCCAGTGTGGCGACGGCGCCGCCGCTGGCCCGGGGTCCCCACAGGATCTCCACAAGCCGGGCCTTTGACACCGGTGTGCCAAGGTTCAGCAGGAGAATCTCCAGGATGTGGCGCGGCTTGCAGCCTCCCAGGTCCGCTGCTTTGAGGACGGTGCCGTTTCGCCGGACCTCGAACGATCCGAACAGCCGGACCGAAATTGCCACCGTGGGTTCGCTCGGATTCTCCACGTTGATCCCCTCCCCAACTATCAACTAATCGCGCCTGGAAGCGCCGAAAGGAGCTATTCGGATCCGCCCCTGAGACTCAATTCCATCCGGCCTTCTAGGTAAACCGTTGCACGCGGATCCGGGTGCAACAAGAAGTGCAACTACCCGATCCTTTGTTCCGTGGAAAGTCGGGTATACGTCCTTGTGGCCCCAAGTATTAGGCGGGCGAATTCTGAGTACCCGCAACGTAGGGCAGGTACCGCAGCGCCGGACCGGTGGGGCTGCGGCGGCACAACACAGCGCCGGAGCCGGGCAACCCGGCGCCACAGTTCAGCTGCCGGGCAATCCGCCGATAGGCTCAGAGGAGACCAGCCTTTCACCTACAGGAGAACCTTCGTGAACCGAGCGTCCGATCCAGCCGATCGACTGCCCCCGCTGGGCCTCAGCTGGGGCGTCAAGCGCAGCTTCATCGATTACATCGCCAGCCTGGCTGATGGGTCCGTTTCAGCAACCAGCGGGGCTGCCAAGGCCGATGACTCGCTTTTCTGCTTCGGCCCCGGTTCCTGCGACTACGACGTTGCGCGCGGAACTGGAGTGCTGCGCTTCCGCGGAGACGTCCGGCTCGCCGGCCACCATGGAATGCTCTTGGTCAGGTTGCTGGACCCTTGGATCACCTTCACGGGCGGCAGCGGAGTGCTCTCCATCAGCACCGGCGACGGCGGCGGCCAGGACCGCGCCACTATTGGTTTCCTCAGCCCTGCAAGACCAAACCAGTCCGACGGGTCCCTGGTGTGGGATCACATCGACGTCGTCATATCTCCGGAAGGATCCGAACTCTTCGACGGACAGTACGCTGCCGGCCAGCCGATGGATCCGCTCTTCATCCGGGTCACCCAGTAGGAGAACCCTGCGGGCTGCAGCCACGGACACCCCTGATCCAGGGTGCTGGCACGCACGCTGTGTTGCCTAGTTCTCTTTGGTGCCCTGCGGCAGCAGGGAAGGTTTTCCAAACAGCCAATCGGAGACGTCGCTGCGCAGCACCAGGTGGGGCCTGCCCGTGTCGCTGACACTGCCGCTGGGAACGTAGTAGCCCCGCCCGGAGCCAGGACCGCCTGCTGCCCGGTCAAGCGCATCCGTGAGATCCCTGGGCAGGTGACCGGCCGGCCCGCAGGCCCGGAGGCCTTGAACTTCCTCGGGCGTAAGCCTTCCTAGAACTGCGGTTATATCTGCCATAACGTCTCCTCTGCGGCGGCTGGTGCCTAAGTAATCAGGCTAAGACCCCGGCGTAAACGGCAGATGACATCCGGGCGAAGATCCTTACACACCCGGGATGTAGGTGACGGCCAGCCGGAGGTGTCGTGAGGGTCACTGCCCCGGGGGCGCCCGCCCGCAGCTATTGCGCACGTGGATGCTGTACCGTTCAATCCCGGGAAACTCAGAACTATGGAATCGAGAATCAACCAGGTGGCAACCGATTATGACGAAGTCCGATCCGACGTTGCGGAGACCCGCAACGCTTCGCTGGAGGCTCTTCGCTCCGCGAACGCACCGGACGCGCGCAGCGTAACCCGCGAACTCGACGAGGCGGACACCTCCGAAGGTGTGGAATTGCCGGGCGCTGACTTGTCCGGCGAGGAACTGACGGTCACCGTCATTCCGCAGAAAGACGACGAGTTCATGTGCTATTCGTGCTTCCTGGTCCGGCACCGCTCGCAGCTGGCCCGCGAGAAATCCGGCCACTCGTACTGCGCTGACTGCATGAACTGACGGACTGTCCGCGTCACATTTTCCCGATAGCGACGCAGGTCATGGCTTGCGCGGCCCGTTCCGATACGCTTTTCCTTGACGATTCGGCGCGTGCCGGTGCGGAGCCGGAGGCGGAATCATGCGGAACTGGACCACGACGCCGGAAGACAGGCCTGCGGTGGCGGCCGGGGCTGCCCCGGACGGGGACGTTGTCCTCAACAGCTTCGGCACCGGCAATGCCGGTACCGAAGCTGTTCCCGCAGGCACCGCGACCCGACGCCCCGGGCGCACCTGGAGCCTCAAGACTGAATGGTCCAGGGCGTTCGCAGTAATGCTGGTGGCGCTCCTCCTGGGGGCCGTCGCTACGGTTGCCGGAGTTCGGGCCGTCGGTGACCAGGTTCAAAACGCTTCCGCCGGACTCCACAGCGCGTTAGAGACAGTCGCGCAGTTGCGCACTGCAGTTGATACCCACGAACAGGCCGCGCAGCGGCTGCTGTCCAATGCTCCGGTTGACCGCACGGAATTCCTGCGCCAGCAACTGGACGTGTCCCGCCGCTTCGACGAGGCGATCCAGGTCCTGCCGGCAGAGAGGGACATGCGCGGGACCGCCGCCACAGCCCAAGCGCAGTGGCAGGACGGTCTCGCAGCACTTGGGCTGTGGGGCAACCAGGTACAGGGCGTCACGGCAAGCCGCCTGACCGGCGCACCGGCCCTTGCCATGTCCGGCTCCGGGGTCCGCGTCCTGCTGGATGAGATCCAGCAGTCGGCCCTTGAAGCGATGGACTCCGGTCTGGCCTACAGTGCTGAGCTGGAGCAGACAGTGATCGCAGCGCGCAGCGCCCTTTTCGCCTTGGCCGCGGCTGCCGTCATCTACTTCCGCGGCAGATTGGTCAAGTTCCTGATCCGGCCCGTCGAGGGCATGCACGTCGGTGTCCTTAAACTGCAGGCCGGGGACTACAGCCACCGCATCGACGTCGTCCGGCGCGACGAACTGGGTGAACTGGCAGAAGCCTTCAACTCCATGGCCGCTGCTGTCCACAACAGCCATCTGGCCCTGACGCACCGGGCCACCCACGATCCGCTCACCGGGCTGGCCAACCGGGCGGCGCTGACTGAGCGTCTCGCGGTCTCCTTCGAGCCCGCTTCCGAAGGCAAGCCCCGGCACGAAGGACTTCTGATCGTCGATGTTGACGACTTCAAAGATGTCAATGACACGCTGGGCCACGAGGGTGGCGACGCGCTGCTTATCCAACTGGCCGGCCGGCTGCGGGCCTGCGTGCGCTCCGGCGACCTCGCCGCCAGGCTCGGCGGCGATGAATTCGCGATCGTCGTAGCGGACGACGCCGACGGGTCCGCCACGGCCGCGATCGCGGAGCGGATTCACAACGTTCTCGGGTCGCCATTCGCCGTCGGAGACGTCCGGTTGAAGGTTTCAGTCAGCATGGGGGCCACCCTTCACCGGCCCGAAACCGGGGAGCCCGCGGATCTGCTGCGGCAGGCCGACTTCGCGATGTACATGGCAAAACAAGGAGGCAAGGGGCGGTTCCAGAGCTTCGATGCCGAGGGCTATAACAGGATGACGCACAGTGCGGCACTGCGTGCCGCGCTGGCCGCGGCAGTGCCCGAGCGGCAGTTGCAACTCGCCTATCAGCCGGTCGCTGACCTGGACACCGGGAGAATCCTCGGCGTGGAGGCACTGGTGCGCTGGAACCATCCCACACTGGGGTTGCTGGAGCCGGACCAGTTCATCGCCCTTGCCGAAGAAACCGGTGATATCGAGGCGATCGGCGGTTGGGTGCTCAGCACGGCGAGCCGGCAGGGCGCCCGCTGGCGGGCCTCGATCAGTCACTGCGAAGACCTTTGGGTGTCGATCAACCTCTCCTCCCTGCAATTGTCCAGTCCGCGGAACCTCGGCAGGATAGAGAGTGTTCTCGAGGATCCCGCTGCGGAAGCAGACAAAATTGTGCTGGAGGTCACCGAAACGGCTCTGGCCAGCAGCATCGACGGCGGTGTCCAGGCGCTCCACCGGCTAAAGACCTTCGGGGTCCGGATCGCCATCGACGACTTCGGCACCGGCTACTCCTCGCTGAGCACTCTCGCCGAGCTGCCTGCGGACATCCTCAAGATCGACCGCTCATTCCTCTCCGCCAGCGCTTCCGACACAGCATCCGCGGCCCTGCTCGAAGGCATCCTGGGACTGGCCCACAAACTTAACCTTGACGCGATCGCCGAAGGCATCCAGGACGACGCGCAACTGGCCCTGCTCCGCCGCCTGGGCTGCCGGATGGGGCAGGGCTACTTCCTCTCCCCGCCGGTGCCCGCATCAATGATCGAGTCCCTTCTCGCCGCCGAAGCGCGGCTCCAGCCGGCTGGCGGTTCGCCAGCGCCAGGCTTGTGAGGACGCAGCCCGCAGCCTGGTTTTGAACCGGCCGTCCAGTCCCGGTTCAGTGCACGGCAGGCCGCGGCTACGCACTGCTGTGGCGGGGGCCGGGCTGTGCTGTGCTGTGCACCGACGAGGCTTAGTCCCGGGGGCGGAGTCTGGCGTTCGGGAGCGCAGGGGCCGGCAGCGGTGCCGGTTCCCCGTTGGGGAACGTGCCGAACCGTGGTGCGGCCGGGTCCGTCCCCGTGGCAGCAGCTGGATCCCCGGCGCCGATCTCCGTCTGCCACTGCGAGCGGTACTCGACGATTTCTTCATGGTTGCGGCCCACGAAGTTCCACCACATCACGATCTGCTCGCCCAACGGTTCACCGCCGATCAGGAGCAGACGCAGCGGTTCGTCTCCGGCCACCAGCGTCAGGGACGTCCGTCCGACCGGCACGAAGGCGAGGTGGTCCTGCAGGACCGGGCGCCCGTCCAGGATGAGGGTTCCAGCGTCCACCAACAGGCCATATTCGAAGGTTGGATCGGTGTCCAGGCTGAGACTGGTTCCGGCGTCCAGCACGATCTCGGCGCCGAGCAGCGGGGTGTGGGTGGTGACCGGCGATGTTGTTCCCGCGATGGATCCCAGAAAGACCCGCATCATCCAGCCGGGTCCGGTCAGTGGTTCGGGGCGGTAGTGCTCAAAAGTCGGCTCCATCCCGCGTTCCCTGTCCGGCAGCGCCACCCACAGCTGCGCGCCGTGCAGGACATCCGTTGCGGGAGTGGAGAACTCGGAATGGCTGATACCGCGACCTGCAGTCATAAGGTTAACCTCGCCGGGACGCACGGCCGCGTGGAATCCGGCCGAGTCGCGGTGCTCAATCTCACCGGTGAACAGCCAGCTGACCGTCTGCAACCCGGTATGCGGATGGCGCGGCACGCGCATGCCCCCGGACCCGCCAACCCGGTCCGGGCCGTAGTGGTCCAGAAAGCACCACGCGCCGATGAGGCTCCTGCGCCGTTGCGGCAGTGTCCTTCGTACGTCCATGGCCCGCGGACCGCCCAGCGGGACCCGGCGCGGAACGAGAATCTCCACCCCGGCGCAGCCGACGTCCTCAGCACAAATAATCTCCTCCGGCGCCACCTCGGTATTGCTCATAACAACAGCGTAGCGACCGAGCCGCGCCTGCCGAAGTAGTCCGCGGCGTTGCAGCCGTCATGATGGAGTTATGACCGTCACCGAGTTCCCCGTCGCCATCCCTGTGGGAGGATCCTCCGTTTCGGGCCTTTATGCCCGCCCCGAGAATCCGAGTGCCACACTGGTTATCGCCCACGGGGCCGGGGCCGGCATGGAGCATCCGTTCCTCACCGGCTTTGCCCGCGCCCTGAACCAGCTGTCCATAGCCACACTTCGTTTTAACTTCCCCTCCCGGGAGGCTGGCCGGGCGTTCCCCGACCGGCCGCCGGCGGCCATGGCGGCCTGGCGCGCGGCCATGACCGAGGCGGCTTCCCGCTCCGCGGGCGAGCCGCTCTGGGCAGCGGGCAAGTCCTTCGGCGGACGGATGGCCTCCATGGCGGTTGCCGACGGAATGCCCGCAGCAGGACTCGTCTACCTTGGTTACCCGCTCCATCCGCCGGGAAAGCCGGAAAAACTCCGGGATGAACACCTCTACGGGCTGGGCCTTCCGATGCTCTTCCTGCAGGGCACCCGTGACCCGTTTGCCACGCCCGAGCTGTTGGCGGCGGTGGTGGCCGGGATTGGCCCGTCGGCGGTGCTTCAGTGGCGCGATGGCGGCGGCCACAGTTTCGATGTCGCGGGAACCAAACGCGGCCCGGACGAGGTCGGGGCAGCACTGGCCGGACCCACCGCGGACTTCATCGCAGCCCACCAGGCCAACTGAGGCGTGCGAAGGCTCAGAGCCACGCGGTCCGGCGAAGCGGCGGCTCGGCGCCGCCGGGCCGCTGCACCAGTACCTGGTTAACGCCGGTGATTCCGGCTTCGAAGCCCAGTGCGCTGGCGGCCATGTAGAGCCGCCACACCCGGGACCGGCCTTCGCCTGCGAGTTGCGTGGCCTGACCCCAGTGATCCTCGAGGTTCTGCACCCAGGCCCGGAGTGTCAGCGCATAGTGCCGGCGCAGGGCTTCGACGTCGAGGACCTCGAGTCCGCCGGACTCGAGGGCTCCAACCATCTCCGCGAGGCCGAGCATCTCACCGTCCGGGAACACGTAGCGTGGGATGAACGAGTCCGGATCCGGCGCGGTGGGGCCGGCGTTCCAGGAGATGGCGTGGTTGAGCAGCCGGCCGCCCGGCCGGAGCAGCCCGTGCAGCTTGGCAACATAGCCGGCCATCTGCTCGCGGCCCACGTGCTCAGACATACCGATGGAGCTGATCGCGTCAAAGGGCCCGTCGTCTACGTCGCGATAGTCCTGGACCCGGATGGCCACCCGGTCCGTCAAACCGGCGTCTGCCACCCGCTTGGCTGCCATGGCCGCCTGTTCACGCGAGAGCGTGACGCCTACGACCTCGACCCCGTAGTTCTCGGCCGCGTGCAGGGCAAAGCTCCCCCAACCGCAACCGACATCCAACACGCGCATACCCGGGCGCAGTCCCAGCTTCCGGCAGACCAGTCCCAGCTTGGCGTCCTGCGCCGCTTCCAGCCCGGTGTTCCCGTCCTGCCACACCGCGCAGGAATATACCAACGACGGGCCCAGAACCAGAGCGTAAAAGTCATTGCCGACGTCGTAGTGATGGGAGATCGCCGCAGCGTCACGCTTGCGGGTGTGCCGCCGGCCGGCGCGCACGGTCTTTGCCTCTTCCGGGGGCGGCGCCGGGTTCGGCCCCAGGGCGCCAAGCAGGGCGGCGTTTTTGAGAATCGTCCCAAACTCCCGGACCGTCAGCGGGCGGAAAGGTCCGGGCTCCGCAAACTTACCGGCGGAGCTGAGGGCGCCGAAGCTGGCGAAGACGTTACCCGGCGCGTCGATGTCACCGGAAATATACGCGCGGCTGAGTCCGAGCTGGCCCGGGGACCACAACATTCGTCGCAGGGCCCGCCGCGTGCGGAACTCGACGACCGGGGCGCCGACCGGACCCGCCTCCGAGCCGTCCCATGCCTTCAGCCGCAACGGGATCTCGGCCGTGCCCAAGACGATGGCCAGCACTTCGGCCAGCCGCGCTGCCACCCCGGTTCGCTTCGCCATCATCTTGGTCCCTTCCAGCACGACGTTCCACTTCCAATCTAATTCGGCGCGCCACGGCCGGACAGGGGCCGGATGGCCCTGACGCCGTCCCGGTAGCGGCGGCCTTGTCCTTCCGGTGGGCCGAGTGTGTTCCCGGCGCGGCGTTCTGCCCCGATATCGGCTACCCCTCAGCCCAGCGTCCTGCGGGACCGGACCGCCTCCGGAAGCGGGGCCTTGATGACGACCGGTTGCGTCGGCTTGGCGGGTTCACCGGCCGAGGGATGCGGGGTATCTGAGCCGTTACTCCTTGTTCCTGGCCCGGCTGGGCTGCACCCGCATCGGTTCGCCGGGCATCTTGGGAAAATCCGGCGGGAAGGGCAGCTCCCCCAGCCCTGCCGCCAGGTCACGTTCCCACCACTGGAGCAGAACGTCGATGGTGCCCGGCTTCGCGTGCATATCCGCCCACGGGTCTCCGGTGGCCCTGAGCCGTCCCGGCACGGTGGCGATGGTGAAGTCCTGGGCGCTGACGTGCTCGAGGTCCGCCCAGCTGATCGGGCAGGAAACGGTCGCCCCGGGGATTGCCCGCGGGCTGTAGGCCCCGGCCATGGTGCGGTCGCGGTTCGCCTGGTTGAAGTCCACGAAGATCCGAGCGCCGCGCTCTTCTTTCCACCATGCGGTGGTGACCTTCTCCGGCATACGCCGCTCCAGTTCACGGGCGGCAGCGATCACGGCGTGACGCACCTCAAGGAACTCCCTGCTGGGTTCAATCGGCGAGAAGACATGGAGTCCCCGATTGCCGGAGGTCTTGATGAAGGCATCCAGCCCGGCCTCAGACAACACGGTACGCAGTTCCTGCGCGGCGGGAATAGCGTCATCGAATCCGGTGCCCGGCTGTGGGTCGAGGTCGATCCTGAGCTGGTCCGGGTTGTCCGGATTGCCGGCCCGGGAAGCCCAGGGGTGGAAGACCACAGTATTCATCTGCACGGCCCAGACTGCAGCGGAAACCTCATCGAGCACAAGCTGGGGATGTGATCGTCCGCTCGGATACACCACCGTCACAGAGCCGACAAAATCCGGGGCGCCCCTGGGCGGGTTCTTCGAGAAGAACTGCTCGCCGTCGATAGTGCCGCCGAACCGCTGGAGTGTGAGGGGGCGGCCGCCGTTTGCGGCCAGGAAAGCCTCCCCGACGTCGACAATGTACCGGGCGAGGTCCAGTTTGGTAAGCCCGAGCTGCGGCCACAGCACCCTGCCGGGACTCGAAATCCGTATGTCCCGATCGCCGTCGGGGCGGCTGACTGTGATGGTGGCTTCTTCCTTGGCCATGGGGACAACCTACCCCCGGACCCAGGACAACTGAAGAGGCGAACGGATGGCCGCAGTGGCCTGTAGTTTCCGCATTTCATGTGGCACTTGGTGCTGCGGACATTCGGGATCACTGGAGGCGAAAGACTCTAGCTACGGATTTTTGCCCGTGGTTGCGTTAATGCGGGATCCGAAACAGATAGAGAATCGAGCATCCAATGACCGGATGGCTGGCCGCAGGCGTTGGCACGCTAGGGGTTGGAACCTATTTTGGCTGGGATGGCTTTACTATTCAGTCAGGAAACCTGGTCGTGATCATCGTAATGATCATCTTGTTCGTCGTTGCCCTCGTCCTACCCTTTCCCGGCGGGAATCGGCGCAAATGACTGCCCGGGCCACAACGGCGCACGGTTTGCCGGAGGAACGCGAGGCTCATACCTGGACCGGACGGGCCCGCCGGTGGCTGCTTGGGAAGCTTCCGCCGGAGAAGCTGTTGCCCGAGGACCAGCCCAGCTATGTGATGTCGTGGGCCTATGTGTTCGGCATGGGGGCAATAGCTTCGCTGCTGTGGATCATCATTTCCGGCGTCGTGCTGGGATTCAACGGGCCCCACTGGTATCACGTGTCCGCATTGGGCGGCTTCGTCAACAGCACCCATCTGTGGAGCGTGGAACTGTTCTTCATCTTTATGGTGGTGCACCTGTGGCTGAAATTCTGGATGGCGGCCTGGCGCGGAGGCCGGGTCCTGACCTGGATTACCGGAGTAGTCGCCTTTGTCGTTTCCATCGTCGCTGCCTTTACCGGGTATCTGCTTCAGACGAACTTCGATTCCCAGTGGATCGCTTTCGAAGCCAAGGACGCGTTGAACGCCGTCGGGGTGGGCGCCTGGTTTAATGTGGCCAACCTCGGGCAGATCTTCGTCTGGCACATCACCCTGCTTCCCCTGGCCGTCGGGGCCATCGTTATTCTGCACGTCCTCCTGGTCCGGGTGCACGGTGTAACACCCCCGCTGGAGGCAGGCGAGGGCGACGCCCAATTGATGCACAACAGCCCGGAGCCCACTGAACCTCCGGAGTCCACCAAGACCAAGGACGTCGCGCGGTGACGAGGCAGAACAACAGCACCTCCTGGCGTAAGGCGAACAACATCGCCAGTCGGCCCTGGACGGGCAGCGTCCGCGAGTACGATCTCGTCAAGGAACTGACCATCGGCGTTGTCGTGGTTGGCCTTCTTGTGCTCGGGGTGTCCGCCATCTTCGGGTCACCTGATGAGCCCAGTGTCAGTCTCAAGGGGTGGGCGATTGCCGCCCCGGCTGATTTCGTCGCCACCGCCGCAAAGGAACTTGGCAGCACCAGCGACACCGCAGGGTACGGGCCGCCGTACAACGCGACTCCGGATGCAGCGCAGAAAATCGGTCCCATCGACCTGCAAAGCCTCTCGGGCGTCCGCATTCGGGTGGATACAGCGAATGACTTCGTGATTGCGCCGCTGGAGACGTTGCCCTCTCCGCCGGCCGCCGTAGCCGATTGGACTGCCGCCACGGATCAGCAACGCTCCGACTGGACAGCCGCCTATTCCGATGCCCTCGACGCCGCCCCGGACAACGCCCCGGCCAGCGTAGCCGCGGGCGACTACGGCCCGGTTCCTGCGCTGACCGGCGCGCTGCTGGACATGGCACGGAACGGCAATCTGGACGGCGTGCTGGAAGGTGGCGGCAACTTCTACAACATGGACTACACCCGCAGCCTGCTGTTTCTCGGCGACGGCACCTATTTCCCGGACCTTGCGGCCAGCCAACACCTCACCGGGGACCAGTGGGGCGTCATGAACGAGACCGGCGACACGCCCGGGCAGTCCTGGCTGTGGCTTTTCTCGCTCCTCTATCAGGTGGAACCATTCAAGTCCTCGCCTAATGCCGATGCCCTTGTTGTGGTCACAATGCTCGTGTTGACCGCGTTGCTGGCCGCACTGCCGTTCATTCCCGGCCTGAGGTCGCTGCCGCGGCAGGTACCCGTGCACCGCCTGATCTGGAGAGACTACTACCGAAACCGTTGACCCCGTCAGCAACGGATCGGGTGCCACGGTCGGGCGGACTACCGGCCAAAGCCAACTGGTGACGATGTGGTTCGTTCCCAAGGGTTCGCCGCTGTGGTGTTCGTGCGTCTACAGTGCCGGCCGCCCCTCCCGCACCGCTCCGCCCTCGCCGAGGAAGCCACCCACTCCTGACCCTGCATGGGACAGCCCGTTCCTCAGCTCCGGTTTTTGGTCCGTGAGGTCGCCGGCGCCGTCCAAGGATCCACCGGCCAGGGATGCCTGGGGTAGCGTCCGCGCATCTCGGCACGGACCTGTGCGTAGGGCCCGGACCAGAACGAGGCGAGATCATCGGTAACAGCCAACGGCCGCCGGGCGGGCGACAGCAGATGGAAGAGCACGGGTACCCGGCCGCCCACCAGCCGCGGCGTCCGGTCCCAGCCGAAGCACTCCTGGAGTTTGACGGCGACGACGGGGCGGCCACTGCCGTCCCCATCAGCGGGGTAGTCGATCCTGACCCACGAACCGCTCGGCACCTCAAGGCGTTCGGGAACGAGTTCCCCTAGACGGGAGGCCTCGGGCCATGGCAGCAGGCGCCGCAGCGGCTCCGTCAGCTCGATCCCGCTCGTGGCGGCGCCGCCGGCCAGCGCCTCAAGCTCCGGCGCCAGCCACTCCTCGAGCCGGGCCAGCAGCGCCGGCTCGGAAACATCCGGCCAAGGCCCACCCAGTTCCCGGTGGAGCAGGGCGAGACGGCGGCGGAGTGCGTCCGCCGCCGTCGACCATCCAATGGTTCCAAGTCCTTCCTTTTCCAGCTCCCGGGCCACGGCTGTGCGCCCTTCAGCAACAGAGGGACGCACGGGAGTGGAGGACAGGACGATCGCGCCCAGCCGGCGGTCCTTGCGGGCGGTGACCCTGCCTTGCTTGAACCGTGCTTCCACGCTCTCGGTGAGGAGGTGCCGGGCTGCGGCCTCCGCCGTGTCCGCCGTCAGCGGCGCAGCGGAACGGATGACGGCTCCGGTGCCGGCCGCATCGCGTCCCTGGGCCCGGGAAACTTCGGCGACAGCGAGCCATTCGTGACCGGCCAGGGAACTTCCGGTGGGGAGACCGGCCCGCGTCCCGGAGCTGAGCAGGTAGCGCTCCGGGCCGTCACCGGCGACCCGCCGAGCGACGCGGTCCGGGAACGCGAGGGCAACGACGAAGCCGACTGATTCAGTGGCGCTTACCGCCGCCTGCGGCAGGGTTGTGGCGCCGAACTTCTTCTGGCGAGCGACCGACTCCATCCGCCGGACATCCTCCAGCCAGCGCCGGGATGCTGGTTCCCGGCCAGCGCGCAGCGCGGCTACCAGCCGCGGCAGGTCGGCGCCGGGGGCACGCTGGTCCCCGGCGACGACGGCGACGGCTTCCGCGGCGGCACGGATTCCGACGACGGCCCCGCCGTCCAGCAAGGCGCGGGCAAGCCGGGGATCGGCAGGAACTCTTGCCAGTTCCTTGCCGAGATTCGTGGCGAGGCCGTCCGGGGCCACCGCGCCGAGTTCGCGCAGCACCTCGACGGCCTCGTCCATCGCAGCCTGCGGAGGGGCGTCGGGCAGGGACAGGCCGCGGCCGCCAGGCGAACCCCAGCAGGCCAGGATCAGGGCGGAGGCGGTGAGGTCCGCGACGGCGATCTCCGGCGTCTGGTGGGCCGGCGCTGCACCGTAGCTCTTTTGGTCGTAGCAACGGACCGCGCGTCCGGGGCCTTGGCGCGCAGCCCGGCCGGCCCGTTGTTCGGCGGAGGCCCGGGAGCAGGAAACGTTCACGAGGCCGGACATCCCCCGGCCCACATCCCGACGGGGCTCGCGGGACAGGCCTGAGTCGATGACCAGACGGACGCCCGGGACGGTCAAGGAGGATTCTGCGAGCGACGTCGACACGATGATCCGCGGGCGCCCGCCGGTTTCCCGCCCGGAGACGGCGCGGTCCTGTTCTGCGGGTCCAATCTGTCCGTGCAACTCAAGGACGTCAGCACCGGTCCTGCCACGGAGCCGGCCGGCAACATAGGACACTTCCCACGCTCCCGGCACGAACACCAGTGCGTCCATGTCCTGGCCCGCCGCGAGTGCGTGGGAGTGCGACGATGCCGCGGTGTCCGCCACGTGGTCAAGGAACGCGCGCGTGACCCCGCGTTCATCCAGACGCGGCACCGCGGCGGGCACCCAGTCCACCTCGAGCGGATACAGTGCGGACGGGCAGTCAACCACCGGTGACGGCAAGCCGCCGTCGTGGTTTCCGGAATGACCCGCCGAACCGATCAGGGCGGCGAAGCGGGGCGCGTCCAGGGTGGCGGACATCGCGACGAGTCCGAGGTCGCCCCGGAGCTGGCGCACTTCCGTGAGCATACCGAGCAACAAGTCGGTTTCGAGGCCGCGTTCATGCACCTCGTCCAAAATGACGGCGCTGGCACCTTCCAGTCCAGGATCCGCGAGCAGCCGGTTCAGCAGGATGCCCGGGGTGACAAATTCGATCAGGGTGCCCGGACTCGTCTGCCGTTCCCCGCGGACTGTGTATCCGATGCGGTCCCCAACCCGGCTGCCGTCCAGAGCCGCCAGTCGCCTCGCCGCGGACCGGGCGGCGACGCGCCGGGGTTGGGTCACGATGATGCCCGGGGCGGGCCCGGGGCCGGGCCGCCAGGCAGCGCCCAGCTCCAGGTTGGCCAGCAAGGGCGGCACCAGGGTTGTTTTGCCCGTGCCCGGCGGCGCCTGCACCACAGCAGCGGCGCCGGGCCCCCCGCCCTGCAGCGCCCGGGCCAGCTCACCGAGCGAGTGTGCGAATGCCAAGCCGGCCCCGATGACTCCCAGATTGAAGGGGCCGGGAGCAGCGGGCAGCGGAGCGGCTGGAGAAGTCACGTTCCCATTGTGCCCACAAAGCCGGGGCCGGAGTGCAGCCGGACGTTCCCCTGGACCCGGCGGGCCAGCGCACCATGTCCGGCATGCCTAAGCCGGCGCAGGGCGGGCTCGTTGCTGCCCGGGTGAGGTAGGCGGGCTTGGGCTTCCAACCGCGGCCAGGTCCGGGCAGGTCAGCCGTTCGTCAGATCAGAGTGGTGGGCAGCGACCACGTTAGGGTGGGCCCGCACCCGGTAGCGCAGGGCATTGTCACCGTACGTTTCCAGAATCGGGCTGTTCGTCGGATCCACCGACAGGCCGCGGGCTTTGGCCTGGAACTCGGGGCTCACGGCGAGTTGCGGCATCGTCGCGTCCAGCGCGGGGTTGAAGAAGAAGGGCAGTGATATCCGGTCCGTGCCGCGCAGTGGCGAGATTACCCGGTGCAGCGTGGCCTTGAGGTACCCGTTTGTCGCCAGTTCGAGCATCTCACCGATATTAACGACGAACGTGCCCGGCACTTGCGGGGCATCGATCCATTGCCCCTGGTACTCGACCTGCAGGCCACCTTTGCCGGGCTCGACAAGCAGCAACGTCAGGACACCGCCGTCCCGGTGGGAGCCCACACCTTGCTTGGGTTCCGGGTCGGACTCCCCCGGGTACCGCACCACTTTGAGCAACGGAAATGCCCTTGCCGCGAAGGCCGCATCAAAGGTGTTTTGCGGCGCCCCCAGGGACACAGCCAGCGCTCGCAGGAGGTCCAGCGAAATGGCGCTGAGCCGTTCGGTCCACGCCAGGACGATGTCCCGCATTTCCGGGATGGCGTCCGGCCACAAGTTGGGTCCCTCAAGGCGCCAATAGTCGGCGACGCCGGGTCCCGGGCTCACAGCCGCCCGCTCGACGCCGATGTCGATCTGCTCGCGCCAGTCAACAGCGCCGTCGGTTAGCTCGCCGCCGACCCTGGTGTATCCGCGGAACTGCGGACTGTGGACATTTTCGACGGCGAGCTTCTGTTCGTCGGGAAGTTCGAAGTAGCGCCGGGACACGTCGAGCATGGCGTCCGTCAGCTCCTGCGGGATGCCGTGTCCGGCCAGGTAGAGGAAGCCAACCTCGTGCATGGCGTTGCGCAGCTCATCGCGAAAACGCGTGGCCTCCCGGTGACCTGCACTTAAGAGGGAGTAGTCCAGGACGGGCAATGATTCGAGTGTCATCCATTAGTCCTTATCAATGAACTTGGCAAGTTGCGGACTGAATACTCTTTAATATTACGGACGGCTGGTCAATGCGCGGCATTCAGATGTCGAAATAAGACCCTGGTGGGCCGCGGGTCCGGATATGCGCAGCAGTGGACGCTGGCAACGCCTGTCACCTGAGTGATGGGCGTGACGGCGGACTGTCGTGGCTCAGCTTTTACCCAGGGTTTACATGCCATCTCTTGCGGCGTCCCGTTGCCTGCAAGAGACTGTTGATCACGAGATGACGAGAGTCAGTGGTTGTTCAGTGGTTGTTCGGCCAGGACAGTGGAAGATCAACGCAGCGATGAGCCGGTGAGTCTTCTGCAGTGTGGACGACCGGGGAGGAACCGCAGACCGGAAGGATTGTTATGGCCGCCTCTTTTGAATTGTTCATCGACGCAGAGTCGCACTTCCGATTCCGCCTGCGGGCACCGGACGGGACCGTTGTGGCAGTATCGACGGCGTTCAACGACAAGTCCAAAGCCGTCGCCGGCATCGCCGAAGTGCGCGAATGCGCAGGCATGGGCCTGATCACCGACCTGTGCGCCGGGGGAAGCGCGCAAAGCCCTGTCCGGGAACCAGCGCCTTCCGGCCCGGCGCTGGCGGAGGGTCATGAACGGCATAAACGAAGCGAAAAATTCCATTCCCGCGCCCGGACAATCCGCAGGATCACAACAGCTACCAGGTGGAGCGGGGCAGCATAGGATCGTCGCTGAATGAGACCGGCAGGCGGGCCTGGGCCGGCACTCCGTCTCCGCACCACTTAAGGACGCGCAAGGCCCGCAGGGTGTTCCACCGACTGGGCCGCCCGTCGCCGTCTTCGAGCTGGAAATGGACCTGCCCCGGATGCGTGTTTTCCAGGAGCCAGGTGCCGTCCGGCTGCCTCTTCGAGCCAAGCAACTCGGTTGCGTCGGCTAGCCGCGGGTCCGGCGGATTCCCGGTGGAGCGGAAGTAGTCAAGGGCGCGAAGGACGTCGTAGTGCCAGCGCGTCGGGAAGCTGAACTTCAGCCAGGCCGGGTCGGCTGTTTCGCCAGTGCTTTTGCGTCGGAACAACCGCCGGTCCAGCAGATACTCCTCGCCGCGCCGCCGGGCCTCGCTGGTTTCAGCTGAACCTCCGGTTGCCTGCTCGTGAGCGAGCAGGCCTTCGAGGACATTGATCGTCGTTGCAACCGACGAAACCACGGCACCGTCGGCCGCCCAGCAATTCCAGCCGCCGTCGTTGAGCTGATCCCCTAGTAGCCGGGCCACGACGCCCTCGACGTCCTCACCGAAGTAGGCGCCGAGCCCGACTGCCATTCCATTGATGCAGGGCTCCACCTCACCGGTGAAATAGGGCTGGGCGCCTTCCTCCCAGCGGCAGTTTTCCCGCACGAGTTCGACGGTGCGGCGGATCTGGTCGTTTTTCGGGTCGACGCCGAAGTCCCGCAACTGCAGGAGGCTGTACGTGGTGGCGGTCCAGGGCTGGCACCCGGCGGCGGGAACGTCGGTCCCAACGGCGGCGGCCGGGAAATAGGCTCCCCCGGCCCATTGGCCGTCCGCCCCGCGCAGTGCCAGCAACCGGGCACCCCACCCCTCAGTGGCCACCCGCGATCGCTCAGCTGTCACAACGCCGGTTGTGGCGCCGTCGAGATCTCGGAGCACTTGCCAGCGAATGGCAGGATCGGAATCCCGCAGCCAGTCCAGGACTGTCATGCGCAGAGACTGCTGCCCGCGCCTAGCCCTCGCAATCAACGCAGTACAGGTGACCGTTCTTCTCGCGCGCGATCTGGGAGCGGTGCCGGACCAGGAAGCAGGAGTAGCAGGTGAATTCATCCTGCGCCTGGGGTATGACCTGGACGACTAGTTCCTCGGCGACGAACTCTCCGCCCGGCGCAATCGAACCGTCTAGCGAATCCGCCTCATCCAGGTCACGCACCACACTGCGGGCGTCCGGAGCGTTCTCAGATTGCAGCGCCTCCAGGGACCTGTCCTGCGACTCCTTGACGTCGGAGCGTACTTCATCATAATCGGTTGCCACTGGGGTGTTTCTCTCTTCTACGGAATGCTTGTCGGATAGGTGTTCAACAGACAGGAGTGCCCTGGTATTCCCCCTCACCAGAGATTAGCCCCGATAAGACCCGGGCACGAGCCAGTGCGGGACTGTTGCCAAAGAATTACGGACAGCAATTGATTTGTACATTCGTTGGCGTTAAGGCTAGATTCGGGGAAGTTTCTTTGGGGGAAATCATGAACAAAGCGCAAAGGCGTGCCCACGTGGAGCCGCCGTGTCCGGAATGCGGCTCACGGGTCATTCCGATTTGGAAAGATGAACGGTCCGTGGCTTCCAAGCAGCCCGATTGGCGGGTGCGCGCCCGTCAATGCAGCGACCAGGAGTGTGCGCTCGGCGCCACCCCTGACGTGCTGTCGCCGTGAAAGGCGCCGTCCGGGCCGCCCTGCTGTCGCGCTCGGACCGCCAGCCGACAAAACACTTCCGGACACCAGCGGGTCTCCCCGATTCGACCGGAAGGGTGTTCAATAGTAGTAGGGGCGGCGCCCTTCCCACATTGCTCAAGGTGGCTGGCCCCAGTTGCTTGCCGGAGCCGCGAGGCCCGGTGCGAGACGGGGTCGGCGACGCTTGAGAACCCTCTGAGACCGGGGTTCTCTGCCCCAGCCGTCGTCGGCCCCCTGGTTGTTCCGGCCTCGTCACACTACCCGGCAGCGGGAGTGCGTCCCCGCCCGGTAGCCAGCTGACAGTAATGTACCTACATGAAACCTAGCGATGACCACCGAGGAACGCCATGACCGAACTCGATCTTGACGTGCGCTGGTACGAGGGAACCCGATCGCGGCCCAGCCGCACCGCACCGCCAATCCAGGTCCACCGGGCCGCACCGAACACCATAGTGCTCCGGCAAAACATCACCGACAATTTCGAAGCTCCGTTCCTGTACCTGCTGTTCGGCGACGAGCGCGCCTTCCTTCTTGATACGGGCGCGACGGCGGACCCCACCAGGTTTCCGCTGCGTGCAACGGTGGACACCCTTATTGACCGCTGGCTGCACGAACACCCCCACGACGGTTACGAACTCGTTGTTGCCCACTCCCACGCCCATGGAGATCACATTGCCGCAGACGGGCAGTTTACCGGCCGGCACCGGACAAGGCTCGTGGGACACAGTGCCGAGCACGTCGCCGCGTTTTTCGGAATCCACGATTGGCCGCACGGCACGGCCCGGTTTGACCTCGGCGGACGCATTCTTGAACTGATCCCCGTCCCCGGCCATCATCCGTCCGCCATCGCCGTCTATGACGAGGACACCGGCATCCTGCTCACCGGGGACACCGTCTACCCGGGACGGCTCTACGTGCAGGACTTTCCGGCCTTTCAGCATTCGCTGCGTACGCTCTGCGATTTCGCTGCGGCCCATCCGGTCGCTGCTGTTCTTGGTGCGCACATCGAAATGCCAGCCCGCCCGTTTCGGGACTTCCCGCTCGGTTCGACCTGGCATCCAGACGAAGCGCCGCTTCCGTTGGCAGCCGGGACACTCCAGGCGATCAGGGACGCCACCTTGCTCAATGACCGCCCCGGAGCGCAGCGTCACGCTAATTTCATCATCTGGAACGGGCCGTGCCGGCGCGAGTCAGTAGCCCAGTCCGTCCGGCTCCTCCTGTCCCGGGCGCTGGGCCGCGGACTCGGCCGCTAGCTGTGCCCCTGGGCCGGCGAGCCAGCACACCGCCCTAGCTGCCCGGGGGCGATGCCAGGGACGATCTGTTGAAGTCGGTGTGCCATACCCCGGTGGGTTGTCCGTTGCCGTCGGTGACCACATACTCTGGCCATCGATCGAAAGCAGAGCACGGATGGGAGATCCCCAAGTCGACCACATCCGTGACGGAAAGGCCCTCCGCTTCGGCCAGGACGGTGTGATGGTCAAAAAGGGTCCGCACCAGGGCTGTTGCGCCGTCTCGTGGGCCGCCGTCCGCAGTCAGGGCCGCCAGGAAGACCGGCTTTCCGGCGTCGTAGGGAAGGTCCCGTTTGCCGGCGCCGACGACGGCGGTTCCCGCCTCGGGAACGGACACTACGACGGCCCGGACCGAAAGTGCCGGCACCAGCCCCGGAACCGGACTGACACTTGCGTAGGTCCCGTGGTCGTGGGTGACGTAGCAGCCGGAGCGCAGGATCGTTCGGGTGCCGGGCACTTGGCTGTCGTCGGGAAGGTGAGCGGCAACGCGGTCCGGAAAGGCGGAGCCGCCCATGGTGTAGATGGGAGCGACTGTGTCGAAGTATTTCGCGGCAGCATAATACGCGTCCCGCACCAGCCGGCAGTGCCGGTCGACGGCGTCGAGCGTCGACTGGGTCCGGCTGTTGGGTACTACCCCTTCGTAGCCGGCAACACCGACGAGCCGGAGTCCCGCGGTGCCATGGATCAACTCGGCCAGGCGCAGCGCCTGCGGGAGGTTCCGGACGCCTGTGCGCCCGCCGGGAGTGCCGACGTCAATCAGCACCTCAAGGCCTGCGGCGGCCCCGGCGAAGACTTCGGCTGCCGCCGCAACACCGGCAGCAGAATCCACGAAGCAGCAGATGTGCCGACCGGAATCCTCCTCCAGCAGGGTACGGAGGCGCAGGAGGCCGTGCCGATCAACGATCTCGTTGGCGACGAGGACGCGCTGGTGTCCCCAGCCGATGGCCAATTGCGCTTGATCCAGGGTGGCAACCGTGACGCCAACGGCCCCGGCAGCCACCTGGCGGTTGATGATTGGCGCGGACATCGTTGTCTTAACGTGGGGAGCAAGTTCAACTCCCCGCTCCTGGCACCAGGCCGCCATGACTCGGATGTTGTTGTCAAGGGCCTCGATATTGAGACGCAGTTGAGGATACGCCGGGTTGCTGGCGGTTCCGGCCGCTGACTCTTTGTTGCTTCCGCAGTGAGGGTGGGTCGGGCTGATCACGGCGCTCCTTTCGCTCCGGTCCGCACGGCCCGCTAACCGCAGCAGTCCACGGGAGGCCATCGCTGGCGCTGTGTTGATTGTGTCACGCCGCGTTCGGGCCGCGGACTGGTGCGGGCACCCGGCCGCCGTGATGGTCGGCGCCGCGCATACGCACAGCCACAAACAGTCCGGACAGCGCTGTGAGTCCTGCAACGACGCCGACGGCGGCCGGGATGCCCATGGCGTCCGCGACGATGCCGGAGAGCAGTGCGCCGACAGCGAAGCCGCCGTCGCGCCAAAGCCGGTAGACGCCGACCGATCTGGCCCGCCACCGGGGATGGGCGACATCTCCGATAGCCGCAAGCAGGGTCGGGTAAACCATGGCAGTTCCGAGACCGAGAAGAACGGCGGCGGTCAGCCAGGTGGCGAAGTCATGGCCGACGGCGATCACTGCCAGGGCGGCGGCCTGGACCATCATGCCGCCGACGATCAGCCCTTTGCGCCCGTATTTGTCCGACAATGCACCGGTGAAGAGTTGCGCCGCACCCCAGACGGCGGGATAGGCCGCAGCGAGAAGACCGATCTTTTCGATCGTCAGTCCGGCGGCGGCAAACATAACTGGGAAGAGTCCCCAGGCGAGGCCGTCGTTGAGATTGTTGATCATGCCGGCCTGGCTTACCGACGACAGGGATTTGTCCTGGAAGCTGGTGAACGCGAAGATCTGGCGGTTGCTCAGCTCGGCGCCGGCCGCTTTGCGGTGGGCCGTGTGATTGGCGGCTTCGACCCCGGCGTAGTCCCGGGTTTCCTTCACGGCAAAGACCGACAGCCCGAGGCCGAGAGCGATGTAGGCGGCGCCGAGCAGGAAGGGCCCGGGCCGCAGACCGTAGGTGGCGGCGATGTGGCCGGTGGCGAGGGCGGTGCCGGCGACGCCGAGGTAGCCGGCGGCTTCGTTGAGGCCCATCGCCAGCCCGCGCCCGGATGGTCCCACCAGATCCATTTTCATCACGACTGTGGTGGACCACGTGAGGCCCTGGCTAATGCCCAGGATCACGTTGCCGGCGACGATCCAGCCCCAGCTCGGCCCAAGAATAAGCATCAGCGGAACCGGCAGAGCAACTATCCAGCCGGCTATCAGAATGGGTTTGCGGCCGTAGCGGTCCGAGAGGGTGCCCGCGAAATAGTTGGTGGCGGCCTTGGCGAGGCCAAAGGCCAGGATGTACGTCAACGCGCTGGTGTAGAGGCCGAGGTGGAAGACCTGCCCGGCCAGCAGCGGGAGCACTGTGCGTTCCTGGCCCAGGGTTCCTCCGACGAGGGCATTAACTGCGACGAGGAGCATAAACTGCGCAAGGTTCTGCCGCAGCCCCAACGTGATGCCGCTGGGGCTGCGCCGCTGCAGGCGTGAATCGGTGGTGCCGGACATCAGCATGCCTCACGTGGTTTGAGCAGAAGACCGACGGCGGCCCTGTCGCCAGGGCCGCCGACGGCGGTGTCAGGGTGTGAAGCTAGCTCGCTGAGACGGCATCCAGCGGCTGCCGCGATACCCAGGCGGCGTAACTGCCGTCCAGTTCCACGACGTCGTAGCCCGCGCGGCGCAGGGCGCTGGCCGCGACGGAGTTCCGGACGCCGCTCTGGCAGTAGCTCACGATGGTTCCTTCGGCGGGGAGCTGGTCGAGGTTCCACATCACCCGGCCGCCGCTGAGCTGGTGCGAGCCGGGGATGTGTCCGGCCGCGTGTTCGGTGCGGTTGCGGACGTCCAGGACCATGGCCGCGTCGCAGCCCGCGAGTTCCTCCGGCTGGATGAGTTTCGGAATGCTGACGGGCAGACCCTCGAAGCCGGTGACATAGCCGGCCACCGAGTCAATGCCGACGCGGACCAGATGGTCCCACATCTCCTGCGCGGAAGCCTGGTCCGGAGCCAGCAACACCAGCGGGTTCTTGTCCGTTTCCGGGTTGACCACCCAGGCTCCAAAGCTGGCCACGGACTTCCCGGCCGGGATGTTCACAGAGCCGATGACGGTACCTTCATGAACCTGGTCGTTGGGCCTGGTGTCAACGAATGTCACAGTATCGGCGGCGAGATCGGTGGCGAGCGTCGCCAGGGTGAGCTCCTGCAGCGGTGCGCGGGCGCCCAGTAGCGCCGGTCCCTGCCGGTTTTCGCGCTTCATCCGGCCAAAGTACGCATGCGCGTCCGGCTGGCCCTCGAGTAGCTCGTCAATGAAGCCCTGCTCGTCATTCGCCGAGAGGTACGGGGCCCACCAGGCGAAGCGCCGTTCGTACCCGACAGTGCTGGACGGGATTGCGCCGAGGGCTTTTCCGCAGGCGCTGCCCGCCCCGTGGGCAGGGTGGACCTGGACGTAGTCAGGCAAGGTCACGAACTTTTCCCGCAGGCTGGTGAAGAGCTGCTTGGCTCCTGCGAATCGGGTATCCACACCGCCGGCGGCCTCATCCAGCAGATCCGGCCGGCCCAGGTCGCCGGAGAAGACGAAGTCGCCGGAGAGCAGGTACCCGGGATGGTCACTGAACGCCCCGTCCGTTACAAGGAAGGACAGGTGCTCCGGCGTGTGGCCCGGGGTGTGCAGCGCTTGGATGCTGATGTTGCCAAGAACAATCTTGTCGCCATCGAGCAGCCGTTCGCCGTCGAATCCGTACTGCCAGTCCGGTCCGCCTTCCCCGGAAACGTAGATTTTCGCGCCGGTAGCGGCGGCGAGCTCACGGGTGCCGGAGAGGTAATCGGCGTGGATATGGGTCTCGGTCACGGCCACGATCTTCATGCCGTTTTTCGCAGCAAGTGCCTGGTACACCGCGATGTCGCGGCGGCCGTCCACCACTACCGCTTCGCCCTTGGCCTGGCAGCCGATCAGGTAGCTGGCCTGGGCAAGGTCCTCGTCGTAAATGCGTTCCAGAAGCATGTGCTCTCCTTCGTCATGTGTCGGGGTGTCCCCGTGAACTAGGTTTAACACTAATACCCCCGGGGGTATCTGGCAAGCGGCCGATTCTGCCGAAGGCCGTTCTACGCCACGAGTCTCCCAGATACCCCCGGGGGTAGTCAAAATACTGACGGGGGTATCCTCGGTGTCGCCGCTGAAACGGACTCGCCAGTAACCGGCAGGGCCGCGGAGGACCTGGCGCCGGACGCCAGCAATGAACCCGCAGACCGGCCGGTGGCGAGGTGCTAGGTTCCGCAGAAGGTCCGGTAGGGGCCAAACTCGACCGGCGGCGCTGCAGCGAAGCGTTCCAGGCCCGGGCGCTCGACGAAGGGGTTGGTCACCGCGGCCAGAAGTTGCCCTAACGGTGCGAGGTCGCCGCCGGTACCGGCCGCGAGGGCGTCCTCTACAAGGTGGTTGCGCGGGATATAGGCGGGGTTGACCCGGTCCATTGCATCCGCGTCCGGATCTTCGGCACTCCAACGCTCCACCCATGCATCGAAAGCCGCCGGGTCGGGAAGCAGAGACCTCGCCGGCCCGGTGTTGCCGCGGGCGGCAGCACCAAGGCTTCGGAAGAAGGCGGTGTGGTCGGCACGCCCGGCCTGCAGGATGCTGAGCAGCTCGTCCACCATCGTGGCAGCCACATCGTCTTCGACGCCGGCAGCCAAGCCAAGCTTCGCCCGCATCCCGGCCGACCAGGCAGCGCCGTACTGCTGCCGGAACCCGGCGAGCGACTCCTGCGCCAGGGCGATCGCCTGCTCTTGCTCGTCGTGGAAGAGCGGCAAGAGGGACTCTGCGAGCCGCGTGAGGTTCCACTCCGCAATGGCGGGCTGGTTGCGGTAGGAATAACGTCCGGTCTCGTCAATCGAACTGAAGACCGTCGCCGGAATAAAGGCGTCCAGGAAGGCGCAGGGGCCATAGTCGATGGTCTCGCCGGAGATTGTCATATTGTCGGTATTCATAACGCCGTGAACAAACCCCACCAACATCCATTGCGCAACCAGCGACGCCTGGGCGCTGATCACTGCCTGGAACAAGGCCAGATGGGGGTGCCTGGCTGCGGCCGCGGCGGGATGGAGGCGGGTGATGGCGTGGTCGGCGAGCCGCCGCAGCAGGCCGATGTCCCCTGTCCCCCTGGCGTACTGGAAGCTGCCCACCCGCAGATGACTGCTTGCCACCCGCGTCAGCACGGCCCCTGGCTGCATCGTTTCGCGTTGCACCTGCTGCCCGGTGGCCACTACCGCCAGGGACCGTGTGGTGGGGATGCCCAGGGCATGCATCGCTTCACTGACGATGTATTCGCGGAGCATCGGCCCCAGCACTGCCCGTCCGTCGCCGCCGCGGGCAAAAGGGGTGCGCCCGGAGCCCTTGAGATGAACATCGCGGAGACGGCCTTCCACGTCCATCAATTCGCCGAGCAGGAGCGCTCTCCCGTCGCCCAGCCGAGGGGCCAACGAGCCGAACTGGTGGCCGGTATACGCCTGTGCCACAGGAGTCGCACCGTCGGGGACCAGATTGCCGATCAGCAGCCGCAGCCCATCGGAACCGCGAAGGTAGGCGGGATCAAGGCCAAGCTCTCCGGCCAAGGGCTTGTTGAGGACCACGAGCCGGGGGTCCGGGGCCTCGTCCGCCTGCCAGGGGATGGACATCTCCCCCAGCTCCCGGGCAAAACGGCCGTCAAAGCTGACAGGTGAGGAAGCTGTGGCAGTCATACTCCAAGACTAACTGTGGCGCCTCAGCGGGCTGCCACCTTCTTAATGGCTACCATCTCTATAATCCTGGTCGAGGGCTCTCCAACCAACGCCGGAGCCGTCACACCGGTCTTCCAGGTGTCGTTCTGCAGACGGCCCAAAAAATCCACAGCCTCTTCCTGGGTATCAAAATCCATCTCCAGCATGACGTAGTCCTCTTGGTCCAGCGGCCGCGAAATCCGGAACGACCGCACTCCCGAAGCGGCCCGGTCCAGCGGGTCACTGTCGAAAGCCCTCCTCCACATGCCGAAGTCCCGGACCTGGTGTTCGATCTGCAGGGTAATCATGTGACTCTCCTGTCGCCGTGGTTATTGAAGCCCAACTCTAGGCCCGAAGGGCTGCTCAACGTAAGGTGTCCGGGACCTGCCAGAAAGCGGGGCGGTCCCTGGATCCGCGCCAAAATGACTATTGCCTGCTGGTGATCAACGCAGAGCACGGGCGGGCCGCGGGAATCATTACTGCACGGAATCACTACTGCGCGGAATCGGTCGGCGCGGCGGCCTGATCGGCCCGGTGGCGCTGGCGGCGGCTGGCCAGCAGGAAAGGCGCGGCGACTAGCCCGATGATGCCGCCGACCGCCAGCGACGCGGAGTAGCCGTACACATCTGCTGCCCGGCCGAGCATCGGCTGCACCACCACACCGCCGCTTGATCCCATCAGCGAGTCAAAGCTAAGCACTGTTGCCCGTTGCCGCGAGGCGATCATGTCGTTGAGGTAAGCCTGCCGCACCGGGGTGCCCGCGGACGTTACCAGGGCCCAGAGTGCCAGCAGCACCAGGGCCACCCAGAACACCTGGATATACCCAAGAGTGACCAGGATTACCGCCCCCATAACGCTGCTCAGAATGAGTAAGGTCGTCCGCCGCTGCACAAGGCGCCGCAGCCGTGGCGCCAACCAACCGCCAATCACCTGGGCAGCTGCCACGATTGCCGCCGCCACCCCGGCCACGGAGTACGCGTGCGGGTCGCCGAAAAGCTCCAGCAGGTACGGCTGGAGCGCGTAGAAGACATAGATCCCGACGCCGGCACTGAACGGCGCGGCGAACATCACGTACCGGACGGGCGGATTCTTCATGCCGTTCTCAATCGAGGCGGAGAGTACGGCACGGGTCGCCTGAAGCGGGTGTCCCTTCCGTTCCGGAGTGAACCCGACGTCGTGCATGAGCCTAAAGGCCACAACGAACATCACCATCAGCACTCCCACCCGCAGCATAAACGGCACGCCGAGGTTGGTGGCCTGGGCGATGACACCGCCGGCCACCGAGCCAGCAAGCATTGCGATGCCCGAGACCATCAATCCCCGGCCGAGTACCGTCTCCAGGTCGCCTTCGTATCCGGAAAACCGCAACGCGTCGACGAGCCACGCTTCCACCGCCCCGGAGAAAAAGGTGAATCCCAAGCCGAGCACAACGGAAACCACTGCCCACAACCAGAATGGGGCGGAAAGCTGCCACAGCAGGTAATAGAGGTAGGTGGATAGCGCCAGCGTGACGGTGCCGAGCAGGAAGGAAACCCGGCGTCCCCAGCCATCGGCGATCGCACCGGTGGGCACTTCAAACAGCACCATCCCGGCGGTGAAAAAGGCGTTCGCGGCAAAAGCCTCAAGGTTGCTCAGCCCGGCATCGAGCAGGAAGAGGGTGTTGATCCCCCATATGAACGAGGCCGCAAGGGTATTGCCCAGCGTCAACGTCAGATAGATGCGCTGAATCGTTAGGGCGGCGGCGTTCATCGGGTTGCCGTCCCCGGCGGGGCGAGCGGCTGGCACCAGGCCATTCTCGTCTCCTTGCTCGATGAGAGCCAGAGAAGCGGGCGGAGGAAACCCGCACGCAGCTCGCTCGGTTCGCCGGGGCACCACTCATTGCGGCGCTACATCTCGCCGAGCTCGAAGATCTCCAAGGTGAACGTCCCTTTCCGCTCGGACAGGAAGGGGTGTCCGTCCGCCAGGGCTCTAGCCGCCGCGAGGCTTTCGGCTTCCACTATCGAATAGCCGTTCAGATCCGAAGAGTCCGCCACGGCACCGTCGTCCACCACCGCTGTACGGGAAGGCGTAAACGGTGCGCCAATATCGAGCAGGGCCGGCCCGATTTTCTCCACCCAGCCGCCCCAGGCGGCAGTCTGCTCCGCTGACTGCTCCGGGGTGAACTGGTCCATCGGTGTGGCCGGACCCTTGTAGAGATAGATGAACTTGCTCATAACATGTCCTTTCATCTGCGTTCGCCTTTCGAACGGCCCGGCATGGACGCTGAGACCGCCCCGCCCGTGCGAACTATTAGGAGGCGGGATTGTGCAAGGGATGCAGCAGATGCGGCCGCCCTGGCATTGTGTGCTCCTGCCGTGAGTTGGCTTATCAGATGCCGGCGACCTCACGGCCGGTGAACGCAACGAGGCGCTCCATGCTCGCCGCCGACTCATCGACAAGCGTCCCCGGGGCGAAGTCGCCGCCGCGCTGGTGAGAACTGATCGTGTTCCGGGCAAGGCCCAGCACGTAGTCCGCGAGTACCGGCGAGACGGTGAGCTCCTGCCCGGTGGCCTTCGCAAAGTCCCAGGCGTGGACCAGGAATTCCACATTCAGGATATTTGCCACCATCGTGGCGGGAAGTTCCGCGAAGCCCATGTCCACGCTTCCCGCCAGGCCCCGGGCCCGGAAAGCTTCCAGGACGATTTGCGCTGCGTCGGCGATTCTAACCTCGGGCGGGGCCGTCGGCTGGGCAGGAACGGAAACACCGAGTGCACTGCCGATCGATGCAATCGACCCGAAGAGATGGTTCAGGAGGCCTTCCACGGTGAAGCCTGCGCAGGGCGTGCGGGCTCCCATGTCAGAGTCCTTGAGTCCGCGGAGAATGCGTTGGACTACGGCGAGGGTGGCTTCGGCGCTGGCAAGCTCATCGATCGGATCCGGGGCTGCCGCCCAGTCATCGTCACCGGCGTCGCCGGTCGTGGCCAAAAGTACGAGTCGCGCCATAAAGTGGTTCCAGCCTTGGGCGTGGCCGATCTCCTGCTCCGCGGTTAGCCCGTCGTGGATCAGCTGGACAGTCGTTCCGCCGTCGACCGCTTCCAGGGTCACTGTCACAGTCGAGGCACCCGGCGGCAACTGGGTGTCCCCCTCCCATCCCCAGGTGTAGATGACACGTTTACCCGGCTCGATTTCCACAAACGTCCCCAGCGCCACATGTCCCGGGGTAACGGTCCAGCGATAGCTTCCACCGATGCGAAGCTCGACCCTGGCCGCGACGGCCTTCCAACGGCGAAGCCGTTCAGGCTCCGTGATGAGCAAGAAGGCGGTATCCGGGTCAACCGGGAGGAAAACAGTTTTTGTGTAGGACATCAGTTCTTCCCTTGCCGTGAAGGTGGGCGGAGCCGGCCGGCGTCAGCGACCAGCAGATCCAGTTCGTTGGTCCAGAAGGAGTCGAATTGTTCACGCAGCCGGACCATCCCCGAGGAGTCCAAACCGTAGTACCGGTTCCTGCCGTCCTTTCGGGCCGAGACGAGACCGACATCGGATAAAAGCAACAGATGCTGCGAGATCGCAGAGCGGCTCACAGGAAAGTTTGCGGAGAGCTCCGTTACCGTTTTCTCCCCCGCTGCCAAGAGTCGAAGCAGTGCCCGCCTGGTTGGCTCCGTGGCAACTTCCAGAAGATCAGGCACAATTAATACGTTAGCCTTGGCTAACGTATTGTGCAAGTGTTTGTCGGGCATAACACCCGCTCGCTGGTTGGCGCAGGCCCGGACACCGACCGCCGTTGCCGGGACCGTGGATTCGCCCATGGCGAGGCTCCAACTGCGCCGATATTGTGCGAGGCTTAGCGGATGGATCTGGAGGTGTCGGCCGCGCTCACGATTCCCGCGGCGGAACTGGGCTGGCGGTTCTCGCGTTCGTCCGGCCCGGGAGGTCAGCACGTCAACACCTCGGACAGCCGCGTCGAGCTCACGTGGAATGTCGTCGCCTCCGCGGTGCTTTCGGACGATCAACGACTGATGCTGGTCACCCGGCTGGATTCCCGCCTCATCGCCGGAAGCATCACAGTTACCGCTTCCGAGCGGCGTTCCCAGCTGCGCAACCGCGAAATCGCCTTGGCAAAGCTCGCCGGCCTCATAGCAGGCGGCCTTGCGCCCGAGGCTGCGCGGCGCCGCGCCACCAAACCGACGCGGGGTTCCAACCGCCGGCGACTCGCGGCAAAGGAACAGCGCTCGGCGACAAAACGGCAGCGGCAACGGCCGTCAGCAGAGTAGCGGGGCGGCGGATCCCGGACCTGCGGCTGACGGGCGAGCCGGCGCCCGCGCAGGCCTCAACCCAGCGTGCCCAAGATGGCGGTCCGGCTCCCTCCGGCGGCGGGCCGGGTGACGCTGGGTGTGCTGTGGGCCGGGGCGCCGCGGGCGCCCCGGCCCAGGCGATCAGCCGTTCCGGGACATGGGCACGCCCATGCCGGGATCTATCTTGTGCGGGCCCGCAGCCGACGGTGTGACATCGAAGTCGAAGATGGCTGTGGGGATGTAGACAGTCGAGCAGGAGTTGGGGATATCCACAACACCGGAGAGCCGGCCTTCAATGGGCACGGCTCCCAGGATCATGTAGGCCTGCTCTCCGCTGTAGCCGAACTTCTTCAGATAATCGATGGCGTGGAGGCAAGCCCGCTGGTAGGACAGGTGCGAGTCCAGATAGCGCTGTTCGCCGTCAAGTGTCACCGACGTTCCGGAGAAGGCCAGCCACTGCGAGAACTGCGGGTCGACGTTGCCGGGCATAAAGATGGCATTCTCGCTGACGCCGTAGGTGTCCATGCCGCCTTTGATGATGTCCACCCGGAGGTCTATAAAACCGCCCATTTCGATGGCGCCGCAGAAGGTGATTTCGCCGTCGCCCTGGGAGAAATGCAGATCACCCAACGAGAGGTTGGCGCCGTCAACGAAGACCGGATAGAAGATCCGGCTGCCCTTGGACAGGTTCTTGATGTCCTGGTTTCCACCGTTTTCACGCGGCGGGGCAGTCCTGGCCGCTTCCGCTGCGACCCGGCTAAAATCCGCCTCGGGCAGGTGTCCGAGTACAGCGTGCCCGGCCTCGGGCGGCAGCGCCAGGGGTGGGACGCGGTTGGGGTTGGTGGCAATGAGGTCACCTTCGCGCTTGTTCCACTTCGCGAGCAGTTGAGCCGACGGCGCCGTGCCCATCAGTCCCGGGTGGATCAGCCCGGTAAAGGAAACGCCGGGAACGTGCCGCGATGTTGCGATCTGTCCGGTGAAATCCCAAATGGCCTTATAAGCGTCCGGGAACTGATCGGTCAGGAATCCGCCACCATTGTTTCTGGAGAAAATACCGGTGTAGCCCCAGCCCTGCCCGGCGAGCGGGCCGGAATCTTCCTGCGGAATGGGACCAACGTCGAGAATATCAACCACCAGCAGGTCCCCTGGTTTTGCGCCTTCGATGGCGAAGGGGCCGCTGAGTTTATGGACGGTCAGCAGGGGAGCATTCAGGATATCGTCTGCCGAGTCGTCATTGACGATCGCGCCGTCGAACCATTCCCGGCAGTCCACCCGGAACGACTCACCAGGCTTGACCGTGGCAATGGCAGGGATTTCCGGATGCCATCGGTTATGGCCTATTTTCTCCTGGTCCTCGAACTTCTTTGACGAGTCAAGGTTAAATATCTTTGCGGGCATTGTGTCTCCTTTGACTAGGTTCCGCTTCTTAGATTCCTAGGGCCGCGGTAGTTTCTGATGTAACGGGTTGGAGGTGTATGGCTGGACCCTCTTGGGGGCGCCCGGAATGCGGGAGTTCACCACCTGGGGTTCGGCGGCGCTGCGCACGGTGCTGTCGATAAGTTTGAACGCGGCTGACCCGGACCGTGAAAGGTAGGGACTGCTGATGACGCGGCGGGATACGCCGCCGCAGGCCGGGCATACTGCGGTCTCCGGCGCCTCTCCGATCGGGTGCTGCGATTCGAACAAAACCTCATGGGATGGGCAACGGTATTCGTAGGTGGCCATGGCCGGGTCCTCTCTTGTCCGGGTGGGAGACTATTCCCCCTACGGGATGTTTAAGCGGTCCGGGCCACATTGGTGGGCTGGGGCGCCAGGGCCCTGTTGCGCATCGCCTTCCGGCCGAGGAAGTAGGCCGCGGCCAGGGCCACCGCGGCAATCGCGGCAACCAGGGCCGCATACCCGTTGTTGGTCTCATAGCGGCCAAGAAGCAGGAAGAACGCGGGGATGGTGCCGGTCAGGTGGCTGATGAAGACGGTGAACCAACCGGTCATGGTGGTGAGCGAATCCTTCTTCAACCCGAGGACCAGGAAAAAGAGGAACCAGAGGACGGCCCAGACAAACCAGATGATGCCAAAGACCGGGTCCGCCACCAAGGTAAATTGCAGGACTCCGATCGCAACGGCACAGGCTGCCACAAACAGCGAGAACCAGCCCAGGCCTTCGCCGCTGATTCCTGTCATTTGCAGGATCCCTACATACAAGTAGGTAAACCCGAACAGATACAGACCGGCCGCACCGAAGATAACAGTGGGATCGTTGTTGGCCTGAAGGATGATAATCGTCGGAAACACCACCTGCATGGTGCCAACAAAAAAATTGAGGATTGCCGCAGACTTCCCCGGGATGACCCCCAAAAGCATCAGCCCGTTGATAAACAGAACTGCTCCAACGTAAAGCAAACCAACACTACCCATGTCAACTCCAGCGCGAGGTGAATAGAGACTTTGCGGGCGCTCCCGGCGTTCTTTGGCAAGTGCTGTGCCCGCCTAAAGAGCCGAAGCAAAAGAATGTCCTGAACTCAGGATTTATCCCTAGACTAGACCTCCCGGGCGGCACCCACTAAGGTCCTTTGGCCCTGCCGCTAGGGCCGAATTGACGGGGCGGTTATCGGAGCGGCGGCCCGGGCCTTGGGCCCGAGATAAGTAACGGGTTGGTGACGGTTCCCGGGTGACCCATCCGGGGTGGGGGGTGTTCCCGAAGTACTCCTGACAGACCAAGCCGGACCCGCTGGATTCATTGTCAGGACCGCACCGCTTACGGTGTGGCCGCGGGAACGGATACATCCACTGAACTACTTTCAAGGAGCATTCCCATGCGCACATCGATCAAGACTTTCGCCGGTATCGCCGCGGCCGGTTCGCTGATGTTCTCCCTGGCTGCCTGCAGCCCGGCCAGTAACACCTCCGCCGCTCCGGCGTCCTCCTCGGCCTCGATGTCCGCCGAGGCGCCCAAGGCGCTGGCCTCCATCCCGGCCCTGACCGGGACCTCCACCGCCGTGAAGCTCGATGCCTCCTTCGCCAAGGCCCTTGAGACCCTGAAGCTGACCCCGGGCACCGTCGGGACCGCGGCACTGACCGATGGTTCGCTGATCTTCCCGATCACCGGCGGCAAGGTCGATTACTACGACCCGGCCAAGGACTACCGCCCGTTCGTCCAGGGCCTGATCAGCCACGCCGGTTCCGGGTTCTCCCTGACCGCCGGAGACACCAAGGTTGACCTGACCAACTTCACCATCGACCCGGGCACCTCCAAGCTCTACGGCGACGTCGCGGTCAACGGCACCACCGCCGCGAAGCAGGCCTACATCTTCAACCTCGACGGCTCCACCCTCAAGCCCCTCGCCAAGGTCGGCGACACCGCCGTCCTGGAAGGCACCCGGGTGCTGATCTCCGACACCGCCGCCGGCCTGCTGAACAAAACCTTCAAGACCGACGCCGTGAAAGCCGACATGCTCGTCGGCATCGCCAAAATCACCGTCAACACCAAGTAACACCCACCCGCAAAAGCCGCCCGGTGCAGGGTCTGCACCGGCGGGGCGTGCCACGGTACCTCCTGTTGGAGGTCCGTGGCACTGTGCGTATACCGTAATGATTACAGGGCGAAGCAGCGCTGCCTGATCCGTCTCCTGATAAGGATGTTTGAAATGACCGCAGCCCTGGTGGATGTTGTTCTCCCGTGTCTGAACGAGCGCGGTGCCCTGCCGTGGGCGCTCTCCCGGCTGCCCCGGCTGCCCAAAGGATGATCAACAGCGTGGATCTGACTGTGGCGGCCATCGCCAAACAGTACCTGCCCGGCCGCGTCCTGTGCCGGTTCTCCCCCGGCCCCGGGGCGGACAGGAAGGCAGCGTGAGCGTCATGGCCCGTACCTCACCCAACAACCAAGCGAAGCGGATCCTCCCCGGAGCCGCGGCTCGGCTGGTAGCGCTGCTGCTCGTGCTCGCGGGCTTGTTGTGGTGGATGGTGGTCCCGCAGAACCCCTTCGAATCAGCACCGATTGTCGGCACACTGTTGTCCTGGGGCGCGCTTATTGGGGCAGTTGGCCTGCTGCGCCATGTCCCCCGGCGCCGAGTGGGCGCCGTAATCATTGCGGGCACTGTACTGCTGGGGCTGGTGGCCGTAAGTGCGCCGCCGCGGACCAGTAACGACTCCGCCAGGTACGCCTGGGACGGTATCGTCCAAAAGGCCGGCATCTCCCCCTACTCCTTCGTTCCGGTCGATGAGACGCTGGCGGCCCTGCGGCCGGAATGGCTGTTCGTCCCGGGAGCCAACAACGATGACGGCCGGCCCGGGTGCGCCCGCGACCTGTTCGGCACCGAATCCGTCCCGGCCAACGGCTACCCCTCGGGGGCTCCGCTTTGTACGGCCATTAACCGCCCGCACGTGCCCACGATCTATCCGCCCACCGCGGAAATCTACTTTTTCGGCGTGCGGGCCGCCGTCCCTGACTCGGTCGGATATCTTCCATTCCAAGTGGGGGGCCTGCTTGTCAGCATTGCGGTGACGCTGATGCTCATCACTGCCCTGGCCCGGCGCAGCCTTCCGCTGCACCTGGCGGCCGTCTGGGCCTGGAGCCCGTTCGTGCAGCTTGAGGCTGTGAACAACGCCCACGTTGACCTGCTCGGCGGCGCTTTGATCCTGACCGCAGGACTGCTATTGACCGTAGGCAAGCCGCTGCGCTCCGGGGTGGCGTTCGGCGCCGCGGTCGCGACCAAACTCATTCCGGTGATCGCCGCCCCCGCCTTGTTGTTCAAGCGTCCTGTGCGCTTCATTGCCGCAGCGCTGACGACTTTCGTCCTCCTCTACGTTCCCTATCTGGCAGTTGCAGGGGCAGGAGTGCTGGGATTCTTGCCCGGCTACCTCAAGGAGGAGGGCTACAGCCAGCGTGGTGGCACCCGGTTCGGGCTGGCCCAACTGGTCTCGGCCGGTCCGTGGCCGCAGCTGCTGAGCGCGGCAGCGCTGGCCGCCGTCGCGCTTTGGGTGTTGCGGCGCACCAGGCCCGGGAATGCCTGGGAACAGCAGACAGTCATGATCGGGTTGACGCTGCTGATTGTCAGCCCGAACTATCCTTGGTATGCCCTGATGCTGTTACCGTTTATTGTCTTGAGCCGGCGCTGGGAATACGTGGCCATCATCCTGGCCCTGGACGCCATCTACATGCTGCCGTTCGAGGACCCGTTCACGGTTCCGGTGCATCAAGCGGTCCTTGTACTCGCAGCCGCGGCCGTCGCAGCCGGAGTTTGGCATCGGCGCCGTCGGGAACTTCAGCTGGCGGCACTCGCCGGCCTCGAATCGTCGACGCCGGATGGCGGCGGGTGCGTGTCACCCGCCTAGTGGTTGGATCTTGCGAAGCGGGCCCGGCGTTCCAGGATCAGGATGCCGGCGGCGGAGGCCAGGGCGAGTAGGGCCCAGAACCAAACCAGGTTCATGGCGTAGTCGGCTTCGAGGACCGTGACGGACTGCGCTACCGACTTCGCCTTGAGCAGGATCCCCGCCACCAGGGTCACCAGGGCACCGGTGAGCAGGGCGCCGCGCAGGACGGCGGCGGACGCCGGCTGCAGTTTCGAACCGGTCCGGGTCAGGGCCGCCCCGGCAAGGGTGGAGAGCGGCACAATAACGCCGTCGTGGATGAGCACGGCAACGGCCATCCACGTCAGCAGGCCGACCAGCTGCGCCGGACCCAGCTGGGTTGGCAGCCCCAGCAGCCCGTAGGCAATGATGCCCAAGCCCGCCATGCCCAGCCCGGCCCGGACGGTTTTGAAAGCAGTTGCACGTTTCACAGGATCTCCATACTCTGCAGCCACTTGGTCTGCAGGACTCCGGGACGGCCGGGGGCGATGATTCTGGCGGGATAGCCATGGTCCAGGTCAAGCACGGACCCATTCAGCTCCAGGGCCACCAAGGTCTTCTCGTCCTGCGTGTACTCGGCAGGCATGGTCATGGTGCGGTAGGCGCCCTCCGGCTCCAGGCTGGTGAACCGAAGCCGGGATCCCGCGGGGGCGCCGACGGCCGCTACCAGGTCCTGGACGCGCACGCCCCGCCACTGGGCCAACTGACTCCACCCCTCCACACATGCGATGGGCAACTCGTGGGTGTGCTGGGGCATCGCCCTAAGCTCATCGAGGGTGAAGGAACGTGTGGAATCAGCAGACTTGACCATCAGCGCCCACTTCGGGGACATCGCCAGGCCGGCGACCTTGGCATCGCCGGCAGTTCGATTCACGGGCACGCCTTGGGGGCCGGTACCCATTTTGCGCGGGGCAAAGAAGTTCGCTGGTGCCAGCCAGGAAAAGGACTGTCCCGCCGTTGTAACCACCACGGCTCCGGTCGCGCCGGTAACAGCAGTGAGGAATGCACGCCGGGTCCAGCGGCCCGGTCCGGATGTGCCGGGCTCGGGAGTTGACTCCAAGACTCCAGCGACGGCGGGTGCAGCCGATTCCACGACGGCGGTCTCTTGCGCACGCTTGCTGCGCCAGTGGGCGGCGATGACCGGGAGCTTGAGGGCAATGTGCAGCAGGAGCGAGCCCCAGATGACCCATGCCAGCCAGTAGTGTGTCTCCCGGAACGGGAACGGCCACGGATACCATTTGTATGTATTGATCAGCCCGGTGGCCAGCTGCACCAGCGAGGACGCGACAAATAGGGCAATGGAGGCCCGTTCAAGGCCGTGCACCACCGACTTCACCGGGGGCCAAGCCAGCAGCTCGGGGAAGACCGACCACAGTTTTGCCAGCAGCAGCGGAATCGCGGCAATCCCTGACGTTACGTGCAGTCCCTGGGTGAGCTGGTAGATCCATACCGGGCTGGTAGGAAAGAACATCCACGCCGGCGGATTTTGGAGTCCGTGGCTGAAGAGGCCGGTGAGGAAGCAAACGGTGAAGGTAATCCCGAGCCAGCGGCCCAGAACAACGGTCAGGCGTGTGCTGCGTGTGGGCGAGGCAAACTTTGCCGCCAGCGCCTCGGTGAGCTTCTGCCCGTCAGGCTTTTGCATATCTGATCCCTTTAACCGTTCCGTGGCCGCCAGGGCCGCCCTTTCCTGGAACCGAAACGCCACAGACCCTGGGGTCCGTGGCGTCCGGCTTTTGCGGGTGGGTGTTACTTGGTGTTGACGGTGATTTTGGCGATGCCGACGAGCATGTCGGCTTTCACGGCGTCGGTCTTGAAGGTTTTGTTCAGCAGGCCGGCGGCGGTGTCGGAGATCAGCACCCGGGTGCCTTCCAGGACGGCGGTGTCGCCGGCCTTGGCGAGGGGCTTGAGGGTGGAGCCGTCGAGGTTGAAGATGTAGGCCTGCTTCGCGGCGGTGGTGCCGTTGACCGCGACGTCGCCGTAGAGCTTGGAGGTGCCCGGGTCGATGGTGAAGTTGGTCAGGTCAACCTTGGTGTCTCCGGCGGTCAGGGAGAACCCGGAACCGGCGTGGCTGATCAGGCCCTGGACGAACGGGCGGTAGTCCTTGGCCGGGTCGTAGTAATCGACCTTGCCGCCGGTGATCGGGAAGATCAGCGAACCATCGGTCAGTGCCGCGGTCCCGACGGTGCCCGGGGTCAGCTTCAGGGTCTCAAGGGCCTTGGCGAAGGAGGCATCGAGCTTCACGGCGGTGGAGGTCCCGGTCAGGGCCGGGATGGAGGCCAGCGCCTTGGGCGCCTCGGCGGACATCGAGGCCGAGGAGGACGCCGGAGCGGCGGAGGTGTTACTGGCCGGGCTGCAGGCAGCCAGGGAGAACATCAGCGAACCGGCCGCGGCGATACCGGCGAAAGTCTTGATCGATGTGCGCATGGGAATGCTCCTTGAAAGTAGTTCAGTGGATGTATCCGTTCCCGCGGCCACACCGTAAGCGGTGCGGTCCTGACAATGAATCCAGCGGGTCCGGCTTGGTCTGTCAGGAGTACTTCGGGAACACCCCCCACCCCGGATGGGTCACCCGGGAACCGTCACCAACCCGTTACTTATCTCGGGGACAAAAACAGTGAATTGACCCATCTGCCAGGAGTTCTGAACGATGCGGTTCCTGCCCTGGCCGGCAGGTCCTTGGCGGTCAGGGCGGGAGCGGCGGGTGATTTACCTGACGCTTCAAGTACACCCTGGGCGAAGATGGGCTGGCCTACAAGTAAATTTCAGTACAGCGCCCACTTTGTAGCCACCCCCGGCTGGGACCAGCTGCGCAGCTACACCTCATCAGCAGTGGAGCCGGAAGACTTCGACGATTTCTGGAACCGAACCATTGCCGACGCCCGGGAGTTCCCGCTCGACGCCGAATTCACCCCGGTGGGGAACCTGCTGAGTGTCATTGACAGTTTCGATGTCACGTTCGCGGGCTATGGCGGGGATCGGATCAAAGGCTGGCTGCATCTGCCGGCCAACCGCGGCGCCGGACAGGAGCTGCCCGTGGTGGTGCAGTATGTCGGCTATTCGGGTGGGCGCGGCCTGCCTGGTCCAGCAGGACACAAAATGGGCGCAGGCAGGCTACGCGCACTTCATTATGGACACCCGCAGCCAGGGGTACGGCGGCACCCTTGGTGCGACAGCAGATCCGCATCCCTCCGCCGGGAAGGTGTCCTACGCCGGGCTGATGACGCGTGGCATTTCAGCCAAGGAAGACTACTACTACCGCCGCGTTTTCGTTGACGCCTTCACGGCATTCTGTGCACCATGGCCGACGTCCCGTTCCTGCAGGATTTTCCCCGCGCCATCGACATCGCCCCGCGCGGCCCGTACCCGGAAATTGCGAATTTCCTGGCCCGCCATCGTGACCATTACGAGCCGGCACTCGGGGTCCTGGGTTACTTCGACGGTGTACACCTGGGCCGGCGCGCCACGGCGCCTGCCCTGTTCTCCGTTGCGCTAATGGACCATACCTGCCCGCCATCCACCGTCTTCGCCGCATACAACGCTTATGGCACCGGGCCGGCGGACGCCCCGCAGGCCGCTCCCGCTAAGTCGATCGAGGTCTACCGGTTCAACAACCACGAGGGAGGCCAGGAACACCACTGGGTTGCCCAGTTCCACTACCTGGCGGAGCTGCTGGCCGGTTAGCCCACGCTCGGAACCACTGCTGCGTGCGCTTCAGATCCAATGTTCCGCCCGCCGTGCGTTGCGGAACGAGCGGAGTATCTAGTGTTCCGCGAAGATGCCTTCGGCAACGTCCAGCCCTGCCTCCATCTCGCTGCTGTCCTCGTGAGAGACCGGGCCGACCATCGTGGCGGTGCCCTGTGTGCCAATAATCGCCTTGGCGGAGAGCGCCCGCGATACGTTGACCTCAAGCGGGTCCGGATTGACGAGGGCCTTGCTGTGCAGACGAAAGATCGAATTGTTGAACCGGATCTGCACGTTCCCCAGTCCCGGTGCCGGTACCATCAGGTCGGCGTCGCCGGCGAACGAACGAACGCCGATAACGGGGCCAGGAATGCGTACCGGGTCCGGCGTCGGAAAGACGAACACGCCAAAAGGCGTACAGGTGCCCGTCCCGGGTTTGCCCCCGCCGGGTACCACCTTGGCCAGGAGCTTTCCGATCATATCCAGCAACGGTTTGGGTAGGCGCTTTTTGACCCCTGCGGGGATGATTTTGTCCACCGGAACCTGCAGCATAAATCCGAGTCCCGTATAGCTGTATGCCTGTACCTGGCGGGTCTGGATATCACGTATCCGGTACGCTGCGGTGGTTCGAGCGACACCGAGCATACCCGCCGTTCCGGGTATCGGCAGGGACTGGACCTGGTTCTTCAGCGAGGTGAAACAGATCTCGAAACGATCCGACGATGGCCGCACGGGCGGGGGCCTGAGCCCCGGCGGGTGAACTGATACCTGCACAAGGCGCCTGCGCGGGTCCTCGACGTTGGGGACCGCGTCTTGGAAACCCAACCCGCGCTGGTCCCCCATGGTCACTCGTCCCGGCGGAATGCCGGCCGCGGCCAGCAGACATTCCAGGCAACGCGCCACCGTCGTCATCCGCCAAAACGAAAGACTCAGGTTGTGATCAACGTTGCCCGTTCTCGAGGCAAAACCATCGACGCTGATTTTCCACCCGGCGTCGGAGAAGCGGCCCGAGCGAACATCGGCGGCGATCTTTGCCACCAGGATTTGCAGAGCCTGAAGGTGCCTGGCGCGCAAGGCATAGTCATTGACCTTGTAGTCCCAGAGTTGAACTCCGTAGACGCGCGGGTCCTGGGTGGTCCGGGGTTCTGCCACCCCCTCCTTCGTTGATGCACCGCCTAGCCGAAACTTGGGTTCGTCGCCCCGCAGCGCGCCACATACCGGAGCCCGGGGTGAGGGCGCCTCCAATAAAGCGAAGGGTGCAGCCTCCAGTGCGAAAGGACCCGCTTCGTCAAAGGACTCCGATGCCTCCACCGATTCGGCTCCCTCCACTGCCTCCATCGCCGGCAGCGACTGCATTTCTTCAACTTCAGCGCCCTCGTCCGCGTAAAGCGCCTCGTCCAGATACGCTGATTCATCCGTGAACGCGGCTTCGTCCCTCTCCCCGACCGTTGTCCATTCGGCGGCGGGCGCTTCCGGGAGGATGCTGCCCGCCGCCAGCTTCACAACGTCCGGTACATCAGCGGACGGATCCACCAGGAATCTCCAGCCGAAATGGCGGGGAATGTTGCCATGGCTGACCCTGGTGCCTTCGACCCGGAAGCTGGGCGAGGCGGTATTCCGAAGGGCTGCGTGCACGGCCTCGCTGTGTCGGGCCGTTTGCTCCCCTGGCCGGTAGATAACACGGAGGGCGCCCGTTCCGGCCGCCATTCGGCGCTGGGCCCAGCCGATCAACCGTGCCGGGTCGGTGTAGAGGGCATCGAACGTGTAAATCTCGTGCGGGTTGTTGTGGTCAAGGATTGACATCAGCGCCGCCCCGCCGCCGGAATGCGCCGTAAGGATCAGCCTGTCCACCGCCACCGTGGCGCCCGTGCTCGCGGTGAATCTCTCAAGGGCGGCCGCTACAAGGGCTTGGAGCCCACCCGCTTGGGTCAGCGCCGGAAAGGTATAGCGCTGGTTGTTGTGCCCGGCCTTGGTCCGGGGGGCGTGGTTGCCGCGCGGCAACACCAAGAGCGTCGGTCGGGTCCGGGCAGGTCCGCCCGGCTGCTCCGGGTTTGCGATGTCCAGCCCGCTGAACGGCTCCTTCTCCTTCGCGATGTTCAGGGCATATCCGCTGGGCGTGTGCCCATGCAGGTGCACTACCACGTCGACGACGGACGGGCGGGTCATGGCATTCCACTTCAGCACAAGATCGGGATGCGTGCCCGCGTGTGATGCCAGTAGGGGCAACTCATTAACGACCAGCCTGCCGGCCGCCACATCTGATGCGGTTCCCGGATGGACTGGCGGTAGTGGCCGCGGCGGTGCGGATTTCCGGTGCCGCCTGTAGCTTTCGATTTCCGCGAGCGCCTTGCGGTTCTTGTCGCCGCTGAAGTAAGTCCATTTGGCCCAGGAGCCGCGCACGTCAACGTGCGCGAAGTTCCCGCCGATGCCGACGCCGATTCCTTCACCGCAGGCGTCGAGCGCCAGCTTCGCGATCTGCATTCCGTTCAGGCCGGCGATCTTGATGTCCGCCGCTTGGCCGCTGCAGTGGCGGCTGAGCGTTGGGCTCTTCCCAGCTCTGCGGTAGACCGCAACGTTCCGGGCCCAGGAACGGTATCCCGATGTGATCTTAACTGGCCGGGCCGCCCGGTCACGGATGGCCTGGAGCGCTGTCACAAGCTCCGCGGAAATCCTCGCCCGGTCATCGGCCCGGCCCCCGCTGGAGGCGAGTTCGCCCACGGTGAAGTTCCTGGAGAGCTTTTCCTTCCGGACGCCGGCGCCGGTCGCGTAAATGGGGACTCCGGTGTTGTGCGGGTCCCAATGCTCTTCCCCCTTCCCTTGATTGCCGGGGCTCGGGACCAGTACAAGTCCGGTTTCGAATCCCTCATGATGCTGGCCTGTCAGCAGCGGCTCTGCTGCGAGCATTGAGGCAAGTTCGGATTCCTCAACCTCGCCGTTTTCCTGCGCCTGACCGCCCAGTTCCCCGGCGCCGTCGGCGAATTGATCAGCGGCCTCGTCCGTTGCCTCGTCGGCGAATTGATCAGCGGCCTCGTCCGTTGCCTCGTCGGCGAATTCATCAGCGGCCTCGTCCGTTGACTCGTCGGCGGTTTCGTCCCAGCCAAGCTCATTCCAGGCCGCTTCGCCGGTACTCTCGTTCCATTCTGTCTGGCCGGCATATTCGTCGGCATATTCGTCGGTTGTCTCATCCCATGACGTTTCGCTGCCCCCGTCTGGGAGGGAGAACACGCTTGGAGTGGGCCATGACTCGGTGCCAACGTCCGGGACCAGATGCGCCGGGGGCGCAAATATGCTGGACATTTCAAGCTTTTCCATGGTCGTTCTTTCGCTCAGAGCCGGGGCCCGGCTGGGGCCCGGTTTCCATTACTAGACGGGACCGTCACTGGAACGGAAGCCCCGGGGCCCGGGAGCCTGGTGGGCTGCGCTGAACGCAGGTCAAGTTGGGGGCGGCGGGTGGTGATCGCCAGGTCCTTGACCCGCTCGCCGGTGCCCGATTGCCAGAGGTCGATGATGCGGTTCATGGTTTCGGCAATCTTCGGGTTGGCCACGCCGTCCTTCTTGTAGAGCAGTGTCGCCTTGTCCGTGGCGTTGAACATGCCCAATTCGATGAGCCACATCAGGGTGGACACGAGGTCTGCGAGTTCGAACAGCTCACGCGCCTGCCTCGAGGGGGCGATCCCCACCACTTTGCCGATGGCCGACAGCCGGTCGGCTGCATTCCCCAGCCCACCGGCATTGGCATGCAGGTCCACGACCAGTGACGTATCGTATTCAACGGTCAGGTGGAACCAGCTGAGCATTGTGACGTAGGCAAATTCCTCCTGAGAAACCATTCCGCCGCGCCGTCGGAGCTGCAGCATTTCGCCGATGGTTTGGCAAAGGTAGCCGATATACGTGGGATCCGTGGAATTGGAGCCCGAGGAGTTTCTGTCATTTTCGATGCCCATCCAGACCTGCCTGAGCAGTTCGTTCCATAGTTCAAGGAATCTGGTGTTGCCGGCGGTGCCGATGTTGAGCTTCCAGGGCTGGCCTTCCACGGCCTTCGTTGGAGCGTGCGGCAGGTCCAGCCCAAACATTCGCCAATAGATGTTGCGCCGGTTGATGCTGGCGTCCGGCCGCAGCTGGCTGGTCATCAGCCCGCCCATTCCGAAAAGCGGTGGATCGCGGAAGAACAGCTGCTCGGTATTCCGTGCCCAAACCAGGGTATCCACACTGGGCGCCGGAAGGCTCTCACCCCATGCGTAGCGCCGCACCACTTCGCCCAGGATCTCGAAAACGCCGGTCGCTTCCACCAAGTAGGCGTAGAGCAGGTTCTCCCATACCGGCGGGGGCGTCAGCTTCTGAAATGCGGATGTTGGGTTGTAGGGCTGCAACGGAGTTGGCGAACCTGGCGCCGGGTCAATGCCGGAAAGCAGGGTATCGCGAAGCAACTGGGGCAGCGTGGTCTTGGTAACGGCGTCCGGATCCCCCAACGGCACCGGCACCGAACCTCCGCCGCCGAGGATCGCCTGCCAGGCAGGGTTGGCAATTCCGCCTTGAGACCACACTTCTTCCAGCCATCTGCTGAGCTGCAGCGGGTGGACGGCCATTACGGCGTTGGCCTTTTCTTCAAGTTTCCATGCGGGCGCTGGTGAAACTGGATCGGGGATTAGTCCGACTAATGTCCGGAACATGGCTAGTCCTTCACGGTGGCTGAGCCGCCGGGCTGGCGGCGGGAGGGAGTCTCGGATACTGGGCTGGACGGGACCGGGCGGCCGGTGACCGAGGTCTTTTGTTTGCTGCGGTTCCTGCCCTTGTCGTGGAAGTGCGGGACTCCCACGGCTAGCGGCTCGCCATGGGCATCCCAGACTTCAACGGAAGCCACCTCCGGGTCCGCGATGACAAGTTCCCAGTACTCGTTGTCGACGTCGCCTACGGAGTAGAACGACTCGAACGGCGGATGCGGGTAGCGCAGCAGGATGCTGGCCGCGCGGCTTGGCAGTGCCTCGACGAAGGTCAAGGTGTAGCGTGCGTTCCGTGCATCGCCGGGACTGATATCAGGGGATGCGAGGATCGCCTTGTCCGGGGTTTCCCCGTGCCGACCGAAGTTTCCCAGACCGTTGCGGAGGGCGCGGAACTGCAAAATGAGTTGCTGCTGCTCCGGCCGGAGCTCCTGCTGCGGGCCGCGTCCGAAGGCGCTGACCAATTGGGCGACGTTCTGCGCGAACTGCTCGGCAGATCCCTGCGGGGTGTATTGCTCGGTCATGGTGTCATCTCTCCTGCTTATGCGGCGATGGGCCGCTCGCCGCCGAGGCGGCTCAGCCACGTTCGCATTTCGGTTGGCGTGTTTTGGGACTCGAGGCCGCGGAGTACGCTCAAGGCCAATATCCGCAGCGGCTCCAACCGCTGCAGATGGTTCGAGGTGTAAAGCGAGTCCCCTGACCGCTGGGCCAAGCGGTCGAGTTCGGCCGGGGACAGCCGCCGAGGGTCTGCGAGCGCAGCAAGCGGAACGCCGTGGAATGCCTGCATCGGTTGGCGCGTGCACACATCCACGATGGTCGGCAGCAGGGGCATGCTCTCGGCCATGATCTCGGCAACCTCGCGGGGAGCCTGTCCCAGCGGGTACCGGGCCAGCCACCCGGCGCCCAGCACGTCCCAGGGCCCGGCTCCGTACCAGGAGCGGCAGAGCGCCACATTAAACTGGACCCGCAGCGCCGATATGGGGTGCGGATCGCCCGGGAGCATGCGATAGACGAGCTGGGCAGGGCCGTCAACAACCGTCGCCAGCGCTGGTACCGGCGCGTAGCCCAGCAAGGCAAAGGCGTACACGTCGCCGGCCACCTCCGCAGCCCAGGCCCGCCATACTTCGGCCACCAGTGTGTTGTGCGGTGCCAAGGCCTTGTAGAGTGCTGTGCCCAGTTCCGTCGTCCACCCTGTCAGGTGTGCCACCTGGTGACCGGTCTCGTGGACCAGGGAAGTCGGCTGCCAGAGGTTGTGCCTGGTGATCTTGATGGCAGCGGCCGGCGACAGGGAGGAATCCCACAGCCGCGCCCCGGCACGCAGGATGGAGGCGCCCAAGCCCTTGTCCAGATAGCAAAGCGCCGGCGGAGTGTCGATGTTCAACGGCCGGAGAACCTGGTCCATGCTGTAAACGGCAAGCGCGTCAAGGCCCCGCAGCACCGATGCCACGACCGGATTTGTCCGGGTGTTGACTGCGTCGCCGTAGAAATCGATGACAGCTTCGGCCCGGCTATAGCGCCGCCGCAGGATCAGCAACTCCGACCTAACGGCGGCGAGTTCGCCAACGGTCTCGGCGGCCTTGAGCGAAAAGAGGGCACGATCAGCGTGGGCGGTGAGGCGAACAACGACGGAGGTCAGGCTCCGGCGGAGGTTCAGGCCAAGGTAAGACTCGAGCTCCTTCCACGCCGCCGGTGACGCCGAAACCTCCAGGTCGCCCAAATCGACGCACGCTCGGCGCCAGTGCCGGATTTCGACACCGAGGGCCGCCCTCGCGGCGGTGGTACTGGAATCAGACATGGTGCCATCCCGGCTTCGCCGAAACGGTTGGCGGCCGCAGGGCGGCTGTCGGATGTCCGGTAACCGATGTGAAGGTCACGGTGAGGGTGACGCCGGAGGCCGGGTCCGCGACGGCGGCGCCCAGCTGCGCGCCCCGCTGGACCAGGTATTTGGAGATTGCGGTACCCGTTGACGCTGCCATGGCTGCGGCGATCCGGTTCGCTGCAGCAGGATCGCTCACCAGGGAGGAGCGCAGCAGCCGTCGGCTGATTTTCGTTGTCAGGTGTGGAAGGTAGATGGCACGAAGTTCCGAGAGTACGGCAGGCAGATCCCGCTGCCCCGAGGGGGCTGAGCGTTGGATGGATGCCAGCAGCGCCCGGGCCCGGCGCTCCGAGAGCCTGATCGCTATCCGCAGTTGCCTGCCGGCCGGATCCCAGTCAATGACGAGCAGTCGTCTGGGCCGGGCGCTCTTGCGTGCCGGCAGCTGCCCGGCGCGGATCCGGAAGTAGCGCTGTCCCGGCACCGGCTGCTGTGCCAGGGGGAATCGATGCAGCGCCAGCGGCGCGCGTCCGAGCCCGGGTTCCCGCAACAGCAGGCCCGCGGCTTCCGCTGTCAGGGGCTGGAATTCGTTGTCGACCGGGTGCTCGCCGGCAGGCAACCCTTCGTCTCGAGTGAAGTGGCCCGGTATCGTGCCCGGCAGCGTCTCGTAAAGGTCGATCTCCGCCTGTACGGGCCAACGGTCAACGCCCCGGTCCAACAGGTACGTTTCCATCGTCCCGCCGTCGGACCATCTTAATGCCCGGGCCTGCTGCCGGCTGATCGGGACGGCGAAGACCTGCGAGTATTTGCGGAACCGGTACCGCGGCCGCAGCGAGCGCGGCATCAGGATCCAGTAGCCCTCTGCGCCGGCAGATTCACGTTCGGGCAGATCTGCCCGCAGGAGCCGGTCGGGCAGGTAGGCCGCGGCGGCCCGCGAAAACGCACGCTGGACCGCGGCGCTGACCTGGAGGGGGTCCTCGAGCGCTTCATCGGTGATCTCGTCGAGAACTTCCATCGCCGTCGCTTCTACCGTGGAGGCCAGGGCCTCCCCGGACAGGGTCTGTTCCTGCTGCGGGCTTGTCTCCAGGCCCAGGGCGGTGAATCCGACGTCGACCCCGGCCTTGGCGATGAGCCGTGCCGCCTCCGGTCCCACCATCCCCTTGATCAGATTCGCCAGCGGAGTGGCAATCAGGTTGATGAGCTTCCCCCGGGCGCCGGTGAGTTTCAGTCCCAGCTTGAGCAGCGGCCGGATGGCAAGGACAACCGGCAGGAACTGTTCAATTTCGGCCGTTGGCGGCTCGGTTCCGGTGTGCTCGCTCAGCGCGCTGGCCAACCGGGCGCGCGCATCATCCAGCCCGGCAGCCTCATCGAACTCGGGCTCGATGTATTCGGATTCGTCGAATTCCCCGGATTCTTCACCGGCGGATTCGACCGGGTACAGCAGGTTTACAAGTTCGGTGTCAAAATTCTGTGCCAGCGCTCCGGCGGACCCCGCAATTTCCTCGGTTTCGGTCGCCGGGAACTCCCCTGCCTCGTCAAGACCAAGCTTGGTCATAAGGATCTTCACGGCCGGCCGCACATAGGAGGGCAGCAAGCGGGTCAGCGGGGCTGCCAGCTTCTTAACCACGCCCTTGAGCAGGGCCAAGCCGATTCCTTTGAGCCTGTTGAGGATAGGTCCGATCAGGTGCTTGCCGATGGTCTGGATGCCGCTTTTGATCGTCTGCAGCCCGCTCTTCGCCAGGTCGATAACGCCCTTCACCGGGTTCTTGATGAAGTTCCCTGCCTGGCGGACCCTCTCCTTGATGAAGGACTTCGCCTTTCGCAGCAGCTTTCCCAGAAAGTTGTCGAAGACCTCCGATCCGAGGGTGGGCGCCGGCTCCAGGGAGTCCAGGAGCTCGTCCAGTTCCTGCTCGCTCAGTCTGGTCAAATCGGTATTTTCCAGGCCCCCGCCGATCCTGTTGATCGAGTTTTCCCATTCATTTGTCAGCGGATCGATCCACTCATCGAGTGCCTCGCGGGTTCCGGCATCCGTCGGCGCCGCAGACCATTCTTGGGCATCGGCCAGCACACGCGAGGCTCCCTCGTTGAGCAGCTGTTCGAGGGCGTCCTCAAATTCCTCGTCATGGAGGGTTTCGAGGAAATCGCGTGCTTCAGCCGTTTCCCGCTCGACGTCGGCTTCGCTGTCAGCCTCGGCGCCAAAGGGGGAATCCGTGTAATAGATCGCTTCGAACAAGGCGTCACCGGACTCCTCGGAAGGAGCTTCGGCCCCCGGGGCTGCCTGGTCGGTGAAATGCGAAAGCCCCGCAAACGGGGAGGTATAGCTCCCGGCTTCTCCGGAAGAAGCCGAATAGGAATCGACGCTCATTTTCCCACCTCCATTATTCCTCTTGATCCCATGATCGGGTCCGGTGTCTTCCGGGCCGTCAATCCTGCGTATCTTCCGGCGTCAGCCGCCGCCCCGCGGCGGGACCGCCGCGCTCCGGGGACCGGGACCGCCGAGTTCCTCCAGCAGTCGCTCGACCAGCACACACACCTCGTCGACGCTGGCGAAGACCCATTGGCGCGCCGGGTCGGCGGGGTTCCCGCCGGTCAGGATGCGGACGATCAGCTGGCCCCCGTCCCGCCTGGCCCGGATAACAATGATCTGGTAGTCGGTATATTCCACTTCTGCAGCTTCCCGCCCGGCCATCGTTTGCAGCGTCAACGTTCCGTCCGCGTTGACATAGTGTTGACACCGGGTGGACGTCGGAGTCTGATGATCAAAGTGATCCATTCACGGCCGCGTATCCGGGGAGGGCCCTGATGCACCCATCACATCGTCCCGTCGTGGCACACTCTGACGGGCGGGTCAGCCTTTCGCTACTCGGAGGGTTCTCCTTGCGCATCGCCAACGCCCCGGTGTCGTTGCCCCTGCACGCCCGCCGCGTTATCGCCTACCTTTCGCTGGACAAGCTCGGGGCACACGACTGCGACCGGACGGTGCTGGCCGAACGGCTGTGGTCCGACTCAACGTCCGAACGTTGCCGCGGAAGCCTCCGGACGGCACTCTGGCGGATCCGCAGCGCCGATTCGCGCCTGATCGATGGGGATTCGGACCGGGTGTGGCTAGCCGACGACGTCGAGGTGGATGTGCACCGCCTGCGCCGACAGGCAGAACGGGTACTGACCGATGTGCGCGGTGAACCCGAACATTCGCAGTTTCTGGCACATGCGGAGGAACTTCTTCCGGGCTGGGACGAGGACTGGCTGTTGCTGGCCCGCGAGCAGTTGCGTCAGATGCGCCTGCACGCGTCCGAGGTAACCGCGCGCAGGCTTCGTGAACGGGAACGCTACATCGAAGCCATCGACGTCTTGCTGGCGGTAGTTGCCGAGGAGCCGCTGCGTGAGTCCGCGCAGCGGCTCCTGATCGATGCTCATCTGGGCGAAGGCAACGTATTCGAGGCCAGGCGGCAGCTCAACGGATATGCCCGCCTGCTGTGGACCGAACTGGGGTTGCGCCCCTCGCCGGAGTTATTCAGGAAGGTCGGCTTGGTCATGCCGGTGCAGGGAACTGCGACGCACTAGTTGCCTGCGCCGGGGGCAACAGCGCCGATACCCTGGTCCGGGGCGAGGGGTCGCAGCCGCGGGCATGCACCGAGGCCACCAGCATCGTCCCGGTCCAGGACCTCTGAATGAGGGCTTCCGATGCCGTCGTCCAGACTTCTCGTTCTTCCCCTGGTTGGAGATCGAAGCCTCCAGTAGCGGCGATGTTCCGGCAGGCCCCCGCCGCCCGCTCCGCGCCAGTAGCGGCACCGGCCAGCGAAAACACCACCATAAAGTGCCTGCACGGACCGCCCCCGGAGTCGTTGCTCACACTGACCCGGATCCGGTCCCCTGCACCCCGGGCCGCCAACCCATGGAGCCGAAGCTTCGGAGCCGGCGACGGGTCGGGAAGCCCGTAAACAAACCGGTGGAAAGCATCGACCACAGACGGCTCACCGCCCGCAACCAGGATGTCGGCCTCCAGCCCGATCGTGGAAAGCGGAGCGCTGCAATGCCGGGCGTATACGGCCCGCATGCAGGCGCGCAGGCGTTCCACCCCCAGCGCGTCGGCCAGCCCGCGGAAGAATCGGCTACCGTCCGGATAGGCATTGACCGCGGTCCGACGGTCAAAGGGACGCCGGGAACACAGTTCCACCGGGGCTTCATTGAAGTCGAAAGCCTCCAATTGGCCGGCGCCGTGCTCATGGTAGGAGGTGAAGGCCTCGTCCCACCAGCCGTCGGCCTGCGAGGCCGGCATGACCCCGCGGGAAAACCAGGAATGGAAAACCTCGTGGGCCAGCGCCCGCCGGGATGTGGTGGCCCCATGGTGGTATTCCATCCCACCGCGGTTGCCGTTGAAGAAGCAGACGAACCGGTTCCCCGGGAACCTGCCGTAGTCCGCCTCGTTCTGCGCCAGCAGACTCTCGATCCTGCCCAGCTCATGGCCGAGGTCCTCCGGTCCGGCGGAGCATTTCCAGGCCTCGACAGTGACGGCGGTGCCCGAGACCGGTAATACCACCGTCGACTTCTGGCCTTCGACGGTGGCCGCCGGGCGGAGCTCCACAAGGTGCGAAAGGGTGGTGAACGACGCCGGGAATGCAACGGACCAGCGTCCCGGGCCGCCAACGGCAACGTCCCCGTTGCTGATCAGCACGTGCGCCACCTCCGTCCCTGTCAGGGTGATGTTGAGGGTGACGGGGAACTGGTCGAACGGAAGGTTGGAGGGGAACCAGGCTTCCAGGTAGCGGCCCGCGAAGAGGTCCGACATGCCCAGCGTCCAACGCAGCGCGGGACCGTCGGACCACTCCAGCACCGGCGGCGAGGCCCCGCCCAGCTCAGCGTGCGGCAACCCCAACCGGTAGCGGAACCGAAGGCTGTGGACGGACCCGCGGTCCTGGAACCGGCGCAGGACCCGGACGGAGCCGGCCGGTCCAGCACCGACGTCGCACCCGCCGATCATTTCCGGATCGAGCGGCACCCCGTCCAGCCAGCAGCTGTCCACACTCTGACGTAAATCGAAAAACGGGTTGCCCCCGGTGGGACCCACCCGATAATCCATCGTCGCCGCGGCCACCGACGTGCCCCGGACTGCATCAAAGGACACCTCGGCCCGAAGCTCCAGGACGTGCACCGGGACCACCATTAAGCTGCCGGCCAGGGTAGCCGGCGGGGCATTGGAAAAGTCCGCGGCCCCAGGGCCCGTGCCACTCACACCTCAGGAATAGCACGGCCGGGAGGCGCTGTCACGGGAAATAGCGCCGCACACCGCCGGACGGTGCAAACCAACGCTCGCGGCGCACTATGGGCACCGCGGCTGCGGGCGGGTGTTAAGGATCCGTCAAGACTTCTGCGGGTCCGGCAGCGGCGACTGAGCCCGGTGTTAGGGTCGGCAGTGACACACGATGCCGGGCATCGCGCGGAGAGGCACGGATGACCACAATGAGCAGGCCGCCTGCGGACCCCTCGGCGGCGCGGCCGGGTGCCCGTGAAAACTTAAGGAGTTGGCTCCTGTTCGGCCTACAGGACGCAAAGGGCACCCACCAAGGGCCCGGTGCCGTGAGTGAATCGCATCTGAAGAAGCATCCATGGTGGCAGGTGATGTGCCTGACCGGCGTCGACTACTTCTCAACCCTGGGCTACCAGCCGGCCATCGCAGCGCTCGCCGCCGGTGTGATCTCGCCGCTGGCGACGATGGTACTGGTGGCTGTCACACTGTTGGGCGCCCTTCCCGTCTACCGCCGGGTTGCCGGGGAGAGCCACCGCGGCGAGGGTTCCATCGCCATGCTGGAGCGGCTGCTGCCCCGTTGGGGCGGCAAGCTTTTTGTGCTCGTTCTGCTGGGGTTCGCCGCTACGGACTTTATGATCACCATGACGTTGTCTGCGGCCGACGCCACAGCCCATGCGATCCAGAACCCGTTCGTTCCGGGCTGGTTGCAAGGCCAAAACGTGCCGGTGACTCTTTTCCTGCTGGCCATGCTCGGCGCGGTCTTCCTCCGCGGGTTTAAGGAGGCCATGGGCGTCGCGGTCGTCCTGGTCGGCATTTACCTCAGCCTCAACGTCGTGGTGGTCATCACCACAGTCCTTGAAGTGCTGGCCCACCCCGTTGCCGTCGGGGACTGGTGGACCGCCCTGACAACCTCCCATGGCAACCCGTTTATGGTGGTCGGCATCGCCCTGCTGGTCTTCCCCAAACTCGCACTGGGCCTGTCCGGCTTCGAGACCGGAGTGGCCGTGATGCCGCAAGTCCAGGGAAAGCCGGGTGACACCGAGGAGAATCCGGCCGGCAGGATCGAAGGTGCCCGGCGGCTGCTGACAACCGCCGCCGTCATTATGAGCAGCTTCCTGATCACCACCAGCTTCACGACTGTGATCCTGATCCCGGAGCAGGAGTTCCAACCGGGCGGCCAGGCCAACGGCCGCGCCCTGGCTTTCCTGGCCCACGAATACCTGGGGGCAGGGTTCGGCACTGTCTACGACGTGAGCACGATCGCCATTCTCTGGTTCGCCGGCGCGTCCGCGATGGCCGGGCTGCTCAACCTCGTCCCGCGGTACCTTCCCCGCTACGGGATGGCCCCGGGGTGGGCGCGTGCCGTGCGTCCGTTGGTCCTGGTGTTCACATTGGTCGGATTCCTGATCACATGGCTGTTTAATGCCGACGTCGACGCGCAGGGCGGTGCCTACGCCACCGGCGTCCTGGTGCTGATGACCTCGGCAGCGGTTGCCGTGGCGCTCTCAGCCCGGCGCGCGAGGCAACGCAAGCGGACTCTGGGTTTTGGCGTTATAGCAGCGGTGTTCATCTACACAACGGTGGCCAACATCATTGAGCGCCCCGAAGGCATCCGGATTGCAGCGATCTTTATTGTGGGCATCATCGTGATCTCGTTGCTCTCACGCGTCCGGAGGGCCTTCGAACTTCACGCCACCCAGGTCCATCTGGACCGGCAGTCACTGGAATTTATGTCTGACGATTTGGACGGGCCCATTGCCATCATCGCGCACGAGCCGCTGCGCCTGAGCGCCACGGCCTACCGGGACAAGCTGACATCGGCGATCCAGGTCAGCCATCTGCCGGTGGACTACCAGGCGTTGTTCCTGGAAGTGGTCGTCGACGATTCCTCTGACTTTGAAACGGCATTGGAGGTGCGAGGGGTGACCCGGCACGGGTACAGGGTCCTGGAAGTCCACGGACCCGTTGTGCCGAACACCATCGCCTCGGTGTTGCTCCACATCCGGGACGTGACCGGGTTGATGCCGCATATCTACTTCCGCTGGACCGAGGGAAACCCGGTCACCAACCTGCTGCGCTTCCTCGCGTTCGGTGAGGGCGAGATCGCCCCGGTGACCCGTGAGGTGCTCCGGGAGGCCGAACCCGATGTCACCAAACGGCCCTGGGTCCACGTCGGCTGATGGCCGGACGCCTGACGTCGTGCGCAGCACTTAAAGCAGCACGGACCCGAATCCTCCGTGCGCGTTAAGACAGCGTCAAGATTCATCCTCCGGGCGTTAAGAAACCATCAGGAACCGGATATTCGGCCGTCGCTGGGAGTTGACTTTCACTAGCCCCGCAAACGGGGAATGGATGAAAGGAACCTGCGATGGCCGACCTGGCTGTTATCGGAATCCTCATGGTGTCAATGGGTTTCGTTATGTGGATAGGCCATGTTGTGGCCGGGATGGTCGGCACCGCCGACGAACGGCCGGAGGGCGGCCAATGAGCGCCGACGCGGTCATGTGGCTGGTCCTGCTGATTGCCGGACTGTGCCTCTTCGGCTACCTGCTGGCCGTCCTGATCCACCCGGAAAAGTGGTGAGCAGACTATGACTTTTAATGCTGCGTCTTTCATCGTCCAGGTGGCCGGACTCCTGCTGGTGCTGGCGGCCCTGCACAAGCCCTTTGGTATCTATCTGGCCCGGGTGTTCGAGGGCACAAAATCCAGCCGTCCCGAGCGCCTCTTCTACCGGCTTGCCGGAATCGACGCGGGTACTGAGCAGACCTGGTCCGTCTACCTGCGCAGCGTTCTGGCGTTTTCTGCTGTATCCCTCCTGGCCGTGTACGGCCTCCAACGCCTCCAGGGCGTCCTGCCTGGCAGCGGCTCCCTGCCCGGCGTGGACCCGTGGATAGCCATGAACACCGCCGTTTCCTTTGTGACCAACACGAACTGGCAAACGTATGTGCCGGAGGCCACCGTGGGCATTTTCGTTCAGATGGCCCTGCTTGCGGTCCAGAACTTCCTCTCCGCAGCGGTCGGCATCGTCGTCGCCGTCGCCCTCATCCGCGGCATCGCCCGAACGAGGACGCAACGGCTGGGCAACTTCTGGGTGGATCTGTCCCGGACGTCGTTCCGGATCCTGCTGCCGATCGCGTTCATCGCGGCAGTGGTGATGGTCCTCGGCGGCGTGGTGCAGAACTTCTGGCCGACCGACGTCACGAACCAGTTCACCGGAGTCGGCCAGACCATTCCCGGCGGCCCGGTGGCGTCCCAGGAAGCCATCAAGGTCCTCGGGACCAACGGCGGCGGCTACTTCAATGCCAACTCCGCCCACCCGTTCGAGAACCCGAACGCCGTCATCAGCTTCTTCGAGGTGTTCCTGATCCTGCTCATCCCTTCGGCCCTGCCATACGCCTTCGGCCGGATGGTCGGCGACCAGAAGCAGGGCTACACCGTGGCTGCGGTAATGGGCTCCCTGTGGCTTGCTTCCACCACCCTGATGGGATGGGCCGTGGCTTCGGGCCAGGGCGCTGCGACCGCTGCGGCCGGCGGGCTGGGCGAAGGATTTGAACAACGCTTTGGTCCCGCGCCGAGCGCGATCTTCGCCGCGGCCACCACGCTGACCTCCACCGGCGCGGTCAACGTCGCCCATGACTCCCTGCCGCCGCTGGCCGGCGCAGTAGCCATGGTCAACATGATGCTCGGCGAAGTAGCCCCCGGCGGAACCGGCTCGGGGCTTTACGGCCTGCTTATTCTGTCGATCATCGCCGTCTTCATCGCCGGCCTGATGGTGGGGCGGACCCCGGAGTACCTGGGCAAGAGGATCGGCCCAACGGAAATGAAGCTCGCAGCCATGTACATCCTGATCACTCCCACGCTGGTGCTGGCCCTGTCCGGTATCACCGTCCTGCTGCCGGATGCAGTTGCCAACGCCCCGTCGACCGGTCCCCATCAGTTCAGTGAGGTGCTCTACGCCTTCACATCCGGGGCCAACAACAACGGGTCCGCTTTCGGCGGCATCACCACATCAGGGCCGTACCTCTCGGTCATGATGGGCCTGGCAATGCTGTTTGGCCGCTTCCTGCCGATTATCCTGGTGCTCGCCCTGGCCGGCTCCCTGGCCCGGCAAGGCAAGGTTCCCGCCTCCGCCGGTACCGTCCCCACCCACGGCTTGCTGTTCGGCGCCCTGCTGCTCGGCGTGACAGTAATTATGACCGCCGTGAGCTACTTCCCTGCCCTTGCCCTCGGGCCCCTCGCAGAAGGACTCCTCAAATGACCCGGTCCAGCTCGGCACCCGCCGCGGACACCGCCACCCGAACCTACGCCGACGGCAACCCCCTCGGCACCCCCGGCGAACACAAACACCACACAAAAACCCCGGCAAAACTGACGTTCGCAAGCGTTATGGCCGCCCTGCCTCTCGCAGTCCGGAAGCTCGCGCCCGGGCAGATGATCCATTCCCCGGTCATGTTCACAGTGCTGGTGGGCGCCGCCTTGTGCACTGCGCTCTCCTTCTACCGGCCGTCGGCCTTCGGCATTGCGGTCACCGCCTGGCTATGGCTCACCGCACTGTTCGGCACACTGTCCGAATCCATCGCGGAGGGCCGCGGCAAGGCCCAGGCCGACAGCCTCCGCGCCAGCCGCCAGGGAATCTTGGCCCGGCTCCGGCAGCCCGACGGAGCCATCAAAGAGGTCCCCGGCACCGAGCTTCGGCTCAACGACGTCGTCATTTGCGAAGCGGGAGACGTCATCCCCTCGGACGGCGAAATCATCGAGGGCCTGGCCAGCGTCGACGAATCGACGATCACCGGCGAATCGGCGCCGGTGATCCGCGAATCCGGCGGCGACCGGTGTTCCGTCACCGGCGGTACAAAGGTCCTCTCGGACCGGATCGTCATCCGCATCACCGCCGAGCCCGGCGCGACGTTTGTCGACCGGATGATCAAGCTCGTCGAGGGCGCCGTGCGGCAGAAAACGCCCAACGAGATTGCTCTCCACGTGCTGCTGGTATCACTGACCATCGTCTTCCTGGCCGTGACCATGTCACTGGCGCCGTTCGCCGCCCTCGCCGGCGCAACGCCGTCGCCGATTGTGCTGGTTGCGCTGCTGGTCTGCCTGATCCCGACCACTATCGGGGCCCTGGTCCCGGCGATCGGCATCGCCGGGATGGACCGGCTGGTCCAGCACAACGTGCTGGCGACCTCCGGCCGCGCCGTGGAGACCGCCGGAGATATCACCACCCTCCTGCTCGACAAGACCGGAACCATCACCTACGGCAACCGCCGGGCCGTGAATTTCTTCCCCGCCCATGGTGTTGAGCCGGCCCGGCTTGTGGAAGCGGCCCGGGTCTGCAGCCTGGCCGACGAAACCCCGGAAGGACGGTCCATCGTGGATCTCGCCGCCGGGGACGGTGCTGCCGGGCAGGATCTGGCAACGCTGCAGCGCAGTTCCGGTGATTTCACGGTGGTCCCTTTCAGCGCCAGCACGCGTATGAGCGGGCTGGACCTTGACGGCCGGCAGATCCGAAAGGGCGCCACCTCTGCAGTGTCCGCGTTCGTTGCCGGTTACGGCGGCCACACCCCGGCGGAGGTCACGGACCGCGTCAACGACATCTCCGCCGGGGGCGGCACTCCCCTGCTGGTCGCCCAGGTGAGCCAGGACGGCAGCGCGGAAATTTTGGGGACCGTTCACCTCGCCGACGTCGTCAAACCCGGAATGCACGCCCGATTCGACGAACTGCGGAAAATGGGCATCCGCACCGTGATGATCACCGGGGACAACCCCGTTACCGCCCGGGCGATCGCCGCCGAGGCCGGCGTCGATGATTTCCTGGCCGAAGCAACCCCCGAGGACAAACTCGCGGTCATCAAAAAGGAGCAGGCAACCGGCCGGCTCGTGGCCATGACCGGGGACGGCACCAACGACGCCCCTGCCCTGGCCGCGGCGGACGTCGGCGTCGCCATGAACTCCGGCACCCCCGCCGCCAAGGACGCTGCCAACATGGTGGACCTCGACTCCGATCCCACCAAACTCATCAATATCGTCGGCATCGGCAAGCAACTGCTGATCACCCGCGGGGCGCTGACCACGTTCTCGGTCGCCAACGACGTCGCCAAGTACTTCGCGATTGTGCCCGCCCTCTTCACCGCGGCCTTCCCGGGGCTCGGGCTGCTGAACATCATGGGCCTGGCAACCCCCTCCTCGGCCATCCTCTCCGCGGTGATCTTCAACGCCCTGGTCATCGTCGCCTTGGTGCCGCTCGCGCTCCGGGGTGTGAAATACCGCGCCGTCTCGGCCAATCAGGCGCTGGCCCGGAACCTGCTGATCTACGGGCTCGGTGGACTCATCGCCCCCTTCGTCGGCATCAAGATCATCGACCTGATCATTTCCCTCATCCCCGGCATCGGCTAGGAAGACCATTATGAACACTCTTACCGGCTATCTGCGCCAGGCCGGAACTGCGCTGCGGTTCCTGCTCCTCGCCGCCCTCGTCCTTGGCGCCGCCTACCCGCTGGCCGTCTTTGGCGTCGGGCAGCTGATCGCCCCGTACCAGGCCAACGGGTCCATCATCAAAGACAGGGCGGGAGCCCCGGCAGCGTCTGCCTTGATCGTCCAGGCCCCCGCCGACGACGCCGGCGTCCAGGATCCGCGGTGGTTCCATGCCCGGTCTTCCGCGGTGAAATGGGACCCGGCGTCGTCATCGGCCAGCAACCTCGGTCCCAATGATCCCAAGCTCTTGGACGCCGTCACCGCCAACCGGTCAGCTGTTGCTGGCGCCGAAGGCGTCGACGCGGAACGGGTGCCGGCAGACGCGGTAACTGCCAGCGGCTCGGGTCTGGACCCGGATATCTCCCCCGCCTACGCCCGGCTGCAGGTTCCCCGCGTTGCCAGGGCGCAGCACCTGAGCGCCGATGCGGTGATGTCCCTGGTCAACAAGCACACCAGCGGCGGCTTGGAGGCCTTCCTGGGCCAGCCTTCCGTGAACGTGACTGCCCTCAACATTGATCTCGCTGCCACGGTACAGTCCAAGTGAGAGTCCACCTGAGAGTCCGAGCGAAAGGATAAGTCCATGGCCCGTGGCACGCTGCGGATCTTCCTGGGAGCCGCGCCCGGGGTCGGTAAAACCTACGCGATGCTTGAGGAAGCGCACCGCTTAAGCCGGCGCGGCGAGGACGTTGTGGTCGCCTGGGCCCTGGACCATGGGCGCAGCGACACCAGTGCCCTGCTAGAGGGGCTGGAAGTTGTGCCGTCCAAGCACCTGGCATACCGCGGGACGGAGTTTGTGGAAATGGACCTGGACGCCGTTCTTGCACGGGCTCCCGGCACCTCGGTAGTGGACGAATATGCCCACTCCAACATTCCCGGCAGCCGCCATGCCAAAAGGTGGGAGGACATCGACGAACTCCTCGATGCCGGCATCAACGTTTTGTCCACGGTCAACATCCAGCATCTGGCATCCCTGGGCGACGTCGTCAGCGCCATCACCAACGTCCGCCAGGCCGAGACCGTGCCGGACGACATCGTCCGCCGGGCAGACCAGATCCACTTGGTTGACATTTCCCCTGAGCTGCTGCGCCAGCGGCTGGGCGATGGCAAAATCTACAGCGGCGACAAGATTGACGCGGCCCTGACGAACTACTTCCGGCTGGGCAACCTCACCGCCCTGCGGGAACTGGCACTTCTCTGGCTGGCTGACCGGGTGGATGAAGGCCTGGCCAGGTACCGCGCTGAACAGGGCATCGAGGCTACCTGGCCCGCCCGGGAGCGGATTGTTGTGGGCCTGACCGGCGGCCCCGAAGGGGAGATCCTGATCCGCCGCGGGGCCCGGATCCTGAACCGCGTCAATGGCGGGGACCTGCTGGCCGTGCACGTCCGGGCGGCTGACGGCGTGGCGGGCGAATCACCCCAAGCTCTCGAAGCCCAGCGTCGTTTGATCCTGGACCTGGGCGGCAGCTACCACGTCGTGACCGGCGAGGATCCGGCTGACGCGCTGCTGGACTTCGCCCGCAGCGTCAACGCCACCCAGATTGTCGTCGGCATCTCACGCCACAAGCGGCTCGCGGGCCTCCTGGGAAGCCTGCTCGGCGGCGGCACCGGGACCAGGGTCGTGCGCGACTCCGGTGACATCGACGTCCACATGGTCTCCCACCCCCTCGGCGGCCGCGGCGCCGGTCCGCGGCGGCAACGGGACCTCGGGCGGATCCGTGTCGCCGCGGGTTTTGTCCTGTCCGTCGTACTTCCTGTACTGCTGCAGATGCTGCTCTCGCTGAACCCGGACCGGAATGTTGCCACCGCAGCACTCATCCAGCTCGCCGGGTCCGTCGCCGTCGCGCTGGTCGGCGGACTCTGGCCCGCCGTCCTGGCCGCCCTCTGGAGCAGCCTCCTGGTCAACTATTTCTCCACACCCCCACTGGGCAACCTGACCATCAGCGACCCGCAGAATCTTCTCGCCCTGTTGGTCTTTGTGGGCGTCTCCGCGGCCGTTGCCGTCGTCGTCGACCTCTCCGCCCGCCGGTCCAAGGAAGCCTCGCGCGCACGGGCGGAGGCAGCCACGCTGGGGGACCTCACCCGCAGCGCCGGCCGTGCCGAGGACACCCTAAAGGGACTCCTCGATCAGGCCCTGGACGTGTTCCAGGTCAGTGGCGCGGTCCTCTACAGTTCCGCCGGAAACCCCGGCACTGGAGGGGCAGGGAAGGCCGGCTGGCGGCTCGTGGCACAGGCCGGCACAGTCCCTTCCGCCGGCCTTGACGGTGCGGAAAACATCGAAGAGATCGACTCCACAACCCGCCTCGTCCTCTCCGGACGGACACTGCCCGCCAGTGACAGACGGTTGCTCGGTGCGTTCGGCGTGCACCTGGCCGCGCAGCTGGAGCGCCAGCAGCTGGCGGCCAGCCGCCGGGACGTCGTGCGGCTTGCCGAGGGCAACACGATGCGGACCGCCATTCTCCGTGCGGTCTCCCACGACCTTCGGACACCGCTGGCGGGCATCAAACTGGCCGTCGGCGGCCTCAGGCAGCCGGACGTCCACTACACCGACGAGGAGGAACAAGAGCTGCTCGCGACCATAGACGAATGCTCTGACCGGCTGGATGCGCTGGTGGGCAACCTGCTGGACATGTCCCGGATCACCTCCGATTCCGTCAATCCGCTCATCAGGCCAGCGCGCTGGTACGACGTGATGCCTGCCGCTCTGCAGGGAATCCCGGCCGGCCGGGTGCGGATCGAGCTGCCCGGCAATATGCCCGAAGTCGAGGCTGACGCCGGAATGCTGGAACGCGTCATCGCAAATATCGTGGAGAACGCCGTCAAGTACGCACCGGACTCCGACGTTGTGATTGTAGGAGCAGCAGGCGGGCTCAGCCACGCAACGCTGGGTGGCCAGCCTGCGGGGGAACTGCGCATCATCGACCACGGCCAGGGCGTGCCGGCGGAAAGCGTCGTACGGATGTTCCAGCCGTTCCAACGCCTCGATGACGTCCCGCAGGCAACTGGCGTGGGTCTGGGACTGGCTGTTGCCAAAGGCTTCACCGAGGCGATGGGCGGAACCCTGACCGCGGAAGGGACACCAGCTGGCGGACTGACGATGGTGATCCGGCTGCCCCTCTCTCCCGGGGCGGCATTCCACCAGACTGGGGCCCAAACTGGTGGCCAAACACGGCGTCAGGCGCAGCCAGCCCTCCCGCGGCCGCTGAACACCCAACCCGCGTCCGCGACGGAGGCCACGCAGTGAACGACGTGCTTGTGGTCGACGACGATCCCCACATTCTCAAAGCCCTCAAGATCACCCTGCATGCGCACGGATACAACGTTGTGACGGCCCCCGACGGCGATTCCGCACTTAGGGCCGCCGCCCAACACAGCTTCGCCGTCATCGTGCTGGACCTGGGCCTGCCGGACATGGACGGAACGACCGTCATCAACCGTCTCCGGCAATGGAGCCGCGTCCCGATCCTGGTCCTGTCCGCACGGCACGGCTCCGAGGACAAGGTCCGGGCCCTGGATGCCGGAGCCGACGATTACGTCACCAAACCCTTTGGACTGGACGAGCTGCTGGCGCGGCTGCGGGCCGTCCAACGCCGCAGCATCCAGGCCGACGAAACGCCCATCGTATCCACTCCCGCTTTCACTGTGGACCTGGCTAAAAAACGCATCACCCGCAACGGGGAGGATGTTCGGCTGACCCCCACCGAATGGGGCATCCTGGAACTGTTGGTCCGGAACCCCGAGAAGCTCATCACGCAACAGCAGTTGCTCACCGAAATCTGGGGTCCTGCGTATGCCAAGGAAGCCAACTACCTGCGTGTGTATATGGCCCAGCTCCGCCGCAAGCTCGAACAAGAAGCCGGCAACCCCCGCCACTTCCTGACCGAGGCGGGCATCGGATACAGGTTCATGCCCTGACCCGCAGCCATAAACCCGGCCGGGCCTTTGCACTTGTGGCCCGCGTTGGGCAGGCTGGTCTGATTGGTGCCGGAGCTGGTTTGCGCCGAAGTCCGGCCGGGGTAACGGCCGATGGAAAATTGACGCCGCGGAGTTTTACGTTGTCCCCGGCAGGATGCCCGACGACACTTGCGACGGCAGTCTATGATTCCGGCGTCGGAAAGCGTTGTTATGCACCGCGTAGGCTCGAATGCCGGCGGCGCCGGGCGCGAACGCAACGAGGGTTCGCTGGGGGAAGCCTGCCCGCTGGCGGCGGATTGTCAGCATCGGGTAAACCGGGCTGCTTACCGGGCAGTCCCTGTGGTGCGGCGTGACGAATATCATATGTGGGGCTGGGCTGACAACGCCGCCCTGCGTTCTTGGACGATCACACCGTTGAAAGGGACCTCATGAAAATTGGCAACCGAGCGTGGATCATTGTCGCGGCCGCAGGACTTGCGGGCCTGACCGGATGCTCCGCCCCTGCCGGGCAGGCACCGAGCCAGGATCCGCCTGCCTCCACTTCATCCGCGGCGCAGGCATCGCCGGGTGCAACAACTCCGGGATCATCCGGGGCTTCCTCCGGACCGGCCGCACCGGACGGGGAAACCGTGATCAAAATCCGGGACTTCGCCTATGAGATGCCGGCGTCCGTCGCGCCTGGAGCGACAATCACTGTGATCAACGAGGACACCGCCCCGCACACGGTCACCGCCAAGGACGGTGGGGCGTTTAATGCGCAGGTGGCGGCCGGGCAAACTATAACCTTCACGGCCCCCAAGGACGCTGGCGATTACGCCGTCATCTGCACGTACCATCCCCGGATGGCCGGAACACTGGTCGTGAAATGACGCCGGCCAGGCAGCGCGTAGGCCGGTCGGCTGTTGTGCGGCTGGGCCTGCGCACCCTGATTGCTGCCGGGTTGGCGATCAGTGCGGTGATCCACTTCCAGCTTGCCGCCGGTTACCAAGAGGCCGCACCGGGCGGCGTCGGGCAGGGAACCCTGTTCCGAATCCACGCTGCGGGGTCGTTGCTGGCGGCGGTGTTTGTCCTGCTCAATGGGGGCTCGCGGGCCTTTATTGGGGCGGCAGTGATGTCACTCTCGGCGTTCGCCGCGGCAATCATTTACCGCTACGTTCAGCTGCCGGAGATCGGGCCGATCCCGGCTATGTATGAGCCTGTCTGGTACCCGGAAAAGGTCCTCGCCACCGTCGTCGAGGGGCTGGCCGGGCTGCTGTCCGTTGGTGGATATCTCCTGCTGCGCAAGGGCGCGCAAACGCGCGGGCCCGGCCCCACAGCAGCGGGCGCGAGCCCCCAGGGCCCGCCGGCGTAATTTATCTCACATCCAAACACATCTGGATCCCAATCCGCTCCGAACTACTGCTGTCCCTAACGTGGGACATCACGAACACTTGCATGAGGAGAATGCTTCGATGAAGAAGACACTGCGATTCATGGCAATACCCACCCTTGCTCTGGGAGCGCTCGCCCTTTCCGGTGCCCCGGCCATGGCGGCCGACGGGTCATACCAGTCCACACTGGGACAGATCAACGGCAGCTCCGCGTCCGGCACGGTCACCGTCGACGTCACGGGTAACCAGGCGCACGTTGTGCTGAAGGTTGCAGGACTGGCCCAGACCTTTATGGACGCGCCTTACCCGCATGTTCAGCACATCCACGGCGGTGCCAAGGGCGCGTGCCCGGCACCGGGTGCGGATATGGACGGCGACGGTGTGGTCAGCACAACAGAGGGAGCTCCGTCCTATGGCGGCATTGTCACCACGCTCTCCACCACCGGCGATACCAGCCCGGCCGCCGGGCTGGACCTCAAGGTCGCCGGTCAGGGCGCCAGCTACACCGTTGACCGCACGTTCGAATTGAACGCGGAAACTAAGGCTGCCCTGGAAGCCGGAACCGCGGTTGTGGTTGTCCATGGTCTCGACCCGGCCACGCTGAGCGCTGCCGGCCAGGCGGCGAAGAGCGATCTGGCGCCTACCCTGCCGCTGGCAGCAACATCGCCGGCCCTGTGTGGAACCCTGGCTGTCGGTCAAATGTCCATGCCGGTCGGTGGCGCTGACACCGGCGTCGCACAGGGTACCAGCGGAACGGACGCGGGAACGCTCGCGCTGGGTGGTGGCCTTGTGCTTGCAGCCGCCGCCGGCGGGGTTTATCTGGTTCGCCGCCGCCATTCCGGTTCAGCGGCTTAAGCACAGCTGCCCGGACTGTCATTATGACGACAACGAATTTCGGCCGCCGCGGAAGCCTGCTGGCCTCCGCGGCGGTTGGACTTCTGCTCCTTGCCGGCTGCTCGGCAGGCAACGCAGAAATATCCGCCGGCGCCTCCGGTGCGGCACGGTCAGCGTCGCCAACACCGAACACATCCACGGCTTCGGCGACGGCCACCAGCCCGGCACCGGCCACGGTGTCCGCCCAGGCCCTTCCCACTGTGCTGCCGAAATCTACTCCTGCCTCGCTCTCCATCCCGGCGATCGGCGTCCAGACTGAACTCCTCGGCCTGGGCCTGCGGGATAACAAGTCTCTTCAGGTGCCGCCGGACGGCCCCGGAGCACCGGCTGGCTGGTACAACGGATCACCCACCCCCGGTGAACGCGGACCGGCCGTCCTGCTGGGCCACGTCAACGCGGTCGGCGGCGGACCCGGAGTTTTCGCCAACCTCCGCAGCCTTACCGCTGGAACACCTGTCACCATCCAACGGACCGACGGCTCCACCGCAACGTTCACGGTTGACCGGGCCGCAGCTTATGGCAAGGACGCGTTCCCCACCCTGGAGGTCTACGGCAATACGACTGCGGCCGAACTGCGGCTGATCACCTGCGATGGATACGATCCAGCCACGGGACTGTTCGACGACAACTACGTCGTCTACGCCACGCTCCAAACCTGACCGTCCGGTCTGTGCAACATTGCCACGGCGGCTCCGTTGCAAAACGACGCGAGCGATAATTCACAAGGAAGTGGACGCGACATGAAATACCAAAATTCCTGGCTTGCAGCACTGGCCGCGGCGTCGCTGCTGCTGTCCGGCTGCGCTGCCGCCGGAGCCGCCGCTCCCGGCGCCGCGGCGCCGACGGCGTCGGAGACCCACGCGGCGGGGCACACCGGGGAGCAACACGATACCGGCACCGACGCCCCGGCCGCGGCCGAGGGCCCACCTGAAGCGGCCCAAATGGTGTGCGGGAAAGAGACGCAGGACAATATCTCTTCGAGCCTTGCCCTCAGCGCTGCCCCGCACAGCGTGAGCAGCTGGGCCGACAAACTCTTCACCTGTACCTATCACCTTGCCGAAGGAAGCTTCGTGATCTCCGTGAAGGAATCAGCTGATCCTGCAGCGGCTCGCCAGTACTTTGATGCGCTGCAAAGTGAAGCCGGGGATGCGGCGCCGATCCAAGGGCTTGCCAACCTCGGGTTCCCGGCCTACGAGACACCCCGGGGGTCAGTTGTTTTCCTGAAGGACAACATGACCCTGTCCGTGGACGCCACAGACCTGCCCGGAGCCGTCGGGCCGAACAGCGTCACACCCGCGGCATTTGCATACCAAATCGCAACCACCATCCTGGCCTGCTGGACCGAACACCCCTAAAGCGCCCGTTAGTGGTGGCTGTGCTCGCTAGCAACTCCTACGCCCCCGGCGGCGGCCAACGGTGGCGTCAGTGGTGGCTGAGGTGCTCGTCGTCTTTCCAGATGCCGTCACCGGGCATGTCGAGCCGGCCGGTCATCGGCTCTCGCCATTGCGGGGTGTCAGTGGGTTCTCCCCAGTAGTCGGTGACTCGCACGGCTTTCCCATCCTCAAGTTCGCCGATGGTCACGTTGCGGTAGAGCCGACCGTCGCCGTAGTTGCACGTCCACTCCACCACCACAACATCTTTCAGGTAGAGGCGTCTTCCAACCTCGAGCGTAAGTTCGGCGAAATTGCCCTCGACGCTGCCGATCAGCTTTTTGGTGCGCACGACCTCGCCCATTTGAGGCCATTGCCGCACCGCATTCTCGGCCAGAGGCACACCGAGGATGTAGGCGAGGCGGGTCTCACCGTTGGACGCCGCTTGATCAGCGTTCATCGAAATATCCCTCCGTCTGTCCCCTTGTCGCCGAGTGTTGTGCCTGACCGCGGCTTAGGGGCGGCCCGTCGGCTGATTGGATCTCCAGACTTTTTGCTGGCGTTGGGGCACACGGCCATCATCGACTAAACAACGCCGCGTTGGCAACGGTGTGTCCCAAACGGCAGTGGCAGGATCTGCCGGAATTCTCTACCCTGGCCCGCCTGCCGTGCATCCGTCAGTCCGGGCAACTACTGCGGCCCGTTCCGGTCGGCGGATAGAGGTGGCTGCCACCTGGTGGAATACCAGCAGTTACTCCGGCGGACGTTTGCGGAACGGTCGCAGCCTTGATAAGCAAGCGGTGACTTGCCTATAGTGAAGCCATGGTTGATGTCTTCCGAGCACTCGACGATGCGACACGGCGCACAGTCCTTGATGAGTTGTCAGTGCGCGACGGTCAAACCCTGTTTGAGATCTGTTCCATGCTGACGGTGCGGCATGGCCTCAGCCTCACGCGCCAGGCGATCTCACAGCACCTCGGCGTGCTTGAGTCGGCAGGCCTCGTAGTGACGGAGCGGCGCGGACGTTCCAAGTTCCACTACTTTAACCCTGAGCCAATCGCCGAGATTACCGGACGATGGACCGCCAGAAAGAGGATCGAAGAATGAAAATTGCCCTGACGAGCCTGTTCGTCGACGACCAGCGCGCTGCCCTTGCCTTTTACACGGACGTACTCGGTTTCTCGAAGCGCCACGACATCCCCCTCGGCGATGACTTCTGGATCACCGTTGTATCCCCCGAATCGCCGGATGGTCCGGAGCTGCTTCTCGAACCGTCGAGCCACCCGGCAGTAAAGCCGTATCGGGATGCCCTGGTCGAGGACGGCATTCCACTCGCTCAATTCGCCGTCGCCGACATCGAAGCCGAGCACTCCAGACTCACCAGCAGGGGCGTGGTGTTCACGCAGCCGCCAACTGACATCGGCACCGCTGTGGTGGCCGTCTTTGATGACACCTGCGGCAACCTCATCCAGCTCATCGAAATGAAGCGGGACGAGGACGACGCCGACTCCCGCTGAGCGAGCGACGGATTCGAACCACGGCTTCACCCAGCTGCGCGAACTCGGCGACGCCGTCTCGAAGATTCCGACCGAGAAGACCGAATCATGGGGAAAATCATGCGCCGTCGATTACTTCCGCCGTGGGCGCTTGTGTATCTGATGGGTCGATGGCCTCCACCGAGATCAAGATGAGGCCAAGATTTCGGACTTTCACCAGGAGCCCGTGCAGCGCCGGTTGATCAGGGACGAAACCGCGCAGGCTGGTCGTCCCATCGTCTTCGTGGGTCAGGGTAAGGTCGCCGAACCAGGCAGACCAGCGCTCGTCGAGGTGCCCATCCACCCGAAGCTGGTAGCCAGCGGGATCCTTTTGTCTGCGTCGCTGCCCCATTAGGACCAGGCCTCCGGCGCCGGCGGCCCGGTCCGGCTGCTGCAGCGGTGGATGACGAACTCAGCGACCGTGAGATTGATAGCCCACCCGGCGCCCAGCATAAGGTCGGTACTTAGCACGCTGGTGCCGAACGCTGCGTGTCCTATGCCTTGGGTGAATACCTGGGTGCCTGCTCCTAGGGCCAAGGCATAGGCCCGCGTCATCCATGCCTGGTGAAGGCTTATGTCGCCTCGGCGGACTGCCGCGAATCCCAGGACGATGCTGGCAGCCATGCCGGATCCGAAAGCCAGTCGAAACACATAAGCGAGTTCCCCGGTGCCCGGCTGGCGGGGGTAGAACAACGTCATCCACAGTGCAGATGCCGCCACTGCCAGGCCGAGGCCCAACAAGGCTCGTCCCGCCGTCCGGTGCCAAACCGGGTGGCGGCGCCGGAAGCTGGGGGCGAATTGAAATGCGCCGACGACGGCGTATCCCACGGCGCAGACTATATGCACGGTCACAGCTAGCGGCGAGGCAGTCATCCGGGCGTTATCCGGGATAAGCGGCGGGCCGCCGGCCAGTTCCAACAGCCGCAGGCAACCGGCAACGGCCGGAACCAGGACGAGGGCTACCAGCGCGAACGGCACCCACCCCACCTGGCGGGCCGGCCGGTGGGGACGGGGCGCCGCCTGAATGCTCACTTGGCGCCAGCTTGGTGGAGCGGTGAACTGACCGTGTCGTTGAGGCGACGGGCAGCAGGGGCGCGCAAGCCGTGCCACAGCGAGTAGCCGAGGCCGATCATGGCTACGCCGGTAGGAATAGCGAACAGCCGTTCGTTGACCTGCGGAAGCAGCGGGATAGCGAGAGTTGCCACGGATCCGGCGGCGAGCAGCACGGCGGCCCATCGGGCGAGGATGTCGGCGCGGAAGAGTCCGATGCCGAACAACAGGCCGCCGCCGAGGAAGGTGGCGGCCGAGGCCAGGTTCAGGAGCTGCATCAGGCCGATGTCGCCGCTGGCGTGGCCGCCCGTCACTACGGCAAAGACGTCGTTGACGTATCCGGGCGCCATTCGGGCAAGCGTTGGAAAGACAACAGCCCCGATGACTTCGACGCTCATCATCAAGAGGTAGCCGGCGCCGAACACGAGGTACCCGATCAGGCCCAGCACTCCGGCCTGCTTCACCTGGCGCAGGTACATGCCGGTGATGCCGACCAGCGATAGGCCGGACATCAGCACCTTCAGGCTTTGTCGGACCGTGTACTCGCTGGTGGTGGCGAACTCTGCATCCAAGGGAGGGTGGCTGATCTGGACACCGATGAACAGCAGGCCTGCTGCGACGGCGGCCAGGCCGGCTGAGCGGGCGAGGCGGGCGGGTGTTATGGACATGTCTGGCTCCCTAATCGTAAGTCCCGGCCGCGTGGCGCTGCCGGATAACTCAAAGGTAGGGACGGATGGTGTGACCCGGCGTCACCCCATGATGTGACTGACAGGATGAAACATGATCGTGGGAGCGGCTAGATCAGCCCGTGGTCGCGGGCACAAAGAACCGCTGCTCGGCGGCTGGTTACGCCGAGTTTGGTGAAGACGTGTTTGGTGTGGGATCGCAAGGTGTTGTGCGAGATGAACAGTTCGCGGGCGATCTCCGGTCCGGTCAGCGCGCTGTCGAGGAGCTTGAGAACCTGGATTTCCCGCTCGCTGAGGGAGTCAACGGCCGACGCCGGGCGCTCCCCTGGCCGGGAGGTTTGCGCCGCAGACCCCTTGCCCAGGTTGAGCAGCCGTGACGCGTGGGCGACGGTGCCGCCGTCGTGCATTGCCGAACGCAACAACTCCACCATGGGCGCTCCTTCGTCGAGGAACAGCCGCACGTACTCATCTGGTTCAGACGCTTCCTCCCACGCGCAGCGAAGCGCTTCGAGCGCCTGCTGTCGATGCCCCTGCACGTGGTACACCAAAGCCTGGAGCATACGGATCTCCACCACGCTTCCCGCGCGCCCGGATGACGAGGCATGGGCCAGCAACTCCGCCAACAGGCGGTGGACGCCCCGGACGGCGCCGCCTTCCGGGTCGGCCCGCTCCTGGGCAATCAACAGCCGCACCAGCGTCAGGTGATTGTATTCCCTGAGATAGCTGACCTCGTCCGTGACGGAAAGCCCCCGTTCACGTGCCCAGCCAGCAGCCTCCGACAAGGCGCCCTGGGCTATCCAAACGCGCGCCTTGATGGCGGCTATCGGGCGCACATCCGGGAAGAACCCGGGCCGGTAGAGCTCCTCCGCCTGGTCAAGAAAATCGATGGCGCGATCGTGGTTTCCTTCATCGCGGGCCACCAGTCCCGACGCCACGAACCACCGGTAACGGCTTTCCGTCATCGGTCCGCGGTGAACAAACGCCGCGGCCAGCTCAAGGTGCTGCTTGGCGTTGCCGAGGTCTCCGGCCTGGCGATCAATTTCGCCCAGCCCGACATGCAGGTCACTGCTCGCCCGGGCCATGGATCCACCGCGCGCCCGGGCCCGCTTCAGCGACTTCTGATACAGCCGGCGTGCCTCGCCGGGACGCCCCGTCGCGAGCCACAGGTCCGCGAGCACCACCGTGCCGCTGAGCTCGTCGACCAGGTTTCCGCCTGCTCGCAGGCTCGCCACAGCCTCGGAGAACGTCCGCGCCGCTCTCCGCACGTCGCCGGCAGCCCAGGCTGCGAGCCCCAGGAACCCGGCGGCCCCGCCGCGCGCGAGATGGTCATCCGGGCCGGCAAGCTCAAGTGCCTGCCGGGCATAAGACGAGGTGGCCGCCATATCACCCCGTGCCTGTGCGAGGGAAGCCCGATAAACAGCAATTGTCGACGGCAGTGTCTGGACCTCCTCTATGCCGGCCCAGGACGGCGTCGTTCCACCGCGTGACGCTGATTCCGGCACGCCGAGTTTCACTTCCGCAGCGAGTGCGCTACCCGCGTCATCGAGCCAGGACTCCACCCCGTCAAGGTCCCCGGAGGCCATCAGCATCCCGGCAAAGAAGACACTCAGGACCGGACTGCGGCGAATGGCATCCTCGGGAAGGACGCTCAGCCAACTATGCAATACGGCATCCTGGCGGTTGCGCCGCAGTACCGGCACCGCCAACTCCATCAGGTGCACGGCACGGTCGAAGTCGAAGGTGGCCAAGGCATGCCTGACGGCGTCCTCACTCTGGTCATGGGATTCATACCACCGGCTGGCGCGCTGGTGCAGTAACGGAATCCGTTCGGGGTGCTCGCTGAGGAGGCGGGCCCGCAGCACGTCGGCGAACAGGTTGTGGTAGCGGTACCACTCACGCCGATCATCCAGCGGGACGAGGAACAGGTTCGCCCGCTCCAAGGCCGTGAGCATTTGGCTCCCGTCGCCGCGCCCGGTAAGCGCATCACAGAGCGGACCGGTGAGCCTGTTGAGAACAGCCGAGTCCAGCAAGAACCGACGAACCGCATCAGGTTGATGCCGCAGCACCTCCTCGACGAGGTAGTCGAGCACATAGCGGTCGTTCCCGGCGAAGCGGGCGATGAAGCCGGCGACGTCGTCGTGCCGTTGGAGCGAGAGCGCGGCGAGCTGAAGCGCGGCAATCCACCCCTCGGTCCGTTCTTCCAGCGTCGCCACGTCGTCCGCGGCCAGGTCCAGTCCCGCCACTTCTTTGAGATAGGCGGCGGCCTCCTCCGAGGTGAAGCGCAGATCCGCGGCACGGATCTCGATCAGCTCGCCGCGCACCCGCCACCGGGACAGTGGCAGATCCGGGTCGGCCCGCGTGCTGATCACCACGTGCACGCGGGGTGGAAGGTGCTCAAGCAGGAAAACCATTCCCGCGCTGATATCGCCACTGTCGACCACGTGGTAGTCATCGAGCACAAGCCAAACATCAGCGGCAGCCGCGGCCAGATCGTTCAGCATCGTCGCAAGAACAAGCTCGGTGGGCATTGGTCTGGACGCGATGAGCTCCAGCGCAACCGGACCGATGCCCGGCACCGCCATTTGGAGGGCATTCACTACGTAGGTCCAGAACGACGCAGGCTCGTTGTCCGCAGGGTCGAGCGCGAGCCAGGCAACACAGCGGGCTTCACCGGGCGTTTCAGCCAGCCACTCTGCGAGCAGCGTAGTCTTGCCGAAGCCAGCCGGAGCGGATATCAGCGTAAGCCGCGGCTCTGCTCCGCCACGCAAGCGTTCGCTGAGCCTGGGGCGAGGTACCAGGGCACGTCTCAGCTTCGGAACGAACAGCTTCGTAGCAATTATCGGATATGCCATGTGATCCCCGCTGGCCAAAAGTGTGTGGCAGATAACACCAGCCTACCGAGGCGCTGGTCAACATCGATGCCGCTTCGGCAGTGCGGCCGCCTCTGGCACTCAAACCCTCCCGGGGACGGGCCCTTGCTTTAACCGATCCCGCCCCATAAGTTCGCCTTGGCCCACTAACGCTGCAAGGCCGAATGGTCCTGACCCGAAACGATATGCGCGGCACGAGAACTGAAATGATGAATGACATGGATATTGTCCAGTTCCTGGAAGACCGGACCTCGGAGCAGGAGGCGGCGCTCCGAGCCGGGGCCTTCACACTCGGCTCATCCACGAACCCCGCTGATGGCAGCGAAGACAGCGCCACCGTGCAGGAACGCATGCTGGAAGAATGCGCCCAGCAGCGAGCCCTCATTGCGAGCTGGAAGGAATCAGCCGCGGCGGAAGGGATCACCGACCCGGATGAAGCAACCGACACCATCGCCATCGCCAGGCGAACCATGCTCGTTCTGCTCGCAGGTGCCCACCGGGACCACCCGGACTACAATCCGGATTGGGACCCGGAACCGCCCACCATTGGACCCGGCGACCCGTCCCGGGGATAGATACCTTGTAGGACAACCCCCGGCCGCCTGCGTTGAATGACGGTTCGACTCCCGGCTTTTAACACTCCCCCGTCGGTGCCGCCAATCCCGGCCGGATCTACTGGGCCCGGCCGGCTGACGAGCCGCATCAGTTTTCCGGGGGTATCCATCAGCGGATCCTCATCGCGATGGCCATTGCCCTCGAGCCGCCCTTGTTGATCGCGGACGAACCGACGACAGCACTGGACGTTACCGTGCAAGCCCAGATCCTCGAGCTGCCGACCGCCTGGCTGTTATGTATGCCGGGCGAATTGTGGAAGCGGGCGACGCTGATGCTGTGCTCGGCTCCCCCGCCCATCCGTACACTGATGCCCTCCTCTGTTCGGTGCCACAAGCCGCTATGCGCGACGCAGATCTCCTGAAGAACTCAGGCCTACTGCTCAACCTGAGGGAGCCACCGTGCCTTGTGCGCTCCGCATTTGCCGTTCCCGATGCCCCAGGAGCGTCGGGGTGTCCGCGCAACAAGTGATCAGGCCGCACGAACTGCGTGGTCTGCTGCCGATCAGCGGCCGCGGACAACGCGCTCGGCAGATCCTCCCGGTCCGGCACGAAGGTGCTGCCGGGTCGATTACACCGGCAGCTACGGCGCGAGCGTATGGGCGAGCCCGGCAAGTACTGGTTCGCGGCCTAACTCGATATGGGAGTACGCAAGGGAATAAGCCAAGTCCGGGCGGCCCTGCAGGATGGCATTGCAGAGCTCCACGTGCTCGTCACGCTGAAGCTCATTGCTGCGGTTGTGGGCGAGGCCAAAGATCCAGCGCATCCGGCCAAAAAGGGGCTTCACAGAATCGACAAGTAGTCGGTTGCCGGAGAGCCGCACAATTTCGGCATGGAATTCCGCGCTGAGACCTGCAACATTCGCCTCAGGACCGTCGTCGATAGCGCGTCGTGTTTCGTCCACGAGTTCCTGCAATCTTGCACCGTCTTGACCGTCGGCAACCCGGACCGCTGCAGCACGCGCGGCAAAAGTTTCGAGGCAGAGGCGGACGTCGAAGAGTTCGTTGACGTCGGTGAGCGTCAGCCGCCGCACCGCCGCACCCCTGCGAGGTGATGTTTCGACGAAGCCGTCCTGTTCCAGGCGCTGGATGGCCTCCCGGACGGGGATCCTTGACACGCTGTGAAGTTCTGAGAGTTCACGTTCGCGCAGCCGCGTACCCTGCTCGTATTTGCCTGTCACAATCCCCTCAAGGACAAGCTGATACACGTGTTCGGCCCGGACCTCGTCGTCCCGCCCGTTCAGCGCATCCCCTTTCGGTTCAACCACATTCACCCCGCCGTTCATCACTCACCCTCTGGCCCTGCGGACCGTGCCGCTCAGCGTTCCACCTGAGCATACACGTGCCCGACTGCCGGCTCCGGGCACACCCACCGGCTTCCATCCTGCCTGTCCTGGATTGGCTTGCCCCGGGAATGGACACGTATCCCGGTGTGCCGCGGAGTATGGGCCGCATCAAGGCTGGTATTCCAAATAATATCGAAAGGTGATTTACATCGCACAAATGGTGCTCTAATCTATGTTTGGTATACAAAACAATGGAGCCTGCTCCGCGGACCTGAATCGAGCGTTCCCAATGACCCAGCTTCAGTCCGGTGCCACACCAACTGCTGCGAGGACGTTGCCTGGCGACAGCGCCGGCGCCAGCGGCCCCCTGTCCCCCGGCGGCCAACCCGCCGTCGCTGCCGGGGGCCAATGCGTCGAGTCGGGACCGGTGGATGAGATCTTCCACGACACCCGGCATCCGTACCCGGCACCCCTACACCCAGGCGCTGCTCTCAGCGGTGCCGTTGCCCGATCCACGGGCAGCCCGGCAGCAAGTGAAGATCAGGCTCCGCGGAGATCTTCCGTCACCGTCAAACCCGCCCAGCGGCTGCGTCTTCCGCACCCGCTGCCCACTGTTCGACGCACTGCACGAAAGCCGGCAGCAGGTGTGCATCAGCGACATTCCCTCACCGGCCGGCCCGGCCGCCCCGGCCTGCCACACCGGCGGGGCTGGCCGCCGCCACCCCCGCCGGTGTGCAATAGACCCAACAATAAGGAGCACTACATTGACTACCCTGATCCGCGCCGCCCGTCCCTGGGGGCAAGCGCTGAGCGACATCCTGCTCAAAGATGGGAAAATCGCCGGCATCGAGCCGCATAACCCCGCGCACACCCCGACGGACCCGCCAGGGGCCCTCCAAGAGGCGGCCACCGTCGTCGAAGGCCGCGGCCGGCTGCTGCTCCCGTCCTTCTCCGACGTCCATGTCCACCTGGACTCGACCCGCATCGGCCTGCCGTTCCGCGAGCACACCGGAGGCCCCGGCGTTTGGACCATGATGATGAACGACCGGAAAAACTGGCGCGACGCCGAGGTCCCCCTCCAGGAACGCGTCAACAACACGCTGGGCCGGATGATCGCGCGCGGCACAACCAGGGTCCGCTCCTACGCCCAGGTCGATGTGGACTGCCGGCTGGAACGCTTCGAAGCGGTCCTGGCGGCTAAGGAACACTTCGAGGACCAGGCCGACGTCGACATCATCGCCTTCCCGCAGGCCGGTCTCCTTCTCGAGGACGGCACCGTGCCGCTGATGGAGCAGGCCCTCCGGGCCGGGGCCAACGTGATGGGTGGCATTGATCCATGCAGCCTGGACCGGGATCCCGTCCGGCACCTGGACATCGTCTTTGGCCTGGCCGAGAAGTACCAGGTTCCCATCGACATCCACCTCCACGAACCGGGCGAGCTGGGCGTCTTCAGCACGGACCTGGTGATGGAGCGAACCCGGGCCCTCGGGATGCAGGGCAAGGTCACCATGTCCCACGCCTACCAGCTGGGCAGCGTCTCCGAGGCCACCACACACCGGCTCGTCGAGGAGTTCGCGGAGCTTGACATCTCCATGGCATCCGTGGCCCCGGCGGCATCCGGGCAGCTCCCGCTCCCGCTGCTGGCGGAGGCCGGTGTCCGCGTGGGCCTGGGCGAGGACGGGCAGCGCGATTACTGGTCCCCCTACGGCAATACAGACATGCTGGACCGCACCTGGCAGCTCGCGTTCACCCATGGTTTCCGCAGGGACGAGTTGATCGAACACTGCCTGGCCATCGCTACGGTGGGCGGCGCCAGCGTGCTGGACCCGGCCGCCATCCGGCTCAACGGCACCGCGCACCGGCCCTGCCTTGACGTCGGCGATCCGGCCGAGCTGCTGCTGGTCGACGGCGAGACGGTCGCCTCCGCGGTCATGGACCGGGGCACCGACCGAACCGTGATCCACCGCGGCCGCGTTGTGGCAGACCAACTGCAACTACTTCCCTAGGCCCGCAATAAAGTGGCAGGTTCCTTTCTAAGGGACCTGCCACTTTTTTGTGTGGGGGTCAGCTTCCGACGCCGGCCGGCCGGGTCTCGCCGGTGAACACCGTGCTTTCGTCCGCAGACACGATTCGCCCGCTCACCGAGAAGTATCCCGCCAGGGACAGCAGCATGGCCACTCCCGCCAAGGCCCAGAACGCAGCTTCCCAGCCGCCGGTCACATCATGAATCAGGGCGGCCAGCACAGGTCCAAGGGAGGCCAGGGCGAACCCGAGCCCCTGGCTCATCGCCGAAAGACTCCCCGCGGTTTGGGGCCCCGTGGAGCGGAGCACCACGAGCGCAAGTCCAAGCCCGAGTCCGGCGCTCTGGACAACTCCCAGGACACCTATCAAGAGGAACTGAAACTCAGCCGGGCCGGCCAGCACCCCGAGCAGCGCGGCGGCCACAAACATCCCCAAACCGGGCGCCATGATCTTGAGAACAGCCGGCCGGCTGGCCAGCACGGGTGCCAGCAGGCTGGCGGGAAGGCCGGCCACGCTGAACCACGCAAGATGCGCCGCAGCGTCGCCGGCGGTGAGGCCCTTCGACACCAGGAAGACTGTCAGCCATGAAGTGACCGCGAAGTAGAGCATCGCCTGGAGACCAAAGAATGCTGTCACCGCCCAGGCAGTTCCCTGGCTCCGCAGTGCGCGGGCGGCAGGGAGTAGCCGCTCCGCACCGGCCCTTGAGCTGCCGGAGCTGAAAGCATTTGAAGGTGGAATGGCGGCCAGCGTACCGGCAGGTCCGGTGGCCACCCCACCGTGTTGGAGCATCAGTATTGCCGCCAGCACAGCTGGTACAGCCCAGATGGCCAGAGCCCCGTTCAGGCTTCCGTCCAGAGCGTGCTGCAGCGGTTGGATCAACCCTGCCCCCAGTGCCGCGCCGAGTCCGAAGCCCATGCTGCACAGCCCCGTCCACCAGCCGTTGCCCTGGTTGGCCTTGACGACCTGGGGCAGCAACACGCTGGCTGCCATGATGGCCATGCCGGCCACAAAGGTGCCGGGGAGCAGTAGGGCAGGCACCAGCACCCGGGCGACCAGGGCCAAGGCCAGCAACAGCATCGCAAGAGCGATGGCTGTCCCTGCACCCAGGCGGCGGGCGAGCCACGGTCCGCACGGGGCGGACATTCCGAAGGCGAGGACCGGCAGCGCCGCAAGGAGCGGCAGCGCCGGGGCAGCTATCCCCAGCCCCTGTTCCAGTTGGCCCATGGATCCGGCGATGGTCGTAATCGCCGGCCGTAGGTTAATGGAAACGAGGCTCAAAGCGACGAGTGTCAATGCGATCTTCGAAGCTGCAGGTGTCCGGGGCCGCTCCCAGGGCGCCCGGGGGATCTTTTTCACAGTCGTCTCCTGACTATATTCTGGTATACCAAGCCTAGCCTGATCTAGGGACCGTAGGTTCACGCGCAGAACGCATGCGTGCGGCGTTCGTAAAGGAGGATTCTTTGGAATACCAGATTTCTAAAGTGAGCTCAGGGCGCCGGTTACCGGCCGAGGGCAATCTGCCCCAGGGCGGCCGCCGCAATGAAGGATGCACTGTAGGTCACCAGCGCGACAACGATGATCTTCCAGCTCAAGGACTTCAGCGCCTTGATGTCCCGCCCGACCGTAAGCCCGATCAAAGTCAGCGCAGGTAGCCCGATGAGAATGACGTCCAGATGTCCGGTCAGCGCCGCAAGCAGACCGGCAGTGGGCAGGAACGGCGCCGACAGTACCGTTGTGAGAGTCAGCACCCACACACTGGACGGCACCGAGGGCATCAGACGGGCCAGACGGAAGGACAGCCCCGTCAGCAGCAACAGGACGACCACACCCGCCAGATCGTTCCAGGCGAAGCTCTTCGTTCCGATGACGTTCATAGCGAGGGCGGAGGCCCCGGCGATGGCGAAGGCGAGAATCGTAATCCGCGGAGTCAGCTTCAGTGCCGGATCCACCTCCACTGCCACTGGAGGGGCAAGCTGCGCCGCTGCGCTCTGTGCCGGCTTGCCTCGGGTCCCCCGCGTGGACCTGCCTTCGTCGTCCTTTCCAAAAAGGCGGCTCCAGAACGCATACAGCCTCCGGCACAGCGGCAGGGACAGGAAGACCCCCGCATAGAAGCCGACGATGTTCGTAACGAGGTTGGACAATGCGGCCAGCGCCATGATTTCACCGGCCTGTTCCGGGTAGAGCAGCGAAAGCGCCCCCACTCCCCCGAGCATCATCGACGCCGAGCCGAGCCCCAGCCCGAGGGCCAGCGCACGCGGATCGAAGATATTCAGCCCGCCCAGGAAACCTGCGAGCAGGGAGATAAAGACAGCACCAAACAGGCTGCCGAGCAACCACACGGAGAAAACGCCCCGGTACTCCCCGGAGCGAACCCCGAAACGCTGGATGGCGAAGGCAAGAAACGACTCGCGGTCAATTGACCAGGTAGCCCCGATCGCTACCCGACCCAGCCCCATGGCAACAGCTATCGGCAAGGCGAGGATGACCGTGCCGAAGATGTGCCCGACCTCCTGAAGAAGGATGGCCGGACCGATCTCAGTGACCTTCGCCAGCGACGGCCCGATCTGCGTGCCCAGCCGGGCGAGGAAAAGGATGATTCCGATCTCCAACAGAAGCGTCGCAACGGCGCGGCTGGCCCCCGAGACGCGCCGGATTCGCTGGGTTCCGATGATGCCGCCGATGACAACGGCCCAAATGATGGGGAAGAGCACCACCGGCGCCGGGCCCAGCTGAAACTTGTACGTGCCAATCAGGACGGCCGCCGTCGAGACGAGCATGGACACGGTCACCACCGTCCACCAGTGCCGGCGCGTGATCTGCTGGTCCGCGACGGACGCGGAGGTCTGACTGATTTGTTGGGCTTCTGAGGCCATGGGAGTAACTGTCCTTTGGGAAAGACCCTCCACCCGTACTGGGCGGCTGCTGGGTCGGGGGTACATGTGTGTTTTATGTCGCAACTATTTTGTATACCAAAAATATAGTAAGCCGGTTCGGACGAGATGTAAATCACGTTTGAAGCCCGGCGATTAGCTGGTTCGGTTGACCGGGCCCCATCTGACCTCACCAAACCCTTGTTATTGGTATACCAAAATCGATATGGTTTGATCTGTGCGGTTCACCCTGCGGTGCCCGCTCCATCATCGACATTGGAGGTTGGTTTGCGCACCAAGTTCAGCGCAGCATTTGTGCTCGGGCATAAGGACGGTCACCACGTGCTTATCCGCGACGGTGACGTTGTCTACGAGGACACGCGCATTGTGTATGTCGGGCACGGCTACGAGGGTCCCGCGGACGAGCACTATGATCTTGGCCGTTCCCTCATCACGCCGGGTCTCATCGATCTGGACGCCCTGACAGACATCGATCACCTGCTCATCGACTCGTGGGCATCGCCGGACCGGGCCACCGGTCTGCAATGGTCCGAAGACTACTTCCGAAGCCGCCGCGCGGACGTTTTCACCGCAGAGGAGCGCCAGACCATCCGAAAATACGCCCTGGTGCAGTTGGCACTGCACGGCATCACTACCTACATGCCCATCGCATCGGAGATCCATTCCGCCTGGGCGGAAAGCTTTGCAGAGCTTGCCGGCATGGCCGAGACCTCCCGCGAGCTCGGCCTCCGGGGATATTTGGGCCCGGCGTTCCGCTCCGGGGTAAATATTGTCAGGGCCGATGGACAGCGCGACGTCGCATTCGACGAGAGCCAGGGGCGGGCCGGGCTCGCCGATGCCGTTCGCTTCCTGGACTACGCAGAGGATCTGGCCGATCCGCTGATTACCGGGGTTCTCCTACCGTGCAGAATTGAAACGCTGACCGCTGAACTCCTGCGCGCAACGGCCGAAATCGCCCGAGAAAGGCATGCCCTCGTTCGGTTGCACTGCCTTCAAGGGGCTCTGGAACGGGAACTGCTGCAGCGTTGGCACGGACTTACTCCCCTCCAGCTCTTGCAGAAAACAGGGCTGCTGGATGTGCGCCTACTCATCCCGCACGGAATCTTCGTGGACCGGAATCCGGCCCTGGGTGGTATGGATGCCGGTGATCTTCAAACTCTTGCGGATGCAAATATCTCCATCGTCCACTGTCCACTCACATCCTTCAGATACGGCATGGCACTCGACTCGTTCGCTGCCTTCCGGGCAGCAGGCATCAACCTGTGTCTTGGAACGGACTCCTTCCCGCCGGATCTCATCCGCGGCATGGACACCGGTGTACACCTGGCCAAACTCCTAGAGCGAAGGCCGGACGCAGCACCCGCGGAACACTACTTTGAAGCAGCAACCCTCGGCGGAGCCCGCGCCCTGGACCGCCCTGACCTGGGGAGGCTGGAAGAAGGAGCGCAAGCGGACCTCGTTGCGTTCGCTCTTGACGACTTCCGGGACGGAGTCCTGGACGACCCGATTCGAACCCTGTTGCTGAACGGAACAGCACGGCAGGCCACTCATTCCGTCGTCGCAGGGCGCATCGTAATGCGGGACGGCGACATCCCGGGCATTGATATTCCGGGCCTGAAAGCGGAGGCCCAACGGCTGTTCGCAAAGATGCGCGAAGCATACTCAGAGCGTGACAGCGAACGCCGGTCTCCGGACCAACTGTTCCCTCCGACTTTTCCCTATGCCAGTGCACCGACTCCAAGCGCATCAAAACCATAACGCGGGACGTTTCAGCCCCGGCTTCGGCACGGCCTAGCGCATGCCCTCCCGGCGGATGGCGGTGGCGATAGCCGCTGCCCGGGTTTCGACGCCGAGTTTGGCGTAGATATGTGCCAAATGCGTTTTGACTGTGGCCTCGGAGATGAACAGCCGCTGGCCGAGTTCCCGGTTGCTGAGTCCTTCGGTCAGGAGGCTCAGCAGTTCGGCCTCGCGCGGGGTCAGGATTGCGTCCGGGTTGCGCAGCTGCTGGAAGAGCCGCGAAGCCACCGGCGCGCTCATCACGCTCTTGCCCTGGACTGCGCCGCGGACAGCTGCAAATATCTCCTCGGGTGAAGCGTCCTTAAGCAGGTAGCCCATCGCCCCGGCATCCACGGCGCGGACGATGTCGGCATCAGAGTCGTAGGTGGTGAACACGAGGATCGCCTGCCGACTGTTGCGGCGCCGCAATGCCTTGATGGCCTCGATGCCGTCCATGCCGGCACCCATGGCGAGATCCATCATCACCACGGCCGGACCGTGCCGCTCCACCAGCACCAGTGCCTCCTCGCCGGAGGCTGCCTCGGCCACCACCTCAATGCCGGGCTGCGTCCCCAACAGCGCCTTGAGCCCGCTGCGGACCACCAGATGGTCATCTACCAGCAGCACGGAAATGATGTTCACTGTTTCTCCCCGGTAGGCAGTTCCGCGGCCACAACCGTCCCGCCGCCGGGGCTGCTTTCCACCGAGAACACGCCGCCGAGTTGTTCCACCCGCTGCCGCATGGCGCGCAGGCCATAGCCTCCTGCGTCCGAGGGCGGCGCCAGCGACGACGGATCGAAGCCCGCGCCGTCGTCGTATACATCCAGCGTGACAGCGCCCGGTAGAAAGCCGAGCGTTACTGTTGCGTTGGCCGCAGCCGCATGCAGCGCCGTGTTGGCCGTCGCGCTCTGGACCACCCGCAGCAGGGCGTGCCGGGTGGCGGCGGTGACGGTACGGGGCACACCGGTGACAAGGAGGCGAACACCCGGCAGGTACTGCGACGCTGCCCTGGACACGGCATCCGTCAGGGGCGCCGTATCCAGCCCGGGGGAAGCTAATTCGTGGACCAGGCTGCGGGTTTCGGCCAGGTTTTGGCGCAGCAGACCGCTGGCCGAACGGACGTCCTCACACGCGGCCGGGCTGGGCCAGGACCGGCTGGCGGCTTCCAGGAGAAGGAGACTGCTCGCCAGGCCCTGCGTCACGGTGTCGTGGATTTCCCGGGAAACCCGCGCACGTTCTTCGATGCTGCCCGCCCTCCGCTCGGTGGCCGCCAGCTGATCCTGTGCCCGCGTCAGCGCTTCATTCAGGCGGCGTTGCTCCGCAGTGTCGTGTTCAATCCGGTTATAGACCAGTGTCAGCATGAACCCGACGGCCAGCGGGCCCAAGAGCATGGCGACATCGTTTCCGCCGCCCAGCCGGAAGAGCCCGACGGCGGTAACTGCCGCCGTCGCGCCGCCAGCGAGGTTGGCGACCCAGCCGGTGAAGGCAGTGCGGCACAGGAAGAACAGGGCGAAGGAGCACCAGGCAAAGCTCGGCGCTGCGATCACCAGCACGGCCCACAGCCCCGCCAGGAAAAACATCCACACCGCCCAGGGCCGCCTCCGCTGCGAGAGCACAGCGATCACGGCGTACAGCGAACAGACCGCTGTGGCGAGTGCCAGGACCTCCACGTTGTCCGCGGGGCTGTGCCGCATCGCATACCGGACCGCCGACGCGACCACCAGCACGGCAAAACCGATATGGACGACGACGTCGATTCGGCCCAGCGGGCCGCTGCCCGTGGCGGTGGCCCGTTGGTGCCGGGAGTGTTCCCGCAAAGTGGCTGGTGAGGAAGGCATAGGGTCCGGTTCCGGTGGATGAAGTGCTACCCCACCATATTAAGTCCCGCGCCGTTAGGCCTCCCTCACCCTTTTGGCTGATACTCCTGGCCCGATGGGGGAGGAATCGGCAGACCAACGCCCGATGTCCCCACCGGTGCGAGGCCGAAGAATGGATTTGGGGCCCGGGCCGTTGGCTTGGGCCCACCCCCCTACCGTACTCCGAGGAGAACCCGTGAAGACGTCCAAGAAGATCACCGCCGCCGCTGCTGCTGCATTGCTCATCACCGCAGGGCTGACGGCTGCCGCCAATGCCGGGCCCAACCCGGCCCCGGCTGCGGTAGCCGCCGCCGACATCCAGCCGTCCCCTGGAAAAGTCATTGCCCAGAACCGCATCAGCGTGGGCGCATCGGCTGCTGCCGTACAAGCTGCCCTCGCAAAATGCCAAGCTGACAAGCTGCCGTTCGTGACGGTGGCACTGGTCGACCGCTTCGGAACCGTGCAGGCCCTTCTCCGCGGCGACAACGCCGCAGAGCACACGATTGAAGCGGCCAGGCAAAAAGCCTATACCGCAGCGGCTTTCGGAACGCCCACCAGCGAGCTGTCCAAGCGGATCAACGGGAACGGGCCCAGCATCGCTGATCTCCCGGGCACCCTCTTCTTGGCCGGCGGGGTTCCGCTCAAGGTCGACGGGGTCTCTGTGGCGGGCATCGGTGTGGGCGGTGCTCCCGACGGCAAGCTCGACGAGGCCTGTGCCGCGGCCGGGGCGGACGCCATCGCGGGTGTGGCACCGGGCACAGCCAAGTAGGAAGTCATGATGTTCTGGAACCGGAATCTTGTCCTGATCTGCGCAGCGATGCTGGGGCTGGCGGCCTGCGGCCCGGGAACCGGGGAGCCACTCCGTCCCGCGTCACCGACGGGCGGGGTGAGCCCCGGACAACGACCGCCGCCACTGGCGGCCCCGCCGCCTGTGGCCCCGCCGACGGCTTCCTCCGCTCCGCCGGCCCGTTCCCGCGAGGCGCAGGCATCACTGGACCAGCGTCTTATCCTGGCTGCCAAGGCCAACGACGTCGCCCACGTGACCGAGCTGATCCGGGCCGGGGGCAACGTCAACGCCAAAGACTCCCGCCAGGATTCAGCGTTCCTCTACTCCGGGGCAGAAGGATTCAACGGGGTCTTGCTGCTGACGATCGCCAACGGTGCTGACGTTTCCAGCACCAACCGGTTCGGCGGGACAGCCCTGATTCCCGCCAGCGAACACGGACATGTGGAGACCGTCCGCATCCTCACAGCAGCAGGGGTTCCCGTCAACCACGTAAACAACCTGGGCTGGACCGCCCTGCAGGAGGCCATCCTGCTCAACGACGGCGGCCCCAGGCAGCAGGACGTAGTCAGGCACCTCCTCGCCGCAGGAGCGGACCCCAACATCCCGGATCCTCAGGGGCGAACGGCTTTGGAGAACGCGCACCGGCTGGGGTTTGCTGAGATCGTCAGTATCATAACGGCGGCCGGCCCAAACAACCTCTGAGAGGATGCCGTCACCACCACCCGGAGCAAATTGTGAATCGACGCCTCAAAGGGTGTGCTCGACAGATGTCCGAGGTTTAGCCCACGGACACCGCACCCGCCGACCGTGAAGGGGCAGCGATTTTGTTCCCTGAACCCACTCCAGCATAATCAGTGAACCGCCCGCACGCTGACGAGGAACACTCCACGATTGCCCGGGTCGCAACCGAAAGCCGGGGGGGCTATGAGGTCGATCATGAAAGGTGCCGGGTGCTCTCGCACGACGGCGAACCCACTCAGACCGTGGGCACTCTAGTGCTAGCGCCGCTGCGGAAGAGACCGGCCGGTTCTCATTACGGGTGGCTGCCCCGGCTCTCCGGCAATGTCATGCTGGACCTCAGAATCTGGATGCTGGGTTTCGGGCTCCTTATCGGCCTGGTCTTCCCATTTCTTCTGATCGTGCTCGGACTCTCACCCGAGGCGGCCGTGCAGCCAGGCTTCTTTGCCCTGACCGTGGCCGCGGGGATCGCTGTCGCGGAGATCAACCATCTCCTAGTGCGTGTGGTCGTGGGGGGTCGGCTGCGTTCTCTGGTTGCCGGGATGGCTCCTGTCGAGGCTCTGTTGGTCGATGCGGCCGCGAGCGGTGACTGGACAGGATGCGATCTGGCGGGCTGCGCAATTCCAGTGGACTCAGCCGATGAATTCGGCGACGTGGCCCAGTCGTTTAACGGCCTGGTCGCCAGCCTGTCGGACAGCCACCAGGTTTCCGATGGGATCAAGAAGGTGTCGCAAGCCCTCGCTGCCCACCTGGAAATCGGCGCCCTCGCGGAGGCGGCGTTGCATGAGCTGTCGGTGCACACCGCGTGTGCTGCTGCGGCGCTGCTCACAGTTAGCAACGGCACGCTCCACGTGGCCGGATCATTGCGGATGCGAGCCGGTATCGACCTGACGGGTACAGAGTTGGTACTCGGTGTCTTGGGCACGGCACGGCCCGCCGTGCTTATGCTGCCCGAAGACCTCGTCAGGGCCGGGGCACTGACGGAATTTACTCCGCAGGAGGTACACATCCTGCCCGTCCTGTTCGACGCGGCCACAGTCGGGGTCCTGGTGATGGCGTTCGCGGAGCACCCTGCCCCGGCGGCCAGGGCCGTGTTGGGCGCCTCGCTTCCGGGTCTGGCAGTGGCCGTGAACAACGCCCTCACGCACGAGGACCTGCAACGGATCGCAGCTTTGGATCCACTGACAGGCGTGTTCAATCGACGCTCAGGTCTGGTTCGGCTGGAGGAGGAATTCGATCGGTCCAGGCGATCCCACCAGTCACTCGGGGTGCTCATGTTCGACATTGACCATTTCAAGGTGGTCAACGATACCTTCGGGCATCTGGTCGGCGACCGAGTGCTGCGCAGCGTGGTGCAAGCGGCGCGAAAGGTCCTGCGCGGGAGCGATGTGCTGCTTCGTTTTGGCGGCGAAGAATTCATTGTTGTTTTGCCGGGGGCGACGCGGGACGATCTCGCCATAACGGGCGAGAGGATCCGACTGGCTGTCGCCGAAGCAGGCCTCCTCGAGGACGGTCACCCCATCCGTCTGACCGTCAGCGTTGGCGGTTTCGCGGGCCACGCAGGGAACACCACAACCCCGGAGGAAATGATCTGTCACGCCGACGTCGCCCTCTACTCCTCCAAGCAGTCAGGCCGGGACCGATGCGTGATTGCCTGATGGCGCAGGAGAGGCCATACCGAAGCGATAGCCGGCCGGTGGCTACAGGCCCAGTGCCGCCTTCAGCTGCGCGACGTGGCCCTTGGCGGTGACCTGGTACTGCGCGAGTTCGACGATGCCCTCGGGGTCCACCACCACCGTGGAGCGGACCAGGCCCTCCGTAACCTCGCCGTTGACCAGCTTCTCGCCCCACGCACCGTAGGCCAGGGCCACAGCATGGTCCTCGTCGGCAAGCAGCGGGAAGGTAAGCCCCTGGTCGCCGGCGAAGGCGGCCAAGGCGGCCTGCGAATCCGGAGAGATACCGAGGACTGCATATCCGGAACTCGTGAGGGAGGCGAGGCTATCGCGGAAATCGCACGCCTCGGTCGTGCAGCCCGGGGTCGCTGCCTTCGGGTAAAAGTACACGATGGCACTTTTGCCGCGGTAGTCCGTCAACGAGACACGCTTGCCGCCGGCGTCGGTCAAGCTGAAATCCGGTGCCGGCGTTCCGGGCTGAAGCTTCGTGGGGACTCGCTGGGATGTCGGGTTCAGGTTCATGGTCTTCCTTGACAGGTCGTGGGAATCGGATTTCCCGGGCGAAACAATTCAGATGGAGTATTCGGCAGGTCCGCGCACTTTGGCGTAAGGACCGGGGACAAACTGGTAGCCCCCGCCGCGAACCGTGGCAATCGTGGACCGGGCCCCGCCAAGCTTTCGGCGCACGCGGGCCACATAGACGTCAATGGATCGCGAGGCGCACCCCGGGAAATCCAGCGACTCCAGAAACTCCCGGAGTTCACTGCGAGCTATCGGCCTCGAGCAGTTTTCCACGAGGTAGCGCAAGAGCCTGAACTCGACCCCGGTCAGCTGCACAGGCCAGTTATCGACGTGTACTGTTCCGGTGGCGAGGTCCACTGCCACCGTGCGGGGGCGCGCACCGGCCCGGAGCGGGGGCCCTGTATCGTCCTCTCCCGGGCCCACGTCGTCGCTCCCTTCGGGGGGCACCGCTTCAGGTTGCGCTGTTCCGGAGGCGGGCCAATGATGTACTTCCGCCTCCGGAACAATTCTTAGCACGCGGGCCAGGAGCACTTCGGCCGCATGAACCATGGCTGCCTCATCTGCGCGGGTCGATTCAACCCAGATTGCCAGACCCCTGGGCATGCTCTTCCGGCCAGGACCGTGCAGCAACCCGCTGGTCCCCCGGTCCGCAGGTGCCGCAGGACCGCTTTTATGGGCGTGGACAGACATGGCGGTGGGGTTTAGATGCCGCCGCGGCGCAGGAGGGTGCCGTGGGGGGTGTGGTTGTTGATGGGGTGGCCGCGGAGGTAGGTTTTGCGGACGACGCCGGAGAGTGCTTTGCCGTCGTAGGGGGTGATGGGGTTTTTGTGCTGGAGTTTGGTGACGTCTACGACGTAGGCCTCGTCGGGGGCGAAGATGGCGAAGTCCGCGTCGTAGCCGAGGGCGATGTGGCCTTTGGTGGTGAGGCGGGCGAGTTCGGCGGGTTTGGCGGCCATCCAGGAGATCACTTGTTCCAGGGCGATGCCGCGGTGGCGGGCTTCGGTCCAGATCAGGGACAGTCCGAGCTGCAGGGAGGAGACCCCGCCCCAGGCGACGGCGAAGTCGCCGTTTTCGAGGTCTTTCAGGTCCAGGGTCGAGGGTGAGTGGTCTGAGACGATGCAGTCGATGGTGCCTTCCTGGAGGCCTTTCCAGAGCAGTTCCCGGTTCGCGGCTTCCCGGATCGGCGGGCAGCATTTGTATGCGGTGGCGCCGTCGGGGATTTCCTCGGCCATCAGTGTCAAATAGTGCGGGCAGGTCTCCACGGTCAGGTGCACGCCGTCGCGTTTGGCCGAGGCGATCATCGGCAGCGCGTCCGAGGAGGACAGGTGCAGGATGTGGGCCCTGGCTCCGGTCCAGCGGGCGCGTTCGATGACTTCGGCGATGGCTTTGTTCTCGGCCCCGCGCGGGCGGGAGGAGAGGAAGTTCGCGTAGTGGTCCCCGCCCGGGTGCGGTGCGCGGTCGATCGCGTGGGAGTCTTCGGCGTGGACGATCATGAGTGAGTCGAAGGATTTCAGCTCGGCCATGTCCGTTTCCATTTCATCGGCCTCCAGGTGCGGGAATTCATCGACCCCGGAGTGGAGCAGGAAACACTTGAACCCGAAGACGCCCTCGTCGTGGAGGCCCCGGAGGTCTTTCAGGTTCCCCGGGACGGCCCCGCCCCAGAACCCGACGTCGACAAACGCCTGGTCCGCGGCGACTTCACGTTTGAGTTTCAACCCTTCGACAGTGGTGGTCGGCGGAACGGAGTTCAGTGGCATGTCGATGATCGTCGTGACGCCCCCGGCCGCGGCGGCCCGGGTCGCGGACGCGAACCCTTCCCACTCCGTGCGGCCCGGTTCGTTGACGTGGACATGGGTATCGACCAGGCCCGGGATCATCGTCTCGTCATCGGCGAGGTCTATGACCTGCGCCCCGGCCAGGGCATTACCCAACGGCTCGATCGCCACGATCCGCCCGCCCCGGATCCCGACCTCCCGCGCCGCGATCCCCGCCGTCGTCAACACACGCCGACCACGAACAACCAAGTCATAGCGTTCTTCAAGCATTGAGGTACTCCTTCGAGGGCGTTGATTCCATGGGCCGGAACCAGGGTGAATCAGGACCGAGTTGGCCGCCGATGGTGGTGCCGACCGTTTCGAGCAGACGCCCGGCTTCGGCGATGCACTTTTCCACGTTCTCTTCAATCGAGGTCAGGGCAAACGTGGACTGGAATCCCGCGGCGCGCAACTGACCGGCCGTTAATGTAGTGCGCCCGCAGACGGCGATGACCGGTACGCCGGCCAGCGCCGCTGCCCGCGCCACTCCCATGGGGGTTTTGCCGAGCAGGCTTTGTTCATCCAGGCTGCCTTCGCCGGTGATAACGAGGTCAGCCCCGACCAGCCGATGGGCGAGGTCGGTAAATTCAAGGACGACATCGATGCCTGGCCGGCGGGAGGCCGCCAGGACCGCGATGGCGGCATACCCGACGCCGCCGGCGGCACCGGCGCCCGGTGCCTCGGCAGCCTTTTGTGCCCGGAACCCCAGCTCATGGCTGAGCACGTCCACGAAGTGTCCCAGCGCGGAGTCGAGCGTTCTGACGTCTTCGCTGGACGCCCCCTTTTGCGGGCCAAACACCGCCGCCGCACCATCCGGGCCAAGCAGCGGATTGTCCACATCACTGGCCAGAACGAACCGTGTTTCCTCCAGCCGCGTATCGAACCCGGAGAAATCAATCCATTTCAGCCGGGCCAGGGCAGCCCCGCCGGCCGGAATTTCATTTCCGTCCGAATCGATGAAGCGGGCACCGAGCCCCTGCAGCACCCCGGCGCCGCCGTCGGTGTTGGCGCTTCCGCCAACACCGAGGATGATCTTGCGGCAGCCTGCGTCCAAGGCTGCCCGGATCAGCTGCCCGGTACCCAGAGAGGTTGATCCCAACGCATCTCTGATGCCGCCGGGCAACACGGCAAGTCCTGATGCCGTCGCCATTTCGATAATCGCTTCGCGGCCCCGGACGGCGAATTCGGCTTCCAGCGGCTCGCCCGTCGGGCCGCTGACGATAGCGGTACGGCGGGTGAAACCGCTGCCGACAGCAGCATCGAGGGTACCTTCGCCGCCGTCGGCCACGGGAATGCCATCCACGTCCAGGACCTGGCCGGCGGCCCGCTTTACGGAGCGAAGACCTGCCGTGAGATGGGCAACGATGTCCGGGGCCGTCAGTGAGCCCTTGAACTTGTCCGGTGCTATGACCACTCTCATGCCGGGGGTTCCTTTCAATGATTCGGACGCGCCGGGTTGGCGCGCGGGAGACGGCTGGTGTTAGTCAAGCATTGCGATGATGGCCGTGGGGGCGTCGGCGCCCTGCGCAGCGACCTCCTCGAACTCGTTGATCGCATTGATCTCGGTGCCCATGGAGATGTTGGTGATCTTTTCCAGGATCACCTCGACCACCACGGGAACGTTGAACTCGCTCATCAGCGCCTTGGCCTTGTCGAAGGCTGCCGAAAGGTCACTCGGGTCTTCCACCCGGATGGCTTTGCAACCCAGGCCTTCGGCAACCTTCAAGTGGTCCACGCCATAGCCCTTGGTCTCCGGAGAGTTGATGTTTTCGAACGCCAGGGACACGTTCTGCTCCATCTTGAAGCCGCGCTGGGACTGGCGGATCAGGCCCAAGTACGAGTTGTTCACCACCACGTGCACGTACGGGAGGTTGAATTGTGCGCCGACGGCCAGTTCTTCGATCATGAACTGGAAATCGTAGTCGCCGGACAAGGCAACGACTGTCTCGTCCGGCTTGCCGCGGACCACACCGAGTGCGGCAGGTCCGGTCCATCCCAGCGGGCCTGCCTGGCCCGCGTTGATCCATTTGCGGGGCCCGAACACGTGGAGCATCTGGGCACCGGCGATCTGCGAGAGGCCAATCGTGGTTACGTAGGTGGTGTCTTTGCCGAAGGACTTGTTCATTTCCTCGTAGACACGCTGCGGCTTGATCGGGACATTTTCAAAGTGCGTTTTGCGCTGCAGTGAGCCCTTGCGCAGGACGCATTCGCCGACCCAGTCGCTGTAATCCGGCAAGGTGCCGGCGGCTTTGCGTTCCCGGGCCAGCTCCAGGAGCCCGTCCAATGCCGCGCCGGCGTCGGAGGCGATGCCCAGGTCCGGGGAGAAGACGCGGCCGATCTGGGTCGGTTCGATGTCGATGTGCACGAACTTGCGGCCGGACGTGTAGGTGTCCAGTCCGCCGGTGTGGCGGTTGGCCCAGCGGTTGCCGATCCCGATCACAAAGTCCGAGGCCAGCATGGTCTCGTTCCCGTAGCGGTGTGAGGTCTGCAGGCCCACCATGCCGGCCATCAGGCGGTGGTCGTCCGGGATGCTGCCCCAGCCCATCAGGGTGGGGATGACCGGGACGTTGAGCAGTTCGGCCAGTTCGACAAGCTGTGCCGAGGCCGAAGCGTTGATCACGCCGCCGCCGGCGACGATCAAGGGGTGCTGCGCTGCGGTGAGCATGTCCAGGGCCTTGTCCAACTGCTTGCGGCTGGCTTTGGGCTTTTCCACCGGGAGGGGCTCGTAGGTGTCGATGTCGAATTCGATCTCGGCCATCTGCACATCGAACGGGAGGTCCAGCAGCACCGGGCCGGGGCGGCCGGAGCGCATGAGCTGGAAGGCTTTCTGAAAGGCGCCGGGGATCTGGCCGGGCTCCAGAACTGTCATTGCCATTTTGGTGACGGGTTTGGCGATGGATTCGATGTCCACGGCCTGGAAGTCTTCCTTGTGGAGCTTGGCAACGGGGGCCTGCCCGGTGATGCAGAGCATGGGGATGGAGTCCGCCCACGCCGCGTAGAGTCCGGTGATCATGTCGGTGCCGGCGGGACCGGACGTGCCGATGCAGATGCCGATGTTCCCGTCCTTGGCCCGGGAGTACCCGTCGGCCATGTGCGAGGCGCCTTCCACGTGCCGGGCAAGGGTGTGGCGGATGCCGCCGTGCTCCCGCATCGCCGAGTAAAAGGGGTTGATCGCAGCACCTGGCAGGCCGAACGCCTCAATGGCGCCCTCCTTTGCCAGGATCGCGACGGCTGCATCTACGGTGCGCATTTTCGTCATGGTGTTCTCCTTGAAAGTCTGTTGGGTGTGCTGGTCCGGCTCAGGTGCGGCAGTGTTACTTGCGGCCGCTGAGCTGGAGGGTCTGCTTGAACAGACCCGAGTGGTCGAGGCCGCCGTCGCCCTGGTTGACAGTGGCTGCGACGAGCTGAGCGGCGAGGGCGCCGAGCGGGAGCGAGACGTTGGCTTCGCGGGCGGCCGAAGTGACGATACCCATGTCCTTGTGGTGGAGCGCGAGGCGGAAGCCTGGCGCGAAGTCGCGGTCCAGCATCTTCTGGCCCTTCTGGTCCAGCACTTTGGAGCCGGCCAGGCCGCCACCGAGGACCTTGAGCGCGGCATCAGTATCCACGCCGTAGGCCTCAAGGAAGGCTACGGCTTCGCCCAGTACCTGGATGTTGACGGCGACGATCAGCTGGTTGGCCGCTTTGACGGTCTGCCCGGAGCCGGCCGGGCCTACGTGGACGATGGTCTTTCCCACAGCGTTGAGCACGTCCTGTGCTGCTTCGAAGTCTGCTGCGTCGCCGCCGACCATAATGGAAAGCGCGGCGGTGATGGCGCCCTGCTCGCCGCCTGACACCGGGGCGTCCAGGGCACGGATACCGGCGGCCTTGGCATCGTCCGCCAGCCGCTTGGCCACATCGGGGCGGATGCTGCTGGCATCAATCCAGAGGGTGCCCTGCTTCGCGTTCGCGAACAGGCCTTCGGGTCCGGAGACGACGCTTTCGACGTCAGGTGAGTCCGGAACCATCGTAATAACGACGTCCGCGTCCCTGACAGCGTCGGCGATGCTCGCTGCACCCCGGCCGCCCTCGGAGACCAGCGTGTCGATCTTGTCCTGGCTGCGGTTGAAGCCGGTGACGCTGTGGCCTGCCTTGACGAGGTTGATGGCCATGGGAAGGCCCATGATGCCGAGACCGATGACTGTGACGTTGCTCATGTTGTATTCCTTTGCTGAAGTAGGGTGGCCGGTGCGCGGTCAGTGCGCAGCAGGCTGGCGGATGGCCCAGTTGAAGGCGGCTTTGGCCGGTTCTTTGTATTCGAGGCCGATGTAGCCCGTGTAGCCGAGTTCGCGGCTCCGGGAGATCCATTCGCCGAGCGGAAGGTTTCCGGTTCCGGGGGCTCCGCGGCCGGGGTTGTCGGCGATTTGGATGTGGCCGAAGTCTTTGGCGTGCTGTTCAATCACGGCCGCGACGTCGTCCCCGTTGACGGCCAGGTGGTAGAAGTCGGCAAGGAGCTTGACGTTATCGGCGCCGGACTCGTCCTTGACCCTGGCGATCACCTTCAGGGCGTCGGCGGCCGTGAGCAGCGGGTAGCGCGGTGCGCCGCTGACCGGCTCCAGCAGGACGGTGCCACCGATCCGTGCGACGCCGGCGGCGGCCGTCGCGAGGTTCTCGGCGGCTACGGCGTCCTGCTTTTCTGCGGAATCTCCCGCAGTGCGGTTGCCGTAGAGGGCGTTGAACGCTGTGCACCCGAGTCGCTCGCCGATGCCCGCGACGACGTCGATGTTGTCCAGGAACTCGGCCGAGCGGGCCGGCCAGGACACCAGGCCACGGTCGCCTTCCGGCATGTTGCCTGCGTTGAAGTTCAGCCCCGAGAGCTGGACGCCGGCGTCGGTAATGGCCTTCTCAAACTTGGCCACCTCGCTGTCCGAGGGTACGGAGGTCTCAAACGGCCACCAGAATTCGACGGCGTCAAACCCTGCTGCCTTGGCGGCCGCGGGCCGCTCGAGGAGCGGCAGTTCCGTCAGCAGGATGGAGCAGTTCACGGTATACGTCATTGGATTCGTCCTTAGCCCTCTGAACCGGCAACAACCGGTAGTCTTGATATTTTCTAGATTCCGCTTTGTGGAATCTTTATTCTGCTTTATGAAAAGTTTAGGCTTCGTTGTCCGCGACGTCAACCTGCGCAGCACCCCGGTGGCGGTTAAAGCGCGACGCCCCGGCCCAGTAGGGCCGGGGCGCACGCGCGGGTGGTTAGGTCAGGCGGATCTGGCGGTTGACATCCTTGTAGAGCAGGTAGCGGAAATTGCCGGGGCCGCCGGCGTAGCATGCCTGCGGGCAGAAGGCACGCAGCCACATAAAGTCGCCCGCCTCGACCTCTACCCAGTCATTGTTGAGCAAGTACATGGCCTTGCCCTCCAGGACGTACAGGCCGTGCTCCATCACGTGTGTTTCCGGGAACGGGATCACTCCGCCGGGCTTGAACGTCACGATGTTCACGTGCATATCGTGTGCCAGATCGCCGGGGTCCGCGAAACGTGTGGTCTTCCAGACGCCGTCAACATCCGGCATTTCGCGCGGCTCGACTTCCTGGTCACTGGTGACGAAGGATTTCGCCTCGTAGCCTTCCAACCGCTCGTAGGCCTTGCGGATCCAGTGGAAGGAGACGATCTCGTCCGAGACGTTCTCCAGGCCCCACTGCGCGCCGGCAGCAATGTAGGCGTACCCGCCTTCTTCGAGCTGGTGCAGTTCACCGTCAAGCGTCAGATTAACCTTGCCCCTGGTGACGAAGATGACGCCTTCAACGCCAGCCTCGAATTCCGCCTTGGGCGCGCCGCCGCCCGGGCCAATCTCCACGATCAGCTGGGAAAAAGTAGTAGCGAACCCGGAGATTGGGCGGGCGATGATCCATGAGCGGGTGTTCGAAAAGCCCGGCAGGTTGCTGGTGACGATGTCTGTCAGGACGCCCTTCGGGATGACCGTATAGGCTTCCGTGACGATGGCGCGCTCGGTGGTGAGGTGGGTCTGCGGCGGCAAGCCGCCTTCAGGTGTGTAGTACTTGCCCATCAGGTGAATCCTTACTTAGGAGGTGGAAGTGGTGGCCAGCCGGGGGTGGGCCAGTGCTGTCAGCCGTGGAACTCCGACGCCGGCAAGCGCCTGGACTTCGTCGGCACCTACGGCGCCGCACTGGACGCCGCGCAGCACAAAAGCCGCCAGTGCCCGGGCGGTGGCCGGCTCGTCCATCACGCCGCCTTCGGTCTGTTCAACGTAGTTTCGCAGCCGGGCCGCGGCGGCCGGAAGCCCTTGGCGGTAGAAGGCGTAGCTCGCTGAAAAACGGCTGGGCAGCTGGGCGGGATGGAGGTCCCAGCCCTGGTAGTAGCCGCGCTCCAGCGAGCGGCGGACCAGCCGGCCATGGATCGCCCAGGCATTCTCAACACCATCTCCGACGGGAATGATATTGGTCGAGCCGTCGGAGAGGCGGATGCCCGTACCGGCGACAGCCAGCTGCATAACCTCCTTGGCGAAGTCGGCCACGGGATGTTCCATCGACTGGTACTCGGCAGAGATCTGCAGGGACGCGGAATAGTCGTACGTTCCGTAGTGCAGGGCACTGATCCGGCCCGGGACGATGTGCGGCAGCTGCGCCACCGGGGAGGTTCCTTCGGGACCTAGGATGAGTTGGGGTGTTTCCACCTGCACTTCAAACCTGAGCCGCCCGTGCGGCAGCGAGTGGATCTCCTCAAGCCGGGAGACGGCATAGTCCATAGCCTGCACCTGGGCCACTGTGGTGACCTTGGGCAGTGTGAGGATCAGGCCCTCCGGGAGTTCGCCGGCGGCCGCAAGTGATGCCACGAAAAGATCCAGCGTGCGAAGTCCCCGGTTTCGGGTGGCAGCTTCAAAGCACTTGAAGCGGATGCCAATGAACGGCGGTGCCGTGCCTGCAGCAACCGCGGCCGCCACGGCCGAAGCCGCAGCCGCAGCCGCAGCATCCTCAGCGTCGTCTCCCCGGTCCCCGTAGCCGTCCTCGAAGTCCAGCCTCAGGTCCTCGATCGGCTCGGCTGCCAGTTTGGGTTCCACCCGGGCGGCCACCGAGTTGGCGAGTTCGGCATCCTGGCCGAGCAGTTCGCCGATGCGGGCCAAGCCGCCGTGGGCCTCTGCTGCGGCCAGCGCTTGGGCTCCCCACTCGGCCGCCAACGACGGCGTGAACCGGTCTGCGGGAACGTAGACCGTGTGCACCGGTTGGCGGGAACCGTCGTCGCCCGGGTAGTTCTGCTCCAGCAGGCGGTCCGTTGCCACCAGTTGCGCTTCGATCTCGGCCAGGTCCCTGCTGGTCAGCGAAAGGTGCTGTGCCACCTTTCAGCCGACCAGTTCGTAGGCGGGGGTGGTGAGGAAGTCCGTGTATTCCTCGGAGAGGCAGATGTCCGCGATCAGCCCGCTGGCGGGCTGGTAGTAGCGGCGGAACGCCTCGTCGCCGAACTCGGAACGGAGCCGCTCCGTTTCCTCGCCCAGGATGCGCTCCACCAGTTCCCGCGTGACGGTGTTGCCGGTATCTGCCAGGACGGATTTGTTGCGGATCTGCTGCCAGACCTGCGAGCGGGAGATCTCCGCCGTGGCGGCGTCCTCCATAAGGTTATGGATGGCCACAGCACCGTTTCCGGAGATCCACACCGCGGTGTAGGCAACGGCGACGTACAGGTTTAGGCGCAGGCCGGCCTCGGTGACCTGACCGTCGGCCGAAGCGATGTCCAGGAGTTGTTCCGCAGTGACCGAGACCTCTGGCCGCAGCTTGTCCAGCTGGTTGGGACGGTCGCCAAGGACCGAATCGAACACTTCACGGCACGTCGGCACCAGATCTGGGTGGGCCACCCAGGACCCGTCGAAGCCATCGTTGGCCTCCCGGGTTTTGTCCGCCCGGACCTTGGCAAATGCGGCTTCCGTAACCTCAGGATGGCGGCGGTTGGGGATCACCGCAGCCATGCCTCCCATCGCAAAGGCGCCGCGGTGGTGGCAGGTCTTGACCAGCAGTTCCGTGTAGGCGCGCATAAACGGTGCCGTCATGGCCACCGAGGCACGGTCCGGAAGGACAAACTCCTCGCCGGCATCGCGGAAATACTTGATGATGCTGAACAGGTAGTCCCAGCGTCCGGCGTTGAGTCCGGAGGCGTGGTGGCGGAGTTCGAACAGGATCTCGTCCATTTCAAACGCGGCAGGAATCGTCTCGACCAGCACCGTGGCACGGACGGTTCCCTGCGGGATGCCGAGCCGGTCCTGGGCGAAGACAAACACATCGTTCCAGAGCCGCGCTTCACGGTGGCTCTCCAGCTTGGGCAGATAGTAGTACGGGCCCTGTCCGTTGCTGATGAGTTGCTTGGCGACGTGGAAGAAGTGCAGACCGAAATCAACCAGCGCGCCGACCGCCGGCCGACCGTTAACAAGAAGGTGGCGTTCCTCCATGTGCCAGCCGCGCGGACGTGCGACGACGACGGCGAGCGGTACGTCCGTCCGGAGGGTGTACTCCTTTCCCTCCGGGGAGATGTAGCTCAGTGTTCCAGCGGCGGCGTCCCGCAGGTTCAGGATCGCGTCTATGACGTTGGCCCAAGTGGGTGTGCTGGCATCCTCAAGATCTGCCAGCCAGACCTTTGCGCCCGAGTTCAGCGCGTTGATGGCCATTTTGGCCGGCGTGGCGGGTCCGGTCATTTCCACACGCCGGTCCTGCAGTGCGGCCGGAGCGGGGACCACCGTCCAGTCGCCCGCGCGGACGTCCTGGGTCTCGGGCAGGAAGTCGAGCTTGCCGGTCCGGGCTACCTGCTCGCGCCTAACCACGCGGGCCGCGAGGAGTTCGGCACGGGTACCGGCGAAGCGAAGGTGGAGTTCCTCCACAAAGGCCAACGCCTCCGGGGTCAGAATTTCTTCGGCACGTGCAATCGGGTGCGGGTCAGTGACTGAGAGAGCCATGGTCCGGGTCCTTTCCTTGACGGTGAATCAGGCTTTTGCGAAGACAGCTGCGCGTGCTGCGTGGGCTGCGTGGGCGACCGCGGACGCTACGTCGGCGGCAACATGCGGATCAAAGACACTGGGGATGATGTAGCTGGCATTAAGCTCGTCATCGGCCACACGGTTGGCGATTGCCTCGGCGGCCGCCACCAGCATCTCCGGGATGATGTCCGATGCTCCGGCGTCCAGCAGGCCACGGAAGAAGCCGGGAAAGGCCAGCACGTTGTTGATCTGGTTCGGGAAGTCGCTGCGGCCGGTGGCTACAACTGCCGCGTGAAGGGACGCGACGGCCGGGTCGATTTCCGGGGTCGGGTTGGCCATGGCGAAGACGATCGCATCCTTGGCCATGGAGGCGACCTGCTCCTCGCCGATCACGTTGGGGGCGCTGACGCCGATGAAGACGTCGGCGCCCTTAATCGCCTCGTGCAGTGTCCCGGAGAAGCCTTCCTCGTTGGTGTTCGCCGCGATCCAACTGCGGTGTTCGTCGTCGTAGTCCTGGCCGGAGTGGATGGCACCGGAGCGTCCGGCGGCGATGATGTGCCGGGCACCCTGGGCCTTGAGCAGCTGGATGATGGCCGAACCGGCGGCACCAACCCCCGAGACGACGATCCGCACGTCGGCGAGCTTTTTGCCCACCACCCGCAGCGCGTTGACCAGGGCAGCCAGGGTGACAATGGCGGTGCCGTGCTGATCGTCGTGGAAGACAGGGATGTCCAGCTCTTCGCGGAGGCGGTTCTCGATCTCGAAGCAACGCGGTGCGGCGATGTCTTCAAGGTTCACACCACCGTAGACGGGGGCTAGGGCCTTGACGATCATGATGATTTCCTCGGTGTCCTGGGTGTCCAGGCACACCGGCCAGGCGTCGACATTGGCGAACTGCTTGAACAGCGCCGCTTTGCCTTCCATCACGGGCAGGGCAGCTGCGGGGCCAATGTTGCCCAGGCCCAAGACGGCGGACCCGTCGGTCACGACGGCGATTGTGTTGCGCTTGACGGTGAGGTTCCGTGCGGCGTCGGGGTTCTCGGCGATCGCCATGCAAACGCGCGCCACTCCCGGCGTGTAGGCACGGGAGAGATCGTCGCGGTTGCGGAGGGCCACCTTGGGCACCACCTCGAGCTTGCCGCCGAGGTGCATCAGGAAGGTACGGTCCGAGACGTTGCGGACCGTAACGCCCGCGAGAGCGTTCAGCGCGTCTTTGACGCGGCCGGCGTGCTCGTCGTCGGTGGTGTTGCAGGTGACATCGACCACGAGCGTCTCGTGGTGGGACTCTGTGACGTCCAGCGCGGTAATTGCGGCACCGGCAGCGCCGACAGCGGCCGCGAGTTCGCTCGTGGCGGTGAAGCTGGACGGCGCGTCCACGCGAAGGGTGATCGAATTTCCGGGGCTCGGGTTCGCCATTGAATGTTCCTCCAGTTCGGGCCCAGGGCTGGGCTGCTGTGCTAAATAAAAAAGTTTCGTATTATGGATATTATTATCTACTGAGTGGAAATACAACCCTGTGGTGTTGTGGTGGGCCTCAGCGCGGTGCTGTATCTTAGGGATTTCAAGCAATTATTTTCACGATGTGGATATAACGTGCCGGACCGATCCAGCAGGAGACCACTGTTATGGCCGAAAAAGCCCCCGGAGGCGTGCAGTCCGTTGAACGCGTCTTCGAACTCTTGGAACTCATTACCGACGCCGGCGGAAATGTCACGTTGAGCGAGCTCTCGTCCTCGACCGAATTGCCGCTGCCGACGATTCACCGCCTGCTGCGCACGCTCGTAACGCTGGGTTACATCCGGCAGCTGCCCAACCGCCGCTACGCATTGGGGCCCCGACTGATCCGGCTCGGCGAAGCGGCGAACCAGCAGCTGGGCGCCGTCGCCCGGCCGCAACTGAAGTCCCTCGTGGACCGGCTGGGCGAGACAGCCAACATGGCGGTACTGGATTCGGACATGGTTATCTACGTGGCACAGGTGCCGTCCCTGCACTCCATGAGGATGTTCACCGAGGTGGGCCGCCGTGCCCATACCCATGCCACCGGCGTCGGCAAGGCAATCCTGGCCCAGCTCGACGACGAAACCGTCCGCGGGATTGTCCACCGCAGCGGGATGCCCGTTGCCACGCCGAAAAGCATTGGCGACGTGGAGAGCCTGCTCCTTGAGCTGAAGCTGATCCGTGAACGTGGTTACTCCATCGATGAGGAAGAACAGGAAATTGGTGTTCGTTGCTTCGCTATGGCGGTTCCTGATTCACCCACCCCGGCAGCCATTTCGGTGTCCGGTCCGGTATCGCGGGTGGACCAGTCCTTCGCGGAACGTGCCGTGCCCTTGCTGCGTGAAGCCGCACTGGCAATTTCAGCTGAGCTGAACCACCAGTAGGCCTTGTTGGCACTGTCTTCGCGGTCGTCGCGAAGACAGTGCCAACCGCGGGCGTTGGCGGTCAGTGTCCGGCCGGGCCGCCGGTAGACTCCAGCGGCACTTCCTTGCCGTCGCAGTCAATCAGCTTGCCGTTTTCGTAGCGGTCACCGTCGGCCAGGCACTTGAGGTCTTCCTCGCGGATGACCCGCCCTGTTCCGGCGACAAAGACCGACTGGTTCTCCGAGTTTCCTGCCTTCAGGTGGTTGAAGAGCAGGTTCAGTGCGATGGCCATCACGGCGGCGGAGCTGATCCCGGAGTGGAAGATGGTGCCGAACCAGGACGGGAACTTGTCGTAGAAGGTGGGAGCGGCAATCGGAATCATGCCGAAGCCGATCGATGCCGCCACGATGATCAGGTTCATGTTATTGCGGTACTCCACCTTTGCCAGAGTCCTGATGCCGCTCGCGGCGACCGTTCCGAAAAGTACAATCCCGGCTCCGCCAAGGACTGCCGTCGGGACCGCAGCAACAACCCGGCCCATCACCGGCAGCAGGCCGAGAAGCACCAGGATAACGCCGCCTGCCGCGACAACGTAGCGGCTCTTGATCTTGGTGACGGCTACCAGCCCCACATTCTGGGCAAACGCACTCTGGGTGAAGGAGCCAAAGACCGGCGCCACCATGCTGGAGACCATATCGGCGCGCAGGCCGGCAGCGATCCGTTTGGAATCGGTTTTGGTGCCGACGATTTCCCCGACGGCCAGAATGTCGGCCATGGTCTCGGTCAGGATGACCAGGACCACGATCACCATCGAAATGATCGCGGCGACTTCGAAGGTCGGGGCACCGAAGTGGAAGGGCGTGGGAAAGGCGACGATCGGCCCACTACCCACCTTCGAAAAGTCGGCCATGCCGGTGACAACCGCAACCACAGTCCCAATCACGATTGCCAGCAGGATGGAGAGCCGCGAAATGGTGGCACTGCCGACCTTGCTGAGAATCAGGACCAGGGCAAGCGTCACGGCGGCCAGCCCGATGTTGGCCATACTGCCGTAATTGTCGGCCTTCCTGTTTCCGCCCATGGCCCAGTTGGCGGCGACGGGCATCAGCGTCAACCCAATGGTGGTGATGACGGTGCCGGTGACCACGGGCGGGAAGAACCGGACGATCTTGGAGAAGACCGGGGCAATGAGCAGGCCGATGGCGGCAGAGACGATGACAGCACCGAAAACTGCCGGCAGGCCGCCACCGCCCGTAACGACTGCGACCATGGTGGCGACGCTGGCAAACGACACACCCTGCACCAGCGGCAGCTGCGAACCGAAGAACGGCAACCCGAGGGTCTGCAGAAGTGTGGCAAGGCCGCCCATAAAGAGCGCGGCGGCGATGAGGATTCCAACGTCTTCGGGCGACAGTCCCGCTGCCTGACCCACAATCAGCGGCACGGCAATGATTCCGCCGTACATCGTCAGGACGTGTTGGAAGCCGTAGGCGAAGCTGCCTCCGATGGAGAGCCGTTCGTCTTCGGGGCGGGCCGAAGACGTGCGGCCGCCGCTCGCCTTGGCGGAATTCTTGGCATTTTTTAGGTTCATGGCAGACCTTCTTGGTTCATGGCAGACGTCGTCGTCTGGCTAACTGGTGTCTGGCTAACTGGATGCTGCAGGTACGTCGGTAGTGCGGGGGTGCGGTGGCGCAGGCACACGGAGTTACCCGCGCCACCACCATGTTTTTCAACTCAGCAGAAGCCGGCGATTCCCGACCATGCAATGGCCGCCGGAGTGGATTCCTCGCGCTGGACGGTGGCCTCGATCAGGCCGTACGGCCGGTCTGCGGCGAAGAAGACCTCATTGGGGTTGTCAAGGCCGAAGGGTGAGAGGTCCACCAGGAAGTGGTGCTTGTTCGGCATGGAGAACTTGATCTCGTCGATCTCAGCGTGCGCCTCCAGGACCTTCTTGCCCATGTCGAAGAGTGTCTGTTGCAGGGCGTGCGAGTAGTTCTCGGTGAACCCTTCAAGAAGCAGGCCCTTGACATCTTCATAGCTCTTGTTGAAATCGAAGCTGCTGAAGTCCGTCCCGGTCTTGAAGCGCCAGCGCGCGGCCACATCCGTAGCCAGGATCCGGTCCGTGGTCTCCGGAAGCGTCGTGTACCTGTCTTTGGGGTAGCCGACGAAGCCTGACTGGGTGGTTTTGAGGACGGTGAGGTCCCGAAGCCCGGAAATGAGGTGGTTGGTGTCACCGTCACGGACGAGGACGACGGTGCGGATTTCCTGTCCGTTGCGCACGAATGAGTGGTCGTGGGAGGTGCCGTGGGACTGGATGCGGTCCCAACTGTAGGCCTCGGCTTCCCAGCGTCCGCCGGAGACCCAGTCGAAGCTGGAGGTGAAGTGATCACCCAACCGAAGCAGCAGGGCCTCGGGCGATCCGATGCCCTCGCGGGCAAACGCGTACACCGTGTTCTTCTGGGTGTCGGTTGGCACAACGTGGGCGTTGTCCCCCGCCAGATGCGCAGCGGAAAAATCGCCGCGGAGCTGTGAGGAGACGTTGAGGTCCTCAATTTCGTGCCGGTCCGAATCCCGCGTGATCTTGACGACGCGGACTTCCGCCTTGCCGAACTGATTTTCGCCAAGGATGATGTTGCTGCTCATGGTCTGCTCCAAACTTCCGTTATGTGAAATAAATAATCCACACTGAAAACGGGCGCATTTTCTACTGCGGCCCAATGGTTTGCTGTCGACCCAAACAAAAAATGAGCCGACATCGCTACGATGTCAGCTCATTACAACCCTGCCTGCTGCTCCCAGGTTACGTGACGTCCGCCACGAAGTACTTCAACACTAAGGGACATTGACCGTGTTGTACATCACGATCTACAAGAAACTTTTCCGCACCGCGCCGGTTCCGCGCACCCGCCGGACCCCTTGACCGACAGATCCCACGTCCGTATGCTTTTTCATACAGTAAAAAAGTTATTTCATTATATGGAAATGAGGTCATCATGTCGCATGATGAGGGGCACGTGCCCGCACAGTCGGAATCTTCAGCAGGGTCAGCAGCGCCAGCTCCTGATTTCTATTTTCCTGCCGGCGGCGGTACGGATCCTGACTTCGCTCCGCGGGCAGAGACGGTGAACGTTCGGGGCCCGTTCTCACGGTGGCTGCACAACTCGCTGCTCGCCGGCAGGTGAAGGGACTCCCCTGCCGAGTTACGAAGTCCGCCGGAGCGCCGGTTGTTGGGCTGCTCATTAAAGCGCGACGGCGATCGCGCATCAGCCGGATGGTACACGTCAGGCCTGGGTTGAAACCCGCGGCCCACGGCAACCCCACATAAACCCCAGGGCTGGAATCAGGTACCGGATCCACGTCAAGCGCCACAATCCCGCGGCTTCGCGGCGTGTCGAAGATGGGTCAATGCCTCTTGCCAGTACCCCGCGCCGACGGCCCGGCCCCCGCCGCGGCGCATCCTCCGCCGCGGCGCATCCTCCGCCACAATAAGCGGCCCATCCGGACGCTTCTTTAACTGCCCGCGTCGACGGATCCTGGCGGGCATCTCCGAGCACAAGCGACACCGATGAACTGGCTATTGCCGTGGTGTGCGGCAACGTTGTTTAAAACCAATGCGTCCAAGCCATCGCCGGGCTTTCAAGGAAGCTGGTGCAAGTCCGTCCCGGACCGCGGTTTCCAGCTTCGCGACGGGTCACAGACCAGCAGGCGCGTCCCGCAGTCCCGTGCGCCCGGCCGTGGAGGTAATGTCCACGAACGGGCGCGCTGTCGACTCGGCGATATACGCGGCCCCGGCGAAGGAACGCGCGGTGGCGGACCGTCAGGAATCCCCGCCTGCCCCTCCCGTAGTCCCGGCCGTGACATCCAGCAGGCGGTATTTTTCGATTGCCTGGGCGGGTGCTTGGGTGTCTACTTCGCCGCGGCGGGCGAGCATCTGCAGGGAACGGACGACCACTGAGTGGATGTCGTTCTTGAAGAAGCGTCGTGCTGCGGCGCGGGTGTCGGAGAAGCCGAAGCCGTCCGCGCCGAGGGAGGCGAACTCGTTCGGGATGAACTGGCGGATCTGGTCGGGCACGGCTTTCATGTAATCGGTCACGGCGACGATCGGTCCGGTAGCGCCGGCGAGTTGTTCGGTGACGAACGGGACGCGTGCGGGCTGGCCGGGGTTCAGGAATGCTTCTTCCTCGGCGGCCATCGCGTCCCGGCGCAGTTCGGTCCAGGACGTCACGGACCAGACGTCGGCGGAGACTCCCCAGTCTTCGGCGAGGACTTTCTGGGCTTCGAGGGCCCACGGGACGGACACGCCGGAGGCGAGGATTTGCGTGCGCGGGCCATCGATCTTGGCCGGCGCGAGCAGGTAGATGCCCTTGATGATGCCCTCGACGTCGAGTTCCGCCGGTGCTGCCGGTTGGGAGATCGGCTCGTTGTAAACGGTGATGTAGTACATCACGTTCCGTGACGGGTCGTTGTCCGCCGGGCCCGGACCGTACATCCGGTTCAGGCCATCGCGCATGATCACGCCGATCTCGTACCCGTAGGCCGGATCGTAGGTCATCACGGCCGGGTTGGTCGCGGCCAGGACCGGGGAATGGCCATCGGCGTGCTGCAGGCCTTCACCGGTCAGGGTCGTCCGGCCGGCGGTGGCGCCGATGATGAACCCGCGGGTCATCTGGTCCGCGGCGGCCCAGAAGGAATCCCCGGTGCGCTGGAAGCCGAACATCGAGTAGAAGACGTAGATCGGGATCAGCGGTTCCCCGTGGGTGGCGTAGGAGGTCCCCGCGGCGGTGAACGCCGCGACGGAGCCGGCCTCGTTGATGCCGGCGTGCACGATCTGCCCGGAGATGGACTCCTTGTAGGCCAGGACGAGCTCGCGGTCCACGGAGAGGTAGTTCTGCCCGTTCGGGTTGTAGATCTTCGCGGTGGGGAAGAACGCGTCCATGCCGAAGGTCCGGGCCTCGTCCGGGATGATCGGAACGATCCGCTTGCCGAACTCCTTGTCCCGCATCAGGTCCTTGAGCAGCCGGACGAAGGCCATGGTGGTGGCTGCCAGCTGCTTGCCGGAGCCGCGGTTGGCGACTTCGTAGACTTTCTCCTCCGGGAGGGTGACCTCGGTGTGCTTGGAGCGGCGTTCGGGGACGAAGCCGCCGAGCGCGGCCCGGCGTTCCATCAGGTACTTGATCTCCGGGGAGTCCATGCCGGGGTGGTAGTACGGGGGCCGGTAGAGATCCCCTTCGAGCTGTTCATCGGTGATGGGGATGCGCAGGTGGTCCCGGAAAGCCTTCAGGTCCGCGAGGGTGAGTTTCTTCATCTGGTGCGTGGCGTTACGGCCCTCGAAGTGGGTACCCAGGCCGTAACCCTTGACCGTGTGGGCCAGGATAACGGTGGGCTTGCCCTTAAATTCGGTCGCGGCCTTGTACGCGGCGTAGACCTTGTTGTAGTCGTGGCCGCCGCGCTTGAGGTTCCAGATCTGGTCATCGGTGAGGTCCTGGACCATTTCCTTGGTCTGCGGAGTCTGGCCAAAGAAGTGCTCCCGGACAAACGCGCCGGACTCGGCCTTGTACGTCTGGTAGTCCCCGTCAACGGTTTCGTTCATGATCTTCACCAGCGAACCGTCCTCGTCCTTGGACAGGAGGTCATCCCACTCCCGGCCCCAAACGACCTTGATGACGTTCCAGCCCGCGCCGCGGAAGAATGCCTCCAGTTCCTGCATGATCTTGCCGTTGCCCCGCACGGGCCCGTCGAGGCGCTGGAGGTTGCAGTTGATCACGAAGTTCAGGTTATCGAGCTTGTCGTTCGCGGCGAGCTGGAGCAGGCCCCGGGACTCCGGCTCGTCCATTTCCCCATCACCCAGGAACGCCCAGACCTGCTGGTCCGAGGTGTCCTTGATACCGCGGTTGGCCAGATACCGGTTGGACTGCGCCTGATAAATCGCGTTCATCGGCCCGATACCCATCGAAACCGTCGGGAATTCCCAGAACTCCGGCATCAACCGAGGATGCGGGTACGAGGAAAGCGCATGGCCCTCCTTGGACTTCTCCTGCCGGAAACCGTCCAGGTCCTCCTCGGACAACCGGCCTTCCATAAACGCCCGGGCATACATCCCCGGAGACGCATGACCCTGGAAAAACACCTGGTCACCGCCGCCGGGATGATCCTTACCGCGGAAGAAATGATTAAAACCAACCTCATACAGCGTCGCGGCACCGGCATAGGTGGAAATATGCCCGCCAACACCAATATCAGACCGCTGCGCCCGATGCACCATAATCGCCGCATTCCACCGCAACCACGCCCGATACTTCCGCTCGATCTCCTCATGCCCCGGGAACGCCGGCTCCTGATCGACCGGGATCGTGTTCACATAATCCGTGGTCGTCACCATCGGAACACCCACGCTTTGCGCGCCGGCCCGCTGAAGCAAACTACGCATTATGTACTGGGCACGCTCGGTACCCTGTTCCTGAATCAAGTCATCCAGGGACTCCAGCCACTCGGCGGTCTCTTCCGGATCACGATCAGGCAGCTGGTTAGTCAACCCGCTAAGGATATGGGAGGTCTCTTCTCCTGCAGCCACGTCCAACCTCTCTTCATCTTTGAATGTCTGGGCTAGTTATTTTCATATTGTGAGAAAACATTCTTGCTATTCGAGATTACCGACCCCGGTAGGGGCAGTCAAGCAGGAACGGCCGCCAACGACCAGCTGCACACCTCAGGGGCCTGTCCGTGGATTGTGACTGCGGAAAGGCGCCGTCCGGGCTGAAGCCGGACGGCGCCTGGGGTTCAGCTGCCGCGATAGCTGGAGAATGAAAACGGGCTCAGGAGCAGCGGCACGTGATAGTGCGCCTCATTCCTGTCGACGGTAAACGTCAATACGACCTCCGGAAAGAAAGCGGGCGTGTTCAGGGCGGTGAAATACTCCGCCGTCGAGAACTGCAGGCGATAGGTGCCGGAGTCCAGCACCTCGGGACCGAGATCCTTGACGCGCCCATCGCCATCGGTATGCCCGGCCGCAACCTCCGACCAGTCTCCGTTGTCCAGCGCCAGCAGGCTAACAGGGACGCCGGCAGCGGGTTTGCCCGTCGCCGTGTCCAGAATGTGCGTTGTTATGTGGGAACTCGTCACTGGCTCATCATTCCTCTGAGTCGATGGATGGAAATCTCGCGCAGCTGCTGCTGCACTATAGGCTCTTCCTCGTTGGCGGTGTGGGAAATCCGCACCTGAAGCGCCTCCAGGATTTCCTCTTTACTGCGGCCGGCGGCGCGGATCAGAAATACCCGCCCGAACTTCTCTTCGTAGCTCCGGTTCCCCTCGGCCAGCGCCGCAATGACAGCATCCGAAGACTCGCCAAGGGCATCCTGCTCACCGCGCGAGAGTTTGGCTTCAGAGCTCTCCCCCGCAGCGACCTCGCCGATCCGGGGATGGTGGGACAATGCCGATTCCACTTCAGCCGCAGCGAAGGGAAAGGCGGCACTGCGGGCGAAGTTCAACAGGTCCTCGACTGAGGCGAAGGGCCGCTCGTCGGCAATCTGCTCGACCCACCTTTGAATATCAAGGCAGGGACGCAGCGCGGAGATAATTTCCGGGCGGCTGGCCCCGTTGAAATCCTTGAGCAACATAATTAGTCCTTCTGCTTTGGGCCGCTGTCCGCGATGCGGTGGGACAACACCAGTCTATTTCACATCATGGAAGTCTTATTCCAATATCCATCAGTGAAGCGTACGCGATTTTGCGTGTCAACTTTTTCCAGTGCCTCACCACTGCACGGGACGCCGATCGCTTCCGTGCCGCTGACCCGACCATACCGGCGCGCAGCCCGAGGCGCCGGCGGCCACAAAAGGCGCCAGGCATCCGACGGCGGCGCACCGTGCGCCGTGCGGCATCACCCACTGCCGCGGCAGCCCCGCCACCCCGGTCACCTTGGTTCCACCATATGAAAGTTTTCTCTTCCCTTGTGGAAGGACGTGATCTGGGTTACTTTTAATTTGTTCCTCAACGAGGAGGACAGCAACAAACGATTGGTCGTCTTTATGCGGCAGCCCCTGCTTATCCCCGGGACGTACCCCGTCGACAATCCAGCTATGCCGCGGCGCCGTCTGGACCCGCTGGTCCCCCGGCTTTCCGTTCCTGAATCTCAGGACTGCAGTACACGGCCATAAGCCGCCCCTCCAGCCTGTCGGCAGTTACGCCGACCCTTCGATAGAACACATTTCTTGTTTCCGAGAGGCAATTCCATGTCACAACTGCCGAACGCGGCTCCGCCCGTCGACGAGAACCATGACCGTCCCGCCGTTGCGTTGGATGACGTACCCTCCGCCGCGGAGCTCGGCTTGTCCCCGACGAGCGCCCGACTCTACAACCAGGACCTCGCGCCCACAATGATGAAGGGCCGCCGCTGGACCGCCTACAGCATCTTCACCCTCTGGGCCAATGACGTACACAGCCTGGGCAACTATGGTTTTGCGATCGGCCTCTTCGCTCTTGGCCTTGGTGCGTGGCAAATCCTGCTCGCCCTCGGCGTCGGTGCCGTCCTGCTGTTCCTGCTTCTGACGTTTTCCGGCTTTATGGGCCATAAGACCGGTGTCCCGTTCCCCGTCATGAGCCGCATCGCCTTCGGAATCCACGGCGCACAAATCCCGGCCCTGATCCGCGGCGGCGTTGCAATCGCCTGGTTCGGCATCCAGACTTACCTGGCTTCGCTGGTCCTCCGTGTCCTCCTGATCGCGCTGGCGCCCGGCCTGGCGGACCTCGACAAGGACTCCATTCTCGGCCTTTCGACCCTGGGCTGGGCGTCGTTCCTCGCACTGTGGATCGTGCAGGTGATCATCGTCCGGTACGGGATGGACATGATCCGTAAGTACGAGGCGTTCGCCGGGCCGATTATCCTCATCACCATGGCCGCACTGGCCATCTGGATGTTTATGCAGGCCGGAGGCTCCATTGCGCTCTCGACACCGGACGCCCTGACCGGAGGCGCCATGTGGCGGGAGATCTTCGCTGGCGGCGCACTCTGGGTTTCCATCTATGCCACGTTTGTGCTGAACTTCTGCGACTTCACCCGATCGTCCACCACCCGCAAATCCATCATCAAGGGTAATTTCTGGGGCATCCCGATCAACATGCTCTTCTTTGGCCTCATCGTCATCGTGATCACGGGAGCCCAGTTCAAGATCAACGGCGTAGTGATCGGCAGCCCCTCCGACATTGTCCAGTCGATCCCCAACACCTTCCTTCTGGTGGCAGCGGCACTGGCTTTGCTCATTCTGACCATTGCTGTGAACCTGATGGCCAACTTCGTTGCGCCGATCTACGCCCTGACCAACCTCATGCCTAAACGGCTGGACTTCCGCAAAGCCAGCCTGGTCAGCGCAATCATCGGACTGGTGATCCTACCCTGGAACCTCTACAACAATCCGGCAGTCATCGTCTACTTCCTGGGCGGCCTCGGCGCGCTCCTCGGCCCGCTGTTCGGCGTCATCATGGCCGACTACTGGCTGATCCGCAAAACCCGCATCAATGTCCCGGAGCTGTACACCGAAGTCGATAAGGGTTCCTACTTCTACAGCAAGGGCGTCAACATGAGGGCGGTCGGAGCGTTCATTCCGGCGGCGATCATTTCGCTCCTGATCGCCTTCATTCCGGCTTTGCAGCCGGTCGCGGCGTTCTCCTGGTTCATCGGCGCCGGAATCGGAGCCCTGGCGTACTTCATCGTCGCCGACCGCAATCGGGAATTCCATGACGTCTCCGGCGAGCCGATCGCCGTACCCAGCCTCCACTGAACCGCCCGGCATCCCGGCCGGTCCGCTCTTGCCCAGCGGACCGGCCGCTTCCCATCCAGACGACCCGAAAGGCATCATGCGAATCCTCGTCGCAAACGTCAACACCACCGCTTCCATGACGGAATCGATCGCCGCACAGGCCCGCACGGCCGCCACTGCCGGGACCGAGATTATCGGTCTCACCCCGCGCTTTGGCGCGGACTCCTGCGAGGGAAACTTCGAAAGCTATCTGGCCGCCATTGCCGTGATGGATGTTGTCCTTGCATATCCCGAACCGTTCGACGCCGTTATCCAGGCCGGCTACGGCGAACACGGCCGGGAGGGGCTCCAGGAACTGCTCGACGTGCCAGTCATCGACATCACCGAGGCAGCCGCCAGCACCGCGATGTTCCTGGGCCACAAATATTCAGTCGTCACCACCCTCGACCGGACGGTTCCGCTCATTGAGGACCGGTTGAAACTCGCCGGACTCGATGCCCGATGCGCCTCCGTGCGGGCAAGCGGCCTGGGCGTCCTTGAACTCGAGGAATTCCCGGACCGTGCCGTGGAGGCCATTCTGGACCAGGCGCGACGGGCCGTGGAAGAGGACAAAGCGGAAGTTATCGTCCTCGGCTGCGGCGGCATGTCCGGGCTCGACGATCAAATCCGCGCATCCCTTGGCGTGCCCGTCGTCGACGGCGTCGCAGCCGCAGTAACGATCGCCGAGTCACTGGTGCGCCTTGGGCTGAGTACGTCGAAGGTCCGAACCTTTGCCACGCCCCGACCCAAGGTTGTCACCGGATGGCCGTTTTCCATTAACCAGAACGCCGATGGCACAACTTCTGACGTCCACGCCCGCTAGCGGGAGCAGTTCCGGGACGTGCGTAGACCTGTTAGCCCAATCACCAGAGGAACAAAATCAATGAGTGAAACGACCAGACCGGAATATGACTTGGTTGTTCGTGGTCGGCGTGTGTTGACGACGGCGGGGATCGCGGCGCGGGAGGTCGGGATCCGGGACGGCCGGATCGTGGCGATCGAGCCGTTGGGTAATGCCCTGGCCGGGGCGCAGGTCATAGACCTCGCCGATGACGAGACGATGATCCCGGGCCTGGTCGATACCCATGTCCACGTCAACGAACCGGGCCGCACGGAGTGGGAAGGGTTCGCGTCCGCGACCCGGGCCGCCGCGGCCGGGGGCGTCACGACGATCATCGACATGCCACTGAACTCCATTCCGCCGACCACCACTGTCGAAGGGTTGAAACTCAAACGTGAAGTCGCCGCGGACCAGGCGTTTGTCGACGTCGGGTTCTGGGGCGGGGCCGTCCCGGGGAACCTGAAAGACCTCCGGGGCCTCCACGACGAGGGCGTCTTCGGGTTCAAGTGTTTCCTGCTCCACTCCGGGGTCGATGAATTCCCGCACCTGGAGGCCGATGAAATGGAAACGGACATGGCCGAGCTGAAATCCTTCGACTCACTCATGATCGTCCACGCCGAAGACTCCCACGCGATCGACCGCGCACCGCACCCGGGCGGGGACCACTACGCGAACTTCCTCTCCTCCCGCCCGCGCGGGGCCGAGAACAAAGCCATCGCCGAAGTCATCGAACGCGCCCGCTGGACCGGAGCCAGGGCCCACATCCTGCACCTGTCCTCCTCGGACGCGCTGCCGATGATCGCCTCGGCCAAACGCGACGGCGTGCACCTGACCGTGGAGACCTGCCCGCACTATTTGACACTGATGGCCGAGGAAATCCCCGACGGCGCCACCGCATACAAATGCTGCCCGCCGATCCGGGAAGCCGCGAACCGGGAACTGCTCTGGAAAGGCCTCCAGGAAGGCACCATCGACTGCATCGTCTCAGACCACTCACCCTCGACCCTGGACCTGAAAGACCTCGAAAACGGCGACTTCGCCGTCGCCTGGGGCGGGGTCTCCTCCCTGCAGCTCGGACTGTCCCTGATCTGGACCGAAGCCCGCCACCGCGGCATCGCCCTGGAACAAGTCATCTCCTGGATGGCCGCCAAACCCGCCGAACTCGCCCGCCTCACCACCAAAGGCCACATCGCCCTCGGCTACGACGCGGACTTCGCCATCTTCGCCCCCGACGAGGCCTACGTCGTAGACGTCACCAAACTCCAGCACAAAAACCCCATCACCCCCTACGACGGCAAAGCACTCTCCGGCGTCGTCCGCAAAACCTACCTCCGCGGCCACCCCATCAACAACCACACCCCCCACGGCACCCTCCTGCGCCGAGGCGGCATCTAAACCCCACCCGGGCAGGCAGCATCGCTAAAGTGTCTGACGGTCACCCCGGGCCGGCTCGAATCCCGGGAGCAACAGCTAGGCTTCGGATCATGACTCCTTCTTCGGAAGATCTTCCCAGTCGTGCTCCCGATATTGCTGCGGGCGGGAAACACCGCAGTTTCCGGTCGGAGCTCGACCGCCAGAGATACACCGCAGTTAAGGCGGATTGGGCCGGTGGCGTGCCCGCCCAATACGGTGTGGCTCCCCGGGTGCGGATCGGTCAAAACAGATGGTTCAACCTGCTGTGGCTGATCCCGATCGGTCTCTTGCTGCTGCTGGTAGCTGTCGCGGTCGCCAAGGGCCTCCGGGGGCTCCCGTCGGTGCAGGATTTTCTCGTCCGCTATCCGGGCATCTCGGCATTGCCCGGAAGTGCGCCCGTCGGGTTCCCCGTGTGGGTCGGCTGGCAGCATTTTCTGAATATGTTCTTGATGATCTTCATCATCCGGTCCGGGATCACAATCATCGCCGACCACCCGCGGCTCTACTGGACCCGGCACTCCACCCCCGGCCGCGACTGGTTCCGAGTCCAGAAACCCGTACCGCCCAACCCGCTCTACACGGCGAAGGAGGATTCGATCACACTGCCGGACGGAGTCGGCCTGCCGGGGCGCCGGCACTCCATCGGCTTGGCCCGATGGTGGCATCTGGGCATCAACACCCTCTGGTTGGCCAACGGCGCCGTCTTCTTCGTGCTGCTTTTCACAACCGGACAGTGGATGCGCCTGGTCCCGCTGCACTGGGACGTCATCCCCAACGCGCTCTCCGTGATGATCCAGTATTTATCGCTGGACTGGCCGACAGAGAGCGGGTGGAACAATTACAACAGCCTTCAACTGATCGCTTACTTCATCACGGTTTTCGTCGCTGCACCGTTCGCCCTTATTTCGGGGCTGGGAATGTCGCCGGCACTCTCCACCCGGTTCCGGCGCATCAGCTCCATTTTCAGCATCCAAGCTGCCCGGTCGCTGCATTTCCTGGTCCTGTGCTGGTTCCTGATGTTCATCGTCATTCACATTGCCCTCGTAATGACCACCGGAGTCCTCCAAAACCTCAACCACATGTTCGCGGCCCAGAACAACGAATCCTGGACGGGGTTCTGGATTTTTGCTCTCGCCATGATCGTCCTGATCGCCGCCTGGGTGGCAGCCACCCCATTCACCTATAGGCATCCACGGGTTGTTCAGAAGGTCGGATTCGCTTTGACCGGACCGGTGGAACGCCTGTTCGAGCACCTCGACGCCAAGCCTGGCCAATACACGGAAAAGGACATCTCCCCATACTTCTGGCACAACGGCAACTATCCGGACACCGAGCAATACCAACAACTATCCGCCGGCCACTTCACCAACTACAAACTCCGCGTCAACGGGCTCGTTGAGAACCCGTTGGAGCTGGACTTGGCACAGTTGCGGGCGTTGGAGCATCACGAGCAAATCACTCAGCACTTCTGCATCCAAGGCTGGTCCGGTGTCGCCAAATGGGGCGGCGTTTCCATGCGTACCATTCTGGACATGGTGAAGCCGAGCGCGGAAGCAAAGTGGGTGATCTTCTACTCCTTTGCGCCCGGCCCCGAAGGCGGCCTGTATTACGATGCCCACGCCGTCGAACAGATGGACCACCACCTGACCATGCTGGCCTATGACATGAATGGCGCCCCCTTGTCGTTTGGCCATGGGGCACCTCTGCGGCTCCGGAACGAGTCCGAGCTTGGCTTCAAAATGGTCAAGTGGATCGAAGGAATCGAGTTCGTCGAATCCTTCGCAGCTATTGGCGGTGGTCTTGGCGGATACAACAACGACCACGAATTCTTTGGCTACCGGCAATCGATCTAGCCCAACGTCCGCCCCCGGCGCCTGGGAATCTTGCTTTCGCACTGGAACTCGCCGCCGTACCCTTTTTCATTCGCGGCCGCAGCCCGGCCGAAACCACTGGCCTTGTCCGTTAGGCCCGCTGCTCGATGAGGGTGAGCTGGGTGCCGTCGGGGTCCACGAGAAACCCGGCCCGAAGACCCCACCCCTGCATACGGACAGGGCGCAGTCGCGGCATCCCGGTAGGGACGTCGGGCACCCCGAATCGGCGGATTGCCTCGTGCAGCTCGTCGACGTCGATGACGCGCAGGCAGCACATAAAGCTGCTCACTAGAGGGTCAAGGTCGGGGGCTGGGAAGAATTCCAGCTGCAAGCCACCTCGGGCCAGAATCATCCAACCCTCGTCGCGAAACACTCGCTGGAAACCAAAGCCGCCGTAAAAGGCTTCAGTCCGGTCGAAGTTTCGGGACGGAAGATTCGGCACAGCGCGGTCGATGACGGGATTCGAGACCATAAACCAATAATGGCAGAGGACGTACCTCTTCGACGTTGTCAACTTTGCCTCGGCATTAGTGCTTGCACTCGTGACTGTGAGCCGCTTCGAGCTAATCTCTTTGCCGTGATTGAAAACGCTGCAGTCTAAATGACTGCCGGAACCAGCCGCCAACTGTGCCAATCGAGATCCCCCGGCGTTTAACGGTAGCCTCCCAGCGGAAGATGGCAGCATGGGGGCATGACTCCTGCTCACGGTTTTTCCGGCATCTTCCGGCGTCCCCAACCCATCAAACCCAGGGCCGGTCAAGAATCGGTGTGGGACTACCCGCGGCCGCCAAGGGTCGAACCGCGACCGGACCGGGTCATCGTGCGGCTTGGCGGGGAGGTGATTGCCGACACCACCGATTCAGTGCGCGTCCTGGAGACCAGTCATCCGCCCGTCTACTACTTGCCATTGGAATCATTCCCGGCCGGTGTACTCGTCCCGGTCGAGGGCACCAGCTTCTGCGAGTTCAAGGGAGAAGCGCACTACTTCGACGTCGTTGCCGGCGGAGTCTCTGCTGCCAGGGCCGGGTGGATTTACCCGGAACCCGCCCGGGGCTTCGAGGCGCTCAGTACCCGGGTAGCGCTCTACCCCGGTCGCATGGAATCCTGCGAGGTCAACGGCGAGCAGGTGACGTTCCAGGACGGTGACTTCTACGGCGGTTGGATCACCACGCAGATCGTTGGTCCGTTCAAGGGCGGCCCCGGTACGGCCGGCTGGTGAGCACATCGGCCTTTCCCGCCGGCAACACTCGTCCGTGACTTCGTCTCTGGCGGCACAGTAGAACCAGTACAGCAACTCCCGCCGCTGCAGGTCCTGCGGGATGCCCCTGAAACGAAGAACACCGCCATTTCCAGCTGACCTTAGACCGCCGTGCCGGTCCGACCGTCACTGCCGTGGACGTCGGATAGATGCGAGTCTGAAAATCCCAGCGCCGCGGACACAACCTGGTGGTTTGGAACTGCGATCGGCTTTGATCTGTTCAAACTGTTCGGCCCTGGCGTGGATGATCTGGGTCAAGGCGTCCCCCTGGTGTTCGCTGATGGATTATGCGGTTCACGAAGGTCAGTCGCGGAGCGGGACACCGTTGGAATCGGTGCGGAAGTAGGCCGAGCCGGCGATGATCATGATGCCCTCAACGACGCCCCACAGACCGACGATGCCAAAGGTAAAAACACCCAGGACGAGCGTCAGGACGAGCTGGATGACCGCGATCTTGGTGAAGCCGAGGTAGAAGCGGTGGATGCCCAAGCCGCCGAGGAAGATGCCCAGGAGTCCGGCGACGACCTTGGACTTGGGCTGCGCGTAACCGTACGCGGGGTTCGGCATTGGCGGCTGTCCCTGGTACTGCGGCTGCCCCGCATATGGGTACTGCTGGCCCTGGTACTGCGGCTGCCCGGCATATGGCTGCTGCGGGCCGGCCGAATAGCCCGGCTGGGGCTGGGGCTGCGGCTGCCCGGCATAGGGGTACTGCTGACCCTGGTAGGGAGGCTGCGGCTGGGCGCCGGACGGGTACTGCTGGCCCGGGGAGGGCGGTACAGTGGGCGGCCCGTAACCTTCCGGCGGAACAGCATTGGAGTCAAAATTGGGCTGGGTCATGGTGGTGCCTTTCAATGGAGTGATGATGCAGTCACGGCAGTCCAGGCGGCAGCACCGTCAAAGACTGCTTCCCCCAAGAATCCACGTGCCGTCATCATTCTGACGGAACAAATCCGTCAGCGCGACACGACACATTGAATGTCCTAGCCAAAGGCCCGCGTAACCGACTCGCCGTTGAATTTAAGCGCAATTGCCTGCCGTTCGCTGCGGCTCACACAGCGGCTCTCGTGCCCGCACAACACCAAGAGCCCGAAGGCACCATGGGACTCGCTGTCCACGACTCCGCCGGGCACGCATCGACAGCCGGTGGTCAGTTGGCGCTGGGAGCAGGATGTTCCGGGTACACAGTGAATCGACCGTCGGAGTCCACGTCCACGCTGCGGCGACCTGCGCGGCTTCGCTCCGTGGCCGGCCCTGGCCGTGCCCTGCAGGATCACGACCGTGTCGTGGGACCAGACGGAACCGGCATCGTCACGCAGCGGCCAGTATCCCTCGTTGCCTGTGTCCAGGGTGCGGATGCCGAAGCCCGAGCACATCGCCAGAGCCAAGGCCCGGTCCAGATTCCCCAGCAGCGCTTCCACCTCGTCGCGGGGCATGCCCAGCCGATCGTGTCCGGTTTCGTCCGACCTATTGGTGAGCGCAGGACCTGTAGTCTCAGGGCATGCTCACGGCTGCAATCATTCTCATCACCGCGGCCCTGGCCTTCTACTCTGTTGGTGTGTGGGCCGAACATCGCCAGCGCGTTCTCAAGTGGTGGCATGCGGGGTTCTTTGGCCTGGGGCTGATCTGCGACGGCACCGGAACCTACCTGATGACCCAACTCGCGGCATCCGGGGCGGCCCGTGCAGGTGGAATCGGTGCAGGACTCAATACCATCATGGCCATAACCGGTACTGCGGCGTTGCTGCTTATGCTGGTCCACCTGGCATGGGCGGGCATCGTGCTTCTGCGCGACCGCGACGCTGAAAAGAAGCGCTTCCACAAGTTTTCCCTCCTCGTCTGGGCCATATGGCTCGTCCCGTATCTGGCCGGAGCCATCGGCAGCAATCTGCGCTGACCTGGCGCGGGACCGGTAAGGGGGCGGACTCCATGTGAACGAGGTCGGCGTCAAAAAGCGTCAAGTGGATGACCAGGATCGAATCCGTTGAAACGTCCGGGACATGGGCGGGCGTCATCATCGACGTAGTTAACGTCGACCAGGTCCTCATTGCCCAGGATGCCGGAGCCGTGGCAGTCATAGCGCTGGAACGCAGTCCGGCCGACGTCCGGGCCCAGGGCGGCCCGCATGTCCGATCCGGACATGATTGAGGCGAACATCGCCGCAGTGTCCATTCGGGTCATGGCGAAGGTCCGAATCGGCCACTTCGTCGAGACCCAGGTCATCTAGCCTGGCCGTGGCTGGTAACTGCACCAACGCCCAACTGACTCGCAGGTGGGGTCGTTTTGAGGGCTCAAAACGACCCCACCTGCGAGTCAGTTGGGCTGCGTGGGGTGGGTTGGTCACGCCACCGAAGACTCCAACATCCTCTGGTTAGCCCAGGTCCCGGACTAGCAGAGAACGAACCACGCACGCGATGGACCATTCCGTTGCCGCTAGGCGGCCCACGCGGTGCCAAACAGGTGTTCGGCCAACCGGAGCAAGTGTGCGGGCGCATCTGTTTCGTCGCCTTTGTCGCCGTGTCCAAGAAACACGGCCGTACCGCTGACTGTCTCCTCGAAATGTAAACCTGCTTCGCGCATCAGCACTTCGGCCCGGACGTTCTGGGGCAGGGGAATAAAGTCTGCTTCGTCGTTCAAATAGACATGCCAATCCCCGCAAGTGAACGCTTCAACATTTCCGTCAATCAAGGCTTGGCGTGCGGCCGGCGTTGTGTCGATCATTTCCATGCGAACGGCTTGGCCGAGGCGAGCCGGGATGATCAGGGCGTTACGTTGCGAGCGCATTCGAAATCCCTTCTTCGCAACCCTTTGTTCGTTGGTGAATTACAGAGCCTGCATGTCGCGTGACAGCGACCGCAAGCCGCTGGTGGGGTCCTATAGCCCAGCGCGCGGCTGCCGATCGTATGACCTGCGCGGTCTTCTACCGATGCGTCAACGCTGGTTTTTGCGAGGCTTTATGTACAGACTCGGGCTGGTTGCGCCTTTTTCTCTTTTGTCGGCCCTCTTTTCAAGAATCGACTTTCCCGCTTTTTTGGTACCGATATTTCTAGGGGACTTTCCTGACAATGGAATCACGCCTTTCTAAACGCTATCTATCGACAACCATACCCGCTTATATTTTTAATGCCAGTCCCCGAGTTGCCTGCCAATATTGACTGGTTATGGACGAAGGTTGGGCCAGAAATATTTACCTTTGACCGGGCCGGCTATTGCCCGTGGAAGGACGTAGTTGTTCCGCTCAGGACTGCCATGTTGGCCGTGAAGTGAACCATGCCTGACCTCCCGTTGCCGCTGCCGGTCATTCTGTGACTGCCACTTCGCTTCCGGCTGAAAGCCCACACCCGGGGTGAATTTTTGCGGCTATGACACGGTCGAACGAGGGGGGGCAAGTAGCTGTCATACCGTGGCCACAAAGGGTCGACACAGTCAGCCCTCCACCGCCGTGGACCTGATGGGGGCTCCGGCGCATACTGTGAGGATGAAATTCACCACGACCATCCTGGGCAGCGGAAACAAAGTCGGCATCGAGGTCCCAGAGGACATCGTAGTTGCGCTTGGTGCCGGGAGGCGGCCCCCGGTGGTTGTGACAGTCAACGGCAAAAGCTATCGCAGCAGCATCGCAGTGATGGGCGGCCAGAACATGGTTGGCGTCAGCGCGGTCAACCGTGAACTGACGGGGGTCTCTGCAGGGGACACTGTGGAGGTGGACGTCGAGGTGGACACCGAGCCGCGAATCATCGATGTTCCTGAGGACCTCGCCGCTGCCCTTGCGACGGAACCCGAGGCGAAGGCCTTCTACGCGACGCTGAACTACAGTAGCCAGCGGCGCTACGTGGAGCCAATCGCGAATGCAAAAACTGCAGAAACCCGCTCCCGCCGAGTCGCCAAGGTGGTAACTGATCTCAAGGCCGGTCTGAAATAGTGGGCGTTCCCTGGAGCACCTTCACCCAGAGTGCGGCCGCAGTTTCCTCGACCCGCACTAAGGAACAACGACCATGGCCGCTAAGCAACCGCTGAACATCACCTTTACCGCGCTTCTGGGCAGGGTGCGTCCGGGAGACACGTGGACCTGCGTCCAGCTTCCGGATTCGGCTCAGATCTTTGGCACCAGGGGGCTTGTCAAAGTAGCCGGCACCATTGACGGGTACCCGTTTACCGGAGCGTTTATGGCGCTGGGCGATGGCACACACAAGTTACCGGTCGCTGCGCCCGTGCGCAAAGCCATCGGCAAGGCTGATGGCGATAGCGTCGAGGTAAGACTCACCCAGCGGTTGAACTAAACCTCAGCTCCACGACGTCCCGGCGAGGGTTGCCTCTACGCACCCCCGAACGCGGGCGTAACAGGCTTAACATCAGCTGCCAAGCGGATCAGTATTTGCCCTTGATCACAAAGTAGGAGCCGCGGATAACGCCTGCCAGTTTTGACTTCTGGCGGGCGAACTTGAAACGTGACTCCAGTTCCGCTGGAATCACCATGCCTTCGGCCAGTTTGAATCCAACCGCCCGTTTCCCGCCGTCCTCGATGCTGTACATAACGTTGATCGACAGCCCGGATTCGTAGAAAACGTAATCCATCCGTAAACCGCCGACTTCAAACGCGGTCGCCTCGAGCGGGCGGGAGCCGATGACGAGGTCGCGCTCGTCCTTAAGAATGCGGCTCACCCTATCGACTACTTCCGGAACCTCGCTTGCGGGGCTAACGGTGAAGACGTGGTCGTATTTGTTGCGGTAGTAGCGTCCCTCGTTGGCGCGTAACCCAGCGAGCGCCCCGGCGACCGGAGACGATTCCAGGCCGACAGTAGAAACGTTCGCGAAGTCAACAACGTATGGCATGCGCCCTCCTGACTAGATGTGTTGGACCAACGATAACGGGCCTTGTCTCGAGTGGCGTCCCTCCCTTGCACCGCCCAGCCATGTTTGTAGACTGCAAAGGTATTCACATATGCGGTTGGCCGAAGTTGGGAATGAAAATGGCGGCTTTTCGGGATCTCCACAACACTGCGTCGCCGCTGCTGCTCCCCAATGCCTGGGACATAGGGTCTGCCTTGGCATTTGCGACAGCAGGATTCCCGGCCGTCGGCACCACCAGCTTTGGTATTGCGGCAAGTGCCGGCCTCCCCAACGGAGGACGGTCCAGCAAGGCGGAAACCTTCGCACTGGCGGCGCAGCTGTGCCGCCTGCCTGTCCACGTCACGGCGGACATCGAAGACGGCTACTCCGATGATCCTGCCGAGGTTGCGGAGACTGTGGCCCGACTGGCTGCCCTGGGCGTGGCCGGGATCAACCTGGAGGACAGCACAGCCGGGCACCTGGTCGATCCCCCAGCCTTTGCCGAGAAGGTTGCCGCCGTCAAGCGACGCAGCCCGGAAATGTTTGTCAACGCCCGGGTGGACAACATTTGGTTCGGCGAACAGGCCACTGTGGATGCCGTCCTGCTCCGCGCCTCGGCCTACGCCGATGCCGGGGCGGATGGCATCTTTGTGCCCGGACTTGTGGTTCCGGAGGACATCCGGGCCATCACCGCCGGCATCGGGCTGCCGGTCAACGTGCTGGCACATCCCTCGCTGACTGTTGCCGAGCTGGGTGAGCTGGGGGTCCGGCGCGTAAGCTCCGGCTCCCTACCGTACCGGGCAGCTGTTGACGCGGCGGTGATGGTGGTCACGGCCCTTCGTGGCGGCCGGCAGGCGCCGGTCGCCACCCCGTACTGGGAGATGCAATCGCGCCTCGTAGCATTCAGCCAGCGCCCCACGGAGCCGTAGGAGGCCACCTGGATATGGGTGGTGTTGCTGCCCCGAATCGATCAATACGATGTTGACATGGAGCGACGGATCAACGATGTCCTGATTCATTACGTCGAGCACGGTGTCGGCATGCCGCTTATTGCGCTTCATGGCGCCGGTGTGGATCACCGCGAGATCGAGGCGGCGATAGAGGCCGTCGTCCCCGGCCCGGGATTCCAGCGGATCTACCCGGATCTGCCGGGGATGGGTCATTCCACGACCGGGGACCTGGGTTGCAACGACGATGTAGTCGCGCTCCTCGCTGACTTCATTGATCGGCTGGAGGCCGGACCGGTGATGCTGCTGGGGCATTCCTACGGCGCATATCTTGCGCGCGGAGTGGCCGCACAGCGGCCGGACATCGTGCGCGCTTTGGCCTTGCTATGCCCCGGCGCCGAGCGGTCTCAAAATGTGCCGGACCATCGGGTGATCTATCAGGACGATGACGCCTACGACGAACTCGAACCTGAGCAACGGCAGGGGTTCGATGAGTACTTCGTCGTGCGCACACCGGCCACCGCACGCCGTTACCGCAGCCATGTCGTGCCGGGTACAACGCTCGTCGACGCCAAGGGACTGGGCCGTATCTTCGCCGAATGGACGGTCGACGTCGGGTCTGGCACCTTCACGGGGCCGACCCTAATCGCGGCCGGACGGAGCGATGCGATCGTTGGTTACACCGACGCCATGGATCTGCTCGAGCGCTATCCGCATGCCAGCCTGGCAGTAGTAGAGGGCGCGGGCCATGCACTCATGCACGAACGGCCCGAGCTCCTCGCCGCGTTGCTCGGTGATTGGCTTGACCGGGCCCGGCCGGACGAAAAGTGATCGCCTTCGCCAGAAGACGAGGGCAAAGGCGTCGTTACCAGCCGCCGCGCGTGGGCGTATGTCCCTGTCGGGCGTCGTCGGGCATTGCCATTTCGGCCCGCAGGCCCAGGAGCCGGACCGGACGGCCAACTTCGATTCCGGCTGCGAGGTCCAAGGCCCGCGCGAGGATCTCATCCTGGTCGGAAGTTTCGGGAATCCTCCGCGCATGGGTCTTGGTGATGAACGGCGCGTACCTAACCTTCAGGGTCAGCCCCACCACGGGCCGTCCTTCCGCCCCAACATCCTCAAGCACGCGCGCTGTCAGCTCCCGCACGGCGGCGTCCACCTGGGCGGGCTCGGTCAGATCCCGCTGGAAGGTTGTTTCCCGGCTATGACCGCGGGCAACCCACGGGGTGGCGTCCACAACGCCGGCGCCGTCCCCGCGTCCGAGCTCCGCGTACCAGGGACCCATCCTGGGGCCGAACTCCGGGACCAGGTCCTGGGGGTCGGCCGCGGCGAGCTCCGCGACTGTTTTGAAGCCGAGTTTCGCCAGCCTGCCCGACACTTTGGTTCCGACGCCCCACAGGTCCTTGGTGGGCCGGCTGCCCATAACGTCGAGCCAGTTCCCGGCAGTGAGACGGAAGACGCCGGCCGGCTTGCCGAAACCGGTGGCGACCTTGGCGCGGACCAAGGTGTCGCCGATGCCCACGCTGCAATGCAACAGCGTTCGTTCCAGGACAGCGGCCTGCACGTGCCGGGCATAAGCTTCCGGGCTGTCAGTCTCAATGCCAACAAAGGCTTCGTCCCAACCCAGCACCTGCACGGTGGCACCGGGCTGCCCGCGCAAGGTAGCCATCACCGTTTCAGACGCCGCTAGGTAGGCCTCCTGATCGACGGGCAGGATCACGGCGTCGGGCACTTTCCGGGCCGCAATGCGTAGCGGCATTCCGGAACCCACACCGAACGCCCTGGCTTCGTAGGATGCGGTCGACACCACGGCCCGTTCCGTGGGGTCGCCCCGGCCGCCGACAATGATCGGTTTGCCCGCAAGCTCCGGCCGCCGCAGGACTTCGACTGCCGCGATGAACTGGTCGAGATCGACGTGCAGCACCCACCGGATTCCGTTCACGCCACCAGTCTGCCCTAAACATCCCTGGCAAGCGCCCGCTCCCATCGGGTGGTGAGCAGAGCGCCCCAAGACAACTGACGGCCGCCCCGTTGCCGGGGCGGCCGTCAGTTTCAGTGCGCGGTCTTAGTGTTCCGCTTCTGCGGCAGCCTTCTCGGCGTCCTTCTCGGCACGCAGAGCCTCCGTTTCGTGCCGTTCCTCGGCTTTTTCCCGGTGGATGACCTCTGCGAAGAGCTTCTCCATCTCCTTGGCCACGCCGGCGGCTGAAGCCGGATTCTGGCCAGTGACCAGCCGGTCGTCAACCACAACCTTCTCCTCAAAGACATCAGCGGAGACGTGGGTGGCGCCCTGTTCCTCAAGCCGGTCGGCCAAAAAGAACGGGATGACCTTGTCTTTTCCCGCGGCAACCTCCTCGTCGTTGGTGAAGGCCGCCACCTTCCGGCCCTCGACGAGGCGAAGCCCGTTCTCCAATTCCACGTTCAGCAGGCCGGCCGGTCCGTGGCAGACCGCGCCCACCAAGCCGCCGGCGTTGTAGACGCTGGCGACGAGGTTCTGCAAGCCTTCGCTGTCCGGGAAGTCCCACATGGTGCCGTGGCCGCCCACGAGGTAGACGGCGTCGTACTGTTCGGGATCAACGACGTCGACTCGGGCGGTGTTGTAGAGACCGGCGCGCGTTGCCTCGTCCTCCGTGAAGGCAACCTGGATGGGATCTTCTGAGTCCACCTCGTCACGTGGGGGCTGGCCGCCTTGGATGGACGCGAAGTCGACGAAATGCCCGGAATCCTTGAAGACCTTCCAGGGATGTGCAGCCTCGGCCACGTTGTAGCCGGTCTTCTCGCCCGTACCGGGGATCTCCGAAACGCTTGTCAGTACCATAAGAATCTTCTTCATAAAATGCTCCTATCGTCGAATTCCAGCCTACGCCAAGCCTAATTCACGCCCGACGCAGGTGGCAGTCGGCTGCCTGGCAACTCTGCGGATTCCGCACGGATCACGGCCAGGGCCCAGCGATCGCCTAACGCGGTGACCGCTGCCTCGATCGGGCATCCCGACCGCCGCTCAGCCTTCTGCCACTAGACGATATGAAGTGTGGTGGGGCGCGCCGGACGTAGCGACTGGAACCTCGGGTTCAAAGAGGTTCGTGGGTTGTCGGTCCGGGTCCTTCCGCACGTGGGTGCGGGGGGTGTGGACTGGCAGAGCCACATTTGAACGTCTGGAGGTTCCAACCATGAATAAGCGTACTTACGTCGGTTTGGATGTCCATGCACGCAGCGTCAAAGGCTGCGCGATCGACCGTGAAACGGGCGAGATCCTGAGGCAGAGCCTTGCCGCGAACGATGCGGGGATCGCCGAGTGGGTTTCCGGGCTGCCGGAGCCGGTCCTCGTTGTCTATGAGGCAGGCCCCACCGGATTCGGGTTGGCCCGGCTACTGGTCAGTGCAGGGGTCGAATGCCTGGTCGCGGCGCCGTCCAAGCTCCAGCGGCCGTCCGGGGACCGGGTGAAGACCGATGCCCGCGATGCCGAACATCTGGCCCGGTTGGCCCTGCTCGGACAGATCACGCCCGTGCGGGTTCCTGGCCGTGCGGATGAAGCGGCGCGGGACCTGGTCCGGGCCCGCGAGGACGTCCGTACGGATCTGATGAGGGCCAGGCACCGGATCTCGAAGCTCCTGTTGCGCCACGGTCTGGTCTACTCCGGCGGCCATGCCTGGACCGATGCCCACCACACCTGGCTGCACCGGCAACGATTCGATGATCCGTCCCTGCAGGCCGCTTACGAGGCCAGCCTGGAGGCCGCGGAGCTGACGCTGGACCGCAGGAACCGTTTGGATGCGAAGATCACGGCCCTCGCGGCCACCGACCGCTATGCACCCGTGGTCCGTGCGCTGATGTGTCTGCGCGGGATCTCGGTGCTCACCGCCTTCGGCCTGGCAGTGGAGATCGGTGATTGGACCCGCTTCACTGGCAGCACCATCGGCGCCTATCTGGGCCTGGTGCCCTCCGAACATTCCTCTGGTGCTTCACGGTCCCAAGGCGGCATCACTAAAACAGGAAACACCCATGCCCGCCGCCTGCTCGTCGAGGCCGCTTGGCATCACCGCCGTCCATATGCCAACGCAAGCCGTGACATGCGTGCCCGCTGGGACGCAGCCGATGAGGCCTCCCGGGTCCGCGGACATCAAGGCAACCACCGCCTGCACCGCAAGTGGGACCAGTTCGAAGCCCGTCACAAACGGCGCGTCATCGCCAACGTCGCTGTCGCACGGGAACTGGCTGGCTGGTGCTGGTCTCTCGCGGCCGCGGTCCAACAGGAGCAGCCATGGACGGATGAATAGACGTGTGCCGTTCCCGGCTCCGTCCGGAGGCTCGGCAGCGTGGAGGAGACCCGCGATACACCTATGGGCAACCGGTAAATTACGGTGACGCCCGACATTGCTAGACCAGCGGCACCCCTCCAGCCGAACACCTCGTCCTGCGGTAGCCAACCCGCGAATATCAGTCTGACAGCGCCGTCGACCACGACGCGCCGGCCGCCGGACCAAGCAGGGGAACGAACACAAAAGAGCGGTCCAAGACATCCAATCTTGGACCGCTCACCCTTGCCCTCTTGACATGGACTACCTACATATCAGGTGTACTCAGCCAGGACGTTGGTTACATGTTGAAAGGGTGAAGACCTCTTAGGTTGGTGGTTACCACACACACCAAACGACTAAGAGGTCTTCATGGTCCACCGTAATGCCCGTCTGACTCCTGCCGGTAGAAGCATCCTTGTCCAGCGTGTTCTGGGCGGCCGTCCCGTGGCGCATGTGGCGAAGGAAATGGGTGTTTCCCGTGCCTGCGCCCACCGGTGGTTCCGGCGATATCTGGAGCACGGCTCGGACGGTATGGAGGATCGCTCGTCCCGCCCGCGTTCGTGCCCGCATGCCACCCCCTCGGCGAAAATCGACGAGGTCCTCGAGGCGCGGGTAAAGCACCGCGAGGGCCCGGTCGAACTGGCCGAACGCTGCAACGTCCCGGCCCGCACGGTCTCCCGGATCATCGCCCGGGCCGGGCTGCCCCGGTTATGGGAACTGGACCCGATCAGCGGCGAACGCATCCGCGCCGGCCGGGCAACCGACCACCGCTACGAACGCGACACCGCCGGAGAACTACTGCACATTGACGTGAAGAAACTCGGGAAAATCCCGGACGGCGGAGGCTGGCGGGTCCACGGCCGGTCCGAAGCCGTCAGAGGCCGCGGACTGGGCTATGACTATGTCCACGTGGCCGTCGATGACCACTCCCGCCTGGCCTATGTCGAGGTCCTGCCCGATGAGAAGGGCCCCACCTGCGCGGCGTTCCTGGCCAACGCCGCAGCGTTCATGGCCGCCAACGGAGCCCCCGTGCAAGAGGTCATGACGGACAACGCCCTGGCCTACATCCGGTCCGCGGCCTTCTCCAAAGTCATGGAGGACCTCGGCGCCAAGCACCGGCGCACAAAACCCCGCAGCCCGTGGCAGAACGGCAAAGCCGAACGGTTCAACTGGACCCTGCAGGAAGGCTGGGCCTACAAGAACGCCTACGACTCCAGTGACCACCGCGCACAAGCCCTCACCGGCTGGCTAGACTTCTACAACCACCGCCGAAACCACGCAGCCCTCGGAGGACGAGCACCCATCAGCAGATGTAACCAACCTGCTGGCTGAGTACAACTAGTGCTTGAAAACTCTTACCGCCAGGTAGTACCGTCGCGGCAAGCGGTCGCAAACCACAAGCGGAAGGCGTTTGATGCTGAAGCAAGTGGCTAAGGGCGTTTACGTCCATAAGAGCAAGTTCATCCAAAGTAACTCCGTTGCGGTGCAGGGCCTGACAGGTGTGTTGCTCATCGATCCCGGTATCACGAGCGAGGAAATGGCCGACCTAGCAAACGACCTTCGAGGGTTGGGCCAGCAAGTCGTGGCGGGGTTCTCGACGCATCCGCATTGGGACCACGTGCTCTGGCACGCGATGTTCGGCGACGTGCCCCGTTACGGTACGGGCCGCTGCGCGGCGTCCATCCAAGACCTGCTGTCGCACTCGGACTGGAAGGCCCGCGTGGCCGGGGCGCTACCGCCGGAGCTCGCCGGGGAGATCCCGATGGATCTGCTCGGTCTTATGACCGGTCTGCCCGCCGGAGCAGCGCAGATTCCCTGGGATGGACCGAAAGTCCGGATCATCGAGCACCAGGCCCATGCGCCAGGCCATGCGGCGCTGCTGATCGAGGAGCACGGCGTCCTCGTCGCCGGCGACATGCTTTCCGACATCCTGATGCCGTTTCTCGATCTTGAGGCTGTGAATCCGGTCGAGGACTACCTCGCCGCGCTCCTGCTGTTTGAGGGTGTTGCCGACGAAGTTGCTGCCGTGATCCCCGGTCACGGCTCGGGTTGCGGGGCTGAGCAGCTTCGAGCTCGAATAAAAGAGGATCGCGTGTACGTAGAGGCTCTGCGGGACGGCGGGTTTTCCGAGGATCCCCGGGTCGGCCCGTCGGCCCCGTTGGATTGGCTGCCCGACGTGCACCGATGGCAACTAGGGCGGCTCGCCCACAGGGCAAAGAACGAGACGCCACAATAGCGGCCGCCCAGCGGCACAGTTCCTCCCGGCGAAAAAGCGGTGTACCCCGCGCAAGCTTTGCCCCCATCGAGGCGTTCGTGCACATGACCACTCACGGAATTGCGCTAAGCCGACACCTCCCAAGAATTTTGCTAAGCGCCCTGTGTCATGCAGCCACGGAAGCTGCCGGGCCTGTTCATCCCGGCAGCCCGGCCGCGCAATCTGGGGCAGACGACTTCTAAAACTGACAACTCGGCCGGCTCAGCCGGGCTCGTGAGGCGTGCCGTGAAAGCCGTCGATGCTCCAATAGCCGTCAAATTGGATTTGGCGGTTTGGTCAGGACCCCGCGCGCACGGGGCTTGATCCTGACGTGGCGTCAGGTCCTAGGGTGGGAAACATGTTGGAGACCGGTGGGCAGTCGTGGAGCATTGGCGAACTTGCCACATTGTGCGGGGTCACTGTGCGGACCTTGCACCACTACGACCAGATCGCCCTGTTTCCACCAACAGGGCGAACGGGCTCCGGGCACCGGCGATATTCGGAAGATGATGTCCGCCGCCTCTACCGGATCAGGGCTCTGCGGGCGCTGGGCCTGTCTCTGGAGCAGGTCCGCGAGGTCTTGGCGGCGTCGCCGGACGACGTCGGCGCCGTGCGGCGGCTGCTCACCAGCCAGTTGTCGGCACTGCATGACCAAGCGGAGCAGGCGCTGCGCCTCCAGCGGCAGATCCAGGCCTTGCTCGACAGCATGGGCGACGCCATGCCGGGCGTGGACCACTTCATAACAATTTTGGAAGGGATGACGATGTACGAGAAGTACTTCACGGAAGAACAGCGCACCGAACTGGCGCAACGGAGGGCCGAGGTCGGCCCGGCAGCCGTCGAAGATGCCAGGACCACGCTTGCCAGTCTTATCGAAGAGGGCCTGGGCCACGTGTCAGCGCGCACGCCTGTGGACGATCCCGCGGTCCGCGACTTTGCAAGGCGTTGGGACGGGCTCGGTTCCCAGTTCCACAGCAATGACGCGACTAAGGCTGCGGCGCGGAGCATGTGGCAGGAAAACAGCCCGGAGTTGAGCGCCCGGCTACCGTGGCCCGCGGACCGGCTCCAGGAACTAGTTATGTACCTCCAGCGGGTCCGGGACGCCGGCTAGTTCCTGGGGCGAAGATCCGTAAGACGGTCCGGCCGAAGGCGAGGGCGTGTACCCGGAGATCTGCCGCAGCGGCAGCGCCGTCATCGGCCCTTATGCCGGTTCCCGGGAGGGTCTCCGTCGCCGGGAATAGCGGCCAGGCTCATCTTCCTGCGGAACAGTCAGGCCATTTTTAGGGACATCCGGCTGATACCCGCCGCCTCAGGGCCCACCTGACCTGTCGCTAAGATTTTCCCCTCGACGAAACCACTTCCAAGTGCTAGACCAAGGGCATAGTACTCTCACCTCGAGAAATTGGGGGCACCCGTGCTGTATGGGGTTATGCTTTTACACCGTCTTGGCGGGGTGAATCACCGGCCGTGAACGGCCCCATTACCCCGGCCCTGGTTGAGGTGGCGGACCTGCTGCCGCCCTTCGATGTGGCCGTGGATGCGTCCACCGGCTCCGCGTCGTACTCCTACCCGCTGCCGTTGCCGTCCGGGCGCTTGGGCTTCGGCCCCGGGCTGGCATTCAACTACCAGGACGCGGCGGGGAATTCGCCGTTCGGGTTCGGCTGGGCGCTCGGCGGGATGGCCTCGGTGAGCGTCTTTGACCGCCGTGATGTGCCCCGCTACGACGCCACGGACCGCTACTCCCTCGCCGGGGACGAGCTGGTGCCCGCCCTCACATCAGGTCCTGGCGGGCAGACGGCCCTGGAATGGGACGCCCCCGCCCACCACGTCCGACGCTTCCGGAGCCGGCACGAGTCCACCTTCACCCGGGTGGAACAATGGACCGCGACAGCGGATGGCGACGTGCACTGGCGGGTGCGACGACCAGACGGCAGCGTGGCCATTTTCGGCCGCCGCAGTGATGGATCCGGCCGGATCCGGGACCCCGAACGTCCGTCCCGGATCTACGAGTGGCTACTCGAGGCCCAGTACGACCGCTTCGGCAACGCCATCCGCTATGACTACGCGGCCGAGGACGGCGCCGCCGTGGACTGGAGCTCCCCCGCCGAATTCCCGCGCCTCAACCCCGCCGGTCACGCCCAACGCCTCCTCAAGCGCGTCCGGTACCTCAACCAGGATCCGCTGGACGCGAACGACGACGGTGCTGCCGCCAACTGGCATCTGGAAGTGGTCCTCGACTACGGCGACCACGCCCCCGGCCAGGCTGCCACTCCGGCACCAGACCAAGACTGGCTGGTCCGGCAGGATCCCTATTCCAGCCGCCGCCCCGGCTTCGAGGTCCGCACCTACCGGCTGTGCCGCCGCATCCTCGTGTTCCACCGCTTCGCCGCATTGGGCCCCGCCCCCGTCCTCACCCGCGCCGTCAACCTCATCCACGACCAGGCACCCACCGGGACATTCCTGCACCGGATCGAAGTCCAAGGCTTCCGGCATGATGCCACCGTCACCGTCCAATCCCTCCCCGGCGTTACCTTCCGCTATAGCGACAGCGTGGTGGAACAGCGGCTCCGCACCCTGGACTCCGCCAGTCTCGAAAACCTACCCCAGGGCCTACACGGCTCCGACTACCGATTCGCGGACGTCCGCGGCGAGGGCCTGCCCGGTGTCCTCACCGTGGCGGACGGCGCCTGGTACTACAAACCAAACTTGGGCGGCGGTATCTTCGGCCCGCAAGAACGGCTCGCCGAAACCCCCTCGGACCGCACCGCCGGGTCGTTGCTGGCGGACTTCGACCGCGACGGCAACTTCAACGTGGCCGTCCTGGACGGCCGCCACGCCGGCTTCAGCGAATACAACAGGGACGAACGCAGCTGGCATGCCTTCCAGCCCTTTGGCCAGGTCCCTGTCTTCGCCGGGCCCGGCCGGCAGGACTGGGTCGACGTCGACGGCGATGGGCTGCCGGAGACGATCCTCGCCTTGGGCGAAAATTCCCTGTGCTTTCCCGCCCTGGGCAAGATCGGTTACGGCGCCCCCACCAATCTCCCCCAGCACGCAGCGACCTCCGTCCCGCTCCTTGCCGAGCGTCCGGAGGTGGGCGTTTTTATGGCGGACATGACCGGCGACGGCCTCCTGGACTTGGTCCAGGTCCAGGAAGGCCGGATCGAATACTGGCCCGGACTGCCCGGCGGCGATTTAGGCGACCCCATCAGTATGCTCAACGCGCCCAGCCTCCCGGACGGCACCACACTGGACATCCGTCGGATCCGGTTTGCGGACCTGGACTCCACCGGCACCGCGGACCTGGTCTACGTGGGCGCGGACTACCTGCTGTGGTGGCGGAACGCCGCCGGCAACGGCTTTGTCTCCGGCGGCCAGGTCCTCGGCCTGCCCGCTGCGGATGACCTCTGCAGCGCCCAGGTCCTGGACCTCCTGGGCGACGGCACCCTCAGCATTGTCTGGTCCTCCGTCCTCGCCGGAGACAGCTCCGCTCCCCTGCGCTACGTCCGGTTGATGGCGGACGGCCCACCCCGCCGCCTCGTGTCCGTCGCCAGCGACGCCGGTGCGGAGACCGTCGTCGAATATTCTTCCTCCGCCGTGCACTACCGCCGCGACGAAGCCGGGGACGAACCCTGGCTGACCCGGCTCCCCCAGCACGTGACCGTGGTGGACCGTGTTTTCCTCATTGACCACATAGCCAACACCCGCTCCGTGGCACGCTACGAATACCACTGCGGCTACTTCGACTCCGTCGAGCGCGTCTTCCGCGGCTTCCTGCACGTGGACATCCATGATTCCGGCTCCTTCCACCGGCCCGGCTGGGGCGCCCCCGGCGTGGCCGAAATCCGGCCCCTCCGCCCCGATGAGCTGCCCCCTGACGACCTCGGCGCTGCCTCCTGCCACCGGCTCTGGCACGCCTCTGGGGACCCCGACGTCGACGCCCGGCTCCGCACCCGCTGCTGGGCCGCAGACCCGGACGCGCCCACCCCGCCCAGCGGCCCTGACGCGCCCACCGAAGACCCCGACGCCCACCGCGCCCTGGCCGGTTGGCCGCTGCGGGACGAACTGTTCGCCGTAAACCGCACCGGCCAACGCAACCCGCAGCCCCTCAGAGTCTCCACCACGGGCTACGCCGTGCACCAACTCCAGCCCGCGCTGGGCGGGCGCCCTGCCGCCTATACCGTGCGCGAACGAGAGACCCTCGAAGCCAGCTACGAGGAGCAGCCCGCAGATCCCCGGGTGGAGCAGCGCGTGGTCCTGGCCCGGGACGAGGTGGGCTGCGAACTGCTCACCTTGGACCTGGGCTGCCCGCGCCGCCCCGGCCAGCCTGCGGCCGATCCCAGCCAGGGTGTGCCCATCTCCCAGGTGACCCGCCGCCGGGTCACGCACGTGGACACCGAGGACAGCTACCTGCTGGCGATCCCCGTCGAGGAGGAAGCATTCGAGGGCAGAGGATTAGGCGACGCCGGCCCGCTCAGCTTCACCGCAGCGCGCGCCGCAGCCACCGCCGCGCTGGCCGCCCCGCTTGAGAACGGCGCGGCCTTCACCGCCGGCATGGAGCTGCGCCGCGTGTCCTGGGACCGCACGCTGTACCGGGACGCCGCCCGAACCGGCACCCGGCCACTCGGCGATCCGGGGCCTGAGGGCTTGGTCCACCACGAGGAGCACGCCTGCTTCGCGGCCGCCGAGGTGGCCCGCATCTATGCTGCCCGGGTCAACGCCGCGGCTCTCACCGCCGCCCACTATGTAGCGGCGGATGGCTACTGGTGGGCCCGCGGACCCGTGGCCGCACTGCTCCCCGCCGCCCGTTTCAGCCTGCCGGAAGGCTCCCTGGAAGCCGACGGCGCACAAACCGCGTGGGTGTGGGACCCGGCCGCGCTGTCAAGGCTCAGCTTCACGGACGAGGTAGGCAACACCACCACCGCGGACCTCGACTACCAGGTCATGGCCCCGTGGCGGATCACCGACGCCAACCAGGCCACCTTCGAGGCGCGCTATGACGCCTTCGGGTTCACCGTTCTCACGTCCGGGCACGGCACGGCATTGGACGACGGCGGCACCTCCCAGGCACACGGGGCCCGGCCGTTGAGTGCCCACCCGGGCGGGCTCCCCGGCACCGTGACGGCGGCCCTCGCCAACCCGGCTGGCGCCGTGGTACAGGCCAGCACCTTTGCCTTCTGCGACCTCGCCGCTTTCCGGGACCGGGGTGAGCCGATCTGCAGCGTTGACGTGGCGCGCGAGTCGCTGGTGGACGACGGCGCGGGCGGCCCGGCCCAAAACGGCGAGGTGCAGGTGGCCGTGCAGTACTTCGACGGGTTCGGCCGGCCCATCCAAGGTAAGCAGCGCGTGGACGCGGGCCCCGCGGTGGTCCGCCGCCCGGACGGCAGTATCGACGTGGATGCCCAGGGGGTGCCGGTGGAGGCCCCCGCCGCCCAACGCTGGCGGGCATCCGGGCACGTGGTGTTCGATTCCAAGCAGCAGGCTGTCCTCGAGTTCGAGCCCTTCCACACCACCACGCCCCGCTACGAGCCGGACCCCGAATTGCAGTCGTTCGGAACCGCCGTGCGCCACCGCTACGATGCGCTGGGCCGGGAAATTGGAGTCAGCCTGCCCAACGGCACCCGCACGCAAATCACCACCGACGCCTGGTCCACCACCTCCGCGGACCCCAATGACACCGTGACCGGCTCCGACTATGAACTGCAACGCCAAGCCCTGCCCGCCGGCGATCCCGAACGCCGCGCGCTCGAGCGCGCGAGAGCCCACGCCGGCACTCCCACCACCGTGCACGTGGACCCGATGGGCCGCACCGTCCTGGAGGTGCGCCGCGGTGCCGCGGCCGAGGAACGCCGCTGCCGCCGGACGTTGGACGACGACGGCAACGTCACCGCCGTCGTGGATGCCCGCGGGGTGATGATCACCCAAGTGGACCTGGACATGGCTGGCCGGCTGCTGCGCCAACGCAGCGTGGACGCTGGCGAGACGGTTTTCTTCCTCGACGCGCTGGACCGGGAGGTGCAGCGCTGGGATCCGCGGGCGTACCGGATCCAATCCAGTTACGACGCCGCGGGCCGGCCCACGGAAATCCGCGTGTCCGGCAACGGCCTGAACCACATGGTGGAACGGCTCACCTACGGCGAGGATCCTGCGGTGCCGGCGGCCGTGGCCCGCAACGCGCGCGGGCTGTTGGTGGTCCACGAGGACTCGGCCGGGCGGCATGAGGCCCTGCGCTTCACCCCGGACGGCAACCCGCTGGAGGTTTCGCATCGGCTGCGAACAGTGGTGGACCGCGAACCGGACTGGACCGCTCCCGGCGGCGAGCCCCTGGACGCCACCACCTACACCGCCGTCTCCGCCTATGACGCCTTCAGCAGGCCGTTGCGGCGAACCTCCCCGGACGGCACCACCCGCATGTTCAAGTACCGCCGCGCCGGCGGGATGGACACCATCACCGTCTCCACTTCTGATGGTCAGCTCAGCAACCGGTTTATTTTGGCGGGCAGCAGCGCCAACGCCCGCGGCCAGCAGGAACGCGTCGAGCTGGGCAACGGCGTCACCACGATCAACGGCTACGACCGCGCCACCGGACAGCTCACCCGCTCCACAACTGCCTCCGCTGGCGCCGCCGCGCAGACACTGCGGGACGTGGAGGTGGTCCGGGACCCGGCAGGCAACATCACCTGGCTGCTGGATCACGCCCAGGAACCGGCGCACCCCACCCCGGTCCTGCAGGGGCTCACGGTGACGCCGGCCCGAGAGTACCGCTACGACCCCTACTACCAGGTGGTGGAGGCCACCGGCCGCGTGCACCAGGCGCTGCTGCCCACCGATGCCTGGTCCGGCGCGGCAGGCGTGGTACAGGGCACCCGGCACCTCAGCCTGGCCAACGGCGCCGCGGTGGAGCGCTTCACGCAGCGCTTCCACTACGACGTCGCCGGCAACCTGGACCAGATCAAGCACACCGGGACCACCCGGTCGTGGACACAGGACATCTGGGTTTCGGCCACCTCCAACCGGCGTCTCCCGGCCCTGGACACGAACGGCGTTCCCATCGCCGCACCGGAAGGGCGGTTCGACGCCGCCGGAAACACGAACTCGCTGCCGCACCTGGCCGCGATCGTCTGGGACCACCGCAACCGCCTCCGCTCCGCCACCATCATTGACCGGAGCGCCCAAGGCCAACCGAACGACGTCGAACATTACGCCTACGACGCCGAAGGCCGCCGCGTCCGGAAAGTCACCGAACGGCTCACGGCAGGTGGGCTGGAACGCACCGAGAAAATCTACCTCGAAGGCTGCGAACTGTTCCTCCATACCCGCGCCGGCATCACCGCAATCCAACGCACCGTGGCGCTGATCGAGGACGACGATCGCTGCCTGGCCACCGTCTACCGTTGGAGTGCCGATACCAGCGCCGCCGAAACGGACACCGTGGGCACCGCCGAAGTCCGCTTCCTCATCCCCGATGACCTGGGCTCCACGGCCATGGAACTGGACTCCAACGGCGTTGTCCTCAGCTACGAGGAACACTTCAGCTACGGCGGCTCCTGCTTCATCGCAGGGGCCGCGCTGCGCCGCACTAAACTGCGGGACCGGCGCTACACGGGCAAGGAGCGCGACGACGCTACCGGCCTCTACTACTTCGGCTACCGGTACTACGCGTCCTGGATTGGCGGCTGGCTCAGCCCGGACCCGCTGGGCAATGCCGCATCCTTGAACCTCTACGAGTTCGTCCAGAACAATCCGGTGAACCTGGTGGATCCGAACGGCTTGCAGGCCACCGGCACCATGAGCCGACTGGACAGCGTGCCCGCCAATTACACCGGCGCCCAAGCCATGCGCCATTTCAACAATGGCCGCGGCAGGGAGCTGGGCATCCGGGCCCTGGAAGTCAAGCGCAGCGGCAACGACTGGATGATTGTCCGGCAGGAGAACTACACGCCGCGGTTGCAGCAAATGATCGCCGAAAACGGCGGCAACGTGGAAAAGGCCGGGGCCCTCTACGACATCGAAAAGATGTTTGACGAGCTCAAACTGGACGAACCAGCAGTGCCAGCTTCTGACGCGCCAGCTTCTGACGCGCCGGCGGGAGATCCGCCCACGACGCCGGCCCCGCCCGCCACTGGTGCCGGCAACGGCGGTGGCGCCACGAGTGCCCAGACGGCGCCCACCGGGGATCGGGCCACCGGGAATGCGCACAGTGCCGACGGTTCGAACAGCAGCAAGGACGGCGGCTCGGGCACGGCCACCCAACCCGGCGCGCCCGGTAGCACCGGCAGCGGTTCCGGCACCAAGGGCACGGGTCCCGGCGGCGGCGGCATGGGCGAGGCGGCCACCGGCCCCAGCGCGGGTCCGGGCAATGGCAACGGCCCAGGCACCGGGCCGGGGACGGACACCGGACCGGGCAACGGCAAGACCCCCACCGAGCCGGGCGGCACCGGCGGTGGCACCACGCCGGGCGCCGGCGTCGGCAAGGCAGGCGGATCGGGCACGGGCGGCAAGGGCACCAGCCCCGGCGGCGCGCAGGGTGGCGTGGACGGCGGCACCGAAGGCGGCGCTCCTGGCGGCCAGGTGGGCGGAAACGTCAATGGCAGCCCCACCGGCAGCGTTGACGGAAAACTCGATGGCAACACCACGGGCGATGGCACCACCCCGGCCGAAGGCGGCAGCCCCACCGGGTCGGCAGATGGAACGGCCGACGGCGGTGCCACCGGCCAGGGGGACGGCCCCTCGAAGGACCCCACTAAGCACGGCACGGAAAAGTCCGGTCCGGGCGGCGGGACGGGCACGGGCACCAAGACCGGGGACAGCGAGCCCGCGGATACGGGCACCGGGACGGGAACCTCGGGCAGCGGCCCTGCAGGCAGCAATCAAGAACCCACCGCGCTGGACAAGATCACCAAGATCGCCGGTTACTGGCATCTCGAGTTCAGCGGCAGCGCCGATGGCGTCTCCGGCGGCATTCCCGGCGGCATGGGGTTCCTGTCCGGCTGGGGCGCGCAGGTAGCCTTCCTGGCCCTGACTGTGGTCGACATTGTGCTTACAGTCTTGACACTTGGCGAGTTCAAGGCCGCCATGGTGGGCCTCAAGAATGCGCTCAAGGCGGGGATGACCTCGCTAAAGGGTGTGGTGAGCCGCGGGCTCCGCGGTATGGGGACGGCGCTGCTGGGACTGTTCCGGCGCGCGGCTCCGGGACAACGCACCCCGCTGCTGCGCCGCCTGGGGCGGTTCTTCTGGGAGGACCGGCGCAGCTTCGGGATGTGGAAGGACTTCCGGAAGCGCTGGAGCATCGCGAAGGGCTCCGGCTGGTCCATGGAGCACATGATCATCAAACAGCGCTGGTACCGCACCGTCGGGAAGAAACCGCCCTTCTTCCGCTACGGCACACGAATGAACCGGATCATGCAAGGCCTCGGCGACGCTGGCTGGAACGTGGTGCCCATCAAAGGCTGGTTCAACACGTGGCTCTACAACAACAAAGCCGTCTCGGCGGTCTTCAACTACGGGACCTATGCCGGTGGCGGCTACGGCCTCTACAAGTTGTGGGACTACGCCCTGGAACCCCTACGAGATCCACCCGGAACCGCACCGGCCCCAGCCCCTGCAGCCGCGCCATGAGCATTTTCCACCCTTAGGAGGAGCTATGAACCGAGACGAATTGCTGCGCCTTGACCGGATTGCGGGTCTCGCCCCGGGCGAGGTGGTGGACGCCAAGGACCTCGAGGTGGTGGCTGCGGTCCAGGACGCCCAGCGGGCGGCGCTCGGTGCCGCCTTGGCGGACCAGATGCAGAATTCCGGGCCGCCGCGCTTGTGGGAAACGGCCAAGGATATCGATCTTTCCGGCGCGGAAGGCCCGGGTGCGGCGCTAATGAAGGGACTGCTGGCCCGGCAGGCCCCGCCTGAGTTGATCGCCCAGGCCAAAGCGCAGATCGACGCGGTGGAATCAGCCGGTTTGGCGCTGGCAAACCTCCCGTTGGGTGCGGGGCCGCTGGTCCGCGACGATGTGGCCGCTGCCCGCATGCATCGCCTGGCCGAGATCGCCGTGTTTGATCCAGACCGTGCCACCAAACTGGTGGAGGGCGGGCTGCGGCTGAGCAACATCGACGATACCCAGCTCGATGACCTGGTGGGCCACCGGCTGCTCACCGTTGCCGAGGCGACGTCAATTGGTTTGGCCACCAGCATTTACCGGCTGGTGGACGAGGACACCGCCTTGGCCGGCACCATCCTCAAGACTGGTGCGGCCGGCGGCGCCGTGGCGACAGTGCGCGATCTCGTCGATTTGAACACGGAGGGCTGGAAAGCGGCCATTGCGACGGCGGGCATCACCCCGCCGGGCGGCATGGACGCAGATCAATACGCGCTGTTGCTCGCGGCAAGGGTGGAGGCCACCTACCCCACCGGCGCGGTCCGGGCCCGGCTGGCGGCTCCGGTAACGAACGACGTCTCCGCCGCGATCACCACGGCGAAAGCAGTGCTCGACGTCGGCGCTGATGTTTTGGGTACCCCTGACCTTTCCGGGGTCTCCGCCCAATCGCTGCCCAACGTCCAAGCGGCGTTAGGCAGCCTGGCCGGCTTGGCGGGAGCGCACCGCGGGCTGGGACTCGAAGCCATCATGGCTGACGCGACCCTCTCCGCCGGCGAGCGTGCCAATAAGGTGGGCCAGCGGGTCTCACAGTTCGACAGCTTCTTGGCGAAGAACGCCGACGTGGAACTTGTCGACCTCGACCTCACCCCCGAGAGCGCCGACGTCGCCGCGTTGGACTTTGGCGGAGTTGCGCAAGCGGAGCGGCCGTTGATGCTGCGGCACGCCAAGGTGATGCAGCGCGTCTTCGCCATCACCGGAGACGCTACTGACGCGGCCAAACTGATGAGCGCAGGCTTCGATTCGGCCACCGCGTTGGCGTCGGCGCAGCTCGCCGATGTGATCACCCGGACCGGGCTGAGCGAGGCCGTAGCCTCCCGCTACTACGACACCGTGACCATGACAGTGGGTACGGCCTCGGCTTTGGTGGGCTCGATCATCGATATGAAGCACGGCGGCTTCGGGCTCTTGACTGTGGCCAACGCCGATCCCAGCATCGAGGACTACTTCAAACAGATCGATGGTTATGAGGACCTGTTTGGCAGCCAAGCCTTTTGCGCCTGCCAAAACTGCAAGTCCATCACCGGACCCGCTGCCTACTTTGTGGACCTAATGCACTTCATCGAGGAACACCTGCTCAGCCGCGTCTTCACCGGAGCCTTGGCGGATCATGTCCTGAACCTGAAGACCCGCCGGCCAGAGCTGTGGACCCTGCCGCTGACCTGCGATAACACCACTAATGAGATACCGCAGCTGGTGATCGTCAACGAGATCCTGGAGACGTACCTGGCCAAGCGGACGGGCTTCGCCGGGGACACCGCGGACCGGATCGCGGTGGAGCGCGCCGTATACCGGGACAAACTGGCGTCCGCCAAGGTGTGCTTTGGGCTCCCCTTCTCTCGGCCGCTCTCCCGCACGCAGACGTATCTGGAACACTTCGGCGTGCCACGCTCCACGTTTGTCCGGCTCAGCGGTGGCACCCCCGACCAAGTGGCCATAGCCGGGTTGGGCCTCAGCTTAGAAGAGGCCACCCTGATCACCACGGCCAACACTGCCCACGCCTTCCTGGACACCATGTACGGGCAGGGTTTCGACTACAAACCGGCAGGAGTCACACCGTTCGATGCACAGACCCTGCTCCGGCCAATGTCCATCGCGCAGACCGATCTGGCCCAACTTGTGTCCACCCGGTTCGTCTCGGCTAGCGGCGCCGAGCCGGTCACGATCGTGGGCGGCAAGCTCAGCGCTGCCAGCGTGCAGAACGATATTGAACGGGTCACCGGGCTGAAGCCTGAATCGCTGGACAGGATGCACCGGTTCACCCGGCTGTGGCGGGCCTGCCCGGGCTGGTCCATTCGCCAGCTCGACCTCGTGGTGGGAGCGCTCACGGATGCGGGCTTGGCTGCCGGGATCGACGCCGCGGCCGTGCGCGTGATTGCCGAACTGCAAGCCCTGCAGCAGAGCCTCGGCGGATCGGTGGAGGACCTGCTCCCGCTGTTCACCGAGGTACCCACCAGCCCCGTCAGCAGCTCGGCACCTGGCCTCTTTGACCGGCTGTTCAACCTTCCCGACCTGGTGGCCATGGACGGCCCGCTGCCGTTGCCGGGCACCCGGTTTGTCCACCCTGCACTGCGGGATGATCCCACAGTGGCCGCCTCGGATCACATGCTGCACCGGCTGCTCGCCGCCACCCGCACCGATGCCAGTGGACTGTTCGAACTCATCGCGGGCCTAGCCGCTCCATTGGGCGCCAACCCCGCCGCCGCAGCAGAGGCGGACCGTGGCTTTGCCCTGACCGCCAGCAACTTGGCGCTCTTGGTCCGGCACGCCCGGCTCGCAAAACTCCTCAAGATGAGGCTGCCGGACCTGTTCCGGCTCTTGGCCCTGCTGCCCAGCGGACCGCTGACCCACGTGGGCGGCCTCAACGACCTTCGTGTGCTGCTGGCAACTGCCGCCTGGGCCAGGGGCGCCAAGCGCTCAGTTGACGATCTTGCCAGCATCACCGGCGCGGTGGTAACCAACGCCGCAGCCTATCCCGCCGCTGACGCGCTGGCCAAGGGTGCCCTGGACCGGCTCGCCGCCGACCGCAGCCTGACCTTCACCGACACAGTGTTTACGCTGGCCGGCGTATCCGAGGCCGGCTCGCGCGCACTGGTGGCGGCCAACCCCGCCGCCTTCGATGCCTCGGCTGGCCAGCTGGCGTTGAGCGCCGCCTTCACCCCGATTACTGTCCTCACGGTGCCAGCCGCCGTCACCGTTGCGGAGCCGGAGCTTCGAGCGGTCCTCCTCACCCACCACGCGGGCACGCTGCTGAAGCCGGCCTTGGCTGCCCTGCTCAAGGTGCCGGTGGCCAAGCTGGCCGCTATCGCCGCCCTTGCCGGTGCCGACCTGGACGCAGCGGCGATCGTTCCCGAAGCGCTGGGCAACGGCTCCATCGCCGCCCTGAGTGCCGCCGTCGGGCCCATCCTGCCGCTGGTGACGCTGTTCAACGCCAAAGACCTCGGTGCGGAGGCGGTGGAGTTTGCTGCTGCCCATGCATCCATGTTTGCGCTGCAGGCACCCAACGCGCTGACCATCGAGGCGGCCCGCAAGGTGGACCAGTTCCGGCGGCATCTTGGCACGGATCCCGCGGGCACCGCGGCACTGACGGCAGTGGCCGGCGCGTTCACCAATGCCGCCCACTTCGGCGCTGCCGATCAGGACACCCTCGCGGCACTCCTCGCCGCCGAACGTGCTGTTTCCGTCTCCCTGCAAGCCAACCTGGCGTTGCCCGCCGACGCGCTGGACGCGCTCGACCTACTCGCCGAGGCCGCCGCTGTGGCCACCGCGGTAGGCATCGGCGGCGAAGCGTTAGCCCTGGTAGCCGAGGACGACTACGACCTCCTCAGCCAAGGTGCCGATGCCCTCTTCGCCGTTTTCCGTGCCAAGTATGCGGACGAAACCGCGTGGCAGAAGGCGTACGGACCGTTCCGGGCCCGGCTCCTGGAGCGCTGCCGGGACGCGCTGGCGAACTATCTGGTGCACGCACTGCACCCCGAATTTGAACGGCTGGAAGACCTGTTCCGGTACTTCCTGATCGATCCCGAGGTGGAGGGCTGCTTCCTCACCTCGCGCGTGGTGTCCGCCATTTCAAGCGCGCAGATGTATGTCCACCGTGTGCTGATGAACCTCGAGCAGGACCGGGCAGGAAACGTGCACGTCCAGCCCACCCAGGTGCCGCGCGACGAGTGGGAATGGCGGATGCATTACCGGGTCTGGGAAGCCAATCGCAAGGTGTTCCTGTGGCCGGAAAACTACCTCTTCCCGGACCTGCGGGATGACAAGACACCCTTGTTCGAGGACCTCGAGAAGGAACTGCTGCAAACCGACATCGACGAGCAGGCGGTACTGGATGCTTACGGCACGTACCTGGACGGTTTTCAGGAACTGGCCAGCTTGACCATCGCCGGGTCCTACCAAGAGGTGGATCCCCGCGCCGATTCCGATGTGCTGCACCTCTTCGGGGTCACCCCCGGCGACCCGGCTACCTTCTACTACCGGCGCGTCGAAAATGCTGCGCCGCAGGGCCGGAAGTCCGGTGGCACCGTCTGGGGTCCGTGGCAAAAGGTGGACGTTGCCATCCCCGTCCGGGAAGTATCCCCGGTGGTTCACAACGGCCGGCTGCACTTGCTGTGGGCGGAGATCACAACCTCACCGGTCAATGAAGTGGCCGACGCCGGATCCCGCTTCGCCGGGTACAACCACAAGCTGATCATCAAGTTCACCACCCTCCGCCTGGATGGCAGGTGGACCGCGCCACAGCGGGTGCGTCTGTACGGCACCGATCCATTTGGCGAGAGCGACGGCGTCATCGAGGATCCGCTGGCCGAGCCCGAGGAGTGGCAGGACTTCCTGAGCGCCATTGGCGGGCTGTTGGGCTGGGGTCTGTTCGGTGGTTCCTCGTCGGTGGCCAGTTTGACGGCCGCCCAAAAACGCCTGATCACGCCCAGATATGACGACGACGTCCACGTCAAGGCCCGCGACGGGTACACCCTGCGCGGTCTGGAGTGGACCCAGCTGTACCCGGAGGTGCAGGGCAACTCGCTGTTTGTGGCCGGTGCCGGTTACCAGATGCGCGCCTACATCGACACGTTCGACAAGTCCACGTCCACGGCCGCCAGCCTGCACCTGAGCCGGCAGGCAGTGACGTGGAACCTGACCCCGCACTCGCCCATTCTCACCAAGAAGAACGGGACGCTGTACTACGGGACGCCGTCGGCCTCCTTGTTCGATAACTACGCCCTCGCCGGGCTTGCCGCCGACAAGATCCGGCTGGACCGCGTGTTGGTGGACTGGTCCACGCCGGTGAAGAACATCATCACCAAGAACCTGTACGTCGGTGCGCTGGCGAATATCGGCGCGGGCCGGCTGATGCCCATCAACGGTTCGCTGTCGGACGGGATCATCGACGCCGGCGGGGACCTGTACCTGCTGCAGGCCACCGCCTCGAACGCGGCCAGCTGGGCGCTGCGCAGGTTGGGCACCACGCTGGCGCGGCGGGTGGCCCGCGAACTGTTCACCGGCGGCGTGGAACACCTGCTGGACCTGGACACCCAGCGAGCGCTTGCCGAGGCGCCGCTGGCATTTGGTTTGTCCGGGAACCGGATCGTCAACCGGGTGGTGTCCGGGAGGCTGGACTTCACCGGGCCGTTTGGCACGTACTACCGGGAGATTTTCCATCACATCCCGTCGCTGATCGGCAACCACTGCAACAGCCAGGGCAAGTACGCGCAGGCCGAGCGCTGGTACCAGCACATCTTCGACCCCACCACCTCTGAGGTGGTCACGCCTGACCCGGTGCTCTCCGCATCGGCCAATGAAGCCCGGCGCCGGGACCGGAACTGGCGCTACCTGGAATTCCGCGGCCTGACGTTGCCAACCATGCGCGCCATCCTCACGGATTCCTCGTCGATCGCGGCCTACCACAAGGATCCGTTCAACCCGCATGCCATTGCCCGGCTGCGGCTGAGCGCTTACCAAAAGTCGATCGTGATGCGGTACATCGACAACAAGCTGGACCTCGCCGATTCCCTGTTCGAGCAGTTCCAGATGGAGACGGTCAACGAGGCGCTCATCCACTACGCCACCGTTGCGGACATCCTGGGCGACCGGCCGGCGCAGTTGGGCTCGTGCGGCCCAGACGCGGTGGACCCCCGCACCTACGAGAAGATCCAGCCGCTGATCAGTAAGGGCTCGGAGTTCCTGGTCGAGGCCGAGCACCTGGTGATCCAGGGAAAGCGCACCAAGGAGATGGGCAGCCGGCACAAGTATGTGCTGGATTCAGTGTCCTTTGAGCGGATCACCAAGCGGGCGCTCTCGTCGGAGCGGCTGAAGGCTGCTGGTGTGTTCAGTATCGAGGACGCGGGCCGGGTGGCACCCGACTCAACCAAGGCTGTCTTCGCCGCCAGCAATGCCGCGGCCATGCTGGTGGAGGACGCTGCCGCCGTCGCCGCTCCCGCCCCGGCGCCGCCGGGCCGGCAGCCGGCGGACCCGCGGCGGCTGTTCGAACGGCGCGCGGAACTGCCGGTGGCCGGGCTGGCGATCCGGGCCAGGCTGATGGCCAACCGAATTCCACGATTCGAGACCGCCGACATTGACTCGCCCGCGGGTCTGGCCGGGCTGGGCCGCACCGGGACGGACGATCTGTACCCCGAGGCGATCAAGGAGCGCGAGACCGAGCGGGCGGACATCGACAAGGTGTTTGTGAAGTCCGTGGGATCGGTCGATGCCGGGACCCGGGTACTTGCCGTGCCGCCTCGGAAGGGGCTGCGGGAATTCGAACCGGACACAGCCGCCGTCAGCGCCGGGCCGGATTGGAAGCGGCTGGGCGCCTACGAGGGCAAAAACCGGCTGCGGCCGGACGGGAAGGACCGGCCCACCCGGGTGCGGCCGGACAAGCGGCGGCCGGGAAGGTTTGGGGTGGCGTTCATTCGCCAGGTCAACCCGGTGTTTTGCATCCCGCCGAACAAGGACCTGCTGGCCTACTGGGACCGGCTCGAGGACAGGCTGTGGAAGCTGCGCAACTGCCGCGACATCAGCGGCGCGGTTCGCAAGCTCTCGCTGTTCGCCGCGGAGATCGATCCGATGGCATTGGTCCGGGCACGGGCGGAGGGCATGTCCTTGCAGGACGCGCTGACCAGCCTCAATGGTGACGTGCCGCAGTATCGGTTCTCGTTCCTGTTGGAGAAGGCCAAGAGCCAAGCCACCGCGGTGCAGGGTTTCGGCAACGCACTGCAGGCGGCGGTGGAAAGGCGCGACGGCGAACAGCTGAACCTGCTGCGGGCCCAGCATCAGCAGCAGATCCTGGACCTCACCACCCGCACGCGCGAACAGGAACGGGACGCGGCGGCAAACGCGGTGGCCAGCCTGGAGCGGCACCGAACCACTGTGGCCAACCGGAAGGCCTATTTCGATGGGCTGGTGGACGGCAGCCTCACGGCGTCCGAGCGGACGGAGCGGATCAGCAAGCACATTGCCAGTGGCGCACGGATGACCGAAGCCACGCTGGGCTTCCTCTCCGGCGCGCTGCACCTGATCCCCCAACTGGGCTCCCCGTTCGCCATGAAGTACGGCGGCGTGGAGGCCGGCTGGAGCGCCCACAACTTCGCGGTCGGAACCCGGGCCACGGGCGACTTCGCCGATGCGCTGGCCACGAGCGCCGCCGTCGAGGCCGGCTTCGACCGGCGGGAGCAGGGCTGGAAGCAACAGGTGGATGCGGCAGCGGATGACTTGGCCGAGATCGATCTGCAGCTGACGGGGATGAAGCTGCGCCGGGACATTGCGGAGCGGAACATCACCATCCATACCAGGGCCGCCGAGCAGGCTGAAGAGGTCCTGGACCTGTACGAAAATCACTTCACCGGCGTGGGACTCTATGCCTTCCTGGCCACCACCTTGCAGCGGCTCCACCGCGAGGCGTTTAATACGGCGCTCTCCATGGCGCGGATGGCGGAGCAGGCGTTCCGGTTTGAGCGGGGCGAGGATTCCTATCGGCTGGGCGGCTCGTATTGGGATAGCGAGTATTTGGGCCTGTCTGCCGGGGCACAGCTGGTGGTGGACCTGCAGCAGCTGGAGCGGCGCTACGTGGAGACCAATATCCGGGATCTTGAGATCGATCAATCATTCTCGGTGAGCCAACTGGATCCCACCGCATTGGTGCAGCTCAAAACCACCGGCGAGTGTGCCTTCGACATTCCCGAGGTGCTCTTCGATGTGGTCTACCCCGGGCACTACTTCCGCCGGATCAAGTCCGCCCGGATCACCATTCCCTGTGTCACGGGACCGTTCGCGAACGTCAGCGCCACGTTGCAACTGAATGAGAGCTGGATCCGGAAGGAGGCCAAGTTGGGGGCCGCGAATGTGACGCAAATGCCCGACGCGCGGGCCGCCCTGATCGCCACCAGTACCGCGCAAAGCGACCCGGGGGTGTTCGAACTGAACTTCCGGGACGAGCGGTACATGCCGTTCGAGGGGGCGGGCGCCATCAGCAGCTGGCAGTTGACGTTACCGAAGAGCTTCCGGCAGTTCGACTACGGCACCATCAACGATGTTGTGCTCCGGCTGGCGTACACCTCGAAGTACGACGGTGTGCTGCGGGACAAGACCGAGGCGCTGCAGGCCGCCACCGAGGGCACCATCCTGAACGTTCTGGCTAACAATCCGCTGCAGCACGTGGTGTCGCTGCGGAACCAGTTCTCCAACACGTTCAACGCGTTGCTGCACTCCCCTGCCGCTACCGATGCCGGATTCACGCTGATGAGCACACACCTGCCGTACTTCCTCAACGGCCGAGGCGTCACGGTGAGCTCGGCGAAGCTGGCGCTGCGGACCAAGCCGGGCGGGCCAGCGTTGGCGGGTCTGAAGTTCTCGGTGGACGGGACACCCACCGGTGCGTTTGCCGCGGATCCGACGCTGGGCGGGTTGCCGTCCGTGGACGTCACCGGAACCTTCGCCAACGGTTTCGCGGACGCACACGTCGTTCGGGTTGTTGCCGCTGGCGGGCTGGCGCCTGCTGCCCCGGTGGCCGGTGATCAATCGGCACTGGATGGGACCGAGCTGTTGGATGTGATGTTCGTGCTGGAACTGGCGGTCGCCTAATGGCTGTGGTCCGGGCCGGGCGATTGCAGCCTTCGTCGAAGAGGCCGCATACGTCAGTGCCGACGTGGATCTTGGGCGAGTGTTCCATTTTGATGTTCAGGAACCTCCATCTACCCGACGTTGGCCATCACGAGGTCGCACATTTGACGCACCCGTGCGGCCCGCTCAAGGGGTGACGCCGCGGCCCCTGGCAGGCCGATCTTGAGACCAATGATCGGCGGCCTGCCGGCTTCGCGAAGGCATCCGGCGATTTCGCGGGTGGTAAGCAGGGAACTGGCCGGAGCTCCTTCGACCTCGACGGCAGGCAGATGGGCATCGATCCACGGGTAACCGAACTCGGTGGCTTCGGGGGAACACCCGGAAAACATCAGGCCGTTGAGAACTCCCGCTTCGCGCGCCTCGGCCACATGGGCTGCTGCCGTGCGCCGCTGACCTGTCTCGATGACGGACCGGGCCCAGTTCACGAGCATTCCGATGTCCTGGCCCTGCTCCCGAAACGCCCGGACGAGGTTGGTTTCGTCGCTGAATGAAAGAAATCCCTTTTCAGGAACCCGTCCGGGACGCGGTGCATCGCAGTGTTCAACCACTAGGGAGGTGCCCTGCCAGTCCCACCCTAGGATCTCCCAGAGCGACTCCGCGAAGGCCGCTGGAGTGCCATGCCCGGACGGAGCAGAATGCAACGCGACGGCCTCCACCCGGTGCCCCTGGTCCCGAAGGCCTGCGACATAGCCCAAGATCCCTGCCGTGAAGTCAACGGCGGCCCGACGCCCTTCCCGGTCCGTGGAGGCGAGTCCGAACCGCGCGTCTGCGCCGGCTCTCTGCATGGTTCCGGGAATTGCGGTGACCACCGCTGACCAGTCGGCGTTCGCCCCGGCAGGCCACGGGTCGCCGCCCCAGGCGCGGTAGGGAAGCTCGAGGCCGCGGATAGCGGCGAGTGCTGCGAGTTCCTCGAAGAACTGACTCTGCAGCAGCCCCTCGGGCTGGGCCGGATAGGCGCCGACGATCAGTGACACATTCTCTCCTTCGATCTGGATGCTGCGTACGTCGCCCGGGGGGTTCGCCAACTTGCGGTTCTACACCCGCTTGACGGGCCCGTGTGATGCCCCTTACAGTTTCCACTACAAGCATCGGACGTCCTACATCCGATAAATATACTCGAATGGTGAGGCAAATTATGAGCAGGACATCAATGAACTTGCCGCTGGTCAATGACGCCAGCCGCCGGAGCTTCCTCAAGTTGTCGGGCGCCCTGGGCATGGCCGCGGCTTTCACCACTTCTCTCGCCGCCTGCGGCGGAGCCGCCACCACAACGGCAGGACCGGGGGCAAACACTGCACCGATCAACAAGGACCTCATCATCGAAGCGGGCATCTCCTACGCCCTGTCTACCGGGTTCGACCCGCTGTCCGCTTCCGGGGCAACGCCGCTGGCCGCCAACCTCCATGTCTACGAGGGCCTGGTGGAACTTCATCCCGCCACCCGCGAGCCGTACAACGCCCTCGCCGCGGCCGATCCGAAGCAAGTCAACGACACCACGTACCAGGTGACCCTCCGCGATGGCGCGACGTTCCACAACGGCACCCCGGTCACCTCCGAAGACGTGGTCTTCTCCTTTACCCGTGTGATGGACCCGGCGAACAAGTCGCTCTTCTCCCAATTCATCCCGTTTATCCAGGACGTCAAGGCCATCGACGCGAAGACCGTCGAGTTCACGCTGAAATATGCGTTCCCGGGCTTCGGCCCGCGCATCTCCGTCGTCAAGGTCGTTCCCAAGGCCCTGGCCAACTTCCCGCTCGGATCGGATCAGCTCAAAGCATTCGACGCCAAGCCCGTCGGTACCGGCCCCTACAAACTGGTGTCCGCGGTCAAGGACGACAAGATTGTCTTCGAGGCAAACCCGGACTACAACGGGCCCATGCCGGCACTGGCCAAGGGCATGAACTGGCTCCTGCTCTCCGACGCCGCCGCCCGCGTCACGGCGATGCAGTCCGGTCGTGTGCAGGCGATCGAGGATGTCCCGTACCTTGACATTGACGGACTGAAATCGAAGGCGACGGTGGAATCCGTCCAGTCTTTTGGGCTGCTCTTCATGATGTTCAATTGCGCCCGGGCCCCGTTCGACAACAAGCTGGTCCGCCAAGCCTTGCACTACGGCTTGGACAAGGACTCCATCATTAAGAAGGCACTGTTCGGGAACGCCAAGGCCGCCAGCTCCTACTTCCAGGAAGGGCACCCGGACTACGTCAAGGCCAAGAATGTCTACGGCTATGACCCCGGGAAAGCCGAGGATCTGCTGAAGCAGGCCGGCGTCACAAACCTCGAATTTGAACTGCTCACCACGGACACAGCCTGGGTCAAGGATGTGGCCCCGCTGATGCTGGAATCCTGGAACAAGATCCCGGGCGTCAAGGTCACCCTAAAGAACCTGCAATCCGGTGCGTTGTACACGGACCGGGTGGGCAAGGGAGATTTCTCCGTCGTCGCCGCCCCGGGCGACCCGTCCGTCTTCGGCAACGACGCCGACCTGCTGCTGAGCTGGTTCTACGCCGGCGACACCTGGATGAAGGGCCGCGCGTATTGGGCCGCCACCCCGGAACGCGCGACACTTGTGGACCTCATGGCGAAAGCCGGGCGGTCCACCAAGGCTGAAGCGAAAAAGGTGACCGGCGACATCGTGGATCTGGTGTCCGAAGAGCTCCCGCTGTATCCGATCTTCCACCGCCAGCTTCCGAGCGCCTGGGATGCCAAGAAGCTCAGCGGCTTCAAGCCGCTGCCCACCACCGGTGTCGGCTTCATCGGCGTCGGGCGCACGGCCTGATTCCGGCCGAATAAGTCCAGGTCCGGGCGGGCCCCCTCCCGCCCGGACCTGGATGACCTGCCCCCCGGTGCCGGCTGAGGCCGGGACAAACTTCCACGAATTCCGGAGACAATTTTGGTCACGATATTGCGCCTGCTGGGCCGCAGGCTTGCGGCGCTGCCCCTGATGATCCTTGGCATTACCCTGCTGGTGTTCCTGGTCCTTCAGGCCGCCCCAGGCGATCAGGCGAGCAGCGCCCTGGGCGACGGTGCCAGTGAGGAAGCCAAGGAACAGTACCGCCAGAACAACGGGCTCAACGATTCCCTGGTTCTGCAGTACTTCCGGTTCCTCGGGAAGCTGCTCCAGTTTGATCTCGGGGTCACCACGCCGCCGGCAAAGTCGGTGGCCGACATGATCGCTGCCGCGTTTCCGCTGACCCTGCAACTGACCTTCTTGGGGGTGCTGATCGCCGTTCTGCTCTCGCTTCCCTTCGGCATCATCGGTGCACTCTACCGGGACAAATGGCAGGACCAACTGGTCCGGGTGTTCTCCATCGCCGCCGTGGCAACACCGTCATTTTGGCTGGGCATCCTGCTGATCCAGTGGTTCGCCCTTGGCGCCAGCCCGTCCTTCCCCTCGGGCGGCCTCGCAACACCCGAATCCGGCTTCGGCGGGTGGCTGAACTCGATGACGCTCCCGGCCCTTGCCCTCGCCATCCCGGTCTCCGCCTCCCTGATCCGTGTGGTCCGCACCTCGATGGTCGAGGAACTTGACCGCGACTACGTCCGGACAGCAATCGGCAACGGTGTCCCCTACCGGGAAGTCGTATCAAAAAACGTCCTCCGGAACGCGCTTGTCACACCGGTGACGGTCCTGGGACTGCGGATCGGCTATCTACTCGGAGGCGCCGTTGTGATCGAAATGATCTTTGCCCTGCCCGGCATGGGCCAGTTGATCCTCAACGGAATCACCAACCTCGACGTCAACCTCGTCCAAGGGGTGGTCCTGACCATCTCAGTGACCTTCGTAATCGTGAACATCGCCGTCGACCTTCTCTACCTGCTCATCAACCCCCGAATCAGGACGGTCTGACCCATGCGCAGCAAACTCGCTGAACGCCTCAGCGCCCCCGGAATCCGGTTCAAGGCCCTTCCATGGACCTCCCGGCTCGCGCTCCTCTTCCTGATGGCCATCACCGTTTCCGCCATCTTGGCGCCCCTCATCGCCCCGCACGACCCCCTGGAATCCTTCACCCCGGCGACGGCGCCCGGCGGGGAGCACCTCTTCGGCACCGACCGGCTGGGACGTGACATCTTCTCGCGCCTGCTCTATGGCGCGCAGTCCTCCCTGATGATCGGCCTGGGCGCCGTGTCGCTGGCCATGGCTGCCGGCGCGCTGCTCGGCTCCCTGGCCGCGACCTCCAGCAAACCGGTCAACGAACTGATCATGCGGCTTATGGACATTCTTATGGCGTTCCCCGGCATCGCCCTGGCCGCTGTGCTGCTGGCGGCATTCGGCAATACAGTGCCCACCATCATCGTGGCCATTGCGGTGATCTACACGCCCCAGCTCGCCCGGGTGGTCCGCGCCAACGTCCTCTCCCAATACGGCGAAGACTATGTCCGCGCCGCGCGGGTAATTGGCGCCGGCCGCTTCTACCTCCTGCTGAAGCACGTCGTGCGCAACACCGCGGCCCCGGTCCTGGTGTTCGCCACAGTGATGGTCGCGGACGCGATCATCCTGGAGGCTTCGCTCTCTTTCCTCGGCGCCGGCGTCCAGGACCCCGCGCCGTCCTGGGGCAATGTGATCTCCTACGGCCGCAACCTCGTCCTGTCCGGCGGCTGGTGGGCCACCACGTTCGCCGGCCTCACCATCCTGCTCACAGTGCTCGCCCTGAACATCCTGGCCGAGGGCCTCACGGATGCCATGGTCAATCCGAAGCTCCGCCGGGCACCCGTTGTCAAGGACGACGACGGGTCATCCCCCGCCGCTGTGGCCGTCGACGCCGAGATCGGCACCTCGGTAGCCCAAGGCTCCGTGCTGGAGCAGCATGAGCTCGACGTCGTCCGCGCCGCTGTGGCCGATGCTGTCCCGGAGGCCGGATGCCCTCAGGACAGGCAGGTCCCAACGGCCAATCCCCACGCCCTGCTGGACCAGGAGCTGAAACTGCTCGCCACCGTCGAAGCCGGACGGACCGACCGCCTCCCCCAGGTCTCCGACACCGCGCGCACGGTCCTCGAGGTCAAGAACCTATCCATCCGCTTCCCGGGGCGCTTCGGCGACACCGACATCGTGGACAACGTCTCCTTCAACGTCCGCGAGGGCGAAACCATGGGGCTCGTCGGCGAATCCGGCTGCGGCAAGTCCATCACGTCCCTGGCCATCATGGGACTGCTGCCCAAGACTGCCAAGATCTCCGGCTCGATCACCTTCAACGGCAAGGAACTGCTGGACCCCTCAACCGGCCACGGCAGCACCCAGGCCTACCAAGGTCTACGGGGCCAGCAAATCGCCATGGTCTACCAGGACGCGCTGAGCTCGCTCAACCCCTCGATGAAAATCAAGGACCAGCTGGAGCAACTCACCCGCCGCGGCGGTCGCAAGACCCCGGCCGAGCTTCTCAAAATGGTCAAGCTGGATCCCGTCCGCACCCTGGCCAGCTACCCGCACGAGCTCTCCGGCGGCCAGCGGCAGCGTGTCCTGATCGCCATGGCACTGTCCCGCTCGCCCCGGATCGTCGTCGCTGACGAGCCCACCACCGCACTGGACGTGACCGTCCAGCACCAGGTGGTGCAGCTGCTCAACGAGCTGCGCGAGCAACTGGGCTTCGCCATGGTGTTCGTCAGCCATGACCTCGCCCTGGTGGCGTCACTCGCGCACCGCATCACCGTGATGTATGCCGGGCAGGTCGTGGAGTCCGCGCAGGCATCCGCCCTGCTCCAGAACCCGCGGCACGAATACACCCGGGGCCTGCTCGGCGCCGTGCTCTCCATTGAGGCCGACGCCGCCCGCCTGCACCAGATCCCCGGCACAGTACCATCACCGAGGGCGTTCTCCACCGGCGACAGGTTTGCTCCCCGTTCGCTGCGGCCCGACGCCGACCCGGACCAGCGGCTCGTCCTGACCCCAGTTGACAAAAAAAGCGACCACTACTGGGCCAGCCACCTCAAGGAGGATGCCAAGTGAGCACACCAACCGGCAAGCCCGTGATTGAACTGAAGAACGTCAAGGTTCACCACCGGGCCCGAACCGGCGGCCTCTTCCGGCCCAACATCGTCAAGGCAGTCAACGGAGTGGACTTCACCATCAGCCGCGGCGAGACCGTGGGGATCGTCGGCGAATCCGGCTGCGGCAAATCCACCCTTGCCTCCGTGCTGGTGGGACTGCAGACCCCCACCTCAGGTGCGGTGTTGTTCCACGGGAAGCCCGCCATCAAGCGGAACGCCGCCCTGCGCAGGGAATTTGGCCGCGCAGTATCGGTGGTCTTCCAGGACCCGTCCACTGCGCTCAACCCCCGGATGACCATCCAGGACATCCTCACCGACCCGCTCAAGATCCACGGGATCGGCACCGCGGCGACGCGGGCAGCGAAAGTCAAGGAACTCCTCGCACTAGTCGGGCTGCCGTCATCCGCCGCCGAGGTCACGCCTTCGCAGGTATCCGGCGGCCAGCGCCAGCGCGTTGCCATCGCCCGCGCCCTGGCCCTGGACCCGGACATCATTGTGGCGGACGAGCCGACCTCGGCGCTGGACGTCTCGGTCCGGGCCCAGGTGCTGAACCTGCTCTCGGACCTAAAGACTCAGCTGAACCTCGGTATGGTCTTCATCTCCCACGATATCCAGACGGTCCGCTACGTCTCGGACCGGATTTGCGTTATGTATTTCGGCGAAATCGTGGAACAAGGTCCCGCCGGAGAGGTCTTCGACCATCCCGGCAACGACTACACCAAGAAACTGCTCGGCGCCGCACCCAGCCTGCTGCACCCCTGATCCCCCCATCCTTTCCCAACTCACCAAACCATCATTGGAGATACCTTTGTCTACCCAATTCCAGGGCGTCATTCCCCCGGTCGTCACCCCCCGCCACACCGACGGCAGCATCGATACCGACTCGCTGAAGAACCTCACCCGGCACCTCCTCGACGGCGGGGTGTCCGGCCTCTTCGTCCTCGGATCCTCCGGCGAGGTCCCCTACCTGACAAATGCCGAGCGCGAACTCGTTGTCAGCACCATCGCCGATGCGAACTCCGGCAGCGTGCCGTTGATCGTCGGCGCCAACGAACAGACCACCAACCGCGTCATCGAGGAGGCCCGGAAGGTCATCGACCTCGGCGCCGATGCGATCGTTGTGACCTCGATGTACTACGCGATCGGCAACGCCGAGGAGACGGAAACCCACTTCCGCGCCGTACACGACGCCGTCAGCGCGCCGATCTTCGCCTATGACGTCCCCGTCCGCACCCACTTCAAACTGCCCACTGACCTGCTGGTCCGGCTCGGCCGCGACGGCGTGATCGCCGGCGTCAAGGACTCCTCCGGCGACGACGTCGCTTTCCGCCAGCTCCTGCTGGCCGCCCGGGACATCCCCAACTTCGACATCTTCACCGGTCACGAGGTCGTCGTCGACGGCGCCCTGCTCGGCGGCGCCCAAGGTGTCGTCCCGGGCCTGGGCAACGTGGACCCCCGCGGCTACCGGAGCCTTATGGACGCCGCAGCAGCCGGCGAGTGGGCAAAGGCTGCTGCCGAGCAGGACCGCATTGCCGACCTCTTCGAGATCGTTTACACCCCCAACGGCCGGGTCTCCGGCGGCGCGGCGGGCCTCGGCGCGTTCAAGACGGCCCTGCAGCTTATGGGCGTCATCGAGTCCAACACCATGAGCACACCCATGCCTTCCCTGAACGAGGACGAAACCACCGCCATCAAGGTCATCCTTGAACGCAACGGCCTGCTCTAGGCTCCAGTGTTCACGGACCTAGGGAACTTGGATTGAGGAGGAACATGGCGCACGCCATCGGTGTGGACCTTGGCGGCACCAAGACTGCAGCAGGACTGGTCTCGGAAGACGGCAAGCTGCTGTTCTCGGAGACCACCCCAACACTCAGCCGTGCCGGCGGCGAGGCTGTCCTGGACGCCACCGCGGCGCTGGTGTCCAGGATACGGCTCCGGGCCCAAGCCAACGGCATCACCACCATTGGCGTCGGGGTGGGCTCCGCCGGCGTGATCGACGCAGGGCGTGGCGTTGTGGTTTCCGCGACCGACGCGATCCGGGGTTGGGCGCGGACGGCGCTGACCAAGGGCCTTGCAGGGCGGCTGGGGCTTCCCGCGGCCGCGGTCCGTGCCGTGAACGACGTTCACGCCCATGCACTCGGCGAAGCGTGGCGCGGTGCCGCGGCTGGGACGGCGAGTTCGCTGCTGATCGCGTTCGGAACCGGTGTGGGAGGAAGCCTGGTCCTGGCCGGCACGCCGGTCCTCGGCCACCGCTTCGTGGGCGGTCACGTGGGGCACCTCGCATCCCCGTACGCGTACTCCGGCGGCGAGGCGCTGCCGTGTTCCTGCGGCAACTCGGGCCATGTGGAGGCCGTGGCCTCCGGGCCGGCCATCCACGCGGCGTTCCTGCGGCTGGGCGGCTCCCCTGCAGTCCCGGACACCCGAGCAGTCTTTGCCCTGGCGCACGACGGCGATCCTGCGGCGGGAGAGGCCGTCAGCACCGCGGCCGCTGCGGCTGGCCAGGCGGCCGGCGGGCTTCTCAATATCCTGGACCCCGAGGTATTGGTAGTCTCCGGCGGGCTGGCCGACGCCGGCGAGCTGTGGTGGGAGCCCATGGAGGCAGCCCTGCGCCGGGAACTGCTGGCCCCGCTCGCCCGCATGCCCGTCCTCCGCGCCACACTGCAAAACTCCGCGGCAGTCGTTGGCGCCGCAAAGCTCGTCTTCAACTGACCGAACCTGTCCGCCAACACCGGGCCACACAGAAACAAGGCACTTATGATCCTGACCCCCGACGGCCTCGAGTCCCTCCGCTCCAGGCTTATCGTTTCGTGCCAGGCCTACCCTGGCGAGCCGATGCGGGATCCCCGCACCACCGCGCAGCTCGCGGCCTCCGCCGTCATCGGCGGTGCCGCAGCCGTCCGGGTCCAGGGGCTGGCCGATATCCAGCACACCAGGGCCGCCGTCGAGGTCCCGGTCATCGGGCTCTGGAAGGATGGCCACGACGGCGTCCTGATCACCCCGACACTGCGGCATGCCCTAGCAGTCGCCAATGCCGGAGCGCATATCGTGGCCATCGACGGCACCCGCCGGCAGCGCCCGGACGGGTTGAGCCTGGCAGCGACAGTCGCCGGCATCCGTGGCGGCTCCCACGCGCTCGTTATGGCCGATTGCGGCTCCTACGACGACGCTGCAGCGGCCGTCGACGCCGGGGTCGACCTGATCGGCACCACCCTCGCCGGCTACACCAGTGAACGCACCAAGACCCAAGGCCCTGACCTTGAACTCCTCGAACGGATCGCCGCTGCAGCCTTCGGGAAACCGCTCATCGCCGAAGGCCGAATCCACACACCGGAGCAAGCCCGCCAGGCGCTCGGCGCCGGCGCGTTCGCCGTCGTCGTCGGCACCGCCATTACCCACCCGGCCACCATCACCGGATGGTTCACTGCCGCGCTGCACTGCTGAGGACTGGCGCCATGGCACGGACTCATCGCGGGCATCAACTCCGAAGGGCGTTCCTCCCGCACGCCCGCTGCGGCGCGCCAAACCCGGCATGGCTCCGGGACCCCGACCAGTGGTTCGGATTGATGCGAACGCGCCTGGCCCGCCTTGGCCTTTAGCTGGCCGCGACGTCCTTGAGCTTCCGGCGGATGCCGTCGAAGTGGCGTTGGAGCCGCTCGGAGGCCAGCGGCTTGTCCTTGTCGACCACGGCCTGGAAGATCTCCCAATGGACACGGGCCTGATCGCCCAGATCCACGGGTCCTGAGCCCAAAGCCTGATGGATCTGCCGGTAGACCTTCCAGAAGACATCCATGAGATTGATGAGAAGCTCGTTGTTCAGGGGCGCGTAGAGCCTGCGGTGGAACTCCGCATCCAGTTCGGCCAGCGGCTCGCCTGCTTCCGCGGCAGCGTCCATCAGCTCCATGGTGGTGCGGAGACCGTCGAGGTGCTCCTCGGTCATGAGGTCGATCGCGGACCCGATGAGTCCGGATTCCAGCGCCTGACGCACGTCAATCAACTCCATGGCCTCTTCACCCCGGTGCCGCAGCGACAGACGGCCGCGGAACGCCAGCCCGTCGGTCAGTGCACTGAAGTTGTTAGGTGCCACGAACATGCCAAAACCGTGCCGGATCTCTATCACACCAAGCGCCTGCAACACCTTCAGGGACTCCCTGACAGTGTTACGCCCGACACCCAGCACCGCCGAAAGCTCACTTTCAGTCGGCAATGCGTCCCCAACGTCCAGTCCCTGTTCTAGGATGAGGTCCATGATGCGCGTCTGCAGCGCATGGGACCTGATCTGAGCGCTGAAACGGGCCGGGGACACTACCTGGGATTCGATGCTCATGTCGCTCCTTCTGGCCGTGGCTGTGATCGACCACTCTTATTAGTCAGCCTACAGGAGATGGGACGTCCAATGTCCAGTTCCCCTGCGACGACTCGAAGATATTTCTGACCCCTGCGCCGATGCACTGCTGATCCAGGGTGGCCGGAACCGGCGCCCGGCCCCCGCCACCAGGATGTGCGTTTAGGGGCCTCAAGCCTGGCCGCCGGAATGCGGAACCGCCGCCTTCCGGTAAGTTATTCACTGCCGTGTACCGGCCGCGGCAACTTAACGCCGCGAGAGCCACCGCACCCCGCTCCTATCCCCGCGTCGGCTCCCGGGAGAGAAGTTCCAAGACGCCACCCGCTCGGAGCTATCAGCGGGGTCACGCCCCCCTTGCCTGCATCCGCTGCGGCGACCAGACTTAGTTGCAGGAGCCGATCCGGGGAGAAACGATGGGAAACAAAGACGAACTGCGGCAGGCATACGGGCGCCTCATCGCCGCCGTCACGGCGAATGACGAGGATGCGCTGGCCCGGGTCGTCAGCGCCGACATCGTGGACCATAGCGCCGATCCAGGCCAGCTTCCAGGCTCGGCTGGAATTATTCACTGGATGCAGGGAATGCATGCCGGCCTCTCCGGCCTCACGGGAACGATCGAGGATACCGTCGCGGAGGGCGATAAAGTTGCAGGCCGGATGACATGGCGGGGGACGCATACAGGGCCGTTTCTAGGCCTGGCGGCCAGCAATAAACCCGTGACGGTGGCCTCCATTCACATCCTCCGCTTTGAAGGCGGACTAGCTGTCGAATGGTGGGGCGTGCCTGACCTCTATGGAGCGCTCACTGCGATGGGCGCCCGCGTCGAACTCCACGCTGACTGATCTCCGCACACACCGGTCAGTCGTTGAACATCCCGGCCAGGTAATCCGCCGTCAGGGCCGCTCCCGAGTACATGTCGCCACGCATAGGACCTGCCAAAGCCTTTGGGTTCCAGACCTTGCAACAATTCCCGGTTCACCCACGCCGTCGCACGGCGGCGGCACATCGTTCCGACTCGAGCCCATCGACGCCGGCGCCAACCATAACGAAGTCCAGCTCAGCCGTCACCCCCTCGTCCGTCTCAATGACGTGGAAGGAATGATCCTTAAGGCATTTCCACGGACCAAACGCCCCCGGTCTGCACCCGCGGCGCTCGGGGCGTAAGCCTCTGTTCCAAGGCTCTGCGGGGCCATAGCGTTGTTGCAGGAGGTTTGATCATGATGGATGGCTGGTACGGGTCTGGCTGGGGCATCGGCGCATGGGTGGCCATGGCCGCATTGATGCTGATTTTCTGGGGCGGCGTGGTGACCGTGGTGGTGCTGCTGGTCCGGCGACCCCATGGCGGCGATGGTGCAGGCGCGCCCCTGCCGCCGCACCACAACGCCGAGCGTATTCTCCATGAGCGCTTTGCCCGCGGGGAAATCGACGAACAGGAGTTCACTGCCCGGCGGGCGGCGCTCAGGCGCCAGGAATGAAGGCTATATCCCGCCGCGGGCAGCTGTTCCTCGGGATCGCCGCCACGATTCTTCTAACGGCACTGTCCCTCGTCGCTGTTGGACTCTTCGGCGGACTGGTGAATCCCGGGGTCACCGGTTTTCCGGCCCGGAACCGGTGCGTCGCCCCGGATCTTCCCGGGCCGGTCATCAGCGTGTCACTGACCAACATGGGCGGTCCCATGATGGGCGCGCGCAACGGCGGGATGGGCGGGGCCATGCGGATGACGGCAGACCGCAGCACGCTTGCGCACGGCGCGGTGTCCTTCCTGGCCGCCAATGCCGGCACCCTCAGCCACGAACTGGTCATCCTGCCCCTCGCCGCCGACCAGATCCCCGGCACCCGCCCGATCGGCGCTGACGGACAAATCGACGAGGCCGACAGCCTCGGGGAAGCATCCAATACCTGCGCCGAAGGAACCGGTCAAGGGATCCTGCCCGGAACCACAGGCTGGGTGACCGTCACCCTCCCGCCCGGACGCTATGAGCTGGTCTGCAATCTGCCGGGCCATTACGCCGCCGGGATGTACACACAAATTACGGTGAACTAGGCTCCCGCACCACAGCCAGCGACCACGCGGCGGTCTGTCCAGTGCTCGGTTCGCAAGACGTGGCTCGTGCCATCGACTCAACACGGCAGGTTCCACCCCAGGCGAGAATCCACTCTCTCGCCCATCGTCGACGCATCGGATAAGGGGACAGACATCCGGACCTGCTTGTCAGCTATACCCCCTGGGGGTATGTTTGGGATGTTGTCAGTGAAGTGCTTTGTCCGAGCCGCCCGCAGCCGGGGAAACAACATAAGGAGTACACCCATGGACCACGACCACCACCACGGACGTGCCGCCCGGCAGGACACGTCCGGCGTTCCCCTCAGCAGGTCCGTCGTCGGCAACGCTCCTCACTCCCACCCCGGCCATGGCGGCGGCATGGATGATGAGCACATGGTGCACACCCAGGGCCAACACGCCGGACACAGCGTCGCGATGTTCAAGAACAGGTTCTGGCTGACGCTGGCCATGTCCGTGCCTGTCGTGTTCTTCAGCCCCATGTTCGGCGGGCTGCTGGGCTATACACCCCCGGTTTTCCTGGGCTCGGCCTGGATCCCGCCGGCGCTGGGCACGGTGATCTTCTTCTACGGCGGGCAGCCCTTCCTCAAAGGTGGCCTGGAGGAACTGAAGAGCCGAAAACCGGCCATGATGCTGCTGATCGCCATGGCGATCAGCGTCGCATTCATCGCCTCCTGGATCACCAGCCTCGGGATCGGCGGGTTCGACCTGGACTTCTGGTGGGAGCTGGCCCTGTTGGTGGCGATCATGCTGCTGGGGCACTGGATCGAGATGCGCGCCCTCGGCTCCGCACGGGGTGCCCTGGACGCTCTTGCGGCTCTGTTGCCCGACGAGGCAGACAGGATTACCGCTGAGGGCACCGAAACCATCAAAGTCAGCGAGCTTGCGGCGGGGGACACCGTCCTGGTCCGCTCCGGAGCCCGAATGCCGGCCGACGGCACCATTGTTGACGGCCAGGCAGAGTTCGACGAATCGATGATCACCGGGGAATCCAGGACCGTCCTCCGCTCATCCGGGGATAAGGTCATCGCCGGAACCATCGCCACAGACAACACCGTCCGCGTGCAGGTCACCGCTGTCGGGGACGACACCGCCCTGGCCGGAATCCAGCGCCTCGTCGCCGAGGCGCAGGCCTCCTCCTCCAAAGCCCAGGCCCTGGCCGACCGGGCCGCCGGTTTCCTGTTCTACTTCGCCGCCGGCGCCGGGGTCCTCACGTTCATCGTCTGGTCACTGCTGGGCAGCGTCCCCGACGCCGTGACCCGCACCGTCACCGTCCTCGTAATCGCCTGCCCCCATGCCCTTGGCCTGGCCATCCCCTTGGTCATCGCCATCTCCACCGAGCAGGCGGCACGGGCCGGTGTCCTGATCAAGAACCGGATGGCACTGGAGCGCATGCGCACCATCGACGTTGTGCTCTTCGACAAGACCGGGACCCTCACCAAGGGCGAACCGGCACTCAAAGACGTCGCGACCGCCCAAGGCGTGGACCGGAACGATCTCCTGGCACTGGCAGCAGCCGTGGAAGCAGACAGTGAGCACCCGGTGGCACGGGCCATCGTCCGCGCCGCACGGGAGCAGAACCTGACGATTCCAGCGGCGTCCGGATTTTCGTCCATGACCGGCCGCGGTGTCCGCGCCACGGTCGACGGCAGGACCATCCACGTCGGCGGCCCGGCACTGCTCCGTGACCTCGAAGCCCACGAACCGAAATCATTGGCCGCCGCCACCGGGGCGTGGATGGACCGTGGCGCAGCCGTCCTGCACATCATTGACGGGCAAAGGATCCTCGGGGCCGTGAGCCTCGAGGACGCCGTCCGCACCGAATCCCGCCAGGCCGTCAAAGCCCTGCAGGACCGCGGCATCAAGGTCGCTATGATCACCGGCGACGCCCAACAGGTCGCATCCGCCGTCGCCGAAGAACTCAATATCGAAGAGGTGTTCGCCGAAGTCCTCCCGGCAGACAAAGACAAGAAAGTCGCCGAACTGCAGGCCCGCGGACTCAAAGTCGCCATGGTCGGCGACGGCGTCAACGACTCCCCCGCGCTGGCCCGGGCCGAAGTGGGCATCGCAATCGGCACCGGCACCGATGTCGCGATGGAATCCGCCGGTGTGGTCCTAGCCGGCAACGACCCCCGCGCAGTCCTGTCCATGCTGGACCTCTCACGGGCAAGCTACCGGAAAATGTGGCAGAACCTCATCTGGGCCACCGGTTACAACATCATCTCCGTCCCGCTCGCCGCCGGCGTACTCGCCTTCGCCGGAGTCGTCCTCTCCCCTGCCACGGGAGCCGTACTGATGTCCATCTCCACAGTGGTCGTAGCCCTGAACGCGCAGCTGCTGCGCCGGCTAAAACTCAACCCCGCCCAAGTCCGTTGACCCCGGCAGCGGCCAGTGTGCACTGGAGCACATCCGGTCCGTCAGATAAGCACAAGGGTGCATCGGCCATGGGTGTGGAACAAGCGCGCTGACTACACCCGTTACCTTGTGGACCCGGCACGGCCAAGAGAACCAGCAGTACGGCATAGATCAGGACGACACCAGCTGCGGCCGCGACCGCCGCATCCCAAAAGTTCATGCCCTGGCTTCGTCCGGGGTTTGCCGCACTTCGCGTCTGGCCCGCAGCTCAGTCATGGACGGATTCACCGGTGACTTTGTGGTCGGCGTGGTTCAGGCCTTCCATCACGAGACGGGCCAGGTGTCCGCCGGCGATGCTGTAGATAATGTGGCGGCTGTCCTTGCGGGTGGTGACCAGACCGCTGAAGCGCAGTTTGGCCAGGTGCTGGCTCACCGAGGTCCGGGACGCCCCGGTGCGTTCCACCAGGAAGCCGACGTCCGAGGGTTCCTGGGCCAGGAGCCAAAGAATATGCAGCCGGGTGGGGTCAGAGAGCATCCGAAAGGTAGCGGTGGCCGCGTCCAGGCGGAGAGCGTCGGGGGCGTCCGGGTGTTGGAGGCTGGCGGCGGGGGCGCCTGTAATGTTGTCCACCGGCTCAGCCTTTCGTCGTCTCCGGCACTGGACCGGTCCTGAACGCCGCGGGCCAGAACTTGAAGGCCGCTGCCGTGCTGATGGCAGCCACCGCTGCCAGTACGGCGGCGGCCGCTGGCTGTCCCGCGACGGCGCCGACCCAGCCGGCCACGGGGTAGGTGATGATAAAGCAGGCATGGGAGAGGGAGAACTGGGCCGTGAAGATATACGACCGGGTTCTGTCCGTCGCGGCGCGGCGCAGCAGACGGGCAGAGGGTGTGTTGATCATCGAGGTCCCGGCGCCGAGCAGGGCCCACAGTCCCAGCAAGACCGGCCACGTTCCCGGTACGGCCAGCAGCGCGAACGCCCCGGCGAGTCCGAACGAGACCAGCACCGCTCCGGCCCGCATAAAGGCCCGGTCCGGTAACCTGTCCAGGATCGCCGGTGCCGTCAGCGCCACGGCCATGGAACCGGCGCCGTAGCAGGCAAGGGCGATGGCGACGTCGGTGTTGGAGCCGCCGAACAGGTCCCGGGCGTAGACGACGGTGTTCACCAGCACCAGGGCGGTCGCGGCCGCGACGGCCAGGTTCAGCGCCATCAGTCCCCGCAGCTCCGGAGTCTTCGCAAAGATCCGGGCGCCAAGGGTGGTCCGGTGCCAGAGGGTTCCTTCCTGCCGCACCGCCGGTGCGACCGGAAGGCGCGTTGTGACCACCAGGGCCGCCGAGAACAAGAACCCGGCCACGGTCCCCAGGAAGAGCTCATGAAAAGAGACCACTGTCAGCAGGGCCGCCGCAAGCGCCGGGCTGAGCAGGGACTCCAGGTCATAGGCAAGCCTGGAAAGCGAGAGCGCCCGGGTGTAGTGGCGTTCCTCGGGAAGTACCACCGGGATCAGCGACTGGAACGCCGGGGTGAACGTTGCCGAGGCGCTCTGCAGCACAAAGACCAAGACGTAGATCTGCCATGCCTGGTCCACCATCGGCAGCATCAGGGCAATGCCTGCCCGGATCAGGTCCGCGCCGACGAGCACCGCTTTTTTAGGCAGTCGCTCGACCAACGCCGCCATCACCGGGGCCACGAAAACATAGGCGAGCATCTTGATGGTCAGCGCAGTACCCAGCACCGCCCCGGCCTGGCCGCCGGCGAGGTCAAACGCCAGCAGACCCAGCGCCACGGTCAACAGGCCCGTGCCCAGCAGGGCGACGATCTGGGCCGAAAAGAGCTTCCGATAGGCCGGAACGGCCAGGACTTGAAGCAACGCGGCTCCTCACGGTAATGGCGAACAATCAACAAGTGCTTACATGTGCACATATTAGCCTAGCCCATAAGAACAATACAGAATTGTATGAATACATTCCCGCGTGTACTTTAGAGTTATGGAATCCCTTACCCGCGCTCCAGTGCTGGCACGGTTCGGCTACGCTGTCTCCGACCCGACCCGGGCCCGGATCCTGCTGGCGCTGGCCGAGGCGCCAGCCTATCCCTCCGACCTGGCCGATTCCCTCGGCGTCTCACGGCAGAGCATGTCCAACCATCTGACGTGCCTGCGCGGCTGCGGACTGGTGGTGGCCGTCCCCGACGGCCGCCGGAGCCGGTACGAGCTCGCCGACGAGCGGTTGGGCCACGCCATCGGCGACCTGCTCGGCGTCGTCCTGGCCGTGGACCCGGCCTGCTGCGCCCCCGACGGGACGTGCCTGGCATGACGGCCCTCTCGCTGGGACCGAACCCCGTCCGCCGGGCAGTGCTAAGCCGGCGCATCCGGCTGTTCGCTGCCGCCACCATCAGCTACAACGTCATCGAAGCGGTCATCGCCCTCTGGGCCGGCGGCGTCGCGGAGTCCTCGGCCCTGATCGGCTTCGGCCTGGATTCCGTAATCGAAGTGGCATCCGCCGTCGCCCTGTCCTGGCAGTTTGCCGCCCGGGATCCGGAACGGCGGGAGCACCTGACCCTGCGGCTCATCGCGATCTCCTTTTTCGCCCTCGCAGCCTTCGTCACCGTCGATTCTGTCAGCTCGCTGGCCGGCGGCGGCGAAGCGCGGCACTCCACGCCCGGCATCATCATCGCCGCCCTCAGCCTGGCCATCATGCCAATGTTGTCCTGGCTGCAGCGCCGCGCCGGACGGGAACTCGGCTCCCGGTCTGCGGTGGCGGACTCCAAACAAACCCTCCTGTGCACCTACCTCTCTGCCGTCCTGCTGCTCGGGCTGGTGTTGAACAGCACCCTGGGCTGGTGGTGGGCCGACGCCGGCGCCGCACTTCTGATCGCCGTGATCGCCGTCCGCGAAGGCCTCAACGCCTGGCGGGGCGACGTCTGCTGCACCGTGCCCGGCGGCACGGCTGATCTATCGGCGGTGGCGGCAAAGACCACCGGGGTGGACGAATCGTACGCCTGCTGCGGTGGCTGTGATTCCTCGCCCTGATCGACGGCTGTGGCCCCGGGTCCGGGTTTGGGCTCCACCCCGTCCGGCAGGTCGAGCCGGAATTACCGTTTATTCCACAGTCACCGGGCGCGGGCTGCCGGAGCCAGGAAACCCTCCAAATGCACGAGCGGTGACACGTCGGGGGACGGCCTCGAGAAAAGGTAACCCTGCCCGAATCGGCAACCCATCTTCAGCAGTAGGTCCAGTTGCCCGGTCGTTTCGATGCCCTCGGCGACGACCTCCAGCTTCAACGAATCCGCCAACCGAATGACGCCTTCCACAACCGCCCGGTCGTGTGCGGACGTTTCGATATCGCGCACGAACGTTATGTCCACCTTCAGCAGGTCGATGTCGAAGGCCCGAAGGTGGGAGAGGGATGAATAGCCCGTGCCGAAGTCGTCGATGGCAAGTCGCACACCGATGTCGCGGAGTTCGTGGAACATCTTGGCCGCGGAGCCGATCGCTTCGATCATCGCACTCTCGGTGAGCTCCAGCCAGAGTCGTTCCGGCGGCAACCCGGAGATGCTGAGAGCCTGCTTGACCACGGCGCCGAAGTCGTCCCGCGCGAACTGACGTGGAGACACGTTGACGCTGACGGCCATGGCGCCGTCCAGCGCCGCGGCGGCCCGGCACGCCTGGTTCAGGACCGTGCTTCCGATCTGCTTGATCAGGCCTGTCTCTTCGGCGATAGCGATGAAGTCACCCGGCAGCACGAGCCCGCGCTCGGGTCGGCGCCAGCGAGCCAGTGCTTCGGTGGCCACGACCGTTTGGTTCCGCAGATCCACTATCGGCTGGTACCAGGTCTCGATCTGGCCCAGGTCCACCGCGCTGCGCAGGGACATTTGGGTGTCCAGCGTTTGTGCGACCCGGCCGCGCAGCTCGTCGTCGAAAACTTCGTATCGCGCGCGCCCGTGGTCCTTCGCCAAGTACATGGCCTGGTCCGCGTTACGCAGAAGCGATTCAGGGTCATCGTCGCCGACGCCGAAAGCGATGCCGATGCTGGCATCCACGGATGCGATGTGCTCGCCGATCAGGATCGGCAGGGCGATGGATTTCTGGAGCTCATCCGCGAGCCGGGCGACGTCTTGCCGGCTGTCGACATCTGGGCAGACGACGACGAATTCGTCGCCGCCGAGGCGAGCCACCGTGTCCGACGCCCGAGTGCCGCGGCGCAGCCTGTCGGCGACTTCGGTCAGGACCAAGTCGCCGGAGTGGTGCCCGAGGCTGTCATTAACGACCTTGAACCGGTCCAGGTCGATAAACAACACGGCCACACCCTTGCCGTGGCGTCCCGCCTGGAGAAATGCCTGGGCAAGCCGGTCCAGCAGCAGCAGCCGGTTGGGCAGGTTCGTGAGCGGATCGTGAAAAGCGAGGTGCTCCACACGGGCCTCTGCCAGCCGGCGGGCAGTGATGTCCTCCAGCTGGTACAGGAGACCCCCCACGTGTTTGCCTTCGTGGATTTCAGCGACACTGACCTTCACCCACGTCTCCTCGGCATCGCTGCGCCGCATCCGTCGATCCATACGCTGCCGGGAGCCCTCCAGCAGCCCGGCCGGCAGGGCATCCTGGCCGACTGTTTCGAGCGGCATAAAAACCGCCTCAATGGACTCATCCAGCACACCTGTCGACCGGCCGGTCAGATCGAAGAGGCGCCGATTGGCCTCCAGCACCCGGCCATCGAGCGACACGATGGCGGTTCCGAGCGGGGACCAGGCAAAGGCCGCCTCGAACCGTGCCCGGGCGGCCGTCGCCGACTCCTCCGCGGCCCGCAGGGCAGTCACGTCCGTGATGCTGGCCAGGTGTCCGGTCACGGTTCCCTCATCGCGGATCGGCGTGGTGGTGACCTGCACCGAGTTGACCTGCCCGTCCGGCATGCGAAAACGAATCGTGCTCGAATAGGAGGTGCCGGCGGAGACGCATTCTCCCCATGCGGCCAGTACCCGTTCGACGTCGTCGGGGTGCAGCGCGGAGGACCAGCCGCTGCCCAGGGACTGGACCAGGGTCAGCCCGCTCATATTGAGCCACTGGTCGTTAGCGGAGAGAAGCCCTCCCCCGGCGTCGAGCTGCACGATGCCGACCGGTGCAAGCCGGACGAGCGCCTGGAGCGCGTCCGCTGTCTCTGCCAGTTCCCCGGTCCGAGCCACAACCATGGTCTCGAGCATGTGGTTTGTCTCGGCAAGCCTCCTCAGCGCGGCCTCACGTTGCCCATCGAGTTCGCGAAGCCTTAGCGCCGCCAGCCAGGTGAACGCGCAGCCGAGGAACGTCATGCTCAAGACGAGCATCGCGACGGCGAAAGGGGTGTCGAACCAGCCCATACGCTGCGCCGTCAGGCACATCCAGCCGAGGGCGAACGGACCACCGATGAAGAACGGTATCGCCGGGCGAAGCAGCTTTCCTGCGCTGCCTGCGTCCCGCGACAGTCCGGCCAAACCAGTGGAAGGGTGCTGAAGCAGTATCGCCGCCGACAGCACTGCAATCCCGAGGGCCGTGGGCAAGGCCATGCTGGTGTACCCACCAACGGTGTAAAGAGAGGAAACGCCATAGATATAGCCGAGGATCGCGATATGACTGATGCCCAGGGCTGCGAGGGCCAGCGCGCTTCGGACAAGTCTGCCGGAAAGGACGGAGCCGCCCAACACCAACAGCGAGAAGGCCGTGGACGGCGCCATCCGCGGCAGGCTCCCGCGCCACTCGATTCCCGGCAGCAGGGTATCGATGCCAAGCGAGGTTCCCAGTATGTTTTCGACAAATGACAGGCCGCCGATGACGAATATAGCCGAACCGAGGACTGCGGTGAGACGCCGATGGTCAACTGCGATCAGCGAAATCGAGAGGAGCACTATTCCCAGCGCCGCCGTCGGCTTCATCGAGAGTAGCCCGCTCGCCAGCAGTGCACCTCCGGTGTACCAGCCGAACAGGACGGCGAGCCCTACTGCGCCGACCAGGGCTGCTCCGGTACGCCCAACCAGCTGCATGTCATTCCCTTGTTCCCGAAGGGGGCAGACGTGCCGACCAACGTAAGAAGACTACAGGCAGGGCGCATTAGGGTTCGCGGAGCGTGATCAGCCGGGGCGCTGAGCGCACGGTGTACTTCCACTTGGTCTCGACCGGGCCACGGATGTCGCCTTCCTGCGCCCCCGCCACGGATGGAGCCGTGAGCGCTGTGGCGGGGAAGCAGAAGAGCTAGTGGCTTTTGCCAAGGGTGGAGTGTCAGGCGCTGGCTGCGCTCCGGTTGATCTCGCCGTTTACCCCCTTGGGGAAGAACCCGCCTTCTCTTTCTGCTTTGGCGGTGAGGTAGGCGATGTTCAGGACCTGCCCCGGGCTGCGGCTGAAAGCGATGCCGTTTGCGTCGGTCGGGACAAGGTTGGCGGTGTCTTTAGTGCCAATACCCTGATCGAGATCAGTTGATCCATCGAGGCTGTCCCGGGCGTCGGAGATCGCTTGGGCGGGTACCTGCAGATCACGAGCGTAGAGGGTGGTTCTGATGATTCCGGCGTGATAAGCCTCGACAGCGAGGATACCGGCGGCGGCTTCGATGTAGGTCTTGTTATCGATCAGCGGTGCCGCGCCCTTGTAGGCGGTGACGCCGACGTCTTCGAAAATGAACGCGCCCAGGAGGAAGCTTGTTTCGTCCGCAAAAGGGTTGAACGTCTGGCCTGCCTTGATCAGCCCCGCCGCCATGGCAGCGGCGGTGAAGCTGGCCTCCAGATCAATTTGCGGCCGGGAAACTGCGGCTTTGCCGAGCGCGGTGCGGAGGAATTTGACGTGCGATTCTTCGTCCGCGGCGATTTCCTTGGCGTATTTTTCGATCAGGCTGCCGGCCTTGAAAGGTACCTTCGCCCCGCCGGTCACACCGCCCTTTCGTCCTTTGCCGTCCGTGAGTCCCTCACTCAGGCCCCGGCCTGTAACGGCCCGCAGGTAGAACTCCGCTTCGAGGTATTCCAGGTTGAGGGCGAAGTTTAGGATCGCCCCGTCGCTTGGCTTGTTGTCGGAATGCTCTGCGTCGCCGTCCGCACGGGACGGTGAGGCGGCGATCAAAGCAGCTGCGCCGCCGATGCCTGCAATTCCGGCGGCGCGGAACAAAATGCGCCGGTCCATGGGGTTTTCCGCGCTGCGGCTCATAGCATCGGTGACGAATTTGCGATCGAACATTGGTGTGCTCCTGTCATGAGTTCGATTTTGAGACCATGACAATCCGGAGAGTACTCCCGCCGGCCCCCGGCCGGATAACGCAGCGCAAAACCCCTGCGTGTGGGAGAACCCATGATGTTGACACTTACAGTTCGCAGTGATCCATGTCACGGATGGGTGGCCGGGGGGGTGTTTTTCCCGCCACGGAGGTTTCCCGCGAACACCGGGAACGGTTGGCTTGGCCCCGGACCCCCGCGGTCCGCATTTTGCAGATCGACCGGAAGACCGGACGGGCCGGAACCGCCGACCCGCTTTTGCCGGGCGCTGAGAACCCGGATGGTGGCATTACCCGCACAGTCGTAGGCTATTTTGGAGACCAGACACTAGCGGCCTGGCCTCGGGCCCCGAAGGAGTATCGAGTGGACAGTAATGCCGGTACGTGGTTCCTGAGTCGCGCTGAGCGGGGGAATCTGGCCACGGACGTACACGCCGGCGGTGCCGGATCCCCGTCGTGGTCGGAGGGCAACCTGGTGCGGCCCCTCATCCATGGAGCGAGCTACTTCGCCCGCCTGCATGAGGAGCTAACAGACCTGCAGGCGGGAGACCGTGTGTGGTTCACCGATTGGCGTGGCGATGCCGACGAGCGGCTCCTGCCGGACGGACCGTCGATTGGCGATCTGCTCGCGGGGTTGGCCCGCACGGGAGTCGAAGTGCGGGGCCTTGTCTGGAGATCCCACGGGGAGCGCGTATCGGCCCCGATCAGCGGCCGGGCCAATGAGCTCTTAAGTCGTCAGATCAACGACGCCGGAGGAGAGGTGCTGCTGGATCAGCGTGTCCGCCTGTTCGGCTCCCATCACCAAAAACTGTTCGTCATCCGCCGTCGGGACAATCCGTCGCGGGACATTGCTTTCGTTGGCGGGCTCGACCTTTCCCACAGCCGTCGAGACGATGCCGATCACGCGGGAGATCCGCAAGCGGTGGACATGGATCCCCGATACGGGAAACAACCGCCGTGGCACGATGCCGCCCTCGAACTGCGTGGCCCAGTGGTGGCAGACGTGCTGGCCGTGTTCGCAGAACGTTGGAACGACCCCCATCCTCTGGACCGGCGCACTCCCTACCGGATGCTGCTGCAACGTCTCGCCCGGATGCCCCGGCACCCCGAACCGCTCCCGGCAACTGCGCCCCCGCCACCACCGGCCGGCCCTCATGCCGTGCAGCTGCTGCGCACCTACGGGGTGAAACATCCCCCGTTTCCGTTCGCACCAAATGGGGAGCGCAGCGTCGCGCGCGGATACGCGAAAGCCTTTGCCCGCGCCCGTTCGCTGATCTACATCGAGGATCAATACCTGTGGTCGGCAGAGGTCGCAGCAGGCATCGTTGAAGCTCTCGAACGGAATCCCGAGCTGAGGGTCATTGCCGTCGTGCCCCGTTACCCTGACTCTGATGGGCCTGTCGCCGGGCCGCCCAGCCGGATCGGGCAACTGCGGGCCCTCAAAATGCTGCACCGGGTCGCACCCGGCAGGGTCGGCGTGTTCGACCTGGAGAACCGCTCGGGAACACCGATCTACGTCCACGCCAAGATCTGCATCATTGACGACACCTGGTTTACCTGCGGCTCAGACAATTTCAACCGCCGGTCCTGGACCACCGACAGCGAGCTCACCTGCGCCGTCTTCGACACCACCGCCGACAATCGGGGAACGCCCGGCACAGACACCGGCGACGGCGCTTCCCGGCCGTTGGCCCGCGGGCTCCGGCTCCAACTCTGGGCCGAGCACCTTGGCCTGGACCAGAACGACCCACGGCTCCACGACCCTGCGGCCGGACTCGAGCTTTGGAACACCACCGCCGATGCTCTTGACCACTGGCACGAAACCGGCCAGCGCCCACCCCGGCCCACGGGAAACGTGCGACACCACACGCCAGAACCCGTCTCGGCCCTCCAACGCCTCTGGGCGGATCCAATCAGCCGTCTCGTCGTGGATCCGGACGGCCGCCCCCGCAAGCTGCGAGGCACTGACCGGTTCTAGCCAGGCAACCTATGAGCGCAGAATGGGCCGTATGCTGACGGTAATTGAATATGTCCTGCGCCGGCTATCGAACCCTCGCGTGTGATGCACGGGCGAACCGAATGATTAAGACACCTGCGTGACAGCTGGCGGACCAGAGGCGGCCTGCCCCGGCGGCAGAGCCGTCTGCCGAAGACGACTTGGACGCCAGTGCTGCCCAGCCCGGTGCAGACAACCGAACTGCCCTGCGCATCCGGGTGGCCACCGTAGCGCTGGTGCTGGTGCTGCTTAGTGTCAGCGTCTTCGCCGGCTGGTCCTCACAGGTCGCCTCCTCAGCGGCCCAATCCGCTGATGATGCGAGCACGCTGTCGGACTATTATGACCGGGCCGATCGTGCCGTCACGGCAGAGGAATCCCTGGAACACGAGTAACGACTCGAGCCTGGCCCCGAAGTACGGGCAAAGTACAACGCTGCATCCGCTGACCTGGTGACAGCACTGGACCTCGTCGAAGAGAACGGTGACCAGAGCGACCCCGAGACGGAGTCTCGGCTCGACGCCGCCCACGAGTCTTATCTCGGTTCAATTGCCCGCATGTTCGACGCTGTCGGTACTGGCAACACACCACTCGCCCTCAAAATCGACGGCGAAGAAGTCGACCCCAAGTTCGTTGCCATTGCGGCTACTGGACCGTGAACGGCGTCAGGCGTTGCGCGACTCGCTTCACGATGCCCTGACCGGTCTGCCGAACCGCGTGTTGCTCTTTGACCGTTTCGGCCAGGAGCCCGCTGCGGCTGAGCGCACCGGCGCGGCAGTCGGACTGTTGCTCATCGACCTGGACTGGTTCAGGGAGATCAACGACACCTTCGGTCACCACTACGGCGACGAGCTGTTGATCGGCCCCTTGACCACCCACGTGCTGGAAGCCGCTCCCGCCCAGACCAAGGCCTGGCTGGACTCCGGAGTCCCCTTGACCATGTCCGTCAATTTGTCCGCGCGCAGCCTGCTCGATGACGGACTGCCCCGGCAGACTGCCGATCTGCTCGCACGGCACGGGGTGCATCATCGACCTCGGCCACAGTCTTGGGCTGACCGTCCTGGCCGAGGGCGTCGAGACCGCCGAGACGCTTACGCATCTGAGGACATTCGACTGCGACGTCGTCCAGGAATACTTCATCTGCTGCCCTATGCCCGCAGCGACATTCGATGCATGGCGGGCCTCATACCCAACCAGCACGATGCTCAGGCCCGAGGAACCTGCCCCGGCCGAATAACCGGCCGCAGGCAGTGGACGCATATCCTGCTCATCCACCACCCGGCAACTGTTCCCCTTGTCCCGACGGCGCCGGCATCGGCATCGGATATCCGTAATCACTGTGCACTGCGATCCCAGCGGGGAACCCGCTCAGCCACGCGGACGTATGGATCGCAGTGCTGGGATGTCCACAAGCGTGCGGCAGGATGGGCATCATGGTCATTGCAAAGTCTGTGCTGCTGTTCATCCTGGCTGCTGTTGCCGAGATAGGCGGGGCCTGGATGGTGTGGCAGGCCGTCAGGGAAGGCCGGGAGTGGTGGTGGGCCGGTCTCGGAGTCATTGCCCTGGGCCTGTACGGGTTCGTGGCGACACTGCAGCCCGACGCACACTTCGGGCGGATCCTGGCCGCGTATGGTGGCGTGTTCGTCGCCGGGTCCCTGGCATGGGGCGTGGTCTTCGATGGGTTCCGCCCGGACCGCTGGGACGTCATCGGGTCCCTGATCTGTGCCGCAGGGGTGTCGGTGATCATGTTCGCTCCCCGTGGGCCCGTTTCCTAGGATTCCGGCCGGGCGGGCGAAGGTACCGGCGGGCACAGCGTGTTGCCGTCCAAGCAGAAGACGCGGCAGCACCCGGCACGGGGTTTGTTTGTCTTTTCCGGCGCAGAACCAGCGCGGAAATGATGGGATTATGGCAGTTTGCTGGTCCCGTTGACCGCACGATTCCGCGGGTCTAGATTCAATTCATTACTTGGTGAATCAGGCACCTGCAAAGGAAACCATGTCCCGGTCAGTAGCAGCCGTGCAGGTGAGCAGCCTGTCCATCGTCAAGGCGCACAAAGTCATCCTCCAGGAGCTGAATTTCAGCATTCCGGCGGGCCGGATCACCGGGTTGCTGGGTCCCTCCGGCAGCGGCAAGACCACCTTGATGCGCACGATCGTTGGGGTCCAACGCATTACCTCGGGCTCCGTTACAGTGTTGGGGAGGCCTGCCGGCGATCCTGCCCTCCGCCATGAGCTTGGCTATGTCACCCAGTCCCCCAGCGTTTACCCAGACCTCAGCGTCGAAGCGAACGTGCGGTATTTCGGTGCCATGCACGGCAGACACCGGCGCGACGCCGCCGCGGCGATTGCCGCCGTCGGGCTCGAAGGGCACGCCAGGATCAAGACTGCAGACCTTTCCGGGGGCGAACTCAGCCGCGTGTCGCTGGCCTGCGCCCTCGTGGCGCGCCCGAAGCTGCTCATCCTGGACGAACCGACCGTCGGCCTGGACCCCGTCCTCCGCGCGGACCTCTGGGAGCGCTTCGGCGCCATGTCCGCGTCCGGCACCAGCCTGCTGATTTCGAGCCATGTTATGGAAGAGGCCAGTCACTGTGCATCGCTGCTGCTCCTGCGGCAAGGCCGGCTAATGGCTTCGCTCACCCCGGATGAGCTCAGCAACCGGGGCGGAAGCGAGGACTTGGAGCTGGCGTTCCTGAACATCATCAGGAAGGCCGAAGCCGACGACGGCCATCCCAACGGCCCGGGTACTAAACCGCGTCCCGGAGCCAACAGCCTTCCGGCAGCTGGAATGAAGGTGACGGAATGAATCCGCGCATGATGCTCGCCACAACGGCGCGCGTTCTGGACCAACTGCGCCACGACCAACGCAGCGTGGCGCTGATGCTTGTGGTACCTACGCTGCTGCTAACCGCTGTCTATTTCCTCTACGAAAACGAGACCGTGCCGCCCGGTGCGCCGAGGACCTTCGACCGGGTAGGTCTGATGATGCTGGCGATCTTCCCGTTCGTGGTGATGTTCCTCGTCACGTCGATCACGATGCTGCGCGAAAGGACCTCCGGCACGCTGGAGCGGCTGCTGACCACCCCCATCCACAAAGCCGACCTGCTGTTCGGCTATGGGCTGGCGTTCTCCATCATGGCCGCCCTCCAGTCGTTCGTCGCCACCGGCGTCGCCTACTGGGTATTCGGCCTGGAGATCAAAGGCAGCGCGGGGCTCGTGGTAATGATCGCCGTCGTCAACGCGGTGCTGGGCGTGGCGCTGGGCCTGCTGTGTTCCGCTTTCGCCCGGACGGAGTTCCAGGCTGTGCAGTTCATGCCGGTTGTGGTGGTACCGCAGATCCTGCTGTGCGGGCTGTTCGTCGCGCGGGACCGGATGAACGGGCTCCTGGAAGCAGTGTCTAACGTGCTGCCGCTGACATTCTCGGTGGATGCCCTGAAGGAGATCGCGGGCCACAGCGATGCCACGGAACTACTGTGGCAAGACACCGGCATCATGGCAGCGATCGTCCTGGCTGTGTTGGTCCTGGCCTCGCTGACCCTGCGCCGGCGGAACCCGTGAGCGGCCACCAGCCCAACGGCGGCCAACCCGCGGCCCGGCCGGGCCTGGTCACCTTGGAAGACTGGCACAACGGCAGAAGAAGTGACCGTTCTGTAATGATGGACCCATGAATCCGACAAACATCCGCCATCACCAGGAGTCCGTAACGGTCCAGGCATCAGCCGAGACACTCTACGACTTGGTCTCTGACATCACCCGCACCGGCGAGTGGAGCCCAGTCTGTACCTCGTGTTGGTGGGACGATGCGGTCAATGCCGGCCAGCTCGGTGCCTGGTTCACCGGGCGTAATGAGCTCCCGCACCGGTCCTGGGAGACCCGGTCGCAGGTGGTGGCTGCCGAGCGCGGTCGCGAGTTCGCCTGGGTGGTGGGTGGCAGCTTGGTCCGCTGGGGCTTCGCCCTGACTCCAGCAGACACCGGGACGACCCTGAGCGAATCTTGGGACTTCCTGCCCGGCGGGATCGCCATGTTCGAGGAGAAGTACGGTGACGGCGCCAACGTCCAGATCACCGACCGCACCCAGCAGGCGCTCGACGGTATCCCGAAAACGCTCGCCGCGATCAAGCGGATCGCCGAGTCCATCGCTGCAAGTGAGGAGGCCCAGTCATGACCGGCTCAATCGGCATATCCAACCTCCCCACGCAGATCTGCGACCAATCTTGGCCGCGATCACCCTCCACGGAGTCCCCGAGAAGCTAGCAGATCGGGCCGGAATAGGGTGGCTAACCCGTTGACGCCACGGCGAACAGTCCTGCCACCCCGATGAGGTACAGGACGAGGACGACGAGTGAGTCAACACCCATTCCCAGGATTTTGTGTGCGGGCCGAAAAATCAGTCCCAGCATGTAAACCAGGGTCAGAAGGATGCCGAGGGCGGTGAGGTAGATGTCGGTGGCGTGCGCCTGGGGCAGCACGGGTTTGCCGGAGATGAGGACGGCGGCGAGGAACAGGACGGGTAGGAATGCGTTGCCGCCGAAAATGTCGCTGAAGGCCAGTCTGTAGTCGCCCTGCTTCACTGAGGCCAGGCCGGTGGAGATTTCCGGCAACGATGTCGCGAGCGCAAGGAATGTTGCCCCGAAGAGGACACCGGAGAGCCCGATGTGTCCGGCGATGGCTTCCCCACTGCGTTCAAGCACCACCCCTGCGCCGAGGGTCGCCGCAGCCGCAACAAGGAAGATCAGCATCGACTTGCCCGTCCCCGAAGCCTTGGTTCCGCCGGCCCTAGCTGTCTTGCTGTGACCCTGGGGCTTGTCCTGGCTAGCGGGGGCGTGGCCCTGCCCGTGCCACGGGAGGGACTTCTGGGACCGCTGTACGAGGAAAAGGCCGAGCAGCCAGATCAGAGCTATCAGCACGGCCGCAGGAGTGAGGCGAAACGCGACAAGGCCCGCAGGCATCTGGCTTCCGGCGATCACCACCCCGAGTACGCCGATCACGGTGATTGCCTCGATGACCAGGGTCAGTGATGCGGCCTGGTAACTCAGCGGTTTTTTGCCCTTAGTCCCAAAGACATCCAGAACGACCAGCACCACCGTCTGGATGGCGATGCCGCCCAGAATGTTCCCGACAGCCACGCCGATGTTCCCCGCCGCAGCCGCACTGAAGGTGATCGCAAGCTCGGGCAGATTCGTCGCGACGGCCAGCAGAATCAGCCCGCCAAGCGCGGATCCGAGATGCAGGCGGACGTCAAGAACATCGGTTTGTCGGGACAGTTGGATCCCGGCGGACCAGATTACGGCCGCCGCAGCCACGAAAATCAGCAATAGCAACGCCAGCGGAAAAGATTCCATTTACATACTCCATTTCCGGCCGGTTGAGCTGCTGGTGCAGCTTCACCGCGGTCCGGGGGAAAATAGCAAAACCGTTGCACTAACGAAAACATCAGTCTACTGAATCTGTTCCATCCCGGGCCTGAGACGGGGAGTATCCGGTACCGGCGGGGGTGAACCGCGGAATCGCGTACTGCCGTGGGCAGGACTGCCTGTTGCCTGGCTGCGAGTGGCGGGGATGGCGTTTGCTCAGGTGCGCCTCAGTGTTTGCCCTGTTTCGAGCTTCTGGCGGGGTTATGGCCCCGCGCGGGTCCTGGAAAACATCGGCAGGTACCGCAGTGCATTGCGGAAGCCGGACAAGCCCATCCGCGTGCAGTGGCAGGACACCGTCGTCGTCGCAGTTCTCGGCAAGGGTTGAGTGCTTGGACTGGTCCGAACCGCCTGATCCGGGCACGCCGGGATAGCTACCGACGGCGTCCGGAGCAGTGCTTCGAAGCAGGCGCCCTGGAACCGGAACCAGTGGGCCGCGATGTCGCCCTCCACGCAGGTGCCGGAGCCGAACAGTGCCCGGCTCCCCTCGCGGGTTCCGGCGACGGCGAAGGTGATGTCCGGCCAGGCTCTGGCTTCCCCGCCCGGTCATCGGCGGGAAGGACAGGGCAAGTGACCGCAGGGTGGGGTTATCCCGTGCGATCCTGGATCGGGACAGGCGAGCCCCCGTTGACCGTGTGGGGCCGGCAGGGGAGGCTGAGGGGACATCGATGACCAGGAGGAGCACGATGACTTACCGCCGCACGTCGGCCGCCACAGCGGTGCTGCTCGGGTTGGTCCTTTCCGGGTGCCAGTCGGCTGCCGGGCCGCTCACGGTCGAATCGCCTCCAGCAGCTGTGCCCAGCCCGTCGTCCTCCGAGCTCACGGCCATCATCCAGACTGCTGTCGAGGACCGCAACGGCACCGTCCTCGACACTCCCCCGGCTCCACGCCTGACCGAAGGGCAGGCGACTGCGGCCTACTTAGCCAAGCGCGCGCGGGACCTTCCGGTGGTAGCCCGGTCAAAGGCCGCATTCAAGTCAACGGGCTTCTGGTACACGGACTTTTCGACGAAGATCACGGTGGAATCCGTGAAGATGACCGGGTCGACTGCAAGCGTCCATTTTAAGGAATTGACCGAAGAACACCAGGCCTCTGCAGCGAATGGGCCGAGCAACGTCCCGTCGGGCTACTCGGTGCCGCAGACCGCTACGTTTCGGGCGGCCGCGGATGGATGGCAGCTGGACAGCATCGCCCCTTCCGTTCATGGCGGCGGCCTGCCTATGTCCATAGTCGAGGACTGAGGACGGCTCGTTAGGCGGTGGCGCTGGGGTCCGTCCGCCGACTAACTGCGGCCCACGGCGCAGCACCTCACGCGTACTTCGGGCAGGCGCCGCGCCCTCGCGCCTGCCTAGTCAGGCGATCATCGGTGCCAGTGCCGCAGAGCTCAGGGATGCCAAAAAGCGGATCCGGCTGCTGGAGAAGGAGAACGGGGTACTCCGCCCGTCCACGATGACCACACATCCGCCGGGACTTCAACGCGACCGCACCCGATCAGCTGTGCCGGGGGTTCTGCCTGTGCCGGTTGTTCCGGTTTTGCTGCGTCGGCCATGAGCTGGTGGAGGCGTGCCGAGTCCGTCCGTGCGGCTTTGAGCGCGTCGGCGTGCTGGAGGGTTCCGCCAGTGCTTTTATCTGCCTGTGTGACGCGCGACCCGGGACGGTGCACACCGCCGTCGAGCGGGTGGTTAGGCTGGGTGGATGGCGACAGTTATTCTCGTGCGGCACGGCCGCACCACAGCCAATGCCACTGGACTGCTGGCCGGTCGTGCCGTCGGCGTCAGCCTGGACCAGATCGGGCGCGACCAGGCGGCTCTGACCGGAGACCGGCTCGCGGCCGTGCCCGTTGTCGGGGTGGTGTCGAGCCCTCTTGAGCGTTGTCGGCAGACCGCCCAGCTCATCCTCGATCGTCAGGCTGGCTCGCCGTACGCGCCGGTCGATCCCGATCTCACCGAGTGCGATTACGGCCAGTGGCAGGGCCGCACGCTCAGTGATCTCGCGACCGAGGATTTGTGGCCGGTTGTGCAGTCGCAACCGTCCGCCGTCGTCTTTCCCGGCGGTGAATCCATGGCGGCGATGCAGGCCCGGGCGGTGGCAGCGATTCGACGCCACGATGCAGCCTTCGAAGCCGAGTACGGGCCGGGGGCCGTGTGGGTGGCGGTGAGTCACGGTGACATCATCAAGTCAATCCTCGCCGACGCGCTCGGCATGCACCTTGACCTGTTCCAGCGTATTAACGTGGGCCCCGCCTCCGTATCGATCGTGCGCTACGGCGCTAGCCGGCCGAGCGTCCATGCGACCAACACCGACGCGGGTGATCTGTCGTGGCTGTCGAACGGCATCCACTCTGGCGATGCGCCGGTGGGCGGCGGCGCCGGTCAGAAGGCGCCATGAACCTCATGTGCCTAGAATATTGACATGCCTACACGTGTTCATGAATTTGCCTGGCCTGATCGGGTCGTCGTTGGCACCATCGGCCTTCCGGGGGCGCGAACCTTCTACCTGCAGGTGCGCGCAGGGAGGCAGGTTGTGAGTATTGCCTTGGAGAAGCAGCAGTCGGCTCTGCTCGCAGAGAAGATCGACGAAATTCTCGACCAGCTCATCACAGTCGACGGCAACCCGTTCAGCGTCCCCTCGAGTACTCCCATTGAACTTGTCGACAATGACCAGCTCGATGCAGTTCAGGAGCAGTTTCGCACCGGCGCCATAAGCTTGGGTTGGGACCCAACCACGGCCCAGGTCGTAATAGAGGCCTACCCCATCACCGATGTCGATGCTGATGACAACGACGAATCGCTTGTTGAGGACGGCGCTAACGAGCCCGAAATGCTGCTGGTGCGAATGCCGGTCGGCACCGCCCGCGCATTCGCCAAGCGCACCCGGGAGATCGTGGGCGCCGGGCGTCCGATGTGCCCGCTTTGCGGTTACCCCATAGACGCCGACGGGCACATCTGCACCCTTCCCGAGGTCTGATGCCAGCGCCGGACCTGCTAACCGCCGAGCTTAAGCTCACCGGCCGCATCACGACGGCATCAAACGCTACATTTCTGGGCAGCATCGGCGACGTGGTGGTCGTCTATAAGCCGATAGCAGGCGAAAGTCCGCTGTGGGATTTTCCCCACGGCACCCTGGCTCACCGGGAGGTGGCCGCCTACCTGGTCTCGCAGGCCTTCGGTTGGGACCTCCTACCGCACACCTGGCTGCGCGATGGTCCGATGGGCGAAGGAATGGTGCAGCTCTGGCAGGAGCAAGACCCCACCCAAAGCGCCGTGGACCTGGTCGCAACGGACCACGTGCCGGAGACGGGCTGGAAACGCGTTCTCGAGGGCCGGGATGAGAGCGGACGGATGGTCGCCCTCGTTCACGAAGACTCGCCAGCACTCAGACGGATGGCGGTGTTCGACATGGTCGTAAACAACGCCGACCGCAAAGGTGACCACATTCTTGCCATGCCGGAAGGACACCGGTACGGCGTGGACCATGGGCTCACCTTTCACCGTGACCACAAGCTGCGCACGGTGCTGTGGGGATGGGTGGGAGACGCTTTGACCGCCGAGGAACGCGACGGCATCGATCGTGTCAGCGAAGGACTGCGCGGTGGGCTGGGCCGAAACCTGGCGGACTTGCTCAGCGCCGAAGAAATCGCATCGCTCACCGCGCGTTGCGCACGGTTGCGTTTGGCAGGGCGGTTTCCGGCTCCGAGCGGTGAGATGCCGGCGGTGCCCTGGCCGCTGTTCTAGGGGAATTACGGCCGAGGCAAGAACTTATTCAAGGTCTTGCCTCGGCTTTTACTACCGGCTGCGGCTATTGCTTCTGCGCAGGGCTGACTTGCTCGCCCACTATGAGTTCATCGGGCAGGAGATGTCCGTCCGGTCCGGGGCCGCCGATCCCGACGTGCCGGAAACGGCGGACCCGGCACGGCACGGGCATGATGGGTGATCGTAGTTGGCCGGCAACGAATTTGACGGCCGACGCACAGGAACTGGCTGTGTCCGGGCCCGCCCCAACCCGCCAGGGCAACGGCGGCGAGCCCTGGTGGCGATGGGAGCGGCTAGTGGGTCTCCCGGGCCGTACATCCAGATGCCGAAGTGTCAGGACGCGGTGGGGATGCCCCGCCGATCACAGCCGGTGGGCGCCGGATCCTGATTCGTCTTGGGTCGGCAGGTAGTCCTGGGCCGCTTCGGTAATCTGGTCTCTAGCCGGGGGTGCGTTCTGGGCGTTGGCCTTGATCCTAGGCGCTTCTTCTTCAGCCTTGTTCAAGTACTGTTCCCAGCGGGCGGACATCGGTTTGATCAGCCCGCCGACGACGCCGAGGATCCCCACGATGGCTGCCAGCACGGCGATCAGAATCGGCGTCGTCACTGTGGTGGCGATGTCCACCTGGTTCAGGGCCGCAATGATGCCAATGCCCAGAATGACAATGCTGGCGATATCCGCCAGGGTTTTGCCGTAGGATAGCCCGCCAAGGGATCCCTGGATGAGGGTCTTTACGGCGGCGGCAATCGCCGCACTGATCACCACGATGATGATGGCCACAACGACCTTGGGCAGAGCGCGATGATGGCTGCCAACAGGGTGGCGACCGGGTTCGGACCAAAAACCCCGAGCGCGAATTGAAGGACGAAGCACCAAGGCGTAGTAGATGATCTTCGAAACAATATCACTTGCATCGCTGGTGGCGACGCCCCACAAGCGTTTGACCTTGGCCGGCCCGGGAAGGCCGGCGATTCCAGCCAGGCTCATCAGCTCCCCAACCAGATGCTCGCTGACGCGCACGTCCAGGCACGCGTCAGTTCGGTATGGCTCCGGTCAGGACCCGTAGGTGCCCCGGCTGGCGGTATGGACTTCCCTAATGAGCCCGGTCAGCCACTGCCTGCGCATCCTGGTCGGTGACATCGGCCGCTTCCGGTACTTGTAGCAACCGGGACTGCTCTCACGCCCAGCAGCCGACGAAAGACCTTCGCGAGGAACCCGGCACCGGCGGCCACGCGGCTGATGGGTTTGCCGGCCCGGAACAGGGCGACTGCCCGTGCGCGGAATTCCGGTGGATAGGGTCTTGGCATGGTTGAAATCCTCTCAGCGAGAGCCAATAGCTCAACCCATTTCGGGTAACCAATCCCTGGGACAGGTCATGGATTTAAGCAAATTAGGAGGCGGTCCCGCTGTGCAACAAGCCGCGTTGGAACTCACTCATCATCGAGACGCACCCGTTGCCTGGAGGCGGCCGAACTCAGAATCCCTTGAAGAACCCTGAGAGTGTGCAGGCCCCGTTCGCCAGATGCTGCAGGGCCGCTACCAGCCTCAAGCGCAGAAACCATTTCGAGCACGCCGACGCCGAGCCGAGAGCCTATTTGGATCTCGGGCATCACTTCAACGAATTCTTCGTCGCCCGCGCGCATGAGCCGCAGGGGTCCGCACCAACTGTCCGGACTCGGCCCGACGATACTGCCGGCTGTGCCATGGAGCTCAAGTCGCGGGGCTGTCGTGCCTACGACATCCCAGCTCTGCAGCAGAGTCGCGACCGCTCCGCTGGCAAACTCCAGCACGCACGAGATGAAGGTGGGAACCGCCGAGGGAAAGGTCTCCCCCGCTCGGCTGCCTACCCTCACTGTGCGTGTCTCGACCGGAGTCGCTGCCATTGCGGTCACCGCCCGCACAGGTCCAAGTAAGAAGGTGAGCGCGGTCACGAGGTACGGCCCGATGTCGAACAACGGGCCGGCTCCCTCGTGGTAGAGAAACTCGGGCGACGGGTGGAAGTGTTCAGGTCCGGTTGTGACGAGAATGCTGATGGCCGAAAGCGGCTGCCCGATGGCCCCATCGGTGATCAGCTTGGCCATCGCTTGGATCCCGTCGCCGAGGAAGGTGTCTGGGGCGCAGCCCACCCGGACTCCGGCACGACCTGCGGCCTCGATAATTCGTACGCCATCCGTGAGCGTTGTCGCGAGCGGCTTCTCGCTGTACACGTGTTTGCCGGAGGCGATAGCGGCCAGCGAGACCTCTGCGTGGGCCATGGGCGCGGTGAGGTTGAGGACCATATCGACCGCTGGAAGCGCGAGTAGCTCCTCGAGTGATGCAAGAACTAACGGGATTCCGAACTGCGTACCGACCGACCTAGCGCGCTCACCATCACGATCTGTGCAGGCTACGAGCTCCACACCCGGAGCACCGGCGATGGTCGCCAGGTACTTCGCGCTCACGTTGCCGCAACCCACTACTCCAATCCCTATCGTCATGATGGGGCCTAGCGCAGCTCTTCTAGGATGCGTTTGACATTGGTAAGGCCGGTCTCGCAAGCGAAAAGGCAATCCTCGTTGCCCTCAAACTCGATCGAGATGTACCCGTCATATCCTCCTGCGACGACAGTCGAAAGGATGCCCCGTGTGTCCATGTCGCCGAAGCCAACGATAGACCCGAGCAGATAGCTTCCGCCGGTCGTCGTCAGCCAGCCCTCGCCCGGGTAGGAGCCGTGCGGCCTGATATAGAAATCCTTGAGGTGTACGAAGGATGCTTGGGGCAGGTTAGCTTTAGTGGCGATGAGCGGATCTTCGTCGACACAGAGGAAGTTACCGACGTCCAGAGTCGTCTTGAAGTTCGGTTCATTTACGGCGGCTATGAGCCGGCGCACGTGTTCGCTGCCGTTCATATAGAAGCCGTGGTTCTCAACACTTGTTTGGATGCCATACTTCGCAGCGAAACGTGCGATCTCGGCGGAGGCGTCAACGATGGTTGCAAAATTCTCCTCGAAATCTGAGACATCCCTAATCTTCCGAGCCCACTGCGTCACGTCGTGACGGAAATAGCGGATGCCTAGGCTGTCGCTCAGCCGAATATGGTCTTTCACCCGTTCTATCTGGGCAGCACGATCATCGGGTTCACCGATAAAGTCCGCCGGGATACACATACCGGAGAGTTCGACGCCGTTCGTCGCGGCCGAAGACCTGATCGCCTCGATAAGGTCAGGATCGTCGCCGAAGCTCCAGACTGTGTCAGTGCCCTTGGGTGAGAAGGAGACGGTAGCGAGCTCAAGGTGTTCCCCGTCGCTTCGGCCTATCCATTCAATAACGTCGACGATGGACATCTTGCCTGTCAGCATCTTGTCGCTGAAGCTGAAGGAGCTGAAACCGATTTTCATAGTGTTCACTTTCGGTAGTTGACTAAAAGACGGGGCCTCAGACGGCCTGAGCTGCTAAGCCGATAAGCGCGGCCCCGACCGCGGCGGCCGGGAAGTCATCCGGCAGCAATCGAACGCGGGTTTCGAGATTGAGGAAGGCGACGAATGCAGAGGTATCGGCCCAACGGGAGAACACAGCCTGTACCGACCGCAGCAGCGGAGTTCCCATCGAGCTGAGACCGCCTCCAATCACGACAGTGTCGACGTCGACGGTAAGAACCAGGACGCGAACGGCCAAGGCGATGTTCTCGGCTAACTTGGCCTTCAACGAGATGGCCATCTCGTTGCCCTCCTCCGCAGCCTCAAACAGCGCTTGGACAGGACGCGGGTGGTCTGTGGGCCACTGGCGCGCTACGGCTGAGCCCGAGGCCATCACTTCGAGGCAGCCATGCTGCCCGCAGGTGCACAGCGGGCCGTTAGGATCAACGGGAATGTGCCCCAGCTCACCCGCTGTACCGCGCGATCCACGCCAGAGTTCGCCGTTCAAAATGAGGCCGGCTGCGAGCCCCGTGCCCAGGTTCAAGTAGGCCATCGATTGGCTGGAGGGGGTACCAACGAGATGGAACGCGGCTAGCGCCGTGGCGTTCACGTCGTTCTCTACATGCACAGGTGTGCCGAGGACGCTAGAGAGCCGGCCGCCGAGCTCGAGGCCGTGCAGGCCGAGGTTCACGGCGTGAGAAACCCTACCGGAGGCCGCATCGACGGCCCCGGGGATGCCTACGCCGATCGACTCGAACTGGGCGGGTGCGAGGCCGCTAATTCGGGTGAGTTCCTTGACGGCGGCCAGCGCTGTGGCCACCACCTCTGCTTCGCCGTACCCGGTCGGCAACAGCAGGTGGCCTGCGATCTCGCCGCTGTCATCCAGCACGACTGCTGCGGTTTTCGTACCGCCTATATCGATTCCGATCCTCACAGGGCCACCTCGCGCCCGAGCGCCGCTGACTCGTAGATGGCAGACAACATCCGCATGATCTCAACTCCGTGGGAGACGGGCGCGATTTCTTCGGCCTCGCCGCGGCATAGGCTCACGAAGTGGTTGATCTCGTTCTGGAAACCTTCGTCGAAATTGAAGGTCAGCAGGTCTACCTGGGGCACGACATTTATCACGGTGTCGTGGCTCTCGAGAGTGAATCTGAGGCTCGGCTCGAGCTCGGCACCTCCTTTCTCACCGTACACGCCGACTAGCAGCTCGTCCTCGAGCGCGTGGAGCGAATAACTCGTCTCGAGGTAGAGGGATGCTCCATTTTCGAAGCGGATGAGGGCGTTCGCGAGGTCTTCTACATCGTTCTTGTCTGGATCGTAGTCCGACACCTTGTAACGCTCGAGGTTCGTAATGTTGGCCCTGTTCCCGAGCCGGTGGTAAGTGTTGCCGCTCACGGTCACGGGCTTAGGCGAACCCATCATGAACCAGCAAAGGTCGAGCACGTGCACACCGATGTCGATCAGCGGACCACCGCCCGCTCGCTCCCCATCGGCGAACCAACCGCCCGGGTTGCCAATCCGGCGAATGTTGGAGGCCTTCGCGTAGTATATTTCGCCTAGATCGCCGGCATCGATAAACTGCCTCAGCAGCTTGGCATTGGACGAGAACCGACGCACGAATCCCACCTGCAGTAGTTTGCCGGTTCGGCTGACGGCGGCCGCCAGCATCTCGGCCTCGGCCACAGTTTTGGAGAGCGGCTTCTCCACCAACACGTTCTTGCCGGCTTCTAGGGCCGCGATCGCCAGTTCTGCGTGGCTGTTATTCCAGGTGCAGATGCTCACGGCATGCACTGCGGAGTCTGCGAGCAGTTCCTCGAGTGTCGCGTACGCGTTGGCGACACCGAATTTCGCGGCCTGGTGCTGCGCTCTAGCGAGATTCAGGTCGTAAATCGCGACGAGCTCCACATCGGGGTTCGCGGCGTAAGACTGCAGGTGCATCGCTGAAATACTTCCGGCGCCGATCACGCCGATACCGATACGACTCATAATTCCCTCATACCTCCGCAAACAGTCGCTGCATATTGGCCAGGCCGGTGGTGGCCGCCAAGAGGCAGTCTTCGATTCCCTCGAATTCGAGTGATATAAATCCGTCGTAGCCCGATGCGACGATGTTTCGCACTATCGAGCGCATGTCAAGGTCGCCGTAGCCGACGATGGCGCCGAGCAGGTACGCACCCCCATCGGTGTGTATCCAGCCCTCCCCCGGATACTGGTGTCGAACGTAGAAGTCCTTAAGATGGAAGATTGACGCGTAGGGAGCGTTCCTCGCGACAGCGGTCGACGCGTCCTCGTCCACGACAAGGAAGTTGCCAACATCTACTGTGGTCCTGAAGTTCGGTTCGTCCACAAGGTAGATCAGACGCCGCACGCGCTCGCTCGCGTTCATGAACAATCCATGGTTCTCAACGCTCGTAGTGATGCCATATTGGGCTCCGAACTGCGCGATTTCTTGGCAGGCCTCGACGACCCTCGGGAGCAGTGATTCAAACTCGACAATGTCCCTCCCGGGCGTCGCCCAGGTAGCGACGTCGTGACGGAACAGTCGTATGCCGAGCTCGTCCGCGGTGAGAATATGACGCTTGGTGCGCTCCATGTTTAGTTTGTATTCCTCCACCGTGTTGGTGAGGAAGTTGGCCGGCGCCACAAGGTTGGAGAGCACGAGCCCGGTGTCTGCGGCCTTCGACTTAATGCCTTGAATGAGCTCGGGGTCGGAGTCGAGGGTCGATTCGTCGGACATCTGACCGGTAAGGGACACCGTCGCAATCTCCATGTGGGTGGCGTCGGTCGCGCTGATCCAGTCCATCACGTCGAGGAGGGACATCCTCCCGTCGCGCATGCATTGGCGGAAGGTGAAGGAACTGAAGCCAAATTGCATAGTTTTTTGTCTTTCATTTTTGTGGTTGACCAAGGCTCATGTAGAGGTCCCGGCGTTTAGCCTGACCCACCGGGTCCGGCACCGGCGATGCGAGCAACAGTCTCTGCGTGTATGGCTCTGTGGGGTTCGTCGTGACGACGTCACCGTCGCCGGTCTCGATGATCTCTCCGCTCAGCATCACCGCCACCCGATGGGCTATGTACCTGACCACAGATAGGTCGTGTGAGATAAAGAGATAAGCGACCCCGGTCTGCTCCTGGATGTCGATGAACAGGTCGAGGATGCGCGCCTGGGTAGAAAGGTCGAGGGCGCTCACCGGCTCATCACAGACGATGAGTTTCGGGGCGAGGGCGAGTGCTCGAGCGATGGCCACGCGCTGTCGTTGTCCACCGGAGAACTCTCGCGGATACCGCTGCGCAGCGTCAGCCGGCAGGTGCACATGGTCGAGAAGCTCGGCCACCCTCGCCCGGGCATCCGTTCCGCTGTAGCCGCGCACGGTGAGCGGCTCGGCGAGGATGGACTCGATAGTCATGGCCGGGTTGAGCGAGGAGTACGGATCTTGAAAGACCACTTGTATGTCCCGGCTCAATTGCCGACGCCGGCGACCACCTACGTGTGAGATTTCCTCGCCCTCGAACACGACGCTACCGCTGGTCACCGGAACGAGCCCAAGGACCGCCCTGCCTAGGGTCGTCTTGCCCGACCCTGATTCGCCCACAAGGCCGATCGTTTCGCCCCGCCTGACCTGGATCGATACATCTTTCAGGGCGTGGAAGCTCCTGCCTCGGAAACCTCTCCCGCGATAGGTGACGTTGAGATCGTTCACTTCAAGCAGCAGCGGGGCGCCCTGGTGTTCTGCCCACTCGGGGTCCTGGCGCTCGACGCTCATCTGGCGGCCTCCGTTTTAGATCTGCTCTTGCGTGGCTCCGCGCCCTCTAGCGTCGCAGCCAGCAGCATTTTCGTGTATTCGTGCTTCGGAGCGCCGAAGAGTTTAGTTGCGTCCTGTTGCTCTACGATGACGCCATCGCGCATCACCGCGACGCGATCGCAGATGTCGGCAACGACACCAAAGTTGTGAGTGACAAGGATCATTCCCATGTTGCGTTCCCGCTGCAGATCACGCAGTAGGTTGAGAACGTCGGCTTGCACCGTAACATCCAGAGCCGTCGTCGGTTCGTCCGCGATGAGCAGCTCCGGATCGCAGGATACCGCGCCGGCGATGAGCACGCGCTGCGCCATTCCACCGCTCAGTTGGTGCGGGTAGGAGGCCATAGTGCGCGCAGGGTCGGGGATGCCGACCCGTTCGAGGAGCGCATGGGCGCGAGCAGTTGCCTCTGCCCTAGATATCCCGAGCTTGTGGCGCATGGGTTTCACGAGCTGTACCGCCACGGTGAACGATGGGTCCAGGTTCGACATCGGTTCCTGGGGCACGTAAGCCATTCGAGTGCCGCGCACCCTCTGCAACTCGCTCTCCGGCAGTCCGAGCAGATTCTGGCCGTTGAGGGAGATCAGGTCCGCGCTCACCAGAGACTCCGGCGGCAATAGGCCAAGCACTCCGAACGACGTTTGCGACTTGCCCGAGCCGGACTCGCCGACGAGCCCCACCACCTCGCCCTTGTTCACATACAAAGAGATACCCTTGACGACCACGGAGTCCGACGCGTCATGCCGGGGGTAGGCGATCCGCAGGTTTTCCACTCTAAGCAGCGCATCGACCGGTGTAATCGGCGCTGAGTCACGCCGGGTGTTCACCGCGACCGCGGGCTCCGGGACCGGCCGATCGCCGGCCTTCGGGCGAGCGGCCCTCATCGGCCGCTGCGAACCCAGGGTATCGGCAAACGCGCCACCGAGGATGACGAGGGACATCACCGTAAACCCGATTGCGATTCCCGGCGGGTAGATGAGCTGCGGCGCACGGAAGATCGTAGTGAACGCGGAGCTGAGCATGCCGCCCCAGCTCGGTCGGTCTGAGCCGCCGATGCCGAGGAACTCCAGGCCGGACTGAACGATGATGGCGAGCCCGAAGATGAAGGAAGAGCGAATGAGCACCGGACCGAGCACGACGGATAGCACGTGCCGGAAGATAATCCTGGCGTTACCGAGCCCGGAGACTTTCGCTGCATCGATGAACAGCTCACCGCGCACGCCGATCACAACGCTCCGAGTGACCCGGAACAGGTCGGGGGAACAAAGGATGCCGAGCGCGATCATTGTAGGCCAGAGCCCGGTGCCTAGCGAGGTGACAATCATCAAGAGAATGAGGATCTGCGGAAGCGACATCAGCAGGTTGGAGGCCCAGCTGGCCACGCCGTCGAACCATTTCGAGAAATAACCGGCGAGCAATCCAGTCGGTACGCCGCAAACGATGGTCGTCACGGTCATGATGAGGCCAGCTTGGAGACTCACCTGGCCGCCCCAGAACAGGCGGCTGAGCACGTCACGTCCGCTGGCGTCGGTGCCGAGCGGATGCGCGGGGCTGGGGCCGAGCAGCGTTTCTCCGAGTGAGATGAGGTTCGGGTCGCGCGGTGAGATCCAGGGCGCGAGCACGCTCACCAACACGATAATGAGTAGGATCATCGCCGCCGCGACACCGAGCGGATTGCGCAAGAATCTCTTCGTCCTGCGGAAGGTCTGTCCGGCCGCAGCCGGAACGAGGGTAACTTGGCTCATGCGATCCGCACCTTCGGGTTGAGGGCGCCGTAGAGCACATCCACGACGAAGTTGACTGCGACGACGACGATCACGGTGAACAAGAGCAGGCCCATGATGACCTGGATGTCGCCGCTCCCTGATGCCGTAATTGCGACTGCGCCTATACCCTGGAGCCCGAACACGCGCTCGACGATCGCCGCGCCGCTCAGCGCAGCGATGAACTGCAGCGAGAGCATCGTGAGCGCGGGAGGCGAAGCGTTGCGCAGCACGTGGGTGAGCAGAATGTTGCGCGACGGCAGTCCGCGGCTGCGGAGGGTACGGATGTAGTCCTGTTCGTAGACCGAGATGACAGAATTGCGGATCTGCTGAGCGATCGCGGCAATCGAGCCTATGGAGAGGGCAACGATCGGCAGGGTGATGCTGCCTATCCAACCGAGCGGCGAATCAAGGAATGGTGCGTATCCTGTGGCCGGAAACCACCGCAACTGCACCGCAAAGACCTGAGCGAGGATCAAAGCCACCCAGAAATTGGGAAGGGCGAACCCGAGGACCATCACTATCTGCAACGCCCTGTCTATGCGTCCGGGGCGTACAGCGGCAAAGACGCCCAGCATCATGCCGAGTAGGGCAGCGATGAGCACCGCTCCGACGGCGAGTGAGACGGTAACGGGCAGGCGGGTAAGAATGAGTTCACTCACCGAAACGTTCTGCGCTGAAGATGTGCCAAGGCTGCCTGTGAGCGCGTTTCCCAGCCAGTCGAAGTACTGCCCAAAGACCGGGCGATCGAGCCCGAGTTCGTGGCGCTTAGCCTCCACCTGGGCGACCGTCGCGTACATACCGAGCGATCCCCGTGCGGGATCTGTTCCGGTAAGGGTGAGAAAGAAGAACATTCCGGTGACGACGACGAAAGCAAGCAAGAGGCCCGCGAGGAGGCGCCGGAGGATGAAGAGCAGCATTGCAGCTCCTTCGAAAAATCATGACAAGGGGTGGCCGGGTCTCCCCGGCCACCGCGACGGGTGATGTACTACTTGCCGGCCGGAGCGAAGAACCGGAGACTAGGAACAAGCTGGGCCTGCTCCATGGTCACTTTGATCTTCGAACTAGATATGTACACGTTCTGAAGCGTAGCGATCGGTGCGAACCACGCTTTGTCCACGATGTACGTGTTCAGTTCCTGGTAAAGCTTCGCTTGCCCATCACCCTGAGCCTTCGGAATCTCATCCAGGTACTTTTGCACCGTCGGATCCGAGTACCCGAGGCCGTTCCAGAGCGAGGTGGGCGTGAGTTTGTTAAGCACATCTGTCCAAGCCGGAATGTTGGTCGAGAACGACAAGATATATGCCGCTGAGTCGTTATAGACCTTCAGGCCGCCATTTGCGAAGCTCCCGGCGAGCACCGGCTTCAGCGTGATTCCCACCGCAGCAAGGTACTGCTGAAGGATTGGGATGAGCGGTTCCTGGAAACCGCTCGAGTAAACCACCGGAAGTGTGAAGCCGTCTGCATACCCGGCATCGGCGAGCAACTTCTTCGCCTTGGCAACGTCATACGGGTACTTGTCGTTCAATTCCGACACCCAGGCTTGACTGGCCGGGTTGAACGTCTGGGTCGAGACCTGACCGTAGCCGTGGAAGAATCCGTCGAGGATCGCCTTCCTGTCGAGCGCGATGTTGATTGCCTGGCGCACACGCTCATCCTTGAGTGCGGGCACTAGTGTGCCCGCACGGTCCTGCAGGATGATTCCCTGCCATTCGCCCGGCACAGTCTGAACGGTCAGTCCGGCCGCCTTCGCCTGGTCGGCCATGTCCGCTGTCGCGTACATGAACTCTGTCTGACCTGTGGAGAGCGCGTTGTACGCGGCGGTGAAGTCCGGCATCGGCTTGATGACCACAGTGCTGAATGGGTACGAGTCTTTATCCCAGTATTCCGGCTTCTTATTGAACACATAGCTGGTGCCCGCGACGGTCTTTGTGTCGAGGGTGTAGGGCCCGCTGCCAACAGGAGTCTTGCCGATCGTCCCGGCAGCAATGGCCTTCGGGCTCGCCATAAAACCGGCGTAGGTGGCGAGAGCTGCGAGAAGCCCGGGGGCCGGAGCCGCCAGATCTATTTTCACCTCTGTGGGACTCAGGGTATCGACTTTGCTGATAGCTTTTGCCGTCTCCGAGGCACTGCCTGCGCCCTTCTTTCGGTCCTCTAGGTTAGCTTTAACCGCGTCCGCGTCGAACGCGGTACCGTCGGCAAATTTGATGCCGTCACGCAGGGTAAGCGTGAGCTCCGTCAGGTCGCTGTTGTACGACCACTTCGTAGCGAGGTTGCCCTCGATGCTCCCGTCGGCCGACTTTTTGAGCAGCGGGTCATACATAGCCTCCGCATACTGGATGATCGAACCCTCCTTCATGGCACTCGGGTCCCAACTCGTGATGTCACCACTATTGCTCATAGTGAGTGTGTCGGTGCTGGTCCCCGACGTCGGCTGGCTTGCACCGCAGCCGGTAAGAGCAAGCGCGGTCGCGGCAATTGCCGCAATCACCCCATACGTTTTTCTCATTTGTGTTCCCTTCTCCCGTGGCACTGCCACGCTTGGTGAAGCTGGTACTTGCGATCGACTGGGCGTCATGCTCACGAGACTCCAAGCTCCCGGGAGAGCACCAGCACGGCTGCGCCGCGCATGACAATGTCTTCTCCGAGGGTGGTCATACGAACGGTAAGGCTGCTGTCGAAATCGGACATCGTGCGTCTATGCAGGGTCTCCAGTGTCGCGTTGAAAAGCGGACCCTCAAGGAGGTGGCGGGGGCCGCTGAGTACGACCTCCGCGAGATTGAGCGCCCCCACAACGGGCGCGAGAGCCGCGCCGAGACGCTCGCCAGCCTCCCAGAGAAAGCCTGCCCTTTCAGCTTCGGTGCTCGCTGTCGCCAGCCGAGCCTCGATGCGCGGCACCGCCAACCATGTCTCCAAGCAGCCCCGCTTACCGCAGACGCACTCGTCGCCGCCGGAGCCAAAGACCACGTGGCCGATCTCGCCGGCGGCGAAGCGACTGCCGAAGAGCAGCCTCCCGCCGAGGAGAATCCCCGAGCCCAGGCCGTGGCCAATTCTGATCAGCATGATGTCGCTCTTAGCTTCTCCGAAGCTGTGCTCGGCGAAAACAGCCACGTTCGCGTCGTTCGACACGACGACCGGAAGGCCGCAGCTCGCCGAAAGTTTGGCGCGCAATCGTTCGTTCTCCCAGCCGAGGTTGGGAGCACTCAAGACCACTCCTTCGAGGTCCACGATGCCCGGCGACCCGACACCAATACCGATAACGGTGGCCGTGGCCTGCGTGATGAGCAGCTCCGCGAGGGCGACGGCTTTGGCCGTGGCTTCCGCGCCAGTGCTGTTCTCAAGAGCGATCTCCGCGCGGCTGAGAATCTTTCCGTCGAGGTCGAGCATCGCTCCACGGAACACCCGATTATCGCTCAGGTCGATTCCGACGATCTGGAAGCCCCCGCGGTTGATGTCGAGCAGAGTAGCAGGCTTGCCCGGCCGAACACCCGTTCTCTGACCGAGCTCGATAACAAGCCCTTCGTCGATGAGTTCCGCCACGAGATCCGACACGGTCACGCGGGTAAGACCCGTGACGCGAGCGACATCCGCGCGGCTCTGACTTCCAAGGCCGTACAGGGTCTGCAGCACGAGGGCGCGGTTGTGACCGCGCGCATGCTCGGGGAGCACCTTCGACCGGGGGCGAAGAGTTCGCCCAAGAGGAAAGCCACCCGAGGTCGTCGGCCGCCCCTGGAGGGAGTCGTCACGCATACCAATGGATGTCATGGAAGTAAGTAAAGCTAACAAACTAACTCCTGACAAGGGTTTCCCGAAAATTATCACAGGCGGGTAGCGCCAGCAGATTACAATCAGGTATCCCGGCCGAACCCCAATTGGTTCGTTCGGCCGACGAAGCCATAACCGGTTAAAGGGTCCTTCAGAGGGGTGCGACTAGCGCATCCGCCGCACATATCCTTCATTTACTGTCACATGTGTAGGTCGGAGGAGGTCGCGCGGAATCGCGATCGCTGCGCGCCCTTACTCATTCCGGTCCCCTGACTCAAAACTGCGGGCAGCGCTTCGTATCGGAGCTGGACCTCAACTCACGGGCGGACCTCAACGGCCACTTCGGGGACTGGCTAGCTGTATTAGCCACGGAGGTTGGTGACAGGCGGCGTGGATAGGTGACAAAAAGAAGACCTCCGGGTGGAGTGGGGCTTGTCTAGAGTCCAGTTCCACAAACGGAGGTCTTCATGTCCCACCCTAATGCCTTTCTCGCGCCCAAGGGCCGGCTGCAGCTGGCCAGATGCGTAGTCGATGACGGGTGGCCGCTGCGTCGGGCCGCAGAGCGGTTCCAGGTCTCCGTACCGACAGCCGCACGCTGGGCAGAGCGTTACCGCGAACACGGCGAGGACGGGATGGAAGACCGCTCCAGCAGGCCCCTTGTGTCGCCCTCGAGGACCCCGCAACGGCGGGAACGGCGGATCATCGCCCTGCGCGTGAACCGGCGGTGGGGGCCGGCCCGGATCGGGTATCTGCTGGGCCTCCACCCATCAACCGTCCACAAGATCCTTTCCCGGTACCGGCTGGCGAAACTGTCCTGGCTGGACCGTGCCACGGGCCGGGTGATCCGCCGCTACGAGCACGAGAAGCCCGGGGACATGATCCACGTCGACATCAAGAAACTCGGACGCATCCCCGACGGCGGCGGGCACCGCGTCATGGACCGGGCAGCGGGCAAGAAAAACAAGACAGGGACCACGGCGAACCGGCGCCCCGGCTACGCCTACCTGCACAACGCCGTCGATGACCACTCACGCTTCGCCTACACCGAGATCCTCGACGACGAGAAGAAAGAGACCGCCGCCGGCTTCTGGGAACGCGCCAACCAGGCCCTCAACGCCGCCGGCATCACCGTGAAGCGCGTCCTCACAGACAACGGCTCCTGCTACCGCTCCCACGCCTTCCAAGACGCCCTGGGCCCGGACATCACACACAAACGAACCCGGCCCTACCGGCCCCAGACCAACGGCAAAGTAGAGCGCTACAACCGCACCATGCTCGATGAATGGGCCTACGCCAAGCCCTATGCATCAGAGGCCGAGCGTGTTGCCGCTTTCCCAGCCTGGCTCCATGACTACAATCATCACCGAGGCCACACCTCACTCAAGGGTCAGCCACCAGCAAGCCGCGTCACTAACCTCCGTGGTTAATACAGCTAGCGACAAAGAGCGACCACAAAACACCGCCCAAGAGCGCCGAATTCCACAGGCGACAATGCTCTAATTTTCCCGGAATGGTGTGGGCTCGTCCGCGGCCAGCGATTCCCGTAACTATGTCTCGAAACCCTCTGATGGATTCGGTGTATTCACCGATAGTTACGAGACACCCCGGAGCAGCCCAAAACGAAACCGATCGCCTACGCACGCGCTTGTGATTTTCAGGAGTCGCCTGCACTGATGTCAGAAGTCGTCTGCACTGCGTTTGTGTGTCCGAATGGGAATCATCCTCGTACCCTGCCCCGAATCCGGATGAATAGGGCAGCGAGCATCGCCCCGAAGAAAGACACCGTGAGGATGTCCAAGATCGCCAATGCCGGGTTCGTCCACGGCGGAACCAGGTCGTACTCGGCGTTGCACTTTGTGGTCAGCGGGAACAGCTGGAGTTGCTCATGCGCGTTTTGGCTGCGGTACTCGTGGTCGTACGGCTGACCAGCACCCAATTCGCACACCTCCGCGACAACAAGCCCGCCCGCGAAGACACCTTGGAAGAAGACCGCAACGAGGACAAAAAAGCCGACAGTGCAGTCAGTTCCAGCCAGAATTCGGCCGGTTTGATCTTGCCCATTGTCAGTCCCCCATCACTACAGGCCGAGTCTATAGTCCGCTATCCGCCATGTTTCACGCAGTCGCCCGCCGCAGCGTCTCACCGGGAATCACCTGAGAGCTTGAGAAGTGCACCCAGTCATCGGTCCGGCCCTCATCGAAAAGGCGGCGTGCCGTCATCTGGCACTCCTGCATGTCTCGTCGTGTGCCGCGCGGGTCGTAGCCCACGGCACCACCCAGAAGAGTCGAATTCACCTGGCGGGTCAGGCCAGGCGCGGTCATCACCTCGTACATGGTGTGTCCGCGCAGGCAGGGCCACTTGCCAGTTGGGACCTCGACCAGGCGAAGGTAGGTGTATCCATGGGCGAACATGGTGTTCCCCATCTGCTGGAGCAGCGACCATGACTCATCAGCGCCAAGTGCGAAGTCGGTCATCTTCTGCAGTAGGTCCTGATACTGCTGGTTAAGCGCCCTATCCACCGACCCGTCCGTCTTCTGCACGTACTTGTCGCCGAGTCCACCAGCACCTCCCTGGAGTGTCAGGCGGACCCATGCACGGATTTCCTCAACATCTTCGGCTGCAGGATTGGATAGAAGATACTTCGCCCGTGCCTCATAGTTCTCGGCCACCTGCGGCTGACGGATGACGGATGAGTCGAATCAGCCCGGAAAACGTCAGCATATCGAGGGCCAGCGAATTTACGTCAGTCGTCTACGACTCCATTTCAGGTGTTATGCGCTGAGGCGCAGGTCGAATGCAATCTCTGCAGTGTCCCACTCCGCACCGAGAGACGCTGCGGTCGGATTCTTCAAGAACTCTTTTCAGCGCCTCATCTACGGTCCCAATGTCGCTGACATAGCAAGTGGAAATAGAGCCCTCTATTCGTCCGATCGGGACCTCTACCGATCTGTCCCCTGCTTGCCCGTGGCTTTGCAGGACCGCCAATGAGAAATCATTTTCCGCATCATGGTTGCGGTGGCGCCCCAGCTTCGATGACGGGGTTCCGGCGACTTCGAAACGGGCGGGACCATGTTCCACTAGTCGCACCAGCGCCCGCAAGCCGATCCTCAACCGGACGATCGTGAGAAGCTGAGCGAATGATTCTGGAGCACGCGGTGCTCCCCGTCCGTCCACACTGGGCTCAAAGCCGTCTAACGTCAACTCCTGGGCCCCCTAACCAATCCGCCACGGCCCGCACGGCGGCGGCCCGCTGGGCCTCGACGTGGTGGCGTAGGCCGAATCTTCGGCCAAGAATGGAGTTACAGATGTCTTCCTTCGGAACGGTACGACAGGACTGGAAACCCGGAACGCTGTCTTCTGCCCAGACCGATTACGAGGGTCTTCGCGTGGTGATCTTCGGCGGTACCGGCGGCCTCGGCCGGGCCATCACCCAGTCCCTGCTGCGCAAAGGGGCCGAGGTCACCGTCGTCGGAAGGACGCTCAAGGACCCTCCTCACCCCAAGAGGTCATTTATCCCGGCAGACCTGTCGTCCTTGAACAACTCCCGCCAGATGGCCCGCGACTTGCCGGCCGAAACCTTCGACGCAGTCCTGCTCACCCACGGGATCTTTGCGGGACGGACCCGCCAAGAGACACCGGAAGGCGTAGAGAAAGATCTGGCCACGAGCGCGATGAGCCGGTGGGTCGTTGCCCAGGAACTGGCGCCACGGCTGGGCCGGGGAAGGCCTTCGCCCCGGCAGAAGCCGCGCCTTTTTGTCTGGGGGTTTCCCGGCGGCGAACGCGCGCTGGACCTCACGGACGTGCAATTGACCCGAAACTACCGCTGGCAGACGGCCCACAGCAACACCGTCGTGTTCAACGAGGCTCTGGTCCACCATGCTGCCGCCCGGTTTCCGGACATCAACGTGTTCGGTATGAATCCCGGCATCATCAAGACCAACATCATGGCCGGTGTCCTCGGCCAAGCGACCTTGAAACTACGAGCACAGCAGACCCTCATAGGTCTGCTGTTCCAGAGCGCGGAGGCCTACGCCGAAAAAGTGGTGCCCCTCGTGGTCCACCCCGCTTTGGAAGACAGATCAGGCGCACTATTCAATCGGCATGCCCAGCCAATAGAACCCAACCCTTGGCTGATTTCCGACAACCACTTTGACCACGTAGTCGCAGCGGCGGAATCCCTCTCAGCCCGAATCCTTGGTTAGGGCACTTATTCATTCGATGAGAGAGGCCAGGAAGACCTGCCACGTCAGCAGGGATTTCGCCGCGAGACTCAGCACCAGATACGTTTTCTCACCGAACGCATAGTTGGCCCACGGGCCTATTTCCCGGTACTGAAGCCACTGAGTGAGTCCGAAGCAGAAAAAGAGAACGCCCTGAATCGCCAAGATGACGAAGATGTACTCCGGAGCGTCGGAGTACAGCGGGATGTTAAGGCCCATCGCCACCCACGGAGTCACTCCAACCAGCGCACCGAACCAAAACGGAACCATCGTGGTCGATGTTCGGCCCGGGGGGTTCATTCGCTCTTGAAGGTATCCGAACAGAATCATTGCGACGTTGGCGCCGGCGACGACGAAGAGGGCGTTGATAGTCACGATGCCCCAGTAGAGTGCGATCACGATGACCATGAGCGTCGCGCTCAACGAGTACTCGACCCACCGGAACCGGTTGATGCCGCGCCGGAGGTCACGCTCATAGACTTTGCGGCCGAGCGTCGCCGTCAGCAGGTGATCAGTGCCAGCCAGTGCGAGGAATGCCACGAGAACATACCCGATGGTCAGCTCGAAGAGCGTCGAGGTTACGAGGCCTCCCTCCTCTCCTGCTCCGGGAGGACCATCAACATACGAAGCGAGCACTGGAATTGCGAAGTCGTTCGTCAGGAAGAGAAGCGCGGCAGCCTGGCCGAGGTGCAGTACTGCTAGTGCGATGTTCCACCGCCGTAAGCCTCGAAGGCGTTCGGGAGTCACGCCCGTCGCAATCGACGGCGATGTCAAGGACTGAGTCACGGCGTTGCCCCTTGGTTCGCTGGTAGGGATGTTGTTGCTGCGCCCTCTAATTGAACGGCCGTTGAATTAAAATTTCAAGAGATCGCTACGATTGCATGTCAAGGACCACGACTAGGCCGGGATGTGCCAATGACCACTGCACGAGCAGGTCGCCGAAGGGGAACCAGCGAAAGCAAGCAACAGATCCTCGTAGCCGCGCGCTCTCTCTTCGCCGAGCACGGGTATGAGCGGACTACTATGCGGATGATCGCCGAGCGCGCGGGAGTCGATCCGAGTCTTGCGATCTATTTCTTCTCCAGCAAAGAGCACCTCTTCGCGGCGTCGATGCCCGCACCGAGCGAGGAAGCTCTCGCTGCACCAAAGCTCATGGCAACTCTCCCACGGGCGGAGGCTGCGCGGGCTATAGGTCGCCGCATCCTCGAGTCGGTCAACTCGCCCGAGGCCAGCAACATCCTCGGAATGATGAGGGCAGCCAGTTCGAAACCCGAGGCTGTAGCGCAGCTCCGCGAGATCTTCATCAGTCGAATGATGCTGCCCATGATGACCGAACTCGGGCTCTCGCGCCCCCGGGAACGGGCCGTGCTGCTCGCGGTCATCGTCACCGGAATGTCATTCCTGCACGAGCTTCTGGAGATCAAAGAGGAGTGGCCGGACCTCGAGGAGAACGCCGAACTCGCACTACTCACACAGACTATTGAACTCGTCCTCACCACAGACCTGGATTAGACCCCGACACGCGAGGTCGTTGGCTCACACACGTCAGCCGCGAAGTCAGCCAATTCTGAAGCTCAAAAGAGGCCATCTGTACCAGTGGCTTGAAGGCCGGGGTTGTAGAACCAATCTGTTGTTCTAATTCCCCATTATTTACAAGCTTGTCAATTTTGCTAAAAGTCAACACGATAGAATAAATCCATGACTACTTCAAACAAGTCACTGCCGACTCGCCAGAGCCGCATCCAGAGAGCATTAGGTCTGATGTTTTCCATCTCGATGGTGGGCTTACTGGCGTCAATCTTCCTTACCGGCCGCAACCCGCTCTTCCCAGGGATGTCCGGTCCGTTGCTGGTGCTGCTCTTCTTTCTGGCCGCAGCAGGAAGCGCTATCGGACTTGCAGTCACCAGGTCTCGACAGGCTGCCATGGAAACCGCAGAAAAGAGAAAAGTCCGAAAGGCTTGCTCCAGCGAGCTGGGGCCCACCGGAACCGAGCCGGTCAGTGGCGCCCCACAGCTAAGGCAGCAGAGCGCTCCAGGATGGACTCGTTACGCGCCCTCACCTTGTCATGACTCAGAGGGTCATCGTTCCAGCAGAGTTGCAACAGCGCAGAGACGGCCTGTCACCGTTTGGGGTGACCGGACGTCTCTTGACTGCTTTTAACTTCACGTGCAGGCGGCTAGCTAGCGCCGCAGGCAGCGCGTAATTTCCCGTTTGCCCTTCCCCTCACTGGCTTACGGGCAAATTCATGGCCGCCGTACTTCGTCGGGCACGATAGGAACTCTGACCGTCGAACTTCGCCCCTGGACGCTTGAGGACGCACCCGCGCTACGGGCTGCATACCAGCAGAACCCGGACCTAAAGACTCAATTTGGCAGTGCGCACCCAGCCACCATAGACCAGGCGCGTGACTACATCGGCGCCCAACTTCCGTTCACAGAGTCCAGACGCAACTGGGCCATAACGATAGACGGCGCTGCTGTAGGCAATGTAGGACTATCAGCCATTGACCGGCGCCACGAAACTGCCTGGATGTACTACTGGCTCACCTCTGCAGCCCGCGGTCGCGGCTATACAGTTCGAGCCCTCGCAACGATCGCCGCAGCAGCATTCGAAGACGGCCTCTTCCGACTCGAGCTAGGGCACCGAGTCAACAATCCCGCATCGTGCAAGGTCGCCTCCAGTGCCGGTTTCATCCCCGAAGGTATCGAGCGCCAGAAGCTGGCGTACGGCGCTGAACGCTTCGACGTCGAGACCCACGCGCGACTGCGTACGGATTCATGCCCACATCTCACGATGCTCCCGTTATCCCGATGAAGCCGCAGCGGGACAGTCGGTTCTAACGCCACCCGCTATTGGACAAGAACAGATCCTGATCGGGCCGCCATCAGAGTGTGAAACCTGTTCCAGTGTTCGAGTTCACGCGGTTGGCGGACGCCGCAACCGACTCTAGGTGATCGCGGTACTCGCGCCACTGAGGTGTACTACTGATGTGAGACACAGTTTGAAAGGATTGTGCCCATGTCTTCCCGTCCTACCTATTCCGATGAGTTCAAGGCCGATGCCGTGAATCTTGTCATTTCCTCCGGCCGTTCGCCCGCCTCAGTTGCCCCCGAGTTAGGGATTTCCGTGACCGCCCTGAAGCGCTGGGTGCAGCTGCACCGGGAAGGAGAGTCCGGCACCGGCGTCAGGCCGGATGATCCGGTTGATCCCGCGAAATACAAGGCGTTGGAGGCCCGGTTGCGGGAGCTGGAAAGGGAAAATGATTTCCTGAAAAAAGTGTCGGCGTTCTTCGCCAAAGAACAACGGTAGAGGACCTCTACCGGCTTGTTCAGGAGAAGAACGCCGAATTCCCGGTGGCCTGGATGTGCGTCCGGCTGGGCGTTCCACGGGCCTCGTACTACCGGTGGCTGGAGCAGAAGGAATCACCGACGTCTGCCCGGCACCGGGAGCTGACCGGACTGGTGAAGGCGATGTTCGATTCCTCGGACGGGATCTTCGGCCACCGGATGGTCCACACCAAACTCGCCGCCACGGGCGTGGAGGTTTCCGTGGGCACGGTCGCTGCCATCATGGCCGAGAACGGCTGGGCGGCCAAGCGGATGCGCGCGTTCAAACGCACGACCATCCCCTCGGACCCGGACAAGGTCTTCGCGGACCTCATCGGCCGGGACTTCACCTCGGAGGTCCCCGGCACGAAGCTCGTCGGGGACATCACCTACCTGCGTACCGGAGAGGGCTGGCTCTACCTGGCCACCGTCATCGACCTCTGCACCCGCATGGTCGTTGGCTGGGCCACGGCCGACCATATGCGCGCCTCCCTCGTCACGGACGCGCTGAAAATGGCCAGGGACCGCGGACACCTGGCCCCGGATGCCATCTTCCACAGCGATCGCGGCACGCAAGGCGTATTCAACCGATCGAAGCAACAGTTGCTATTGGGACTGACTTTAGCTGGTCCGCGAAGGCTTCCGCTGGGGTGCGCCATCCTAGGACGCCGCGCGGCCGGTTGTTGATGATGTCGGCAACAGCTTGGATCTCTGGCATGCTCCAGCGGGAGATGTCGGTGCCTTTCGGGAAGTACTGCCGGAGTAGCCCATTGAGATGTTCGTTGCTCCCGCGCTGCCACGGGCTCTTCGCGTCGGCAAAGTAGACCGACAATCCGATTTCCTGGGTCAGAGTGGCGTGCGCGGACATCTCCTTCCCGCGGTCCCAGGTCAGGGAGCGGCGTAGGTTTGCCGGGAGTGGCTCGAAGGTCCGGACGAGTGCGTTCTTCATCGAGACCGCCCCGTAGCCAGCCAATGCGGGCCCATTCTTTGTTGGCTTGACCAGTCCGTAACCCTTCTGTCGGGGCAGATGGACGAGCATGGCGAAACGTGTCGTGCGGTCGATCAGAGTCGCGATCGCTGACCGGTTGAGACCAATGATGAGATCTCCCTCCTTACGATTTTGTTGTGGGTGATTTCGGAGCTGTCGTAGTGTTTGGATCACCCTCGGGTGGCGGGTATGGCCCAGATCTCCCTGCCGCTTGGACGGCTCACTGGGAATGGCCGCCCGCTGCCCGCCGATGACTCGACCGCTGATTGAGACTTACGACATTGATCGTTGGGTAAGGACGTGCCGGCGTGGTTATCGACAGGGACCAACAAATTGGAGCTGATCGAAGGGACCGAAAGACATGCCGGACGTGTGGGCAGGAATCGACTCGGGCAAGAGCGCCCATCATTGCGTTGTGATCGATCAGTCCGGGACGGTGCTGCTGTCGAGACGGGTTGAGAATGACGAAACCGCGCTGCTCGAGCTCATCGCCGCGGTCGCGGAGAGCGCGGCCGGTGGTGAGATCTGCTGGGCTACGGATCTAAACGCCGGCGGCGCAGCGCTCCTGATAGAGCTGCTGGCAGCACACGCTCAGCACCTGCTCTATATCCCTGGGCGGATCGTGCATCACGCCGCAGCGACGTATCGTGGGGATGGAAAGACCGACGCGAAAGATGCCAGGATCATCGCGGATCAGGCACGCATGCGCACCGACCTGCAACCCGTTCGCAGTGCGGACCAGATCAGTGTGGACCTGCGGATGCTCACTGCCCGCCGCACCGATTTGGTCTGTGACCGTGTCCGGGCGATCAACCGGCTCCGGGCCACCTTGTTGGAATACTTCCCCGCACTCGAGCGGGCCTTCGACTACTCCAAGAAGGCTCCTCTGACCCTTCTGAGCGGCTACCAGACCCCTGAGGGTATCCGCCGGATGGGACTGGCCCGACTCGCCGGATGGCTCAGGAAACGCGGCTGTCGGAATAGCGCCAAGATGGCTGAAAAAGCCGTAGCCGCCGCGAATGCCCAGTCCACCGTCCTGCGAGCCCAGTCCATGGGCTCGGCCCTCGTGGTCCGGCTGGCCGAGCAGATCCACGCAACCGATGTAGAGATCGCCGATGTTGATGCCCAGATCACGGATCTCTTCGGGCAGCACGACAGCGCCGATGTTTTGCTGAGTATGCCAGGATTCGGACCTGTACTCGCCGCAACCTTTCTCGCGAACATCGGCGGCAACCTGGACGGATTCGACTCTGTAGACCGGCTCGCCAGCGTCGCCGGCCTGGCTCCGGTCCCACGTGATTCGGGACGGATCAGCGGAAACTTGCACCGGCCGCGCCGCTTCAACCGCAGACTCCTCCGAACCTGTTACCTCGCCGCGCTCTCAAGCCTGAAAAACAGCCCCGCCTCCAGAACCTACTACGACCGGAAACGCGACGAGGGAAAGTCCCACAAACAGGCGCTCATCGCACTCGCCCGACGCCGCATCAACGTCATCTGGGCCATGCTCCGCGACCACACCGAATACCGTGAGTGAGACGGCCCCCACCATTTGCGTCCAGGCTGCTTGACAACAGCATTGAGATTCCCAGTGGCCTGCGACTTTCCGATCGTCGGCTTCGGAGGGTCTCTTCTTCAAGGTTGTGGCGTCGGTGACGTGCGCCCAGGCCTGCTGTCGTGTTCGCGCTCGTGGTGTGCGTTTGGTGCGCCCTCGGCGCAGGTGCCACGCCTGCTGCCTTGTGAGTCCGCCTCGGTTTGGAACGTAAAGGGCTTGATAGATTGCTTCGTGCGAGATCCGCATCGTTGGATCATCCGGGAACTCGATAGGCAGGCGTTTCGCGATTTGTTGGGGACTCCAGCCCCTCACCCATTCGCGGTCCTCCCGATGGGGCTTGTTCTTCCCGTCCCAGACCGGACCGACCGGGCCGAGTTGATCCCCATCGACCGATCTGACGTGTCCGCTGAGCTTGTCGTTAACGTACTCGCGGAGGCCGCCGTTCGTGATCAGCTTCGCGGTCTTGGGACGGCGGGCTCGTCGTTCGGCGTGCCACTGCGCTGTCGACGCCTTGTAGTCCAACCGATACGTTCTCGTCGACGCGTTCCGGCGCAGCTCCCGCGAGATCGTCGATGGGCTTCGGCCCAGGCGGCGAGCTATCTCCCGCACCCCGCAGTCCTGCGCACGCCACAACGCGATGTCCTCGCGGTCACTTGAGGACAGATACCGCCCGGACAGTGTCGGGGCCAGCTGAGGATTCACACCGCCAGCGTGCAGGAACCAGCGATGCGCCACTGGTTCTGACACGCCCGCCGCGACGCCGGCGTCCCTGGTCTTCGCACCGGAGGCGATCGCGACCCAGAACCGTACCCGGTCCTCGCGCCAAGCCACTGACGGCCGACCCGGCGAAGGGATATGCCCCCGATACGCCCGTACCTCCTTCTGACGACTTCGAACCGACATCCAACACCTCCGTGATCAGGTGTTGCTTCGATCGGTTGAATACGCCCAATACACCTCCCGGGAAATGGGCGCCTGGTGCACCGGTAACGGCGTCCGGCAGTCCATGGGTGCCACCGGGGTGTGCTGGGATAACGCGGTCGCCGAGTCGGCGTTCTCATCCCTGAAGAACGAGTTCTACCGCCACCAGAGCTTCGCCACCCGCCAAGACGCCCGCCGGGCGACCATGCGCTACATCGAGGTGTTCTATAACCGCTGGCGACCCCACACCCACAACGACGGCCTGCCGCCGGCCACAGCAATGGCCAACGTCAAAACCCAAAACCAGCCGCTAACCGCGGCCGCCTAACCCCGAAAAAACCAACCAACTGTCTCACATCCTTGACACACCTCAAACGATTCCCACACCAGGGCGGGGTGGGCGGTGAAGTCTGTGGTGTGTGGTCGGGGCGACGGGTCGGTGAGCCAGGCGAGGTCGCCGTCGGGCCTTGCGATGTAGCCGTCCAGGCTCGTGCCGATGAACACGCATCCCTGCCAAGTGCGATCGGTGTTCATGTCCAGCCTTCCAAAAGAGCATTGAGAGTAAGTGTTGGAGTCGTGGGGTTGAAGTCCACGGCCCGACGGTAGAGGCTGCCGTGGAGCGTGTCGAGCAGTGTCAGCGAAGCCGCGTGAGGATCGATTTCGCTCCGCAGCGGCACGTTGGCCAGGAGGGTGGCGAAGTAGCGGGCTTGCTTCCCCCAGCCCTCGCGTAGCAGCGCCGCCGAGGTGGGTGACCACAGGTCGCGCATAAGCTCCCCAAGGCCGAAGATCGCCGATGCGGATGAGGGCGCGGCAAAGTTCCCATCCACGTACTCACGCAACTCGGTCAAAACATCGACGGTCCCCACCCGGGAGTCGGGCACCCGATCGATCCAGCGCCGCGTGAGCGCGAGCAGTAGACCCTCTTTCGAGCCAAACCGCTTGATCAGGCCGGCGGGGCCTATGCCAGCGGCCGGAGCAACATCGTGAAGACCCCCCCGGGATTATCGAAGGTCGCCGAACCACCGCAGCCTCGATGCGGTCGAGTAAGTCCTCATCGGAGGTGCGCTGCGGTCTGCTCATGGAGTTAGTAAATAGCCATTCACTAACGCGGGCAAGCTCATCACGACCACCTATTCGGTTCTCTGGACCCCAACGAAGATGCTCCACGGCGCGACCAACTCGGACACTCAGAAGCCGGATGCGGCGATGACGGGAAAGACGACGGCTGCGGCGGCCGGTTAACTGGCGGGAAGGCCATGGCAGAAGCCCACCAGTTCCCTGGAACTCGACCTCGAAGCCGGCCGCACCTACCGACTGGCCAGGCTCAGCGATCTCATATCAGCTCCGGATTCGTGCCATGTCATGCCATTCCCCGCGAAGTCCTGCATGAACAAATATCTGAGCGGAAAACCCGAACCGGCCGCAACCTTGGGTCGATCAAAAAAATCAGGAAGTCATGTTGTACGCGCCCCTAGCCACCATGAAGTAGTGAACGCGAAAACCCCAACGGGAGGACGAACGAGGATGAACTCCCAGAACAGACCCCGCGAGGAGGCACCCGGCCCGCCGTAGCCAGAGGCTCCCCCAAACAACCGAATAAGCCGTTCTAGGACCCTACACACCCGGAACATCAGATCAGAGCCAAGAGTGTTCACAATGTGCACACGAAAAAACACCCCAAAAGCGCCTGACCTGCGGAAACACTGTGCCCGAGGTGGGACTCGAGCGGGTTTCCAGCCCTTGAATTTCCGCCACTCCCCCGCAAACGTCCGCAATCCGGCCCAGTCCGGCACCAATACGACCCGATCCGAAGCCCAGGGTGTGCACAGTGTGCACACCCTGCTTTTGGCCTCCGAACTCCCCCGACGACTGCTCATGGCCGAATTCCGAGCCATCGGTCTGGGACCCCTCCCACAGCACCTAGCTGTACTCAGCCAGCAGGTTGGTTACATCTGCTGATGGGTGGTCGTCCTCCGAGGGCTGCGTGGTTTCGGCGGTGGTTGTAGAAGTCTAGCCAGCCGGTGAGGGCCTGGGTGCGATGGTTGCTGGAGTCGAAGGCGTCCTTGTAGGCCCAGCCTTCCTGGAGGGTGCGGTTGAACCGTTCGGCTTTGCCGTTTTGCCAGGGGCTGCGGGGTTTGGTGCGCCGGTGTTTGGCGCCGAGGTCCTCCATGACTTTGGAGAAGGCAGCGGACCGGATGTAGGCCAGGGCGTTGTCCGTCATGACCTCTTGCACGGGGGCTCCGTTGGCGGCCATGAACGCTGCGGCGTTGGCCAGGAACGCCGCGCAGGTGGGGCCCTTCTCATCCGGGAGAACCTCGACGTAGGCCAGGCGGGAGTGGTCATCGACGGCCACGTGGACGTAGTCATAGCCGATACCTCGGCCTCTGACGGCTTCGGATCGGCCGTGGACCCGCCAGCCTCCGCCGTCCGGGATTTTCCCGAGCTTCTTCACGTCGATATGCAGCAGTTCTCCGGCGGTGTCGCGTTCGTAGCGGTGGTCGGTTGCCCGGCCGGCGCGGATGCGTTCGCCGCTGATCGGGTCCAGTTCCCATAACCGGGGCAGCCCGGCCCGGGCGATGATCCGGGAGACCGTGCGGGCCGGGACCTGGCACCGTTCACCCAGCTCGACCGGGCCCTCGCGGTGCTTTACCCGCGCCGCGAGGACCTCGTCGATTTTCGCCGAGGGGGTGGCGTGCGGGCAGGAACGCGGGCGTGACGAGCGATCCTCCATCCCGTCCGAGCCGTGCTCCAGATAGCGCCGGAACCACCGGTGGGCGCAGGTCCGCGAAACACCCATTTCCTTGGCCACGTGGGCCACGGGACGGCCCTGAAGAACACGCTGGACAAGAATGCTTCTACCGGCAGGAGTCAGACGGGCATTACGGTGGACCATGAAGACCTCTTAGTCGTTCGGTGAGTGTGGTAACCACCAACCTAAGAGGTCTTCACCCTTTCACCGTGTAACCAACGTCCTGGCTGAGTACACCTAGCGCCGCATCAGGTGTTTCTCGATCAGGATGGCGCTGCGCTTCAAATCGATGTCGCCGGCGGCCACACCAACAACCAGGTCGAAGGCATCGTCGGCGCTGAAGACGTGCCGATAGCCGTTGATCCAGAGGAACAGGACCATGAGCGTCCAGGCGGTGCGTTTGTTGCCGTCGATGAGCGGATGGAACCTGGCCACGGACTCGAGGAGTGCTGCGGCCTTCGTGGCCAGTTGAGGATAGGCTTCTGTGCCCATGACCGTCGTCGCGGGGCGCGCCAGGGCGGAAGCGAGCAGCCCGATGTCACGGATGTGGAAGCCGTACCGGTCGATCACCTGCAGTGCGTCCTCGATTTCGAGGTAGGAACTCATGCATCCTCAAGGCGCTTGAGCAGCTCCGCATCATGACTCATCACGAAATCCAAACCCTCACTGATCTCCCGGCCTCGGTCGTGGCGCTGGAGGACCAGCTCGGCCCCTTGGAGAAGCAGGGCGGACTTGGAAGTGTGCTCCTCGGCAGCAAGCGCATCGAGACGGCGGTCGAGGTCTTCGGGAACTCGTAGATTCATGGCCATACCAAAATGGTACCAAACCAGTACCAGCCGCTACTGATGAGAGGGGCTGGTCGATCTCGGCCGCGAAGTCATTTATACGTTCGTTTAAGTGACAACGTGATTCCGAACCAGGCTGGAATCAGAATATGTCACTTAACCAGTCATCTATTCTAAGTCATGCAAAGGGTCATCGTTTCTCTGTATGTGACAAAAGATCGTGATGGTCATGGTTGCGCCGAATGTCAGTTTGCGAAGTCGTCTACACGGGATGTCAACACTCGTCCGCACTGGCTCTAGGACGTCGCTGAGGATCACGATTGGGGAAAATCAATGTGTCCTTCCTGTCGCGGCGACCTGTTCGTTCGACGGGCGGCGAATTCTGCGGCTCCACATTTGCTGGCTTTAGAGTTGCCCCCTCGGTCTTCAAAACCCAGTCGAAGATAGGGGCAGAGTTCCGCACCCCCAGACGCTCAAAACTAACCCCGCCTTGCCGAAGTCCGCCCCGTTGAACGAGATGTTTTTGCCGCTGAAGGTCGCACGGTCGAAGGCGGTTTGGCGGCTCCGGGTCACCAGGGTTCACAGACAGGGGTCATTGACCTCTTGCACGGTGGTGCCGCTCCCACGCACGTGTGTCGGCGTCACGCGGAGTGCAGTGCGGGATTTAGCTGGCGGGCGTCTTGGTCGACCCCGGCGTGATCGAAATCGGCATGCAGAACCTTAGCTGGCCCCCGGATCCGTCGTTGATGCAGTCGAGCGACACATCCTCGTCATCGGTGTGGAGAATGACGTTCGACATCCCGCGCTTACCCTGATTGAAGGTTCGCGGGGAACCCGGCGCCGGTAAGTTCTCCGATCACCGGGTGGATTCTTTTGGGTCCGGCCGGTCCTCACCGAGCAGCTTCGCTGCACGCTTGAGGATCTCCACTTCCGTTTCCAGCTGACGGATCCGCTTCCGGGCTTTGGCCAGTTCGGTGCTCTCGGGCGTCGTCAGCCCCGGGCGTTCGCCGCGGTCGATCTGGTCCTGACGGACCCAGTTGTGGAGGCCGCCCTCGCTGATACCCAGCTCGGCGGCCACTCGGCTAATGGGTTTGCCGGCCCGGACCAGGGCGACTGCCCGTGCGCGGAACTCCGGTGGATAGGGTCTTGGCATGTCTGAAGCCTCTCAGCGAGAGCCAAAAACTCAAACCATTTCGGGTAACCAATCCCTGGGGCAGGTCAAGCTGTCAACTAAACCTTCAGCAGTCCCCCAATAGGAGCATCGGTGGGCCGAACGCCAAGCGCCAGAGGTGACTGCCCCACCTAGGAAACTAAGACGACCCCACCTGATTCGCCATAGGTCTGCCGATCTACGACGCCAACGTGGGGGTTCCATGAAGCCGACTTGAATCCCTCAATCCTCAAAGCCGGATATTTCTCGAACCCCGTCTTGACGATGGTCACGTTGCCTTCACAAATCAAGTCCCATCCACCTTCAATCTCGCTTTTGAGCCCATCCGGAAGATCCACGGCGGAGGCGAGAGCGAAGAGGGAGTCGAAAGGCCTCCCGTGCCAACCGTCAGCTAGCACCAAGCCGGAAAAAGCACCAGTCCAGCGATCGCCGGATTCATCCAGATTCATCCAGATGGGCACTATTGTCGAACCGGGCGGTGCACTTATCGCTCAGCGGAAAGATGTTCCTGCCGGCTCCATATCCCGCTGGCAGCAGGCCCAACTCCACGACCTGAAAGTAGGCACTATGCCAATCCAGGAGAACCTACCCGAACCAGGCGGTGTCACTGCGCCTCCTGTCCCTCAGGCGACACTGATCCAGGAAGAGAAGCCGCGGCCGCCCCGGTTAATCCAGTGGTTGAGGCTCGCGCTCCTGCTCTCCTACCTGCTGCCCCCGCTCTGCCTGTTGGCGGGCACAGCGTCGGGTAACTACCCCGGTTACATCATCGTAATATTTATCCAATACGTGCTTCCGTTCATGCTCCTGATCTCGTTGATCTACCTGGGCGTCTGGCTGACGACACGGCGCAGGTACCGGTTCGATAGTCTCTGGACCACAACCATCATCGTCCTCATGTCTGCCCTGCAGCTGATAGTCGTTGCCCTCGTAGCGTTCGTCCTGTACCAGCTCTCGACCTACAACAACCCGTATGGATAGCCGGAAGACTTCACCCAAAGACCGCCAGAGACCCGAGTAACGGCTGCGGGTTCCAGTTCAGAACAAAAGCCCTTCCCGGGTCAGCCGGGAAGGGCTTTCTTTTTACACGTACCGCAGCTCCGTCAGCGCCTGCATTCCATCATTTCGGCATTCCCTGACCTGGGACCAAGGCATCGAGATGCAGGACTGGAAAACCGCGAAGATCGACACCGGCCTCGACATCTACTTCTGCGACCCACACTCGCCCTGGCAGCGCGGCATCAACGAAAACACCAACGGCCTGCTGCGCCAATATTTCCCCAAGGGCACCGACCTGAGCATCCACAGCCCCGCAGACCTCGACTGGGTTGCCCAGGAACTCAACGACCGACCGCGCAAAAGACTAGAGTTCAAGAAACCGATCAAACTGATCGAAAACCTCCTGTTGCAATGACCGCCTGAATCCGCCGATCGGCTACTGGGACCTGTCCCTGACGTCGCGCGGCGGTGGTAAGTGGCGGACGCGGATCGGGAGCCGGTGATCTCGGTATCGACGTCAGTACAGTGGGCAGAGGGGGGAACGAATGAGCAAGGGAACGACAAATGGTGGCCGTCTGCGCCAATGGTGGCACGAGTTCAATGCGAAGCCAGTCCCCTACCCGACGGACCCGGGCCGCGCCGCGGTGCCGTACCCGCCGTCCAAGCGGGGTCAACGTCACGCGTTCGCAGAATGCGAGGCGTACCTCCTGCGCGAGATCGTGCACGCTGGCGGCTGGGCCCGGCACGTGAACGCCCGCGGCGACCTCACGTTCGTCGCCCCGTGGCTCATCCAGCCCTGGCGGATACACGCTTCGCTCACGGACGACACAAAGGGCCGCGGTCCCATGAAGGCTCAGATGCAGGAGGTGGTGGACTGGCTCGCTAGCCATGGGGCGCTCCGGACGCTGAGCGACGAGCAGCGAAACGAGCTCGTTCGGTCCGGTGAGGATGAACGTGCTGCAGAGGGGCGCACCGGTGGGTCTCCGTACGACTCGCCGGAGTACCGCGCCAGGGTCGAGGACATGTACCGCGAGTGGGACCGCGATTCGTGGGAGGTCATCCCGGTGGAGATGCTGCACGTGTACCCGCACCTCGCCGACGCGGACCAGGACTGGCACGACACTGCCGTTCGCGCTGAAGAAGCGTAGGTAGCGTCGGCACCTGCTGACCGTCGTATCCGCAGGGTCGACTGACGGGCGTTCCCCCCGCGGACACCAGCAGCGTCCGATAGACGATCCCTTACCGGTCCGCACCGAGCTCCCACGCATCACGAAGAATCTCGAACTGCAGGTAGTAGCTGTTGGTCTCTAGAAAGGTCTCCGCCTCGCCACGGCCCGTTTCCCGCATCCCGAGTGAACGAAGAATCTGGACTGACGCGACGTTCGCGGCGACAGCCTCTGCCCAGATTCGCTCGAGTGACAGTTCTGTGAAGCCGTAGGTAAGGCCGGCTTCGGCGATTCGACGTCCCAACCCATGCCCCCAGCGGCGCGATGGCCCCACGAGAAAACCGAGCTCCCTGCTCTCCGGATCGGTTCCATGGAGATCCATGTATCCCAGGAGTTCACGGTCAACGCTTTCGGCCGCCAAGCGAAGCAACCCCGTAGGCGGGTCCTTGATTTGCCGGATCCAAAAGTCGCAGACCTTCGCCGGCGAGCTGGATGTCCATCCTGCATGTCGACAGAAGAGTTCGTCCTCGGCCCACGCGCCGAGAACAGCAGCGTCGGCGTCAGTGAGAGGGCGTACCTGCAGGAAGGAGACACTCATGTCCTCAAACTATCGCTACCCGTTCCAGGATGTCCCACCTACGCCCGGTAAAGGATCGGCGGATTCAGGCGGTCATTGCAACAGGAGGTTTTCGATCAGTTCGATCGGTTTCTTGAACTCTAGTCTTTTGCGTGGTCGGTCGTTGAGTTCCTGGGCAACCCAGTCGAGGTCTGCGGGGCTGTGGATGCTCAGGTCGGTGCCCTTGGGGAAATATTGGCGCAGCAGGCCGTTGGTGTTTTCGTTGATGCCGCGCTGCCAGGGCGAGTGTGGGTCGCAGAAGTAGATGTCGAGGCCGGTGTCGATCTTCACGGTTTTCCAGCCCTGCATCTCGATGCCTTGGTCCCAGGTCAGGGAATGCCGCAGCGACTCGGGGAGTGTCTTGATCTTCGCTGCCAGGGCGTCACGAATTTGTTCTGCTTTATAGCCATCCGGAAGATGAACGAGCATCGTGTAATTAGTGGTCCGCTCGACCAGCGTTCCAATCGCGGACTGATTCCCTTTGCCGATGATGAGATCGCCCTCCTTACGATTTTGTTGTGGGTGATTTCGGAGCTGTCGTAGTGTTTGGATCACCCTCGGGTGGCGGGTATGGCCCAGATCTCCCTGCCGCTTGGACGGCTCACTGGGAATGGCCGCCCGCTGCCCGCCGATGACTCGACCGCTGATTGAGACTTACGACATTGATCGTTGGGTAAGGACGTGCCGGCGTGGTTATCGACAGGGACCAACAAATTGGAGCTGATCGAAGGGACCGAAAGACATGCCGGACGTGTGGGCAGGAATCGACTCGGGCAAGAGCGCCCATCATTGCGTTGTGATCGATCAGTCCGGGACGGTGCTGCTGTCGAGACGGGTTGAGAATGACGAAACCGCGCTGCTCGAGCTCATCGCCGCGGTCGCGGAGAGCGCGGCCGGTGGTGAGATCTGCTGGGCTACGGATCTAAACGCCGGCGGCGCAGCGCTCCTGATAGAGCTGCTGGCAGCACACGCTCAGCACCTGCTCTATATCCCTGGGCGGATCGTGCATCACGCCGCAGCGACGTATCGTGGGGATGGAAAGACCGACGCGAAAGATGCCAGGATCATCGCGGATCAGGCACGCATGCGCACCGACCTGCAACCCGTTCGCAGTGCGGACCAGATCAGTGTGGACCTGCGGATGCTCACTGCCCGCCGCACCGATTTGGTCTGTGACCGTGTCCGGGCGATCAACCGGCTCCGGGCCACCTTGTTGGAATACTTCCCCGCACTCGAGCGGGCCTTCGACTACTCCAAGAAGGCTCCTCTGACCCTTCTGAGCGGCTACCAGACCCCTGAGGGTATCCGCCGGATGGGACTGGCCCGACTCGCCGGATGGCTCAGGAAACGCGGCTGTCGGAATAGCGCCAAGATGGCTGAAAAAGCCGTAGCCGCCGCGAATGCCCAGTCCACCGTCCTGCGAGCCCAGTCCATGGGCTCGGCCCTCGTGGTCCGGCTGGCCGAGCAGATCCACGCAACCGATGTAGAGATCGCCGATGTTGATGCCCAGATCACGGATCTCTTCGGGCAGCACGACAGCGCCGATGTTTTGCTGAGTATGCCAGGATTCGGACCTGTACTCGCCGCAACCTTTCTCGCGAACATCGGCGGCAACCTGGACGGATTCGACTCTGTAGACCGGCTCGCCAGCGTCGCCGGCCTGGCTCCGGTCCCACGTGATTCGGGACGGATCAGCGGAAACTTGCACCGGCCGCGCCGCTTCAACCGCAGACTCCTCCGAACCTGTTACCTCGCCGCGCTCTCAAGCCTGAAAAACAGCCCCGCCTCCAGAACCTACTACGACCGGAAACGCGACGAGGGAAAGTCCCACAAACAGGCGCTCATCGCACTCGCCCGACGCCGCATCAACGTCATCTGGGCCATGCTCCGCGACCACACCGAATACCGTGAGCGAGACGGCCCCCACCATTTGCGTCCAGGCTGCTTGACAACAGCATTGAGATTCCCAATGCCCGGGCACGGCCCGGTCCTGAACTTCGGGGGGACGTTCGGAAATGTTGATCATTCCGGGGATCCGGTTCTTCCGCTGGCCGGCCTTCCTGCAGGGCTGCATGACCGCCCGCCCGGTGCGTAGACACGCGGTCAGATCGCGCTTCAGCGCCCCGCGGGACTGGAGGTAAAGGGACTGGTAGATCGTCTCGGGTGACACCCTCATCTCCGGCTCATCGGGGAACCCAACCCGGAGTCGTCCTGCGATCTGCTCGGGTGAGTACTTCTTTTTCAGGTCATCTTCCACCTTCGCACGCAGCACGGTGTTCGTGTGCAGTTTCGCTGGTTTCGGACGCGAGGCCCGCTCATAGGCCAGTGCGTGCGCTGAGGTCCCCCGGTAGGGCATTCCTGCCACCGAGTTGCGCCGCAACTCCCTGGAAACCGTGGAGGCCGCTCTGCCGACCACGGCTCCGATCTGCCGCAGAGATTGTCCCTGGGCGCGCAGTATTGCGATCTCCTCGCGCTGGGCGAAGGTCAGGCAACGGCCCTTCAGATCACGGCCCCGCCGGGGCCTGACACCACCGGCCTCGGCCAAGACCCTACGCCCGGTACGCCGGCTCGTATTGATCGGAACCACGGCATCGGTGATGAAATCACCCGCCTGCATCCCGGCCCAAAAAACCTGCAAGAGATCAGGCCTCAAATGAATTGAATACCCCGCCATAACAACACCCATCCGCTAAGTGTTGCAATCACCGCGAGAACCCAAGGATCCCTCAGCGGGCGCCCTTTTGCCATACGTCTGCTCTCTGACGTGAGTCTTTACTGCGCGCGGATGCCTCCACCCGGGTCGTGATTCTGGGCGGCATTCCTCAGCCCTGTCGTCGTTATGTACGACGCCCAATAGCTTCTGAAAGCTCGGCCGGAGTTTTTGATGAGACCAGGACGGCGGTACCGCCGCTGGTGTTGATTCGCACGGAGGGACCCCCTACCAAGTAGCCAGTCGTCTTGTTCGGCAGTATGCGCAATCCCATACCCTCGCGAACTCCCGTAACCCGGTCGGGGGCAGCCCCGGTGATCTGGTCATAGTGGATGGTCGTCCTAAACACACCCGCGACCCGAATATGCACCCCATTCGTTCCGAGGCGCATGACCGCTTGCATCAAAAAAGCGGCGGCGAATAAGGCTACAAGCAAGATCGCGAGGACCAGGCTCATCACACTCGGGATCTCAGCGCTCAGCGGGATCACCACCGCAGACGTGGTAAGTACGCCGAGAATGAGCACACCTACCCGGTATGAACCTGGCATGAGCGTGAGGAATGTTAGATCCGAAACGTCGTGTCCTTCGTTCACCCCGCCATCGTTGCCGGAAGCGGTTCGGCCGTCAAATCAACTCACGGCAAGTCACGTCGCGGGGACCGTCCACCTCGTCGGCACGAGTAGGCGTCCGTGAGGCTTTTTAGCGATAAATGGCCGTTTTTCGCATCGCTATATATTCCACTGAGCCGTCCGCAGACGGATCCCTCACCGGCCACTGACCGGCAGCAGCGCTCCTTACCGTTCAGGGAATCACCACGTGCTCGTCTGCGTACTCAGACTGAGGTCCCGTGGCCGGGCAGTCTATCGATTCCATGGTCGCCATCTGTTGGTCGAAGCCGTATCTGACGCAGGCGTTGACAGTCCGCTGCTCCCCCCAAAACCCACCGCTCGTGGTCACGTGATCCCTCAAGTAAATGTCCGCGGTGGGCCGGCCTCCAGGCGGCGTTGCGACTGCGTAGACACCTGGCATGGCCTCTTCCAGTTTCTGGCGTACTCGCTCGGAAGAACCAGGAGCGGTGTCCTCCAGTATCCGTGTGTAGGTTGCTAGTGCCTTGGTGGCCTTTTCGCGAATACTGTTACGGCCGATCTCTTCAATAGGTGCGCGACCGCATGAAGGGAGGATAACGACCATTGTCGTCATCACCACGACGATAGTTACTGCACGGCGGTTCACGTGAGCGCCCGGGTCGGTAATTCAGCGTACAAGCCAGTTCCTTTTGGTTCAGATGGAATGATTGAGAGGAAGGACCTAGGGGCTGTAAAACAGTCTGCTTTGGTCCTCGCATGGCATGTTCCAGCGCTGCGGCGGCATGGCTACCGCCGGAGCTCAATGAATGTGTGTTCGTATCTATCCGGTTTCATGTAGTCACCTACGAACTCCAAGTCCAGCCCCTCATCGTTCCATACCGCCCGGTATGTCCCGGCGCGGAATGGGTCGTGCGCGTTATTGGTAGTCAGCGACGCTACTTTCACATAAGTGGGCCAGTTTCGGGGCTCGTAGATCGTGAATCCGCCCGCTATGAGGACTGTCCTGTTGACGATCAGCACGCTTCTTCCGTCAGTCGGTGCGTGCAGCGTGTACGCGGTCACCGGGGTGAGCAAAAACAACGTCAAGGCCAAGTATGAGAACACCAGACCGATGCAGATGCCGGCCACCCATCCGGAGGCCTTTACGAGGCGAGCTATCCAGGGATGTCGAATCCTGTGAATTGCACTTCGCACCACTAGATACACGCCAGCAACGGCGGGGACTATCGCCAGGAGGGCCAGGGCGGTTCCCAAAGTTATGGCGTTAATGTCCGGAGCGAGAAGAATATAGATGTCCGCGGAATCAAGCTGGAGGAGTGTCCAGGACATCAGCCCGAGACAGGCCGCTACCAGAAGCCACGCGATTCCCAGCCAGATGGAGCTTCGCGCACGGTTACGTGCCGCGGTCAACGTGCCGTTTTCTTGGACTGTCATTCTCCGGCTTCACTCCTGGCATTCTTGAGCGTTGACTATCCGAGCCGCCGCTCGGCGTCCGATGAGGGTTTTCCGCGGCCACGGGTTCAGCGGGGGCCGATGAGGCAGCTGACTCATGTCTTAGGAACCTAGGACTGAATACCGAAGGTAGACCTTGAGCCCGGTGCGGTCATCAGAGATCCCGGTGCAGGTTTTACGCAACGTCCATAGGTTCATTGGCTCGCAACGTTCTGACACAACTCCCATCTCGGCAGCAAGTGACAGTGCAGTTTGCGGCTCTCTTATGTTGACAACCATCTCCCGCCAACAGCCTCCTGACCCACAGCGCTTGGAGATTTCCCCCGCTTCACTGGGCTGCGGAATAATCTGGAATGCAGAGCCGGGTGGAACTGCCCCTTCATCGATGGCGCTGCAGACCATCGATCCGATCCACGCGATCAAGACCAGCCCGAGCGCGAGCATTGAAAGACGTCCTACGCGCCGACGAGTCGTCATTTGAGGGCCCTCATGGACTGCGCCAGACACCGGGGCTGGCGGCGCTGTTTGCAGGATGTCCTACGAATGTTTACAGGCACACAATCAAATCGCAGAAGCAAAGATTCAGCGTTGCGCTTTCGAGCCATGTGTCCCCCAAATCGAAGACCTCAGACTACACGGCGGGCAGGTATGGATCGCCTAGAGATCGCCGGTCAGTGTCAGGTAGACAAGCCCTGAACGGGCGCTCTTTCCGCACACCAACGGACTTGCTGTCCGGACTCCATAGGGCCGAAAGTCGCCGGCGGCTGGACTAAGCTCCATGCAATGACATTGCGAAGCTGTGTGGTGCCACGTCTATTGGGGGTAGAAAAGCGTGAAGCATCAAAGTCTGAGGACGGCCGCAGCGGTGACGGCGGTCCTTTTCCTGGGGGCGGCACCGGCCGTGGGGGCTCCTGCGGAGATTCTCGACGTCGGCGGGACACCCCTCGGAGTAGTGGTTGGCAGTGACGGCACAGCGTACGTGGGCGATTACGGCGCCGGCGGGATTCGGGTGATACCGCCGGGAGCGTCCCAGCCTTCGCGCACGCTCAGTACGGGCATCAATGTCTCCGGGATCGCATTGGCCCCGGACGGCACGTTGTACGTGGCACAGCAGGACAGTGCCTCGGGTGAGGCAGTAGTGGGTGTCATACCGGCCGGGGCGGCGGGTGTCGTACGGAGCATTCCGGTGTCGGATGGGAACCATCTGATTGCCGCCGGACCCGACGGGACGGTCTTCGTTCCGAACCCTGCCGAGGGCACTGTGTCGGTCATTGCACCCAATGGATCGGCGGTGGACCGCATTGTTACGGTCGGGCCCGGCCCGGTGGAAGTGGCGGTCACGAAGGACGGCACCGCGTTCGTGACGAACCAGTACGGCGGGACGGTCTCGGTGATCCCGGCCGGGGCGGACACCGTCTCGCGGACCATCCAGGTCAGCTCCACGCCCGGGAGGACAGAGAACCCCCACGGGATCGCCGCCGGCCCGGACGGTAAGATCTATGTCACCAACATCAGTTCCAATCACGTCGCCGTCATCAAACCAGGCGCTGACGCCGTGGCCTACCGCATCTATGTCCCGGGCGGACCCACGGAGGCCGCCGTCGGGCCGGACGGGACCCTCTACGTGGCCAGCGCCCTACGTCCCGCCCTGTCCGTAATACCGCCGGGGACCAGAACAGCGGGTCCCTCGATCCCAACGGAGAGCAACCCCGGTCACCTTGCGGTAGCTCCGGACGGGACCATCATCGTGACGACCCCGGGCAGCGGCTTGGGAAACGGTTCCGTGGCCCGCTACGCCACCGCCGCTGCAGTTGCGGCTTCGGCCCCCGCCCCGGCCTCGGCACCGGTATCCGCCGCGACCCGACCCGGCGACGCGGTGACAACCCCGTGGAGCTCCCCGGCCGTAATCGCTGGAACGGCCGGAGCGGCAGCTCTCGTCATCGCCCTGCTCATCGTGGCCACGCAGCGCCGGCGAATGGCGTCCCTTCGCGACCGCGCCAGCGGGTCAGAGGAACACCCCGCCGATCACCACAGCGCAGGTTTCTGGAGCGGGCACGCCGATGCAGGCCAAAGCAAGTGATCTGGCCGAGCGGGCTTAACCGATTGTCCCGAGCTGATGTGGAAACCCGGACAGAAAACCGTAGCCACAGCTATCCGCGGGTCCACGCCACCCTGTCACCAACTTCGGATGGGCAGTTCGGTCGCAGGCAACGGTGTGCAGAGGTAGGAGGGGTCGCCAGCTATCTATATATGGCACGCTTCACTCCGCCGAAAGAAGTCAGTCCGAGCCACGATCGTCGCAAACAGGAAATGGCGAAAACACATGCCACTAGAGTTCATGGACATGCTGGCGCAGCCCAATCTTGGTTTCAGCCAGGCACTACTCTCAAATGCGAACCCGGAGTCAGTCGGGAATCATGACTGGCTGCGCGCTTCTCGACCTGCTAGCGGGCACCGTTTCTTGCATCGGTAGGGCTGGCGGACGGATCAAGTACGGCGCGAGGTAACCAGCGTCGACGGCGCGGTCATTTCATCGTGAAGTGAGACTGGCCTCTGGTCAGCGGCAGAGGATCGATACAGCTAGACTCTCAGCGCATGGGGACCGGGGGAAAAGTAAAGAGCTCGTTGAACATTCCGGTTCTGTGCCGCCTGGAGGCTGCGTGCCTGGCGCTTGCGGCCATGACCGCCGTGGCACAACTTGGCGCGCTGCTTTTGGTCATCGGCAGGACTGTACTGACTTTCTGGGCCGTCAGTGGCATGCTGCTGGTCGCCTCCGTGATACTTCGTCTGGTCTCCAATTGGGCAGCTCGCTGCATTGACGTGCCACCGTTTGCAGCGCATGTCCGGCTATTGCGCAGCATCGTGGCCTTTGCTGTGTGCCTCATCTGCCTGGGCGGCGCGTTCGGCGACCTGGGCGCCAGCTACCGCGTTCTAGATCCTCCTGCAGCCAACGGTTGCCGTGCCGTCGTGCGCGAGTTTTCTTTCCTCTTCGCCGGCAGGGGTGAAGTGTACGCGGTCAGGTTCGGCGGGATCGGATTGCGCGGGAGCTCGTGGACCACGGACGACGGGTATGAACCGGTTGCCGGCGGCTCGTACACCCTGGAGTGGGATGGGAACGATGGCGTCCTCAATCTCATCGGAGGCATTGACCCGGTATGGCCCGCCGTCCATGCCATCCCGTGCAGCTGAGCGGGAAATCAACGCACGGCCCAGCCCGGCGTGTTCGCTCATCGCGCGCCCGACCGCTCCGCCAAAATCCATCTCCATCGGTCAACCGGAGTACTTCATCAATGACGGCAGCGCCTGCACCTGATTTCCAACTGGCGAGCGTTCTTAGTCTCGCCTGAGAGATACCTGCGTCATCTGTAGGATACGTCCGGTAAAGGATCGGCTACCGGACACTTTTCCGCCGGAGGTTTTTGGGTGCTGACTGACCGGCAACTGCTGTGTAGTTGCCGGCCGGCGGGCACCACTGTGTCGTCGTAAGCTGTTTTTGGTCCAATGAGTAGGACTGCTGAAGTCCGAGGGCAGGCGCGTGTGGGCGTCGCCGTGGGCGGCGCTGAGTTGGGCCTGTGTCAGATAGAGGGTTCTGGAAAGATCGGCTCCTTCGAGACGGGCATCTCGGAGGTCAGCGCCGAGGAGGTCAGCACCTGAGAGGTCGCAGTCTCGCAGGTCCGCAGCGATGAGATAGGCGCCTCGAAGGTCTGCCCCACACAGCGACCTGGACTTCATATTCTTGCCCATGAGGTCTGCCCCCGGGACAAGCGCAGCATCTAGATGATCATCACCAGTTGCAAGGTATGAGAACCTCACTTCTTCGCTGACGTCCATGAGTACCGACCGAACCCGGGCGTGCATGTCGCCGAGGTTCAGGGAGAGGACCTTCTGCGTTCCGGCTATCGCAATTTCAATTGTCATTCTGAGCTCGTTGACCTGGTGCGAGGTGTCCGGGTCGAAGGTCCTGCTGGTAGCTTCTGCCAGGTACCAGAGCATTTCGTGGAGTTGTCGGACGACTTTGAAGGACGGGAACATGTCTTTCGCTGTTGCTGGATCCGCTTTCCAGCTGATTCCTTGGAAGAGGTTCTGGGAGACGTTTTGGCCGGCTCCGAAGCAGTCAAAGACAGTGCATCCTCGGAAGCCTCGCGGGCGCAGGCTGTCGTGGATGGTGCAGGAGAAGTCGGAGGCAAGGTTCTTGCAGGGAGTTCCTGCTGGTTTGTCGATGGCGAAGTCCGAGGTGCGGGAAAAGCCTAGGGCGGTGCAGCAGAGCGCGAAGCAGTTGGCGCAATCAGGGCGCAGTGATTCCCGGTCCAGGGCAGGTGAGGAGGGCGCGGCGGAGTCGGTCGATATGAAGGGCATGTGATCTTCTCTGGATGAGTTCGGTGAGGGGCCGGGTGCCAGGGGAACTCGCGAGGGAGTCCCCTTCGAGGGCACACGGGATCACCGCTTCCGAGGGAAGCGAACGGGAACCGCTGCATCGACTCTGGGTCACAGAGAAAGTAAGAATGTCACTGCGGTCAAACGTAGCATCACGTCCTGCCCGCCCGTAAGCCGATCGGCGTACGGGAAGCCGGCAACGCGTGCCGCGATGAGGCAACAGCAATTGATGGAGGGCGCGGAGTCCTCAGAGCCGGTCAGGCAACCTTGATCTAAGTTCTTCTGCGTAGGACGCGATGACCTGACGCCGGTTTCGGGTGAATGTTTTAGCCTGCATGTCCAAGACCGCCCGGCTCCCGTGCTCGTCCAAGCCCAACAGCTGACCCACCCGACGGATCGCTTCGTCCATGTCCTGTGAATCCTCGATCTCCTGGAAGACCTCGTCTCGCCGATCCATCGCATGCACTAGAGCCTCGTGGAGCATCAACTGCTGCCTGATCTGCCGCTCGTCCTCATTTGGTTGGGCCCCCGTTAGCAGTCCAGCGTCTATGCGATAGCTAATTGGTTTTCTTGCGTCCAGGTTTCCCAGTAGCGCTTCGGCGTCATGCCGTCCAGGGATCCGTGGGGCCGTTCATGATTGTAGATAGCTTTCCATTCCTCCGCCAAATACTTGGCTTCGGCCATGCTGTCCATGATTTCTCCGGAGAGTTGTTCCCTTCTGAATTGGGCGTTGAAGGATTCGATGAAGCCGTTCTGCCAGGGTGATCCCGGGTCGATGAATGCGGTGTCGACCCCGGCGGTGTCGCACCAGCTGACCAGTGCCTCAGCAGTGAACTCGGGCCCGTTGTCGCACCGGACGTAGGCCGGGGCGGTGCCGGTTTCGGCGATGATGTTCTCCAGCACCGCGACCACGTCGGCGGCTTTGAATGACCGGCGGGGGATGATGGCCAGCGCGGTGCGGGTGTATTCGTCGATGACGTTGAAGAACCGGATGTGCCGGCCGCAGGAGGTCACGTCGGACTGGAAGTCGAAGCTGACCACGTGCATCGGGTACTCGGCTGTGAGCCGTTTCTGCTCCCCGGCGCCGGGCCCGGTGCGGCGCTTCTTCCGCGCCCTGGGTTTGCAGGTCAGCCCCTCGTCGCGCCAGAGCCGGCGCACCCGCTTCCTGTTCAGTGCCACGCCGTCCCACTCGGGCTGTGCCAGCAGGTGCCAGCGGGCCTTCCGCCAGCCCCACGCTGGATGCTTCACCGCCACGGCGCGCAAGGCTGCGCGGAGCTGGATTTCCTCGAAACCCATGTCGGGTTTCTTCTTGCGGAACGCTGACCGGTTCTGGCCCAGAAGCGCGCAGGCGAAGCGTTCGGACGCCCCGAACTTCTCCACCGCCATGCGCACGGCACGGCGGCGGGGTCCGGGGCTCAGAATTTTCCCCGCGCGACCTCGTTCAGGATGTCGATGGCGAGTTCCTTCTCCGCCAGCAGCCGCTTGAGCCGGGCGTTTTCCTTCTCCAGCTCCTTGGTCCGTTTGGATGACTCGGCGTTCTTCTCGGACCCGTACAGGTTCAGCCAGCGATACCAGGTCGCCTCGGTGACCTGAAGTTCCTTGATGACCTCGACCATCGGGCGTCCGTCGTTGAGCATCTTCTGTCCCTGCCGGACCTTAGCGATGACCTGCTCGGGGGTATGTCTGCGTGCCATGATTCGTGAATTTCCTCCTGTGTCCATTCTCGGACACGAAACTCACACAGACACTGGACTTCTATCTGGGGACCCAACCACATTCATGCGGCGATTCTCGCACGACGAAGGTAATGGCACGGAATACCGCTGGAGGATCCCTTTATGAGGTTGCAACATGCAAGGAATAGCGCTTGTCGGTGTCGGTCGAAAACGCCGAACCCCATTGCTGAGAGTCACAATCAAAGACAGGGCTAAAACAGCCGCTGGTAGCGTTCAACGATGGGGACCAAGAACAGAGTTGTCAGATCCATCATCGTTTTCGTCGCAGGCTTTGTGCCTTGGGCGCTCCTGTGGGAGTCCATCGGAGCCGTACAGGCCTTCCTCACAGGGGTCGTCGTCGCGGCGGCGGCGGGCTTTGCTTTGAGCCGCTCTGCACGGCAGACTCACCGGTGAGTTTCTGTGACGGGCCCAAATGGGGTTTGCCGGGGCGGGCAACCGCGCGCCCGGTTGTGGATCGGTTTCCGGACAATGGTCTGACTCACCGCAGTGCTAAGAATCATGTGAGCGAATGTGGAACGACCGGTTACTCTCCTACACTTCCATCGATTGCTTCGCGCAGGAGATCAGCATGACCGTTGTGCCGGGCGGTTTCTTCCAGAATGTGCGTAAGAACCCATCGCAGGTTCCACTGGCTTCCGTCCCGGTCAGTACCCACGGACAAATCATCGAGGGAACAGTTGAGCAATGCGGTGCGACTTCGCGCGCAAGCATCCCTGTATAGGTCCCGCAGCTCCTGCGGGTCATCATTGGCAGCGCTGTGAAATTCCCAGTCCCGGTCTCCATCCCACGGAGCACTCCCCCAAGGCTCAAGTTCCTTTTCATCCTTGCCCAAGAATCTAACTTGAATCCAGTCGTCTTCAACGAGAGCCAGATGCTTGAGCAGACCCCCAAGAGTCAACGTCGAGGTTGTCAGTCGACGGTTCAGATCAGCGCGTCCCAGGTCCTGGGTCTTGAGGAGAAGTGTCGCTCGCTGGTAATCCAGAAACTGCTGAAGATTCGAGCTTTCATCTCGACATGACTGCGGATCCACTCGTTCCATGAAGGAAGTCTTACACGACTTCACTGCTGGTGGGCGATACGTCCCGTATGCCGTTCCTTAAACCGGACATGTAGTGGGCCGCGACTTAGTCATCGGGCGAGTCTCGCAGATTCCCGCAGAGGGATCGGCGACCAGGCACGTGTCCGTAGCTTGCCTACACTCGAATGCATGATCAACGTTGTCAGCGAAGCGTATTCGCGTCGGGCCGTGGAATACGTCGAACGCTTCGCTTCACTCGGTGCTGCGCACCCTTCAGATCGTCAACTGGTGGCGACGTGGGCGGATGGCATCGAGGGTGCAGTCATCGACGCCGGCTGCGGTCCGGGGCATTGGACCAACTTCCTCAGGGAAGCGGGGGTCCCTGCAGTCGGCGTGGATCTGGTTCCGGAGTTCATTGCGCACGCCCGCGGTGCTTATCCCGGCATCCCGTTTCGGACAGGCAGCCTCGACGCCCTCGACGTCGGCACAGGGTCAATGGGTGGAGTGCTCGCCTGGTACTCACTGATTCACTATGAGCCAGGCACGATCCGCACTCCTCTCCTTGAGTTCAGTCGGGTCCTTAAACCTGGTGGCGCCCTGCTGATCGGCTTCTTCGATGGTCACGTCGTCGAGAGGTTCGATCACGCGGTCGTCCCGGCATACCAGTGGCCGGTAGGGGATCTCTGCGACGAACTGGTGGCTGCGGGCTTTAATGTGGTCGAGACGCACGCACGGACAACCACCGGGCAGCGATCGCACGGAGCAATTCTCGCCATCCGCTGAGGTGTTCGGTAGAGGATCGGCGGATTCAGGCGGTCATTGCAACAGGAGGTTTTCGATCAGTTCGATCGGTTTCTTGAACTCTAGTCTTTTGCGCGGTCGGTCGTTGAGTTCCTGTGCGACCCAGTCGAGGTCTGCGGGGCTGTGGATGCTCAGGTCGGTGCCCTTGGGGAAATATTGGCGCAGCAGGCCGTTGGTGTTTTCGTTGATGCCGCGCTGCCAGGGTGAGTGTGGGTCGCAGAAGTAGATGTCGAGGCCGGTGTCGATCTTCACGGTTTTCCAGTCCTGCATTTCGATGCCTTGGTCCCAGGTGAGGGAGTGCCGCAGCGACTCGGGGAGTGTCTTGATTTTCGCGGTCAGTGCATCACGCATCTGCTCGGCCTTGTACCCGTCCGGCAGGTGTACGAGCATCGTGTAATTAGTGGTCCGCTCGACCAGCGTTCCAATCGCGGACTGATTCCCTTTGCCGATGATGAGATCGCCCTCCCAATGCCCGGGCACGGCCCGGTCCTGAACTTCGGGGGGACGTTCGGAAATGTTGATCATTCCGGGGACCCGGTTCTTCCGCTGGCCGGCCTTCCTGCAGGGCTGCATGACCGCCCGCCCGGTGCGTAGACACGCGGTCAGATCGCGCTTCAGCGCCCCGCGGGACTGGAGGTAAAGGGACTGGTAGATCGTCTCGGGTGACACCCTCATCTCCGGCTCATCGGGGAACTCAACCCGGAGTCGTCCTGCGATCTGCTCAGCCGAATACTTCTTTTTCAGGTCCTCCTCCACCTTCGCACGCAACACCGTGTTCGTGTGCAGTTTCGCCGGTTTCGGCCGCGAAGCCCGCTCATACGCCAGAGCATGGGCCGACGTCGCCCGGTAAGGCAACCCGGCCACCGAATTGCGCCGAAGCTCCCTGGACACCGTCGAGGCCGCTCTGCCGACCACGGCCCCGATCCGGCGCAGCGAGTATCCCTGGGCGCGCATCACCGCGATCTCCTCACACTGGGCGAAAGTCAGGCACCTGCCCTTCAGATCCCTGCCGCGGCGTGGCCTGACACCCCCGGCCTCGGCCAGGACCCGGCGCCCAGTCCGCCTGCTCGTATTGATCGGCACAACAGCGTCAGTGATGAAATCACCGGCCTGCATCCCAGCCCAAAACAGCTGCAGAAGATCCGGTCTTACATAAATCGAATACCTCGCCATAACAACACCCATCCGCTAAGTGTTGCAATCACCGCAAGAACCCAAGGATCCCCTTGCGGGCCTCGACTCGTCGTTGCATGACCGTGTTCGTCAGAGCATCGAAGTGAGTACGCCTCCATCTGCGCGCATGGCGGCCCCGTTTGTTGCCGATGAGAGTGGGCTTGCGAGGAAGACTGCCAGGTTTGCGATTTCTTCAGGCTCTATGAACCGCTCGAGGAGCGAGGTCTGATTTCCACCGATGATGGCCGCCTTGAGTTCACTTGTCGCGAGCTGCTGCGTCTTCGCAATTTGCTCGATTGTTTCGGCGACGCCGTCTGAATAGGTGGGTCCGCCAAGGATTGTATTGACCGTAACGCCGGTACTGGTTGGGTCCCCAGATAGAAGTCCAGTGTCTGTGTGAGTTTCGTGTCCGAGAATGGACACAGGAGGAAATTCACGAATCATGGCACGCAGACATACCCCCGAGCAGGTCATCGCTAAGGTCCGGCAGGGACAGAAGATGCTCAACGACGGACGCCCGATGGTCGAGGTCATCAAGGAACTTCAGGTCACCGAGGCGACCTGGTATCGCTGGCTGAACCTGTACGGGTCCGAGAAGAACGCCGAGTCATCCAAACGGACCAAGGAGCTGGAGAAGGAAAACGCCCGGCTCAAGCGGCTGCTGGCGGAGAAGGAACTCGCCATCGACATCCTGAACGAGGTCGCGCGGGGAAAATTCTGAGCCCCGGACCCCGCCGCCGTGCCGTGCGCATGGCGGTGGAGAAGTTCGGGGCGTCCGAACGCTTCGCCTGCGCGCTTCTGGGCCAGAACCGGTCAGCGTTCCGCAAGAAGAAACCCGACATGGGTTTCGAGGAAATCCAGCTCCGCGCAGCCTTGCGCGCCGTGGCGGTGAAGCATCCAGCGTGGGGCTGGCGGAAGGCCCGCTGGCACCTGCTGGCACAGCCCGAGTGGGACGGCGTGGCACTGAACAGGAAGCGGGTGCGCCGGCTCTGGCGCGACGAGGGGCTGACCTGCAAACCCAGGGCGCGGAAGAAGCGCCGCACCGGGCCCGGCGCCGGGGAGCAGAAACGGCTCACAGCCGAGTACCCGATGCACGTGGTCAGCTTCGACTTCCAGTCCGACGTGACCTCCTGCGGCCGGCACATCCGGTTCTTCAACGTCATCGACGAATACACCCGCACCGCGCTGGCCATCATCCCCCGCCGGTCATTCAAAGCCGCCGACGTGGTCGCGGTGCTGGAGAACATCATCGCCGAAACCGGCACCGCCCCGGCCTACGTCCGGTGCGACAACGGGCCCGAGTTCACTGCTGAGGCACTGGTCAGCTGGTGCGACACCGCCGGGGTCGACACCGCATTCATCGACCCGGGATCACCCTGGCAGAACGGCTTCATCGAATCCTTCAACGCCCAATTCAGAAGGGAACAACTCTCCGGAGAAATCATGGACAGCATGGCCGAAGCCAAGTATTTGGCGGAGGAATGGAAAGCTATCTACAATCATGAACGGCCCCACGGATCCCTGGACGGCATGACGCCGAAGCGCTACTGGGAAACCTGGACGCAAGAAAACCAATTAGCTATCGCATAGACGCTGGACTGCTAACGGGGGCCCAACCAGTACCACGGGTGAGCTTGGCAAGTCCGTTGCTCAAGGCGAGTAGTCCTGCCTTGGTCACGCCGTAGTGGGTCATGTCGGCAGGGATGTTTACTCCCAATTCGCTGCCGATGAATATGATCCGGCCCCATCCGGCGTCCACCATTTTGGGAAGTACTGCGCGTGACAGCCGCACGCCACTCATAACGTTCACATCGAAGTAGCGCCCCCAGTCATCATCGGAGATTTCCCCGAAGGGTTTCACTTCGAAGAGTCCGACATTGTTCACGAGGATGTCGATGTCCTCGAGCGAACCCAGCAGGTGCTGTACCTCCGCAGGGTTGCGAAAGTCAGCAGCAATGCCTGAGACGATCGCGCCGGGCACCTCTGCCCTAAGTTTGCCCACCGCGCTTTCGACCCGGCTCTCATCGCGCCCGTTGATGATGACAGACACGCCCTCTCGAAGCAGCGCCTTCGCAATCGAGTAGCCAATGCCCTGGGTAGCGCCGCTAATGAAGGCCCGATTGGCCGCTAACTGCATGTCCATGATTGTGTTGCCTCACATTTTTTACTTGCTTGGGAAACCAAATGCTACAAGTAAATGATTGCTCAGTCAACTAAATGCGCAGCTAAACCCGGCTGTATCTCGTACTCTGGTCGTATGACTGATAGCAGCCCTCCAGTAGAACTAGCCGGTGAGGACCTTGAGACATGGGCGGGACTGGCTACCGTTTTGGAGTGGTTGCCGCCTGCGCTCGATGCGCCGTTGGTGCAAGATTTTGACCTAACACACTTCGAGTACGGCATCCTCTTCGCATTGGCTGACGCAGCTGATCGGACACTTCGCATGAGTGATCTGGCCGGCTTTGCCAACAGCTCTCTGTCGCGACTGTCTCGCGCAGTGTCACGGCTGGAAGGCCGGGGCTGGGTTCGGCGCTCCCAGGACCCCAGGGACGGGAGATCCACCCGAGCAACTCTCACCGACGCCGGCCGCAAGGTGATCAATGAGGCAACTCCGAGTCATGTCGACACCGTCAGAAGGCTGGTCCTTGACCCGCTAACGGCCGCTCAAAGACGCCAGTTGCGAGAGATCACCTTGCGTATTCAAAAGGCAATCAGGACACAGGAGGGATGGCGGCCGCCGCGAGGCATCAGTTCTCCCGCAGCATCGGAATAGCACATGTAGTCCTCGCAGAGTTCAGCTAGCAACTCGGGAACCATGCGGGTTGTCCGGTGAGGGATCCTTGGGTTCTCGCGGTGATTGCAACACTTAGCGGATGGGTGTTGTTATGGCGGGGTATTCAATTCATTTGAGGCCTGATCTCTTGCAGGTTTTTTGGGCCGGGATGCAGGCGGGTGATTTCATCACCGATGCCGTGGTTCCGATCAATACGAGCCGGCGTACCGGGCGTAGGGTCTTGGCCGAGGCCGGTGGTGTCAGGCCCCGGCGGGGCCGTGATCTGAAGGGCAGGTGCCTGACCTTCGCCCAGCGCGAGGAGATCGCAATACTGCGCGCCCAGGGGCAATCTCTGCGGCAGATCGGAGCCGTGGTCGGCAGAGCGGCCTCCACGGTTTCCAGGGAGTTGCGGCGCAACTCGGTGGCAGGAATGCCCTACCGGGGGACCTCAGCGCACGCACTGGCCTATGAGCGGGCCTCGCGTCCGAAACCAGCGAAACTGCACACGAACACCGTGCTGCGTGCGAAGGTGGAAGATGACCTGAAAAAGAAGTACTCACCCGAGCAGATCGCAGGACGACTCCGGGTTGGGTTCCCCGATGAGCCGGAGATGAGGGTGTCACCCGAGACGATCTACCAGTCCCTTTACCTCCAGTCCCGCGGGGCGCTGAAGCGCGATCTGACCGCGTGCCTGCGCACCGGGCGGGCTATCAGGCAGCCCTGCCGCAAGGCCGGCCAGCGGAAGAACCGGATCCCCGGAATGATCAATATCTCCGAGCGTCCCCCCGAAGTTCAGGACCGGGCCGTGCCCGGGCATTGGGAATCTCAATGCTGTTGTCAAGCAGCCTGGACGCAAATGGTGGGGGCCGTCTCACTCACGGTATTCGGTGTGGTCGCGGAGCATGGCCCAGATGACGTTGATGCGGCGTCGGGCGAGTGCGATGAGCGCCTGTTTGTGGGACTTTCCCTCGTCGCGTTTCCGGTCGTAGTAGGTTCTGGAGGCGGGGCTGTTTTTCAGGCTTGAGAGCGCGGCGAGGTAACAGGTTCGGAGGAGTCTGCGGTTGAAGCGGCGCGGCCGGTGCAAGTTTCCGCTGATCCGTCCCGAATCACGTGGGACCGGAGCCAGGCCGGCGACGCTGGCGAGCCGGTCTACAGAGTCGAATCCGTCCAGGTTGCCGCCGATGTTCGCGAGAAAGGTTGCGGCGAGTACAGGTCCGAATCCTGGCATACTCAGCAAAACATCGGCGCTGTCGTGCTGCCCGAAGAGATCCGTGATCTGGGCATCAACATCGGCGATCTCTACATCGGTTGCGTGGATCTGCTCGGCCAGCCGGACCACGAGGGCCGAGCCCATGGACTGGGCTCGCAGGACGGTGGACTGGGCATTCGCGGCGGCTACGGCTTTTTCAGCCATCTTGGCGCTATTCCGACAGCCGCGTTTCCTGAGCCATCCGGCGAGTCGGGCCAGTCCCATCCGGCGGATACCCTCAGGGGTCTGGTAGCCGCTCAGAAGGGTCAGAGGAGCCTTCTTGGAGTAGTCGAAGGCCCGCTCGAGTGCGGGGAAGTATTCCAACAAGGTGGCCCGGAGCCGGTTGATCGCCCGGACACGGTCACAGACCAAATCGGTGCGGCGGGCAGTGAGCATCCGCAGGTCCACACTGATCTGGTCCGCACTGCGAACGGGTTGCAGGTCGGTGCGCATGCGTGCCTGATCCGCGATGATCCTGGCATCTTTCGCGTCGGTCTTTCCATCCCCACGATACGTCGCTGCGGCGTGATGCACGATCCGCCCAGGGATATAGAGCAGGTGCTGAGCGTGTGCTGCCAGCAGCTCTATCAGGAGCGCTGCGCCGCCGGCGTTTAGATCCGTAGCCCAGCAGATCTCACCACCGGCCGCGCTCTCCGCGACCGCGGCGATGAGCTCGAGCAGCGCGGTTTCGTCATTCTCAACCCGTCTCGACAGCAGCACCGTCCCGGACTGATCGATCACAACGCAATGATGGGCGCTCTTGCCCGAGTCGATTCCTGCCCACACGTCCGGCATGTCTTTCGGTCCCTTCGATCAGCTCCAATTTGTTGGTCCCTGTCGATAACCACGCCGGCACGTCCTTACCCAACGATCAATGTCGTAAGTCTCAATCAGCGGTCGAGTCATCGGCGGGCAGCGGGCGGCCATTCCCAGTGAGCCGTCCAAGCGGCAGGGAGATCTGGGCCATACCCGCCACCCGAGGGTGATCCAAACACTACGACAGCTCCGAAATCACCCACAACAAAATCGTAAGGAGGGCGATCTCATCATCGGCAAAGGGAATCAGTCCGCGATTGGAACGCTGGTCGAGCGGACCACTAATTACACGATGCTCGTTCATCTTCCGGATGGCTATAAAGCAGAACAGATGCGTGACGCCCTGGCAGCGAAGATCAAGACACTCCCCGAGTCGCTGCGGCATTCCCTGACCTGGGACCAAGGCATCGAGATGCAGGGCTGGAAAACCGTGAAGATCGACACCGGCCTCGACATCTACTTCTGCGACCCACACTCGCCCTGGCAGCGCGGCATCAACGAAAACACCAACGGCCTGCTGCGCCAATATTTCCCCAAGGGCACCGACCTGAGCATCCACAGCCCCGCAGACCTCGACTGGGTTGCCCAGGAACTCAACGACCGACCACGCAAAAGACTAGAGTTCAAGAAACCGATCGAACTGATCGAAAACCTCCTGTTGCAATGACCGCCTGTCCCATAGCCGATCGGTCAACGGGCAATCGCCGTTGTGTTGGATGTGCCACTGCTTGAATAGGGCTTACGGACTGAACGAGCGACTTAGGGGATCTGACGTGACACAAGTGATAAAGGAAGCACACGATTCCTGGGCCCGGGGAAGGTGGCGCAACCCGCCCGTGCGTGTCGTCGCGGATGGTCGGACTCTGCGGGTAACCGCAGCCGAGAACAGTGACGCGTGGAGGCACACCTCGTACGGCTTCGTCCATGACAGCGCGCATGCCCTGTTGGCACCGCTGCCCGCTGAGGGGGCGGTGGAGGTTTCATTCCTTCTGAATTACACCGAGCAGTTCGACCAGGCGGGGATCTATCTTCACGTTTCGGAATTTTCTTGGATCAAGGCCGGCGTGGAGGTGTCCGACGGAGTCCCACAGGTCGGGGCCGTCGTAACACATGGGTCTCCGACTGGTCGGTGGCACCTGTCCCTGAGTGGATCAATCGGGAAATCACAGTGCGGCTAAGCAGGGCCGGTAACGCCGTCACCATCAGGGCCCGCGCCGGGGATGAGTCTTTCCGGCTCATCCGCGTTGCTCCTCTGGATGAAACAGTAAGTGCCGAGGTCGGCCCATTTTGTGCCTCGCCCACTCGGGCTAACTTCACGACCACCTTCACCCGATGGGTTGAGACCGATGCAGATGCAACCCTGCACCCTGAACACGACTAAAGCCGCAGCACTCATCCGTGAGTCGTACTGGGAGCGGTGAAGGATCCGCTTTCGGGCAAATTCATGGCGCCCGCCTTTCGTCGGGCACGATAAGAGCTATGACCGTCGAACTTCGCCCCTGGACGCTGGAGGACGCGCCCGCGCTGTGGGCTGCCTACCGGCAAAGCCCAGACCTTGAGACGCAATTTGGCGGTGCGGACCTGGCCACCGTCGACCAGGCGAGCAGTCGTGACTGCCCAGGGAATCGAGACCTCTGCGGAGCTGGACGCTGTCTGGGGGTCGAGGACCAATGCGCGGGAAAGTAGCGCTAAGGATCAAGATGACCACGCTGGCGCGGCTTTCCCTGGACCGCGATGGGAAGTTTGCCCTGGTCAGCACGAGCAGTCACCTAAACATCCGTAGACGTTGCATTGGCCCAACCGCAGTAGTACACCTAATGAAATTGCAGCCATTTGGACCAATGCGCGGGAAACTGGCGCTAAGGCTGGTGGGAGTGCCCGGTAACCTTCTGCACTTGAAACGTTTCCGCAGGTCAGAGCTGTAAAGCATGCCGTGTCCAGGGTCGGAGGCCTGCCCTTGCTGCGGCCGGACGAGCAGGTCTTCACGGCCATGTTGAACGGGTGGCGCAACCAGCAGCTCGCCCGGAACCTGGCGTTCTCCACGATCGAGGGCCGTGAGAAGGCGGTGCGGGCGTTCGCCCGCCACGCGGATGCCTTCCCATGGGCCTGGTCACCGCAGATGGTTGACGAGTGGCTGGGTGATCTGCGCTCGGTCCGGAACCTGCGCCGCTCCACGCTGCGGAACTACCAGGGGAGCATCCGCTCCTTCTGTGACTTCGTTACCGACCCCGCCTACGGCTGGGCCGAGGCCTGCCAGGAACGGTTCGGTACCCACCCGGTGCAGGTGATCCACGAGTGGAACGCCGCCGTGCATGTCGAGGAAGCGGAGGCGGACCCGGCCAAGCGTGCCTTCACCCGCGATGAACTGCAGGCATTCTTCGACCACGCGGACGAACAGGTCGGCCGGGTGCGCGGGCGCGGACGCAAGGGCTGGCTGCCCGCGTTCCGTGACGCGATGCTCTTCAAGACCGCGTATGCCTTCGGCCTGCGCCGCAACGAGGCGCGGATGCTCGATGTGGTGGACTTCGGCCGCAACCCCCGGGGCCCGGAGTTCGGGGAGTACGGCGTCCTCTACGTCCTGAGGTGTGTCAAGTATGTGAGACAGTTGGTTGGTTTTTTCGGGGTTAGGCGGCCGCGGTTAGCGGCTGGTTTTGGGTTTTGACGTTGGCCATTGCTGTGGCCGGCGGCAGGCCGTCGTTGTGGGTGTGGGGTCGCCAGCGGTTATAGAACACCTCGATGTAGCGCATGGTCGCCCGGCGGGCGTCTTGGCGGGTGGCGAAGCTCTGGTGGTGGTAGAACTCGTTCTTCAGGGATGAGAACGCCGACTCGGCGACCGCGTTATCCCAGCACACCCCGGTGGCACCCATGGACTGCCGGACGCCGTTACCGGTGCACCAGGCGCCCATTTCCCGGGAGGTGTATTGGGCGTATTCAACCGATCGAAGCAACAGTTGCTATTGGAACTGACTTTAGCTGGTCCGCGAAGGCTTCCGCTGGGGTGCGCCATCCTAGGACGCCGCGCGGCCGGTTGTTGATGATGTCGGCAACAGCTTGGATCTCTGGCATGCTCCAGCGGGAGATGTCGGTGCCTTTCGGGAAGTACTGCCGGAGTAGCCCATTGAGATGTTCGTTGCTCCCGCGCTGCCACGGGCTCTTCGCGTCGGCAAAGTAGACCGACAATCCGATTTCCTGGGTCAGAGTGGCGTGCGCGGACATCTCCTTCCCGCGGTCCCAGGTCAGGGAGCGGCGTAGGTTTGCCGGGAGTGGCTCGAAGGTCCGGACGAGTGCGTTCTTCATCGAGACCGCCCCGTAGCCAGCCAATGCGGGCCCATTCTTTGTTGGCTTGACCAGTCCGTAACCCTTCTGTCGGGGCAGATGGACGAGCATGGCGAAACGTGTCGTGCGGTCGATCAGAGTCGCGATCGCTGACCGGTTGAGACCAATGATGAGATCTCCCTCCCAGTGGCCTGCGACTTTCCGACCGTCGGCTTCGGAGGGTCTCTTCTTCAAGGTTGTGGCGTCGGTGACGTGCGCCCAGGCCTGCTGTCGTGTTCGCGCTCGTGGTGTGCGTTTGGTGCGCCCTCGGCGCAGGTGCCACGCCTGCTGCCTTGTGAGTCCGCCTCGGTTTGGAACGTAAAGGGCTTGATAGATTGCTTCGTGCGAGATCCGCATCGTTGGATCATCCGGGAACTCGATAGGCAGGCGTTTCGCGATTTGTTGGGGACTCCAGCCCCTCACCCATTCGCGGTCCTCCCGATGGGGCTTGTTCTTCCCGTCCCAGACCGGACCGACCGGGCCGAGTTGATCCCCATCGACCGATCTGACGTGTCCGCTGAGCTTGTCGTTAACGTACTCGCGGAGGCCGCCGTTCGTGATCAGCTTCGCGGTCTTGGGACGGCGGGCTCGTCGTTCGGCGTGCCACTGCGCTGTCGACGCCTTGTAGTCCAACCGATACGTTCTCGTCGACGCGTTCCGGCGCAGCTCCCGCGAGATCGTCGATGGGCTTCGGCCCAGGCGGCGAGCTATCTCCCGCACCCCGCAGTCCTGCGCACGCCACAACGCGATGTCCTCGCGGTCACTTGAGGACAGATACCGCCCGGACAGTGTCGGGGCCAGCTGAGGATTCACACCGCCAGCGTGCAGGAACCAGCGATGCGCCACTGGTTCTGACACGCCCGCCGCGACGCCGGCGTCCCTGGTCTTCGCACCGGAGGCGATCGCGACCCAGAACCGTACCCGGTCCTCGCGCCAAGCCACTGACGGCCGACCCGGCGAAGGGATATGCCCCCGATACGCCCGTACCTCCTTCTGACGACTTCGAACCGACATCCAACACCTCCGTGATCAGGTGTTGCTTCGATCGGTTGAATACGCCTTGCGTGCCGCGATCGCTGTGGAAAATGGCATCCGGGGCCAGGTGTCCGCGGTCCCTGGCCATTTTCAGCGCGTCCGTGACGAGGGAGGCGCGCATATGATCGGCCATGGCCCAGCCAACGACCATGCGGGTGCAGAGGTCGATGACGGTGGCCAGGTAGAGCCAGCCCTCTCCGGTACGCAGGTAGGTGATGTCCCCGACGAGCTTCGTGCCGGGGACCTCCGAGGTGAAGTCCCGGCCGATGAGGTCCACGAAGACCTTGTCCGGGTCCGAGGGGATGGTCGTGCGTTTGAACGCGCGCATCCGCTTGGCCGCCCAGCCGTTCTCGGCCATGATGGCAGCGACCGTGCCCACGGAAACCTCCACGCCCGTGGCGGCGAGTTTGGTGTGGACCATCCGGTGGCCGAAGATCCCGTCCGAGGAATCGAACATCGCCTTCACCAGTCCGGTCAGCTCCCGGTGCCGGGCAGACGTCGCTGATTCCTTCTGCTCCAGCCACCGGTAGTACGAGGCCCGTGGAACGCCCAGCCGGACGCACATCCAGGCCACCGGGAATTCGGCGTTCTTCTCCTGAACAAGCCGGTAGAGGTCCTCTACCGTTGTTCTTTGGCGAAGAACGCCGACACTTTTTTCAGGAAATCATTTTCCCTTTCCAGCTCCCGCAACCGGGCCTCCAACGCCTTGTATTTCGCGGGATCAACCGGATCATCCGGCCTGACGCCGGTGCCGGACTCTCCTTCCCGATGCAGCTGCACCCAGCGCTTCAGGGCGGTCACGGAAATCCCTAACTCGGGGGCAACTGAGGCGGGCGAACGGCCGGAGGAAATGACAAGATTCACGGCATCGGCCTTGAACTCATCGGAATAGGTAGGACGGGAAGACATGGGCACAATCCTTTCAAACTGTGTCTCACATCAGTAGTACACCTCAGTCCGCCACGGCAAGGCGAAGAAGGGCTCCCCGCCCAAGCGCCGCAGCGTGCTGTCGGTCCTCGACTGGTCAGCGGAAATCCTGCAGCAATGGGCCGAGGAGGCCCGCCCGCTGATCCCCACCGCCGGCCCCGGAGCCTTACGGCCCTCGGAACGCTCGTCACGCGTGGGCTTCACCCAGATGAACACCCGCTTCTGCACCTACCGGGACAGCCTTGGCCTGGATCAGGGTCTGGATTTCCATTCCTTTCGGCGCTCCTACGTCACGCACCTGATCGAGGACGGCTGGGATGCCCGGTTCGTCCAGGAACAGGTCGGCCACGAGCACGCGTCGACCACCTCGATCTACACCTGCGTCTCCTCTGACTTCCGCACCCGAACTCTCCGCAGGACCCTGGACGCCACGATGGAGGCCGCCCTGCGGCCGGTGAGGAAAGCCCGATGAAACGACACATCAGTTATCAATGGCGGCTGCGCGAGGTGATGGCTACCCGGGGGATCTTCACTGCCTCGGATCTGTCCCCCCTGCTGGCCCAGCGCGGCATCGAGCTGTCCTCGGTGCAGGCCTGGCGGCTGGTCACCCAGATCCCCGAGCGGCTCTCGCTGCCGGTCCTCGCCGCGCTCTGCGGCATTCTGGAAGTGACCCCCGCGGAGCTGATCGCCACCCGGGCGGAGGCCGTGACGCCGCACCGCACGGCCGGCGCGGGTGCCGAGGTCGTGGACCTTGCCGCCACCATCCGGCCCAAGCGGGCCAGGATTACCCCCGAGCAGTGAGTCCCGCCTACGACACCCGCGAGAAGTATGAGCGGTGGCATATACGCATCTGTGCCCGCTGCGGCCGGCAAGCAGCGAAAGCGGCGAACTGGTCGGACGGCCCGATCTGCCGGACGTGCTTCGACAAGGCCACACGCACACATGGATCCTGCCCGGGCTGCCGGAGCGAACGGCTGCTGCCGGGCCGCGACGCCTCAGGGATGCCGGTCTGTAGGGAATGTGCAGGGATCACCCGCGACTTCTCCTGCGACCGCTGCCGGGTTGAAGGGCCCCTGCTCGCCGGACGGCTCTGCCCCAGATGCACCCTCACCGACCGGCTCAGCGCGCTCCTGGATGACGGCACCGGCCGCGTCCACCCGCCCCTGGCACCACTATTCGACCGAATGCTGACGATGCAACGGACCAAAAGCGGGCTTGCCTGGCTGACGCGCGCTCAGCCACGGGCCCTGCTGCAGGACCTCGCCTCAGGCCGGCTCGCTCTGACCCACGAAGCGTTCCAGCAACTGCCGAACTGGCGGACCGCCGCCTACCTGCGCGACATACTCCTGGAGTGCGGGGTCCTGCCCGCCGTCGACCGGCAACTCCTGCTCTTCGAGAGATGGCTCACCGGGCATCTGGCCGCCGTCGCGACCCCGAACACACCCGGGTGCTCCACCGCTTCGCCACCTGGCACCAACTCCGCAAACTCCGGGCCAAAGCCGGCAAAGGACCGCTGGGCAACTCTCCGGCATACGCGGCCCGGCAGCAGCTGATCCAGGCCGGTTCCTTCCTGACCTGGCTCACCGGCCGCGGCGCTCTCCCCGAACACTGCCGGCAACCCGACCTCGACGCCTGGCACAGCGAAAACCACGCCACCCGCCGACCCGCCACGACCTTCCTGAGCTGGTGCATGAAGACCGGCCGGATGCCCGCCATGACCATCCCCGTCCGGTCCACGGGAAACCCTGCCCCAATGGGACAGCATCACCGGCTCGCCGCTCTCCGGCGCCTGGTCACCGACGAAACCCTGCCGCTACGCTCCCGCGTCGCCGGCTCATTGATTCTGCTCTACGCCCAACCGGTAAGCCGGATCGTCCGGCTCACCACCGACGACATCCTCAACTACGGAGACCACACCCTGCTGCGCCTCGGTGAACCGCCGACTCCGGTTCCGGAACCGCTGGCCGGGCTACTGCGGGCATACCTCGAAGACAGGCCCAACATGACCACCGCCGCCAACCCGGCCTCCCGATGGCTCTTCCCGGGGCGCCGGGCCGGGCAACCCATGGACCCGGGAAGCATCCGCGATCTGCTGCAGGAAATCGGGGTCCCGGCCCAGTCCGGCAGAACCGCAGCGATCCGACAACTCGTCCTCCAGATGCCGCCGCCGGTGGTGGCCCAGGGCCGCGGTTACCACCACACCAGCACCACCAGGATCGCAGCAGAAGCCGGATCACCCTGGAGCGGATACGCGCCCGGCGACCACAGCCGATAACAACTCCCGCAACACCGAGCCATTCCCGACAGCGGCAAAGCCGGCCACTCCCATGAGCTGCCGCGAAGGCTTTTGGTCCCTGAGTCAGGCTCTCCGACGCTGCAGCTGCTGCAGGTACCCGGCCGACATGACGATCGCCAGCCAGATCTGCCAAACAGGTCCCGAGGCCAGCCCATTCCAGGGGAAGGTGCCAAGACTGAGGCCTAACACGAGTCCCAAGCCAAGCCACAAAGTGCCCTGGACAACCTGTGAGCTTATGCGGTGAGTCGGCACTATGAGGGTGCTGGCCAGCAGCAGACCACAGGCCGCCCACCCAAGAAGAAACACCCGAAGAAGCATGTCCCTTCCGGTGCCGTCACTTGGCCATAGGAGTAGCGGTATTGAAACTGAGGCCAGAACGAACGCCGTGGCGAGAAGACCATCCTTCCAGTTGGCGGACCGTGTCGCCTGTGGGGCTGAAACTGACATACTTACTCCTTAGTACGGACCGCACCTGACAATGGGGTAGCAGGAAGAACGGTTACAACAGTTCAGGCTTACACACCAGGGGCAGCCGATAACCGCACATGCAATGCATGACCCCGGGTTGCCGCAGGCAAAAGCACAACCCCAACAGCATGATTGAACGCAACCCCAGTTCTGTTCGTCGCACCTGCGGTACATGCAATCCGGGCAGCCACTTGCTGTGGTTGTCGGTTGATCGGCACGCAGGGCGGCGACGTCCGTGGCGACTCCATCGTCTGCTTCCGCAATCAGGCGCGATGTTTCAGCCCCGGTGATTTGGAATACCCTCGTCAGCCGCCTGCTTGTTCCGGACTTTGTGGTGACGCCGTAGGTGGCGACCACGGTGTCTCCATGGACATAGGCAACGGCTACCATGCTTCCGCCGCCAGTGAGCGCATGGCGGACGCCCTTCACGGTGGGCGCGTCAACTATTTCTTCGGAGACCTCAACCCCGGCAACACCGGTGCCGAGCATCGAGCGGGATTCCGGCCGGACAGATGCAAGCCCCATCAGTCTGGACATGTGCGCAGATGCCGAAGATTCTCGCCATGCCGCAAGAGCCTGGCCCCCGGTCAGATCTTCCTTGGATGTACCCGACATCTGATCGAACCAATGTTCATTTCGCCGCTTCTTATCTGATGCGGCGACGGCCGCGGTGCCGCTGCCTGCCAGAATGGAAATGCCGAGCGCAACCCCGGCCGCACTTTGTAGAAACACGTTTCGGCTGACGCCGCGCTCGGGTCCACGGTTGTTTTCAGCACTGCGCTGGCGAAGTGCTCCCAGTTGCTGGAGTATCCGCCAGCTTCCGCGCATGCCGAGCCTGCTCATCATTGCAAGCCCCATAGCCGCACCGGTTTTTGCGGAGACGTCACCGTCAGCGATTTCGATGAGTGTCGGGGTCCACGGCGCATCTTCACCCAACGCCACAACCCGCCAAGACACCATTTCCGGCGACGACAGATTCATGACTTCAAGTCTTCCGCCGGTAGCCGAAGCAACGTCCTCGGCAATCTTGCTGCAGGCCAGGCACCCGGCGTCAAAGCCTAGGACGAGCCTCATATCAGTACTCATTCGCAGTTCCCCCATATCACTGCTGGGCCCGCCCCCTGCGAACCCAGTAGCCTCACCATTCCGATCATGACGAAATTTGTCAAGTCACTTTACAAACGGGGGAATGCGTGTCTTCCCGATGGCGTTGTCTGCTTCGACAGCGCCGGCATGGTCACCGCGTTAGTGCGTCCGGGATCATCTGGCAGAACGGACCCGCAGTCCAGCAGAACCGTAGTGATCCGAAAAATCGTCCTCCAGATGCCGCCGGTGGTGGCCCAGGCCCTCGGCTACCACCACACCAGCACCACCAGGATCGCAGCAGAAGCCGGATCACCCTGGAGCGAATACGCTCCCGGCAACCACAGCCGATAACAACTCCCGCACCCCGCCAATCCCGACAGCGACAAAGTCAGCCAGAGAAAATCCGAAGAATACCGACTACTCAATCAACGGTCACTACCAGTCCCGCGAAAGCCAGGGGACGGCTCGGCGGCCGTCCGCCGGCAATGACGGCGACGAAACTTGCGGCGGCTAAAGACCTGCGGGGTCAGGGAAAGAAACTGCAGGAGATCGCGGCGACTCTCAGCGTGAGCATGTCCTCCCTCACCAAGGCCCTCGGGCCGCGACCAGGTAAGTCGGCGCCGGACTCCCAAGCCGTCATTCAGGACGTTGCGTAAGTCGATTCCGCACGCGGTCAGTGCGCCGCCGGTTTTGGATCAACTTGACCATTCCGTTCATCGGGGGCCGTGCCTACCAGGGGACCCCGACGACGGGGCGGCCGCCAATTGGCGGAGGTGCGCCGGCAACCACGCTGCCCAACGCATCGCCGCCCTGGCGTCATGCGCGAGCTTGTCGTGCACAATGAGTCCATGGCCCTCACGAGCAATCTCACGGTCGACTCTCTGACGAGAGCGATGCGCGCCCACCTGTACCTCGCCGCTGCAGTCGCTGCCGAACGGGCCCGTGAACTCTGGGATGGCGAGTTCGAAGGCAAAGCCCCGAGGACGGACGACGACATCCAGGCGTTCATCGACGCCCTCGTCACCGGATTCGACGACAGCATGAACGACACGATCCAGGCGGAGGCCGTGCTCGTCCGTGTGCGCGGGCTCCTCGGCGAGTTCATGACCCCCGCGGATGCCGACGCCGCGATCGTGTCCTTCCGGGAAGGCCCCGAGTCCCACACCGACGAGGTGCAGCGGGTGCGGCGGGAATGGAACGCGAAGAACGCCAAGCGGGCACGAACGATCCGGGTGGTCTGGCGCACCTACTGGGCCGGGGCCGTTGTGCTCACAGCCGTCGTCGTCGGACTGGCGATCGCCTCGGGGAACGGCGAAGACGTGATCGCGGCCGCGATTCTTGCGCCGAGCCTCCTCGCCATCGTCGCCGGCATCATGGCCGCGACCTTCAGTTCCATCCGCGGTGAGCCCTCCTCCCCGGAGCCCATGCCAAACATGTAGGTCAGAGCACTGAAACCTCCGAGCTCAGAGATTTTCTCCACAATCCACGGTGACTCACCCAGCCTGTCGGTCGAGCGTCAGTTCAAGAGCAAATCCTCGTGAGTGTAAGAATGGCTTCATGTGCGCCAGATCGCTCCGCCCCGGACAGCGCACCAAGGACGAGCTGCAACACCGGACCGAGGTGGATTGAGAATGCCGAAACGGACAGAGCAAGTGAACGAGAACGCTGCGCCGACGACGGGACCCGTGTTCCCCAGGATGCTGACCCTGGAGCAGGTTCAAGAGGTCCTTAACGTCAAAAGTGCACTGGTCTATTCGCTCGTTCGCAGCGGCGAGCTCCGTTTAAGTTGACATACTCACCCTGGGGCAGGTCACCGAATCAACAAAACCGGGGGCAGTCCCCTCACTGCAGGCTTGGGATCGTCGACAGATCAGGGCCGACCTCTGCTAATTCAAACTCGGCTGCTTGACCGTCGCATCGTTGTTTCCGGCGCGCTCTCCCGGGGCCCGGGTGCCGTCATCTTCGTAGTGTGTCGCGTTTGCGATGTCGCGGCCGGCGATGTAGCCGAACGTCAAGGCCGGGCCGAGGTTGATCCCGCCGGCGGGTCTTGGAAAAAACCGATTTCCTCGGGGGAACCACCGCGTACTCGGCCGGGACTTGTTGGGTGCCCAACAACCGATTCCAGCGTGAAGACGGAATCCTGGACGATTACGACCGCGCCGCACGCTATCTGGATGCCGTGGTGAGCGGCAAGGCCCCGCGTGAAGGCTGGCTCGCCTATCTGGACGCCGCGCCGAAGATGCTGGACGCGATGCATGACCTTGGCGTCACCTTCCGTCGCTCCCCTGCCGTGGTCGACTACCACTCCGAACTTCCCGAGACTGGTAAGACCGGACGCGCGTTGGAACCTGACCCCTTCGACGGGCGCCTGTTGGACAAGGCCGACTTCGGCCGTGTCCGTCCGCCGGTACCCGAGTTCGCTCTTCTGGGCGGGACCCTGATGTTGCGCCGCGCGGAGGTGTCCGCCTTGCTCAAGCTCTACAACGGCTCGCTGGCTGAGCGTGGCAAGGCCGTGGCTCTGGCTGCACAACTCGGCCTGCGGTGGGCACTTGACCGGCTCACCCGTCCGCGAGGCACGCGCCTGGTGATGGGCAACGGGCTTGTGGCCCGAATGTTCCACGAATCGCGCAAGCGGGGGGTGGAATTCCTCTTCGGTGCGCAAACCACCGAACTACTCAAGGACGGGGACCGTGTTGTCGGTGCGGTGGTTGCGCAGAACGGCAGGCGCCTGCGCGTCCGTTCCCGCCAAGGCGTGGTGCTTGCCGCCGGCGGCTTCGCCCAAAACGCTGAAATGCGAAAGAAGTTGCTGCCTTCCCCCACGCCGCTCTACTCGCGGGCCGGGGAAGGGTCCACCGGAGACACGCTGTCCCTGGCCAGGGAGGCCGGTGCCACGCTGGCCAGGGATAACGGGGAAAACGCACTGTGGTTCCCCAGCTCCATCGGACGACGAAGGGACGGTTCTCGCGTGGTCTTCCCGCACATCTGGGACCGTGCCCGTCCCGGCGTGATCGCCGTGGACTCTAACGGCTTGCGCTTCGTGGACGAATCCTGTTCCTACCACCGTTTCGTGCGGGCCATGTTCGCTTCCCCGGACGCCGCCGCGGTGCCGGCCTGGCTGGTCGTGGACTCGCGGACCTTGGCAAAGTACGGGCTGGGCATGATCACGATGCCCCACCTGCCGCGTGCGGCACTGCGGCGCTACATCAAGGACGGTTATCTCTACGAGGCAGAGACCTTCACCGGCTTAGCGGCGCAGATCGGCGTGGACGCCGCGGGCTTGGAGTCGACCGTGCAGCGCTACAACGGGTTTGCCGCCACCGGCGTGGATGAGGACTTCCACAAGGGCGAGCTGCTCTTCGGTCAGGTGGCCGGGGACCCGGACCATGGGCCGAACCCGAACATCGGGCCGCTGCTGAAGGCGCCCTTTTATGCGATGGCCGTCGTGCCCACACCGCTGGCCACCGCCTACGGGGTGCTCACCGACGGAAACGGGCAGGCACTTGATACCCAGGGCAAACCGGTGGCCGGACTCTATGCCGCTGGAAACGACGCCGCGTCGGTCATGGGCTCGGAATACCCCGGCGCAGGCGTGCAGGTCGGCGCCGGCATGACCTTCGGCTGGCAGGCGGCCCGCCACGCGGCCGCCACAGCCCAGGCCGCGGCTAGTCTGGAGGGCAGCCTCCCCGCGCTCTGATACCAAGCGCCTGGTTTCCCTATTAGCCCCAGGAACGCCCGACGGCGGGACACTCCCGCCGTCGGGCGTTCCTGATGTCGACAAACCACCGCCGCCCACGGGTAACCTTGAGCCATGGCCTCATCCACACCCACCCTCGCGACGCACTGGGAACCCCTGCCCCTGCGAGTCGTGGCGGAGCTGCTCGGGCCGTCATCGGCGCGTTGGTGGTTGTCCGGAGGGGTGGCGCTCGACCACTGGCTCGGCACTAACACTCGCGAGCACGACAATATCGATGTCAGCACGACGATCGCCGACCTGCCCCAAGTGGTGCAGGACTTGCCGGCGCCGTTTAGCGCGTGGGCTCCGTCAGGCGACGGCGTTCTCCCTTGGGCAGAGGCTGATATGGATGCCGACCTGCAGCCGATCCGCATCCATAATGACGCAACGGGCGCATGGGTACTGCAGGTCAACGTCGAGGACGGCACGGATAGCGTCTGGGTTTATCGACGAGATCCCCGACTGCAGCTGCCGTGGGATCGTGCAGTGATCGACGTCGACGGCATTCCGACCGGGGCGCCCGAGGTGCAGCTGGTCTGGAAGGCGCTGCGTCCCCGTCCGGAGGACGACGCCGACAAGGATGCGGTTCTACCGGAGCTCTCTAACGAAGCCCGCGCCTGGTGGGAGCACGCGATTCTGACGATCCACCCGCACTCGTCATGGTCGATCCATGTGCGTAGCCCGTTCGCTCCGGGTAAGGCCAGCTGGAACAGGACAAAACGCTAGCGCTCCGCTTGGGCCTGCCGGCGATGGGCAGCCTGCCTGTGCCGCGTCGGTGAGGTGGCCTACGATCCAGCCGATTCTCAAGAGCGGGTGGTAGCACCCTGCAGGACGTGGTCGGGCCTTCTCCCAGTGCCGTGAATGACGGCTGCCTTCATTACAAGAACCTCGTCATGCTGCCAGACAATCTCGAAGTCGACTGGCGGCGCCGGGTCCCACCGTCCCCACCGACCTCTTCAGTCACGCCGGTGCAGCGTGAGCGGCCTGTCCGATTTTGAGACGCCCGCAGACGCTCATGACTACGACTTGTATTCATCCGCCGCAACCGCATCAAGCACCAGCGAGCGGAACCATCGCTGCGCCTGCGAGAGGCTGGCCTCGCGCCGCGTGTACAACTCCACTGGTGTGCTCTGCCCGGGCCAGGGCAGCTCGGCGATGCGAAGGCGGGGGAACCAGCCGCAGAACACCCCCGCTACATGTCGAGGCAGCAGGACGACCAGATCCGTCGCCTCGAGCACGGCGGGCACGGTGCCGTATTCCTCCATGGTCAGCACGACCTGGGACATCAAGTCGTGTTCGGTCAGCGCCTGCAAAGGATAGACGTGCCCGCCACGGGCGGAGACCCGCACAAAGCGTCTCCCCTCGAACATGTCAGGCCCGGTCGCGGGCAGTGGATGCAACCCGGACGACAGAGCCACGTATTCGACCGAACGCACGTGCGTCCTCCACAGCCGCGGTGTGGCGATCCGCGACACGGTTAATGCCAGATCGATGGTGCCGCGGATTAGCCCGCTCTCGACCTCGTCCGAATCGAGCCGTTCCACCTGTATTCGCGGATCGGCGCCGACCCGCCCGAGGGCGGTCATGATCGGTGGGAGGAACGTCTGCTCGCCGATCGAGGTGAGTCCGAGGACGAGTTCGCCGCTGAATCCGGTCGGTTCGAACACGTCCGCTCCCATGACGGTCGCGTCTATTTGTGCCAAGGCGTTGTGTAGGGGCCCAAACAGTTGCGTCGCCTTCGCGGTCGGCACCATGTCGTTCCCCTCGCGACGGAACAGCTCGTCGCCGAACCGCTCCCTGAGCCGCTTCAGGGAATAGCTGACCGTGGGCTGTGTCACGTGCAGTCGCCTGGCGGCGCCCGTGACGCTGCGCAGCTCGTAGAGCGTGACGAATGTCCGGAGCTGGTTGAGGTCGGTGAACGTCATGCCATAGATCTTATCTATGGATCTGTCTCTGCATATCTATTGGACCGCAGTGGCAAACACCCCTAGAGTCAGTTTGGGGCAGCACTGATCCAACGAAGTGCAGCTGCTTCGCACCGCTTACACTCAGTGACAAGGACGACACGCGTGATTATCGACATCCACGGCCACTACACCACAGCTCCAACACAGCTCGGAGCCTGGCGTGATCTGCAGATCGCATTCTCTGAAGGACGCGCGGACGCTCCTGACCCTGCGACCCTGCGCATCAGCGATGACGACATCCGTGAGACCATCGAGGCCAACCAGCTCAAGCTCATGAACGAGCGCGGCAGCGACGTTACTGTATTCAGCCCTCGTGCCTCGTTTATGGCGCACCACATCGGAGACCTCGCTGTGAGCGAGACCTGGGCCCGGATCTGCAACGACCTGTGCGCCCGCGTCAGCGAGCTCTACCCCGAACGCTTCCTAATGGGGGCGATGCTCCCCCAGTCCCCCGGTACGGATCCCGCGACGAGCGTTGCCGAGCTTACTCGTGCCGTCGAGGAACTCGGCGCCGTCACCGTGAACCTCAACCCCGACCCGTCCGGCGGCAACTGGACGTCCCCGCCGCTGACCGATCGCTCGTGGTACCCGATATACGAGAAACTCGTCGAATACGAGATCCCGGCGATGGTGCACGTCAGCACGTCGTGCAACCCGGCCTTCCACACGACCGGAGCGCACTACCTCAACGCCGACACCACCGCGTTCATGCAATTACTCCAGGGGGATCTGTTCCGCGACTTCCCCGAGTTGAAGCTCGTAATCCCTCACGGCGGCGGCGCCGTTCCCTACCACTGGGGGCGCTTCCGTGGGCTCGCAATGGCGCTGGGCAAGCCTGTAATCGAGGAGCACCTGCTGAACAACGTGTTCTTCGACACCTGCGTGTACCACCAGCCGGGCATCGACCTTCTCACCAAGGTCGTCCCGACCGAGAACATCCTCTTCGCGAGCGAGATGATCGGCGCCGTGCGCGACGTCGACCCGCGCAGCGGACACTACTTCGACGACACCAAGCGGTACGTCGACGCCACCACGAACCTGAGCGACGCGCAGCGCGCGCAGGTGTTCGAAGCCAACGCCCGCCGTGTCTACCCAAGGCTTGACCGCGCCCTTACTGCGCGCGGTCTCTGAGAGGACCATCAATTGCGACTGAACAACCTCGGCATCGTCCGCACCAACATCGAACGTCCGGATCCCACGGACGTCAAACGGCTTTCGCAGTTCGGCGTCGCCACTATCCACGAGGCGATGGGGCGAGTCGGGCTCCTGCGCCCCTACATCAGGCCGGCCTACACCGGCGCTAAGCTCTGTGGTCCGGCAGTGACCGTGCTGCTACAGCCTGGTGACAACTGGATGTTCCACGTCGCCGCCGAGCAGGTGCAGGAAGGCGATGTGATCGTCGCCGGCTGCACCACCGAAAGCGAAGACGGCTTCTTCGGTGAGCTGCTCGCCACCTCGCTGACCGCCCGCGGCTGCAAGGGCTTGGTGATCGACGGTGGTGTCCGCGACGTCGCCGATCTGGAGAAGATGGATTTCCCGGTGTTCTCCCGCGCTGTCAACGCCAAGGGCACGGTCAAGGCCACCCTCGGATCGGTGAACATCCCCGTAGTGGTCGCGAACGCCGTGGTGAACCCTGGCGACGTGGTCGTGGCCGACGTCGACGGCGTCGTGGTTGTCCCGCGCGAGCTTGTCGGAGCTGTGGCAGACGCCAGCCAGAAGCGCGAGGATAACGAGGAAGCCAAACGCGTGAAGTTCCGTGAGGGCGTCTTGGGCCTGGATGTCTACGGCATGCGAGAGCCGCTCGCCGCCGCCGGCCTCGAGTACGTGGAGAAGTGACCATGGCGCACGGAGACACCACGGGAGGCTTCGAGAAGTCCGCAGGCTGGCTCGACTGGTACGACGGCCCCACCAAGCCCACGTTCCGCCTGCCGGCCGACGCAGTCGACGCGCACTGCCATGTGTTCGGGCCCGGCGAACGGTTCCCTTACGCCCCCGAGCGGAAGTACACCCCGTGCGATGCCTCGGCGGAGCAGCTCTTCGCGCTGCGCGACCACCTCGGCTTCGACCGCAACGTGATCGTCCAGGCGACCTGCCACGGCGCCGACAACCGGGCACTGGTCGATGCGCTGCAGCACAGCGGCGGCCGCGCCCGCGGCGTCGCCACGGTCCGCCGCGACGTGACCGAGGAGCAGCTGGCCGAGCTGCACGCGGCCGGCGTCCGCGGGATCCGGTTCAACTTCGTCAAGCGCCTCGTCGACCGGGTGCCCACCGACTCGCTCGAGGAGATAGTCGCGAAGATCGCGCCGCTCGGCTGGCACGTGGTCATCTACTTCGAGGCCGCGGACCTGCCGGAGCTCTACGACTTCTTCTCCGCGATCCCGACCGACGTCGTCATCGACCATATGGGCCGGCCCGACGTGTCCAAGGACCCGGACGGCCCTGAGTTCGCACTGTTCCTGCGCTTCATGCGCGAGAACACCAATGTGTGGACCAAGGTCTCCTGCCCAGAGCGCCTGTCCGTCACCGGCCCGCACGCTCTCGACGGCGAACAGCACGCCTACACCGACGTGGTGCCGTTCGCCCGACGCGTGGTCGAGGAGTTCCCCGACCGCGTGCTGTGGGGAACCGATTGGCCCCACCCCAACCTCAAGGACCACATGCCCGACGACGGGCTGCTGGTCGACTACATCCCACAGATCGCGACGACGCCCGAGCTCCAGCAGAAGCTGCTCGTGGACAACCCCCGCCGCCTCTACTGGCCCGAAGGAGCATGACATGGCACTCGACAAGCCGTACAAGGACGTTCCCGGCACGATCATCTTCGACGCGGAGATGGCCCGCAAGGGATACCACCTCAACCAGTTCTCGATGTCGCTGATGAAGCCCGAGAACCGCAAGCGCTACCTGGCCGACCGCGAGGCGTACCTCGATGAGTGGCCCCTTTCGCCCAAGCAGCGCCAGGCTGTGCTGGATATGGACCTCAACGCCATGATGGCCGAGGGCGGCAACATCTACTTCCTGAGCAAGATCGGCGCCACGCACGGCCTGAGTTTCCAGCAGATGGCCGGCTCCATGACTGGCATGTCCGAGGCCGCCTACCGCGACATGATGATCGGCGGCGGACGCCACCCCGAGGGCAACCGCCTCAAGGACCTCGACGGCTGGGTCCCGCCGGCGCGGCGCGAGAAGTCCGAGACCATGCGCGAGAACGCCCCGGCGAAGTACACGTCGGCGCTGTTCACCTCGCATGTCCCGGCGATCGGTGCCGCGATGGACCTCGGCAAAACCGAGGAGCCGTACTGGAAGAAGGTGTTCTCCGGGTACGAGTGGACCCGCAGGTGGGCCAAGGAGAATACGCCCGACGTCGTCATCCTCGTCTACAACGACCACGCCACGGCCTTCGACTCGTCGATCATCCCCACCTTCGTGCTCGGCACCGGGGCAGAGTACCCGGTCGCGGACGAGGGCTACGGCCCCCGCCCTGTGCCCGATGTGAAGGGCTACCCGGAGTTCGCCGCGCACATCGCGCAGTCGGTCATCCAGGACGACTTCGACCTCACCCTCGTCAACGAGATGGTCGTGGACCACGGGCTCACCGTGCCGCTCTCGCTCGTCTTCGGCGACGTCGAGGAGTGGCCATGCAAGGTCATCCCGCTGGCCGTCAACGTGGTGCAGTATCCGGTGCCTTCCGGCCGCCGCTGCTACGAGCTCGGCAAGGCCCTTCGCCGCGCCCTCGACAAGTGGGACGGCCCGGAGCTCAACGTGCAGATCTGGGGCACCGGCGGCATGAGCCACCAGCTCCAGGGTCCGCGTGCCGGCCTCATCAACGAGGAGTGGGACAACGCGTTCCTCGACCACCTCATCGCCGACCCGCTGGGCCTGACCGAGTGGGATCATATGGAGTACGTCGATGAGGCGGGCTCCGAAGGCATCGAGCTCGTCGATTGGCTGATCGCGCGCGGCGCGATGGACGACCAGTTCGGCGGCGAGGCGCCTTCTGTTGACCACCGGTTCTACCACGTGCCGGCGTCGAACACCGCCGTCGGCCACCTTGTTCTCACGAACCCGACCGACTGACCGCATCCCGCATCCGCAACAAAGGAGCCCCCATGACTGACAAGATCCGTGTGGCCGTCGTCGGCGCCGCAGGCGCCTTCGGCATGAAACATCTCGACGGCCTGATGAACGTCCCCGATGCCGAGGTGACCGTCGTCAGCGGCACGCGGCTCGAACCGACCCAGGCAGTCGCCGCGAAGTACGGCGTCGCCAACGCCGTCATCGGGCTCGACGCCGTGCTCGAGCGCGACGACGTCGATGCCGTCATCCTCGCCACGCCCACGGGTCTGCACGCCTCGCAGATGCAGGAGGTCCTCAAGGCCGGCAAGCACGTGCAGGTCGAGATCCCGCTCGCCGACTCGCTCGCCGACGCCGAGGCGACGCTCGCGGCGGCCGAGGCGTCCGACCGCGTCGCCATGGTGGGCCACACGCGGCGGTTCAACCCCTCGCACCAGCTCGTGCACAACCGGATCGCCGAGGGCTCGTTCAACGTGCAGCAGATGGACGTGCAGACGTACTTCTTCCGCCGCACGAACACGAATGCCAAGGGCGAGCCGCGCTCCTGGACCGACCACCTACTGTGGCACCACGCCGCGCACACTGTCGACCTGTTCGCCTACCAGGCGGGCAAGATCGTGCAGGCGAACGCGATCCAGGGCCCCATCAACCCGGATCTGGGCATCGCGATGGACATGTCGATCCAGCTCAAGAGCGAGACCGGGGCAATCTGCACCCTGTCCCTCTCGTTCAACAACAACGGCCCGTTCGGCACGTTCTTCCGCTACATCGGCGACACCGAGACGTACATCGCGCGCTACGATGACCTCTTCAACGGCCGCGACGAGCAGATCGACGTCTCGAAGGTGGCGGTGAGCATGAACGGCATCGAGCTGCAGGACCGCGAGTTCGTCAGCGCGATCCGCGAGGGGCGCGAGCCGAACTCGTCGATCCGCCAGGTCATCGACTGCTACCGCGTGCTCGGCGCGCTTGAGAAGCAGCTGGCGTGAGGCTACCTCCCACCGGTCTGGGCTGTATGTCGCTGAGCCACGCGTACGGCGTCCCCCCGTCGCGTGACGAGGGGCTGGCGTTGCTGCGCGCAGCTCTCGATGAAGGTATCGGGATGCTCGACACGGCAACACTGTACGGTGGCGGCCGCAACGAAGAGCTTGTAGGTGCCGCGATCGCGGGGCGCCGCGACGAGGTCTTCCTTGCGAGTAAGTGCGGGATGGCGTCCGTTGACGGCGTGAAAGTCATCGATGGACGCCCCGATACGCTGCGCGCACAGGTCGATGCTTCGTTGAGCCGCCTTGGCGTCGATTACATCGACCTGTACTACCTTCACCGGTGGGACAAGAACGTGCCGATCGGCGACAGCGTCGGCGCGCTGGCCGAGATGGTCGCCGCGGGCAAGATCGGCGCAGTCGGTCTGTCCGAGGTGTCGGTCGCGCGACTGCGCGAGGCGCAGTCAATCACCCCTATCGCGGCCGTGCAGAACGAGTACTCGCTGTGGAGTCGCAATGCCGAGCTTGGCATGCTCGACGCCACTCGCGAGGACGGCGTGACCCTGGTTGCGTTTTCGCCGGTCGCAAGGGGTTTCCTTGCCGATGCGGTCAAGGACCCAGGTAAGCTGGCCCCAAACGACATCCGCCGCAGCATGCCGCGCTTCCAGCCCGAGCACTGGGGTGCGAATGCGACGCTGCTGGCCTCTTGGCGCGAGCTGGCTGCGGAGGCCGGTTGCACCCCAGCACAGCTCGCGCTGGTCTGGCTGCTCTCCCGCGGCGATCACGTTCTGCCGATCCCGGGAACAACGAGCGTCGCGCACCTGCGTAAGAACATGGCGGCGGCCGACATCTCTGTCGACGGAGCGCTGCTGACGCGGGCCGGCGAGCTGATTGGCACGGCCACCGTCTCTGGCCCGCGATATGCGCCAGCATCTGCTGCCGAAGTAGACGCCGAGACTTTCGAGGATGCCGCATGAGGGCGATCTCGTCGATGGCCACCCGCCACGTTCTCGCCGACCTCGCTGAAGCTGCCGCCGGGGCCGGGCTACCGCTTCTGCAGATTGAATCCGTAGGCGGAGTGGACGCCGCCCAGCGGGTGGCCGCCGGCGAGCCGTTCGACCTTGTGTTCCTCGCTGAGGACGCTCTGCAACGCCTCGCTGCCGAGGGGCACGTCGATCCGGCATCCATCGCCCCGATCGTACTGTCGGAGGTCGCCGTAGGCGTGGCCGCACGCAGCGCCGATGTAGCCACATGTTCCGAAGGCACGGCCTTTGCGAATGCCGACGAGCTTCGCGGCGCCCTGCGCGCGGCATCCCGCATCGGATATTCCACCGGACCGAGCGGCACCGAGCTATTGCGAATGATCGACCGCTGGGGCATGACCGATGAGGTCAGCGACCGGCTTGTGCAGGCCCGTCCAGGCGTACCCGTGGCGCGCCTGCTCGCCGAGGGAGAGGTCGATCTCGGCCTGCAGCAGCTCAGCGAACTGGTCGGGCAACCCGGCGTGTGCATCCTCGGCGTTCTCCCGGCCGACTGCGCGATTATCACGGTCTTCGCGGCTGCTGTCGCGGCATCCTCCAACAACGCGGCTCGTGCCGCGGAGGTGTTGGCCTTCTTCCGCTCGGACCTCTCGGCATCTATCAAGTCGTCGCACAGTTTTCGCGCGCCCTGAGGCCCTGCCGTGACGGATTGACTGATGCGGGTCCTGCAGACGCGGAGAAACCCGTCTTCGGTGACACCGCCGCCGTAGACCTTGACGTTAGCGGCCGGCCAGATTTTCCGCATGTTCGCCTCACCCCTAAGGAAGGCCTTGGTGGATTGGATTTCAGATGGACGTGTATCCGCCGTCGGCGTTGATAACGGATCCAGTCAGTGCGGAGGAGGCGTCACTGGACAGGAACAGAACGACATTCGCGATCTCCTCCGGTCGGCGCAGTGCGACAGCCCATTTGTTGCAGATGACAACACCCGTGAGGTCGACGTCGATGACGCGTTGCCAATTCGACATGTCGAGCTTGTGTAGCGGTGTCTTGACCTCGGGAATGCCGGCGCGGCACCGGCATCGGCAAGTTTGCGGGCTATGAGCATCCTGTTTCCTTACTCCTTCGGATCTTCGGCTGGGCGTCCTGTCAGGACCGGTAGGGGCTCAGACGCCGGCCACTCGCGGTACGCCGCGGTCGGCTGCGAGCTTGGTGATGTCCCTTCCGGCCCGGCAGCCGAATACCAGGGCGGGGCCGATGTGGGAGCCATATCCCGGGTAGCCGCCCCCGAAGACGCCGACGGCGGCGGCGCCGACGGCGATGAGGCCGGGAATAGCGGTTCCCTCTTCGGTTGTTACTTCGGAGCGTTCGTTAACGCCGATGCCTGCGAAGGTGCCCAGATCGCCCATCTGGATCTTGGCGGCATAGTAGGGGCCGTTGCCGACCGGGGCAAGGTTGGGGTTCGGTTTGTGTTCCATGTCGCCGCGGAAGTGGTTGTAGAGAGTGGAGCCGCGGCCGTACGCCGGGTCCTCTCCGCGTTCCGCGGCGGGGTTGAATTCGGCCACTGTTTCCTTGAGCCCTGCGGCGTCGATGCCGAGCTTGCCGGCCAGCTCCGCCAGGGTGTCCCCTGTCGCGGACCTCCGATCCGCCGCTGCACAGCTACGCGAACTTATCGCCGCCGGCGTCGGCGTCGCCCTCGATGACTACGGGACGGCGTATTCGTCCCTGGCCATGCTGCGCGACCTTCCCCTCACCGGGCTCAAGCTCGACAAATCCTTCATCGACACCATCGACTCCGACCCCACCTCTGCCATCCTCGTCTCCGGTGTTATCGCCCCGGCCAAAGCCCTGGGCCTCACCACCACTGCCGAGGGTGTCGAACGACAAACCCAACTGACCATCCTGCAAGAGCTAGGCTGCGACACCGCCCAGGGCTATCTCATTTCACGCCCCCTCCCGGCTGACCACCTCGACACAGTCCTGCGGGCGAAACACGCACGCACTGAGCCCCGGCACACCCCCGCGCCGCCCGCTCCCGTACATGCCGCGTTCACCAACAGCCCCTAGGCTCGGCAGGGTGCAAGAAATCACGGAAAACGCGGAATTACCCGCCGACGTTCCCGCTTCAGACTGGTCCGGCCTGCGGACCGGCCAGACGGTGACCATCACCGAACAAGGACACCCCACCAGCAACGGAACCATCGACGCCATCACCCCGGATGCATCCATCCTCTGGGTCCGGCTGCCTGGCCCTTCACCGCGGCGCCTGTTCCTGTGCACCGACCCGGTGACCATCCACCCCTCGCACTATGAGCATCTCCGGCGTCAACCGCCCGGGGTTCAGGGGTCGCCGTAGTACTCGCCGAAAACCGGGCGGATATGAGGCTAACCCAGTAGCGCGAAGTCCGTCCTCTGAGCGCCATCCTGTCGAACCTGCGGTGGTTCAGTTTTGCGAGCAAGGCCAAAACGGGACTGCCCCGGCTTTTGTTGACTCGGTGACCTGCCCCAGGGATTGGTTACCCGAAATGGTTTGAGTTTTGGGCTCTCGCTGAGAGGCTTTCAGACATGCCAAGGCCCTATCCACCGGAATTCCGTGCACGGGCAGTGGCCCTGGTCCGGGCCGGTAAACCAATCTGCCGTGTGGCTGCCGAGCTGGGCATCAGCGAGGGCGGCCTGCACAACTGGGTTCGTCAGGACCAGATCGACCGTGGCGAACGGCCCGGACTGACGACTCCGTAGAGCGCCGAGCTCGCCAAAGCCAGGAAGCGGATCCGGCAGCTGGAAACGGAAGTGGAGATCCTCAAGCGTGCAGCGAAGCTGCTCGTTGAGGGCCGGCCGGACCCAAAAGGATCCACCCGGTGATCGGAGAACTTACCGGTGCCGGGTTCCCCACGAAGGTCTGTTGCCGGCTGCTGGGGGTAAGCAGCCCGGGCTACTACAAGTAACGGAAGAGGCCGATGTCACCGACCAGGATGCGCCGGCAATGGCTGACCGGGCTCACCCGGGCGGTCCATGCCGAAAGCCGAGGAACTTACGGGTCCCGCCGGATCCATGCCGAACTGACACGGGGCATAAACGTCACCGTCAGCGAGCATCTGGTCGCGGAGCTGATGAGCCTGGCCGGAATTGCCGGCCTTCCCGGGCCGGCCAAGGTCAAACGCCTGCGAGGCATCGCCACCAGCTTTTGCCCTCGTGCACCGCAAATTCTTTGCGTCTGTCGCCGAACGAGCTCTGGGTCACGGACATCACCGAGCATCCCACCAGGGAGGGCAAGGTCTACTGCTGCGCCGTGATGGACACCAACAGCTGCCGGATCGTGGGCTGGTCGATCGACAGCAACCAGGACTCCGCCCTGGTCGTTAACGCCCTGGACATGGCCATGAGAAACCGCCGGCCCGTCCCGGGCGGGATCGTCCATGCCGACCACGGCGTCCAGTTCACCTCCTGGGCCTTCACCAACAAGATCCGCTCGGCCGGCCTGATGCCCTCGTTCGGGACGATCGGGGACGGCTATGACAACGCGATGATGGAATCCTTTTGGTCCAGCATGCAGATCGAGCTCTTGAACAGGAAACGCTTGAAGACCCGCACCGATCTGGCCAACGCGATCTTCGCGCTCCTTTCGAGATTTTCTACAACCGCCAGCGCCGCCATTCCGGACTGGACTATCGGACTCCGATCGAGCACGAGCTACACTGCCAGCACCCATCCCAAACAGCCTGAGACTCATTCTTCACGGGGTAACCAATCCCTGCGGCAGGTCAAGCTGTCAACTAAACCTTCAGCAGTCCCTATATTCTGGTGCCATGCCCCGATCAACTGTCACCGATCCTGCTGCACCGAAGCCGGTGGGGCCATATTCTCACGCCGCGTCCGGACCGGGGGATTTGCTCTATGTCTCTGGCCAGACCCCCATTGATCCGGCGACGGAGGCACTCATCCATGGAGGAATCGACGCCCAGACCGAGCGTGTGTTCGCCAACCTAGCGTCGGTGCTCGCGGCCGCGAATCGCAGCTTTGCGGACGTAGTGAAGGTCAATGTCTACCTGATTGACATGGCCGATTTTGCCTCGATGAACAGTGTCTACGCGAGGGTCTTTTCTGAGCCGTACCCGGCCCGAACCACCGTCGCAGTCGCCGGGCTCCCACTTGGAGCCCGAGTCGAAATCGAGGTCGTCGCGGCATCTAGGGAAGCCGACTAAGACTCGACGGGTCGCCGTTGGCTGGGCGCGTCGGACTTCTTGAGCCCGAGGCTTGGAAGTAGCGCACACGCTGATCCGTACGAGGCGTCCACGGCACTTGACCGTCGTCAGTCTTGCGCGGTGGCTGCCTCTCCCATCCGGGTCAGGGCGAGAGTGAGGATGGCGCTTGAGGTCGCGAAGTTGAGACGCACATACCCGTCTCCTCCGGAACCGAAAATGTGCCCGGAGTTGAGCGCGACCCGCGCCTTGTCGTGGAACAGTTTCGCAGGCCCGTCGACGTCGGTGGCGACCCCGAACGTCGTGCTCGCCGCGGTGATGAGTGGAATGGCGAGCTGCCCGCAATTGAGCCAGGCCAGATAGGTGCCCTCCGGTGGGATCCACGGCAGCTGAGGCACCAGAAAAGGCAGACCCGACCATCGTGGAGCCAGTAAAGAACGAGCCATCGGACCAAGGGCCGTTCTGCGATTTGACGAACACCGCAGCCAGAATCACCGCCTCGTCAGCGGCCGTCGAGTGCCCGCCAAGCGATCGTCGATCGGGCAGACCCGCACAACGGGTTGCCGAGTAGAATCCGGGGATACCCGTCGCGTACTTCTCGTTCCTAGCCATCGCCGTCGTCCTGACCGTGATCCCGGGCCGGCGATCGTGCTCATCATGAAGAACGCCGTCATCCGCGGCAGACGAGGAGCACTCATCACGGCGGCCGGAGTGTTTTCGAGCGACCTCGTATGGGTGACGGCCTCGATCGCCGGCCTGACCGCGTTGCTGGTCGCCTACCGTCCGGCCTTCGAGGCGCTTCGGTTCCTCGCGGCGGCGTACCTGATCTACCTCGGGCTCCGACTCCTCCTCAGCCGCGGACACGGCGTGGCCGATGACGAGACGGCGACGCTCGACGCGCGGGGCCCGGCACGGCGGGGATATGCCGAAGGAGCGCTGTCCGAGCTGTCAAATCCGAAAACGCTCCTCATCTTCACGACGGTCATCCCACCGTTCCTCCCGATTCACCCCACCCCCTTGGGTGTAGCCGTCTACGGGCTCACATTCGCCGTGGTCGGATTCGCGTCGAGCATCGCCTACGCACTCGTGTTCAGCGCCTCGCGACCACTCGTCAAAGGCCCCCGGGTCAAGAACCTGCTCTTCCGCGGCAGCGGAGGAGTGCTGACAGCTTTCGGCGTCGGCCTCGCCGTCGAAGGCGCACGGGAACTCTGATGCCAAGCCGTGGTCACACCGTGACGGTCACGCCATCCTGCCCTCCCACAGGAACTGGTCCGGCTGCGCCGCTACGGACTGATCATCGTCGATCTATGCCGAGCCCGTGACTATGCCGAGGCATTCGGTGGTGGCCGGTAAAGCCGTTGATGGTGGGGCGTTTCAGGCCGTGATGGACGTTCTCGTATCGGCATAGTCCCCGGGGGTGGAGCCTGTTCATGGGAGCAACCGTGCTTCCGTGAAGGAGGCGAAGTGCAGTGTCGGGAACGAGAAGGAAAGCTGGCCAGCTGTGGCCGCACGTCGAGGGTTACCGGGAGTGGTTGACGCGGCGGGGTTACACGCCGGGCACGGTCCGGAACATGTTGAAGGATTTAGGCCAGGTCGGGCTCTGGCTTTCTGCCGAGGGGCTCAACACTGAGGATCTGAACGAGGAACGCGCGGCCGAGTTCCAATCTGCCCGGCGAAACGCTGGCCGGAGCGGGAGCCCAGGTCCCCGTGCTCTGGTTCCGCTGATGAGCTACCTGCGGGAGTCGGGCGCCGTCCCCGTAAGAGCGCCTTTGGTGACACCGTTGGGTGCGCTTCTGGGCTCGTACCGGTCGTGGATGATCCAGGAGCGGGGGCTGGCGCTGACCACTGTGCTTCGTTATGAGAACACTGCCCGGCGCTTCCTTCAGGAGTCTTCTGTCGGTGGCGTGTTCGCTCCGGAGGCTCTGACCGGGGCGGACATCAATGCGTTCCTGCTGCGGGAATTCGCCCGGGTGTCTGCGGGGTCGGCGAAGGGACGGGTGGCCGAGCTGCGTTCGATCCTGCGCTTCCTCTATCTGCATGACATGACCGGGTTGAGTCTGGGTGCGTCGGTTCCTGCGGTGGGTGGATGGCGCTTCGCGGCTCTGCCCCCTGCCGGGTTGTCCGCGGCGGACGTGCAGCTTTTGCTCGACAGCGTTGACCGCAGCACGCTGGTTGGGGTCAGGGACTTCGCGATCGTGATGCTGGTGTCGCGGTTGGGGTTACGGTCCGTCGAGGTCGCACGCATGGAATTGCGGGACGTGGACTGGCGGTCCGGGGAACTCATGGTCCGGGGCAAAGCGCGCAGGCAAGACCGGTTGCCGTTGCCGGCCGAGGTCGGCGAAGCGCTGGTAGCCTACCTCTGCTCTGGTCGGAATCCTGCGGATGCCGTCCATGTATTCCTGACCTGCCGGGCACCCCGCGGGCCGATCCGCGCTGATCTGGTTGGCGATGTTGTCGAGCGGGCCTGCAAACGTGCAGGCCTGCCCGACGTCGGACCGCACGGGCTGAGGCACGCCCTGGCCGGTGAACTCCTCCGCCAGGGCGCCGGCCTGATGGCGATCAGCCAGGTCCTGCGCCATCAGGATCTGGCCACGACCGCCCTCTATGCCAAGGTTGATTTGGTCGCGCTGCGCCAGGTGGCCCAGCCGTGGCCGGGGCTTCTGCGGTGAGTGCGTTGGAGCAGGATCTCGCGGGTTACCTGCAACTGCGTCGTTCGCTCGGACACGAAATGGCCGAGGCCCGTTGGTTGCTGCCAGGCTTCGTGGCTTTTCTGGACACCCGCGGAGCGTCCACGGTGACCATAGAAGCGGCACTGGACTGGGCGCAGCAATCCCCGACAGGCCAGCCGACGACCGTGGGGCCGCGACGGATGACGGCAGCCCGCGGGTTCGCCCGCTACCTGACCGGCATTTACCCCGGCACGGAGATCCCGCCGCTGGGTCTGATGCCGCACCGGCAAAGATGGCGCCGACCGTTCATCTACTCCACAGCCGACATCGAGGCACTGATGAACCAGGCCCGCGTCTTGATCCGATCGCCGCTGCGGGCCGCGACCTACGAGACCCTGGTTGGCCTGCTGGCAGCGGGTGGTCTGCGGATCGGCGAGGCAATCAAGCTTGACCGCAGCGACATCGACTGGACCGGGAGCGTGCTGCTGATCCGCGAATCCAAATTCGGCAAATCCCGGCTGGTTCCACTCCACAGCACTGCCATGGAAGCACTGAGCGCCTACGCCCAACTCCGCGACGAGCTCGAACCCCGACCGAAGGAGCCAAGCTTCTTCGTGTCCCAGACGCACAAACGCCTCTGCTACGCGGCCGTATGCCCGACATTCCGGCATCTGGTCGATGCCGCCGGTATCGGGACCGGGGCACCCTCGGCTCCGCGGCTTCACGATCTCCGGCACACGTTCGCGGTCCGAACCCTGCTCGGCTGGTATCGCACCGGCGAGGACGTGCAGGCGAAACTCCCATGGCTATCGACCTACCTCGGCCACCGCGAACCGGCATCCACCTACTGGTATCTTTCGGCTGCGCCGGAACTGCTCGCCCTGGCCGCGGCACGCCAGAATACCGGCTGGACGGCGGTGCGATCATGACGCTGATCGCACCCACACTGCAGATGTTCTTCACCGACCGGCTCACCCAACAGCGCCAAGCCAGCCCGCGGACCATCGCCGCCTACCGCGACGCCCTGAAGCTGCTCCTGGAGTTCATCCACGCACGGACCGGCAAGTCGCCATCACAACTGGACTGGGACGACCTGAACGCGACCACAATCTCAGGATTCCTTACCCACTTGGAGAATGAACGGCACAACAGCGTCAGAACCCGCAACGTCCGCCTGACAGCCATCCGCTCACTTTTCTCCTACGCCGCGTTGCGTCATCCCGAGCATGCGCTGCTGATCCAGCGTGTCCTCGCCATCCCGCCGAAGCGGTTCGACAAGCGCACAGTGACATTCCTGCCCGCACCCGAGATCGACGCCCTCGTCGCGGCCCCGGACCAGTCCAGATGGGAAGGACGGCGCGACAGGGCCCTGATGCTCCTCGCCATCCAGACCGGACTGCGGGTCTCCGAACTCACAGGCCTGAACTGCACCGATGTCACGCTGGGCGCCGGCGCGAACGTCCGATGCGAAGGCAAAGGACGCAAACAACGCGCCGTTCCAATCACCACTCCCGTCGAAGGACTGCTGCGTTCCTGGCTGGCCGAACGAGCCGGAAAACCCCACGAGCCAGTGTTCCCGACCCGCACCGGGCGGCGGCTCAGCCGCGACGCCGTCGCGCTGCGGGTCAGCACCCACGCAGCGACCGCTGCCCGAACATGTCCGTCGCTATCGGGCAAGAAAATCCACCCTCACGTGTTTCGTCACAGCTGCGCGATGACCTTGCTCCAAGCCGGGGTCGACACCTCGGTGATCGCCCTCTGGCTCGGCCACGCCGGAGTCCGTTCCACCGACGCCTACGTCCACGCCGACATCACCATCAAGGAGAAAGCCCTCGCCCTCACCACCCCGGCATCCGCCAGCCCTGGCCGATACCACCCACCCGACAAGATCCTCGCGTTCCTCGAGAGCCTGTAACTATGCCGACCCGCGACCGGCCCGGACCCCGCACACCAGCCCGACCTGGCGGACACCTCGGCATAGTCGCGGGCTCGGCATAGACCGATCTATGCGGACATCCGCATAGATCGACGAAGTCGGCTACATCCCGTTCGAGCAGGACGCCGCGAACCTGTTCTTCCAGCTCGTCTCATCACGCTACGAACAAGCGTCCCTGATCCTGACCTCGAACCTGCCCTTCGCCCGCTGGGGAGACGTGTTCGGAGACCAGGTCGTCACCTCCGCAATGATCGATCGCATCGTCCACCACGCCGTAGTCATCACCCTCAAAGGCTCCAGCTACCGACTCAAACATGCACAGAAAGACTCCCTGCCCTCGACAAGACCGGAAAATCAGGCAGAATAACCAACATCAACGTGGCTCACTTTTCCGCCCGCGACATGGCTCAATTTTCGACCATCGCTGACAGTCGGCAAAGGACCTGGAGGTTTGGTAATGGCACGGAATCGATTCACCGGTCAACCCGGACAAGTCTTCGCACCGCAGCGCCCCTCGGTAAGTGCATGATGTCGCGCATCGGGGTCGAGGCAGTTTCCGGACGCGAGGATGGCTCGCGTGTCCTGGACGCGGCGGACGCCCGGGAGCCCCTGCGTGACGTGAGGCGGTCTCGCGATGCCGCCAGGGATGTCGCCGCCCAGTACAACCTGCTTGCGTTCCGCGCAGCACGCAGGCACATACGCCCTGTCCGGACCGCTACCGCTGCAGGACTTCGGGCGCTACGCGGCCCTGTGCCCACAGTCCTGGCGAGTTCTCTGAGCTTCGTTGCCCATGAGGACGACGACCTGCTGTTCCAGAACCCTGATATCAGCGACTGGATCGCCTCCGGGCTGCCGCACTGCACCGCGTTCCTTACCGCTGGCGAGTTCGATGGGCTGGCGAACCGCACGAGGGAGGAATACGCGGCAGACCGCCAGAACGGTGAACGAGCCGCCTATGCGCTCATGGCCGGAGTCCCGGACCACTGGGACCGGTCCAGCATGGACGTCGATGGCCGTCCGATTGAGATCGACACGCTCACCGATGCGCCCGGCCTGGTCCAGCTGGTCTTCCTGTGCCTTCCCGACGGAGGAGACGCCAATCATCTGGACGCCTTGGGGAAGTTGTTCCGCGGGGAGTCCGCTTCACAACCAACGATCGTGCCCACGGGGGGACCGGTCGCCAACAGCCTGACGTATACTCGGGCGGAACTCATCAGTACTCTGACGTCCCTCATGGAGATTTTCCAGCCCACCATCATCCGGGCGCAGGATCCGTGCCCGGACCCGCGGGCCGCCGACGATCACCGGGACCACATAGCAACGGCACAGTTCGTGGCCGAGGCGGTGGCCGACTACCACGGCCCGGACAGTTGCCAGCACGCGGCGCTGGTCAACTACCGCTGCTACAGTATCGCCGGTTCGCAGCCCAACCTGACCGGGCAGCGATCCGCAGAGAAGGCCTCCATCTTCGCAACATACGCGGCATCGGACCCGCAAGCCCATGACCTCGGCTGGACCTCGTCGAGGTACTACCGGTGGCCCTCCGGAAGCGTGTGGGCGGCCCGCGACGGGCTGGGCACGCCTCGCGCGTTCGCCGTCCTGGACAGTCAGGTCATGGCGTGGCACCAGGACCCGATCAGTTGTCTGTGGGAAGGGCCCAAAGAACTTGGGGGTGGTCCCGTCGCTCCGCACCTGGCAGTGGGGCACAATGCCGACGGCCGGCTTGAGGTGTTTGCATTCCGGATCGACACCGGAGACATCACCACGGCGTTCCAGACCGGACCCGACCTCGCATTCTCCGACTGGGTCAACTTGGGCAGCCCCGACGGCACCGGATCGGCGGCCACAGGCACCCCCACCGTCGCCAGCAACCGGGACGGCAGGATGCAGGTTTTCGCGCGCAATCCCAGTGGCGGAATGAGCACCATTGCCCAAAATGGGCCCAACCTCAACTTTTCCGACTGGCAGGACGTCGACGGCGGAACGGACCTGATCAACGAGCCCGCCGCGGCCGTTGTGACAGCCGACGGCCGCATCGAGTTATTTGCCAGCAACGGCGACGGCGTGGAGCACTGGTTCCAGCCCGTCGCGAACGGGCCGCTGGAGCATGACCCGGCGTTTCCCTCGAGGGCCGCCGCGGGGGCCCCGCAGGCAGCAAAGGGGCGTGACTCCCTGTTGCGGGTGTTCTACAGAAATCCACAGGACGGCCACGTGCTGGCGTCGCTCCAGGCCGCCGTGAATGGCGGCTGGGATCCCATCGTGTCGGACCTGGGCGGTCCGGCGGGGCAGGGGCAGACCACGGTGCTGACGAGGCCGGCACCGGACGGCCGCCTGGTTCTGGCCACCCGCGCAGATCCGAGCACGGAGTACTTCGACCTGCAGGAAGATGACGGCACCTTTGCCGGACTCTGGACCGAGCTGCCCTGCTCCCTGATGGGTGTACCCGCAGTCGTGCTTCAGGCCAACAACGTGTTGGCGATGCTGGGCATTGGGACGGACGGCTTCCTCTACGTCAACCAGCAAACCATGGACGGTCCGCCCTTCGATTTCCAGGGCTGGATCCGCGCGGGAGCTTAGCCTTGATCCACCGAAGATGATCGAGGCACCGACGGCGGTCTAAACCGGGAATGAACGTTCTTAAAGGAAAAGGGAAACCAGATCCGCGGCCGCCTCGCAGCAGCCCGCAGCGAAGGCACCCACCCCAGCGCAGCCGTCACCACGGGCAACGGTGCCGTGAACGCCAGAGAGTCCCGCACGATGGCAACAGCAGCAGGTGTCAATGGCCAGTAGGGACTGAACGAGGTAAGAACGGCCCGAGCCTATAAGTAACGGCGCAACCGCGACCTAGATGATCGAGCTATTTCGGATATCGTATATGTCCTGATGGGTGGGGCCCCGGAAGAAGCATTCTTCGAATTCAGCCACTTCGTGAGCATCATTGCGTGACCAACGGAGATGAGCGCCACGAGTGCAACTTTTGAGGGTAAAGCCCACCGGGGTTGTTGTGTGGTTCCCACCTTGCACGGCGCGTACGCTTCCGGGCACCGGCGGCCTGGGTAACCGCGCCTGGCAACGCACCGTTCGTCGCGGGCTACGTGGGACACTTCTGGGTGCCGCCCCAAAGTGTTACGTGCAGGCCCCTTCACCGGACTATCCATCGAACGGTCTTGCGGGACGTCGTCTGGCAGCCCACCTCTACTTCAAAGATCAGAACCTCGGACCTCGATGGGGACCCGCTAGCCCACGGATCAATCGAAGTCTGTGGTTGCGGGCGTTACCGGAGCATCTGCCTCTCCACGCGTCCCTTCTGCCCGGGACCCGGGCGAAAGCAGCAGTGGAGCGATCATATCGTTTTGCGCGGCAGATCTGGTCCACCATACCCGGGCGTGATCGAGATCTCCGCCCTCCCTAGCATGCAGACCGAGCATGTTCATGCTGTCCGTGTTGCCAGCATCAGCGGAGGCCGCGACGGCGCGAAGCGCGTTCATCGACGGCGTCGGCGGCGTCTTGAGGGAACAGCAGCAGGCAGTCAGCGGCAATGGTACTGCCTGCTTTGACAGCTTTCAGGAGCAATTGCCGGGCTAGCGGAACGGCTCCGCCTGCGAGATATAGCTCGGCGATGCTCATGAGCACTTCGGGGTTGCCCGAGGCTGCTGCACGCTTGCGGTGGTCAAGTCGAGCCTGCAGATCCCCGTCCGTGCAATACTCTCCCAAAAGGAGCTCCGCAAAGGGAGCGACATCCTCATCGCCGCTGTCGATGGCAATCTGGTAGGCGTTCCGGGCACCGGCCGGATCATCCTGCCCCTCAAGCAGCAGCCCCAGGTTCACGGCTGCCGATCTGCAAGGCGCTGCAGATCGCCCCGAGCACGTACTACGCCCGCCGTTCCCGGCCGGAGTCCGCCAGAGCAGTCAGCGACCGGGAACTGAGGGGAAAGATCGAGCGCGTCCACGCTCAGAACTACGATGTCTACGGAGTCCGGAAGATCCACAAGGAGCTGCACCGGCAGGACATCCCAGCGGCGCGCTGCACCGCCGAGCGGCTGATGCGCCAGAAGGGCCTGCGCGGGATCTCGCGGTCCAAGGGGCCCGCGCACCACGAAGCCGGCACCGGAGACCGGCAGGCCCGCGGACCTGGTCGAACGCCGGTTCCAAGCGACAGCGCCGAACCGGCTGTGGGTCGCAGACATCACGTATGTCCGCACGTTCGCCGGCCGGGTCTACGCGGCGTTCGTCATCGACGTCTTCTCCCACAGAGTCGTCGGCTGGCAGGTGGCCATCAGCCTCTACACCGATCTGGCACTGGACGCTTTGGAAATGGGTATCTGGGCCCGGACCCGGGACGGCGCCGAACTTACCGGCCTGATACTTCCCTCGGATTATGCCGAGGATGTTAACGCCAACCGAAAATAGGGCCAGAAATGCCAACTGAAAACAAGGCCACCGACCATTATGGAAGGTGATCAATTTGGATGATTGGGCGGAGATACGCCATCTGTCTTCAGCGGGTAAGCACTCGAAGCGTGAGATCGGCAGGAGCGTGGGGGGTCCCGCGGAACGGTGGAGCGGGCGCTGGAGTCGGCCCGGGCGCCGAAGTACCGGCGGGCGGCAGGAGTGTCGAGTTTTGATGCGTTTGCCTCCAGGGTGCGGGAGCTGTTAGTGAAGACGCCGACGATGCCGGCTGCGACGCTCGCGGAGCGGGTGGGTTGGTCTGGTTCCGCGTCGCTGTTCAGGGCGAAGGTCGCCGCGATCCGGGCGGAATACGGGACTTCCGCTCATAGATCAAGTACTACGCCCGGGGCCCTGCGCCCACCCCGAATGAGCGATGGGTTGCGTCGTCTCGGAGACCCGGCCCGGGACGCCGGCTGGTCCCATGAGGAGTACCTGGCAGCTGTCCTCTCCCGTGAAGTCTCCGAATGCGAAGCCTCCGAATGCGAAGCCTCCGGAGCGGCGACTCGGATCAAGGCCGCGAGGTTCCCCGCGCACAAGGACCTCGAGGAGTTCAACTTCGACCACCAGCCCTCCGCGGACCGGAAGCTTATCGCCTACCTGGGCACCGGGTGTTCCTCTTCGAGGCCAAAAACGTGGTCCTTCTCGGACCTCACGGCACCGGCAAAACCCACCTCGCCGTCTGGGGCGGTTTCTTGGGCTAAACGGTAGGTTCAACACCACGGCGGGACTCCTGATCTGATATGCCCGAGTATCCACGAACGACCGCCCCGATCGCACAGGTGATCGATCAAGATCCGGTCTGGGTCGTCGCCGCGCTGCCTGCCCAGCATGCGTTAACGACGGAGGAGGCAGAGATCATCGGGGGTGCTGGCTTTGGATTCGGGGGCCGGCTCCCACCCCCAAAACGGCGAGGACAGCGACGCCGGATACCCAGAAGCCGGATGCGGCGATGACGGGGACAATGATGGCTCCGGTGGCGGGTGAACTGGTGGGAGGACCATGGCAGCAGGGTCCACCGGTTCCTGCAACTCGCCCCGAGGCTGGCCCGCCTGCTGCCTGGCCAGGCTCAGCGAGCTCATGATCAGCTCCTGATCGGTTGCCTTGTCATGCTGTTCCCCCCGCAGTCCTGCATGAACTGGTGTCAGAGCGGAAGACCCGGACCGGCCGCAAACCCAAGGTCGATCTAAAGAATAATCAGCAAATCATGTCGTACGCGGCCCTGGCCACCATGAAGTAGTGAACGCGAAAACCCAACGGAAGGACGAACGAGGATGAACACCCCGAAGAGACCCCGCAGGGCGGTACCCGGTCCGCCGTAGTCAGCCGGTCCCCCCCACAACCGAATAGGACGTTTCCGGGAACCCACACACCCGGAACATCAGATCAGAGGCAAGAGTGTGGACACTGTCCACACGAAAAAACACCAAAAAAGCCTCTGACCTGAGGAAACACTGTGCCCGAGGTGGGACTCGAACCGGGTTCCAGCAGTTGCAAACACTGGGCTCCCGCCCAAACATACGGAATCCGGCCCAGTCCGGCACCGGTACGACCAGGTCCGAAGCCCAGGGTGTGCACATTGTGCACACCCTCTCTTTTGCCCTGCGGCGACCATCCGGAGACGCCAGAAATGGCTGAGATATTGGGCCTCTGACCGGCGCCCAGCTCGCCAGGAGATCCTGGTGCCGATTTCGTCCGGACGTGATACTCGAACACAAATTTCGGACCCACATGCATCTCCTCTCCTCTTTCCATTCGCCGGTGATCTTTCTCGCAGTTTCATCGCTTGTCCGGCGGCGGAGGACATGACCGACTTGTGAGGGCCCAGGACCCAGCCAACAATTTCAGCGCCTCGAGCTTGTGAAAAAACGTGGACGAGCCGGCACCGACTCCTGCCGAGTCGCCCACGGCCTCACCCGGGCAACCACCGGACCGTCGTCGTCGTGGTCAGACCTGGCGCGGTCGGCCGCCGACGCCCCTGCGATCACAGATGTTCCTTGAGTCTCTCCCACGCCGACTGACGAGTGATGCCCAGAGCCGCCCCCGATGTGGGCCCAGGCGACTTTCGTTCACGGACGACACGGACCCAGAGACTAAGCTGCTCTTCGACTTTGAGACGTATCCGGGAAATTCCGGGCAGGTGCTGCAGGGCTAGACCCACGGCGAGCGGGTCGTTGTCCATCCACACCGTCCCTTTCGGCCGATTCATGCACTCGCCACGACCGCGCCGATCCTTAGGAATCACGCTCAAGTGCTGACTTTCGGATAGAATTCAGGGTTGTCACTAGCTGCTTGCGATGCAAGCTTGGGGGAAGAAGTATTAAATGAAGAAGTCCTTTGTCGTGCTCGCATGCACATCGGTTGTTCTAGCGCTCAGCGCATGTTCTGGAACAACGGCGGCGAGCAACCAGTCGGAAAGCACGGTAACACCGAAACCGAGCCAGTCGGCTCCGGCTTCAGCTCCGAAGAGTGAGTCATCCTTCAAGGACGGCGTTCTCACCACTTCGAAATTGAAGATCGCTATCACGGACCACAAGGTCATCCCAGTCGGGGCTGCAGGCAACGAGTACGGGAAGAAACCCGTTATCGCCTTCTGGTACCAGACCACAAATCTGAGCGACAAAGAGGTAAGCCCGATGGACTTCATCTTTGATATCACGGCGTACCAAGACAACAACCCCAACAGGGAAAACAAGCTCAACGTTGGTTCCCTTCCAGATCCGCGCTTCCTTGAAAGTCAAACCGCGAAAATCAAGAATGGCGGAACCGTTGAAAACGCTGTCGCCTATGAGCTTGATGATGTGACCACTCCGGTGGATCTCGTCGCGTCGGAGAACCTCGGCATGGACAAGATCGGCAAGGTCACCTACACGTTGAAGTAAGTCCGGTTCGTCACGGACGACCAACACTGCAATGTATGAAGAGCGCCCCATCCTCCCAGATGAGGCGCTCTTCCATTGTTCCAGTTCCAAGACATGTCGGACGACCTAATTAGGCTGGTTGTATGACCTCTCAACCCCGTGTACTCGACACTGCCTCGGAGTGGCTGCAGTCAGCCCTTTCGGATCCCGACGGCGACGTCGTCCTCACGAGCCCTTACCTCTCCTATGACGTATGCAGGAGCATCGCCGACGCGGCGATCGGATCATCCCGCTCATGGACCCTCTACACAATGCTGGATCCGCTCGCCGTAGCGAGCGCGTTCCTCTCCATCCAGGGAATGGTGCTCATGCTCGACGCGGGAGTCGAGGTTCGCCACGTAGACCGCCTTCACGCTAAGTGCTTCATCTTGGGGAGCCGAGGGATGCTCGGTTCCGCCAACCTCACCGGGGCTGGGCTGGGCAGCTCGGTGAATGCGAACCGCGAGCTTGGTGTCGAGCTGCATACGGATCAACTTGAGGAGGCCCGGAAAATGATCAACGCCTGGCCTTCCCGATCAGTATCGAAGAGCGATCTCGACGACTTGGCAGTGCAAGCCAAGAAGCTACCGAAGCCCGCTCCGGGGGTAAAGAACCAGGACGAAGACTCAGCGCTTCTTGACATCGAACGGCTCCTTGCCGATGCTCGGGAACCGGAGCGATCTCTCTGGGTGAAGGTTGAGGACGGCGCTCCGGTCTTAGACCATTGGCGGCAAGAGTGGAGATTTGCGAACCCTGGTTCAAAGCGGGGAGACAAATGGATCGGAGAACCCTCTATCAAGACCGGCGATCTCGTCTTCATCTGCGCGACAGGGACCAAGGACTGCTACGTCATAGTCGAAGTGACAACAGATCCGGAGCTTCTGCCGGAGGACTACGTCGAATGGGCTGCTTACCGGGAGGGCGAGGACCCGGAGCGATGGCCCTGGGTCAACCGCACTAGGCCACGCCTTGTTCCTTCGAGTCTCATCGATTTCAAGTACGAAGACCTCCGTGGAGGAAAGAAACTACCTCGTGGCAGCCGTTTCCGCCTGAGCCCTGAAGAGTTCGTCGCAGGTGTCCGAGTACTCGCTCAACTGTCGAAGGAGTGACAGCACCGGACAAGGCACGGGGCAAGCGTTCAGGTAACTACCTGGCTGTTTCCAAGACTCGCCATCGTCATGCTCGGTCTCGCGCTATCATTCCGCTAGATCTCCGGGATGCCTGCAAAAATCTTGTCGCGGTGGGGATCCCATTTCGGGCTGATCGTCTGCGGTGAAGAACAAAATCTGGCAGGAACGTCACGATCGCCTCGGAACACACAGCGCCAAAGATCCTTGGAGGCCCGAGCCCGCGCGCTGATTCGACGCCGGGCACTCAGCGCCGAGTCTCGTACGCGGCAGGGACTACGCCGTTGAAAAGCGTCTGGGTCTCCACCAAGCTCAGGTTCACCCTGTTGTCCAGGGCCGTGAAGAACGGCGTGCTGCCGCCGATCAGCACCGGATGGGTGACGATCGCGTACTCGTCGATCAGCACGGCGCGCATGGCCGCCGCGACGGGTGTAGCACCGCCGATGTGCATGGAGGCGGCGTCGTCGGCCCTGAGCTGGGTGATCTCGGTCATCGCGTCGCCGGTGACCAGGCGGGTGTTCCAGTCGACCGTGCTGATCGTCGACGAGAACACCACCTTTGGCATGTCCCGCCAGCGGCGGGCGAACTCGATCTGCGCCCGTGTGGCGCCAGGCTGCTGGTCGGCGATCGGCCAGTGGGGGCTCATGGTCTCCAGGGCGCCTGATCATATTCCATGTCATGCCGTTCCCCTCGCAGTCCTGCATGAACAGGTAGCTGAGCGGAAAATCCGGACTAGCCGCAACCCTGGCCAGATCCAAAGAACAATCAGCAAATCATGTTGTACGCGGCTCTGCCCACCATGAAGTGGTAAACGCGAAAACCCCAAGGGAAGGATGATCGAGGATGAACCCCCAGCAGAGACCCCGCATGGAGGCAACCGGCCGACCGTAGTCCGCCGCTCCCCCACACAACCGAACATGTCTATTCGGGAACCCGCACACCCGGAACATCAGATCAGAGGCTGGAGTGTGCACAATGTGCACACGAGAAAACACTCAAAAGCCCCTGACCTGCGGAAACACTGTGCCCGAGGTGGGACTCGAACCGGGTTCCAGCCCCTGAAAATCCGCCACTCCCCCGAAAACATTGCCAATCCGGCCCGGTCCGACCCCGGTACGGCCCGGTCCCTCACCCAAAGTGTGGACACTGTCCACACCCCCACTTCTCCCCGCCAAGCCTCCCAAAGTGCCGCACCCCGCATTGACAGGGCGCGGCAGCTCTCTGTCTTGAAAAAGTTGAACAAGCCGTAGGACTCCACGAGCGGCAGCAACCTGGTCATGCCCTCGCTTAGTGCGGGCTCTGGGGCAGACACCGCAGGGCTGTCGGTCGCCAGGCTTTTCATAGTCATTTCACCTCCGTTCCTCCCTTTCATGGCCGCAATCGTCGAGAGCTGCATGACCGGCCGCGACTCTCACAACCCCGTTTCCGCGCACTCGCCGGAGTCATGCTCCAATCCGGGAATGATAGCGACGGCACCGACATCGGGCGGCGGTTAGGCGCAAGGAAATGCTTCGCCGTCGCGGGACACCGTTCGCCGCCTCCGCTTGCGGGCAAGCCGATCATTGTCGGCGGCCGAGGCGGTCCCATGGACCGGGCCGTGGTTTCGACCGCAACCTACTAGGCCAGGGCGTTCGGTGTGGGTTCCGGAATGCCCTTACGCATTGCGGCCCGTAGAGTGCCCGACGCTGTGATCGTACCGGCCGATCATGAGGCTTACCTCGCGGCGTCCGAAACAGTGATGGCTACCTTGCGCGCACAGCCCGGCGCCACCGTGCAGGTGCTGGGGTGGGATGAAGCCTTTCCAGGCTTCGAGACAGAGAGCCCGGAAGCCTACGCCCGGCGGTGCAGGCCGCCGTCCTGGAGCGGACGCGTCTGCACTGCAGCGTGGGCATCGGCGACACCCTGATCCGGGCCAAAGCCGCCACCGGTTTCGGCATGCCGGCCGGCGTCTTCCGTCTCAGGGCCGGGAACTGGCTCGACGTCGTGGGCGGCCGGCCCACCAAAGGAACTGTGGGGCGTCGGAACCAAGGCGAAGTGCTTGTCTTCTGAGCCTTCCGGCCATCCTCCGGGGTATCAGGTGACGGTGAGCTGTGCTTACATGCCTGCGGCGTAGTGGCCGGGGAAGTTGCAAACCAGTTCGTAGCGTCCCGGCGGAAGGTCCACACTGACCCAGCCGGCACTCCGGGGCAGGATCCCCTGGCCGGCGCCTTCGGGACAAGTGGACGAGGCCTCGCCCAGGCTACCGGCCTCGTCGATTTTTCCGTCCCCACCGACGGGCCGGGTTCCGGCGATCTGGTTTTCGGGAAGCGGCAGGATCACCAGCTCATGGGCTTAGTACCCTGTGGAATTTCGTAACGACCCGGAGATGCTGTGAAAGCAGGAGCGTCCCGGATGGTTCCCCAGCTTCCAGACCCGGGGCATAGCGCCAGCTAATCCCCTCATGTGGGCACGCAACAGGGAACAAAGTCACCCGCTGAGACGACTCTCTGCGATCCGGCCGGCGCGGCCGCTACCTGAGCCCAGAACGACAGGACCGTGTTTTGGGGGCCGATCATGGTCCGCGCGGTATCGCTCGGTGTTTGGGCTCAGAGATTGGATCCAAGCGCGGCCGGGACATACGGCTCCGCGTGTCCTCGATCCCGGTACCAAGTCACGTGGCCCGGGACGGTGAACTGTCCCGGGCCACGAGTGCTGTCTTCAGGGCTGATGCTTCGGGAGTCTCAGGCGCGGCCCTTGAGGATCAGGTTCCAGTACATAAACGGCAGTCCGTAGCGCTTGAGCAGCCACATGTCGCTGCGCTCCTTGGTGGTGTCGATGAAGGGGATGCTGGGGGCGGGCTGGAGGGTGTAGTCGAACTCGGCCAGCAGCATCTTTCCCCGCGCCGTGGTCAGCGGACATGAAGCGTACCCGCTGTACTGGGCCGCCGTCGGGGATCCGTTCATGGCTGCCAGCAGGTTCTTCACCAGCACCGGGGCCTGTTTGCGGATCGCGGCTCCGGTCTTCGAATTCGGCGTGGACCCGGCGTCGCCCAGGGCAAAAATTTCCGGGTAGCGCTTGTGCCGCATGGTGTGTTTGTCCACGTCCACGTAGCCGGCGGGGTTGGCCGGATCCGCCAGTGGCGTGCGCTTGAGCCAGTCCGGGGCCGACTGCGGCGGCACGACATGGAGCAGATCGTAGTGCAGGGACTCCTTGGAATCTGCCGCGTTGTCCGTGATCACCACTGTGCCGGCGGCGGGGTCCACTTCAGTCACTTCGCTGTTGAAGCGGACCTCGATGCCGTATTTTTCCACCACCCGTTCGAGCTCATCGGCGAAGACCTTGACTCCGAACATGCCGGGAGTCGGCAGAACCATGACCACCCGGATGTCGTCCAGCACCCCCTGCTTACGCCAGTAGTCGGCGGCCAGATAGGCGATTTTCTGCGGGGCACCGGCACACTTAATCGGTCCGGAGGGCTGGGTGAAGACAGCCGTCCCGGACTTCAGGTTCCGGATCATGTCCCAGGTCTTGGGCGCCAGGTCGAACCGGTAATTACTGGACGCCGCCGGGGACTCCATGGCTTCGGCCATGCCGGGGATCTTGTCCCAGTCCAACTGGATTCCGGGACAGACCACCAGATAGTCATAGGTGACGGATCCGCCGGAGGAAAGTGCGACACTTCGGCTCTCAGGATCGATATCCGTCGCGGCGTCCTTGATCCACGCAACTCCCTGGGGCATGACGGATGCCTGCGGACGGACCGTTTCCTCCTGGCTGGCGACGCCTCCGCCGACCAGGGTCCACAGCGGCTGGTAATAGTGCTGCTCGCTTGGTTCGATCAGACCGATATCGGTCCGCCCTGCATTGCGGAGTCGGGCGGCAACACTCAGCCCCGCGTTGCCGCCGCCGATTATCAGGATCTCGTGGTGCATAGACATTGGTAAGGCGCCTCTCTGGGAATCGAGCGTCGCTTCAGCACCGACGCCGGACATATCGGGTTGTGACCGGGCCGCGAAACCTGCGTAGCCTGCAGTGGGAGCGTCTTCGCCTCCGCTGCCGGTCCCACGCCGACTCCGTGTGGTCCGAACCTTGTGATACCTACCACGATATACCCCCCAGGGTATATCGGCGAGCCCGCCGCCGATTCCGGCACCAGATCGGACGTCGCGAGCCCTGCCGATCTGATGGCCCGGGCCTTCACCGCGGGCTTCGACGCGTTCGCCCGGGAGCGCAAAAACGGTCTCCCGCTTCCTTCGTGCGCCGGCGTCTGCTTCCAGCGGCGCTAGTGGCTGGCGCGCTTCGGCCTGCCCCACAGATCGGCGTGGAACAGCGGTGCCAGCAGGCAAAAGTTGAACACTCCAGCCGCGGTCATGACTGCGCCGAGGACAGCCAGCACAATGCCCCACAGGCCGCCGGCGGCGAAAATTCCTACCGCAGCCAGCACCAGACCGGCTGCTATCCGCAAAGTCCTGCCGGACGTGCCGCGCATAAAGGCTACAAATTCCATGGTCCTTCTCCGTTTCTCGGGTACAACTACCGTGCTGGACGCCGCCGGGGTGAGCTGGACATGCGTGGTGGTGACGGCGTGCCTCAGGCGAGGGACAGGAAGAGTTTTTCCAGGTCCTTGGTGTCCATGCTCGAGTCCCCGCGGACAAGGCACTGCTCGAGGCCGCTGGCGATGATCGCGAAGCCGGCCCGGTCCAAAGCCTTCGAGACAGCGGCGAGCTGGGTGACGATGTCCTTGCAGTCCCTGCCTTCCTCCAGCATGCGCGTGACGCCGGCGAGCTGTCCCTGGGCACGCTTGAGCCGGTTGATGATCGGGGTGAGTTTTGTCGAATCAAGTTCCATGACGGACTCCAAAGGTGGTGGGTACTTTTGCTAATTCTATACCCCGGAGGGTATAACGGCTAGCAGCGGTCTCCGGGATCCCGCCGCGACCGGACCATTTGCAAGATACCCCCTGGGGTATTACCGTTGTAGTTAGAGGAACGGAGAATCCCTGACGGAAACTCCCCCACCGCCCAACGAAGGAGAGCCCCATGCTTATTGAGCGCATTTACGACGAAGACCTCGCACAGGCCAGCTATTTCATCGGCTGCCAGGCCAAGGGCGAAGCACTCGTCGTTGACCCCCGCCGCGACATCGAGGTCTACCGCAAGCTCGCCGCAGCGAACGGGATGAAGATCGTGGCCGTCACCGAAACCCACATCCACGCCGACTTCCTTTCCGGGACCCGTGAACTGGCCGCCGCGACCGGCGCCACCGCCTATGTCTCCGGCGAGGGTGGAGCGGACTGGCAGTACCGCTTTGAGGCCGAGCGCCTCAACGACAACGATGTAATCAACCTGGGCAACATCACGGTCAAGGCCCTGCACACCCCCGGGCACACCCCGGAGCACCTGTCCTTCCTGATCACCGACGGCGCGTTCGCCGACGCCCCCGGCTACCTGCTCTCCGGCGACTTTGTGTTCTCCGGGGACCTGGGCCGGCCTGACCTGCTGGACGAGGCTGCCGGCGGGGTGGACACGCGCTTCGGCGGCGCCAAGCAGCTCTTCGCCAGCCTGCGCGATAAGTTCCTGACACTTCCGGACCATGTTCAGGTCCACCCGGGCCATGGCGCGGGCAGTGCCTGCGGTAAGGCCCTGGGCGCGATTCCGTCCTCCACGGTCGGCTACGAGCGGCTCTATGCCTGGTGGGGCCCGTACCTGGCGGCCAACGACGAGGAAGGCTTCGTCGCCGAGCTCCTCGACGGCCAGCCCGACGCCCACGCGTACTTTGGCCGGATGAAGCGCGAAAACCGTGAAGGCCCGGCCGTCATGGGCGAACGCGCACCCCTTGAGGAACTTGCCACCGCCGACGTCGTGGCCGGCCTCGCCGAGAACACCGTGACCTTCGTCGACACCCGCTCCAACACCGAAGTCCACGAAGGGACCGTCGCCGGCTCCCTCAACATCCCCGCCGGCAAGTCCACGGCCAGCTTCGGCGCCTGGGTGGTCAACCCCGAAACCGACAAGAACCCGCTGGTGCTCCTGGCCCCGAACCAGGCCTCCGCACAGGAGATGTGGGACCACCTGGTCCGCGTCGGCATCGACAAGATCGCCGGGTACGTCACCAGCATCGCGGGCCTGCCGGCCAGCACCCCGAAGCTCATCTCCGCCGAGGAGCTCGCCGGCTTCGACGCCGCGATGGTCCTGGACGTCCGCAACCGCACCGAGCACGCAGCCGGACACATCCCCGGCTCCCACCAGCTCAGCGGCGGACGGGTGATGTGGAACCTGAACGAGCTCCCCACCGAAGGCACGATCGTCAGCTACTGCCAGAGCGGGGTCCGGAACTCCGTCGCGGCCAGCGCGCTGCGCCGGGCCGGCTACGACGTCGTCGAACTCGACGGCAGCTACGCCGCCTGGGAAGCCCGGCAGCCGCTGGGGTCCCTCGCCAGCAACTGATCCAGGCACCATCTGAAGTGATTGATTGACATGCGTTGGCGGCGGTCCGGGACACCGGGCCGCCGCCAACGCATGTCCCAAAATAGGTGGAGTAAACAAATGACGCCCGGTAGCGCCCCATCACCGCAGGACCGCGGAGCCCGCGGGGGAACCCGACGCACGCGGGCGGCCATCTCGCTGGGCCTGCGGCAGAACCTGGCCCAGTTCATGCTCCTCGTCGCCGTTAATGCGCTCGTCGGCGGCACCCTGGGCCAGGAACGCACCGTGCTCCCGCTGCTGGCCGGGCAGGTCTTCCACCTCGACCTCTACACCAGCGCCCTGACCTACATCCTCGCCTTCGGCGTGGCCAAGGCCGGAACCAACTATTTCGCCGGAACGCTCTCGGACCGCTACGGCCGCAAGCCCGTCCTCGTGGCCGGCTGGCTCATCGCACTTCCCGTTCCACTGCTGCTGATCTTCGGACCGTCCTGGGGCTGGATCGTCGCGGCCAACGTCGTCCTGGGCATCAGCCAGGGCCTCACCTGGTCCACCACCGTGATGATGAAAATGGACCTCGTCGGCCCCTCCAGGCGGGGCCTGGCCATGGGCCTGAACGAGGCCGCCGGCTACCTCGGCGTCGCCGGCACCGCCCTCGCAACCGGCTACATCGCGGCGAACTATGGGCTCCGCCCGGGACCGTTCCTGCTCGGCGCCGCCTACATCGCACTCGGACTCGGCCTCTCGGTCCTCTCCGTGAAGGAAACCCGGGGCCACGCGAAACTTGAAGCTGCCAACCACACCTCCGCCCACGCAGGCGCCCACGCCGAACTGAGCAACCGGGAAATCTTCACCCTGACCAGCTTCCGGGACAAATCCCTCTCCTCGGTCAGCCAGGCCGGCATGGTCAACAACCTCAATGACGGCCTCGCCTGGGGCCTTTTCCCCGTCCTGTTCGCCGCCGCCGGACTGAGCATCGAAAGGATCGGCATCCTCGCCGCCGTGTACCCCGCCGTCTGGGGCGCCGGCCAGCTCGTCACCGGAGCACTGTCGGACAAATACGGCCGGAAATGGCTGATTGTCGGCGGCATGCTCGTCCAGGCAGTGGCACTGGGAATGGTCGCCTTCGGGACCGGTTTCGGATTCTGGCTGGCCGCCGCGGTCCTGCTCGGCGCCGGCACCGCCATGGTCTACCCCACCCTGCTCGCGGCCATCGGCGACGTCGCGCACCCGGAATGGCGGGCACGCTCGGTCGGGATCTACCGGCTCTGGCGTGACGGCGGCTTCGCCGTCGGCGCCCTGCTGTCAGGAATCATCGCGGATGCCTACGGCATCCCGGCGGCGGTCGCCGTCGTGGGTGTCCTCACCGCCCTGTCGGGAATCCTCGTGGCCGTCCGGATGCGCGGCACGGACCACAAACCCGCACGCTAGAAACCACAGCCAGGTCAAGGTGAGGATCGCCGTCAAGGACTTGACGGGGCGCACCGTTTACCACCCCGTCCAGGCTTCCCTGCCTGGACAACCGGTGCACCCTGGGCCCGCGGCAATGCCCCAGATGCTCAACCGGCGTGGAGCTTCAGCTTTCGGAAGGCGGGTACCTTCATCAGGTCAGCGATGAATCCGCCCGCGGCGGTCGCGGCGAGGATCAGCAGCAATAAGGCAGCGGGAACCGGTGCCATCATCAGCCCCCACAGTGCCAGCGCCGACGCGGCCGCGGCGTCCAGGACGGAAGCAGCCACCAGCAATCGGGAGGGCCGGCGCTTCCACGGTGGTAAAGCGGTGCGGACGACGTAGGTCGTAATCTGGCTGCTGAAGACCAGCGTCCGGAAAATAACCGTGCGGAGCTGGTCCAGGCCCCCTCCGGGCCAGAGCTGCCCGGAAGCCCAGAGCAGGGCCAGGGAAGATCCGAGCATCGGCGTGGCGACGACGAGGGCCCCGGCGATGGTCCTGCGCACTTTCCAGGTGTTGGGTTTCTGCGAATATGCCGCGTTGTCGGTGGTGATCATCATGCTCACCATGTCGTTCGCCAGCAGCAGTAACGCCATCAGCAGGGGTGTGAAGACCAGCTGCCCGAAGGCAAGCACCCCGACCGTCAGCAGCAGCGGCACTTCGAGTTTCTTGACGCTGACGTTGAGGGCATAGGTCAGGGAGCGCTGGTGGATGCTCCTGCTTTCCTCGATGAGGCCGACAATGTCGGTCAGGCCGCCGCGGACGAGGACGACCCCGGCTGCGGACTTGGCCACATCGGTGGCCCCTTCCATGGCAATGCCGACTTCGGCCTGGCGCAGCGCCGGGGCATCATTGACGCCATCTCCGGTCATTCCCACGATGTGTCCCGACTGCTGAAGTATCTGCACAATCCGGTGCTTGTCCTGGGGAAGGACCTCCGCAACAATGGAGGCCGAACCGCTGTCACTGGCCAGGGCCGCGAGTCCGTCGACCCGCACCACGCTTCCCTCCAGACCTACTTGGGCAGCAACTGCTGCGGCGGTCGCGGCGCTGTCGCCGGTGACCATGATGACGCGGATGCCCAGACCCGTGGGCCTCGTCAGGAGTCCAGCGGCTTCGGGCCGGATCCGGTCGGCCAGGGCAACCAGTCCTAGCTGACGCTACGCTCCGTTCCCGTCGTCGATGGCGACGGCGAGCACCCGAGCGCCGCCGGAGGCGAGTAAGCCCAGCTCCTGCGGGGGCTGTTCCCCTGCCATGGCCGCAATGACATGCGGGGCCCCCTTGGCGACACCAATGTTCCTGCCGCCGCTGACCACGGTGGCCTGGGACCGCTTGGTCGAGGGATCAAACGGTGTGAAGCTGGACCGGTCCTGGGGTGCCGCCCCGTCAGCGGCGAGAATCGCCAGATCGATGGGGTCCTGCGTGGAGGCATCGGAGGCCGCCGAGGCCCACCGCAGGACCTCTTCCCGGTTCGTGGCCCCGATCGGGTAGACGGCATTCACCGCGAGCCGGTTTTCGGTCAGGGTGCCTGTCTTGTCGATGCAGAGCACGCTCATGGATGCAGCGTCCTGCAGGGCCGTCAGCCGGGTGGTCAGGATCCCCATCGTGGCCAGATGCTTTGCCCCCAGTGCGCCGGCCAGCGCGAAGGCCGCCGGCATGGCCACCGGCACCGAGGCCAGCAGCAGGATCACGGCGTAGGAGATGACGTCCGCGATCGGGGCCCCTACTGCGGCCAGGTGAGTGGTGCCGACCACCGCGAGCCCCAGGTCCACGGCAATGAACACCCTGACGATCCGCAACACGACGTGTTCGAGATGGGCTGTTGGCGCGGAGCTGCCCACCAGTTCGGCGGTCTTGCCGAAGTACGTGGCGACACCGGTGGCGCTCACGGTGCCGGTGGCTTCCCCGCGGACGACTGTGGCGCCGGAGTAAAGGGTTGTCTCCGGTCCCCGGGAAACAGGCAGCGATTCCCCGGTGAGAGCGGATTGATCCGCCATTACCGTCCCGGCGTTCAGGAGGAGGTCGGCGGGGACGAAGTCGCCGACCCGGATGTGGATGACGTCGCCGGGAACCACCCGGGAGGCAGGGATCAGCGTCCACGTCCCGTCACGCAGCACTCGGGCATTGACTTCCAGCCGGGTGCGTAACAGCTCCACTGCCGCCTCGGCCCGTCTCTCCTGGATAATTCCCATCACGGTGTTCAGGGTCAGGACCGCCAGGATGATGGTCGCGTCGAGCCATTTGGCGAGGACAAACTCCAGAATAATTGTGGCTTCCAGCATCCAGGGCACGGGCGCCCAGAGTTTCCTGAGGATGCGTTCCGGGAGCCCGGTATGTTTCAGGGGAACCGCGTTGGGGCCGATGGTTTCCAGCAGCTCGGTTGCCTGCGCGGAGGTGAGCCCCTGAGGCCCGGGCACCTGCGCTCAGCCTTGGTCTGTATCCGCGCCGCTGCGGACGACCAGCACCGGGCAATGGGCGTGGTGCACGGCATGGCTGGATACCGATCCCAGGAGCATTCCGGCGAAGCCGCCATGGCCGCGCGATCCGACCACCAGCAGATCTGCCCCGGTTGCAGCCTTCAGGAGCACCTCTGCGGGATGGCCCTCTGTCACTGCGCCCGTGACTTCAACGCCGGTTTCGGATGCCCTTCGCAGCGCATCAGCGTGCACACTTCGGGCATTGTCTCCGAATGCTTCATGGTCCTCAGCCCTGCCGGCGGCGTCACCAATGACGGGGTAGTGCCAGGCGGTGACAACGTAAACCTCCCCTGAGCGCAGCCGCGCCTCTTCAAGGGCCCAGTCAAGAGCTGCCAGAGAAGAGTCCGACCCGTCGACCCCGACAACAATCCGAAAAACCATTCCTGCCGCCATCGTGCCTCCCGCTATGGAAACCGCGTCTTCGCGGCACTGCGTCGTTCCGCAGGGCCAACAATCCTCCCGATACGCAGGGGAATCAAGAGGACCCTCCTGCCGGAGGCGGACGTCGTGATGACGCCTCGCACCCCTGACACATCAGAGAGCGGAGACGCTATGCCTGGCGCAGGCCACTGCCCTGTGACGAGGCGAGACTGTCCAGCCATTCAGTTGCCTCCGCGCGCGAGGTGAAGTACGCGTGAGGACAGAAGCCGTGCCGTCCCAGGGCGGCGGCCACAACCGTGTCGACGACGGTGGATCCCACCATAGCCACAGCAGACACGGCCTTGGCACGTTCAAAGGCGCCCCTCGCCGCGGCACTCATGGTCACATCAGAGATTTCGACCAGGAGAGGCAACGCCCGGCCGGCGCTCAGGGCCTGCATCTTCTCGATGGATTTCATGGCGTCGTCAAAGTCGACCTGTGAACCGGGCATCCAGAACAGGTCAAGAAACCCTGGCCCGCTGACACCGAGCCGGCCTTTCCCGCCTGCAATCAGTATTTCTTCCACGACTTCCCCCTTGGCACGACACGCTACTCTTTCGAAGACTCCCCCACCCCGGCACGCCGGACTGCCCCTCCAGCTTCAGGGGGATGGTTTTCCCTCCTAAAATACCCCACGGGGTATCCTGATGGGACCATACAGCCACTAAAGGGAGCTACCAGATGTGCCGTGCCGTGACATGCAAGAAGTGCCAGAAGACGACGTGGGCGGGCTGCGGCCAGCACGTTGATCAGGTGATGCGCGGGGTTCCGGCCTCCCAGCGTTGCCGCGGGCACGAGCAGGAGAAGTCGACCGGCAAGGGCTTCTTCGCGAAGCTGTTCGGACGGTAGGCCTACCCGTCCGGCACCCGGGCCCGGGCGACGAAGAACAGGGAAGCGCCGGAGGATATATCCTCCGGCGCTTCCCTGTTCCCTTGCAGGCTCTGCTAGGAGATGAGGGCCTGCACCGCGACGTAGGCGGCGATAACCAGCACGAGGATGCCGAAGCCGCGTTTGAGTGCTTTGTCCGGGATGCTGGTGCCGATCCGGCCGGCTGCGAGCGAGGCGATCATTGCCGTGATGGCGAAGGCTGCCGTGACGGCCCAGTCGATTTGCAGGTCGCCCAGGTGGGCGGCGAAGCCGGCGGCGGAGTTGATGACGATGATCACCAGGGAGGTCCCTACGGTCACGGCCATCGGGAGCCCGAGGACCAGGGTCAGCGCCGGGACGATGAGGAAGCCGCCGCCGACGCCGAGCAGGCCGGTGAGGAACCCGACGACGGCGCCGGTCGCGATCGCCTTGGGGAGGCAGCTGCGCCAGTTCACCCCGCCTCCGGGCAGGGCGCAGGATCCGCCGGCGGAGGCGGAGGGTAGCAGCATCCGGATGCCGGCGAAGACCATGATCGCGGCGAAGGCCAGGAGCAGGATCGTCGGGTCCAGGAGCCGGTTGACCATCGCGCCGAGGTAGGCGGTGGCGGTTCCTGCGGCGCCGATGATCAGCGCGAGCCTCCAGTTCACCCCGGTCCGGAGCCGGGGCAGTACCGCGACGGCGGAGGACGCGCCGACGACGACCAGCGACGTCGGGATTGCCGCGGCAAGCGGCAGCCCGACCCCGTAGACCAGGGCGGGGACGGCGAGGATGGATCCGCCGCCTCCGACCAGGCCCAGCAGAGCGCCGACGATCAGCCCGAACGCCGCCGCGGTGAGGATCATGCCTTCGCGTCCAGGTTCTGCAGGGCCTGGTGCGCGGTGGGCTCGTTGGCGGAGCGGTTCCACGGCATCTTCGAGAGCATCTGGCCCATGGCGCAGCTGTTGGTCGCGGCGGAGAACGTCAGCCCGGCGCCGATGCCCCCGGCGACCAGTCCCAGTTTCGGTGAGACGAATTTCGCTGCGACGATGCTGGCCAGGACCAGGGAGCCTGCGGTCATCCGGACCTGGCGTTCCAGGGCCCAGGGTCCGCGGCCGCGGACCACGGTGCCGCCGGCGGCGGCGTAGGCCGGGACTCCCCCGGTCAGGACGCTGGCACTGGCCAGGCCGACGGAGTCCAGGTGTTTGCGGGCCTGCTCGGCGCGGTTGCCGGACTGGCAGACCAGCACTACGCGGGTGCCCATTTTGGCCGCGAATTCCTCGGTGTGCTCACTGAGCATGGGAAGCGGCACATGGTAGGAGCCCTTGATGTGCAGGGAATCGAATTCCGCACCGCCGCGCACGTCGATGATCATCAGATCGTCGTGGTTGTCTTCCCAGGCCTTCAGGGTCGAGGCATCAATGGACTGCGGGGCTGATTCAACGGGGGTGGTCTTCAAGGAAGTCATAATCTCTTTCGGTATATCTTGGAGCATTTCTGCTGGCGGCCCCGCATTTGCGGTAACCGACCTCCACCGCCCGGGTTGCCGTGTCAAGGACACGCTCCGGGCAGGTGGAAGCCCGGACGGCGCTTAGGGGGCGCGCCGTCCGGGCAGTCTGGTGGGGTCAGCCGGTGGGGAGGCCTGCGGCGGTCCAATCGAGCATTCCGCCGGGCACGGTGTAAGCCGTGAAGCCCGCGGCCGTGAGCTGGTCAGCGGCCGCTGCGCTGCGCCGGCCGCTGCGGCAGATGGCGATGACGGTGCGGGACTTGTCGAGCTCGTTGAAGCGGCCGGACAGGTCGCTTAGGGCGATGTGCCGTGCGCCGACGATCATGCCCTCGGCAACTTCATCTGATTCGCGGACATCGAGAATCTGGGCGTCGCTGCCGCGCTTGAGCTGCTCCGCGAGCTGCTGGGGGGTGATTTCCATGTGCTGGACCTTTCGGTAGGACGGGGCGGTTGTGCTGGATATTGGGGCTGGGCTCCGTTGCCCTGGCAGTGGCCGGAGCCGGCCTAGGTCAGGCGCAGGAAGAGCGTGCGGATTTCCTTCAGGGTGGGCCTCTGGACCGGCATTCCACGCTGCACGCCGCCTGCAGGGAGGACGTCCGCCGGCTCGGTGAGGCACTCGCGCATCGCCGCCGAGATCAGTTCGAATCCGGCCTTGTCCAGGGCACCGCGAACCGCCGACAGCTGGGTGACGACGTTGCGGCAGTCTGCCCCGGATTCGACGGCGGAAATCAGCGCAGTGAGCTGCCCCTGGGCGCGCTTGAGGCGATTGATGGTGCGGCGGCTGCCGGCGTCCGGGCCCGGCTCGAGCTGCGGGAGGCTGACGGTGGAGGACATGATCACTGGCCGCCTGCCCGGTAGGTGACCGGGTGCCCATTGCGGTACCACTCGGTAATACCGCCCATGACATTCACTGCGTCGTAGCCCTGCCCGGCGAGATGCGCCGTGGCCCGGGAACTGCGGCCGCCCGAAGCGCACATCACATAAACAGTCCGTCCGACCGGAACGTCACCGAGGGAGTGCTGGAAACCCGAGAGCGGAATGTTTTTCGTTCCCGGGACGCAGGCCTCCGAGTATTCCTCTTCTTCCCGGACGTCGATGATGGAAACATCAGACCCCAGTGCTGCCAGGTCGTCCACTGAAATGCTCTTCATGCTGGTGCCCTTTCACGTTGTCCGGCAGTCCGGGCGGGTAGTTACCCTCCATCATGATACCCCAGGGGGTATCAATGCAAACCGGCACAGAGCTCACTGCCCTGTTGCTCCAATACCCCTAGGGGTATATTATTTCACTATGACAACCATCGACATTTCTGAAGCGACCTTCAACGACACCATCACCGACAACGACATCGTCCTGGTGGACTTCTGGGCAGCCTGGTGCGGGCCCTGCCGGATGTTCGCCCCCACGTTCAGCAAAGCTTCCGAGAACCACGCGGACGTTGTTTTCGCGAAGGTGGACACGGAGGCCGAACCCGGCCTCTCCGCTGCCGCCCGCATCAGCTCCATCCCCACCCTGATGGCCTTCCGGGACGGGATCCTGGTCTTCTCCCAGCCGGGGGCGATGAACGCGGCCGGGCTGGAACAGCTCATCAAGGGCATCAAGGAACTGGACATGGAAGAGATCCGGGCTAAAGTGGCAGCCGCCCCGGCCTCCTAGGAAGTTACCCGACCCCAGCTCCGGCCCAGGGCTTCCCGGGCATGCCCCACCAGCGGATTGAGAAACACATTGAGCAGTGAACCAGTCATTACAGCCGCAGGCAGCGCAATAGCCACCGGAGGCCCTGCACCCGGGGGGAGCCAGCCGGTCCGGGTCGCGCACCTGGGCGGTGACCGCTTCGATATCAATATCCGTGGCCACATCATCCGGACCGACCAGCCAGTCGGCAACGGCGGGGAGGATACCGGCCCCACGCCGACGGAGCTGTTCATCGCGAGCCTCGCCGGCTGCGTCGCGTTCTATGCCCGCCGCTACCTGCAACGGCATGACCTGCCCACCGAGGGCTTGGCCGTGGAGGCGGATTTCGAGATGGGCTCACGACCCGCCCGCGTTGCGCGGATCAATGTGCACCTCACTATCCCCGACGGCGTGCCCGCCGAACGCCGCGAGGCCCTGCTCGCCGTCGCCTCCCACTGCACCGTACACAACTCACTGACATCAGTCCCTGAGATCTCGGTCGCCTTCGCCGGCGACTCCGGATGGCCAAACGCGAACTCCTGAGGTTCCAGCAAGGGTTCCAGCAAGCCACGGCTTGGGATCCGGGCGTCATCCGCGCCATGCACGGCGGCGGCGCCATAAACAGCAGCCCGTGGGGCGCCGACGGAACAATCGCCACCCCGCAATCGATCGGCCCGGCACAGCCCCCGGGAAGTGGAGGCCGCCGACGGGACCAAGACGCTGACAGCAGACCCCGTGAAGCCCCCTGCAATACGTCCCCTGTGCTGCAGGGAACGTATTGCAGGGACGTATTGCAGGGCAGGTTCTGACCCGGCGGGTCAGGAGCAGGTGCAGCGCCGCTCCTCCGGAACGTCAGCCATTACCGAATCGACGTGCTCGCCGCAGCCGGCCCAGGTGGTCTTTCCACAGTTGCTGCAACGGACGGGACTGCACATTGTTACTCCTCAGGTAGGTTGGTTACACAAGCAATAATACCCCCAGGGGTATCGTTTGCCAAGCACCCCGAAGATCTCTTGCATACCCCAAGGGGTATGCAAGAGACTGTCAGGATGCCAACAATTCCCAGGTCTGCAGGACCACGGCCCGCCGCATCTCTGGCCGGCCCCGCCGGCGGCGTCCTGCCTCAACGCAAAGTGGTCTCCATCCTGGTCTGCGGGCAGATTCTCGGCGGCATCGGCATGGGCGCCACGTTGTCCCTTGGCTCCCTGCTCGCGGCACAGCTTTCCGGATCGCCGGCATGGCCGCCACGATGAGCACCCCGTTCAAAGGCAATCCGGACACTGGCGTCAGCACTCAGCGCAGCGGGTGTCCGGGTGGACACCTCAAGGTTCGAGACAGGGGCCGAGTCCCGCTGCGCCGGGGCGTCGGCAGCCTGGGCGGCGATCCCGCTGGTCAGAACAAGTCCCGACGCGGCGGCGATGACGGTGGCCTGGCGGCCCACCCCGCCGGCGTTGCCGGTAGCGGTCCTGGAGATTGTCGCAAGGGTGCTGGTCTTGGCGGTCACAGCGCGGTGGCGGCCCGGATTTTTGCGTGCGGACATGAAGTAGCCTCTCCCCATGCCTGCGGGGTGAGGTGTCGGATTCGGATGGGAGACACCCGGCCGCGACCTGCATAAGTGCAGGGGCGCGGCTTCACCCCAAGGCCTGAGAACAGGCCAACATGTGGTTTCCTCGTCTCTGCCGGACGATTTCTGCGAACGGATCCCGGGCAGCGGCAGAGTTAGGCAATCGGCCAGGGAGTCCCTTTCTCGGAGAAAACCGGCACGAATTCGACGGTACGGTAATACTAAGGGGATGTCACATTCAGGTAACGAATGCTGCCGCATGGGTTCGACGGGCGGCCCCGCCATGATCCGCGGTGAGCGGGCGCCCCTATGGCGACAGCGCAGGGCGGCGGGACCCGGCAGGTGCCGCGTGCGGGAGGCTCCCCCCGTTCCTGAGTCCGTCAGAGGCATCCCGGGCACTTTGTAAAATATACCCCTTGGGGGTATATTTGACCTGTTGTCAGTGAAGTGGTTTGTCCAGGCCCGAGGAATTGCCGGCCGTTACAGCCGTTCAACCCCAGCATCCTCGTTACGGCTCTTTGTGAAGGAACGAACTGACATGTGCGGAACTAACAACCGGACCGAACTTCCCCTTGCCGCTCCGGAATCGTCCGGCTGCAGCTGCTGCTCACCCGGCGCCCGGACGCAGACACAGACCCCGGTTGAGGGCTTCGAATACCTGGTCGAAGGACTTACCTGCGGACACTGCGTTCAAACGGTAGAACAGGCAGTCAGTGCCGTGGCCGGGGTCGAGTCGGCGACCGTGGAGCTCGTCGTCGGAGGAGTGTCCCGCCTCACCGTGGCCGGAGCGGCGGACGTCTCCGCGGTTCGCAACGCAGTGACCGGCGCCGGCTACAGCCTTACCGCCGGCGAGTAGTCCAGCCCGTTCTCCGATACAGACAAGCCGTCGGCCCCGGCCGCCACCAGAGATAATTCCTGAGGAGCGCACCAAATGGACCACGACCACCACAACGGACCTTCCGCCCGGCAGGACGAGCCAAGCGCTCCCCCCAGCGGTTCCGCCGTCGCGCATGCACCTGATGCCCACGGCATGGATGATGAGCACATGGTGCACACCCAGGGCCAACACGCCGGACACAGCGTCGCGATGTTCAAAAACAGGTTCTGGCTGACGCTGGCCATGTCCGTGCCTGTCGTGTTCTTCAGCCCCATGTTCGGCGGGCTGCTCGGCTATACACCCCCGGTTTTCCCGGGCTCGGCCTGGATCCCGCCGGCGCTGGGCACCGTGATCTTCTTCTACGGCGGGCAGCCCTTCCTCAAAGGTGGCCTGGAAGAACTGAAGAGCCGAAAACCGGCCATGATGCTGCTGATCGCCATGGCGATCAGCGTCGCATTCATCGCCTCCTGGATCACCAGCCTCGGGATCGGCGGGTTCGACCTGGACTTCTGGTGGGAGCTGGCCCTGTTGGTGGCGATCATGCTGCTGGGGCACTGGATCGAGATGCGCGCCCTCGGCTCCGCACGGGGTGCCCTGGACGCTCTTGCGGCTCTGTTGCCCGACGAGGCAGACAGGATTACCGCTGAGGGCACCGAAACCATCAAAGTCAGCGAGCTTGCGGCGGGGGACACCGTCCTGGTCCGCTCCGGAGCCCGAATGCCGGCCGACGGCACCATTGTTGACGGCCAGGCCGAGTTCGACGAATCGATGATCACCGGGGAATCCAGGACCGTCCTCCGCTCATCCGGGGATAAGGTCATCGCCGGAACCATCGCCACAGACAACACCGTCCGCGTGCAGGTCACCGCTGTCGGGGACGACACCGCCCTGGCCGGAATCCAGCGCCTCGTCGCCGAGGCGCAGGCCTCCTCCTCCAAAGCCCAGGCCCTCGCCGACCGGGCCGCCGGTTTCCTGTTCTACTTCGCCGCCGGCGCCGGGGTCCTCACGTTCATCGTCTGGTCACTGCTGGGCAGCGTCCCCGACGCCGTGACCCGCACCGTCACCGTCCTCGTAATCGCCTGCCCCCATGCCCTTGGCCTGGCCATCCCCTTGGTCATCGCCATCTCCACCGAGCAGGCCGCCCGGGCCGGTGTCCTGATCAAGAACCGGCTGGCACTGGAGCGCATGCGCACCATCGACGTTGTCCTCTTCGACAAGACCGGGACCCTCACCAAGGGTGAGCCCGCGCTCAAGGACGTCGCAACCGCCGCGGGCGTGGACCGGGACGAGCTCCTGGCGCTGGCAGCAGCTGTGGAAGCGGACAGCGAGCACCCGGTGGCACGGGCCATCGTCCGGGCCGCGCAGGAGAAGAGCCTGCCGATTCCGACCGCGTCCGGCTTTTCGTCCATGACCGGCCGCGGTGTCCGCGCCACGGTCGACGGCAAAACCATCCAGGTCGGCGGCCCGGCACTGCTCCGTGACCTCGAAGCCCACGAACCGGAATCATTAGCCGCCGCCACCGGGGCGTGGATGGACCGTGGCGCAGCCGTCCTGCACATCATTGACGGGCAAAGGATCCTCGGGGCTGTGAGCCTCGAGGACGCCGTCCGCACCGAGTCCCGCCAGGCCGTCAAAGCCCTGCAGGACCGCGGCATCAAGGTCGCTATGATCACCGGCGACGCCCAACAGGTCGCATCCGCCGTCGCCGAAGAACTCAATATCGAAGAAGTGTTCGCCGAAGTACTCCCGGCAGACAAAGACAAGAAAGTCGCCGAACTGCAGGCCCGCGGACTCAAAGTCGCCATGGTCGGCGACGGCGTTAACGACTCCCCCGCGCTGGCCCGGGCCGAAGTGGGCATCGCAATCGGCGCCGGAACCGACGTCGCGATGGAATCCGCCGGTGTGGTCCTAGCCGGCAACGACCCCCGGGCCGTCCTGTCCATGCTGGACCTGTCCCGGGCAAGCTACCGGAAAATGTGGCAGAACCTCATCTGGGCCACCGGCTACAACATCATCTCCGTCCCGCTCGCCGCCGGCGTACTCGCCTTCGCCGGAGTCGTCCTCTCCCCTGCCACGGGAGCCGTGCTGATGTCCATCTCCACAGTGGTCGTCGCCCTGAACGCGCAGCTGCTGCGCCGGCTAAAACTCAACCCCGCCCAGGTCCGTTGAACCCGCCGCCGCCCGGGCCCGTCCCGGGCCGGTAATCTTGAAGCCATCCATACCGCCCGGAAGGAGGAACACCATGACCGCCATCTCAACCGGGCGCGCCACGGCGATCCTCCGCCGCGTAGTCGTTCTCACTGGGGTGCTGGCGATCGTCGCCGGCATGTTGGGCATGCACATCATGACCGGCACTCACGCCATGCCGGCGGTGGCCACCGGTCATGACACCGGGGCGCTGCACGCCATGCAGGCGGCGACAGACCACCCCGGCCACGTCGCGGACATCACCGCGGTCACGGGGACCACCACAGCGCAGAGCCTCACGCACGCACCAGGACCGTCATGCGCCGATAGTGGCGGGTGCACGATGATCTCCGCCATGCACGGGAACTGCGTCCCCTCTCCCGGGAACACGACACTGGCAGCTCCGCCGCCGGGCACGACGCCTCTGCTTTCCAGCATTGGACCCATCACCGGCGTTCCCGACATCGGGTACAAGTTCATTCCGCGAAGTCCTTCTCCGGGCCAACTTTCCATCAGCCGGACGTAAACGGCGAAGCTGCGCCGTGTCCTGCCCGGCGCGCCCCGCTTACCCGATACGCACCTGCTGGCCGTTCAGGCCGGTTATGGGCGTGTTATCCGCAGTCGTGCAACAACGCCGATTTGATGATTTAAAGGACTTGAACTCCATGAAGAAAACCCTGACCATTTCTGCCCTTGGCCTTGCCTCCGTCATAGCCCTTGCGGGCTGCGCGGGGACCTCCGGCAGCTCACCTGCCAGCTCCATGCCGGGCACGGGCCAAACCGGGATGGGGATGTCCACCAGCTCCGCCCCGGCCGCCGCGGACCACAACACGGCGGACACCATGTTCACCCAAGGGATGATCCCGCACCACGCCCAGGCCGTGGAGATGAGCGACATGATGCTCAAAAAGCAGGGCATGGATGCCCGGATCACCGCCCTCGCCACCAGGATCAAGGCCGCGCAGGCACCCGAAATCGAGCAGATGACGGGCTGGCTCAAGAGCTGGAACGAACCGGCCCAGATGGCGCCCGGCCATGGCATGGGCGACGGGATGATGGGCGATGACGATCTGAACAAGCTCGACACCGCCCAGGGAACCGAAGCGGCCAAGCTGTTCCTGACCGGGATGATCGCCCACCACCAAGGCGCCGTGACGATGGCCCAGACTGAAATCAGCCAAGGCAAAAACCCCGACGCCATCGAGCTGAGCAAGGCAATCGTGACCTCCCAGACAGCGGAAATCAAGGAAATGCAGGACCTGCTGGCCACCCTCTGACCGGTATCTTCCGGCGCCGGCCCCTCACGGGCCGGCGCCAACGCCCTTGCCATGCCCCACCTGAATCCTTGGAGTCCCCATGCCCCGTCCCTCCCGTCCCCGGCGCCGCGCCGCAGCCGTCCTGGCTTCCGGCGCCGGCCTCATATTTGCCCTCTCGGCATGCAGTCCCTCCTCCGGCACGGCAGCACCCTCGCCGGCCGGCACCGGCAGCGGCCTGCCTGACGCCCATGTTCACGGGCTGAGCGTCAACAGCGAAACCGGCCAGGTGCTGCTGGCCACGCACGATGGCCTATTCGACGTGTCAAAAAAACCGGCGACCAAAATCGGCGCCACCAACGACCTGATGGGTTTCACCGCCGCCATGGACGACGGCGTGTTCTACGCCTCCGGTCACCCCGGCAGCGACTCGACCCTTCCCAATCCGCTGGGCCTGATCAAGACCACCGACAGCGGTAGAACCTGGGAAGAGCTCTCACGTCAAGGCGGCTCCGACTTCCACGCCCTCACCGCCATCAAATCCGGGATCGTCGGCTACGACGGGTCATTGCGGACCAGCGCTGACGGGAGAGCCTGGAAGACCGTCGACACGGCCTTCCAGCCCGCCGCCCTGGCCGGAAATCCCTACAGCAACACCGTCTTGGCCACCACCACTGACGGCGTACAGCGATCGACCGACGGCGGCAACACCTGGCAGCTGGAAAAGTCCTCCCCCGTGATCCAGTTCGCCGCCTTCGCCAGCGCCAACGAAGCCGTCGGAGTCGCCCCCGATTGCACAGTGCAATATTCCGCCGACGCCGGCGCCACCTGGACCCGGAAAGGCCACGTCAGCGGGGAAGCGCAGGCGGTCGCTGCAACCACAGGCACAGACGGAAAGCCCCGGGTCTGGGTCGCCACCTCTGCCGGTCTGGTGGTGTCTACCGACGGCGGGTCAACCTTCCGATCCGTGGATGCCTCCTGAGCCGATGACCTTCGGCACACCCGTCCCCTGCCTCACCGAAGTGAACAAAGGAATTCCCATGCAACAGCAATTGAATCGACGCAGGTTTATCGGTCTGTCCGTCGCCGGCGCCGCCGCGGCTGCCCTCGCAGCATGCGCCGACACACCGGCCCCCGCCGGCGCCCCGCGCCGGGTGATGCCCACCGATCCTGTCGTCGCCGACTACGAAGCCCGCCGGGCTTTCACTGGAAAAACCGTCACCCAGACACTGGCCGCCGCATCCTTCCAGACGGCGGTTGCCGGAAAGGCCCTCACCACGTGGGGCTACAACGAAGCAATCAGCGCACCCACCATCCGGGCCAAGGCAGGGGATCGGCTCCAGGTTGCGCTGACCAACCAGCTCAAGGACGCCACGAGCATCCACTGGCACGGCCTGTCGCTGCGGAACGACCAGGACGGCGTCCCGGGCGTGACACAGGAGGCCGTCGCCGCCGGCGCCGGATTCACCTACGATTTCCGGCTCCCCCACCCCGGCACCTACTGGTACCACTCCCACGTCGAGATGCAGCGCGAACGCGCCCTCTACGGCGCCCTGGTCATCGAGGACCCGGACGAGAAACTCGTCTACGACCGGGACTGGGTGATCGTGCTCGATGACTGGCTGGACGGCATCACCGGGACCCCGGACGAGGTCCTGAAAGAACTCTCCGGCGGCATGTCCATGTCAGGCGACGGGATGGGCGGCGGTGGGATGCCCGGCATGGATCACGGTTCCATGGGATCTTCGCCGGAACCGACCGCGTCTGGAGGGGAGACCGGCGCGGGGAACATGCTGATGGGGTCCCGCAGCGACTTCCTCGGCGGCGATGCCGGCGACGTCAGCTACCCCTACCACCTGTTCAATTCCAAACCACCGCAGCAAGCGGAGGTCCTCTCCGCCAAGGCCGGGGACGTCATCCGGCTGCGGATCATCAACGCCGCCGGCGATACCGCCTACCGTCTTGGGGTGCCGGGACAGAAAATCACCCTCACCCACTCCGACGGGTTCCCCGTCCGGCAGGAGGACGTCGACGCCGTCGTGCTCGGCATGGGCGAACGCGTCGACGCCCTGCTCACCGTCAGAGAAGGATTCACCCCGGTCATGGCAGTCCCGGAGGGAAAACCAGGTCAGTCGCTGGGCCTCATCAGCACCGGCACGGGTAGGCCACCCCAGACCGAGGCTCTGCCCGACAAGCTCGACGGCACCGTCATGGACGGCGGCCAGCTCAAGGCCGACCCGGCAGTTGCACTGAAGCCCAAGGCGCCGGACCGGACCCACGAACTGCACCTTACCGGCGGCATGATGATGTACGACTGGGGTATCAACGGCCACCGCTTCAACATGGACAAGCCGTTCGAGAACGCTTTTGAGATCAAGGCCGGCGAACGGGTGGAAGTGAAATTCATCAACGACACCGACATGTGGCACCCCATGCACCTGCACGGCCACACCTTCCAGGTCGGAACCGACGGGGCACGCAAAGACACCATCATCGTCCGGCCCAAGCAAACCGTCACGGTGATTTTCGATGCCGACAACCCGGGCCAATGGCTCACCCACTGCCACAACGCCTACCACGCCGAACGGGGCATGATGGGTGTCTTCTCCTACATCAAGTAACGCTCAACGGGCCAGGCACGACAGGGACGGCGGAAATAAGGCCGACCGCCTTTTGAACTGCTCCCCAAAAGTTGGACTGAAAAATCGGTCCCTACTTTCGGGGAGCAGTTCTATGCAGGAAAGCAGTTCGTTATCTCAGGAACAGCGCGAGGCCGCGGTAGCGTTGTTCGAGATTGGTTGGGGCGCGAAGGCAGCGGCGACGAGATTAGGAGTCGGTTCAAAAGCTGTCATCCGCATTCATGCCCTATGGAGAGTTCGCGGAGGTACGGCGCTGGTGACCAAATCGACCCATCGGAAGTTCACGTTTGAGTTCAAACTCGATACGGTCCGTCGATTCCTAGCCGGGGAGAGCCAGGTCGCTCTGGCGAAGGAGCTCCAACTCTCCTCCCCGGATCTGATCAAGAAGTGGGCGCGGATATATCGCAATGAAGGCGAGGACGGCTTGCGCCCGAAAACACGCGGACGACCACTCTCATCTCTCGGGGCGCCGGCAGAGCCGGAGCCGGAGCTGCAGCGGCTTCGCCGCGAGAACGAACGGTTGCGGGCAGAGGTGGCCTTCCTGGGAAAAGTAAACGCCTTGAGGGACGAGGAACAGCGCTAAAAGTCCGCGCTGTCATCGCTCTCAAGACCCAACACCGGTTGGCAGTTCTGTTGGACGTTGCCGGCCTGCCCCGGTCCACGTTCTTCTATCACCAAGCTCGGCTGCTGGCTCCTGACCCCCAAGCAGAGCTCAAAAGCAGCGCTTACGGGCATCTTTGAGAAAAGCCACGCCCGGTACGGGCACCGCCGTGTCCATATCGAACTGGTCAAACAAGGCTGGACAGTCGCGAAGAAGACCGTGCTGAAGCTGATGCGTTTACTGCGGCTGGTCTGCAAGGTCCGGCGGAAAAACCGCTACAACTCCTATCAGGGCGAGCAGGGCGTTGTTGCCCCGAACCTGTTGAAACGCCAGTTCGAAGCGGATGCGCCGAATCAGAAATGGGTGACCGACGTGACCGAGTTCAGCGTCGGCGACAGGAAACTGTACCTCTCACCGGTCATGGACCTCTTCGACCGGCAGATCATCTCCTACGCCCTTGGCCTCTCACCTAACTTGGAACTGACCAACTCATCCTTGCGCGGTGCCCTGACCACCCTGGAGAAGGGGCAGAAACCCCTCGTGCACTCCGACCAGGGATTCCAATACCAGCACACCTCCTGGCGCAAACTCCTGGAGAACGCCGGCGCCATTCAGTCGATGTCCCGCAAAGCAAACTGCTACGACAACGCCGTTATGGAGAACTTCTTCGGACATCTTAAAGAAGAGCTCTTCCACCGCGTCCAATTCCTCAACACCGAAGCACTGACAGCCGCGCTGCACAAATACATCCACTGGTACAACACCGAAAGAATCTCCACAAAGCTCAACGGTTTGAGCCCGGTAGAGTATCGTGCTCAGACGCTTGCGGCATAAGTCCATGGCCGTGCACTCTTGGTCCCTGCCGCGTTGGCTAGTCGGCTTTTGAGAGCCCCATAAGGAAGTCCAGGGTAGCTCTGCCAGCGAGCACAGCCGAAACATGCGCTTCACCCAAGCCGACCTCAGCCGCGATCGTCAGTGGAGGTATTCCTGAGCCACCCATGGCTCGCAGAGCCTCATCTAGCTTGCGGGCATGGTCTTGCGCGGCAAGGAGGAGGGCTTGAAGTGTGACCCCGTTTTCTCTGGCAATCGCAATTAATTCGGCATCAGGAGCCGCCCACAGGGGATCGTCGGAAGAGTACTTGGACTCGAAAGGCTGATCACTCATGGACTCATTGTTCAACGCGGATACGGCGGTATGCGAAGAAGTCCCCGTCCCAAACGGGACGGGGACTTCTTCGAAGAGCCGATCTCTGGTCGCTAAAGTGGAACCCGTACATTGACGAGTCCAACTTTTGGGGACCAGTTCATTTCGGGCCGGGCTGAAGCACCAGATCGGATTGTGCGGCCCGGCCCCCGCGTGTCCTGGGGCCGGGCCGGACCCACGTCCGCTCTAAGAAACGGAAGGCAAGCGTCAGCCCGTCGAGTCGATCTCACCCGCGGGACTTTTGGCCCTTCAGGGCCTCGGCACTCTGATCGCGTCGTCGGACGGCCCACCACTGCGCAACAAAGATGGTCAGGGACAAGGCCGCGGCCACGGCCAGCGTGAGTAGATCCTGTCCGGCTTTGACGATAATAAAAGCAGTCACAACTATGACATCAAGGAATATCGCGACGGCGGGTACCCACCTCCTGGCCCCGATGTCTTGATGCAGATGCCGGATGACGCCAAGGTGGACGGCGATGTCCATGCTGATATAGAGCAGGGCCCCGAGGGACGCTATCTGGGTCAGGTCGAAGAAGACGGTGGCCAGGATCGCCAGACCGGCGGTGATCAGCAGCGGCTGGTGCTTAATCTTTTCGGGGAGCCCGGGCGCCTGCTTCATGTCCTGGAGCATCGCGTAGAGCCTGGACACCGAGTAGATGCTGGCCAGGAGGCCCGATAGCGTCGCCACAACGGCGAGGGCGATCGTCAGGCCCACGCCCCATGCGCCGAAGAGCGGCTCGGCAGCCCGTGCCAGAGCATAGTCCCTGGCCTCAATGATCTGCGGGACACTCAGGCTTGCGGTCACGGACACCGTGAGCAGCAGGTAAATGACCGTGCACAACGCCAACGAGATGATGATGGAGCGGCCGATGTTCTTCTTCGGTTCCTTGATATCACCGCCCTGATTGGTGATGGTGGTGAAGCCCTTATAGGCAAGGATGCACAGCGTCGTCCCTGCCAGGAACCCGATGATGCCCTGCTCCGGCGGTTCGCCCGAGCCGCCGGTGAGCGCAGTTCCCAGCGAGGACCACCCCGAGGCCAGGAGGCCGGCGATGGCCAGCGCTGCGATACCGATGATCTTGGCCGCGGCCGTAACGGTCGCGGAACGCTCCACCAAAGTATTACCGAAGATATTCACCACGGCGGCCAGCGCGATCGCCGCGACGCCCAAAGCCGGTACCAGCAGCGGAGATCCCTGCAGGCCGAACGGACGAAGCATGTAGGTACCGAAAGTCCGCGCCAGGAGACTTTCCGCGACCACCATGGAGACATACATAAACAGCGAGAACGACCCCGCAACCACACCCGGACCGTACGCACTCTTAAGCAGCATGGCGATCCCGCCGGAAGAGGGGTGGGCCCCGGAGTACTTCACATATGAATAGGAACTGAAGGCGACAACGACCGCCCCTGCGAGAAACGCCGCCGGCACCAACCCTCCAGCGAGTCCGGCCACCTGGCCCACCAAAGCAAAAATGCCAGCCCCCACCATGACACCGGTCCCTAGAGAGACGGAACCGGCCAGGGACAACTTCTTGGAATCATCAGCCATGACGACGAGTCTAACGGCCATATTCACTGCCGCGCGGGAACGCCCGCCGCACGCGGACCGGACCAGGGTTGCGACGCTGGCATCATCCTTTGAATTCCCTACGGTGTGACGGCATAGCCCTGATCCCCCGCTGCGGCTAACCTCAGGGCATGGGCAGACTTGCGAGAATGATACCGGCAGCGGTTGCCGTGTCTGTTTTTGGAATCGGCTGCAGCCCAGTACCAGGTAGCGGCGGCGATACCTGCGTGGACTGGGTCCGATTTGCAACCCCTCAGGACCAATTCGACAACGCCACCTTGGTCGTGGTCGGAAAGCCCCAGGCACAGAATGGCGATACCAGAATCTATGGCTATAAAGCCCGGTCGCATCAGGTGGAAATTGAGACGGTCCTCAAAGGTGACCCGGGGCAGGAATCCCTTCGCGTAGCCTCCATGCCCCAGACCTGCGGCACATCGTACCCGGACGGCGACCCGCTCGACACGAACCAGAGAGTACTCATCTTCGCCACCAAACAGAACAGCGAATGGTTCACCATGACGCCGGCCCAAGGTGTCGTACCGTTCAAACAGGGCACGAAGCTGCCTTTTCATTAGCTCGCCCCCATTCCACCCATTGGCCCGAACGAGGTCACCGGCTTCGATGAGCGGGGCCGCAGCGCTGGCCGACCCGTTCCGCGGGCGACCCACCCAACAAATCGGTGTTGGCCGGGCTGGAGAACGGGAAGACTCCCGGGTCATCCACGGCCCACTTTTGCGGCTGGTGCTGGCCACCTGCGGAAATATGAGGACCGGCAGAGCGTTCCTGGCCCCGGATGCTCCGGCGCCCCAATGCAGTCACTGCGGAACCGATCCTGTGTTCGAAGGAGGCGCCCGCTTGTAGGCTGGCCTCATTGATTCTTCGAAAAGGTTTCCCATGCGCGAGCCCCTGTTGGTACTCTCCGGTGGATCCCTTGTGGCGCTGGCTATGGCGGCCGGATTAATAGCCAACCGCCCCTCCCTGCGGCGGAACCACGACGATCGGGGCCGACAACGCAGGCAGCTGAGTCTGGCAACGTGCGCACTCCTGGCTTCCGTTGGTTTATACATCGTTTTGGTACCCGGGGCCGGCATCGTTTCCACCGGGACAGGAACCAGTGTGGAGCTTGGGCTTGGGATGCTGCTGCTGGCGAGGATTTGGTTCATCTTCCGCCGGGAGGTAGTCCGCTACCAGCTTTGGGTGGCGGCGGCTGTCTATGGCATTCAAATGCCTGCAGAACCGGCCCAGGTCAGGGCCGCAGAAACCGTGGGCGCGTGGTTCCGTGGCGTGCTCTTTGTCGCCGGAATGTCTATCATCCTGTTGCGGTTCATTTTTCGTTAAACCCTTCTCGCGTTCCACGGGCAGCACCATCGAACGAACGGTCCCGGAACGTTGAATGACATTCCAGGGGCGGAACCCGCACGTGCTCTACTGATGCCCTGCATCTCGCAACGGCTGTGCGGCAGGGCTGCGACTCCTTCTTCAGCCACGGCGGAGAGTTTCCCCATATCAGCGAGTTGACGATGTTCGAATTCGGAATCCCTTCGTCAGGCAGCCAGCCGTACTGCAGTCACCGACACCGGAGCGTAGGTGGCTCCGTCACGGAGCATGGCCCAGAGCACATTGAGGCGGCGTCTGTCGCACAACCCGTCTCAGAACTGGCCGTTAGTTGACGGCGGCCTGCGTCGGATACAAATGGGCCGGACCGCGGGGACAGTTACTTATCGGCGCCGTCCGGCGGGGTTTCACGGCCACAACGGGTTCAGGTTTTCGGGATTGGGCACAGCGGCCCGGCCGTCGGTGAAGAATCCTCCGCGAGGGGCCGGAGTAGCCGCCGAAGGGGTATCCGGCGTCGCTACGGGCCCTCGCGGAGGATTCGGAGACGTTCCTGGTACTCCTGTGCGCTCAGTTCACCGCGTGAGTATCGATCTGCGAGGATCCCGCTGGCACTCTCGGGGGTCTCGGCGGCCCCAATGTCCGTGTCTCGAGGATCGCGACCGTTCTGCCCGCTATTCTCGCCGGCGGCGCGGACGCCGCGGATCATGACCCAGATGAGGCCGATGGCCAGCAGCAGACCTATGATCCACCACCAGCCCATGCCGAACCCGCCACCCATCATGGTCCGTACGTCCTTTCACGGCCCTGCCGGGAATCCCTGCCGAACCGGCTCTTACGAAACGTACCATCCGGCGGGACAACGGTACAGAGCCCCCGCGTTGACTATCCTCAGAGGCCCGCACGGCCGCATTTGAGGAATTGTCGGAGAACTGCCCTTGGGCGCAGCGGTCATTTATCCACTCGGATCCGAACAGGGCGCCGCCCGGGGCCAGAGTTCGTGATACACCCCCAGGGGTATGGCGGCGTAGGCTGGAACCAGACGGCTGAGGAATAGGGTCGGTTGAAGGAGGCACCCCATGATGGGTGGGTATGGGTCCGGCATAGACGTGTCCTGGTTATTCTGGTTGATCCCGGTCACGGTCGCCGTCCTGGTGGTGGCGGCTCTCGCGGCCCGGGTATTGTCCGGTGGCCCCCGCCGAAGAGGAACGGGATCAGCACCGGGGCAGAACCATAGCGCCGCGGCGGGCAGGAGCAACGCACGTCGGATCCTCGATCGGCGATACGCCGGCGGCGAGCTGGGCACGCAGGAATACCGGGAGAGGTTGGCGCTGCTGACCGGCCCGGGGACACCACCGGGAGAACCGGGGGTAAATCCACGCGAGGACGGGCGGAGCGATCAGCCGGCGGCGTTGAGCTTTCCGGAGCTCAAGCAACGGGCCGCATCGCTGCTGATAGCAGCCGACGACGCCGTGCGCTCCGGCGAGCAGGAAGCCGGATTCGCGCAGGCCCAGTTCGGCGACGTCACCGCTAGGCCCTTTGCGGAGGCCCTCACCGACGCCAAGGCAAATCTGAGCGAGTCCTTCAAACTCCAGCAGCAACTGGACGACGCGATCCCGGCCACCGAGGAGCAACAGCGGGCATCGTATACCGAGATCATCAGTCGCTGCGAGTCGGCCAACCAGGCCCTGGCCGAACAGAAAGTCTCCTTCGATTCCCTGCGTGAACTCGAAAAGAACGCACCACGGGCCCTCGAACTGCTCCGGGCCGGACGCGCCGAGGCAGCGGCCAAGGTAGCGAATGCGGAGCAGGCCATGACCGGGATGCGCGTACGGTACTCCGATGCGGCGGTGGCCCCGGTCTCAGACAACATCGCCCAGGCCCGGGAGCGCCTGAAATTTCTTGACACCGCCGCAACGACGGCACAGCAGAAGCTCACGGAGCCCGACCCGGGCGCCACGGCCGTCGCTATCCGCGCGGCCGAAGAAAGCCTGCACCAGACCAACGTGCTGGTTGACGCCATCGGCAAGCTCTCGCGCGACCTTGACGCAGCCCGGACCAATTTCGACCGCGCGGTGGACGACGCCGCCCAGGACCTTGCCCAGGCCAAGGCCACCATGGCGGCCGGGCAGCACACCGACCTCGCCGGTCCCGTCGCAGGCGTCGAGGCGGTCCTGAACCAGGCGCAACAGCAACTACAGTCAGGAAGGATCGACCCGATCGCCGCGCTGCAGCGCATGGAAGCGGCGCGCGAAGGCCTGGATCGGGCCCTCTCCGGGATCAGGAACCAAAAGGTCCAGGCGCGGCGCGCCGGGCAGGCCCTCCAGCAGGCCGTCATGAATGCACAGGCCCGGACCTCGGCTGCCTCGGACTATATTGCCGCCCGCCGCGCCGGCGTCGGGCCCGAGGCCAGGACGCGCTTGGCTGAGGCGCGACGCAATCTGGACACCGCGCTCTCCATCCAGCAGACGGATCCTGAAACGGCCCTGAACTACGCGCAGCAGGCCGGCGCCCTGGCGTCCCGCGCGGCAGAGCTCGCCCGGTCGGATGTGCAGGGTTTCGGCGGCCTGGACAACCGCGGTTACGGCGGCGGCATGTTCGGTGGCCGCGGGTGCGGAGGCGGTCTCGGCGGGGCCGTTCTGGGCGGGATTCTGATCGGCTCGATCCTGGGCGGCGGACGCGGCGGCGATTCCGGTAACGGCGACGGCCGGGATGGAGACGCCGGGAGCGGCGGCAGTTTCTGATCCGTCATGTCCTGGTTCATTTCGGCCCGTGGACCCCGGTAGCGCCCCGTGCGCGGTCACTGCCAGCCCCGGCGCCGAGGCAGGCGCACGCGGTCACGTGACCCTTTCCGTAGGCATGGCCAGGGTGACCCAGTCGTGCAATCCGCCTCGGTAATACGCCAGCGCGGAGGCCGGATACCCGGTTTCAATCAGCGTCCGGACAGCCTCCGGAGACTGCGGACACTGCGGGCCGTTACAGAAGAACACGCTCAGCCTGGAAGGGTCGAGTTGATCCCTGAATTCCAGGATCCGGTCATGGGGGAAGTTGACTGCGCCTGGAATCGTGATCCCGGCCCTGGAACCAGGTACGCGGCTGTCGACCAGGACCGCGCCGCCGCCGAGCAACTCCAAGATTTCGAGCTCACCGAGAGTGACCACCCCTGGCGCGCATTGCAGCGGCTGCAGCTCTCCCCATGTCGTGTCCACCATCACCAGATCCGGTTCGCCGTCAACCACCCGGGGGACGCTGGCCGGATCCTGAGAACGGATTCTGGAGGTTCGTTTCATCACGGCTGGTTCGAGTCCCATGAGCCCAGCCTAACGCCGCCGGGTCCGCGGAGGCCGCCGCCCTCGATCCGCCGGGCTCCCACTCGGCAGGGAGCTGGCTGGATGCACGAACGAACAGATCAGATGCAGCCCCGGAGCCGCTGTGAGACGGGCGGCCGTACGGACCAGATGCTCCGAAATATCCCAGCCTGCGCCCAGCACAACCGGCCCGTCCGGCCAGCTCTCAGCAGGAGATTCAGGAAGCCCGGATGGTCCATCGACTGCCCCTCGCCGCGGCCGCACACATGCCTGAACGGCGCCCATGGCCATCAGGATAGCCACCCGTGACGGGTGGCTTCGTTCGCGGGTGAATCACAGCTCAAAATGGCTGTTTTGCCGGGGCCTGTACATTTGGCTGAACCGCCACCCTTCGTTCGGCTCCGCCCATGTCTCTGGGCTGTTTCATGAGATTGAGACAGTCCGACGCAACCAACGTGCCTTGCAACGGAGAAGTGCGCTGACCAGCAGAAATGCCAGTGGAGGGAAGATAATCCGCCCTGACACCAATTCCGCCCTCCGGACTGCCACGCTCCGCCGGGACCCGCTCTCCACGTACTGGCTTCTGGAAAACATCAGCGACTCCGACGAAACAACCGAATAAGAGTGAACGGCCGACCCATCAACGATGAAAATTGGGAAGGAATCCGAACGGAATTCACGCTACCCTCCCTGGAACTGGTCCACCGCCGGCTCTCCGAACTAATGGAAGACCCCGAACCTGTCATGCGACAGCTCGTCCGCGTCTTCTTGCGGATGCCACGGACGCGCTCGCGCCATTCCGGCTGCCGACAGGAAGGACCAGGAAGATTTGATCCCCAAGCCGCAGCAGGACATGCCGTTCCAGGCGCTCCCGGCCATGAATAAGTACGCAGCAACACCGCTGCCCGAACCAGGAGGAGGAACAACCCCAACCACAGCAACGGCCACCAACAAAAAAGGCCCCCGAAAATAAGTGGACAGTTTGTGCACACTCAGCTGCCCACAAGCCCCTGACCAGGGAAAACACGTGCCCGAGGTGGGACTCGAACCGGGTTCCAGCCCTTGCAAACACTGGGATCCCGCGGAAACATTGCCAATCCGGCCCGGTCCGGCACCGGTACGGCCCGGTCCCTTACCCAAAGTGTGGACACTGTCCACACCCACTTCTCCCCAGCAAAGGCCTCCCCCAAACAGCCGTACGCCCGCATCGACAGGCGCGGCGCTTCTTTGCCTGAAAACTTGATCCTGCCGGGGAAGATCACCCGCAGCTGCAACCTGGTCCTGGCCGCGCCCGTTACTGACTCCAGGGCACGCGCGCACGGCGCGCTGAGTCTCCAGGGTCCGCATAACGATTCCACCTCCCGTCATCCCCTTTATGGTCCGATCGGCCGACAGCCCCATGACCCGCCGAAAAGCCGGTTATACCCCGTTCAGGCGTGCCGCCCCGGCTATTGCCGAGCTTCCAAGATCGCTCTTCTTCAAAGCCTGCCGGGCTTCAAGGGCATCGGCCCACGCATCGGTCGTGCTGACGGCGGCCCAGTTTGAGTTCAACAGCGTGAGCAGCGTGGTGTGCACCGTTTTCGCGTCGGCGAACCCGGCGTCATTTGCGAGGTTGATGGCCCCGGTGGCATCTGAAAGAACTTCGGTATTGAAGCCGAGGAACTCCGCTTCAACAGCCGAGGCAAGGATGCAGTTGTTGCTCATGTAGCCCACGAGGGTGACAGTGTCGATGTCATGCCCGCGAAGCCACCCGGCGAGGTCTGTGTCAGCGTAAACGGAGCCGTACTGCTTGATGACACCCTTCCATGTATCGGTCCTGCGGCGTTCGACGTCGGGGTGAAGTTCAAATTCCGGTGTGCCCGGAGCGAAGACCGGTGCGCCTTCACCTGCACTGTGTTGTACGGCCGCGACGGGGATGCCCGCAGCGGCCGCAGCGTCCAGAGCCCGCACGATCATCGCTAAAGACTCCTGGTGCGGCGGGTACTGGATCTCGAGAGGTCCAGAGAAGTACTGCTGCTGGACGTCGATGAGGATGAGGGCGCGACGGAGGGTGCTCATGATGTTCTCCCTGATAGTGGATAGCTGGCCGCCTAACGGCGACCCTTCCATCTTCCGCAATCCACAACGGGGCTGGTACTTGATTCGTGCTTCCTTTCGAGGATGCGCCACAATGCTCTGAAAGGACCCGGCCATGACACGATTCGGAATCTCGCAGGCCAAAATTTGGGGTGCGGCGCTGTTCGAATCCGGGCTTAGTGCGCTAGCTGTACTCAGCCAGGACGTTGGTTACAGCTAGCCACGGGCGTCGGTGTCGCCATCCTGATATTTGGCGGCAACGTCGTACGCACGCTGCCTGCGGATCTGCAGGCTAAGGGCCGGATCCTCCAGGTCGCGCTGTTCTGGATTGTAGCGCCTTGGCTAGTACACACGGGGCTGCATATAACCAACGCCGAGGGTGACTTCGGCCGGCTGGCCGCCATTGAATACGGATTCCACGTCACAACGTACTGTGCGGGAATCGTCGCCGCGGTCATGGTCGCACGAATCGTGCATGAGCTTGTCGGTGCGAAGCGGGCCGCCGGCCCCGACCTGACGGTCTCGCCGCACTGAGACTAATTTCCTTGGCGATGGCCAGTGATGGGACAGCACGCGGCGCCACCGCTCCAGACGTCTCATATCTCGAGCTTTTCGAAGCACCTGGGCGGGGGCTATTGTGAAATAAGCCACACCTTCACGCGTCCGGGTAACCTCTGGCAGGCGGGCAGCGGCCGTGTCCTGCAGGTGCCCTACCGGCCCCTCACAGGATATTCCCTTAAACGACTTCGGCACAGGACCCGATCGCTCCGGGCGCCCATGCGGCAGCCCATCCGGGAGGTGGTGCGGGATGGAAAGGCAAGAAGCGAGGGCCGACGACTTGCCTGCATTCCCGGTGCGGGGATTCGGGTTCTGGATTCCGGCACTGGTGTTGCCGCTGCTGCTATTGGGGGCAGCAGTAACAGTTTTCCTGCTGGGTTCGGGGGCAGTCGCCGTCATCCTCGGCGGCACACTGCTCCTAGGGGCGGTCTCGTCAGTCGCGTTCTATTCCGCGGGCGTCCGGCGCCGGCGCAGTGCCCGACGCCGACCCGGCGCGACGGATGCGACTAGCCACCGCAACCATCCCGATTAGTGTGATGTAAATCACTCATGCCTGTGCGTGACGAATTCCCTAACGGCGACGTCTCATTCCTGTAGGCATCCAGCCGGGTGCTGAATAACGATGGTTTTGAATACTTTTCCAGGAGTGATTCTTTTGACTACACAGCCCCAGAGCAAGACGCCTGCTGACCTGCCGACCGCATCGGCGTCCACCCCCGTGAATACCAATTCGGGTAAGGACGGCCGTGGAGCGACCACGATTGCCGACGGTGTGGTCGCGAAGATCGCCGGTATTGCCGCGAAGGACATCCCGGGGGTGCATGCCCTCGGCGGTGGTGCAGCCCGGATGATGGGTTCTCTGCGCGATGCGGTGGGACAGAAGGACCTGACGCAGGGTGTCTCCGTGGAGGTCGGGCAGACTCAGGTCGCTGTCGATATCACTTTGGTAGTGGAGTACCCGCATCCGCTGCAGAAGGTCGCCGATGATGTCCGCGACGCCGTTTTTGGCGCTGTTGAGGATCTGGTGGGCATGGAAGTCACCGAAGTGAACATCACGGTCACCGACATTCACATCCCGTCCGAAGATGAAGATGACTCGGACGCTGAAAAGGCCGCCGCATCCACCCGCGAAGGCCGCGTCTCGTGACCCCAATGTTCGCCGGCATCGCGATCGGGGCAACCCTGGCGATCACGGCTCTGGCCTTCGGTTTTTGGGGCTTACTGCTAGTGGCCCTCTTTATGGCCATCGGCGCGGTCCTGGGCCGCAGCGCGGAAGGCCGGCTGGATCTGGGCGGAGTCCTCGACGCGCTTCGCGGCAATCGCTCCTCCTCATGAGCGCCAGCACCATCGAGCCCCGGCAAAAAGTCCGCGCAGCTCCTCGGGCGGGGCGCCGCGCTGGCCACACTAGAATCACATCGGCCGCCTTGCACCACACGATTGGGGCCATCACGGCGGATGCCTTCGGGATTCCGCCCCGGGCGGTCACAGCCCGTGTCCACGATGACCGGGGACACCTCAGCGTCACGGTCGCAGTGGCATTGCCGATGCCGTCCCTGACTGAGGCTGCCCGGAACCCCCTCGCTGTCACGTCATCCGGCGGGACCTTGTACGAGCGCGCCGAACGTGCAAGGACCGATATTCTGGCCCGGGCGCTGGCCATAGCGGGAACATCTGTCGCTCGGGTCGACATACGCCTCACAGGCCTTCTTCGAGAGAAAAAGGAGGCCACTCTCCGATGAGCACGAACCTGCAGATCCGCCGGATTGCACGCCGGGAGACCCGCCGGTCCCGGGCGCTGGCATCAATAATCACCGCGGCCGCCCTGATTCTCGGCCTGCTCTGGCTAAGCGCCGAAGCCGTCCTCTCGCTGACCGGTAACGCGGCCCTGCTGGCCGCACCGGGACAGATCGGGCAGTGGATGGCAACCCTGGCGGCCAACACCCTCCCGGCCGGGCTCGTCGCCGCCGGGGCGGGTCTGATCCTGACAGGCCTCCTCTACCTGGTTCTGGCGTTGGGCCCGGGCCGCCGGTCCCGCCACATTATGGCCAGTAACCGGGCCGCCGTCGTTGTCGATGACGATGTCATTGCTGCCTCGGTATCCCGCAGCGCGCGTACCGCCGCCGACCTGGCCCCAGAACAGGTCACCACCACCGTCGGCGGGCGCACCGTGGAGGTGGTCATTCACCCGAGTTCCGGCATCAAGGCCGACGCGGCAGCCGCCGACCTTGCGGTCCGTGAGGAAATCGCCCGGTACGGCCTCCCCGCCGCACCCCGGATCACGGTCCGGACCAGCACGGAAGGGGCGCTGGGAATATGAACGCCACGCACCGCGGCATGAACAGGTTACTCCTTGGGCTTCTCGGTCTAGTTCTGGTGGGCGTGGGCGCGCTCATCGGCGCCGCGGGCCTGAACACGTCCATCGCCGAGGGCTGGAACACCACCGGCGCAACACTGCTCGCAGATCTCAGCAACGCGCTTGCCAGCGCACCGATCCCCGGCGCGTCCAGCAGCTGGTGGACCATAGCGGTCCTCGCTCTGGCACTGGTCGTGATGGCACTCCTTCTTGGCTGGATCGCCTCACAAGGCGGCGGGCGTACCAACAGGGCCGGACGACGCGAAGATCCGGAGCACCACGGCACCACCACCGTGGAGACCTCACTTGCCTCCGCGGCGGTCCGAAAAGCAACCGTCGGCGATGACCGGATCATCGCAGCGACCGTCAGCACCTGGAAAGCAAAGCGCGCCGACGGTCTCAAACTGACACTCCAAGCCCGCAAGGGTGTCTCGCCCCGGGACTTGGCCGATGCCGGTGAAGAACTCATCTCCGGGCTCGACAATCTACTTGGGGACCGAGGCCCGGTCCTGATCCGCATAACCACCGGACTGCGCTCCACCCTGTCAGGCACCGACCGCGTCCGTTGAGCCGTTGGGGGAACCAACGTTCTCCTGATCACGGATAACCAGTCCTCCGCACTCACCCAACACATCGAAAGGACACCCCCATGGGCATCGACGACAAAGCAGAAATCAGCGTTCAACACCACCTCGGCGCCGCCAAAGAAGGTACCGGCAAAGTCACTGACGACAGGCAGCTGGAACGGGAGGGCCAAAAGGATCAGGCCGCCGCAGGGATGAAGGAAGCCGGTGAGAAAGCCAAGGATGCCGCCGCCGACGTCGGCGAGAATATCAGGAATGCCGCCCGCAAACTCAAAGACGGCTTCAGCAAGTAACCCGCGGTGCCGAACTCCCGTCCCGGCCCGGCTGTTACCCCAACGACCTGCAGCTCTGACAAGGCAGAGAACTTGACTACTCTCGACACCATCGCCGAAGCCCTCGCCGAAGGCAGCGACGAGCTGTTGGCCCGGCGGGCCGGCGACGGCGACATGGACGCATTCGAGCTCTTGGCACGAAGGCACGGGACAATAATGCGCGCCTACGCCCGCCGAGTCCTGGGCTCGACGACAGAGGCCGATGACGTCGTCCAGGAAGCCCTGATCCAGGCCTGGAACCAGATCGGCGGGCTCCGCGACGCGTCCGCCGCTCGTCCCTGGCTGCTGCGGATCACAGGCAACCTGGCTGTTGACGTCCTCCGCCGCCGCAAATCCCACGCCACAATCGAACACACCCCAGACCTAGCCGACCCCGCGCCGGGGCCCGAGTCCTCCGCCATCACAATAACCGGCACGCAAGCCCTCGAACGCGCGCTGGCCGCGCTGCCGGAAGAGCAACGACGATGTTGGGTGCTGCGCGAACTGGGGGGGCAAACATATGAGGACATCGCCCAAACCCTCAACATCAGCCAAGCCGCCGTCCGCGGACGGCTGGCCAGAGCGCGGACCACACTGGCCCAGAAAATGGAGGACTGGCGATGAACGACACGACCGACACCGGCTGCGGACGCACCATCGAAGACCTCAGCGACTACCTCGACAAAGGCACGTCCGATGATGTTGAACACATCAGCACCTGCCCACAGTGCCAGGCCGGGTTGGCCGGGCTTCGCAGGCTCCAGGCCTTTACCCGGGACCTTCTCGCCGAAGATCTCGCCGAGGCAGCCCGGGACGACTCGCCCTGGCTGGAAAACATCCTCGCCAACCTTGGCCTGGAGATTAAGGCTGGGCGCAGCATCCCCGTCGCACCCGGGCTCGCCGGCGACGTGCTGTTCCAGACAGAAGGAGCCCTGACTGGCCTCGTACGCTCCGTCGGCGACACGGTCGAAGGCGTCATGATCGGCAAATGCCGCTTTGCCGGCGCCGTCACCACCCCTCGAGCGCCGATCATCGTGAACGTCGATGTATCAGCCAGGTATGGCTACCGCCTCCCCGAACTCGCAGCGACCCTGCGCACGGAACTTTCCGCAGCCCTGGCCACACACTCCGAACTGAACATCGCCGCGCTGAACATCACCATCACCGAACTCCGTCCCCCCTCCCCGCCCGGAACGAAAGGACGGGACGATGACCGACACCGCCCGCCTCAGTAAACTGATCATGTCCCTGGAAGGGGTCCACACCCTCTACCCAGCAGACCCGGCCTGGAAATACCTGGCGCGCCGAGTCCAGGAGGCATTGGCCCCGGCACCCGGTGATCCGGCCACGGACCGTGTGTTCGTCAGCACCGAAGGTACCTCGACAACCGCCAGGGTCCGGGTCGGAGCGGACGGCACTGTCCCGGCCACCGACCTCGCCCGCAACATCGCCGAGATCCTCCGCACCAGCCTCGCTGACAACCCGAGGGGAAGCACCGTGAACGTCGTTGTGGAAATCAGTTCCATCCGGTACGTGCCGTGCGGGACAGGACCGACGACGTGACACGCCGGCCAGCGCCCGGCCCTTCCGTCGCCGGGAGCGGCAGACAGCCCACCCCGGCAGCGCGCTGCGCACTCCCTGACGGCACCGTCCACTGGCCACCACATCAGCCCACGGCCTCGACCGATATCCCGTCGAGGCAACGATCCATGGATCGTTGCCTCGACGCGTTTGTCTTTCTAGACACCCCATCGGACACCGTCCACGTCGAGATAGCGGGCAACCTCACCAAAGTCTCCCGGGGAGCGCTGATAAGTATTGCCTGCAGAATCCGGCAGATTCGGCCTACAGCCCACATCCTGGTCCGCTTGGGCCATGCCACGTTCGTGGAGTCAGCGGCCCTTGCCGGACTGCGCACAGACCTGGAAGCCGCATGCAACGACCCCGGAGCATTACCTGTCCGGGGCCGGGGCATCTCTCTGGACATACGCTCCCGGGAACGCAACCCATCATTGTCCGCACGGTCCGCGGTCAGCCCGGGCGGCGGCCACCGCACCCGCCTGAACGACTTCACCGACAATGAACTTCTCACGGCAAGCGACTTTGTCTTCAGTTGGCTTGATGACGAAAGCGGATGCCCCGGCACCAACGTGGCCGACATGCTCGCCCACTATGAGTTCATCGGGCAGGAGATGTCCGGCCGATCCGGGGCCGCCGATCCCGACGTGCCGGAAACGGCGGACCCGGCACGGCACAGGGATGATAGGTGATCGTAGTTGGCCAGCAACGAATTTGACGGCCGACGCGCAAGGACTAGCTGTGTCCGGGCCCGCCCCAACGCGCCAGGGCAACGGCGGCGAGCAGCTGGTGGCGACGAGATCGGCTAGTGGGTCTACCGGGCCGATAAATCCACTTGCCGCAGTGCCAGGACGCGGTGGGGATGCCCCGCCGATCACAGCCGGTGGGCGCAGGATCCTGATTCTTCCTGGGTCGGCAGGTAGTTCTGGGCCGCTTCGGTAACCTGGTCTCTAGCCGGGGGCGCGTTCTGGGCGTGGGCCTTGATCCTAGGCGCTTCTTCTTCGGCCTTGTTCAAGTACTGTTCCCAGCGAGCGGACATCGGTTTGACCAACCCGCCGCCGACGGGTGCCTGAACAACGGGCCATCCCTTCCACCCCCATCATGTCTTCTACCCGCCACGCAGGAGTCTGTCCTGTTGGGATTTCGCGGCGTCGACGGCGGCCTGGGCGACCAGGCCGCCTGACATCACCGCAAGACCGCCCCGCTACGGCCCGCACTAGCCGGTCTCCGGCGCTCCCATCGTCTGCCGGCAGGCGACCCTGACTTTGGCGACGAGGGGCGAGTCTGTCATGTCGTTGCTGTAGATCAGGCTGACGCGGGAGATGGCGCTGGTGTCCTCGATGTCCAGGTAGGCCAGGCCGGGGATGGCGAAGGCACGGAGCGATTCCGGGACGACTGCGATGCCCAGGTGGGCGGCGACGAGCCCGAGGATGGTGGGGAACTGGACGGCTTGCTGGGCGAGATCGAAGTCAACGTCGGCGGCGTGGAGCAAGGCGGCGATGTGGTCGAAAAGCCGCGAGATCCGGTCCCGCGGGAAGGCAATGAACCTCTCCCCCTTCAGTTCTCCGAGCCCGACTGAGGTGCGGGTCGCCAGGGGGTGGTCTGTCGGGACGGCAACTACGAGGCGTTCGTTTTGCAGGAGTGTGGTGCCCAGGCCCGGCACGGTCCGGACTTCCCGGGCGATTCCGGCGTCCAGGGCGCCGGCGGTGATGAGCTCGATCTGGGCGTCGGTGGTTTCCTCGCGGAGCTCGAGGTCGATGCCGGGCCAGTGGGACCGGAGTTCCCGGACCACGGGTGGAAGTGCCGAAATGGCCGCCGAGGAGACGAAGCCGAGACGCAGTTTGCCGATTTCGCCGTCGCGGGCCTGCCGGAGGGCCGCGGTCATGGCGCCGTACTGGCTGAGGACTTTACGAGCGTGCTTCAGGAGCAGTTCGCCGTCGGCGGTGAGCTGCACGTTGCGGGAGTTGCGCACGAACAGCTGGGTCTTGCATTCCTCTTCGAGTTTGCGGATCTGCTGGCTCAGCGGCGGCTGGGCCATGTGCAGCCGCTCGGCGGCTCGGTTGAAGTGCAGTTCTTCGGCCACTGCGACGAAAAGCTCCAGGCGACGAAGGTTCATACGAACAAGACTAAGTGAGTATTGATGGGAGTCAAATAGATACTTCTTTGGGCCGGGTTTCGGGTTTACCGTTGATCGTGAGGACAGTCACAGATCAACAAACACTAAGAGGTTCGAGAATGCCCGTCATGACCAAGCTCGCCAGCAGCTTTATCAACGGTAGTTGGGTTGAAGGGACCGGGGACACGACGTCCCGGTTCAACCCCTCGGCGCCGGAGGAAGCGGTCACAACGTATCACCAGGCCGGTTCCGCGGAGCTCGCGCAGGCGATCCAGGCTGCTGCTGACGCCGCACCGGCATGGGACAGGCTGGGGATTCTGGCCCGGGGCCGGATTCTGTCGGCGGCGGCGGCACTGATCCGGGAACGGGCCGAGGAGATAGCCCGCGTCATGACGGCCGAGCACGGCAAGACCCTGGCGGAGTCCAGGATGGAGGTCGACGCGTCCGCCGACACGTTCGAGTACCACGCAGGCTCTGCCAGGAACCCTGTCGGCACCGAATACCCTTCCAGCCACCCCGAGGAGCGGATCCTGACCGTGCGGCGCCCGCTGGGGATCGTCGGGGTGATCACGCCGTGGAATTTCCCGCTGCAGATCCCGGCCTGGAAGATCGCACCGGCACTGCTGCACGGCAACACGGTGGTCTGGAAGTCCGCCAGCAACACCCCCGGAGTGTCCGTCCTGCTGATGGACATCCTGGCCGCGGCCGGTGTGCCGGCCGGCGTTGCGAACCTGCTCCTTGGCCCGGGTCCGCTGGGCTCTGAACTCGTTTCCCATCCGTCCGTGGCGGGCGTGACGTTTACCGGGTCCGTTCCGGTGGGCCACCACATTCGCGGGATTGTCTGTGGACGCGGCGCGAAACTGCAGATGGAACTCGGCGGACACAACGCCACTCTCGTCCTGCCCGACGCCGACGTCGAACTGGCCGCGTCCAGCGCCGTCAACGCCGCGATGGGCTCCACCGGCCAGAAGTGCACGGCCACCCGGCGGATCATCCTCGTCGGCGACGGACACGAGGCGTTCCTGGCCAGGGTGAAGGAGAAAGTCTCCGCACTTGTCCTGGGCCCGGGCACTGACCCGTCGGTGCAGATCGGCCCCGTAGTTTCCGGCTCCGCCCGCGATGAAATCAACGCCGCGATCGAGACGGCCATCACCGAAGGCGGGGAAATCCTCGCTCAGGCCACCGCTCCCGCCGGGGACGGGCACTACGTCCTGCCCACCGTGCTGACCGGGCCGGAGTCGATGACGATCTGCCACGAAGAGGTCTTCGGCCCCGTGGTCACCATTCTCCGCGCCGCAACACTGGACGAAGCCATCGCCTTGGCCAACAACACCGAGTTCGGCCTCACGGCCGCGGTCTTTACCAGCGATGAGCGCGCCGCCCGGCAGTGCGTGACCTATCTGGACGCCGGCCTCGTCAAGGTCAATGCGCCCTCGACCGGTTCCGAACTGCATGCACCCTTCGGCGGAATGAAGGATTCAACCTTTGCCGGCCCCCGGGAACAGAACAGTACCGTCGCCGCGGCCTTCTTTACCCACGAAAAGACCGCATATCTCCGTCTGGCACCCGCGAAGGCATGATCATGACACTGCAGGACGAACGAACCGCACACGGGCTCCGGACCCCGGAGGAAGTACTCTCCGGCACCGACATGAACGGTGCCTGGTCCACCCGGCACAGCTTTGCCCGCACCATGCTCCGCCGCGCCGCAGCCCGGAAGTGGTCCGTGTCCAGGACCCGCCTGGATCTCGACGCCGACGCCCGGGGCACCGCCGTCTACACCGTGGACGCCGAAGGCCGGCAGCTGACCTTCATCGCTTTCTGCCGCACGCTGGAGGAAAGCGAACGCACCGACCGGGTCATCGCGGCTGCCTGGGACGTGACCGCGGCCCTCATTGAAGGGGACCTCACGCCGGAGCGCGAAGCTGAACTGCGGCGCAATGTTCCCGTCCAGGAACGCGGCCGCGTCGATCCGGACACCATCGTCCTGACCCGGGCGAACCGCAGCGCACGCTTCTTTGACTACGTCAGCGACTGTTTGGCCGCCGGGTCCCAGCCCGACGTCGACGCCATCGGCCCCAGCCCGTACCTAATCCGCAGCACCGCGTTCTACGGGAACGGAAAATTCGGGCTCAAGGAATTCACGGACATCCCCGCCGACCACCCGCTGGCCGTACCCTACCGGTCCCAGATGCTCACCGCCTGGCTGCTGCGAGAACTCAGCATGGACATGGTTGAACACGTCGCCCGCGCCAAAGCCTCGGCGGCTGGCACCACCGCGGTCCCGCTGGACGCGGCGTGGAGCCGTTACCTGGGACTGGGCAACGCCACCGGACTGGGCATGGTCCCATTCGTGATCAACCACCCGGACTATCTGGACGCCTGGTGCCGGCTGCGGGAAATTCCGCTCGCCGCCGGGCTCGGCCGGGACTACGCACCCGGGCATCCCGATCTTGCCCGCGTCGCGGAGCTTCTGGTTAAGGCTGACCGCCACCTGGAAGAGAAACACGCACTGAACACCGCCCCCTTCCTGCCCACCGATGCGATCCGACCCCAGGTCCAGCAGCTCCTGGAAGAGCTGCGGACCCACATGGCCGCCGCGACGGAACCCGCCCCGGTCCTGGCCCGCCTGCACGAGAAAGCCGCAAGCCTCAGCCCGGAAGCCCGGGGGATCTTTGCCTCCATCGTCATCGAACTCCGTACCGACTTCGACGAGGACGCCGAGTCCCTGCTCAGAGTTGACGGCGCCGCACCCTTCGACGCGGCCATGCCCTGCCGGGAACTGAGGCAGTTGCTGGAGACCAATTACGCCTGGGCCCGCGGCTACGACTTCAACGATCCGGAGAGGACGCGTTATTACTGGTTCTCTTCCGCAGCCAACGAAGAGCCCCGCCGGGACCTGCGCGCAGCCCGGCCCGAAGGTGCCGCCGAGCACGGCACGGACATCGCCCGCCGCATCAATGCCCTCACCGCGGACCTGGAACGGTTTCCGGCACATCAGAGCATCGCGGAGTTCCTCCTGGCCCACCCCGGGCACCGGTTCGCCGCGTCCCGGGTCCAGCAGACCCGCCCCTACCTCTACGGGGAGCTGCAGGACAACCTCATCGACGGTGGATTCCTGCCCCTGAGCACCCAGCGCTTTCAGCTGGCCAGCTACGGGATGAACAACTTCAGCCCGCAGTCAACGGACTGGCTGCGCGTGACCTTGTTCAGCGGAGCCCCCCGCGCGGTGGACATCAACCACGGAACGGACGAGGACGACTGGCTCTTCCCGACAGCGCCGAAGGAGCAGGGAAAATGAGCCTGCACCAGCAGCTGACCGTCGTGGACGGCCTGCAGATCAGCAACTGGAGCCGCCCCGTCCTGGAAGAACTGCGCACCGGGGGCGTCAGCGCGGTCAACGCGACCTGCGCCGTCTGGGAAAACGCCGCGGACACCCTCCGGTCCGTCGGCCAGTGGCTGGAGCTCGTCAACCGCAACCCGGACCTGGCATTCCTGGCCTCAACCGGGGCAGACATTGAAACCGCGAAGGAGCAGAACAAGATCGCCGTGTTCCTCGGGTTCCAGAATGCCAGCCCCTTCGAAGATGACTACCGCTACGTTGAACTCTTCCACCGGCTCGGGGTCCGGATTGCGCAGCTGACCTACAACAACCAGAACCTGATCGGCGGCGGATGCTTCGAAGCCGACGACGCCGGCCTGACCCGCTACGGGCGGGTAATTGTGGAAGAAATGAACCGGGTCGGCATGCTCATCGACCTCTCCCACGTCGGATACCGGACCAGCCGCGAGGCCATCGAAGCATCCTCGGTGCCGGTCTCCATCACCCATTCAAACCCGCTCTGGTTTTTTGATACGCCCCGGAACAAACCCCACGACGTCATCCAGCCGCTCGTGGACCGCGGCGGCGTCATCGGCTGCTGCCTCTACCCCACCGTCAGCGGCGGCGAACACGTCACCCTCGAAAGCTTCTGCACGATGGTGGCACGCATGGTGGACCAATACGGGCCCACCAGCATCGGTATCGGCAGCGACTGCACCCGCGGCTGGGACCAGGAATTCGTCGGCTGGCTCCGCAACGGCCGCTGGCAACCGACCGATCCGCAGAACACGCCGACCTGGCCCCAATGGCCGGACTGGTTCACCGGCCCCCTGGACTTTCCCCGGCTCACCGACGGCCTCGCAGCAGCAGGCCTCACCGACCACACCATCACAGCCGTGATGGGCGGGAACTGGGCCCGGCTCTTCACCCAAGTCATGGACACCACAAAGGAACACGCGCATGTCTGACACCATCACCGGTCCAGCCCTGGACGGGCAGCAGACGGACAGAACCACCACCGTCCAGCCCCGCGAAATCAAAGAAGCGGCCTTCCGGTCCCTCTGCGCGGCCGGCGCGGACCCCCTCGAGGCCCAGGAAGGAGCCCTCGCAGTCCTCCGCGCCGAAGCCGAAGCACACGCCGGTCTCCGCCTCCTGAAAGAACTGCTGGACGCGGACTGGAGAACACCCCTCCGGCCGGCGACGGCCCGGGACACGTCCTGGGTGGGAGGCACCCTGCGCGAGCTTGACTGCGCCGGACAGCCTCCCCTGCGGACCGCACTCCAGCTCCTCGACCTCGCCGCGGACGCCCCGGCCGGAGAAGTATCCGTGACCCGCACATCTGATGCCCGCATCCCGGGACTGCTCTGGAATGACCTGGTGCTGAGGCACACCGCCTCCCTGGGCCGCCGGATCATCATCGCCACCGCCCACGCCGGCGCGGCACCGGATGACGGAGACGCCACCGACTACCTCACCGTCACCGAGGGGGAGCTTTCGGCCACCCAGGCCCTGGCATCGGAGGCAGTCGCGGTCCTTATTCCGCAAACCGCCGGGGACAGCACCGTCGTCATGGCGCTACCCGAACGGGTCCACACGAACCCGGAAACAACCTTCATCGCGCCCAAACCGCTGACAATGTGGGAGAAAGAATGGCAGAGCATGTACCAGATGTCCCGGAAGTACCTGGTGCCGGACGCATGAGCGCGATCACCAGGACCCAGTTCACCGATGGTCAACCGCGTCCCTACTCCGCCTCCGCTGCAACTGGCGGCATCATCTACCTGTGCGGGCAGATACCGGCCCGGGAAGACGGCACCGTCCCGGCCGACATCGCAGGCCAGGTCACCCAGGCCTTCGACAACCTCGAAGCCGCCCTGGAACACGCCGGGTCAACCCTGTCCCACCTGCTCAAGCTCACGGTCTTCCTGGCCGACCTTGACGAATTTGATGACTACAACGCCGCCTACCTCACCAGGCTCAGCGGCCACCCCCTGCCTCCCAGGACCACCGTGCAGGTTGCGCGGTTCCGAGGCGAAAAACGCATCGAGATCGATGCGGTCGCAGCCGTAACAGCCTGACCGACCACGGCCACGGATCTGTTGGGTTACCAACGTCGTTTTCCCTCATCCCAGATCGGAACCACCATGCTTTCCCACGCACCAGCACCTGCACCTCAAATGACCATCGATTCAGCGCCGCTGAACTCCTTCCACAAACGCCTCACCCTCTTCAGCTCAGGGGGCCCGTTCCTCGACGGGTACATCCTGGCCATCATCGGCATTGCCCTGGTCCAGATCATCCCGGCCTGGCAGATGAATGACTGGTGGAACGGCCTCATCGGCGCCTCCGCCCTGATCGGGGTCTTCCTCGGCGGCCTGATCTTCGGCAACATCACCGACAAAATCGGCCGCAAGCTTATGTACACGATCGACCTCATGGCCATCATCGTGTTCTCCATCGCCCAGTTCTTCGTCCAGGAACCCTGGCAGCTGTTCCTCCTGCGGCTGCTCATCGGCATCGCCGTCGGCGCCGACTATCCCATCGCGACATCCCTGGTCGCCGAATTCGTGCCCAAGAACTGGCGTGCCCGGCTCCTCGGCGGCCTGAACGCCATGTGGTTCGTCGGCGCCACCGTCGCCGCCTTCGTCGGCTACTGGCTCCTCTCCTTTGACGACGGATGGCGCTGGATGCTTGCCTCCTCCGCCGTGCCCGCCGTCCTAATCCTCATCGCCCGGGCCACCATCCCCGAGTCCCCCCACTGGCTCGTCGGCAAAGGCCGGCACCAGGAAGCGCTGGAGATCCTGAAGAAAACCATCGGCGAGGGCGCCACCCTGGACGGCATCACCGCCCATGACCCCAACGCGGCCAAACTCAGCACCGCCAAGGCCTTCAAACTGGTTCTGACCGGCGGCTACCTGCACCGGGTCATCTTCATCTCCATCTTCTGGACCTGCACCATCGTGACCCTGTTCTCCATCTACGCCTTCGGACCCCAGATCCTGGCCCTGTTCAACCTCCAGTCCGGCGACGAAGCCAACATCGGCTACGGCCTGATCAACCTCTTCTTCCTCGTCGGCAACGTCGCCGCCCTCCTCGTCGTGGACAAGCTCGGCCGCAGGCCCGTCCTGATCTGGGGCTTCATCCTCTCCGGCGTCGGCCTGCTGTTCCTGGCGATCTTCCCCACCGCGCCCTTGGGCCTGATCGCACTGGCCTTCGCCTTCTACGCCATCTTCAACGGCGGCCCCTCGATCCTGGAATGGATCTACCCCAACGAACTCTTCCCCACCAAAGTCCGGGCAACCGCCGTCGGACTGTGCACCGGCACCAGCCGCATCGGCGCCGCCATCGGCACCTTCGCCACCCCGCTGGCCCTGACCCACCTCGGGCTCTCCGGAACGATGTGGATCGCCGCTGGCATCGCGCTGCTCGGCGCGGCCGTCAGCTTCTTCATGGCCCCCGAAACCAAAGGCCAGAACCTCGAACAAGCAGCCGCCCTCCACCCCTGACACCACCTACCAAACACAGCGAGCGGGAGCGACTGTCCATCCGAGGCCATGCCGCTCCCGCCACCGCGTGAGACGACCCCGCCCCCAGCTTTACCCCGGCGTTCCAGGGAAAGGGGCCGGGACTGTTTCGGGCCGCAGAGCCACGCCAGCCCCATCATGGTCATCTCCAGGCAATGTCGAACCGTGACAGGGTCCTCAGTTCCGCAGCGAGTCCGGCATTTTTCCGGAAGTCCTGCCCGAGGTACGGTCCAGTCCCCGGGTCAGGATCAGGTGTTCCCGGAGTACGGCGATGTGGTCATCCGGGTGGACAGTGAGTAGGCTGCGCAGGGTGGCCTTGACAGAGGCGTTTTGGGGGTCGGGGTCGGTCAGGACCGCTTGGATGATGTCCCGGGCCTGGTCGTGCAGCGACATGGCCGTGTCGTTTTCAGGTCCTTGGGGTCGGGGTGCCGTTCCGGTCCTGGGACCCTGGGGCTGTTTAGAGTTCATCGGCTCGTCCTTTGCTTGCGAGCGTTCGTTATCGGGACCTGCTGGCAAGGCCTTGCTTCGTCCAGCACAGACACCCACGGGACCGTGCATGCGCGTGCAGAACGCATCGGCGGCTGCGGGTCTTCGGGATGATTGGTTTCCCAAGATACTGGCTGGCCGGGAGTTTCGCTTTGGAATAGCGGCGCAGCAGGGCCCTCACCGGTTCGGGCTTTGATCCTTTTTCGGACGTACCAGGCTGCCACCGCGGCCGTGAGGACGGCCAGCAGCGCGATGGTTACTGTGGGTCCGAAGGTTTTGGCGGCCGTAAGGTAGGCGTTTCCGGCGAAGTATCCGGCGAGGACCACCGCGGCCCCCCAGATGGTGCCGCCGGCGGTGTTGAAGGCCAGGAAGCGGCGGTAGGGCATGTGGGAGAGCCCGGCGAGGGCGGGCATAACGGCACGGAAGAACGCTGTAAACCGTCCGAGGAACACGGCGGATCCTCCCTTGCGGGCGAGCAGTTCCCGTGCCCGGTCCAGTTGGGTCCGTCGTTTTTGGAGTAAGGGAATCTGCAGGATCCGGGACCCGAAGTGGTGGCCGATCTGGTAGCCGACGGTGTCTCCGATGATGGCTGCGGCTATGACGAGGACCAGGACCAGCCAGAGCTGGAGATGGTTCTGGCTGGCCAGGACCCCGCCGAGGACGGCTGCCGTTTCGCCGGGCAGGATGAAACCGATGAACAGGGCGTCTTCGGCGAAGACCAGGGCAGTAATGATTAGGTAGGCGGGCAGGGGCCCGGCGTTGCGGACAGCGTCGATGATCCAGGTCATGACTTGACCTTCTGCTGCCGGTCCGCCGGGCGCATCGATCCATTACCGGCGGTCGGGCCCGGGCTAATAGGGATCTGCATGGTGGTGCCTCCTGCGGGTTCGTATCGGTACTACCAGCATGGATGCTGACGCCTGAGGGGATCCTGAGGCGTGTCCCTAGACCGGTGCGTGGCCCCGGCGGGCGCCCGTCTTAGTCGATTTTTTCGCCGGTGCCTTTGGCTTTGGTGGCGGTCGCGGTGGCCGGGGCGAGTCCGGGTGCGGCTGCTTCTACGCTGATTTTTACTTCATTGGTGGAGGTGCGGTAGAGGCTGTATTTGTTTTCCGGGTAGTGACCGGGGCCGGTGCCGTTGTCGAAATACACTGTGGCGGAGGTATCCGGTGCCAGGGTCAGTCCGTCGAGTTTCTGGTAGTAGGACTCCGTCTGTCCGGTGCCGGCATCCTTCATGGTGTAGTAAACCTCCAGGCCGCCAAGCGGCGCGGCGGTGGAGTTGCTCAGGGTGAATTGAAGCCGGTCCGGAACTGCTGCGTTGGTCTGCGGGTCGGTGTTGTCTTCGGCCTTGGCCTTGCTGATGGTCAGTCCGGGGGCGGTCCCGGTAGCGGTGATGGGGTTTTTCGTGACGGGCAGCACGGTGGCCGCGGGAGCCGCTGATGAGGGCTGGGCCGATGGTGTGCCGGCCCCGGAGGTCCCCTGCCAGATCAGGATCCCGGCCACGGCGGCGATGACGAACAGTGCCAGGGGGAGAATTTTCTTAAGGGTGAGCGTCTTCATGGTTTTAGACCTTTCGGAGGAGTTTGTCCCGGGTGCCGGCCAGGAGTGCTGCGGTGACTGCCGCGGCGAATCCGGCGAGGAGCCAGAGGGTGTGGTTGAAGGTCCCTGCCCACACAAATGCCGGGGACTGTTGGTTGTATTGGTTTTTGATGCCGAGCCAGGCGAACAGGGGGCGTTCGTATTGTTTGGTCAGGGAGGTTTGTTCGATGAGGTCCCGGGATGTTTCGTAGCCGGTGAAGTTGGCCATGACGGCGTGTTCGTGGGCTTTGTCGATTTGGAGGCTGGCGAACAGGCCGCCGGGGATCTGGTTATCCGGGTCCATGGTGTCGCCGATTTGCGGGATGATCAGGACCACGACGAGCCAGAGGACCAGGGCAAGGATCAGCCCTGTACCCGGGGCCCGGGTGAGGGCGGCCAAGGCCAGCGCCGCGAGCGACCACAGGGTGAGGTAGATGGTGGTGTGCGCTGCGGCAATGATCAGCCGGATCAAGTCTGTTCCTGTCAGGGGTGCGTTGCCGGCAATCAGCAGGGTCGCGGTGATGACGGCGAACAGGGCTGTGGTGACGGCGGTCCAGATGATGAGGGCGGCCAGGATTTTTCCGGCGGCGAAGCTGTACCGGCCTAGCGGACGGGTGAAGAGCAGTTCCAGGGTCCCGTTGTTCTTTTCCTTAGCGATCAGTCCATAACCGAGGATCACGGCGAAGAGGCTCCCGACGATTTCCAGGTACTCCATGCCCGCCCGGAGCATCTGCAGCGGGAAGAGATCCGGCGGGGGGGCATTGACGGCACCGCCGCTGGCTTTGAGGGCCTGAAGGTAGCTGGTGTAGTCGGCAGTTTTGGTCCGGAAGTCTGCGGCCGCGACCAGGACGGAGAGCACGACGACAACGGCCAGGAAGGCGATGAGCAGCTGCACGGAGCGGTTGCGGGAGAGGTCCCGGAGTTCCTTCCCGCAGAGCGTGATAAGGCTAGTCATGAAGTTCCTTTCGCATACTGGTCCGCCCGGTCAGGACGACCGCGCTGATACCGGCCGCGAGGAAGGCCAGGATCACCGTGATCCCGCCGGCCATGGTGCCGGTGGCCTGGGGGTCCTTCAGCAGGATTGCGGCGACGTGTTTGAATTGCTCCCCGAGGGACAAGGGACCGGTGAGGGATCCGGTGAGTGCGAAGATCCCGGACTGCGGGGCTGCGGGCGGTGTCACGGGGTTCAGCAGCGAGACGGGGTGCGCGGCGGTACCGAGCAGCGGCAACACAAAGATGATGACACTCCAGATCACGATGGGGACCAGCAGTGCGGAGGTGTAGCTGGATGCGTGGATCCCGCTGAGCATGCCCAGTGCCACGAAGAAGAGCAGGAAAAGCCATGCCACGCCGAAAAGCGCGAGGAGTCGGAGCAGCTGATCGAATGCGGGGATGGTTCCGGTGACTGCGCTGATGCAGGCCGCGCTGATCAGGGCCGAGGACCCCAGCACCGCGAGGAGCCCCAGACTGATGCCGGTCATTTTCGCCGACAGGTACCCGGCCGGGGACAGGCGCCGGGTAAGGACCAGATCGACCGTCCGGGCACGCCGGTCACGCATCGCGGACTGGACGCCGGTCACGATGGCCAGCAGAGCCCCAATCAGGAGGATGTAAATGACGGTGTTGCGGGCGTAGTAGAGCGGCGGGACATTTCCGAACGGATTAGGGGCACTCGTGAGGCCCTGGCCGGCCGCTGAGTTATAGACCTCGGTAACGGTTGCTTTCGCGGCCGAGCCGATAAACGCAGCGGATGCGGTCATGCCGATGAAGATGACGAGGAGCAGTTGGGGCAGGCGTTCACGGCCGGCGCTGCGCAGTTCATGCCCGACGGTGGCAGCCCACGGGCTCATGAGGGGGTGCCTGCTTCGATGTGGAGGTAAATGTCTTCCAGCGACGCCTGGTCCGGGAAAGCCCCCAGCGTGGCCGCGACGGAGTTCTGGTAGATCAGCCGTCCTGAGCTAAGGATCCCGATGCTGGTACAGGTCTTGGTCACTTCTGCCAGGAGGTGGGTATTCATAAACACGGTCATCCCCAGCGACTGGTTGAGACTGATGATGATCTCCCGCAGTTTGGCCACACCCTGCGGGTCCAGCCCGGAGGTCGGTTCGTCCAGGAACAGCACCTTCGGTTCGTGCAGGATGGCCTGAGCGATCCCGGCCCGTTGACGCATCCCTTTGCTAAACGTGGACATCCGCTCCTGGCCGTGGCCGGTGAAGTCCACGGCCTCCAGTGCCGCCGCGATCCGGGCAGCGGGATCAGGAACCCCGGAGAGCCGGGCGAAGAACATCAGGTTCTCCGCCAGCGTGAGGTTGTCGTAGAACTGGACATTCTCCGGAAGGTATCCGATCGACCGGCGCACCAGATCTGCGCCGGTGGTGACGTCATGGCCCGCTATCCGTGCCGTGCCGGATGAGGCCGGAAGCAGCGTGGTCAGGATGTTCACGGTGGTGGTTTTTCCCGCCCCGTTGTGTCCGAGCAGGCCGAAGATCTCACCGCGGGGAACCTCGAGGCTCAGGGCCTCAAGGGCCTGTTTCGATCCGTAGGTCTTAGCCAGCATGCTGGTTTGAATTGCCATGTCCGTCATGCTTTGAAACCTATGCTCCAGTCGATAAGAGAACCCTGAGGATGCGTCGGTCATCGGATTCCCGGTCTTAGCCGCTCAGCCCCAGGATCGGCGCGAGCCAGTCCATGGCCGGGGCCAGAGACTGCCGCGGTACCTCCCAGGAGTGTCCCTGACCGGGCACCAGTGCGGTCGTGACGTCCATGCCGGCCTTGGCCGCCGCGTCAGCGACCCGGGCCTGGTAGCCAGAGAACGTCCCGTCCTGCGCCCCGGCGGCAAGGTAAATCCTGCTGTGGGCGTAGTGCCGGGCCGCCAGCACCTTCAGGGGCACCACCGCGTCAAAGGCGGCCGTGTTGCCGCCGAACGCCTGCCCGATGGTCGCTGCCCGGTCGGGACCCAGGGCCGGCTCCGCTTCGCCGCTGAGGTCGATCGCTGATGGGTAGACATTCGCGTGCAGGGACGCCATCTGCAGGGCGCAGGTCCCACCAAACGAGAAACCGCCGATCGCCCACCGGGCGGGGTCCGGATCCACCCTCAGAGTGGCCTTGATCCAAGCCGGGACATCGGTAGAGAGGTACGTGTCGGCCTTGGCGATCCGGGAATCCATGCACATGGTGTTGCCGTTCGCCGAGCCGTTGACATCGGGGATGACCACGACGGGCGCGAGCCCGTCGTGTGTTGCGGCAAAAGCATCCATGGCCGTTGCTACCGCGCCGGCGGTGATCCAGTCGGCCGGGGAGCCGGGCTGGCCTGCGACCAGGACCAGGACAGGCAGCGCCGGCCGGGACGCGTCCTGGTAAGCCGGCGGGAGGTAGACGTAGGCATTGCCGGCGGCGAAGCCGGACACCGCACCCGGGATCTGCACCGAGTTGACCGTCCCGGCCGCCGGGAGTCCCGCGGGTTTCACCCACGTCCTCGCCAACGGCCCCGCCTTCGGGCCGGGCGCAGGCTGGAGCGCGGTCTGGGGCCCCACTCGGGCGCCTTCCGGAAGCGTCTGGATGGCTGCGGTACTGGCCCCGGTCAGGTCCCTGAGAGTCCGGTAGGCGCCGAAGTAGGCATTCACCTGCAACGCGGCACCCAGAATCAGCACTGCCATGGCCACCGGTGCCAGTGCTCTGCGGCGCCAGCCGGTTCCGGCCAGGTTCAAACCCGCCAACAGCACAGCCAGGCACGCGATGCCGATCCACGCGGTAACGGGCCACGGCAGCTCCTGGGCTGATACGGCGGCCACGTGGACCAGAAACCAGCCTGTCCCCAATGCCAGCAGGGCCGCGGCGGCGACCGCCGCGGCTATCTTCATCCACCAACTCCGCCCGCGGCGGATGAGGAGGTATAGTCCTGCCGCCGCTGCCGCGGACCCGACACTGAGGGGAACAACCCCGGTGAGCAGATCCAACCCGGAAAGAGCGTTCATGCCTTAATCCTTCGAACTGCCGGGGCTCCCGGACGCTGGAGTTGATAACGGACGCTGGTGCTGTTGCCCGGGCGCCGGAAAACCCGCGAAGCGGGGTGCTTCGCGGGTCCCGGTACGTCGGCGGCGCTGTGTTGTCGGCCGGTCCTTTCCTCAGGTCCGCCTGCGCGGCGGCGCTACGGGGAACCCGGGGCGTCGCCGGGATCGGTGTGGTCACCGGTCTGTTCGACGTTCGGGCCGGTGTCACCGGGGGCTTCGGGGGCGTCTGTCGTTTCGGTACCCTCGACAGCCCCCGGGGCATCCGCAGCGTCACCGGCTGTGGGGGTGTCGACAGCACCTGGTACGTCGGCCGTGTCGCCCGGAGTGGGCGTGTCCGCCGTGACGGACTGGGTGGTGGTCGGCGTCGGGGTTGCAGCGTTAGCGGCCCCAAGCCCCAGCCCGGCCATGCCGAGGACTCCTGCACTGACGATGACGATCTTGGTCTTGGTTTTCAGGTCTTTGACGTTCATGTCCGGCTCCTTTCCTAGCGGACTCTTGGGTCCGCCGGCGCCTCCCGGTGCGGGTGGCTCTGGATCCAGTGTGGTCCGTGGAGGCTGAGAGGAGACTTAGCGTGCTTGAGGCCTGGCTGAGACAGGCCCCGGGGGCGGGGTTTGTTTTCTGCCCGTTGCCGGGCCCATCCTTGGAACATGGATGCTGCTCAGGGTTTGGCGCGCTGGCGCCGTGCACGATGGGGTGTGCGCAAGCGCGCGACCGCGACCGCGGTACTGGTCGTCGCGGCGGCACTGGCAGTGGGCGGGATCGTCCTGCTCGTCCTGCTCCAGAGCTCCCTTGTGGCGTCAACGGAAACGACGGCACGGCAGCAAAGCTTGGACGTCATCGCACAGATTTCCGGCCAGGACGTCGGTGAGGCCGGCCAGTACATCGCCTCGACCGCCCACACCGGACAGTACGTCCAAATCCTCGCGCCGGGAGGTTCTGTTTTCGCCTCATCGATACCTGCAGCGGCCGCGGCCCCGTTAACTTCCCTTCGTCCCGGGGCCGGACAGACCCTGACCCAGGACGTTTCCGGGCTGCCGAGCCTGCGTGACGATGATGATTTCCTGATCGTGGCGACCGGCGTCGATGTCGGCGGCAGGCTCTACACGGTGGTCGTCGCTGCGACCGTCCAAGTCCAGGCCGACACCGTTTCCACAGTGGCCTGGTTCATCCTCGGCGCCACCCCGGCGCTGCTGGCGGTTGTGGGCATTTCCGTCTGGGTGCTGGTGGGACGGTCACTGCGGCAAGTGGAACGCATCCGTGGCCAGGTCGCGGGGATCAGTGCCCGGAGCCTGGACGGGCGCGTGGACGTGCCGCCGACCGCCGATGAGATCCAGGCCCTAGCCGAGACGATGAACATGATGCTGGGTAGGCTGCAGGCCTCGGACCAGGAACAACGCCGCTTCGTTTCCGACGCCAGCCACGAACTGCGCAGCCCGCTGGCGACCCTCAGCGCCGGGGTGGAGATCGCCGCCGCAGACACCTCCGGGGCCACCTGGGAGCAAATGAAAAACATCCTGGCAGGGGAAACAGCCCGCATGCGTTACCTGGTGGAGGATCTGCTGACCCTGGCCAAAACCAACGACGGCGGCCTCCGGATTGAGACCACAGACGTAGATCTTGATGATGTCCTGAATGAGGAAGTCCGCCGGCTGCGTTCCACCACTACCCGCCTGATCGAGGTCACCCTTGAGCCCGTCAGGGTCGCCGGAGACCCGCGGCGGCTGGGCCAGGTCATTCGCAACGTCCTGGACAACGCCGACCGGCACGCCGTCTCCCGGATCAGCATTAGGCTGCTCAACACTACCGACGGGGCGCTCGTCACGATCGATAACGACGGGCCGCCGGTGCCGGTGGGGGAACGGACGCGGATCTTCGAGCGGTTTGTCCGGCTTGATCAAAGCCGGTCCCGTGAAAGCGGCGGCAGCGGCCTCGGCTTGGCCATCGCCGCGGGAATCATGGCAGCCCACCACGGCTGGATCCGCACAGGTGAAACCCCCGACGGCGGATGCCGGTTCGAGTTGGGCTTCACGCCGGCCCCCGCCACAGCCCGCCAACCAGGGGCGCCGAACCATGCAGTGGACCCGCGCCTGGCCGAAGCGCCGTAAAGACGCCGCGCCCGGCTGCTCAAGGCGTCGAAAACCTGGCACAGGTCAGTTGCTGCCTCATCGGATGCAGCGGATGCGGCCTTCCGGCGCGGGAAGCCACAGTGGTTCCTCAGTTCACCTACGGAAAGGTGGTCCGTTTGAACTGTCGTAGCGCATCCAGCACCACACTGGCGATCATCCTCGCTTTGACCCTCGGCTTGGGTTCGGCGTCAGCGGCGGAGCACGGCAAAACGACGGGAACCGCCGCCAGCGCAGCCAGGCCCCGGGACCGGGCACGGCGGGCAGAGGTAAGGTCGGCCCGGATCTGGATTTTCTCACCGGGTACCCCCAGGAACTCCACACTGACGAGCGAAAGATCGAAGCGGAACGCGAATTCGGGGAAGCCGTTCCGCGCACGCTATGGCGATTCCACACCGGCAGCGCTTAATGTTCCGGCCGAACACCACTGGCCGCCGGGTGCCCGAAGCAGGAGCCGGTCGCGGACGTTCTTTATGCGGGCGGCCGGTCGGCGGTAAGTTTGTAGCCCATTCCCCGCATGGTGGTAAGGGTCTGCAGCCCGAACGGGGTATCAATTTTCCGCCGCAGATAGCCAATATAGACCTCTACGACGTTCTCACCGCCCTCGAACGCCGGGTCCCAGACGTTGTCGAGGATCTGGGACTTTGACACGACCTGGTCGTGGCTGCGCATCAGGTAGTGCAACAGACCGTACTCCCGGGCGGTCAGTTCGATGGTGGAGCCGCGACGGCGCACATTGCGGCTGCCCGGATCCAGGGTGAGGGACCCGAGAGTCAGTGTGACGGGCCGTACCGGGGCGCCGCGGCGGACCAGGGCACGGATCCTGGCGACCAGGACGATGAAGCTGAAGGGTTTAGTCAGGTAGTCATCGGCTCCCAGATCGAATGCGTCCGTCTGGTCGTATTCGCCGTCTTTGGCCGTCAGCATCAGAACAGGGGTCCAGATCAGGCGTTCACGCAGTTCCTTGAGGACGTCGTACCCGTTTTTGAGCGGAAGCATAAGATCCAGCAGGATCACGTCGTACGGGTTCTCCGTCGCTGCCCACAGGCCGCTGACCCCGTCGGCGGTGACGTCGACGACGAAGCCCTCATTAGTGAGTCCGCGTCGAATGGTCTCCGCCAGTGTCGTTTCATCCTCGACCAGCAAGATCCGCATGATGGTCCCCTTTCGTTGATAACCGCAGTATCCCCGACGCAGCTTGAGCGGCGCCTGAGAAACGGCGGTGATCCTCTCAGCTTTCTCTCAGAGCCGCTGCTCCATGCTGGTGGGCATAAGGCCCGCAACGACCAGCTCACTGTCAGGACAACATGATGGATTCATCCTCCGAACACCCGAACACGATCTTCCCCGGGCTGCGGTCCTGGTGGTGGGCGACGGCCGCGCTCTCCATTTTCGCGACCACGACCGCGGCCGGGATGGCCGCGAAGTCCTTCGGGCCCCTGGCCCCGGAGCTGGGCCTGGACATCTTCCTGAGTCATGGGAGGAACAGTGCCTTGACTGCGCTCAGTGAGGCCATTCACTACGGACTTGGACCGGCCGGTGCCCTGGCGCTGGTGCTGATGATCTGCGGGTACCTGCTCTGGTACCGCCGTCGACCGGTTCAGGCGCTGGCCTTCGGCTCCGTTGTTGCTGTCGGGTGGCTGGCCGCAACAGCCGGAAAGATCTTGGTCAGCCGTTCCCGGCCGCCTGCCGACGCGACCGGAGCGCTGATCGCCGAAACGGGCAACAACAGCTTCCCTTCCGGACACACGGCCTTCGCAGTCTCCCTGGCGCTGGCCGCCGTGCTGGTCCTCGCCCACGGAACCGGGCAGCGCCTGACAGTACTTGCCGCAGGCTCCCTTTTCGCAACCGTTGTGGCGTTCTCCCGGATGTACCTCGGGGTGCATTACCTTAGCGACGTCATCGGATCCGTCCTGATCAGCAGTGCGGCGATCCTGGCTTGGCTGCCGGTCTGGAACAAAGTCATCGCGCCGCGGATCTCCGGAATTGGCCTGATTCGCGGATTCGATGCAAAGACGCTGGATCGGCGGCGACGCCACAGGACCAGCAACCATGCGGGATAGCCTCGGGCAATTTCCGTTCCCTCCGCATCTGCTCAAAGGAATTCCCGTGCCAGTGCCACCGCCGGATCCCGGAACCGTGCCCCACCAAGGGCGTTGGCTGTCCCGGATCGAAATTCTGCGCCGTGCCCCGGTTACAGCGGGTTTTGTCCTGGTCTTTTGGGCCGCCGGAGCTCTGACATCCACCATCATCACCGGCCCGGCCGGCACCTTGCGTCCCAACGTGGCAGCAACAGCGCACTCACTGCCCGGCCGCTGGTGGGCGCTTCTGAGTTCCGGGCTGTGGGCGCAGAACCTGACCGGGTACCTGCTGGGAAGCGCAGTTGTGCTCGTAGTCGGGCTGGCACTCGAATACCGGATGGGAAGCCTCAGGTTCGCCGTAGCGGCCCTGGGCAGCCAGATACTCGGAATTAGTGCAGCTCTCGCGTTCCTCACGGTTGCACATCAGATCATGGGGACCTGGACTCAGGAAATGAGCGGGCACCTCTTCCTTGGTCCCACTGCACTCATGACCGGGGCCATTATGGCGGGGACGGCGATGATGCCGACCCTGTGGCGGCGGCGGGTCCGCCTCGTCGTCTTCGCCCTGCTGGTACTCCTGGCCCTCTACAGCGGCGGGTTCGCGGACCTGGTCCGCCTCAGCGCCGCAGGTGCCGGGGCGCTCCTGGGCCCGGTCCTGTGTGGGAGGGCGCCCCGTTTCGTCCGCCCCGTCAGCTCCCGGCATGAGGGCCGGGTCCTCATCGCGCTGCTGGTGGCCGTGTCGGCCGTCGGGCCCGTCGTCGCCGGCCTGACGCCGCACGCCGCGGGACCGCTATCGGTGCTGCGTTTCCTGTTCACCAACATTCAGCCCGTGGACCCGGCGACACTCCAAGTCCTGTGCGCCGACCCGGGACAAGCGAAGGAATGCGCCGGCGCGCAACTGCAGCTGCGCGCCGGCGCCGGCGCAATTTTCATGGCGGTCCTGCCATCTTTTCTCTTACTGATCCTCGCAGACGGTTTACGCCGAGGACGCCGCTTCGCCTGGGCCGCCGCCGTGCTGGTTCAGCTGGGTTTGTCCGTGCTGGCCGGAATCACCATCGCAGGGGTGCTGTATCCGGGAGCACCGGGCACCGTGGCGCCCGAAGGGATCGGCGCCATCGAAACTGCCGGGTACACGCACCCTCTCGCGCTGGTGCTGCCGCTACTCCTGCCCGCGGTGCTGACGCTGGTGCTGCTGATCTTCCGCGGGCTTTTTCCGGTGTCGGCCCCTGCCGGAACCTACCGACGGCTCGCGGTCAGCACCGGGAAGACAGCAGCCGTCCTTGCCTCCGTCTACCTGTTGGCCGGAATCCTCCTGGCTCCCAGCATCACACCCGTCCCGGGACCCAGGGAACTGCTCGCAGATATACCGGATAGGTTTCTGCCGCTGGGATACATGCTCGATCTTGCCCCGGCGTTCGTTCCCCAGGGCGCCGCTGCAACCGTTCTCTATGAAGGAGTCGGCATTGTCTTCTGGGCTGTCACCGCAATCATGACCTTAAAAACCTTCCTGCGCCCGGCCCCAACACAGCACCACTCCGGTACCGGACTCGCACGAGAAATACTGAAAGCCAACCACGGTGGCAACTTGTCCTGGATGACGACCTGGCCAGGGAATATGTACTGGTTCTCCTCCACCGGTGAAAGTTTCATCGCCTATCGTGTCATCGCTGGGGTTGCCCTGGCCCTGGGCGGCCCGGTCGGACCCGTGACCCCTCGCCATGCCACGTTCGAGGAGTTCACCCGTTTTTGCAGTGGGCAAGGCTGGACCCCGTGCTTCTACTCCGTCCCCCTGGATCTGCGCGACCACGCCGCGTCCCTGGGCTGGGGCTCAGTGCAGGTCGCCCAGGAAACGATCCTGCCGCTTGATGCGGTGTCCTTTAAAGGAAAGAAATTCCAGGACGTCCGAACCGCGATGAATAACGCCGCCAAAGCCGGGATCAGTGCCGAATGGACCACATACCGGACCGCATCGTTCTCGGTACTGGCACAGATCCAGGAGATCTCGGAAGAATGGGTCGCCGACAAGAAAATGCCCGAAATGGGATTCACCCTCGGAAGCCTGGACGAACTCAACGACCCCGAGGTCCGACTGCTGGTTGCCGTCGGCACTGACCACATGGTCCACGCCGTCGCCTCTTGGCTGCCCGTCTACAACAACGGCACCATCGAAGGCTGGACCCTGGACTTCATGCGGCGCCGCACCAACGGATTCCGTGCCGGCATCGAATTCCTTATCGCTTCCGCCTCACTCAGCCTCAAAAACGAAGGATACGGGTTCATCAGCCTCTCTGGAGCGCCGCTGGCCCGGCACAACGAACCACCACAGCGCGGACCAGCTTCGGCAAGCAACCAGAGCTCCGGCAGCCTGGACCGGCTCCTCGACCGGCTCGGCGCGACCCTGGAACCTGTCTACGGGTTCAGGTCCCTGCTGGCATTCAAAGCAAAATTCCAGCCCCGCTACGAACCCCTCTACATGCTCTACCCTGACGCAGCCGCACTGCCCGCCATTGCCAACGCCATCACCCGCGCCTACCTCCCCACTGTCAACCTCGCAGAAACCCTAACCCTGGCCCGGCGCCTGCTAAGTGCACCCAAACAACCCCGCACCCGAGTCAGTAGACCGTACCGTCACCCGCCATCCCAGCCCGAAACGCCGGTGAAGAAAAGCGAATAACAACTTGACCCTGCCCATCACGGTCTCGGAGGTTGCCCGCCGCGCCGACGTCAACCCCGGGCTGGTCCGGTCGGAACTACTCATGCAAGAAATCAGAAACTCCAAAGCCCTACTCACCAGCGGGGCGCATCCAAGGAGACGGACTCAACCGGCGATTCGCTCAGCGGACGTGAGCTCCTGCGCCAGTAAGACCACCACCTCCGCCCCGAGATTCGTCAATACCGGGCGGATCGCGAACTCATGGTCGAGCAGATCGACGGGACGGACGCCGACTCACAGCCCTCCCCGCCGACCCTGTCGAACAGATCTCTAGTTCCGGATCGGGGCAGGACCGGCGCCGGAGTGCCGGCGCTGCCCGAACCCGCTCCTCGTTCCTAGCTCCCGGGCACGACGGGTTCGGGGAGGTAGACCTTCCCGCCGGATTCGCGGAACTCGTCGGATTTAGCGTTCATTCCGGCGATGGCTTCCTGTTCGGACATGCCTCCGAACTGGTCGCGGATGTCCTGGGAGAGCCGCATGGAGCAGAACTTGGGTCCGCACATGGAGCAGAAGTGCGCGGTCTTCGCCGGCTCGGCGGGCAACGTCTCGTCATGGAAGGATTCGGCTGTTTCCGGGTCCAGGGAAAGTGCGAACTGGTCCCGCCAGCGGAACTCGAACCGTGCTTTTGACAGGGCGTCGTCGCGTTCGTGGGCTCCTGGGTGTCCTTTGGCGAGGTCGGCGGCGTGGGCCGCGATTTTGTAGGTGATGACGCCGGTCTTGACGTCATCCTTGTTCGGCAACCCGAGGTGTTCCTTGGGCGTGACGTAGCAGAGCATTGCGGTGCCGTAGCGGGCGATTTCGGTGGCGCCGATGGCCGAGGTGATGTGGTCATAGCCTGGGGCGATGTCGGTCACCAACGGGCCGAGGGTGTAGAAGGGGGCGCCGTCGCAGAGTTCCTGCTGTCGCTCGACGTTTTCGCGGACGAGGTGGAAGGGGATGTGCCCGGGGCCTTCGACCATGACCTGCACGTCGTACTTCCAGGCCCGCTTGGTGAGTTCGGCGAGGGTGTCCAGTTCGGCGAACTGGGCGGCGTCGTTGGCATCCGCGGTCGCGCCGGGCCGCAGGCCATCACCCAGGGAAAAGGCGACGTCGTACTTGGCGAAGATCTCGCACAGTTCGTCGAAGTGTGTGTAGAGGAAGTTCTCCTGGTGGTGGGCCAGGCACCAGCCGGCCATGATCGACCCGCCGCGGGAGACGATACCGGTCACCCGGTTGGCGGTCAGGGGGACGTACCGCAGCAGCACCCCGGCGTGGACGGTCATATAGTCCACGCCCTGCTCGCATTGTTCGATCACGGTGTCCCGATAGATTTCCCAGGTCAGGTCATTGGCCTCACCGTTGACCTTCTCCAGTGCCTGATAGATCGGTACTGTCCCAATCGGGACCGGAGCGTTGCGGATGATCCATTCACGGGTGGTGTGGATGTCATCGCCGGTGGAGAGGTCCATCACGGTGTCGGCGCCCCATCGGGCGGCCCACTGCAGTTTGTCCACTTCCTCAGCGATGGAGGAGGTGACCGCGGAGTTGCCGATGTTGGCGTTGATCTTCACGAGGAAGGCCTTGCCGATGATCATCGGTTCGGATTCGGGGTGGTTGATGTTGTTGGGAATGATGGCCCGACCTGCGGCAACTTCGCCGCGCACCAGCTCAACGTCGCAGTTTTCCCGCACTGCCACAAACCGCATCTCGGGAGTGATGACGCCCTGGCGGGCGTAGCGCATCTGGGTAACGGTCTTACCCTCGAGGGCGCGGCGGGGAACCGGCTGCGCGCCTTTCCATTCAGCAGAAGCGGCACCCCGTCGCACGGCGGATTTACCGTCGTCGAGCAGGTTCCGTTCCCGGCCGCCGTAGGGCTCGGTGTCGCCCCTGGATTCTATCCATTCGGACCGGAACGGCTCCAGGCCGATCACAGGATCGCTTCCGGGCCCGGCCGTCCGGTAGACCGTGAACGGTGGATTCTTCGTCCCGTTCGGAGAGTCCTCCAGAGCAATCTCCGTGACAGGGACCCTAATGCCATTTTCGGGGTCTCGGGCGTACGCGAGCGAATGTGAATTCATGGAGCTCATCAGTGGTTTCCTACTTCCTTCGCCGGCATGACCCGGACAGGTTCAACGGTCGCAGACTGCATCAGCCCGATCTCAGCCCTTGCAAGGGCACCCGTGTGGATGGAAAAATCGTAGCACCCCAGCGTGCCCGTTCTACCGCTCTGGATGATCCCGGGTATCCCCCGGACGGCAGCCATTATCGGAAGCAGGCCCTCCAGCAACGCAGTGCACGCCGAATCACCGGAAGCTGAGACTCCTGTCGGCAGCTGCCGAGGATGATGCGCTCCTCTGGCCAGCCGGCAGTCCTCCGAACGCACAGCATTCGAAATGATGCAGACGCCTGCACTGTTGATCCGTGCCGGGGCAGCGAGGGCGAGAGGGTGCGAGGACGATGTCGGTAACCTGTGAGGACGGAGGTCGGCTGGATCGATGAAGTCGTACTCAACGAGGCCTGCTGCATCCGTGTGGAGGCCTAGCTGGTCACGAGGCGCAGCATGAGAGTTTGGAGACATCGGTGGTGAAGGACTGGGCGGCGATCTTGATTCCTTCGGCCATTGTGAGGTACGCGCTCCATAGGTTCGCCACCTGCTCCACAGTCATTCCAGCTTCCATGATGAAGACCCCGGCCGCGGCCAGGTCACCGGCGTCCTTGGCGACGGCGGTCATTCCCACGATCCGTCCGTTGTCCGCGTCGGCGACAATTTGGATGAAGCCTCGGGTGTCCCTGTTCACCAAGGCTCTGGGGACGAATGCCAGGGGAAGCACCCGGCATTCGCACCGGATACCGGCTGCGTCGACCTCACGGCCGGCGTTGTTGAAGGCGTTCTCCACCAACAGGGAGCCGTGGGCGGCTGCGACGTAGACGAATTCGGGGTGTCCGGTCCCTTCCCCGGCGGCCCAGATCCGTTCGTGGGAGCTGGCTAGGATGTTCTGCAAGAGGATTTCGCCCCGGTGCCCGGTTTTGCCGCCGACCGTGGCCAGGTTCAGTCCGTTCGTGACCGGCCGGCGTCCGGTGGCGACGAGCAGTCTGGCGGCCCGGAATTCCTGCTGCCCGCCTGAGACGATCGCGGTCGCGATGATCCCGCCGGTGGCCGGGTCCGTGCGCACCGAGGACACGGCCGCCCGGCGGACGACCCGGATACCTTCGTCGGCGAAGACGCCCATCAGGGCCTGGGAGGCGTCGGGTTCCTCGGCCGAGGCCAGACTCTGCTGCGTCGACAGTATGGAGGGACTCGTCTGCATACATGAGGACGGCAAATTGCGGCATTGACCTCGAAGCCGCCGCCGGTATCCTCGCTGTCGAGGCTTATCACGCCGGAATCATCAGAACCACCCTCTACGCTCGTGATCTGCAGGTACCAGCCCAAGCGATCTCCGACGCCCGGGACAGCCTCGATGGATCAACTGATCTCGATCAGGGTATTGGCACTAAAGACACCGCCAACCTTGTCCCGACCGACGCAAACGGCATCGCTTTCAGCCGCAGCCCGGGGCAGGTCCTGAACATCGCCTACCTCACCGCCAAAGCAGAAAGAGAAGGCGGGTTCTTCCCCAAGGGGGTAAACGGCGAGATCAACCGGAGCGCAGCCAGCGCCTGACCCACCCCACACCCATACAGAAACGGATGGACCACGGCAAGCGGGCACCCCGGGGGCTGCCCGCCGGCCGTGGTCGGGGCAGAAAGGCCCATGCGCCGGCGGGCCTCACCGGGCTGATCCGCTTCCCGCCAGGCACATGGTGCGCGGCTGACCCGTTGCGCCAAGGGCTAGAGATTCCCCAGTTCGGAGCCGGGCGTTGCCAGGTCCGCGCGGGCTTCGGTCTCCGCGGCAAGCTTGACCGTCCGCCGTTCCCGGCGGCGATCATTAAGCAGGCAGAGCCCGATGGCCGTGAAGAACAACACCAGCATGGGCACGGCAAGATAGAACATACTCGTGGCATCCGCGCCCGGCGCGGCCATGGCGGCAAACAGACACACGAGGAACACAGTGATCCGCCAGCTCTTGAGGAGTTGGGCGCCCTTGACCAGCCCGGCCAGGTTCAGGCCGAACAGGACCACAGGGAGCAGGAACGCGATGCCGAACGCGAGGAGCAGGCGCAGGACGAAGGACAGGTAGATCTGGGCGCTGATGAAGTTGGAGCCCCCGGCGGGAGTGAAATCCGTCAACACCCGCACGGCGTTCGGCAGCACGAGCCAGGCCAGGGCCACGCCGCCGAGGAACAGCGGCACGGCTGCCGCGACGAACGACAAGGCGAGCCGGCGTTCCTTCTTATGCAGGCCCGGGACGATGAACGCCCAGAGCTGGTAGAGCCAGACCGGACTGGCGAGGATCAGGCCCAGGAACACGGATACTTGGATCAACAGGTCGAAGGAGCTCGCCACGCCGTCGAAGTTCAGCGTGGCCTGCCGGCCCTCATGTTCGTTCAGATCCCGGATCGGCTTGATGAGCGCCGTAAGAAAGGGCTGGTATACGAGGAAGCCGACGACGGTCCCCAGCACGACGGCGACCGCAGCCTTGAAAAGCCGGTTCCGCAACTCCTTGAGGTGGTCCAAGAGCGCCATCCGCCCCTCAGGGTTGGATCGGCTGCTCTTACCGGCTGCCATGGTGTCTTAGGCGCGGGTCGGCGGCGGTACGTCGGTTCCGTCTCCGGTACGGCTTTCGACCCCCGTGGACTTCGGGTGGTTCACGGTCCGGCCCTCGACGGGTTCGGCGTCCGCGGCGTTCTTCTCAGGAGGGCCCTCCTCCTTCATCTCGCGGACTTCGGACTTGAAGATACGCATCGATTGGCCCAGGCTCCTGGCCATTCCCGGCAGCTTCGGTGCAGCAAAAAGCACCAGAACTAGAACGATGATGATGATCAGATGCCAGCCCTCAAGCCTCATGACGGAAGTCCTTTCCTGTCACTGAATTCTACGTCGAACTGAGTTCGGTGTCGCGTCGATACCGGACCGCCCGGCCCCCGGTCATGCGCACTCCTCAGACGGTGCAATCCCCGAGTTTCTGGCATCTGCTGTCGGTCATGGAGCCCGGGCACGGCGATACTTTGCTGCCGATCGGACGCTTAGCGATCCCCAAGACGGCCCAGCAATTCGTTAGCCCATCGTTGAACAGCCCTATAACAAGCGAGCGCATCCCAACAGAACTGTCCGAATGCGCGTTCCTGCCCTTGTTGTTGATGCTGGCCCCCATGAGGACACAGCCGTAGCATGCTCCCGGATCAGCCGCTTAATATGCCTCCCCATGGAGAAACCAAAAACCCGAGGCAGTTCAATTAGCCGGGACAGGTGATCTCCGATCTTGGCGCCAAGAGGCCATCATCCAGATCCTCCTCCAAGAATGACAACCCGGTGAGCGGAGCCCGAATTCGAGCAACCCGGCAAACTGGCTCGCGCAGCGAGTCCCTACGCGAAATTAATCATGGCCCCTGCGTGGACCTTTTGTGTGACCCCCCGATCATCATTGCGGCATACGCGGCAGCGTCCAATTGTTCATCGCTCAAGCCACGCCCTCTGGGCGAACTAGACCCCCTGCATGCCGCCTAGGCGGCATGCGCCCCCGAACACCCCGGCAGCTCCGGAACCAAAGACGAAGTCGCTCCGGACGTCACCCATTTCGGTCCGGCTCCCAGACCCCTGCTCCGAACTTGCGCCGAGTCCTGTGGACCGCCCCGGCCAACATCTGCCCCTGTACCCTGAAGACGGCTGATCTCCCCCGAACCCGGCGCGCAGGCCGTTCGGCGGCGGCTGACCAAGCTGTCGGATGTCGAGAAATGCCCGTGACGCCGCCGGGATCATCCACGATCCGACCCTGGTCCGGCTTCCCCGCCTGCGCATGCTCTGCGCGGACTGCTTGGTGACGCCCTGCGCGCTGAGAACGAGAACCCCTGACCCATCCCAGCCGCACCCGAAGCCAGACCACGTTTAGCGAGCTCTCCCGGATGATGGGGGCACGCCATTTCGCGAGCACTATTCGTGAGTCTCGACGGGCTCTGGCGTAGAGGCCGGTCGGAGCGCATAATCGTCACGTGCTGACCTTGACCCTCGTCAGCACGGGATGGGTATGCGAGGGCGCTTCGTGGGCGGACAGGGTGAGTGGATTGTCAACAAGCCAGGCACTGGACGATGTGGTCAAGGTCGCGAGGGAGCACGCCGAGAGGGTGGACACCGACGGGGTATATCCTCTTGAAGCGGTCGCAGAGTTGCGGGCCGGCGGACTCCTGGGACTGGTGCTGCCGGTCGAGGTTGGCGGTGCCGGTGCCGGGCCGGAGGTATTCACCGAGACGGTCAGTGCTCTGGCAGAGGCGTGCGGTTCAACAGCCATGATCTATCTGATGCATGCCGCCGCCGCAGTTACGATTGCGGCCGCGCCGCCCCCTGATCTGCCGGACCTGCTTGCAGGGATGGCGCGCGGGACGACGCTGGGCACCCTCGCCTTCAGTGAGCGGGGATCCCGGTCGCATTTTTGGGCCCCCGTGTCGATCGCTACCGCCAGCGGGTCGACTGTCGTGTTGCGCGCTGACAAGAGTTGGGTGACTTCGGCCGCTCACGCCGATGTCTATGTGGTCTCGACCGGCACGCCCTCGGGCGTGCCGGGTGAGGTGGATCTGTACGCCCTTCCCGCCGGCACGCAGGGTGTGGACGTCGCCGGTCCCTGGCGGGGGCTCGGGCTGCGCGGCAACGACTCCGCACCGATGACTATCAACGCTGGCATTCCGGTCGGGTACCGACTGGGCGGGCCGGCGACGGGCTTCGCGCGCATGATGGAGACGGTGCTGCCGTGGTTCAACCTCGGCAACGCGGCGGTCTCGCTGGGTCTGGCATCTGCCGCTACCCGGGCCGCTGTCGAACACGTTGGAGTTTCCCGACTCGAACATCTGGGCCATTCACTGGCTGGGTTGCCAACGATCCGGGCCCAGATCGCCCGAATGGCCATCAGCCTGGCAGTGCAGCGTGCTTATTTGGCCCAAGCAGCCGGCACCGTCGCGTCTCCCGGGGAAGACACGCTGCTGCATGTCCTTGGGGTCAAAGCCTCGGCCAATGATGCTGCACTCGAAATCACCGACGCGGCAATGCGGGTCTGCGGGGGTGCGGCGTTCTCCAAGCACCTGCCCATCGAGCGGGCCTTCCGTGATGCGCGGGCGGGCTCGGTCATGGCGCCGACGGCGGATGCGCTCTACGACTTCTATGGTAGGGCCCTCACTGGCCTGCCGCTGTTCTCAGGAGGCTGAACCATGTCCGAGCAGTTACTGGTGGGCGCTGTGGCCTACACCCCGAACGTAGTGCCCATCTGGGAAGGCATCCGCGAATACTTCAAGGACTCGCCGGCACCGATGGACTTTGTCTTGTTCTCCAACTATGGACGCCAGGTCCAGGCGCTGCGCGCCGGACAGGTCGACATCATCTGGAACACCAATCTGGCCTATGTGCGTACGGTCATGCAGACCGGGGGGCGGGCCCGCGCCCTGGCGATGCGCGACACCGACACACGGTTCGCGACCGTGTTCGTCGCCCGCGCCGGTAGCGGACTCTCCGGCCCGGACGCCCTCGCCGGTCAGCGGCTGGCCTTGGGGTCCGCGGACTCGGCCCAGGCCGCCATTCTGCCGCTGTACTATCTGGCCCGGGCAGGCCTGGACCTCACCTTGCTGGAGGTGACGCGGTTCAATAGTGACATCGGCAAGCACGGTGACACCGGGCGCAGCGAGCTGGACGCCATCGACGCCGTGCTCGCCGGCGAAGCCGACGTCGCGGCCATCGGAATCACCACCTGGGAAGGCATCGGCGGCGCTGAACTGATGCCGGAGGCACTGGAGGCGGTCTGGCAGACCGAACCGTATTGCCATTGCATGTTCACCGCCTTAGACACCCTGCCCGCAGAACGCCACGAGCCATGGGTCAGCACGTTGCTGGCTATGGACTGGGAGCGGCCCGAACACCGACGGATCCTCGAGCTTGAGGGGTTGAGGCGCTGGGTCCGGCCCGAACTGGACGGCTACGCCGGGCTGTTCGCCGCCGTCGAGGAACAGGGGGTGACCAAGTGGTGGTGATCTTGGACCTGGTGCGTGTAGTGGGGTCCCTGGCCGAGGGCGCCACCGGCGCGGTGGCTGTTGGCTCCGCAAGCGAGTTTGACGTGGTCCAACGCTGGTGTGAACGAACGGGCAACACCCTCATCACGACGTCGTGGACTGACGTCGGGCCCGGCACCGTCATCGTGCGTCGCGGTCGGCTGCCCGACCCGGCATTGACGCTGGGACCGGACCGACTTCCCGGGGCCCGGCTCTGGCTGTATACGAATTTCCACTGCAACCTGGCCTGTGACTACTGCTGTGTCGCATCTTCACCCAAGGCCGAGCGCCGGGAGCTCGGCGTCGAACGGATCGCCCGCCTGGTCCGGGAGGGCGCAGACTGGGGCGTCCAGGAGGTCTATCTCACCGGCGGCGAACCGTTTCTGCTGCCTGACATTGCCCGGATAGTCACAGACTGCGTCCGGCTGCTTCCAACCACCTTGCTGACAAACGGCATGCTGTTCCGCGGGCCCGGGCTTCGTTCCTTGCAGGCGATGCCGAGGGAGCACTTCGCCCTGCAGATCAGCCTGGACTCCCCCACCCCGGAGATCCACGACGGTCACCGCGGCGCCGGCAGCTGGGCCCGCGCGGTGGCCGGCGTCGGCGTCGCGCTTAGCGAAGGTTTCCGAGTCCGGGTGGCTGCCACGATCGCTTCGCCCCACGCGACCGATCTCGCCGCCCTGCACGATTTTCTCGACGGGCTCGGCATCCCGCTGACCGACCAGGTCATTCGACCGGTCGCGCAGCAGGGTGCCGCCGACACCGGAGTGCAGTTCAGCCGCGAAACACTGGTCCCCGAAGTCACCGTCACCGCGGACGGGGTGTACTGGCATCCGGTCGCAGCGACAGATGACCACGCCCTGGTCAGCACACAGATCGAACCCCTGGGACCGGCGCTCAGCGAGGTCTACCGGCTCTTCGCCGAACACTGGGTTGCAGCAGGCGCCGCCGCCAAACTTTTCCCCTGCGCGTAGGACGGCCGCCAGTGTCCGAACCTGCTCAGCTGACCGAACTCAATCCGCGCGCGCTCGTGCACCCCGCGACCCACCCAACGCACGCCGACCGAAATGCTTTTCGGCTCGCCCAGGACACTCCTGAGGTCTAACATGAATCCATGAAGCCCAACGACGAGGTGCTTGTCGTTTATCTGTACGTCAGTTGCGGGGAATCGCCCGGCGGCCCCGTCCCCTTCAGCGGCACCCACATGAGGGAAAACAGTAAGGTCTCCGACCGTGTCTGATCTACCCGCGACCACAACGCCGGCCGGCCAGACCGCCGCCGAAGGAATCGACTCCGGGCGTTCCGCCCGAGCCGTCATCGCCGGACTGCGAATCGCCGTAGCCCTGTTGTGGATCCAAAACGTCAGTTGGAAGATCCCCCCCGACTTCGGCCGCAACGACCACACTGGTCTCTTCCAATTCACCAGCTACGCCCTCGAGCACCCGGTCTTCCCGCCTTTCTCCTGGCTGATCCAGTACGTTGTCTTACCGAACTTCACATTGTTCGGCTACGCCACACTGCTGGTCGAGTTCAGCCTCGGCGCGTTCCTCATCGTCGGCCTTCTCACCCGCTTCTGGGCAGCGATTGGCATCATCCAGACCCTGGCGATTACCCTGTCCGTCCTGAACGCACCCAACGAATGGCACTGGTCCTACTACCTCATGCTCGCCGTGCACGCCGTGCTGCTCGCCACGGCCGCCGGCAGATCCGCAGGGCTCGACGGCCTGCTCCGTCCGCACTGGCGCACCTCGTCAAACCGCCTGGCCAAGTGGGCGCTGAGGGCATCATGACCGGTCACCGCGATATCTCCCGGGCCCGGCTGGAACCGGAAACCCGACGACGTTCAGTGGCGCTCAGTGCCGTTACCGCGGCAAGTGCCGTCTTCGCACTCATCGACTACGACCCGCTCAAACTGGTGCCTGTCAATCCGGCACAGGCCGTGACCCTTCTCGTTCTTGCCCTCATCGCTTTAACCGGCACCTTGCTCCGGCTGCGCGCCCTGCTGTTCGGCGTCGGTGCAGTAATGATCGTCGTAGGTCTCCTCCGCCTCATCACGTACGGAGAGTGGTTCGAGCAGACAGCCGGCAGCGTCGGGACTGCAGCACTGCTGACCGGACTCGGCATGGCCTTCATCGGTATCATGCTCGCCGGTGACCAAACACCACCTGAGCGACGAGCAACGCCCACCGGGCCGGACTAGTAGCTGTGGCCGGCGGAGCCTTGAAAGTCCCGACGCGAGTCCCGCCATACGTGGACCGGCCAGGGACCGAACCACTTCGGCGTACCTGGACCCCGGGCCCCCCGGAGTCATCGACATGACCGGCCTCTACAGGTGCCGGGCCATCGAGCTTCCGGTGGTGTGCGCCCCATGGACGGTCAAGTCCACGGTGGCCGGGCCAGCTCTGGGCACAAGCAAGGTTTTGCTCGAAATGTCGGCACAGCTAGGGGCAGCAGCGGCCGCAGCTGCTGCCCGGCCCGTCAGCACTCTTCCCGGCTTCGAGGAACAGCAATGAGGCCAACGCTGCAGCTGCGGGTGGCGGTCTTCGCCAAGGAGTGCCGGCCTGGCCGGGTGAAGACCCGGTTGTCTCCGCCGTTGACGCCTGATCAGGCCGCCGACCTGGCACAACGCAGCCTCAGCAGGACCCTCGATACCATCAGGGTCTTGCCTGTAAGCGAACGGCTGCTGGTGATGGACGGGACACCGAGCGCCCGGGATGCCGCAGGATTCGCGGTTATGGCCCAGACCGGCGGCCCGCTAGATGAACGGCTCGCTGCAATCTGCGACGAAACCACCGGCCCGTTGCTGATAGTTGGCATGGACACACCCCAGATTTCAGCGGCGCATCTTGCCCCGCTACTCATGGACTGGTCTGCCGCGACTCCCCAACACGATGCCTGGCTGGGACCGGCCGAGGACGGCGGCTTCTGGGCGCTGGCCCTCCGCCGGCCTGAGGGCGCGCTGGTCCGTGGAGTGCCGATGTCCACGGATAAGACCGGATCGGAACAGCTCTCCCGGCTGGCGGCGGGCGGACTCTCAGTGGGGCTGCTAGCTGTTCTGAGGGACATGGACCGCATCAATGATGCACGGGAGATCGCCGCGGAAATCCCGGGCACCGAGTTCGCAGCCGCGGTGGCGGCCGCGATCAAAAAAATACTAGTCATGGGCCGCCGTGACAAGCCCGCGGACCGGGTTACATTCCCCGGGCCGGCCCAAGTGCAGCATCGAACGCCGGCGCCGGGTTCAGGCTCGCGGACACTTTGACGGCGAAGCAGGTACGCAGGAGAGCCCGCGTCCCTGCGGGGGTCGCGGAACGCTCCGGGCGTGTTGACCTTGCGCATCGGGTCGTGCGACTTATTCCGTGCCGTTGTCCTGCGCTTCGAGATGCATGGCCATGGCTTCAGCGGCCTGGTTCCAGCGTGCTGTCAGGGCCTGTCTGCTGAGCGGTTCGAACAGGCTGGTCAGTACTTTTTCGACTGCATCGTATGCGGCGTCTTTGGCCCGTTCCTGCGCCGCCGGGCTGTAGTATTTCATGCCCTTTGTTCGACGCCGCAGCCCAAAAGGATGCCCGGCTTGGTCACCCCAGGTCAATCCCCGGGAGTCCCTACCCTGCGCATCCCCGGTCCCTTACAGGGTTGTCCGGCGGGGCCGAGTTCAGCGCCCCCGACTTTGAAGCCCAGGGCAGGGCCGGCGAACCACTCATCGCTCCCAGCTCGCACCTGCGCCTGGCGCATCCCTCGCACAACAACGGGGTGCGGATGCTCCGCCGCGGGTACAACTACACGGACGACTCCGACGGGCCGGGTCACCTGGACGCCGGCCTCTTCTTCATCGCCTTCGTCAAGGATCCCCGCACCCACTACGTGCCCATGCAGCTCGCGATGGCCCGGAATGACACCTTGGCGGTGGAATACCTGGAACACACCGGCTCCGGGCTGTTCGCTGTCCCGCCGGGAGTCCAGCCCGGCGGGTAAGTCGGTGGGGGTCTCTTCGCGATCTGACGCAGCACCGCCTTCACCGATGCGCCTGCCTGACAACGCCCCGGCCCACTCCGCCCGGGCGCCGGGTCGCGGGTTCAACGCCGCCGGCAACGCGGAACCAGGAAGCGGAGGCGCGGATTCCACGCCGCCGGCAACGCGGAACCAGGAAGCGGAGGCGCGGCGACGAGCAGCCGTCCGGCTGTTTCGGGGGCTTCCCCGGCGGGAGCAGGGTCTGGTTCGCCGCAGCCGGGGTCTCCTTCTGCTGTTTCGGGTGCGGGCACGGCGGGTTCCCCGTCGGCTGCGGCGTTGATGGTGTGCGGGGAGGAAACCCGGGCAAATATCGTCCGGATCCTGGCGATGTCATCCGCCCCCGGCACGACCGATTCCTGGGTCGACAATCTGTATACCTGCACCTATGCCCTGACTCAAGGGTCCTTCGTGCTGTCTGTGAAGGAAGCCGCGGACCCGGATGCTGCACACGCGTATGTTCGGGATCTGCAGCGGAGCACGGATGCGGCCGCCCCGATCGAGGGGCTGGCGAATCTGGGGTTCCCGGCCTTCCAAACGCCAACGTCCGCAGCCTTCGTTAAGGACAACTTCGTCCTGACGGTGGACGCGGCGGCCCTGCCGGAAACGCTGGGACCAAACCAGGTCACCCGCGCCGCATTCGCTTACCAGGTCGCCACCACGGTACTGGCCTGCTGGTCCGAATATGTCCTACACAACTGGCAGAAACAGAACCCCAGGGGTTTCCGGAGGTGTGTTTGAGCTGGTGGGTGCCCTGTTCCGAGGCGGAAAAGTATTTCTTTATCCCTCCCATCCGTGACGTGGAGCACAACGAACCGTTAGAGTCACCACCATGGGCGTGACCATCAGGGGAGCGTCCATTTCCGATGGAGGAAAAAGTCATGAAGAAATCCGCTTTCCTGATCGCCCCGGCCCTGGCCTTGGGCGCCCTCGCACTCTCCACCAGCCCGGCCCTCGCCGCGGACAACACGAACTATCAGGCGAACCTTGCCGCGATCAACGGCAGCAACGCCACAGGCACGGTGATGATCACCGTCAGTGGCGACCAGGCCACAGTGACCGAAAAAGTCTCCGGGCTAGCTGCCATGTTCAACGGCAGCCCCTACCCGCACGTCCAGCACATCCATATCGGTGCGAAGGGTACCTGCCCTGACATGTCCGCTGACACCAACAAAGACGGAGTGATTAGCACCACCGAAGGCGCCCCCGCTTACGGTGGCATCGGCACGACCCTGTCCACCAGCGGAGACACGAGCCCCGCAGCCGGTACCGACCTGAAGGTTGCCGGGATGGGTGCCTCCTACACCTATAACAGGACCTTCACCCTGGACGCCAAAACCGCTGATGCCCTCAAGGCCGGCACCGCCGTCGTCGTCGTCCACGGCCTGGACCCGGCCACCTTGTCCGACGCAGCGCAGAAGGCCCCCAGCGACCTCGTGCCCTCCCTGCCCCTGGCCGCCACGTCACCTGCCCTGTGCGGAACCCTGAAAGCCATGCCCGCAGGGGCCCCCGGCACCGGCATCACCACGCCCGCCCCTGCCGGCCCTGATCTCGGTCTGCTGGCCGCAGGTGGCGGCCTCGTCATGGCCGCCGGCGGCGCGTACGCAATCCGCCGCAAAATGGCAGCCTAGGGTCTGGGAAGACTCGGGGAACAAGCAGGGAACTGATGGGATCTGAAAACAGCCGCCGCCGTGGACGCTTCAGCGCGTCCGCGGTGGCCGCGCTGCTCCTGGCCGGCGGCATCACCACCATCGGGCTGGGACTCCACGCCGAACCACCCGCACCGGGGCCAACGACCAGCGTGTCCTTGCCGTCGCCGTCACCTGGCGCTGCCACTGCTGCGGCAGCACCCATTCCGGACCCGCTGACCGCACCGGCCCCGCCTAACCCGTCTTCCGTGGCTGTTCCGTCCGCGCCGGACACGGCTCTGCCCGCGTCCGCGCCGGATCGGGTTGAGGTCCCCTCCATCGGCGTGAACGCGGCCCTGACCCCTGTGGGCAAGCAGGCCAACGGGGAAGTTCAGACCCCGTCCGGGGAACCGGGCTCACCCGGTGGCTGGTACCAGGACTCGCCCACCCCGGGCCAGACGGGGTCCGCGGTCATCCTCGGCCACGTCAACACCACCAGCAGCGATGTGGGGCTGTTCTACCGGCTCCATGAGCTCACCCCGGGCCAGACCATCACCGTCACCCGCGCGGACCACACCGCCGCGGTCTTCACGGTGGACAAAGTCGATGTCTACCACAAATCAACTTTCCCGACCGTGGAGGTCTACCAGAACGCGGACCGGCCCGAAGTCCGGCTGATCACCTGCGGCGGGTACGACCCCACCACGCGGGAGTACCTGGACAACACCGTCGTCTACGCCCACCTGACCTCCAGCCACCCCGCCTGAATCCGGAACCACTGCCCCTGCTTCCACCAGGAGCGCCCGTCAGCTCCCTGAAAGGGAACAATCATGAAGGCGACAAAAATCCCTCAACGTCTTACCGTTGCCCTGATCGGCGCGGCCACCGTCATCGGTGCCAGCGCCTGCGGGACCACCCAAGGAGCGCCCAGCTCATCACCTGGGTCTCCGACGTCAATGCCTTCCTCGTCCGCTTCCATGGACCCCGGAATGGGAGCTTCGCCGATGACACCGTCAACGGGAGCCCCAAACGCGTCCACCGGGACGGCGGCTGACGTGACGATCCATATCAAGTCCTTTGCCTATACCGGCCCGGACAGCGTCCCGGCCGGGGCGAGCGTGACGGTGATGAACATGGACTCTCAAGCCCACACCGTCACCGCTGAGGACGGTTCCTTCGACGCGGTCGTCAAAGCCGGGACCAGCACCACTTTCACCGCCCCCGCCAAGGCAGGCACCTACGCCTACCACTGCACCTACCACTCCAACATGCAAGGAACCCTGACCGTCAAATGAGCCAGGACCACACCCCAACCCACGGCGCCCGAGCCCCGGAGCCGGGCCGCCGCGGCCTTGGCAGCGTTGCGGGTCTCGTCCTGCGGGTCCTTGCAGCGGCCGCTCTCTTTGTGGACGCCATCGTGCACGCCCGCCTAGCAACGGGCTACCAGTCCGCCGCCCCGGAAGGCTTCGGGGAGGGCAACCTCTTCCTCGCCGAAGCCGGCGCTGCGGCAGCAGCCGGACTCTACGTCCTGGCCCGTGGCAGCCGCCCCGCCTGGCTCCTTGCCCTACTCACTGCCGGCGGAGGGCTGGCCGTCCTGCTGCTCTACCGCTACATCGATGTTCCGGCGTTCGGGCCGTTCCCGGCCATGTATGAACCCGTCTGGTTTTTCGATAAGACCCTCACCGCCCTCGCCCAGGGCGCCGCGGCCCTCCTCGCCGCCACCGCCCTGATCCTGGACCGGCGATCCCGGCCGAAAACTGTCTCCGGTACGTCCGCCACCACCGGCAGAGACACTCCCTGACCCCGACAATTCCTGTTTAGTGGAGCACGTGGAGATAGAAAGTGCCATGCACTCCCTGGACCAATGTCCTGGAGGTTACCGACATCCTCCTCAGCTTCCTTGCCAAGTACCTCGACAGAAAACGGAGAAGAAAAATGACCGGATCGAACACGTCAGAGCGCGCGCAGCAGTTGAAAGCGCTGCATGAGGCCCCGGAGATCCTGCGGGTTGTCAACGTCTGGGATGCCATCAGCGCGTCCACGGTCGCGGCGCTGCCGGAGACCAAGGCAATCGCGACCGCCGGCCACTCCATCGCCGCCGCGTACGGCTACGCGGACGGGACGATGCCCCTGGAGATGGCGCTGGCAGGGGTCAAAACAATCGTGGACGCCGTTGATCTTCCCGTCACGGCCGATCTTGATGATGGTTACGAGAACCCGGCCGAGACGATTCGCAGGGCTATCGCGCTCGGCGTCGTCGGCGCCAACGTGGAAGACCGGCTTCGGCCCTTCGATGAAGCCGTCGCCCGCGTGCACGCCGTCATGGCAGCTGCCCAGGCCGAGGGCATAGCCTTTCAGCTGAACGCCCGCACCGACGCGATCGCGAGGGGCGGTGACCGGCCTATCAAAGACAGCATCGATGACGCCATCACCCGGGGCCGCGCATACCTGGACGCCGGTGCCGCGCTGGTGTTCGTCCCGGGAGCACTGACCCGCGAGGTCATCGAGCCGCTGGTCGAGGGACTCGGGCGCGGAAAGCTATCAGTGATCGGCGCACCCGGTGCCCTGCCGGCAGCCGAGCTGCAGTTACTTGGGGTGGCCCGTGTCTCCTATGGCCCCTTCACCCAGCGTGTCGCCCTGCGCGCAATCCGCGACCTCGCCACCGATCTGTACTCGACCGGTGTCATTCCCGCCGACACCCCGCCCCTGAATTAGCTACACGACCACCCATCGGCTCGGCCGCATGAATCTGGTGCGTGTCATCGCAGCGCTTCATGCGGTCTACGCCGACCAAAGACCCGGTCATTCTGTGTCTCATGAACCCGCAACATACCCCGGTGTATCCCCGTGCCCGTCCCGGACCGGAAGTGCAAAGGCGAGTGGTTTTTCGGTCTGCGGTGAGCAGTCCTTAATTGGGCAAGAAGAACTCCAACGCGATACCGTCCGGGTCTTTGAAGTTCAGTGCCGTGCCATACGGGGCATCTACGGGTCCGCTGTGGATCACGCCGATGTTATCCAGATGCGCGGCCCATTCGAGGAGTTCCTCTGCGCTGGCCACGGAAAAACCCGCATGGTCCAGACCTGGATTGCGCTCATTGAAGCGGCCCTCCCCGGAAGCTGCGCGATGCTCTGTGAGTCCCAGTGACGCCCCTCCACCAAGATCGAATTTACTTCGAACAAACGGCCCATCGAGCATCGTCCCGGTGGGCGATGTACCCCATAGGCGGGAGTAGAAGGCGACGCTGACCTCGAGGTCGGTCACGGTAAGAGCGAGGTGGTCAATGGCAGGCGACGCGGGCATCAGGACTCCTAGTGGGGAAGGCGGGGAAGAGTCCGCCGAGGTATAAGCCCACATCGTCTCACAGGTCCTGCGGACGCCGCTTTCAACCCGGCGGACACAAATCCCCGCGACGCACCCCCGCCGCAACGGCTGCAGGTCGCTGATTTATGAGCGTCGGCCTTTGATGGGGCGCAGGTATCCAGCGAGTACGGATCTATCCTCTATTTCGTAGCCCCGATGGCCCCAGACAGAAGCGACCCTAACGCGGGATACTTTACATTTTCACATTCCCCGAACTTCAAGTCACACGTCCCCTAACGATCGCCCAAGTTCAGTGGGACCGTGCAGGCTTTCGCCACTCGTGGTTAGCGCCTGGGACGACATCGGCGGCCACTGCCTCTGCGGCCACCGCCGCCTGCGGCTCTGGATCGATCCTGCGGCCGAATTTCTCTTCCGCTGCAGTCTCGGTGCCGGGGCTTTCAGTCGACTACTAACGAATTTCTTCTGGATCGAATTGAGCCTGGCTTCGTTTCTTGCGGCGGGACTGGTGGAGATAACGGTATATCTCGCTCGACACGCTGGGCGGTGAGCGTGGCGGGGTGGAAGCTCGATATGGCCGCGAGACGGGAGGCTGTGCCGAGTAAAAAACCGGTGACAGGTAAACAGAAACAACGAGGCCGACACCGCACGCGAACTGGTCAGGATGGCGAAGAAACGGGGCTTAATTTGAACGTGTGCGACTGAGGGTGGGCCTGTGGGGCCTAGGTGCTCCTGGAGGTGGCCGCTACCCGGTTGCTGTCGGTTTCGAAGCGGGAGAGCAGCCGCAATAGGTCGTGGCGGTCTTCCTCGTTCCAGTCGCTGAAATTACATCGATCAGGGTGTTGCCCGAATGCCGTAGCGCGGCGCCGGCCCGTTTCTCGGCCGTGGCGAGCCTGATCAGCGAGGCGCGCATATCCCTTGGGTCGTCTGATCTTTCAACCAGTCCTGCTTCTTGGAGGCGTGCGGTGCTTGTGGAGATGTTGGAGGCGCCTGTGACCATTCGCTCTGCCAGGGCCGACGGGCGTTGGGGGTCGGAGTTGTTCAGCATGCTGAGCCGTGTCAGGGCTCCGGCGTCCAGTGCCGCGTATCGCAGGATGCCGTGTCGGCATTCCTTCATCGCGTGTTCGCGGGCGATCTCCACGGCGGCGTTCAGGTCCTTCTCGACGGCGTCCGGGTGGTGGGCAGTGACTTCCAGGACGACGTCCGAGTGGCTCTTGATCATCATGGTCTCTTTCTCGGCGGATGTGCCGGGGCTCTCAATGGGCACAGGTTCCGGGATCCGGGCACGGCAGGGAAAGCGGAAAGCGGTGACTCCAGAGGGGTTGCCCAGCATTCTCTGATGGGGCGGGGCCGGCCGCAGTATTCGGCGGGCTGGATCGGCGGAAGCAATCTCCTTCGGATCCGCTGCCACAGTCACCTCGTCAAGCGTTTCGGGAACGAAGGCGCAGGACGCTCCGGCGTCCAGGAAAGCCTTACAGCGTTCGATGGCGTCAGCACGGCCGACGGGCGCGTGTCCTGTCAGGAGGAACGCGTCCGTTCGGGCATGGAGGAGAGGACGAAATCGATCTCCTCGCGCTGCTTGGCCAGGAGGGGATCGCCCATCTGCTTCACGGCCTGCGCCAGCGGGCGCTCCTGGTCCTCAATGTTGGACCCGTCGACCCCTGCACCGATGGCCCACCGCAGGGTATCCCCCAGGTTGCCGTAGCCCGCTTCCAGATCGGGACTGACCGCCCCGGACCCTGGGCAGCATCTGCCAGGACATAGCATAACGGATTGGTCACGGTATCTGGTGAACCCATCCGGGGTGGGGGGGTGTTCCCGAAGTACTCCTGACAGACCAAGCCGGACCCGCTGGATTCATTGTCAGGACCGCACCGCTTACGGTGTGGCCGCGGGAACGGATACATCCACTGAACTACTTTCAAGGAGCATTCCCATGCGCACATCGATCAAGACTTTCGCCGGTATCGCCGCGGCCGGTTCGCTGATGTTCTCCCTGGCTGCCTGCAGCCCGGCCAGTAACACCTCCGCCGCTCCGGCGTCCTCCTCGGCCTCGATGTCCGCCGAGGCGCCCAAGGCGCTGGCCTCCATCCCGGCCCTGACCGGGACCTCCACCGCCGTGAAGCTCGATGCCTCCTTCGCCAAGGCCCTTGAGACCCTGAAGCTGACCCCGGGCACCGTCGGGACCGCGGCACTGACCGATGGTTCGCTGATCTTCCCGATCACCGGCGGCAAGGTCGATTACTACGACCCGGCCAAGGACTACCGCCCGTTCGTCCAGGGCCTGATCAGCCACGCCGGTTCCGGGTTCTCCCTGACCGCCGGAGACACCAAGGTCGACCTGACCAACTTCACCATCGACCCGGGCACCTCCAAGCTCTACGGCGACGTCGCGGTCAACGGCACCACCGCCGCGAAGCAGGCCTACATCTTCAACCTCGACGGCTCCACCCTCAAGCCCCTCGCCAAGGCCGGCGACACCGCCGTCCTGGAAGGCACCCGGGTGCTGATCTCCGACACCGCCGCCGGCCTGCTGAACAAAACCTTCAAGACCGACGCAGTGAAAGCCGACATGCTCGTCGGCATCGCCAAAATCACCGTCAACACCAAGTAACACCCACCCGAAAAAGCCGCCGGATGCATGGTTCGGCGGGAAGTGCCATGGATCCTCACCAGGGGGTCCGTGGCACTTTTCTGTTCTCACACCCTGGCCCGGATCTTCTCAAGGGGTCGCGTGGAAACCGCCGGCGGCCCAGGAGCAGCGATGCAGCCGGCGTTAACGGTATGCGTTGAGCACAGTGGAGGAATGCGACGTTGAAATTGAGCCCCGGCTTCCGCCCCTGGGCTCTCTACCGGTCCGAAAGCGGCTCTTCCCGCCGCCTTTCGGTGTTTCGGGGGTCCAAGCCCCTGCCTGATCCTGAATGGTGGTGTGATGTGAGCAAGCAAAACCTGACCCGCAGAGGCTAACCGAGGCCCTCGCAGCCCGGTTCGCATCCCCGACGCGGAGCACCCGGCTCACGGTCGTCCTGGGCCGCTGGCTCGGGCTGAGTTTCACGGTGTGCTTCCTGACCGGGCTGTTCAGCCACGGCCTGCAGAACCCGCCCTCCTGGATGCTCTTCCCCACCAGCCCCGTCTGGATTTACCAGCTCACCCAGGGGATCCATGTCACCGCCGGGATCGCCTCGATTCCGCTGCTGCTGGCCAAGCTGTGGTCCGTCTATCTGGAGCTGCTCACGTGCCTCAATCGCCCTGTTCATCGCCTCCTCGCTCCTTCAGCTGACCACCGGCCTGATCAATACCTACAAGTGGTATCCTCGGCCCTTCCCGTTCCGCGAGACCCACAGACGGGTCGGTATGTGCGCCTCCTGCAGCAGCGGGACCAGGTCCAGGGTGGTCCGGGGATCGGCGGCCGCGGCCATGGCCATCCACGACCTGTGGCAGGCCGGTTCGTTGCAGGGCGACAGGTAATCGGTGAGTTCCTCGTCGTTAAGTGTGCGTTTGACGGCACGCTGCATGGATACCGCACGGGCGTCCAGAAGCTGCGGGGCCGTCGTGGCAGCCCGTACCTCCGGGTCCCGGAACCGTTCCACCGCAGGCACCGGCCACGAATCGAACACCACGGAGTTCATCAGCACGAGTCTGTTCACGCGCCCGCTGGGTGCCGCAATGTGCTGGGCTATTCCCCCGCCGATGGCATGCCCGGCCATATCGAAACTGTCCAGTCCGAGGCATCGGCGGCGGCCAGAGCTGTTTCGGCCAAGGCCGGGACAGTGGCGTGGCTGACGTCGAGTTCTCCGCCGCTGCGGCCGAACTCGGGCAAGTCCAGGGCAATGCACCGACTCGAAGTCCCCAGTGCGGGCAGGACCGGCAGCCTCACGCGGCTCCAGAAAGTCCCGTGCAGCAACAGCAGCGGAGGTGTCTGGTCACTGCCGCTGCCCAGATACGAAAGGGATGTCCCGGCGACCTCGATCTGGTCGCGCAGGACCGGGGCCAGAGGAGTGTTCAAGGTTTTAGTACCTCTCTTTTCAGCGCTTACCACTGTTGACCCCGGCTCAGGGGCGGTTCCGCCCATCCGCCGGACTCCGCCTGTACCCGAGGTCTCAGGCGGCCCCGCGGGCCGGGTAGTCATGGTCCTGGGCGTAGCGGACCCCTGCGATGACGTCGTCCAGGGATGGCCTGCCAAAGGGCATGGTGGCGGTGCTGGACCAGAACAAAGTCCCGTCCTCGTCCAGGATAAAGATGCCCGGTTCGTTGAAGAGGTCCGGCTCGCCGTCCTTGATTGCGTGGGACAGGTTCAAACCCCAGGACCGGGCGGATTCCTCCCTCAAGCCATAGGCCACGGGGAGGTTGGCGAGGTGCCACTGATCCACGATCCGGGTGCTTCGGCCCGATGTTTCCATGCTCACCGCGACGGCCCGGCCGATGCCGGCTGCCTTCAGGTCCTCGATCCGCTTATCGATCTCGGCCAGCTGTTTGCGGCAGATCGGGCAGTGCAGGCCGCGGTAGAAGACCACCAGGCTAAACCTCCCGTCAGTTCCGGTACCAATCTTAAGATCATCGGTAGTTCCCCCACCAACCAGGGCGAGGGCGAGATCGGGCGCTGTCTGTGTAGGAAGAAGTGTCATGGCCTCGGCAACAAAGCCCGGCTCCCGCTAATTCCCTACGGTTCCGGTCATGCCCAGACGTCACCGTCCGGAAGAAAGCGTTAAGAGGCTCCCGGAACCGGGCGTTTGACACAGGGTGAGGCGCTCTCGCTGTCGCCTCACCCTGTTCTCGCCGCCGAGATGTTTAGCTGCTGCGCTGGGCCGCTATTTCTGCAGGAAGGTCAGCAGTGCCTGGTTGAACTCCTCGGGGTGGCTCACGTTGCAGCCGTGTGGTGCGCCGTGGAGGACGTGCAGGTCGCTGCCCGGCAGGGCTGCGTGGGTCCGTGCACCGGATCCTTCGAAGGGCACGGTTCCGTCGCCGTCCCCGTGCAGGATCAGGGCCGGGACTCTGATGTTGGGCAGGTCGTCGCGGAAGTCGGTGGTTCCGAAAGCTTCCATGCAGGCCAGTGCCGCCTTTTTGTCAGCCTGCTTGCAGAGCTGGAGGGCTTCCTGACGCTGCTGCTCGGTCACTTTAAGCTCGCCGTTGACGGAGAAGAACTGCCGGGTAAAATCGTCGTAGAAGGAGTCTTCGTCCTTCGCCAGGCCTGCCGTCATCTCCGCTGCTGTGTCCTTAGTCAGTGGCCCGTCCGGGTTGTCCTGGCCTTGCATCAAGTACGGCGGGACGGCGGCCGCGAAAACCACGCTGCGCACCCGGTCGGTCCCGAATTTGGTGAAGTAGCGGGCTACTTCACCGCCGCCCATGGAGAAGCCGACGAGGGTAGTGTCGTAAAGCTCGAGTGCCTCGAGAAGGGCGTTCAGGTCTTCGGTGAGGGTGTCATAGGTGTAGCCGGTGTTGGGCTTGTCGCTGCGTCCGAAACCCCGCCGGTCATAGGTAATAACCCTGTAGCCGGCAGCCCGCAGGGCAGGGACCTGGGCTGCGAAGGATTCCCCGGACAGGGGCCAGCCATGAATGAGGACGACCGGCCGGCCCGTTCCCCCCGTGTCGTCCACGTGCAGGTTCGTGTCCTTGAACAGTCCGTGATGGGCAATAACTTCAGTCATGAAAAGCCTCCAACTCTGAGATGGGATCGGCGCACGAAGCCGACTCCAACCCATTCGTAAGCAGGCTGTGTATTGGATGGGTCTTCGTTGGCTACGATCACCATCGAGTCAGCAGCGTCGCGGGTGGTCCTGAGTCAGGTCGTCTCAGGAAACCCCAGCGACGCCACCCCGCAGAGCGCCCCGGCTTGCCGGGTGCTAGAAGGCAGACTTCGACAATGGATGTGAAAGGTTGCCCGGCCACCCGTCCGTGATATGGATCACTACGAACTGTAAGTGTCAGCATCATGGGTTCTCCCATTCGCAGGGGTTTTGCGCTGCGTCTTCCGGCCGGGGGGCCGGAGGGAGTACTCTCCGGATTGTCATGGTCTCAAAATCGCACTCATGACAGGAGCACACCAATGTTCGATCAGAAATTCGTCACCGATGCTATGAGCCGCAGCGCGGAAAACCCCATGGACCGGCGCATTTTGTTCCGCGCCGCCGGAATTGCAGGGATCGGCGGCGCAGCTGCTTTGATCGCCGCCTCACCGTCCCGTGCGGACGGCGACGCAGAGCATTCCGATAAGAAGCCAAGCGACGGGGCGATCCTAAACTTCGCCCTCAACCTGGAGTACCTCGAAGCGGAGTTCTACCTGCGGGCCGTCACAGGCCGGGGCCTGAGTGAGGGACTCACGGACGGCAAAGGACGCAAGGGCGGTGTGACCGGCGGGGCGAAGGTACCATTCAAGGCCGGCAGCCTGATCGAAAAATACGCCAAGGAAATCGCCGCGGACGAAGAATCGCACGTCAAATTCCTCCGCACCGCGCTCGGCAAAGCCGCAGTTTCCCGGCCGCAAATCGATCTGGAGGCCAGCTTCACCGCCGCTGCCATGGCGGCGGGGCTGATCAAGGCAGGCCAGACGTTCAACCCCTTTGCGGACGAAACAAGCTTCCTCCTGGGCGCGTTCATTTTCGAAGACGTCGGCGTCACCGCCTACAAGGGCGCGGCACCGCTGATCGATAACAAGACCTACCTCGAAGCCGCCGCCGGTATCCTCGCTGTCGAGGCTTATCACGCCGGAATCATCAGAACCACCCTCTACGCTCGTGATCTGCAGGTACCAGCCCAAGCGATCTCCGACGCCCGGGACAGCCTCGATGGATCAACTGATCTCGATCAGGGTATTGGCACTAAAGACACCGCCAACCTTGTCCCGACCGACGCAAACGGCATCGCTTTCAGCCGCAGCCCGGGGCAGGTCCTGAACATCGCCTACCTCACCGCCAAAGCAGAAAGAGAAGGCGGGTTCTTCCCCAAGGGGGTAAACGGCGAGATCAACCGGAGCGCAGCCAGCGCCTGACCCACCCCACACCCATACAGAAACGGATGGACCACGGCAAGCGGGCACCCCGGGGGCTGCCCGCCGGCCGTGGTCGGGGCAGAAAGGCCCATGCGCCGGCGGGCCTCACCGGGCTGATCCGCTTCCCGCCAGGCACATGGTGCGCGGCTGACCCGTTGCACCAAGGGCTAGAGATTCCCCAGTTCGGAGCCGGGCGTTGCCAGGTCCGCGCGGGCTTCGGTCTCCGCGGCAAGCTTGACCGTCCGCCGTTCCCGGCGGCGATCACTAAGCATGCAGAACTGCGTCCCCGGCGGATTTGAGGAGCCGGTCGACCGTGGCCCCGGAGACTGTTATCAGCTGCGCCGCCACGGCCGGGATCAGCAGCTTGGCGTCGAGCTCCCCGAAGGCTTCCAGCTTAGGCAGCCACAGGTCCATAGTCGCCGCCAAGTATTTGGCTGAGGGCATTCCGGCGAGCCGCCACGCATCGACCAGGACCATGGGGCCGTCATATCCTTGGGTCCTCCGTCCACGAGTCTTCGTTGTGACCGTTTTTTGCCGGACCTCTGCGTTTCCGCGCCGTGAACAACGCCCGGCGGGCGTTAGCCCTGACCACCCCTGTCCATTGACGGCGGCCGAAAATCGTGGCCGGCGCCGATCGACGTCGAAGCGTACCGAGGCGGACACTGTGGATCGTAGTCGGCATCCTGATGGGCATTGTGGCCGGGCAGGTTCTGAGATGGCAGATCGCGGGCGCCTTCGTCCTGATATATCTCGGTCTTGGCTGAGCTGCAAAACAAGACCAGACTGCCCCGGGTTCCGCTAATAGTCCGGCTGGGAAGCAAGAGCTGCAGCCCGAAGTCAGATTCTCTTCAAATCCAACCTTCGGGCTGCAGTTCTAGGTCTCAGGCACCCGCCCCCAGCTCACCCTCATTGTGTGAGGGCCCCTTGGGCGAGAACACGGCGGCAGGCCGCGCATCCGCATCCTCGGCGCGGGCACAGCGTTTGGGAACTTAAACGCGTGACCTGCCGCGGACGAAGTGAAAAACCAAGACGACTACTGCAACAACCAGAAGCAGGTGAATGAACCCGCCGCCGATGCTGCCGAGCAGGCCGAGAAGCCAAAGAACAGCGAGAATGATGGCTATCCAAAGCAACATATTTTGTCTCCCTTGTTTGTCTGCGGATGGAAATGCTGGTCCAGCAGGAATCAGTCGCCGTCCAACGGACCACTCCCAAAGAAATACTAAGTGTACTGTCAAATGGAACCAGCCGGCGCGGGCCATCGTAGTGAGATAGAACAGCAGCGAAAGCCAGCCTGCATGGTTCATCGGATGAGACACGCAGAGTGCAGCTTAGGGCGGTCCCGGATATCGATCAATCAGAGTGTGAATTCTGGTGTGTTTGAGCCCTTGATTCGGTAAGCCTTTTCGCGGGGCCATGAATTCTGACTGCAGTGACAGGCGCCCGCGGCGGGCTGAAGGCGCACCAGGGTCCCATTCGGCTGACCGACGACGTACTGGTCCGGGACGTAAAGGACCCGCTGGGCGAGACGCTGGTCGCCTACATCGGTTCCGTGAAGGAAACCCGGGGCCGTCCGGCTGTGGGCCGATGGGGAACGGAAACCTTCCGCCGACGTGATGCACCGGTTGAGGACCACCTACCACGTGGTCGCCCTGCTCGCGGAGCGGGATTCCCGCGCCGTAGTGCTTCTAGGGCATGAAACCGCAGCTGGGTGGTGTCCCGCCGGCGCGCCTGTTCCGCGAAGGCCAGCTGGACGTCGTCGGCCCGCAGGTGTGGCCGCTGCACGCGCGTTCGCGGCCGCAGTCTGATCGGTGGTTTCTGCAGAACTGACGACTGCCGCGGCCGCCGGCAGGGGCCGGCGCGCCTGCTTCCGGCCGGAACCGTGGGCCTGGAGCGGCTGGGAATGGACCCCCGACGGCCGGTTCCCGGGCCGGTGGGACGACCTGCACAGCAACTTCCGCACCTGAATCGCCAAATGGTCGGTTTTTCGCGGCTCTTTAGTACACGCTTCGCGCAATCGAGGCTTCGTGTCGGTCCGCCGGTGGTTGTGCGATGATCTGGCAGACGTCCGCATCGGAACAGTCGGCTGGATCGAGGTCGCGGCTCACCTCGATGAGTCGGCCAAGTTCAGCGGCCAGACCGGCCAGTTCTTGTTGTCGGCCGCGGACCTCAGCCAGCTTTTCCTTGAGGAGACCGGCCACGTGGGCGCAGGGCGCTTCGCCGGAATCGCGCTGGGAGAGGACTCCCTTGATCTCGTTCAGCGCGAGTCCTGCTGACTGGGCGGCGCGGACAAACCGCAGCCGACCGACGACCATACCATCGTAGACTCGGTACCCGTTGGGCGCCCGGGTGGGTGCGGGCAAAAGCCCCTGACGTTCGTAGAAACGAATGGTTTGAGTGTCGATGCCGGTAACGGCGCTGACTTTCCCGATGAGCATGGTTCCAGTCTAACGCTTGACCTTGTACCCGACTACAAGGTTTACGGTAGTTCGTATGGAGATCACCCTGCAATATTTTGACGGTTGCCCGAACTGGAAAGTCGCCGAGGAGCGGCTCATGACACTGGCCGCGGAACGGTCCGGCGTTGTCCTTGTCCGGCAGCTCGTGAATACGGTGGAGGAAGCCGAGCGGGTAGGGTTCCATGGCTCCCCGAGCATCCTCATCAATGGTGTCGACGTGTTCGCTGCTGCCGGTGCCTCCGTGGGATTGGCGTGCCGCCGCTACCTGACCCCTGACGGAGCGGCCGGCGCCCCCAGCCTCGGGCAGCTCAAGGCAGCGATCGACGCCGGCTGATCGGCGGGCATCCAACGCCGGAGCACCAACGGGTCCGTGTCCGTGTCGAGGACCTTGGTGCGTGCCATGGCCAATTAACACCGACCGCCAATGCGGCCGCCCGAGATGATCCAACGGAAGGTTTGAAATGAGCGAGAACTACGATCTGGTCGTCATTGGTGCCGGCATGGCCGGGATCGCTGCGGCGACAAAATGCTCTTCGGCGGGATGGCGGGTGGCAATCGTCGATTCGCTTCCCTATGGCGGCACCTGTGCATTGCGCGGGTGCGACCCGAAGAAAATCCTGCGGCGCGGCGCAGAGGTTATCGACAGTGCCCGACTGCTGCAGGGCAAGGGCATCGACGGCAACGGCCTGTCGATAAACTGGGCCGAGCTGATGAAGCACAAGCACGGATTCACCGACCCGGTGCCGCAGAGCATGGAAGAGGACCTGCGCCATATCGGCGTGGAGACCCTGAATGGGACCGCAAGCTTTACCGGACCGTCCCGGATCCAGGTCTCCGGGACGACGCTCAGGACATCCAAGGTCCTGATCGCTACCGGCGCCACACCTCGGCCCCTGGATTTCCCGGGCCAGGAACACCTCATTGATAGCACCGACTTCCTGAATCTTAGGTCCCTTCCTGCCCGCATTGTATTCGTGGGCGGTGGTTTCGTCTCCTTCGAGTTCGCCCACATCGCCGCCCGCGCGGGAAGCTCCGCGGTGATCGTGGACCGGGGCGCACGCCCCCTGAAATCATTCGACGCGGACCTGGTCGAGCTGCTGATCGACCGCGGCGCGGAGGCCGGGGTCCAGGTGCGGCGCGGCACCAGCATCACCGGTGTGGAAAAAACGCGCGAGGGCTACAGGCTGCGCCTGCAGCAGGCCGGCCGCGAGGCAACGCTTGATGCGGATTTGGTAGTGCACGGTGCCGGCCGGATCCCGGATTTGTCGCGGTTGAATCTTGAAGCAGCCCACGTGGCCTACGGCAAAAGGGGTATTGAGGTGGCCGGCCACCTGCAGAGCACCACAAACCCCGCCGTCTACGCGGCCGGTGATGCGGCGGACACCGCGGGCCCGCCACTGACTCCGGTGGCCGTTTTCGAAGCCAAGGTCGCCGCGTCCAACATGTTGAAGTCGGGTTCCACGGTCCCGGACTACGCGGCCACGCCGACAGCGGTCTTCACGATCCCCGAGCTGGTCCGCATCGGTATGCTGGAGCACGAGGCCCGCGACAGCGGACTAAACATCGACGTTCGGCATTCGGACACCAGCCGGTGGTACTCGAACTACCGAATCGGTGAAACCGCCGGCGCTGCCAAAATCATCATTGACAGAAAAACCGGACACCTCCTCGGTGTGCACCTGTTCGGATCCGGATACGCGGAACTGGCCAACACATTCAGCCTGGCCATGAAACACGGATTAACCACCCGCGAACTCAAATCCATGACACCCACCTATCCGTCGGTCGGCTCCGACCTTGACTCAATGCTCTAGACGATATGAAGTGTGGTGGGGCGCGCCGGACGTAGCGACTGGAACCTCGGGTTCAAAGAGGTTCGTGGGTTGTCGGTCCGGGTCCTTCCGCACGTGGGTGCGGGGGGTGTGGACTGGCAGAGCCACATTTGAACGTCTGGAGGTTCCAACCATGAATAAGCGTACTTACGTCGGTTTGGATGTCCATGCACGCAGCGTCAAAGGCTGCGCGATCGACCGTGAAACGGGCGAGATCCTGAGGCAGAGCCTTGCCGCGAACGATGCGGGGATCGCCGAGTGGGTTTCCGGGCTGCCGGAGCCGGTCCTCGTTGTCTATGAGGCAGGCCCCACCGGATTCGGGTTGGCCCGGCTACTGGTCAGTGCAGGGGTCGAATGCCTGGTCGCGGCGCCGTCCAAGCTCCAGCGGCCGTCCGGGGACCGGGTGAAGACCGATGCCCGCGATGCCGAACATCTGGCCCGGTTGGCCCTGCTCGGACAGATCACGCCCGTGCGGGTTCCTGGCCGTGCGGATGAAGCGGCGCGGGACCTGGTCCGGGCCCGCGAGGACGTCCGTACGGATCTGATGAGGGCCAGGCACCGGATCTCGAAGCTCCTGTTGCGCCACGGTCTGGTCTACTCCGGCGGCCATGCCTGGACCGATGCCCACCACACCTGGCTGCACCGGCAACGATTCGATGATCCGTCCCTGCAGGCCGCTTACGAGGCCAGCCTGGAGGCCGCGGAGCTGACGCTGGACCGCAGGAACCGTTTGGATGCGAAGATCACGGCCCTCGCGGCCACCGACCGCTATGCACCCGTGGTCCGTGCGCTGATGTGTCTGCGCGGGATCTCGGTGCTCACCGCCTTCGGCCTGGCAGTGGAGATCGGTGATTGGACCCGCTTCACTGGCAGCACCATCGGCGCCTATCTGGGCCTGGTGCCCTCCGAACATTCCTCTGGTGCTTCACGGTCCCAAGGCGGCATCACTAAAACAGGAAACACCCATGCCCGCCGCCTGCTCGTCGAGGCCGCTTGGCATCACCGCCGTCCATATGCCAACGCAAGCCGTGACATGCGTGCCCGCTGGGACGCAGCCGATGAGGCCTCCCGGGTCCGCGGACATCAAGGCAACCACCGCCTGCACCGCAAGTGGGACCAGTTCGAAGCCCGTCACAAACGGCGCGTCATCGCCAACGTCGCTGTCGCACGGGAACTGGCTGGCTGGTGCTGGTCTCTCGCGGCCGCGGTCCAACAGGAGCAGCCATGGACGGATGAATAGACGTGTGCCGTTCCCGGCTCCGTCCGGAGGCTCGGCAGCGTGGAGGAGACCCGCGATACACCTATGGGCAACCGGTAAATTACGGTGACGCCCGACATTGCTAGACCAGCGGCACCCCTCCAGCCGAACACCTCGTCCTGCGGTAGCCAACCCGCGAATATCAGTCTGACAGCGCCGTCGACCACGACGCGCCGGCCGCCGGACCAAGCAGGGGAACGAACACAAAAGAGCGGTCCAAGACATCCAATCTTGGACCGCTCACCCTTGCCCTCTTGACATGGACTACCTACATATCAGGTGTACTCAGCCAGCAGGTTGGTTACATCTGCTGATGGGTGGTCGTCCTCCGAGGGCTGCGTGGTTTCGGCGGTGGTTGTAGAAGTCTAGCCAGCCGGTGAGGGCCTGGGTGCGATGGTTGCTGGAGTCGAAGGCGTCCTTGTAGGCCCAGCCTTCCTGGAGGGTGCGGTTGAACCGTTCGGCTTTGCCGTTTTGCCAGGGGCTGCGGGGTTTGGTGCGCCGGTGTTTGGCGCCGAGGTCAGCCATTACCTTGGCAAAGGCAGCGGACCGGATGTAGGCCAGGGCGTTGTCCGTCATGACCTCTTGCACGGGGGCTCCGTTGGCGGCCATGAACGCTGCGGCGTTGGCCAGGAACGCCGCGCAGGTGGGGCCCTTCTCATCCGGGAGAACCTCGACGTACGCCAGGCGGGAGTGGTCATCGACGGCCACGTGGACGTAGTCATAGCCCAGGCCGCGGCCTCTGACGGCTTCGGATCGGCCGTGGACCCTCCAGCCGCCGCCGTCCGGGATTTTCCCGAGCTTCTTCACGTCGATATGCAGCAGTTCTCCGGCGGTGTCGCGTTCGTAGCGGTGGTCGGTGGCCCGGCCGGCGCGGATGCGTTCGCCGCTGATCGGGTCCAGTTCCCATAACCGGGGCAGCCCGGCCCGGGCGATGATCCGGGAGACCGTGCGGGCCGGGACCTGGCACCGTTCACCCAGCTCGACCGGACCCTCGCGGTGCTTTACCCGCGCCTCGAGGACCTCGTCGATTTTCGCCGCGGGGGTGGCGTGCGGGCAGGAACGCGGGCGTGACGAGCGATCCTCCATCCCGTCCGAGCCGTGCTCCAGATATCGCCGGAACCACCGGTGGGCGCAGGTCCGCGAAACACCCATTTCCTTCGCCACGTGGGCCACGGGACGGCCCTGAAGAACACGCTGGACAAGGATGCTTCTACCGGCAGGAGTCAGACGGGCATTACGGTGGACCATGAAGACCTCTTAGTCGTTCGGTGAGTGTGGTAACCACCAACCTAAGAGGTCTTCACCCTTTCACCGTGTAACCAACGTCCTGGCTGAGTACATCTAGGAGCAGAGCCGACGTTCGGGCACGGGGTTCAACCCCGCGTGACCCGGCGGTGTTCGGCGGTCAGGCGAGTCAACGAGCAGCGAGCCACCTGATGAACCCACCATCTAGAAAATCCACGCTTTTCGCGGTCCGGACTTCATACCCTAGAGCATCGAAGCGATCGGCGGCGTCGTCCGCACGGAACCTCCACGCTCATCTGCAGGGCCCGCTCCGTGACCGTATGGGGAAGTGCGGATTCAGGCGGGTACGAGGGCATCGACGAGGCCGCGGCGGAACTGGGCTATTCGACATTTGTGATGAACTCGCGCGATGACCCGGAGGAACAACGACGCAAGACCGACACCATGCTCGCCCGGCGGGTGGACGGGCTGATCATCGGTGACGCCCATTTGGACACTGGGCTGCTGGTGGAACTGACCGACCGGAAGGTGCCGTTTGTGCTGATGAACCGCCGCGTCCCGGGCTACCCGGCGGCCACCTGCGACGACGTCCTGGGCGGGGAGCTTGTGGCCGAGCACCTGTGGAACACCGGGCACCGGAATGTCGCGGTGATCGCCGGGGAGCCGTACGCCAGCACGGCTGTGGACCGGACGGCCGGTTTCGTCGACCGCTGGCGTTCGCTGGGGGGAAAGCTGCCCGGGAACGCCGTGGTGTGGTCCCGGTTCGATACTGCCGGGGGCCGTGAAGCGGCCGAGACCATCCTGACGCACTGCCGTCCCCGCCCGACGGCGCTTTTCGCCGTCAATGCCTTCGCCGCGATCGGGGCCATGGGAGCGCTGCGGTCCCATGGGCTCACCGTCGGTACCGATGTGGCAGTGGTCGGCTTCAATGACACGTCACTGGCCGCGGAGCTGCCCATTCCGCTGTCCTCCGTCCGCTCGCCCATGCTGGATATCGGACGTACGGCGGTGCAGCTGCTAAAGGGCGTGCTCGACGGCGCACACGTCGAATCGATCAGGTTGGAACCGACCCTGTACGTGCGGGAAAGCAGCGCCCGGACAGAGCCCGCCAGCGCGTCCCGGGCTGCGTCTGAAATATAAAAACCGTGTCTGTCGTTTGCACTACCGGGGAGCACGCTTAACTGCGGCTCTCTTTTTTCTTTCCCCGAAACACCTCTAGGAGATATTCGTGCCGGATTTCGCACCCCTCTGGTCCCCTGTTCAGATCGGCCCAACCGGGCTGAGCAATCGTGTTGCTCTAGCTCCCATGACGCGCATCAGCGCCACCGAGGACGGGCATGCGACACAGAAAATGGCCGCCTACTATGAGGCCTATGCCCGCGGCGGCTTCGGACTCCTGATCACCGAAGGCATCTACCCCGACACCGCCTACAGCCAGGGCTACCTGTTCCAGCCGGGCATCGCCACCAAAGAACAAGCACACTCCTGGATAAAGGTCGTCGAGGCGGTCCACTCCGCCGGCGCCCGGATCTTCGCCCAGCTCATGCATGCAGGGGCCCAGACCCAGGGGAACCGGTTCGTGGACTCCACCATTGGTCCCTCCGCGATCGCCCCCAAGGGTGAACAATTGGCCTTCTACCGCGGAGAAGGCCCCTACCCCGTTCCCGGGCAGATCACCGCGACCCAGATGGACGAGGTCCGCGACGGCTTCGTCACGGCTGCACTGCACGCTAAGGCAGCCGGATTCGACGGCGTAGAAATCCACGGCGCGAACGGGTATCTGCTTGACCAGTTCCTCACCGACTACCTCAACACCAGGACCGACAACTACGGCGGCTCACCCGAGAACAGGGTGCGTTTCGCTGCCGAAATCTGCCGCGCCGTCCGCGAGGCCGTGGGTCCGGACATGAGCGTGGGAATCCGTATTTCCCAGGCCAAGGTCAGTGACAATGACCACCGGTGGAGCGGTGGCGCCGAAGAAGCACGAATCATCTTTGAAACCCTCGGTGCTATCGGGATCGATTTTATCCACACCACCGAATACAGGGCCGCGGCCCCGGCCTTCGAAAACGGCACGGAGTCCCTTGCCGCCCTGGCCAAGAAGTACTCGGGAATAACGATCATCGCCAACGGCAACCTCGACGACCCCGAAACCGCCGTCTCCTTGCTCCGTGACGGGGACGCCGATGTCGTCGCCCTGGGCAGAGCAGCCCTCGCGAACCGGAACTGGCCCCACCGGGTACGCAACAACCTCGCCTTCGACGAGCTCGACACCAGGCTCTTCGCTCCGGTAGCGGACGTCAAGGACTGGGAACTGGAACTTCCCGCATAAAGGCATCCACCCGACCCCGCGCGGGCCAGGCCCAGACCGCCTGGCCCGCCCGGCTCCGTGAGAAAAACCATGTTTCAGCTCCTTCCGCAACCAAAAAAGCCGAGCGGGTCAAGCCTCTCTAGCCCCTACAAGCACCGACTTTTGCCTCCCGACACGCGCTCGACCTTGCGGCCCTTGTGGCGCCCTTACCCATGGTGGGCGCCGCCCCGGAGTGTGTGCCCTCGCTGCGTACCGCTGCGAGGCGCCCGCGGAGCCGGGCTTCGTTCGCGCCGGTTTTTGCCAGGGATTCCGCGAATTTCTCGTGGTATCCGGCCGATCCATAGCCGACGGCCGACGCACTCTCCGCTTTGCCACCCTGGTCTTTGATCCGGCTGCGGTCGTTGCCGGTGACGCAGTTCTCGATCTCGCGCCCGACGCCCTCCACGCGGGCGAAGAGTTCCTTCTCGACCCGTCGGTACCGCTGACCCACTGATATCCGCTCCGAGCCTTTGAACCCGCCTTCCGCCAGGAGCTAGACGATATGAAGTGTGGTGGGGCGCGCCGGACGTAGCGACTGGAACCTCGGGTTCAAAGAGGTTCGTGGGTTGTCGGTCCGGGTCCTTCCGCACGTGGGTGCGGGGGGTGTGGACTGGCAGAGCCACATTTGAACGTCTGGAGGTTCCAACCATGAATAAGCGTACTTACGTCGGTTTGGATGTCCATGCACGCAGCGTCAAAGGCTGCGCGATCGACCGTGAAACGGGCGAGATCCTGAGGCAGAGCCTTGCCGCGAACGATGCGGGGATCGCCGAGTGGGTTTCCGGGCTGCCGGAGCCGGTCCTCGTTGTCTATGAGGCAGGCCCCACCGGATTCGGGTTGGCCCGGCTACTGGTCAGTGCAGGGGTCGAATGCCTGGTCGCGGCGCCGTCCAAGCTCCAGCGGCCGTCCGGGGACCGGGTGAAGACCGATGCCCGCGATGCCGAACATCTGGCCCGGTTGGCCCTGCTCGGACAGATCACGCCCGTGCGGGTTCCTGGCCGTGCGGATGAAGCGGCGCGGGACCTGGTCCGGGCCCGCGAGGACGTCCGTACGGATCTGATGAGGGCCAGGCACCGGATCTCGAAGCTCCTGTTGCGCCACGGTCTGGTCTACTCCGGCGGCCATGCCTGGACCGATGCCCACCACACCTGGCTGCACCGGCAACGATTCGATGATCCGTCCCTGCAGGCCGCTTACGAGGCCAGCCTGGAGGCCGCGGAGCTGACGCTGGACCGCAGGAACCGTTTGGATGCGAAGATCACGGCCCTCGCGGCCACCGACCGCTATGCACCCGTGGTCCGTGCGCTGATGTGTCTGCGCGGGATCTCGGTGCTCACCGCCTTCGGCCTGGCAGTGGAGATCGGTGATTGGACCCGCTTCACTGGCAGCACCATCGGCGCCTATCTGGGCCTGGTGCCCTCCGAACATTCCTCTGGTGCTTCACGGTCCCAAGGCGGCATCACTAAAACAGGAAACACCCATGCCCGCCGCCTGCTCGTCGAGGCCGCTTGGCATCACCGCCGTCCATATGCCAACGCAAGCCGTGACATGCGTGCCCGCTGGGACGCAGCCGATGAGGCCTCCCGGGTCCGCGGACATCAAGGCAACCACCGCCTGCACCGCAAGTGGGACCAGTTCGAAGCCCGTCACAAACGGCGCGTCATCGCCAACGTCGCTGTCGCACGGGAACTGGCTGGCTGGTGCTGGTCTCTCGCGGCCGCGGTCCAACAGGAGCAGCCATGGACGGATGAATAGACGTGTGCCGTTCCCGGCTCCGTCCGGAGGCTCGGCAGCGTGGAGGAGACCCGCGATACACCTATGGGCAACCGGTAAATTACGGTGACGCCCGACATTGCTAGACCAGCGGCACCCCTCCAGCCGAACACCTCGTCCTGCGGTAGCCAACCCGCGAATATCAGTCTGACAGCGCCGTCGACCACGACGCGCCGGCCGCCGGACCAAGCAGGGGAACGAACACAAAAGAGCGGTCCAAGACATCCAATCTTGGACCGCTCACCCTTGCCCTCTTGACATGGACTACCTACATATCAGGTGTACTCAGCCAGGACGTTGGTTACACGGTGAAAGGGTGAAGACCTCTTAGGTTGGTGGTTACCACACTCACCGAACGACTAAGAGGTCTTCATGGTCCACCGTAATGCCCGTCTGACTCCTGCCGGTAGAAGCATCCTTGTCCAGCGTGTTCTTCAGGGCCGTCCCGTGGCCCACGTGGCGAAGGAAATGGGTGTTTCGCGGACCTGCGCCCACCGGTGGTTCCGGCGATATCTGGAGCACGGCTCGGACGGTATGGAGGATCGCTCGTCCCGCCCGCGTTCCTGCCCGCACGCCACCCCCTCGGCGAAAATCGACGAGGTCCTCGAGGCGCGGGTAAAGCACCGCGAGGGTCCGGTCGAGCTGGGTGAACGGTGCCAGGTCCCGGCCCGCACGGTCTCCCGGATCATCGCCCGGGCCGGGCTGCCCCGGTTATGGGAACTGGACCCGATCAGCGGCGAACGCATCCGCGCCGGCCGGGCAACCGACCACCGCTACGAACGCGACACCGCCGGAGAACTGCTGCATATCGACGTGAAGAAGCTCGGGAAAATCCCGGACGGCGGAGGCTGGAGGGTCCACGGCCGATCCGAAGCCGTCAGAGGCCGCGGTATCGGCTATGACTACGTCCACGTGGCCGTCGATGACCACTCACGCCTGGCCTACGTCGAGGTTCTCCCGGATGAGAAGGGCCCCACCTGCGCGGCGTTCCTGGCCAACGCCGCAGCGTTCACGGCCGCCAACGGAGCCCCCGTGCAAGAGGTCATGACGGACAACGCCCTGGCCTACATCCGGTCCGCTGCCTTCTCCAAAGTCATGGAGGACCTCGGCGCCAAACACCGGCGCACAAAACCCCGCAGCCCCTGGCAAAACGGCAAAGCCGAACGGTTCAACCGCACCCTCCAGGAAGGCTGGGCCTACAAGAACGCCTACGACTCCAGCAACCACCGCGCACAAGCCCTCACCGGCTGGCTAGACTTCTACAACCACCGCCGAAACCACGCAGCCCTCGGAGGACGACCACCCATCAGCAGATGTAACCAACCTGCTGGCTGAGTACAGCTAGGCTGCGAGAATTTCCTTGGCGACTTTCACGAACGAGGGATCCTCGAAATGCGAGGTGCCGGCGCCGTTGACGATCACGGTCGTTTCCTTGCGCAGCTGATCAATGTCGGGCCCGTTGATCCCGTTCCTACCGATAAGGAACAGTCGTTCCTCCACGGGAGTGCCCGCTGCTTCCAGAGCCATGGGGGTCTTTGCTGTGTGGCGGTCTGCAATGCATGGGCCAGCTCGGGATTGGCCAGGGACTCGACAGGCAACTGGTGCCGTCCCTTCTCCGGGGCAAGTGTCCCTGCCTGGGAGTGGAGTTCTTCGGCGCGGACTGCGTAGAGCGGGCCCCTGCCTTTCCATGTTCGGCGGCAGCTTTACGCGCCCCTCCGTGGCTGCGCGCTAAGTCGTCCTGGCGGGCCTTTCCCGTGGTGATGCGCCGGATCCCTGGCTCAACATACGCGGTGTCCGCTCCGGTACCGCGTTGTCGGTCGTGACCGTCCTGGTCATGGATTTTGTGTTCATGAGGTGATGTTCAGTTTCGTTGGGGCGGGGCGGGCGCCGGAAATACTTGGTGTCCTCTCCCCCACCATGTGGTTTGCGTGCTGGCGGAGCATCGCGTAGCTGTGCCCGGCAGAACCGGGGCAAGCCGAAGGGCAAGCGATTGATGGTTCGTGGGAGGAAATCAGCGCAGCGCCGAGCACAGGCGATCGGCTGGGCGGCCGTGCGCAGGCCCGTTGCGCCGGTGGAGCGGGCACGTATGATCCAACGGACCTCAGAAGAAAGGAAAAAGAATGCTTGTGTCGACCGAGCGCAGCGAGGCCCGTATCGTCCCCTGGCTGGCGCCCGGTCATGCCAGCTTCCGGCCATCCGGGCGGGAACACTGCAGCGCGCGGCGGCCCGATGAAAAGACAATGGCCGCTGTACGGGCAAAGTTGTAGCCTAATGAGAGACCGCAGGAATGCTTGTCCTGCGACCAAGCAACGGCCTTCATCCCGCCCTTCTGCGAAGTTCGGGAGGGCAGGGGGTGTGGGTTCTGATGGATAACAACCAGCAGGAACTGACGCATATTGCGTTCCTGCACACAGGCCTCGAGGTCCCTGAAGCATGGTTGGCGTACTTCGCGTACGGGGGCAACCAGGGCCTGTGGGTCGTCGATGCATATCTGAACGGACTGGCTCCGCTGCCAGCCCACGACTGCGACCTGCTGGCGGTGGTCCTCAATGAACGCCTGGCCGAACTCCACTTGCCGCACCTCGCCTCCTACAGCGGCTAAGGAGGCATCACGCAGCCTGCAGTCCAGCAACAACAGGAGTGCAGGGGTGCCGTCCCGGGCATTACCCAAGTCGACGAGGCGGCGCCGGGCCAGAGAGAGCATCGCCTCAAATGCGTTGTGCCCTCGACGCATTGCGATCGTGGCAGGTCCTGCGGGCTTGACGGGTGGTTAGGCCTCGAAGTGGGTTGTCGTTCCGGTGGTGCCGGAGAAGCGCGCGACGATCTCCGTGGCAACGGAGTGCAACTTCTGGTTGCGGCTGGTCGAGGCCCGCAGGAGGATACCGAAGGCTTCCTCCTGCGAACACCGGCTCTGCGCAATGATCACCCCGCAGGCCATGTTGATCGCTGTCCTGCCCTCCATTGCGGCCTTCAGATTACGGCTGAGCAGATCCGCCGCGGCGATCCTGATGCTCAGGCGTAGGGCATCACTGGCCGCGTCCGCAAAGTCGACTGCCACGCCAACGGCACCCCCGATAAACAGACCCGTGGCGGGGGCGTAAAAGTTCAGAACTGCAGTCGCGTCCTGGCGCAGCTGAAGAGGCACGGCCAACGCGGCAGCGTTTCCCGCTGCGACGGGTTCGCCGCTGTATCGGGCCCATCTTCTCTCTGCTGCCGCGTCGCTGCTGCCGGTGACGGTAGGGCTGAGCTTGTGCAGCCGCAGGGTCAGCACGCACCCGATCCGCGCCCCAGTCGCCCGGCCCATTGTCGCCGCAGCCAACGCGGCCATCCTGTCCAGTAAATCCGTGATGTCCCCCGCGCCGTCGACCAGGCCGAGTAGCCGCCGAAAATCGTTGGCTTGCCCGTCTTTTTCCATACCGGTGATAGTAGCCTCCGCGGCCGCGTGAGTGTCGTCATGGCTGCGATGTCCGCTCCGCGGACCATCGTTCAGTCAGAGTTACCGGGTCATACGTACCTGGCTGACCGATCCGGGTTGATTTCGCCAATCCAGAAGATCCCACGTCGCAGTCGGCAGTTGTGATGCTCGCACTCTTCGGCCAAATGGTACGAACCTACGCGATCGAACGCGCAGCTCACGCGCGTGCCGTTGCTGTCACTAAAGGCAAAAGGATCGACCGGCCCAGCGCGATCGATCCAGCGAAGCTAGCCTATGCCGCTCACCTTCGCGATTAGGAAAATCAGCCCATCTCCGAGATCGTCGAAGCCACCGGTATCACCCGCTACAGCCTCTACCGTTTCCTGCCGCCCCGTCCGCCGGCGACGCTGACCGCCGAGACCCAGCCCAACGGCCGAAAGTCCCGGACGTCGGTGGCGGTTCGTGCAGGCGACTTCGGACAGAACGACGGTTCGTGCAGGCGACCTCGGACAGAATGACAGTTGGTGCACGCGGCTTCAGACGAAACGACGGTTGGTGCAGACGGCTTCGAACACTTCCGTGTCAGGAGTCGGCTGCATAAGCCCCGTAGTTCCGCGGGATCCAGTGCAGGCGACTTCTGAAACTGACACTTTTGGACGCGCCTGGTTGTTTGTAGCAGATACGGTCGTTTTAGGCAGCCGAACTTCCCTGCTTCGCGAGGTCGCTGGTTTCATACTTGTGGATCGTGCTGGGCCCGCAGGGCCAGTCCATCTGCTCCGGGCCCCTATTGGTGGACCGGCTATATGTGAGAGGTGCATCGAACCAAGGGCCGTTCTGCGATTTGACGAACACCGCAGCCAGAATCACCGTCAGAAAAGCCGAGCCAGCGGCCAGGAGATGCTGGTCCGAGGAATCACAGATTTAAGATCAGCGTTCCTTCAACACCACTCTCGACGCCATCACCATCACCTCACTCGTACGGTGTTGCCACGACCCCTTGAAGCCGAAGCCGCCCATGGGTTTTGAGGCAGATAGGTTGCGAGACACGCGGACCACTCAGGGAGCACCACGCGGGTGCCCGCTCAGCGGCCGTTGAGTGCCCGTCAGGCGATCGTCGATCGGGAAGACCCGCAGACCGGGTCGCCGAGTAGAATCCGGGGATGACCGTCGCGTACTTCTCGTTCGTAGCCATCGCCGTCGTCCTGACCGTGATCCCGGGGGTTACGTCCCGCTGAGTGGTGGAGTTTTCTCGACACCGTGCAGGTCAGTTATTTGATTATGCTGCCGTGAGTTCAGGGAGCAAAATCGTCTCCTCGATCGGCGTGGCGGGTGCCGTGTTCATTGCTTTGAGTTCGTCCATGGAGGCCTCGGAGAGGTAGCGGCGGTCGCCGGCTTCCCATTCGTCGTGTTGCTCGACGAGGACCGCGCCGGCGAGCCGGAGAAGGGCCGCCGGGTTGGGGAAGACCCCGACGACGTCGGTCCGTCTTTTGATTTCTTTGTTGACTCGTTCCATGGGATTCGTGGACCAGATCTGACGCCAGTGTCTGGCCGGGAACCCGGTGAACGCGAGCACGTCATCCCGGGCGTCGCCGAGCATCGCGGCGACCTTCGGGTGGGATTTGAGGAGCATCCGGGTGACTTCGTCGAACTGGGTGTTCACGTGCCCGGCGTCGGGCTGGGCGAAGGCGGTGCGGATGATCGAGGCGACCATGTCCTGGGATCCCTTCGGCACCGTTGAGAGTACGTTTCTCATGAAATGCACGCGGCAACGCTGCCACGCCGCGCCCTGGAACACCGTGCCGATGGCCTTCTTCAGGCCGCTGTGCGCGTCGGAGATCACCAGCTTCACCCCGTCCAGGCCGCGGGCTTTCAGCGACCGCAGGAACGCGGTCCAGAAGCCCTCGTTCTCACTGTCGCCGACGTCGAAGCCCAGGACTTCCCGGCGTCCGTCCGCAGCGACGCCGAAGGCGACCACCATCGCCTGGGACACGACGCGGTGCCCGACGCGGGCCTTGCAGTAGGTCGCGTCCAGGAACACATACGGGTAATCCATGGCGGAGAGGTCCCGGTCCCGGAACGCACCGACTTCGTGGTCCAGGTCCTCGCAGATCCGGGACACCTCGGACTTGGAGATCCCGGTATCGGCCCCGAGCGCTTTGACCAGATCATCGACCTTCCGCGTGGAGACACCGTGCAGGTAGGCCTCCATCACCACGGCATAGAGGGCCTGGTCCACGCGGCGGCGGCGTTCGAGCAGGGCCGGGAAGAACGACCCGTTCCGCAGCTTGGGGATCTTCAGGTTCAGGTCCCCGGCGGTCGTCGTCAGCGTCCTGGGCCGGGACCCGTTGCGCTGGGTGGTCCGTGTCTCGGAGCGTTCGAACGGGGCGGCGCCGATAAACGCGGTCGCCTCGGCCTCGATGAGCTGCTGGTACAGGGTTTCGGTCGCGGCACGGATCCGATCGGAGACATCGGTGAGTTTCAGTTGGCCAAGAAGGTCAAACAGGGCAGACTGGTCTAGAGCCATCGTGTGTTTGTGTCCTTTGTGAGTTCTTTGATCGGTACTCACTGACCATCGCACGATGGCTCACTACGTCGCCGGAGCAACGCGCAACTACGGAGATCTACACCACTCCACGGGACGTAACCATCCCGGGGCCGGCGATCGTGCTCACCGACATCAAGAACCGTGGTGTGAAAGACAGCTTTTTCTTGGTCCGCGACGGGCTTAAGGGCCTTCCGGAAGTGGTGGGCAATGTCTGGCCGCTGACGACGGTGCAGACGTGAATCATCCACCGGATCCGCAACACCTTCCGGCTGGCCTCGAAAAAGGACTGGGACGCACTCAAGCGGGACGTCAAACCGATCTACACGGCGCCGAATGCTGCGGCGGCCAGGATGGCGTTGGAGGACCTCACGGAGCCTTGGGTCAAGTACTATGGCGCGATCGTGCGGCTATGGGAGAAAGCGTGGGAGGAATTCATCCCGTTCCTGGATTACGACGTGGAACTACGGCGGGTGATCTGCTCGACCAACGCCATCGAATCGCTCAACGCCCGGTACCGGCAAGCGGTGAAGGCACGGGGTCATTTCCCGACAGAGCAGGCCCCGCTAAAGTGCCTGTATCTGGTCACCCGGTCACTCGATCCGACCGGTGCCGGCAGATCCCGATAGGCCGTGCGCTGGAAGCCCGCTTTGAACGCCTTCGCCATCACCTTCAGCGACCGAATCCCGGCAGCTGAAAACCACAAAAGAAAACTGCCGGATACACCGTTTATGAGATAGTCCCGCTGGCCAACCAGGCCTACGTGACCCGTCGTGCTCCCCGGCTCCGGAACCGATATCGCAGCGCCCATTGCCCGGCGCGTCATGGACGCCATCGCCGCGCCGGTCCATGTCGCCGGGGCCGCACTGCAGGTCCCCGCCAGCATAGGGATAGCCATCGGTACCGGACTGGAAGACCGCGAAGAGCTGCTCGAGCGGGCCGACAAGGCAATGTACTCGACCAAACACGCCGGCCGCGAACGGTACGTAATCTACGGAGCCGCAATGAGGCCCGGCCATCAGGGCGGTATGAGGGTCCGTCCCCACCCATCACAGGCCCCAGACGGCAACCCAGTTCTGGACCGAACTGCGCCAAACCCTCACCTCACCACGCCCCGGGCCCGACACGGGAAACAAGCCAGCCAACGACACTCTCCCCATCAGCTAACCCTCACCCGGCGGGGTTTCCCCGCAGCCCCGGCCAGCCCGGGTCTCCATCCCTGTACCGGTATTCGGTACGGAGACCACACCCGGACAACCGCAACCAGGGCACATCGGAAAGGCTGGAGAATACCTTCCTGGGCAGTCTCCGGTTTGACGGGCACCCCGGGATTGGCCAAGGTGTACCAGTGCCCCCGAAATTTGAAGAACCCGTCCCCGCCCAGCCGACGCCGGCCAGGGCCGGCACCGGCCTTCAGATCGCAGCGCTGCTGGGCTTCATGGCCCTGGCCCACGCGGTGTCATTCCTGGGTTCGCTAGCCATCATCGCCAACGCCCACGGCTGGTACGCCGCCGCGAACAAGGCACCCTGGACACCCCCGGACTGGGTCTTCGGGACCGTCTGGACGGTGCTGTATACGACCATGGCCGTAGCCGCCTGGCTCATCTGGCGCCAACAGGCGGCCCGCCGCGGCGCCATGGTCGCCTACGGCGCCCAGTTGGCCCTGAACCTTGCCTGGGCCCCCACGTTTTTCGGCATGTACCCCATGATCGGAACCGCCGCCCTGTGGCTCGCGCTCCTCATCATCACCGCACTGTTCGTGGGAGTAAGCGTGACGGTTCTCCGGTTCGGCCCCCTCAGCCGGACCGCCGGGGCCCTGATGCTCCCCTACATTTCCTGGATCATCTTCTCAGCCAGCCTGAACCTCTACGCCGCAACCACCAACTAGCCGGAACTCCCCCTGGCCCGGTGCCCGCGGTCGATCACGGCCACAGACGCGCAAGTGACTGTGCAATATCCGCCACGCCCGCGCCTGACCCAATGAGCAGACCTCTGAAGGTCACACGGACCGGTCTCGCCCCCCGGAAGTTACGAGCCCTGAGCTGGCCCGATCGCGGGACGCCCGGCGGAATCGAAGCACGCCCACTCCCCGGCACGCCCTGGCAGTCATCCGAGCAGCCGTCACCAGCGTCGCCACCAACGGGGCCGGCCAGCTCGTCCAAATCCTGCCTGGTGCCTGGTGCCTGGTTAATTATCGATTACCTCGCCAACAAAACATGAAGCAGGCATCGGCGCAGATCCATCTAGCACCCGTCGGCCAGCCAGAGCAGCGGCGCAGCCAACGAATCGGTAGGGTCGGATCATGACCCATGCTTCCGCCGTGTCAGCGATTTCGTCCTATCACTGGCTCGGTATCCCGATCGCCGTCGCCGGGGCTGTACTGCTGGCCCTCGGCACGCTGTTTCAACACAAAGCCGTGGAAGACCAGGGGGCCGCCCCGGGGCGGACCGCCGGGAGCATGGGCGGGGGACGCCTCCAGGCCCTAATGCGCAAACCGGTCTGGCTGGGCGGGACAGCGATGCTCGCCGCTGCAATACTCCTGCAGCTTACGAGCCTGAGATTTTCACCCCTGATCGTGGTGCAGCCCATCGGCGCGGTCGCCCTGGTTGTGACCACGTTGGCCACGGCACGGATGACCCGCCGGTCCCCGGGGCGCCGGGCCCTCACATCCGTGGCTTTGTGTGTCGGTGGGGTGGGCGCGTTCGTTGCTGTCGCTGCCGTGTCCGCCCAGGACGTTCTAATCAGCGACGGGCACCTCATCACTATCTTGGTTATTCTCGGTATCGTCCTCGCCGCATTTGGAACGGGTTACGGTCTCTGGCGGCGGCGATGGGGGGCCATCATCTTTACCGGTGGTGCCGGTGTCCTGTTCGGATTCGTCGCGGCCTTGGCAAAGACCGTCATCGCCCGGCTCTTCCAGGGCGATTTCGAATGGCTGTCCCTTAGCTGCCTGGCCGGGCTGGTGATTGCCGCCGTGTCCGGGACGTTCCTAGTCCAGAACGCACACACCCGGGGCACTCCCGAACTCGTCGTGGCCGGGCTGACAGTCATCGACCCCCTCGTCGCCGTCACCATCGGCATCACCATCCTCGGCGAAGCCGACACCGCCCCGCCCCAAGCGTTCATCGCCTACCTCCTTGCAGGCGCCGTAGCGGTCACCGGAGTCCTCCTCCTCGCAACAGTCAAAAAGGTGCCGACGCTTCCAGCACGTGAATAGGCCAACCTGCCCCTAACAAGGCCGGGACTCCACCTGTATGTGGCCGGAATGGAGTTCTGTGATGGCTCTTCTGGCGTGATGCTCAGCTGCCGGGAGTTCCCGGGGCGGGACGGGGCGGGAGAAGAGGTAGCCCTGGAGGGAGTCACATCCGAGGCCGAGCAAGTATCGGGCCTGTTCGGGGGTTTCGACTCCCTCGGCGGTGATTTTGAGTCCGAGGTTGTGGGCCATTGCGGTCATGGAATCGAGGATCGGGAGCCCCTCGTCCCCGATGATGATCACGGAGACGAAGGACTGGTCGATCTTGAGGATGTCCACGGGAAGATCCTGGAGCCGGCCGAGGGATGAATACCCGGAGCCGAAGTCATCCAGGGCGACCTTGATGCCTTGGCGGCGCAGCAGCCCCAGCTGGGTGGTGATAAGCGGAGTTGGGTCCATGAAGACGCTTTCGGTGACTTCCAGGATCAATTGGTCGCAGCGGATCCCGGCGACGGCCAGGGTGTCCTTAACGGTGCGCGCGTATCCTGGCGCCCGCAGTTGCTCGGCTGAGACGTTCACGGCCACGGAGTGTTCCCGGTCCTGTCCCCGCCCGGATTTGAGCTGGACGCAGGTCTGGGCCAGGATCTCCTGGCCGATAGCGCTGATCAGCCCGGTGCTTTCTTGTCAGCGATGGTCGAAAACTGAGCCATTTCGCGGGTGCAAAAGTGAGCCACGTTGATGTTGGTTGTTCTGCCTGATTTTCCGGTCTTGTCGAGGGCAGGGAGTCTGTCTGTGCATGTTTGAGTCGGTAGCTGGAGCCTTTGAGGGTGATGACTACGGCGTGGTGGACGATGCGAGGGCAGCAAGTACGAGGAGCCCGATGAACAGGGCAATGAGGTACGGCCAGAAGTGCTTCAGGCTGTTTTCCACGGTTTCGGGGGCGGTGGCACAGACGACGTAGAAGACGACGCCGGCCGGGGGCGCGAACTAGCCGATGCCCATGGAGATGATGAGCACCATGGCGCTGACATTGGAAATGCCGCCGAGGTAGAGGTAGATTCCCGACGCGAGGGCCAGGACGAAGGCGATGGGGAGGCCAAGGAAGAGCAACAGGAACAGGACCGCGAGCACCAGGGCCAGGAGGACGTTCGGCGAAGCGTAGTAGAACAGCGGCGGGGCCAATAGGACGACGGCGACCATCGCCGCGGCGATCCCTGCGGCGGCCACGACCGGCCGGCGTTCCTGCCGCCAAAGCTTGACGACGGCGAACCACGTGATGAGCACCATGCCGCAAGAGAACGCCAGGGAAACCCAGAACACCGGCAGCTGCAGGATGGGCGTCTTTTCCTCGATCTGCTGGGCAAGCGTCGGCACGAAGAGCGCGAAGGCCCCCGCGCTCATGATAAAGACGAGCCAGTCAACTAGGGCGGCCAGATAGGGCTTCCACGTTGCGGGCAGGCGAATGATCAGTGCCTGCACCGACATGTTCGCTCCCTTCGGATACGCGACGGCTCCACCAATGAAGGCAATGGTCAGGAGCGCAATTTCTGACACCTCCTGAGTCCAGAGCACAGAATCTCCGGTGACGACCCGGACCATTATGTTCAGCAGGATGACGACGAGCTCGGCGAGGATCGCCGCGCCCACGGCCCATTCAAAGGTCTTGTCGAGCCAGACGGCGCCGCTCCTGCCAGGGGGAACGTGACCGTGATGCAGGATCTCTTCCGCGTCAGACGGAATGACTTCCTCGAGTTCCTCGGGAGCGAGGGTGCGTTTCATATTCTGACAGACTGTCGACGTTGATAGCGGGATGTTGGTGGGAGGGCCGGGGCGCCGTGCGGGGTTTAGTTAGTTGGAGTTGGTGAAAGCGATGGCCTGGTCGAAGAATTCCTTGCCGATCAGCTGGGAGAACTGCGGGTAAAGGCTCTTGGACGTGGCCTTGAATCCTTCAAGTTTCTGAACCTCGGAGAACTTATTGGTCCACGGCACTTCAATCGGATTTTCCTGTCCCTTGATCGTTCCGGTCTGGAGGCCCGTGAAGACCTCGGAGAAGGCCATGGTGGTCGGGCTCGCACCCAGATTCTCGAAAAAGTCGATCCAGAGCGGGTTGCCGGGGGACACGGATTTTCAGGCCTTTGAGGTCCGAGGGCTGTTGGATGGGGCGCACGGAGTTGGTGATCTCGCGGCCGGTCCGGGTGAGGAACGATAGCGCGACGGTGTCTTTGGTCGCGAGCTTTTCCTTCAGTGCCTGGCCCGGCTTCCCGGCCAGGAACGCCGCTTCCTCCGTTGTGTCCTTGAAGAGGTAGGGGATGCTGATGCCGTTCATTTCCGGCACCACCGCGGCGTAGATGGACCTCGCGAGGATGAGGGCATCCAGCGAGCCGCCCTGCAGGCGGGTGACGGCGGCATTCTGGTCCCCGATGAAACTCGTTCCGTTCGGAACTACCGGGCGATTAACGGCCGGCTTGAACACCTTCGTGGCTCCGCACTCGGCTTCCCGAATCTCACCAACTATGTCGCCAGATCACTGCTGGAATCCGGCGGATTCAGACCGAAACTGCACTCTCAATTCTGAAGAGCCCAATTACGTCGTAGAGTGTCCCGACTCGGAGCATGGCGTGGATGACGTCGCAGCGGCGCCGTGCCAGACAGATGAAGGCGGCATTGTGCTTCTTGCCTTCGGCGCGTTTGCGGACGGAGTACGCCCTGGACCCGGGGGGCGTGGCACGAGGCGATCCACGCGGATCTGAAAAGAGCGTTCTTGAGTTGTTTTTTCCCGGAGCGTGCAGGTAATTCGCCGCGGATGGAGGTCCCGGAACGCTGCGTGACCGGGGGGATGCCGGCGTAGGCAGCGAGGTGGCCGGCGGTCCGGAAGCTGCCGACAGGGTCAACGTCCTTCCACGAGCCCTTGCTCGCTAAGTCAAGGAGTCAACAAAACCGGGGGCAGTCCCCGCGGTAAGGCACTAGCCAGGGAGTCCAAGCGATCACCCGACGGATCTGGCCTAGGTTGCACGAAGGCTGCGGTCTCGAGCACAACGACGGTCCCGGACCACAAAGCCAACTGCCACGACCGACCGTCTTACTGATTGGCTCTACACGCCGGTTCACACGCCACGGAGCAGCCAGTCATTGTCAGGGTTTCTGCCGCCCTCAGGATCCGGTGCATCCGAAACCGGCACGGACGTGCTCTGGTCCTCCACTCGCACCCGCGTCGGCAAGGCTCGCCAGCGGTCCATAGGAACCGCGACAACTGGACCAGATTCGTCCTCCTGAACGCTCTCGTCCGCGTCCCAGACCATGTTGCCCACCTTCTGCTTGTCATCCCATGGCTGCCGCGCCAGTCCGAGTTGGGTGAGCATGCCGAGTTGGTCGCTGCTTCCCCAGCGTTCGATGAGTTTGCCGTCTTCGAAGCGTCCGATCTGCATGCCCCGGATTTTGAAGCTCTTGCCGGTGGGCGGGTGGCCCATCAGCGGCCCCTGATGTGTCCCGGTGATCGTGTAGGCGAACGCGACGTCGTCGTCGGTGGCTGTGAGGTGTTCGACGTCGAGGTGCAGATCGGGAAAATGAGAGCGCAACCCTGCGAACAGGTCTTTGAATCCCTGCGGTCCCGGTCCTTGTCCGGGTGCCGGGTCGTGGTCGACGCAGTCGGCCGCGACGACGTCGTCGAATTGATCGAGGTTGCCGTTGTTTACGGCGGCGCCGAAGCGCTCCTGGGCGTGGATGTTGGCGTTCCTGGTCATGGATCCTCCGTTTATAGTTGTCAGGCCGGTCCGTGCGGAGCGGTCCTGGTTGTTATCTGTCTGATTCTGTCATCGTGCGCGCTGGTCTGCCCGGGAGCAAGGGCAAGGGCAGCGGGAGCGGGTTCGGCCCGGGCCTGCCTGCGGCCGGAACTTCAGGCGGATTCGGATACGCCTGAGCACTAACTCAATCGCCGGTGTCATTCCGAGCGTGTCTCTGACCCCGGAGGACGTTCATGTCATCTCGCGAGGTTGCTGCATCATTCAGGAACACTAGTGTCCTGCGCCTAAAGTCCGGTTCAGAAGTCGGCCGATGGATTCGAGGATGGCGCCTTCTAAGTCGATCGCGGTAAAGTCCAGCGATGGTGCGGTTTCCCATGGAACCCCATGTGTGGAAGGCCGTCTAGGTGGCCCCCTGGCAGCGGAAAGCCCGCAGTACCACCACGGGACGATTGCTCATGGCAATATCCACCGCTGTAGGTGATGGACGTGGCCGAGAGAATCATTCGCCGTAGTCGTCAGAATGGTTGAGAAGTACTACTGATGCGAGACACCTCAGCTCAGCGTCCTCATGATCAGTTCCGGATCAGTGGCCATGTCATGCCGTTCTCCCCGCATTCCTGCATGAACAGGTATCAGAGCGGAAATTCCGGACCGGCCGCAACCCCAGGTCGATGTAAAGAATATTCAGCAAGTCAGGTTGTACGCGGCCCTAGACACCATGAAGTAGCGAACGCCGAAACCCGACGGAAGGACGAACGAGGATGAACACCCAGAAGAGACCCCACAGGGCGGTACACGGTCCGCCGTAGGCAGCCGCTCCCCTACACAACCGAATAGGCCGTTCCGGGACCCCACACACCCGGAACATCAGATCAGGGCCGAGAGTGTGGACACTGTCCACACGAAAAAAGCACCAAAAACCCCTCTGACCTGCGGAAACACTGTGCCCGAGGTGGGACTCGAACCGGGTTCCAGACCCTGCAAACACTGGACTCCCGCCGAAACATGCGGAATCCGGCCGAGTCCGGCACCAGTACGACACGATCCGAAGCCCAGGGTGTGCACATTGTGCACACCCACATTCTTGCGCACTTCGGCGCCGATTTCATTCCAATATGGAGAGCAGGCCCGCGGAACGCGCCTGACACCGGATAAGCACCTCACTACGCGGCATCCCTCCTGCCGAAAATCTGCGAACATCATGGTGGCGGGCCCCTCCTCTTCTAACGTCCCATGGAGAAGCGAAAGGCGACCGGCATGCCCAACCGACAGGCTGGCCTCCAGGAAGTGAGCACGGACCAAAACGGCGCAGCGGAGCCGACCGCAACGCCGCCTTTTCCCCGGCCAAGAGGTGCTCGACTGGCTGGCGGCAGGCAACTGATAGCCATGATTATGACAAGCCGGCCCCTGGAAAGGGCTGATTGGCGAGGCGGAGGGGGCGGTCTTCCGGGAAACTGGGAGTGTCTGAATAACGGTGGATCCGTGGTTGGCCTGACATGCCGGGCCGTGCCTGGCGGGGAGGACCGATTATGAGCGAAACACTGGATCCCATGGCGACTGATGTGGATCAGCAAGAGTTGGCGCAGCAGCTCCTGGCGCAGGCCAGAGAACAGGGTATCGACCTCGTGGGCCCGGGCGGGTTGTTGAACCGACTCACGCAGAACGTTTTGGAGACCGCCCTGGAAGCCGAGATGGACGAGCACCTCGGTTACGGAAAACACGACGTGTCCGGGCGCGGAAGCGGGAACTCCCGTAACGGCATCCGCACGAAGACCGTGCTGACGGAGATCGGGCCGGTGGAGATCGATGTGCCGCGGGACACCGGCTCCACGTTCGACCCGCAGACGGTCAAGAAACGTCAGCGGCGCCTGACGGGCGTGGATGAGATTGTGCTGTCGCTGAGCGCGAAGGGCCTTACGACCGGCGAGATCGCGGCCCATTTCGGGGAGGTGTTCGGTGCCACGGTATCGAAAGACACGATCTCCCGGATCACTGAAAAGGTGATCGGTGAAATGACTGAGTGGCAGAACCGGCCGGTCTACGTTGCGATCGGCGTCAGCGTCAACGGCGAACGGGACATCCTCGGGCTGTGGGCGGGGGACGGCGGGGAAGGTGCGAAGTTCTGGCTCTCCGTCCTGACGGAAATCAAGAACCGCGGCGTGGAGGACGTGTGCATCACCGTCTGCGACGGGCTCAAAGGCCTGCCCGAGGCCATCAACACCGTGTGGGAGTTCGCTGTAGTCCAGACCTGCATCGTCCACCTGATCAGGAACACCTTCCGGTTCGCGGCCCGGCAATACTGGGACGCAATGTCCCGTGATCTGCGCCCGGTCTACACTGCTCCGTCCGAGGCCGCGGCGAAGGAACGCTTCGTCGATTTCTCCGGCAAATGGGGCCAACGGTATCCGGCGATCACCCGGCTGTGCGACAACGCGTGGAGCGAGTTCGTGCCGTTCCTGGACTACGACGTGGAAATCCGGCGGGTCATCTGCAGTACGAACGCCATCGAGTCCGTCAACGCCCGCTACCGGCGCGCGATCCGAGCCCGGGGACATTTCCCTACCGACCAAGCCGCACTGAAATGCCTCTACCTGGCCACTCGGGCACTGGACCCGACTGGCAAAGGCAGGGCACGATGGGCGACGAGGTGGAAGCCGGCCCTGAACGCGTTCGCCATCACCTTCGAAGGAAGAATCAATTAAATGCCCGCCACGGTTCCACCGCTAAACGGACACTCCCAGGAAACTTCATGGATTTGAAATCGCGGCTTGACCGGCCGGGATGGAACTCCCTCGATGTTCCGGTGAGGGCCGGCTTTGTGGAATACACCGTGCGTCCCGGCTCGGGAAGCGAGAATGTTTACAATCGTACGCAAGCCGAGAATGGTGTGGGCGCTGCACCCCCTTGCGAATCATCTTAGGAGACGCCCGGGCCCGCTTCAGCCGGCAGATTCGACGTTTCTTCAGTGACTTTTTGGTAGCGTCTTAGCCGTCTTCGCCTCACATATTCTCTAACTGAATCAGGAGTTGCAGGCCATGGACTGGATGTTCACCGTTCTCGGGATCGCCCTCATTGTGCTGGGTGCGAACGACGTGTTCCACACCCTTTTGCATCCCAGTGGCCAGGGCCGGGTCAGCCGCCTGTGTATTGATTCGACTTGGCGCGTCGCTCACGCTCTGGGCAGCAGGGCCCTTTCTGTGGCGGGGCCCGTGGCGGTCGTCGCTGTGATTGTGCTTTGGGCGGCTTTGCAGGCGCTGGGTTGGGCTTTGATCTACTTCCCGCATGTTCCAGGGGGATTTGTCTATGCCGCAGGGGTGGACCAGTCCCGCTACGGGAACTTCCTGGAGGCCCTGTATTTTTCCGTGGTTACGCTCAGCACCGTTGGTTTTGGCGACGTGGTCGCTATAGATCCTTGGATCCGGATGGCGTCTCCGCTTGAATCACTCATTGGCTTTGGCCTGCTGACGGCGGCCGTGACGTGGTTCATGCAGATTTATCCGGCCCTCGGGCGCCGTCGGGCGTTGGCTATCCGCCTGACGCTTCTGGCCCGGGCCGGTTACGCCAGAAGCATCGGCGACGCTGACCCGGGCGCCATTGCATGGGCGCTGGAGTCGCTGGCAGTCGACCTTGTTCAGGTCCGGGTCGACCTGTTGCAGACGCCCGAGTCGTATTATTTCCGCGAAGCCACAGCCGTAACATCGCTTGGCGCCTGCATCGCCCAGGCCGTGGCCTTGAGCGAGGAGGCCGGAGGGGCCGTGGGCCCCAGTGTCCGGTTGAGCGGCAGCGTGCTCCGCGAAGCACTCGAAGACCTCGCCGAGCTTCTACGCACCGGCTTCCGGCTCTCCGGGTCCACGCCGGAAGCAATTTTTCGTGCCTATGCGGCCGATCACAACTATGACTACACCTGGCCCGATACCCGCGGCCGTAAGCACCCGTAAAACTGCGCAGCGGGTATGGTAAGTCTACTGATGAACCGGGTCATCAGTCGCCGGCAGGAGAGAAATCTAAGGAGACGAATATGATGATGCACCTGCGTCACCGGGCAGGGATGGCGGGAATGGCCCTAGCGCTTACCGCCGTCCTGACCGGCTGCCAAGCCGCAAGCGCCACCAACAGCCAGCAAAACGAGGAAAACGCCCGACCGGTAGCAGCCACGGTACCGGTCACACCCAGCGTCGACACGGATATGGGCGATCTCCAAAATGGCACGAGGATCTTCCGGCTCACCGCCGTGGAAATCACCCAGCAGATCTCCACGTTCCCCACCAAATCGGTCAAGGTCCTCGCGTGGAAGCAAACCGGGGCAGATGACAGCAAGGCTTCCACCCCCGGCCCGACCCTCGTGTCATATGAGGGCGAGAAAATACAGTTCATCGTCACCAACAACCTTGACCAGCCCACCAGCCTTCATCCTCATGGAACCCATGAACCCAACCAGGCCGATGGCGTCGCCGGCGTCGACTTCACCCCCGTCCGGCCCGGCGCCACCACCGAATACCCCGCCTACGAACCCGGTCACGCAGGAACTTTCGCCTATCACACACACACACCAAAACCGCCGAACAGGAACCACGCGGGCTGGTCGGGCTGATCACTATCCTTCCCAAGCAGGTCCCCGCAAAGAACAACCCGCAAGTAGACCTGGCCATGACCCTGCAACAGTTCAACCCCTCCAACGACGACGGCAAAACCGTCAGCGAAGGCGCCCCGGCGGTACCTAAACCCGACGAGCGCGGTATGTTTCCGTTCAGTACCATTAACGGCAAAACAGGAGACGCCTCCGGCGGTCCGATCAACATCAATCAGGGAGACCTGGTCCGGATCCGCCTCTACAACGCCTCAGGCATGTCCCATTCGATGCATCTCCACGGAATGGACATGACTCTCGTGGACATCAACGGCCACCCAACCAATCCGACACTCGTGACAACCCAGGCAATAGCCCCGGGCGAGTTCTTCACGCTCGAATTCCGGGCCGATAATCCCGGTAACTGGGTGTTCCACTGCAGTTTTCCCGGACACCAAGCCAATGCCGGCGCTTCGGGCTATCAGGGAGCGCCGGTCGGTATGCTCCGGATCTTCCACTACAACGGGGCAGCGCCTGTCCCCCGGCAGTACTTCGCGCCAGCCACCAGCTGAGCGCACAGGAACCATCTACGGTCGGCGGATATGAACGCCCTGATCTGCCTTACCCGGTCGTCGCCGGTTCAAGGGATCGGGCATCGGCTCTGATCCAGGCAGAACACGTGTGTCGCCGACCGTGAGTGCTTCCATCGCAGTGCAGAGTTCCACCATCAGCGCCGGCGAGGTCGGTGGTCGTCCCCGATCGCGCCGGCGCCGATAACTCAGGTGCGGGAGTGTTGCCCGTCTTTGACCTCTTCGTCCTGATCCCTGCGACGGACGGCCCACCATTGTGCACCAAAGATTGCCAGGGACACTGCGGCGGCCACGGCCAGCATGAGCAGATCCTGTCCTGCTTTGACGATAATGAAAGCGGTCATCACCGCAACGTCGAGGACGATCGCTGCCACGGGAACCCACCTCTTTGCGCCGATGTCCTGGTGCAAGCGGCGGATGATGCCAAGGTGGACGGCGATGTCCATGCTGAGATACAACAGCGCACCGAGGGACGCGATCTGGGTGAGGTCAAAGAAGACGGTGACGAGGATCGCCAGTCCGGCCGTGATCAGCAAAGGCTGGTGCTTGATTTTATCGGGGAGCCCGGGCGCCTGCTTCATGTCCTGCAGCATTGCGTAGAGCCTGGACACCGAGTAGATACTGGCCAGAAGACCCGATAACGTCGCCACAACTGCGGGGGCGATCGTCAGCCCCACGCCCCACGCGCCGAACAGTGGCTCGGCGGCCCGTGCCAAAGCGTAGTCCCTGGACTCGATGATCTGCGGGACGCTCAGGCTTCCGACAACAGATACCGTGAGCAGTAGATAAATCACCGTGCAAATGGCGAGTGAAATGATGATGGACCGGCCGATGTTTTTCTTCGGCTCCCTGATGTCACCGCCCTGATTGGTGATTGTGGTGAAACCCTTGTAGGCCAAAATGCACAGCGTTGTGCCTGCCAGGAACCCGATGATGCCCTGCTGCGGCGGTTCACCCGAACCGCCGCTGAGGGTGGTCCCCAGCGAGGACCACCCTGCGGCCAGAAGCCCAGCGATCGCCAGCGCCGCGATGCCGGCGATTTTGGCTACAGCCGTGACGGTAGCGGAGCGCTCCACAAGCGTATTGCCGAAGATATTTACCACAGCGGCCAGAGCTATCGCCGCGACACCCAACGCCGGCACTAAGAACGCCGATCCCTGGAGTCCGAAGGGACGAAGCATGTAGGTGCCGAAGGTCCGTGCCAGCAGACTTTCCGCGACCACCATGGAAACGTACATAAAGAGCGAGAACGACCCTGCAACCACGCCTGGGCCGTAGGCATCCTTGAGCAGCATGGCGATGCCTCCGGAGGATGGATTGGCCCCGGAATACTTCACATACGAGTACGAACTGAAGGCAACGACCACTGCGCCGGCAAGAAACGCCGCGGGAACCAACCCTCCCGCGAGACCGGCAACCTGGCCGACCAAGGCAAAAATCCCGGCCCCGACCATGACCCCCGTCCCAAGCGAGACAGAACCGGCAAGGGACAACTTCGCGGAATCATCGGCCATGACAGCGAGTCTAACTGCTACGCCGAAGCCACTTCCCCGTGACCGGCGCCCAGCGGTTTTTCCTTAGCGGTATGTTTCCCCGTTAAACAAGGGGGTCCGTGCCCGCCGCCCAGATTTGATGTGCAGAGACGGACCGGCGGGCTGGCTGACTCACGGGTCCGGCGCGGCGACCTTTGGTGCGTCCAGATCCGATCGTCGGGCCACCCAGAAGGCGCCCGGAGGCAACACGGAATCCGAAGAACAATTGTCAGCTGCCGGTCGGTCCACCCATTTTTGTGCCACAGGAAGAGGACCAGAAGTATGAAGGCGACGAACAGGGCACCGTGGATCGGACCTAAAACCTGAACGCCGCCCGTCAGGCCCGTCATAGACGTCACGATCGTTGCCGGAATGAGCAGCGGCCATGACGCTGCTTCAGGAACGCACGCAGGAAGGCCACCGGCCGAAGTTGGCGGCCTACGCTGAACGGAGAGCGGAGGAACCTCTCAATCGTCGGCAACGAGACGTCGCCTGCTACTACGTCCGCCCGCTCGGGGCGGGCAGGCCCGCAGCCGGCGAAGCCCCGGTCAAATAGCGGTTGACCGGGGCTCCGATCCATTATGCCTTGCTGAACCTTCGAGTCGGCTCGGAATGCGGCGACAGGACGACCTGCTCCGGCTCCGATGGCCATCCCGGTGGTCCGGTGAGCATGGCGGCGAAGGCAACCGGGAGATTCGCGGTCCCCATCAACCGTTTTGACGTCTCCGGTTCCACCTAGTTATCACGGCCGTGAGCATTCCGGCGAGCATGACCAGAAGCGCCCCGGCCCCCAGGTTGATGGCCAGGGACGCGTTTTCGACGGGTCCAGACGCCTCGTTTGCCGCCGCGTCCATCAACCACCAATACCATGCAGTTGTCGTCGTCCACAGGGTCCCGGCGGCTGCGACGAGCCAAGTCAAGCGGGAGAACCAGGGTTTACCTGCCTGATACGAGAGCGCCATGGCCAGCAAGGTGATTCCGGCGGAGGCGAGAATCAGTCCGCCAAAGTAGTACCGTCCTGCAAGAACACCAGCGAGGATGCCGAGGCTTCCGATGAGGATCAGGCGCCGGGCGCCGAGCGGCATCCGTGCGCGGTCAACAGCGTTGGCTGCGGCGCACTGGGGGCCGCCCGTTGTGGAGTCGTCGGTCATTATGTTCTGTGATCCTCTGAAATGGTGTTTTCTGGCCAGGGGCCGGGTTTTGAATGGCAGAACGGGGGTACCGGCATCCAAACAGTACAGACAAGGGGCCGTCCCTCGCGTATTGGAGTCCACGGCAATGTGCACACCCCTGCCTGCACCCGGTGGAAGGCCTATGACTCTGCCCGTCCGCGGGGAAGGTGGGTCATTTAGATTGAAGCATTCCGCGCACCCAAGCCCGACCAGGTATGGCCGAGGGTACCTAAGCACCCTTGGTATATATACCCCGTGGGGGTATATATTGGTTTTATGCGCGTTGCGAAGGAGCTGTTGTGAACCACACCGTCGAAGAAGCCGCTGTTGCGGAGGCTGCCCCGCCTCACGGGTATACCGCGGACAAGGATGCGTACTTGCGGCGGCTCAAGCGCATTGAGGGCCAAGTGCGCGGAATTGCCCGCATGGTTGATGAAGACTCGTACTGCATCGATATCCTGACCCAGGTCGCGGCCGTCAATAAGGCCCTACACGCGGTCAGCATCGGGCTGCTCGCGGAGCATATCGGTCATTGCGTCGTCAGTGCCGCGGCCGAATCGGCAGAAGCCGGGGACGCGAAAGTCAAAGAAGCATCGGACGCCATCGCCCGTCTGCTGCGCTAGGAACGAAGGAGAAAAGCATCATGAGCGTCACGACTACCGTCAATATTTCCGGGATGGACTGCAGCCACTGCGTCGTCTCCGTCACCGAGGAACTCCACGAACTGGATGGGGTCCAGGAGGTCACCGTGGAGCTGAACAAGGACGGCATCTCCGTAGCCACCATCACCTCGGCGGGCGAGCTCGATTCGAAGCAAATCAGCGAAGCCGTCGCAGAAGCCGGCTACGCTGTCGCGGCCGCGGGAGTCTGAGGATGGACTCCGGCACCTTGACCAGTACACGCATCATTGAACTGGACATCCAGGGGATGACCTGCGCTTCGTGTGTTGCCCGGGTGGAACGAAAACTCGGAAAAATCGACGGAGTCCAGGCCAGCGTCAACCTGCCCCTTGAATCCGCCCAGGTCACTGCGCCGGAGGCCATCACCGACCAGCAGATCCTCGACACCATCACGGCGACCGGATACACGGCCCGGCTCAAGTCCGCACCCGCCGCCCGCGCCAATGGAGTGGAAGAGGATAGGGTCCGGACGGCGCCGGAACCATCCCACGACACGCCCGCCGCTTCGGCGGTACTGCGCCCGCGGCTGCTGCTTGCCGCCGTTCTCAGTCTGCCGGTGGTCATCATTTCCATGATCCCCGCCGCCCAATTTCCGCACTGGGGCTGGTGGGCTTTCGCGCTCAGCCTGCCTGTGGTCACCTGGGCGGCATGGCCCTTCCACCGCGCCGCCGCCATCAACGCCAGGCACCTGGCCTCAACGATGGACACACTGGTCTCCATCGGCGTCGGGGCAGCTTTCCTGTTCTCCAGCTGGCAGCTGATCGACGACCCGTCACTGACGGAACACACCGGCATGGAGATGAGCACCCATACGCTGTACTTCGAAGTCGCCGCCGTCGTCACGACATTCCTGCTGCTGGGAAGGTACCTTGAAGCCAACGCCAAGCAGCGCGCGGGAAACGCCTTGAAGGCACTATTGACTCTCGGGGCCAAGGAAGCCACCGTGCTCCGCGACGGCGTCGAGTCCCTGATACCCGCCGACCGTCTTCAGCCAGGAGATGTCTTCCTCGTCCACCCGGGCGAGAAGATTGCGACCGACGGGTTTGTCGTCGACGGTCACAGCGCGGTCGACACATCGCTCATCACCGGAGAGTCGCTCCCGGTCGAGGTCGGCGTCGACGACACAGTGACCGGGGCGACGATCAACGCCAACGGCCGGCTGCTGGTGAAGGCGACCCGTGTCGGCAGCGACACAACGCTGGCCCAGATGGGCCGGCTGGTCAGCCAGGCCCAAAACGGCAAGGCCCCGATTGCCCGCCTGGCGGACCGGATCAGTGCAGTCTTCGTTCCGATCGTCCTCGCCATCGCCGCGGCCACGTTCACCGTGTGGATGCTCTTCGGAGGCGACCCGCAGGCCGCCTTCACGGCCGCCGTCGCGGTCCTGGTCATCGCCTGCCCCTGCGCGCTCGGCCTGGCGACACCGACGGCACTGCTGACCGGAACGGGCCGCGGCGCCCAGCTGGGCATCCTCATCAAGGGCCCGCAGGTTCTCGAAGACACCCGGACCGTGGACACCATCGTGCTGGACAAAACCGGCACCGTGACAACCGGACAGCTCTCCGTCGCGGGAATCCACAGCTTCTCCGGTGCCAGCCGGGAAGAAATCCTGGCCTTGGCCGGCGCCGTTGAAGCCGCCAGCGAGCATCCCATCGCGCGTGCCATCGTTCGCGCGGCCAAGGGCGAAGGGCCGCTGGTGCCAGTCACCGACTTTGAGAGCGCTCCCGGCGGAGGCGTGCGGGGAATGGTGGACGGCCGTCGGGTGGTCGCCGGGAGGGCCGGGTGGCTTCAGGAAAACGGGATCATCCCGGCGGACCACCATCAAACCGCCCTGCAGGCCCAGGAGGGAACCGGCGCCACCGTCATCTGGGTCGGCGTCGACGGGCAGGCCGCGGGAATCATGAGCCTCACCGACACGGTCAAGAACGGCTCCCCGGCAGCCATTGCCCGACTCAAAGCCCTGGGGCTCCGGCCCATCCTGCTGACCGGCGACAATGCCGCAGTCGCAGCGATCGTTGCCGACGAGGTGGGAATCCCGGCCCAGGATGTCATGGCCAACGTCTTGCCGGAAGAAAAGGTAGACGCGGTTCGGAAGCTTCAGGCGTCCGGGGCCACCGTCGCCATGGCAGGGGACGGCGTCAACGACGCCGCGGCCCTGGCACAAGCTGACCTGGGCATTGCCATGGGAAGTGGAACAGACGTCGCGATCGCCGCAGCGGACCTGACCGTCATGGGCAACGACCTTGGCCAGGTGGCCCAGGCAATTGAGCTGTCCCGCAGGACGCTGGCCACCATCAAGACCAACCTGTTCTGGGCGTTCTTCTACAACGCCATCGGGATCCCGGTTGCCGCATTGGGGTTGCTGAATCCGATGATCGCCGGCGCCGCGATGGCTGCCAGTTCGGTCCTGGTCGTCAGTAACTCGCTGCGCCTTCGCCGCTTCGCCGGGACGACGGTTCAGGATTCCTCCCCACACCATCGGGCTGCGCTGCCGGTTCTCGCCCGGCAGGCCTGACCAACCGGCACCGGATGTCAGAACCCGACACCTCGTTGATAGGCGGTAGCGCCCGTTCCGGGCTGCTGGCATTCAGGGGGAACTCGCCAAGGGCCGGCGATCCGCTGCCACCAAAGGCAGCAATTCACCGGCCCTTGACGGGTGTGCGCTAGGCGCCCGCGCGGACGAACGTGACGGGACCGGTGGCGGTCAGCCACGACAGCGGATGCACAACGGTTTGGTTCTTGCTGTTCATGCCGAAGCTAAGAACCTGGCCGTTACCGACGTACATGCCGATGTGGCCCGGCTTGATGACCACGTCGCCCGGCTGCGCGTCAGCGACTGCCTTTCCGTAGCTCATGGACTGCATCGGGCCAGGTCCCCGACAGGGATACCCGCAGCCCCCAGGGCCTTTTCTACCAGGGCTGTGCAGTCCTGGACCAGGCTAAGTTGGACGTAAGCGGCGGAAACCATCGCGGCGTTGACCCCTCCTGCCGCCGGAGCGGAAAGAGGTGCGGTCGCGGCCTGGGGCTGGACAGTGATGGTGGCCTGCCCCGGAGCCTGGGCGGCTTCGGCGGCAGGAGCCGGCGCTTGGACAGCAGGCTTGGGCGCCTCAATGACCGGGGCGGAGGCGGTGGTGACGGCGGGGCCTTCAAAGGAAATCCGGACGCTGGAGTCCGCGCTGAGCTGAGCCGGCGCCTGGTTGGACACCTCAAGGTTCGAGACAGGGGCCGAGTCCCGCTGCGCCGGGGCGTCGGCAGCCTGGGCGGCGATCCCGCTGGTCAGAACAAGTCCCGACGCGGCGGCGATGACGGCGGCCTGCCGGCCCACCCCGCCGGCGTTGCCGGTAGCGGTCCTGGAGATTGTCGCAAGGGTGCTGGTCTTGGCGGTCACAGCGCGGTGGCGGCCCGGATTTTTGCGTGCGGACATGAAGTAGCCTCTCCCCATGCCTGCGGGGTGAGGTGTCGGATTCGGATGGGAGACACCCGGCCGCGACCTGCATAAGTGCAGGGGCGCGGCTTCACCCCAAGGCCTGAGAACAGGCCAACATGTGGTTTCCTCGTCTCTGCCGGACGATTTCTGCGAACGGATCCCGGGCAGCGGCAGAGTTAGGCAATCGGCCAGGGAGTCCCTTTCTCGGAGAAAACCGGCACGAATTCGACGGTACGGTAATACTAAGGGGATGTCACATTCAGGTAACGAATGCTGCCGCATGGGTTCGACGGGCGGCCCCGCCATGATCCGCGGTGAGCGGGCGCCCCTATGGCGACAGCGCAGGGCGGCGGGACCCGGCAGGTGCCGCGTGCGGGAGGCTCCCCCCGTTCCTGAGTCCGTCAGAGGCATCCCGGGCACTTTGTAAAATATACCCCTTGGGGGTATATTTGACCTGTTGTCAGTGAAGTGGTTTGTCCAGGCCCGAGGAATTGCCGGCCGTTACAGCCGTTCAACCCCAGCATCCTCGTTACGGCTCTTTGCAAAGGAACGAACTGACATGTGCGGAACTAACAACCGGACCGAACTTCCCCTTGCCGCTCCGGAACCGTCCGGCTGCAGCTGCTGCTCACCCGGCGCCCGGACGCAGACACAGACCCCGGCTGAGGGCTTCGAATACCTGGTCGAAGGACTTACCTGCGGACACTGCGTTCAAACGGTAGAACAGGCAGTCAGTGCCGTGGCCGGGGTCGAGTCGGCGATCGTGGAGCTCGTCGTCGGAGGAGAGTCCCGCCTCACCGTGGCCGGTGCGGCGGACGTCTCCGCGGTTCGCAACGCAGTGACCGGCGCCGGCTACAGCCTTACCGCCGGCGAGTAGTCCAGCCGTTCTCCGATACAGACAAGCCGTCGGCCCTGGCCGCCACCAGAGATAATTCCTGAGGAGCGCACCAAATGGACCACGACCACCACAACGGACCTTCCGCCCGGCAGGACGAGCCAGGCGCTCCCCGCAGCGGGGCGGCCGTGGCGCATGCACCTGATGCCCACGCCGTCCATTCCCAAGGCATGGATGATGAGCACATGGTGCACACCCAGGGCCAACACGCCGGACACAGCGTCGCGATGTTCAAGAACAGGTTCTGGCTGACGCTGGCCATGTCCGTGCCTGTCGTGTTCTTCAGCCCCATGTTCGGCGGGCTGCTGGGCTATACACCCCCGGTTTTCCTGGGCTCGGCCTGGATCCCGCCGGCGCTGGGCACCGTGATCTTCTTCTACGGCGGGCAGCCCTTCCTCAAAGGTGGCCTGGAGGAACTGAAGAGCCGAAAACCGGCCATGATGCTGCTGATCGCCATGGCGATCAGCGTCGCATTCATCGCCTCCTGGATCACCAGCCTCGGGATCGGCGGGTTCGACCTGGACTTCTGGTGGGAGCTGGCCCTGTTGGTGGCGATCATGCTGCTGGGGCACTGGATCGAGATGCGCGCCCTCGGCTCCGCACGGGGTGCCCTGGACGCTCTTGCGGCTCTGTTGCCCGACGAGGCAGACAGGATTACCGCTGAGGGCACCGAAACCATCAAAGTCAGCGAGCTTGCGGCGGGGGACACCGTCCTGGTCCGCTCCGGAGCCCGAATGCCGGCCGACGGCACCATTGTTGACGGCCAGGCAGAGTTCGACGAATCGATGATCACCGGGGAATCCAGGACCGTCCTCCGCTCATCCGGGGATAAGGTCATCGCCGGAACCATCGCCACAGACAACACCGTCCGCGTGCAGGTCACCGCTGTCGGGGACGACACCGCCCTGGCCGGAATCCAGCGCCTCGTCGCCGAGGCGCAGGCCTCCTCCTCCAAAGCCCAGGCCCTCGCCGACCGGGCCGCCGGTTTCCTGTTCTACTTCGCCGCCGGCGCCGGGGTCCTCACGTTCATCGTCTGGTCACTGCTGGGCAGCGTCCCCGACGCCGTGACCCGCACCGTCACCGTCCTCGTAATCGCCTGCCCCCATGCCCTTGGCCTGGCCATCCCCTTGGTCATCGCCATCTCCACCGAGCAGGCGGCACGGGCCGGTGTCCTGATCAAGAACCGGATGGCACTGGAGCGCATGCGCACCATCGACGTTGTGCTCTTCGACAAGACCGGGACCCTCACCAAGGGCGAACCGGCACTCAAAGACGTCGCGACCGCCCAAGGCGTGGACCGGAACGATCTCCTGGCACTGGCAGCAGCCGTGGAAGCAGACAGTGAGCACCCGGTGGCACGGGCCATCGTCCGCGCCGCACGGGAGCAGAACCTGACGATTCCAGCGGCGTCCGGATTTTCGTCCATGACCGGCCGCGGTGTCCGCGCCACGGTCGACGGCAGGACCATCCACGTCGGCGGCCCGGCACTGCTCCGTGACCTCGAAGCCCACGAACCGAAATCATTGGCCGCCGCCACCGGGGCGTGGATGGACCGAGGCGCAGCCGTCCTGCACATCATTGACGGGCAAAGGATCCTCGGGGCCGTGAGCCTCGAGGACGCCGTCCGCACCGAATCCCGCCAGGCCGTCAAAGCCCTGCAGGACCGCGGCATCAAGGTCGCTATGATCACCGGCGACGCCCAACAGGTCGCATCCGCCGTCGCCGAAGAACTCAATATCGAAGAGGTGTTCGCCGAAGTCCTCCCGGCAGACAAAGACAAGAAAGTCGCCGAACTGCAGGCCCGCGGACTCAAAGTCGCCATGGTCGGCGACGGCGTCAACGACTCCCCCGCGCTGGCCCGGGCCGAAGTGGGCATCGCAATCGGCACCGGCACCGACGTCGCGATGGAATCCGCCGGCGTCGTCCTAGCCGGCAACGACCCCCGCGCCGTCCTGTCCATGCTGGACCTCTCACGGGCAAGCTACCGGAAAATGTGGCAGAACCTCATCTGGGCCACCGGCTACAACATCATCTCCGTCCCGCTCGCCGCCGGCGTACTCGCCTTCGCCGGAGTCGTCCTCTCCCCTGCCACGGGAGCCGTACTGATGTCCATCTCCACAGTGGTCGTAGCCCTGAACGCGCAGCTGCTGCGCCGGCTAAAACTCAACCCCGCCCAGATCCGTTAGTCCAGATCCGTTAATCCCGGCGGCCGCCGGGCCGGTACCCTTAAGCGAAACATGATCCGCTGGAAAGGAGGAACACCATGGCTACAGCTTTGAGCGGTCGCGCCGCGGCCTTCCTCCGCCGTGCGTGCCTGCTGGCAGGAATGCTGGCGGTCATCGCCGGGATTCTCGGCATGCACATCATGATCGGCACTCATGTCATGCCAGCGCCTTCCGCCGTCCCGGGTACGACAATGGCCATGGCCGCGCAGACTTCTGCCGCTGTCGCTCCCGTACCGGTTGGTGCCGCGGCCCAGGACACCCCGGCCTTCCAGGACGCGGCGTTCATATCGGGGCCTCCGTGTGCGGACGCGGGCGCCTGCGCGATGATGTCCGCCATGGATGCGGCGTGTATTTCTTTCCCGGGCAACCCGCCGCTGGCGGCCCCGGTACCGGGGACCAACCCGTTCGCGGCGACCGTCCCGGCCGCGTGGAGTGACGGTTTTGCCACCTACCCATACCTGCCCGGAAGTCCTTCCCCGGACCAACTCTCCATCAGCCGGACGTAGTCGGCTGAGCTGCGCCGTGACCTCACCGGCGCATGAGCCCTCAACCTGACGCGCCCTGCCGGAACTCCGGCCTCATGATGGTGCCCGTCACTAGCCACCGGCCCGTGGGCCGGGTGATGTCTTGAAGGACCCTGATTTCCATGAAAAATATCCTGCCCCTCTCCGCCGCTGCCGTCGCCGCAGCGATTGCTTTGGCCGGCTGCTCCACCGGATCCGGCGGCAGCATGCCCGGCATGACCGCATCTGCCCCGCCCTCCCCTTCCACAAGTGACGCGGCGACGGGTCTGCCGAGTGCCCACGTCCATGGTCTGAGCGTCAACGGCGAAACCGGTCAGGTGCTCCTGGCTACACACGAAGGACTCTACGACGTGTCCAAAAAGCCGGCCGTCAAAATCGGCCCCGCCAACGACCTGATGGGATTCACCGCCGGGATGGACCAGGGCGTGTTCTATGCCTCGGGTCACCCTGGACCGGGCTCGGCCCTCTCGAGCCCGGTGGGCCTGATCAGGACCGGGGATGGCGGCAAAACCTGGGAGCAGCTTTCGCGGCAGGGTGAGTCCGACTTCCATGCGCTCACGACGACCAAGTCGGGGATTGTGGCCTTCGACGGGGCACTGCGCACCAGTACCGACGGGAAAACCTGGAAAACAGTGGACGCCGGTTTCGTGCCGGCCGTCCTGGCCGGGAACCCCTACAGCGATACCGTTCTCGCCACCACCCAGGAGGGCGTGCAGCGCTCGAGTGACGGCGGCGCCACCTGGGTACGGGACAAATCGTCCCCGCTCATCCCGTTCGCCGCCTTCGCCAGCGCCAGGGAAGCCGTCGGTATCGCACCCGACGGGACCGTCTACTATTCCGCGGACGCCGGCGCCACCTGGAAACAGACCGGCAAAATCACCGGCGAGATCCATGCCGTAGCGGCCACCGAAGGCGCGGACGGGAACCCCTGGATTTGGGTTGCCTCGGCCACCGGGCTGATGGTGTCCACCGACGGCGGGGCCACGTTCCGGCCCTCCGACGCGGACTGAACCGGTGGATATCGGCGGGTACTTCGCATCCACGGTGACCTCCGGGGCCCTGCTTATCGCCATTCCCTTGGCCATGGCGGCAGGGCTGGTGTCATTCCTCTCGCCCTGTATCCTGCCGCTGGTGCCTGGCTACCTGGGCTTCGTGTCCGGACTGACCGACCCGACCCAGCCGCGCAACCGCCGGCGGGTCCTGGCCGGGGTCGGGCTCTTTGTGCTCGGCTTCGCGGTCGTGTTCACCCTTTACGGGGCCGCGTTCGGCGCGATCGGTTCTTGGCTGCTGCGTTTCCAGGATCTGCTGATGCGCGGCCTCGGTGTCGTGGTGATCGTGATGGGACTGGCTCTCTTGGGTATGGTCCCTTGGCTGCAGCAGACCCGCAAGCTCACCCTCGGCCGCAGGACGGGGCTGGCCGGCGCCCCCCTGTTGGGCGTCGTCTTCGGACTCGGCTGGACCCCCTGCATGGGTCCAACGCTCAGTGCTGTTCTGTCCCTGAGCGTCACGACCGCCAGCGCCGGCCGCGGGGCGCTGCTGGCCTTTGCCTACTGCCTGGGCCTGGGCATACCTTTCGCACTTGCCGCCCTGGGCCTGAACTGGGTCAGTACCGCCCTGGCCTTCGTCCGCCGGCACATCCGGGTCGTCAATATAGCCGGTGCCGCCATGCTCATCATCCTGGGCATACTCATGGTGACCGGGCTCTGGGTGAAGTGGATCTATCAGCTCCAGAACCTCTCCGGCACCTTCCTCACCCCCATCTGAAAACTTCAGCCGGCTCACGGCCACTCATTAAGGAATCCAACATGACCACCTACACCCGCCACCACCTTGACCGTCGCCGCTTCCTGGGCCTGTCCATAGCAACAGCCGCCGCCGCGGCCCTTGCCGCGTGTTCGAACACCCAGAGCGCCCCCGCCATGCCCAACAGGATCATGCCCACCGACCCGCTCGTCGCCGAGCACGAAGCCCGCAGGGCGTTCACCGGAAAAACCGTCTCCCAGGCCCTGACCGCCGGATCCGTCCAGGCAACTGTCGCCGGGAAGCCCGTCGCCACATGGGGTTACAACGGAGGAATCAGCGCACCCACCATCCGTGCCACCGCAGGTGACCGGCTCCAGGTTGCGCTGGCCAACCAGCTCAAGGACCCGACGAGTATCCACTGGCACGGACTCGCGCTGCGCAACGACCAGGACGGCGTCCCGGGCGTTACCCAGGACGCCGTCGCGGCCGGCGCCGGGTTCAGCTACGATTTCCGTCTCCCCCACCCCGGCACCTACTGGTACCACTCCCACGTGGAAATGCAGCGCGAACGTGCCCTCTACGGGGCACTGATCATCGAGGACCCGGCAGAAAAACTCGTCTACGACCGGGACTGGGTCATCGTGCTCGACGACTGGATGGACGGCATCACCGGCACCCCGGATGAAGTCCTGAAAGAGCTCTCCGGCGGCATGTCGATGTCTGGGACGTCCATGCCCGGCATGGACAACGGGTCCATGTCCGGGTCCGCGGGCTCAGCGTCTCCCTCCCCCTCCGGCGGATCGATGGGGACGGGGATGAAGCACATGCTGATGGGCTCCCGCAGCGACTTCCTCGGCGGCGACGCCGGGGACGTCAGCTACCCGTTCCACCTCTTCAACGCCAAGGCCCCGGACGAAGCGGAGATCCTGACGGCCACGGCGGGGCAGGTCATCCGGCTGCGGATCATCAATGCCGCAGGAGACACCGCCTACCGCGTCGGAATCCCCGGCCAGAAAATCACCCTCACCCACACCGACGGGTTCCCCGTCCAGCACCAGGACGTCGACGCCGTCGTGCTCGGCATGGGTGAACGCATCGACGCCCTCCTCACCGTCAAAGAAGGGTTCACCCCCGTGATGGCGCTCCCCGAAGGCAAAGCCGGGCAGGGACTGGGCTTCATCAGCACCGGTACCGGCAAACAGCCCCTTCCCGCCACCCTGCCGGGCACGTTGGAGGGCACCGTCGTGGACGGCGGGCAGCTCAAAGCTGACCCCGCCGTCACCCTGGCGGCTAAAACCCCGGACCGCACCCACGAACTCCACCTCACCGGCGGCATGATGAAGTACGACTGGGGCATCAACGGGGCCCGCTTCAACATAGACAAGCCGTTCGAGAACGCTTTTGAGATCAAAGCCGGCGAACGCGTCGCGGTGAAATTTATCAACGACACCGACATGTGGCACCCCATGCACGTCCACGGCCACACGTTCCAGGTCGGGGACGGCGGGGCACGCAAAGACACCGTCATCGTCCGTGCCAAACAGGCCGTCACGGTGATCTTCGACGCCGACAACCCCGGCCAGTGGCTCACCCACTGCCACAACGCTTACCATGCCGAGCGCGGCATGATGGGCGTCTTCTCGTACATCAAATAAGGGACACCGACCATGAACACCCCTGCCGCGACAGAACTATTCTTCCCCTCCCCCGCCGTCAGTGCCTTCCAGCTAGGTCCGCTGACCATACGCTTCTACGCCCTCGCCATCCTGGCCGGCATCGTAGTCGGCGTCTGGCTTACCGCCCGCCGGCTCCGGGCCCGCGGCGGCACCACGTCCCAGACCCTGGACATCGTGGCCTGGGCGGTCCCCTTCGGCATCGTCGGCGGCCGGCTCTACCACGTCATCACCGACAACCAGCTCTACTTCGGACCCGGTAAAGACCCCTGGGGTGCGCTGCGAATCTGGGAAGGCGGCCTCGGAATCTGGGGAGCCGTCGCCCTCGGGCTCGTCGGCGCCGGGATAGGCGCCCGCCGTGCCGGTGTCCCCTTCGCCGCGTTCGCGGACGCGGCCGCCCCGGGGCTGCTCCTGGCCCAGGGTCTGGGCCGCTGGGGCAATTGGTTCAACAACGAACTCTACGGCGGGCCCACGGACCTGCCGTGGAAACTCCAGATCCACGCCATGGACCAAGCCACCGGCCAGGCGCTGACCGGAGCCGACGGCGCTCCGCAGGTCTTGGGATTTTTTGAGCCGACGTTTCTTTACGAATCGCTGTGGTGCCTGGCCGCAGCGTCGCTGCTGATGTTCCTGGACCGGCGCTACACACTCGGTGCCGGATCCGTGTTCGCCCTCTACACCGCCCTCTACACCGCCGGGCGCTTCGCCTTCGAACTGATGCGCTCCGACCCCGCCAACCTGATCCTGGGCCTGCGCGTGAACACGTGGGTCTCCGGGCTGCTCTTCCTCGCCGGCCTGGCACTCTTCCAGAGACTCAGGACCCCTCCCCGCTCCGCCGTCCCACCCGCACCCGTCCTCAGGCAGGACTCTGAGGCGCCCGGCAAAGGAATCCCTGCATGAGTAACGCCAGCAAACGGCCCTCAGAACACCAGGCAATCGTCGCCGCCATCCGCGGCCGGCAGCAAGCTAAACAGCGTCGGTTCAATATCCTCGTCTACGGCGGTTTCGGCCTGGTCCTCGCCGCCATCATCACCGCGGTCGCCGTCGTCGTTGCCGGGTCAGTGCAGCAGCGGAACGCGGCCGCCGAAGCGGCCAAAAGACCCATCGACGGGATCCAGGCCTTCGCCAATCTCTCCCGTAACCACGTCCAGGAGGCCGTCGACTACCCGCAGCAGCCCGGCGTCGGAGGAGACCACTCCTCCGTCTGGACGAACTGCGGCATCTACACCGATCCGGTCAACGAACAGCGCGCCGTCCATTCCCTGGAACACGGGGCCGTCTGGATCACCTACAAGCCCGGGCTGCCGGCGGCCGACGTCGCGAAACTCACCGACCTTGCCAAGGCCAAGCCGTATGTCCTGCTCAGCCCGGACAAAGCCCAGAGCGCCCCGGTCACAGCGACCGCCTGGGGCGCCCAGGTGGTGGTCCAGGACGCCGGGGACCCGCGCATCCCCGCGTTCATTGGCGCGTACGCCCAATCCCCGAAAGCACCGGAACCCGGCGCCGCCTGCACCGGCGGAACCAACGGCTAAGCACGACGCCCGGCACGCAAAGGAAACTCCATGAAGAAGCACCACAAGCCCGAACCCGCGGCGGACCCCGCGTCCTGCTATCGCCGGCACCGGCGGCTCGTCCGGATCGGACAGGTCCTCATGGCCGCCGGCGCACTGGTCGCCATCAGCCACTGGATCGCCCACCTCGCACCCACAGGGCAGGGGCCGGGCATCACCGAGGACATATTCGTTGGCTACCCCACCGGCGGGGTGCTGATCCTCATCGGCGCCGTCATCGCCGGACGCACCGAACCCAAGAAGCGCTGAGCATGCCTCCGTGGGACGTTGTCCTGTCATCGTGGACCCTGAACTGGCCGGCCCTGGCACTCCTGGTCCCCGCCGCCGGGCTGTATGCCCGCGGCCTCCGCGCAGCCAGGCGCCGCGGGATCCACTGGCCGAGGCGGCGGACACTGACCTTCTACGTCCTGGGTCTGGGCAGCTTCGCGGCGCTCAGTTTCGGGTTCACCGGCGTCTACAGCCACGACCTGCGCTGGGTCTTCACCCTTAAGATCACCTCATACCTGTTCATCGTCCCGCTCCTGGTCACCGCGGGCAAACCACTGACCCTTGCCAGGGAAACGCTGGGACCGGCCGGGGCGCGACGGCTCCGGATATTCCTGGGGCACCCGGTGATGCGTTCGCTGAGCAACACCGTCGTGGCCGCGCTGCTGGGTCTGGGAATGTTCGCCCTCTTCCTGACCCCCCTGTTCCATCCCCTAAGAACCGAACCCCTCTGGGACCTCGTCCTGACCGTTCTGGTGCCCCTAACAGGGATGCTGATGGTGGTGCCGATCATCGAAGACCAGTCGGCCAAGGCCGTCAGCGCGCTGATCATCGTCGAATTCATCTACGTGTTCATCGAACTCGTCGCCGATGCCGTGCCCGGGATCCTGATGAGGATCAGTCCACAAATCCTGGACGGGGCAACCCAGGCCCTCACCGGGCATCAGGGCTGGCTTCCCGGACCGCTGCGGGACCAGCAGCTCGCCGGAGACCTGCTGTGGTTCCTGGCCGAAATCGTCGATGTGCCCCTGATCATCCTGATGTTCGTCAGGTTCGCCCGCAGCGACCGGAACGAGGCGACCTCCTTCGACAGCCTCACCAACGAACAGCTCGAGGCGCTGAACCGCGAACACCTCAGTGGTCCGCACGCACCCCGCAGCTGGCGCGATGCGTAGGGCCCTCTGCGCCCCGATTGTCCGGGGAACCGCGGAAAGCCCGCTCAGATGAACGCGGCGGGATTGACCGTCTGGCCGTTGACCATAACCTCGAAATGGAGGTGGCATCCGGTGGAGTTCCCGGTCGTCCCCACACCGGCGATCAGCGCGCCCGCGGTTACGACCTGCCCGACGGAGACACCGATGCTCGCCAGGTGGTTATACGTGGATTTCAAGCCGTTGCCGTGGTCCACAACGATCCTGTTTCCGCCGCCGTACTGGCTCCAACCCGCCTCGAGCACCGTTCCAGCACCGGCGGCGAAGACCGCGGTGGAACACGGCCCGGTTAAGTCGATCCCGGTATGCCACTCACCGGATGCCCCGGTCAGCGGGTTGACCCTGAGACCAAAGGGGGAACTGACATTCACGGAGGACAACGGAGCCCGCAACCCCGTGCCTGGAACGGACGCCGGAGCCGGGCCAGCCCCCGGACCGGTCGTTATCGGAGCCCCGGCCGACTGGGCGATTGGTGCAGGTGAAGCCTTCGGTGCTGGTAAGGAGCGGACGGCGGGCCGTTCAAAGGCGAGGCCGGCGCCTGCGGCCGCCGTGACCGCTGGCTGTTCAGCTGCCGTTGCCGAGGCGGCCGGGCGTTCCCGGGCGGCGTTCAGGCGGTCCGGATCGGCCTGCGCTGCGGAGAGCACCGTCATGGCAATCAGCCCCGTGACTGTCGCGGCGGCGCCAAATCGCTGCCCACGACTTCCCCAGACGGCGGGCGGAAGGACGGCTGCCCTGCGGCGGCGCTTGGCGGGTGAGGACGCGGCAACAGCGCGGCGGCGACCGTGTATACGGTGGGAAGGCAAAACGCGAGTCCTCTCGGCGCCGGCGAAGTTAGCTGTCGGATTCGGACGAGTGTGCTGTCCGGCCCGCTCCGCCAGCCGCCGCCGCACAGGCGTGTACTCACAGAGCCGGCTCAACCCCAAGGCGCACGATGGCGCCGTTGGTGAGTCCTCCGCCCCCGCCAGAAGACTGAAAGTTCATGGACCGCCGGCGGGGCGTGGCGAAGCGGCCTCACGCATACCCGTGAGGGGTATGTATTGCGTCAACCCTATCCGACCTGGCCTCGAAGTTACAATTCCGTTATCAAAGGATAGTCATGCATAAACCAAGCCGCCGGACACCGCCGGCCCCCGCTCCCCGGGCCCTTGAGGCATTGCCGGGTTTCTCCCGGCGCCGCCTTCTTTCATCAGCTCTTCTGGGCGCACTGGCCGCCCCGGTGCTCGTAGGATGCGCCTCCGGGGACCCCCTCGCCCAGCAGGCCAAAGCCGGTGACAACAAAAACTACATCGCCGGGGACGGCTCCGTGACCGAATACGCCGACGCCGAGCGGAAACCACCGGTGGTAGTAACCGGCGAACAGTACGACGGAACGGTCGTTAACTCCGGTGACTGGGCCGGAAAAGTGATCGTCCTGAACTTCTGGTACGCCGCGTGCGCCCCGTGCCGGCTCGAAGCTCCCCGGCTGGAAGCACTCTGGAACGAGTTCCAACCACAGAATGTCCTCTTCTACGGCGTGAACGTCCGCGACGAGGAAGCCGCCGCTGTCGCCTTCGAGCGGACCTTCGGAATCACCTACCCCAGCATGCAGGACAAAAACGGGGGCATCCTGCTGGCCATGACCCAGTACGTACCGCCGCAGGCCGTCCCGACCACCCTCGTCCTCGACAAACAGGGACGGGTCGCCGCCAGGATCCTCGGCCTGGCCGATCAAAGCATCCTCAAATCCCTCATCGCCGCCGCCGTGGCCGGCGGCTAGCCCGGAATCGTTTGCTCCAGGAATGCGGGGGAAGGAAGCGCGTGGGAGATCGGCAGGTCCTGGTGAAGATGTCCGAGTTAGCGGGTCGTTGGCCTCCAAGTGCCGCAGAGTTATTGTGGAGGCGGCGGCCGGCCCCAGCCCGCCGCTCACGTCACCACCAGCGACAGGAGAAGCACAATGAGCCATCACATCAGTGCGATGCTTGAGGCCCACCCGACGGAGCCGGGCTCCATCGAGAGGAACAAACTCGCCGAATGCATCACTGCATGCTTTCAATGTGCCCAGGCCTGTACGGCCTGCGCTGACGCCTGCCTGGGCGAGCACATGGTCGCGGATCTGATCACTTGCATCCGCACGGATCTGGACTGCGCTGACATCTGTGGCGCGACCGGCAGCGTCCTGTCCCGCCAGACAGGAACCAACGAGGGCATCCTCCGAGCGGTTCTTGAGGCCTGCCGTGCTGCCTGCGGCGCCTGCGCCGACGAATGCGAGCGGCACGCGGACATGCACGAGCACTGCAGGATCTGCGCCGAGGCGTGCCGTCGGTGCGAAGCCGCCTGCACAGAACTCCTGGCAGCCCTGGCCTGAGCATCACCGATACGCGCAGAAGTCCGAAAGCATGGCAACCCGCGGGTCTGAACTTTGCGCCCACGACAGATCCGGTCGGAACTTCACCTTCAGCCCGGACAAGGCCAGCGATGCCCGGACAGGGCCGGAGATGAACAAGACTAGCCAGTTCCGGTGTCCCGGTGGTGTTTCCGTGGCCAAATTCGGCTGCCCAAACGTTGGTCTGGAGTAACGCCTGCGCTGGCGGCGTTCACCGGGTGAAGCCCTTAGTCTGCGGTGTCGCCGGCATCTCCGGCGTCACTGAGCTGCCCGCGGTAGCGAACACGCCGGATCCGCCGTGTCATGGACACCATAAGCAGAATGACGGCGGTGACCATGAAGGCCGTCATCACGAAGCCAAGAAGCCCGGGCGTAATCTGGTCAGCAGTCAAGCCAGCACGAAGGCCCCCATCGCCCGGGGACGGCGACGGCGACACAGTCAGGACCGTGAGTCCGCGGGCCAGGAACACGGCCATCAATCTCGACCCCACAGCAGATTGTCTCCCGATGCCGGGTCATGCCAAAAAGCAGGAGCGGGTTGGCGGCGTGTGCGGGTACTTCCAGAGCCGGTGCTCATGACGGAGTGTCCTTGTCGGTTGTAGAGACGTGAATCAGGATCCTGGCTTGTCCCGCTGTCGCCTCCCGGAGAGCCAGCTGGGTTGGGCTCCGGGCATACGGAAACAATACCGGTCAGCCGGCGTGAGCGAGGACGACACAGACAGCGCTACTTCGTTACTGCATCGTAGATGCGCGCCCGCGGGTTCAAAACGGATATGTAGCCTGTCGGCTTACCGCCCGTTCCATGTAGCACTGCCGACCGGAAACGATGGAAGACTCCCCTAGCAACCCCCCGGCGTGTCAGCAGGCACCATTTGCCGGACTGACGCAAAGGTCCCGTATTCTGGGTCGGGTCCCCTGCTGCGAAGGTCATCAAGCATGCGTTCCATCTCCGGAGTTACACCGGGTCCGTCTTCCCTTCCGTCGCTCGGCCCCCGCCGCGTCAGGTTCGCCGTCCGCGTCTTGGCGGCCGGCCTCCTGTTCAGTGCTTTGGGTGGCACGGGGGCGCAGGCTGAAAATCTGCAGGACACGCAGTCTCAGCTGGAGGATCAGGCGGCACAAGTCCAGGAATCGTTGGAGTTCGTGGACTCCTCGCTCGTTGCCACCGCTTCGCAGCTTGCCACCTACCAAGCCCGGAGGCCCGCGGCAGAACAGACGGTCGCCGAAGCGCAGTCCCGGGTGGCAGCCGCGGCCCGTGAAGTCGATGCATATACCCTGCGCATATCCGCCGCCGAACAGACACTGGCCGACATAGACCGCGAACTGGGACAAAGCCGGAAGGCGATGGCGGAGAGTCATAAGATGGTAGGACAGATAGCCACCGATGCCTACAAGCGCGGAGGGGTACCCCAAGACCTCAGCCTCTTCTTCGGCACCGGCGACCTGGCAGAAGCCGCGGACAGTATCAGCCACACCGAACAGGCCCTGAAGGCCCAGAATGCTGCTGTCTCCGAAATCCGGGACAAGAGATCGGTGGATGAGAACTCCCAGAACAGGCTCTCAGCAGTGCGCCAGGAAATTGCGAACCTGAAGCAGCAAGCCGAGACGGCCCTGAAAGCTGAGCAGGCCGCCCGGGCCAAAGCCACCGCCGCCAAAGAAGACCTCGATCAGCTGATTACATCGTCAACGGCATCGGCACAGGATCTAGCCGCCAAGAAACCTCAGATCATGGCCGAACTGGCGTCCGTCAAAGCCCAGCAGCAGGTCATCGCGGCTCAAATTGCCGAAAACCAACGCCGCGAACGCGAAGCCTGGCTGGCCGAACAGGCAGCGCAGGCGCAGGCGCTAGCCCAGGCCCCGAAGGGCCAGAACCCCGCCCAGCCGCAGGCTCCAGCTCCAGGGAATGCTTCATCGTTCGGAATCAGCCGCCCTTTTGGCGCGGGAGTTCCGATCACGTCCGGCTTTGGCTGGCGTGCCACTCCTCCGGGGACGATCGATTTCCTGGGCACGGGCAGTTATCTCCACTCCGGTATTGATTTCGGTGTGGGTTGCGGCACGCCGGTCTATGCTGCGGCCGCCGGAACCGTCACGACTGCCGGCTGGACCAACGGCGGCGGCGGCTTCACCGTCATGGTTTCCCACGGCGTAGTCCAAGGCAACGCACTCACCACGATCCTGTACCACAACAGCAGCGTCACTGTATCGGCCGGGCAGAGGGTGGACAAGGGCCAACTCATTGCCTACTCGGGCAGCAGCGGAAATTCCACGGGATGCCACGCTCACTTCGAAACGTGGCTCAATGGATCGCCTGTGGACCCGCTGGGCCTTCTCTGACCCGTCCCGTGCCCAAAAGCAGCGTTGGCCGGAGACAGCCGGTGACTCACATGCGTGGAGGCCCGGCCGGGCGCTGAAGCGGTGTGCAGGAGCGGCTTGTAAACTGAGGAACATGCCGCTGCCGAAAACCCCGCTCTTCGACCGAGCGGCGACGTCCGGCGGAATCCCGAAGTTCATGGCAGTCAGCATCACAGCCGGCGTCCTCGCCGGGCTGTTCATCGTGGAGGCGGCGATGTGCCGCGTCGAACGGCGGGGGAATGTGGGTGCGGGCCTGACCTGATGTCGGCAGACCCGGACGCGTCATAGGCTATATCTGTGAAAACCGGAGACATCTGGGTCACGGATCCGGCGACCCTGCGCGACGTGGTCCTGGACCGGGGAGCGGTGCACGCGCTGCTCGGAGATTGTACCCCTCTGGAACAGGTGTGGATCCTTTCCCTGCTGGGGCGGGACGAGGAAGCAGTTGCCGCCGGCCTGGCCCTGCTGGCCGCCTCCCCGGACCGGCTCCGGCCGCTGCTCGTACTCGCCAAGACTTATCAGCGCCAGTACCGCTGGCACGATGCGGCGAGACTGCAGGAAGGGGCCCTGCGGCTGACCCGCACGCCTGCTGCAGAAGCCCTCGTCCGCCACCACATCGGCAGACGGCTCTTCGATGAAGCCCGGTACCGTGATGCCGCGGCCGAATTTGAGTGGGCCCAGGATCTCTACCGGGCCGCCGGCCGGGAGCGCCTCGCACGCGACTCCGCGCGGGCCATGGACCGCGCACGCGAAGTTTATGCGCAAGCCGCATTTCCGGACGGCCAGCAAGTGTGAGGATCCGCGGGGGGGGCTGCACCCGGTAAGGCTACCCACGCCGGTAAAGCCCACCCCTGCACGGCCTTTTGCTAAGTTCCAGTCCTCTGATTCACCGGTGGATCCGGGCCCGACAATCCACGCTGTCACGTCGCAACTTCCACTGTCGATTCTTTGCGCGGAACTGAGTTACGCAACGTTCTGAGTATGTAAATCTGATCGGGACCCACTAGGACCGGCTTCAACTGTCGTATTTGCATCTTATGGGCCCGGTCCACGGTGCCCTGTTCGTCGCCTACGTTCTTCTGACCCTATTCCTGTGGCGCAAAAATGGGTGGACCGGCCAGCTGCTGGCCATTGTTCTTATCGATTCGGTGCTGCCGACGGGCGGTTTTTGGGTTGCCAGACGAGCGGATCTGGACGCACGGAGGGTCCCCGTACCGATCCCGTGACTCAGCCAACCCCTGGGTCGTTCGGCAGGCCTCAGCGGGGAAACGTGCACGCTCAGGTCTCTGGCAGGCCGCCCAGGGCGATGTAGATCGGCGGTTGAAATGGCTTGTTCTCTCGCCGGTTTTCGTTAAGGTCGTCTGTAGTGCAGGTATCGAGCGTGCAAATCAGGGATCGGCCGAGTGCCGGTTGCCGGCCGGGCCGAAAATCGTTTCGCAGGCATCCGTAGGCCATCCCGGGAGCGGGATGGCCTACGGGTTCCCCAGACGAAGACGTGTGGGCGGGCGTGCTAACTAAATCCTTCGGCACTTCACCACTGGCTGGAGGCTGGAGGATTCCGCGGGGTGAAGGTCAACGCCGGGACGCACACTCGTGTGACGCCTACAGTAGTCAGCGGGACGTGCGCGCCGGACGCCCGTACCCCGTGATCGACCTGATTCACAACTCCACAAAGGAAATTGAAAATGTCAACACTCACTGAATTCACGAAGACCAACCTGGATAAGCAAGGATTCGGAAATCTGGATGAGGCCGCCAAGTCTTGCTACGCGGGACCCTTACGATTCACACCGGCAGTGGGGACAGCTTTGATCATGGTCGGGTTGGCGTTGCAGTCGCCCGCTTTTCTTGGAGTGGGGGCAATCGTTCCGCTCACGGGGGCGATATTTCCCCGCGGCATGATTCTGGACCTGGTCTACAACCTCGGTGTTCGCCACCTGTTTCATGCGCCGGCTCTTCCGCCCACTCCGAGACCGCGACAGTTTTCGTACCTACTGTCCACCGTGCTCATTGCAGGTTCAGCCTTGTCTTTCTTCAACGGATTGTCAGTGTTGGGATTTGTGCTCGGAGGAATGGTCGCCCTCGGAGGCACAATCCTCACCACCACCCATTGGTGTCTCGGATCGTGGTTCTACAGACTATTCTTCAGTCGCGCGGCCGTTTGAGCTGCTGACCGGGCAGGTTCCGGGACGGGATGCCTGAAGCGCTCAAGGTGATGAACAGGTCGGTAGAAACGCCGAGGGTCACGTGCCTTCGCTGCCCGCCGCATTGGATTCGATGCTGTTCAGCGCTGCCCGCAGCCGGGAATCGGCGTCTGTGGCAACCTCGCGAATTGCCGGGCTGTCACTGAGTTGGACCATAGTCATCGGGTCGATGGCTTGAACGATTGGCTCGCTAACATTGGGGCCGCGGTCGATGAGATGCTCCCGTGGAAGCGGATGGACAACCGCGCGATCGCCATCGCCATTGCGCTGGCCGTGAAATTGCGTGGGCGTCCGTCCTCGCACTCTGATGATGGGGCTGCAAAGCTCCTATCAAGCACCTGGTCCAGCTTCCGAATCGCACGATCTGCCCAGCTCCCGACTGCGGCCGGGCCGAGGCCGTTGTCCTCTTCGCCATTCCTAGACCCCTCGTTCCGGTGTTTCAGTCGAGCCTTCGTGCGCTTTCCGCGGAACGTACGAGCTTCCCGCACGGGGCTAACTGACGGTGAGTTGGGTGTACATGCCGGCGGCGTAGTGGCCCGGGAGGTTGCAGACCAGTTCATAGCGTCCTGGCGGTAGTGTGAGGGTGACCCAGCCTGACGCGCCGGGAAGGATCCCCTGCCCGGTCCCCTCGGCGCAGGTGTTGGACGCTTCCCCGAGGCTGCCGGTCTCATCGATTTTGGCGTCCGCGCCGATCGGGCGGGTGCCGGGGATCTGGCTTTCGGGAAGGGGAAGGATGACGAGTTCGTGGCTGATGGTGCCTGCGTTGGTGGCCAGGAAGGACACCGTGCCGTGGGCCACGGTGTTTCGGTCTGCCGTCATCCGCATGGCGCCGCCCAACATGCCGTTTCGTGGGCCCATCATGGGCCCGCCCATGTTGGTTAGTGAAACGCTGATGACCGGCCCGGGAAGATTCGGCGCCACGCACCGGGCCCGGGACAGAAAACCGGTGCCCCCGGGATTCACAAGACCGCCCACGAGGCCCACCGCCACGAGGGACAGTGCGGTCAGAAGAATCACGGATGCGATTCCGAGGATGATCTGCCGCGGCGGCTCAACGAGTTCAATCCTGGTGCCTGAGCGCCGTGCGCCGGGCAGTGAACTCCTGCTCGTCGATTTCCCCGCGGGCGAAGCGCTCATTGAGAAGACGTTCGGCGTCGTGGTGCGGCGGCCGCTGTGCGGCCGGTCCCTCACCCGGATGGGGACGCCGGAGCAGGAGCACAACGACTGTCACCACCCCGCCCCAGAAAATCAGCATCAACACGGCCATGGCCACCCATGCGCCGATACCCCAGCCATTTCCGTCCCAGCCATACATCATGATCGAACCTCCTGTTGTGAAAACTACGTTGGGCCCGCTTCCCGGAACAGTGCCCAAAGGCCCGGCGGGTGTATGGCGGGTGTATACAGAATGCTTCAGGGGCCGGCGGCGGCAGCCATGCTCCGATGTGCACGCGGACACAATGATCTCTTTTTCGCGTCCCATGAGGCTCCGGTCCGGAGGGCGGCCGGGTCTCAGGCGGTTTGAAGCTCTTTCAGCGCCGCCCGGAGCCGGTCATCGGCTTCGCCGGCGACCAGGGCGACGGCCGGGGCGTCGCTGAGCTTGACCATTGTCTGCGGGTCGATCGTTTGGATGACGGTCTCGTCGGCGTCGCTGCCGCGCCGGATGACGACGTTGCACGGAAGGAGCAGGCCCATGTCCGGTTCCGCGGTGAGAGCGCGCTGGGCCAAGGCGGGATTGCAGACGCCCAGGATGAGGTAGTCGCCCAGGGCCTGTCCGCTCTCCTCCCCGAGCTTGGCCTCCAAGGTTGAGCGGACATCGATCTCGGAGAGGACCCCGAAGCCCTGGCCCTGGAGTGCCTCCCTGGTCCGGCGCACCGCTTCCTCGTACGGCAGGGCGACGGTGATGGTGTGTGCGTAGCTCATGGTTATGCTCCTTCATTGGGTTTCACGGTGAGTCAATGACGCCGAATCGCGGTGTCACCGGGATTCGATGAGGCCCATCATGCCGCTGTCCTCGTGGTCGAGGATATGGCAGTGGTAGACGGTCTTGCCGGTGAAATCATCGAACGCGATTCTGACGCGGACGCTGCTGCGGGCCGGGACGTTGACCACATCCTGCCACTCGGGATCGGCCACGGGCCCGCTGGCCGTTTCGATGATTTGCATGGGCCATACGTGCAGGTGGAAAGGGTGGTCCATGGGGCTGGTGTTCGTCAGCGTCCACTCCTCGAGGGCCCCGGCCGGGACGGTGGTGTCAATCCGGGCCGGGTCGAAAGGTTTGCCGTTAAAGGTGAACCTCATTCCCGACCCCATGCCCATTCCCATTCCCATTGCGAAGGTCAGTTCCCGCCGTGCCGTGACCGCAGCGGACCGCAGGTCCCGGGGTGCAGCCTGGGCTGGGAGCGGCTCCGCGGACGGGGCCGGTTCGCCGCTGACCGAGTAAGTGGCCAGGACGGTCCCGTTGGGGTCGGCCTGGGCCTGTTGGCCTCCGGTGCTGGCGCCCATCATGGATCCTGCGGTTCCCCTGTCCACCGCAAGGGTGCGCAGCACGGCCGTGCCGGAGGCCGCGGTCACGAGGAGGTCGGCCCGGTTCCCGGGAGCCAGCAGCAGCTCCTCAACGTCCCGGGGGTTCTGATAGCGGCCGGAGTCAAGTCCAAGCAGCTGCAGACGCTGACCGTCCAGACGCAGGTTCAGGTACCGGGAGGTGCAGGCGTTGATGATCCTCCACCGCTCGCGTTCTGCCGGGTTGGCCGAAAGTTGCGGGTTTAATTGGCCGTTGACCAGAACCAGGCTGCCTTCCCGGCCCATCATTTTCTCCATCGCCGACACCGCCGCGATGCTTCCGTCGCTGTTCAGCGAGATGTCCGAGATGACCATGACCCGGTCCCGTGAGGTCGGGACAGGGTGCGGGTCCTCGACGATTATGGCACCGTACAGTCCGCCGAATACTTGGTCAGCGACCATGCCATGGTGGTGGGGGTGGTACCAGTACACGCCAGGAGGGTGGTCCTCGGGAAGCCGGTATTCGTAGTCGAAGGACGTCCCGGGGTCAACGGAGAGGAGCACGTTGTCGCTGTTGCCCTGCGGGGAGACGTGCAGGCCGTGGACGTGCACGTTGGTCGGATCCCGCAGGCCGTTCTCCAAGGTCACGTTCACCCGGTCACCGGGCCTCAGGAACATGGTCGGGCCGGGCAGCGACCCGTTGTAGGTCAACGCGGTCGCATTTGTACCGGCGATCCTTGCCTGACCCTGCGCCGCTCTTAGGTGCACCTGGAGCATCCCGTTGCTGCTGCGGAGGACCTCGGGTTCACCGAGGTCCTGCCCGCCCGCCGGCTGGAACCCGGATCCGGAGCCCCACAACAGGCCTGCCGCGCCCGTCAGTGCGGCTGTGGTTCCGGCGCCCCCCAGAATGAGGGCAGTGCGTCGGCGGACAGGCCGCATCAGCTGTCGCCCTTGAGGATTTTGAGACGTTCCTGGTATTCCTCCGCGGTCAGCTCGCCCCTGGCGAAGCGTTCATCCAGGATCTCCCGGGGTGTGCCTCCACTGCCCGCAAGCCCGGCGCCCCTACTGTCCGGGGAGCCCGCGGATCCGACGCGGCGCCCGCCGGCCGAAAAGAACCATATCCCGAGGCCGGCAAGCAGCAGGACCCCGACGATCAGCAGAAGCCAGAACATCCACGCCCAGCCCATGTCAGATCCGTATCCACCCATCATTTACCTGTCTCCTTGTTCCGCGAAACCGGTACTGACCGGCATGCAGTGATATTTATGAGGCTACACCCTCATACCCGTGGGGGTATATTGTTTTGTGTTCTCGTGATGAAGACGCCGAACAGGACCATGACCGGGTCGCGCATCGCTGGGGTCAGGGGGCATTAGCGGGACGGAACGTGATTCCGCTGTCGGTGGAGACGACGAGCCCGCTGGCAGTGGCGGCCCAGATCCAGAGGCCTTCATCCGGGCCTTTCACTGCCGCCACTGCCGCCACTGCCTGGACCGTGTCCTGGATTTTGCCTTTTCGGGTCCAGGTCGCGCCGGCGTCTGCGGAGGTGTGGACTGTCCCGCCGGGTTCGACTCCGACCGCCTCGGCGGGGCTGGCGAAGGCGGCAAACTGGACCACGGGTCCGGAGTCCACCATGGTCCAGGTTTGACCGCCGTCCGTTGAGCGGCGGATCCCTTGCTGGGTGGTGGCCAGTACGGTGTCGCTGGTGGGGTTTCCGGCGAGGACGGCCGGGACGAAATCAGCGGCCACCGTGTTCCAGGTCTTGCCGTCCGGGCTGGTGCGAAGTGCGCCGTCGAAGCCGACGATCCTGGATTTGGTCGCGGTGAGCGCGTGGAAGTCGGATTCACCCTGGCGGGAGAGCGTTTCCCACGTTCTACCGGCGTCGGTGGATCTGATCAGCCCGATCGGGTTGGACAGGTCGGAGCCCTCTCCGGGGTGTCCGGATGCGTAGAGGACGCCGTGGTCCGTGCCGCCTGTGAAACCCATCAGGTCGTTGGTGGCGCCGATTTTGGTGGCGGGTTGTTTCGTGACGTCAAATAGGCCATCGTGCGTGGCCAGCAGCACCTGGCTGGTCTCGCTGTTGACGCTCAGCCCGTGAACATGGGCGTCCGGCAGGCCGGTGCCGGTGCCGGCCGGTGAGGGTGCTGCCGTGCCGGAGGAGGGACTGCACGCCGAGAGGGCAAATATGAGGCTGGCGCCGGCTGCCAGGACGGCTGCGGCGCGGCGCCGGGGACGGGAGGGACGGGGCATGGGGACTCCAGGGATTCAGGTGGGGCATGGCAAGGGCGTTGGCGCCGGCCCGTGAAGGGCCGGCGCCGGAGGACACCGGTCAGAGGGTGGCCAGCAGGTCCTGCATTTCCTTGATTTCCGCTGTCTGGGAGGTCAGGATTGCCTTGCTCAGCTGGATGGCGTCGGGGTTTTTGCCTTGGCTGATTTCAGTCTGGGCCATCGTCACGGCGCCTTGGTGGTGGGCGATCATCCCGCCCAGGAACAGCTTGGCCGCTTCGGTTCCCTGAGCGGCGTCGAGCTTCTTCAAGTCGTCATCGCCCATCATCCCGTCGCCCATGCCATGGCCGGAAGCCATCTGGGCCGGTTCGTTCCAGGTCTTGAGCCAGCCTGTCATCTGCTCGATTTCGGGTGCCTGCGCGGCCTTAATCTTGGTGGCGAGAGCGGTGATCCGGGCATCCATGCCCTGTTTCTTGAGCATCACGTCGCTCATCTCCACGGCCTGGGCGTGATGCGGGATCATCCCTTGGGTGAACATATTGTCCGCCGCGTTGTGTTCCGAGGCAGCCGGGACTGAACTGGAGGACATCCCCATCCCGTTTTGTCCCATGCCCGGCATGGAGCTGGCAGGTGTATTTCCGGAGGTCCCCGCGCAGCCCGATAGGGCTATGACGGCGGCAATTCCAAGGGCAGAAATGGTCAGAGTTTTCTTCATGGAGTTCAAGTCCTTTAATCATCAAATCGTCGTTGTCGCACGACTGCGGATAACACGCCCATCACCGGCCTGAACAGCCGGAAGGTGCGTATCGGGTAAGCGGGGCGCGCCGAGCAGGATACGGCGCAGCTTGGCCGTTTACGTCCGGCTGATGGAAAGTTGGCCCGGAGAAGGACTTCGCGGAATGAACCCGTACCCGGTAGGGGAATCGCCGGTGATGGGCCCGCCGCTGGAAGTCAGGGGCGTTGTGCCCGGCGGCGGAGCTTCCAGTGGCGTGTTCCCGGGAGAGGGGACGCAGTTCCCGCCCATGGCGGAGATCATCGTGCACCCGCCCGTATCGGCGCATGACAGTCCTGGTGCGTGCGTGATACCCGGCGCTGCGGTGGTCCCCGGGACCGCGGTGATGTCCGCGAAGTGGCCGCGGTGCTCCGGGGCCTGCATGTGGGGCAGCGCCGCCCCGGTGTCATGACCGGTGGCCGACGCCGGCATGGCATGGAGCGCCCCGGTGTTATGACCGGTGGCCGGCGCCGGCATGGCGTGCGTGCCGGTCATGATGTGCATCCCCAAAATGCCGGCGACGAGCGCCAGCGTTCCCGCGAGAAGGGCCGCACCTCGGAGAAATGCCGTGGCACGCCGGGCTGAGATGGCGGTCATGGTGTTCCTCCTTCCGTGCGGTCTGGTTGGCTTCAAGGTTACCGGCCCGGGACGGGCCCGGGCGGCTGCCGGGGCTCAGCGGACGTGGGAGGGATTGAGTTTCAGCCGGCGCAGAAGCTGTGCGTTCAGGGCGACGACGATGGTGGAGACGGACATCAGTACCGCTCCCGCGGCGGGGGAGAGGACGACTCCGGCGAAGGCCAGCACACCGGCGGCGAGGGGGACGGAGATGATGTTGTAGCCGGTGGCCCAGATGAGGTTCTGCCACATTTTCCGGTAGCTGGCCCGGGACAGGTCCAGCATCGACAGGACGGCCCGGGGGTCGTTGCCGGCCAGGACCATGACCGCCACGATCGCACAGGTGATCGATCAAGATCCGCTCTGGGTCGTCGCCGCGCTGCCCGCCCAGCATGCGTTAACGACGGAGGAGGCAGAGATCATCGGGGTGCTGGCTTTGGATTCGGGGACCGGCTCCCACCGCCAAAACAGCGAGGACAGCGATGCAGGATACCCAGAGGCCGGATGCGGCGATGACGGGGACAATGATGGCTGCAGCGGCCGGTTAACTTTTTGGGAAGGCCATGGCAGCAGGGCCTACCAGTTCCTTCAACCCGCCCTCGAGGCCGGCCCGCCTAACGACTGGCCAGGCTCAGCGAGCTCGTGGTCTGCTCCGGATCAATTGCCATGTCATGCCGCTCCCCCCGCATTCCTGCATGAACTGGTATCAGAGCGGAAAACCCGGACCGGCCGCAACCCAAAGTCGATCTAAAGAATAATCAGCAAGTCATGTTGTACGCGGCCCTGGCCGCCATGAAATGGTGTACGCGTAAACCCAAGGGAGGACGAACGAGGATGAACCCCCAGCAGAGACCCCGCAAGGAGGCAACCGGCCGGCCGTAGTCAGCCCACTCCCCCACAACCGAATAGGTCTATCCGGGACCCAACACATCCGGAACATCAGATCAGAGGCGAGAGTGTGGACACTGTCCACACGAAGAAACACCAAAAGCCTCTGACCTGCGGAAACACTGTGCCCGAGGTGGGACTCGAACCCACACACCTTTCGATACCGCATTTTGAGTGCGGCGCGTCTGCCAATTCCGCCACTCGGGCGCGGAGTACACCAGGAAACAATCGCAGAGACACAGTGCTGTGAGCAAGGCGATCGCTTCCAGTGCGCGAAATTACTCTACATGCAGATAGGCTGAATTCCAGAATCGCGCCAGTGACGCCGCATCGAACATGTCCGGTCCCAGCAGCGCAGCGGTGACAACCTAAGATGGTCTAGTTCCCGCCGCACCTTTCCAAGGAGTTCCCGTGTCAGAACAGACGGAGTCAAACACCACGTCCAAGCCGGCGCGCCGCGTGGTTGTCGCCGAGGACGAGACCCTCATCCGGCTCGACATCATCGAGATCCTGCGGGGTGAAGGCTACGACGTCGTCGGTGAAGCGGACAATGGCGAAAAGGCCGTCCAGCTCGCCGAGGAACTTAAGCCGGACCTCGTCCTGATGGACGTCAAGATGCCAATCATGGATGGCATCACCGCTGCTGAGAAAATCGTCAAGGCCCGGATCGCCCCCGTGGTCCTGCTCACCGCATTCAGCCAGAAGGAACTCGTCGAGCGCGCCCGCGACGCCGGCGCCATGGCCTACGTGGTCAAGCCCTTCACTCCGGCGGACCTCATCCCCGCCCTGGAGATCGCACTCTCCCGCCACGAGGAGATCAAGGCCCTCGAAAGCGAAGTGACCGACCTCCAGGAACAGTTCGCCACCCGCAAGCTTGTGGAGCGCGCCAAGAGCCTCCTGACCACCAAGATGGGACTGACGGAGCCGGAGGCGTTCCGTTGGATCCAGAAAACCTCGATGGACCGCCGCCTGAGCATGCGTGAGGTGGCCGAGACCATCATCAACCAGGTCAACTAGCCGGGCCGGGAACACCATAGCCTGATTCGCACGACAAAAGGGAGGGTCCCCGCCAGTGGCGGGGACCCTCCCTTTTGTCGGCAGTGACGGAACTAGATTTTGCTGTTCCGCTTCTTCCGTTCCGGCCACGGGCCCACCTTGTCCTTGGTGACCTCGGTGTTGCCGTGGCTTCCGGCGTCCGCGAGGTCGCCGACACGGTGTACCTTCAGCATATTCGTGGAACCGGCCTTTCCGGGAGGCGAACCGGCGGCAATAACCACCATGTCACCGTCGTCAACGAGGTCCATGTCCAGCAAGCTGCGGTCAACCTGGGCAGTCATCTCATCCGTGTGGCCCACCATCGGGACCAGCACCGGCTGGATGCCCCACGTGAGCGCCAGCTGGTTCCAGACGTGCTCCACCGGGGTGAAGGCGAACACCGGACGGATCGGACGCAGGCGCGACAAACGCCGTGCCGAGTCGCCGGACTGGGTGAAGGTACAGATGTACTTCGCATCCAGCTGATCGGCGATTTCGACGGCGGCACGGGTGATGGCGCCGCCCCGGGTCTTGGGCTTGGTGCCCAGCGGGGGGACGCGTTCCAGGCCGTGGACCTCGGTTGATTCGATGATCCGGGCCATCACCTTGACGGTCTCGATCGGGTACTTGCCCACGCTGGTCTCGCCAGAGAGCATCACGGCGTCGGCACCGTCGAGCACTGCGTTGGCGCAGTCAGAAGCCTCAGCGCGGGTCGGGCGCGGGTTGTCGATCATGGATTCGAGTACTTGGGTTGCCACGATGACCGGCTTGGCCCAGCGTCGTGCAAGTTCGACGGCTCGCTTCTGCACGATCGGCACTTCCTCCAGGGGAAGTTCCACACCGAGGTCGCCACGGGCCACCATAATGGCGTCGAACGCGTCAATGATCTCCGGGAGCTGCTCAACGGCCTGGGGCTTCTCGATCTTGGCGATCACCGGTACGCGGCGGCCTTCTTCGTCCATGATCTCGTGGACGCGGGTGATGTCCGAGGCATCGCGGACGAAGGAGAGGGCCACCATGTCCACGCCGCGGCGCATGGCCCAGCGCAGGTCGTCCTCGTCCTTTTCGCTCAGTGCCGGGACGTTCACGGCAACGCCGGGCAGGTTGATGCCCTTGTTGTTCGAGACGTACCCGCCAACGATCACCTGGGCAACCACCTTGACGGCGTCGACGTCGATCGCCCGAAGGGCAACCTTGCCGTCGTCGATCAGCAGCGCATCGCCGGGGTTGACGTCCTCGGTGAGGGTCTTGAGGGTCGTGGAGCAAATGTCCTTGGTGCCCGGGACATCCTCGGTGGTGATGGTGAAGGTGTCGCCTACAGCCAGCAGGTGCGGCCCGTCCACAAACCGGCCGAGGCGGATTTTCGGCCCCTGCAGGTCGGCCATGATGGCAACTGCCTTGCCCAGCTGACCGGCAGCCTTGCGGACGTTCTCGTATGTGTTGTCGTGCACGGCGTAGTCTCCGTGGCTCATGTTCATCCGGGCCACGTCGACCCCGGCTTCCAGCACGGCGAGCGTGTTGTCAAAGCTCGCGATCGCCGGTCCGAAGGTGGCCACAATTTTTGCGCGTCTCATATACCTACCCTAGTTGTCTCTTGGTTGTTTTAAGTTGTCGCGGGGACGAACGGCTGGCGTCCGTCCCGGCACCGGGAGGGGCCGGACTACAGGACGGCCATGGCCCGGTCGCTCGGGGATACTGGTGCCGGAAGAATGGTGCTGCCCATCAGGAACTTATCCACCGCCGCGGCGCAGGCGCGTCCCTCCGCGATGGCCCAGACGATGAGTGACTGGCCGCGGCCAGCGTCTCCGGCGACGAAGATTCCCTCCGTGTTGGTCATGTAGTAGCCGTCGCGGGCCACGTTGCCGCGGCCGTCGAACTCGGCGCTGACCTGCTCGGTAATCCCTGCCGGTTCCGGACCGGTGAAGCCGAGCGACAGCAGGACCAGATCGGCCGGGATGATCCGCTCGGTGCCGGCCTTCGGGAGCCGCTTGCCGTCGACGAATTCGGTTTCGGCTACCTTAACTCCGGTAACTACGCCGTTCTCGCCTACGAACTCCACTGTGGAGGCGAGATAGGTGCGCTCGCCACCTTCCTCGTGCGCGCTGGCCACTTCGAACAGGGTCGGGAACGTCGGCCAGGGCTGGTGGCCGGCCCGCTCCGCCGGCGGCTGCTTACCGATCGCCAAGGTGGTCACCGACGCAGCCTGGTGCCGGTGCGCGGTCCCGAGGCAGTCCGCGCCGGTGTCGCCGCCGCCGAGGATCACCACGTGTTTGCCGGCCGCGCTGATCTGGTTCTCCACGCTCTCCCCCGCCACCACACGGTTGGCCGGGACAAGGTAGTCCATTGCGAAATGCACTCCCTCAAACTCGCGGCCCGGGATCGGCAGGTCACGCGGTACGGTGGCGCCGGTGGCGACGACAACTGCGTCGTACCGGCGCCGGAGCTGCTCCCAGGTCACGTCGCTGCCGACGGCGACGCCGGTCCGGAAGCGGGTGCCTTCGGCCTTCATCTGCTCCAGGCGGCGGTCAACGTGCTCTTTCTCCATTTTGAAATCAGGGATTCCGTACCGCAGGAGGCCGCCGATCTTGTCATCGCGCTCGTAGACGGCGACAGTGTGGCCTACCCGGGTCAGCTGCTGGGCGACGGCGAGTCCGGCGGGACCGGAACCGACGACGGCGACCGTCTTACCGGACAGGCGGGCCGGCGCCAGCGGGTTGACCCAACCATTCTCGAACGCCTGGTCAACGATCGAGACCTCCACCTGTTTGATGGTGACTGCCGGCTGGTTGATCCCCAGCACGCAGGACGCCTCGCAGGGTGCCGGGCAAAGCCGGCCGGTGAACTCGGGGAAGTTGTTGGTGGCGTGCAGCCGTTCCATGGCTTCCTCGCCCTTATCCCGCCAGATGAGGTCGTTCCACTCCGGAATGAGGTTGCCCAGCGGGCAGCCCTGGTGGCAGAACGGCACACCGCAGTCCATGCAACGGCCGGCCTGGGCCTTCAGGACACCGTTTTCCTGCGCCTCATAGACCTCTTTCCAGTCCATGATGCGGACCGGGACGGGGCGGCGCGGCTGTGTTTCGCGCTGACGTACTTTCAAAAATCCGCGTGGATCAGCCACCGGTCACCTCCAGGATTCGAGACCAAACTTCTTCACCGTCGGGGTCCAGCCCCTCTTCGATGGCATCAAGACGGGTTTGCAGGACTGCCGCATAGTCGCGCGGCAGCACCTTGGTGATGCGGGCCGCTGTGTCGTCGAAGTTCTCCAGCAGCCGTGCCCCCAGCAACGACCCGGTTTCCTCGGTGTGCTTGAGCAGCAGTCCGTGGACTATATCCCGGTCCTCGGCATCCAGCTCGTGCAGCTGCAGTTCGCCGGATTCCAGGGCCTGCTTGTTCACGCGTTCGGTCTTCAGGTCCAGCACGTAGGCCGTCCCGCCGGACATGCCGGCACCGAAGTTTCGGCCGGTACGCCCGAGGACGAGCGTCTGGCCGCCGGTCATGTACTCGCAGCCATGGTCGCCGATTCCTTCAGCCACCGCCGTAGCGCCTGAGTTGCGGACCATAAACCGTTCGCCGACCTGGCCCCGCAAATACATCTCGCCGCTCGTGGCACCGTAGCCGATCACGTTGCCGGCGATCACATTGCGTTCCGCCGGGAAGACATTTGTGCGGTCCGGCCGGACAATGATGCGGCCTCCGGAAAGCCCCTTGCCGACATAGTCGTTGGAGTCGCCGAACATCCGCAGCGTAATACCGGCCGGCAGGAAGGCTCCAAGTGACTGCCCAGCGGTGCCCGTCAGGGTGATGTCGATGGTGTCCGTCGCCAGCACGTCGGTGCTGAAGGTCTTGGTGACCACATGACCGAGCATCGTGCCGACAGAGCGGTCGGTGTTGATAACATCCACGGCGATCCGAACCGGGGTCCGGTCACTTAGGGCTTCCGCAGCCATCGCAATCAGGCGCTGGTCGAAGTGCTTGTCCAGCTCATGGTTCTGTCCGGTGAGGTTGCGCAGCGGGGCCTCGTCGTCGAACTCGAGCCCATGCAGAATCGGGTCCAGGTCCAGCCCGTCGGCCTTCCAGTGATTGATCGCTTCGCGGGTGTCGAGCATCTCGGCGTGGCCAATCGCTTCCTGAATGCTCCGGAAGCCAAGCTCGGCCAGGATCTCCCGGACCTCCTCGGCGAGGAATTCGAAGAAGTTCACCACAAATTCCGGTTTACCGCTGAAACGGGAACGCAGCTCCGGGTTCTGCGTTGCGACGCCCACCGGACAGGTGTCCAGGTGGCAGACACGCATCATAATGCAGCCGGACACCACCAGCGGGGCAGTGGCAAAACCGAACTCCTCACCACCGAGCAGCGCGGCGATCACAACGTCCCGGCCGGTCTTGAGCTGCCCGTCCACCTGCACCACCACGCGGTCGCGCAGCCCGTTGAGCATCAGGGTCTGCTGGGTTTCGGCGAGTCCGAGTTCCCACGGCACACCGGCGTGCTTCAGCGAGTTCAGCGGCGAGGCGCCGGTTCCGCCGTCGTGCCCGGAGACCAGCACAACGTCGGCCTTGGCCTTCGTCACGCCGGCGGCTACCGTGCCGATTCCAACCTCGGAGACCAACTTGACGTGCACCCGCGCGGAGGGGTTGGCCCGCTTCGCATCGTAAATCAGCTGGGCGAGGTCCTCGATCGAGTAGATGTCGTGGTGCGGGGGCGGGGAGATGAGCCCGACGCCGGGCGTCGAGTGCCGTGTCCGGGCCACCCAGGGGTAAACCTTCTGTGCCATCAGCTGACCGCCTTCGCCGGGCTTGGCACCCTGCGCCATCTTGATCTGGATGTCATCGGCGTTGGTCAGGTAGAGGCTGGTCACGCCGAAACGCCCGGAGGCAATCTGTTTGACCGCCGAGCGCCGCGTCGGGTCGAGCAGCCGGTCCACGTCCTCGCCGCCTTCACCGGTGTTGGACTTTCCGCCCAGCCGGTTCATGGCGATCGCGAGGGTTTCGTGGGCCTCCTGGGAGATCGAGCCGTAGCTCATCGCGCCGGTGGAGAACCGCTTGACGATGCTGGAAACAGATTCCACTTCCTCCAGCGGGACCGCGGGACGCAGCCCGGCCTTGAACTTCAGGAGCCCGCGAAGGGTCATGAGGTTCTCGGACTGGTCGTCAACGCCGCGGGTATAGGCCTTGAAGATGTCATAGCGGCGCTCACGGGTGGCGTGCTGCAGCCGGAACACGGTCTCCGGGTTGAACAGGTGCGGCTCGCCATCGCGGCGCCACTGGTACTCACCGCCGCCGAGCAGCGGCTGGTGGGGCTGCTCAATGCCGTTTTCGGGGTATGCCATCCGGTGGCGGGCGGCGACCTCCGCGGCAATGACGTCCAGGCCGATCCCGCCGAGCTGGGAGTGGGTGCCGGAGAAATACTCGTCCACCAGGTCCTGGCCCAGGCCAAGGGCTTCGAAGGTCTGGGCCCCTGTATAGGAGGCCACTGTGGAGATGCCCATCTTTGACATGATCTTCAGGACACCCTTGCCGAGGCCCTTGATCAGGTTGTAGACACCGTCATGCTGGGTGACCCCAACAACGTCGCCCGCGGAGATCAGCTGTTCCACTGATTCCATCGCCAGGTACGGGTTCACGGCGGAGGCACCGTAACCGATCAGCACGGCGACGTGGTGCGTTTCCCGGACGTCGCCGGCCTCGACCACAAGGGCAGTCTTGGTGCGGTTGGCGCTGCGCAGCAGGTGGTGGTGCACGGCGCTGACAAGCAGCAGCGAAGGGATCGGCGCCCACTGGGCGTTGGAGTCGCGGTCCGAGAGTACAACGTACTGCACTCCGCGGTTGATGGCACCGGACACCTGCTCGCAGATTTCAGTCAACCGAGCGCGCAGCGCGTTCTCGCCGCCCTCGGGGCGGTACAGGCCGCGGACCTTCATGGCGACCCTGTCCCCGTCGGGGCTCTCGATGTTCGCGATCTTGGCGAGCTGGTCATTGTTGATCACGGGGAACGGCAGCGAAACCTGCGGCTGGCGGACCTGCTTGGTGTCCAGCAGGTTACCGTTTGGGCCGATGGCACAGGTCAGCGACGTGACCAGTTCCTCGCGGATGGCGTCCAGCGGCGGGTTGGTGACCTGTGCGAAGGACTGCACAAAATAGTCGAACAACAGCCGGGGCCGCTTGGAGAGCACAGCCACGGGAGTGTCCGATCCCATGGCTCCGAGCGGCTCCGCGCCGGTCCGGGCCATCGGGCCGAGCAGAATCTTCAGTTCCTCGGTGGTGTAGCCAAAGGTGCGCTGGCGGATATTGACCGAGGCCGCCGTATGGACCACGTGCTCGCGTTCGGGCAGGTCCTTCAGGTCGATCAGGTTTTCCTTGACCCAGTCCGCCCAGGGGTTGGCCGCCGCCACCTCGGCCTTGACCTCTGCGTCGCTGATGATCCGGCCGGCGTCGGTGTCCACCAGGAACATCTTCCCGGGTGAGACGCGCCCCTTTTTCACCACCTTGGAGGGTTCGACGTCGATCACACCGACCTCGGAGGCGAAAATGATCAGGCCGTCTTCGGTGATCCAGAACCGGCCCGGACGGAGCCCGTTGCGGTCCAGGGTGGCGCCGACGAGGTTGCCGTCGGTGAAGGAGACGGCGGCGGGACCGTCCCACGGTTCCATCAGCATGGAGTGGTATTCGTAGAAGGCACGGCGGGCCGGGTCCATCGTGGCGTGGTTTTCCCAGGCCTCGGGGATCATCATCATGATCGAGTGCGTGATCGGCCGGCCCGAAAGCCAGAGCAACTCCGCTACCTCGTCGAAGGAGGCCGAGTCGGAAGCGCCCGGGGTGCAGATCGGGTACAGCTCCTCCGGCGAATCCCCCAGCAGCGGGTTGGCCAGCTGGGACTGGCGGGCACGCATCCAGTTGCGGTTTCCCTTGACCGTATTGATTTCGCCGTTGTGGGCGATGGTCCTGAAGGGCTGGGCCAGCGGCCAGGACGGGAAGGTGTTGGTGGAGAAGCGGGAGTGGACGATCGCGAGCTTGGTCTTAAAGCGTTTGTCCGAGAGGTCCGGATAAAACGGCTCGAGCTGGGCCGTTGTGAGCATGCCCTTGTAGACGATGGTCCGGGAGGACAACGACGGGAAGTACACGCCGTATTTGTTCTGCGCCCGCTTCCGGATCCGCCAGGCCCGCGAGTCGAGTTCGTTGCGCTCCAGCACTTCCCCGTTGCTGGAGGCAAAGAAGGGCTGGGAGAAATACGGCATGCAGGCCCGGGCCATCGCCCCGACCAGGTCAGCGACGATCGGCACCTCACGCCAGCCGAGGACCGTCATGCCCTCGTCCGCGGCAAGGCTTTCGATGCCCGCCTTCGCGGCGTCGGATTCGCGCTGCTCGGCCGGGAGGAATGCCGTCCCCACCACAAACTGGCCGGGGGCGGGAAGCTCGAAGTCGGTAACTGCGCGGAAGAATTCGTCCGGGACCTGCATCAGCAGTCCGGCGCCGTCGCCGGTTCCCTCGTCGGCGCCCACGGCACCGCGGTGCTCGAGGTTGCGCAGGGCTGTCAGGGCCGCGTCAACAATGTCGTAGCCCGGCTCGCCCCGCAGCGTGGCGATAATGGCGAGGCCGCAGGCGTCCTTCTCCTGCTCCGGGTTGTAGAGTCCGGCCGCTTCGGGAAGCGCCGCGAACCGCTTGAAAGGTGACATGGCGGCCTGGTTCGGCTCGGACCAACTGGGGCTGTGCAGGGTTTGGGTCATGGGAGACGTCCTTCCTCCTGATCGTGCGTATGGGAGGGACAACATTGGCCCGAATCGGTGCGCCGGTGTGACGGGTGCAACAGAGTATGTTCTTACTCGAATTGTAGGCCAGCGCCGCTTCCTGCACTAACAGTTACGCGGCCCCGGCCCGGGCTTGCTCGAAACACCAACTGTTTAATGTCCGTTGCTTCCCTGCCGCCACGACGCTGTGGAACGGGCCTTGCGGGGGGTGACCCCACAGCCCGGCTTTCGGGGACTGAGCTACTTGGTGCCCTCAGCCTCCGGCGCGGTCCCGGTGCTCTGGCGTCCGGGTGTTCCGGCTGCCGGTGCTCCCGCGGCGGGCTTGGTGCCGCCGCCGGGTTCCTGTGACGTCCCAGCTGGGGCGGAAACGTGACCTGGACCGCTTTGGTTCTCAGGGAGAGTATCACGCAATTCACTATCTGAGACAGCAGAATCCGAATGGTGGACGTCGCCAGAGGACGCCGGAACGGTCGCCGGCACCTTGTTTTCCGCGCCGTTTCCGGCCTTAGTACCCTCCGCGGTGGGGGCGTCATCTGCGGCATGGGCCGCGTCATGGTCGTCCGGAACCGTGATTTCCTCCGCATCCGCGTCGGCGTCCGTATCCGCATCGGCGTCCGACGGCGCACGGCCCGCCAGGTACACGGTGTCGAGCTCGGTGCGCTTGCGCAGGCCCAGGATGACGAAGATGGCCAGCGCGCCCAGCAACACGACGATGCTGGTCCACACGTTCAGCCGGGTGGTAATGCCGAAGAAGGTGATCTGCTCGGCGTCATCGATCCGCATCGCCTCGATCCAGACCCGGCCCAGCGTGTAGTAGACCGCATACAGGGCGAACAGCCGGCCGCGGCGGAAACGGAACTTGCGGTCCAGCAGCAGCAGGATGCCCACCCCGGCCAGGCTCCACAGGGATTCGTAGAGGAAGGTCGGGTGGAAGAGTGTGCCAGCGGCCATACCCGGCGGGAAGTTCGGATTGTCCGCGTCGATCTGCAGCCCCCACGGGAGCGTGGTGGGCCCGCCAAAGAGTTCCTGGTTGAAGTAGTTTCCCCAGCGGCCGACCGCCTGGGCCAGCAGCAGCCCGGGTGCGGCGGCGTCGAGGAACCCGCTCAGTTTGACACCTGCCCTGCGGCAGCCGATCCACGCGCCCACGGTGCCAAGCAGCACGGCGCCCCAGATCCCCAGACCGCCGCGTTGGAGCTGCGGGATCAGGGACAAGTCGCCGGTGCCGTCGAAGCCGGGGCCGAAATAGGCATCCGGCGAGGACACCACGTGGTAAAGCCGGCCTCCGATGATGCCCAAGGGGATGGCCCAAATGGCGATGTCCCAGACGCTGCCCTCCGGGGCGCCGCGCTTGGCCCAGCGGACGGACGTGAGCCACAGCCCCACGACGATGCCCAGCAGGATGCACAGGGCGTAGGCATGAATGCGCAGTGACCCCCATGGCAGCGGGATGTCGAAACCGGACCATTCCGGGCTCGGAATACTCGCGGGGATCATCGCTGCCGCGTGGAGGACTGACTGCATGTGTTTAAGCTTCTTCCCTGGTGAGGCCGGTACTGAGGTCTTTCGTCAAGGACGCTACCGCATCGACGCCGCCGTCGCCGATGGCCACGACCAGCGCGGTGCCAACAATCACGCCGTCCGCGTAGGCGGCAATCTCGCGGACCTGGTCCGCGTTGGAGACGCCCAGTCCCACGCAAACCCGTTCAGCGCCGGCAGCACGCGCGGCGGCGACGACGTCCTTGGCCGCGGAGCTGACCGACGTCCGGGCCCCGGTGACGCCCATGATCGAGACGGCGTAGACAAAGCCCCGGCTCGCGTCAACGGTGCGCTTCATCCGCGCCGGTGAGGAGGACGGTGCCACCAGGAACACCCGGTCCAGGCCGTATTTGTCCGAAACGGCCATCCATTCGGCGGCTTCGTCCGGGATCAGGTCCGGGGTGATGAGACCGGCTCCCCCGGCTTCGGCGAGCTGGCGGGAAAAGTCCTCCACACCCATCCGGACCACGGGATTCCAGTAGGTCATGACCAGCACCGCAGCGTCAGTCTTGCTGGTAATGCCGCGGACGACGTCGAAGACATCCTTAACGTGGAAGCCCTTGGCGAGGGCCTGCGTCGTCGCTGCCTGGATGACGGGGCCATCCATCACCGGGTCCGAATACGGGATGCCGATTTCGATCAGGTCCGCGCCGTTCTCCGCAAGGGCGATGCCGGCTGCGATGGTGTCTTCCACGCTGGGGAAACCGGCCGGAAGGTAGCCGATCAGAGCTGCACGGCCCTCGGCCTTGGCGCGGTCAATGGCCGCAGCGGACTTGCTGGCGGTCCGGGCCGCCCCGGCGTCGGTCAGGTCATTCACAGCTGTTCCCCTTCGGCGGCGATCTCGTGTTCGGGTGAATCCTTATCCAGCAGGTCGAACCATTCGGCGGCGGTAGCCACGTCCTTATCGCCGCGGCCGGAGAGATTAACGATCATGATCTTCTCGGCTGCCCTTCCGGGCCCGACTTCGGCAGCGAGCCGCTGGCCCACCTTGATAGCACCGGCCAGCGCATGCGCGGACTCGATCGCCGGGATAATCCCCTCGGTGCGGCAGAGCAAGCGGAAGGCGTCCATGGCTTCACTGTCAGTGATCGGTTCGTAGCTCACCCGTCCAATGTCCGCGAGGTAAGAGTGCTCCGGTCCGACGCCGGGATAGTCCAGGCCTGCCGAAATAGAGTGCGATTCGATGGTCTGGCCGTCGTCGTCCTGCATCAGGTAGGAGCGTGCGCCGTGCAGCACTCCGGGCTTGCCGAGCGTGATGGTGGCGGCATGGCGGCCGGTTTCGACGCCTTCGCCGCCGGCCTCGAATCCGTAGATCTTCACCGAAGGATCATCCAGGAAGCCGTGGAAGAGGCCAATGGCATTGGAGCCGCCGCCGATGCAGGCGCACACCGCGTCGGGCAGGCGGCCGGTCTGCGCCAGGATCTGGGCGCGGGCTTCCTCGCCAATGACCTCGTGGAAGTACCGGACCATGGCCGGGAACGGGTGCGCCCCGGCGACCGTGCCCAGCAGGTAATGCGTGTTGTCCACGTTGGCCACCCAGTCGCGCAGCGCCTCGTTGATGGCATCCTTGAGGGTCTGGGAGCCGTTGGTCACCGGAATGACAGTGGCCCCGAGCAGTTCCATCCGGGCCACGTTCAGGGCCTGCCGGCGGCAGTCTTCGGCGCCCATGTAAACAACGCATTCCAGGCCCATCAGGGCGGCGGCAGTAGCGCTGGCGACGCCGTGCTGCCCGGCGCCGGTCTCGGCGATGAGCCGGGTCTTGCCCATCCGCTTGGCCAATAGTGCCTGGCCCAGGACGTTGTTGATCTTGTGCGAGCCGGTGTGGTTCAGGTCCTCGCGCTTGAGGAAAAGCCGGATTCCGCCGGCGTGCTCGGCGAAGCGCTTGGCTTCGGTCAGCAGCGAAGGCCGGCCGGAGTAGTTCTTGTTCAGCTCCGCAATTTCTGCGGTGAACTCGGGATCGGCCTTGGCCTTCTCGAAGGTGTCTTCCAGCTCATCCAGGGCCGCGATGAGTGATTCCGGCATCCATCGGCCGCCGTAGGAGCCGAAGTAGGGTCCGGGGGCATGCCGCAGGGATTCTCCACCCTGCAGGAACGCGTCCACGGTGCTTTCGCCTGAGCTGGCTGCTGGCGCATCGACCATCAGTCTCACCATCCTGTTCCACTGCTTATTTGATCTGGGGGCCGCACGGAAGCCTGGCCGGCTCCGGACGGGCATCGCCCGGCCGGAGCACGGATCAGGAACGTGCGGCGATTTCTTCTGCTCCTGCGGCCATAAATTCGGCGATCCGCTCCCGCGGGGTCGCGTCGCTGACCAGCGTTTCGCCCACGAGGACGGCATGGGCGCCGTTGGCGGCATAGTGCCGGACGTCGTCGACGCCGCGAACACCCGATTCCGCGATGACCAGCGCGCCGGCGGGGATGTCACCGGCGAGTTCGGCGAAGACGGCACGGTCGACGTCGAGTGTCTTAAGGTTGCGTACATTGACCCCGATGATCCGGGCATCGGCAGCAACAGCCCGTCCGACTTCTCCGGCGGTGTGCGTCTCGACAAGTACGTTCATCCCGAGTTCGCGGCTAAGGGCCGTGAACTCGCGCAGTTGCGCGTCGGACAGGGACGCCACGATCAACAGGATCAAGTCGGCCCCGTGTGCCCGGGCCTCCCAGATCTGGTATTCATCGATCATAAAGTCCTTGCGCAGCAGCGGAATGTCCACGGCTGCCCGAACGGCGTCGAAGTCGGCCAGCGAGCCGTTGAAGCGGCGCTGTTCGGTCAGGACGCTGATCGCGGCGGCACCGCCGTCGGCGTACTGCACCGCCAACGAGGCGGGGTCAGCGATGCTGGCGAGGTCGCCTTTGGAGGGACTCCGGCGCTTGATTTCGGCGATGACCTTCAGCTGCTCCCGGCTCGCCGAAGCGCCGCCAAGGGCGGTCCAGGCGTCGCGCGCAGGCGGGGCTGCAGCCGCGCGCTCCTTCAGTTCTGCGAGCGTCACAAGGCGCTGGCGGCCAGCCATATCCTCCCTGACACCGGCATTGATGTCATCGAGAACGCTCACCCTTAGTGGCCGGCGTTCTTCAGCTTGCTGCCGCCAACACCGTATCCGGCTTTGCGCATGGCGAAACCAATGACCAGGCCGATCGCCATCACCACGCCGCCGGCGATGAAAATCGGGGTGTTGGCGATAACAAAGGCGATCGACATAATGAGCGCGCCGACCAGCATGACCAGGACGGTGGTCCAGGCGGCCGGGCTGTTGCCGTGGCCCGTCGGTTCGCTGTGGTCAACGTCGTCGTAGGAGTAGCCGGTTCCGGCAGCCGGCTTGGGGGCGGAAACAGGGGCATTGCTCATGGGAATCTCCTCAGGGTAAATACTGCTTACATTCTGCCATTTATTGTCCGTGTAGTTGGCCGCGCCCGCGGAATCGGCTCAAGTGGGGTCGTCACCGCGGGACAACCGGTCCCAGCTGTCGATCTCGTCAGTTGGGCCGGCCGGCGCCGCAGCCCCGCCGGCGGCGGCAGTTGCCGCGGTGTCATATTTTGTGCGCGAGCGCCAAAAGCGGCCTGCGGGGATGATCAGCAACGCGCTGAGCCCCAGCAGGACGCCGGCGACGACGGCGAGGACCGGGAACACCGTCACGTCCACCTGGACGTCGCTGCCGGAGATTCCGGTGGCGGCGGCGATGGAGCCCTGGGCTGCGGCCGCCGGGTCCGCGAGGACGAGCACGGCGGCGCCGACGATGCCGGCGGCGGCGAGCAGGATCAGCGCGGTGATGATCCAGCGGGCGATCCGGCCGGCAATCGACGCGGCCAGGCCGCCGGCGAGTGCCACCAGGGCCAGTGCCGTGACTGTGGTGGCGGCTTTGCTGCCTTGCACGTGCAGGCCGTCCTGGCTGCTGACGGCCGCCCCGAGCTGGGCCGGATCGAGGTGGACGGTTAGCCAGCCCTGCGTTGTGGTGCCAAAGACGGCAAGTGCCAGCGCCGTAATGGCCAGGACCAGGGTGGACTTACGTGCCCAGCGCGGAACCACCGGGCTGGTGCTCTTCACGACGGTGCCGCTCATGGCTGCGTCCCGGGAATGGAAATCGAGTCCGCCGTGATGTTGCGCAGCGACCGGGCAGAGTGGACGGCCCGCATCGGGGCGGCGGCCTTGTTGACCGTCTCCAGCGCCTCGGCGGCGTTGACGGAGTCGGCCACAATGCCGCCACCGGCCTGCACGTAGGCGCGTCCTTCCCGCAGCAGGGCAGAGCGGATGGCAATCGCCATGTCCATGTCGCCGGCGAAGTCAAGGTAGCCCACCACTCCCCCGTAGATCCCGCGGCGGTGCGGCTCAAGTTCGTCAAGCAAGCGCAACGCCCGCGGTTTAGGAGCGCCCGAGAGCGTTCCGGCGGGAAATGTCGCCTTCAGCACTTCGTAGGCGGTGGCGTTGGGGGCCAGTTTGCCCACCACTGTGGAAACCAGATGCATGATGTGGCTGAACCGCTCGACTTCCATAAACTGGGTCACGTCAACGGATCCGGCGACGCAGACCTTGGACAGGTCGTTGCGGGAGAGATCCACAAGCATCAAATGCTCGGCGCGTTCCTTTTCGTCGGCGAGGAGTTCTTCAGCCAGCGCCGTGTCCGCCTCAACGGTTTTGCCCCGCGGTCTGGACCCGGCGATGGGATGGGTGATGACGTCCTCGCCGGTCACGGTCACGAGTGCTTCCGGGGAGGACCCGACGATGGAGTACTGCCTGCCGGCAGTATCCTCGAGGCTGAAGATGTACATGTACGGGCTGGGGTTGGTATTCCGCAGAACCCGGTAGACGTCCAGCGGATCCGCGCCGCATTCCATTTCGAAACGCCGGGAGATGACCACCTGGAACACTTCGCCGTCGACGATCGCTTCCTTGCCGCGGTCCAGGGCGGCGAGGTAGTCCGCTTCCTCCCAGCGTTCCTGCACGCTCGAGGCGAAGTCGAGTGCGGCGGCGTCGAGCACGGAGACCGGCTGCCGGACGGGGGCGCTGACCTTGGCCAGCAGGGCCTTGACCCGGGCGACGGCGTCGTGCCACGCCTCGTCGACGCGCTCGGTGCTGTTGTCGAAGTTGATGGCGTTGGCAATCAGCAGCACGGTGCCGTCCATGTTGTCGTGCACGGCCATGTCAGTGACGAGGTTCAGCGCCATGTCGGGCAGCTGAAGGTCGTCCTCGGGCGGGCTGGTCAGCTTTTCCCAGTGCCGGACGGTTTCCCAGCCGAGGAATCCGACCAGGCCGGAGGTGAACGGGGGCAGGCCTTCGAACCGGTCGGTGCGGAGGGCCTCGACGGTGTCGCGGATCGCGTCCACCGGGCTGCCGCCGAGCGGGACGCCGACCGGCGGTTCGCCGAGCCAGTGCGCCTGACCGTCCTTGGTGGTTAGGGTGGCCCGGGACCGGGCACCGATGAAGGAGTAGCGGGACCAGGCGCCGCCGACAGCCGCGGATTCCATCAGGAACGTTCCGGGCTGGCCCTGGGCGAGTTTGCGGTACAGCCCAATCGGGGTCTCGGCGTCAGCCAGCACCTTGAGCCGGACGGGGATAACACGGCTGTGGCCTGCGAGTTCACGGAACTCCGCCAGGCTTGGGCTAATGATTCCAAGGTCCTGCATGGCTGTGATTTCCGCCTGTTCTTTCAGTGGTGGTCCTGATGGTTGCTTGGCTCTGGCCGGATAGCGGCGCCGCCCCGGTGCGGTTGTCCGCCGCGGTCAACTGCCGGGTCAGTCGGCGGGGCCGGTGACAGCGTCGAGATCGCGGCCCGCAAAACAGGTCCGGGTCCCGGTGTGGCAGGCGGCACCGACCTGGTCCACCCGGACCAGCAGCGCATCGCCGTCGCAATCCATGGCGAGCGACTTGACCCACTGCACGTGACCGGAAGTGTCGCCCTTGCGCCAATACTCCTGGCGGGAGCGGGAGAAGAACGTCACCCGCCCGCTGGTCATGGTGCGGCTAAGTGCCTCGTCGTCCATCCAGCCCAGCATCAGCACTTCATGGGTGTCAAACTGCTGCACAATCGCTGCGACCAGCCCGGCGCTGTCGCGTTTTAACGCTTCGGCGAGCCCTGCGGGGAGCGGGCCCGCAGGCGCGGCAGGAACGGTCGCGGCGACGGCGTCCCCGTTATCCGGAGATCCATCAAGCGGGTGGGCACTACCAAGGGCGGGGGCGGGCTGCTCAGACATCAGCTCAAGTCTAGTGCCTTCACTCGGGCCGGCGCCCAGTTGGCCCGCGGTCCGCTTGCAGCGCGGTCCGCCGAGGATCGGCGCCACCGCGATAAGATCGGGGCCGCTAATGCCAAAACTACGGCAATTCAAGTGCACACGAGCCGCTGTCTCGTGCTAGTTTCACAAGTGATGCATTTCGTCGATCCCTCCCGAGAATTCTTGGCCGAAACCCTGCTCGCGGCCGGCCCTGACTCCCCCACGCTCTGTGCCGGGTGGCAAACCCGGGACCTTGCCGCGCACTTGTACCTGCGCGAGCGGAAGGCCGCCGTTGGTCTGGGGCTGCTGGTGAAGCGGCTGGCCAAGGCATCGGACCAGGCCACGGCCGCACTGGCAGCGAAGCTCACGGCGCCGGAGGAGTACACCAAGCTGGTGAGGTTATTCCGTGCCGGTCCCTCCGCGTTCTCGCCAATGAAGATCAAGGCCCTGGACGAAAGCGCCAACCTGATCGAATACTTCGTCCACACGGAAGACGTCCGCCGTGCCGTCGACCGCTGGGCGCCCCGTGCCCTGGACGAGGACTACTCCGACGCCCTCTGGGACGATCTGATCAAGCGCGCCGCCATCTTGTACCGCGGCGTGGACCTGGGCATTGTGCTGGTGCGCCCTTCTGGCCCCCGGCACGTCGCCAAGCGCGCACCGGTATCCGTGGCGATCGTTGGCGAGCCGGGCGAGCTCCTGATGCACGCCCACGGCCGGACCCGACATTCGCTCGTAACCTTCGAAGGCCAGCCGGACGCCGTCGCGCTCCTGCAGTCAGCCGAAGTCGGGCTCTAGGCCGCGCAAACGCCCTCACCCCGCAAGCTCGGCCAGCGGACCCTGCGGGCGTGGCCCAGGCGCGACCAACCTTCTTTTTGCGTAATTGCGCTTAGCGGACGTCGAACCCTGCTGCCCGGATGGCTGCCTTGACCTGGGCGATCATGTCCAGCGGTCCGAAGTGGAAGACCGACGCGGCGAGGACAGCGTCCGCGCCGGCCGCCACCGCCGGCGGGAAGTGCTCAGGTTTCCCGGCTCCGCCGGAGGCAATGAGCGGAACCTTGACTGCTGCCCGCGCCAAGCGGATGAGCTCCAGGTCGAAGCCGTCCTTGGTGCCGTCGGCGTCGATCGAGTTCAGCAGGATTTCGCCGACCCCGCGGTCGGCAGCTTCACGGGCCCATGCGATTGCGTCGATCCCGGTGCCTTGCCGGCCGCCGTGTGTGGTCACCTCGAAGCCGGAGGGGGTGGGCTGCGAGCCGGGGCGGGTGCGCCGGGCGTCGAGGGACAGGACGAGGACCTGGGAGCCGAAGTGCCGGGTAATCTCATCGATCACCCCGGGACGCGCGACGGCAGCGGTGTTTATGGCGGCCTTGTCCGCGCCGCAGCGCAGGAGCCTGTCCACTTCTGCAACACCACGGACGCCGCCGCCGACGGTCAGTGGAATAAAGACTTCCTCCGCGGTCCGCCTGACGACGTCGAACGTGGTCTCCCGGTTACCCGATGAGGCCGTGACGTCCAGGAAGGTCAGCTCGTCCGCGCTGCCGTTGTCATACCGGTGCGCGAGTTCGACAGGGTCGCCGGCGTCGCGAAGCCCTTCAAAGTTGATGCCCTTGACGACGCGGCCGGCATCGACGTCCAGGCACGGGATAACGCGGACAGCTACAGCCATGACTTCTCCTGGTATTGGCTCACGAAAAAATTTCCGACGCCGCTCAGATGCGGCAGGCGTGGATGGTGCTCACCAGAATGGCGCGGGCACCCAGGTCGTATAGTTCGTCCATGATCGCGTTTGTCTGTTTCTTCGGCACCATCGAGCGGACGGCAACCCAGTCCGAATCGCGCAGCGGCGACACTGTGGGCGATTCCAGGCCAGGGGTCAGGGCTGCTGCTGCTTCCACCAGCTCCTTGCGGATGTCGTAGTCCATCAAAACGTACTGCCGCGCCACGAGAACACCCTGCAGGCGCCGGATCAGTACCTCGGCGGCGGCGTTCCGCTCGCCGGCGCGGCCGATCAGCACGGCTTCGGAGCGCAGGATCGGCTGGCCGAAAATCTCCATGCCTGCTGCTTTGAGGGTGTTGCCGGTTTCAACGACGTCGGCGATCGCGTCCGCGACGCCGAGCCGGACGGAGGACTCAACGGCGCCGTCAAGGCGGACCACCCGGGCGTTGATGCCGCGCTCGGCAAGGTAGCCGCGGAGCAGTCCGTCGTAGCTGGTGGCGAGGCGTTTGCCTTCAAGCTCTTCGACGGCGGTGAAGTCGCCGACCGGGCCGGCGAAGCGGAAGGTGGAGGCGGCGAAGCCGAGCGGAAGCAGTTCCGCGGCTTCAACTTCGGCGTCCAGGAGCAGGTCGCGGCCGGTGATGCCGACGTCGAGCGTTCCCTGGCCGACGTAGACGGCAATGTCACGCGGACGGAGGAAGAAGAATTCAATGTCGTTGTCCGGGTCAACCATGACCAGTTCGCGGGTGTCGCGGCGCTGGCGGTAGCCGGCCTCGGCGAGCATGGCGGAGGCAGCTTCGGACAGGGATCCCTTGTTCGGGACGGCAACTCTGAGCATGGGGAAGGTCTCTCTTGGTTGGGACGAAGTCCGTTCAGAAACAGTCCGTCCGGGAATTGTCGGTTCAGGCACAGCGGGCCACGCAGTACACCGGGTTCGCAGGCACGGCCTGCCGGTTCCCGGAGCGGACGTGGCTAGAGATGCTTGTAGACGTCTTCCAGGCTGAGTCCCTTGGCCAGCATCAGAACCTGCAGGTGATAGAGCAGCTGGGAGATTTCTTCAGCGGCGGCTTCATCGGATTCGTACTCGGCAGCCATCCAGACCTCGGCTGCTTCCTCCACGACCTTTTTTCCAATGCCGTGGACTCCGGAATCCAGTTCGGCGACGGTGCGGGAACCCTCCGGACGGACGGCTGCCTTTTCACTCAGTTCTGCGAACAGCGATTCGAAATTCTTCACACCCGCAAGCCTACTTCCTCGAGGGGGGAGGGTGCCTGCCGGGCCGTTCCGTGACGGGCGGGATGTGGGCGATGACACAGTCCGCAAGGTCCGGCCGGCGCTGCCCGGGGTACGGCCGGCGCTGCCCGGGGTACGGCCGGACCCCAACCGCCGCGGCTTAGCTGAATTGTTTGAGCGTCACCGCTGTCGCCAGTGCGGCGGTGACGGCCTCGTGGCCCTTGTCCTCGGTTGAGCCGGGCAGCCCCGCCCGGTCAATACCCTGCTGTTCCGTGTCACAGGTCAGCACACCGAAGCCGACCGGAACGCCGGTGCGCACGGAGACTTCCGTCAGTCCGAGCGTGGCTGCTTCGCAGACGTACTCGAAGTGCGGGGTGCCGCCGCGGATTACGACGCCGAGCGCGGCCACCGCGTCGAAGTGCGGTGCCAGCCGGGCGGCGGCGACGGGGAGTTCGAAGGTGCCGGGGACCCGAAGCACTGTCGGCTCGTCGATGCCGGCGTCTTTCGCTGCGCGCAGGGCGCCCTCCAGAAGCCCGTCCATGATCCGGGTGTGCCAGCTCGCTGCCACAATGGCCAGTTTCAGCCGGGAGGTCTCCTCCGGCTGAAAGGTGCTGAGGTCAATCTGTGGTGCGCCGTGTCCGCTCATCTGGGAATCCTTGTTCTGCTCAGTTGTGGTGTGCGTGTCAAAACGTGGGAGCGGCCCGTGGCGGGCTGCTGCCGGTTAGTCAGTCGTGGCTGTTCTCGAAGCCGCCCGGACCCGATGCCGGCGCCACCGGCTGCACGTCCAGGACCAGCCGGTGGTCCATCCGGTCCTTTTTCGTCTGCAGGTACCGGATGTTCTGCTCGCGGGATGGAACTTCGGTGGGCACCATCTCCACAACACGGACCCCGGCCTGCGCCAGCCGGTCCTGTTTGTCCGGGTTGTTGCTCAGCAGGCGGACCTCGTGGAGGCCCATGTCCGCGAGGATCTGTGCCGCGGCCTGGTAGCTGCGGGCATCCACGGGCAGTCCGAGCTGTTCGTTGGCCTCGACCGTGTCGAAGCCTGCCTCCTGCAGGGCGTAGGCCTTCATTTTGTTCGCCAAGCCGATTCCCCGGCCCTCCTGGCCGCGAAGGTACAGCAGGGTTCCGCCGAACTCGTTGATCATCTCGAGGGCATACGCGAGTTGCTCGCCGCAGTCGCAGCGGTACGAGCCGAAGACATCTCCGGTGAGGCACTCAGAGTGCAAGCGGACCAGCGGAGCCTGCCCGTCGACCGGTGGCAGCGGGGAGCTGACGGCCAGGTGCTCGGCGCCGGTGGCCTGATCGGTCCAGGCTTGCGCCACAAAGTTGCCGAAGGCCGTGGGCAGCTGGACGATCGGGCCTGCGCTGACCGGATGCGGCAGGTGTTCGGCCGCCAGCTGTTCTTGTGCTTCAGACGTCGTCATCGTTTCTCCTCCATTAAACGGGGTCCGTTGGATGACTGGCGGGCTGCGCCGCCTCGAGGTAGGCCACCAGATCCGCAATCGAGATCAGCGGGCAGCCGTGCTCAAGGGCGAAGCCGCGAAGTCCGTCCAGCCGCATCATCTCTCCGTTGTCATACACCACTTCTGCAATCACACCCACGGGCTCGAGTCCGGCCAGCTTGCACAGTTCTACAGCCGCTTCGGTGTGCCCGGCGCGTTCCCGCACTCCCCCGTTAACGGCCCGGAGCGGAAAAACATGCCCGGGGCGGGTCAGAGCCGCCGGCTGGCTCCCGGGATCGGCAAGGATCCGGGCTGTCAGGGCGCGGTCCGTGGCGGAGATCCCGGTGCTCACGCCCAGCGCGGCGTCGCAGGACACTGTGTAGGCGGTGCCCTTGGCATCCTCGTTGATGTCAACCATCGGAGGCAGCGCGAGGGCCTCGGCCCGGCCGCCCTCGAGCGGCACGCAGATCACACCGGAGCTGTACCTGATGGTCCACCCCATCAGCGACGGCGTGGCATGCTGCGCGGCGAAGATGATGTCGCCTTCGTTTTCGCGGTCCTCGTTGTCCACCACCAGGACGGGACGGCCGGCGGCAATTGCGCGGACGGCGTCTTCAATCAGGTCGAGCCCGGCCGGCGCGGTAACGGGTGCGGGCCCGGCCGCGTCGCCGGCTTGGCTAAGGATGCCTTGACGGGCAGGAATGTCCTTGACGGTGTTCACGCTGTTGCCCCCTCCGCGCGTACTGCTGCTCCCCCGGCTGCAGCGCCGGAAAAGGCGAGCAGGCGCTCAGTGTACTTCGCCAGCACGTCAACTTCGAGGTTCACGCGCCCGCCAAGTGCTTTGGCGCCCAGTCCGGTGTCGGAGAGTGTGGTGGGGATCAGCCCCACTTCGAACCACGGGGCCGGTTCGGCGGCCGGGCTCACCGCCGTCACGGTTAGCGACACGCCGTCGACGGCAATCGAGCCCTTCTCCGCGATATAGCGGGCCAACCCCACCGGAACACCGAAGCGCAGCCGGTCCCAATTGCCCAGCGACTCGCGTTCGAGCAGTTGCCCGACGCCGTCGACGTGGCCCTGGACAACATGCCCGTCGAGCCGGCCGCCGGCCGGCACGCAGCGCTCGAGATTAACGGGGTCCCCGGGGGCAAGCTCGCCTACTGTGCTGCGGGTGAGCGTCTCGCCCATCACGTCTACGCTGAAGTCCCGGCCGTCGATCGCCGTGGCCGTGAGGCAGACGCCGTTGACGGCGATGGATCCGCCTAGGGCCAGCCCCTCGGTGCTGGCGGGAGCGTGCAGCCGGACGGTGGCGCTGATGTCACCATTGCGTTCAACGGACAACACCTCCCCCTGCTCGGCAATAATTCCGGTGAACATCAGTTGCCTCCTGCGGCGGTGTCCGCGCCTGCGCGGGACGGGGTTGAATCGGCTGAAGAGTTGTGGGCGGCCGGCACTGCAGCCGGCGCGTTGCCGGTCCCCGCCGGGGTGGTTGGCGTGGGGCCGGTTGGCGTGGGGCCGGTTGGCGTGGGGCTCAAGTGCAGCCGCAGGTCTCTGCCAAGCAGCTGAACCGCGCCGCCGGACGCCGGATCCCAGTCCCACCTCTGGGCGTTCGCCAAAGTGGAGATGCCCAGGTCGTCCAGGGCCGGAGTTCCGGAACCGAGCAGGGTTGGGGCCAGGTAGACGATCAGTTCATCCACGAGCCCGGCGGCCAGGAAAGCACTCAGGATCCGGGAGCCGCCTTCGACCATAAGGTGGCGGACACCGGTGGAAAACAACGACTCCAGGGCCTCCAACGGCTCACGGGTGGGCAAGTGCAGCACCTTGCCGTCGGAGCCGTGAACGGCGGCGTCTTCGGGGATCCCCCGCAAACCCATCACAGCGCGCAACGGTTGCCGGCCGGCGGGTTTCCCGTCCGGTCCCCGGGCAGTGAGCCGTGGGTTGTCGACCAGGACCGTTTGTGTGCCGACCAGGATTGCGTCGATCCGGCCACGGAGGGCATGGTTGTCCGCCAGCGATTCGGGGCTCGAAATCCATTGGCTGGTGCCGTCGCTGGCGGCGATCCGGCTGTCGAGGGTCTGGGCGATGTGCAGGGTGACAAAGGGCCGGGCGGCAGCAACGGCGTCGAACCAGCGCCGGTTCATGTCCAGCGAGGCCTCGGCGCAGAGCCCGGAGCGGACGCGGACGTCCGCTCCGCGTAGCGTGGCCGCACCACCGGCCGCCGGGTCGTGTGGGTCATCTACCGCGTAGACGACGTCGGTAATACCGGCTTCAATGATCGCCTGGGTGCACGGCCCGGTGCGCCCGCGGTGGTCACACGGTTCCAGTGTGACCACCATCGTGGTGCCACTGAGGTCGATGCCGGCGGCTTTGGCTTGGTCAATGGCGTCCGCTTCGGCGTGCGCGGTGCCCGCCCCGCGGTGGTAGCCGGTGACGATGGGGGTTCCCGCGGCGGAAATCACGACCGCGCCAACCAGCGGGTTCGCGCCGCGCGGCCCCTGCAGCGCCGCAGCCAGGGCGGCGTCCATGGCGGCAAGCTCGGCGGTACTGAAGCCTGCAGCGGCCAGCGCCTCGACCGTCGTATCGGGCGTGGTATTCAGGACGCTCATCAACACCTCACCGGGCTTTCGCAAACCGTGGTGGTGGTCAAGAGCCATCGCAGAGAGTACATCTGGTTGCCGTTCCTTCCCTCAAAAGCGCGATGGCTCCGGGGGCATACGACAGCAACATTCCGCGGCGCCGGCAGGGCTCCGCAGTAACAGCTGTACGTGCTTCTCTCATCCAGACTTTAACTGTCGGTACCGGAGTTCCACCGGTTCAACCGTTTGCCGGCTATCTTCCCGAGGGAGGCGCCGGCGCGCGGGTCGCGGACTATAACCGCCGGTTCGGACTTACACCGACCCCGGAGCACGTATGTGTGTAGCTATTCTGGCACAACCGCCGGGCAGCCGCGGGTATTCCCCCGACCGGATGTTACGGCGTTGGTCCTTGGCGCCCGCGTTGCCGGCCTCAGCGTTAGCGTTGCCCGGCGGCCCGAAGCCGTTCGATGGCCTCTCCCGGATCCTCGGCACCGTAGACGGCGGAGCCGGCGACGAACACGTTGGCACCGGCGTCCGCGGCGCGGCGGATGGTGTCCTCGGTGATTCCGCCGTCGACCTGCAACGCCACCTGGAGGCCGGACGCGTCGATCGCCGCGCGGGCCCGGCGGATCTTGGGGAGCGTGAGGTCCAGGAAGGCCTGGCCACCGAAGCCCGGCTCCACAGTCATGATCAGCAGCATGTCCAGTTCCCCGAGCATGTCAAGGTATGGTTCGACGGCGCTGCCCGGCCGAAGGGCCATCCCGGCCTTCGCGCCGCGGGCCCGGAGCTCACGCGCGAGCTTGATCGGCGCGATGGAGGCTTCGGCGTGGAAAGTCACCGACGCGACCCCGGCCTCCGCGTACGCCGGAGCCCAGCGGTCCGCATCGTTAATCATCAGGTGGGCATCCAACGGCACCGGGCTGACCTCCTGCAGCCGTGCAACGACAGGTAAGCCCAGCGTGAGGTTGGGCACAAAGTGGTTGTCCATCACATCGACATGGACCGCATCCGCGTTGCCGATCCGGCGCAGTTCTCCTTCGAGGTTCGCGAAGTCGGCGGAAAGAATGCTCGGGTTGATACAGCACGTGGCCATGTGGAATTCCTTGTCATTCTGCTCGGATGTCCCGGTGCGGGTCGCTGCTCTTTAGTGCTTCAGTATTTCGTGTTGCTCAGGCTAATTTGTGGATTAGCGCCAGGAACATGGCGTCGGTCCGGTGCACGTGGGGCCACAGCTGGGCAGTGAGCTCGTGTCCGGCGTCGAGGTGGCCGGTGAGGCTGACGCTGTCCAGCACCGCACCGGCGTCGAGCAGTTCAAGGTCGTCGCGTTTGCGCAGCACATCGCTCACAACTGCGGTCGTTTCCGCCGGGTGCGGCGAACACGTCACGTAGGCCACCACGCCGCCGGGCTTCACGGCGTCCACTGCGGACTTGAGCAGTTCCCGTTGCAGCGGGCCGAGGTCCGTCAGGTCCTTGGGGGTCCGGCGCCAGCGTGATTCCGGCCGGCGGCGCAGGGCGCCCAGGCCGGTGCAGGGCGCATCAACCAGGACACGGTCGAAGCTTTCCGGCATCTCGGTGCCCACCTCGCGGCCGTCCCCGGTGCGCACATGCCAGACTTCGTGCGGGACCGCGGCGAGGGCCTGCCGGACGAGCTTCGCGCGGTGCGCGGCGGGCTCGTTGGCCAGCAGGGTGGCCCCGTGTTCGCGGGCCAGTGCGCCGAGCAGGGCTGCCTTGCCTCCGGGTCCGGCGCACATGTCCAGCCATCGTTCAGCCGGACTTTCCGACCCGGCGGTGCTGTCGCCGGTTCCTCCCTCGCCGGTCCTCGTTGTGCTGCCGCCAAGGTCGACGGCGGCCAGGGCCCGGGCCACGAGCTGGGAGCCAACGTCCTGAACACGGGTGGTGCCTTCCCGCACGGACGCGAGCCGGCCGAGGTCTCCGCCGCTGGAGAGCGCCGAGCCTTCGACGAGTTCCCCGGGTGTGGCGCCGCCTTCGAGCGCCTCGTCCAGGCTGCCGAGCCCGGGCAGCGCCACAAGGTTGACCACGGGAGCGGCATTGTCCGCTTCAAGCAGGTCACCGATTTCGCTGACGGGACGCCCGTGGGCCACCAGGGACTGCCGGAGCGCCCGGACAATCCATTCGGGGTGTGCGTAGCGGATGGCTGCCTTTTTGGTCTCATCCGTCTCATCGCTGAGCAGCAATTCCAGCCACTCCTCAAAGTTTCGGGCTGACACCTTGCGCAACACGGCGTTAATCAGGGTCGATGGCCCGGCGCCGATCACCGCGCGGGCCAGGCCCACTGTCTGGTCCAGCGCCGCGTGGGCGGGGACCCGCATGGCCAGCAACTGGTGTGCCCCGATCCGCAGCGCATCAAGGATCGCCGGGTCCAGCTGGTCCAGGGGCCGGTCCACGCAGCGGGCCAGGATGGCGTCATAGGTTCCCTGGCCACGCAGGGCCCCGTAGCTCAGTTCCGTGGCAAACCCGGCGTCGCGCTTGTCCAGGCCGTGGTGCCGGATCCGGGCGGGGAGGACGAGGTTCGCGTAGGCGTCCTCGGCTGCGACCGCGCGCAGCACTTCGAAGGCCACAAGCCGGGCCGGGTCCGCCCGGCGGGTTCGCTGGGACGGCGCGTTCTCGGTGAAACCGCGCTGCGGACCACGGTTCCGTTCCCGGCCCTGAGCATTCCGATGGCTGCCGTCGCGGCCGCGGCCGCCCTGGCCACCGCTTTGTCCGGCGCCGCGCTGGCCGCCTGAACCGCCGCGCTGGGGGCCGTTGCCCCGGCCGCTCGTCCCGGACTCACTCATTCGAATACCACGCTTTCCAGTGTTGCCTGTCCGCGCGCCCAATCAGCGGCGGTCATCATTTTTTTGCCTGACGGCTGGATCCGGGTGAGTTCCACCGGGTGCGAACCGGTGCCCACCAGCACTCCTTGACCCGCCAGTGCCAGCTGACCCGGTTCCAGGTCGCGGCCCGCTGGCCGCAGCAATACCGGTTCCAGCTTGATCCGCTGGCCGCCGAGGGTAGTCCACGCACCGGGTTCAGGGGTGACCCCGCGCGCCCGTCGTCCGATGGCCAGGGCCGGTTGCTGCCAATCGAGCCGGCCGTCGTCGAGGGTCAGTTTGGGGGCTGCGCTGATGTCGCCCTGCTGCGGCACCGCGGCGGCTTGGCCTGCGTCCACCGCGGACAGGGTCTGGGTCAGCAGCACGGCGCCGCTGTGGGACAGCCGCTCGAGGAGGGCACCGGCGGTGTCCTCCGGCAGGACTGCTTCGGTCAGGGTACCGAACACCGGGCCGGTGTCCAGGCCTTCCTCCAGCAGGAAGGTGACCGCGCCGGTGACGTCGTCGCCGGCGATCAGGGACCGCTGCACGGGAGCCGCGCCGCGCCAGGCCGGCAGCAGAGAGAAATGCAGGTTGATCCAGCCATGGCGGGGAATGTCCAAGGCCACCCGCGGGATGAGCCCGCCGTAGGCCACAATTGCTGCGACGTCCGGGGCGGCAGCCGCTATTTCTGCGGTCACGGCGTCGTCGACTTTCGAGGCATGGATGATCTTGATGCCCAGTTCCGCGGCGCGGGCAGCCACTGGCGACGGCGTCAGCACGCGTTTGCGCCCGAGCGGCGCGTCCGGCCGGGTCAGGACGGCGACAACGTCAAAACCCGCCGCCACCAGCGCATCCAGGGAGGGCACAGCCACGGCCGGTGTTCCGGCGAAAAGGACCCTCACTGGGAGTTGCCGAAAGCGCCGAAACTGCTGGAACCGAAGCTGGTGCCGACTGTCCTGGCCCGTTTCGCCATGGTCTGCTCCGTAATGGAGTCGTAGTTGGCGTTCCGGATCGCGCGCAGTGCGCTCTTGCGGTCTTCGCCCTCCAGCCGGTCGGTGAAGAGGATTCCGTCCAGGTGGTCCGTTTCGTGCTGGAAGGCCCGCGCCAGCATTCCTTCGCCCTCCACCGTGACCGGGTTTCCGTGCAGGTCCACGCCGGTGACACGGGTGTGGCGCCGGCGGCGGACCGGAAAACCAAGACCCGGGATGGAGAGGCACCCCTCAACTTCGTCGGGTTGGAAGTCTGCACTGTTCTCCAGCACAGGGTTGATGATGTGTCCCTCGACGCCGCCGATCCGGTAGGTGAAGACCCGCTGGCTGACGCCGACCTGGGGTGCGGCCAGGCCCGCACCTTCGACGTCTTCCATGGTTTCGGTCATGTCGGCAACAAGCTTCGCCAGCTCAGGCCCGAACTCCGTCACGGGATCGGCAACTGTGCGCAGCACAGGATCCCCGATGATGCGGATATTCAAAATGGCCATGTGCAGTCTGTCCTTACAGTGGGCGGCGATGGGATCCAGTCCAGTTTAGTTGCACATCAGCCCTTGACCCGGACGCGGCCAGCAAATCCGTCCGGGTGGATCGATGGTCTGCTCGCGCGGTGTAGGTGTCCGGTTTGACTGGCTGTGGCTTCCGGATGCCGGGGCTGGTCCGTTCTGAGGGCAGGGAAGCGGGCCGGGATTAGGGCGGGGATCTGCGGTCCGCACGGAGTCGCCAAGGCTGTGTCGCGCAAAATGTCAGACCCCCCGAGCAGAATGTTTATATGGAAGCCAGCAGGGATTTCATCACCGTCCGGGACACGGACCGGCGCGTAACTCCGGCCGGGCAGTCCGGAGTGGATGATGCCCTTGCCACACTCCGCGCAGTGGGCTCGACGGCAGTCGAAGCTGCTGCGGGGCTCGGGTTCGCGTCAGCGTCGGATTTCGCCGGCACCGTAGAGGAGCTCTCGCGGGTCGTGGAGTATTTGCAGGTTGTGGCAACCGGCGCGGTGGAACGGACCCGGAAGCAGGCGGCGGCCACAACAGCAGGCATTGTCGCTGGCAACTCGTGGACCACGGGCTGGCGGGAGGACCCCGGCACCGGGGCCGGCTGCGGCACGGGTGCGGGTGCGGGTGCAGAACCCGAGGTTCGTGCTGCCGGCCGGGAGGTCGCGGCCGGGTTGGAGCGCGCGGCTTGGGGCGAACCGGCACGGCGATCCTTGGACGCTGCGCCGGCCCCGGCTGTTGCGGTGGACGACGGGTACCGGAACGTCACGGAGTTCCTAAGGGCGCGGTTGCGGATCAGCTCCGCGGAGGCCCGGCGCCGGCTCTGCCTCGCCGGAACCCTGTTGCCCCGGCAGGGATTCACCGGGCAGGACCTGCCTGCGCTGCGCGCCGAGCTTGGTGCCACGGTGGCAGCCGGAGAGGTCCCGTCCCGGTCCGCGACCATCATCACCCTGGCCCTGGACCGGGTGCGGCACGTCTGCGACGAGGCAACCGCCGCCCGGATGGAGCACGCGCTGACCCGCACCGCCGCGGACAACGACCCGGACTTCCTCGCCCGCGTGGCCCGAAGCTGGACCGATGCGATTGATCAGGACGGCGCCGAACCCTCCGAAGAACTGCTCCGCCAACTCCAGGGCGCCTTCATCCGCAAACCCCGCCAAGGCCTCGCGCACCTGGAAATCTTCGCGACCACCGAACAGTTCGAGCACCTCCTCACCGTCATGAACACTGCCACCAACCCGCGGACCAGCGCTGCAGTGTACGCCGAAGCGTCAGGTGCATCGGATGCGTCAGGATCGTCGGGTGCGTCAGGAACGTCGGGTGATCCGGGTCTCGGAGGGGCCGCGGCAGCACAGTTGGACCTTCGTTCGCGCCCACAGAGGCTGCTGGACGGCCTGGTCGGAGCCTGCAAGGTCGCCCTCGCCACGGGATCCCTGCCGGCCGCGGGTGGACTCAGGCCGCAGGTTATGGTCACCATCGATTACCGCGGGCTACTGGCCCTGCTCCGAACCAGCCAGGACAGCCGTTCAAACCAGACCAGCCGTGCAAACCGGCAGGCCGGCACCAGTGATTCCGCCGGCCGGACGATGGCCCATACCGGGTCCCTGCTCTTCTCCGGGCCTGTCAACGCCGCCACGGCACGGAAGATCGCCTGCGACGCGGACATCATCCCGGTGCTGCTCGGCAGCGAAGGCAGGGTCCTCGACATCGGCAGGGCCACACGGGTATTCCCGCCGCACATCCGCAAAGCCCTCATCGCCCGCGACCAGGGCTGCGCGTTCCCCGGCTGCACAATCCCGGCGTCCTGGTGCGAGGCCCACCATGTCGACTACTGGTCACGCGGCGGCACTACCGGAACTGACAACGGAACCCTGCTGTGTTCGCACCATCACCATGTAATCCACAAGGAGCAATGGACCATCCAGGTCCGCACCGGGGTTCCCTGGTTCATCCCGCCACCGCACGTCGACCCACGCCAGCAACCCCGGCGCAACACCTACTTCCACCTTGCAAGCACAGAATTCACCGCCAGTTAGCTCTGCCAGGCAGATACACGGCATAGCCACAAGCACGGTGTCGGCTGGCCCATGCACGGCGCATGCGGATTGGTGCCCCGCGTTCCTGCCACCGGGGACCGAATGTTTTAGGGTAGGCCGATGCCTGGCATCCAGGGGTACTGGCTGCCACGTTTGTCACTGGCACGCACCTTCTAGACCCCATCGACTACCGGGAAGTCAAGGCTCGGCTCGAGTCAGCTGGCGGTGGTTGGGTTCGGCCCCCAACTAAAGTTCCTCTTTGGCAGATCCTGAACCGCCTAGCCGACGACGCGGCATATCCTTTGCACGGCTCCGCCGATCCGGGAATTAACGTTTTTGAAACGCCGACCCCTGTTGACTACTCGCCTGATGACTTAAGCGAGCAGAAAGCGGTCTTCGCTCCCAGTGACGTACGGATACCCCTGGCTGGCCTAGATCCAGAGTCCGAGCAGGGTATTCCGAGGCGGCGCCGCGAAATGCCACGCTTGGCTGCGTCCGAACCGCTGTTTCTGCTGACATCCAGGTGGCGGAGTTCCGCAGCGACGCCTGGAAACGATGACGCTGACGTGACGGCGCCCGGAGCCACCTCAGCGGGCTACCGGCGGCGCGATCGGCAGGAGGGCAGTTCCGGCCGCTGTGGTGTCGGCGGACATTTCCCAGACGCGCCGCAGGGCGCAGAACTTCCACCAATGGTGCTTGAGGACGTCAGGGTTGGCGCGCAGCGGACGGACTTCAGTCTGCCCAATCGCCACCGCTAACAGGATCGGGGATTCACCGTGCTGCCAGGCTTCCCACTCCCCTGCCACGGGATCCACCAGGCTTTCCTCGGCCTTCATGCCGGCCACGAGCTGCATCACCACTTTGTCATCGAGTGGTTTGACTGTGCCATCTCGGCTGGTGCCCTTGGTTTTGTAGTCGATGAGGCAGGTGCGGCCGTTAATCCTGGCGACAAGGTCCAAGGTCCCGGCATAGCCTACGGTCTTGTTCCAGACCGTGATTTCCGGGGCAACGGGTTCCACTTGGAAGAGTTCCCACCACTCGTCGAACCTGGCCGCGAAAGCTTCCTCACCGTTCTCGGAGAGGGCCTCGCGGGTTTCCTTCATCTGGTGCGGCCGGCCCAAGGCACGCAAAGCCACTTGCTCACAATAGTTGTGCACCCGGTCTCCGCGTTTCGCGGCATCGTCGCGGTAGGTTCCGGCCGCTTTGGCGGCACGGCTCACCGCCTGGCGAAGCTTGGCCGGACTGCCGAGAATACCGGGCAACCCGGGGTCCTGGGCGAGGCTGTTGGCGCCCATGTAGCCAAACCAGCCGTCCAGGCCATGGGGCTGCTGGCCGATCACTGTGGTAATCGAGGGCACGGAAAACTGCTCCGACGTGGACCGGGCATACATCCGGCCGTGATCCGTGGCGTGGGCAAGAAGTGGGGCGGTCATAACAAGACTCTTTCACGGGGGTAAGACAGTGCAGAACACCGCGATCCGCTCAACCGAGGCTCACACCATGCGGCTCACCAGAACGATCGCCGGTGGCAGGAACTCAGGACGAAGCCCGCAGCATTTAACTGAATGGTCCGCCCCGCTCACTGAGCGGGGCGGACCATTTAGTGCGTGGGCGATACTGGGTTCGAACCAGTGACCTCTTCGGTGTGAACGAAGCGCGCTACCACTGCGCCAATCGCCCCAATGCCATTGAATGCTAGCCCACCCTGAGCAAATTTAGAAATCGGGGCGGCACGCTACCGTGATGGCGCCGTATGCGTCCTTCAACACTGCCCTGCTGAACTGCGGCCCGCTGGGAGGGCCACCGGGCTGCGACCGGAAAAGCCTTCCCTAATTACATGGCTGTAATTCGAAAAAAACCCTAGAATTCAGGGATGCAGCGGTCTTGAAGTCAGTCATCGTCGGCTCGATTTGTAAGTTCCCTGAACCTCCTATAGAGTTCTTACTCGTTGGAACGCGAGGAATTGCCGATTGCGGCGGGGATTTGCTGACAATAATGCGGACGTAGCTCAGCTGGTAGAGCACCACCTTGCCAAGGTGGATGTCGCGAGTTCGAATCTCGTCGTCCGCTCGCAGGACACTGTCACGGTAAGGTTCTTTGGAATCGTATCTACACGGTGGGTTGGCCGAGAGGCGAGGCAGCGGCCTGCAAAGCCGTATACACGGGTTCGAATCCCGTACCCACCTCGGTGAAAACCCTGGTTTCCGGTGCAGATCGGATGCAAGGGGCGATTGGCGCAGCGGTAGCGCGCTTCCCTGACACGGAAGAGGTCACTGGTTCGATCCCAGTATCGCCCACCAGAGCAAGGCAACTTGCTTGATGCAGTACCACCGGCCAAGCCGGCATGGACTAAAATGCGGACGTAGCTCAGCTGGTAGAGCACCACCTTGCCAAGGTGGATGTCGCGAGTTCGAATCTCGTCGTCCGCTCTCTTCATTGCAATTCCACTCCGGATACTTCCGGTTGCGGGCGATTGGCGCAGCGGTAGCGCGCTTCCCTGACACGGAAGAGGTCACTGGTTCGATCCCAGTATCGCCCACCACAAGAGCAGCTCCCCCGGAGCTGCTCTTTTTTGTGCCCGGCCCCTTGTCCAGGGTTATAGGGTTAGCGGCCAAAATGCGGGTTATAGGACAAAATGTGTGTCAATGCCGGGCGCGTCAGGTGCGTCCTGCCCATCCTCTTCTGGCCAACAGCCCTTCGTCAGCTCTGAGTCCGGCCCCTCCGGTCTGCTGGCCTGAACGCTGGGAGGAATCGCCTCTTACCCTGTGAGCGGACACCCTTGGCACCCCCGCCAGCTCCGGTTAGGGTAGAAAATGCAGGAGCGATCTGGCTCCACGACCGAAGGGAGGTGCCCGTGGGATTACTTGACGATCTAAAGGGCAAGGCTCAGCAAGTTATTGGTGGCAACGAACGAGCCATCAAGGACGGCATCGAAAAGGCCGGCGACTTCGTCGACTCTAAGACCGGCGGAAAGCACGCCGACAAGATCGATGCCATGCAGCGCGGCGCTTCCGGCTTCGTGGACAAGGCGAACGAGAAGCCCAATACGGCTCCTGTCGCCGATCGAACTCCCGTGGCCGATGAGCCGCCCGCCGCCGGCGAAGACCGCCGGCCAGGCCTCTGACCCAGATACGTCAGCGAGGTGCCGGTCCCGCCGAGAGGCGGTGCCGGCACCTCCGGCGTTTAACGGCTCCGGCGTTTAACGGCTCCGGCGTTTAACGGCTCCGGCGTTTAACGGCGCCTCGACTACACGGACCAACCACTGGCCAAGGCGAGCCCCCTACGGCACGCCAGCGAATGACTCGCCGCAGCTGCGGAGCAGGATTCGCTACGAGGGCTCGCGGTTCTGGCCTTCCCTGGCCAGTGCGGTAAGGCGTGAGACGGCCCGGAAGTACTTCTTTGTATACCCGCCGGTCATCATTTCTTCGGTGAAAAGCTGGTCGAACGGCACACCGCTGGCAAGGATGGGCACGTCTTTGTCGTAGAGCCGGTCCGCGAGTACCACGAACCGCAGCGCCACTGCCTGCTCGGTGATGGTGTGGACGTTTTTCCAGACCACGCCTTCGATCCCGTCGAGCAATTGACGGTAACGGCTCGGGTGGACACCGGCCAGATGGTCGATCAGGGTGCTGAACTCATCGCGCGCCACTGTCTTTCCATGGAACTCCGCCTGCATGCGGTGCGTCAGCTGTTCGTTGGGCAGCGGCTGCGGCGCGGCGGGCAGACCTCGGTGGCGGAAGTCCTCACCATCAATCCGGACCACGTCGAACTGGTCCGCCAGGACCTGGATTTCCCGGGCGAAATCGACGGCGGCAAACCGGCCGTCGCCGAGTGAACCGGGCAGGGTGTTTGAGGTGGCCGCGAGCTTGACCCCGGCGTCGGCCAGTTCGCGCATCAGCCGGGACATCAGCACGGTGTCGCCCGGATCATCGAGCTCAAATTCATCGATGCAGACCAGCTTGTAGTGGCTCAGCGCCTCCACGGTTTTGCGGAAGGAAAGCGCCCCGACCAGGTTTGTGTATTCCACAAAGGTGCCAAACGCCTTGGGCCCCGGGGCGGCGTGCCACAGCGAGGCGAGCAGGTGGGTCTTGCCGACGCCGAAGCCGCCGTCGAGGTAGATCCCCGCCCGGGAGATGTCCTTTTTGCCGAAGAATCGTTTGAAGAGGCCCTCCCCATCGCGCGACCCCACGTTGGCCGCAAAAGCTTCCAGCGCGCCGACGGCGGCACTTTGGCTGGGTTGGGCCGGGTCCGGCCGGTAGCTGGAAAACGACACCTCACCAAAGCGCGGCGACGGATAAAACCCGTTAAGGAGTTCGTCCACTGAAACGGCCGGGGTGCGGGCGGTGAGCTGTTCGATCTGTACCAAGGTGGTCCGTTCTGCTGGTCTCTTGTCCCCAAAAAGAATACCGGCAAAGCGCGCGCCGACTGTCGGCCCGAGGAGTGTAGCCGGACGGCGCGTGACGAAGGCCATATTTCCGTCCGTGAACCAGGGGAGGAAATCCCGGCGGGCCGTGGTTAGTGTTGGAGAAGGCCCGGCGCCGTGCTCGATCCTGCAACGGCCCGGCCTCCTGACCGTTTCAGTGAAAGGCCACCAAATGCCCTACCCCGTTGAGCAGAATGAGAAGTTCGCCGGCTACGCCCACCCCGAGCGCCTAGTGTCCACCGAATGGCTGGCCGCCGCGATCGAATCCGGCGACCTCAACGACGGCCGGCTGGTGGTGGTGGAATCCGACGAGGACGTCCTGCTCTACGAGGTCGGCCACATTTCGGGAGCCGTGAAAATCGACTGGCACACGGACTTGAACGACGAGGTTACCCGCGACTACGTCGACGGCGCGGCGTTTGCTGCCCTCGCGGCGGCGAAGGGAATCTCCCGCGACAGCACAGTTGTCATCTACGGCGACAAATCAAACTGGTGGGCCGCCTACGCCCTCTGGGTCTTCGAGCTCTTTGGCCACAAGGACGTCCGGCTGCTCGACGGAGGCCGGGACAAATGGGTCGCCGAAGGTCGGCACCTCACCACGGACAAGCCTGCCGTCGCCCCGGGCGAGTACCCCGTCGTCGAGCGGAACGACGCTCCGATCCGTGCCTTCAAGGAAGACGTCATGGCACACTTCGGCAAGCCCCTGATCGACGTCCGCTCCACCGAGGAGTACACCGGCCAGCGCACGCATATGCCCGCCTACCCCGAGGAAGGCGCCCTGCGTGGCGGACACATCCCCACTGCGGCGTCCATTCCCTGGGCCCGGGCAGCCGCCGAGGACGGCACCTACCGGACCCGCGCCGAACTTGAGTCGTTGTACCTTGGCGAGGCCGGGCTGAAGGCGGGAGACGATGTTGTGGCGTACTGCCGCATCGGCGAGCGTTCCAGCCACACGTGGTTTGCACTCAAGTACCTGCTGGGCTTTGAGTCAGTGCGCAACTACGACGGCTCCTGGACCGAATGGGGCAACGCGGTCCGCGCCCCGATCGTCAAGGGCGCTGAACGCGGCAGCGCGCCGGCTGCCGGGTAGCCCGCAGGCTGCTCCGGGCTCCGGGCGGAATGCGGGCGCCGAGCGTGCGGAAGCTGGAAGACGTAAGCTGGACGAGATGAATACTCCTGCCCTCCCCACCGCACTGGCCGAAATCGTTGACGACTTCCAGGCCGTCACGGAACCCGACCGGCTCCAGCTGCTCCTCGAGTTCTCCCGCGAACTTCCGGAACTCCCGGACCGGCTCAAGGACCACCCGGAGCTGATGGAGCAGGTGGTGGAATGCCAGTCGCCGCTGTATCTGACCATTGAAACGGAGCAGTCCGACGGCGGCGCGGCAGAACGCGTACAACTCTTTTTCAAAGCTCCCCCCGAAGCCCCAACCACCCGCGGCTTTGCGAGTGTCCTGCATGCGGGTCTTGACGGCCTGAGCCCGGCCGAGATCCTGGCAGTCCCGGACGACATGCCCGAACTGCTGGGCCTCACCCGCGCCATCACGCCGCTTCGGATGCGCGGGATGACCGCTATGCTGGGCCGGATCAAACGCAAAGTTGCTGCCCTTCCGCAGCAGCCCTGACCGACGCACGGATCGTATGGCACGCAAGCAAGCTTCACAGGGAACCCCGGCGACCGCCGCGCTAACGGCTGCCGGGGTTCCTTTCCTCGTCCACCCCTACAGCCATGACCCGGCCGCCGCCAGCTACGGGCTGGAAGCCGCGGAGGTACTCGGCGTCGATCCCGCACGCGTGTTCAAAACCCTGATGGTCGACGTCGACGGCCGGCTAGCCGTCGGTGTTGTGCCGGTGAGCGGCAACCTGGACCTCAAGGCGATGGCGGCCGCCCTCGGCGGCAAGAAGGCGGCGATGGCGGACCCCGCGGCGGCCGAACGCCGCACCGGCTACGTTTTGGGCGGCATCTCGCCGCTGGGACAACGGCAGCCCTCCCCCACCGTGGTCGACGCCAGCGCACTGGCCCTGGAAACGATATTTGTCTCCGGCGGTCGGCGCGGCCTGGACCTTGAGCTAAGCCCGGCCGAATTGATCCGGCTTACCGGCGCCCGCACGGCCCGGATCGGCACCGGCAGGAACTAGCCGGCTTCCGCACGCCGGGGGTGCAGAAAAGAGCAATGTTGTCGGCAAACATTGCCGTCAACTGTCGACCCGGCGGGGCTCCGGCTCCGGATTCGGCTGGCCAGGGTTAGGGCGGGGCGCAATCTGCTGCCCCAGCCAAGCCGTGACCAGCCGCTCCCAGCGCTCCGGATCCACGTTCCATTCCTTGGTGTGGCGGGCGCGGTCGAAGGTCTCGAAGGTAACCATCTCCGGGTTCTTCTCGGCCAGGGCCGCGGACGGGCCGTAGGGGACGTATTCGTCGTCGACGCTGTGGATGATCAGCGTCGGCGTCCGCAGTTCCACCGCACGGGATACCCAGTCCATCGCCTTCAGGTCCACCGGGGCGGCGAGGCCGGTCAGCCGCCGGCCCAGCTTGTGGCTCATCATAAGCTGCCCGTAGCGGCCGACCGCAGAGGGAATCCTGTTGAGTTCTGCATGGTGCGCCAACACATTCACCCAGTTAATGACCGGGGCATCGAGCACCATCGCGCGGATCAGGGGGTGGTAGCGGGACAAATCGGCGGTCTGGAGGCAGATGGCCCCGCCCATGGACCAGCCAAAGAGCACCACTTCACGGGCGCCGTGGCTGAGGGCAAAGCCGATGGCGGCCTCAACGTCGCGCCACTCGGTGGAGCCCAGACCGTATCGTCCGTCGTTCGCCGAAGGCGCCAGCCCGTCATTGCGGTAGGAAATCAGCAAGCTGGTCAGGCCCAGTTCCCGGGCAGTCGGGACGGCCCGGAGGCATTCCTGCCGGCTCGCCCCCCGGCCATGGACCATGATCGCCCAGATCCCGGACTCGTGCGGGCCCCGGACCAGCCAGGCCGGCGCTGTTCCGCCGTCGACGTCGATGTCCACGTCTTCCGGGGGCAGGCCGATGCTGGCGGGATCCGGGAACGCGGCTCCGCTCCAGTAGCCGCGGCGGGCCGTGCTGAGGTCGCCGCTGTAGACAGCCTCGACTTCCCGCTGCACGGTGCGCTCTGCCGGCGAATAGGACACGATCCGGCCGATCCGGGCGTGTCCGCGTCCGCCGTCGAAGAACAATCCATAGACGCCCTCGACCGTGGACTCGGGCGTCGCGGCGAGGATCACCTGCAACCCGTGTCCGGCCCGGATGACGGCGAGAATTTCCTGGTCCTCGTCCTTGACCTTGGCGGGGGTGATCACGCGGCGGGCGAAATACAGGGCGAGTGCGGAGGATCCGGCAGCCAGCAGCCCGGCCGCTGCACTGCCGCCAATGATGCCGCCGAGGGCCCATTTAGCAATGCCCTGGGCCGAAGCGTCGGTTGCGGTGGCAGCAGCGGAGCGGGTGGCCCGGCCGCGGGCGGCGGGGATCCGGTGCGGATCCGGCAGGAGGCGGAGGGAAGAAGCCATGGCACCATTCTTACCGAAGTCCGCGCCCGGCACGGCATCCGGGGACATCTGGCCGCAAACCGTGCGGGCGTACCGGTGCGCGACTAGGCTGGGGGCATGAGTGATCCAATCGTCATTTTGACAGAAGAGCCCCTCGGCGCGGACGACCGCGTCAACATTGAAACACTGCTCGCCGGAGGTGATACCCCGCTGGTGGTCCTGGTTCCGGCCAGCACGGAGCGGCACCTGCTGGTGGATTTCCTGGAGAATCTCTCCTTGCTGGAAATTTCCAAGGCCTTCCGTGAACTGACGGCACACTCCGACCCTGCGGGGGAACGCGCCGAAGCCGCGGAAACCCTGGCCGCCTCGCTCGCAGCGCTGGCAGGACTCGGCAGCGGCGTGACCGGCGAAATCGTTGAGGGCAAAGCCGTCGACGGAATGGTCGCCCGGGTCAAGGAACTCGGCGCCGGGCAGGCAGTTGTCATCACCCGTCCGCATGCCGTGGCAGACACCTTCCACACGGACTGGGCCACCAAAGCCCAGGACAAGCTGGGTCTTCCGGTCCTGCATCTTTATGCCGGATCGGGATTTATCGGGGACTCCTGAGCGTTACTGAGGCTATGAGCATCTTTACAAACAGGCCAAAAGTCACGCCCGTCAAGGATCCCGCCGCCGAAAGCGCGGGCGGATCCGATGCCGGCAACGCCAGCCCGACGGTGGAAAAATCCGACGAGCAGTGGCGCCAGGAACTGAGTCCGGAGGAGTACCGCGTGCTCCGCCAGGCAGGGACCGAGCGCCCGTACACCGGCGAGTACTGGGACTCCCACACCGCTGGCGTTTACCAGTGCCGCGCCTGCGGCACGGAGCTCTTCACCAGCAAGGAGAAGTTCGATTCGCACTGCGGCTGGCCCTCCTTCTGGGCCCCGCTGGCGGACGGCACCGTCCGGTATATCCATGACCGCACCCAGGGCATGGAGCGTGTGGAAGTCCGCTGCGCCCACTGCGATTCGCACCTGGGGCACGTGTTTGAGGGCGAGGGGTACGGAACCCCGACCGACCAGCGCTTCTGCATCAACTCCGTTTCCCTGAAGCTGGTTTCGGCCGGCGACGCCGGGCAGTAGTCCGCACCGGGTACGGCTGCGACCAGGACCCCCGGCGGCACCGCAGCAGCGGCGCCGCCGGGGGTCCTCTGCAGTGCTCGCCGGTTCGCCCCGCCCGAATCTCCGGGAAGCCCCGCGGCCGCTGGAGCTGGCCGGGGTCCTGCGGGCGGTTTGCCCCAGACTTTCTTATGCTCAAGCTTGTTTTGCGTTAGTACCTCTGTTTGCTTGCTACGCTCGTTTCAGCTACTGACGAGCGACGCTCCCAGCAAACAGAAAGGCGCCAGCTGACGATGACTACCACTGCTGTCACCACCACTGCCCCGATCACGGCCGACTCCCCGGCGTGGATGGAGCTCAAGGCCGCCGCCACCGCGCTGCAGGCACTCCAGGTCCAGGACGGCTCCGTGCCGGAGACCGCCAACCACGAACCGGCCCGCGGATATGTCCGGACGATCTCGTCGTCCATCACGGCTCTCGCGCCGTCCTTTCCGCACGACGCCGACTACCTCACCCTCCTTGTGACCGACTTCGGCCGCTGGGCCGACGGCGGCTTTGGCGTGCCCGATTTCCTGGACTCCCTGCAGGCCTTCCAGCCGCAGCAGCACCGGGTCAACGGCCTGCAGCACCTTGTGGTCTTTCCGATGTACACGCAGAACGGCAGCAGCAACCGCCTGGTCGAGGCCGTCCTGATCGAGGTCATCTGGCCCGAGTTCATTGCCGGGCTGGAGGAGGGCGACTACTCCAACAAGCTCTTCGTGCCGATTCGTTTCCTGGATTTCACCCCCGGTTACAACACCAATTCCGCGGTGCTGTTCCCGGAAACCGTCGCGGTCCGCCAGACTCCTACCTTCACCTGGGGCGCCATCTTTGCCGACCGTGAAGCAGCCCGCTTCCGCCGCGTGCTCAGCGCCGCCGCGGACATCACCTCGCTGCAGCTGCCGGAGGACGCGGCAGCCCTGCTGACGGACCAGGAGCTGACCCAGGAAACCTTTGTGATGTGGGACCTGATCCACGACCGCACCCACATGCGCGGTGACCTGCCCTTCGACCCCTTTATGATCAAGCAGCGGATGCCGTTTTTCCTGTACTCCCTCGAGGAATTGCGCTGCGACCTGACCGCCTTCCGCGAATCCGTGAAAATCGAAAAGGACGAGGACGCCGATCCGGAGGCCCGCCGGCACGCCAAGCTGGTCCAGTACGCCGTTATCTTCGACCGGATCTTCCGCTTCGCCATTACCGGCAGCCGGGTGCGCAACTACGACGGTCTGGGTGGCCAGCTGCTCTTTGCCTGGATGCACCAGCACCGCGTCCTGCACTGGACCGACAGTAAACTCAGCATCGACTGGGACGAGGCCGCCGACGTTGTGGTTGAACTCGGCGCCAGGATCGAAGAGCTCTACTGGCGCTCCATCGACCGGCCGAAGATGGCGCACTGGCTGGCCGCGTACGAGCTGATTTCCGGCACCGTCACACCCAACCCGTCGTCCGTCTGGGCCAAAGGTCCGGATGCGCTGCCGCTGGCCGGCCCGCCGCGCGGACTCACCGACCAGGTCCTCGACGACGAGTTCCCGCTCTCGATGTTCTACGAGGCACTTGAGAAGAAAATGCGCCCGGTCATCGAATCCACGGCCGGCATCACGGGCACCTCGGAGACCTCAAATACCAGCACGGCCATGAACGCCGCATGAGCGCCGGACGGCCCCTGAACGTGGTGGTCACCGGCGGCAGCGGCCCGTCCGGAATCGCCGCGGCGCGCGCGCTGACTGGGGCCGGGCACACGGTCTTCACCGTGGGCTCGGACCGGGCCCGGATTGAAGCGGCCGCCGCGGAAGCCGGAAGCGCAGTCACGCCACTGGTGTGCGACCTCGCGGACCTCGCTGCAGTCCGGTCGCTGCACTCCACCGTGCACTCGATGCTGGCCGGAAAAGGCGGGGGCGTCGACGGCGTCATTCATCTGGTGGGCGGCTGGCGCGGCGCCAAGGGCATCACCGACCAGAGCGACGAGGACTGGGACTTCCTGGAACGCGGCGCAATCACCACGCTGCGCAACGTCTCGCGCGTGTTTTATGACGATCTTGCGGCGTCCGACGCCGGCCGCTTCGCCATGGTGTCCTCCACTGCCGTGGGCCGGCCGACGGCTGGCGGTGCCAGTTACGTGGCTGCCAAGGCGGCAGCCGAAGCGTGGACCCTGGCCGTGGCCGACGGTTTCCACCGCGGGCAGGCGGGGGCCGCCGGTCCCGGCAGTGCCGCCGTCCCCGTTGAACAGCAAAGCGCGGCGGTGATTTTTGTGGTGAAAGCCCTCGTGGATGCCGCCATGCGCGCGAAGTCGCCGGAACGCACCTTCCCCGGATTCACCGACGTGACGGAACTGGCTGCGGCCGCCGTCGGGCTCTTCACCTCCCCCGCGGCGGAACTCAACGGCCGGCGCGTACTGCTTGGGCAGGTGCCGCAGCCCTGACCGACCCCTTGCGGCTTAGTGCCGGGGCCCGGATCTCCTTAGACTGAAAGAGTGAGCAAATCGATGACAAGCACAGTTGAAACTGCCCCCGCCAGCACAGCGGTGCGGCTCCACGATCCCGCCGTCCGCGGCTTTGCCTCGGATAACTATTCCGGCGTACATCCGGAGGTACTGGCGGCCCTGGCCGCCGCCAACGAGGGCCACCAGGTTTCCTACGGCGAGGACGACTACACCGCCCGGCTCCAGCAGTTGATGGAGGGCTACTTCGGCGCAGGGATCGAGTGCTTCCCGGTCTTCAACGGCACCGGCGCCAACGTGCTGTCGCTGCAGTCCCTGCTGCCTCGCTGGGGGGCCGTGGTTTGTGCCTCCACCGCACACATCAACATGGATGAGAACGGCGCCCCTGAGCGGATCGGTGGCATCAAACTGCTCCAGGTCCCCACAGCGGACGGCAAGCTGACTCCGGAGCTAATCGACAAGGAAGCCTGGGGCTGGGGCGACGAGCACCGCGCGCAGCCGCTGGCCGTGTCCATCACCCAGACCACCGAACTCGGCACCTGCTACACGCCGGACGAAGTGCGGGCGATCGCCGAGCATGTCCACTCCAAGGGCATGAAGCTGCACATGGACGGCGCCCGGCTGGCGAACGCTGCAGCCCACCTGAATGTGCCGCTGCGGGCGTTCACCCGCGACGCCGGCGTCGACATCCTCTCCTTCGGCGGCACCAAAAACGGCTTGCTCTTCGGTGAGGTCGTCATCGCCCTGAACCCGGCCGCGGCCCAGGGCCTGATCTACCTGCGCAAGATGAACATGCAGCTCGCCTCCAAGATGCGGTTTATGTCCGCGCAGTTCATCGCCCTGCTCGAAGGGGACTTGTGGCTGCGCTCCGCCTCGCACGCCAATGCCATGGCTGCCCGGCTTCGGGCCGGCGTCGAATCCATCCCCGGCGTCGAGCTAAGCCAGAAGACGGAGTCCAACGGCGTGTTTGCGGTCCTGCCGCCCGGCGTGGCGGACCGGCTGCGCGCGTCCTTCCGTTTTTACGACTGGAACGAGGCAGCCGGCGAGGTTCGCTGGATGTGCTCCTTCGACACCACCGAAGACGATGTTGATTCCTTTATCGCCGCCATCAAGCGCGAGCTCGCCGCCGGTTGATCCCGGCAGTGCGCCCGCCGCCCTCGCCCGCCCAAAGCCGGAGCGGGCAGCGGCGGCGAGCCTGCAGGGCTTGTGCACACTCCGTGCATAATCTTCCATTGTGAACGCACTCGACCAGGTTCCGGCAGATTTTCTTTTTGCCCTGGGAACCCTTCGGCAGGCACGAACCCGGGGTGAACTGCGCCTGGAAGAAATCCCGGCCCCGGCGCGGCTGGCACCGTTCGCTGTGGCACTCGGGGCGGAGGTTGTTGCGCCCGGCGCATCAACGTCTTCCGGCGCAGTCCATGGACCCGCGGCGGCCGCCCTGGCGCGAGCGTCCGAGAGCGAGGACATCGAACTGGCCACCGGCCGCTTTATCCTGCTGCACGATCCCGACGGCTCCGCGGTCTGGGAGGGGGAATTCCGGATCGTTACCTACATCCGCGCGCAGCTGGAACCGGAGATGGGCAATGACGAACTGCTGGGTTCCGTTGCCTGGACCTGGCTCGTCGAAGCCCTGCAGGACCATGCCGCACCGTACCGCTCGGCCGGCGGCACCGCGACCAGGGTACTGTCCGAAAGCTTCGGAACCCTCGAAGGCCGACCCAATTCGATCGACATCGAGCTCAGGGCATCCTGGACTCCGGCCACCCCGGACATCACCTCGCATCTGGAAGCCTGGTCCGACATGGTCTGCACGTTCGCCGGCCTGCCGCCGCTGCCCGACGGTGTCACAGCCCTGCCGCGCCGGCGCCGGGGACGGGCCTGGTTTGGAAGCTGACATCGGCCGCAAGGACGGGCACACCGACTCCTTTTGGCGGATGCGCGGCCCGCAGCACCGTGTTATCGGTAAACTAAACCCATCATGACCCCTCAAATTCCGGAAATCAGCACGGCAGGCACCGTACAACATCAGACCGAGGCCGCTGACGCCACAGCCCACATCGCCGTGGACGGCTTCGACAGCCTGGTTCCCGAGGTGATCGACCTTGACGCCCCCCGCGACGGTGTGCCGCTCGTTATTGAAACCATGTCCGGGCTGGAACGCTGCGCGGCTGCCCTCGCCGCAGGCCATGGCCCTGCCGGAGTCGACGCCGAACGCGCTTCCGGTTTCCGCTACGGCCAGCGCGCCTTCCTGGTGCAGATCCGCCGGGAGGGCTCCGGCACCTGGCTGATCGACCCGGAACCCTTTGGCGACCTTGGCATCATCAACGAGGCCCTGCGCGGCGTCGAATGGATCCTGCACGCCGCCAGCCAGGACCTGCCGTGCCTCTCCGAACTCGGCATGTGGCCGGACAGACTCTTTGACACCGAACTCGCCGCCCGCCTCGCCGGGCTTCCCCGGGTGGGCCTCGCTGCGGTGATCGAGCAGCTGCTGGGCTTTGGCCTCGCCAAGGAACACTCAGCGGCCGACTGGTCCACCCGGCCGCTGCCGGAACCGTGGCTCCGCTACGCGGCACTGGATGTCGAAGTTCTTACCGAACTGCGCGAGGAGCTTATCGAACTGCTCACCGCCGACGGCAAACTGGACTTCGCCGAACAGGAGTTCGCCGCCATCCTGGGCGCCGGCCAGGCACCACCCCGGGTCGATCCGTGGCGGAAAACGTCCGGACTGCACCAGATCCGCGACCGGCGCCAGCTCGCCGCGGTGCGCGAGCTATGGCTCGAACGGGATTCGCTGGCGCAAAACCGCGACGTCGCCCCCGGCCGGCTGATTCCCGACTCCGCCCTGGTCGCGGCGGCGAAGGCGATGCCCGGCACCGTGCCCCAGCTGCTGGGGACCAAAGGCTTCCACGGCCGCGCAGCCCAGCGCGAGGCACCGCGCTGGCTGCGCTGCATCACCGCCGCCCGCGCCCTCGAGGACCTTCCTCCCCTGCACCTGCCCACCAACGCTCCCCCGCCCCCGCGGGTCTGGGCCGACCGGGACCCGGAGGCCGCCGCCCGGCTCGCCACCGCCCGCCCGCTGCTGCAGGCCAAGGCCGAAGAACTGAACATGCCTTTGGAAAACCTGTTGACCCCGGACTACCTGCGCCGTGTCTCCTGGCGTCCGCCCGTGGAGTTCAGCGAAGAGGGAATCGCCGAGGAACTGGCGAACCTCGGGACCCGGCGGTGGCAGATCGAACTGGTCACCCCGCTCATCGCCGAAGCCTTCCGCAACCCGCAGCCACTGCCGGTCAAGGAAGCCAAGACCGTGCCGGCCCCGGACAAAGCAGGCTAAGCCCGGCAGCCGCCCTCCCGGCCCGTTGCCAACCCGCCTCCATGCGGCCCGGCCACCTACTCCTTGCCAGCTATGTTACTGACAAGTAACATGTTGTCTGATGTCGCCCGGTTCCCTGCTGTCCTCGGCGTTTGCGCGCGGGGCAGGGGTCCGGCACCCAGGTCTCGATGAGGAGTAACACGTGAGCCACACCCGGAGCACCCCGAATCCGCGCACCATCCGTGAGGTCGTCTTCGTCGACGGCGTCCGCACCCCGTTCGGCCGGGCCGGCGAGAAGGGCATCTACGCCGGAACACGGGCCGATGACCTCGTAGTGAAATGCATCCGCGAGCTGATGCGCCGCAACCCGTCCCTGCCGGCCGAACGAATCGACGAAGTGGCCATCGCCGCGACAACACAGACCGGTGACCAGGGACTGACAATCGGCCGCACCGCGGCCCTGCTGGCCGGACTGCCGCGGACCGTACCCGGCTTTGCGATTGACCGGATGTGCGCCGGCGCCATGACGGCCGTGACCACCACCGCCAGCGGTATCGGCTTCGGTGCCTACGACGTTGTGATCGCCGGCGGCGTGGAACACATGGGCAACCACCCGATGGGGGCCGGTGCGGATCCCAACCCGCGCTTTATGTCCGAGCGGATTGTGGACCCGGCAGCCCTGAACATGGGCAACACGGCAGAGAACCTGCACGACCGCTTTCCCGCCATTACCAAGGCACGCACCGACGCCTACGCCGTCGCTTCCCAGGACAAGCTTGCCGCAGCATACGCGAAAGACCAGATCCAGCCGGACCTGGTCCCCGTGGCCACCATAAAGCCGGGCCGGGGCTGGACCGTCAACACGGTGGATGAGCCGCCGCGCCCGGGCACCTCCGTGGCGGACCTCGCCACGCTCAAAACCCCCTTCCGCGCCCACGGCCGGGTCACGGCAGGCAATGCAGCAGGCCTCAACGACGGCGCCACCGCCGCACTGCTGGCCTCCGCCGAGGCGGCCGAGGAACTTGGCCTGCCGGTGAAGATGCGCCTGGTCAGCTACGCCTTCGCCGGCGTCGAGCCGGAAGTTATGGGCATCGGCCCGGTCCCGGCCACCGAGAAGGCCCTGAAGAACGCCGGACTCGGCATCGAGGACATCGGCCTGTTCGAAATCAACGAGGCCTTCGCCGTCCAGGTGCTCAGCTTCCTGGACCACTTCGGGATCGCCGACGACGATCCCCGCGTCAACCGCTACGGCGGTGCGATCGCCGTCGGGCACCCGCTCGCTTCGTCCGGCGTCCGGCTGATGAACCAGCTGGCCCGCCAGTTTGCCGAGGACCCGGGCGTTCGCTTCGGAATGACCACGATGTGCATTGGCCTGGGCATGGGGGCCACCGTCATCTGGGAAAACCCGCACCACGCCGATTACGGCACCGACTACACCACCACCACGACTGGAGCCGCAGCATGAGCGCCGCCGATTTCCATAAGCTTGCCGAGCTGTTCCCGAACGAGACGGTAACGCACTCCTACGTCCAGGACATCGCGCTGCCGGCTGTCAACGGCAAGAGCCCCGGCACCTTCGCGCTGCTCACGCTCGACAACGGCCTGGACCACTCCAAACCCACTACCTTGGGCCCGAACACGCTGATCGAGCTCGGCACCGCCCTGGAGGGGCTGCGGGACCGTGCCGCGCGTGGCGAGATCGCCGGCGTTGGCGTCACCGGCAAGCCGTACTTCCTGGTCGCCGGCGCCGACTTGTCCACGGTCAAATCGGTCAGCGGCCGCGAGCAGGGCCTCTGGATGGCCCAACTCGGCCACGATGTCTACGCCACGCTGGCAAACCTCGGGGTTCCCAGCTTCGCCTTCATCAACGGACTGGCCCTCGGCGGCGGGCTGGAGATCGCCCTGCAGTCCACCTACCGCACCGTCTCCACCGGCGCCGGTGCGCTGGCACTGCCGGAGGCGTTCATTGGCCTGATCCCGGGTTGGGGCGGCGTCTACATCCTGCCGCGGCTGATCGGCCCGGAGAACGCCGTTAAGGTGATGATCGAGAACCCGCTGAGCAACAACCGCACCCTGACCGGACCGCAGGCCTACAAACTCGGCGTAGCGGACGCCATCTTCGAGCCCGCCGACTTTGTCGAGCAGTCAGTCGCCTGGGCTGCGCGGGTTATCGCGGGTGCCCTCACGCCCGAACGCGCCAATGCCGTCGACCCCGCCGCGCCGGAGGTGGCCGATCGCTGGGCCGGCGCCGTCGCCGCGGGCCGCGCCTTTGTCGAAACCAAGACGTCGAACGCCTCCCCGGCCCCGGCCAAGGTGCTGGACGTGCTGGAAGCAAACCGCACCATGACCCAGGCTGAGTCGGCGGAGCTCGAGTGCCGGACCCTAGCGGACCTTATGCAGACCGACGAGTTCCGTTCCACTGTCTACGCCTTCCTGGATCTGGTGCAGCGCCGAGCCAAGCGCCCCGCCGGCGCCCCGGACCGCAAACTCGCCCGTCCGGTCACAAAAATCGGCGTCGTAGGGGCCGGCCTGATGGCCAGCCAGCTCGCGCTGCTCTTTGCCCGCCAGCTCAAGGTGCCGGTGGTGATGACGGACATTGACCAGGCCCGGGTGGACAAGGGTGTGGGTTACGTGCACGCGGAGGTGGATAAGCTGCTGGCAAAAAAGCGGATCAGCGCGGATGCCGCCAACCGGACCAAGGCCCTGGTCAGCGGCGCGGTTTCGAAGGAAACCTTCGCCGACGCCGACTTCGTCATCGAGGCCGTCTTCGAGGAACTCAACGTCAAGAAACAGGTCTTCAAGGAACTTGAGGCGATCATTTCGCCCGAGTGCATCCTGGCGACCAACACCTCCTCGCTGTCCGTCACCGCCATGGCTGAGGACCTGGAGCATCCGGAGCGGCTCATCGGCTTCCATTTCTTCAACCCGGTGGCAGTGATGCCTTTGCTGGAGATTGTCCGGGCCCCAAAGACCGACGACGCCGTACTGGCTACCGCGTTCGAACTGGCTAAGGGCCTGAAGAAGTCCGCAGTACTTGTCAAGGACGCCCCCGCTTTTGTGGTCAACCGCATCCTGCTGCGCCTGATGGGAGAAGTGACGGCCGCCTTCGACGAGGGTACCCCCGCCGGGGTGGCGGATAATGCGCTGCGCCCGATGGGCCTGCCGATGACACCTTTCGTTCTCGGGGCCATGGTGGGCCTGCCGGTCGCGCAGCACGTCCAGGAGTCCCTGCACGCTGCGTTCCCCGGCCGGTTCACCGTCTCGCAGAACCTGCAGAACCTGATCGATCACGGGGTCCGGTCCATCTGGGACCCGGCCTCGGTGACGGCCGGTACGCCGACCATTCCGGCCGAGACCCAGGCCCTGATGTCCTTTGGGGATTCGCCGTCCACCGCCGGGGAGGTGCTGCGCCGCACTCAGGACGCCCTCGCCGAGGAAATCGGACTGATGCTGGACGAGGGTGTCGTCGCCGGTCCGGAGGACATCGACCTTTGTATGATCCTCGGTGCCGGCTGGCCGATGTTCCTTGGCGGCATCACCCCGTACCTGGACCGGGTCGGCGCCTCGGAGCGTGTCACCGGCCGGAAGTTCCTGGCGCCGGGTGTGGCGTCCGAGCCGGCCTAACGCCCGGAGCGGCCGGACGGTCGAAGTGACCTAACACCCCGCATGCCGGCGGCACTCCCGGCGGCGGGCATCAGAGTTCCTGAAGCCCGCCGCCGCTGCGCGTTAAGGTCGCTGGGCGTTCAGGTCGCTGGGCGATCAGATAAGGTGCGCAGTGGCCGCTGCCTAGCCGGCGTCGTGAGTAACCCGCAACGCCGTGCGGGCACGCGCAGCGGTTTCCCGGGCGACAGCGAGGCCATCTAGAAAAGCGCGACTTTCGGCGTTCGCGGGAAGAGGTCGTTGAGTTCGTCACGTTCCGCGGCGGTGGGGATCCAGGCCACGGCGGCGGCGTTTTGCCGGACCTGCTCCGGCCGGGTGGCTCCGGCGATAACACTGCTCACCGAGCGCTGGGCCGCAAGCCAGGAGAACGCCACCTGGATCTCGTTCAGGCCCCGCTCGGCTGCGAAGGCGCCCAGGGCCGCCAACTGTTCCCAGTCGGCGTCGTGGACCAGGTTCGTGCGGGTGTGGCTGAGGCGCGAACCCTCAGGTGCGGTGTCCCTGGCGTATTTGCCGGTCAGCAGGCCGTTGGCCAGCGGGAAGTACGGCAGCACGCCCAAGCCGTAGGCGTCCGCGGCCGGAGTGACCTCAAGCTCAGCGCGGCGGTCAAGCAGGTTGTAGTGGTTCTGGCTGGAGATAAACCGGGCTCCACCGCGGGCACGGGCCACGAATTCGGCTTCGGCGATCTGCCAGCCGGCACGGTTGGAGTGGCCGATGTAGCGGACCTTGCCGCTGCTGACGAGCTCATCGAGGGCATCGAGGGTCTCCTCGATCGGGGTCAGCGGGTCGGGTGTGTGGAACTGGTAAAGGTCGATCCAGTCCGTCCCGAGCCGGCGGAGCGAGGCCTCCGCAGCCTTAATGATGTACCGGCGGGAGCCACGGGCACCAAAGTCATTGCCGTTGGCACCGCCCATGTCCATCCCGAACTTCGTGGCGACCACTGCCTCGTCGCGGCGGCCGTTCAGGGCCTTGCCCAGCATGGTTTCGCTCAGTCCCGGTTCCCGGCCGTAGGTGTCCGCGACGTCGAAGAAGGTTATGCCGGAGTCCAGCGCCGCATGCACCACGGCGTCGGTCCCGTCCTGCGACTCGGTCGCCGTATTGGCCCGGCCAAGGTTATTGCAGCCAAGTCCAACGACGGAGACGGTCAGTCCGGAATTTCCCACGCGGCGGTATTCAGTCATGTACTTCAGCCTATAACGGCCCGGGCCCGTCCGCGGGCCGCTGCGGCGGCCGGCGTCCGGTGTGCTGCCCGGGGCCGCGGAGGGTTATCCGGCGGTCAGCTCCAGCCCTTGATCGTCGAGGGCATCCTGGAGCTGGGCCAGGGTCCGCGGACAGATGCCGTGCATTCGGGCAAGTCCCCGCCCGCCGCGTGCCGCCACCTGTTCGAGTGACTCGACTCCGGCGTGTGCGAGGGCCCGGCGGGCCGGAGCCGAGATCCCCCGCGGCAGCGGGGTACGGCCCGGTTCAACGGATTTCGCCGCCATCTGGAATTCCTTTCCGTCGGGGTCCCCAAAAAATGGTCTGCAAGCTGCCCGTGGAGCGGCCCGCGGAACTAGAGGCTAAAGCTGTTCGCCGGCTTGGCTGAGTACTTGAGTCGAAAGCTGGACCCGTCGGTAGCGGCGCCGATGCTCAACTTGGTGAAGTCGAGGTCCTCGCCCCGAATGCAGACCTTGATGGCATTAACCGCCTTGTTGACGTCCGGGGTCAGGATAAAGATGTTGAGCTTGGAATCGGAAAATTCCGAGCGGTCCACTATTCCGAGGCCCCGCCACGCGAGGTGGCTGATCAGTGCGTCCTTGGCCTTTTCCTCGAGGTAACGGTCGCGATCCGTGCCACCCTTGGTCTTCAGTGCATACTGGGCCACGACCCAGAACTGCCCGTCCTCGGGGATTTCGGCAAAACCGTCTTCGGCGCACTGCACGGCGAAGGCATCCATCAGTCGCTCGGCAGCGCCGGCGTCGGCGACGTCGGTCTCATCGGTTTTGCTCTGGTGCCCGACGACGCCGTGGTTCATCACAAATTGGCTGTAGTCCTCGTCAAACCAGGCCTCCCTGAATTCGAGGACACCCTCATCGTTGCGCTTGTAAACCCGGATAATTCCGCTCATGCCCGTCCTTTCCTGAACCATTCGCGGTCTGTGCCGTCGAAGGGTGGCTGTTCTGCCTTGACGGCCTGGTAAAGCTGATCCGATGCGGCGCTGATCCGGGCCGCCACGTCCTCGGGGTAGTCCATCTCCACTCGGTGCTCGGCAAACTCGTCCTCATCGTCCACGTAGACTCCGCGCTCCGCGGTACGGATGACGTCCAGGTCCATGTCGATCAGGTGGAACTCGGTGACGCCGGGGCGGATGGTTCGCCAGCCGTGGTCCGTCGCGAGATCCACGTACACCCTGACGCCGGCGGGATGGCCCGCTGCGTAGAAGGTGGCGACGTACTCGCCGCTTCGCGGAACCAGCAGCACGGCGTCCGATTCGGTGTAGAACGCGGCGCCCGGACGCGAACAGAACTCGTTGGTTCCCTGGAAGATCCACCAACCGTGGACGTCCTCGCCGAGGTAGGTACCGGGCACCACCCAGTGGGCCTTGCCGTTCCATTTGCGGTTCCGGGAGACTACCAGGTCTCCCGGAACCAGGTCCTTGGGGGTCCTCACAGAATCGGCAGGCTGCCGGTGCTGGGGTGTTCCTGGCCGGGGAGGGGACGCGCGAACGGTACCTTGGTCCCCAGGACCTGAGCCACGACGTCATGGGTGATCTGCTGGGCGGTCAAGCCGACCCGTTCGAGCACCTGGCTGCGGGTTCCATGGTCCAGGAATTCCACCGGCAGGCCCACTTCGTTCAGGGCGGTGTCCACTCCGGCGGCGCGCATTTCCTGCCTGATCCGGGACCCGACCCCGCCGGCGCGGACCCCGTCCTCGATGCAGATGACGAGCCGGTGGTGGGAGGCGAGGGCGACGATGGATTTCCGGACCGGCAGGACCCAGCGGGGGTCCACCACTGTGGAGCTGATGCCTTGCGCCCCGAGGCGGTTGGAGACGTCCAGGGCGAGTTCGGACATGGCCCCGACGCTGACGATCAGGACGTCGTTCTCGCTGGAGCCGACCGGGCGCCGTGCCAGCACGTCCACGCCGTCGCTGAGCCGCTCGACCGCCTCAACTTCGGCCCCGACAGTGCCCTTGGAGTAACGGATCACACTGGGGGCGTCTTCGATGGCGACGGCCTCGCGCAGCTCCTCACGCAACCGGTTGGCGTCCCGGGGCGCGGCGAGGTGCAGGCCTGGCACGATTTGGACCATGGCCATGTCCCACATGCCGTGGTGGCTGGCGCCGTCGGGCCCGGTAACGCCGGCCCGGTCCAGGACGATTGTGACACCGGCTTTGTGCAGGGCGACGTCCATCAGGAGCTGGTCGAAGGCGCGGTTCAGGAAGGTCGCGTAGACAGCGACGACCGGGTGCAGTCCCCCGAACGCCATGCCGGCGGCGGAGGTGAGAGCGTGCTGTTCGGCGATGCCGACGTCGAACACCCGCTCCGGGTGCCGGGCAGCAAACTTGTGCAGGCCGACCGGGATCAGCATGGCGCCGGTGATGCCGACGATGTCCTTTCGCTCATCGGCGATCTCGGCGATCTCGTCGGCGAAGACGGCGGTCCAGGATTTCGCTCCGCCGGCCTCGGTTGGCGCTCCCGTCTCCGGGTCAATAATCCCGACGGCGTGGAACTGGTCCGCTTCGTGTGCGCGGGCGGGCGCGTAGCCGTGACCCTTTTCGGTCATGGCATGCACAATCACCGGCCCGGCGTAATTCTTCGCGGTGGACAGTGCGTGCTCCATGGCCTGGAGGTTGTGGCCGTCGACCGGACCGATGTATTTCATCCCGAGGTCCTCAAACATACCCTGCGGGGCCCACCAGTCCTTAACGCCCTTCTTCATGGCGTGCAGGCTGCGGTAGGTGAACTGGCCCGCGGGTCCGCCGTTCTGCAGCTTGCGCCGCCACCAGTCCAAGGTGCCTTCGTAGGCAGGGGCGGCGCGGAAGGAATCGATGGTGGGGCGCAGCGAGGCGAGGTAGTCAGCGAATCCGCCCACGGTCGGGGCGTAGGAGCGGCCGTTGTCGTTTACGACGATCACCACCCGGCGCTTTTTGTCGGCCGCGATGTTGTTGAGGGCTTCCCAGGCCATTCCGCCGGTCAGCGCGCCGTCACCCACCACGGCGATAACGTAGCGGTCCCCGTCGCCGGTGAGCTGCCGGGCCCGGGAGATCCCGTCCGCCCAGGACAGCGAGGACGATGCGTGCGAGCTTTCGACGATGTCGTGCTCTGATTCGGCGCGGTCCGGGTAGCCCGACAGACCGCCTTGCTGGCGCAGGGTGCTGAAATCCTGGCGTCCGGTGAGGAGCTTGTGCACGTACGACTGGTGGCCGGTGTCAAAGACGATGCTGTCCCGGGGAGAATCGAAGACCCGGTGCACAGCGATGGTGAGCTCCACCACACCAAGGTTCGGGCCCAGGTGGCCGCCGGTCTGGGAGACGTTGGCGATCAGGAAGTCCCGGACCTCGGCTGTCAGCCGGTCCAGCTGCGCCTCGGACAACTTACTCAGGTCCTGCGGGTTGCGGACGGTCTCCAAGATTCCCAACGGCCCCTCCTTCGGGTGGTAGACATGCCTTTTAACTCTAACGCCTCAGGCATGGCGCCGGTGCCGGGCCACGAAAGCCCCGGTCCGTCGGGAACGGGCCGGGGCTTTCGGGTTGATACTTCCGGACTGCGGCTAGTTCGCGGAGATCTGCCGCAGCACGTACTGCAGGATGCCGCCGTTGCGGTAGTAATCGGCCTCGCCCGGGGTATCGATGCGCAGGACCGCATCGAAGCTCGTGACGGTACCGTCCTCGGCCGTGGCAGTGACCTTCAGCGTCTTGGGTGTGGTGCCCTCGTTAAGGGCTGTGACGCCCTCAACGGCGAAGGTTTCCATGCCGGTCAACCCGAGGCTGGCCGCGTTCTGGCCGGCCGGGTACTGCAGGGGCAGGACGCCCATGCCGATCAGGTTGGAGCGGTGGATGCGCTCGTAGCTTTCGGCAACTACAGCCTTGACGCCCAGCAGCGCAGTTCCCTTGGCTGCCCAGTCACGCGACGAGCCGGAGCCATACTCCTTGCCGGCGAGGACCACCAGCGGGATGCCGGCCGCCTCGTAGTTCTGCGCGGCGTCGTAGACGTAGGCCTGCGGGCCGTCGGCCTGGGTGAAGTCACGGGTGAAGCCACCTTCGACGCCGTCCAGGATCTGGTTCTTGATCCGGATATTCGCGAACGTACCGCGGATCATCACCTCATGGTTGCCACGGCGTGAGCCGTAGGAGTTGAAGTCCTTGCGCTCCACACCGTTGGCCAGCAGGTACTGACCGGCAGGGGTGTCCGACTTGAAGGAACCCGCCGGTGAGATGTGGTCGGTGGTGACGGAATCGCCAAGCTTCAGCAGCACCCGGGCGCCGGTGATGTCCTTGACGGGCTCCGGCTCCGCCTTCATGCCGTCGAAGTACGGGGGCTTGCGGACGTAGGTGGACTTAGGGTCCCAGGCGAATGTGTCGCCGGCCGGCGTGGAGAGAGCTTTCCAGCGGTCGTCGCCGTCGAAGACGCCCTCGTAGCCGCGGGCGAACATTTCCTTGTCGATCGAGGAATCGATTACCTGCTGGACCTCAACCGGGTTCGGCCAGATGTCCTTCAGGAAAACGTCGTTGCCGGCCTCATCCTGGCCCAGCGGGTCAGCATCAAAATCGAAGTCCATGGTGCCGGCGAGGGCGTAGGCGATGACCAGCGGCGGGGACGCCAGGTAGTTCATCTTCACGTCCGGGTTGATCCGGCCCTCGAAGTTGCGGTTACCGGACAGCACAGCTGCAACGGAAAGATCGTTGGCCGCGATGGCCTCGGAGATTTCGGCGTCGAGCGGGCCGGAGTTTCCGATGCAGGTCGCGCAGCCGTAACCGACGATGTAGAAGCCGAGCTTCTCCAGGTAGGGGGTCAGGCCCGACTTGTTGTAGTAGTCGGTGACAACCTTGGAACCGGGAGCCACGGAGGTCTTGACCCACGGCTTCGAGGTCAGGCCCTTGTCGACGGCGTTGCGGGCCAAAAGCGCGGCGGCCAGCATCACGGACGGGTTGGACGTGTTGGTGCAGGAAGTGATCGAGGCGATCGACACTGCGCCGTGGTCCAGCTCGAACTCGCGGCCGTCAGCGGTCTTGACACTGACTTTCTTTGACGGCCGGCCGTTGGACTTCGGCCCGTGCGCGTGCGGGGCCTCGTCTGTCAGGTGCGTCTTGGTGGCGGTGAAGGACGGGGTATCGGACGCCGGGAAGCTCTCGTCAATGGCCTCATCGACGCTGCCGCCGACGAGGTCTTCCTTCACATAGTTGCGCAGGTCCTGGCGGAACTGGGCCTTGGACTCGGTGAGGATGATGCGGTCCTGGGGGCGCTTCGGGCCGGAAATCGACGGAACAACCGTCGACAGGTCCAGTTCGAGGTACTCGGAGAACTTGATCTCACGTGACGGATCGTGCCAGAGGCCCTGTTCCTTAGCGTAGGACTCCACCAAGGCGACGTTCTCGTCCGAGCGGCCGGTGAGGCGCAGGTAGTCCAAGGTAACGTCGTCGATCGGGAACATGGCGGCCGTGGAGCCGAACTCCGGGCTCATGTTGCCGATGGTGGCGCGGTTGGCCAGCGGCACGGCCGCAACGCCTTCGCCGTAGAACTCGACAAACTTGCCGACCACTCCGTGCTTGCGCAGCTGCTCGGTGATGGTCAGGACGACGTCGGTGGCGGTCGCGCCGGCCGGGATGGACCCGGTCAGCTTGAAGCCCACAACGCGCGGGATCAGCATGGAGACGGGCTGGCCAAGCATGGCTGCCTCGGCTTCGATGCCGCCAACGCCCCAGCCCAGCACACCCATGCCATTGACCATGGTGGTGTGCGAGTCGGTGCCGACGCAGGTGTCCGGGTAGGCCCGGACGACTGAGCCGGACTCGGTGTCGACCTCGCGGGTCATGACCGTGCGGGCCAGGTATTCGATGTTGACCTGGTGCACAATGCCGGTCCCCGGCGGGACAACCTTGAAGTCATCAAATGCGGTCTGGCCCCACCGCAGGAACTGGTACCGCTCGCCGTTGCGCTGGTACTCGATCTCCATGTTGCGCTCCAGTGCGCCGGAGTTGCCGAAGGCGTCGATCTGCACGGAGTGGTCAATCACCATCTCGGCGGGAGCCAACGGGTTGACCCGCTTGGGGTCCCCGCCAAGTTCCTTGACGGCCTCACGCATGGTGGCAAGGTCCACTACGCAGGGCACGCCAGTGAAGTCCTGCATGATCACGCGCGCCGGCGTGAACTGGATTTCAGTGTCGGGCTCGGCGCTGGGGTCCCAGCCGGCCAAAGCGCGGACGTGGTCGGCCGTAATGTTCGCGCCGTCCTCGGTCCTCAACAGGTTTTCAAGCAATACCTTGAGGCTGAACGGAAGGTTTTCTGCACCTTCGACGGAGTTCAACCGGAAAATTTCGTATTCGGTACCGGCAACATTAAGTTTGCCTTTTGAACCGAAGCTGTCCACAATGCTCATCACAGGACTCCTCTCGCAACAGTTTCATCTTTGTCGCGCCGCAGACCCCTTGCTAGTTAGGTGGCCCTAACTAATGCTTGGCCTTGCTCGCACAAGGATCGGTACAGGGTGCAGGAGGTCAGCCGTGGGTACGGAGCGCGACGTCGGACTACTTCGCCCATCCTAGTGGCCTCAGCCCCGCGGAGTCAGTAGCGCCACAGTCTCCATGTGGTGGGTATGCGGGTACAGGTCAAAGGCCCGCAGCCCTGCCAGCTCCCAGCCGGATTGCTGGAAGTAGCCGACATCGCGGGCAAAGGACGCCGGATCGCAGGACACGTAGGCAACGGCGCGGGGGCCGGCTCCGATCAGCTGGTTTACCACGGCCTTGCCGGCACCGGCCCGGGGCGGGTCCAGCAGGATCGCGTCGAAATTGCGCGCCTTTTCACGCAGGACGCGTTCCACCCGGCCCTGGACGATCTCAACCTGCGGTGCATCATGGAGGTTCTTGCGTGCGTCCCGGCTGGTCCCGGGAGCCCCTTCGACTGAGAGCACCGAACCCGTGGCGCCGACGGCGTCCGCGAGCGGGGCGGTGAACAGGCCCACCCCGGCGTAGAGATCCGCAACAACGGCCCCCGGTTCCAGGAACCCGCCGTTGTGCAGGAATCCGGTCACGGCCCCCACGAGGGCGGCGGGGGCCTCGCGGTGGATCTGCCAGAAGCCGTCGCCGGTCACACGGTAGTCGTGCCCCGCCGCGGTCTCCTGCACATAGGTGCGGCCGCGCAGCCGCAGTACCTCGCCTTTGACCGGATCAAAGCTCGCCACCGAAACATCGTCGGGCAGCTGGGCCAGGACCGCGCTGAGCCGCTTGGCCCGGGTGCCCGCGGCCGGGACCAGGAGCACCAGCGGCCGGGAGCCGTTCGCCGGTGCGGCGACCTCAATGCGTTCAATGCCCTGCAGGTCGATGTCCCAGAGCCGGAGGTTGTTGATGGCGTCAACGGCCAGCGGCATCTCCCGGACCGGAAGGACGGTATCGGAGCGGTGCGCGTGCATTCCAAGTTTGCCGGCCGGGGTCACGGCGAAACCGGCGCGGGTGCGCCAGCCCAGGCCGGCCGGCGCCGTCGTTCCCTCCTCCCCCACGGCTTCGACCAAGGAGCCTGCGGCGGTGTCCGTCCCTGCCAGCGGCAGTTCGACGCCGGCCAGGCGGTGCAGCTGCTCGGCCAGCACCTCGGCCTTGAGGCTGCGCTGGCGTGTCAGTGCGATGTGGCCGAGTTCTGCGCCTCCGACGGGCGGGTGACGGTGCGACCAGGAACGCGCGGAATCGGCCAGGTCCCAGAAGTGCGCCACCCGGTCCGGGGATGCGTCAAGGACTTCCACGACGTCGCCGCGCCAGAACTTGGCGTCCGCGCCGGACTCGGTGAGACGGACCTTGACTCTCTCGCCGGGAATGCCGTGCCGGACAAAGACCACCCGGCCCTCATGCCGGGCGACGCAGTGCCCGCCGTGGGCGACCGGCCCGACGTCGACGATGAGATCGGTGCGGTTTGGGGCCTGGGTGTCGGAGTTCATTGGATGTCCTGCAGTCTCTTGGCTTCTTCGGAGGATTTCAGCTGCCACGGCACACTGGCCACCATCACGCCGGGCTCGAAATGCAACCGGGTTTTGATGCGAAGTGCGGTCTGGTTGTGCACCAGTTGCTCCCACCACTTACCCACGACGTACTCGGGGATGTAGACCACAATCAGGTCGCGGGGCGAATCGCGCCGCATGTTCTTGATGTACTCCATGATGGGGGTGACCGTTTCACGGAACGGACTGGCCAGCACGGTCAACGGTACCGGGATTTCCAGTTTCTCCCAGTCCGCGACCGTCTGTTCGGTCTCTTCGCTGCTGATGTCCACGGTGATGGCGTCCAGCCGGGAGGGCCGTGACGCGCGTGCATAGGCGAGGGCGCGAAGGACCGGCTTGCGCACGTGGGAGACGAGGAGGACTGCGTGCACCCGGGTGGGCAGGGCCCGCGGCGAGGAATCCTCATCGACTGCGAGTTCCTTGGCCACGTTGTCATAGTGCGACCGGATGCTCCACATGATGAGGAACAGCGCGAACATTGCCAGCAGCGCGATCCACGCGCCCTGCTGGAACTTGGTGATCAGCACAATCACCAGGACCAGCGCGGTCATGCCGAAGCCGATCGTGTTGATGGTGCGCGACTTGAGCATACGCAGCTTGACGGCGGGGTCCTTCGCGAGCTTCAGTTCCCGGCCCCAGTGCCGGATCATGCCGAGCTGGCTGATCGTGAAGGAGATGAAAACACCCACAATGTAGAGCTGGATGAGCTTGGTGACGTCGGCGTTGAAGGCGATGATCAGCACCAACGCGCCGGCTGCCAGCGCCAGGACGCCATTGCTGAAGGCGAGCCGGTCCCCGCGGGTGCGCAGCTGCCGAGGCAGGTAACCGTCCTGGGCCAGGATCGAGCCAAGCACCGGGAAGCCGTTGAACGCCGTGTTGGAGGCGAAGACGAGGATCACGCCGGTGGCGGCGACCACAATGAAGAAGGGGATGGAGCCGGCTCCAAAAATGGTCTGCGCAATCTGGCTGATCGCCGGACTCTGGATATAGCCCTCCGCCAGCGGCTTGCCATCGAGCAGGAACTCGGTGGCAGGGTCCAGCACAATGTGCACCTTCGTGGCGTTGGCCAGGTAGATGATCCCGGCCAGCATGGACGCCGCGATCACGCCGAGCAGCAGCAGGGTGGTGGCCGCATTCTTGGACTTGGGCTTCTGGAAATTCGGCACACCGTTGCTGATGGCTTCAATCCCGGTCAGCGCCGCTGCGCCGGAAGAGAAGGCCCGGAGCAGCAGGAAGGCGCCGGCGAGGCCGACCATTCCCTCGTCGAAGCCCGCCGCAGGCACGATCGTGAAGGCTGCCGAGGGCGCTTCGCCCAGTTGGCCGGTGGCCGCCTGGAAGATGCCGATGGCCGTCATACCCAGGATGGAGGCCATAAAGATGTAGGTGGGGACGGCGAAGACGCTGCCGGCTTCCTTGATGCCTCGCAGGTTAACGAGGGCCAGGATCACGACGCCGATCACCGCGATGGCGGCCTGCTGGCCGTGCAGTGCGGGCACCGCGGAGGTCAGGTACGTCGCGGCCGAGGACATCGACACCGCAACGGTCAGCACGTAGTCGACCAGCAGCGCGGAGGCGACGGTGAGCCCGGCATATTTGCCCAGGTTCTCGTTTGCGATCTCGTAGTCGCCGCCGCCGGAGGGGTAGGCATGGACGTTTTGCCGGTAGGAGGCGACAACAGTCAGCAGCACCACCATGACGGCCAGCCCCACCCAGGGCGAGAACGCCACGGCGCTGACGCCGGCCAAGGCCAGGGTCAGGAGGATTTCGTCGGGCGCGTAGGCCACTGAGGACAGCGCGTCGGAGGCGAAGATGGGAAGCGCGATCCGCTTCGGCAGCAGGGTGTGGGCCAGGCTGTCGTTCCGGAAGGGCTTGCCTACCAGCACCCGCTTCACGGCATTGAATATTGTCGGCACTCCACAAAGCTAGTCGCATTCGGACCCGATGTCATGACGGCGACCGGGCGCCGCGCGGCGGCGGCTCCAGGTCGCCGGGGCGCGGCAGCGGCGGGGCTGGCTCCAGGTGGCGCCGTGGCCGGTAGAGTTTTCCGCAGTAGCAGTCACAAAGCTTGAGGAGGCACGGTTGGCGCACTTCGTGATTATGGGTTGCGGCCGCGTGGGGGCAACCCTCGCGCACACGCTCGAGGATGCGGGCCACTCCGTGGCCATCATCGACCAGGACGACCGCGCCTTCCGTCGGCTCCGAACGGGCTTCACCGGCCGCAAGGTCACCGGCGTCGGCTTTGACCGCGAGACCCTCAAGCAGGCCGGCGTTGCGGAGGCCTATGCCTTCGCGGCTGTCTCCAGCGGCGACAATTCAAATATCCTGGCCACCCGTGTGGCACGCGAAACCTTCCACGTCCCGCACGTGGTCGCCAGGATTTACGACCCGGGCCGGGCTGAGATCTACCAGCGGCTCGGCATCCCCACGGTCGCCGCAGTGCGCTGGAGCGCGGACCAGGTGCTCCGGCGGATCCTGCCCGAACAGCACCTGGCCGGCGACTATCGCGACCCCTCGGGCCGCCTTGTGCTCGCCGAAGTGGACCTGAACACCGCGTGGATCGGCCACCCGGTCACCTCGATCGAGAAGGCCGCCGGGATCCGCGTCGCGTACCTGACACGGTTCGGTGAGGGGATGCTGCCCGCGGCCGGAACCCTGTACCAGGATGGCGACACCGTGCACGCCATGCTGGGCGTGGACCGCAGCAGCGAAGTCGGCCATGTTCTTGCCCAGCCCCCCGCCAAGGAGTCCTAAGTGAAAGTCGTTATTGTCGGGGCGGGAAGCGTCGGTTCCTCGATCGCGCGCGAACTGCTGGCCCACAAACACGAGATCCTGCTGATCGACCTCAAGCCCGAGGTAATCGGGCGAAGCGGACTGCGGGGCGCCCACTGGCTGGTTGGCGATGCCTGCGAACTGAGCACCCTCCAGGACGCGAAACTGGAAGACGCCGACGTCGTGGTCTCAGCTACCGGTGACGACAAGGTCAACCTGGTGGTCTCGCTGCTGGCGAAGACCGAGTTCGGCGTCGGACGCACGGTAGGCCGGGTCAACAACCCCAAGAATGACTGGATGTTCGACGATTCCTGGGGCGTCGACGTTGCGGTGAACACCCCGCAGCTGATGACTGCCCTGGTCGAGGAGGCCGTGGAGATCGGCGACCTCGTCCGGCTGCTGACCCTGCAGACCGGGGTGTCATCGCTGGTCGAGTTCACGGTCCCGCACGATTCACACGTCGTCGGACTGACCGTGGGCGGCATCGAATGGCCCGAGGATTCGACCCTTGTGGCAATCCTGCGGGATCAGGCACCAATCACGCCGAGCCGGGATGACGTGATTGACGGCGGGGACGAGCTGTTTTTCGTCACGACAATCGCAGCAGAGGACGAGCTGCGTGCCCTGCTCTCGCCGGAGTCCCAGGGCGAGCTGCCGGCGGAACCGCAGGGCGAAGACTCGCACGCCCACGAAGTCTTCGACGGCTTCGACGGCTTCGACGGCTAACCGGCTGTTGCCGGCAACCCCCGGTTGCCGGCCGGTTCAGTTGGGGGTTGCGGCTGGGGCGGGCCGGGTCAGCAGCCAGGCAACCCAGATGCCCAGGATGTACAGCGGTGCTCCCATCAGCAACCGCGTTGTGGCGAGGGCCGCGAAGCCCGCCTCGCCCATAAAGTACAGCGGAAGCTGGACCAGCAGGCGAAGGGCCAGGACCCCGATGATCACCCAGGTGCCGATCCGGTAGGCCCTGACCCGGGCTGGCTGCTTCCGCCAGTCCAGTCCTTCGTTCCGGATGAAGCCGAAGAGCAGCCCCGCAAACGGCCAGCGAACGGCGATCGAGATCGCCATCACCACGATGTAGGCGGCGTTGGTGAAGAATCCGGGGACGTAGAAGTCCTCGGCCTTGCCCGTGGTGTTGGCCAGCCACGCGGACAGCCCGACGCCGGCAATTCCCGCCAGCGCCTGCGTCAGCGGCTTGCGCTGGATGAGTCGGGCGACGGTAAACGCCGCCGCCACGGCCAGCGCGGAGACCAGCGCCAGGGGCAGCTCGCGCGCGATGGTGAAAGCGACCAGGAAGACCAGGCCGGGGAGGATGCTCTCGGCAATGCCCTGAATGCCGCCCGCGCTCTTGAGCACGTCGATGTTGCCGTTGCCGGACCGGTGCAGACCGGCCTTGGCGGCGTAACCTTCGGCGAGCTGCGCCGCCGTTGGCTGAACTGCTGTTGGCTGAACTGCTGTTGGCAGCGGCTCAGCGGGTTCCCGCCCTGCCGCGCCGGGATTTTCGGGAACCGTCATTGCTCCTCCTGCGGGGAGAGTATTTCGTAGCGGGGATTGAACATGGTCGGCAGTCCGTCCCGGACTGTGACCATGCCCTGCAGGCGCAGTTCGGTGCCGGCATCGACACCGGGTATACGGCGGCGGCCCAGCCAGACCACCCGGAGCCGGTCCTTGGGAACGGCGGACCGCTGGCGCCATAGGCCGGAGGCCGGCGTGGCGGCTGCGGCGCCGGATGCCACGGGGACGGAGCGTTTTTTGACCGGCGGCACGTTGTGGTCGACGACGATCGCGGTAAAGGCAGCGACCTGGCTCGCCGGTGCGTAGGTGACCGATTCGATGAAGCCATGGCATAGCACGCGGCCGCGGTCCGGCAGTTCCCGGACGGAGACCGACGCAGCCGGGTCCTGGCGGGCAGCATCAGCCAATCTGGGTGGTCTCCGGTCCGCGTTCGGGGCGCTCGATGTCCGGGGCGGACTGTGGAGCGGGCACGGCGTTCTCCTTGGGCAAGTGCAGCTGCAGGAGGTCACGCGGGGGCATCGGGCTCTCGCCGCGCACCACCACGAGCTGCCGGAACAGTTCCTCGAGTCCGGCGGCCGCGTCGCGGTCTACAGCAGCCTCCCCGCCGAACACGCCGCGGAGGAACCAGCGCGGGCCGTCGACGCCGATAAAGCGGGCCACCCGGTAGCCGTGGCTGCCGTCGGCACCACCAGCGGGAAGCTTGGCGAGGAGTTCGGCGCCGAAGCCGCCCTGGACCTCCTCGACCTGGCCACCCTGGCTGCCGACGGACTGACCGATCTGCTCACGGATTTCCTCCCACAGGCCTTCGGAACGCGGAGCGGCGAACGCCTGGAGCTGAAGGCTTGAGCCGTTCAGGTCCATGGTGACGGCGACAACGCGCTGCGTGGCCTCTTCGACCTCAAGCCGGAGTTGCAGGCCTTCCGCCGGTGCAATCAGGAGGGCGCCGAGGTCCACGTAGCCGTCCTGGTCCTCGATCTCCGAGACGTCGAAGGGACCCGTGCCGCCGCGAAGCGGTGCGGCGGCTGCAGTCCCGGTCGAGTCATCGGCGGACGCTTCAGCAACTGCCCTCGGGGACTCCCCGGGTTCCGTCGCCTGTTCCTGCTTGGCTTTCTTGCCACGCCCAAAAACCATGGGGTCGTCTCCTTAATTGTGATCCTGTGCCGCCGCGCCACACTGCGCGTGCGGGGCTCCGGCTTTTATAGGCTGGCTGATGCAGCAAAAAAAGCCGGCTGGTACGTCCTGCAAACGGGTCCTGCTGACCAGTTCGCGGCATCCGTTCGGGCCCGGCAGGCCTTTGCTTAGACCGGCGCGCCAAAACCTCCGGTAGACCCGAAGCCTGCGCCGCCGCGGACCGAGCCACTAAGTTCCTGGACCGGCAGGAAGCGGGCGTACTCCACTCGTTGAATTACCATTTGTGCAATTCTATCGCCGCGCGAGAGTTCGATCGCCTGGTGCCGGTCGGTATTGAGCAGCGTCACCGCGATTTCTCCGCGGTAGCCGGCGTCGACGGTTCCTGGGGCGTTAACTACTGTCAGCCCGTGTTTGGTCGCCAGCCCGGACCGCGGGTGGATCAAGGCAACAAAGCCGTCGGGGAGGGCAATGGCAACCCCGGTAGGGACCAGTTTGCGCTCCCCCGGTTCCAGCACTACGTCCTCGCGGGTCCGCAGATCCGCACCGGCGTCGCCGGGGTGCGCATACGACGGCGGTTCCAATCCGTCGTCGAGCATCTTCAGCTGGACCGTAAGGGTGGTGGTTCCGTATTCGGGCGCAGGCTGCGTTTCCGGCAAATCTTCGGGCGTTGCGTCGGTGGCGTCCACGGCAGTCGTTTCTTCAGTCACAGTTCCTCACTCTAACGCCAGCGGCGACGATCGGCCACGCGGCGTCCGGCCGGCCGGGATACAGGACCTGCTGCCGCCGCCAAGGTGAAATAGCCCGGGAAAAGTGGAAAGCTGGCCTTATGCCCGAATCCAGCGCAGCCACGCCTGCCCCCATAAGCACCCCCAGCGACGCCACAGTTGTGTACAACGAGAAACTCTGGCCGAACGCTTGGATCTGGCTGGTGGCCGCGGGACTGTCGGGCGCCGGGATTCTGGTATTCGCCCCGATCAGCATGTTCGCAGGGATCACCGCTGCGGTGGTCCTCTTTACCATCATCTCGGTGTTGCTGGTCCTGTCGACCCCTTCCATTACGGTCACGGCCGCCACCTTGCGCGTCGGCCGGGCCACGATCGAGCGCGGCTTTGTTGGCAGCGCATCCGCGTTCCAGGGCAAGGAAGCGACGGCAGAACGCGGCACCCGCCTAAACGGCCTGGCGTTCCTGTGCATCCGTGGATGGATCGATCCAGTGGTCCGGGTCGAGATCACCGACCCCTCCGACCGGACCCCGTACTGGCTGGCCTCCACGCGGCACCCGGACCAACTCCTCGCCGCCCTGGCCTCCTAGCCCGCACAGTCCCGGCATTAAGGGAGCGAACGGGGCCGGCTGCGGACCGAAAAGCCCTGGAAAGTAGCGGAAAATTGCGGCGCGCCCTCCGTCCTCACCGGAATTCGCCCGCATCGATGGCAGAGTTTCGATTGTTAGTAATGCCAGGGTGGAGGATTTGTATGCAGGATCTACGGCTTGTAGGCGTCCACGACGACGGGGAGCATCTCCTGTTGAGCGGCACCGGCGGCGAGATGTTCCAGCTGCCGATCGATGAGGCGCTTCGTGTGGCGGCCAGCAGGACCGCGGCTAAGGCCGCCTCCGGCGCTGCGCCCATTGCCATGTCTCCGCGCGATATCCAGGCGCGGATCCGCAGCGGCTCGACGGCGGCCGAGGTGGCTGAGCTCTCCGGCATTCCGCTCGCGAAAGTGCAGCGCTACGAGGGCCCGGTCCTGGCCGAGCGCGAGCACGTGGCTGCGCAGGCCCAAAAGGTGGAAGTCGCTGCCCCGGCCCCAGGCCATGACGTGTACCGCTCCGTGTTTGGCGACCAGCCGGCACTGCTTGGCGACATGGTGGCCCACCGGCTTAGCGCGCACGGCATCGATGCCTCCACTGTGGAGTGGGACTCATGGCGGCGCCCCGACGGCAGCTGGAACGTGGTGGCCCGGTTTGAGGCGAAGGCCGGCGGACCCGCTGGCATCGGCGAGGAACCCCCTGCCATGTGGACCTTCAGCCCGGCCCGGAAGTCCCTGCAGAACGCGAACCGCTGGGCGCAGCAGCTCAGTGAACTTGAGCCCCTCGACGGTCCGGTCCCGGCCCGTCGGCTCGCTGCCGTCTCCGACCGGCCCTTCGATTTTGAAACCGACGCCGATGCCGCCGCGCGGACCGCCACCGCACAGCTCCAGGTCGTCCAGCAGCTCCAATTGCAGCAGGAGCAAGAGTCCGACGGACTGCTTGACATGCTGCGCTCCCGCCGCGGCCAGCGCCTCGGTGTGGACGAGGACGCCGACGACGCCCTGGCCACGCTGCTGACGAACGGGGTCCCCGCCGCCCACCCGCGGCCCTCCGAAGTCCCTGCCGAGGTCTCCGCCGAACCGGAACCCGCCGGGACCGGGGGCAACACTCCGGAACCGGAAGACACCGAACAGCCGGTTCCTGCCGCGAATCCCTGGGAACGACGCCGCGACGGCCGGCCCTCGATCATGTCCAGGCTCACCTTGGCGCCCCGGCACCAGGACGCACCGGATGACGCCCTGCGGCTGCACGACGGCGTCAGCACCGAAACGCGCGAGATCACGATCGCGGCGTCACAGCTGCGTCCGGTCGGCAAGCAGGGGCCCGTTTCCAGCCCGGGGCTCGATGAGCTCCTCGGCGGCGGAACGTCCCGGCGCCAGCAACGGGAACCCGCAGCGGCGGCCCGCGATGACCGCGACGCCGAGCAACCGGAGCGCCAGCCGGCAAAGCCAAAACGCTCCAGCATCCCGAGCTGGGATGACATCGTCTTCGGTGCCCGCGGGGACTAGGCCTTCTCCGGAAGATCCGGTGCCCCCGGCGCGGGGCCCTGGCCGCGCAGTCAGCCGCGGTGGGCCCTTCGTCCGTCCGCCTGGAAACACAGCAGCGGGACTTCACGTTCGGCTTTTGTCAGCGAACCGTGCTGGCCCACCACCTCAAGGGCCGTTGGCCGGACCCGCCGGGTGTCATAAAAGGCCACGGCGTCCCTGGCCGCGATCATCACGTCCCCGATCCGCGGAACAACCTCGGCCCGGACCTCACCAAAGAGTCCCGCGGCGATGCCTTCCGCCCGGGTAAACGCCCAGATCCGCTCTCCGAAGCGTGCCCGCCAGGCCTCAACCAGCCGCAACCGGCCGGCGTCGCCCACCTGGTCGTCCAGGTACAGGTGGACCATCCGCGGCTCCCCCGCCGTGTGCCGGACACCGGCCACAAGTTCGGGGTCGGCGGAATAATCGATTCGCTGCGACTGCGGCACGTCAAGCATGCCGTGGTCCGCCGTGAGCACAATGGTGGTGCCTGCCGGCAGGGTGGCGCTCAGCCGTTTGACGGTGGCATCGAGTTCCTCCAGCTGGTGCTCCCACTGCGCTGACTGGCAGCCGTAGCGGTGCCCGGCCTTGTCCAGTTCGTTGACGTAGAAGTACATCAGGGACCGTCCCGATCCGGCCATCGCCTCGGCGGCGGCAGCGGTCCTGGCCTGCGCGGTGGTGGCAGTGACGTAGCGGCCGCCACGCAAGGCAGCGCGGGTCATGGCCGAGTCACTGAACTTCGGGAGGCTGACTGTGGTGACGTCCACATGGTCCGCGGACTGCTCGAACACCGTCGGGAACGGCTGCCACCGCTGCGGGTCGACGCCGGCGTCCCAGCCGCCAAGCATATTGACCACCCGGTCCTGATCCGGGTCCAGCACGTCGTAGCCCACCATGCCGTGCTGCCCGGCGGCCAGGCCGGTGCCGAAGCTGGCCAGCGACGCCGCGGTGGTGGACGGAAATGCGGAGTCCAGCCAGACCGGCACCTCGCCTTGCCCGGACTGCATGACGGAGCGCAGGAACGGTGTGTGCGCCGACTTCTGCTTCAGCAGGTTTCGGCCCAGCCCGTCGGCGAGAACAACGCAAACACGCTGCGCAGCCGGCAACTTGAGCCGGTTCTCGAAACCCGGCACGCCCAGGCTGGCGGCGGCACTTGTGAGCACTTCGGCGATGGAACGCTCACCGAACGCCGGGGCCGCGGGCAGGTTCTGCGCAAGGGCCGCGGCGGAGGACAGGGGTTGGGGGGTGCCGGCCGGTGCCATCTCAGCGCTGGTGGCCGCGGCTGGTGCGGCTGCCGAACACGCCCATACGCGGGCGCGGCGGAAGTCCCGAACCGGTGTGCGGGACCGGGGCCGTGGACCCGGTATTCACGGCGCGAAGGGCACGGGCGAACAGCTTGGCGTCCTGGACAGCCTGCAGGCCGTCGGCCTCGGCGCTGATCCGGAGGACAATGTCTTCCTGGGCGATGGTGCCGCTGTAGCCATGGTCGGACTCGCACTGCGGGTCGCCGCAGCTCGCCGGTCCCATGTCGAGGCGCTGGCCGCCGGACCAGGCGATGGACAGGGTCAACTCCCGCACGGGATCCGACGGTTTGTAGTCCTGGGGCTGGGCGTACACATAACTGAGCAGCACGGAACGGATCTGTGTCACCGGAACGGATTCGGTGGAGACCTGGGCCACGATCTGTTCCCCGGCCTCGTCCAGCTGCTGGTCATCCACATGGGTGATGACGAGCATGTCCTCGGTCAGGACCAGCACGGAAATGTGGCGCCGCACTTCGGCGCGGTCGAAGTGCGTCTCCAGGTGCACCAGGTGGGCCACGCAGTCACGGCCGTCAAGTGCATCGGCGACGACGTCGGCCACCAGCCGGGGGTAGAAACCGGCCTGCTGCAGTGCCCCTTCCAGGCTTTGACCCTGCGCGCTGTGATCATGCAGGCCTTGATGGTGCGCGCCCGGACGTCCGGATACTGCCGCCTGGGGCTTGGGTGTCGGAGACTGAAAGCTCATGGTCCCCATTTTCACAGATCGGCTGGGGACATGCTAACCCGTTGCCGGCCGGGCGCCGCCGCCGCCGTGGCGCCGGCACTCCCCCGCACCGGCTCCCGGGCCGTCAGCTGCGCATGGCCCGCCGGGCGCTGTCGGTGCGCTGGGCAGCATTCGCGATCCGGACGTCGGCAGCGAGGATGGCCGCGCCGTCCGGCCCGGCGAGCACGGGGTTGAAGTCCACCAAGGCGATTTCCGGGTGGTTGTCCTTGAGCTTGGTCAGCCGCGCCGCGAGGTCCTCCAGGGACCGCGCATCCACGGCCGGCAATCCCTGGTAGCCGAAGAGCTTGCGCGAGGCACGGGGGGACCGGATGAAATCATGCAGGTCGGAGCCGGAGAGCGGAGGCACCCGGTGGGCCCAGTCGTCCAGCAGGTTGACCGCATCGCCGGCCAGGCCAAAGGAAACCACGGGGCCCAGCAGCGGGTCCTCGATGGCGCGGAAGGTGCACGCCTGGCCTACCGGCGCCATGGTCTGCACCTCCAGCGACGGCGAGCCGTAGCGTTCCAGCGACTTGCGCATCTCCAGTACGTTGCGGCGCAGCGAGTCCGCATCCTGGATGTCCAGGCGCACCCCGCCCAGGTCCAGCCGGTGCCGCAGCGCAGGGTCGGTTGTTTTCAGGGCCACCGGCCAGCCAAGCCGGTCCGCGGCCGCGAGGGCCTGTTCGACGGTGTCGAAGCCGACCGACGGCACCACCCGGATACCGTAGCGGGCCAGCAGGCTGGCGGCCGTGTCCGGGTCCAGCCGGAGCAGTTGCTCACCGCCCACCCCGTCCAGCAGGCGTTCGAGCTCCTCGTGGGTGCCTTCGGGGTCGCAGCCCTCCGGCTCCGTGAACAATCCCTGGTCCCGGTCGAGCCACTGGGCGTAACGGACCACGGCACTAAGCGCCGCCACTGCCGTCCCGGGGTTGGAGAAGCAGGGAACCGCCGCCGGACCCGCGTCGGCTCCGACCATCCCTTCAACGTAGATCGAGGGGTCAAGGAGCCCGCTGAACGCCGCGACCACGGGTTTGCCCGCCGCCACCGAACATTCGGCCAGCACTTCGGCGATCTTCTCGACGGTCAGGCCGTGGGCCGGGAGCAGGGCGACCATCACGGTGTGGACGGTGTCCGCCGTGAGGATCTCCTGCAGGCTGTGCCGCAGCGCGGGCAGCGCCACGGACATCCCGGCGTCGAGGTCGACGTCGGTAACGATCCGCTCCACACCGAGGCCCTGGGCCGCGGCACTGTCAGCAACGACCTTGCCAAGGGCCCGCGAATTGCTGAAGACGGCGATACCCGGCCCCTTCGGCAGCGGCTGGCTCGAGACGATCTGCGCGACGTCCATAAGTTGCTCGATCGTCTCAACGCGGATCACCCCGGCCTGGCGCATCATCGCGTCAAGTGCCTCGGGCGGGGCCAGGGTGGTGCGGACCGCGTGGCCGGGAGGCAGGCCCAGGCCCGTCGCGTCGGATTTGGCCACGATGACCGGCTTGGTCCTGGCCAGGCGCCGGGCCAGGCGAGAAAATTTGCGCGGGTTGCCGATCGATTCCAGATAGAGCCCAACGGCGGTGGTGTCGGCGTCGTCCTCCCAGAACTGCATCATGTCGTTGCCGGAGACGTCGGCCCGGTTCCCGGCCGAGAGGAACGTGGAGATCCCGACGCGGCGCCGGCTGGAGGCGGCGTAGAGCGAGACACCGATCGCCGCTGACTGGCTGAACAGGCCCAGGCCGCCGCGGCCGGCCAGCGTGGGCGCCATCGAGGCGTTCAGTGATACAGCAGGGTTGGTGTTCACAATGCCCAGCGAGGCCGGCCCGATTACCCGCATGCCGTTGGCACGGGCCTGCCGGACGAGTTCGCGCTGCCGGGCCAGGCCGCGTTCGCCGTCGTCGGCATAGCCGGAGGTAGCCACCACAATTCCCTTGACCCCGGCGGCGCCGCACTCCGCCACGATTTTGGGGACCTCGGCATAGGGGACTGCGATGATGGCCAACTTAACCGGGCCCGGCACTTCGGCGAGCCGGGCAAAGGAGAGCATGCCGGCCAGCTCAAAGGCTTCCGGGTTGATGGCATAGACCGGGCCGGTGAAGCCGCCCTCGATGATGTGCTCCAGCAACTGGTAGCCCACGGTGCCCCATTTGCGGCTGGCCCCGATCACGGCGACAGAGGACGGCGCAAGCAGTTCCTGGATGCTGCGGGCCTCGGCGCGGTGTTCCCGTGACTCCATCACGGCGCGCGACTTGTCGGTGGGGTCGATATTGAATTCGAGGCTGACCACACCGTCGTCGAAATGGCGTTTGACGTCGTAGCCGGCATCTGAGAAGACCATCAGCATCTTGCGGTTTTCCGGGAGGACCTCGGCGCTGAATTTCCGGATCCCGTTTTCGCGGGCGGCGGCGGCGAGGTGTTCAAGCAGAATGGACCCGATGCCGCGGCCCTGGTGCGCGTCGGCGATGTTAAAGGCCACCTCGGCGTCGGCGGGGTCATCGAGCCGGTCATAGCGGCCGATGCCCATGATTTCCCCGCCTACTGTGATGACCAGGGCCACGCGGTCCTTGTAGTCCACTTCGGTGAACCGTTTGAGTTCCTTGGCGGACAGCTTGGACTTAAAGGCAAAGAACCGCATGTAGATGGACTTCTGCGACTGTCCCACGTGGAAAGCCTGGACAGCGTCCGAGTCGGACGGGTGGATCGGGCGCAGATGGGCCGTCCCGCCGTCACGCAGGACAACATCGGCTTCCCAATATTCCGGATATACGCCTTCCGCGGGCTGATCCACCATAGGCTTAGCCTAGTCATAAAGTTACGCAGCGCACGCTCAGCACCCCGCAGAAGGACCCACCAGCCTCATGGCCCGCCGCCAAAGCCCGTCCCCGGCAGGGGAAAGCAGCCAGGATTTCGTCGAGAACATCGTCGACATCGATGTCACCTCGGAGATGGAAGGATCGTTCCTCGAGTACGCCTATTCGGTGATTTACTCGCGGGCCCTTCCGGATGCCCGCGACGGGCTGAAACCTGTGCAGCGGCGCATCCTGTACATGATGAGCGAAATGGGCCTCCGGCCGGACCGCGGCCACGTCAAGAGCGCCCGCGTGGTGGGCGAGGTGATGGGTAAGCTTCACCCCCACGGTGACACCGCCATTTACGACGCGATGGTGCGCATGGCGCAGGACTTCTCGCTGCGGCTGCCGCTTATCGACGGCCACGGCAACTTCGGCTCGCTCGACGACGGACCCGCCGCACCCCGGTACACCGAGGCCCGGCTCGCGGCGGCGGCATTAACGCTGACCGACCACCTCGACGAGGACGTGGTGGACTTCGTCCCCAACTACGACAACCAGCTGACCCAGCCGGACGTGCTGCCGGCGGCGTTCCCGAATCTGCTGGTCAACGGCGCCACGGGCATCGCCGTCGGGATGGCCACGAACATGGCCCCGCACAACCTGGTCGAAGTGATTGCCGCCGCGCGGCACCTGATCGAGTACCCGGAGGCCACGCTCGAGGACATCATGAAGTTCGTCCCCGGCCCTGACCTGCCCACCGGCGGACGGATCGTGGGCCTGGACGGCATCCGCGACGCGTACGCGACCGGCCGCGGCTCCTTCAAGACCCGCGCCAAGGTGGAGGTCGAGCAGCTCTCGGCCCGCCGCACCGGTCTGGTGGTCACTGAACTGCCGTACATGGTGGGACCGGAAAAGGTGATCGAGAAGATCAAGGACGCCGTTAACGGCAAGAAGCTGACCGGTATCAGCGACATCGTGGACCTCACGGACCGCAAGCACGGCCTGCGCCTCGTGATCGAACTGAAGAACGGCTTTAACCCCGCTGCCGTGCTCCAACAGCTCTACCGCTACTCGCCGATGGAGGATTCCTTCGGCATCAACAACGTCACACTCGTCGACGGCCAGCCGCAGACCCTGGGCCTGCTGCAGTTGCTCTCCGTCTACGTGGAACACCGCATCATCGTGGTGCGCCGGCGAACCGCTTACCGGCTCGGCAAGAAGAAGGACCGCCTGCACCTGGTCGAGGGCCTCCTGATCGCCATCGTGGACATAGACGAGGTCATCCAGATCATCCGGTCCTCGGACGAGGCGGCCGCGGCCCGGACCCGGCTGATGTCCATCTACGATCTCTCGGAGATCCAGGCCAACTACATCCTGGAACTCCGGCTCCGGCAGCTGACCAAGTACTCCCGAATCGAGTTGGAGAAGGAACAGGACGAGTTGCGCCGCGAGATTGCCGAGCTCGAGGCCATCCTCGGCTCCAGCGAGCGGCTCCGCGGCTTGGTGTCCGCCGAGCTGGCAGAGATCGCGGAAAAATATGGAACACCCCGCCGCACCGTGCTGCTGGAATCCGAGGCCGTCTCCCCCACTGTCGCCGCGCTGGCCGCCGCGACGGGTACCCGGGGCAAGGCTGCGCCGCTGGCCCTCGAAATCCCGGATGACCCCTGCTGGGCGATCCTGACGGTGTCCGGGCAAATTGCGCGGACCACCAACCGGGACAGCCTCGCCGAATCGGGTCCGCGGACCAGGCACGATGTGTTCGCCTCGGTGGTGAAGTCCTCGGCGCGCGGCGAGATCGCCGCCGTCACCTCCCAGGGCCGTATGCTTCGGCTCCAGGTGATGGACATGCCGGTATTGCCGCCGACTTCCGGTACACCGAACATGGCCGGCGGCGTCCCGGCCAAGGACTTCATCACCCTGCTCAAGGGCGAGTCGCTTGTGGCGTTCGCGCCGCTGGATGAGGTGCTCGCCATCGGCACTGCCCAGGGCGTCGTGAAACGTGTCCAGCCCGACTACCCGCTGAACCGCGAGGACTGGGAAGCCATCGCGCTCAAGGACAAGGACACCGTGGTGGGGGTGGCTCCCGCCGGGTCCGACGACGTCGACCTCGTTTTTGTGACCCGGCAGTCCCAGCTGCTGCGCTTCGCCGCCTCCGCTGTCCGTCCGCAAGGCAGGACCGCCGGCGGCATGGCAGGGATCAAGCTGGCCGCCGGGGACCGGGTGATGTTCTTCGGCGCCGCGAGCCCGGACGACAGCGCCGCAGTTGTCGTGACCATCGCGGGCACGGAGGGGGCCCTGCCGGGCACGGCCCCTGGTGCCGCCAAGGTCACGGCGCTGGCCGAATACCCTGCCAAGGGCCGCGCCACCGCCGGGGTCCGGGCACACCGTTTCCTCAAGGGTGAGGACACCCTGCTCCTCGCGTGGGCAGGCCACGGCCCGGCAAAGGCCTCTTCGCTGGCCGGTGTGGCGCGTTCCCTTCCCGGTGAACACGGCCGCCGCGACGGGTCCGGCATTCCGCTCTCGCAGGCAATCGACGCGATCGGTCCGAGTATGTCCTGGCAGCCGGAACCCGGTGCGGATTCCTAAGCCGGCAACGGCGCATGCCGCGGCGGGACAATACGCTTAGACTGCTCCCATGCCTATCATCGCGGACAACAAGGACTGGACCTGGGTGCTGTCGCAGCCTTGTCCGGAATGCGGTTTCGACGTCACAGCAAGCACCCCGGCGACGGTGCCGGGGCAGCTGGCAAGCATGCTTCCCCGCTGGCGGGCGGCACTGCGTCGCCCGGAGGCGGCGGAACGCCCGGACGTAAACACTTGGTCGGTGCTGGAGTACGCCTGCCATGTCCGGGACGTCTTCAGCCTGTTCGATTACCGGCTGGATCTGATGGTCAGCGGCGAGGACGCCCGGTTCGCAGATTGGGACCAGGACCTCACCGCCGTCGAGAAGGACTATGCCAGCGCCGATCCGGCCAAGGTCAGCGCGGAACTTACCGCTGAGGGCGAGCAGATCGCGGCGTCCTTCGGCCGGGTCCCGGAGGACCAATGGGACCGCAAGGGCACCCGGAGCAACGGCTCGGAGTTCACCGTCCTGACGTTCTCGCAGTACTTCCTGCACGACGTGATCCACCATCTCCACGATGTGGATGCCTAACCCGCCGACAGCTGGCTGGTGAACTACCAGCGGGTCCGGGCCGCTACAGTTCCTTGTCCCAGGCCATGCTGCGGCTGACGGCCACATAGCCCATCTTGGTATAGAGGGCCAAGGCACCGGTCGGGTTCTCCGAGTCGACGTCGAGGGAGGCCTGGTCCATCCCGGCCGCGGCGAAACGGCGCATCGCGTCGGTCAGCAGGGCTTGTGCCACGCCGCGGCCGCGGAACTCCCGCCGGACGCCCAGCAGGTCCGTGTAACCCTCCGTGTAGCCCCTGGACCCAGCGATGGCAGCGTCATGGCTGGCGAGCTGGTAGCCGGCGACCCTCCCGGTGGCCCGTTCCAGCACCACAGCGCTGAGATCCGGCCGGGCCAGCGGGTCGTTCAGCACAAAGCCCCACGCCTCATGGTCCCGGGGCTCGCTGCCCCAGTGGTCCTGGAATGCTTCATTGTGCGCAAGCCGCACCGGCTCGTGCAGCTCGGGGCCAAAGGTCACCAGCTCCAAGGCGGCGTCAAGCACAACCTCGGGGACGCCATCCTTTAGCGGGCGGTGCATCTCGTTAAAGTAGCGGACAATCCGGTAGCCGGCGGCCTGGAACAGCGCCGCCTGGTGCGTGTGCTGCTCTTCCGCCTGGAGCCGCAGCTTGGGCCTGGCTCCCGGCATTGCGTCCACGGCAAAACGCTGCCGGGTCACGGATTCCATCCAGCCCAGCAACCCGGTGCCGATCCCGGTTCCCTGCCATCCGGGATCGACGGCGCCGTAGCCGATCGCCTTCTCGCCTTCCGGGTTCTTGGTGATCCGGCCGTAAGCCCGGGCCACGCCCTCCCCGTCGATGCCGAGGATGGTATTTGCGGCAGCAGGATTCATTGTCGAGGCGAGGACCTGTTCCAGGTCCGCACGGCGTTCGAACCAGGCCGGCTGTTCGACGCCGGCGGTCCGGGCGATCAGCGCGGCCCAGCCATCCAGGTCCGCGGGCCGGCCGGCCCGCCACTGTAGGCGGTGGTCCAGGCTGGTTCGGGGATCGGCGTGTCCGTGCATGGCAACAGGTTAACCTGCGGTCTACCCCCGCGCCAGCGACGGCGTTGGCGCCCCGGAACGCAGCTCATGGCCGGCGGCCGCGTGGTCCAGATCCAGGCGGGTGTCCGCATCGGCAATATCCGCCGGGTTGTGAGTCACCAGCACTACTGTGCGGTCCCGCAGGCCGCGCCGGAGCTGCGCCAGCATCAGCCGGCCGGACTCCGCGTCAAGGTGCGCCGTGGGTTCGTCCAGCAGGATGATATCCGCCCCGGTCAGGAGCGTGCGGGCAACGGCCAGCCGCTGCCGTTCGCCGCCGCTGAGGAACGCACCCCCGGGCCCGATCCGTGTGTCCAATCCGTGCTCCAGCCGCCCGATCAGCGGAGCGAGGCCCACGTCAGCCAGGGCAGCGCGCAGCAGCTCTTCCTGTCCCCGGCGCCGGTCTTCGGGGAGCCCGAGGAGCAGGTTGCCGCGGATGGTCGAGTCGAACAGATGCGCCTCCTGCGGGCACCACGCCGCCCGCCCACCCAACAGGACGTGGCCGCCTGCTGCCGGCAGGAAACCCAGGATCACGGCAAGCAGGGTGGATTTTCCGGAGCCGGAAGCCCCGGTCACAGACAGCCAGCGGCCGGGTTCGGCCGTGGCCGTGAGCGCAGTGAAGACCGGCAGCCCGCCGGGCCAGGCGGCGGCCAGGTCCTGGAGTTCGATGCCCGGCCGGCCGCCTGCCCTGGCCCCGACCGGCACCAGCCCGCCGGAAGTCTTTGCGTCGTGGTCATCGAGGACGCCCGCTTCGCCGATTCGCTCAAGCACGGCCCGCAACGCCGGGTACTGCCGGACGGCCGTTGTGATTCCCGCGTAGGGCTCCACCAGCGCGAGTTGGAGCAGTACAACGACGGCGGCAGTGGAGGCTGCGACGGCACCGCTGAGGACCGAGGGAGCCGCCAGCACCGCGCTGGCGAGGGCTGCGCTTCCGCAAGCCAGCACGGTCAGGCCCTGCCCGAGCCCCTCGGCCCAGGCCGAGCGCTGGGAAGCAGCAGTCGCCGCGCCGTCGGCGCCGGTGATGGCGTCGAGCACCGGTGCGCATACGCCGTTGGCGTGGAGCTCGGCGCGGGCATCGAGGGCCGCCGCCACTTGGCGGAGGACCCCGGAGCGGAGGCTTTGTTCGGTGCCGGCGGACATCCGGTCCGCGGCCAGGGCCAGCGCCGGGGCTGCCACCAGGCTTAGCAGGGCGGCGGCAATCACGGCCGGGAGCGCTGCCGGCACCAGCAGCGCGATGCCGGTAACGGCGGCGGCAGCGACGGCCAGGGCCGTCAGCGGCGGCAGGACCACACGGGGCAGGAGCTCACGTATCGTGTCGACGTCGTCCACCACGGTACCCAGGACGTTGCCGCCCTGCAGCAGCCGGCGCAGCGAGAGGGCGCGCCGGCTCAGCGATTCCCAGAGCCGGCCGCGGAGCCGTGTCAGGGCAGCAAAGACAGCATCGTGCAACAGCAGGCGTTCAAGGTACCGCAGCGCCGCCCGGCCGATGCCGAAGAAACGTACACCCACGATTGCGGTGAGCAGGTACAAGATGGGCGGCTGCTCGCTGGCGCGAATGATCAGCCAGCCGGAGAGCCCGGAGAGTGCGACGGCAAAGAGTGCGGCAAGGGTGCCGACAGCACCGGCCGCGGCGAACGCGAACTGGACCGGTGCGAGCAGCCGGCGGAGCCGCGCCGCCGTCGAACCGTGGCCGGCCGGCGCTCCAAGCGCGCCCCGGTGTTCCGGGCCCTCACCCATTCCCGGCTCCGCAGGCACGGGCCCGGACAGCTGCACTCCGGACAGCTGCACATTGGACGGCCGGGATGCGGCGGCAGGGGAAACGGCCGCCGCGGCGGCCGCCGCCACCGAGCTGCCGGCACCGATTGCCGGCGCTGCACCGATTGCCGGCGCTCGCCCGGGGGCCACCGCCACCAGCTCATCGGCAAGCTCCCGGGTCGCCTGGTCGTGAGCCACCAACACGATGGTGACCTTTCCCCGCAGCCCGGCAACGGCGCGGCTGACCGCTGTTGCTGAGGCACGGTCCAGGTGTGCCGTAGGTTCATCGAGCAGCAGCACCGTAGCGCCCGCTTCCACTCGGGCCAGGCCGCGCGCCAGTGCGACGCGGCGCAGCTCCCCCGGGCTGAGTTCGGCCGGGTGTTTCGCGGCGAGGTGCTCCGCGGCGCAGGCACGCAGGCAACGCAGGGCCGTGGCCGCGCCGGCGCCGGACGCGGCTCCGTCCGGTGCGGCGCCCAGATAGAGCCGCACCTCGTCCAGCACTGTCGGTGCAACCATCACGGGATGCTGCGGTACCCAGGCCAGGTCGGCCGGGGTGAATCCTTCTAACCGACCGGTGACGGTGGTTTTTCCGCCGGTGCCGATGGTGCCGGCCAGGACGCCGAGTACTGTGCTCTTGCCGGCACCGCTGGCTCCGTCGAGGGCGGTGATCCGGCCCGCGCCGGCGGTGAAGCTGAGCGGTCCGACGGCGGAGTCCAGGCTGCCTCGGTAGCTGACGACCAGCCCGACCACTGCCACGGCAGGGGGGCCGGCGGCCGGGCCTGCCGTGCCGGCAACCGCGGCAGCGGATGGCGGGACGGGGCGAAGGGGCGTGGATTCGGGTGCCTCGAGGACTGCGGTGGTTTCGGCGAGCGCGGCGCGGCCGTCGTCACTGGCGTGGTGGGCAGTGCCCAGTTCCCGCAACGGCAGGTAACAGTCAGGGGCGAGGATCAGGGCCAGCAGCCCGGCTTCCAGTGCCATGTCACCGTGCACCAGCCGGACGCCGATAAAGACCGCGACGACGGCCACAGAGATGGTGGCGATGAGCTCCAGCGCGAGCGCGGACAGGAAGGCGGTCCGCAACGTCCCCATGGTCCGCCGTCGATACTCCTCCGAGAGGTCCTCAAGGGCCTTGCGCTGGGCAGTGGCGCGGCCGAGCCCAACGAGCACGGGCAGGCCCTTGGCGAGTTCCAGCATGTGGCCGGAGAGCCGCGACAGCGCCGACCGGGCTTCCCGGACGCGCTCATCGGTGTACCGGCCGATCAGGACCATAAACACCGGCACCAGCGGGACGGTCAGCACAATCACAACGGCACTGATCCAGTCGGCGAACAGAATGCGGGCTCCCAGCAGCAGCGGGAGCGCAGCGCAGTTCACCAGGGCCGGGAGGTACTGGGTGTAGTAGCTGTCCAAGGCATCCAGTCCCCTGGTCGCGAGAATGGCAAGGCCGCCGTCGGCGGGCCCGGCGGACCGGGTGCCGCTGCGCAGCGCACGCGCCAGCAGCTGCGAACGCAGTTCCTCCTTCACACCCAGTGCAGCGCGGCGCGACGCTGCCGCCTGCGCCCAGACGGTCAGGGAGCGCAGCACCACCCCGGCAACCCCCCAGTACAGCTGAGCGTTCCAGGCCGGGTCGCCGGCCATCAGGCCGGCCAGCATGGATGCCACCGCCTGGCCGACCAGCACGAGGGACAAGGCCTTCAGGGCCGCGAGCAGGCCCAGCAGGTACAGGGCTGTGCGGTTGGCGCGCCCCCGGGGGAACTGCGGTCTCATCAGGTGCTAGTCCTTGGGTGCCAGTGCTTTGGCTGCGATAGCCGGGAGGAAGCTGTGGGCCGCCGGGATGTGCGCGTCGCTTACCCGGCGCCGGAACACCCAGTACGTCCATGCCTGGTAGGCGAGCACCAGCGGCAGCCCGATGCAGGCGACGACGGTCATCAGCCCCAGGGTGTAGTCCGAGGAGGAGGCATTTGAGATTGTCAGGTTGAAGTCCGGGTTCAGCGTGGACGGCAGTACCACGGGAAAGGCTGCGCCAAAGATTGATGCGCTGCCCAGCAGCAGGAAGGCGCCCAGCGACACAAACGCCCGTCCCTCGGCACCCTTGCGGGCAAAGGTCCAGGCCAGGACTGCTGCCACCACTGCGGCAACGACGGCCAGCACGGTCCAGATCTCGCCGCTGAGCAGCTGCAGGCTCACGGCCCAGCCCGCGATCGGAAGCAGCAGCACGGGCAGCAGCCGGACGAACCACCGGCGGGCGCGGTGCCGGATCTCGCCGTCGGTCTTCAAGGCCAGGAAGGCGAGCCCGTGGAGCAGGGAGAAGCCGACGACGGCAAGGCCGCCGAGCACGGCGTAGGCACTGAACCACGCGAAGGGGCCGCCTTCACGGTCGCCGTTGGCGTTCAACGGGAGTCCGGTGGTGGTCAGTGCGAGGGCGGCTCCTACGCCGAAGGCCGCCACGAGGGAGCCGAGCGAGATGGCCCAGTCCCAGCGGGCACGCCATCGCGGGTCGTCCACCTTGCCGCGGTATTCAAAGGCCACGGCGCGGAAGATAAGGGCCACCAGGACCAGCAGCAGCGGCAGGTAGAGGGCGGAGAACAAGGAGGCGTACCAGAACGGGAAGGCCGCGAAGGTAGCACCCCCGGCCGTCAGCAGCCAGACCTCGTTGCCGTCCCAGACCGGTCCTACGGTGTTGAGCAAGACGCGGCGTTCGGTATTGTTCCGGGCGAAGCCCTTCATCAGCATGCCGACGCCGAGGTCAAAGCCTTCGAGAAAGAGATAGCCCGTCCACAGCACCGCGATGGCGATGAACCAGATGGTGGGAAGCAGTTCCATGCTGAGTATCCTCTGCGTTTCTTGGGGAGCGAAGGCTTAGTAGGCGAAAGCCAGGACGTCGTCGGCATCCCCGGGCGTGCCCGGGCCGCCCGGCGCCGAGTCATGGTCATCGGGAACGTGGGCGAGCTCGGGCATGGCCGAGACCACCCCGCCCCGGATATACGTGACCAGCAGCTTGACTTCCACCACCAGCAACACCGCGTACACGGCGGTCAGCACCACAAGCGAGGTCAGGAGCTCACCGGCAGAGACGCCCGGTGAGACGGCCGCGGCCGTGAACATAAAGACCTGGTCGATCCCGCTGGGATCCGGGTTGGGGGCGACAACAAAAGGCTGGCGGCCCATTTCGGTGAAGATCCAGCCGGCGGCGTTGGCCCCGAATGGTGCCAGGATCCCGAACACGGCAAGCCGCATCAGGCCGCGGGAGGCGGGCACTGTCCCTTTGCGGGTGATCCACAGTGCAGCGAGGGCGGCCAGGGCCGCCGCTCCGCCGAAACCGATCATCATCCGGAAGCCCCAGTAGGTAACCTCCATGACCGGAACGTACTGGATCTCCTGGCCGGCGCGGTCCCCATAGATCGGGTTGTCCGGCAAATTGGTCCCGTAGTCGGCCTTGTACTGGTCAAGCAGGCTGTTTACGCCCTTGACCTCGGTGGTGAAGTCCCCCTTGGCGAGGAAGGACAGGATTCCGGGGACCTCGATCACGGCGACTACGTCATCGCAGTTTTTGGAGCCGACGTTTCCGACGCTGAGGATGGAGAACCCGGTGCCGTCGTGGCAGGCCGCCTCGGCGGCGGCCATCTTCATGGGCTGCTGCTCGAACATCAGCTTCCCCTGCAGATCTCCGGTGATGGCGGTGCCGGCGAAGGAAATCATGGCGACGACGGCGCCGATCCGCAATGAACGGATCCAGACGGCGTGGTCGGTGCGGTCCCGGCCGGGGATGGCGGCCTCGCCGGGAATCACCCTTCCATCGGCATCGACGGCGTCGATCCCATCGTGGCGGCGGCGCCACAAGTGGTACCAGGCGATGCCCAGCAGGAAAGCCCCGGCGACGGCCAGGGCGCCGAAGAGGGTGTGCGGGACAGCAACCAGGGCGGTGTTGTTGGTAAAGACCGCCCAGGCGTCGGTCATCACCGGACGGCCGTTGATCATCTCCACGCCGACCGGGTGCTGCATCCAACTGTTCGCCACGATGATGAAATAGGCGGAGAAGACCGATCCGATCACGGCGATCCAGAGGCAGGCAAGGTGCACGGCGGGCTTGAGTTGCTTCCAGCCAAAGATCCACAGGCCCAGGAACGTCGATTCCACAAAAAACGCCAGCAGGGCTTCGAGGGCCAGCGGTGCGCCGAAAACGTCGCCCACAAAGCGGCTGTACTCACTCCACGCCATGCCGAACTGGAATTCCTGCACAATGCCGGTGGCGACGCCCATGATGAAGTTGATCAGGAAGAGCTTGCCCCAGAACTTGGTCATCCGGAGGTACTCCGGTTTGCCGGTCCGGTGCCACATCGTCTGGATCACGGCGACCACAAGGCCCAGCCCGATCGTCAGCGGCACCATCATAAAGTGGTAGACAGTGGTGATTCCGAATTGCCAGCGTGCGATTTCCAAAGCGTCCAAGGCAGTCCCTAACTGTGCTGAGCGGGCAACTTCTACATGATGTAGAAAACTTCTTCTACAAAGTGTAGAACAAATCATCAGCTCGCTGCACCCAGCGTTGCACGCCACGGAACGAGCCGCAATGGAGCCTGAGCACGGGAAACGCCGCGCCTGCGGTGTCCCCGGCTGCGCCGGATGGCCCCTGATCGACTCCGGCCTGCGACACGCCCGGCCGAAGTCTTCTACCTCATGTAGAAACTATCCGCAAAACACGGTAAATTTAAGACCACAGCATTGATGGAACGCCCTGCAGGCTGGATCGCCGCAGCGGCACTGACAAAGGACGTACGGAATGGCTAGTCTCGGTGAACTGGAACGGGCAGTGATGGACCTGCTCTGGGCGGGCCACGAGGCTGCCACAGCAAACACCCTGCGGGATCTGCTGGCACAAAGCACACGCGCCGAAAACGGCGCCAGGGGGCACGAGGGCAAGGATCTGGCCGTTACGACGGTTCTGACAGTACTTTCCCGGCTGGAGCGCAAGGGCCTTGTCGAGCGGGAACGCGGCACCCGTCCGCACCGCTACCAGGCCGTCTCCAGCCGCGAGGACCACACCGCTGAGCTGATGCACGAGGTTCTGGGGTCCGCGCCGGACCGCGAGGCCGTGCTCGCCAGGTTTATTGGTTCGGTCACGGACACCGAGGCAGAAACGCTGCGCAAGCTGCTGGGGCTCAGCTAGCGCCCGATGTTCTGGACCTCATGGTTTCTGGCGGTCCTTGCGATAGTGCTGGCCTGGCCGGTGCCTATCCTGCTCTCGCACGCCCAGTGGCCGGCGCGCTCCCCGTTCACGGCCATGCTGCTCTGGCAGACCATCGCACTGGCGGGCGGCCTGTCGATGATCGGAGCCATGCTGGTTTACGGGCTGGAGCCGGTCGGAGACAATCTATTGGCCGGCCTGAGGGCTCTGGCCCGGATCGTCTTCAACAACGCGCCGACAACGGCGTTGGGGTTTTGGCACATTTTTGCGCTCTCGGCAGCGGCCCTGCTCTCGGCGCACCTTGTGTTCACGCTGCTGCTGACCTACTACAAAATCCAGCGCCAGCGGCGCCGGCACCGCGAACTGCTGGAGTTGCTGGCCTCACCTTCCGTTGACGGTCCGCGGACCATGGTGATCAATGTCGACTCCCCCGTTGCGTATTGCCTGCCGGGCGGGGCCCGCTCGGTCACCGTCCTCTCCGACGGATTGATGGCGGCTTTGGAGCCGGCGGAGTTGCGTGCGGTCCTGAACCACGAGAACGCCCATCTGGACCAGCGCCACCACCTGCTGCTCTGGGCCTTTGCGGCCTGGCGGCAGGCCCTTCCCTGGCTGCCTACCACCCGTCTGGCGCAGGAAGCGGTCAGTTCCCTGATCGAGATGCTTGCCGACGACGTCGCGCTGAAGACCGAGAGCAGGGCGACCCTGATCAAGGCCATCGCGATTGTGGCCAGCGGGTCACCCGGCGCCGCAGGCGGCCGGTTGGCTTTTAGCGAACCGGAGCTCTCCGACGTCGAAACCGGGCAGCCCGGTGCCACCGGAGGCGCCGGTTCCGCCCGGGCAACGGCGTCCCGAGTCAGCCGGTTGCTTGCGCCGCAGCCGCCCCTGCCGCAACCGCTGCGGGCCGGCGTCCTGGCAATCTGCCTGGTGCTGCTGACGGCGCCGACAGCGTTGCTGATTGTCCCCGGCCTGCTGGGCTGACCACCGCGGTTGACCGTGGCCGCTCCGCCGCCGGGCTGTTGTACGCCGGCAGGGGCGTCAGGCGTCGATGCGCTCCCGGTCCAGGCTCGCAGCGCCGGCAATGATGAAGTCCTTACGGGGCGCGACGTCGGATCCCATCAGCAGGTCGAAGGTTTCCTCAGCGTGCTTGGCGTTCTCGATTCCCACCTTGCGCAGGGTGCGGTGCCGCGGGTCCATAGTGGTCTCCGCCAACTGCTCCGCGTCCATCTCGCCCAGGCCCTTGTACCGCTGGATCGGCTCCTTGTAGCGTTTGCCTTCCTTGGCGAGCCGGGCCAGCAGGGAATGCAGCTCGGCTTCGGAGTAGGTGTAGATCATCTCGTTCGCCTTCTGGCCGGCGTTGATGACCTCCACCCGGTGCAGCGGCGGGACGGCGGCGAACACGCGGCCCTCATCGATCATCGGGCGCATGTAGCGGAAGAACAGGGTCAGCAGGAGGGTCCGGATGTGCGCACCGTCGACGTCGGCGTCGGTCATCAGAATGACCTTGCCATAGCGGGCGGCGCTGATGTCGAAGCTGCGGCCGGAGCCTGCACCGACCACCTGGATGAGGGCCGCGCATTCGGCGTTGGAGAGCATATCACCCACCGAGGCCTTTTGAACGTTGAGGATCTTGCCGCGGATGGGGAGCAGCGCCTGGAAGTCGGAGGACCTGGCCAGCTTGGCGGTTCCGAGTGCCGAATCGCCTTCCACGATAAAGAGCTCGGAACGTGCGACGTCGTCCGTGCGGCAGTCCGCCAGCTTGGTGGGCATGGAGGAGGTTTCCAGGGCGTTCTTGCGGCGCTGGGTTTCCTTGTGCACCCGCGCGGAGATCCGCGATTTCATCTCGCTGACGACTTTTTCCAGCAGCAGCGCTGACTGGGCCTTGTCATTGCGCTGGGACGAGGTGAGCTTGGCGTTGATCTCCTGCTCCACGACTTTGGCGACGATCGCGCGCACGGCGGAGGTGCCCAGGATCTCCTTGGTCTGGCCCTCGAACTGCGGCTCTGCCAGCCTGACCGTCAGGACGGCGGTTAGACCGGCGAAAATGTCGTCCTTCTCGATCTTGTCGTTGCCGGCCTTAAGCTTCCGGGCGTTGGATTCTACGGCCTTCCGGAAGGTTTTGAGCAGCGCCTGCTCGAAGCCCGACTGGTGGGTGCCGCCCTTGGGTGTGGAGATGATGTTGACGAAAGTGCGCACGGTACTGTCGTAACCGATGCCCCACCGGAGGGCGACATCGACTTCGCAGTCCCGTTCGACCTCGGTGAGCTGACTATGGCCCTTCTCATCAATGACCGGGACCGTTTCCTTGAATTTGCCGGCACCGTGCAGCCGCCAGACGTCGGTGACGGCGGGGTCCGCGGCGAGGAATTCGACGAATTCGGAGAGGCCGCCGTCGTGGTGGAAGACTTCCTCATGTGCGCCGGACTCCCCCGGGGTGCCGGGGACTTTGCGCTCGTCCCGGACGGTGAGCTTGAGCCCGGGGACCAGGAAGGACGTCTGGCGGGCGCGGTCCGCAAGTTCGTCGTAGGAGAATTTGGCGTCCGGGGTGAAGATCTGCCGGTCCGCCCAGTAGCGGATCCGGGTGCCCGTGACGCCGCGCTTGGCTTTGCCCACAACGTCCAGGACGGAGCCATCAAGGAATGGCGCGAAGACGGACGCCGGATCGAGCCTGCTGCCGTTGTCTTTAAAGCGGCCCGGCTCACCCCGGCGGAAGGACATCTTGTAGGTCTTGCCGCCGCGGTCGACTTCCACGTCCAGCCGGGACGAAAGGGCATTTACCACTGACGCGCCGACGCCGTGCAATCCGCCGGACGCGGTGTAGGACCCGCCGCCGAATTTTCCGCCGGCGTGCAGCTTGGTAAACACAACTTCAACGCCACTGAGTCCGGTCTTCGGTTCGATATCCACCGGCACGCCGCGTCCGTCGTCGTGGATCTCCACGGAGTTGTCCGCGTGCAGGATGATTTTGATGTCGTGGCCGAAGCCGGCAAGTGCCTCGTCGACGGAGTTGTCGATGATTTCCCACAGGCAGTGCATCAATCCGCGGGAGTCTGTCGAACCGATATACATGCCGGGGCGCTTTCGAACCGCTTCCAGGCCCTCCAGCACGGACAAATGCCTGGCGGTGTAGTCAGAACTTGGTGCCACGGGGCGGGGACTCCTTCAGGGACGGGACCGTCGCCGTCGGACGGGCAAAGCTGTTAGACGCTCTTGCTAGCCTAGCCGGAGTGCCCTCCGCCGGCGTGCTGCCACTCCCAACAGCCCGAAGCTCCGACGGGCGTTACCGAGACGTGATACGCGTACAGCGAAAGTGTGCCATCCAAGCCATGGATTCGCTGCGAATGCTGGTTATATAGGTATACCGATCTACCAAGGAGGCCGAACATGACAACAGCAGTTGCGGACCGCACACTGAGCACCGTTGACCGGTGCGATCGTTGCGGAGCACAGGCATATGTCCGGGTTGTTCTCGGCGCCTCCGGGGGTGAGCTGCTTTTCTGCGGCCACCACGCCCGCGCCGTGGAGCCGACGCTACGGCCGCTCAGCTCAGACTGGCACGATGAGACCGGCCGCCTTCACGAGAAGCCGCCGGTCCCCGTCGACTAGACCAGCACCCGGTCGACTAGACCAGCAAGAAATGGCCCCTCCGGATTCGGAGGGGCCATTTTGGTCTTAGCGTTCGTCGCGGCAGAGACCACCACGCGCTCAACGACCACTAAGCTTAACGATCAACGCGGAGCCGCGTCCGGCCCCATCCTGGTGGATGCCGGGCCGGGTGCGACTCCGCGTTGCTGCGTTTGTCCTTAGTCCAGGTAGTCCCGGAGGACCTGGGACCGGGACGGGTGCCGTAGCTTGGACATCGTCTTGGATTCAATCTGTCGGATCCGCTCACGCGTGACGCCGTAGACCTTTCCGATCTCGTCTAAAGTCTTCGGCTGTCCGTCGGTGAGGCCAAAGCGCATCGCCACCACACCGGCCTCGCGCTCGGAGAGGGTGTCCAGTACCGAGTGGAGCTGTTCCTGCAGGAGGGTGAAGCTGACCGCGTCGGCGGGGACGACTGCCTCGGAGTCCTCGATGAGGTCCCCGAATTCCGAATCGCCGTCTTCGCCCAGCGGTGTGTGCAGGGAGATCGGCTCGCGGCCGTACTTCTGGACTTCAACAACCTTCTCGGGTGTCATGTCCAGTTCCAGGGCCAGCTCTTCCGGAGTTGGTTCGCGGCCGAGGTCCTGCAGCATCTGGCGCTGCACGCGGGCCAGTTTGTTGATGACTTCCACCATGTGCACCGGGATGCGGATGGTGCGGGCCTGGTCGGCCATGGCCCGGGTAATCGCCTGGCGGATCCACCAGGTGGCGTAGGTGGAGAACTTAAAGCCCTTGGTGTAGTCGAACTTCTCGACTGCGCGGATCAAGCCCAGGTTGCCTTCCTGGATCAGGTCCAGAAACAGCATGCCGCGGCCGGTGTAGCGTTTGGCCAGCGATACCACGAGGCGGAGGTTTGCCTCCAGCAGGTGGTTCTTGGCCCGCTTGCCGTCGTGGATGACGAATTCGAACTCGCGCTTGAGTTTCGGATCCATGCTTCCGTCGTCGGCGTTGATCTTTTCCTCGGCAAAGAGGCCAGCCTCGATGCGCAGGGCCAGGTCGACTTCCTGCTCGGCGTTCAGCAGGGCGACCTTGCCGATCTGCTTCAGGTAGTCCTTAACGGGGTCGGCGGTGGCGCCGGCAGACATAACCTGCTGCACGGGTGCGTCGTCGTCGTCGGCGTCGGAGTAGACAAAGCCGGAGCCGGTAGCGGCTGCTGCCTTGGCCGGGATCTCCTCGCCGTCTTCACCGATCTCAACGGCCTCGACCGCGGCGTCGTCGAGGTCTACCTCGGCGTCCTCATCATCGTCGCCGTTCGCGGCTTTGCCGGCGGCTTGGGCCGCGGCCTTAGCGCCGGGCTTGGGCCCGCGCTTTTTGGGCTCAGGCTTGGCGACTGCCGACTCGGTGCTGTCGCCATCGGCCGAGGCGGCGTCTTTGACAGCCTTGTTGGCGGCGCGGGTGGCGGCGCGCTTGGCGCTCGTCGCCGCCTTCTTCTCCTCGGGAGACAATACGGCCTGGTCGGCGGGTTCCTTCTTCGCGGAAGACGGGGTCACAGAAAACCTTTCTAGCGGCGGTCTGTGGAATCACCATACGGGCAACACCACTATGACCCTGTCAAGTCCGTGTTTGACATCAGATGCGATCACGTCCAGCAGAGCCACTGAGTAGAACTCCTGGAGCGACCGTAATGTTCCCTGTTTCCAAGGTCCATAACGAGCACCTAATACACGGACCCAACCGGGTCTCGGCAACCATTGTCTCACGAATTTCGAAATCGGCACGGACCCGCAGGGCACCCGGAATGGTTTTCTGCCGCCGGTACCGTGCCACTGTCACAGCCGGAGCCTCGGTTTCGCCCCGGTGCCCGGTACCGGCGGGCCTCAGGTGCCGTCCGGCGCGAAACGCTGCCAGGCTGTCTCCCGTCGTCCCGCCCAGCCACACAGCGTTCCGCGGCGGACAAGTTCCGCCAGTAGTTCCGCCAGGCGGTATCCGGGATGTTCCTCGGTGGCCCGGCTGAAAAGCGCATCGGCAAAGGACCCTTTGCCTCGGCACCATTCAATCCAGCCCTGCCCGGTGAGTGCGGCGGCGGCGGCTTCGCCTCCGCCCGCAGCCAGCTGCTCCAGGACCCGGTCCAGGCCTGCCATCGCGGCCCAGTCGGGCAGCTGGGGTGCCAGCCCAAGGAGGATCTCGCCGTAGCCTGGCAGCTCCTGCAGTTGCTGCGCGGGACGCTCACGGCCGGCTCCCCCGCCGCGGCTTTCCTGGTCCGGCCGCTGTCCACCGTCGGGTTCCGGCCTCCGGCTTTGTCGTTCGCCGGGAAAGCCTTCCAGCGGTGGCAAGGGCGCCGGCGCCCGCGTCGCACACAGGGTTGCCGGCGGAGAGCAGGCCGCCGCGGCCGCAAAAACACCGAAGTCCTCGGCACCGCGTTCCGCGGCCGCCTGCCCTGCCGCCGCCATTACCAGCACCGCGTCACGCCAGGACGGAACGCACAGGGAGGCGCGGAGGTAGCCGGTGAGCCCCGCCGCGAGTGTGGGCCCGGGCGCCGGGGCGGCTATCACCTGCGTCCACACTGCCAGGACCTGGCTGAACTGGAGCTTGTCCCGGGTGCGGGCGGCGAACTGCCGCGCCCAGCCACGCTGGGCTTCCAGCACCGCAGGGTCAGGCGCGCCCGTCCGCGACCGGGATGAGGTGGTGCCGGGCGCCGGGCCGACGGTACTGCCGCGGAAGACCATCTCGGCGTTAAGCCGGCTGTTCCTGATTTCCTCCACGGGACGTCCCGGTGGTGCGCAGCACAACGGGTCGAGGCAGTAGGCGTTGCGCCAGTAACCGGAACCGACCAGCCAGGCATCCCGTACCGGCATTCCGGCGCCGGCCAGCGCGTCCTCCAGTTCAGCCAGCAGCGGAGCCCACCGCGCGCCGTCGCCGTCCGTTTCGGTAAAGAACGCAAGCAGCGAGCCGTCCGCCGCGTCGTCGGCCGCCAGGTAGGACGCCACGGTCCGGGCAAAGGCCACCGGGCGGACAGGGCCGGACCTGCCGGGGCCGCCGGCGCTCCCGGGGAGGTCTACCCGCAGCGTTGCTCCGAGCCTTTTGCCCTGCATTGTTATGGCGACGAGGCTGTGGGCTGGCCAGTAGCCAAGGGAATGCGGGATAAACCCGAGGATGTCCTCCGGGCCGGATATTTTCAGGTCATCGGGTGCTTTCATCCAACCAGCCTCGCGGTACGCGCGGTCCCGCGTTAGTGGCGCCTGCCCGTATGTGGACAACCCGCACGGGCGAACCGCGCAGCTGCTGGCGGTCAGGGTGTGCGGCGACGCTCCGCGCTGAGCCTGCGCTGCTCGGCGAGTGCCCGCAGCAGCGGCCGGACCACAACGCCCTGTGCCGCCATCTGCCTGCGCACCTTGCGGCGGATGATCACAATGGCGCCTGCCCCGCCTGCCAGCAGCAGGAACTGCACGCTCAAGGCGATCCGGAAGGGATCGAGCCCGTACAGCTCGCCGCGGGAGAATCCGGTCGCGTACAGGACGTCAAGGATCAAGCCAATCAAGTAGATCGCAATCAGGGAGGCGATAAAGCCGCCCACATTCACGATCCCGGTGGCGGTGCCGATCCGGTGCGCCGGGTTGAACGTGCGGGCGAAGTCGAAGCCAATCATGGAACCGGGGCCGCCGATGGCGAGTACCACCACCAGTCCGGCCAGCAGCCACAACGGGGAGCGCCCCGGGATCAGCAGCACAGCTGCCCAAGCCGCAGCAGTGGCCGCGGAAATCAGCAGCACCATGGTGGACCGCCGCAGCGGGTGGCGGGCAACGAAGCTGCCCATCACCGGTCCGGCGGCGATGGCCGCTGCCACGTAGAGGGTCAGCAGCGCCGACACTGTCGGGGTTTCCAGGCCCTGGGCAGAGATCAGGAACGGGTAGCCCCAGGTCATGGCGAAGACGGTACCGCTGAACTGGACGGTGAAGTGGCTCCAGAGGCCCAACCGGGTGCCGGGCTGCCGCCACGCGTGCGACAGGCTGACCCCCGTGGCGCGCAGGCCCTGGCTCGGCTGCGGTGCGGGGTGCCCGGGTGGCAGGTCCTGAAGCAGGACCAGCACAAGCACCGTGGCGAGTGCTGACATGGACGCCAGCGTCAGGAATGCGGGGGTCCAGCCGGCGAGGTGCAGGATCATAGCGAACGGCACCACACTGAACAGCTGGCCAAGCTGGCCTGACATTCCGGTCAGCTGGGTGAGCAGCGGGACGCGGGTGGGCGGAAACCAGATCGGGATCAACCGGATCACCGAGATGAACGTCATCGCGTCCCCGGCGCCGACCAGTACCCGGCCCAGCACCCCTCCCGGGATGTTCTCGGCAAACGCCAACTGAAGCTGGCCGAGCCCCATCAGGACTGCGCCGCCGGCGATCATGGCCCGCGACCCGAAGCGGTCCACAAGAATGCCAACAGGTATCTGCAGGACTGCGTAGACGAGCAGCTGCAGCACGGTGAAAAAGGAAATTTCGGCAGCGCTGGCATGGAAGCGCTCGGTCGCTTCCAGCCCCACAACGCCGAAGGAGGTGCGCTGGCTGACCGCCACGAGGTACGCGAAGACACCAACGATCCAGATCAGCCAAGCGCGGGGTGAGGTCACTCCTCCATTATGCCCAGTCTACGGAGAAATCGTATTTATTCTCCGGGTTCTTTACGGGCCAGGTAGGCCTCAACGGCGGCGCCAAGGGCATCTGCGTTGGGCAGCTGGTCATTCTCGTCGGCGAGCAGGGAACGCCGTACGGTACCTTCGGCATTCTCGTCATAGCGGGTCTCGAGCCGGGACACCACCTGCTGCACCTCCGTGGAAGCGTCAATCTGCTGGGCGATCTGGCGTCCGACTTCGCGCCCGGCTTCCCGAAGCCGGTCAGCCGGCAGCATCAGCGAGGTGGCCGCCCCCAGGTATTCGAGTCCGGCGACGGCGGCCGTGGGGTATTCGGCTTCGGCGAGGTAGTGCGGGACGTGCATCACGTAGCCGGCGACGTTGCGCCCGGCTTCCGTCAGCCGAAGTTCCAGGAGGTGGCCGATGGCGGCCGGCACCTCGACGGTGGGCTTCCACACCGAGATGCCCTCGATGAGCTCCGGCCGGTTGCCGTGCACCGTGACGCCGACCGGCCGGGTGTGGGGTACGGGCATGGGAATGGAATGGATCCAGGTGACGAGGTTGACATCAAGCGCCTCGACGATGCCAATGACGGCCCGTGCAAACCGCTCCCATTGCAGGTCAGGCTCGAATCCGGCAAGGAACAGGAATGGGCTGCCCAGCCCGTCGACCAGCCGATAGAGGGCAAGGCGCGGGGCCTGATAGTCCTGCAGGTGGTCCTCGACGAAGCTGATCTGCGGGCGGCGGCTCCGGTAGTCCATCAGTTGGTCGGCGTCGAATTCGGCGACAACGCCGGAATCCAGGGTGTCCAGCAGTTCCCCGGTGATCTGGCTGACGACGTGACCCGCATCGGCAAATCCGGTGAAGCCCATCACGAGGTTCAGTCCGCGCAGTTCCGGGCTGTGGAACAGCGCGTCATCACGCAGATAAAGCGATTCGGGGTCCAGCAGGGAGCCAGAGATCCGTTCAAACACGGCATGTTCCTTTCCTCGTAGTCTGTGGGAGCGGCCGGACACGCCAAGAGGGCGTCGGCGCTGTTATCCGGTACAACACGCCCTGGCACGTACTCATTCCTGTCCGCGGTGTGCCGCAGCTCTCATTCAATTGAACACCCGCGCCGGGGAGAGACTACGATCGGAGCTGGCCTTATGACGGCTTGGCGACACCCGGGTTACGTCGCAAACCGACAACGGCCAGGTTCCATGGCAGGACGGAAGAACATGCGGTTCCTGCCCACAAAAACTCAAAGAATTGAGGACTGTCCTCGTGGTCAAGAATAGTGAAGTCAAACTTAGTGCGGTTGCAGGGGACCTGAAGAAGTCCCCCAGCGATGCCCTGGTAATCGGAGTGGGGCAGGGCGCCGACGGTCCCGTCCTGTTGAGCAACCCCCTGACCGCCAAGGCCGCCGAAGCCCTCGCGGACTCACTGAGTGTTCTTGGCATCACCGGCGCAGCGGACCAGGCCCACCGCCTCCCGGGCCTGGGCGAGGCAGGGGCGAAAGTCCTCGTGCTCGCCGGCGTCGGAAAAGTGTCCGCAGCGCAGCCGCTCACCGAGGAAGCCCTCCGCCGCGCCGCCGGCTCGGCGGTCCGCCAACTGGCGGGACTCGGCACGGTCACAGTGGCGTTTCCGACGACCTCGCTCGGCGATGTTGCCGCCGTCGCCGAGGGCGCAGCGATGGGCGCCTACTCCTTCTCCGAATACCGTTCATCCACGGACGGCCTGAACGAACCGGTGAAAAACGTTCTGATAGCCACGGATTTTGCCGCAGACAAGGGTCTCAAGGCGGTCCTGGAACGCGCGGCCCTGATCGGCAAGGCCGTCAACGCGACCCGCTCGCTGGTTAACCAGCCGCCGAGCCACCTCTTCCCCGAGTCCTTTGCGGAAGCAGCCAAGGACCTGTCCAAGGGCCTGCCGGTCAAGGTGACCGTCTGGGACGAGAAGCGCCTGGAAAAGGACGGGTTCGGCGGAATCCTCGGCGTCGGCAAGGGCTCCACCCGGCAGCCCCGCCTGGTCAAGGTCGAATACTCCCCCGCCAGGGCCACCGCCAAAATCGCCCTTGTGGGCAAGGGTATTACCTTTGACACCGGCGGAATCTCACTCAAGCCGCACCTTGGCATGGGTGACATGAAGTCCGACATGGCGGGCGCCGCCGTCGTACTGAACACCGTCCTGGCCATCGCGGGCCTCGGCCTGCCGGTCAAGGCCACCGCCTGGCTCTGCATCGCGGAGAACATGCCCTCCGGCGCTGCGCAGCGTCCCGCCGACGTCCTGACCATCTTCGGCGGCAAGACCGTCGAAGTCCTGAACACCGATGCCGAGGGCCGTCTGGTCATGGCGGACGGCATCGTCGCCGCCAGCCAGGAATACCCGGACGCCATCATCGATGTCGCCACACTCACCGGGGCGCAGCTCATCGCCCTCGGTGACCGCACCGCCGGCGTGATGGGCTCCGAGTCCGTCACCGGCGCGCTCAAGACCGCAGCTGACCGCGCCGGCGAGCTCGTCTGGCCGATGCCGCTTCCCGAAGAACTGCGCCCGAGCCTTGAGTCACAGGTCGCCGACATTGCCAACATCGGCGAACGCCACGGCGGCATGATGACCGCGGCCGTCTTCCTGCGCGAATTCGTCGGCAAGGGCAAGGACGGCGAGCAGATTCCGTGGGCCCACATCGACATCGCCGGGCCGTCATTCAACAACGGCAGCCCCTACGGCTATAACCACAAACAGGGCACCGGCTCTACCGTGCGCACCCTGGTGGCCTACGTCGAGGACATCCTCGCCAAGTCCAGCTAGGCACCGGACGCAGCGCCGGGCGGGCACACGCCCTGGTGAGCAGGGCGTGGCGCCCCGCTCACCAGGGCGCGTGAGTCTGGACACAAGCCCTCCACAAACGCCATGGCAAGGTGGAGCATGTATAAGTGGTTCGCTAAGGTGAACTGCGGTAGTCACAAATGAAAGGGAACGGCCCCGCTGGCATAATCGCAGCAGGGACATTCCAAGACCAGATGATGCGTACTCCCGTGTCATCGTTCACGCGAGGGAGCGTTTTAGTGGCCGATCAGGCAACTGCGCAAGAATTCGACATCCTGGTACTCGGCGGCGGCAGCGGCGGCTACGCCACTGCCCTGCGTGCCGTTCAGCTCGGCCTTACCGTTGGCCTGATCGAAAAGGGCAAGCTCGGCGGGACCTGCCTGCACAACGGCTGTATCCCCACCAAGGCCCTGCTGCACTCCGCGGAACTGGCAGACCACGCCCGCGATTCGGCAAAGTACGGCGTCAACGTCACGCTCGACAGCATCGACATCACAGCTGTGAACGCCTACAAGGACGGCATCATCGCGGGCAAGTACAAGGGCCTGCAGGGTCTGATCAAGTCCAAGAAGGCCATCACCGTCATCGAAGGCGAGGGCAAGCTCCAGGGCACCGACACCGTCGTGGTGAACGGGACCGCCTACAAGGGCAAGAACATCGTCCTCGCGACCGGGTCCTACTCCCGTTCCCTGCCGGGGCTGGAAATCGGCGGCAAGGTAATCACCTCCGACGAAGCCCTCACCATGGACTACATCCCTAAGAGCGCGATCATTCTGGGCGGCGGCGTGATCGGCGTCGAGTTCGCTTCCGTCTGGAAGTCCTTCGGCGTCGACGTCACCATCATCGAAGGCCTGCCCTCGCTGGTTCCCAACGAGGACGCCACGATCGTCAAGGCCTTCGAGCGTGCCTTCAAGAAGCGCGGCATCAAGTTCTCCACCGGCACCTTCTTCCAGGGCGTCGAGCAGAACGACGACGGCGTGAAGGTCACCCTCGTGGACGGCAAGACCTTCGAGGCGGACCTTATGCTCGTGGCCGTCGGACGCGGACCCGTCACGGCCAACCTCGGCTACGAGGAAGCCGGGCTGAACATCGACCGCGGCTTTGTTATCACCAACGAGCGCCTGCACACCGGTGTAGGCAACGTCTATGCCGTCGGTGACATTGTCCCGGGCGTGCAGCTGGCGCACCGCGGCTACCAGCAGGGCATTTTTGTTGCCGAGGAAATCGCCGGCCTGAAGCCGGTAGTCGTCGAGGACGTCAACATCCCCAAGGTCACCTACTCCGAGCCGGAAATCGCGACTGTCGGCTACACCGAGAAGGCCGCAAAGGCCAAGTTCGGTGACGACCAGGTCCAGATCCAGGAATACAACCTCGCCGGCAACGGCAAGAGCTCCATCCTGGGCACCAGCGGACTAGTGAAGCTGGTCCGCCAGAAGGACGGCCCCGTCGTCGGCGTTCACATGATCGGCTCCCGCATGGGCGAGCAGATCGGCGAGGCCCAGCTGATCGTGAACTGGGAAGCTTACCCGGAGGACGTGGCCCAGCTGGTCCACGCCCACCCGACCCAGAACGAGGCCCTGGGCGAAGCCCACCTGGCTCTGGCCGGCAAGCCCCTGCACGGCTGACAGTTCCGCCCGCATCACCGCAAGAACCTCGGGCGAAGTGCACCCGGCACAAAATGCCGGGTGCACTAAGCTCGACCAAGGCAGCAATCATCCGCACTAAAGATCAATAAGGAGAACGGGGACGACATGTCTGAATCCGTTAACTTGCCCGCCCTCGGTGAGAGTGTCACCGAAGGAACCGTCACCCGCTGGCTCAAGCAGGTAGGTGACCGGGTGGAGGTGGACGAGCCGCTGCTCGAGGTTTCCACCGACAAAGTAGACACCGAGATCCCCTCTCCGATCGCCGGCGTGATCGAGGAAATCCTCGTCGCCGAGGACGAGACCGCCGAAGTCGGCGCACCGCTCGTGCGCATCGGCGACGGTTCCGGTTCGTCGGGTTCGGGCGAAGCGCCCGCCGCGGCCCCCGCCGATGAAGCCCCGGCCCCCGCCGCGGCCCCCGAGTCCCCCGCGGCAGCCGAAGCGCCGGCCCCCGAGGCTGAAGCACCCGCCGCGGCCCCCGCTCCCGACGGCGAAGGCCACGAAGTCACCCTTCCCGCCCTGGGCGAGAGCGTCACCGAAGGCACCGTGACCCGCTGGCTCAAGAGCATCGGCGACGCAGTGGAGGTCGACGAACCGCTGCTGGAAGTTTCCACTGACAAGGTCGATACCGAGATCCCGTCACCAGTGGCCGGCGTCCTGCAGGAAATCCGTGTCGCCGAGGACGAAACGGCCGAGGTCGGTTCCGTCCTGGCCGTGATCGGCTCCGCTGCAGCAGCCCCGGCAGCGGCCGCTCCGCAGGCGGCCGCGCCCAAGCAGGAAGCTCCCAAGCAGGAAGCACCGGCTGCCGCGCCCAAGCAGGAAGCTCCCAAGCAGGAAGCACCGGCTGCCGCGCCCAAGCAGGAAGCACCGGCTGCCGCGCCCAAGCAGGAAGCACCGGCTGCCGCGCCCAAGCAGGAAGCACCGGCTGCCTCATCCGCGGAGTCCGGCTACGTCACCCCGCTCGTCCGCAAGCTGGCCAACCAGCACGGCGTGGACATCTCGGCGTTGACCGGGACCGGCGTCGGCGGCCGCATCCGCAAGCAGGACGTGCTGGCGGCAGCAGAAGCCAAGTCAACGCCGGCCCCGGCCCCCGCCGCCGCTCCGGCGGCACGCCCGTCGGCCGAACTGTCCTCGCTGCGCGGCACCGTGCAGAAGGCACCGCGCATCCGCCAGGTCATTGCCCGCCGCATGCGTGAGTCGCTGGATATCTCCACTCAGCTGACCCAGGTCCACGAAGTGGATATGACCAAGGTCGCCAAGCTGCGCACCAAGGCCAAAAACTCCTTCCAGGCCCAGAACGGCTCCAAGCTGACCTTCCTGCCCTTCATCGCCAAGGCTGTCGCCGAGGCCCTGAAGCAGCACCCGAAGGTCAACGCCTCCTATGACGAGGACAAGCAGGAGATTACCTACCACAACGCCGAGCACCTGGCGATTGCAGTAGACACGGACAAGGGCCTGCTGGTTCCGGTGATTGCCGACGCCGGCAACCTGAACCTTGCCGGCCTGGCCGGCAAAATCGCCGACGTCGCGGATCGCACCCGCAACGGCAAGATCGGCCCGGACGAACTCTCCGGCGGGACCTTCAGCATCACCAACATCGGTTCCGTGGGCGCCCTGTTTGACACTCCGATCATCAACCAGCCGCAGGTAGCCATCCTGGGCACCGGCGCGATCGTCAAGCGGGCCGTTGTGGTCTCCGATGCGAACGGCGATGATTCGCTGGCCATCCGCTCGATGATGTACCTCTCGCTGACGTACGACCACCGACTGGTGGACGGCGCTGACGCGGGGCGCTTCCTGCAGACGCTCAAGGCGCGTCTTGAAGAAGGCGCCTTCGAAGCGGACCTGGGTCTTTAGCAGCCACCAGGCCTAAGGCCACCAACGGCGACGGCGGTGCGGGCAGCGATGGGAAACCACCGCTCCCCTGCGCCGCCGTCGCCGTCTTCGATTCCACCGCCGGCCGCGCGGCGCTCCGGCGGATGGGCCTTACTACACTCGGTAGAATCCTCTGGCTACACTGGTCCCATGAATATCGTTTATAACATCATGGTCTTCCTGCACATCATTGGCGCGGCCATGATCGTTGGTATCTGGATCGGCCAGATGAAAAAACCCACGGTACATCCCCGCCAGTTCGACGGCGCACTCCTGCAGCTGGTCACGGGCATCGTGATGCTGGGCCTGATCCCGGCCCTGGACATGGACGCAAACTACTTCAAGCTCGGCATCAAGTTCGCCATTGCCCTCGCCGTGGGCGTCCTGGCCTTTATGGGCAGGCGCCAGTACAAAAAGGGCGAACAGGTCAGCAAGGGACTCGCCCACGGCGTCGGCGGTCTTGCGCTGCTTAACGTGGCCATTGCCACCCTCTGGCAGTAGGCAGTAGGCAGTAGGCAGTAGGCAGTAGGCAGTAGGCAGTAGGCAACATACGCCACGACGGCGACGGACCCGCAAGGGTGCGTCGCCGTCCTCGTTAACCCACTCCTCAGCGGGGCACCCCTCGTGGGACGCTGGACGCGCCGGGCCCATTGCCCCCAAATGCGGTCACAATCCTCTGAGAGCGGACACCGGTGCGTCGTCAGCGCCGACTCCCTAGGATGGGAGACGGCACAATCCGGCTCTTCGCCGGTTCTGTGGGAAAAGAACAATCTGGAGGAGTGGACATGGCAGCAACACGCACCGCACACACTGTATGGAACGGCGACTTGATGACCGGCGCCGGCAACACAACGCTGGACAGCTCCGGTCTTGGCAACTTCGACGTCACCTGGAAGGCGCGCGCGGAGGCCTCTGAGGGCAAGACAAGCCCGGAAGAGCTCATCGCCGCAGCCCATTCAGCCTGTTTCTCCATGGCCTTCAGCCTCGCCGTCGCGCAGGCCGGCCACACACCGGAGGAAGTCAACACCAAGGCGGATGTCACGTTTGTCCCCGGGACCGGGATCACAGGCAGCCATCTGACCCTCAGCGCCCGGATCCCCGGCATCTCCGAGGACGAGTTCCAGCGCCTCGCCGAGGACGCCAAGACCGGTTGCCCCGTCTCGGCCGCCCTCACCGGCATCAAGATCACCCTGGACGCCAGCCTGGCCTCCTAGCACGAACAACGGCGAAGGCCCCCGTTCCCCAGCCAGGGAAACGGGGGCCTTCGCCGTCGGGCGCTGGACGACCCGGGCGTGCCGCCTAGTGGCCCGACCCACGGGCCGGCAGCGGGGCCGGCCGGAGAAGGCGGTAGCCCTCGCGCAGCGGCGGGCGGTCGGTCGGCAGCTCCTGGACCATTTCTTTCAGAGCGCCAATGCCGTATTCCAGTTGCGGGTCGTTTCCGGCGGCATACGCGTGCGGCGGGAAGGTCACCTCGATGTCAGGCGCGACGCCGAAGTTCTCGACCCCCCACCCCACACCGCCGGAGAACCAATTGGCGTAGCGTGGCTGGGTTACTCCGGTGCCGTCGGCCAGGGCGAAGCGGTTGTCGATACCAACGACGCCGCCCCAGGTCCGGGTGCCGATGACCGGACCGATCCCCCGCAGTTTGGCAACCTGGGTGATGATGTCCCCGTCGGAGCCGGCAAATTCATCGGCCAGGATGATCACGGGTCCGCGCGGCGCGTGGTGCGGGTAGGTCCGCGGCTTCTCCCCGCGCGGCATGCTCCAGCCGGTTACTTTACGGCCAATGAGTTCGGCGACAAGCTGGGAGGTGTGTCCGCCACGGTTGCGGCGGACGTCGACGATCAGCCCGTCGAGCGCCGTTTCGGTATCAAGGTCCCGGTGCAGCTGGGCCCAGCCGTTGGCCATCATGTCCGGAATGTGCAGGTAGCCGAAAGTTCCCTGCGAGGCCTGCCGGACGGTCCGGCGGTTGGCGCTCACCCATTCCTGGTAGCGCAGCCTTTCCTCGTCCCGGACCGGGACCACAGCCACCCTCCGCTGCTGCCCGGCCCGGTCGCCGTGCCCGGCGCCGTTGCGCAGGGTGAGTTCAACGGCGCGTCCGGCGGCGCCGACCAATTCCATGGCGGGGGTTCGTTCCCCGGTGAGTTCGACGCCGTCGATCGCGAGCAGCACGTCGCCGGCTTTCGCGTCAGCTCCCGGGCGGGTCAGCGGCGAGGTGGCGAGCGGGTCGGAGGACTCCCCCGCAAGAATTCGCGTGATCTGCCAGCCCGCGCCGGTGAATGCGAGGTCGGCGCCGAGGCGGCCCTGGCCGTTGCTGCCGTTCTCGGTGACGGCCACCGGCCGGACGTAAGCGTGCGAGGTGCCCAACTCGCCGTGGAGCTCCCAGAGCAGATCCACGAGGTCATCGTGTGAGCCGAGCCGGTCCACGATCGGGCGGTAGCGGGCGTGCACCGAGTCCCAGTCCTGGCCGGCCATGTCTTCGGTCCAGAAGAAGTCGCGCTGCAGCCGCCAGGCTTCGTCGAACGCCTGACCCCAGACACTGAGCGGATCAAGCTTCACCCGGATGCGGCTGAGGTCCACCTTGACCAATTGGCCCGACTCCTCGTCAGCCTTGGCGTTGGCAGGCGAAACGCGGATCTGCTTCTCGTGCAGGACCACCACCTTCTCCCCGTCGCCGGAGAGCCGGTAACTGTCCAGGGCTTCCACGATGACGGTGGTTTTGCGGCGCGCGAAGTCGAAGCGGACAAGGCTGGGTGCAGCGTTCTTGTCCTCCAGGCTGGCGCGTCCCTCGCCTGTCACGCCGGAGAGTTTGCTGTCAAGCCAGAGCAGGGCACCCTCCGTGGCGGACAGGTGGGAGTAGTTTCCCTGCGGCACCGGCACGCTGATAACGCGGTGCGCGAGCCCGTCCGGGTCGACCCGGACGGCCGGAACCACGTCTTTGGCGGCACTTTCATCGGCGTCGGCCGGGCCTGCAACGCTGCTCTCCGGCAGGTCAACGCTAGGTCCAAAGGGCGAGGCGGTCTCCGCGGCAAGGGCCACAAGGTACGGCTTGATCGGGCTTGGGAAGGACAAGTCAAAGGAGTGTCCGTCATAAACCGGGTCGAAGCTGCGGTTAGAGAGGAAGGCGAGGTACTTCCCGTCGGGGGTAAACGACGGCGACTCGTCGCAGAAACGCCCGTCGGTGACATCGATGATGGCGTTTGTGCCATCCGCTGCGGCGTTGGTGACTGCTGTGATGCGCAGCCGGCTGCGGGAGCCGAAGGAGGTGACCGGCTCGGACCAGGCCAGCCAGGCCGAGTCCGCGGACCAGCTGAATCCTTCGATGCTGCCTTCACCGATACTGCTCACGAGTGCGAGCGTGCCGGTCCGCGTGTCGGCAAGGTAGACATCGCCGAAAGCAGTGCCGACGGCGAGCCAGCTGCCGTCCGGGCTGGCTTCAATGGCGCAGGCGCGGGTCGCTTTGGGGAAGTCGAGCCTGGTCAGCCGGGGGGCGGGTTCCTGCTGCCTTGCGCCGGCTCCGTCGACCACTGCTGGGGTGTCCTCGGAGCTGTTGTCGGCTGGGCCCTCCGCCGCTCCTGCCGGAACGGTTGCCGTTGCCACGGCGTCGGGTCGGGTGAGTGCTGCCGCGGAAACGGGCCGGGGCAGGGCAGGGCCGGCGTCGGGTTCCCCGCCAGTTCCGGCTTTCTCCTGCGGCGCGGCGGCAGGCAAATGTCCCGCAGGCTGCTGCGAGCCGGAAACGGTGCCGCCGTCCGGCGTACCCGCGTTCAAGGGCGCCGCGATGGCCGTCAGGTACAGGGCTTCAACGCCATTGTGGTCGGCCACGTAGGCGATCCGGCCGGCGCCGAAGGGGCGCGGCAGGCGGGCCCGGACGCCGGGGGTGGCTTCCAGGACACGCGACGGGCCGTCCTTGTGACGCAGCCAGTGCAGCGTGCCGTGGGCCTCTACGGCGCTGGAGCTGCCGGTGCGGTCCGGAACCACGTCACCGAGGTGCCGTGATGGCTTCAGCGGCACACCGCGGCGCGCCTGTGAGGCTGAACCGAGGGAGATCTCGAGTTTAACAGCGTCCGCGCCGAGGTCCGGCAGCAGCCAGAGCTCACCGGCCGATTCGAAGACAACCCGCCGGCCGTCGGTGGCAGCGTGGCGGACGTAGAAGTCCTCGTGGTCAGTGTGGCGGCGCAGATCGGAACCGTTTGGCAGCACGGAGTAGAGGTTTCCGTAGCCCTCGTGGTCGGACAGGAAGGCGATCCTGCCGTCGACCCACAGCGGGTCCGTGAGGTTGCCGTCCAGCTCTGCGGCCAGGCGTTCGAATTCGCCGTTTCCGTCGGCGTCGATCCACAATTTGCCGGCCGCGCCGCCCCGGTAGCGCTTCCACCAGGCCGGTTCCCGGGAGAGCACGCTGGCCAGGACCACGGGGCGTTCGTCGCCGACGACCGGGCCGAAGGCGACGGATTCCACCGGGCCCAGCGGGAGTTCAGTGGCCCAGCCGCCGGTGACGGGAAGGCTGTAAGCGTGTGTGTGGCGGCTGTCAGCCTGCCGGAACGCGCTCGTGACCAGGACGTCGCCCTCGGGGGTGAAGCCCTTAACCCGGGTTGTGGCGTGGCCGAAGTAGCTCAATTGGCGGTAGCCGCCGCCGTCGACCTCCGCGGTGACGACTTCCGGTGACGTTCCCTGCACAACCGTCCACACCAGCCGTTTGCCGTCCGGGGTGAAGCGGGGGTTGCGGGCGGGCAGCTGCAACGCGGAAACGCGCCAGGCTCGGCCCCCGCCGAGGGGCGCAACCCAAACGTCGTCTTCGGCCACGAAGGTGACCAGGTCGCCATGCAGATGCGGGAAACGGAAGTAACTCGAGGAAGTCATCGTTCGATCATAGTCAAGACCTGCCCGCAAGCCGGGCAGGTATCCCCGCTGCGCCGGACGTGGTGAGATGGATCATGCGAATCATTATTGCCGGAGCCTCGGGGCTGATCGGAACAGCGGTTTCCCACACCCTGCGCAGTGCCGGGCACAACGTCGGCACGCTGGTCAGGCGTCCGCCGGACTCGCCGTCCGAGTTCCAATGGAACCCCGGCGAAGGCCGTATTGATGACACCGCGCTGAAAGGCGCCGACGCCGTCATCAATCTCTCCGGTGCCGGCATCGGCGACCGGCCCTGGACCCGGTCGCGCATCAACGAACTCCGCAGCTCGCGGCTGGGGGCCACCAGGACACTGACTGCGGCCATGGGCCGCCTTGACACTCCCCCGGCGGTCTTCCTGAGCCAGTCGGCCTCCGGCTATTACGGCAACGCGGGACCGGCTGTGCTCCGGGAGAACGCCCCCGCCGGCAGCGGAGTGCTCGCCCGCATCTGCGTCGACTGGGAGGCAGCGGCGCACGAGGCTCCGGCTGGCGTCCGGGTGCTCACGCCACGCACCGGCGTCGTTTTGAGCCGTTCGGGTGGAGCCCTGGGCAGGCTTATGCCGCTGCTGCGCCTGGGCGTGGGTGGACCGCTGGGCAACGGCCGGCAGTACTGGCCTTGGGTGACGCTCCCGGATGTTGCCGGCGCCTATGCGTTCCTGCTGGACAGCCCGCTGTCCGGGCCGGTGAACCTGTGCGCCCCGGAGAGCGCGGATGTAAACTCGCTGATCGCGCAACTGGCTGCGGCCCTGCACCGCCCCGCGTTGCTCCGCGTCCCCGCGCCGGTGCTGCGCCTGGTCATGGGCCAACTCGCCGACGAACTGCTGCTCGCCAGCCAGCGGATGGAACCGGCGGCTCTGAGCGAGGCCGGTTTTGCCTGGCAGCATCCCTCGTTGGCCCAGGCCGCAGCCTGGGTGGCAGGATCGGGCCGCACGTCCTGACGAGCGGACGCACGCTAGCCGGATCCGTCGAGGACATCCTGCAGACGCCAGTGTCCGGCCACCGGCGCGAGTACCAGCCGAAGCCGTTGCTCCGGCCCGGCGCCGGCCTCGACCAGGACCGCGCCGTCGGGGCCGCGCTCCTGGTAGGGGGGTGTACTCGCGGTGACTGCCACCACCGCACGGGCGGAGCCGCTGCCTGATTCCGTGGCCACCCGGGTCAGGACGGTGCTGAACCCGGCCAGCACCCGGCCCGATTCCTTAAGCCGGGCACTGATCCGGATATCCGCCACGGCCGCTGTCGATCCCGGCACATTGACCTGCTCCAGCAGCAGGAAGTCGCCCGAGCTGAACGCCAGCGAGCGGAGCCTCGCCAGCCCCAGGACGGCGACTCCGGGATCCGGCGAAGCGAGCTGTGCCGTCACATCCGGGGGAACCGCAGCAGTTCCCCCGTCCGCCGCGGCGGATGCAGGCGCCGGGTCCCGGACCACCCCGGCATCTGAACGGGGAAACCCGGGAATCGGAGCCCAAAGCCCGGCGAAACCCCACGCTCCGGCCAGGGCCGCGGCGACGGCCAGTACCGCGGCGACGGCCAGTACCGCGGCGGCGGTCCGGAAGACTCTTCCCCGAGACGCACGGCCGCCAGAGGCGCGGCCCCCGGGCGCACGTCCCCCGGGTGCGCGGCGTGCCGCGTGCCGCGCGGCCGGATAAGTCGCGGCGAGAGGTGCGCGGCGGAAGCGGCCCGGCAGGGACCGGAACTGTTCCACGCGGCGCTCCCGTGCCGTGCCGGGCAGGGTGCGGCGGGTCAGCAGCTGGGGAAGGACCGTGGGGTGGACCGAGACCGAGAGGTCCACCGGCGCCGCCCCGGCGCTGCGATGAACGGCGGCCGCCAGTTCGCCGGCGGAGGGCCGAAGCCTGCGGTCCTCGTGAAGTCCGGATTCCAGCGCTGCTGCCAGCGCCGGCGGAACCCCGGGAACAAGCAACGGAAGCGGCGGCCGCTGCGGTCCGGGCTGGGGCGGGTGCCCGGTCAGGCAGTACCAGCCCAGGGCGGCGAGCGAATAGACGTCGCGCCCCGGCTGCAGTCCGGCCCGGACGGCGTCAACCGGCGCCGGGTCGCTGAAGCCCGCGGTCCCGGCCCCGGCCACAGCCCTCGCGTCGGCAACCATACGCGCTACCCCCAGATCAGCCAGCAGCGGTTTACCGTGCGCCGTGAACAGCACGTTGCCCGGTGAAACATCACCGTGGGTGAAACCAAGACCGTGCAGGTAGGCGAGGGCCTGGGCAATCGGCGTCAGCACCGTCACAGTCTCCCCCGGCCCCAGCGTTCCCCGTCCGGCCACAAGCTGCCCCAGTGAGCCGCCCGCCGCGTAGTCCATCGTCAGCCCCAGGCTGCCGTCCGCCGCGCCGTCCAGCCGGACAACACCGTGTGCCTTCACCAGGTGCCCGTGATCCAGGACGGAGAGTATCCGGATCTCGCGCCGGACCGCGTCCTCCATCTCACTTGGGCCAAGGCCGTCGCCGGCATTAAAGCACTTCAGAGCGAACTCGCGTCCGGTGGACTGTTCATTGACCAGCCACACCGTGGCATTGCCCCCGCGCCCCAGGCAGCGGCCGACGTCGTATCCGGGAACCGCCGGGGCACACGTGCCAGACCAGGTGTGATCTTCCATAGTCTAGGAATAGCGCAGACCGCAGAATCCTGCAGAAGTTATCCACAGGAGCGAGAGATTCGACACAGAATCGGCGCCCGGGGCGGCCGGGGTCTAAGCTGGATGCCATGGCTCTTGAGTTCTCCCGCCTGGGTTTCGCCCCGGAATTCGTCGAATATGCCCGAGGCTGGGACATCCAGCGCAACCTCCATCAGCGGGTCCTCGCCGGAACCGCACCCAGTACGGTCCTGTTGCTTGAACACGCCGCCGTTTATACCGCGGGTAAACGCACCGAAGACCACGAACGCCCGTTTGACGGCACCCCGGTGGTTCCCGTGGACCGTGGCGGCAAGCTCACCTGGCACGGGCCCGGGCAGCTCATCGGCTACCCCGTTATCAAACTCAGGAACAAAGCCGGCATCCGCGATTATGTGGAACGGCTGGAGGCTGTGATCATCGCCGTCCTGGCCGACTACGGAATCAATGCCGTCCGGATCAAGGGCCGCGCCGGGGTCTGGATCGAGCAGGACCGGAACGGACCGGCGCGCAAAATCGCGGCGATCGGCATCCGTGTCCACGAGGGCGTCACGATGCACGGCTTCGCCATCAACTGCAATAACGATCTCGCCCCCTACGGCCAGATCGTTGCCTGCGGCATCAGCGACGCCGGCGTCACCACGATCTCGCAGGAGACGGGCCGGGACGTCTCCCCCGCCGACCTCGTGTCGCGGATCATCGAAGAACTGCGCAACAATGAAGAAGCGCTAGTTGCAACCCATGAAGGAGCTCTACTGTGACCCTGGCACCAGAAGGCCGGAAAATGCTGCGTATCGAGCAGCGCAATGCGGCCACCCCGGTGGAACGCAAGCCGGAATGGATCAAGGCCAAGGTCCAGATGGGCCCGGAGTTTGTGCAGCTCAAGAAGCTCGTCAAAAAGGAAGGCCTCCACACCGTGTGTGAAGAGGCCGGCTGCCCCAACATCTTCGAGTGCTGGGAAGACAAAGAAGCAACTTTCCTGATCGGTGGCTCCGAGTGCACCAGGCGCTGCGACTTCTGCCAGATCGACACCGGCAAGCCCTCCCCTGTGGATGTTTTCGAACCAACCAAGGTGGCCCGCTCGGTCCTGGCGATGCAGCTCCGCTATGCCACCGTCACGGGGGTGGCCCGCGATGACCTCGCCGATGAGGGCGTCTGGCTCTACGCCGAAACGGTCCGCAAGATCCACGAACTCAACCCGGGCACCGGCGTCGAACTCCTGATCCCGGATTTCTCCGGCAAGCCCGAGCACATTGCTGCGATCTGTGACTCCAAGCCAGAGGTGTTTGCCCACAACGTTGAGACCGTCCCGCGGATTTTCAAGCGCATCCGTCCGGCTTTCCGCTACGAACGCTCGCTGGATGTCATCACGCAGGGCCGCAAGCTCGGCATGGTGACGAAGTCCAACCTGATCCTGGGCATGGGCGAGACCCGCGAGGAGATCTCCGAGGCGCTGCGTGACCTGCACGATGCCGGCTGCGACCTGATCACCATCACCCAGTACCTGCGCCCGTCCGAACGGCACCTCCCGGTGGACCGGTGGGTCAAGCCGCAGGAGTTCGTGGACCTGCAGCAGGAGGCCGACGAGATCGGTTTCCTCGGTGTGATGAGTGGACCGCTGGTGCGTTCCTCGTACCGGGCCGGCCGGCTCTGGGCCACCGCGATGCGCAAAAAGGGCTGGGAAATCCCGGCCGCGCTCGCCCACATCGAGAGCTCCGGCAGCACCCGCCAGGAAGCCAGCTCGCTGCTCGCGGCGCATTCCTGAGCCAGCGCCGACGAAGGCCGTTCACGGCCGGCACCGGGGAAATCCGGCGTCCGGCCCTCCGGCGCAGATCACGTAGAATGTAAGGCACTATGGCGAATTCCCCTGATCCCAGCAACTCCACTCCGGCTTCCGACACCCCGAAGCGTGGCCTTTTTTCGCGTAAGCCCAAAGTGGCCAAGGTCAAGAAGCCGAGCCGCCTGAAGCAAATCGGCGAGGTCTTCCAGATGACCCGCCAGCACGATCCGATGGTCCAGTGGCTGATGCTCCTGGCATTCCTCGGCGTCATCGCTGTCAGCTTTTTTGTCGGGTTCCTGCTGGATAACTGGATTACCGGGCTGATCATCGGCATCCCGCTGGGCGTCCTCGCGGCCACCCTCATCCTCTCGCGCCGCGCCGAACGTGCCGCGTTCGCGCGGATCGAAAACCAGCCAGGTGCCTCGGGCGCGGCAATGGGCACGCTCAAGCGCGGCTGGATCGTCGAAGAGCAGCCTGTTGCGGTTAACCCCCGCACCCAGGACGCCGTCTTCCGCGCCATCGGCCGTCCCGGTGTTGTACTCGTCAGCGAGGGCCCCAGCGCCCGCGTCAAGCCCCTGCTCGACGCCGAACGCAAGCGCCTGGGCCGCATCCTGCCCAACGTCACCATCCACGTTATTGAAAGCGGCCGCGGCGAAGGCCAGGTTCCGATCAGCCAGGTCGCCAAGAAGATGACCAAGATGAAGAGCGAACTGACGAAGCTCGAGGTCAGCACGGTCTCCAAGCGCATCTCGTCGCTGGGCAGCCGCCTGCCGATCCCCAAGGGCATTGATCCCTACAAGGCCCGCCCGGACCGCAAGGCATCCCGCGGACGCTAAGCCACACGCCAAAGACCAGGGACGCCCCGGTAACCGCCGTTAAGGCCGGCCGCCGGGGCTTTTCCGTTTTACCAGACTTCCCTGACCAGACTTTCCCCTGTCCCGCCGGGACCGAACCTGGAGACTCCGCCATGAAACTGCCCTCCACTCCTGCCGTGATCCGCCTCTTCCGGGCACTGGCCATCGCCGAAGCTTTTAGCTGGGCCGCTCTGCTGATAGGCATGTTCCTCAAGTGGGTCACCCGGACCACTGAGCTCGGTGTGGAGATCGCGGGTCCGATCCACGGTGCCTTCTTCATCGGCTACGGAATCTCAGCGCTGACGCTATGGAAGATGCAGCGGTGGCCGTTCCGGGCGGCCCTGTTCGCCGGGTTGTCCGCGGTGTTCCCTTTCGCCACGATCGGCTTTGAGCGCTGGGCCGGACGCCACGGTTACCTGGACGTGCCCGCCGGTAAAGGCACACCGACGCCGGCACGCCAGACGGCCGGCACGTAGCCTTACTCCCCCGTCCGCTCCGTCGCTCGCGGGTTAGGGGCGTCGAGTCCGCACGGAAGCCGCGAGCCGTCAGCCGCAGCGTCCCGCAGATGGCTACATCCGGACCAGGACTGTGTTCATGGCCTTGTCGTGGAGTCCGCGGTGGTCAGGGTCGAAGATGACAGCCGGGATCACCAGGCACAGGAGGACGCTTCGGGCCAGGGCGGCCAAGGGGCCTGCGGGGCCGCCGCCGAGCCGGATCACATGGATCCCCACGATGCGGTGGCCGATGCTGTAACCAAGGGCGCCCACCAGCAGCGCCTGCTCGATCGCGAAGACGGCAAGCGTAGCCCAGGAATCCCCGGCGAACGCGAAGTTGCTGATCAGCAACGCGATTCCCCAGTCAAGGCAGATGGCCAGAATGCGTCGGCCGGCGCGGGCAATCGACCCCGGTCCGGACTCGGGCAGGCCCAGTCGCTCCCCCGGGTACTTCGAAATGCCGGAGGTGTCCGGCCCGCTGAGCCATGAGCCTATGTCTTTACGATCAACCACGCTCCAAGCCTATCGGCATTGGGCGGCCGCGCCGCTCTGTTCAGAGTGTGGACCTTCCGAGGCCACACTCTGGTCACGGATAGGCCACGTTGTGGACAGCGACTACCGTTTACCTGTCAGGGCATTCTGTAACGTGCCGGAAACAAAGCGGACACCATGGGGAAATCCCGTGTCCTTAGGGTGGTAACAGTTGCCGGCGGCACAGGAGCGGGGCACACCATTGTGTTTTCCCCGCTGCCGGACTGCGCTGGACCACGCGGCCTATGGCCGGATCTTTCACATGCATAAGGAGCATAGATGTTCAAGACTGCGGACGAAGTCCTCAAGTTCATCAAAGACGAAGACGTAAAGTTCGTCGATATTCGCTTCACCGACCTCCCCGGCGTTCAGCAGCACTTTAATGTGCCGGCCAAGAGTGTCGACGCGGACTTCTTCGTCAATGGCCAACTCTTCGACGGTTCGTCGATCCGTGGCTTCCAGGGCATCGCCGAGTCGGACATGCAGCTCATCCCGGACGTTACGACGGCGTTCCTGGACACGTTCCGCATGGAGAAGACTCTTGCGTTGAACTTCTCGATCGTCAACCCACGCACGGGTGACCCGTACCACCGCGATCCCCGCGGCGTGGCTGAGAAAGCGGAGGCCTACCTGGCTTCCACCGGCATCGCCGACACCGCCTTCTTTGCGCCGGAGGCTGAGTTCTTCGTCTTCGACAACGTCCAGTACCAGTCTTCTCCGCAGGGCAGCTTCTACAAGATCGACTCCGAGGAAGCTCACTGGAACACCGGCCGCGAGGAAGAGGGCGGAAACCTCGGGTACAAGACCCCGATCAAGGGCGGCTACTTCCCGGTCTCCCCCACCGACAAGCAGGCCGACCTCCGCGATGCCATGTGCATCGCCCTGGACGAAGCCGGCCTTGAGGTTGAGCGCAGCCACCACGAGGTCGGTTCCGCCGGCCAGGCTGAGATCAACTACAAGTTCACCACCCTGACCCACGCAGCTGATGACCTGCAGAAGTTCAAGTACGTCATCAAAAACACTGCCGATGCCTGGGGCAAGTCGGTCACCTTTATGCCGAAGCCGGTTTTTGGTGACAACGGTTCGGGCATGCACTGCCACCAGTCGCTGTGGACCGGTGGCGAGCCGCTGTTCTACGACGAAAAGGGTTATGCGGGACTCTCGGACATGGCGCGCTGGTACATCGGCGGCCTGCTCAAGCACTCCTCTGCCGTGCTCGCGTTCACCAACCCGACGGTGAACTCCTACCGCCGCCTGGTCAAGGGTTTCGAAGCCCCGGTCAACATGGTTTACTCGCAGGGCAACCGCTCAGCCGGTATCCGGATCCCGATCACGGGCTCCAACCCCAAGGCCAAGCGCATCGAGTTCCGCGCACCGGACCCCTCCTCCAACCCGTACCTGGCCTTCGCGGCCCAGCTGATGGCCGGCATCGATGGCATCCGCAACCGCATCGAGCCGCCCGCTCCGATCGACAAGGACCTTTACGAGCTCCCCGCCGAGGAAGCCAAGGACATCCCGAAGGCGCCCGGCACGCTCGAAGAGGCCTTGGATGCCCTGGCCGATGACAACGAGTTCCTCCAGGCCGGCGGCGTCTTCACCCAGGACCTGATCGACACCTGGATCGAATACAAGTACGAGAACGAGATCCGTCCGCTCTCGCTGCGACCGAACCCCTACGAGTTCGAGCTGTACTACGGCGTCTAGGGCTTCCCGGCTTTCCGCAGTCCAGACGACGGCCCCCACCTTCCGGTGGGGGCCGTCGTTGTTTAATCAATTGCCGCCCGTTTGTCGGTCAGCGCTTGCCGTACTTCCTGTGCACTGCCTGCTTGCTCACGCCAAGGCAGGTTGCTATGGCTTCCCACGAGAGTCCCGCCCGGCGGGCGCGCAATACCGTTTCCGTCTCGGTGCGTGCCACCTCCTTGCGAAGTTCGGCCACAGCGTACAGCGCCTCCGCCGGACCCTTGCCGTCCATTGAACCGATCAGTGTTTCCATCAGACACCTCCTGGCGTCGAAGTTAGTTGACGAAGGCCCAAAAGTCAATGAAAGTTGACAAGAGGCTGCGACCATCAGAACGATCGGTAGAAGGTCCGCTGCGGTCCCGCGTCGCCGCCCAGATACTGGCCGTGGTCCGTGAAACCCGCGTTGCGGTAGGCGGCCCGGCCTGCGGGGTTAGCGTTGTTGACGGACAGCACCACGCCGGCCTGCGCGCCGCCGAGGGTGGCGGTGAGATGAGCTGCCGCCCGGACGGCCGCCGCAGCCGCCGCGGTGCCCAGGCCGCGGCCCTGCCGGTAGCGGTCGATCAGGAAACCGCGCAGCAGCCAAACGGAGTCGTCGTCGGCCCAGCCAGCCAGGGTCGCGGCCCCGCTCTGCAGCGTCAGGACCCCGACGGCGGCTCCGTTCCAGTCAATCGCGTACGGGTGCCGGGAGTCCTCTTCGAGCGCGATCAGCACCATCCGCAGCGGGTCACCAACGAACCTCTGCTGCTCTTCGGTGACGTTCAGTTCGGCGATTTCGCCCAATTTGATGGCGCGCGCGTCGTCGTCGAGGTTCTTCAGTGGCAGCAGCCACACAAGTTCAGGCATACCAAAAGCGTACCCACCCTGGCCGGATAGCAGCCGGGAGCCCGGATCGCCTCAGAGCGCCGCATCCTTGGGCGGCCCGGCCGGGTCCATCCAGAAGACCTCCCAGAGGTGGCCATCCGGGTCCTGGAAGCTGTGGGTGTACATAAAGCCGTAGTCCTGGGCTTCTTCGGACGGGGTTCCGCCGGCAGTCAGGGCGGTCCTGACCAGCTCGTCCACGGCCTCGCGGCTGGCCAGGGAAAAGGACATAATGGCCTCGGTGGCGCTGCGGGCATCAGCGACGGGCTTGGCGGTAAAGGTCTTGAAGTATGCCTCGACGAGCAGCATCACAAAGGCATCGTCGTTGACAATCATGCACGTGGCGTTTTCGTCGGTGAAGTCAGGGTTGAAGGAAAAACCCAGTGCGCTGAAGAATGCGACCGACTTTTCCAGGTCCCTGACGGGGAGGTTGAGGAACATTTGCTTGGCCATGGCCCAAAATTAGCACCGTCACCCGGCGCCTGCCAGCCCCAACGCTCCCCCTCAGGAGCGTGGGTCAGAGCACCTTGGAGAGGAAATCCCGGGTCCGCTGCTGCTGGGGGTTACCGAAGAGCTCCTCCGGGGCCCCCTCTTCACAAATGACACCGTCCGCCATAAAGAGGACCCGGTCCGCTACTTCGCGGGCGAAGCCCATCTCGTGGGTGACAAGCACCATTGTCATGCCCTCGGCCGCCAGGTCCTTGATGACCTGGAGCACTTCGCCGACCATCTCAGGGTCCAAGGCCGAGGTCGCCTCATCGAAGAGCATAATGTCCGGATTCATCGCCAAGGCACGGGCGATTGCCACCCGCTGCTTCTGGCCACCGGAAAGTGACACCGGCCGGGCATCCGCTTTCTCGGCCAGCCCCACACGCTTGAGCAGCTTGACTGCGTTGGCCAGGGCCTCGCCCTTGCCCTGCTTTTTGGATTCCACCGGCGCTAGCATGATGTTCTCAAGCACGGACATGTGCGGGAACAAGTTGAAATGCTGGAAGACCATACCAACGTGCCTGCGGACTTCGTTGATGTCCACCTTGGGGTCCGTGACGTCGAAGCCGTCCACCGTGACCTGGCCGGCGGTGACGTCTTCAAGCTTGTTGAGGCAGCGCAGGAAGGTTGACTTGCCCGAACCCGAGGGTCCGATGACGCAAACGACCTCGCCTTCGCCAACTTCGGCGGTGATGCCTTTGAGGACCTCGTTTGATCCGAAGGACTTCTTCAGCCCGCGGACGGAGATTTTACTGGGTGCAGTGACTGCCGTGCTCATTTGTTGAACCTCTTATCCGCGACGTTGGCCAGCTTGGTCAGCAGCATAATTACCACGAAGTACAGGACCGCCACGATCAGCAGCGTTTCGGTGATCCGGAAATTTCCTGCGTAGATCTGCTGGCCCTGATAGAGAAGTTCGGCGAAGCCGATGGCCAGCAGCAGGGAACTGTCCTTGAGCATGATGATCAGCTGGTTGATCAGTGACGGTGTCATAATCTTGAAGGCCTGCGGGACCACCACCTTTTGCATCGACTTGGCGTAGCCCAGGCCGAGGCTGCGGCTGGCTTCGAGCTGGCCAGGGTCCACGGACTGGATGGATCCCCTGACGATCTCGGTAATGTACGCGCCGGAGTTCAGGCTGAGGGTCAGCACACCGGCGACCCAGATGTCGATCGGCGCACCGGTAAGCTGCGGGATGCCGAAGTAGAAGAAGAAGGCCCAGACCAGCAGCGGCGTGCCGCGAAAAATGCTGACGTAGGTGGTGGCGATACCACGCAACACGAGGCTGGTCGAGATCTTCAGGAAGGCCATCAGCAGGCCGACGACCATGGCGACGGCGAACGAAATTCCGGTGACCAGGACTGTGTTTCCCAACCCCTTCAGCAGTGCCGGGAAGCTGTTGATCAGGAGGTCCCAGAAGCTGGACTCGACGGCCTGGGCCGGGTCCTTGAGGTACTTGTCGAGGATTTCCTGGTACTTGCCGCTCGATTTCAGGTCCGCGAGGCCGGTGTTGAAGGCCTGCAGCAGTTCAGGGTTCTGGCCCTTATTAACGGCGAATCCGTAGGAGCCGCCCTTTTCCTTCTCGGACACCGCCTTAAGGCCGTTGTTCTGGCTGATGCCATAGGCCAGGACCGGGTAGTCATCAAAGACCGCGACGGCGTTGCCGGATTTGACCAGCTCGTACATCGTGGCGGACTGGTCCAGCGACTTGACCGTAAAGCCGTACTGTCCTGCGATGGATTTGGCGAACGTCTCCCCTTCGCTGCCGGTCTTGGCCGTGACGGTCTTGTCCTTAAGGTCTCCGTAGCCCTTAATGTCCGTGTTGGCTTTCGCGACAGCCATCTGGACGCCCGACTCGAAATAGGGTTCGGAAAAGTCGTAGATCTGCTTGCGCTGATCCGTGATGGACATTCCGGCGATGACACCGTCCACCTGGTTGGAGGACAGTGCCTGCAGTGCGGCGTTAAAGCCAAGCGACTTGATCTCGACGGCAAAACCCTGGTTCCTGGCGATCTCCCGGATGATGTCCATGTCGATGCCGGTCAGCTCGCCGCCGGTGTCGCGGAATTCAAACGGGGCGAAGGTGGTGTCCGTGCCGATGACGAATGTCTTTCCGGACAGGCTCGACGGCGTCGCGCCGGCCTGTGCCGCGGCTGGTGCTGCGGAGTCCGGTGCCGCGGCTGCGCCGGCGGCACCGAAGAACATTGCTGCAACTGCGAGCAAGGCTCCGATTACAGCGGTGGTCCGCCCTCTGGCGGCCCCGTTCTGCTGTGTTCTGGGCAAGAGTAACAACCCCTTGTTGATGAGCGGATGGAGTGCACGGCCAGACACGCAAAGCCCGGCCAGACATCCCTAGAGATTACCCGCATTCACCGGTCCGGACAGCGGCTGATCCAGAACGGCGGCGTTACTGGCCGTAGAAGACCCGTTCGAAGACCCCACGCGCCCGGCGGCTCAGCCGCAGGTAGTCCTCCTCGAGGGCTGCGGCGTTCCCCTGCCCGTAGCCGCACCAGCGGGCCACGGCTTCCAAATCCCGGCGCGAGGACGGCAGCACGTCCGAGGCCCTGCCGGTCCAGACCACATTGGCCGACCGGATCCTGCTGGCCAGCCGCCAGGCCCGGAGCAGGATCACCACATCGCCCGCTTCGAGCAGTCCGACGGCGGCAGCTTCCTCGAGTGCCTCGACGGTGGAGGTCGTCCGCAAACCGGGATGTTTCCCGGCGTGCTGCAACTGCAGCAGCTGGGCCAGCCACTCGACGTCGCTGAGGCCGCCGCGGCCCAGTTTCAGGTGCCTGGCGGGGTCCGCGCCGCGGGGCAGCCGCTCAGCTTCCACCCGGGCCTTGACCCGGCGGACCTCCCGTGCATCCTGCTCGGAAAGCAGCTCCGGGTAGCGGACCGGGTCGATGAGCGCTACGAAGTCAGCGGCAAGCACGTCGTTGCCGGCCATCGGGCGGGCGCGGAGCAGCGCCTGCGCCTCCCACACCAGTGACCACCGGCGGTAATACTCCGCGTAGGACTCCAGCGACCGCACCATGGGACCGCTTTTGCCTTCGGGCCGCAAATCGGCGTCCACCAGCAGCACGCGTTCGGCGAGGATGGCAGGCTTCAGCGGCTGGGTCAGCAGGCTGGAGAGCCTGCTGACGATCTGCAGCGCCTGGTCCTGGGCCTCTGCCTCGGGGACACCCGGCAGCCCCCGGTGCACATACATCACATCCGCGTCCGAGCCGTAGCCGATCTCCCGGCCGCCCTGCCGGCCCATGGCGACCACCAGCACGTCCGTCTTGAGCGGCGCCCCGGCAGCCACCACGGACTCCGCGACGCGCAGGGCACCCAGGACCGCGGCCCGGTCGGTGTCCGCCAGCGCCGCGCCGACCTGGTCCTGGTCCAGCAGCCCGGCGCTGTCCGCGATCGCAATCCGCAGGATCTCCCGCCGCCGGATCAGCCGGATCAGCCGCATGGCGCTTTCCGGCTCCGCGTGCCGGGACATCTTCGACGCGATCTCAAGCCACTGTGCCGCGAAAGTCAGCGGGACCAGTTCCTTGTCCGAGCCAAGCCACGCCACAGATTCCGGCGACACTTCCAGCAGGTCGGCAATCAGCCGGGAGTTGGAGAGCACGTGGCAGAGCCGCTCGGCGGCCGCCGTTGAATCCCGCAGCATACCGAGGTACCAGTGGGTGGTTCCGAGCGCCTCGCTGACCCTGCGGAAGGCCAGCAGGCCGGCGTCGGGGTCCACGCCCTCCGCGAGCCAGCCGAGCAGGATCGGCAGCAGCTGCCGCTGGAGCGCAGCCCGGCGGCTCACACCGCCGGTGAGTGCCTCGATATGCCGCATGGCGCCCCTCGGATCGAGGTACCCCAAGGCGGCGAGGCGCCCCTGCGCGGCTTCCGGGCTGAGCCGGGCTTCCTCGCTGCTCAGCGCTGCGGCCGTGTTGAGCAGCGGACGGTAGAAGATGCGTTCGTGCAACTCCCGCACGGAGCGTTTGGTCTTGCGCCAGACCGCGACCAGGGCGTCTGGTTTGGGCCGTTCGCTGGAGAAAGGCCCCAGCATAGCTTTGGCGAGGGCCCGCAGCGAGGCTTCCTTGACAGGCATCAGGTGGGTACGGCGCAGCTGGAAGAGCTGGATCCGGTGTTCAAGCAGCCGGAGGTAGCGGTAGGCGCGATCAAACTCGGCGGCATCGGAGCGCCCGATGTAGCCGCCGGCTGACAAAGCGGCGATAGCCGAAGTGGTGTCCCGGCACCGGAGGGACTCATCGGATTTGCCATGCACCAGCTGCAGCAGCTGGACAGTGAATTCCACGTCCCGCAGCCCTCCCCGGCCCAGCTTGATCTGCCGCTGCTCCTCCTCGGCGGGAATGTTTTCGGTGACCCGTCGGCGCATGGAGCGGACGGACTCTACGAAACCTTCACGGCCGGCGGATGACCAGACCAGCGGGGCAATGGCTGCCTCGTACCGTGCGCCGAGCCCGGTGTCCCCGGCAATGGTCCGGGCTTTGAGCAGGGCCTGGAATTCCCAGCTCTCGGCCCAGCGTGCGTAGTAGCTCTCGTGCGAGGCAAGGGTTCTGACCAGCGGTCCGGATTTGCCCTCCGGACGCAGGTTCGCGTCCACCTCCCACAGCCCGGGTTCCCGGCCCGTGGACATAATGGCCCGGGATATACCGGCCGCCAGGGCCGTGCCGATCGTGTTGGCCCGCGAATCGTCCAGCGAGCCGGACTCGATGACGTAGATGACGTCGACGTCGGAAATGTAGTTCAGTTCCCGGGCGCCGCACTTGCCCATACCGATCACGGCCAGCCCGACGTCGGCCACTTCGGCCGCGCTGAACTGCTCGCCAGCTTCGGCCCGGGAGACCGCCAACGCTGCCTCGATTGCCGCGCCGGCGAGATCGGCGAGTTCGGCGCCGGCGGCCGGCATAAAGTCCAACGGGTCCGCGGCACAGATGTCTTTGACGGCGAGCTCCACCAGGCCGCGCCGGTACTCCGTGCGCAATGCCTCGTAGCCCTCCTGCCCGGTCACCAACGCGACTGGGCGGCTGGATTTCGGATCGGCCCGCACGGAACGCAGCAGCCGATCGCGCAGCACCGCCGTCTCTGCCTCCCGCGGTTCGGGGCCGGCCTTCACGTCGAAGGCGTTCAGGTGCTCCGGATGGCGGATGAGGAACTCGCCGAGCGCCTCGGACGCACCCAAAACCCGGTACATGGGCTCGCTGCGGTCCAGGTCCGCGACTGCCAGCCGGCGCAGATCGTGGTGTTTTTCGATCAGCCTGACCAGTGACTGCAGGGCCGTGTCAGGGTTCGCGGCAAGCTGCAGGCCGGCGAAAAGGATGTCCTGGTCCAGGCCGTCCAGCTCCGGGGCGGCCAGGAACCTTTCGCTCTTCTCCAGATCGCTGAAACCCGCGGCTATCAGGCGTCGTGCCAGACTCACCCGGGGCGCCTAGAGGATGCCGAGGTTGCGCTGCAGTTCGTAGGGCGTGACCTGAAGACGGTAGTCCTGCCACTCGGCCCGCTTGTTGCGCAGGAAGTGCTCGAATACCTGCTCGCCGAGGATCTGGGGCATCAGTTCGGAGTCCTCCATCGACCGGATGGCGTCGTGCAGGCTGGCCGGGAGCGGGTCGTGGCCCATCGCCCGGCGCTCCGCCGAACTCAGCGACCAGATGTCGTCCTCGGCCGCGGGCGGGAGCTGGTAGCCCTCCTCAATGCCCTTCAGCCCGGCACCGAGCAGCACGGCGTAGGCCAGGTAGGGGTTGGCCGCCGAGTCGATGCCGCGGTACTCAATCCGGGCGGACTGGCCCTTGCCTGGTTTGTACAGCGGAACCCGGACCAGCGCGGAGCGGTTGTTGTGTCCCCAGCTGAGGTAGCTGGGGGCTTCTCCGCCGCCCCAGAGCCGCTTGTAGGAGTTCACAAACTGATTGGTGACAGCGGTGAACTCCGGGGCGTGCTTGAGGATGCCGGCGATGAACTGCCGGGCCGTTTCGGAGAGCTGGAATTCCGCCCCCGCCTCGTAGAACGCGTTGGTGTCGCCTTCGAAGAGCGAAAAGTGCGTGTGCATGCCCGAACCCGGGTGGGCAGTGAAGGGTTTGGGCATAAAGGTGGCGTAGGTGCCCTGCTGCAGCGCTACCTCCTTGATCACCGTGCGGAAGGTCATGATGTTGTCCGCGGTCTGCAGCGCATCCGCATAGCGCAGGTCGATTTCGTTCTGGCCCGGGCCGGCCTCGTGGTGGCTGAACTCAACCGAGATGCCGACGGATTCGAGCATGGTCACGGCGGTGCGGCGGAAGTCCTGCGCCACCCCGCCCGGAACGTGGTCGAAGTAGCCGCCCTCGTCCACGGGGACGGGGGAACCGTCCGGGCCCGGCTGCTGGGACTTGAGCAGGTAGAACTCGATCTCGGGGTGGGTGTAGCAGGTGAAGCCCATGTCCGCGGCCTTGGCCAGGTTGCGCTTGAGGACATTGCGGGGATCAGCAGCCGACGGTTCGCCGTCGGGCGTCAGGATGTCGCAGAACATCCGGGACGTTGCCTCGGTCTCGCCGCGCCACGGCAGGATCTGGAACGTGGCAGGGTCCGGCTGGGCCAGCATGTCGGATTCGAAAACCCGGGCGAGGCCCTCGATCGAGGAGCCGTCAAAGCCAAGGCCTTCCTCAAACGCGCCCTCGACTTCAGCCGGGGCCAGCGCCACCGATTTCAGCGAACCGACGACGTCGGTGAACCACAACCGCACGAACCGCACGTCACGCTCTTCGATCGTCCGCAGGACAAACTCTTGCTGGCGGTCCATAGTGGCCTCTTTCCGGTTCTTTCGTCCGTGCCCCAGGCCCGTCATGCATGGATCCCGCAGCTGCTCAGGCTTCACTTTACTAATCATTGCCACCGAATGCTGGCACGGCTGCTGCGCGTAACACAGCGTTAACACCCGGACCCCGAAATTCGCCGCCGCAAGCCGCTGCGGCGAACGCGGTGTGACGTGATTCACCCGGGCGCGGGCCGGAAGCCGGTAGCTAGGACACGCGCTATCGCACTACGCTCGTGCCATGGCCACAAGCAACAACACCGATTCCAGCATGCCCGCAGAACTAGCCGCACCCTACGGCAGCGGCCCGGCGGCGCCTGCCGCGGGCCAGGAGCCGGTCACCCGGAAGCCGGTGGCCCGGGTCCGCACCCACCACCTGCGCCAGGCGAAACTCAACGGTGAACGCTTTGCCATGCTGACCGCCTACGACCAGTACACGGCGGAAATCTTTGACCAGGCCGGCATCGAAGTCCTGCTGGTGGGCGACTCGGCGTCCAACAATGTCTTTGGCAATGAGACGTCCCTGCCCGTCACGGTCGATGAGCTGCTCCCGTTGTGCCGGGCGGTGGCCCGTTCGGCCAAGCGCGCCCTGGTGGTGGCGGATCTTCCCTTTGGCAGCTACGAGGTCTCTGCCCAGCAGGGGGTGGCCACCGGAGTCAGGTTCCTCAAGGAAGGCCTCGCCCACGCGGTCAAGATCGAGGGCGGACAGTTCTATGCCGAAACCGTCCGGGCCATGGTCCAGGCCGGCATTCCGGTGATGGCGCACATCGGTTTTACCCCGCAAAGCGAGCATGCCCTCGGTGGCTACCGGGTGCAGGGCCGCGGCGATGACGCCCAGCGCCTGATCGACGATGCCGTCGCCCTGGCCGACGCCGGGGCGTTCTGCGTGTTGATGGAAATGGTGCCCGCCGCGACAGCGGCAGCCGTGGACGCCGCCGTCGAGGTCCCCACCATCGGCATCGGCGCCGGCAACGCCACCACCGGCCAGGTACTCGTGTGGCAGGATATGGCGGGACTGCGCGGCGGCAAAATGGCCAGGTTCGTCAAGCAGTACGCTGACCTGCGGACTTCACTCAGCGACGCCGCGAAGGCCTACGGCGAGGACGTACGCACCGGCCAGTTCCCCGGCCCCGAGCACTCGTTCTAGCGGACACCCGTTCCGGCGCGCCTTTTCCGGCGCGGCCGTTCCGACGGGCGCCCGTTCCAGCGGGCGCCCGGCCATCGGGCGCCCGGCCAGGGAGCAGGTGTCCCCGGCGGCGTGCCGGACCCCGGATGCCGGCGCGCAGGACCAGCCTGCTCAGTGTGGGCCGCCTAGTCGTCGTCGCCCTTTTCCCACGATTCGTTGCGGGCTTTGACTTTCTCGAGCGCGTGTTCTGCTTCGTCGCGCGTTGCGTACGGGCCGATCAGCTGGCTCCAGTCGGACATGGCGTCCTCTTCAACCTCGTGGGTGGTGACGTTGTACCAGTACTCGGGCATGGATTCTCCTCAGCTGGTGTGGCTTTGTTCGGATTTGTTTCTGCGCCTCCGGCCGCGCCTTATATGATCAATGTATGCCTTCCCTAGCCTCGACTGCACCCATCGGCACGCTGGTCCCGGGAGCTGTCAGTCCTCAGCTTCCCGTTCCGGCCTCGATCCCGCGCCCCGAATACGTGGGCAAACCCGCGCCGGCCAAGTTCACCGGCTCTGAGGTCAAGCAGGCGGAGACGATCGAGAAGATCCGCACCGCCTCCCGGATTGCCGCGCAGGCCATCGTGGAGGTCGGCAGGCACATCGTGCCCGGCGTCACGACCGACCAGCTGGACCGGGTGGGCCACGAATTCCTGCTGGACCACAACGCGTATCCATCGACTTTGGGCTACCGCGGCTTTCCCAAGTCGCTGTGCTCGTCCTTGAACGAAGTCATCTGCCATGGCATCCCGGACAGCACTGTGGTCAGGGACGGTGACATCGTCAACATCGACATCACCGCCTTTATCGGCGGCGTGCACGGCGACACCAACTACACCTTCCTGGCCGGCGACGTGGATGAGGAATCCCGCCTGCTGGTTGAGCGCACGCAGGAATCCCTGAACCGCGCGATTCGTGCGGTGGCCCCGGGCCGCGAAATCAATGTCATCGGCCGCACTATTGAGTCCTACGCCAAGCGCTTCGGCTACGGCGTTGTCCGCGACTTCACCGGCCACGGTGTGGGCGAGGCCTTCCACACCGGCCTGATCATCCCGCACTACGACGCTGCCCCGGCCTACAACACGGTGATTGAGGCCGGCATGGTCTTCACGATTGAACCGATGTTGACGCTGGGCACCGTGGACTGGGACATGTGGGCCGACGACTGGACCGTCGTCACCCGTGACCGCAAACGCACTGCGCAGTTCGAGCACACCCTGCTTGTGACGGAGACCGGTGCCGAAGTGCTGACCCTCCCCTGATTGCCCCACAGAAGATCCCGGTCTTCGCATCTCGGCCCTGCGCCGATCCCTGCTAGCTCCGCCCCTGCCACGAACGGAACCACATTGGCCAAGAAGGACGAGAAGTCGACCAAAAACACCACGCTGATCGGCATCGACATCGGTGGTACCGGGATCAAGGGCGGAATCGTCGACCTGAAAAAGGGCAAGCTGCTCGGGGAGCGCCTGCGTATCCCCACCCCGCAGCCCTCCACCCCCGAATCCGTTGCCGATGTCGTGGCCCAGGTCGTTGCCGATTTGACGGCCCGGCCGGACGCGCCGGCACCGGACTCGCCGGTCGGTGTGACCTTCCCCGGCATCATCCAGCACGGCGTGGTCCACTCCGCCGCCAACGTGGATAAGTCCTGGCTGGAAATGGACATCGATGCCCTGCTGACCGCCCGCCTCGGGCGGCCGGTTGAGGTCATTAACGACGCCGATGCCGCCGGGCTGGCGGAGGCACGCTTCGGCGCCGGCGAGTCCGTCAAAGGAACCGTGCTGGTCATCACGCTCGGCACCGGGATCGGTTCAGCCTTTATCTTCGATGGCAAGCTTGTGCCGAATGCCGAACTCGGCCACCTCGAAATTGACGGATTCGATGCCGAAAGCAAGGCCTCAGCCGTTGCCCGGGAACGGGACGGACTGAGCTGGGAGGAGTACAGCGTTCTGCTGCAGCGCTACTTCTCCCACGTGGAATTCCTCTTCTCCCCCGAATTGTTCATCGTCGGAGGCGGCATCTCGAAGCGCGCCGACGAATACCTGCCGCGGCTGCAGCTGCGCACACCGATTGTGCCGGCCAAGCTGAAGAATGACGCCGGAATCGTCGGGGCGGCCCTCGAAATCGCGCTGCAGCACCAACTGGCCAAGTAGCCGGATGGGCTCTCACTCCGGGTTGTCCTGCGCGCTGGCGACGACCCGGAGTGGTGGTTCTTTTCTTGATTGGTGCCGGTGGTGGCCGCGGCTTCCCCTCCGCTGCCACCACCGGAGTCTGTGAGCCGGCGCTCCTGATACGCCCCTAGAGCGGGCTCTTCTGCTGGCTCTGGCCTTCGCGGGCCTTGCTTTCGGCTTCGTGGCGGAGCAGCGAAATGGCAGCCTCGAAGTCCTCGAGGGACTCGAAGGCCTGGTAGACACTTGCGAAGCGCAGGTAGGCCACCTCATCGAGCCGCTGGAGCGGGTTGAGGATTGCGAGACCCACTTCATGGGCGTCGATTTCGGCGGCGCCGGCTGCCCGGATCGTCTCCTCGACTTCCTGGGCCAGCATGGCGAGGTCGTCCTCGGTGACGGGACGGCCCTGGCAGGCCTTGCGGACACCGTTGATGATTTTGCTGCGGCTGAACGGCTCGCCGACTCCGGAGCGCTTGATCACGCTCAGGCTGGTGGTCTCGACGGTGGTAAAACGCCGGCCGCACTCGGGGCACTGCCGGCGGCGGCGGATGGCAGAGCCATCGTCGGCTATCCGGCTGTCGACCACCCGCGAATCAGGGTTCCGGCAAAACGGGCAATACATCTCGTTCCGTCCCCTGTCGCAGGCCGATGACCAAACGCGGGCGAACACCCGTAGTTCGGCGGAGCATTTTTGTCTCCATTATCAGTTTACGACTAGATGTAGGCGAATAACAATCCTGTAATTACTACATGTAGTGGTCAGGCACCGCCGGCAAAGCGGGCGGTGACGGCTTCGCCGTGCGCCGGCAGATCCTCGGCTCCAGCCAGGCTCACGATGTGTCCGCTGACCTCTTCCAAGGCCGCGCGGGTGTAGTTAACCACCTGGATGGCCCGCAGGAAGGTGGTCACGTTCAACCCCGAGGAGAAGGCCGCGGTGCCGCTGGTCGGCAGCACATGGTTTGACCCGGCACAGTAGTCGCCCAGGCTGACCGGGCTGTAGTCGCCCACAAAGATCGCCCCGGCGCTGCGGATCCGGCCCGCGACACTGGCAGCGTCCGCCGTCATAATTTCCAGGTGTTCGGCCGCGTAGGCGTTGCACGCCGCAATGCCCTGGTCGAGGTTGTCCACCAGGACAACGCCGGACTGCGGACCGGAGAGCGCCTCGCGGACCCTGTCCCGGTGTTTGGTCAGGGCCGCCTGACGGTCCAGTTCCACCCGAACCGCGGCGGCGAGCAGCTCGGAATCCGTGACCAGAACTGACGCAGCTTTGGGGTCGTGCTCGGCCTGGCTGATCAGGTCCGCCGCGACGAGGTCCGGCCGGGCCGAGTCGTCGGCCAGGATCGCAATTTCCGTTGTGCCGGCCTCGGAATCGATGCCCACAACACCTTTGACGAGGCGTTTGGCAGTGGCGACGAAGACGTTGCCGGGGCCGGTGACAACGTCGACCGGGTCCAGTCCGGCGTTCCCCTCCGAGGCGGGGATGCCATAGGCGAACGCGGCGATCGCCTGGGCGCCGCCGATCGCGTAGACCTCGTTAATGCCCAGCAGGCATGCCGCGGCGAGGATCGTGGGGTGCGGGAGTCCGTTGAAGTCCTTTTGCGGCGGCGAAGCCAGGGCGATGGATTCGACGCCGGCCGCGAGGGCAGGAACAACGTTCATAATGACGGAGGACGGGTAGACCGCCAGCCCGCCGGGCACATAGAGTCCCACACGCGCTACCGGGACCCATTTTTGGCTGACCACCGCCCCGTCGCCGAGTTCGACATCGGTGTCGGCCGGCCGCTGGGCATCGGCAAAGCGCCGGGCACGTGAGATGGATTCTTCCAGTGCTGCCCGGACGTCGGGGTCGAGCCCGGCCAAGGCGTCCGTCAGTGCCCCGGCGGGAACCCGGGGGTGTGCTTGCTCGACGCCGTCGAACGTTCGGGCCAGTTCACTCAGCGCTTCGAAGCCCCCGGCGCGGACGGTGGCGATAATGCCCAGGACGGTCTGCTCCGCATCCGCCATGGCGCCGGCTTTTGCGCGGGGTACCGCGGCGCGGAGGCCGGCAAGTGTCAGCCGCTGGCCGCGCAGGTCAACGGTACGGAAGGTGAGTCCGGCGGGGGCCGGGGGCGCAGTAGCGGCGGGCACGGAACTGTCAGCTGAAAGGGTCACCCGTTTATTTTACGGGTCCCGCGGGCACGTGCCGCGCCGCTCGCCCCCGGGTGGTTCCGGCTGGCTACTCCAGGGCTTCGGGGTCCGCACCGTGAGCCCCGGGCCCGCTTTCCGGAGCCGGTTTACTCCCGAGGGTGCTCAAGAAGATCGCAAGGGCAGTAGCGGCCGGCCACATTGTCAGGACCGCCACGGACCGCAGCGAAAAGGCGATACTGGCGTTCGCCGACGTGTCCTCGGGCGTTCCCCACCACAGGCCGCACAGCACGCCGGTCCCCCACGCGGCGAGTGCGCCGAGTGCGCCGGCACCCACTGCCACCAGGACCTCCCGGCTGGACGGCCCGTTATGCTTGCTGCCGGAAGCGACGGCACCGGAAATGCAGCCGGCCAGCAGCATCAGGGCCGCCAGGACCAGGTCCCGGGGCAGCCACCCTTCGGTGTTTGCCCCGCTGCGCAACTGCGGATCACCCGAGAGCAGGTTAAGGCCGGACGGGGCCAGGAGCCACCACAGCAGCCCCGCCGGCACACCGGCAGCAGCGATAACGGCAGCTTTACGCCACGTCACAACGCGCACGAGCGGCGGCGGTTCCGGCGCTGCGGCGGGAATACCCTGCCGGGATTCGGGACCCGGCATCCCGGCCGGTCCCTGCAGCGGGTCCTGCCGGGCGTGCTGCGGGAGCTGGCCATTGAGTGCGGGCTGTGTCATGGAACAAACTTTAACAAGCTTTTGGCCGGGCGGGCACACCACGCCGCGCTGGGCCCGATGACCGTCCACATGACGCGTCGGGGGCAACAAGTACCGCGGCCGGGCGCTGAGAGAATACGCTGGCGGGGTAGGAATGACACAAATGTGCACCAGGGAGTGGGATTGCAGTGGCCGCAGAGGACCAAGCCTTCGAAAGTACTTTCAAGGAGATGTTCCGCCGGCACGCCGCCGGCGTGGCCATCATCACCGCCAACTTCAACGGCGTCCCCTTCGGCTTTACTGCAACATCTGTGGCCTCGCTCTCCGCGAAACCTCCCCGGTTCACCTTTAATATGGCCCGCACTTCCAGTTCCTGGCCGGCCGTCGCCAATGCGAAGTACATCGGCGTGCACATGCTGGGACTGGAGAACCAGGCGTTGGCCGACCGTTTTGCCAGGACCCGCGACCGCTTCGAGGGGGACCACTGGGTGCCAGGGCCCCATGAGGTGCCGGTCCTCAAGGACGTTGCCGGCTGGTTGATCGGCAAGGTCCAGATGCGGCTCTCCTTCGAGAACAACGCCGTTGTGGTGGTCGAGGTTGTGGGCGGCGAAGTCGGTGCCGACGGCGCCCCGCTGCTCTACCACTCCGGCTCCTACGGCCAGCCCGTGCCGCTCGACTACGAAATCTAGCCCGCCGGAGGCCCTCGCGGGCTGGCCTTAGCCGTCCAGGCAGGTCGGGCCCAGCAGCACCTTCAGATCTCCAAACAGCGACGGGCTGGGGTTTACCCGCAAGTGCACGGGCAGGCCCATAACCTCCACCCGGGCGTCACCTTGCAGGTGCAGCCTGACTTCGGATTTGCCGCGGTGGGTCCGCAGCACGTCGCCGAGCTCGGTCACAACTGCTTCGGTTGCCTTATGCGTCGGCATGGTGATCACCAGCGGGCCGTTGAGGCCCTCGCTGAGGTCCGGGACGGAGAGTTCCATGCAGTTCAATGCCACGGCGCCGTCATCGCGGCGCTGCAGCCGGCCCTTCACAACAACGATCAGGTCCTCTGCCAGCACGGAGGCGATCGGGCCATAGACCTGCCCGAAGAACATAACCTCGACGGAACCGCCGAGGTCCTCGATCTCGGCCCGGGCGTAGGCATTGCCGCTGGCCTTCGCGATCCGCCGGCTCAGCGAGGTGATCATGCCGGCAATGGTAACGATGGCGCCGTCGTGCGGGCCGTCTTCGGCGATGAGCGAGGTGATGGACTGGTCGGCATGCTGGCTGAGGACCCCTTCAAGGCCCTGCAGCGGGTGGTCCGAGACGTAGAGGCCGAGCATGTCCCGTTCGAAGGAGAGTTTGTCCTTCTTCTCCCATTCGGGGAGGTCCGGAATTTCGATGCTCAACGAGGCCTCGGACTCGGCTTCGTCGATTCCGGCGAACAGGTCGAACTGGCCGATTGCCTCGTTCCGCTTCAGGGTGATGACCGAATCGATGGCTTCTTCATGAATCATGGCCAGGGCGCGCCGGTGGTGGTTCAGCGAATCGAAGGCGCCGGCCTTGATCAGGGACTCGATGGTGCGCTTGTTGCACACCACAGCCGGTACCTTCATCAGGTAGTCCTTGAAGGAGGTGTAGGCCCCTTCTTTTTCGCGGGCCGCCACCATGGCTTCGACGGCGTTGACTCCGACGTTGCGGATGGCTCCCATGCCGAAGCGGATGTCCGTGCCCACCGGGGTGAAGTTCAGCGCCGACTCGTTGACGTCCGGCGGCAGCACCGTGATCCCCATACGGCGGCATTCGTTGAGGTAGATGGCCGACTTGTCCTTGTCATCGCCCACCGAGGTGAGCAGGGCTGCCATGTACTCCGGCGCATAGTGGGCCTTGAGGTAGGCGGTCCAGTAGGAGATCACGCCGTATGCAGCCGAGTGGGCCTTGTTGAAGGCGTAGTCGGAGAATGGCAGGAGGATGTCCCAGAGGGTCTTGACCGCGGCCATCGAGTAGCCGTTGTCCTGCATGCCCTGGGAGAAGCCGGCGAACTGCTTGTCGAGCTCGGATTTCTTCTTTTTGCCCATGGCGCGGCGCAGGATGTCGGCCTGGCCCAGGGTGTACCCGGCAAGCTTTTGCGCCACGGCCATCACCTGCTCCTGGTAGACGATCAGGCCGTAGGTGCCGCCGAGGATCTCGGCGAGCGGTTCCTCGAGCTCGGGGTGGATCGGGATGACGTCCTGGATCTTGTTCTTGCGCAGCGCGTAGTCTGTGTGCGCGTTGGCGCCCATGGGTCCGGGCCGGTAGAGGGCCAGGACGGCGGAGATGTCCTCGAAGTTGTCGGGCTTCATCAGCTTGAGCAGGGAGCGCATGGGCCCGCCGTCGAGCTGGAACACACCAAGGGTGTCGCCGCGGGCGAGCAGCTCGTAGGACGCCACGTCGTCCAGGGCCAGGGACTCCAGATCCAGCTCAATTCCGCGGTTCATCGTGATGTTTTCCAGGGCGTCGGAGATGATCGTGAGGTTCCGCAGGCCCAGGAAGTCCATCTTGATCAGGCCCAGGCCCTCGGAGGTCGGGTAGTCGAACTGGGTGATGACCTGGCCGTCCTGGAAGCGGCGCATCACCGGGATCACGTCGATGATCGGGTCCGAGGACATAATGACGCCGGCCGCGTGGACACCCCACTGACGTTTCAGGCCCTCGATGCCGAGCGCCGTTTCGAACACCTTCGCGGCTTCGGGGTCGGTGGCGATCAGCTGCCGGAAGTCGCCGGCCTCGCTATAGCGTTTGGAGTCCTTGTTCTGGATATCTGCAAGCGGAATGTCCTTGGCCATCACCGCCGGCGGCAGCGCCTTGGTCAGCTGTTCACCCATGCTGAAGGGGTAACCCAGCACCCGGGAAGAGTCCTTGAGGGCCTGCTTGGTCTTAATGGTGCCGTAGGTGACGATCATCGCGACACGTTCGTCGCCGTATTTTCGCGTGACGTAGTCGATCACTTCGGAGCGCCGCCGGTCATCGAAGTCGACGTCGAAGTCAGGCATGGAGACCCGGTCCGGGTTGAGGAAGCGCTCGAAAATCAGGCCGTGGTGCAGCGGATCAAGGTCAGTGATGCGCATGGCATAGGCCACCATGGACCCGGCGCCCGAGCCGCGTCCGGGACCCACCCGGATGCCGTTGTTCTTGGCCCAGTTGATGAAGTCCGCCACCACCAGGAAGTAGCCCGGGAAGCCCATCGAGGTGATAACACCCAGCTCGTAGTCGGCCTGGGTGCGCACCTTGTCCGGAATGCCCTGCGGATAGCGGTACTGGAGTCCCTTGTCGACTTCCTTGACCAGCCAGGACGTTTCGTCCTCCCCGTCCGGGCACGGGAACCGGGGCATGTAGTTGGCGCCGGTGTTGAAGGACACTTCGCAGCGCTCGGCGATCAGGAGCGTGTTATCGCATGCCTCGGGATGGTCGCGGAACAGCTCCCGCATTTCCTGCGGCGACTTCAGGTAGTAGCCGCTGCCGGAGAAAGCGAAGCGCGAGCCGCCGTTGTCGTACGTCGGCTCCAGAAGGGTGGAACCCGACTGGATGGCCAACAGTGCCTCGTGTGCCTTCGCGTCGTGCTCGTGTGTGTAGTGCAGGTCGTTGGTGGCCACCAGCGGAAGGTTCAGTTCCTTGGCCAGGCGCAGCAGGTCGCCGGTGACGCGGCGCTCGATGTCCAGGCCGTGGTCCATGAGTTCGCAGAAGTAGTTCTCGGCGCCGAAAATGTCGCGGAACTCGGCCGCGGCCTCGACGGCTTCCCGGTACTGGCCAAGCCGGAGCCGCGTCTGGACCTCGCCGGAGGGGCAGCCGGTGGTAGCGATCAGCCCTTCCGAGTAGGTGTTGAGCAGTTCACGGTCCAGCCGCGGCCATTTGCCGAAGACCGAGTCCAGTGAGGCGATCGAGGAGGCCCGGAAAAGGTTGCGCATGCCCACGTTGTTGTAGCTGAGCAGCGTCATGTGGGTATAGGCACCACCGCCGGAGATGTCATCCTTGCGCTGGTTCTCTTCGCCCCAGCGGACGCGGGTCTTGTCGGTGCGCGCGGTCCCGGGCGTCACGTACGCCTCGACGCCGATGATCGGCTTGATGCCCTGGTCCGTGGCCCGCTTCCAGAAGTCGAATGCCCCGAAGAGATAGCCGTGGTCGGTGGTGGCCAGGGCCGGCATGCCCAGCCGCTCGGTTTCGTCGAACAGCTCCCCCAACCGGGCCGCACCGTCCAACATGGAGTATTCGGTGTGGTTGTGGAGGTGCACGAACGAGTTGTTGCTGGAAGTCACCGGTTCATTCTAGTGCCGCGCACCGAGCTTTCGGCACGGAGCTCAGGCCGCACCGGCGGGCAGGCCAGGTGCTGCGCGGCTCAGGCCTGTCCCGACTCCAGGACTTCCAGCGCGTAGCGCAGGTCCTGCGGGTACTCACTGGTAACCGTAACCCGCTCCCCGGTCCGGGGATGATCGAAGGACAGCTGTCGGGCGTGCAGCCACTGCCGGGTCAGCCCCAGGGTGGCAGCCAGGCGCGGGTCCGCGCCGTACGTCAGGTCGCCGGCGCAGGGGTGGCGCAGGGCAGAGAAATGGACGCGGATCTGGTGCGTCCGGCCGGTCTCGAGGTGGACCTCCACAAGCGAGGCCTTTCCAAAGGCTTCAAGAACTTCGTAATGCGTGATGGAGTCCCGGCCGTCCTCGATGACCGCAAAACGCCAGTCGTGGCCTGGGTGACGGCCGATCGGCGCATCGATGGTGCCCGCCAGCGGCTCCGGAAGTCCCTGGACCACCGCGTGGTACACCTTGTCCACGGTGCGCTCCTTAAAGGCCCGCTTGAGCGCCGTGTACGCACGCTCCGTCTTGGCGACCACCATCACGCCCGAGGTCCCGACGTCGAGCCGGTGCACAATGCCCTTGCGTTCCGGCGAGCCTGAGGTGGAAATCCGGTAGCCGAGACCGGCGAGGCCGCCGACCACAGTGGGTCCCACCCAGCCGGGAGAGGGATGGGCGGCTACGCCGACCGGTTTGTCGATGACGACAAATTCGTCATCGTCCAGCAGGATGTCCAGGCCGTCCACTACTTCCTCCACAATTTCCAGGGGGTCCCGGCGTTCCGGGACAACAACGTCGAGCACGGCACCGGCGGCAAGCCTGAGCGACTTCCCCACCGCTTTGCCGTTGCTGCGGACGTGGCCTTCGGCGATTAACGTGGCTGCCTGCGAGCGGGAAATAGCCATCAGGCCCGCAAGTCCGGCATCTATTCGGGCGCCGGCGACGTCCGCCGGGACCACAAAGCGAAGCGCGGACGAGGCGGCCGGCGCGTCCTGCCCGCCGGGTGCGTCGGACCGGTCGGCGTCGTCGAGGTCTTCCGGGAGGATCACTTCCGGGACATGGCCGGCCGGGGCCGGCCACTCCGGAGTCACGGTATCTGGCGTGCCGTCGCCGGGCACGGTGTGATTAGGAGTCATGTTTTACCGTGTCCTTGGTCGGGTGTGAGCCGTCCAGGGCAATCCCGCGCAGCGTCAGCAGGCAGATAATTACCACGGCCGACACAACGGCGGAGTCCGCGATGTTGAAGATCGCAAAGTTGGGGAGCTGGATAAAGTCCACGACGTGGCCCATAGCGAAGGAGGGTTCGCGGAACAGCCGGTCCGTGAGGTTGCCCAGGGCGCCGCCCAGGAGCAGCCCAAGCGCCAGCGCCCACCAGAGCGAGCCCAGCTTGCGCAACTGCAGCAGGATGGCGATCGAGACGGCCGTCATAATGAGGGTAAACACCCAGGTGACGTTCTCACCGATCGAAAAGGCAGCACCGGAGTTCCGGATGTAGTACCAGTGCAGCAGCGGCGGGAGGACGGGGATCCTTTCGCCTTCGATCATGGTGGCCGTAACCCAAAGTTTGGTCAGCTGATCGAAGACATAGGCGAACGCCGCAAGGCCGAAGAATACGGATAGCAGCAGGGCGCGCCGCGGCCGGTGGCCGGTGCGGCCTGCGTGGGCGGACGCAGCGTGCTGCGTTGCGTCAGGTGGGGGTGCGTCAGTCATAAGGCTTTCGTTCGCGAGCCAGTGCGGGCACTGGAATCCGGGTGCTTGGTCACGGCCGCGGCCGGAGCCGGCGGTTAATGCCAAAAGCCGGCGGCCGAGGAATCCTCAGCCACCGGCTTTCAGAATACTTGCTAACTGTCCTAGCTGTTGGCTTCCACCTCAGGGGCAGCCACGGAGCCGCGGGCATCGAGGTCACGCAGCTGGCCCTCAATGTAGGCCTTCAGGCGTGAACGGTAATCGCGTTCGAAGCCCCGAAGCTGCTCGACCTTGCGCTCCAGGACCGAACGCTGCTGCTCAAGGGCGCCGAGGATCTTGCGGGACTTTTCCTGCGCGTCGTTGACGAGGCTGCTGGCCTCAATCTGCGCTTCAGCGATGATTTTGTCGCGCTGCTGCTCGCCGTCGGCGACGTGCTTGTCGTGCATCTGCTGCGCCATGGCCAGCAGGCCGGCGGCGGACTCCGCAGCGGGGGTTGAGACGGTGCGGGCCGGGGCAACTGCCTGCTCGGTTTCCTTCTTCTTGGCAACTTCGGCAGCTTCGGCAGCCTTGACGGCTTCGGCGGCCTTGGCCTCGGCTTCCGCCTTCGCGCCGTCTTCTTTCTCGACCTTGACCGGTGCCGGAACCTTTTCCACGACAGGCGCCGCGGCGGAAGAACTGGCAGGCGTGCCGGCGCCCAGTTCGGCGAGCTTCTTGCGCAGCTCGTCGTTCTCCTGGTTCAGGCGTCGCAGTTCGACGACGATTTCGTCCAGGAAGTCATCAACTTCATCCTGGTCGTAGCCTTCGCGGAACTTGGTCGGCTGAAAGCGCTTGTTGACAACGTCTTCTGGCGTCAAAGCCATCTGGTCACCTCGTTGGTCTAGTTAGTCAGTAGGCCTTTCGGCCGTAAAAACTACGGTACCTAAATATGGTCTGGTTCCTCTAATTCAACACCGCAGTGTCAAACCGGAGTTTCTATCTGTTTCGGGCCACGAACGGGCTAGGCTGCGATCGGCTGGGAGAACACCAGGTACTTGGCAAACGCCATGGCAATGCTGACAGCCACGAAGATCAGCAGGAAACCGAGGTCCAGCGAGATTCCGCCCAGCCGCAACGGCGGGATGAGACGCCGCAGCAGTTTCAACGGACGGTCTGTGACCGAATACACAGCGTGAGCTGCCACAAGCGCCGCGCCGCGGGGCCGCCAGCCCCGTGCGAACATCTGCACCCAGTCGAACACCAGGCGGATGATGAGCGCCACCAGGAACAACAGCAAGGCGATATAGACAAGTCCGAAAACAATTCCCATGAGTTAGCTCATATCTCCATGTTCATTCCGGATACCGCAGTGTCCGCCTGATAGTTCCGCCTCTATTTCAACACGGATCGTGCAGCAAGGATGCCAGACGAGGTGTCCCCGCCTGGCATCCTTCAAAAGAATCCGGAACTAGCTCTGGTTGAAGAAGCTTGCCTGGGTCTCGCTGACCTTTTTGTCGTCGCCAATCACTTCGACGTACGACGGCGAGAGCAGGAAGACTTTGTTCGTCACGCGCTCGATGCTGCCGCGCAGGCCGAACACCAGTCCGGCGGAGAAGTCGACCAGGCGCTTGGCGTCCGCTTCGCCCATGTCGGTGACGTTCATGATGACGGGGATGCCATCACGGAAGCTTTCACCGATGAGTTTGGCGTCGTTGTAGGACCGCGGATGGATCGTAGTGATCTGGCGGAGTCCGGTGTGCTCTTCGCGGCTCGACGCCGCTCGCTTGATGGGTGTCACAGGTGCGCGGTATTCCTCTTCAGCGGCGTAGGGCTCGTCCCTGGGTGCCTCGCGGACGGGCGCCGGTGCACGGCGTTCCTCGCGGTCGTGCTCCATGGAATCGTCCTCATCCTTGTGCGATGTTTGGTGCTCGGACTCGTAGTGTTCGTCGCCATCAGCGAGCCCAAGATAGATCATTGTCTTGCGCAGAGCGCCGGCCATGGTCGACTCCTAATCGTGTCCGTCAGCGGGCCGATCAATGACGTAGCAGCCTTGGAATTCCCGCCGTTACCTTCCAATACGTTGAACTTACCGCAACGCCGGACGCGGACCGAGAATATCGGAGCCAACGCGAAGGTGTGTCGCCCCGAACCGGATGGCCGCCTCAAGGTCCTGGCTCATGCCTGCGGAAATACCCGTGGCCCCGGGGTGGACGGCGGTCAGCCGGGCGGAGAGCTCCGCGAGCTTTTCAAATGCCGGGACCGGATCCTCGCCGAAGGGGGCCACTGCCATTACGCCGGCCAGGTGGAGTCCCGCTGCCCCCGCCAGCTGCGCGGCCAACGCCGGGATCTCGGCCGGCAGGGCGCCACCCCGGCGTCCGCCGGCGTCGCCGTCGAGACTGACCTGGATGAAGCACTCCAGCGGCGGGCGCCCCGTCAGTTCCTTCTGTGCGGACATGGCCTTGGCCAGGGCTCCGGCCAGCTGCGGGCGGTCCACTGAGTGCACCGCGTGGGCGTACTTCACGACCGACTTGGCCTTGTTACTCTGCAGCTGGCCGATAAAGTGCCAGCGCAAGTCCAGCCCGGGCAGCGCACCGGACTTCTCCGCTGCTTCCTGGTCCCGGTTCTCCCCGACGTCGGTGATGCCGAGTGTGGCGAGCCGCCGGACATCCTCGGCGGGATGGAACTTGGTGACCACGATCAGCTGGGGCGGGCGCTCCTGCCGTCCGGCGGCCGCAACGGCAGTGTCGATGCGCTGCCGGACGGCGGTGAGCCGCTCCCTGAGCTGTTCCAGCCGGGCATCGGGCAGGCCGCCGTCGGGGTCCTGTTCCGCCAGCGGTTCATCGGCGCCGCCGCGCAGCTGATTATTCATCCGGGACCGCCGCGGCGTGGGTCCACACGAGCCCGGCGAAACGTCCGGTGTCCTGGTCACGGCGGTAGGAGAAAAGCTTTGTGTCCTCCAGGGTGCAGGCCCCGGAGTATTCAACTGTGACTCCGGCATCGCGCAACTGGCTGTGCACGGCAGCCGGCAGGTCCAGTCCAGGGGTGCCGCGGGAAGTGGTGCAACGGGCCGCGGGCACCAGGGAGGCAACGTCGTCGCGCATCCGCGCGGGCACCTCGTAGCACCGCCCGCAGACGGACGGACCGATCCAGGCCCGGAGTGCCGACGCACCCAACTCCCGCATACGTGCGACGGCCACGGGGACAATTCCGGAGGCGACGCCCGGACGGCCCGCGTGGACGACTGCCAGAACGGGGTCCGGGCCACCGGCCCGTTCCCCGACCAGGACGACCGGCACACAATCGGCCACCAGCACGGCGAGCGGGTCCCCGAGGGACACCAGGGCATCGGCCGTCGGGCCACCGGCAGCCGGAGCTCCGCCCGGGCCGCCCGCGGCCGCGCCAACGACGGCGACGTCATTGCCGTGGACCTGGTTCATGTACTGGAAACGCCGGCCGCCGAGTTCCAGCGCCGACTCGAGGGCCCGCCGACGACGGGCCACTTCGGTCGCATCATCACCGACATGGAGCGCCAGGTTGCCGGCAGCGGCGTCGGTGAAGGCCACCCAAACGCCGGGCCGGACTTCCGCCCGCCAGGAGAACACCCAGACCACCGCCCAAACTTGTTTGCAGAACTACGATCCTAAGAGAAAGCACCGTGGCACTGCCATCAGGCAGTGCCACGGTGCTTCAGGACTTACTTGAGGAAGTCAGGGACATCCAGATCATCGGAGTGACGGCCGGACATGTCCGGCTCCACAACTGAAGGAAGGTCGGCGTCGAAGCCGGAGTCGGCCGGGACCGCAGACGGACGCTGCTGCCCCCAGCCGCCGTAACCGGAAGCGCCAACCGTGGCGTGCAGCGGCTGCACGTGGGCCGAGGACGGTGCCTGGACCGGGGCCGCTGCCGGGGCCGCCGGCCGCTGCGGGGCCGACTGCGGAAGCGACTGGTCCATGGACGGTGAGGTGGCCTTGACATCGTCGAAACCGGCGGCGATGACGGTGACACGGGCCTCGTCGCCGAGCGCATCGTCGATGACCGCGCCGAAGATGATGTTCGCTTCCGGGTGGGCAACTTCCTGGACCAGGCGGGCAGCTTCGTTGATTTCGAAGAGGCCAAGATCCGAGCCGCCCTGAATGGACAGCAGGACCCCGTGCGCGCCGTCGATCGATGCTTCAAGCAGCGGCGAGGCGATGGCGAGCTCTGCAGCCTTGACCGCACGGTCTTCGCCGCGCGCCGAACCGATGCCCATCAGCGCGGATCCTGCGCCCTGCATAACGGACTTAACGTCGGCGAAGTCGAGGTTGATCAGGCCCGGGGTGGTGATCAGGTCGGTGATGCCCTGGACACCGGAAAGCAGCACCTGGTCAGCGGAGCGGAACGCGTCAAGGACGGAGACGTTGCGGTCGCTGATGGAGAGCAGGCGGTCGTTCGGGATGACGATCAGCGTGTCCACTTCGTCGCGGAGGGCGTCGATCCCGGCTTCGGCGGAGCCGGCACGGCGGCGGCCTTCGAAGGTGAAGGGCCGGGTGACAACGCCGATGGTCAGCGCGCCGAGCGAGCGGGCGATCCGGGCGACCACGGGCGCACCGCCGGTCCCGGTGCCGCCACCTTCGCCGGCGGTGACGAAGACCATGTCCGCGCCGCGGATGACCTCTTCGATCTCCTCGGCGTGGTCCTCGGCGGCCTGTCGGCCGACATCCGGGTTAGCACCGGCACCCAGGCCTCGGGTCAACTCACGCCCGATGTCGAGCTTGACGTCGGCATCGCTCATCAACAATGCCTGCGCATCGGTGTTGACCGCGATGAATTCGACGCCGCGAAGACCGACTTCGATCATGCGGTTGACTGCGTTCACGCCACCGCCGCCGATGCCGACGACCTTGATGACGGCCAAGTAGTTCTGCGGAGCTGCCACGTTACGTGTCCCTTGTTCGTGTTCTATTGCGAAAACTGGTGGAGTCGGACTTGAAGCTTATAACCTTAACCTTCGAGTTGAAGGTTATAGTTATGTCAAGTAACTCATGCTGTGACGCTATTTCCTATGTAGATGACATTCAATAACCGGCCCCGCGTGTCGCGGTATTAGCGGCGAAATAGCCTCTTTTCCCAGCTACCGGGTGACCGGGTGCCGGGGCGCACTGACGTCGTAGACCCGGACCGGGTTCTTCGGGTCGGCGGGGGCCTTCAGCAGGGCTTCGAGGACCCGCGCCTTTAGCTCCTTCTCCCCCGCATTGCCCCAGACAATCGTCTGTCCGTCCACAAGCTTAAGTTCGACGGCGTCCACGGACTTCGCCGAGGCACTGGAGAGCCGTCCGAGCACGTCGGCCGGCAGCGCCCCGAGGACACCGGTGATGGCCTGGAACAGGTCCTTGGGCAGCGTGCCGTTGCCGCCGTCGATGACAGGAAGCGGGATTGCGGCCGGGTCGGCGGTGTCGCTGAGCTTCACGCCGTCCTCGTCCACGAGCTGGTGGACCTCACCCTGCTTAACGAGGGCAACCGGTACGCGTTCGGTTACCCTGACCTGAAGCGTCGACGGCGGGCGGGCCTGGGTGCTGACGCTCTTAACCTGCACGAGGGGCTGCAGCAGGGCTGTGACGTCGCCGTCGCTGATCTGCGGCAGCGGCTTGCCTTCCAGCGGAGCGAGCGCCGTTCGGATCTGGTCCGCCGTCAGCAGTTTGGTGCCCTCGACGGTGACCGTCCGAACCGCCAGCACCGGAGAGTAGACAGCAATGGCAAGGATCCCGGCGGTCAGAACGGCCAGGATCCCAATGGTAGCCAGCAGGATGCGCAGCCGGCGTTTGGCCTTGGGTTCGGGAAAGGACAGCACGTTATCCGGAGCCGGCCGGGGGGTCGCGGCACGGATTGCTGTCCCGTCCTTAGTAGCCGAGATAGCGTCCTCCGGCGCTGAATCCCCGCGGGTCCCCGGGGCCCGTGGTCCAGCCGCCCGGTAGCCGGGCCTGCGGCTGCTAGGCACCTTGGCCACCGCCGCCCGGCAGTCCCTCGTGCGGGGTGCCCTTGTTCAGGGTGGGGTCGTGCGGGGTGGGGTCGTTCAGGGCTGCGACAATCATCGGCCCGTAGGCGGTAACGTCGCCTGCGCCGACCGTAAGCACAATGTCCCCCGGCGCCGCGGCGGCCAGCACTGACCGCACGGCCTCATCGCCCGGTCCGATGAGCCGGCCGCCGGCACCAAGGTGCGCGGCGATCAGCTGGCTGCTGACGCCCGGGATCGGATCTTCCCGGGCGGGGTAGATATCAAGTACCAGTGCGGTGTCGGCGGCGTTGAGCGCTGCCGCGAACTCTCCGGCGAATTCCCGGGTCCGGGAAAACAGGTGCGGCTGGAAGAGGACGTGGAGTTTGTGGCCGCCCGCCACGGAGCGCGCTGCGGACAGGGCTGCCCGCACTTCGGTGGGGTGGTGGGCATAGTCGTCGTAGACCCTTACACCGCGGCCCGCGCCCTTGAATTCGAAACGCCGGGACGCCCCGGTGAAGTGGGTCAGGGCGGCGGCGGCGCGACCTGGCTCCACGCCGAGTTCCAGCGCAACGGCGAACGCGGCCGCCGCGTTGAGGGCGTTGTGCCGCCCGGGAACGTGCAGATCGAGCGGAAAGCGTCCGGCGTCGGTGGTGATCGACACATCGCCCGGACCGCCGTCGTGGAGCATGATCCCGGCGTCGACGCTGGTGCCGTAAAGCACAACGCGGGTGTTGCCGCGCTCGAGGGTTCGCCGGGCCAGCGCCCGGGCGCCGGCGTCGTCAGCGCAGGCGATCAGCACCCCGTCTGCCGGGAGCAGTGCGGTGAAGCGGTCGAAGGAGGCGTAGACGGCCTCGGCGGTGCCGTAGTAGTCCAGATGGTCCGGTTCAACGTTGGTCACGACTGCGATCTGCGGACGGTAATTCAGGAAGGAACCGTCGGATTCGTCGGCTTCGGCGACGAAGATCGGTGTGCTGCCGCTGGCGGCGTTAACTCCCAGCGCCGGAACGTTCGCACCGATGGCGAAGGACGGGTCCAGGCCTGCGCCCTGCAGGAGAACGGCGATCATCGACGTCGTGGTGGACTTTCCGTGTGTCCCGGCGACGGTCACGGCGGTGTCCTGCGCCATGGCCGCGGCCAGTGCCTCGGAGCGGTGCAGCACAGGCAATCCGGCAGCCCGGGCGGCGGTCAGCTCCGGGTTATCCGGGCGGATCGCCGAGCCGGCGACGACGCTTTGAGCGTCGCCGAGGTTAGCGGCGTGATAGCCGACGCAGATCCTGGCCCCGGCCGCGGCCAGGTCCGCCATCACCGGCAGGTCTTTCGCGTCGGAGCCGCTGACCGGCAGTCCGCGGGCCACCATAATTCGGGCCACAGCCGACATTCCGACGCCGCCGATGCCGATGAAGTGGATGCGGCCAAGGGACTCCCCTGTGCTGGCGGGCCCGGGTACGTGCTGACGTTCTGGCTGGGTCATTCCTCTATCGCTTCCTGCTTTGCTGCTTCGGGATGGCATGGCGCTCCGTGGCATGTCGTTCACGCTGCGGCCGATCCCAGGACGAGATCGGCCATCCGCCGGTCAGCATCCCGAATGCCGAGCTTTTCAGCGCTGGCTGCCATCCGGGCCAGCCGGTCCCGGTCCTGGAGCAGCGGGACGATGTGATCGCGGACCCAGTCAGGGGAGAATGTGCTGTCCGCCACGAGCAGGGCGCCACCGGCGTCCACGAGCCCGGCGGCGTTAAGCGCCTGTTCCCCGTTGCCGATCGGCAGCGGAACAAAAACGGCGGGAAGCCCGACGGCGGCAGCCTCGCTCACCGTCGCGGCACCGGAGCGCGCCAGGAGTAGGTCTGCTGCCGCGTAAACCGTTTCCATGCCGTCCACGTATTCGCGCTGGTGGTACCCGGGGGCAACGAGCGGCCGGCCGTCGGCGTCGTGGACGGCCTTGCCGCGACCGGTGATGTGCAGGGTCTGAATGCCGGCCCCGGCCAGGAGCCCGAGCGAGGCGGCAATGGTGCGGTTGATACTTTGGGCCCCCGAGGAGCCGCCGGTGACAACCAGTGCCGGAAGGTCCGGCTCAAGGCCGAGGGCTACCCGGGCAGCGGTCCTGGCTGCTGACCGGTCCAGCCCGGAAATTTCCTCGCGCATCGGCATGCCAACGTGCTGCGAGGCACCCAGTTTGGTGCCGGCAAACGCCACGGCAACGTGTCCGCCCAGCCGGGCACCCACCCGGTTTGCCAGACCGGGCCGGGTGTTCGCCTCGTGGATCACGATGGGGATCTTCCGGCGCCAGGCGGCGATGTACATCGGGGTGCAGACGTAGCCCCCAACACCGACCAGGACATCGGCACCGGCCGCATCGAGGATGGCGCCGGCCTGCTTCACGGCACCCGCCAGCCGGGCGGGCAGCCGCAACAGCTCCAGTGAGGGCCTGCGCGGGAAAGGAACCCTGCTGATGGTGGCAAGGTCCAGTCCCGCGGCCGGGACCAGCGTGGCTTCCATTCCGCCGGGGGTTCCGACCGCCAGGAGCCGGACTCCGGGGCGGGCCTGCCGCAGTGCGTTGGCGATGGCCAGCAGCGGACTGATGTGCCCTGCTGTTCCGCCGCCGGCGAGGACAACGGACAATAACGACTCGGTGCTCATGGCGGCTTATTTACGCTTTCGTGCGGGATTGCTGGGTGAGGGGATCCTGGTACCGGCTTTTCCGGCGGCAGGTATTGCGGCAGGAGTCTTTCCGGCGGCAGGTATTGCGGCAGGAGTCTTTCCGGCGGCAGGTCTTGCGGCGGGAGGCTTTCCGGTCCGGGAACGATCCGGGACCGGAGTCCGGGCGGCGGGCCGGAGGGTGCGTGCGGCGCCGCCTCGCGCGGCGACCCGCTTCCGCAGGGAGGCCGCCAGCGTGGCGGGGCCGAACCGGAACAGCCGCTCCGGCTGCAGCCCGGGCGCCATCTGCGCGCGGGCCAGGGACAACACAACGCCGATCGCGCACAGTGACATCAGAAGCGCCGAACCGCCGTAGGAAATAAAGGGAAGCGGGATGCCAACGACCGGCGCCAGGCCGGTGACCACAGCCATGTTGACGGTGGCCTGGCCCAGCAGCCAAACCATGATGGTACCGGCCAGGACGCGGTGGAACATGGCCGTCTGGGCGGCAACGACGCGGTAGATGGCGGTGCCGAGAATGGCGAAGAGCACCAGCACCACCAGGGTTCCGACCAGCCCAAGCTCCTCGCCGATGATGGCGAAGATGAAGTCGTTGTGGGCCTCCGGAATCCAGCTGTACTTCTGCCGGCTTTGGCCCAGGCCCACCCCGAACCAGCCTCCGGAGGCAAGCCCGTACAGGCCGTTGGTGGACTGGTAGTTCACATTGGATCCGTCCGCGCACGTCTGCCCGGTCCAGGACAGGATGCGGCAGACACGGTTGGGGCTGGTGATCGCCAGGACAGCGGTGCCGGCGGCGAGGACAACACCGGCGATGCCGAACAGGTAGAGCCGCACTCCGGCGAAGAACAAGGCGGCAGCCGTGATCATCATCACGATCATGGCGGTGCCCAGGTCGTTACCCATCAAAATGAGCCCGATCACTCCGGCGGCGCCGGGAAGCACCACGGGGACGAGGGCGTGCCTGGCCCGGGACAGCAGCTTGGCTTTGCGGTCCAGCACCGTTGCCATCCACAGCGCCAGCGCCAGTTTGGCCGCCTCGGAGGGCTGAAAGGTGAAGGGCCCGACGTCGATCCAGTTCTGGTTACCGAGGGCGCTGCGTCCCACGAGAAGCACCAGCACCAGCAGCACGAGGGCCACAATGATGGCCATCCAGGCTCCGCGTTTGAGCCACACCACGTTTACCCGCGACAGCAGGAACATGGCGAACAGCCCAATTCCGGCGAACAGCCCCTGTTTGAGGGCCGCAGTGTAGGGCGATTCCCCGGCAGCGATCGCCTCGACGCTGGAGGCGGAGAGCACCATCAGGATGCCGATTGCCGTGAGCGCCAGGGTGGAACCGAGGATCAGGTAATACGTGGAGCCGTTGCGCGACTTCCCGGTTCCTTCCAGCGCGGACCAAAACCCCCGGTACCAGCTTCGGACCCTGCGGAGGCCTGATGGCAAGCCTGATTTCCCAGGCTTGTTCGGTGCCTTGGCGGCGGGTTGTTGTCGAGCGGCCGTTGCGGCCGCCGGGTGACGTGTGGGCGTGCTGACCATTGTTACTCCTCGCTGGTCTGAGCCTGCCCTTCCACGAGCTCGCGGACAGCTTCGAGGAAGGCGTCGCCACGGTGAGCGTAGGAAGAGAACTGATCCATGGATGCAGCTGCCGGAGCCAGGAGCACAGTGTCCCCGGAGGTGGCCAGCTGCGCCGCCGATGCTACGGCCTGTGCCATCACAGTCTCGCCGAAAATCGGTGAAGGTCCTGCTGCGGCGTCGGCCGGTCCGGCAGTCTGCACGTCTTCAGTTTCACCCTTCCCGGCGCTGATCACCGGGACATCGGGTGCGTGTCGCCGGAGCGCGGAGCGCAGATCGCTGGAGTCTGCCCCGATCAGAACCACTGCCTTGAGCCGCCTGGCGTGGGCCTGGATCAGCGGTTCATAGTTCACGCCTTTGGAAAGGCCGCCCGCTATCCAGACCACGTTATCGAACGCTGAGAGCGACGCGGCCGCGGCATGCGGGTTGGTGGCCTTAGAGTCATTGACCCAGAGAACTCCGTGGTCCCGGGCGACGAGTTGGATGCGGTGGTCCCCCGGGAGGAAGTTGCGCAGGCCTTCGCGGACGGCCGCAGGCTCGACGCCATAAGCCCGGACCAGCGCTGCCGCGGCCAGGGCATTGGCCACCATGTGCCGCGGAGCCACGGGTCCGAGGTCCGATACGGACGCCAGTTCGGCCGCGCTGTCCTTGCGCTCTGCGATGAAGGCGCGGTCCACGAGGAGTCCTTCGACCACACCGAGCATACTGACCGCCGGCGTGACGGTGGTGAAGGCCACCGCACGGCACCCTTCGACGACGTCGGCGTCCTCGACCATTCGCTCGGTTTCGATCTGCTCGGCATTGTAGATGCAGGCTTTTTGGGTGTTTTCGTAGACTTTGGCCTTGTCCGCCAGGTAGGACGCATAGGAGCCGTGCCAGTCGACGTGGTCCTCGGCGACGTTGAGGCAGACGCTTGCCAGCGGGGAGACGGAGTGGCTCCAGTGCAGCTGGAAGCTGGAAAGTTCAACGGCGAAAACGTCGTAATCGACAGGATCGCGCAGCGCATCCAGGATCGGTGTGCCGACGTTGCCGACGGCGATGGCCTTCAGCCCCGCCGCCTGGAGCATCGACTCGGTCAGCCCTACGGTGGTGGTCTTGCCGTTGGTCCCGGTGATGGTGAGCCAGTCGGCCGTCTTGCGTCCATTGCGCACGCGCAGCCGCCAGGCCAGTTCGACGTCGCCCCAGACCGGGATGTGGGCCCGCGCCGCGGCGGCGAGCAAGGCCTGGTCCGGCCGCCAGCCCGGGGAGGTGACAATCAGGTCCGGAGTGGCTCCGTCAATGCGGGGGACGGACTCAACGGCGTCCTCGCCCAGCAGGACATCGGCCGCACCAACGATCCGCAGGGTGTCCGCCTTGGCCCGTGCCGTGGGCCCGGTGGCGGCGTCGACCACCACCACACGGGCGCCGAGTTCTATCAGCGTGTCGGCGGCAGCGAAGCCGGAGACCCCGATGCCCGTGACGACTACGCGCAATCCGGCCCAGGCGGAGTCCCAGCTGACCAGGTCCTGGAGCCGGGGCGAGCTCGTGAGCGGCGCGGGGATCGGACCAGTCACAGCAGTACCACCCATTCGGCGTAGAAGATGCCCAGGCCCGCGGCGACGAAAAGCCCGCAGAGGATCCAGAAGCGGACGACGACCGTGACCTCGGCCCAGCCTTTGAGCTCAAAGTGATGCTGGAGCGGTGCCATCTTGAAGAATCTTTTACCCTTGGTGATTTTGAAGTAGCCGACCTGGATGATCACCGAAAGGGTAATCAGGACGAACAAGCCGCCGATGAAGGCGAGCAGCAGCTCGGTCCGGGACAGGATGGCGAGGCCGGCGACGGCACCGCCGATGGCCAGTGACCCCGTGTCCCCCATAAAGATCTTTGCCGGCGAGGTGTTCCACCACAGGAATCCGACCAGCGCCCCGCTGAGGATGGCGGCAAGCAGGGCCAGGTCCAGCGGGTCCCGGACGCTGTAACAGCCGGCACCGGCCTGCCGTGGCGAGCCGCAGGCCTGATTGCTTTGCCAGATCCCCATCAGCGTGTAGGCACCAAAGACCATAATGGATGCCCCAGCGGCGAGGCCGTCGAGGCCGTCCGTCAGGTTCACGCCGTTGGTGGCGGCGGTGATGATCAGGTTCGACCACAACACAAAGAGAATGGCTCCGACGATCGTACCGGCGAAGGCGAGGTCCAGCCATGGGATATCGCGGACCAGCGAGATCTGGTACGACGCCGGTGTCACGCCGTTTTCGTCCGGGAACTGCAGGGCAAGGACGGCGAAAATGATGCCCACGGCGGCCTGCAGGATGAGTTTGGCCTTGGCATTGAGGCCCAGGCTTCGCTGTTTGGAGATTTTGATGAAGTCATCCAGGAAACCGACGAGCCCCATCCCGACCATCAGGAACAGCAGCAGCAGCGACGACGCGGTGGGTCCCGGCGACGCCGGGTTCATCAGCCACATCACGAGGTGGGTGACGGCGTAGCTCGCAAGCACTGCGAGAACGACGACAGTGCCTCCCATCGTCGGGGTGCCGCGCTTGGTGTGGTGCGAGGTGGGCCCGTCATCTCGGATGAATTGTCCGTAGCTCTTCCGGACCAGGAAACGGATAAACAGCGGGGTTCCCAGGAAGGCAAACAGCAGGGCCAGTCCGGTGCCCATCAGCAGTGCAATCACGGCAGCGCACTCCCTTCAGTGGCGGTTCCGGCAGTATCTCCGGCTGCGCTCACGGCAGCCGATCCCCCAGCCGCACCGGAAACGGTACCGGGGGCCTGAAGAGGCAATGCTATCCGATCCCCCAAGTGTCTCAGGCCGATGCTGTTGGACGACTTGAACAGCACCAGGTCACCGGGCTCCAGCTCGGCCTGCAGCAATTCGTAGGCCTCGTCGGCTGTTTCGGCAAAAACGCACTCGTTGCCCCAGGACCCCTCATTGACGGCAGAAACGTAGAGCGAACGTGCTTCCCGGCCCACAACGAGCAGGCGGGAGATGTTGAGCCGGACCACCTGCGTGCCGACTGCCATGTGCTCGCGGATCGAATCCGGACCCAGCTCAAGCATGGCACCAAGGACAGCCCAGGTGCGGCGGCCCCGTCCGAGGTCAGCGAGGGTCCGCAGCGCGGCACGCATGGATTCCGGATTGGCGTTGTAGGCATCGTTAATGATGGTGACGCCGTCGGCGCGTTCGGTGCGCTCCATCCGCCAGCGGCTGGCAGCCGACTGGGAGCTGAGGGAGGCGGCGATCCGCGCGGCGGGGACTCCGGCTGCGTGGGCGGCGGCCGCCGCTGCCAGCAGGTTGCCGATGTGGTGCGCCCCGATAAGCTTCGCCGCAATATGATGCGGCGGTGTTCCGCCGGGGAAGAGCACCTCAAACTCGGGACTTCCGCCGGAATTCAACTCGATCCCCTCGGCGCGGACGCATTCTGCCCCGGCAGGCCCGGTCCCGGTTTCGCCTGACAGGCCGGCGCTGGCCGGAGCGGCAGAGAAGCCCAGCACCGCGGCCCGGGTGCGGGCGGCCATGGCGGCAACACGGGCGTCGTCCAGGTTCAGGACTGCGGTGCCGCCGGCCGGCAGGGCCTCGACAAGCTCGCCCTTGGCGATGGCGATGTTTTCCACGCCGCCGAATTCGCCCGCGTGGGCGGTGCCAACACCGAGCACCACGCCGATGTCGGGCCGGACCATCCCGGCGAGGTAGCTGATGTGTCCCACGCCCGTGGCGCCCATCTCGATGACGAGGAAGCGGGTGTCGGGACCGGCTTTGAAGACGGTCAGTGGCACCCCGACTTCGCCGTTGTAGGAACCCTGCGGGGCAACAGTGCTGCCTTCCGCGCCGAGGATACCGGCCAGCAGGTCCTTGGTCGTGGTTTTGCCGGCGGAACCGGTGATGCCAATCACGGTCAGCGGCTCGCCGTTGGCGGCACGGCCCGCACGGATCCGTCGGACGGCCTCCGCGGCGAGGGCACCCATCGCCAGGACCGAGTCCTGGACCACAACGGCGGGGTAGGTGCGCCCGGCGTCGTCCGTGACATCATGCTCGACGAGGGCCAGCACGGCGCCGCGTTCGAAAGCCGCGGCGACGAAGTCGTGGCCGTCGGCAGTCTCCCCCGGCTTGGCCACGTAGAGGGAACCCGGGGTGGCTTCGCGGGAGTCGGTTACGACCGAACCGGGAGTAACGCCCGGTTCGGCGGCTAGCCGGCCGTTGGTTATTTCGGCGATTTCCGCCGCGGTAAATGCAATCATCTCGGTTTAGGACTCTATCCGCTGGTCTTCGAGAACGGTGAATCCCCGGGCTGTCAAGGCGGAGCGGAGCTCCACCCGGTCGTCAAGGGCGAGGTTGACGCCCTTGACCTCCTGCCAAATTTCGTGGCCGCGCCCTGCGACGAGGATTGTGTCCGCCGGACCGGCGAGTTCCACGGCTTTCCGGATGGCGGCCGCGCGGGGGAACACCTCGATGATGCTGCAGCCGAGGCCCTCGTGTTTTTTGGCGTCCAGTGCGCCGGCCATAACGTCGGCGCGGATTGCGGCGGCGTCCTCATCGTGCGGGTCATCGTCGCTGACAATTACCGTGTCGGCAAGGCGTGCGGCGATGGCTCCCATGGCGGGCCGCTTGCTTTGGTCCCGTTGTCCGGTTGCGCCGAACACAACGATCACCCGGGAGCCCGGTTGCGGGGAGCGGACGGCTTCGAGTGCCCGGGCCAGGGCGTCCGGGTTGTGGGCAAAGTCGACCACCGCGGCGGGGGCGGTGGAGACGAGCTGCATGCGGCCGGGAACGGCGACGGTGAAGGGTTCCGCCGCGTCGAGGGCGGCCTGTACGGCGCTGGCACCGTGGCCGCCCGCGAGCACCATAACCGTGGCCAGCGCGGCGTTGGCGACGTTGAAGCTGCCGGGCAGCCCGGTGTGCACACGCAACTGAGTGCCGTCGCGGTGCTGCAGGGTGAAGGCGGTGCCGAGTCCGCGCGGTGCCTGGTTGTGGACGGTCCAGTCCGCTTCCGCACGGATCGGGGCCGCTGCGCTGTCGGCCTGCGTGGCCAGGGTGGTGACCGGAATGCCAGCGGTGGCTGCGAGCTTGACGCCCCAGGCGTCGTCGACGGTCACCACTGCGCTGCGGGCCCGTCCGGCCGTAAAGAGCCGGGCCTTGGTCTGGAAGTACTCGTCCATGCTCCCGTGCAGGTCAAGGTGGTCCTGCGTCAGGTTGGTGAAACCGGCCACGTCGAACACAACCCCGTCCACCCGGTGGAACGCCACAGCATGCGAGGAGACTTCCATCGAGGCCGCGTCCAGGCCGCGTTCGCGCATCAGCGCCAGCAGGGCATGGACGTCCGTGGACTCGGGCGTGGTGAGCAGGCTGGGAATCGGCGCGCCGCCGGCCAGGATCTCGATGGTGCCGATCAGTCCCGTCTTCTGTCCAAGGCCCTGCAGCAGGGCATTGAGGAAGTATGTGGTGGTGGTCTTTCCGTTGGTGCCGGTGACGCCGTAGAGGGCGGGAGCGATCGCGTCGTCGGGCCTGCTCCGGTAGATCAGGGCGGACAGTCCGCCGACGAGGCTGCGGGGTTCCTGGGCCAGCAGTACCGGCACGGCGATGTCGTGGGAGAAGGCCAGCAGGCGCGCGCCGGCGTCGTCCGTCAGAATGGCGGCCGCACCGCCCTCCACGGCCTGGGCGACAAAGCCGGCACCGTGGCGGCTCGCGCCGGGCAGTGCCACGTAGAGGTCTCCGGGCTGCACGGTGCGGGAATTCAGCGAGATCCCGGTAACCGGTACGGCCCCCGAAGCTCCGGGGACGTCGACGCCGATCGCTTCGCCAATGGCTGCCAGCGGCACTGCAGCAACCGCGGTGGGCCGGAAGCCGCGGGTGGACCCCGGGCCGGACGGCGCGGCGGAAGCGCCGGGGGCAAACTGATCTGACACGTGGATCTCCGTAGGTGGTGCTGGTGGATCTGGACCTGCTGCGCGGAGGAATCCTCCGGCCACTGGCTGCAGTCCTTGGTTCGGGTGCTGGGTGGCGCTTGGTCCTACTTGGCGTACTGCGGCAACCGGGCGGGCTCCCCGGTGGAGGGCGGAACGTTGAACGTCCGCAGCGTCTGGCTCATCACGGACCGGAACACCGGTCCGTTCGTGATTCCGTAGATGCTGCCCTTGGGCCGTTGCAGGACCACTTCAACAATAAACCGCGGATCGTCCATCGGCGCCATCCCCACCATGGAGGCGGTATAGCCGCAGAAGCCCGATTTGCCGTCGTCGCAGGGAGATTCGGATGTCCCGGTCTTCGCTCCGACCCGGTAGCCGTCAATCGCGGCGTCCTTAATCTCACCCTCGGTCACGGCGCTCTCCAGGATATCGCGGACCTGTTTGGCGGTGTCCGCACTGACGATCTGCCGGGGCGCCTGGGCCGGGACCTTCTCCTCGGTGCCGTCCGGGTTGATGAAGCTGTCGATCAGGCGCGGCTGGAGCATAACGCCGTCATTAGCGATGCTTTGGTAGGCGCGGACTGTCTGCAGGGTTGACTGCGAGACACCCTGGCCGAAAAGGACCGTGTACTGCTGGCGCCCGTCCCACTGCTCAGCGGGGGTCAGGATGCCCGTGGACTCGGCGGGCAGCCCGATGTCCGGCGCTTCGCCGATACCGAACTTTTGCAGCCAGTCGTGACGTTTCTCCTTGCTGAGCCGCTGGCCCACCATCACTGTGCCGGTGTTCATCGAATACCCGACAATGCCGGCGAGGGTCCGCTCTTCAGTACCGTGCACGAAGGAATCGGTGAAGGTCTGGCCATCGACAGTGTAGGTCGGCGGAATCGTAAAGTGGTCCAGCGGGTGGGCCGTGCCTTCTTCGATCGCGGCGGCGGCGGTGATCATCTTTTCCACCGAGCCCGGCTCATAGGCGGCCGTGACGGCACGGACGCCGCGGTCCTTGGCCGCCACCTTGCCGGGATCGTTGGGGTCGGGTGCATCAGTGTCCGCCATCGCGATGATGTTTCCGTTTTTGGCATCGGAGACGATTATCACGCCCCATTCGGCGCTGAGCTTGTCCTTCTGGCTCTGGATCGCCTGCTGGGCGAAGTACTGGAGGTCAGAGTTTAGGGTGAGCTTGATGTCCTTGCCGTTCACGGCCGGCGTCAGCTGGTCCACTCCCACCGGGATGCGCAGTCCGTCTGCACCGATCTCAAACAGCCGCTTGCCCGGGGTGCCCTTGAGGATCTCGTCCTGGGTCTGCTCGAGGCCGGCCTGGCCGGTGCTGCCGTCTTTCAGGAAGCCGACGATCCCGCCAGCCACCGAGCCGTTGGGGTAAACCCGCTTGCTGGTGCCCTCGGTGACGATGCCTGGGATCCGAAGCTTTGAGATCCGGTCCTCGACGTCGGGCTTCAGGTCTTTGGCCACAATGTAGTAGCGCTGTTCACCGGTAAGGGCGTCCTTCACCGTGTCCCTGTCCATGCCCAGCACCGCGGCAAGTTCGGAAATGCCCTGGTCCCGGGAGACTTTGACCAGTTGTTCCTTGCCGTCCATTTGCTCCAGCCGGCGGAAGGATTCGGTTTTGGTATTTACGGTCTGGTCGACCACGATGTTGTAGCGGATCACGCTGCTGGCCAGGACATTGCCGTTGGTGTCCAGAATGCTGCCGCGCTCGGCCGGCAGCTCAATGGGGGTGAGCCGGTTCTGGAGCGCGGCCTCGGCCATCCCCCCGACGTCGAGGCCCTGGACCAGGAAGAGTTTCCCGCCGACGACGAGAAGGAGTGTCAGCATCAGGCCAAGGCCCAGCCGCAGCCGCCGGGTTGTGCTCGGCGCTTTCGCTTTGCCTGCCTTGCCGGTGTTCTGAGCCACGATGTTTCCTTGCTTTTGCCTGGCGGGTGATCCGAGCTGCGTTACTGTCCCGGGATCTTCTGCGCGGGGGCGGGAACGGACCCGCCGTGGAGTTCAGCCGCCGGCGCGGCGGGGACCGGCACGGCAGCGGGCGCGGGTACAGCTGCCGCGGGCACGGCCGGCACCGGGGCGTCCTGCGAAGGCTTACGGTTCGCGAGCGGCTCATTGACTGTGGCCGGCGGGACGACGCTGAGCTGTCCTGCGACGGCGGGAGCGGCGATAACGGCTCCGGGGGCGTCGCCTTTCACCGAAGGTTTGGCCTTGCCGGTGACGGTCAGGGTGGACAGGTCGATCTGGCCCTTGGTGATGGAGGCCACCATGCCCAGCTCGGTGGCCTTGGCAGCCAGGTTCTGCGGGGCGTCAAAGTTCTGCGCCTGCTGGGTGAGGTCCTGGTTCTGCTTCGTCAGGGTGGACTGTTCACCCCGCAGCTGCACCAGCTGGTACTGGGCCGTGGAGACGGAGATGTTCAGGACCAGCACGGCCAGCAGGGCGACCGCAAGGAGGCCAAAGCACAGCACAACGAAGGGTGCGCGGCGTTTCCGCGGGGCCGAACGGACCAGTGAAAGCGGGGTGCGCTCCTTCCTGGCGGGGCCGGTGCCGGGGGAACCCGCGGGCAGTGCCCGGGCCGTTGCGCCTGCGGCAACGGGAAATCTGTTGACAGCGGCGGTGCTCATACGGCTCTCCTGGTTTTGATGCGTTCCACTGCGCGGAGCCTGGCGGACGCGGCGCGTGGGTTTTCGGCGATTTCTGCGGCGGTGGGCACTTCGGTGCCCTTCGTCAGAGTTTTCAGCTCGGCCTTGTGTTCTTCCAGTTCCACCGGGAAACCAAGAGGCGCGGACGATTTGGACCCGGCCTGGAAGAAGCCCTTGACGATTTTGTCTTCCAGCGAGTGGTAGGACATCACCACAACCCGGCCGCCGAGTGCGATCGAGGTGATCGCTGCGGGAACGGCGCGTTCGAGGACATCGAGTTCTTCATTGACCTCGATCCGGAGCGCCTGGAAGGTGCGTTTCGCAGGGTGTCCGCCCGTTTTGGCGGCGCCGGACGGTACAACGTCGCGGATCTGCTCGACGAGTTCCCCGGTCGTTGTAAACGGCTTCGTAGCCCGGACGGTCACGATGCGGTTGGCAATGCGGCCGGCAAATTTCTCCTCGCCCCATTTTCGGATGATCCGGACAAGGTCTTCTTCGCTGTAGGTGTTAACAACGTCGGCGGCGGTCTGGCCGCGGCTCAGGTCCATCCGCATGTCCAGCGGGGCGTCGAAGGAGTACGCAAAACCGCGGTCGCGTTCGTCCAGCTGGAGCGATGAGACCCCGAGGTCCATCAGGACTCCGTGGACTTCCGCGAAGCCGAGGTCTTCCAGGATTTCAGGGATTTCGTCGTAGACGGCGTGCACAAGGTCGATCCGGTCGGCGAAAGCCTTGAGGCGCTCTTCCGCGAGGGCCAGTGCTTCCTCATCGCGGTCGATGCCGATCAGGTGCAAGTCCGGAAAGCGCTGCAGCATCGCCTCGGAATGACCGCCCATGCCAAGGGTCGCGTCGATGACGACGGGGCTCTCGCCGCGGCTGCGTGCCGCGGCGAATCCCGGTGCCAACAAATTGATGCACCGGTCCTTGAGGACCGGTACATGCCGTTCGGACGTAGGCTTCGACTGGTCAGGGTCCGTCATGCCTGCGTCCTTTCGTGGTTGGGCTGATGCCTGGAGTGCGGTTGCTGGCTGTTGGCGCCGCTTCTTGATCCAGATCCCCATCCGCGCCTATCCTGCGTCCGCCTGGCTCCGGGGAAGTGAGCCAGGAAAACAGCAGGATGGGCGGCTGGAGATCTCGGTCAAGAATCGTGCAGTGCTGCTTGGTTCCTGCGGGGATTCACAGAATCCCCGGTATTGCGTCATCGGTCTCCGAGAAGGCCGTTTCCTTTTCAGCGAGGTATTCGCTCCAGGCTTGGGCGTCCCAGATCTCCGCACGGGTGCCTGCGCCGATAACGGCCAGTTCCCTGCCGAGCCCTGCATACTCCCGGAGCGCCGGCGGAATCGTCACGCGCCCCTGCTTGTCAGGCACCTCGTCAGAGGCTCCGGAGAGGAAAACACGGATGTAGTCGCGAGCTTGTTTGCTGGAGATTGGTGCCTCGCGCATTTGCTCGTGAACACGGCCGAATTCCGCCTCACTGAAGACGTAGATGCAGCGTTCCTGGCCCCTTGTGAGAACCAGTCCGCCGGCAAGTTCCTCGCGGAACTTGGCGGGAAGGATAATTCGTCCCTTTTCGTCCAGACGCGGCGAATGTGTGCCGAGAAACACGGCCCACCGCCTGTCTGTTCGTAGGAAGCCCAACGTCCCCCGTGCTGCCACTACCCTCTTACGGCCTCCACATTACTCCACATCCCTCCACAGTCAACGACACACCGCCGGTTTCGGCCGCAATTTGCGCCCGTCGTTCCTTCCGGTCCCCCGCAACTGCAGGGAACTGGGCCCGGTGGTTGGCAGTGGAGGAAAACGCGGTGCCACGGCGGCGGTCCGGGCAACACGGGCTTGGGTGGGGTCTTGCCGGGGCCCTCCCCCGCAGCCCAGCGCGCCGCTGCAACGCCTCAGTTGGGCCCGCTAGTCAGAAGTTAACGAAAAAAGACCCGCCGAAGCGGATCTTTTTTTGCGGCCGGTCCTTCCCGTGGTGGAAAGTGGAGGCAGCTACAGGAGGCTTAACAACGAGCCGACACCGGGACGGGCCCGGCGGCCCCTTCAGGGTTCGCCGCGGTGCCGCTCATCCCAGCGTTCCTCGAGGCTGCTCATGAATGAACTCCTGGGCTTCCCCGATTTCCGGTCCGCTCCAGCGGCCCTGGCTTTGCCAACGGCGGCTCCCCGCATGGTCGCGTAGTAAACCCCAGCGCCCATAACAACGAATCCAAGGACTCCGACAACGATGACCTGAATCGTTACACCCAAGAGCAGGAGCACAATGCCGGCAAGTGTGGCCAGTACGCCGATCACAAGATGGCGGGTGGACCATGAACGCCCCGCGTCCGAGCCCATCGAGCTGGCGAACTTGGGATCGTCCTCATGCAGCTGCTTCTCTAGTTGCTCCAGCAACTTCTGTTCGTGCTCCGAGAGCGGCATCACGACCTCCTTAAGTCGGCCAACGTCCGGACTGACGCGACCAGTGTCCCTAAAACCACAACGTGCGGGCATCCCGTGTGGTTCCCATTCACCGTCGGTGGTCGAATGGGATCTTCCACGGCCCCTTCCGGGGTGTCCAGCTGGTCCTGCATTAATCCGAACGCTCGATCCAGTCGTTCCAAACCTTCGTATTAATAAGGATAGTTTGTTGTGCCCCGTTCTGAAAGATGCCGAAAGTCCCCCTGGCGTGATGAACAGGACCACGGAACTGCCGGGTTCAGCCCGGGGTATTCCCGGGATCAAGCAGACGGGCCGGAAGTACCGATTTTGTCCCGAATTTACGGGTCACCTGGTCCAGGACCTGCTCGGCGGCGCGCCAGTTATCGTCCCTGCGGTCAAGGCTCAACTGCAGGGGCGCCTGGGCCGCCTCCTCAAGCTGCTCGGCCCGGATCCCCACGAGCCGCACGGTCATGGGGCGGTCCCCGACTGACCCGAGCAACTGGACGGCGACGGCGTACAGCAATTGCGCGCTGTCGATGGGGGTGCTGACCGTCCGGCTGCGGGTGATCGTGGAGAAGTCTGCGTAGCGCAGCTTAAGCGCCACGGTTCGCGCGTGCATGCCGGCGCTGCGGAGCCGTTCCGCTGTCCGGTGCGAGAGGCGCAGCAGTTCGCGGTGCAGTAATGCCTCGTCGGCGGTGTCCACCGCGAAGGTCTCTTCCGCACCGATGCTTTTCTCCAGCCGCACCGGGGTCACCGGGCGCGGATCAATCCCCCACGACAGCCGGTGGACGTGCTCCCCCGAGGCGCCGAGCACTTTGCGCAGGGACGGCAGCGGGGAGGCCGCGACGTCGGCGACGGTTCGGATGCCCATCCGGGCGAGCACCTCCACGGTCTTGGCACCGACGCCCCAAAGAGCGCTGACCGGAAGGCTGTGCAGGTAAGGGACCGTCTCCTCCGGACCGATCAGCAGCAGTCCGTTCGGCTTGCAGCGGGTGGACGCAATCTTCGCCACGAACTTGCTGGCCGCGATCCCAACAGATGCTGTGATGCCCAGTTCGCTGCGGACCCGGGTGCGGACGAGTTCGCCGATCTCGCGGGGCGGACCAAGCCGCCGGATGGCGCCCCCGACGTCGAGAAAGGCCTCGTCCACGCTGAGCGGCTCAACGAGTTCGGTAATGGAACCAAAAATTTCCATGATCTGGCCGGAAACCTCGTAGTACAGCTTGTGCCGGGGCTCGATCACGACGGCGGATGGACACATCCGCATGGCAACCACCATCGGCATCGCGGATTTGACACCGAATTTCCGGGCTTCGTAGGAAGCGGACAGCACAACTGAACGGTCCGCAGGGTAGCCGACGATAACGGGCTTGCCCACCAGTGCGGGCCGGCTGCGAAGTTCCACGGAGACAAAGAACGCATCCATATCCACGTGCATAATGCTGCTCCGCCGGAGCTCCCGCAATTGTGCCTCACCGGGCCGGGAGGGTACGCCACCGGAAGGCTGCTCCCGCTGCTGGTTATCCCGCTCCTGCCCCACGACTTCAATCCTATGCCCGGGGACTGACTAAACTGGAAGCTGCATCCGGCGTCAACACCAGGAGGAAAGTCCCTGTGAAGGAATTTCGAGAGCGCAGACGCGCTGCGGTAGCCGTTGCGGCGGCGGGCACGCTGTTGGCCCTGGCCGCCTGCACGCCCGCCGACCAAGGGGGCACAGCCCCGGGCTCCGCGTCGGCCTCGGCCGCGCCGACCGCCGCCCAGCCCTCCGCCACAGCCTCGACCAGCCCGCCGGCAGCACCCGGCACCTCGGCCACCGTTGGCGCCATGGTTCCCGGGTTCCCGGCGAAGCTCCTGCCGGTGATGCCCGGCGCGAAAGTCGTCTCCAGCAGCTTTGACAAGACCATAACCCCGGCCACGGTCGCCCTGGTCGGAAGCATCTCCGCTCCGTCGGCCGAAGTGCTGGCGTTTTACACAACAGTGCTGGCTGCCCAGGGCTTCCAGGCCGTTCCGGGAGAATCCGTCGGTACCGTCCCGTCGAAGGACTTCCTGCGCAATGACAGCGAAACTGTCAACATTTCGGTGATCGAAGCCGCCGGTATCTCCACGTTCACCATTGGCGCGAATGTCGCCCCCGAGTCCGTCAAGTGACCCTCATTGAACAGTTGCGCCTGGAACAGGCCGCGTATGTCGCCGCCGTTGCCGGGAAACTCACGGATTTCCTGACCACCCGGCAGTCATTGATGTCCTCGATCTCGCCGGACATAGATCCGCTGATGGGATCCATCTCGAACCTTGTCACCGGCGGAAAGCGCCTCCGGGCGCTGATGTGCTACTGGGGCTGGCGGGGTGCCGGCGGCGGCGCCGGATCCTCCGATGTGGTGACGGCCGGTGCGGCGCTGGAGCTTTTCCAGGCCGCGGCCCTGATCCACGATGACATCATTGACCGCTCGGACACCCGCAGGGGCGGTCCCAGCGTGCACCGGCGCTTCAGGGAATTACACGAGACCCAGGGCTGGGCGCTGGACAGCGAACGGTTCGGGCATGCCGCCGCTATTCTGACCGGAGACCTGTGCCTGTCCTTCAGCGAGGAATCGTTTACCGAGATCGGGCAAAGCGCGGCCGCTGGAAGCCGGGCACGGCTGATTTTCAACCTGATGCGCTCCGAGGTGATGGCGGGCCAGTACCTGGACATCCTCGAGGAAGTAGCCGGGCCCAGGCGGGACCGGGCCGGAGCGGTCAGCAGGGCGAAGTCCATCATCCGCTTCAAGTCGGCCAAGTACTCCACGGAACATCCGCTGGCGTTGGGCGGGGCACTGGCCGGCGCTGGAGACGAACTGCTCCGTGGCTATTCGGCGTTTGCCCTCCCGCTGGGCGAGGCCTTCCAGCTTCGCGACGACGTCCTGGGAGTCTTCGGGGATCCGGTGACCACCGGAAAACCGGCCGGAGACGACCTCCGCGAAGGTAAACGGACCGTGTTGATCGCGTTTGCCCTGGATCTGGCCGGCCCGGCCGAATCTGCGTTCATCGACTCGAGGCTCGGCAGCCCCGGACTGGACGAAAACGACGTCGACGAAATCCGCCGTATTATCACGGACAGCGGCGCGCTCCAGGCCACGGAGGTGCTCATCGAGGAATTCGGGCAGGCGGCGTTTGCCGCGTTGGATGTCCTGCAGCTGGAGGAGTTGCCGAAAACTGCGCTCAGGAAACTGGCCGAGGCCGCAGTCAGCCGCGCAGCCTAAGCGCCGGGCTGTCCTGCAACAGCACCAACGACGCGGGCCTTGCACCTCATCTTTGAGGTGCAAGGCCCGCGTCGTTGCTTAACGACAATTGGTGTCCGCGCGGCAGAAACCAGCGGCTACCAGGCCAGGGACTGCGCCCGGCGCCGGATTTCCGTCTTGCGGCCCTCGCGCAGTGCATCGATGGGCCGGCCGCGCAGGGATTCGTCCGGCGTAAACAGCCAGGTAATAAGTTCCTCGTCGGAATAACCGGCGTCAGCCAGAACGACAATCGTTCCCTTAAGGCTCTCGACGGCGTGGCCGTCCTGGATGAATTCTGCAGGAACGCAGCGTATCCGGCGTTCACCGACCCGCAATGCCGCCACTGCACGTTCGTCAAGGAGCGCATGCACCTTGGTAATTGACATATTCAGAAGCTGTGCGACATCGGGCAGGGGCAGCCATTCGCCCACAAGGCTTTCTACATTGCTCACGGATCAAGATTGCCATGCCGGCGGCCTCTGCGCCTAGTCGGCGCCCGCCGGACGATCCCCCGCGGCACCGTTCAACATATCCGCTGGAGCCGCGGGAGCCCTCGCCGACACTCCAGAATGACTTGTTTGCGGAATATCAAACTGTTCTTGTACTAAATCGCAAGTCGTGAGATATTCACATAGATCACATTTGTAACAGTATTAACATGAGTCACACTGGTAACACCAGTAACGCCGGGTAGACCGCAGCGGTCGCCGCTAAGAAGAGGACCTTTCCTATGACGACGTCACGTTCGCCGAAAACAAACGCGAGGCCCCGCCTGCCGATGATTGCCGCCACGACGGCTGCCCTTCCCGCCGTCGTGCTGTCTTCCCTGGCCATCGCCCAGCCGGCCGCAGCGGAGTCGCGTCCCCGTGTCATCCCGGCCACACTTGCTGCGGCCATTCAAGCCCAGGCCCAGGGACAGACCGTCCGGTCGCTGAGTTCCGCGTTGATCCCTGCCGGTTTTGTGCCGGCGGCCGTGCCCGCAGCGTTCCGGCCGGCCCAGGTTTCCGCCCCGGCGGAGTACACAATTGCCCGCGGTGACACGATCAGCGGAATCGCCGGCAAGTTCGGCCTGGATACCTACGCCATTCTGAAGCTGAACGGGCTGCAGTCGAACACCATCATCTACCCCGGCCAGAAGATCAAGCTCGGCGGCTCGGGCGAGGCTCCCGCCCCCGCAGCACCAGCTGCGCCGGCGCCCTCGGCCGCCGCCGGCAGCGCCTACACGGTGAAGTCCGGCGACACCCTCAGCGCCATTGCAGCCCGCCACGGCGTCAAGCTCTCCGAGGTCCTGGGCTGGAACGGACTGAACATGGGCTCAATTATCTACCCGGGCCAGCAGATCAAGATCGGCGGCGGCGCTGCGGCACCGGCCCCCTCAGCCCCCGCCCCCGCCCCGGCGGCCCCTGCTCCGGCGCCGGCTGCGCCCGCCTCGGCTTCATACACCATCAAATCCGGCGACACGCTCTCCGCCATCGCGGCCAGGAACGGCGTCAAGCTCGCCGATATCCTTTCCGCCAACCGCCTGACGATGAGCAGCATCATCTACCCTGGCCAGAAGCTCGCCCTCACGGGCTCGCCGAGCACGCCGTCCTCCGTCGCCCCGGCTGCCACCCCGCCGGCCGCCACCGTTACGCCCCTCGTCCCGGGCAGCTTTCTCGGCTTCACTTACCCGGCCGCCGTCGTGAGCTCCGCCAACGCGAACAAGGCCCTGCTCAACGCCTCGCCCGTCCCCAGCCGCGAACAGATGAAATCCATCGTGGCCGACACAGCGCGGCGGATGGGCGTCGATCCCTCGCTGGCGATGGCCTTCGCCTTCCAGGAATCCAGCTTCGACCACCGCTCGGTCTCCCCCGCCAATGCCATAGGCACCATGCAGGTCATTCCGTCGTCTGGCGAGTGGGCTTCGGACCTGGTGGGACGCCGGCTCAACCTGTTGGACCCTTACGACAACGCGACGGCCGGCGTCGCCATCATCCGCCAGCTGATCCGTTCGAGCCCGGACCTGGACACGGCCATCGCCGGGTATTACCAGGGCCAGTACTCTGTCAGCAAGTACGGCATGTACGACGACACCAAGCGCTACGTGGCATCCATCAAGTCGCTGCAGAAAACCTTCGGCTAGGAGCCCGGGCATGGCGGGGCCGCGGCATTCAGCCGCTTGGCCCGGCCTCGGGCGGATAACGATACGGGTCCGGATCGCATGTTGATCCGGGCCCGTTTCCGTGCAGCGATTAGGATCGTATGGTGCAGGAATACTCGTCGGACCCGCTAGTTGGCACCCTCGTGGATGGCCGGTACCTGATTCAATCCAGGCTCGCCGGCGGTGGCATGTCCACCGTGTACGTGGCCACCGACCAGCGGCTTGAGCGGGATGTGGCCCTGAAGGTGCTGCACCCCCACCTCGCCGGCGACCCGCAATTCCTCGACCGGTTGGGCCGCGAGGCCAAGGCAGCCGCCCGGCTTTCGCACCCGCACGTTGTGGGCGTCCTGGACCAGGGCGAGGATGACCGGGCGGCCTACCTGGTGATGGAGTACATCAAAGGCCACACCCTGCGCGACGTCCTCAAAACCAAGGGCGCCTTGCCACCGCGCCTCGCCCTCGCGCTGATCGACCCGGTCGTCGAGGGCCTCGGGGCAGCCCACAACGCGGGGCTTCTGCACCGGGATATCAAACCCGAGAATGTGTTGATCGCAGACGATGGCCGAATCAAACTCGGCGACTTCGGACTGGCCCGCGCTATTTCGACGTCGACAAGCACCGGTGCGCTGATTGGAACCGTGGCGTATCTGTCCCCGGAACTTGTCCTCGGCCGTCCGTCCGATGCACGCAGTGACATCTACTCGGTCGGCATCATGCTCTACGAGATGATCACCGGCCAACAACCATTCGACGGCGAGGTGCCGATCCAGGTTGCCTACCAGCACGTGAACTCCGCAGTTGGCGCCCCTTCCGAACTGGTGCCGGGACTCGCTGCCGAAATCGACGAACTGGTGCAGTGGTGCACCGCCAACGACCCCGACAAACGGCCCGTCGATGGAACCGCCCTGCTCTCCGAGCTACGCCACATCCGGCGGAACCTCAGCGACGCCGAACTCGACCTGCAACCCCCTGCGGCACGCCCTGCGATCCCCCTGATAGCAGGCCCTGCCACATCGGGACCCGGCGGCGATCAGCACCATATACCCGGCAACGGCGCCACCGAAGTCATCGGGGCCGGCCAGCACGCCACGGAATTCATCGCCGGCGGCAACCACCCCACCGCTGTAATGTCCGCCTCTCCGCGGCACCCCGGCTACGGTCCGCTCTCCGCCCCGGAGGAAGCTACTTACCCGGAGGATAACAATCCCGAACCGGAGCCACCGGTTCCGGGCAGCAAACGGGCACAGCGCAAGCAGGACCGCGTCGACGATCGGTCACGCCAGCGAGCCGCGGCAACGCCGGTCCGGAGCCTGCGAGCCGGCAACGCCAGCCGCCGCGGCCTGTTGTGGATCGTGCTGCTGGTTCTCGCTGCGCTGCTGGCGGGCGGGGCAGGCTGGTTCTTTGGCATGGGCCCGGGCTCCCCCGGAACGATTCCACAGCTCAAGAACAAGACCGTGGCCGAAGCCCAGCAACTGCTCCGCACGGCCGGCTTCCAGTCCAGCACCAGGGACGTCTTCGATGACGACGTTGCCCCCGGACTGGTGGTCGAATCCGCGCCCACCGCGGGGGAAGTCATCCGTAAGTTCCAGCCGGTTTCACTCGCAGTCTCCAAAGGCGCCGAACTGTTCGCACTGCCCCAGCTGACCGGCAAATCCCTGGAAGAGGCCAAGACCTCCCTCAACGGCGCGGGCATGGCGCTGGGACAGATCGGCGAAACGTACGATGAAACCGCGCCCGCCGGCACTGTCCTGGCACAGGCGCCGCGCAGCGGCAACCCGGTGCGCCACGGCACTCCGGTGGATCTCACCGTCTCCAAGGGGCCGCAGCCCATTCCGGTGCCGGACGTGCGCGGGCAGCAGCAGGGCGACGCGGTCAAGGCCATCGAGGCCGCCGGCCTGAAAGCCGCGGTGGCGCCCGATCCCGTCTTCGATCGGGCAGTGCCAAAGGGCGCCGTGGTGTCGCAGGACCCGCCTTCCGGCAACCTGACCAAGGGCGGGACCGTGACGCTTACCGTTTCCAAGGGCCCCAAGCTGGTCCAGGTACCCAGTTTCATCGGGAAACAGGCCGCGGAAGCCCAAAAAGCCTTGGAGCAGCTTGGCTTTAAGGTCAAGGTTGACAACATCCTCGGCGGGTTCTTCGGCACGGTCCGTGCCCAGGATCCGGTGAACACGGGGGTTCCGGAAGGCTCGACCATTACGCTTACTGTGGTGTGACCCGGGGGCTTGGCCTACGTCAGTGCCGCCGGCTGCGGCCCGAGCTGCAGAAAAGCTCCGCCCGGCTGAACCAGCCGGCGGAGCTTTTCCCACTGAGGAGCGTTCCGGATTAGTGCCGGAACTCCCGGTTTAACGCTTGGACAGGGCTCCGGCCACCAGGAAGGCCATTTCGAGCGACTGCATGTGGTTCAGGCGTGGATCGCAGACCGATTCATACCGGTCTAGGAAGGCCTCCTGGTCGACCGGGTCTGCTCCGCCGAGGCACTCAGCCACGTCGTCGCCGGTCATCTCCACATGCAGGCCGCCAGGGACCGTGCCGAGCGCGTCGTGTACCTCGAAGAAGCCGCGCACCTCATCGATAACGTCATCGAAGTTCCGGGTTTTGTAGCCGTTTGGTGAGGTGACCGTGTTGCCGTGCATCGGATCGGTCACCCAGAGGACCTGTGCGCCGGAAGCGGTGACCCGCTCCACGAGCGGCGGGAGCTTCGCCCGGATGTTGCCGGCGCCCATCCGGGTAATAAAGGTCAGGCGGCCGGGTTCACGGTCCGGGTCCAGCTTATCGATCAGGCGCAGAGCGTCGTCGCCGGAGGTGCCGGGACCAAGCTTCACACCAATCGGGTTCCGCACCCGCGAGAGGAAGTCGACGTGCGCGTTGTCCAGTTCCCGGGTGCGCTCACCGATCCAAAGGAAGTGCGCGGAGGTGTCGTACGGGAATCCGGTGCGGGAGTCGATCCGGGTCAGGGCACGTTCGTAGTCGAGCAACAGCGCTTCGTGGCTGGCGTAGAATTCCACCCGCTTAAGCGCCTCGAAATCCGCGCCGCAGGAGGCCATGAACTTGATGGCACGGTCAATGTCCCGCGCCAGCGACTCGTAGCGGGCATGGGCGGGGTTCTCGGTAAAACCCTTGTTCCACTGGTGCACCAGCCGCAGGTCCGCGAAACCGCCCTGGGTGAACGCCCGGATCAGGTTCAGGGTGGAAGCGGAGGTGTGGTAGGCCTGCAGCATCCGGCCGGCGTTGTGGGCGCGGGATTCCGGCGTGAAATCGTAGCCGTTGACGATGTCGCCCCGGTAGGCCGGCAGCGTGACGCCGTCGCGGGTCTCATCATTGGATGAGCGCGGCTTGGCGAATTGCCCGGCCATCCGGCCCATTTTGATGACCGGCATGGCGGCGCCGTAGGTGAGGACGACTGCCATCTGGAGGATGGTGCGGACGCGGGCACTGATCTTGTCAGCGGTGGCGGCCTCAAACGTTTCGGCGCAGTCGCCGCCTTGGAGCAGGAACGCCTTGCCCTGCGCCGCTGCGGCGAGGCGTTCGCGCAGGATGTCCACTTCGCCAGCGAACACTAGCGGCGGGAGGACGGAGAGTTCCTTGACTGAAGCCTCGAAGACGGCCTGATCCGACCAGCTCGGCTGTTGGGAAACGGGCAGCTCCCGCCAGTGGTCCAGGCCGGGATAGTTGGCGGCACCGCTCTGCGCGGTGCTGGTCAGGGCGGAGCCGGCCAGCGGCGAGCCACTGGCGGAACTGTTCAGGGGAAAGGCCGAAGGCGCAGATAACTCAGTCACCTTCTAAGGATAGTTGCCTCCATGGCCATCCTCGGACCCGGGGCGTCATTGACCGGACCGCTGCCGTCACACGGTCAGGCTACTCGGTCCCGGGCGCGGCCGGGCCGGCGCCGGACGCGCCGTCCTCCGGAGCCCCGGCAGCCTTCCCGGCGAGCCGGAGTTTGACGACGGCGGCGTACTCGTCCACGTATTCCTGTCCGGAGAGCCGCATCAGTTCGTACATAATCTCGTCGGTGACGGACCGCTGAATCAACCGGTCGTCCTCCAGGCCGTAGTACCGGCTGAAATCCATCGGTTCACCGAAGATCATCCCGATGCGCCGGATGTTGGGCATCCGTTTGCCGATCGGCTGGACCTTGTCCGTACCGATCATCGCGACCGGGATCACGGGGACCCGGGCCTGCAGGGCCAGGCGCGCCACTCCGACTTTGCCGCGGTACAGCCGGGAGTCCGGGCTGCGGGTGCCCTCGGGGTAGATGCCCAGGAGCGAACCGTTCTTCAGCACGTCCATGCCGGCATTCAGTGACAACGCTGACGCAGCACCGCCGGAGCGGTCCATCGGGAGCTGGTTGGTGAGCCGGAAGAAGGCAGCCGTCAGCCGGCCTTTGATCCCCTTGCCGGTGAAGTACTCGGATTTCGCCAGGAACACCACCGGGCGGGGCACCATCAGCGGCATAAAGATCGAATCCGAGAAGGACAGATGATTGGAGGCCACAATTGCTGCTCCCGCGGCGGGGACGTTGTCCAGGCCCTTGACCCAGGGCCTGAAAAGCGTCTTGAGGACCGGTCCGAGAACGAACGTTTTCATAAACCAATAAAACACGTGGTGTACCTCTCCGGAAGGCGTCTGGCAGACCCTCCGTCGGACCCGGCGGGACTTCACTGAAACCCTACTCTAGTGAGATTTGTCCGGAACAGTGACACGATGGGCTTATGACCGGAAGCAGCACTCCCCTGGCACCCGCGGCGTTCAGTTATCCCGGCCACGGAGCCAATGCGGGCATCGGCGTGGCCATCTGCCACGGCTTCACCGGGAGTCCGCTGAGCGTCCTTCCCTGGGCCCGGCACCTGGCCCGACAGGGCTTTGCTGTCTCTGTACCGCTGCTGCCCGGACATGGCACGGACTGGCGCGATTTGGCCACCCGCGACTGGCGGGACTGGTATGGGGCTTTTGAGGACGCCTATCTGGAACTCGACGCCGGAACCCGGCACTGCTTCGTTGCCGGACTGTCCATGGGCGGCACCATTGCGCTGCGGACGGCGGCGCGCCACCCCGTGGCCGGGGTCGCCGTCGTGAACCCCGGTTTGGGCTTCTATGACCGCAGGGTGCGCTACATCGGCCTGCTGAAGCACTTCCAGCGCACCACCGTCCCGGTCCAGGAAGCGAATCCCACCGCGCCAGCTACCGAGGACGGCGACTACTCCCTTACCCCACTGGCAGCCGTCCACCAGCTGAGCAGGCTTTTTAGGACAACGGCGCGCGAACTGTCCGCAGTCAGCGCCCCGGCCGTCGTCTTCAAATCCGATACCGATGCTGTGGTTCCGCCCACCTCGGTGCAACTGCTGCGGAAGCGTCTTGGCTCCCGCGAGCTGAATCTGGTCCGCCTGCCCGACAGCGGCCACGTCGCCACGCTCGACGTCGATGCCCCCCTGATTTTCGAGCAGTCCGTTCAGTTTTTCCTGCGCCATGCAGACGCCGCGCCGCAGTCAGCGCCGTCGCCTGCCCCGCCCGCCAGCACATCTCCGGAGACCCCATGAGCATCCCCTTGGACCACACGCCGTTCAGCAGCCCGTTCACCGGGACCGGCACCCGCACCGGCGTTGTGGTCTCGCATGGTTTCACCGGCAGCCCGCACGGTGTCCGGGAATGGGCCAGCTCCCTGGCCGGCGCCGGCTACGCCGTGCGGATGCCGCTGTTGCCCGGGCACGGCACCAGTTGGCAAGAGCTGGCCAGGACACGATGGCAGGACTGGCACGCCGCGCTCGACGCCGCCTACCTTGAGCTGGCCGGTGAATGTGATCTGGTGGTCGTCGCCGGGCTGTCCATGGGCGGGGCGCTGGCGCTGCGCATTGCCGCGACGCGGCCCGTTGCCGGGGCCGTCCTGGTCAACCCGGGCCTTGTCATCGACGATCCCCGGGCGCCGCTGGCGGGCATCCTGAAGTTTGTCCTGAAAAGTACCCCGGCGATTGCCAACGACATCCGCAAGGAAGGCATCGATGAAGGTGCCTACTCCCGGACACCGGTCGCCGCCGCACACGAGTTGAACAAGATGTTCAAGGACACCGTCAGGCTCCTCCCCCGGATCACCGCCCCGGTGCGGGTGTACCGTTCAGCGGTTGACCATGTGGTTTCCGAATCGAGTATGGTGGCTCTTCGTCGCGGCCTCACGCACGCCCCGTTGGAGGTCATCCGGCTCCAAAACAGCTACCACGTGGCTACGATGGACAACGATGCCCCCGAGATCTTCCGCGGCTCGGCCGAATTTGTCCGGTCGCTGGCTGCGGGAGGCGTCCCGGACCCCGTCCATACCCGCCAAAAGGACACCGCAGATGACTAGACCGGACTCCGGCTCTCCGGATTCCAGCGCCAACCAGGACAACGCCGTCTGGTTGGACCTCGTCGCGCGGCTGGAATCCCCGGACCCTGCGGAAGTCTCCGGGAGTCCGGAGGCCCGGGAAGGTCCGGGCGGCGCGGAACCATCCGATACGCCCACCGGCGCAGCCAGCGACGCGACCCCCCGGCCTTTCAGCGATTTCGACCCACTGGGGCTCTCGGCGGTGGTGCCGGTTGAACTTTCCGCCGAGGAGCGGCAGGCGCGGGGACGGCTTGAGGGGCGGGCCGCCGCCGGCCGGCCGCAGGACGCCGGGGGCCCCCGGGACTATGCCGGGGCCGCGGACGACCCGATGATGCCGGATGAGTTCGTGCCGGAAGAACCGCCAAGCCTTGCCGGAGCCGATCCGATGACGGTCCTGGCGTGGCTGGGGGCGGTCGGTGGGCCGGTAGCGCTTGTGATGTCCGCGATGTTTTGGCGCTCAGCCCCGCTGCTCGCCATCCTCGCAATGGTGGCCGCGTTTGCGGCGTCGGTGGTTTTCCTGATCATGAAGCTGCCGGGCGAAAAGGATGAACACGACGACGGCGCACGCATCTAGCTGTGCATACGGCTGCTGACCCGGGACAGGTCGGCAGCACCAATCAGGCCGGCATCCGGGCCAAGGGCGGCCAACGCGATGTCCGCCGCCGGGCGGAAGCCGCGGCCGGTGAGGTTCCGGGCGAAAGCCTTCCGTGCCGGGCCGACAAGCAATTCTCCGGCATCGCAAAGCCCGCCGCCGATCACAAACTTTCCCGGGTCCAGTGCAGCCGCCAGGTTGGCAAGTCCTAGTCCGAGCCACTCCCCGACGTCCTCGAGCAACTCCCGGGACGTCGCATCCCCGGCCTTGGCAAGTTCGGTGACAATCACCCCGGTGATGAGTTCAACGCGGCCGTCCACTGCTTTGAGCAGCTCCTGGGCCACCGGGGAGTTGGCGGCGGCCAGTTCCCTGGCTTCCCGGCCGAGCGCGTTGCCGGAAGCGTATTGTTCCCAGCAACCGCGGTTGCCGCATTCGCAGCGGTGCCCGCCGGGCATGATGATCTGGTGGCCGAATTCCCCGGCCACCCCGAAGCGCCCGCGTTCGATCCGGCCGTCCATCACCATGGCACCGCCGATTCCGGTGCCCAGCGTGATGCACACCAGGCGGTCCTGGCCCTGCCCGGCGCCGAACCGCCACTCTGCCCAGGCTGCGGCATCGGCGTCGTTGGTCAGCAGTACGGGCCGTCGGAGCAGCCGCTGCAAATTGTCCCGAAGCGGTTCGTTGCGCCAGGCAAGGTGGGGGCTGAACAGCACGGTGCCGCCGTCGAGGTCCATCCAGCCGGCCGCTCCGATTCCTACCGACCAGACCCGGTGGCCCGCGCCCAGTTCCTCGACCAGCTCCACAATCACCTGTTCAACAGCGCGGGGGTCATCGCCGGGGGTGGACCGCTTGGCCCGGGCCAGGATCCGGCCCTCCGCGTCCACCACGCCCGCGGCCACTTTGGTCCCGCCGATGTCCACGCCGATGGCGAGGCCCTTGCGACCCAGCCGCAAGTGCTCACGGAACCCCTGCGCGGCCGGTGCGGCGGCGACACCAGGCAGTGTCCTGCGCCGCCAGGCGGCCGTCCTGCGGTACGGGCCGGGCTGTTGCCCCGGTGTTGGTGTGTGCATGATTCCCTATCCTATTCGCCCCGGCACCCGGGCGCCGTCCCGCGCGGCTTGGCAACGGAGCCGCCAAACCGTAAAGTTACCCGCCAGTAGGTGTGGTGAAAAGCACACGCCGAGGGCCACATACTAGTCTTGGAAGTACCCCTCACGGGTCCATGGAAATCAAAGGAGCTACCGTGCGAGAATTCAGTGTCCCGCCCCTAGTCAACGTCCCGCCGGAAATGAACGCCACGGACCTGGTCCTGCGCCAGGCGGCGAAGGCTTCCGACCCGGCCCTCTTCTCCCGCCTTGACGCGGCCGGAGCGTGGCAGGACGTCCGGGCCACCGACTTCCTCGCCGATGTTTCGCTGCTCGCCAAGGGACTGATGGCCAGCGGCGTCGGGGCCGGCGACAGGGTTGGCATTATGTCGCGCACCCGCTACGAGTGGTCCTTGATTGACTTCGCCATTTGGTTCGCGGGCGCCGTCTCCGTCCCGATCTACGAGACCTCCTCGCCCTCCCAGGTTGCGTGGAACCTCGGAGATTCCGGCGCCGTCGCAGCGTTCGGCGAGTCCGACCACCACGAAAACATCATCCGGCAGGCCGCCACGTCCGAGAACCTTACGGCGCTGGCACATGTTTGGCAGCTTGCGGGAAAGGGCCTCGATGAGGTCCGCGCGGCGGGCGCCGCGATCAGCGACGAGGACCTGGAGGCGCGGCGCAGCCTCGCTTCCCTCAAGGACCTCGCCACCATCATTTACACCTCGGGCACCACCGGGCGGCCCAAGGGCTGCGAGCTGACCCACGGCAACTTCGTCGAACTCTCCGAAAACGCGCTGGCGACCTCGTTGAACACGATCGTCCACGAACAGGCAAGGACAATTATGTTCCTGCCCCTCGCCCACGTGTTTGCTCGTTTCATCTCGGTGCTCGCCGTGGCCGCCGGCGTCACGGTGGCGCACACCCCCGACATCAAAAACCTCTTGCCGGACCTGCAGAGCTACAAGCCAACCTTCATCCTCGCGGTGCCGCGGGTCTTTGAGAAGGTCTACAACTCGGCACTGACCAAGGCAGAGGACGGCGGCAAGGGCGCCATCTTCCACCGCGCAGCGGACACCGCCATCGAATTCTCCCGCGCCCGCCAGGCCGGCAGGATCGGGCTGGGCCTCAGGGTCAAGCACGCCGTCTTCGACAAACTCGTTTACGGCAAGCTCCGCGCGGCCATGGGCGGCGAGGTGGCGCACGCCGTCTCCGGCGGCGGACCGCTGGGCGAACGGCTGGGGCACTTCTTCCAGGGCATCGGCATGCAGATCCTGGAGGGCTACGGGCTGACCGAGACCACGGCCCCGGTGACGGTCAACACTCCGAACCTGATCAAGATCGGCACGGTCGGCGCCCCGATTCCCGGGAATGCCGTGAAAATTGCCGACGACGGCGAGATCCTCGCCAAGGGCGTCTGCGTTATGAGCGGCTACTTTAAGCGCGCGGACCTGACTGCGGAGTCGTTTACGGACGGCTGGTTCCGAACCGGTGACATCGGACAGCTCGATGAGCAGGGCTTCCTGACCATCACCGGACGCAAAAAGGAAATCATCGTCACGGCCAGTGGCAAAAACGTTGTGCCCGCGCTGCTGGAGGACCAGATCCGTGCCGACGCCCTCGTCTCCCAAGTACTTGTAGTCGGTGACAACCGCCCCTTTATCGGCGCACTGGTAACCCTCGACGAAGAGGCGCTTCCCGGCTGGCTGCACCGCCACGGACTGCCTGCCGGCACCACCCTCGCCGAAGCGACCGACAACCCGGCGGTCAAAGCCGCCGTCCAGGACCTCATCAACGGTGCCAACCAGTCGGTCTCCAAGGCCGAGGCGATCAAGTCATTTCGGATTGTCGCCGCGGACTTCACTGAGGCTTCCGGGCACCTGACTCCGTCGATGAAGGTCAAGCGCGCCCAGGTGATGAAGGACTACGAGAAAGTCATCGAAGAAATGTACGGCACACCCCGTCCCAGCCAGGTCTAGCCACCACGGCAAAGGGACCCTCCACTTCGGCGGAGGGTCCCTTTGCACGTTCGGCTTGGAGCTGTTCGCTATCGCTACTCGACGACGAGCAGCAAGTCCCCGCCCTGGACCTGTTCAACCGCCCCGACGGCAAGGCGCGAGACAGTGCCGGCGACCGGCGTCGTGATGGATGCTTCCATCTTCATGGCCTCGATCGTGGCGACAGTGTCACCGGCCAGGACGGCCTCGCCGGCCTTGACTGTCAGCGTGACGGCGCCGGCGAACGGTGCGGCCACCTGGCCCGGTTGGGACGTGTCGGCGCGTTCTGCGGCCTTGACGTTGCTGACGACGGAACGGTCACGGACCACCACAGGGCGCGACTGGCCGTTGAGCGTGCACATCACGGTGCGCATGCCCTTCTCGTCAGGTTCGGAGACCGCTTCGAGCGAGGCGATCAAGCGCACACCCTTCTCCAGCTCGATTTCGTGCTCGGCGCCGCGCTGCAGCCCGAACAGGTAGTCGCGGGTGTCGAGCACCGAGAGGTTGCCGTAGGTCTCCACGCTCTTCTGGTAGTCCTTGGAGGGCCCGGCAAAGAGCAGCCGGTTGAGGGTCTGCTGCACGGTCCTGGAATCACCCTTGAGTGCTTCGCTGTCCTCGGCGCTGAGCTCGACGTCGCGGACCTTGAGGGTGCGGCCCTGCAAGGCCTTGGTGCGGAACGGTTCCGGCCAGCCGCCGGGAGGATCGCCGAGCTCACCGGACAGGAAGCCGATCACTGAATCCGGGACGTCATAATTTTGCGGGTTCTCGTTGAAGTCGGCCGGGTCGGCATTGAGCCCCACCAGGTGCAGCGCGAGGTCACCGACGACCTTGGAGGACGGGGTGACTTTCACCAGCCGGCCAAGGATCCGGTCCGCGGCGGTGTACATGTCCTCGATCGCCTCGAACCGTTCACCGAGTCCTAGCGCAATCGCCTGCTGGCGCAGGTTGGAGAGCTGGCCACCGGGGATTTCATGCCGGTAGACCCGGCCCGTGGGGCCCGGAAGCCCGGACTCAAACGGGGCGTAGACACGGCGGACGGCCTCCCAGTACGGTTCCAGGGCACACACGTTGGCCAGGCTCAAGCCGGTATCGCGCGGCGTGTGGGCCAGCGCGGCGACCAGTGCGGAGGCGGAGGGCTGGCTGGTGGTGCCGGCCAGCGAGGCGGAAGCGACGTCGACGGCGTCCACTCCGGCGTCCACCGCGGCCAGCAGCGTGGCCAGCTGGCCGCCCGCGGTGTCGTGGGTGTGCAGGTGGACCGGGAGGTCAAACTTCTCCCGCAAAGCCGTCACGAGGCGGGCAGCGGCCGCCGGGCGCAGCAGCCCGGCCATGTCCTTGATCGCCAGGATATGCGCGCCGGCGTCGACGATCCGCTGCGCCAGCTCCAGGTAGTAGTCAAGCGTGTAGAGCGTCTCGTCCGGGTCCAGCATGTCAGCGGTGTAGCACAGCGCCACCTCTGCGACGGCAGTGCCGGTCTCGCGGACGGCACGGATGGCCGGGGCCATCTGGTTCACGTCGTTGAGCGCGTCGAAGATCCGGAAGATGTCGATGCCGGTGGCGGCGGCCTCGTTGACAAAAGCCACAGTGACCTCCTCCGGGTACGGGGTGTAGCCGACCGTGTTGCGGCCGCGAAGGAGCATCTGCAGGCAGACGTTCGGCAACGCTTTGCGCAGCGCTGCCAGCCGGTCCCAGGGATCCTCACCGAGGAACCTCAAGGCGACATCGTAGGTGGCACCGCCCCAAGCCTCGACCGAGAGCAGCTCGGGAAGGAGGCTGGACACCGCCGGTCCGGCCGCCACCAGGTCGCGGGTGCGTACGCGGGTGGCGAGCAGGGACTGGTGCGCGTCGCGGAACGTGGTGTCAGTGACGGCTACTGCATCCTGTTCGCGCAGGGCTTTGGCGAACCCTTCAGGCCCCAGCTGCAGCAGCCGCTGCCGGGAGCCTTCCCGGGGTGCGGCATCGGCGAGGGCAGGAAGCTTGGCGGCCGGATCGCTGTGGACCGTGAGTTCGCCGTTGGGCTTGTTCACCGTAACTTCGGCGAGCCAGGTCAGCAGCTTCGTGCCGCGGTCCGCTGAGACGCGGGCCTTGAGCAGCTCGGGCCGTTCGTCAATAAAGGACGTGGCCACGTTGCCGGCGATGAAGTCGGGGTCGTCCAGGACGGCCTGCAGGAAAGAGATGTTGGTGGAGACGCCGCGGATGCGGAACTCGGCGAGGGCACGGCGTGCCCTGGCCACCGCTGCCGGATACTCCCGCCCGCGGCAGGTCAGTTTCACCAGCATCGAGTCAAAGTGCGGGCTGATCTCCGCGCCGGAATAGACGGTGCCGCCGTCGAGCCGAACGCCGGCGCCGCCGGCCGAACGGTAGCCGGTGATCTTGCCGACGTCGGGACGGAAACCATTGGCCGGGTCCTCGGTGGTGATGCGGCATTGCAGTGCGGCACCCTTGAGCTGGACCGTCTCCTGCGACAAACCCAGGTCCGCGAGCGTCTCACCGGCGGCGATGCGCAGCTGCGCCTGGACGAGGTCGACGTCGGTAACTTCCTCGGTGACGGTGTGCTCGACCTGGATCCGGGGGTTCATCTCGATAAAGACGTGCTGGCCTGCCCGCTCCCCCACAGTGTCGATAAGGAATTCCACGGTGCCGGCGTTGACGTAATTCAGCGCCTTGGCGAACTTCACGGCGTCGCGGTAGAGCGCCTGCCGGATGCCTTCGTCGAGGTTAGGCGCCGGGGCGATCTCGATGACCTTCTGGTGGCGGCGCTGGATGGAGCAGTCACGTTCGAAGAGGTGCATCACATTGCCCTCCGCATCGGCCAGGATCTGGACCTCGATGTGGCGGGGACGCAGGACGGCCTGCTCCAGGAACATGGTTGGGTCGCCGAAGGCCGCGTCGGCTTCGCGCATGGCGGCCTGCAGTGCTTCGGGAAGGGCATCGCGGGTGTCGACGCGGCGCATGCCGCGGCCGCCGCCGCCGGCGACGGCCTTGGCGAAAATGGGGAAGCCGATCACGTCGGCGGCTGCGATGAGTTCGTCAAGGTCTTTGGAGGGCTGGCTGGATTTCAGCACCGGCACCCCGGCCTTGCGGGCGGCCTCGAGGGCGGCGACCTTGTTGCCGGCAAGTTCCAATACGTCCGCCGGTGGACCCACAAAGGTGATACCGGCTTGCGCGGCGGCCCGGGCCAACCGCGGATTCTCGGAGAGGAATCCGTAGCCGGGGTAGATGGCGTCCGCCCCGGACTCCTTCGCCACCCGTACCACCTCGTCGACGTCGAGGTAGGCCCGGACGGGGTGGCCCTCTTCACCGATCAGATACGCCTCGTCGGCTTTCTGTCGGTGGATGGAGTTGCGGTCCTCATGGGGGAAGACGGCAACGGTCTTGGCGCCCAGCTCGTAGCTGGCGCGGAAGGCCCGGATCGCGATTTCGCCGCGGTTGGCCACAAGAATCTTCGAAAACATACTTCTCCTGCATCATCGCGGGTTTACCGGTAATTGCTCACAGTGTCCAAGACGTGGCCGGATAAACACAAATCTTTGTGGCGACCGTCACAGCGATGCGCGTCACGTATGCCGGTTTTGGCAGGCCTGGTTGGCAGGCAGATCAGGCGGGGTCAGGCGCGGGCCGCCGATTCAGCGTCGCCATGATCTGCCGCCCCGGCATCCGATGACGCAGGATTCGGGCAGCGGGCAACATATGATGAAGGAGTGGGTGGCGTATGTTCGCCCCGGCTCCGGAGAACGCGGGAGCCGGCAGGACCCCGACCCGGCAACCGGCGTTAGGTATTGGTTTTTCAAGTGCAAGTAGTCAGCATCAGCAGCCTCAAAGGCGGCGTCGGCAAAACATCGGTGACCACTGGACTGGCGTCCGCGGCATTGGCCGCCGGCATCCCCACCCTCGTCGTCGACCTTGACCCGCACGCCGATGCGAGCACGGCGCTCGGCGTCCAGCCAGGGGAACGGCTGGACATCGGCCGGATGCTCAAGTCCCCGCGGCGGGCCCGTCTGGCAGAGAACGTGGTCCCCAGCGGCTGGGTGGAACGCGCTGCCGCTGCCGGCGGCGCTCCCGCCGGCCCGGCATTACCGATTCTGGATGTGGCCGTCGGTTCCGCTTACACCGGTATCTACGACCGACCCGATTTGGGTCGACGCGACCTTCGCCGGCTCTCCGCTGTGCTTTCCGGAGCGCAGAAGTACGAATTGGTACTCGTAGACTGCCCGCCCTCGCTGAACGGCCTCACACGGATGGCATGGTCCGCCAGCGACAAAGTCACGCTCGTCGCCGAGCCCGGACTGTTCTCGGTCGCAGGCACGGAGCGCACCATGCGTGCAATCCAGCTGTTCCGCCAGGAGTTCGCCCCAAACCTCTCCCCCGCAGGCATTGTGGCTAACCGGGTGCGGACCGGTTCCGCCGAACACACATTCCGGCTCGCCGAGATGGACTCCATGTTCGGCCCGCTGCTGCTCTCACCGCATATTCCGGAACAGGCCAACTGGCAGCAGATCCAGGGTGCTGCCCACTCCATCCACCACTGGCCCGGGGACTCGGCGAAAAACGCAGCCGCACTTTTTGATGCCCTGCTGGCGAACCTGTTAACCGCTGACGGCCGGCAAAACGCCGGGGTCCGGGACCGCCGTCAGCGCTGAGCAGAGCGGGCCCGGGCAGACGCAGGCCTCCGAACTTACACACCCACCACAACAAAGGCCGCCTTCCCTGCGGAAGGCGGCCTTTGTTGTGCTAGCGGAACTTAACTGATCTTGCGGGTGGCCCGCCGCTTGCTGAGTTCGTCGTCGGGGAACGAGAGATCACTGACGTGTTCACTGGGAAGAGCCGCGAGGCTGCCCTCAACTTCGCGCCAGACCCGGCCGACGGCGATCCCGAAGACGCCTTGTCCGCCCTGGACCAGGTCAATGACTTCGTCTGCCGAGGTGCACTCGTACACACTGGCACCGTCGCTCATGAGGGTGATCTGGGCGAGGTCCTCGACGCCGCGCTCCCGGAGATGCTCGACGGCCGAGCGAATCTGCTGGAGAGACACGCCGGTGTCCAGGAGGCGCTTGACGACTTTGAGGACCAGGATGTCACGGAAACCGTATAGGCGCTGGGAACCCGAACCGGCGGCACCGCGGACGGCAGGCTCCACCAGCCCGGTACGCGCCCAGTAGTCCAGTTGACGGTAGGTGATGCCGGCTGCCTTGCAGGCCGTCGGGCCCCGATAGCCCGCATCCTCATCCAGCACTGGAAGATCCTCGGTGAACAGCAGGCCCTGGGAACCGCTGGCGGGCATGGCCGCACCAGCTGCCGGGGGCTGCTTGAGCTCGCCTGCTTCGCCTTTCGGACTCACGTGGATCCTCCTTGTTATGGCTCCCCTGCGGAAATTGCAGCAACAACCGGTTATTCCTACTTGAACATCACACGGACGGATAAAATCCATGAGAGTGATTCTGCCGGGGCCGCACCTCCCAGTGTGAGCCCAGTGGCTGCCTGCGTGCAACGGGAACTTCTACTCCGACGTTAGGCCTGCCGCGGCCCAAGGTCAAAGACGTTCGGGGTATTCCGGGGGCGTGTCGAAACTTTCATCCTCAACTTTAACCTTAGCGTGACATTAGCCCGCAAAATCTTCGGGTTCCACGTCGTCCAGGAACTCCCGGAACCGGCGCAGCTCACCCTCTTCGTCGACGGCAGGACCCGCCTGGGTGTCCTCACCCTCGTCATGTTCGGCAATCCGGACACCGGCCTCTTCCATCACGGCGTCGGCGCACCAGATCCGGCACTTGGCCCGGAGGGCCAATGCCAGGGCATCGGAGGCGCGGGAGCTGACGGTGGTCCCGTTTTCGAACTGAAGCTGCCCGTAGAAGATGTTGTCTTCCACGGCCACAATGTTCACACTGACGATCGTGTGGCCGAGGGATTCGACGACGTCGATCAGCAGGTCATGCGTCATGGGCCGCGGCGGCACAACCCCCTGCTGGGCCAGGGCGATGGCGCTGGCCTCAGGGGTGCCGATCCAGATCGGCACATGCCGCTCCCCGTGGATCTCACGCAGCAGGACGAGGGGCTGGTTGGAGGGAAGCTCAATCCGCACGCCGACAATTTCGACCTCAATCATCAGCTGTCCATCCTCGAAATGCGATCCTGGACCAAGGCCCGGTGCAGCGTCAGACACAATTCGCTGATCTCCCGGGCGGCCTCGGCGGCGCGGGCTTGGGAGGCTGCATCCTTCCGGGAGGTCAAAGTGGACACCGCACGCTCCACCAGCCCGAACTCGCGTTCGGCGGCGGCCTGGAATGGGCGCAGGTGCCGCGGTTCCAGACCGTGTCCCTCGAGCTGGACGCAGGCGCGTGCCACCTGGAGGGCGTGCTCATCGAAGTTACCGTCGACGTGGCCGATCAGGCCAAAGCTCAGGAGCGATTCAAGCAGCGCAACACTGGCACCGGACTCGGCCCGGAGCTGTTCCGCACTAAGCCGACGGACCCGGTTGTGCAGTTCAGCAGCGAGCTCCTCCGAGACAATCCGGGGCGAGACGGTCACCCCTGGCGGCAGATTGTCTGGCCGTTCGCCGCGGTCGATCGCATCCAGGTAATCCTTGATGACCTTCAACGGCAGGTACTGGTCCCGCTGCAGGGCCAGCACAAAGCGCAGCCTTTCGACATCACTGTCGGCGTACTGCCGGTAACCGGCCGGGGTGCGCTGGGGGTTGATCAGCCCCTTTTCCTCAAGGAAGCGTATTTTTGACGCGGTCATGCTCGGAAAGTCGTCGCTCAACTGAGCCAGGACTTCCCCGATGTTCAGAACCTGGGGTCCGCGCCGTTCCGGTTGTGCCATGGCCACAGGCAACTACCCCGGAATCAGACGTTGCCTGCTGCGCGGGCAGGGCTCAGGTAGAAGGTGAGTCGGAACTTCCCGATCTGCACTTCGTTGCCGGACTTCAGTTCGACGCTGTCGACTCGGTCGTGGTTCACGTACGTGCCATTCAGGCTCCCGGTATCAACGACCTCGAAGCTGCGCGCCGTTCGGCGGAACTCCACGTGCCGGCGGGAGACTGTGACGTCATCGAGGAAGATGTCGGCGTCCGGGTGCCGGCCCGCCGTAGTGACATCGGAATCGAGCAGGAAACGGGCGCCGGTATTGGGACCGCTGTGCGCAACCAGCAGGGCTGAGCCGTACGGCAGCGCCTCAGCGGCGGTCCGTTCCTCGACCGAGAGATTCGGTGCGACGCTCGGTTCATCGTGGACCGGTGTGAGGTTGATCGACGTGGTATCCGACGCCTTCAGTGCACCCGTGCCGCTGCCGTCACCGGTGGTGTTGCGTTCGTTCCCAAACATTGATTCCTCCATTCGTTGCAGGTGTCCCCCCTGCAAACAACGCATGCCGTCCGGACAGGCCCTGCAAGCCCGGGATTCGGCCCCCGGCGGGCCGTTCAGGGGCTGGCTTCCCAGCAACTGTTCGAACGGCCCGGCCCGAATGGCCTTGGCTTTAGCCTACCTGCTGTTCGTACTCCGATGCACTGAGCAGCGACTCGATCGCGTCGGCGTCCGCAAGCTTGATTTCCAGCAGCCAGCCCTCACCGTACGGATCCGAATTGATCAGGGCGGAATCGGTGTCCAGGGCCTCGTTGCGGGACACTACTTCGCCGGAAACCGGGGCGTAGATGTCACTCACGCTTTTGGTGGACTCAACTTCACCGACGACCTCGTTTGCCTTGACCGCGGCGCCGGCCTCCGGCATCTGGGCATAAACAACGTCCCCCAGGGCGTCCTGGGCAAAATCAGTGATACCGACACGCACAACACCGTCGGCGTTCGGGGCGGAAACCCACTCGTGCTCCGCCGTGTAGGACAGCTCTTCGGGAATGTTGCTCATGATGGGCCTTTCATCGGGTCAAACACCAAAGGCGGCGGCGGTCACGTGAACAGCCCGCCGCTGAAAGTATAGGCATATCCGGCCGGGACCGGCAGGTCTCTGCCATGATGGGGCAATGACGGAACACGCCGGAATCGGCTAGCAAATGCCCGAACTTCCTGAAGTGGCGGCCCTGGCGGACTTCCTGGCCGGGCGCCTGCTCGGCGCTGAAGTCTCGAAGATCCAAATCGCCTCCGTCGCGGTGCTCAAAACCGCAGATCCCCCTGTTTCGGGGCTGGCGGGCCGGACCGTGACGGGGGTCGGCCGCTTCGGAAAGTTCATCAGCCTGGAGGCCGAGGGGCTGTTCTTCGTCTTTCACCTGGCACGCGCCGGCTGGGTCCGCTTCACCGATGCTCCCACCGACGCCCCGCTGAAGATGGGAAAGGGGTACATTGCGGCGCGGCTGTCCTTTTCCGGCGGCACCGGCCCGCTGGCCCTGGACTTGACCGAGGCCGGCAGCAAAAAGGCCCTCGCGGTCTACCTGGTCCGGGATCCGCACGAGGTTCCAGGGATCGCCGCGCTGGGACCGGATCCGTTCAGTCCCGGCTTCGACGTTGATTCCCTGGCGGGCATCCTCAGCTCCAGTTCCCGGCAGATCAAGGGTGTCCTGCGCAGCCAGGGCATTATTGCCGGCATCGGAAATGCCTACAGCGACGAGATTCTGCATGCGGCCCGGACGTCGCCCTTCGCCCTTGCCAGCTCGCTGGACCGGGACGAGGTCCAGCGTCTCTACGACGCCATCCACGGCGTTCTTGGCTCAGCGCTGCGGGAAGCGCGCGGCAAAGCGCCGAACGAACTCAAGGACACCAAACGGAGCCACCTGCGGGTCCATGGCCGGACCGGGGAAACGTGCCCTGTGTGCGGGGATACCGTCCGTGAAGTGTCCTTTGCTGACACTTCCCTGCAGTACTGTCCCGGATGCCAGACGCACGGAAAGGTGCTGGCTGACCGCCGGACGTCGCGTTTCCTGAAGTAGCCCCGCCGGCAGCGGCGCCGCTGCCGGCACCGCCGCCCGGAAGCCCCGGGGAAACAGAAAACCCCGCCGTTCCTTAATCCTCAGGAACGGCGGGGTACTTTCTGTTGGTCGGGCTGACAGGATTTGAACCTGCGACCCCTTGACCCCCAGTCAAGTGCGCTACCAAGCTGCGCTACAGCCCGCTGATTCCGCCGTTCTCCGCCCTCGACGTCATCTGTGCGATTTCATCTGAGCAGTCCGGCCGAACCACCTCCAAAAGCTTACACGATTCCGGAGGGTGCCCGTGACACTTTGAGAATGTCACGGGCCGGCTGTGTCCCAATTAGCGCTTCTTGCCGCGCTTTTCACGCACCCGCATGTTGACCTCGATCGGTGTGCCCTCGAACCCGAACGTTTCGCGCAGCCGGCGGGTGATAAAGCGGCGGTAGCCGGGGTCCAGGAATCCGGTGGTGAAGAGCACGAACTTCGGCGGACGGCTGGAAGCCTGGGTGCCGAACAGGATCCGGGGCTGCTTGCCGCCGCGGACCGGGTGCGGGTGTGCGGCCACCAGTTCACCCAGGAAAGCGTTGAGCCGGCCGGTCGCGATGCGCTTGTCCCAGCTTTCCAGGGCGGTGTCCAGGGCAGGAACGAGCCTGTCCTTGTGCCAGCCGGTCTTCGCAGAGATGTTGACCCGGGGAGCCCACGCGACGTGCGCCAGGTCTTGTTCTATTTCACGCTCAAGGTAGGTGCGGCGTTCGTCGTCGAGCAGGTCCCACTTGTTGAATGCGAGGACCAGGGCCCGGCCGGACTCGATGGCAAGCTGCAGGATGCGGACATCCTGCTCGCTGAGCACTTCGTCGACGGCGAGGAGCACCACGGCGACCTCCGCTTTTTCGAGGGCGCTCTGGGTCCGCAGCGAGGCGTAGAAGTCGGCGCCCTGTGCCATGTGCTGGCGGCGGCGGATACCGGCGGTATCCACAAAGCGCCAGGTGCGGTCGCCAAGTTCAATGAACTCATCGACCGGGTCCCGGGTGGTGCCTGCGGTGTTGTCCACCACAACGCGCTCGGAACCGGCCAGCTTGTTCAGCAGCGAGGACTTGCCCACGTTGGGCCGGCCAATCAGGGCGATGCGGCGCGGGCCACCGGAGCGCTCCAGGCCTTCGATGGTGGAAAACTCCGGAAGAGTGTCCATCACATGGTCAAGGAGGTCGGCAACACCGCGGCCATGAAGGGCCGAGACCGGATACGGCTCACCGAAGCCCAGGCCCCACAGGGTTGCCGAATCGGCTTCCTGGGCGAAGTCGTCCACCTTGTTGGCCACCATAATGACCGGCTTCTTGGACTTGCGCAGCATTTTCACGACTGCCTCGTCCGTAGCGGTGGCACCAACGGCAGAGTCGACGACGAACAGGACCGCGTCGGCGAGTTCCACGGCCATCTCGGCCTGCTCGGCGACGCGGGCGTGGATGCCCCGCGCGTCGTGCTCCCAGCCGCCGGTGTCGACAACAGTGAAGTTCCGGCCGTTCCAGGTCGCCGAGTACATCACCCGGTCGCGTGTAACGCCGGGGGTGTCTTCCACCACTGCTTCGCGCCGGCCGAGGATACGGTTCACCAGGGTGGACTTGCCCACGTTGGGCCGGCCGATGATGGCCAGGACCGGATCAAGCTTGACCGGGCCGTCGAAGTCCTCGTCGTCGTACTCGCCGCTCAGCAGGGCGGCGTCGTCTTCGTCCAGCTCGTAATCGTCCAGGCCGGCCCGGAGTGAGGCAGCACGCAGCTCTGCTTCGTCGTCGTCCAGGGCGGCAAGGTGCTCGGCCACCTGGTCCGTGCCGGTGGGCGTGTATTCGTCTTCGCCGGCGCCAAATTGGCCGGATGTTTGAGTCGTATCGCTCATTGCACTTTCCTTATGGGGTGATCTGCCGGCGTCCCGGCTACTGCTGTATGGAATTCTTGCGGGGAGTCCGCGTCGGGCAAGGGCTGCCCGGTTTTCTGGATCGTGTCCTGGACGTGGCGCGCCAGCGCGGCGCGGATCTCGCTTCCGGCCCTGTCCATTGAAACACGGCCGGTCTCACCGGGCCTGCGGCTGACATTGAGCGCTCCGCCGAAGCTCACCTGCAGCCGGCGGCGAAACCGCGGAACGGCGTCGAGGTGTTCGCTTCCTGTCCTGGTGCCAAGGATGGCCACCGGGACCACTGTCGCACCGGAATTCAGTGCAAGCCAGGCGACCCCCTTGTTGATGGCGGCCGCTTCTCCGCTCCCCCGGGTGCCTTCCGGAAGGATGCCGATGCACCGTCCGGCGTCCAGCACCTCTTTGGCTGTGAGCAGGGCCGCACGGTCGCCCGCGCGGTCCACGGCCAGCTGGCCGGAGGCAAGGAGCACCCGGCCAAGGAAGCCGCTGAACATTTCCTGCTTGACCAGGATGTGCATGGCACGAGGGGCCGCCCCGAACATCACCGGTCCGTCCAGGAAGCTGATGTGGTTGGCGGCGAAAATCACCGGGCCCGTCGCAGGGACATTCGACCGGCCGCTGACGGAGGTCCGGTAAAGGACGTGGTCCAGAACCCAACCCACGGGCCGGCTCCAGACCGTCGTCCAACGGGCCGGTACCGCTGTTCCGGCGCGGTCCGGCGGCCGCTGCCCGGGCTCAGTCAAGGCGGGGGGCCCGGTGGTTGACAACGCTGTTGACGATGCTGAGGGCGGCCTCGACGGTCTCGGCGAAATCCAGCTCCGAGGAGTCCAGCGTCACCACACCGTCTGCAGCCCGGGTGAAGTTCACCACTGTCGAGTCCTTCTCATCGCGCCGGGTGACCTGGGCGGCGAGCTGTTCGGCGCTCTGGCTGCCGCCGAGCTGGATCCCCCGGCGGCGCAGGCGCGCCTCCTCGCTCGCGGTGAGCAGCATCCGCACTTCGGCATGCGGTGCGACCACGGTAGTGATGTCCCGGCCTTCGACCACCATGCGGCGGTGGTGGGTTTCGATCAGCTCACGCTGCCGGCGGATCAGTTCGGTGCGGGCGCCGAGGGTGGTCGCGACGGTGCTGACGGCGGCGGATATCGCCGGCTCGCGGATTGCGAGCGTAACGTCGGCACCGCCGACCCGGACGTATTCGTCCAGCGGTGCCGTGCTGATTTCCAGCGGAAGGCCCCTGGCGGCAGCCTCGACGGCCGCCCCGTCGTGCAGGTCCGTGCCGTTGTCCAGGCAGAACCAGGTCAGCGCACGGTACATGGCGCCGGTGTCCAGGTAGGCCAGCCGGAGTCGGTGTGCCACCTCTTTGCTGACGCTGGATTTGCCCGACCCGGACGGCCCGTCGATGGCGACGACAAGGCTTTTTCCGGGACGGAGGACTTCCTCGGTGTTAATGAGTTCTTGGGTCATTACTGGAGTACCCGCCATCCGCGGTCGTTGAGGGCTTCGATAAGCAGTTCGTGTTTGTTCGGCAGAACTGAGATTTCCACCATTCCCACGTTCTGCCCCGAAGAGTGGTCCAGCCGGAGGTCCTCAAGGTTGACGCCGATCTCGCCGATCTCCGTCAGGAGCCGGGCGATCTGTCCGGGGGTGTCGTCCACGAGGACCGTCAGCCAGGAATATGCCTGCGGGGGTCCGCCATGCTTGCCCGGAATGCGGGACTGGCCGGCGTTGCCTTCGCTGATCAATTGGGCAAGATCGAGCCGGGCGCCGGGTGCAGTCGGCTCCTCGAGCGTGCCGATGACCCGGTTGAGGTCCGCACGGACCCCGTGCAGGATCGCCACCACCTTGTCCGCGTTCGCACCGAGAATCTGCACCCAAAGGGTCGGATCACTCGCCGCGATCCGGGTCACGTCCCGCAGTCCGTTGCCGGCGAGGGACAGCGCGTGCAGGGGCGTGCCCTGCAGCCGGCTGGCGACGAGCGAAGCCACTACCTGCGGCACGTGCGAGACCAGGGCAACCGCCTCGTCGTGCTCCTCGGCCCCGAATTCGGACACCACGGCGCCGAGGTCCGATGCCAGCGCACGCGCTGCCTCCAGCGCGTCGGGCTGTGTCTCCGCCGAGGGGCACAGGACCCATGGCATGGAGGTAAAAAGCTCGCCGCGGGCAGCGACGGGACCGGACTTTTCCCGGCCAGCCATCGGGTGGGTGCCCACGTAGCGGCGGAGGTCGGCTCCGCGGCCACGGAGCTCGGACTGGATCCCGGCCTTCACGCTGGCGATGTCCACAACTGTCGCTTCGGGGTAGTCCGTGAGGGCCCGTTCCACCACATCGGCCGTGACATCCGGCGGCGCGGCGACCACCACGAGTTGGGGCTGCGCGCCAGCCAGGCGCGCCAAGGGCAAGCCGGCACCGATGTCCACGGCGACGGCCTGGTTGGTGGGCGACGGGTCGGAGAGGAAAACGGCGACGCCGCGGCCCCTCAGCCCCAGCCCGATGCTGGTGCCCAGGAGTCCGGTGCCCACGACCACCACCGGACCGTTGACGTGGCCGCGGCCGTGGGTGCGAAAGGCGGACATGCTAGAGCCCTACGGATGCCAGCAGGTGGCCGACTTCCTGCTTGCCGAGGTTGCGGATGCTGCCTTGGCGCTGGTCGCCCAAGCCAATCGGGCCAACCTTGACGCGGACCAGCCGGAGCACCGGGAAACCGACGGCGTCGAAGAGGCGCCGAACGATCCGGTTTTTGCCCGAGTGCAGCACAACCTCGATCAGCACGTGGCCCGGGGTGGAGTCCACAAGCTTAAAGGAGTCAACCGACGCGATGCCGTCTTCAAGTTCGACGCCGGCTTTAAGCTCGGCGCCGATGCCCTGCGGGAACGGCCCGCGGACCTGCACAAGGTAGGTCTTGGGGACTTCGTAGGACGGGTGTGTCAGGCGGTTGGCGAGTTCGCCGTCGTTTGTCAGCAGCAACAGGCCCTCGGTAGCCACGTCGAGACGCCCGACGTGGAAGAGCCGTTCGCCATGGTGGTTGCGGACGAAGTCGCTGACGCAGGGACGGCCGTCCGGATCTTCCATCGTGGAGACAACGCCCTTGGGCTTGTTGAACACCATGTAGACCATGTTCTCGTCCAGCTGGATGCGGAGTCCGTCGACGTGGATCACCGCGGTCTTCGGGTCAACGCGGACGCCAAGCTCGGTGACGACCTGCCCGTCGACCTCCACCCGGCCTTCGGCGATCATTTCTTCGCAGACACGCCGTGAGGCGACGCCAGCCGATGCCATAACCTTCTGGAGGCGGGTGCCGTCCTGGTCGTGCACCTCGGACTGGGGAACCTCGGCGCGGGGGCCGCGCTTGCGGGCCGGTTTGCGTACCGGACCGAGGTTCTGGCCGAAGCGTTCGCTGCCGAAAGCACGGGGGCCGACGAACTTCGCGGCACCGGTGCGCGGCTTGGGCTTCAACGCGCCGGGGCTGCCTGGGGCTTTGCCGGACCCGGGCTTGCGGGCCGCAGCCTTGCGGGCTGCCTCCTTGCCGGACGGCGGCTTGGACTTCCAGTCTCCGGAAGCTGCCGGGCGGCTCGCCGCGGGTGTGCCGTCGGGACCTTGCAGGTCCGGATCGATGAAGGCCTCTTCGCGGGGCTTTGGTCGTTTGAAGGGGCGGTCTCCGCCGCCCTTGAAGCCGGCCCCGCCGCTGCGGCCGGCTCCGCCCTGCGCGCCGCGGCCGGAGCCCTGCGCGGAATTTTGTCCGGCGCTGTTGCGTCCCGAACTGTTACGTGGTGAACCCTGGCGTCCCGCCTGTGTCATGACCCGTCCTTCGTTTGTTGACCAACGGCCGCTGTCTCCCGACAGCACCCGCCAGCAGGGGCAAAAACCCTCTGCCCCGGTGGATACTCGTGCGCAGGAAGTTGCTCCTGCTTACATTCTTGCTGCGTCGTAAAACTCGTCGATGCCTTCCAGCCCCGGAAGATGCGGGGAAAGTTGCGGCAGTTCCGCCACCGAGCCGATTCCCATCCGCTCCAGGAAATACGACGTCGTACGGTAGAGGATGGCCCCGGATTCGGGATCGGTTCCCGAGTCCCCGATCAGCCCCCGCTGTGTCAGCGTCCGCACAACAGAGTCAACGTTAACTCCTCGAATTGCAGAGACCCGCGCCCGGGAAACAGGCTGGCGGTAAGCAATGACGGCGAGCGTTTCGAGCGCCGCCTGCGTCAGCCTGGCTGTCTGTCCTTCCAGCACAAACCCGCCCACAATGTCGGCGAACTCTGCGCGGGAATAGATCCGCCAGCCTCCGGCGACATTCCGCAATTCAAAACCCCGGGGGGTGGAAGTGAAACCGATGAAACTGGCGTCGTCCACAGCCGGGGCATTAACAGTATAACCGTTGTAGTCCCGCTGCAGCTCCGCCAGCAGTTCCTCGACGACCTCGACGCTCACGTGCAGTCCCGCGGCAAGCTCGGCCGCCGTCGCAGGCTGGTCGATGACCATCAGGATCGCTTCGAGTGCCGCGCGGGCACCGCCGGGCATGCTGCCGAGGTCGGCACCTGCCTCGTCTGCGGTGTCCTTTTCTGCCGGTGTTTCGCCTGCCCCGGCGGATGCCTGTCCGGCTGCTTGTCCCGGTCGGGTCTGGTTCACGGCTGCTCCTCATATTCGTCACTCAGGTTGGTGCTGCTCCAGGCCCCGCCGTCGGCGCTCCAGCGGACCGTCAGGTCCCCCAGCGGGAGCAGCTGTTCAAAAGCCACCGCTTTGTCCCGGAACAGCTCCAGCAACGCCAGGAACCGGGCCACCACCACAAGCGTTGATTCGGCGTCGGCGATCAAGGCCCGGAAGGTAAGCGGGGTGCCGTGTTGCAACCGCCGGCCCAGGAGTTCGGCCTGCTCCTTGACGCTGACGGCTGTGCCGTGGAGGTGGGCGAGGCCCACGACGGAAGGTGCGGCTTCTCTCGGCTTGAACGCGGCCTCCGCAAGGCCGGCAAACTGCTGCGGGGTGTGCCGCCAGAGGAGCTCCGGGAGCAGGGCGGCGAAATGCCCCTCCAGCGCGACCTGCCGCGGATAGCGCCCGGCCTCGAGTGCCAGGGTGGCGCCCATCATTCCGGCCACCTGCTTGAACGCCTTGTACTGCAGGAGCCGGGCGAACAGCAGATCGCGGGCTTCCAGCAATGCAATGTCTTCCTCGTCCTCAACTTCGCCGGCCGGTAATAGCCTCGCCGCCTTCAGGTCGAGCAGCGTGGCGGCGATGACGAGGAATTCACTGGCTTCGTCAAGTGCCCACTCTTCGCCCAGGTTCTGCAGCCGCTTGATGTACTTGATGAACTCATCGGTGACGGTGGAAAGCGCCACCTCGGTAATGTCCAGCTGATGTTTGGAAATCAGCCCCAGGAGCAGATCGAAGGGGCCGGTGAAGTTGGCCAGCCGGACCTCGAACCCCGGCTTCTTCCCGGCCGGCGCGGGCTCCGCCGCCGGAACGCCTGTTTCCGCCACGGTCCTGGCTAGGGTGCGCCGCCGCGCGAGATGAGTTCCTTGGCCAGGTTGCGGTAAGCGTCTGCGCCGATGTGGTTTCCGGCGTAGCTGGTGATGGGCTCGGCGGCGACGGTAGCGTCCGCGAATTTGATGGACCGCTTGATAACCGTCTCGAAGACCTTGTCGCCAAAAGCCTCCACCAGGCGGGAGATCACCTCCCGGCTGTGCAGGGTGCGGGCGTCATACATGGTGGCAAGGACCCCGTCGACCTGGAGCCTGGGATTCAACCGGTCCTGGACCTTGTCGATGGTCTCCACCAGCAGGGCGACGGCACGCAGGGCAAAGAACTCGCAGATCAGCGGGATGATGACCCCGTGGGCGGCCGTCAGCGCGTTAACGGTAAGCAGGCCCAGTGACGGCTGGCAGTCGATCAGCACGATGTCGTAGTCGTCCTCGACCTTCTTCAGGGCCCGGTCCAGCACCTGCTCCCGGGCCACTTCATTAACGAGCTGCACTTCCGCGGCGGAGAGGTCGATGTTGGCCGGGAGCAGGTCCAGGTTGTCGACGCCGGTCTTGTGGATAGCGTCGCGGATGTCCACCTTGCGGTCCATCAAAACGTTGTAGACCGTGAGGTCCAGTTCATGCGGGTTGATGCCGAGACCGGCGGACAGGGCACCCTGGGGGTCGAAATCCACCACCAGCACCCGGCGGCCGAACTCCGCGAGCGCCGCAGCAAGGTTGATGGTGGAGGTGGTTTTACCCACTCCGCCCTTCTGGTTCACCATGGCGATGACCCGTGCAGGACCGTGGGAAGACAGCGGTGCGGGCTCCGGAAAGTCGCGTTGAGGGCGCCCGGTGGGGCCCATAACGGCGTCTTCCAGATCGAGTTCGGTGCCTTCCAGAGTTGCTGAACCCTGTTCGCTGCTCACGTATCTATCCACACTTTCGATGACGGTGATTGTTGTGCTTGACAATGCTGCCGCTGGACTTCCAGCGCCGGTCCTGTTCCACCCAAGGTTACAGCCACCGACACGGTATTCCGTGGACCTTGACAGCCGCCGTCTTTTGAGCCTCAACCCTCTGGTAGAAGTCGAAGGTTACCGGCGCGACGCAAAAAACCGCCCGGACACCTTGCGGCGTCCGGGCGGTTCCAGCAGCTCACTGGCGGGTTGCGGAACGGCTCAGGCGTTGGCCGGAACAGGCTGGGCCGACGCAGCGGCTTCCTGCGGGGCGCCGTGTCCGGCCAGCATGGTCTGCTCGTCGAAAGGCTCGGTTCCGGAAAGGACCCGCTCAAGCTGTCCGCCGTCGATCTCCTTCACCCAGGTGCCGATCAGCACCGTGGCGACGGCGTTGCCGGTGAAGTTGGTCAGGGCGCGGGCCTCGGACATAAAGCGGTCAATGCCCACGATCATGCCGACGCCGCCCAGCAGTTGCGGCGCATGCGCCTGGAGGCCTGCAGCCAGGGTGGCCAGGCCGGCACCGGTGACGCCGGCAGCGCCCTTGGAGGCGATGATCATAAAGACCAGCAAGGAAATCTGGGCGCCGAGGTCCAGTGGTGTGCCCATGGCGTTGGCGACGAACAGCGATGCCATCGTCAGGTAGATGGCCGTGCCGTCCAGGTTGAAGGAGTAGCCGGTCGGGACGGTGACGCCAACGACAGGCTTGGACACCCCGAGGTGTTCCATTTTGGCGATCAGGCGGGGCAGTGCGGCTTCGGAGGACGAGGTGGAGAAGATCAGCAGGTACTCGCGGCCCAGGTACCTCATCAGCCGGAAGATGTTGACGCCGGCGATCACCTGCAGCAGTCCGCCCAGGACGACGACAATGAACAGGGCACAGGTGAGGTAGAAGGCGATCATCAACGTAGCCATACCGACGATGGCCTGGACTCCGGTGGCACCGACAACGGCGGCAATCGCACCGAAGGCACCCACCGGCGCCACCCACATGATCATGATGAGGATGCGGAAGACCAGGACCTGGCCGTGGCTGATGGCCTTGAGGATCGGGACGCCCTGCGGACCCATCCGCTGGAGGGCGAAGCCAACCAGGATCGCCGCGAAGAGAGTCGGCAGCACGGGAATGTCGGACGGGATGATGCCGAGCAGGAAGTCGACAGTGCTGTCCGTAGCGGCCTTTTTGTTGGGATCGTAGGGCGCGAGCTTGAGGCCCTCTCCGGGATGGATCAGGTTGCCGACGACAAGGCCGATGGCGAGCGCAAAGGTGGACATCACCATAAAGTAGCCCAGGGCCAGTCCGCCGACTTTGCCGACGGTGGCGGCCTTGGCGATGGAGCCAATGCCCAGCACGATCGTGCAGAAGATGATCGGCGCAATCATCATCTTGATGAGTTTGATGAACCCGTCCCCCAACGGCTTCAGGGACTTGCCGACCTCGGGGAACAACAGCCCGATGAGGGCGCCGAGGACGACGGCCACAATTACCGCCATGTAAAGATAATGGGACTTGTCGAGCCTCTTGCGCTTCTTGACCGGCGTCGCGGTCAACGCCGCCGACTCTCCTCGTTGAGAGGTCATGGTGTTCTCCTTGGATAGGCTGGACGTTGGTGTGGCGCAGGCTGTGGGCCCACCGCGTCCGTTCTGCGTGTTCCACCATCATTGGGGATGCAGTGACGCGCATCACCGTTGCGTTCATATTGGTCATGGAAGGTGTTGATGATCCACCGCTGGAGCATCGCCAGACGGCTGTTTGTGGCCCACTTGCTCTTTATGCTGGCCCTGACGGCCATCGTCGGCACTGCCACCTTCGTTGACGCACGCGACCACGCCTATTACGAGGCGGGCCGGCGGATGGCCGGCGTCGCGACCGCTGTGGCTGACAACCCCCTGGTGCTGGCGGCGGCAGGGGACGCGAATCCCACCGCCCTGTTGCAGCCGTATGCCCTGCAGGTCATGGAGGATGCCCAGGCGGATTTCATCACGATCATGGCACCGGACCGCACCCGGTGGACCCACCCCCGGGCGGAAGAACTCGGGAAGCCCTACATCGGCTCCATCGATCCGGCCCTCGAGGGCCGGATCTTCACCGAAATCACTGCCGGAACCCTGGGACCGTCAGTACGCACCATCGTCCCGGTCAAGGACGGGGACGGGACCGTCCGGGCGCTGGTTGCGGCCGGTGTGACCGTCCGGACCGTGGACATCGCCGTCTCCGGCAGGCTTCCGGCGCTGCTGGCGATCGGATTGGCCCTCCTCGCTGGCGGATCGGTGGCGTCCTGGCTGCTGGGGCGGTATCTGAGGCAGGTCACCCGCGGCTGGGGACCGGAGCAGCTCGCCCAGCTCTTCGCGTACTACGAATCGGTCCTCCACTCGGTCCGGGAAGGCGTCATCCTGATCGATCCCCACGGCAAGGTCGTGATGTACAACGACCAGGCCGCGGAACTGCTTGGCCTCACCCGCCGGGCGTCCGACGACAAAGGCACGTCTGCCGACGGCGGGCGGCAGGAGGCGCCGTCGCTCGCTGAGCTCCCGCTGGCCCCGAGCCTCGGGGAGCTGTTCGAATCGGGCCGGACCGCGCTGGACGAGATCCACCTGACCGGCTCGCGGGTTCTTGTGGTGAACCAGGGGCCGGCCATCGGTCCAGTTTCTGCCCGGGGACGCACCGGCCCGCCCGTCTATGGCACCGTGGCCACCATCCGCGACCGCACCGAAATCGAATCCCTCGGCAGCGAGCTGGAAACCATGCGCACACTCTCGGATGCCCTGCGGGCCCAGACCCACGAGCACGCCAACCGGCTGCATACGATTGTTTCCCTGATGGAGCTGGGGCGCGGCACCGAAGCCCTGGAATTCGCTACCCAGGACCTCGAACTGAGCCAGCGGCTGACCGATGACGTGGTGAGCTCGATCGATGAGCCCGTGCTCGGCGCCCTCATTATGGGCAAGGCCGCCGAGGCCCATGAGCGGGGCGTCGAATTGGCCCTCACCACAGCAGTGACGGGGACGGGATCATCCGCTGCGACCGGCCTGGCCGTGCAGGACCTCGTGGCGATCCTGGGGAATCTGCTGGACAACGCCATCGATGCGGCTGCCGAGGCGCCGGCCCCGAAACTCGTGGAGCTCACTGTGGCAGCATCAACAGGGTCCCTTGAAATCACTGTGGAGGACAGTGGGCCCGGAATCGATCCGCAGGCTGTGGAAGACATTTTCCGGCACGGCTTCAGCACCAAAACACCCGGTCCGTTCGGGCGCGGCCTTGGCCTGGCCCTGGTCCGCCAGGCGGTGCTGCGGCTCGGCGGTACCATGACGATCACCAGCCCCGCCGGGGCGATGTTCCGCGTCACGCTGCCAGCCGCACCAGCGGCAGCGACGCCGGAACCACTGACCACCGAAGGAAAGCCATGAGCGAAATCCGTGTACTCGTCGTCGAAGACGAGCCCGTCGCGGCAGCCGCCCACGGCGCATATATCGGCCGGCTGGAGGGCTTCACACTGGCCGGCTCGGCCCCGGACGGACAGTCCGCGCTCCGGCTTATGACGGACTTCGCGGCTGCGGGCACCCCGGTGGAGCTGGTGTTGCTGGACATGAACCTGCCGGACCTGCATGGCCTCGACATCGCGCGGCGCATGCGTGCCGCCGGGCTGTTCGCGGACATCATCGCCATCACCGCGGTGCGGGAACTGAGCATTGTCCGCAGTGCCGTCGCCACAGGTGTGGTCCAGTACCTGATCAAACCGTTCACCTTTGCCACCTTCGCGGACAAGCTCACCAGCTACCGCCACTTCCGGCAGCAGCTGGCCTCCCCCGCCGAGGGACAGACCGGCCCGGGCCCGTCGCAGAGCGACGTGGACCAGGCTTTCGCGAGCTTGCGTGCCCCCTCCGACCTGCCCTTGCCCAAGGGTTTGGCCGTGTCCACCCTGGATGCGGTGCAGGATTTTATGCAGCAGCAGTCCGGTGCGGTGTCTGCCAGCGAGGTAATGGACGCGCTGGGTATGTCCCGGGTGACCGCGCGGCGCTACCTGGAATACCTCGCCGACGCCGGTACGGTCTCCCGAACTGCACGCTATGGCGCACCGGGCCGGCCGGAGAACGAATACCGCTGGGCCCGGCCGGGGGGCTAGCGGACCCGCCCGTACCGCGGCGCCGCCTGCTAAGGCGAGATTGACCGGCCCGGGCGCAGGGTCCCGATCAGCTGGTCGATCACGCCGGCGTCCTCGATCGTCGAGGGCACCACGTAGTCTTCGCCGTCGGCGATTTGACGCATGGTCTTGCGCAGGATCTTTCCGGAGCGCGTCTTGGGCAGCGCATCGACGACGGTGACGTGCTTGAAGTCCGCGACGGCGCCGATGTCGCGCCGGACCAAGGCGATGAGGTCCTTGACCAGGATCTCCGCGGACACCTCAACCCCAGACTTCAGCACCACGTAACCGCTGGGACGTTGGCCCTTCAACGGGTCCGCGAGCCCGATTACGGCACACTCGGCGACGGCCGGGTGCTGGCCGATCACCTGTTCCATGGCGCCGGTGGAGAGCCGGTGGCCCGCGACGTTGATGATGTCGTCGGTGCGGCCCATCACGAAGAGGTATCCGTCCTCGTCGCGGTAACCGGAGTCCCCGGTGGCGTAGTAGCCCTCGAACGCCTGCAGGTACGAGGAGATGTAGCGCTCATCGTCGCCCCACAGCGTTGTCAGCGTGCCCGGCGGCAGCGGCAGCGACAGCACGATGTTGCCCTCGGTGCCCGCCTCGACGTCCGCACCCGCGCCGTCCACGATATTCAGCTTGAAACCCGGCATTGGCACACTGGGCGAGCCTGCCTTGATCGGCAGCCCGTCGAGTCCGCGCGGGTTCGCGCAGATGGCCCAGCCGGTCTCGGTCTGCCACCAGTGGTCCACCACGGGAACGCCCAGGATCCGGGAGGCCCAGTGGAAAGTATCGGTGTCCAGCCGTTCACCGGCGGCAAACAGGGTGCGCAGACTGGAAATGTCGTACCCGGCCAGCAGCTTCGCCTCGGAATCGGCCTTCCGGATGGCCCGCAGCGCGGTGGGCGCGGTGAACAGGACGTTGACCCTGTGGTCCTGGATGACCCGCCAGAACGCGCCGGCGTCGGGTGTGCCCACTGGCTTGCCTTCGTAGAGAACCGTTGTGGCGCCGGCCAGCAGCGGGCCGTAGACGATGTAGGAATGCCCCACCACCCAACCGACGTCGGAGGCGGTCCACATCACGTCGCCGGGGCCGATGTCGTAGATGTTCTCAAGGGTCCAGCACAGCGCCACTGCATGGCCGCCGTTGTCCCGCACCACGCCCTTTGGCGCGCCGGTGGTGCCCGAGGTGTAGAGAATGTACAGCGGATCAGTGGCCCTGACGTCCACCGGCGCGGCGGGCGCGGCGGTCGCCATCTCGGTATCCCAGTCCAGCCAGCCGGCGTGGCCGGCCACCGAGGAAGCGAAGCCTTCCCTGCCCTTGACCACGACCGGAGTGCCCGGCGACCCGGCCAGGCCGAGGGCCTCCTCGACCGCCGGGAGATACTCGATCCGGCGTGAGGGTTCGATGCCGCCGGAGGCCGTGACCACCGCGGCCGGGGCGGCATCGCGGATGCGGGCGGCGAGTTCCTTGGGGGCAAAGCCGCCGAAGACCACTGAGTGCACGGCGCCGAGCCGGGCCGTGGCGAGCATGGCGATGGCCGCCTCGGGGATCATCGGCATGTAGATCACCACACGGTCTCCCCTGCCGACGCCCTGGCGGCGCAAAACGCCGGCGAACCGGGCAACGAGGTCCGTCAGCTCGCTGTAGCTGAAGCGCTGCTGCGTGCCGAGCATGGCGGAGTCGTAGATCAGGGCGTCCTGCCCGCCCCGGCCCGCCGCCACGTGACGGTCCAACGCGTTATAGGAGGTGTTGAGCACTCCGTCGGGGAACCAGTCGTACAGCGGGGCCCGGCCGGAATCGAGGGCACGCTGCGGCGGGACAGTCCAGGAGACTTTCGCTGCGGCTTCCAGCCAGAATGCTTCCGGTGTTGCCAGGCTGGCCTGGTAGCTGTCCTGGTAGTTCTTGGTAACCATAAGAATGTGTCCCGTCCACGACGATGTGATGGTGCTTATGGTAGTCCCGCCGGAGCTGCCCGCACAAGGCTTATGTATACACAGATGGAAACAATGAAACGGATGACCGGCAAAAGCTGGGCAAAATTGGTCTTCCTGTATACACTGGGAGCGTCAGGCAACGAAGGAGTCAGGATGCGCGCAAGCGACAAGGCCTATGCGGCCCTGCGCGAGGACATCATCGAGTGGCGGCTGGCGCCGGGAACGGTACTCGCGGAAGTCGAACAGTCCGAGCGGCTCGGCATCTCCCGCACCCCGCTGCGGGAGGCCTTGAGCCGGCTCACCGCGGAGGGTCTGACCACGACGGCGGGTGGCCGCGGCGTTGTTGTCACCGACATCTCGCTGGAGGACATCGACGAACTTTTTGAACTGCGGGAGACCCTCGAGGGCAAGGCCGCGGCGCTGGCGGCCGAACGCGGCAACGCCGCCACCTTCGAACAGCTGCGCAACGAACTGCGCCGGGCCCCGGCCCTGGTCAGCGGCGAGAATCCCGCCCTGCACGACTACTACGCCTTGGTCGGACGGCTGGACGCAGCCATCGACGCCGCGATCCATAACTCCTACCTCGCCCAGGCAATGCGCAGCCTGCGCGTCCACCTGGTCCGGGTCCGCCGGCTGGCGGCCGACGACGCCGAGCGGCTCACCGCCGCCGCCGCCGAGCATGCCGCCATCGCCGAGGCGATCGCCGCCGGCAACCCCCGGCTGGCCGAGGCTGCCACCACGCTGCACCTGCACCGCAGTCTTACCCACGTCAAAGCCACCCACGTACCCCACTAACTAAGGAGCACCATGGTCAAGGAACACCACGTCCGCGTCTACAAGAGCGAAGAAAACCTGCCCCGCGAGGACCAGCTCGCCTTCAAGATTGCAACGGTGGCCGCGGATCCCGTCGCCGTCACCGCCGAGGTCACCGACATGGTCATCAACCGCGTCATCGACAACGCCTCGGTGGCGATTGCCTCGCTGAACCGCGCACCGATCGTCGCCGCCCGCGCCCAGGCGCTGACCCACGGCCCCACCACCGGCGGCAAGGGTTCGAAGGTCTTTGGCATCGAAGAGCGGGTGGCGCCTGAATGGGCGGCCTGGGCCAACGGGGTCGCCGTCCGTGAACTCGATTACCACGACACGTTCCTGGCCGCGGAGTACTCCCACCCGGGCGACAATATTCCGCCGATCCTCGCCGTTGCCCAGCATGTGGGCTCCAGCGGCCACGACCTGATCCGCGGCATCGCCACCGGCTACGAGATCCAGGTCAACCTGGTCAAGGCCATCTGCCTGCACAAGCACAAGATCGACCACGTCGCACACCTCGGCCCCTCTGCCGCCGCCGGTATCGGGACCCTGCTCGGGCTCGAGGTCGAAACGATTTTCCAGTCCATCGGACAGGCCCTGCACACCACCACCGCCACCCGGCAGTCCCGCAAGGGCGAGATCTCCACCTGGAAAGCCCACGCCCCGGCGTTCGCGGGCAAGATGGCCGTCGAGTCCGCGGACCGTGCCATCCGCGGCCAGACGTCGCCGGTGCCGATCTACGAGGGCGAGGACGGTGTAATCGCCTGGCTGCTGGACGGCCCCGACGCCTCCTACACTGTGCCCCTGCCAACGCCCGGCGAAGCCAAACGCGCCATTATGGACACATACACTAAAGAACACTCGGCCGAGTACCAGGCCCAGGCCTGGATCGACCTGGCACGCAAACTCCACGGCACCCACCCGCAGGTCACCGACCCGGCCAACGTGGAATCCGTGCTGATCAAGACCAGCCACCACACGCACTATGTCATCGGTTCCGGGGCAAACGACCCGCAGAAGTACAGCCCCACGGCAAGCCGCGAAACGCTGGACCACTCGATCCCGTACATCTTCACGGTCGCCCTGCAGGACGGCTCCTGGCATCACGTCGATTCCTACGCGCCCGATCGCGCCGCGCGTCCGGACACCGTGGAACTCTGGCACAAGGTCACCACCGTGGAGGATCCGGAATGGACGCGCCGCTACCACTCCCTGGACATTGCGGAGAAGGCTTTCGGCGGCACCGTGGTGATCACGCTCAAGGACGGAACTGTCATCACTGACGAGATTGCCGTCGCCGACGCCCACCCGCTGGGCGCCCGGCCGTTCGCGCGGGAACAGTACGTCAACAAGTTCCGCACCCTCGCTGCCGGCCTCGTCGCCGATGCGGAAATCGACCGTTTCCTCGCCGCCGCCGCCCGCCTGCCGGAGCTCGCCGCCGGGGAGCTGGACCAGCTGAACATCAAGGCCGCCGACGGTGTGATCGACCTGGCCGCAGCACCGAAGGGACTCTTCTAATGCTGTACTCGAAGGTCACCCCGGAGCAGAAGCGGATCCGCTTCCGCGAGCTCCTGGCGTCGGGTACGATCCAGCAGTTCCCGGGCGCGTTCAACCCGCTCTCAGCCCGGCTGATCGAGGAGAAGGGCTTCGCCGGGGTTTACATTTCCGGCGCTGTCCTGGCCAATGACCTGGGCCTGCCGGACATCGGGCTGACCACACTCACCGAGGTGGCCACCCGCGCCGGGCAGATCGCCCGGATGACCGATCTGCCCAGCATCGTCGACGCCGACACGGGCTTCGGCGAGCCGATGAACGTCGCCCGCTCGGTCCAGGAGCTTGAGAATGCGGGCCTGGCCGGCCTGCACATCGAGGACCAGTTCAACCCGAAGCGCTGCGGCCACCTCGACGGCAAAAACGTCGTGGACCTGGACACCGCCACGAAACGCATCCGGGCCGCGGCAGATGCCAGGCGCGACCCAAACTTCCTGATCATGGCCCGGACCGATATCCGTGCCACGGACGGCCTGAAGGCAACCCAGGACCGGGCCAAGGCGCTCGTGGAGGCCGGGGCGGACGCCATCTTCCCGGAAGCCATGAAAGACCTCAGCGAATTCCAGGCGATCCGGGACGCCGTCGACGTGCCGATTTTGGCCAACATGACCGAGTTCGGCCAGAGCGCGCTGTTCACCGTGGAGCAGCTCGCCGCCGTCGGGGTCAACATGATCATTTACCCGGTGACGCTGCTCCGTAGTGCCATGGGCGCTGCGGAGCGTACGCTGGAGTCGATTAAGGCTGACGGTACCCAGGAGGCCCAGGTCGGGAACATGCTGACCCGGGCGCGTTTGTATGATCTCGTGGACTACGAGGCCTACAACAGCTTCGATACCGGCGTTTTCAACTTCCAGATCCCGGGTCAGTAGGCTCGCATCGGACTTCCGGCCACGGCCGGTTCAACAGGCGACAGGAACAAAGGAGTCTCAGCATGGCTGAACAAGAGATCAAAAAGGGCCTCGCCGGCGTCGTGGTGGATTACACCGCGGTCTCCAAGGTGAACCCGGACAGCAATTCACTGCTCTACCGCGGGTACCCCGTGCAGGAGCTGGCCGCCAAGTGCAGCTTCGAGGAAGTCGCTTACCTGCTCTGGAACGGCGAGCTGCCGTCGCCGGCGCAACTGGCGGAGTTCACTGCCCGGGAACGCGCCGGGCGGGCGCTGGACCCGGTCGTCAAGCAGGTCATTGACGCGCTGCCGACCAGCTCGCATCCGATGGACGTCTGCCGCACGGCGGCCTCTGTTATGGGTGCCCGGCATCCCCTCGCCGAGGACTCCTCCCGCGAGGCAAACATGGCAAAGGCCGCGGACCTCTTCGCTGCGATGCCGGCGGTGGTCTCCTACGACCAGCGCTGGCGCCACGGCCAGGAGCTGGTGGAGCCCCGCGACGACCTGGGCTACTCAGCCAACTTCCTCTGGATGGCCTTCGGTGAGGAGCCCGTCCAGGAAGTTGTTGAGGCTTTTAACGTCTCGATGATCCTGTACGCGGAGCACTCCTTTAATGCCTCGACGTTCACCGCCCGGGTGATCACCTCGACGCTTTCGGACCTGCATTCGGCTGTGACCGGTGCGATCGGGGCGCTAAAGGGCCCGCTGCACGGCGGGGCGAACGAGGCCGTAATGCACACCTTCGATGAGATCGGAATCCGCCCGGAAGAGTCCCTGGACGAGGCAGCCACCCGCGCGAAGGCGTGGATGGAGGATGCGCTGGCGCAGAAGAAGAAGGTCATGGGCTTCGGCCACCGCGTGTACAAGCACGGCGACTCCCGGGTGCCCACCATGAAGGCCGCCCTGGACAAGATGATCGCGCACTATGGCCGGCCGGAGCTGCTGGGGCTGTACAACGGTTTGGAGTCGGCGATGGACGAGGCCAAGGCAATCAAGCCGAACCTCGACTACCCGGCCGGACCCACGTACCACCTGATGGGCTTCGACACCCCGACTTTCACTCCGCTGTTCGTTGCCAGCCGGATCACCGGTTGGACGGCGCACATTATGGAGCAGCTGGCCGCGAACTCGCTGATCCGCCCGTTGAGCGAATACAACGGCGTGGAGGAACGGCACCTGAGCTAGATCCCGCAAAACAATGCGGAGCGGCCGGTCACCCCAAGGGTAACCGGCCGTTCCTTGTTGTGCTCCTAGTCCTGCATCTCCAGGCTGAGGATCATGGCCTTGAGCTTGCGGTATTCGGGTGTCGCCAGGTAGTCCCGGGCTTCGGCCATCGAGTTGAAGATGGGGTCATCGTGCCGGGGACTTTGGGCGGCCCGGTTTGCAAAGGAGAGTGTGCCCCGGGGTGCGCCGTTGACGAACGAGTACATCAGGCACCCGTCGGTCAACTCGCCGCTCGCCCTGTCGACCAGTCCAAGTTGGTAGTCGAAGGCACCGCCGTCGGCCCGCAGATCGAGGACCCGGTAGGAAAACCGCACCCCGGCCGCGGTTGCCCACTTATTGTCCAGGGCGGGCGCCGTGTCCAGCTCCGTTATGGGGTAGGGACCAGGACCGCAGGCCCCGCCAACCCCGCTGCCGGCGCCGTGGTAAAGCGCCGCGACTTGCATCCGGTCCTCGTTGAAAACAATGATGCGGGTTCCCGGATAGTCGGCGGACCCGACCGTGGACTCCTCGGCTGTCCAGCCGTCGGGCAGCTCAAAAGACGCTCCGGCCGCAGCGCTAACGTAGCGCCGGTCCGCGGGCCCGGCGACGGGCCCGCCCGTTGCCGGGGCCGTTGACTGCGCGCTCGACGGGGACGCTGAACTGGCGGAAGGGCCCGGGCCCGGTTCCGTACTCGGCGGAGCGGAAGCCGTGGGTGCGGCTACGCTTCCGGCCGTTACGGCAGGCGGCGCGGGGACCAGGTTGCCAGCTATCACCAGACCTGCGGCGACTCCGGCCGCGGCTATGGCAGCGATCGCAACCACCCAGGGCCACCGGCGGCGCGGGACCGGTTCCGCGCCGGAACCCGGCATCACTTCATCGTCGCTGAAGGCACTTCCCGTGGTGTCCTTGATTGATTCCATGTTCGTCCTCCGGTGTGTGCAAGCTGATGATTTTCCCCGGGTTAGTTCCCGGTTGGCCGGCGCCGGGGCCGCGATCCCACGGGCAGTCTATCGACCGTCGCAACTGTTTCGTTGTCAGCATGGAGAACCACGACGACGTCGATGCTTTCGCCTGCCAGCGCCGGCGGCAGCCAGTGCTCCGCATCCTGCCACATACGCTGCAGCGGAAGCGCATCGACGGCGAACCATTCCGGCGCGATTTCGGTGCTCTCGGCGGGCTCCCCTTCCCAACGGCGGGTGGTGAAGAGGCGGCAGTACATGTTCCATTCCGGCCGGGCGGGGAAGATGAACTCGACGTTGCCGGCGTCGGCCAGATCCTCCTGGTGCACCATCAGGCCGGTTTCTTCCCGCACTTCCCGGACAACGGCCTGGGCATCGCTCTCCCCTGCTTCCACATGGCCGCCGATGCCCACGACCTTTCCGGCACCAAAGCCGGTGAGCTTCAGGCCCAGCAGCACCTCGGTTGAACCTGCCTCCGGCTCGCGGAGCAGAAAGCAGAGGGTGACGGGAGTCGACGGCATAGGTCCAAGGGTAGCCGCGCCGAGCCTGCCACGACGTCGGGACCCGCTGCCGGGTCCCCTGGGCCAGTCAACAGTCCCGGCCGGCGGGCTACCCGAGCCGCGCGGACCGGGACGAACCCAACGTCCAGATTTCCGAGGTGTCAGCCGGCAGGGTAAATCGCAGCGACGTAACCATCCGGCGGAGCGTGGCGTATTCGACCGATTTGAGGTACCGGCGGGCGTCGTCCCTGGCAGCGAACATCCTGGCATAGCCGCTTCTGGGGCCGGGACCGCCGGCGGCGCCGGGCAGCAGCAGCTCGTCCCCGAAGCGAAGGAGGAGTCCGCCAGCCGGGGCGGCGAGCGGGTCCGGAACACACGGTGTGTCTCCCGCCGTGGCCCGCACCAGGCCAAAGGTGCTCCGGGGTTCCGGACCGGCCGCGACGGTAAATGAGAAGGCTGCCGCGAGTGCCGGGTCCAGGGTCTCCGCACCGGTGACGATGCTGCGTCGGTCGAGATCCTCCCCGCTTCGGGAAGCCAGTCCACAGCGCTGGAAGCCGGCGTCGGTGGCGGGGGCCGGTCCGAAGTAGAGCATGGCCACCGGGAGCAGGTCCTGGTCGAAGATGTCAGCGTGCAGTCCCGGATATTCAGCAGAGGCGTTTTGCGGGACGGCTGTCCAGCCGAACGGCAGCTCCACAGTTGCGGCGAAGCCCAAGTCCACTGCCGACCATGGCCGGGTCAGCCTGGCGTGCCACCACAAAGCGGGCGCCGCTGAGGACCCGCCTGGTGCTTCCTCCCGCGCGCCTGCCTTGGCCGCCGCCGCACCAGCCACCGGCGCAGCCGAATTTTCCGGGGCACGGCCCGGGGTTAGCAGCCAGGTGCCCGCGACCAGGAGCGCGAGGATGAATCCGAGCCATGCCGGCCGCCGGCTTGCGTCGTCCAAAGCATTTATCCCGGCCCGGAATCGGATCTTCCCCGCATCATCCGCCCGGCCCGGCAGCAGTTGCTCGTGGTTCGGGGCTGCCGTTAGCAGTTGCGCGATCTCCGCCTCCGGGTTAGTCTGCTGCGTCGCCCCAACCGCCGGTGCTGCATCGTGGAGCCGCTGTTCGATCCGGTTCACAGCGGCACCCCGTTCCGTCTCCGGGATGTCTGAGCTCGCCGGTTCTCACGCCGTTGCAGCCGCCTTTCGGCCCTGCGGTAGGCCCGGTCGAGCCGGATACCGGCCTGGGCCATCGAGCAACCGAGGAATTCAGCCAACTCCGCCATGCTGAGTTCGTCCCAGTAGACCATGCGCAGGACTTCGCGGTCCCGCACTCTCAGCGAAGCGATCGCGCCGGCGTCGGAGGGCTGGCGGGCAGCGGCTGCGTCGGCGTCCCGGACTGCTGCTGCGGCGGCGCGCAACGCAAGGGAAAGCAGTGAACAGTAGCCCACCGTCGTGCCAGTTCGATCCTCGGCCCAGGCTGTCCGAAAGACGTCAGCAGTGAGCGTCACCGCGTAGTCAGGGTCGCCAGTGCGTCGGGTGAGCGCGGCTACGATGCGGCGGAAGTCTTCGGCCGGATCATCGCTCAGTCCTGCGAGCTGTGCGGTCATGACCTGTTCTCCGTTCACGGCTGGGACCCGATCTACAAGAATCGTCGGGTAGTCACGTCAATTAGTCCTCTGCTGCCGGCTGCCGGCCGGATCCCGGACGTTGGATTCTGCCGGCCCGCAGCAGCAACATGGATCTGCCGGCCCGTTTTATGCCTCGACTCGAGAATCCCCTCTACCCCACTTGTTTCCGGCTCATCCCCGGACCTTACACAGCGGGCGGAAATCATTCCGCCCGCCTGGACTACGGTGCAGTGACAGTGATCGAGCTGAACATTCGCTTGATGTCCTGGTACGTGGACGTCGCCAGAAACGCACGGGCATCCTCCAGCGAGCCAAACTCACGGGACGCCGGGCCGGAGGCATCCGTGACCCAGCCCGGATTTGCACCGGAAAACACGGCATAGCTGGAGAATGCGAAGTAGTAGCCCGGCCGGGCTGCCCGAATCTGGAAGAACTGGCTGCAGGAGTCGATGCTGGCCCCGGCGGGTCGGGTGGTAATGCCAAAGGAGGCCACGAAGCTGTTGCCCGCGCTCTTGACACGATAGACAAACCGTGGCGGTACGGTGCCCGTGGCTGCGGGGTCGTAGGGGATGTCCACCGGGGAACTGTCCAGTTCCGCATAGGACTCCTGCGGCCCGCCGCAGGCACCCGGATCATAGCGCGGTCCCATCGGGCCGTAGTAGATCATAACGGCTGCGCGGGTGAAGTCCGGCCCGTCCGCTGCGCCCGGCACCGGGGCAAAGAGGTAGCCGCCATTAGCCGGATAATCCGGGTCTCCGGCGGTCCAGCCGAACCCCCAGTCCGGCGGAATCGTCAGTCGCACATATGTTTCGCTTCCCGCGTCCGGGGACGCCGGGTAGCCGGTGAGACGCCAGCCGTCCGGCGTCCACGTGGCAGTGCTCGACTGACCTGATACCGGCCGCGCCGGGTGCGGCCAGGACGTCACGGCAAAGGCGGCCACGACGGCCAGCCCCAGCATTGCCGCGATGGCTACGACGGCCGGCAGAAGACGGCGTCGGCCCGCCTCTGGACGGGTATCCGCGGACCGGTGGCTTTCGTCCGGGCCGGGCAACAGCAACAACCGTAGTTGCCACGCGGGATCGATCGGAGGTTTCGAATCATCCGGCACCGGGTTGGCGCCTCTTAAGAGTCTGTCGATCCGGTCCATGTTAGGTTCCTGCGCTCTCATCGAGGTGCGGTGACAGGGTCGCCGCAAACGCCTTTTTCGCCCGGTGCACGCGCACACTGGCGGCCCCTTCCGAGCAGCCCAGGCACTGTGCGAGCTCCGCTGTGGTGAAGTTGTCCCAGTAGACGAGGATCAGGACCTCACGGTGTCTCGCCGCGATCCGGCCAAGAGCGGCGATCACCGGCTCTGACGTCGGCTCCCCCGTTTCGCCGAATCCTCCGCTGCCCGTTCCTCCCGGCTCGGGGCGCCGCGACGAAAAATCCTTCAGTTTCAACAAAAGTTCCCGCCGACGCTTGCGGCCCCGGTATTCGTTGCCCAGGACGTTTCGAGCCACCGCGCAGAGCCACGGCAAGCCGGCGTCCTCCTGCGCGGCGAACTTCCGCCACGCGATCCGAAAGACGTCGCCGGTGAGTTCCTGTGCGGTCTCCGGATCGCCGATCCGGCGGAGGACGTACTGGTAGACGCGCCGATAGTGAGCCCGATAAAGGGCTTCAAACTCCGTTTCGCGTTCCAACAGCATGGGACCGCCCCGCTACCCCGATACCCGAAATCCCTCAGGTGTACTCCATGTTTCCGGATAGCCGGCAATCCTTACAGCCGTCCGGAAAAATCCTTCTAGCCCAGTGCCCGGGGGTGCGCGGCGGCGTAGATCTCCCGAAGGGTGTCCGCCGTGACCAGCGTGTAAACCTGCGTGGTGGTCACGGATGCGTGGCCCAGCAGTTCCTGCACCACACGTACGTCGGCGCCGCCCTCGAGCAGGTGCGTGGCGAACGAGTGCCGAAGGGTGTGCGGCGAAACGGCCTTGGTGATGTGGGCTTTCTCAGCCGCGGTCTTGAGGATGGTCCAGGCGCTCTGCCGGCTGATGCGTCCGCCGCGGGCGTTCAGGAACAGTGCCGGGGTGCCCTTGCCCTTGGCCGAGAGCAGCGGACGGCCTCGGACCAGGTAGGCGTCGAGTGCGCGTGCGCCGAACGAACCCAGCGGGACGAGCCGTTCTTTTGACCCCTTGCCGAACAGCCTGACAATCGCGGGCCCGGCGTCGTCCTGTTCGTTCCGCCCTGCTGTGTGCAGCGAAATATCGTCGACGTCGAGGCCCACCGCTTCGCTGATCCGGGCGCCGGTGGAATAGAGGAACTCCAGCAGCGCCCGGTCCCGCAGGCCGGTAGCGGTGTCGGTGCCGACCGCTTCCAGGATCCTGGTGACTTCGTCGACACTGATGGCCTTGGGCAGCCGTTTGCCAGGCATGGGCGGGTGGACATCGCTGGCCGGGTCGGTGGGAGTGACGCCCTCAAGGGCCCAGAACTTATGGAGTCCGCGGACCGCCACCACCGTTCGGGCCGCCGACCGGATACCCAGGGCAGAGCCGCCGTCGGAGCCGTCGGAGAGCGCCTGGACGAAGCCGGTGACGTCCTGCCGGGTGACCTCGTCCGGACGTTGGCGGCCCGAACGGCAGAGGTGCCTGGCATAGCGGGCCAGGTCGCGCCGATAGGCGGAAAGGGTGTTGGCCGCGAGCCCCCGTTCCACGCCCATGTGCTGGAGGTAATCCGTGATGGCGCGGTCGATTGCCGTCGGCGGCCGCACCGGGGGCTGTGCCGGGACGGGGGCGGGCGCTGCTGCGACCGAGGGCACCGGAGCCGTACGGTGCACCGGAGCCGGAAGGTGCGCCGGAGCCGGCGGCTCGGCAGTGAGCGGTTCCATCGTCAGCGCTGGCTGGGGTGCGCCGGCCACGGCGCGTTGCCCGGGCGAAGGCCCGTGAAGTTGCCGGCCCGCGCGGCTGCGGCGGCGAGGAGTCCGACGACGGCGGACGGGTTGTGCAGGCGCCCCTCCAACACCGCCTGGACGGCGTCGTCCAGGGAAATCCAGTGGAGTTCGATTTCTGCTTCCTCGTCGGTGCGGACGTGAAGTTCGTGCCCGGGCACATCGCTCAGGTCCCGGGCGAGGTAGATGCGGATGGCTTCGCTGGAGGAGCCGGGGGAATTGAAGAAGTCCGCCAGCACATACCACTGCCCGGCGACGAGGTCGGCCTCCTCGGCGAGTTCCCTGGCCGCCCCGGCCAGGAAGTCCTCGCCTTCAACATCAAGGAGCCCGGCAGGGATTTCCCACAGATCCATCCCGACGGGGTGCCGGTACTGCTTGATCAACAGCACTTCCCCGGCGTCGTTCATCGGCAGGACCGCCACCGCCCCGGGGTGGTCGATGTAGTCGCGGACCAGCGGATCGCCGTCGTCGTTGAGCTGGAAACTGTCACTGACAACGTCCCAGATCCGGCCTTGATAGACCGTACTGGAAGACAAAAGACGGCGCGGGCTCGGCTCATCCGAAACCTGCCGTGCAGCATGGGGGGTTTCAGGCTTACCGGGCATCGCGCCGTCCTTTGATTTAGTTGGTGGTTACTTCGACGCTGCCGGGGCTGCTTTAGCTGCCGCCGGAGCCTTCACAGCAGTCCCTGCTGATACCTCCGCCGGTCCGGCGCCCTTCTGGTGTTCCAGGGCAGCCTTCACAAGTCCCGAGAACAGCGCGTGCGGCCGGGTTGGGCGTGAGCTCAGTTCCGGGTGCGCCTGCGTGGCAACGTAGTACGGGTGGACTTCGCGGGGCAGCTCGACGTACTCCACCAGCTTGCCGTCGGGTGACGTTCCGGAGAACACCAGCCCCTTGGCCGCGATCTGCTCACGGTATTTGTTGTTGACCTCGTAGCGGTGGCGGTGCCGTTCACTAACCGTGGTGGTGCCGTAGGTCTCGGCGACCACGGACCCCTCGTCCAGTTTGGCCTCGTACAGGCCCAGGCGCATGGTGCCGCCCAGGTCGCCCTTGCCGTCGACGATGTCCAGCTGCTCTTCCATCGTGGCGATCACCGGGTACTTTGAATCCGGCTCGAACTCGGACGAGGAAGCGCCCTCGAGGCCCACCACGTTGCGGGCGTATTCGATCACCATGCACTGCAGGCCCAGGCAGAGTCCCAGCACGGGGAGCTTGCTCTCGCGGGCGTACTTCAGCGCGCCGAGCTTGCCTTCGAGGCCCCGGATGCCGAAGCCGCCTGGGACACAGATCGCGTCGACCCCGGCCAGGGACGTGACCGCACCTTCATGGGTTTCGCATTCGTCCGAGGGGACCCAGCGGATCTTGACCTTGGTGTCGTTGGCGAAACCGCCGGCACGCAACGCCTCGGTGACGGACAGGTAGGCGTCCGGCAGGTCGATGTACTTTCCGACCAGGGCGACCTCAACCTCGTGCTTGGGGTTGTGAACCGCGTCCAGGAGTTTATCCCAGCTGGTCCAGTCAACGTCCTTAAACGGCAGGTCGAGGGCGCGGACGATGTAGGAATCCAGGCCCTGGGAGTGCAGGGTCTTCGGGATGTCGTAAATGCTCGGAGCATCGGGGCAGCCGATGACGGCGTCAAGGTCGACGTCGCACATGCGGCCGATCTTGTCGCGCATGGCCTGCGGGACTTCGCGGTCCGACCGGACCACAATCGCCTCCGGCTGGATGCCGATGGAGCGCAATGCGGCAACTGAGTGCTGCGTCGGCTTGGTCTTCAGTTCCTGCGACGGTCCAATGTAGGGCACGAGGGAGACATGCAGGAAAAACACATTTCCGCGGCCGATGTCCTGGCGGACCTGACGGGCGGATTCAAGGAACGGCTGCGACTCGATGTCGCCCACGGTGCCGCCGATTTCGGTGATGATCACGTCGGGGGCGTGCTTGCCCTCGGCCGGAAGCCGCATGCGCCGCTTGATTTCATCGGTAATGTGCGGAATAACCTGGACGGTGTCGCCGAGGTACTCGCCGCGGCGCTCCTTGGCGATGACCGTGGAGTAGACCTGCCCGGTTGTGACGTTGGCCGAGCCTTCGAGGTTCTCATCGAGGAAGCGCTCGTAGTGGCCGATGTCGAGGTCCGTTTCGGCGCCGTCGTCGGTGACGAAGACTTCGCCATGCTGGAAGGGGTTCATCGTGCCCGGATCCACGTTCAGATAGGGATCGAGCTTTTGCATAGTTACAGACAAGCCGCGTGCCCGCAGGAGGTGACCGAGGCTCGAAGCCGTCAGTCCCTTACCGAGCGAGGACGCCACACCACCGGTTACGAAGATGTGTTTGGTCGTCTTGGACGAGCCCGGGAACCGGGAATTTACACGGGAATTTGATCGCTGCACCACGGAGTTCGAGCCTATCATCAATTCGGCCTTCCGAGGTCCTGTCCGCGGGATTCCGCCGTGCTGGTCATCCCGTATACGCGCCGCCGCACGGGGCGCTCAGGCTTGCTGCGGCAGGAGCCGGGCATCGTCCAGCAACTCCTGGGCGTGGGCCTGCGCGGATTCGGAATCCTCCTGCCCGGCGAGCATCCGGGCGAGTTCGCGGACGCGCTCCGCTTCGCCGAGTAGTTGGACGTCACTGGAGGTGAAACCGGCCGCCGTGGAACCGTCGGCGCCGCGCACTGAGGTCTTGGTGACCCGGATGTGCTGATCGGCGAAGGCCGCCACTTGGGGCAGGTGGGTCACAACAAGGACCTGGACGTGCCGGGCGAGCATCGCCAGCCGGCGGCCGATCTCGACGGCGGCGCGGCCGCCCACGCCGGCGTCGACCTCGTCGAAAACGAAGGTGGGGACCGGGTCGACGGCGGCCAGCACCACTTCGATGGCGAGCATCACGCGGGACAGTTCACCGCCGGATGCGCCCTTGCCCAGCGGGCGCGCGGGGGCGCCGGAGTGGGGCTGGAGCAGGAAGGAGATCTCATCCGCTCCGAACGGTCCGGGCTGCCCGGCGGATTCGACGTTGATCACCAGGGTGGCATCCGCCATCGCCAGGGCCTTAAGCTCGGCGCTGACCCGAACGGAGAGGTCTTTGGCGGCCTTTTTGCGCAGCTTGCTGAGTCCGGCGGCCTGCTTGGCCAGTTCGGTGCCTGCGCGAACCACCTCGGCCTCCAGCGCCTCGATCCGGAGGGAGTCGTCCTGCAGTTCCAGGAACCGTTTCCGGGATTCTTCAGCCCACACCAGTACTTCATCGATGCTCGGGGCGTACTTGCGCACCAGCGTCGCCAGGGCCGCCCTGCGGTCCTCAATCTCGGCAAGCCGTTCCGGGCCCTCGGTGTCCAGGGTGGCCTGGTAGCTGGCGAGTTCGGTGGCGATATCGTTCAGCAGGAAGCCGACCTCGGCCAGGCGGGCAGCCGCGGAGCCGAGTTCACCGTCATGTTCGGCGACATGCTCGAGGGTGCGCTTGGCGGAATCCACCAGGGCCGTAGCATCGTTGCCCTCGCCGAAGTCCTCGGCGATGAGCGCCTGATGTGCGGTGGTGGCAGCGATCCGGAGTTCCTCGACGTTGGCGAGTTTGACGGCCTCGGCCTTAAGCGATTCGTCTTCGCCGGGCTGCGGGTCGACAGCATCGATCTCGGCCAGCGCAGCTTCCAGGGATTCGGCCTCCCGGAGCCGTTCCCGGGCGGCGCTGCGGAGCTCCGCCAATTCGGCTTGGCTGGACTTCCACCGGGCGTAGAGCTCCTGGTAGCTGCTGCGCGCCGCGGTCAGGCCCTCCCCCGCGAACTTGTCGAGGGCTTCGCGTTGCGCGACGGGGCTTTTGAGCCGGATCTGCCCGGACTGTCCGTGGACCACCACAAGGGTTTCGCCTATTTCGCCGAGCACCCCTACGGGCGCGGCGCGGCCGCCCAGATAGGCTCGGCTGCGGCCGTCTGCACCCACAGTGCGGGCGAGCAGCAACTCCGCACCGCCGTCGAACTCCCCAATCTCTGCCCCGGCCTCGCGGGCGCGCGCCACGGCTGGGTGGCCGGCGTCGAGCGTCACAGTTGCCTCCGCTGAGGCGCTCTTCGCGCCGCTGCGCACGGCCCCGGCGTCGGAGCGTGCGCCGAGCAGCAGCCCGACGGCGGTGACCACCATGGTCTTACCGGCGCCGGTCTCTCCGGTCACGACGCTCAGGCCCGGGCCGAGGGGAAGCGTGGCGTCGGTAATAACGCCGAGGTCGCGGATTCTCAGTTCTTCAAGCATGGTTCACTTCGCAGTCGATGGATCAGGAGTCTCGCCCGGGCCCGCGTGCGGTGGCCCAGCCTGCGGCGGAGTCGGCAGCGGGGGCATCGGCCGGGGCGTGCGGATCACCGGCACCGGCCCGGTGTTGATCGCGGAGGCTGCGGGCATCGGACCGCGCCAGCCTTGGATGGGCAGTTCAAACTTGCGGACCAGGCGGCCGGAGAACGGCGTCTGGTGCGTTCGGGCGAGGCGGACGGGGGTGGCGGAGCGGGTCACTTCCACACGCGCTCCGGGCGGGAGGTCCACCGAGCGCCGCCCGTCACACCACAGCACCCCCTGGGCTCCGGTCCGGTTCAGGATTTCGACGGCGAGCCGGGACCGGGGCGAGACCACCAGTGGTTTGGCGAAGAGCGCGTGCGCACTGATCGGCACGATCAGCAGCGCCTCAACCTCGGGCCACACCACCGGGCCGCCGGCGGAGAAGGCGTAAGCGGTGGAGCCGGTGGGAGTGGCCAGGACAACGCCGTCGCAGCCGAAGGAGGTTAGCGGGCGCTCATCCACCTCGGTGACTACCTCGAGCATCCGTTCCCGGTTGCCCTTCTCGATGGCTGCCTCGTTCAAGGCCCAGGTATGCCAGATCTTCTGCCCGCGGACCCAGACCTGGACGTCGATGGTCATCCGCTCTTCCACGGTGTACTCGCGGCTCGCGATCCACTCCACGGTCTGGGCGAGGTCCGCCCGCTCACTCTCGGCCAGGAATCCGACGTGGCCGAGGTTCACGCCGAGCAGCGGCACGTCGACCTCGCGCACCAGTTCCGCGGCACGAAGGATTGTCCCGTCGCCGCCGAGGACCATCACGAGCTCCACTTCCGGCAGCATCACATGGTCATGGAGGATCTCAACAGGCTGGTCGAGTCGTCCGAAGAAGCGGACCATGTCGCCAAGTTCGGATTTCAGCATCACGGGAACGATGCCGGAGTCGTGGAGCCCGGCGCACGCCTCCCAGGCAGCCTTGAGTGACTCCTCACGGCCGGTGTGGGCAAGGATGAGGACGCGCCTGCTCATCGGGTTCCGCCTTCTAGTGCTTCTAGTACTTGGGCCAGATCGTTCCGAGTAACGCAGCAACGGCTGCGTCCCGCTCTTCGATCTTAGGCAGGTCTGTCCTCATCCCGCGCTTTATCCACAGGAAGTACTCGACGTTTCCGTCCTGGCCGGGCAGCGGGCTGCTGGCAAGGCCCTTCAGTTCCAGGCCCGTGTCCACCGCTTCCGCCGCCACTTTGCCCACCGCAAGGCGGCGCTCCCGGTCCGAGGTGACAACACCGGTGCGGCCCAGCCGGTCCTTGCCGATCTCGAACTGCGGCTTCACCATCAGGACCAGGTCCCCGCCAGGCTCCGTGCACGCGGCGAGGGCTGCCAGCACGAGGGTGAGGGAAATGAATGACAGGTCAGCCACCGTCAGCGCGGCCGCCCCGCCGATCTCCTCCGGTGTTATGTAGCGGACATTCAGTCCCTCGTGGACGGAAACGCGGGGGTCATTCCGGATCACGGAGACCAGTTGGTCGTGGCCCACATCGACGGCCACCACGTGGGCGGCACCGCGTCGCAGCAGAACCTCGGTGAACCCGCCGGTGGAGGCGCCCGCGTCCAGGCAGCGCTTGCCTTCAACCCCGACGGCCGGGAAAGCGTCCAGTGCGCCGGCCAGCTTGTGCCCGGCGCGGCTGACGTAGTTGTCCTCATCCGCGGCTGCCACGTCCAGGCTTGCATCGTCCTGGACCTGGAGCGAGGCCTTCGCCAGTACGACCCCATTGGAACTTACTTTGCCTTCGGATATCAGTCGCGCGGCGTGGGTGCGGGACCGCGCCAGCCCACGGCCGACGAGGGCCTGATCAAGCCTGCTCATGTCGTGGCATCCCCTGCTGAAGTGGTAGTTACGGACTCATTCAGGGCGGCCAGCAGTTCATCGTGCAGGCTGGCGTACATCTCCGCGTGCCCCGCCACCGGCAGCTCCGGCAGCTTCCTAAGGCCGCCCAGGAGGGCGGATACCGCCGGGTCCGTTGATACGGGCGGTCCGCCGGCATCGGGCGCATTCTCCGGACGCCTCGGCCAGCTGACCGGCACTTGCGCCGCAGCGAAGTCCTTTTCGGTGATGTGGTTGAGCTCGGTCATGGTCCCCAGTCTAGTGATCCAGCCATTCAAGGCCCGGCGCCAAGGCAGTGGCGGCCTCAGGGTTGGCCGCCCACCAGGCCGAACAGGCGGCCCGCCATGAATCGAGGTTGCCGGGATCACCGCTGACACGCACTGTCCGTCCGTGCACTTCGGCGGAGGCCGCGCCGCAGCGGTGCTGTCCGGCGTCGACATCAATCACCGGGTACGGGCGGTAGAGGTCGGTGAGGTCGTTAATGAGATAGTCGGGCCGTTCGAGGGTGCGGGCGGCCAGGACCGATTCGCGCGTGTCGACGCCGGTCAGGACGGCCACCGTGGCAAAGCCGGCGTTGTTGCCGCCGAGGATGTCGGTGTCCAGGCGGTCACCGACAACCAGCGGCCGGTCGGCGGCAAGGCGTTTGGCCGCCGCGTGGAACAGCTGCGCTTCCGGCTTTCCGGCGACCAGGGGCCGCTTTCCGGTGGCGGCGGCCACGGCAGCGACCAGGGTTCCGTTGCCGGGTGCAATGCCCCGGGCCTGCGGAATCGACATGTCCGTGTTGGTGGCCACCCACAAGGCTCCGCCGGCAACAACATAGGCGGCTTCCGCGAGGTCTTTCCAGCCGAGATCGGGATGAAAACCCTGAACGACGGCGACGGGGTGCTCCGCCTCGCTGCGGACGGGCACCAGCCCGGCGAGTTCAATCTCCTGCGCCAGTGAGTCGCCGCCCGTGATCAGGACGCGGGCGCCCGCCGGCAGCAGCGAAGCCAACAGCTCACCCGCGGCCTGCGAGGAGCTGACCACCTGATGATCCTCCGCCGGGGCGCCGAGTTCGCGCAGGTGCTGCGCGACCTGCGCGGGCGTCCGGGAGGCGTTGTTTGTGACGTACCCCAGCCCGACGCCGGCCACGGCCAGCCGGCGCAGGGACTCCACGGCACCGGGTATGGCCTGCGGGCCTGCATAGACGACGCCGTCAAGGTCGGCGAGTAGGGCGTCGAAGGTCGAAATCAGCTCGGCTGCAGCCATTTCGGATCAGTCCTCGGAACGTTCCGGCTCGTGCGGGTCGGCGTCGCCGCTACCGGTTTCGCCGGTGTTATCGCCGGCCAGGAGCTCGGAGCGGTCCAGCGTGTCCTTCTCCACGGAGTCCTCATCGGATTCAGCGTCGTCGGATTCCCAGAAGTCGGATTCGACGTCGTCTGATCCGTCGTCGAGCGCGGTCACAGCCGCCTCGCCGGTCTCCTCGAAGCCAGCGACGGCCTCAGCGCTGGCAGCACGCGGCGCCTGCGACTGGGCCGCAGCGGCGGACCGCTCGGCAGCCTGATCGGCGAGGAGCCTGCGCTGCTGCTCTTGCTCGCGGGCGTCCTCGTCCTCATCCCAACCCAGGTCGATGATGTCGGGATCCTCCTGGACGTCGAGGCCGAGGGCATTCTCGGCCACGGCGGCCTGGCGTTCCCACTTTTGCGCTTCAGCCGTCCGGCCAACCGCTCCCAGAGCATCGGCGTAGGCACGGAAGAGGCGCGGGCTGTAGGAGAATGCACGGTTGATGTCGAGCTGGGCAATTTCCAGTTCGGAAACCGCAGCGTCTAGTTGACCAAGGTCTGTCCGGGCGCCGGCGGCCACAATGGCGAGCTCTGCCTTGCCGGGCGCGTCGAGGTCCTTGGCTTCCTCGGAGCGGGCCATTTCCAGGGCACGGTCGGCACGTCCGAGTCCACGCTCACAGTCAGCCATAACGGGCAAGTGCATGTTGGAACCGCTGATCCGACGGTAGGTGCGGAACTCGCGCAGGGCTTCACCATAGTGGCCGGCGGCATAGGCGGTCAGGCCCACTGCTTCGCGAACGGCTGCGAGGCGGCCACCGCGGCGGCTTGCCGCGAGGGCATGCTGGAATGCCAGCTCCGGTTCATCGTCGATCAGACGCCCTGCCATCACGAGGTGGCGGGCCACCCACTCGGCGCTGTTGTCCTCGAGTGTCTTGATCTGGTGCTGGGTGGCACGGTCAAGTTCCTTGCCCGTAACGTCATCGTCAATCTGCGGCGAGCGTTCGCGGTCGGGGCGGTTGGCGCTGCGCAGGTCCCGGGCGTTGGGGACGCGGGCCGGGCGGTCTTCCGGGCGGTCCCGGCCGAACTGGCGGGGGCCGGAGTCCCCGCGGTCAAAGCCGCGGGCCGGGCGGTCATCACGGTTGCCGAAGGGCCTGCGGTTCTCGCCGCCGCCGGCACCGAAGCTCCTGCGCTCTGCGCCGCCTTCGCGGGGAGCACGGTCACCATAGGGCTTCCGGTCACGATCTCCGCCGCCGCTGTAGGGGGGCTTCCGGTCGCCGCCGCCGCTGTAGGGGGGCTTCCGGTCGCCGCCGCCGGCACCGAAGCTCCTGCGCTCTGCGCCGCCTTCGCGGGGAGCACGGTCACCATAGGGCTTCCGGTCACGATCTCCGCCGCCGCTGTAGGGGGGCTTCCGGTCGCCGCCGCCGGCACCGAAGCTCCTGCGCTCTGCGCCGCCTTCGCGGGGAGCACGGTCACCATAGGGCTTCCGGTCACGATCTCCGCCGCCGCCGTAGGGGGGCTTCCGGTCGCCGCCGCCGGCACCGAAGCTCCTGCGCTCTGCGCCGCCTTCGCGGGGAGCACGGTCACCATAGGGCTTCCGGTCACGATCTCCGCCGCCGCCGTAGGGGGGCTTCCGGTCGCCGCCGCCGGCACCGAAGCTCCTGCGCTCTGCGCCGCCTTCGCGGGGAGCACGGTCACCATAAGGCTTACGGTCACGATCTCCGCCGCCGCTGTAAGGGGGCTTCCGGTCGCCGCCGCCGGCACCGAAGCTCCTGCGCTCTGCGCCGCCTTCGCGGGGAGCACGGTCACCATAAGGCTTCCGGTCACGATCGCCGCCGCCGCTGTAAGGGGGCTTCCGGTCGCCGCCGCCAAAGTTGCCTCGGTCGTTGCCGCCACGATTACGGTCGTTGTGCTCAGCCATGATGGATTCCTCCTGTTGTGAGCTGACCACTGTCGTAATCGCAGCCGCTCTATTCCGTGTTTCGTTCCTACGCAACCCGAAATCAAGCGCTTCGAAGTCCGTACATCTCATCCAATTCTAAGCGAGTCCCCTGCGCCCGGCTAACGGCAGTGAGCCTTTCCGCGGTCGCGGTGTCGAGCCTCACAGCCGCACCGCTATTCTGGCCGCGGTTGGCGGCGGGCTGGCCGTCGAGCTCCTGGCGTGGATTGATGGGCGGCGGTTTCCCCGCTGAGCCGGGTGGGGTTCCCGGTGGGGGTGGGTGGGGTTTCCGGTGGGGGTGTTTTTGGGTGGGGGTGTTAAATGCGGGAGGACCCCCAACGTTGTTGGGGGTCCTCGACCGTTTAATGATGTTCCGGCGGTGACCTACTCTCCCACACCCTCCCGGGTGCAGTACCATCGGCGCTGTGGGTCTTAGCTTCCGGGTTCGGAATGGGACCGGGCGTTTCCCCCACGCTATGACCGCCGTAACTTTGTGTCCGCACCGTTCCGCGCCTGGGCGTGGTGGTGGGAAATCTGTGGTTACAACTGTGGTGTTGTTGTGTTTTTGTTCCTCACGCAACGGGTTTGTTGGTTGGGAACCACATAGTGGACGCAAGCAGTCTTGTTATCTTTGTTCTCTCTTCCGGGTGTGAACGTCTTTTGAATCCGTTCACGGAAGAGGGAGTGTGGTGTAAGTTATCGGCCTATTAGTACCGGTCAGCTTCACGAGTCGTTAGTCCTCGCTTCCACATCCGGCCTATCAACCCAGTGGTCTGGCTGGGGGCCTCTCACACACAAGGTGTATGGAAATCTCATCTCGAAGCGAGCTTCCCGCTTAGATGCTTTCAGCGGTTATCCCATCCGAACGTAGCTAATCAGCGGTGCACTTGGCAGTACAACTGACACACCAGAGGTTCGTCCGTCCCGGTCCTCTCGTACTAAGGACAGCCCTTCTCAAATTTCCTGCGCGCGCAGCGGATAGGGACCGAACTGTCTCACGACGTTCTAAACCCAGCTCGCGTACCGCTTTAATGGGCGAACAGCCCAACCCTTGGGACCTACTCCAGCCCCAGGATGCGACGAGCCGACATCGAGGTGCCAAACCATGCCGTCGATATGGACTCTTGGGCAAGATCAGCCTGTTATCCCCGAGGTACCTTTTATCCGTTGAGCGACGGCCATTCCACAATGTACCGCCGGATCACTAGTCCCGACTTTCGTCCCTGCTCGAGATGTCTCTCTCACAGTCAAGCTCCCTTGTGCACTTACACTCGACACCTGATTGCCAACCAGGCTGAGGGAACCTTTGGGCGCCTCCGTTACTTTTTAGGAGGCAACCGCCCCAGTTAAACTACCCATCAGGCACTGTCCCTGACCCGGATTACGGGCCGAAGTTAGATGTCCAAAGTGACCAGAGTGGTATTTCAACGATGACTCCACCCGAACTGGCGTCCGGGCTTCAACGTCTCCCACCTATCCTACACAAGCCACTCCGAACACCAATACCAAACTATAGTAAAGGTCTCGGGGTCTTTCCGTCCTGCTGCGCGTAACGAGCATCTTTACTCGTACTGCAATTTCGCCGAGTTTATGGTTGAGACAGCGGGGAAGTCGTTACTCCATTCGTGCAGGTCGGAACTTACCCGACAAGGAATTTCGCTACCTTAGGATGGTTATAGTTACCACCGCCGTTTACTGGGGCTTGAATTCTCAGCTTCGCCTTGCGGCTAACCGGTCCTCTTAACCTTCCAGCACCGGGCAGGAGTCAGTCCGTATACATCGTCTTGCGACTTCGCACGGACCTGTGTTTTTAGTAAACAGTCGCTTCCCCCTGGTCTCTGCGGCCCCTGCACGCTCCGGACAGCTTGTGTCCATCACGATGGGGGCCCCCCTTCTCCCGAAGTTACGGGGGCATTTTGCCGAGTTCCTTAACCATAATTCTCTCGATCGCCTTAGTATTCTCTACCTGATCACCTGTGTCGGTTTGGGGTACGGGCGGCTAAAACCTCGCGTCGATGCTTTTCTAGGCAGCATAGGATCACCGAATCCCCCCTTACGGGAGTCCCATCGGATCTCAGGCATCATGAACGGCGGATTTGCCTACCGTTCGCCCTACATCCTTAGACCGGGACAACCATCGCCCGGCTCGGCTACCTTCCTGCGTCACACCTGTTAATACGCTTGCCTCCCAGGATCAGGTCCCGCGCTCCACCAAAACCCTTCACCCACAAGGGGTGTCAGGCAGGTATTGGGCAGTTAGTATCCCCTGTTCAACATGGACGGTTTTTCGCCGGTACGGGAATATCAACCCGTTGTCCATCGACTACGCCTGTCGGCCTCGCCTTAGGTCCCGACTTACCCAGGGCAGATTAGCTTGACCCTGGAACCCTTGATCATTCGGCGGACGGGTTTCTCACCCGTCTTTCGCTACTCATGCCTGCATTCTCACTCGTGTAGGCTCCACCGCTGGTTTACACCGCGACTTCACTGCCCACACGACGCTCCCCTACCACTCCAGACGCCTGAACCAACCCACAAGGGGCGGCTTAGCTAATATCTGAAATCCACAACTTCGGCGGTGTACTTGAGCCCCGCTACATTGTCGGCGCGGAATCACTTGACCAGTGAGCTATTACGCACTCTTTTAAGGATGGCTGCTTCTAAGCCAACCTCCTGGTTGTCTTCGCAACTCCACATCCTTTCCCACTTAGCACACGCTTAGGGGCCTTAGTTGGTGGTCTGGGCTGTTTCCCTCTCGACTATGAAGCTTATCCCCCACAGTCTCACTGCTGCGCTCTCACTTACCGGCATTCGGAGTTTGGCTGACGTCAGTAACCTTGTAGGGCCCATTAGCCATCCAGTAGCTCTACCTCCGGTAAGAAACACGCAACGCTGCACCTAAATGCATTTCGGGGAGAACCAGCTATCACGAAGTTTGATTGGCCTTTCACCCCTACCCACAGCTCATCCCCTCCATTTTCAACTGAAGTGGGTTCGGTCCTCCACGACGTCTTACCGTCGCTTCAACCTGGCCATGGGTAGATCACTTCGCTTCGGGTCTAGATCACGCCACTGCAACGCCCTATTCAGACTCGCTTTCGCTACGGCTTCCCCACACGGGTTAACCTCGCGACGTAACACTAACTCGCAGGCTCATTCTTCAAAAGGCACGCCGTCACCAGAATCAGACTGGCTCCGACGGATTGTAAGCACACGGTTTCAGGTACTGTTTCACTCCCCTCCCGGGGTACTTTTCACCTTTCCCTCACGGTACTGGTCCGCTATCGGTCATTAGGGAGTATTTAGGCTTATCAGGTGGTCCTGACAGATTCACACGGGATTTCTCGGGCCCCGTGCTACTTGGGATACTCCCCGGGCGGTGCACAACATTTCGGTTACGGGGCTCACACCCTCTCTGGCCGGCCTTTCAAGACCGTTCACCTATGCCTGCACTACACACCCCACTGTCCCGGCAGAGACAGAATGGGAAGTCCCACAACCCCGACCATGCAACGCCCGCCGGCTATCACACATGGAACGGTTTAGCCTGATCCGCGTTCGCTCGCCACTACTGACGGAATCACTATTGTTTTCTCTTCCTGCGGGTACTGAGATGTTTCACTTCCCCGCGTTCCCTCCACGCACCCTATGTGTTCAGATGCGGGTCACCAGGTGACTCGCGCCCCTGGCGGGGTTTCCCCATTCGGACACCCTGGGATCACAGTCCGGTTATCGACTCCCCCAGGCTTATCGCAGATTCCTACGTCCTTCTTCGGCTCCTAATGCCAAGGCATCCACCGTGTGCTCTTAAAAACTTGACCACAAAAGATCAAAAACGCTAATTTTCGAGAGAACCACGAAAACCAACCCACACACCCAAAGGCGCCCAGGTCAGATCCAGGTTCATATTCTTGGAAATTGCTTCTTATAAAAGATGCTCGCGTCCACTATGTAGTTCTCAAACAACAACCCCGTACCACACACCCCACACGCAACCCCCACAAAGGGACCAAACCGTGCGATCGATGCAGCCAGGAACAACCAGAAACACCAGCACCGGACACCACAGCGAAAACCGCGGAACCCGGCCCCTGTTGCCTCAGGACCCAACAGTGTGCCAAACACTAAACCACCAGCACCCCCCGCACACCGTTCCAGGAACCACACAAGTGCAGAACCGTACTAAGTGCCGCAGGAAAAACCAGCGGCCGCTACTTGTTGATATTCCACCCGTGAGCACCCGCCGCAGAACTAGCGTCTGCGCAACGGGCGTACTCCTGACAACCCCTCCACACTCACATACATGAGGCAAGGTGACTGTAGGTGCTCCTTAGAAAGGAGGTGATCCAGCCGCACCTTCCGGTACGGCTACCTTGTTACGACTTAGTCCCAATCGCCAGTCCCACCTTCGACAGCTCCCTCCCACAAGGGGTTAGGCCACCGGCTTCGGGTGTTACCAACTTTCGTGACTTGACGGGCGGTGTGTACAAGGCCCGGGAACGTATTCACCGCAGCGTTGCTGATCTGCGATTACTAGCGACTCCGACTTCATGGGGTCGAGTTGCAGACCCCAATCCGAACTGAGACCGGCTTTTTGGGATTAGCTCCACCTCACAGTATCGCAACCCTTTGTACCGGCCATTGTAGCATGCGTGAAGCCCAAGACATAAGGGGCATGATGATTTGACGTCGTCCCCACCTTCCTCCGAGTTGACCCCGGCAGTCTCCTATGAGTCCCCGCCATCACGCGCTGGCAACATAGAACGAGGGTTGCGCTCGTTGCGGGACTTAACCCAACATCTCACGACACGAGCTGACGACAACCATGCACCACCTGTAAACCGACCGCAAGCGGGGCACCTGTTTCCAGGTATTACCGGTTCATGTCAAGCCTTGGTAAGGTTCTTCGCGTTGCATCGAATTAATCCGCATGCTCCGCCGCTTGTGCGGGCCCCCGTCAATTCCTTTGAGTTTTAGCCTTGCGGCCGTACTCCCCAGGCGGGGCACTTAATGCGTTAGCTACGGCGCGGAAAACGTGGAATGTCCCCCACACCTAGTGCCCAACGTTTACGGCATGGACTACCAGGGTATCTAATCCTGTTCGCTCCCCATGCTTTCGCTCCTCAGCGTCAGTTAATGCCCAGAGACCTGCCTTCGCCATCGGTGTTCCTCCTGATATCTGCGCATTTCACCGCTACACCAGGAATTCCAGTCTCCCCTACATCACTCTAGTCTGCCCGTACCCACCGCAGATCCGGAGTTGAGCCCCGGACTTTCACGGCAGACGCGACAAACCGCCTACGAGCTCTTTACGCCCAATAATTCCGGATAACGCTTGCGCCCTACGTATTACCGCGGCTGCTGGCACGTAGTTAGCCGGCGCTTCTTCTGCAGGTACCGTCACTTTCGCTTCTTCCCTACTGAAAGAGGTTTACAACCCGAAGGCCGTCATCCCTCACGCGGCGTCGCTGCATCAGGCTTTCGCCCATTGTGCAATATTCCCCACTGCTGCCTCCCGTAGGAGTCTGGGCCGTGTCTCAGTCCCAGTGTGGCCGGTCACCCTCTCAGGCCGGCTACCCGTCGTCGCCTTGGTGAGCCATTACCTCACCAACAAGCTGATAGGCCGCGAGTCCATCCAAAACCACAATAAAGCTTTCCACCCCCCACCATGCGATGAGGAGTCATATCCGGTATTAGACCCAGTTTCCCAGGCTTATCCCAGAGTTAAGGGCAGGTTACTCACGTGTTACTCACCCGTTCGCCACTAATCCCCCAGCAAGCTGGGATCATCGTTCGACTTGCATGTGTTAAGCACGCCGCCAGCGTTCATCCTGAGCCAGGATCAAACTCTCCGTTGAAGTAAAACAGACACAACCAACACCCCCGGGAAAACGGGACGCATCAGCTGCACAAAATTTGAAACCAGCTGTAAAAACCAGACCCCACCACGGGGTGGCGGACCTGATCAATTCAACCAATTCAATACAATAAATTGGTATCAACAAACTTGGCACACTATTGAGTTCTCAAACAACAGACACATTCAAAGTAGTAGCTGAAACAATTCAACTAAATGAATTCTTTATCTTTCAGTCTTTCTTTGCTGCGATATTTCAATCTTATTTCATTCATTTCCGCTTTGCAAATCCGGATTTTCATCCGAAGTTCACTTGCTGGAGCAAATGTCCCAACCAAAATATGAAGCATTTTTTCGATTTGCACGATGTACTCCGGGGAGGACAATAGCGCTAAAAGAATTGCTTCTCTAGTTTGGTTGGGGTTGGCCGCCACTCTGCGGTGGCGACTAAAAGAACAATACACGCTCCGCCCCGACCTTGCAAGCGGGGCGGCAAACGGGGTACGTCGACGCGCGGTGTTCGGCTAGGGCACGCTGACTTCCACGGTGGCCAGGTTCTTTTTGCCGCGGCGCAACAGCAGGTATCGGCCGTGGAGCAGTTGGCCGGGCTCAATGACGGCGTCGGGATCTGCAACCTTGGCATTGTTGACGTACGCCCCGCCCTCCCCCACCGTGCGGCGGGCGGCGGACTTGCTCTCCGACAGGCCCGTTGCGACCAGGAGTTCGATGATGCCCAAGGTGCCGGCGCCGACTGTCGCGGACGGCAGCTCGGACGTGGCTGCCTTGAGCGTTGCCTCGTCCAGGGCGCTCAGATCACCGTTGCCAAACAACGCAGCAGAGGCGGCAATGACCTTCTCTGTCGCTTCTACTCCGTGCACGAGCGAAGTCACTTCGTAGGCAAGCTTGCGCTGCCCTTCGCGGGCGAACGGCCGCTCGGCCAGCGCAGCCTCCAGGGTCTCGATCTCCGCCCGGCTGAGGAACGTAAAGACCTTAAGGCGCGCAGCAACGTCGCTGTCTGCGGTGTTGAGCCAAAACTGATAGAACGCATACGGGCTGCACATCTCCGGATCAAGCCAGATGGCGTTACCCTCGCTCTTGCCGAACTTCGTCCCGTCGGCATTGGTGATGAGTGGTGTCCCAAGCGCGTGGACGTGTTTGCCCTCAACCTTGCGGATCAGGTCAGTGCCGCTGGTCAGGTTGCCCCACTGGTCCGATCCACCGGTCTGCAAGACACAGCCGTGGTCACGGAAGAGCTGGAGATAGTCCATACCCTGAAGGATCTGGTAACTGAATTCCGTGTAGCTGATTCCCTCGTCGGAGTTCAACCGGTTGGCGACGATGTCTTTTTTGATCATGGTGCCGACCCGGAAATGTTTGCCGATTCCGCGCAGAAAATCGATGGCGCTCAAGGGCGCTGTCCAGTCAAGGTTGTTGACCATTCGGGCCGCGTTGTCGCCCTCAAAACTGAGGAACCGCTGGACCTGCGCCTGCAGTTTTCCGACCCATTCTGCTACCGTCTCGGGGGTGTTAAGCACACGCTCTGCACTCTGGCGCGGGTCACCGATGAGGCCGGTGGAGCCGCCGACGAGGCCGAGGGGCTTGTGGCCGGCTAGTTGGATCCGGCGCATTAGCAGCAACTGCACCAGGTTGCCCAGGTGCAGACTCGGAGCAGTGGGATCGAAGCCGCAGTAATAGCTCACTGGTTCTCCGGCGAGCAGCTGCTGAAGCTCCGCCTCATCCGTGGAGACGTGGACCAGGCCCCGCCATTTCAGCTCCTGCCAGACGTCGGCGAAGCTGGGGTCATTCTGCTGGGAACGGGGATCATTTAGCTGGGACACGGAATCTAAGGTAGCAGGATCAGCGCACCCTCAGCGTCTGTGACTTTCGATCGAGACCGGCACCGCCGTGCCGGGCTCAGTCTTCGATGCCCGCCGGCACGCCGGCGGAGGCGATCAGACGCAGCCGCTGGGTGGGCCGGGTCATGGCCACATACAGGTCACCGACACGGCCGTGCTCACGGTTCAGCATGGCCGAAGGCTCCAGCACCACAACGCCGTCGAACTCCAGGCCTTTGGCCTCGCGGGGACTGATAACAACGATGTCCTGGGCATAACTTCCGGCGTCGGTGCCGACGCGGCGCCCGTAAACGGCGCGCAGTGCCGCGGTGGCTTCGGAAAGAAGCCCGCCGTCGGCAATGACCGCCAGCAGGCCGCCCTCCAGGGAAGCGAGTTCCTCCGGCAGGACCGCCACGAGCTTGCTGATCACCTGGCCCGGCTCGACGCGGTCGACCACCGGCGCCCAGCGACCCTCGCGGACAGCCTTGGGTGCGGAGACGACAAGCCCCGCCGCGTTGGCCATCCGGGCCGCCGCTTCGGCAATCTGCGACGGTGTGCGGTAGTTGACTGTGAGCTCCTCGAGCTGCCAGCGGTCACCGAACATCGGGGCCAGGGCGCTCTGCCAGGAATTGGCGCCCACCACGGAACTGGTCTGGGCAATGTCGCCCACGATGGTGAAGGACTTCAGCGGGCAGCGGCGGACCAGCAGGCGCCACTGCATCGGCGAGAGCTCCTGGGCCTCATCCACCACAATGTGCCCAAAGGCCCAGCTGCGGTCGGTCGTGGCACGCTCTGCTGCAGTGAGCCGGGCCTCGCGTTCCTGGTTCTGGTCAACGAGCTCTTCCGCGGAGATCAAGACGTCTACGCCGGCGGTTTCCATGTTAACAAGCGTCTGTTTGGCGTTGGCCAGGTCGCGTGCACGATCGTGTTCCTGCTGTGCCAGCCCCCTGCCCGCAGCGGCGTCCAGCTCGCCGAGGAGTTCGGCTGCCTCGTCCAACAGCGGCACGTCAGCTTCGGTCCACGGCGCATCGGCCGGACGGAGCAGCAGTTGCCGCTCGGCCGGGCTGAGCTGGGGGGTACAGGCTTCCAGGATCGCCGGCTTGCTGAAGAGTTCACCAATCAGCTTCTCCGGCGTCATCGGCATCCAGCACAGATTCAATGCGATCCGGACGTCCCGGGCGGAGCGGACATCCTCGGCCAGGTAGGAGCGGTCTGCGTTGTTGCCGATGCTGCCGGCCTCGACGAGTTCGGTCATCTGTTCCGTAAGTTCGCGCAGCAGCATCCTGACAAACGAAACGCGCGCTTCGTTGTGCGGCTTGCCGGTGGAGCGTGCGCGGTCCCGGGCACGGCGGACCTGCCGGGGAGTCAGGAGGAGTTTGCGCCCGTCCACTTCAAGGACGCGGTTCTGCGCAGGAATACGCTGCCGGTTGGCCACCGCGTTCGCCACGACCTCGACCATGTCCAGCCGGCCCTTGATGGCAGCGACCTCGGACTCCGGCTCGGCCACGGCATGGATTCCGGGCATCAGCCGGCCGACACTGGCCATCACAACGCCGGTCTCGCCGAGTGACGGCAACACGCGTTCGATGTACTTCATAAAGGACGACGACGGTCCCACCAGCAGGACGCCGGCGGTCTTGAGCCGGTCCCGGTGTGTGTAGAGCAGGTAGGCCGCGCGGTGCAGGGCAACCGCCGTTTTGCCGGTGCCGGGCCCGCCCTGGACGACAAGGGCTCCGGAGATCGAGGACCTAATGATCCGGTCCTGCTCGGACTGGATGGTGCCGACGATGTCTGACATCCGTCCGGTCCGCTTGGAGTTCAGGGCTGCCAGCAGCGCGCCCTCGCCCTGCAGGGACTCGTTGTCCGCGAGCAGCCCGGCGTCCAGGACATCGTCCTCGATGGCCTTGACCTCGCGGCCCTGCAGGATGAGGTGGCGCCGGCGCCGCACTCCCTGCCGGTCAAACGCGGTGGCCTGGTAAAAGTGTCCGGCTTCCGGCGCACGCCAGTCGAGCATAAGCCGCTGCAGCTCGTCAGTGGTCAGCCCGATGCGGCCGATGTACTGCGCCTCCCCGGAGTCGAGGTCGAGGCGGCCGAACACCAGCCGGTCATCGACGGCGTCGAGCTGCGCAAGGCGGTCCTCGTAGAGTGCAGCGAAAGCATCCCGCTCGGAGACGTTCTGCATAGTGCCCACCGCACCGGCCCGACGGACCTGCGCCAGCTGGGTGCGCTTTTCCGCCCGCAGCTCGTCGAGCCGGGCGTAAAGTCCGGCGACATAGTCGCGTTCATGGGCCAAATCAGCGTCGTGCATCGAACGTTCCCCTATCGAAAAAGACAGACCAACCATTCTACAACCATTTCAGTGCGGCACCGCTACACGACCGCTTTTTGCACCCCGGTGCAGCGGTGCCAGCGGGCCGGGCCCGGAGGGCGGTTTACAGCCGCAGCAGGGAACTGACCCGATGCCCGTCGAGGGCAGAACGGCCGTTAAGCTCATCCAGTTCCAGGACCACACCCACACCGGCCACTTCGACGCCGCAGCGTTCGAACAGCCGGACGGCGGCAGCCAGCGTGCCGCCCGTGGCAAGGACGTCATCGAGAATCAGGACGCGGCTGCCGGGCGCAAGGTCAGTGGTGTGCAGCTCCAGGGTGGCGCTGCCGTACTCGAGCGCGTAGTCCTCGGAGACCACTTCACGGGGTAGCTTGCCGGCCTTGCGGACGGTGATGACGCCCGTGCCGGTGGCGTAAGCCGCGGCGGCGGCCAGCAGGAAACCGCGGGCCTCCACGCCGGCCACGGCGTCGAACTGGCCCTCGAACGGCGCCACCAGGGCGTCCACAACAGCCTTGAGTGCTGCGCCGTCGGCGAAAACGGGGGTCAGGTCCTTGAAGACAATTCCGGGCTTGGGGTAATCCGGGATGGTGGCGCAGAGGCTGCTGATCAGTTTGTCCACCGGCGCAGTGGTTTCACTCTTGGTCATCGTGGTCCGGGGAAGCTCGCTTTGATTCACCCGTCAAGCTTACTCGCTGGGCTTTTACGGTTCCGCCGGGCACGTGTGCCGGTCGCCCGGCAGGGCAGGCCTGCTACCCCGGGCGCACCTTCGCTGCCTTGTAGCGGGAGACGGTCGGGTCGCCGGTGACCCAGAAGCGCCAGGGGTAGTCGCGGCTGCCCCCGGCGCCCGAGACGCCGACGCGTGGCCCGGAACTGACATCTACGGCCGGCAGGTCCGGCAGTTCCAGCCGGAACGGGGCCACGAGCGCATCCCGGCCGGTGTCCGCCGTCGTGATGCCCAGTGCCGTGGCGAGCCGGGCCGGGCCGCTCGCGAGCTCCCTGGCGGATTTCGACGTCGGCCGGCGGGTGAGTGCCAGGTCTTCCCCTGCCACAATCATTCCGGCCCGCAGCAGCACGGCAGAGGCTTCTCCGAGCGGTCCGCAGACGATGTTGGCGCAGTGGTGCATGCCGTAGCTGAGGTAGACGTAGAGGTGCCCGGCCGGGCCGAACATCGGGGCGTTGCGCGCGGTGGCGCCGCGAAAGGTGTGCGAACCGGGATCCGGGTGCTGCGAGTCGTGCGGTCCCAGATAGGCCTCCACCTCGCTGATCCGCACGGACACCAGTCCGTCGGGACCCTCATGCGTCAAAACTGCACCAAGCAGCAGCGGCGCCACCTGCCGGGCGTCGGCGGAAAGTAGCCCACGCAGGCCAGCGGCCGGGAATCCACGGCCCGGCGCACTGTCAGGAGGAGTCGCACTCATGCTCCGACTTTAACAAACCCGCCGGATTACCCTGCACGGCCATGTCCGATTTCCGCTAGCAGCAGCATCCGGATGCTGGCAGGATGAACTCATGGATTTCTGGCAGCGCTACCGGGCAATCGACGCCCGGGACATCCGGTTCGACGGGCAGTTCTACACGGCTGTCCGCACAACCGGCATTTACTGCCGGCCGTCCTGCCCGGCCCGGACCCCCAAGGCCGGCAATGTCACGTTCTACGAGACCTCCGCCGCCGCGCACGACGCCGGCTACCGGGCCTGCAAACGCTGCCTGCCCGAAGCGGTGCCCGGCACGCCTGCCTGGAATGTCCGCTCGGACATCGCCGGACGCGCTATGCGGCTGATCAACGACGGGGTGATCAATCGCGACGGCGTCCAAGGCCTCGCCACCCGCCTGGGCTACTCCTCGCGCCAGCTCAACAGGATCCTCAGCCACGAGCTCGGCGCCGGCCCCCTCTCGCTGGCCCGTGCCAGCCGGGCCCAGACGGCGCGGACCCTGCTGGTCTCCACCACGATCAAGGTCGCCGACATCGCGTTCGCCGCCGGATTCAGCAGCGTCCGCCAGTTCAACGAGACCATCGGCGAAGTTTTCGCCATGACCCCGTCGGCGTTGCGGGCCACCGCACGCCACCATCGGTCGCCGCCCCAGGCTGCTGTGTCGTCGACGGCCCTGACGCTGAACCTGCCGTACCGCGAGCCCTTCGACCCCGGCGTTTTTTCGTTCCTCGCAGTCCGGGCCATCCCCGGCGTCGAGGAGGGCACCTCGAGCTCCTATGCGCGGACGCTGCGCCTGGCGCACGGCGATGCGCGCTTCCGGGTGGACTATAACGCCGACGCCAGCGGGCGCCCGCTGCTGCTGAGCATCGGCGCCGTCGACCTCCGGGACCTGCCCTCCCTGCTCAGCCGGGTCCGCCGGCTGCTGGACCTTGACGCCGACCCGGTCGCCATCGACGAGGTGCTGGGATCCGATCCCCGGCTGGCGGCGGGAGTCACCGCCACGCCGGGAATCCGGATGCCCGGCGCCGTTGATCCGCAGGAGCTGCTGATCCGGGCAATGATCGGCCAGCAGATCACAGTCGCCGCCGCGCGGACGGCACTTATCCGGTTGTCCGCCGCCGGCAGCGACAGCTTGGTTCCCGCCGTCGGCCTGCACCGGCTGTTCCCCACCGCTGAGCAAATTGCCGCGGACGGCCTCGAACTGCTCCGGGGCCCGCAACGCCGCATCGATTCGATCCGGAATGCAGCCGCTGCGATGGCTTCGGGCAGGCTCGACTTTGGCTATGGCGATGACCTGCCGGGGCTGGAGTCCAAGCTGCTGCCCCTGCCCGGGGTGGGGCCGTGGACGGTGGGCTATGTGGCGATGCGCGTGATCGGAGCACCGGATGTCTTCCTGGCCAACGACGCGGCGGTGCGCAACGGCATCCGCTCGCTGGCCCCGGATCCTGACGGCGCCGTGTCGCCGGGCCAGCCCCTGAGCCCCGATTTCCGCGAGCTCAGCCCCTGGCGTTCCTACGCCACCATGCACCTGTGGCGCACAGCGGCGCTCGCCCGGGCCGCGGCACCCAAAACATCATTTATTTCCCGCCTGGCTCCCAAGAAAGCGGCATTATGAAAGCCCAGTTGCTGACCATGTCCACCCCCGACGGCCCGTTCACCATCATTGCCCGGGACGGTGTGGTGATTGCCTCCGGGTGGACGGCTGTTCCCGGGGACTTGATCGGGCAGATCCACCCGGACCTGCTGCCGGGGGCCTTCGAGTCCGTCCCGGGCCTGGGAGTCATCTCCGATGCCGTGGACGAGTTCTACGCCGGCTATCCGGAACCGGCTATGGCGGTGCCGGTGCTGCAGAAGTCCGGCCCGTTCCGCGGGCATGCCTGGGAGATCCTCCGCACCGTCGCGCCGGGACACCCCGTGAGCTACACCGAGTACGCGGAAATGTCCGGAAATGCGAAGGCCGTCCGGGCTGCTGCCAGCGCCTGCGCCTTCAACGCTGCGGCGCTTTTTGTACCGTGCCATCGGGTGATCCGCACCGACGGAAGCCTGGGCGGATTCCGGTGGGGGCTGGTAATCAAAAAAAGCCTTCTGGCCCGGGAACACCTGCTGGTCTCTGCCGTCAAGCAGTAGCGGGCGCGGGCCGGCGCCCGGGTGGTTAGGCGCCCGAGTTAGGTTCAGCGGGTGACAGGCGCACCCCGGCCGGCCACGGAAGCAGCGCCGGGAGGTCGACGCCGTCGGCCGCGGCCGTGGCGCGCAGGCTGCCGAGAGTGGGCGTGCGGCCCGCGAGCCAGGCAGCAATGTCGGTCAGCATCCCGTTGACGGCCGTCGATCGGCTGCCGGGCGTACCGATGGCCACGGCTGGCAGTCCGAGCGGCTGGAGGACAAAGCGCTGCCCGTCGGGCACCCGCGCGGCCAGGAATTCGAAGAGGTGCTCGCAGAACGGCCGGCTCCAGGTCTCGGGGCCGCGGCCGGTGCCAAGATCTGCGGCGTGGATGACGAATTCGCGCCAGAGTGCCAGTCCGCCGTCGAACACAACTCCCCCGCGGAAACTGATCGGCCTGTGCCAGTCGGCGCCGTCAAGGGATTCAAAAGCAGTCAACGCCCGGACCAAGGCGTGATCCAGATCGGAGCGGTGTTCGGCCACGGGGTGTCCGGCCGACATTTCGATCGCCCGGGTCCGGCCTTCGAAGCCGCCGTCATAGAGTTCGATGGTCTTGCCCTGCGCGGCGAATTCCAGCTGGCGGGCCATCGCGTTGGCGATGCCGCAGAGGTGGGCCAGCACATGTCCCCGGGTCCAGTCCGGCAGTTCCGAGGGCGCCTTGACGTCCTCCTCGGAAAAGGTGGCAGCTATCCCCGCCACGACGTCGGCGGCGCGGCGGAGTTCTGCCAGGAGTTTTTCCGGCGTGATTGTGGTCATGGCGAACATCCTAACCGAGCGCCCTGGATAAATCCGGATTAACTGAAGGGCCCCGGGCCATAGCGGTGGCGGATGTGCCGGCGGTCGTGCCGGGCCTGCCAGAACTCGATTTCGCGGGGCCGGAGGGCATAGAGCTGCCAGTCCGGGTTCTCGCCGCCGTCGGCCCCCGGCCGGGCGTGCCAGTCTGCGGCGGAGGCCTCCGCCGACAACTCAACAACACCGCCGGCCACCCGGACCTGACGGCCCTGCTGCTGCCAAAAGAAGTTGAGCGCGGCCTCCGGGTTGGCCGCAAGCTCCCGGCCTTTCCGCGACGCACGGGACGTGGCGAAGTGCCAGCCGCCATCGTCGATGTCCTTCAGGATGAGCATCCGGGCGGAGGGACGCCCAAGGCGGTCCGCCGTGGCCAGGCTGCAGGCGTTGGGCTGCCGCACACCGGCTGAGAGCGCCTCATCGAACCACTGCCGGAACAGCTCGGCGGGGTCAGCGGGCGCTTGTGCCGGGTCGAACTCCGGAAGTACATCGGGGAAATCGGGCAGGCCACGCAGCAACTGGCGGAAAGTTTCGCTCATGCCGTAATGCTAGCGGGGAGTTTTGGCGGCAAACGCACAGCGCTCCCTCACTTTTGGCAGGAAATCCGCCGACGCTCCTGCAGGCAGTGCAGGAGCGTCGGCGGAAATACTGCAGGAAGTGAGGGAGCGTGTGTCGCTAGCCCGCGTACCCGCGGACCCCGGCCAATTCGCTCTCGAGGGCCACCAGCTGGCGCTCGACGGCGGCCGGAGCCGTACCGCCCTGGGAGTTGCGGCTGTTCAGCGAGCCCTCGGTGGACAGGACCGTACGGACCTCGGGTGTCAGGTGCTCGGAGATCGCGGCATATTCCTCATCCGTCAGGTCCCAAAGCTCGACGCCGCGGCTTTCCGCCTGCTTGACCGCAGCCCCGGACAGCTCGTGCGCCTCACGGAACGGAACGCCCTGCCGGACGAGCCATTCGGCAATGTCCGTAGCCAGCGCGAAGCCCTGCGGCGCCAGGGACTCCATCCGTTCGGTGTTGAACGTCAGCGTCGCGATCATGCCCGATACTGCCGGGAGCAGGACCTCCAAGGTGTCGGCGGCGTCGAAGACCGGTTCCTTGTCCTCCTGCAGATCGCGGTTGTACGCGAGCGGCAGGCCCTTCAGGGTGGCCAGCAGCCCGGTCAGGTTGCCGATCAGCCGGCCGGCTTTGCCACGCGCAAGTTCCGCCACATCCGGGTTCTTCTTCTGCGGCATGATCGAGGAGCCGGTGGAGTAGGAATCGTGGAGGGTAACAAAGGAGAACTCCTTCGTGGCCCACAGGATAACTTCCTCCGACACACGGGAAAGGTCCACTCCGATCATGGCCGTGATCCACGCAAACTCGGCGAAGACATCGCGGGAGGCGGTGCCGTCGATCGAGTTGTGCGTCGCGGAGAAGAAGCCCAGTTCCGCGGCCACAGCCTCCGGGTCCAGGCCCAGCGACGAGCCGGCGAGGGCACCCGAGCCATAGGGTGACACCCCGGCCCGCTTGTCCCAGTCCGCCAAACGCTGCACATCGCGCAACAGCGCCCAGGCGTGGGCCAGCAGGTGATGGCTCAGCAACACGGGCTGGGCGTGCTGCAGATGGGTGCGGCCGGGCATGGCGACGCCCTGATGGGCCTTCGCCTGGTCCACCAAAGCAGCGATCGTTGCGAGGACACCGCGGGCAATGATCCGGGCATGGTCACGCAGGAACATCCGCCCCAGCGTGGCCACCTGGTCGTTACGGGACCGGCCGGCGCGGAGCTTGCCGCCAAGCTGGGTGCCGGCGCGCTCAATCAGACCCCGTTCCAGCGAGCCGTGCACGTCCTCATCGGAGTCCGCGGGCAGGTAGGCACCGGAGGCCACGTCTGCATCCAGCCGTTCCAGGGCGTCCAGCATGCCCTCAAGCTCGGTGTCGTCGAGCAGGCCGGCCTTGTGCAGGACGCGGGCATGGGCCTTGGAGCCGGCGATGTCGTAGCGCGCCAGCCGCCAGTCGAAGTGCGTGGACTTGCTCAGCGCCGCGAGGGCGTCAGCGGGTCCGCCGGCGAACCGGCCGCCCCACAGCGCGCCTTCATTTGTGCCGGAAGCCACTACTGACCTGCGACGCGGATGTCGCGGCCCGAGGCGACCTTGGCGGACATGCCCCACAGCTCGATGAAACCCTTGGCCATGGACTGGTCGAAGGTATCGCCGGTGTCGTAGGTGGCGAGGTCGAAGTCGTAGAGCGAGGTCCCGGACCGGCGTCCGTTGACGATCGCCTGGCCGCCGTGCAGCACCATCCGGATGTCGCCGGTGACGTAGCGCTGGGTGTCTTCGATAAAGGCGTCGAGGGAGCGCTTGAGCGGCGAGAACCACTGGCCGTCGTACACCAGTTCGGACCAGCGCTGGCCGACAGTGGCCTTGAACCGGGCCTGCTCGCGTTCGATGGTGATGTCTTCGAGGTGCTTGTGCGCGGTGATCAGCGCCATGGCACCAGGCGCCTCGTAGATTTCGCGGGACTTGATGCCAACGAGGCGGTCCTCGACGACGTCGATCCGGCCCACGCCCTGGGCGCCGGCACGGCGGTTGAGCTCCTTGATGGCCTGCAGCGGGGTGACCTTAACACCGTCGATCGCGACCGGGACACCGGCGTGGAAGGAGATGGTGACCTCGTCGGGAGCCGGCGGGAACTCCGGGGTCGCGGTGTAGTCGTAGATGTCCTTGGTGGGACCGTTCCAGATGTCCTCGAGGTAGCCGGTTTCGACGGCGCGGCCCCAGACGTTCTGGTCGATGGAGTACGGGTTCTTTTTGGTGGTCTCGATCGGGAGTCCCTTTTCCTCGGCGAAGGCGATGGCCTTGTCGCGGGTCAGGGCAAGGTCACGGACCGGTGCAATGCACTTCAGGTCCGGGCCGAGGGTCTGGATACCGACCTCGAAGCGGACCTGGTCGTTGCCCTTGCCGGTGCAGCCGTGGGCCACCGTGGTAGCGCCGAATTCGCGGGCAGCCTTGACCAGGTGCTTCACGATCACGGGGCGGGAGATCGCGGAAACCAGCGGGTAGTGGCCTTGGTAGAGGGCGTTGGCCTTCAGCGCGGGCATGCAGTACTCGTTGGCGAACTCGTCGGAGGCGTCAGCCACATAGGCTTCGACGGCGCCGCAGCCCAGGGCGCGCTGGCGGATCGTCTCCAGCGACTCGCCGCCCTGTCCGACGTCGACCGCCACGGCGATCACCTCGGCACCGGTAGCTTCACCGATCCAGCCGATAGCTACGGAAGTATCCAGGCCACCGGAGTAGGCCAGCACAATACGCTCAGTCACTTCAATTGCTCCTTAGTTGTTTGGTTCTTAGTTGTTTGGTTCTTAGTTCTCTGGTGGAAGTTTATTGGCCGGCTTCATCAGCGAGCCGCAGGAAGCGGGCCGCGACGGCTGCGCCGCCGACCGGGTCGCGGGTGACCAACAGCACGGTGTCGTCCCCGGCGATGGTGCCGAGGATGGACGGCATCACCGAGTGGTCGATCGCCAGCGCCAGGAAGTTGGCCGCGCCGGGAGGCGTTCGGAGCACCACAATGTTCGCGGACGCTTCGGCGGTGACCAGCAGTTCCGCGCAGAGCCGGGCCAGCCGCGCGTCGAGGATTTCCTGGCTGACACCGCTTTTGGCCGCGCGTTCCCCGCCCTCCCCCGGCACCGCGTAGACGAGCACACCTTCCTTCCCGCGGACCCGGACCGCGCCGAGCTCCACGAGGTCCCGGGAGAGGGTGGCCTGGGTGACCTGGACGCCGTCGTCGGCGAGCAGTGCCGCCAGCTCCGCCTGTGAACGGACCGACTCACCCGTGAGGATCGCGGTGATCCGTGCCTGCCGGGCCGTCTTGGTGGCCGGGCTGGCCCCCGGGGAAGCGGGCTGGACGGACACTATCGGCGCCCCTTCGGTGCCGGCTCCCCGTTCGGCGCCAGCCCGTCAACGACGGCGAGGCCGGAGTTGTGCATCAGCCAAGCCATCAGCGCCTTCTGGGCGTGCAGCCGGTTCTCGGCCTCGTCCCAGACGATTGACTGCGGGCCGTCGATCACGGCCGCGGCGATCTCGTAGCCCCGGTAGGCGGGCAGGCAGTGGAGCACCACGGCATCCGGCGCCGCCAGCTGCATCGCCGCTTCGTCGACAGCGTAGCTGCGGAACAGCTGCAGCCGGGCCTCCTTCTCCTCCTCCTGGCCCATGGAGACCCATGTGTCGGTGGCGACGACGTCGGCCCCCAGCAGCGCCTCGGCAGCGTCAATGGTGACAAGAACCGACCCGCCGGTCTCCGCCGCGCGGTCTTCGGCCGCGGCGATGATCGCCGGGGAAGGCAGGTAACCTTCGGGGCCGGCCACACGGACGTGCATGCCGGCGGTGACGCCTGCCAGCAGGTAGGAGTTGGCCATGTTGTTGGCAGCGTCGCCAAGGTAGCTTAGGGTGAGGCCCGCCAGCTCGCCCTTGTGTTCCTTGATCGTAAGCAGGTCGGCGAGGAGCTGGCAGGGGTGGTAGTCATCGCACAGGGCGTTAATGACCGGCACCCGGGAGTTTGCTGCCATGGCCACCAGGCCGGCGTGGGCACCGGTCCGCCAGACAATGGTGGACACCATCCGCTCCAGGACCTTGGCGGTGTCCTCGATGGACTCCTTGTGGCCGATCTGCGCCTCGCCCGGGTTGATGATCAACGCATTGCCGCCCATGTCGGCCACGCCCGCGGCGAACGAGACCCGAGTCCGGGTGGAGGTCTTATCGAAGATCACGGCAACGGTCCTGCGTCCGCTGGCCTCCGCCGCGAACGGCTGCACACTGTAGGGGGCGGCCTTCATCCGCAGGGCAAGGTCCAGGACCTCAGCCTGCTCGGCCGGGGTGAGGTCGGTGTCCTTGAGGAAGTGCCGGGGCCGGCTGTTCGACGTCACTGTCGACATTTCAGTCGTGTTCACTGGGCGTCCTTTGCTGTCTGGAGAAGGGCAGGCAGTGCCGCGAGGAAGCGGTCGGCCTGTTCGGTCGTGAGGATCAGCGGCGGGGCGAGCCGGATCGTGTGCGGGCCCGGGCTGTTGACGATAAAGCCTGCGTCGAGCCCGGCGGCCACGACGGTCGGGGCGACGTCGGCGTCCAGATCAAAGCCGATCAGGAGCCCTTCGCCGCGGACCGCGGCAACGCCGTCGATCCCCGCGAGGCCGGCACGCAGCCGCTCCCCTACGTTCCGGACGTGGTCCAGGACATGCTGGTCCGCCAGCACGTGCAGGGTGGCCAGTGCTGCAGCGGTGGCCACCGGGTTGCCGCCGAACGTCGTCCCGTGCTGGCCGGCGGAGAGCAGCGCGGAAGTTTCCGGGCCAAAGGTCACGAGGGCGCCAATCGGGAAGCCGCCACCGAGGCCCTTGGCGAGCGTGACCGCGTCGGGCATAATCCCGGCGTCCTCGCTGGCGAGCCACTTGCCGGTACGGCCGATGCCGGTCTGGACCTCGTCCAGGATCAGCAGGGCACCGACGGCACGGGTGGCCGCCCGCGCGGCCTGCAGGTAGCCGGCGGGCAGCGGCCGGACGCCGGCCTCGCCCTGGATCGGTTCGAGGAAGACTGCTGCGGTGGTGTCGTCCACTGCGGCCAGGAGCGCGTCGATGTCACCGAAGGGGATGTGCACAACGCCGCCAGGCAGCGGCGCAAACGGCGCCCGGTAGGCCTCCTTTGCGGTGAGCGCCAGCGCGCCCATGGTCCGGCCGTGGAAGGCGCCCTCAAGGGCGATGATTTTGGTCCGCGGCGTCGCTGCCGAACCAACATTGCGCCGTGCCAGCTTAAACGCGGCCTCGACCGCCTCCGTGCCGGAGTTGGCGAAAAACACCTTGGAACCGGCCGGCGCGCTGGTGATCTCCAGCAGCTTTTCGGCCAGCGCGATCTGGGTGGGACTCGTAAAGAAGTTGGAGACGTGACCCAGGGTGGCGAGCTGGCTGGAGACGACCGATGTGACAAAAGGATGCGCGTGGCCGAGGGCATTGACCGCGATCCCGCCGAGCAGGTCCAGGTATTCCTTGCCGTCCGCGTCCCAGACGAGGCAGCCGGCGCCACGGACCAGGACCCTCTGCGGGGTCCCGAAGACACCCAGCAGCGAGGTGGAGTAGCGGGCCAGCCAGTCGGCTCCGGTACCGGAGCCGCCGGTTCCGACCATTTCGCTGAGTTTGGGGGATTTTTCCAGCTGGTTCATTTGTTTTCCTCGTCCGGGACGACCTGTGTGCCGATGCCCGCTGTTGTGAAGGTCTCCAGCAGCATCGAATGCGCCAGCCTGCCGTCCACGATGTGTGCGCGTTCGACGCCGCCTTCAACGGCTTTGAGGCAGGCCTCCATTTTCGGGATCATGCCTGACTCCAGACGCGGCAGCAGCTCGCGGAGTTCCGACGCGGTAAGCGAGGAAATCAGCGAGGAGCGGTCCGGCCAGTTGGCGAAGAGACCCTCAACATCGGTGAGGATAACCAGCTTCGAGGCGCCGAGCGCCTCGGCCAAGGCCGCGGCGGCGGTGTCCGCGTTGACGTTCAGCACCTGGCCGGTGGTCTGCACTTGGTGGGTTCCCCGGTCACCGGTGCCGTCCGCGAATATTTCCGGCGCTACTGTCGAAATCACCGGGATCCGGCCGGCCGCAACGATATCCAGGATTCCCTCGGGGTTTACGCCGACAACTTCGCCGACGAGGCCCAGATCCACCTCCTCGCCGTCCACCACGGTGCCGGTCCGGACGGCCCGGAGCAGCCCGCCGTCCTCACCGGACATACCAACGGCGTAGGGGCCGTGTGAGTTGATCAGGCCCACGAGTTCGCGGCCCACCTGGCCGGTGAGGACCATACGGACCACGTCCATGGCCTCCGGCGTGGTGACCCGCAGCCCGCCCTTAAACTCGGATTCGATCCCGAGCCGGCTGAGCATGGCGTTGATCTGCGGGCCGCCGCCGTGCACCACGACCGGGTGGATCCCGACGTGGTGCAGGAAAACGACGTCCTCGGCAAAGGCGCGGCGCAGCTCATCGTTAACCATGGCGTTGCCGCCGTATTTGATCACCATCGTGGTGCCGGCAAAGCGCTGGATCCAGGGCAAGGCCTCGATCAGGGTGCCGGCCTTGCCCTGGGCATCGGACATGGACGTGGTCTCGCGGGTCTGGGCGTTCATCGGCATCCCCTAGCTGGAGTAGGCGCTGTTTTCGTGGACGTAGTCGTGGGTGAGGTCGTTGGTCAGGATGGTGGCCTCGGCGTTACCGGCCTGGAGGTCGATCTCGACCAGGACCTCGCGGGGTGCCAGGTCCACGAGGCTCCGGTCGTCGCCGATGCTGCCGTTGCGGCAGATCTGCACGCCGTTCATGGACACATTGAGCCGGTCGGGTTCGAAGGCGGCGTCGGTGGTGCCGACGGCGGAGAGCACCCGGCCCCAGTTGGGGTCCTTGCCGAAGATCGCGGCCTTAAAGAGGTTGGAGCGGGCCACTGCGCGGCTGACGACTTCGGCGTCCTTTTCGCTGGCGGCGTTGAAGGTGCGGATGGCGATGTCGTGGCTGGCTCCTTCTGCGTCGCCGATCAGTTTGCGGGCCAGTTCTGCGCAGACCCGGGTCAGGCCGGCGCCGAAGTCGGCGGCCGACGGCACGGCGCCGGACGCTGCGGAGGCGAGCAGCACCACCGTGTCGTTGGTGGACATGCAACCGTCCGAGTCCGCCCGGTCGAAGGTGACCCGGGTGGCGTCGCGGAGTACAACGTCGAGCATGTCCGGCTGGACGTCAGCGTCAGTGGTGAGCACCACGAGCATGGTGGCGAGCCCGGGGGCGAGCATGCCGGCACCCTTGGCCATACCGCCGATGGTGAATTCCTTGCCGTCGGCGTCGGTACCGGTGAAGACGGCCTGTTTGGACACCGAGTCCGTGGTCATGATGGCGGTGGCAGCATCGGAGCCGCCGCCTGTGCTCAGCGCTGCGCTTGCCGCCCCGATCCCGGCGAGGACCTTATCCATCGGCAGTTGCTCGCCGATCAGGCCGGTGGAACAGACGAAGACGTCGGTGGCGGAGATGCCGAGGGCTTCGGCGGTCTTTTCGGCGGTGGTGTGGGTGTTCTGGAAGCCTTGCGGGCCGGTGCAGGCGTTGGCCCCGCCGGTGTTCAACACAACGGCATCCACGCGGCCGTCCTTGACCACCTCTCGGGACCAGTGCACGGGGGCTGCGGCCACCCGGTTGGAGGTGAACACGGCCGCGGCGGCCTTGGCGGGGCCGTCGTTGACCACAAGGGCGAGGTCGGGGTTGCCGGAGGCCTTGAGGCCGGCGGTGACTCCGGCGGCACGGAATCCCTGGGGGGTGGTGATGCTCACGGTGCTACTCCCTGCAGATCGAGGCCGGCGGTTTCCGCCAGGCCGAGGGCAATGTTCATGGACTGCACGGCTCCGCCGGCGGTCCCTTTGGTCAGGTTGTCGATGGCGCACGTAACGATTACCCTGCCGGTGTGCCCGTCGAGTGCCAGCTGCATCACGGCGTGGTTGGACCCCTGGACCGACTTTGTCGAGGGCCATCGGCCTTCGGGCAGCAAGTGCACAAACGGCTCGTCGTCGTAGGCCTCGCTCCAGGCCTGGCGGAGCTCCCCGGCAGTAACGCCGGGGCGCACCTTCGCCGTGGCGGTGGTGAGGATGCCCCGGCTCATGGGGGCCAGCGTGGGCGTAAAGGACACCGTTACCGGAGCGTTGAGGGCCGCCGAAAGCCCCTGCTCAATCTCGGGCGTGTGCCGGTGCCCGCCCCCCACACCATAGGGGCTCATCGAGCCCATCACCTCGGCGCCGATCAGATTGGCTTTGGCCGCCTTACCGGCCCCGGAGGTTCCGGATGCGGAAACGATAACAACGTCGTCGGGCTGCAGCAGGTGGTTACTAAAACCAGGGGTAAGGGCCAGCAGGACCGAGGTCGGGTAGCAGCCCGGCACGGCGATCCGGGTGGCGCCCCGGAGCGCCTCACGCTGGCCGGGAAGCTCCGGGAGCCCGTAGGGCCAAGTGCCGGCGTGCGGGGAGCCGTAGAACTTTTCCCAAGCGGCCGCATCCTCGAGCCGGTGGTCGGCGCCGGCGTCGATCACGAGGGTGCCTGCGGGCAGTTGCGCGGCGATCTCCCCGGAGGCTCCGTGCGGCAAGGCCAGGAACACAACGTCGTGTCCGGACAGGTTGGCCACTGTGGTGTCTTCGAGGATACGGCTGGCCAAACCGTGGAGATGGGGCTGCAATTCCCCTAGTCTGGAACCGGCGTTGCTGTGGGCCGTGATGGCACCGATCGTTACGTTGGGATGACCGGCAAGGAGCCGCAGCACCTCGCCGCCGGCATAACCGCTTGCGCCGGATACGGCAACAGAAATAGTCATACAGGGAACTATACAGCAAGAGTATGCATAGATGTCGATAATTATGCATCAGCTGAGCCGCGCCCGGCCATGGTCACCCGGCCGCGGAGTGCACCTGGGCTGCACCGCGGGAGGGGTCCCGATGGCCCGGGGGCGTATGCTTGGTCGTGGGTGATCCAGACCGTGCAATCCGAATGTCGGATGCAGCGTTGCCCGTAACAGTTACGAGGCGCGAGCTCCATGACCCCCACCACTGCTACGCCGGAGCGACCCAAATCTCGCCTCCGCCAGCCCAACGCCGTTGTCCTGAGCTACTCGGAACTCCTCAAGACCGTCAAGTCCGCCGGCCTCCTCGAACGCCGCGTCGGCTTCTACGTCACGGTCTTCTCCGTCCTGGTCCTTCTGATGACCGCCACCTGGTTCGGCTTTGCGCTGATCGGTGACAGCTGGTTCCAACTCCTTATCGCCGCGGCGCTGGGCATCCTCTGCACCCAGCTGAGTTTCCTGGCCCACGAGGCCGGACACCGCCAGATCTTCGCCTCCCGCCGCGCCAACGACTGGGCCGCCCGGCTCCTTGCCACCTCGGTCGCCGGCATCAGCTACTCCTGGTGGGAGCAGAAGCACGGCGCGCACCACAACCACCCGAACGTCATTTCCAAAGACCCGGACATCGCCACCGGCGCCATCGCCTTCTTCCCGGAGGCTGCCGCTACCCGGCAGGGACGGTTCTCCTTCCTCACCCGCAAACAGGGCTGGCTCTTTTTCCCGCTGCTGTTCCTCGTCGGCCTGGGCCTCCAGATCGATTCAATCAAGTTCATCTTCCAGCGCGCCAAAGTCACACACCGCTGGGTGGAAATCCCGATTCTCCTGGTCCGGCTCAGCCTGCTCCCGGTATTGGCCTTCACGTTCCTGCCGTGGGGCGTTGCCCTTGCGTTCATCGGGGTCCAGCTGGCCGTCTTCGGGTTCTACATGGGCGCCTCGTTCGCCCCTAACCACAAGGGCATGCCGGTTCTGCCGGCGGACAGCCGCGTTGACTTCTTCAGCCGGCAGGTCCTGACGTCACGGAATATTTCCGGTGGCCCCTGGATGGACATCCTGCTGGGCGGCCTCAACCGCCAGGCCGAACACCACCTCTTCCCGGATATGGCCCGGCCGCAGCTCGACAAGGCCGCCGTGATCGTCCGCGAATTCTGCGCGAAGCACCAGGTTCCCTACACGGAAACCACCCTGCTGCAGTCCTACGGCATCATCGTGCGCTACCTCAACGAGGTCGGTCTCTCCGCCGGACGCCACTTCGAGTGCCCGATGGCGACCGTGACCCGACGCTTCTAAGCCGCGGCCGGGCTCCGCTGCGCGAAGGGCAAGCCGGCAGCCCCGGCCCGTCAGTGTGACCCGAAGTGGCGGCCGAATACCGGCCGCCACTTCGGCGTTGCTGTCGCTGTCCCTAGGATGGTGCAGAAGCGGAGCCGGAGATCGGGCCGCGGAAACCCAGCCGGCCGATGCGGGCCGGTTTGCAGCCCAGGAACTTCAGCTCAAGCAAGGAGACAGCTAATGCACGCAATCGTCGCCCGCGAGGCCGGGGGTCCCGGTGTCCTCACGCTGACCGGGGTGGAGCGCCCGACGCCGGGCCCCGGCCAGCTGCTGATCAAGGTCGCCGCCGCCGGCGTCAACTTCATCGACACCTACAAGCGCAGCGGCAGCTATCAGGTGGACTACCCCTTCACCCCCGGCTCCGAGGCCGCCGGCACCGTGGCGGATCTCGGCGACGGCGTCACCGGGTTCTCCCCCGGCGACCGGGTGGCGACGGCGGAAGGCATCAACTGCTACGCCGGCTACGCACTTGTCGATGAGGACAAAGCCCTGCCGGTCCCCCGCGGCGTGGACGATTTCACCGCAGCCGCCCTTCCCCTGCAGGGCATCACCGCGCACTACCTGATCAATTCCTCCTTCACGGTGGAGCCGGGCCACACCGTCCTGCTGCACGCCGGAGCGGGCGGCGTCGGGCTGCTGCTGATCCAGCTGCTCAAGGCCAAGGGCGCACGCGTTATCACCACCGTGTCCACGGATGAAAAGGAACAACTGGCCCGCGGCGCCGGAGCCGACCACGTGCTGCGCTACGACGGCTTCGCGGCAAAGGTCCGCGAACTGACCGACGGGACCGGCGCGGACGTGGTCTACGACGGCGTCGGGAAGGACACCTTCGACGGTTCCCTGTCCGCCCTGCGTATCCGCGGCACACTGGTGCTCTTTGGCGCCGCGTCCGGGCCTGTGCCGCCGTTCGATCCGCAGCGGCTCAACGCCGGCGGATCCTTGTACCTGACCCGCCCGACGATTGCACATTTCCTGCGTGATGCCCGGGAACGCCGCTGGCGCTCGGACGAGCTTTTCGCCGCGGTGGCTGACGGAAGCCTCAAGGTCCGGATTGGCGCCCGCTATGATCTCGCGGAAGCCGCCCGGGCACACGAAGACCTGGAGCAGCGCCGCACCACGGGCAAGGTCATCCTGGTCCCCTAAACCAGGACCGCCAGGGTCCGCCGTTATCCGGGACCAGCGTGCGCACATCCGGCTTGAGGCGGATCATTAACACAAAGCGACGCCGGACACCTTCCATTTACCTAGGTCAGAGACGATGCCCCCGTGACTGAGCAACAGCAGCAACCCACAAGCACCGTGCTCCCGCAGGATGCCGCCACCCTAAACACGGTCTTCCCGGCCCAGCTTGCAGGGTCCCCCGCCACTCCGCCGGAGCGGACGCTCGTTGACATCCTGCAGGACACGGCCAAACGCTTTCCGGACGCCTCCGCGCTCGATGACGGTCACGAGTCGCTCAGTTATGCGCAGCTTATGGCGGCAGTCCGGGCCCGGGCAAGGGAGCTGCACGCCGCAGGGCTGGGTGCCGGGGACAGGATCGGTGTCCGGATTCCCTCCGGTACCAACCTGCTGTATGTCTCAATCCTGGCCATCATGATGGTCGGGGCGGCGTATGTTCCGGTGGACGCGGACGACCCGGAAGAGCGGGCCAGGCTGGTGTTCGGCGAAGCACGGATCGCCGGGACGCTTCGCGGTGCCGGCGAGATAGTGACGGCACGCCAGCTGCCCCGGCCGTTTCCGGCTCCCCGGCCTCCCGCGCCGGACGACGACGCCTGGGTCATCTTCACCTCGGGGTCCACCGGAACGCCGAAAGGCGTCGGCGTGCAGCATCGTTCCGCCGCGGCATTCGTCGACGCCGAGGCGCGGATCTTTTTGCAGGACGATCCGATTGGCCCCCAGGACCGCGTCCTTGCCGGCCTGTCCGTGGCTTTCGACGCCTCCTGCGAGGAAATGTGGCTAGCCTGGCGGCACGGCGCCTGCCTCGTCCCGGCGCCCCGGGCGTTGGTCCGGACCGGGATGGACCTCGGCCCGTGGCTGATCAGCCACGGCATCACTGTCGTTTCCACAGTACCTACACTGGCCGCGCTCTGGCCGGTGGAGTCCATGGAGAGCGTCCGGCTGCTGATCTTCGGCGGCGAAGCGTGCCCGCCGGAACTGACCGAGAGGCTCGCCGTCGAAGGCCGCGAAGTCTGGAACACCTACGGCCCCACCGAGGCCACCGTTGTCGCCTGCGCCGCTCGATTGGGCGGGCCCGGCCCAATCCGGATCGGCTTGCCGCTGGACGGGTGGGACCTCGCCGTCGTCGACGCTGAAGCCCGGCCGGTGGGTGAAGGCGAGGTTGGCGAACTAATCATTGGCGGCGTCGGCCTGGCCCGTTACCTTGACCCGGCCAAGGACGCTGAGAAATTTGCCCCGATGCCTTCGCTGGGCTGGACGCGGGCCTACCGCTCGGGCGACCTGGTCAGGTACGAAGCGGAGGGGCTGATCTTTCAGGGCCGCGCCGACGAACAGGTCAAGCTAGGCGGGCGCCGGATCGAACTGGGCGAGATCGACTCCGCCCTGCAGGCGTTGCCGGACGTCGCAGGTGCGGCCGCGACGGTGCAGACGACGGCGGCTGGAAACCAGATCCTAGTGGGGTACCTGGCCCCGGCCGGCGGGCGCGACCTCGATCTCACCGCCGCACGTGAGCTCCTCGGCAAGAGCCTGCCGGCCCCCTTGATTCCGCTGCTGACAGTTGTCGATTCGCTGCCCACCAAGACCAGCGGCAAGGTGGACCGGCACGCGCTTCCGTGGCCGCTGGTGGGGGCCGGCGCCGCCGACGCCGCCGCGGCCCCGCTGAACCTGCCCGATGATGCCGGCTGGATCGTGGAGCAGTGGAGTTCCGTCCTGGGCAGCGCCGTGTCCGGCCTGGACGCCGACTTCTTCGCCTACGGCGGCGGGTCCCTCGCTGCCGCGCAGCTTGTCTCGGCCCTGCGCGTGCGCTATCCAACGATCACGGTGGCCGACATCTATGCCACGCCCCGGATCGGGGCTCTCATCGATACTGCACGCCTGTCGCTGCCCGAGGGCGGGGCAGGACCGGCCCCGGAACGCACGGTCCGGCGCACGGCCCGCAAGTCGCAGGTTTTCCAGACACTGATGGGGGTTCCGCTGCACCTCCTGGTCGGCATGCGCTGGCTGACTTATGTGATGGCGGCGAACAATCTGCTCTCCTGGCTCGCCGGCTTCACTGCGGCGCCCACGGTTTCCTGGTGGTGGGTGGGAGCCTCCTGGCTCGTTTTTGTCAGTCCGGCCGGCCGGATGCTGATCTCCGTCGCGGCAGCGCGCCTGCTGCTGCGCAAGGTAGTGCCGGGAGTCTACCCCCGCTCCGGCCGGGTGCACCTGCGCCTGTGGCTGGCCGAGCAGATCCAGGACCTCGCAGGCGCCGTCAGCCTCGCCAGTGCCCCGTGGGTGCCCTATTACGCACGCGCCCTCGGGGCGAAAATCGGCAACAATGTCCAGTTGCACTCGCTGCCTCCGGTCACGGGAATGCTCTCGCTGGGCACCGGTTGCAACGTCGAACCTGAGGTCGATCTGTCCGGCTGGTGGATTGACGGCGACGTAGTCCATATCGGCGCCATCCATATCGGGCCCGGCGCAACTGTCGGTGCACGCAGTACCCTTATGCCCGGTGCCTCGATCGGTGCCGGAGCCCGGGTGGAGCCCGGATCGGCCGTGCTGGGCAAGGTGAAGTCCGGGCAGTTGGTCGCCGGCTCACCCGCGGAGCGGCGGGGCAAAGCCAAACCCTCCTGGCCGGAGGCTCCCGCCGAGCACCCCATAATCGGCAGGCTCTGGTTTGTCGGCTTCGCCACAGCGTCCGCCGTACTGGCCCTGATTCCCGTGATCTCCGCTGCTGCCGCGGCCTTAGTGGTTTATGCCTTCATTCGAGGCGGCGCTTCGTTGACGGCAGCGGTTCCGCAGCTGCTGCTGGCCATTGCGCCGGCGGCCCTCGTCTGGTTCCTGTCCAACCTGCTGCTGATCCTGCTGACCACCCGGCTCCTCAGCCTGGGCCTGGCCGAAGGATATTACCGGGTGCGCAGCAGAATCGGCTGGCAGGTCTGGGCTACCGAGCGGGTCCTGGACCTGGCCCGGGACGTGCTCTTCCCGATCTATGCGAGCCTCTTCACTCCGGTCTGGCTGCGCCTGCTTGGCGCGAAGATCGGCAAGAACGTGGAGGCTTCGACGGTGCTGTTGATCCCGAAGATGACCACTGTGGGCGAGGGAGCCTTCCTGGCCGACGACACGATGGTGGCCTCGTACGAACTCGACGGCGGCTGGTTGCGGATCGCGCCCGCGAAGATCGGCAAACGCTCCTTCCTGGGCAATTCCGGGATGACGGCGGCCGGCCGCAATGTGCCCAAGAACTCCCTGGTTGCCGTGCTGTCAGCGACCCCCGCCAAAGCCAAGGCCGGCACCTCCTGGCTGGGCAGTCCGCCGGTGCGGCTCCGTCGCACCGCCATCGCCTCCGATGACACCCGGACGTACCAGCCGCCGCTCAGGCTCAAGGTCGCCCGGTCGCTCTGGGAACTGTGCCGTTTTGTTCCCGTCGTGGTGACCGTCGCAATCGCGGCCGGCGTTTTCCTCGCCTTCGACTGGCTTGCCTCCGCCACGAATTACGGCATCGCGGCGCTCCTGGGCGGCGTGGTGATTCTCATCGCCGGAGCGGTGGCGGCGGGCAGTGCTGTGGTGGCGAAATGGTTGCTGGTAGGGCGCATCAAACCCGGTGAGCACCCGTTGTGGAGTTCCTTCATCTGGCGCAACGAGGTGGTGGACACGTTCATTGAAATGGTCAGCGCCCCTTGGTTCGCCCGGGCGGCCACCGGGACCCCGGCCCTGGTCTGGTGGCTCCGGGCCCTCGGCGCCAGGATCGGCGCGGGCACCTGGTGCGAAAGCTACTGGCTGCCCGAGGCGGACCTGGTGACCCTGGGCCGGAACACCACGGTTAACCGGGGTTGTGTGGTCCAGACCCATCTGTTCCATGACCGTGTGATGAGCATTGACACTGTTACGCTCGATGACGGGGCAACAATGGGCCCGCACGGAGTCATCCTCCCGCAGGCCCGGATCGGCAAAGGTGGCACCGTAGGCCCGGCATCCCTTGTGATGCGGGGTGAAACTGTCCCTGCCGCGACGTACTGGATGGGCAACCCGGTGAGCCCGTGGGGCGGGCCGGCAGTGGCTGCCCCCAAGCCGAAGTAGCACGCTCCCGCCCGACCCGCACCTGCCAACCCGAAGGCCGTCTAATGAGTTCCAGCCCCCAGAGGTCCACCGCCGCAACCGGCACCGGAGGCGGCCTGCCCGCGGATGATCCGGCGGGCTCTCCTGATCCGTACCTGCCGGGCCATGGCACCAATGCCTACCGCGTCACCCGGTATGAACTCGAACTGGACTACAAGCTCAGCAGCAACCGCCTGAACGGGCGGGCCACTGTGCACGCGGTGACACAACGCGCCACCTCGGCCATTGTGCTGGACCTGACCGGGCTCCGGGCCAGCAAAATCCAGCTCTCCGGTCGGAAGGTCCGCAAGTTCAGCCAGCGCGCCGACCAGCTGGTCATTGTCCCCGACGCCGCCCTGATGCCGGGCGAAGAATTCACTGTGGACGTCCGTTACGAGGGAAACCCCTCCCCCCGCCGGGGCTTATGGGGCGACGTGGGATGGGAAGAACTGACCGATGGTGTGCTGGTGGCTGGCCAGCCGAACGGCGCACCGTCCTGGTTCCCCTGCAACGACCACCCCTTGGACAAGGCCAGCTATCGGATCTCGGTGACCACTGACGCACACTACCGGGCGGTGTGCAACGGGATCCTGGTCGCCCGCACCGGCCGGTCCAGCCGCGAGACCTGGGTCTACGAACAGGCCGAGCCCATGGCCACGTACCTCGCCACGGTTCAGATCGGCCGCTACGAGCTCTTGGCCCTCAACCCGGTCCGCCCGGCATCGCAGGTGCCCCAGCACGTCGCGGTTCCTGCTGAGCTTGCGGACAAGGCACGCGAAGGGCTGAGGAGGCAGCCGGAAATGATGCGTACCTTCATCGATTGCTTCGGCCCCTACCCGTTCGCCGAGTACACGGTAGTGGTGGCCGGGGATGAGCTGGAGATCCCGCTCGAGGCGCAGAGCCTGTCGATTTTCGGCCCCAACCAGCTGGAACAGGACTGGGAGTCGCAGCGGCTCATCGCCCACGAGTTGTCCCACCAGTGGTTCGGCAATTCGCTGACGGCAGCGTCCTGGAAGGACATTTGGCTGCATGAGGGCTTCGCCTGCTATGCCGAATGGATCTGGTCCGAGGAAGCCGGCGTTATGACTGTGGCGCGCCGGGCCGCCGCCGCCTGGCGGAAGCTCAGCACCGGCGCGCAGGACCTGCTCGTGGGCGACCCCGGTCCGGAGCTGATGTTCGATGACCGGGTGTACAAACGCGGGGCCTTGGCGCTGCACGCCCTCCGCCTGCGCTGCGGCGACCTGGCGTTTTTTTCGCTGCTGCATGAGTGGGCGGGGCAGTACCGCCACGGCTCGGTCTCGACGGCGCAGTTCATTCTCACCGCGGACCACGCGACAGGCCTCGACACGGAAGCGCTGCTGCACCCGTGGCTGTACCAGGAAGCGCTGCCGGCACTTCCGGCCGGCGGCCCAAAGTGATCTCCTGGCCCTTTGTTGCTAAGCGGTTCCCGGAACAGCTAGCGCGGCGGCGAATCCCGCAGGCAGGCCCAGTGCAACCGTGTCCAGTTCAATAAGGACAATGCCGTCCCCGGGCTCCGCGAAAGCCTCCACCGTAGCCGGATCGACCCGCAACCCGGTACCGCGTGATTTGAGCAGCGCTTCCTTGCGCGCCCAGGCAGCAGCCCGCCAGCCCGTTGCCTGGTCGGGGGGAAGCGTATTGAGCCGCTCCCGTTCGGCAGGGGTGAGGGCAACGACGTCGAACCCCGGGAACGTCACACCGGAGCTGTGCTCCAGGTCGATGCCGGGACGGACCCCCGGTTCCCGGGTGTGCACTGCTGCCAGCAGGGCCCAGCCGCGGCTGCGCGACAGGCTTAGGTTCAGGCCGGCGGGAAGACCGGCAATCCGGTAGCCTGGCCGGCCATGGTCATTCTCCGGGCCGGTGCCGCAATCAGGGCACACATAGGCGGCCGTTAGTTCTCCGGGGTGCACCGCCAGGATCCCGGCAGCAAAAGCGCGCAACGCGATCCGGCCGGCCACAAAGTCCCGCCGGGTGGGGTCGTCTTTGAGGCCCGCTGCACGGGCGCGTTCTGCTTGATCGAGGAAGGCCACACCGTCCGGTCCGACGTCGGCAAGACGAACGGACCGGACGGTGGCCCCGGCGACGGCGAGTGTTCTTCCGTGCTCTAGCGTTGGACTGCCCCGAAACGCTCGTGCGCAGCTGCCACGGCACCCTCGCGCGCCGCGGACGCCTCCTCGGCTGTCAGCGTGCGGTCAGCGGCACGGAAGCGCAGGCTGAAAGCCAGCGACTTTTTGCCGTCCTCGATGCCCTTGCCCGCGTACACGTCGAAGAGTGCAACGTCTTCAAGCAGCTCGCCGGCTCCCGCGCGCAGAGCCGACTCCACTTCGTCAGCGGGGACCTCCAGCGGCACCACCAGGGCGACGTCCTGGCTCGCCACCGGGAACGTCGACAGGTGCCGGGCGACGATCACGTCGGCGGCAGCCTCAAAGAGGGCATCGGCGTTGAATTCGAGCGCCACCGACCGTGCCGGCATGTCGTGGGCGGCCAGCAGTTTCGGGTGCAGTTCGCCGGCGTAGCCCAGGACCTCCCCGGTGCGGAGCGCCAGTTGCGCGGCCCGTCCCGGGTGGAAGGCCTGGTGCCGGCCCTGGCTAACAACGATTTCGACGCCGAGCACGTCGCCGGCGATCCGGGCGATGTCCACGGCATCGGCCCAGTCCCATACCCGGGGACTGTGGCCGGCGGCAACCGGTGAGTCGTGGCCGGTAAGCACCGCGGCGAGGTACAGCGGCTGGTCCGGCACACCGTTATACAAACCGTCGAGCACTTCATCGCCCGGCCGGACGCCAAGGGGCGGGATCGTGGCGGTGCCGAGTGTGTCACCCGGCAGGAAAACCAGCCCGGCCTCGAACAGGGCCAGGTCGCGGAAGCCGCGCGAATGGTTGCGTTTAGCCACCTCGATCAGGCCCGGCAGGATCGAGGTGCGCAGGTAGCCTTGCTCCTCGCTGATCGGGTTGGCGAGCTTGAGTGCCGTGCGCGGCGCTCCTTCAGTGGCAACGCCAAACGTGTCGTTGGCGGCCTGGGAGACGAACGGGTACGCGAGGACCTCGGTGAGGCCGGCGGCTGCCAGCGCCTGGACGAGGCGCCTGCGTTGCTGCTGGACGCGGGTCAACCCGCGGCCAGGGGGTGCCACGGGCAGTGACGCGGGGATTTTGTCATAGCCGACCAGGCGCGCAATTTCCTCGGTCAGGTCTTCCTTGGTTTCCAGGTCGTTGCGCCAGCTTGGCGCCGTCACCGTGTACCCGCCCTCGTTTTTGACAACAACTGCACCCAGGTCCTCGAGCGAGCTGAGGATCTGTTCCTCGGTGAAGTCGATCCCAATACGTTCCGCGGCGAAAGCCGCTGGCAACTCGACGGCGACGGCGGCGGGTGCGGTGCCGACGTCGGTCCCCTCGGCGACGGCGGTGCCGCCGGCGAGCTCGACCAGGAGGTCAACAACCCGCTGTGCGGCGATGCCGGCCACCTGCCAGTCAACGCCGCGTTCGAAGCGCTTGGAGGCTTCGGACGGGAGCTTGTGGCGGCGGCGGGAGCGTGCGATGGACACTTCGTCGAAGTGCGCAGCCTCCACGAGGACGTTTGTGGTGGCATCGGACACCTCGGTGGCGGCACCGCCCATCACGCCGGCAATGCCGATCGCCCCGGAACCGTCGGTGATCAGGAGGTCCTCGACGTCGAGCGTGCGTTCCTTGCCGTCCAGGGTGGTGATCTTTTCCCCGGCCGCCGCCCGACGGACCACAATGTCACCGGACAGGGTGTCCAGGTCGTAGCAGTGGGTGGGCTGGCCGAGTTCCAGCATGACGTAGTTCGAGACGTCCACCGGCAGCGAGATCGAGCGGATGCCGGCGAGCCGGAGCCTGGAGGTCATCCACGGGGGCGTGGGCTTCGTCGCGTCGACGCCGCGGACGGTGCGGGCCACAAAACGGTCACAGCCGGGCTTACCGTAGATCGGGGCGCCGTCGTTGAGCTGCACGCCGTAACCGCCGGCCAGTTCCGCAGGTGCCTGGACCCTGGCTGCCGGGTCGGTGAAGGTCGTGCCGGTCGCGTGCGCGTACTCGCGGGCCACCCCGCGGAGGGAGAACGCGTAACCGCGGTCCGGGGTGACGTTGATTTCGGCGGCCTGGTCGTAAAGGCCCAGCAGTTCCATGGCGTCGGTGCCAATTTCCGGGTCCAGCCCGATCCGCGAGAGCACCAGGATGCCGTCGTGGTCCTCGCCGATGCCAAGTTCGCGCACCGAAGCGATCATTCCCGCGGAAAGGTGCCCGTAGGTCTTCCGGGCGGAGATGCGGAAGTCGCCGGGCAGCACGGCGCCCGGAAGGGTGACAACGACCTTGTCGCCTGCCACGAAGTTGTGCGCGCCGCAGATGATGCCCTGGACGCCGGCGGGGTCGATGCCCTCGCCTGTCAGGGTCTGCTGCTGGCCTTCGGGGACCACCCGGACCTGGCACCAGTTGATGGTCTTGCCGTTGGTCTGGGGTTCCTTGACGATGCTCAGCACCTGGCCCACCACCACGGGACCCTGCAGGGCATCCGTCGGGCGGTGCACTGCTTCTTCTTCAAAACCGACCTTGACCAGGTCGGCCATCACGTCTTCGGCCGTCGCTCCGGCCGGTACCTGCGCGAATTCACGCAGCCAGGAAAGTGGGATACGCACGTTTAGATCTCCATCCCGAAGTGCTCGCTGAAACGTACGTCGCCTTCGATCATGTCGCGCATGTCGCCGACCTCGTTGCGGAACATCAGGGTCCGCTCGATGCCCATGCCGAAGGCAAAACCTGAATAGATGTCCGGATCGATGCCGGCCGCGCGGAGCACGTTGGGGTTGACCATGCCGCAGCCGCCCCATTCGATCCAGCTGGGGCCGCCTTTGGCCCCCGGGTGCCAGATGTCCAGCTCGGCGGAGGGCTCGGTGAACGGAAAGTAATTCGGGCGCAGCCGGATCTGGGCCTCGTCGCCGAACATCTGGCGCGCGAAGTGCTCCAGGGTGCCGCGGAGGTCCGCCATGCTGAGTTTCCTGTCGATGGCGAGGCCCTCGAACTGGTGGAAGACCGGCGTGTGCGTGGCGTCGAGCTCATCGGTGCGGAACACCTTGCCGGGGCACAGCACGTAGATCGGCAGTTCGCGTTCGAGCATGGAGCGGACCTGCACCGGGGAGGTGTGGGTGCGCATCAGCAGGTGGGCTTCGGGCGGCTCCACAAAAAAGGTGTCCTGCATTTCGCGGGCGGGGTGGTCCGGTTTGAAGTTCAGCGCATCGAAGTTGAACCATTCGGACTCGACCTCGGGGCCTTCGGCGATTTCCCAGCCCATGCCAACGAAGATGTCAGCGACGCGTTCCTGCAGGGTGGACAGCGGGTGGCGTGCACCGGCACGACGGCGGCGCGGAGCGGCCGTGACGTCAACCGTCTCCTCGACCAGGATGCGTGCGTCGTTCTCGGCTTCGAGCTCGGCCGTGCGGTCCGCGAGCGCCTTGTTGACACGTCCGCGGGAGGCACCCATCAGCTTGCCGGCGGCGGCCTTCTGGTCCTTCGGCAGGCCGCCGATTTCACGGTTGGCGAGGCTCAGCGCGGACTTCTCGCCGGTGTGGGCAAGCCGCACGGCTTTGAGTTCATCGAGCGTGGAGGCGGCGGCAATAGCGGCAACGGCCTGGTCTACGGCGGCGGTGATGGCGGCTTCATCCAGGGGATTCGGGACGCCGGCGCCCGGCAAAGTTTCAGTCATCTACTGTTCTTAGCTACGAGTCGGTTCATGCCAACGGGCGCAGGACCTTGTTCAGATGCAGGGACCCGAGCGTTGACAAAGGGCAGGGCCCGCCAAAATCACTCCGGCGGACACTTCCCAACAGTCTAGTTGAACGCACTCAGGTGCCCGAACCTGGGTCCCGGCTAGCATGGCCTTATGACGCCCGGACAACGGCTGCGGCAGCTGGCCAATGTATTGAATGCAACAACCCCGTTGGGCTTGTTGCTCGCTGGCTGCGCCCGCGCCCCGGTCCGCCGTGGACCCCGCGGGCTGCTGCTTGCCACCGGCTACCACTGGCGGCTGCCAATGGCCGGAGCCTTTACGGTCGGCAATGTGGTGCTCTTCCGCGCCGGACCCGGCAACGCCCTCGCCAATCCGGAACTGCTCGGGCACGAGGAGCGCCACAGCACCCAGTACGCGTGCTGCCTGGGCCTGCCTTTCCTGCCGTTGTATTTCCTGGCAGCAGCCTGGTCCCAGCTCCGGACCGGCAACCCCGGCTCGGGTAATGTCTTCGAACGGCACGCCGGGCTGCTGGCCGGCGGCTACCCGGAGCCAACCCAGGCGGCCCCCGAACAGAACGAGGCATAACATGACCGACAGTCCCAGGACCATCTCCGTAACCGGATCCGGCAGCGCGGAAGCCGAACCCGACATGCTTACCCTTTCGATAGGGGTCGAGTGCCGCCGGGAGGGCGTCGGCGCCGCGTACGGCGACGCCGGCCGGGTCCTGGCAGCGATCACGGAGGCACTGCGCTCGTACGGCGTGGCGGACCCGGACATCACCACGTCGGGGCTCAATGTCCGTGCCGAGGTGAACTGGCAGGAGGGCCGGGGCCAGGTCGTGGCCGGCTACCTGGCGTCCAGCGTCCTGAGTGTCCGGCTCAGGGAGCTGGGAACGTCGTCGGCGGTCATCGCCGCGGCCGTATCGGCCGGCGGCAACGATGTCCGGCTCAACGGCCTGGAGCTCGGCTTCGCCGATCCCGCCGGCGTCTACGCCCGCGCCCGTGAGGCCGCCTGGCTGGACGCCCGCACAACGGCCGGGCACTTCGCCTCGCTCGCCGGGACGTCGCTGGGACAGGTCATCTCGCTCACCCAGCAGTCCGGACATGCGGCCCCACTCCCCGGGGCGGCGATGCAGCGGGCCGCCGCGGTGGAATCGCTTACTGTCGAGGCCGGAGAATCGTCCGTCACCGCAACGGTCGGCGTTGTGTGGGAGCTGCACGGCTAAGCCTGCCACGGGCGCAGCGGTGCGGGCCGGCGGCGGTGGACTGCAACGGCGCGCTGGCGTCCGGATACAGCGGGGCTCCTTGACTTAAACTCGAACATACCTTCGAATGGAAACCATGAGATGGGACGCGCAAGCACTTAATCCGGCGTCGGAAGACTGGGCGGCCGCCGGGCAGGGCACAGTTGCCGCCGGCGGGTCCCCGGCCGCCGCCGATGCCCTGCTGCCCCTGCTCGGGCTGGTGCGTTCCGTGACCACCCCCGAATTCGCCGGCGTCACGTTCCATGAGGTCACCGCTAAATCGGTGCTCAACAAAGTGGCCGCCGGTTCCCGAATGCCGTTCGAATGGACCATCAACCCGTACCGTGGCTGCAGCCACGCGTGTGTCTACTGTTTCGCCCGGAAAAGCCACACCTACCTCGATTTCGACGCCGGACTGGACTTTGACAGCCAGGTGGTAGTGAAAATCAACGCCGCGGAGGTCCTGCGCCGGGAATTGGCCAAGCCCTCCTGGGCCCGGCAGCACGTGGCTCTCGGTACCAACACCGATCCCTACCAACGGGCCGAAGGCCGGTACCGGCTGATGCCCGGGATCATAGGTGCCCTCGCCGATTCCGGGACTCCGCTGTCAATCCTGACGAAGGGCACCTTGCTGGCCCGGGACATCCCGCTGCTGAAGCATGCGGCTGCGCAGGTCCCGGTCGGCGTGGGCATCTCACTGGCGATGACGGACGAGCGCCTCGCCGAAGCAGTCGAGCCCGGTACGCCCGGGCCCCGGGCCCGCCTGAAGCTGATTACCCGGCTCCGGGAGGCCGGACTGCCCTGCGGCGTAATGGCTATGCCCATCCTGCCGTGGCTCTCGGACAGCGACGAGGCCCTCGATTCCCTGTTCGCTTCGCTGGCCTCGGCGGGCGCCACCGGAGTCACGGCCGGGGCGCTATACCTCAAGCCCGGCACCCGGGAATGGTTTATGCAGTGGGTCGCCAAGGAACACCCCCAGCTTGCCGGCAGGTACCGCCGGCTCTACGGCACCGGTTCCTACGCCGCCAAGGAGTACCGCGACTGGCTCTCCGGCCGCATTCGGTATTTCAAGGCCAGGCATGGGTTCTCCGGCTCGCAGGGCTTCAGCCACCGGGACCTCAACGACGATCCCGGCAGCCGTGACCCCAGGGACGAGGAAGCGCAGTATCCCGAGGGGAGCCTCCCCGAACCGGCAGCCGTCGCCGCCGGCCAGCGGTCAGCAACGCCGGCTGCACAGGCTACCTTGTTCTAGAGTTCCTTCACGGCGCCCAGGATCCGGGTGAGTGAGTCCTTGGCGTCTCCAAAGAGCAGCGTCGTTTTGGCATCAAAGAGCAGCTCGTTCTCAATCCCGGCGAAACCCGGCCGCATCGAGCGTTTGAGGAACACCACCTGCCCGGCCAGCGAAACCTCCAGGATGGGCATCCCGTAGATCGGCGCCCCGGGCGTGGATTTGGCGGCAGGGTTAACAACGTCGTTAGCGCCCACAACCAGGGCGACGTCGGTGTTCGGGAACTCCGGGTTGGCTTCTGCCAGCTCTTTTAACGCCTCGTATGGAACGTTTGCTTCCGCGAGCAACACATTCATGTGGCCCGGCATCCGCCCGGCCACCGGGTGGATGGCAAAAACCACTTCAACGCCGCGGGCCGCCAGGGCCGTGGCAAGCTCGGCGATCGTGTGTTGGCCCTGGGCGACGGCGAGTCCGTAGCCGGGCACGATCACGACCCGCTGGGCGTAGCCAAGCTGGACCGCGACGTCTTCGGGCGAGGACGAGCGCACCGGGCGGTCGCTCTGCACTGTGGATCCCGCCGTCGACCCGCCCCGGAAGGCCCCGAATATAATGCCGGCGACGCCCCGGCCCATCGCGGCGGCCATCGCCTTGGTCAGCAGGGTGCCGCTGGCCCCCACCAGGGTGCCGGCCACCACCAGCAGGACGTTGCCAAGCACAATGCCGGATGCTGCAACCGCGAGGCCGGTAAAGGCGTTCAGCAACGAAATGACTATTGGCACGTCGGCCCCGCCGACGGGCAGCACCAGCAGGAGTCCCCCGGCCAGGCCCACTGCCAGCAGCGCGGCCGCCCAGCCGGTTGAACCCGAACCGACCACAAGGGTGCCGGCGGTGACGGCGCCCAGCACCACGGCGCCCATCACCACCGGCATACCCGGGAACAGCAGCGGACGGGTGCTGATCAGCTCCTGGAGCTTGCCCACAGTCACGGCTGAGCCGGCAAAAGACACAGCGCCGATCAACATGGTGAAGACCACGGCCACCCGCACCCAGTAATCGCCGCTGTGGCCCAGTTCCAGCACTGCCACCAGCGCAGCAGCTCCGCCGCCGACGCCGTTGAACAAGGCCACCAGTTGCGGCATGTGGGTCATCTGCACCCGCCGGGCCACCGGAACGGCGATGGCAGACCCGACGGCGATGGCGGCGAGGATCAGCGGGATGTTTGCCAGTTTCGCGGAAAGAAAGACCGTGGCGACGGCCACGAAGGCGCCGGCCGCTCCAATCGTGTTGCCTCGACGCGCGGTCCGCGGTGAGCTGAGGCCCTTCAGCGCAAGAATGAAACACACCGCGGCCGCCAGGTAAAACAGGGAGGTCCACATCGGGCTGAGGACGCTCATGGGCCGTCCCGCCGCGGACGGTCGCTGCGCCGGACAGGTTTCCGGCTGCCGAACATTTCGAGCATCCGGTCCGTTACCACAAATCCGCCGACCAAATTGGACGTTGCCAGCACCACAGCGAGGAGTGCAACCATAAGCAGCCAGGGGTCGTCCGCCTGGCCGGCCACGATGATGGCGCCAACCAGGATGATGCCATGGATGGCGTTGGCGCCGGACATCAGCGGAGTATGCAGCTTGCTGGTGACCTTCGACACAACTTCGAACCCAACAAAGACGGCGAGCACCACTACCGTCAGCAGGGTGACCGGATCCATCATCTGAGTGCCTCCAGCGCGCCGGCGGTGGCGGCGTGCCGGACGGCCCCGCCGTGGGTGAGGCAGGCGCCGGCGACAACTTCGTCGTCGAAATCCGGAACAACTTTTCCCTCTGTGGTCATCAGGGCCAGCAGGTTCGCGACGTTTTGGGCGAAAAGCCGGGAAGCATCGGAGGGCATCGAGGAAGCCGCGTCCTGCAGGCCCACCAGCGTAACGGAACCGCCGTCCACCGGGATCTGGAGGTCCTGCCCGGCGATGACTCCTTCGACGTTCCCGCCGGATTCCGCCGCAAGGTCAACAACGACCGAACCGGCCCGCATGGCTCCCACCATTTCTGTAGTTACCAGCAAAGGAGCTGCGCGGCCGGGGATGGCGGCGGTAGTGATGAGGATATCCGCCGCCCCGACGTGCGGGGCCAGCAGGGCGCGCTGGCGTATGGCCCGGTCCTCGCCCAGCTCACGGGCGTAGCCGCCACCGCCGTCCGCGGCGTCAAGATCGAGCTGGATGAAGGTGCCACCCATCGAGGCGACTTCTTCCGCTGAGGCGGCCCGGATGTCGTTGGCCGAAACCCTGGCCCCAAGGCGTTTAGCCGTACCAATGGCCTGCAGCCCGGCGACTCCGGCCCCCAGAACCAGGACCCTGGCGGGCGGGATCGTCCCCGCCGCGGTCATGTACAACGGAAAGAAGCGGGGATAGCGCACCGCGGCCTCGAGCACCGCCCGGTAGCCGGAGACCAGCGCCTGGGAACTGAGCGCGTCCATCGACTGGGCCCGGGAGATGCGCGGCACCAGTTCCAGCGCAAACGAGGTCACCCCGGCGCCCGCGAGGGCGTCCACTCCGGGCAGTTCCGACCCCGGAGAGGCGAAGCCAATAGTCACCGTGCCCGGGCGGAGTTCCCGGGCTGTCTCCGGTTCAAGCGGCCGGACGTGCAGCAAGACATCCAGTGATGCTGCCGTCAGCTCCGGAACAATTGACGCTCCCGCCGCGGCGTAGGCGGCATTGCCGTACCCGGCCGCGGTACCGGCCTGGCTCTCCACCACCAGATCGAGGCCAAGATCCATTAGCTGGCGCACGGTCTCCGGCGTCGCGGCAACCCGTCGCTCCCCCGTGCGTTGTTCCCGCCTGACACCCACCAGCACTGGCAACTCCTCTCGAATGGCTTCAGAGTAGGCACACGCTTCACCCTTTGGCGAGGGGCGGGCTCCGCAGGCGGGGATCGGCGGCGCGTCACCCGCAGCTCACCTGGACGGTTTTCAGGGCCTCCATGTCACGTCCGGTGCGCCCGAAGCGAAGCACAACACCGGCGGTCTCAGGGCCCCGGCGCCGCTGCGTCTTTCCGGCCCTCCACGGCTGTCAGCAGCGCCTCCACAATGGGCAAATCGGCCGGGATCCAGTCCAGGGCCAGCACGGCGCCGCGGTCCTGCAGATCGACCCAGCGCAGCTCGTCGTGGTCTTGGAGCGGACGCGGATCGCCGCCGAGAAGCTCTGCGAACCAGACCCGCATCACGGCACGTTCGTTAAGCGGCCAGCCCTCCGCCGCGCCCGCAGCGAGTTCTGCTCCCAGCCTGACCCGGACTCCAAGTTCCTCCCGCAATTCCCGGTGCAGGGCCTGTTCGGGCGTCTCGCCGGACTCGACCTTGCCGCCGGGAAACTCCCACATGCCGGCGAACTGCGGGGGCGCCGTCCGCCGGGCCACAAGCAGCCGGCCAGGTTCGGCGAGGGAGTCCAGTACTGCGCCGCCGACAACGTTGATGAGTCCAGTCACGCGACCAAGTCTAGGGGCAGGGCACACGTGGGAGAGAATGGAACCGGCCGGTGGCTGCGGACCTGGAATACCCGGCCCGCCCGCCCCGTTCAACTCATCAGACCGCAGATCATATTTAACTTGCCGCACCCTCCTGGTTCCACCCGGGAACGTCCCCGAAAAGCAGACGAATGACAATCACCGCACGAACACCGGCGACGCCCAAGACCGGCACCCGCACTGTTTCCCTAGCCATCGTTTCCCTCGCCATGGGCGGATTCGGCATCGGCACCACGGAATTCACGATGATGGGCCTGCTGAAGGAAATCGAGCAGGGCCTGAACATCAGCACGCCGGAGGCCGGCCATTTGATCTCCGCGTATGCCCTCGGTGTGGTGGTTGGCGCCCCTGTGCTGGCCGCCGTCGGCGCCAAGCTCCCGCGGAAGTATCTGGCCCTGGGGCTTATGCTCTTTTTCAGCGTCGCCAACCTCAGCTCCTTCATCGCCCCCGATTACGGCACTATGCTGCTTTCCCGCTTCGCGGCGGGGTTGCCGCACGGCGCCTTCTTTGGTGTTGCTGCGGTGATTGCGGCGTCACTGGTCGCCCCGACCCGGCGCGGCTGGGCTATTTCGATGGTGATGGCCGGCCTGACCGTCGCCAATGTCATCGGCGTACCGTTCGGCACCTGGCTGGGCCAGACGTATGGCTGGCGGCTGCTGTTCCTGCTGGTCGGCGGGATCGGCGTGCTGACCCTGGTGATGCTTTCAAAGTTTGTGCCGTTCCAGAAGCCGCACGCCGATGCGAGCTTCCGCCGTGAGCTGGGCGCCCTTAAACGGCTCCAGGTCTGGCTGGCGATCCTGATTGGCGTCGTCGGCTTTGGCGGTTTCTTCGCCACCTATACCTACATTGCGCACACCATGACCTCCGTGGCGGGCATTCCCTCGGCCTGGCTCCCGGCCGTTGTCGCGCTGTACGGGGTGGGCATGGTGGTCGGGAACATCGTTGGCGGCCGGATCGCGGACAAGTCAGTGATGGGAACGATCTACTGGGTGCTGCCGGGCATTGCCGCGGCACTTGTGGCCTACGCGGTGGCCGTGCATTGGCCGTGGTCCGCGTACCTGATGGTCTTCGTGGTCGGCGCGGCCGGCGCCATGCTTGTCCCGGCCCTGCAGACGCGGCTGCTGGACGCTTCTCCCGACGCCCCGTCGCTGGCTTCCTCGCTCAACCATGCGGCCCTTAATGTGGCCAACGCCTTGGGCGCATTCCTGGGTGGGCTTGTCATCGCCTGGGGCTGGGGGTACGTCGCTCCCGCGCTGGTCGGAGCCGTGCTGGCGCTGCTGGGCCTTGGAATCGCCCTCATCAGCGGACGGGTGGAACGCAAGAGGCCGCTGGTCCGGTAGCCGCACTGCGGTTCCCGGATCAGCGGCCCCTCAGCATCATGACCGGTCAGGTGGCGTTGACGCGCTGGAGGTCCGGTTCAAGGTAGATAACCCGCGCGATCGGAACAGCTTGCCGGATCCGGGTCTCGGCACTGTCGATAGCCGCAGCGATTTCCCGGCCGGTGTCGGAGCTGCCGATGCTGATCTTCGCCGCGACGAGCAGTTCCTCCGGACCCAAGTGCAGGGTCTTGAGGTGGATGATCGAGGTGCCGTCGGATTCGATGGCCACCCGGATCCTGGTGACGTCGTCCTTCGTGGCCGATTCACCGAGCAGCAGTGACTTGGTTTCGATGGCAAGCACAGCGGCGATGGCAACCAGCAGGAAGCCGATCATCGCAGTACCCAGGGCATCCCAGATGCCGTTTCCGGTGAGCAGGGTCAGGCTGACGCCCAAGAGCGCGAAGAACAGGCCCACAAGCGCGCCGAAGTCCTCGAGCAGGATAACGGGCAACTCCGGCTGCTTGGCGCTGCGGATGAACTTGACCCAGCCCTGCTTGCCGCGGAGGGGATTGGATTCGATGACGGCTGTCCGGAACGAAAACGACTCCGCGATGACGGCACCGATCAGGACGGCGAGCGGGACCCACCAGAACGCACCTTCGATGGCGTGTGGGTGCTGGAGCTTTCCCCACGCTTCATACAAAGCAAAGAGGCCGCCCACGCTGAACAGCACGATTGAGACGATAAAGGCGTAGATGTAGCGCTCCCGGCCGTATCCGAACGGATGCTCCGGACTTGCCGCCCGTTTGGCACGCTTGCCGCCCACCAGCAGCAGGAGCTGGTTGCCGGAGTCCGCGAGCGAGTGGATCGCTTCGGCCAGCATTGATGAGGAAAAAGTCAGGAAGTACGCGACGAATTTCAGGACGGCGATAGTCAGGTTGGCGGCAAGCGCCGCAACAATCGCCTTGGTACCGCCATTTGCAGCCAAGAGAGCCTCTTCTAAGGGGTTTGGGAAGGTGGTGGACTCCGGCCGATGCGCGCGCCCACAAGGAATACCGTACCTGCTCTTGCCCCGCCGCCAGCACCCGGGGCGACCGGTCCGGCGGGGCAAATAACAATTGGGTGTGCGGCTACTGACAAGCAAACCGGCCTATGTTAGCTTGAAGCCATAATCGGGATTCACCCTTTGGATGCCGACGAATATGTAGGAGGAGTAATGGGCTTTCTTGGCTGGATCATTCTCGGACTCATAGTAGGTGCAATCGTCAAGGCAGTTATGCCTGGCAGTGTCGGCGGCGGCTGGGTTACCAGTCTTGTACTCGGCGTTGTCGGCGCTATTGTCGGCGGATGGATCGGCGACCTGCTCTTCGGCGGCGGCAAGATGGAATTCTGGAACCTCGGTTCCTGGGTCCTGGCCATTGTCGGCGGCCTGGTGGTTGCCGGCGTCTACGGCGCCATCACGGGGCGCAACAAGACCACATAACTACACCGGCACAACGGCGGGAGCCCACCTTGCGGTGGACCCCCGCCGTACTTTTGTGCCCTGCTCGTTGTAGCCACGGGACCGGGAGCGGCCCCGCGGTCCCTGACTCTGTGGGCCTGACTCTGCGGGGCTTAGCGCTGCGGGGCTAGCTCTGTGAGGCTAGCTCTGTGAGCCTGACTCTGCGGGGCTTAGCTCTGCGGGGCTCCGACGTCTTGCTGCGAGCGGGCACTGGCGTAGAGGCAGACGGTTGCCGCGGTCCCCAGATTGAGGCTTTCAGCCGCGCCGTAGACCGGCACGGCCACCCGGTGGTCGGCCAGGGCGAGCTCTTCATCGGAGAGCCCTTGGGCTTCGTTGCCGAAGAGCCATGCCGTCGGGCTTTCCAGCGCGTACCCGGCGTCAGGTGCCGGTGCGCCCAGCCGGCGGGCAGCGTTCTGGTCCTGGAGCCGGTCCAGATTAAGTTCCCCTCCGCCGTCTGCGGCGAGAACTCCGATGCCACGTTCCTTGCAGCGGGCCGCCAGCTCCCCGGGCTCGGCACCAAGCACCACTGGCAGATGAAAGAGTGACCCGGCCGTCGATCGGACCGCCTTGGGATTGTAGATGTCCACACTGGAAGCGGTGAGGACAACAGCATCCGCGCCGGCCGCGTCCGCTGCCCGCAGAACGGTGCCGGCGTTACCCGGGTCGCGGACCTCACACAACACCGCCACCAGCCGCGGGCCGGCGTCAAGTACCGTGTCCAGGCTCACATCGAGGAAGCCGCAGACCGCGAGCACACCCTGCGGGGTCACCGTATCCGCCATCGCGGCGAGGACTTCGTCGGTGGCTAAAAAGGCTGTGGTGCCCTCGGCGAGTGTCTCCAGGTCAGGGTGCCGGTCCAGGCAGGACTCGCTCGCGTAAACCTCATAGACAATGCCCGGCTCCCCCGCGGCCAGCCTCTTCCGGTGCAGCACCAAGGCCTCCCGGACCGCCTGCGGCCCCTCGGCCAGGAACTCGCGGCGCTTTAAACGCGCCGGGCGCCCGGCAAGTTGTGCCACCTTCCTCACTCGATCAGCTCGAGGGTTGGAAAGTACATCATCTTGCGGGCGCCCGGTTTCGTTCATATAAGAACCTTAGTAGCTTTTCGAGCCGGTTCTTGAACGCGGTAGTCCGTGAACGAGCTCAGGTACTACTTGGCAGCCGTGTCGGCGGCCGGCTTGGCAGCGGCCTTCTTGGCGGGGGCCTTCTTCGCAGCCGGCTTCGAAGCGGCCGGTGCAGCTTCGGCCTGCACGGCCGGAGCTGACGTGTCGGCGGGCAGCGAGTCCTTGGCGATCTTGACAAGAGCGGCGAAGGCGTTGGCGTCGGAGACGGCAAGTTCGGCCAGCATCCGGCGGTCAACCTCGACCTCAGCGGCCTTCAGGCCCTGGATCAGACGGTTGTAGGTCAGGCCATTGGCGCGGGAGGCAGCATTGATGCGCTGGATCCAGAGGCGGCGGAAGTCGCCCTTCTTCTTTTTGCGGTCACCGTAGCTGTACACAAACGAGTGCAGCAGCTGCTCTTTGGCCTTGCGGTACAGGCGTGAACGCTGTCCACGGTAGCCCTTGGCGCGCTCAAGAATAACCCGGCGCTTCTTGTGGGCGTTGACCGCCCTCTTCACACGTGCCACGTGCGTACTCCTTAGAAAATCTGATCCCAAGCATCTACTGCCGGAGAAACCGGCTGGCCTGAGAAGCCTTTTTGGTAGTTGACTACTGCCAGGTGGCAATAGTCAGAGAACTTGGAACTTAGATGCCGAGCATCTTCCGGATGACCTTGGCGTCGCCCTTGAAGACGATCTTGTCGCCGGCGAGGCGGCGGGTCAGCCTGGAGGACTTGTGCTCGAGGTAGTGGCGGCGGTTAGCCTGCTGGCGGCGCAGCTTGCCGCTGCCGGTCAGCTTGAAGCGCTTCTTAGCACCACTGTGGGTCTTCATCTTCGGCATGGGAACCGATCTCCTTACGTATCCGCAGACAGGGTCTGCAGTCTTTCGTGCAGCCGCCCCTGCGGGCGGCGTGCTGGTTGCTTGCTGCCGGACGTTGCTGTCCGGCAGCCCTGAACTAGTTGGTCTTCTTGGCGGCCGGCTTGACGGCGGCCTTTGGAGCGGCCGGCCGGGCGGCCGGCTTCGGTGCCGAGGGCCGTGGGATCGGCTTCGGGGCAGCAACCGGCTTCGGTGCTGCCGCCGGAGCGGCCGCGGGAGCCTCCGGAGCCGTGGCTGCGGCCTTGGGCGCTGCCGGGGCCTTGCTAACTGCCGGCTTGGCGGCGGCCTTGGGCGCCTCACGCTTCGGAGCGGCCTTGGCGGCCTCCTGCTTCGGCTTTTCCTGGACGGCAGCCTTAGCAGCCGGGGCCTTCTCTGCCGCGGCGGCCGGAGCCTCGGCGGTTTTGGCAGCGTCGGCCGCGACGGCGTCAGCCTTGACCGTTTCCGCCGGCTCTTCGACGACGTCGGGGACGGTTTCCGCTGCCAGGGGTTCCGTGGCCGGAGCCGCTGGCACGGCCTCCTCAGCTGCTGGCGCCTCGGTCCGGACCTGGTAGCCCTCGGGAAGAAGATCCGCGAGCGACTGGGTCAAGGGTGCATCAGGTGCCGAGGTTTCGACGCGGCCTGAAGCTTTGGCTTCGTTCTCGGCTTTGGCGTCCGCCCGCTGCGACGCCCGGCGGGCTTCTGCCTTGGCTTCTGCCTTGTTCTTGAGCGGGCCAACGACCATAACCATGTTGCGGCCGTCGATCCGGGGACTGGACTCCACGACGCCAACCTCGGCTACGTCGTCCGCGAAGCGCTGGAGCAAACGGATGCCCATCTCGGGACGCTGCTGCTCACGGCCTCGGAACTGGATCATGGCCTTGACCTTGTCTCCGGCGCCGAGGAAGCGGAGCGCGTGGCCGCGCTTCGTCTCGTAGTCGTGGGTGTCAATCTTCAGGCGAAAGCGAATTTCCTTCAGGACAGTGTTGGTCTGGTTCTTCCGGGCTTCACGTGCCTTGACCGCGGCTTCGTACTTGTACTTGCCGAAGTCCATCAGCTTGCACACCGGAGGCTTGGCCTGCGGTGCAACTTCAACGAGATCAAGATCGGACTCGGCAGCCAAACGCAGGGCATCCTCAATACGGACAACGCCTACTTGTTCGCCTGCAGGGCCGACCAGCCGCACCTCGGGGACGCGGATACGCTCATTGATTCTTGGCTCGCTAATGTTAAGGCTCCTGTGTTCGTAAGGGGGTATTCCACCGGCAAAAAGAGAAGGCCCCCAATTGCCGGAGCAATCGAAGGCCTCGAAGATCGGCGCTGCCGGCCTCGAATGAGGTGGCATACATCCTGCCGGGCTGACGCCCGGGAAGAATGCCCGACCAGGTACCCGGCAACCTTACTTCTTGCGAAGCTTCCCGAAGGAGAGCGGCTGACGCGGGTGGGAGAGAACTCCGCTTGCAAACTGAAAATCGATTCTACAGAACAAATTCCGTCCGACGCACCTCCATGACGGGCATGGCGGGTTCGGACTTGTCCCGACGCTGGGCCGCAGCGGTGAACTAACGGCGCAAACAGTGGAATAACGACAATCAGTCGGTCTGTGACAAGCTTACCAGCATGAGCACATCAGAGCGTAATTCACACGTTTACGAGCCCGCCGACGCCCAAGGCGACGTTTCACAGCAGATCCGCGACATCTCCGAGGTGCCCGCAATCGAAGTCATCACCACCGCCGCAGTGCACCTGATGAGTGCCGCAGCAGTGAAGCTTGGGCTGGCCGCCGAAGAGAACGCCGACGAACTCAAGGACCTTGACGAGGCACGCAAACTGATCACGGCGCTGGCCGGACTCGTCACCGCGGCGGCGCCTGAAATCGGTTCCCAGCACGCCGGACCGTTGCGCGACGGGCTGCGGTCCCTGCAGCTGGCCTTCCGAGAAGAGTCCGTCATCCCGGACGCCCCGGGCAAGGGTCCGGGCGAAAAATACACCGGCGCAGTCAACTAGGCACCACCGGCAAACCAGCGAGTACGCGGGGACGGCGGGCAGACCATTGTGGTCCGCCCGCCGTCCCCGTTAACGCCGTCGTCCATGCAACTGCCGGGCCAGCGGCGGTCCGTCCCGGCCGGGGCTCAGGCTGAAGCGAGGCGCCGGCGGCGGCGTTGTTGCAGCACCAGGCCCACGAGGCACAGGAGCACCCCGCCCGCCCCGACCGCCAGGAATCCGGTGGTGGGCCCGACGCCGTCGATAAAGACCCCGGCAAGCGGTGCGCCGAACGCGACGCCGCCGGTCAGCGCCGAGCCGTACCAGCCCATCGCCTCGCCGCGGCGCCGCTCGTCGACGAGCTCGGCAACCTTCTCCGAGGCGGCCGACAGCACCGGCGCGCACAACAGTCCCGGCAGCAGCGAAAGGATGCTGAGTGTCCAGGTGTCCTGCGCCAAGGACATCGGGATGGTCAGTGCGGACATACCAAGGAGCAGCAGGATCGGCGAGATCGGCCGGTGCATGGCGCCATACAGCAAACCACCGATCACCGACGCGGCGCACCAGAAAAAGAAGACCAGTCCGATCTCACCCTGGTGGCCACCGGTTTCGAGGGCGGCCACGATCCCGACGTCGGTGCCGCTCAGGACCATCCCGGCACCGCCGGCAACTGCGAAGACCGCGGCGACCGCGGTGGTGAACCAGCTGAAATTGTGGATGACCCTGCGCCGGAGCCCGGCCGGCGCCAGCCGCCTGTCCTCCGCGGCTGCAAGCGGGACGAATTCGGCCGCGGCTTCCTGCAGGTGCGCCGGGGCGGCTGCCACGACGGCGGCTTCGGCGGCGTCCTGCTGGCTGGCGCCAAAGACCGCATCGGACTCACCGTCAGACTCGGCACTGCGGGTCGGCGGGTTGAACCACATCAGGAAGAGCCCGGAAACCGAGGTGGCAATGCCGACAATTGTCAGCCCCAACACCGACTGTCCGGCGGTCGCGACCAGGGCACCCGCTGCGGGTCCGATCATAAAGACCAACTCGGTGGAGATGGCGTCCAGGGCGAAGGCCGTCCGGCGCTGTTCGCCGGAGGCCAGCACGCCGAGGGACTGGCGCACCACACTGAAGATCGGCAGCGTCAGCAGGCCACCAACAAAGACCAGCGGCAAAAGCACTTCGTAGGACACGTGCGGGACCACTGACCAGATGACCGCCTCAGAGACGACGGAGGGAATAAGCGCGCGGCGCAGCCCGACAGTATCTACCCGCCGTCCTCGCCAGGGTGCACCGACGGCAATGCCAATTGTCATCACCGCGGCCGCTGCCCCGGCAGCCGCATAGCCTTGGCCGAGGGTCAGCACAATGTGCAGGGTCAGTAAGACGCCGGCAGCGGAGTGCGGGATGCGGGCCACCATTCCGATCAGCAGGAGCCGCCTGATCGGCTGAACGGCCAGCAACTCCCGGTATATCGCGAAGTTCACGGATCACATCCTTACTGGTCGTGCCCGGGCCGGCGGAGTCTCCCCCGCCGGCCGGGGCCTATTCCGCCGCGCGCTGCAGTTTGACTTCGATCGAGTCAACCCGCTCGGCAAAAACTTCATTCCGCGCCCAGGCGTCATTAAGACCGGACACGATGGCCTGGACGCCGGCGGCGTCGAGTCCGTCTTCAAGGTACAGCAGCACCCGGAGTTCCGGGCCGGAGCCGCCGCCGGGAAGCTGCCTTCCATCGGCCGCAAGCGAGGCGACTCCGCCGCCACAATGAATTTCCACCCGCCGAACGGCAGGAAAGCCAACGGCGGCCGCACCAAGGCTCCGGGCCAGCTCCGGATCAGCATAGGACGGTGTCCAGCCCCGCTGCTGCGCGAGGGCCCACACTGCCGGCCGCCGAACCACAAAGGTGATCGGAGAACCCGGGTCCAGCACCAGCAGTTCCGCGCCCTCAGCGACCGCGGAGAGTGCCGCGCGGGCGGCATGGACCGCCACCGGGCGAGCCTGCGGGTGCCAGGCGGCGAGCGAAGCGGCGGACGTGAACACCGGCATCGCCGTCCGGCCGTCGGGCGCCTTGAGGGTCACGAGGGCCATATCGGCCTGCTTGTCTGAATGCAGGTCCGCAACGCCAACGCCTTCTTCGGCGAGCGTGGCGAGAATCGGCACAAACACCCGCGCGGTCGACAGCGCGGCCACCACCGCCGCTTCGTCGCCGGCGCCGGCGGCCAGTGCGGTCAGCGCCGCGAGGTAACCGGCGTCGGCTGCGCCGTCGTCGTTCTCGAAGTTGTGCACGCTGGCAGCTTCGCCCGCCAAGGTGCGGCCGGACCAGGGCTGGCCTGCCGAGTCTGTCGGACCGCCGGCGCCGGCCAGGGCCGCCGCGATATGACTGGGCAGCGGCCGTGCCGGGGCCCGGTCACCAGGCGTGCGCTCTTCCCCGGAGAGGTGCTCCATGCTGCGCGCGCTAGCGGCGGCCGGCGGCGTCGAGGGCTTCGGGCAGGGTGAAATTGCCGTTGTAGAGGGCCTTGCCGACGATCGCGCCTTCGACGCCGAGCGGCACGAGGGAGCGCAGAACCTTGAGGTCCTCGAGGCTGGAAATCCCGCCCGAGGCAACAACGGGTTTGCCGGTCTTCTCCACCATCTGGCGCAGCAGTTCCACGTTGGGCCCCTGCAGGGTGCCGTCCTTGGTGACGTCGGTGACGACGTAGCGGGAGCAACCGGCTTCCTCGAGGCGTCCGAGGACGTCCCAGAGGTCCCCGCCTTCCTTGGTCCAGCCGCGGCCGGCCAGTGTGGTGCCGCGGACGTCCAGGCCGACGGCGATCTTGTCACCAAAGCGCTCGATCACCCGGGCGGTCCACTCCGGGTTCTCCAGGGCGGCGGTGCCCAGGTTCACGCGGGCTACGCCGAGGTCAAGAGCCTTCTCAAGCGATTCATCGTCGCGCAGGCCGCCGGAGAGTTCGACTTTGATGTCGAGCCGGCCAACCACTTCGCGGAGCAGTTCGGCATTGGAACCGCGGCCGAAGGCCGCGTCGAGGTCAACGAGGTGGACCCATTCCGCGCCCTGCTGCTGCCAGTTCAGCGCCGCATCCAACGGGGTGCCGTAGCTCGTTTCGCTGCCGGCTTCGCCCTGGACGAGACGGACTGCCTGGCCGTTGACAACGTCGACGGCGGGCAGCAACTCCAGCACGGGCAGCGGGGTTTCGGTGGTCATCGTGGATCCTCAGCTCTTCAGGGACGTCGGGTGGTCAGGGTGCGGCGTGGAGTCGGTTCAGCGGGAGTCGGTTCAGCGGGAGTCGGTCCAGCGGGGGGGCAGGGTGCGGCGGGGGGGGTCAGGCGGCGGGGGGCAGGCGGCGGGGGGTCAGGCGGCGGGAAGCGTCAGGAGGTACGCGGCGAGCAGCGCCATCCCGGCCAGGACATAAAAGACCGCCTGAACCCAGCGCGGACTCTTCTGCTGGCGGAAGGACAGCGCACCGCCGACGAGCAGCCCGGCGAGCCCCATCAGGACCAAGGACCACATCTAGGCGGTCCCGGCTTCCGGGGCTGCGTCGGCCGGGGCGGCCTTCGGGCTTGTGGCTACCGCCGTCCCGGCTCGTCCCCGCAAACCCCCGACCCAGTTCCGGAGCAGGCGGGCACCGGCGTCGCCGGACTTTTCGGGGTGGAATTGGGTGGCGCACAGCGGGCCGTTTTCCACGGCCGCAATGAACGGCGCCCCGTGCTCCGACCACGTAACGAGCGGCGCGCTCATCCGAGGCTGGACCACCTCGAAGTCCCACTCCTGAACACCGTAGGAGTGCACGAAGTAAAAGCGTTCGCTTTCGACACCTGCGAAGAGCCGGGAGCCAGCCGGAACGGAAACCGTGTTCCAGCCCATGTGCGGTACCACGTCGGCGGGGAGGAGCTCGACCTTCCCCGGCCACTCCCCCATGCCTTCGACTTCGGTGCCGTGCTCGACGCCGGCTTCGAAGAGGACCTGGAGGCCAACGCAGATGGCAAGCACCGGGCGGCCCCCGGCGACGCGCCGGCCGATCATCCGGATGGCGTCCACGGCTTTGAGTTCGCGCATCACCGTTTCAAACGCGCCCACGCCGGGGACCACGAGGCCATCGGCGTTGAGCACATCGTCCGGCTTGGAACTGAGGATAACCTCGGCGCCGGCCCGTTCGAGCGCGCGGACGGCAGAACGGATGTTTCCCGAGCCGTAGTCGAGCACCGTGACTGTTGGCTTGCCCTCGGGCGACGCTGGCTTCCTGCCGGCATCCGGGTTGGTGATGGCGCCGTCCTTCAGCACTTTGCCGGTCACAGGGCACCCTTGGTCGACGGGATGCCTTCGACGCGCGGATCAGGCTCAATGGCCGCACGCAGGGCCCGGGCAAAGGCTTTGAACTGGGCTTCAACGATGTGGTGCGGATCCCGGCCTGCGGTGACGTTCATGTGCAGGCAGATCCCTGCGTGCAGGGTGATCGCTTCGAACACATGGCGGGTCAGGGAACCGGTGAAGTGTCCACCGATCAGGTGGTACTCCTGGCCGGCAGGCTCGCCGCCGTGGACGAGGTACGGGCGGCCGGAAACATCCACCACGGCGTGCGCAAGCGCCTCGTCGAGGGGGACGGTTGCTTCGCCGAAGCGCCGGATCCCGGCTTTGTTGCCGAGGGCGGTGCGCAGGACCTCGCCGAAGGTGATGGCGACGTCCTCGACCGTGTGGTGGACGTCGATGTGTGTGTCCCCGGTGGCCTTGACTGTTATGTCGATCAGGGAGTGCTTGCTCAACGCCGTCAGCATGTGGTCATAAAACGGGACCGAGGTGCTGATGTCCGAGACGCCGGTTCCGTCCAGGTTGATCTCGACAAGGACGGAAGATTCGCTGGTGGTCCGTTCCATGCGTGCGGTCCGGCCCTCGGTAGCGGTTGATCCGGGGATGCTCATGTGGGTGTCCTTTGGATGACGACGGTGCCCGGCGTGCAGGCAGTGTGGATGTCCGGTGTTAAGTCTAGGCGGGCGGCGCTGCGCGGCCGGCCAGGAGTCGCTCGAGGGCTCCGAGGAATGCTGTGGTTTCCGTCTCAGTGCCCGCAGTGACCCGCAGATGCCCGGGGATGCCAACGTCCCGAATGAGCACACCCGCGTCCAGCAGCCCCTGCCAGACCTCGTGCGGACTGTCGAGACCGCCAAAAAAGACGTAGTTCGAATCAGAGGCAGCAGGCTTGAGGCCCATACGCTGCAGCTCGGCAACTATCCTGTCCCGTTGTCGCTTGATGTCCTCAACATCCGCCATCAGGGCGACCCGGTGCCGCAGGGCGGCCAGGGCTGTTGCCTGGGTGATCGCCGAAAGGTGGTACGGAAGCCGCACCAGCCGCAGCGCATCGGTGACCTCGGGCGCTGCCGCCATGTAGCCAACGCGGGCACCGGCAAGGGCAAAAGCCTTGCTCATGGTGCGCGAGACGATCAGGCGCTCCCGCCCGGGCAGGAGGGTGAGGGCGCTCGGCGTGCCGTCGTGGGCGAACTCGTGGTACGCCTCGTCGACGATCACTATCGTCTGGCTGGCTTCGCCGGCTTCGTACACGGCCTTCACCACGTCCAGGCCCAGACCCGTACCGGTGGGGTTGTTCGGGGAACACAGGAAGACGATATTCGGCTGCAGTTCCCGGACCTGGCGGGCGGCCGAGCCGGCGCTCAGGCCGTAGTCCTCGGCACGGATGCCCGTGATGTATCCGGTGTCCGTTCCGGCGGCCAGCAGCGGATACATAGAGTACGTGGGAGGGAAACCAAGGGCAGTGCGCCCCGGACCGCCGAAGGCCTGGAGGATCTGCTGCAGCACCTCGTTGGAACCGTTTGCCGCCCAGATGTTCTCCGCGCCCAGCCCGTGGCCCAGGTATTCCGCAAGGGCTTCGCGCAGCTCCGTAAACTCGCGGTCCGGATAGCGGTTCAGGCCGGCGGCGGCAAGGGTAACCGCCTCCGAGATCGCGGCGAGCACATCGGCCGGGACACCGTGGGTGTTTTCATTGACGTTCAGCAGGATGGGAACGTCAAGCTGCGGCGCACCGTAGGGCGTCAGTCCGCGAAGATTGGTCCGGAGGGGAAGTCGGTTCAGGCGCTCTAACTGGTCAGTCACCTCACTAGTTTAAGTGAGATCGCCGCGGGCCCGGAAACTGTGACACCTGACCCATCGCTCAATGGCCCTACGTGGACGGAATGAAAAGGGCCTGGCCCGGCACCACGCGTGCCGCCTCGAGGTTGTTCAGCTCGATGATGTCGGCAACGACGTCGCGGGGGTCACGGCTGGGCACCACGGCGGCGGCAATGGCCCAGAGCGACTCCCCCGGCTGCACCGTCACGGTGACAGTTGGTGTGGGTGACAACTCAGCGGTGGACTCTGCCGCTTTGGCGGGCGCGTTGAGGAAGCCGCTCAGGGTCAAAATCAGTGCAGCCAGCAGCATCAGCGGCACGCCGATAAAAACAAGGCGCCCCCGGCGGGTGAGCTTCAGCGGCGCCTGCCGGGCACGCGGCCCGCGGACGGCGTTGAGCTGCCGGCTGCCGGGGCTGTCCTGCACGGCAGGGGCGGACCCGCCGCCGGGTGCGCCGGCGTCGTGCCGGCCGTAGTTGCCGAATGCGTCGCGGCCGAAAGTGTCGTGAAACGCGCTTGATGCTGACATGAACTGAGCCCTTCCTGGACCATACTGTGCCGCCCGGCGCACTCCACATACGTGCCGCCAACCGGCCTAACTTTCGAACAAACAACCGAACGCCATGCCCTGCACGGGCAACTAAGTAATAGAACACATGTTCGAATCTTGTTAGTTCTGTTTTAGCACTTATTAACGAACATTGTCGAGACTCGCTAGAACAAATGTTTGAAAAAGCGGTGTGGCTGGCCTAGGTTTGACTCAAAGAACAACCACTTCTGCAGTTGATCAGCAGGGTCTGACATTTCAGGCCGGAAGTTCCCGGCGGCCGCAGCCACGGCAGCCGGGCGGAACGGAAAGGCGTTGGCGAACATGGCAGCACAAGCCACTGGCGGCAGGGCCACCCAGCGGGGCCCGCAGGCTGCCCGGCCACCGAAGAGCCTTACCGTTCGGCAAAAGAAGATTCTGGAAACTATCCAGCGCTCCGTGACGGACAACGGCTACCCGCCGTCCATGCGCGAGATCGGCGACACGGTAGGACTGGCCAGCCTCTCCAGCGTCACCCACCAGCTCGCACAACTGGAAAAGCTGGGTTACCTGCGGCGCGACCCGAAGCGCCCGCGTGCCATGGAAGTGCTGATGCCGCTGACCCTCGATGAGGGAAGCACAAAGATCCCAGCCGCCAAGGCCGGCGGGCTGCGGACCGTGGGCGGGCTGTCCGTGTCCGAGTTGAGCAGTGCCACCGACACCGCCATGGTGCCGCTGGTGGGCCGGATCGCGGCCGGCGGTCCGATCCTGGCCGATCAGGTCGTTGAGGACGTGATGCCGTTGCCCCGCCAGCTGGTGGGCCACGGCGAGCTGTTTATGCTCAAGGTCGCCGGGGATTCCATGATCGATGCAGCCATCTGCGACGGCGACTGGGTGGTGGTGCGCCAGCAGGGCGACGCCGTCAACGGAGATATCGTGGCCGCGCTGCTGGACGACGAGGCCACCGTTAAGACCTTCCGGCAGCGCGACGGCCACACCTGGCTGCTGCCGCAGAACACGCAGTACGAGCCCATACTCGGCGACCACGCCGTCATTATGGGCAAAGTCGTCTCGGTACTGCGCTCGCTGTAGCCCGCGTTGGTGCCGGCTTGATCCGGCCACGACCCGGCGCGCCGGTAGCCCGGCCGCGGCCTTATGACCCCCGGCACGTTCGGCCCGGTTCCCCGCCCCCTTATGTTCCCTGCCCCTTAGGTTCGCTGCCCCCTGAGTTTCCCTGGCCCCTGATGGAGAGCCGGCGGAGGGAATGCCGAGGGCCCGGTGCTGCAGCCCTGGCCCGGTTCAAGGAACCGGGTGGGAGCACCAAAACACTGCAAACCGTCCCGTCAGCGGCCGCTAGTTGGGCTGCCCGGATTCCTTCCCAAGCCGTTCCAGGGCAGCCATGGCGACCACGGGATCGTTGGTGGGCCAAAATGGCGGCAACGCCGCCCGGAGGAATCCGCCATAGCGTTCGGTGGACAGCCGTGAATCCAGCACAGCCACCACTCCCCTGTCCGTGGTGGTCCGGATCAGCCGGCCTGCGCCCTGGGCCAGGCGGATGGCGGCGTGGGTCGCGGAAACGCTCATAAAGCCGTTGCCTCCGGCCTGTGCCACGGCGCGGGACCGGGCAGTCATCAGCGGGTCATCGGGACGCGGAAACGGAATCCGGTCGATCACCACGAGGCGGCAGGAGGCGCCGGGCACGTCAACGCCCTGCCACAGGGACATGGTGCCAAAGAGGCAGGTGTCCGGTTCATCGGCGAACTGTTTTACAAGCGCGGTCATGGTCGAGTCGCCCTGGCATAGGATGCTGACGTCCAGCCGCGGCCGCATCGCCTCGGCTGCGTCCTCGGCGGCGCGGCGGGACGAAAACAGGCACAGCGCCCCGCCGCCGGAGGCGCGGATGAGCTTCTCGAGTTCGTCGAGGGCTTCCGGGGACGTGCCGCGGCCGGGCTTGGGCAGGTGCTTGGCGACGTAGAGAATGCCTTGTTTGGGGTATTCGAAGGGTGAACCGACGTCGACGCCGGTCCAGCTGGGGGCCCCGGGGCCGACCAGGCCCAAGCCGCCGGCGGCGGGTTCGAACGCGGAGCCGATCGCCAGGGTCGCGGAGGTCAGAATTACAGTGTGGTCCGCGAAGAGGCCCTCACGGAGCCGGCCGGCGACACTGAGCGGAGCGATGTTGACCAGGGCGGGCGCGGACTCGTCGGGCTGGGAGTAGCCCTGCTGCGGGTCAAAGGTGCTGTTGCGGGAAAACCAGACCACTTCACGGTTTTCCCGCGCCGCCAGCAGCCGTTCGCATAGCTCCAGGATCACCATCAGGCGCGAGCGCGCCAGCTGGCGGCCGCCGTCGGCCGTGTTGGCGCTGTCCCCCTTGGAATCCGAGAGGGCCGCGCGGCACGCGTCCCGCAACTGGTCGACACAGTCCAGCTGTTCACTGTTTAACCCGTTCGGCATCAGCCCGCCGGGGACGCCCTCAATGGCAAGTTCCAGGTTGGCGGCGGCGTTGTTCAGCGCGTCCACCGTAATGCCGGTGTGCTTCCGGGCCCCGGACGCGGCGGCGTGCACCATCGCGACGGAGAGCTGGCCGGAGACCGCGCCGGTCACGCGGTCCTGGAGTTCATGGGCCTCATCGACCACCACAACATCGTATTCCGGCAGCACTGCGAGGCCCTCGAAGGCGCTGACCGCCAGCATGGCGTGGTTGGTGACAACAACGTCGGCGTCCGCGGCGTTCTGGCGGGCGAGTTCGCTGAAGCACTCTGCCGCCAGCGGGCATTTTTGCGCGCCAAGGCACTCCATCGAGGTAACTGAGACCTGCCGCCACGCACGGTCGGTGACCCCTGGCAAAAGCTCATCCCGGTCTCCCGTCGAGGTGTCCTCGGCCCAGTCGCGGAGCCGGACGACCTCCTTGCCGAGCTGGGAGGACGGGCCGCCCATCGCGGCGGCAAAATGCGGCACGGAGGTATCCTCCCCGAGCGAGAAGAGCTGGCCTTCGGACGGCTCTTCCGAAGGGAAGCCGCCGTCGAGCTTATGCCGGCACACGTAGTTGGACCGTCCCTTGACGAGGGCAATTTTGACCGGCCGGTCCAGCGCCGGGGTGATGGTCTTCAGCAGCCGGGGCAGGTCCCTGCCAACGATCTGGGTCTGCAGGGCGAGGGTGGCGGTGGAGACCAGTGTGGGCTTGTCGCTGACCAGCGAGTGGGCGATCAGCGGGATCAGGTACGCGAGGGATTTGCCGGTGCCCGTGCCGGCCTGGACCAGCAGGTGGTCGCCGCTGTCAATCGCGTGCGCCACCTGCCGGGCCATCTCGTGCTGGCCGTCCCGGCTCTGGCCGCCCATTCCCGCCACGGCGCGGTCGAGCAGTTCGACGACGAATTCCGCACCGGCCCGGGCACCTGTTCGAGCCGGCGGCTTTGCGTCCGGTTCAGTCCCGGCAGGGTCCACCGCCGCCGGGACCGCCGTGGCCGCGTCCTCCGCTGCCCGGGCGGTTCCCGCCGGGTGGTCCGTGTCGGCTTCCGCCCCGGTCACCGCTGCCTCAGTCATTGCTGATGAACGAATCCAGTTCAGCGGCGAAGCCTTCACGCACCATCACCACGGCACGGGTGCCTGCTTCCTCGTGGTCCAGGCTAAGGATTTCGGCGTCGGTCTCGTGCAGCTTGCTGAGCAGGTCCCCGCGGTTGTAGGGAATCATGAGTTCCAGCTTCACGCTGGGCCGCGGGATGCCTTCGCTGATGGCTTTGAGAAGTTCCGGGATACCCTCCCCGGTGCGTGCCGACACCACAATGTGGCGAGGTTCGCGCTGCTTAAGCCGTTCGATCACAAAGGGGTCGGCGGCGTCGGCCTTGTTCAGGACGATGATTTCCGGCACCTTGCGGGCATCGACTTCGCTGAAGACGGCCCGGACGGCCGCGATCTGGCCTTCCGGATCCGGGTGCGAGACATCCACGATATGCAGGATCAGATCCGCGTCCGCGACTTCCTCCAGGGTGGAGCGGAATGCCTCCACGAGCTGGGTGGGCAGCGAACGGACGAAGCCGACGGTATCTGCCAGCGTGTAGCCCAGGCCGTCCGAGGTTTCGGCTTTGCGCACCGTCGGATCCAGCGTGGCGAACAGGGCGTTCTCCACCAGGACTCCGGCGTCGGTCAGGCGGTTCAGCAACGAGGACTTGCCGGCATTGGTGTACCCGGCGATCGCTACCGACGGCACGGAATTGCGACGGCGGTTGGCCCGTTTGGTTTCCCGCGCCGGCTTCATTGCTGCGATTTCACGGCGCAGCTTGGCCATCCGGGTGCGGATCCGGCGGCGGTCCAGTTCAATCTTGGTTTCACCGGGACCACGCGAACCCATGCCGGCGCCGGCGCCGCCTACCTGGCCACCGGCCTGGCGTGACATCGAGTCGCCCCAGCCGCGCAGCCGTGGAAGCAGGTATTCGAGCTGCGCGAGTTCCACCTGGGCTTTACCCTCGCGGCTCTTGGCATGCTGGGCAAAGATGTCCAGGATCAGGGCCGTCCGGTCGATGACCTTGACCTTGACGATGTCCTCCAGGCTGCGGCGCTGCGAGGGTGCCAGTTCGGCGTCGACGACGACGGTATCCGCGCCGGTGGACATCACAATGTCCTTGAGCTCCTGGGCCTTACCGGAGCCGAGAAAGGTACCGGGATCGGGTTTGGCGCGGCGCTGGACGATCCCGTCGAGGACCTCCGAACCCGCGGTCTCGGCCAGTGCGGCGAGTTCGCGGAGCGAATTCTCGGCATCCGCGAGGGTCCCTTCTGTCCAGAGCCCGGCCAGGACGACGCGCTCAAGTCGAAGTTGGCGGTATTCGACTTCGGTGACGTCTTCAAGCTCGGTGGAAAGCCCGGCGGTCCGGCGCAGTGCGTGCCGTTCCTCGAGGTCCTGTTGGTCGCCGTCGTAGCTGCTGTGCTCTTCGCCCCGCCGGGAAATCGCCTGCGCCTTGCCGAGCACCGAGGCGGGCGCACCGGCAGTCTGGGCTGGCTCCCGGGCAGGGGTGTCCTTGGCGAGGATCCGGTCGATGACAGCCTGGATTTCCGCAGGACTCATGTCCTGGGCTGCTGAATCGGGTCCGGTGTTGGGCTGACTGGTCATGGTCTCCTTTAGAGGTTTGGCAGTTTCAGAATAGTGCCGATCGGTGCTGCGTGGGGCGGTATTCGCGCTGGGCTGACGACTATTGGTCAAACGGGACTCCTGGGTTGCCTGAGGCAACGGCGCATCGGGCATAAAGGGCTCCTCATCGGAGCGGCGGGAAAGGGAACAGGCACGGTTGGCGCCTTGAGAAGGAAGAGAAGCTTCGCAGGCCGCGCCGCAATAAGCACTGCCAATCTCCAAGTGGGACGGGCGCCAGCGGTGGGTCCATGTCGGGAGCATCGTGGGTGGCGCGCTGAGCGGAAGGTGACTACCTGCGTCGCTGCGGGGACGGGATTTAACCCGGGCCATTTAATCCGAGCCTTTAACCCGGGCCTCTAACCCGCGCCTTTTAACCCGCGCCGGCTACTTGAAGTTCAAGAACATGCTTTTAAGCCTAGCAGACGGCGAAGTTCCCCCGGACCGGACGCACTGGCCTCCGCCCGGCGGCGCACCTGGCTCCTGCCGGTTTCCCATCCGCGCAGGCAGGCAACTAATCTGGCAGGTTATGGAGTCTGTACACTATTTCACCGCCCAGCCGGCCGGGCCGTTCACCCGCAAGCCACTCACAGTGGAACTGGCCGGGGCAACCCGGCAATTGCAGACGTCCTCGGGCATCTTCAGCCCGGACGGTGTCGACAAAGGCACTGCCGTGCTGCTGGCCGAGGCCCCGGCGCCGGCGCCGCAGGGGACATTGCTGGACATCGGTTGCGGCTGGGGCGCGATCGCGCTGACCATGGCCCTGCGGGCACCCCACTCACACGTCTACGCCGTCGACGTCAACGAACGCTGTGTGACCCTGAGCAACGAAAACGCGGCGCTGCTGGGACTGAAGAATGTCACGGCCAGCACGCCCGACGCCGTCGACCCTGAACTTCGCTTTGACACCATCTGGTCCAACCCGCCGATCCGGATCGGCAAGGACGAGCTGCACGCACTCCTGCTCCGGTGGCTGCCGCGGTTGGTTCCGGGCGGCTCAGCTTGGCTGGTAGTGCAAAAGAACCTCGGTGCCGATTCCCTTCAGCGCTGGCTCGCAGCGGAGCTGGACAGCGGCTTCACCGTGACCCGGGAGAGCACGTCGAAGTCGTTTCGAATCCTTCGGGTCAGGAAAGCGTCCCACTAGCGACGATCACGGCGGGGCCGCTGAGTTCGACATGCTCGTGCCCCTCCGCGCCGAGGAAGAACTTCACGCCGACCACACCACCGGGGACGTGGACGTTCCAGGCGTCCGGGGCGCCCTGGCCGGCCCAGTGGCGGATCGCGACGGCCGCGGCGCAGGCGCCGGTGCCGCACGACTGGGTTTCCCCGACTCCGCGCTCATATACGCGCATCGTGATGGTACCGACGCCCTCGTGGACCAGCGGCTCGGCGGGAACCACGAATTCGACGTTGGTGCCGTGCGGCGGTGCAGGGTCAACGTGGGGTGCGGTAAAGAGCTGCGTGCCATCCAGTTCAGCGGCTTCTGCCAACGCCACAACGGTATGCGGGTTGCCCATGCTGACGGAGAGCGCCGGCCGTGCCACTTCCAACCCTGCGGCGCTGACCAGCGAATCCATGGACCGGGCGGTGGCCTCACCCGGGAAAATGAATTCCCAGGGGCCCATGTCCACCGCGTAGCCGGACGCGGTGCGAACGACTGTCTTGGCGCCGCCCCGGGTGCCGATGGTCGTTGCTTCGCCGGCCGGAAGCTCAATCAGGCCTTCACTGACCAGGAAGTGGACAAAGACGCGGACACCGTTGCCGCACATCTCCGACAGTGAGCCGTCGCCGTTGCGGTAGTCCATAAACCACTCGGCCTGGGGGTTTTGCGTCAACAGTTCGCGGCCCTCGGCGAGCAGCCGGGACGGGACGGCGCGAATCAGTCCGTCCCCGCCGATTCCCAGATGACGGTCACACAGTGCGACAACCTGCTCCGGGGTGACCGCCAGGGTGCCGTGGGGGTCTGCGAGCAGGACAAAGTCGTTGCCCGTCCCGTGGCCTTTGGAAAACTTCAGCCCGCCCAGGGCTGCACTGTCCCCGGAGGGTTTACGGTCAGCGGCCACGGCCAAGTCTTCATCCATGCACCAAGGGTACCGTCGCGCGGCGTGCCGCTGGAAAACGGCCGTGGCGCCACGTTCCGGTCACTCGGCTCCGCCGCAAAGCGCGGCGGCCTTGGCCAACAGTTCCGGGTCCTGCCAGTCGAGCCAGCCTATTCGGGGGTCGGCGCGGAACCAGGTGAGTTGGCGCCGGGCAAACTGCCGGGTCGCGACGATGGTTTCCGCCACTGCCTGGGCTGGGTCGGATTCGCCGTCGAGGACCTTGAGGAATTGCGCATAGCCGAGGGCCCGGGGTGCTGTTTTGCCCCGCCGGAGTCCGGCCGCATCCAGCCTGCTGACCTCGTTCAGCAGCCCGCGGTCAGCCATGGTGTGTACCCGGCGGGCGAGCCGTTCCCGGAGCCGTTCACGGTCCACCTCGAGCCCGATCTGGACGGCCGGCTGGAAGTACTCGCGGCTGGGCATAAAGGAGCTGAAAGGCCGCCCGGTCAGCTCGAACACCTCCAGGGCGCGGACAATCCGGCGCGCGTCGCCGAGCCGGCCCGCGGAAACCGGGTCCACGCCTTCGAGCCGCGCACGCAAAAGCGCCGGTCCGTCGTTTTCCAGTTCGGTCTCCAGCCTGCTCCGGATGACCGGATCGGTGCCGGGGAATTCCAGCACGTCAAGGGCTGCGCGGACGTAGAGACCGGATCCCCCTGCCAGGATGGCGCGTTTGCCGCGGGCATGGATGGCGGCAATGAGCCCTCGGGCGTGCTGCTGGAAGTCGGAGACGCTGGCTTCCTCGGTCACGTCCAGGATGTCCAGAAGGTGGTGCGGCACTCCCCTCCGTTCGGCCTCGGTGATTTTCGCGGTGCCAATGTCCATGCCTCGGTAGAACTGCATCGAGTCGGCATTGATGACTTCGCCGTCGAGTTCCAGCGCCAGCGAGACGGCAAGATCGGACTTGCCGGAGCCGGTCGGCCCGACGACGGCGATCACCGGCATTCCCGGCGTGGCGCCGGTTCCCGCGACAGGTTCCAGGCCGGCCGGGGCGTCCTGCGAGGCTTTCACGGGCTAGCTGCTGCGCACGGGCAGTGCCGGCATGCCCAGGGACACACCCTTCGTTCCGGCTGACGATGCCGGGGCGGGGGCGCCGCAGGAATCCGCCTGCGACCTGTCCCAGGCGTCGCCGGCGCGGGAACGGCGAAGACTGAAGTCCGCCACGGTCGCCGGGTCGGCGACGAGGTGGAACGCCGCTGCCCCGGTGATGGTCACCGTAACGAGGTCACCGGGGCGCGGCGTCTCGGCGCCGTCAGGCACGGAGAAGTGGACCAGCCGCTGGTCCTGTGCCCGGCCGGAGAGCCGATGGGTTTCCTCGGACTTACGCCCGGCATGGGCGGTGACCATCACCTCGACGCGCCGGCCGAGCTGGCGGGCGTTCTCCTCGGCCGCAATCCTGTCCTGCAGTGCGGTAAGGCGTTCGAAACGCTCCTGCACAACGGCTTTGGGGAGCTGGTCCGGCAGCTCCGCGGCGGGCGTTCCCGGCCGCTTGGAGTACTGGAAGGTAAAGGCTGTGGCGAAGCGGGACTTCTCCACAACGTCCAGGGTGGCCTGGAAGTCCTCCTCGGTTTCGCCGGGGAATCCGACGATAATGTCAGTGGAGATGGCGGCGTGCGGAATCTTTGCTCGGACCTTGTCCAGGATGCCGAGGAACTTGGTGGACCGGTACGACCGCTTCATCTCCTTGAGGACCTTGTCCGAGCCGGACTGCAGTGGCATGTGCAGTTGCGGCATCACGTTCGGGGTCTCGGCCATGGCGTCGATGACGTCGTCTGTAAAAGCGGCGGGGTGCGGGCTCGTGAAGCGCACCCGTTCCAGGCCCGGGATATCACCGCAGGCGCGCAGCAGTTTGGAAAACGCCTGCCGGTCACCGAACTCCACGCCGTAGGAATTCACGTTTTGGCCCAATAGGGTTACTTCGATCGCCCCGTCGGCCACGAGCGCCTGAATCTCGGCCAGAATGTCTCCCGGGCGGCGGTCCTTTTCTTTGCCGCGCAGGGCCGGGACGATGCAGAAGGTGCAGGTGTTATTGCAGCCAACGGAGATCGATACCCAGCCGGAATACACCGAGTCGCGTTTGGTGGGCAGTGTGGAAGGGAAAACGTCGAGCGACTCGAGGATTTCCAGCTGTGCTTCGTTATTGTGGCGGGCCCGTTCCAGCAGCGCCGGCAGGGCGCCGACATTGTGTGTTCCGAAGACGGCGTCCACCCACGGAGCCTTTTTCAGGATGGTGTCCCGGTCCTTCTGCGCCAGGCATCCCCCGACGGCGATCTGCATTCCCGGGTTGGCGGCTTTGACCGGCGCCAGCATGCCGAGATTGCCGTAAAGCTTGTTGTCGGCGTTTTCCCGCACGGCACAGGTGTTGAAGACCACAACATCGGCGAGGTCGCCGGCGGCCGGAACATAGCCTGCCGCTTCGAGCATTCCGGACATCCGCTCGGAGTCGTGCACATTCATCTGGCAGCCGTAAGTGCGCACCTGGTAGGTGCGGGGCGGCACAGGCACCGGCCCGTCGCCGGGTGCCGACGAGGCATCCGTGGAAGGGGTGTTGCCGGCTGCTGGGGAGGGAATGGTCAAACTCACCTGTTAAGGGTACCGGGTCGGCGCCGTGCCGGGGTTTCCCAGGATTCCGGCCCGGACCCTGCAACGGCCGCATCCAGCACTTCGCCGACGATCCGGAACGCCAGGGAAGGTTGGTAGCCCTTGCGGGCGAGCATGGACGCCAGCCTGCGGGTGGTTTTGTCGCGCTCTGCGCGGTCCGCGAAGCCGGTCAGGCCGCGGAGTTTCCGTCGTACCAGTTCGCGGCCCGCATCTTCCTCGGCCGCGTCGCTGAGCTGTTCGAGGGCAGCGGCGGCGGTGTCCGAGTCGATGCCCTTCTCGGTGAGTTCGCGCCGGAGTGCCCCTTTGGCGAGTTTGCGGCTCTGCGAACGGGACCGCACCCACATGTCTGCGAAATCCGCGTCGTCGATGAGCTTCACTTCTTCGAAACGGTCGAGCACGGCGTTGGCAACGTCGTCGGGTACGTCCCGTTCCGCGAGCTTGCGGGCAAGCTGCAGCCGGGTCTTGGGCGCGCTGGTCAGCTGCCGGAGCACAATTGCACGGGCAAGGGCCGCCGGGTCCGCGCTAACCCCGGCATCCCTCTCGTTGGCGGGGGCAGGGCTCCGGGCGGGGAACCCTGCCCCCTGGCGCGGCCGGCGGTTAGAAGCCGTCAACGGCCTTCAGCTTTGGGGATGCTTCGGTCTCGGCGGGGGCCTTCACTCCGACGCCCAGCTTCTCCTTGATAAGCCGTTCCAGCTCGGTGGCCAGCTCGGGGTTATCGCGCAGGAAACGCCGGGAGTTTTCCATTCCCTGGCCCAGCTGGTCACCGTCGTACGTGAACCAGGACCCGGACTTCTTGATCAGCCCGTGTTCAACACCCATGTCGATGATGCCGCCCTCGCGGGAGATCCCCTGGCCGTAAATGATGTCGAACTCGGCGATCTTGAAGGGCGGTGCCATTTTGTTCTTAACGATTTTGGCCTTGGTGCGGTTACCGACGGAGTCCGCGCCCTCCTTCAGGGTCTGGATCCGGCGAACGTCGATGCGGATGGACGCGTAGAACTTCAGCGCCTTGCCACCGGTGGTGGTTTCCGGGGACCCGAAGAAGACGCCGATCTTTTCGCGCAGCTGGTTGATAAAAATTGCCGTGGTCTTGGTCTGGCTTAGACGGCCGGTAATTTTTCGGAGGGCCTGGCTCATCAGTCGGGCCTGCAGACCCACGTGGCTGTCGCCCATGTCGCCTTCGATTTCCGCGCGGGGAACAAGCGCCGCGACGGAGTCGATAACGATAACGTCCAGGGAGCCGGAGCCGATCAGCATGTCCATGATTTCCAGGGCCTGCTCGCCGGTGTCCGGCTGGGAGACCAGCAGCGCATCGGTGTCGACGCCTAGCTTGGCGGCATATTCGGGATCCAGTGCGTGTTCGGCGTCGATGAATGCGGCGATGCCGCCCAGGCGCTGGGCATTGGCGACAGCGTGCAGTGCCACGGTGGTCTTACCGGAGGATTCCGGACCGTAGATTTCCACAACGCGGCCCCGCGGCAGGCCGCCAATTCCCAGCGCAACGTCCAAGGCGATGGAGCCGGTGGGAATGACCTCGATCGGCGCACGGACTTCGTCGCCCAGGCGCATTACCGAGCCCTTGCCGAACTGCTTGTCAATCTGGGCAAGCGCTGCGTCGAGCGCCTTCTGGCGATCCGGGGCTGCGGCCATGGTTCACACCTCTAATACTTTCTCGCTGTGGAGTGGCCGTTTCGGGCCCTGTGTACTGTTCCTGATCTGCGGTCACGATCAGTTTGCGGTCGATACTGAAACTACCGGCACCCACCGACAGAGTTGTCTGCCTGCCCCGCATATGTGGAAAAAGCTCTAAAAAAAGCATAGCCCTACCCGAACAGATATTCGAACAATCGGCGCGGCGTGTCAGTCGTTCGCCGCCACGGCGTGGCCGCAGGGCCGGACCCTTCGTTCGGCCGCACGGGGTCTGCGTCAGCGGGGTTTGACGTCCCGGCCCAGCCGCCGCTCGGGCGGCACATCCTGGACGTCGCACAGCGCCAGCCATACCTGCCGGGGGGCAACGCCGGCGCCCAGGGCCTGGTCGGCGGTCCGGCCGCCGACACCGGCCAAGACGAGGGAGCTGCCAAGGACACGGGAGTACCCGGCCCCGAATTCGTCGTCCATGAGGCGCCAAAAGTCACTGATTCGCACCCCTAGAGTCTCTCACGGTGCCCCGGGGACTCTAGAATGGTGGCCATGAGCATTCCCGCCGCAGGCCCTGGGTTCCCCGGCGTCACTGATAACTCCACCGACGCGGCGCTGACCGACGTCGAGCACCAGTTGAGCCTGCTCTGGCGCCGCGCGCGGTCCATCTCGCACCACCTCTCGCGCCAGGTCCACCCCGACATGGAGCCGGCGGCCTACGGACTGCTGATTGTCATCCGCCGCCAGGGTTCCATGCGGCTGACCGAACTTGCCTCCAGCCTCGGTGTCGGAAAGCCCTCTGTGAGCCGGCAGGTCGCCTTCCTCGAACGCCTCGGCCTGGTCTCCAAGGAAGCCGATCCGCTCGACGGCCGCGCCCAGATGATCCGGCTGACGCCGGTGGGTGAGGAAAGGATGCATGAGGTGCAGGACGCGCGGCGCGAAGTGTTCCGCGAACGGCTTGGCGAGTGGCCGCCGGAAGAACTGCAGACCCTTTCACGCTACATTGCAAAGCTCAACGCGACCTACGAGCGTGACGGTTTTCCCCGCGACGAACCGCAGTAGCTGCCTCGTTCCACCCCACCGGACACACAAAGGACCCCGGCACACCGCCGGGGTCCCTTGTCGAGTGGTTCCAGTCGGGGCTAGCGTGCCCCGGAGAGGAGGCCCTTGGCCAACTCATCGTTGAGCTCGGAGTTTAGCTCACGGTCCAGGTCACGGCCGTAGCGCTGGGCGAACTCCTGCGGGACGGTGTCCGGAACCGCAACGCCTTCGGCGACGGCAACACGGTCACTGACTTCGCGGAGCATACCGGAGAGCGGAACATCCAGGGCCGAGCAGATCGAGGAGAGCAGCTCCGAGGAGGCTTCCTTCTGGCCCCGTTCCACCTCACTCAGGTAGCCCAGGGACACTCGGGCACTGTGCGAGACTTCGCGGAGGGTACGGCCTTGGCGTTGGCGGACGTCGCGCAGAACATCACCGATTTCGTGACGAAGTACAACCATTTTGCGCTCCTTCTGTTCGCTCTTAGCCTGATCGGCGAGGCCCACATCCTTCCAGCGGACAACGCCGTTAACGGATACGGGCTGCTTTACCATCTGTATCGCCTTGCTCCCTCTTTATGTCGAGCCCGCCGGTCACAGCGGACACTGATGATGCTTTCATCCTAGGCGCCTCCTATCTACGGAAGCGACATAATGTAACAACTATTCGCAGTGCAGATTTGTTCCCGGCAACTTTACGCCCGGTCGCCTTCGCCTGCCAGTATCTCAAGGAGCCGTTCCAGCGCGGCGGCACAGGCCTGGCCGCGGATTTCCGGCCGGTTGCCCTCGAAGCTGTAGGCGTACGACGTCGCACCCTCCGCCGTGGCGACGCCGATAAAAACGGAACCCACGTCCTTGCCGCCGTGCGGCTCGGGGCCGGCAACCCCGGTAGTGGAGATCCCGACGTCGGCTCCGCAGATTCTGCGTGCCCCCGCCGCCATGGCTTCGGCAACCCGGCCGTCGACGGCTCCGACGGTCTCGAGCAGTTCCCGGGATACCCCCAGGACGTCGGCTTTTACGGTGTTCTGGTAGGACACCACACCGCCCTGGAGCATGCCGGAGGCACCGGGGGTGTCGGCCAGCATCGCGGCGACCATGCCGGCGGTGAGGGATTCGGCCGTGGCGACGGTCAGTCCGCGGCCGATCGCTCCGGCGACGGCCTCTTCGGCCAGCCGATGCAGGTTAATCGCGGGGTGGAGACTGCTCATGACCTTCCCTCCAGCTTCTTTTGTTGCTGCGCCCGGATGCCGCTGGCGCGCAGCTTGAGGGCCTCGATGACATATTCTCCGCCGGTCCACACGGTTATCGCGAGGGCCGCCATCATAACCACAAAGGCCACAACGCCAAGCCACGGGGCGATCGGGGCCAGCGGAAGGATGTAGAGGAAGATCGCCGCCGTCTGGGTGACGGTCTTGAGTTTCCCGCCGCGCGAGGCCGGAATCACGCCGTAGCGGATAACAACGAAGCGCAGGGCGGTGATGCCCCATTCCCGGACCAGGATCAGGATGGTGACCCACCAGGGCAGCTCCTGCAGCAGCGAGAGCATCACAAGAGCCGAGCCGATCAGCAGTTTGTCCGCGATCGGGTCGGCGATCTTGCCAAAGTCGGTGATCAGGCCGCGGCTGCGGGCAATGTCACCGTCGAGCTTGTCAGTGTAGATCGCAACGGCGAAAGTCGCCCCGGCGATCCAGCGCCAGACGCCGTTCTGGGCGACGAGCCCGGGAGCATCGAGCAGCAGGAACCAGACGAAAAACGGCACCATCACTATCCGCAGCATCGTCAGGATGTTGGGCAGATTCCAGATCCCGGAAGCGGATCCGGCGCTGTTTGCTTCGGCGCTAGTCACGTTCCTAGGCTACCGTCCGGTGAGCGACCAGGCGTCCTCGGAACCGCCGTCGTCCTCGGTGGGGCCACCACCGGAGCCACCGTCGGCGCCGTCGTAGTACTCCGTGGCCGGCGTACGACGGTCCAAGTCGGCGGCGACGAGGTCCTCCGCGTAGCCGCCCTGGGCGATGTTCGCGTTGGCGTTCTCGCTCAGCGCTGCGGTCTGCGAATCGGCCGTGGCCGGCACCTCCATGCCCTTCATGGCAGCCAGCACAGTGGCGAGGTCATCTGGCTTAACCAGGACGTCGCGGGCTTTGGAACCCTCGGAGGGGCCCACCACACCGCGGGATTCGAGCAGGTCCATCAGCCGGCCGGCCTTCGCGAAGCCGACGCGCAGCTTGCGCTGCAGCATCGAGGTGGAACCGAACTGGGTGGTGACCACCAGCTCGGTGGCCTGCAGCAGCACCTCGAGGTCGTCCCCGATGTCGTCGTCGATCTGTTTCTTCGGCGCTTCCGGGGCCACGTCATCGCGGTATACGGCCTTGAGCTGGCCCTTGACGTGCTCGACCACCTTGTGGATTTCGGACTCGGTGACCCAGGCACCCTGGACACGCATGGCCTTGGACGCACCCATCGGCAGGAACAGGGCGTCGCCCTGGCCGATCAGTTTCTCGGCGCCCGGCTGGTCCAGCACCACCCTGGAATCGGTGACCGAGGACGTGGCAAATGCCATCCGGGACGGCACATTGGCCTTGATCAGGCCGGTGACGACGTCCACGGAGGGACGCTGGGTGGCGAGCACCAAGTGGATGCCGGCAGCACGGGCCAGCTGGGTGATGCGGACAATCGAATCCTCGACGTCGCGCGGGGCGACCATCATCAGGTCGGCGAGCTCGTCCACGATGATCAACAGGTAGGGGTAGGGCCGGATGACCCGTTTGGAGCCCTCGGGCGGGTGGACTTTCCCCGCACGGACGGCCTTGTTGAAATCGTCGATGTGTTTAAAGCCGTAGTTGGCGAGGTCGTCGTAGCGGGCGTCCATTTCGCGGACCACCCACTGCAGGGCCTCGGCGGCCTTTTTGGGGTTGGTGATGATTGGAGTGATGAGGTGCGGGACACCTTCATAGGCGGTGAGCTCCACCCGTTTGGGGTCCACCATAACCATCCGGACCTCGTCGGGTGTGGCACGCATCAGGATGGAGGTGATCATCGAGTTCACAAACGAGGACTTGCCGGCACCGGTGGCCCCGGCGACCAGCAGGTGCGGCATCTTGGCAAGGTTGGCCACAACGTAGCCGCCCTCGACGTCCTTGCCGACTCCCATGACCATCGGGTGCTCCGTGCGCCGCGCGTTCTGGCTGCGGAGCACGTCACCGAGGGACACCGTCTCGCGGTCCGTGTTGGGGATCTCAATTCCGATCGCCGACTTGCCCGGGATGGGGCTCAGGATGCGCACATCGGAGCTCGCAACGGCGTAGGAGATGTTTTTGGAGAGCGCCGTGACGCGCTCCACTTTGGTGCCCGGGGAGAGTTCAATCTCGTAGCGGGTCACCGTGGGGCCGCGGCTGAAGCCGGTGACCTGGGCGTCCACGTTGAACTGGTTCAGGGTTTCCGTCAACGAAGCGACAATCGCGTCGTTGGCTTCCGTGCGCTCCTTCGGGATGGAGCCGGGGGTCAGGACGTCCGACGGCGGCAGCGTGTACGTAACGTCGCCGGCAAGCGATAGCTGCTCCGTACGCTGCGGGATGGGGGTGGGCAGCGGTGCCAGGGCCACCGGATTCGCGGGGACCTTTGATGCGGCACCTAAGGCCGCGGCGCCGGGGGCCGGCGCGGCGGGATTCAGCGATCCTGCGGCGACCATCCCCGGCGTGACCAGCGGGATCGCCTCGGTGGCGTTTTCCCCGGCCGCTCCTGCAACTGTGGCCGCGGCGCTCCCCAAACCCTGGGCTGCCTTGATCTTTTCGATGGCTAGCTCCGCCTGGGTGGGGCGTCGCACCCCGGGGGCGACGGATGTGGCGTCCTTCGCGGTGCGGGCGGCTTCGGCTTCCTCGTCCGCCACTAGTGCCCGCTCGAACGCTTCGTCGCCGACGTAGCCTTCGAGCCCGGACTCGTCCTCGTGGTCCTTGCCGAAAAGACGGCGGCGCTTCTTTTTCGGCGGCGCAGGGGTGCTGTTTTCGTCCAGGTAGCTGCGGTCGTGGCGGCCGCCGGTGCTGTCGCCGCCGGTGTTGCCGTCGTCGGTGTACTGATCTTGCAGGTCGATGCCCATAAGGTGCTCGTACGCGGCGTGCAACCGGCCCGGAATGGCGCCGAACGGCGTGGCGGTGACAATCAGCAGGGACGTAAAAGCAAGCACGCTGTAGACGGCCAGCGGAACAGCGGGGTGGATGGCGGCAAGCGGGGCCGCGGCAAGGTAGCCGAGCATTCCGCCGGCTCGGCGCAGTCCGTCGAAGCCTTCAGCAACGGTAGGCTGCCCGCCAATGACGTGGGCCAGGCCGGAACCGGCGAAGGCCATGATCAGGAAACCGATCCCGATCCGGTTGTTGCCGCGGCCGTCGACGGGGTGGCGGAACAGCCGAAAGGCACAGACCACGAGCATCAGCGGCAGCAGCAGCGACATCCAGCCGAAGGTGCCGTTGACGATTCCGTACACCATGTCCGGGAACCAGCCCTGAAAACCCCACCAGGCAAAGGTGGCGACGAAGACCCCTAGTGCGAGGTTGAACAGGGCTGCGCCGTCGCGGCGGTCCCCGGGGTCGAGGTCGCTGACGTCGTAGCCGATCCGGCGGATACCCGCTCCCACAACGTGGGCAACACCCAGCCAGGCACCGGCTGCAACCCGGACCGGCCAGGGCTGTTTGGGTTCGACGACGGCCAGCTGGCGGGTGCGCGAGGCGCCAGTTGAACCGGAGGGCTTGCTGGTTTTGGACGCAGCCGAACCGGAGCCCCGGGTCGAAGAGCTGCCTGATTTACCGCTGGGGTTTCCTCTAGGCGCGGAGGAAGTACGTGTCGCCATACCCGTTACGGTACCCGACTTCGGGCCGAAAACCGCGGATTTCCGGGCCTTCGAGAGCTCCATGTTGCCGGCCGGAAACGCACAACGGCCCTCCCGGTCCGCCGCAAGCGCTAGCCAGCGGCAGGCCGGGAAGGCCGTCGTTAGGTAATGCCGGCGCTTAGGCCTCCAGGACCACCGGGATGATCAGGGGCTTGCGGCGGAGCTTGCGGTTGACCCAGGTACCAACCACGCGGCGAACGACCTGCTGCAGCTGGTGGGTGGTGTGGTCCGAGCGGTTGAGCACGGCCTCTTCCAAGGCGGCGTTGATCTTGGGGATGATCTCGTCAAAGACCGAGTCGTCCTCGGCCACGCCGCGGGCGTGGATCTCGGGTCCGGAGACGACCTTGCCGGTGGCGCGGTGGATCACGGTGATGATGGAAATAAATCCTTCGTCGCCGAGTGTCTGACGGTCCTTGAGGTCAGATTCCGTGACTTCCCCGACGCTGGAGCCGTCGACGTAGACGAAGCCGACTTCGACCTGGCCGACGATGTCGGCCTGGTGGTCACGGAGATCGATGACCGTTCCGTTGTCCGCGAGAAGGATGCTCTCTTCCGGGACACCGGAGTCCAGGGCAATCTTGCCGTTGGCGATCAGGTGCCGGGTCTCACCGTGCACCGGCATCGCGTTGAGCGGCTCGAGGATGTTGTAGCAGTACAGCAGCTCGCCGGCCGCGGCGTGGCCGGAGACGTGCACCTTGGCGTTGCCCTTGTGGATAACGTCGGCACCGAGCTTCAGCAGGCCGTTGATGATGCGGAAGACGGCGTTCTCGTTGCCCGGGATGAGGCTGGAGGCGAGGATGACAGTATCGCCCTGGCCGACGACGACGCGGTGGTCACCGTTGGCCATGCGGGACAGGGCCGCCATCGGCTCGCCCTGGGAACCGGTGGACATCAGGACCACACGGTTGTCCGGCAGGTTGTCGATGTTCTTGATGTCGACGAGGATGCCCGGCGGCACGTCGAGGTAGCCGAGCTTCTCGGCGATGGCCATGTTGCGGACCATGGAGCGGCCGACGAAGGCAACCTTGCGGTTGTGGTTGGCGGCGGCGTCCAGGACCTGCTGGACGCGGTGCACATGCGAGGAGAACGACGCGACAATCAGGCGCTTGGACGCCTGGCCGAAGAGCCGGTCCAGGGTCGGGCCGATTTCCTTTTCGGCCGTGGTGAAGCCGGGCACGTCGGCATTGGTGGAGTCCGACATAAACAGGTCCACACCTTCTTCGCCCAGTTTGGCGAAGTGGCGGAGATCGGTGATGCGGCCGTCCAGCGGCAGCTGGTCCATCTTGAAGTCGCCGGTGTGCAGCACGGTTCCGCCGGGCGTGCGCAGGAACACGGCAAGGGCGTCAGGGATCGAGTGGTTGACGGCCACGAATTCGCATTCGAACGGCCCGAATTTCTGGACCTGGCCCTCGACGACGGTCTGGGTGACCGGCTTGATCCGGTGCTCCTGCAGCTTCGCCTCGATGAGCGCCAGGGTCAGCTGGGATCCCACCAGGGGAATGTCTGCCCGCAGCCGCAGCAGGTAGGGAACAGCGCCGATGTGGTCCTCGTGGCCGTGGGTCAGGACGACGGCAACGATGTCATCGACGCGGTTCCGGATGTAGGAGAAATCGGGCAGGATCAGGTCCACGCCGGGCTGGGTTTCCTCAGGAAAGAGGACGCCGCAGTCGACAATCAGCAGCTTTCCGTCGATTTCGAAGACTGTCATGTTGCGGCCAATCTCCCCGAGGCCGCCGAGCGGAACGATCCGCAGGGTGTCCTTGAGCAGTTTCGGCGGCGTAACAAGGCCGGGAAGGGCGGTTTGGGTCATAATGCACTACTTTCCAGGCGGTTACCGGAATGGTCTTTACTTATCAGAAACAAACACCTGATCAGGAAAAGAGCATTCCGGCTTCCGCCAAGTCCTCGCGGATGGATTCGATCTCAGCTTCGTCCGGCTCCACGAGGGGCAAACGGACAACCGAGTTGGGCAGGACTCCCTGCCACTTAAGAACTTGCTTCGCAGCAACAGCACCCTGGATATGGGTCATCACTGCACGGACCACAGGGTCCAGTTCGAAATGTATGGTGCGGGCGGCGGCGAAGTCGCCCGCAAGTGCGGCATCGATCATGGCGCGGAACTGCCGCGTTGCGACGTGCGCGGTGACACTGACGAGTCCGGCAGCTCCGGCTGCCATCCAGGGCAGCGTGAGCCCGTCATCGCCGGAATAGACGTCAAGGTCGGTGTTCGCGAGGACCCGGGTGACGGCGGCAAAGTCGGCCTTGGCGTCCTTGAGCGCAACGATGTTGGGGTGGTCCGCGAGCCGGATCATGGTTTCCGGAAGGATCGGGACGCCCGCGCGGCCCGGGATGTCATAGACCATCACCGGAAGATCGGCGGCGTTGGCGACGGCTTCGATGTGGGCCTGGATGCCGGCCTGGCTTGGCTTGTTGTAGTACGGGGTGACGATCAGCTGGCCGTGGGCGCCGGCCTTGGCGGCGCGCTTGGCCATCTCGATCGAATGCGAGGTGTGGTTGGTGCCGGTTCCGGCGATGACCTTGGCGCGGTCCCCTACGGCCTCGACGATAACCCGGAAGAGCTTTTCCTTCTCGTCGTCTTCCAGTGTCGAGGTCTCCCCCGTTGTGCCGGAGATGACCAGCGCATCGTGGCCGTCATCGACGAGCTTGTTGGCCAGTTCCGCGTTCAGCTCGTAGTCGACCTCGCCGGCGGAAGTGAAAGGCGTGACCATGGCGGTTACGAGGGATCCGAACATACGAGAACGAGCGCGAGAGTCAGCCATACGAAAAACGTTACCCTGTCCCCGGCATGATATGACAATGGCCGCGACGTGATGAAGATCAAAGCCGGCCCCAAAACCCGTGCGGGAACCGGCCGGAGACGCCGCGGCTGCGGCGGCAAAGGACTCTCAGGCGGCCGTGCCAGCACCGCCCGGCGGGGTGGCGCAGTAGCGGCCGACCGCACTTTCCCGCAGGGACTCGGCCCACACCGCGAGGCGCTGGGCCGCCCGGACATAGTGGAATAGCTCCGCCGGGGTCAGGGATTCGAGGTCGGTCTCGGCCAGCCGGCGGGCTAGTTCCGCCCCCGGGGCCTGCGCGGCGAGGGCGGTGCCTTCCCGGTGCCACTGGACATCCTCTGCCGATTCGCCGGCGATCAATTGCCGGAAGAGGAAATCCACGACGCCGGGACTCATCGCTTTGAGGACCCCGGACGCCGCGTCCGGGCCGCACTGACCTGCTCGGGTGGATCCCGGGGCTGCGGACTCTGGAGTGTTGTTCATGCCCCCATGCTATTCGAACATATATTCGAATTCAAGGGCTCCCCGGCCGCGCGGCTTTTCGACCGGCCCCGCACCGGCAGTATGAGACGATCAAAGCATGACGCCGCGCGGAATGGCTTCCCCACCCGGGACGGCACGGGGCAGGGGCAGGAACAGTTCCAGGGGTACCGGCGGTAAGTCCGGAACCCGCCTCCCAGGCATTGATGCCGCCCGCGGACTGGCTCTCCTGGGCATGATGGCCACCCATATTCTTCCCATCTTCGAAGCCGATGCCCAACTCACACCCACCTGGGTGGGCTTGGTGTTTTCCGGGCGCGCCTCGGCACTGTTCGCGGTCCTTGCGGGGATCGGGCTTGCCCTCTCAACCGGTAAACAGCATCCCTTCCAGGGTCCGCAACTGTGGGCGGCTCGGCGGGGAATCGCCCTGCGCGCCCTGGTGGTCGCCGCAGTCGGGCTCTCCATCGGCGGACTGGAGGTTAATATAGCCATCATCCTGGTCCACTACGCCGTGCTGTTCCTGTGCGTGCTGCCGTTCCTCGGCCTGGACGTCAGACGCCTGCTGGTTCTTGCCGCCGGCTGGGTGCTCGTGACCCCGGCGCTCGCTTTCCTGTTGCGGCCGTGGCTGCTCACCGCGATGCCTCGGCTGCAGCTGGGCCACAACCCGGAGTGGGGGGACCTGTCCACCCCCGCCGTGCTGTTGGGGGACCTTTTTTTCACCGGCTATTACCCGGTGCTGCAGTGGATCACCTACCTGCTGATCGGACTCGCGATCGGCCGCCTGGCGCTGACCACGGCGTTGGTCCCGGTCCTGCTGCTGGCAGCCGGAACCCTGGTGGCGGTCGCAGCCAAGTGGCTCGGCGTGGTGCTGATGGAGGACTGGGGCGGCCGGGCGGCGCTGCAGGCGTCCCTGCTGAATCCGTCCTATCCGCTGGAGAGCCTCCTGCAGGTCAACCTGGCCGGCGTGGACCAAACCGGCTCCGCCTGGTGGCTCGCCTCCAGCGCACCCCATTCGGGCAGCACCCTGGATCTGCTGCACACCTCGGGGGTGGCGGCCGCAGTCGTTGGAGTCTGCCTGTTGCTTGGCCGGCTGGTCGTGCGCACCGGGGTGGATCTGCTGCTTGCGTTGCGGGGTGCCGGTGCCATGACACTGAGTCTCTACACGGCCCACCTGTGCGTGATGGCCGCGTTGTACGGCCAGACCCTACCGGCGGGGTGGACGGTCGAGGGCGTGTACTGGGCGCAGGCCGGGGCAGCCCTGGTTGTTGGCGGAATCGTCGCGGCCCTGGCCTGGCGGGGTCCGCTGGAGTGGGTGGCTCATGCCGCCAACCAGCTCGGCCGCTTCCAGCCGGCCCGCCTCCGCTGACCGGGTTTCAGGCCCTGCCGTTGCCGTTGCCGTTGCCGTTGCCGTTGCCGTTGCCGCCACGATACAGCCGGAGTGCGTCGCGCATCGAGGAGCGCGCCCGTTTCCGGTCTCCCGCGGCGTCATAGGCGCAACTGAGCCGGAACCAGGAGCGCCAGTCTGCCGGCGCAGCCTCCGCTTCGGCGCGGTACTTTTCGAATTCACGGTCCGCCGCATCGCGGATGATCCGCCCCGCCGGGGTGCGCGGCAGGTTGTCTTCCGGCAGGCCGCCCTCGGCCTCGAGGATTTTCGCCAACCGTTCGGTCCGGGCGCCGAAGAGCAGCTCCCGGGCAAGGGCCCAGGCTCCGATAACCGGCAGGACCAGGTAGGCGGCCCCAATCGCCTTGGCCATCGGGTTGGCGTCCGTCATCAGCAACACCGAGCGCTGGAAGGACACCACCAGGTAGAAGACCAGCAGGAGCGTCACGGCACCCACCCAGATCTTGGTGCGGTTGGCTTTGACGAGCGTGAGGACATTGGCCATAGCGCTCAGAGCCCCAGGTCCAGGTAGCCGTCGAGGCCCACGGTGAGGCCCGGATTCGCGGCCACGCTGCGCACACCCAGCAGCACACCGGGCATAAAAGAGGACCGGTCGAAGGAATCGTGCCGGAAGGTCAGCTGCTCACCCGGCCCGCCAAGCAGGACTTCCTGATGTGCCACGAGGCCCCGGAGCCGGACACTGTGGACGCGGACTCCGTCGACGTCGCAGCCGCGCGCGCCGGGCAGGCCGGTGGTGGTGGCGTCGGGGCTGGCGGGCAGGCCTGCGTCTGCACGCTCGGCGGAGATCAGCTGCGCGGTGCGCACGGCGGTTCCGGACGGGGCATCCACCTTGTCCGGGTGGTGCAGTTCGACGATTTCGACGGATTCGAAGTAGCGCGAGGCCTTGGCCGCAAACGCGGAGGCGAGGACCGAGCCGAGCGCGAAGTTCGGTGCGATCAGGACCCCGACACCGGACCGGCCGGCGAGGAGCTGCTCGAGCCGGGCCAGTCGCGCCGCGTCCCAGCCTGTTGTCCCCACCACAGCGTGGATGCCGTGTTCAACGGCGTAGGTGACGTTCGCTTCCGTGCTTGCGGGGACCGTCAGGTCCACCACGATCCGGGCTCCGGCGCCGCTGAGGGTCTCCAGGGGATCGTTCCGGCCCAGCGCGGCCACAAGCTTCAGGTCCGCGGCGGCCTCGATGGCCCGCACCGCCTCGGCGCCCATGCGCCCGTTCGCGCCCAGCACGGCGACTGCGAGTTGTTCGGTCATGCCATCAACCCTACCGCCGGGCAGCGGGCCTACTCCCCTGCGCCGACCCACTCGACCGTGCCGTCGGCAAAGAACTGTTCCTTCCAGATCGGGACCTGGGCCTTGATCCGGTCCACAAGTTCCGAGCAGACGGCGAAAGCCTGGCCGCGGTGCGCCGCAGCGACGGCACAGACCAGCGCGGGGTCGCCGATCTCCAACATCCCGATCCGGTGTGCCGCCCAGATCCGGACAGGATGGGCAGGCACGTCCGCGGAACTGCCGGGATGTCCGGCGGCTGACTGTTCGGCGACAAGTTGCGCGACGACGTCGGCCATCACCTGGTGCGCTGTCGGGTGGGCGCTGTAGCTCAGGCGCTGGACGGGTTTGCCGCCGTCGTGGTTCCTAACCACGCCGCTGAAGCTGACCACAGCACCTACGGTGTCGGACTCGACGGCGGCGATGGCCTGGTCCACCGAGATGGCGTCGGCGCTAAGCACCGCGTTGATGACTTCGAAGCGTGGCTCAGTGCCCATGGGTGCCCTCCAGCTGGTCGCAAAGGTGTCCCAGGATCGGATCGAGCACGCTGAGGCCGTCCATCACGCCTTTGGGGGAACCGGGGAGATTAATAATGAAGGTCTGGCCGGCCGCGCCTGCGTGGCCCCGGCTGAGCATCGCCGTCGGGGTCTTGGCAGATCCGGCGCTGCGGATGCCTTCCATGATGCCCGGGATCTCCCGGTCCAACAGTGGCAGGGTCTGTTCCGGGGTAGCGTCTGTGGGGCTCAGCCCGGTGCCGCCGCTGGTGATGATAACGGCCGGAGCCTGGCTCAGGAGCGCGCGCAGGGCACCGCCCACCGCGTCTCCGTCCGGGACCACGAGGGCCGGGTAGGGTTCAAAGCCGTGTTCGGTTAGCCAATCGATGATGACGGGCCCGGTCAGGTCCTTATAGACCCCGGCCGCGGCCCGGGTCGAAGCAATAACAACGCCGGCCTTACGCCCGCTCGCTTCACCGTGGCGGTGTGGTTCAGGCATGCTCACAGTCTCCAGTCCCCGCTCTTGCCGCCGCTTTTGGCCAGCACCTTGATATCGGTCAGGACCGCGTGCTTGTCTACTGCCTTGATCATGTCGTACACGCTGAGGGCGGCGACGGAGGCTGCGGTCAGCGCTTCCATTTCGACGCCGGTGACCCCGCGGGTCTTAACCGTGGCGAACACGGTGACCGAGTCGGCGCCGAGTTCAAAGTCGACGGTGACCTTGGCGATCGGCAGCGGGTGGCAAAGCGGGATTAAGTCCGGGGTTTTCTTGGCGGCCAGGATGCCGGCGACCCGGGCGACAGCCAGGGCATCGCCTTTGGGCAGGTCTCCGCTGCCGAGGAGCGCCAGGACCTCCTCCGTGCTGCGGACTGTGGCGGTGGCGGTGGCCTCGCGGGTGCTTTCGGCCTTGTTGGACACGTCCACCATCTGGGCCGTGCCATCCTGCCGCAGGTGGGTCAGGCCCGGGCCCTCCGGTGCGGGGGTCATCCCTGCGGGGGTCTTCTTTGGAGGGTTCTCTTCATTCACAGCATCCATACTTCCACCTCGGCGCCCGCAGCGAGCGCAGCGGTACCTTCGGGCACCTGGATCAGGGCGTTGGAGTGCGCCAGCGCACTGACGAGGTGCGAACCGGACCCGCCTTCAAGCCTGACGGTGCCGTCGGGAAGGACCGTGCCGCGCCGCACCTGGTGTTTGCCTGCCGGTGACGTGAGCGCCCCGGCCAGGCGGGCCTTGACTGCCGGCCGCGGGGCGGGCGAACCGAAGAGGTCCCCGAGCGCCGGCCGCAGGAACATTTCGAAGGACACGAGGCAGCTCACCGGGTTCCCCGGGAAGCCCAGCACTGGCACTCCTTCGAAGGTTCCGATTCCCTGCGGGCCGCCGGGCTGCATCGCGACGCCGAAGAAGTCGACGCGATGACCCTCCATCGCCTGCCGGACCACTTCATACGCGCCTTTGCTGACGCCGCCGGTAGTAACAATCAGGTCAATGTCCGCCAGGTGCAGGCCCAGCAGGGCGGCGAGCTCCTCCGGACGGTCGGTCGAAACCCCGGTCCGGGTGACGTCGAGGCCGGCCTGGCGCATGGATGCCTCGAGCAAGGTGGCGTTGGAGTCGTAGATCTTGCCGGCGCCCAGCGGCCGTCCCGGCTCCACAACCTCGTCCCCGGTGGTGACCAGGAGGACCCGCAGGGCTTGGTAGACGGCTACCTCGGTGTATCCCAGCGCGGCCAGCAGCCCCAGCTGACCGGGTCCGAGGCACGTTCCAGCGGTGAGAGCCAGCTCACCGGTGCGGATGTCGCTGCCGGCGTCGCGGACGAAGTTTCGTGCCGGGGCGGCGGGAAGGCGGACCGTGGCCGGCACTCCCGGGAGGGGGAAAGCCGCGGGGTCCGCCTGCTCGATCGGGACGACGGCGTCGGCGCCGGCTGGCAGCATGGCTCCGGTCATGATCGGCGCGGCAGTCCCGGCAGCCAGTTCAGGGGGCGCCGCGCCGGCCGCGACGGGGGCCACAACGGTCAGTTCGGTGCCGCCGTCGGGTACGTCAGCACTCCGGATGGCAAAGCCGTCCATCTGCGAATTCGCAAATGGCGGCAGGTCCAGCGGAGCCACGACGTCCGCAGCGAGTCCGCGGCCCAGTGCCGCCAGGAGCGGGAGCATCTCGATCCGGTCCGGGGTGCGGAGCGGGGCCAACAGCCGGCGGACCGATTCGCGGTGCGCTGCCACGGTGACGTGCCGTGCCTGGGTGCTGTGCATTCGTTCGTGACCCCTCGTCGTGGGCCATTGACCTGAGTCGCCGGCCCGGCTCCGTGGCCCTGGCGTGTTTGGCCCGGCCCGCTAGGACTTCACATCAACTCTAACCGTGTGAAAGCCGGTAGCACCGCTGGGCGCCACGGGCGCGCGCTCTTCCACCTGCGCGACGCCGTTGAGGTCCGTGGCGCGGACCTGGACCTCGTACTGGCCGGGGCTCAGCTGCAGTTCGAGTTTCCACTGGTACCACGTGTCGCGGGAGATCCCGGGGGCCAGCTGCGCCGGCTGCCAGGTGCCGCGGTTGACCCTGAGCTCGACCCGGCCAATCCCGGTGTGCTGGGCCCACGCGACGCCGCCGAAGGCCACCGTCCCGGCCTGGACCGACCGGGCCTGCCGCGGCACGTCGATCCGGGAGGAGGTTTTAACCGGCCCTCGCTCGCTCCAGCCGCGGGGCGTCCAGTATCCGGCGTCATCCGCGAAGCGCGTCACCTTAAGCTCTGTGACCCACTTGGTCGCCGAAACGTAGCCGTAAAGGCCCGGGACGATCATTCGGACCGGGAAGCCGTGCTCGAGCGGCAGCGGGTCGCCGTTCATACCAACCGCCAGGAGTGCGTCACGGTCATCCGTCAGCGCCTCCAGCGGGGTGCCGGCCGTCCAGCCGTCCGCGCTGCGGGACAGCACCATGTCCGCGCCGTCCTTCGGGCGGGCCAGTGCCAGTAGTTCCCTGACCGGCCAACCCAGCCACCGGGCATTGCCGATCAGGTCCCCGCCCACCGCATTGGAGACACAGGCGATGGTGACGTGCCGTTCGATCAAGGGTTTGGCCAGCAGGGCGGCAAAGTCCAGGGAGATCTCCTGCTCCACCAGGCCGATGACTTTGAGGGTCCACTGCTCCGGGTTCACCACCGGGACGCGCAACGCGGTGTCAATCCGGTAAAAGTCCTTGTTCGGCGTCACCAGCGGCACCGCGCCCTCCAGCCCGAGTTCAGCGCCGGCCGGGACCGGCGGGGCCGGTGCCGATGGTCCGGGAAGCACCAGCTTGCTGCGCAGTTCACTCACGGCTGCGGCTGCCCCGCGGATTGTTGAAGCCAGCACCCCCGCGATGAGGGCGGCAGCGGCCGTTCCGCCGAGCGCCTGGAAGAATCGACGCCGGGCCGGAGCAGGCGCCGGAGCGGAGGCGGAAGCGGCGGTGCCGGGGGCGGTGGTGCCCGGAGCAGGCGCCGGGGCGGGGGCGGCGGTGCCCGGAGCAGCCGCCGGGGCGGTGGTGCCCGGGGCGGAATCCGCGGGCGCCCGTAGGGCACGGCTGTGCCATTCGCCCAGCCGCCGGACCAGCCACCGCAGCGCAATCATCCCCACGATGGCGGCGAGCAACGGGACCGGGACCGCGTTCAACGTCAGTTCGGCCCGGCCAAGTACTGCCACCAGCCCCACTGCGCCGAAGACGGCAATCAGGGCAACCCCGGCGAAGCGCCGGCGCGCTTCGACGACTCCGGACAGGGCTGCCAGTCCGGCGATCAGCAGCGCCATGCCACCGAGCAGGGCTACCTTGTCCGCCGTCCCGAAGAGCGAAACAGCCCAGTCCTTGACTCCCGGCGGGACAGCATCGATCACGGCCCCGCCCACAGCTGTCACCGGGGAAAGGGAAGGACTCACGAATCCGGCAGTGAGCTCCCCCAGGGCAAGGCCCGTCCCGACGGCCGTGATTCCGGCCGCTGCAGCCCAGCCGCCCGTGTGCCGGGCCGGACTTCGCGGCCTGGGGACAGCCGGCACCTCGGTGCGCCCGCCGGGGCCCGGGGTGGGCGCAGGCGCCGCTGGTTGACGGTTAGGGGTCGTGTTCACCCCTCCATCATAGGTTTTGTGCCGCCCGACAGCGCCGGGTGGACGACGGTACGGACCACGGAACGGGCGGCGGAACGCCGGCAGCGGAATCCGGACCGGACCGGAGTGTTGCCGGCGTCGGGTTGGCGTAGCCTGATCCTATGAGTGTTCAGCTAGGCATGCCCCAGCCCCGCGCGGATGACGCATCCGGCGAGGGAATTTCTGCGACGCAGCCCACCGCACGCCCGGCCGGAATGCCCGCGGGCCTCCTCGACCGCTACGGCCGACGTGCCACCGATATGCGGCTCTCCCTGACGGACAAGTGCAATCTGCGCTGCACCTACTGCATGCCGGCCGAGGGCCTTCAGTGGCTCTCCAAGCAGGCAGTGATGTCCGCGGCGGAGATTGTCCGGATCGTCAGGATCGGCGTCGACATGCTGGGGGTGCGTGAACTGCGGCTCACCGGCGGCGAACCGCTGGTCCGGGCGGACCTGCTGGATATCATTTCAGCCCTCCGGCAGGCACACCCGGACCTTCCCATCTCGATGACCACAAACGCCGTCGGGCTGGACAAAAAAGCCGCCGGGTTGAAGGCGGCGGGGCTGTCCCGGATCAACGTCTCACTGGATTCGCTGCATGAGGAAACGTTTACCCAACTGACCCGGCGCCCCGTCCTGAACAAGGTCCTGGCCGGCGTGGACGCCGCCTGGGCCGCTGGCTTGGGTCCCGTAAAACTCAATGCAGTGCTGATGCGCGGCATCAACGACGCCGAGTCCCCCGCGCTGCTGGCATGGGCCCTGGACCGCGGCTACGAACTGCGTTTCATCGAGCAAATGCCGCTCGACGCGGACCACGGCTGGACCCGCAGGAACATGATCACGGCCGCGGAAATCCGCGATTTGCTCTCCGTTGATTACGTCCTGAGCGCCGATCCGCGGGACCGCGACGGCGCCCCCGCGGAACGCTTCGAAGTCCGGGCGCGGGTTCCCGGCACCGCCGAGGCGACCGGCCCCGTACTTGGAACCGTCGGGATCATCGCCTCCGTGACCGAGCCGTTTTGCGCGGACTGCCGCCGCACCCGCATCACAGCGGAGGGCAAGATTATGAGCTGCCTGTTTTCCCGTGAGGAAGTGGATCTGCTGGACCTGCTTCGCCAGGGCGCCAGCGACGAACAACTCGCCGAGCGCTGGCAGGATGCCATGTGGATCAAGCCCAAGGCCCACGGTATGGACCACGTCGGGCTGGACGCCCCGGACTTCGTCCAGCCGGACCGCAGCATGAGCGCCATCGGAGGCTGAACCACCTGTGAATGTACGTTACTTCGCTGCCGCGCGCGCTGCCGCCGGCGTCGACAGTGAACTCTTCGACCTGCCCGCGGACGCCACGCTCGCCGCGTTGCTGGATGCGATCCTCGCCGTCGAACGCCCGGAACCCCCGGCCGGGACCCCGCCGCTGGCGCGTTTACTGTCACGAAGCAGCTTCCTGCGCAACGAGGTGGCGGTGCGGAACCGTGCGGTGGTGCTGCAGCCGGACGACGTCGTTGATGTGTTGCCGCCCTTCGCCGGCGGCTAAGGAGCCGCCAGCGCCGAACGCACGGTGTCCGCGACGGCGGCTGCGCCGGCCCCGCCCATAATAATCGTGTAGTGGTTAACGTCGGGGACTTCGCGGACGGACAGGGAAGGCAGCTTGTCCGCCCAGGTATTCAGGTAGCCGGGCGCGTAAAGGCCGCCGGCTTCATTGAGCAACCCCCGCGGGGCCCGCAACGCAATGGTTTCGACCGCGAGCTCAGCCAGGGCCTTTAGCAGTGAAGCGCCCCGGTGCAGTTCGGCGGTGTCGTCCGCCATCGCCTGGTACCGGGTGGCCGGCCGGAGCTGCGGTGCCTCGCCGGTGAGGTCGTAATCGACGTATTCCTCCACGAGCGGGTTCCAGTCCGCACTGAAGGCCGGATGCTGCCGCCAAAAGCCGCGATAGGCCTCCTTGCTGGGGAAGGCTGCGTTCAAGCGCTCGGCCGCCGGACCCAGCACCGCAGCGACGATTTCTTCGTCGCTGAGCTGCGCCGGCACCTGGAGCGGCAGCCCGCCGTCGACCAGCACCAGGGACCGCACCAGCGCCGGAAACAGGTTCGCCATCACCACGGCGGCGAAACCTCCCATCGAATGGCCAACAACCACCACGGGCCCGGTGCTGAGTGCGGTCAGCACGGCCGCGAGGTCCCCTGCGTGGGACGGCATCCCGTAGGGAGCAGGCAGCCCGTTGCTCCGGCCCCGGCCCCGCAGGTCCGGGGCAATGATCCTGACGTCCGGCAGCGCCCGGGACAACGCCAGCCAGGCCTTGTGGGACGCCGTAACACCGTGCACCGCCAGGATGGTCGGGGCAGCAGCGTCCGCGGGTCCCCAGAGGGCGGTGTGCAGGGTTCCGCCACGGACCTCAACCTCGATGGTCCGGTAGCCGGGGTCAGCAGTGGCCTCGTTCATGGGACTGTCCTTTCCGGAGCCTGTATCGGTTTGGTGGCGGGGCCGGGAGTTGGACCCGGCGTCGGTGCGAGGGCACGTTCGATGAACTGCATCATTTGCTCAAAGACTTCCTCCGGGACATCAGGCCGGGCACCGTGCGCCGGCTCGGTGCCTTCCTCGTCCCACAGCACCCAGCGCATGCCGATAAGTTCGCCGATGCCCATGAGGGCCCACGCCGCGACCGTGGGGTCCATGTCCCGGACTTCGCCGCTGAGCTGCGCGGCTTTAAGCCCTTCGATGTAGCCATTGACGATCCGGGTGTAGTGCAGGCGCAGCGCCCCGGGCGAGACGAACTCGGCCTGCCGAATGATGCGGTACAGCGCGGGATGTTCTGCGGTGAATTTGAAGAAGGCCCGGAACCCGGCGCGTTCGGCTGCGAGACGGGTGCCGGCGGATCCGGCGGCCTCCGCCATGGCGTGCCGTACCCGCCGGTTCAGGTCCTCAACGACCTCATCGAAAATGGCTTGTTTGCCCTCGAAGTAGAGGTAGAACGTGCCGAGTCCGACGCCTGCCTCCTCGGTGATTTTTACAATAGAGGCCTCGTGGTAGCCCACCGAAGCGAAGACCGTTTCGGCAGCCTGCAGCAGTTTGGCCCGGGTGCGGGTACCCCTCGCGGTGCGCGGCGCGGCGCTCATCGTTGACTCCCGTCCGCGGGCAGGAAGGCGCCCCTGTTGTCCGGTTGTGCCGCCGGCCCGTCCCCGCCCAGCTGCTGCCGCAGCCGGCCGCGCAGCACCTTGTTCAAGGCAGTGCGGGGCAATGCGGCAACAGTGACGATCCGTGCCGGAACTTTGAAGTGGGCCAGCCGGGCAGCGCAGTGCTCAAGGAGGTCCTGATCATCGGTGGCAAGGCCGGGGCGGATCACTACAAAAGCCACACCGGTTTCGCCCCAGCGCTCGTCGTCGACGCCAACGACGGCGGCCTGCGCCACTGCCGGATGGTCCAGCAGTACCGCCTCGACCTCAGCCGGGGCCACGTTTTCGCCCCCTGAAATGTAGATGTCCTTGAGCCGGTCCACGACTTTGATGTATCCCTCGGCGTCGCGCTCCACGAGGTCACCGGTGCGAAGCCAGCCGCCGGCCAGGACGGCCGCAGTAGCGGCCGGGTCGCGGAAGTAGCCGGCAAAGACCCCGGGGCCGCCCACCAGGAGTTCGCCGGTGGCGGCGCCGTCCAGGATGTCCCCCGTCACCGGGTCGGCCACGGCGACGGCGACATGCGGGTACGGTTTGCCCGATGACCCCACCATCCGGGCGGCGTCCTCGTTGGCAAGGCAAAGGACATTCGGTGACGCTTCCGTGAGTCCGTAGCCCTGGCTCAGGGCCACTCCCCTGCGGTGCCAGATCCGCAGCAGCGGTGCCGGCATGGGTGCCCCGCCCACCACGGCGTGCCGGAGGCTGGCCAACCCGGCGGACGCGAAGTCCGGATGCTCGGCGAGCATCAGGTACTGGGTAGGGACACCCATGAGCATGGTAACGCGCCGCTCCGTGATCAGCTGCAGGACCCTGCCAGGTTCGAAGCCGCGTTCGAGAACCACGGTTGCCCCCGTCCACCAGGCCAGCAGGGGCTGGATGTTCCAGCCCCCCACGTGGAACTGCGGCAGCACGGCCAGCACGACGTCGGTGCTGCCAAGATCCAGCGTTCGGGACAGGGACAGATTGGTCCAGAAGCAGTTGGCGTGGGTCAGCACGGCGGCCTTGCTGGCGCCCTCGGTTCCGGACGTGAAGACCATCAGGAGGGGATCGTCGTCGCGCACTTCCCGGTTGATCCCGGGCCCGCCGGCGCCCGGACCGGACACAATCAGCGGCCGGGACGGTGGTGGCACCGACTTTTCAATGCCGCCGGGGCCCAGCGCGGCGGTCCGCGGCCGGTGCGCCAACAAGGTGCAGGCCCCCGCGGCGAGGGAGTCCAGTTCGTCCTCGACAAGCAGCAGCTGCGGCTCGGCGAGCTCCAGCTGCGCGGCGAGCTCCCTGGCTGAGAGCCGCCAGGACAGCGGGACGAGGACCAGGCCCGCCTTGGCGCAGGCGAAAAACACCACAACGTGGTCTGAGCTATTGCCCGTCAGGGTCGCGACCCGGTCCCCGGTGACGTAGCCGGCGACCTTCAAGGCAGCGGCGAGTCCGGCAGCCCGACGCTCCAGTTCGCCGTAGCTCAGCGTGCAGCCGCGGTCGTCAACGGCGATCCGCAGGGGGGTGGAAAGGCTGCGGTCAGTGGTCCAGCGGCCCAGGGTGTGCAGCCCGTCGACGGGTATCATTCGGATTCCTCCAGGATCTCGCGGGACGCCGCCCTCTGTTGGCGGCCCGTGCCGGGGGGCCCGGCACCTTCATTTCCCTTGCCGGGCCCCCTGCTTGGGTTGCGGCGGCCGGCCAGCCGCTGTGCGGTGCCCGTCAAGCCGCCTGGCAGGAACAGCACCACGAGGATAAACAAGGTGCCCAGGATGAACAGGGGTTCCGACAGCGGTACCCGAAGGATGTCCGGCAAGGCATTGATTGCATCGGAGTTTGCCAGCGTCGTGAGGCGCTGGTCCAGGATGGTGTAGAAGACTCCACCGATCACGGCACCCCAGCGTGAACCGACGCCGCCCAGGACCACCATCACCAACAACGTGATGGTCAGGTCCGCGGACATGGCCCGCGGCACGGCGCCGCTCTGGAGCAGCAGGAACACCATACCGATGATGCTGACCAGGACGGCGGAGACCACAAAGATGAGCAGCTTGACGAGGTACGGCTGCAGGCCCAGGACGCGGACGCGCAGCTCGTTCTCGCGCACTGCGGCGGCGACGTGCCCGGCGCGGGAGGACTGTACCCAGGTCACCACGACGAAGACAGCCACCAGCACCACCAGGGCCAGCCAGTAGAGGTTGCGTGTATTGACCACTCCGACAAGGAAGTCCGGCAGGTTGTCGGTGCGCAGCGTCAGGCCTTCATCTCCGCCGGTGGTGCCGTCCGGGTTGCGTCCTACTATGACCGAGCCGGCCTGGGCGAACGCGAGCGTGACCATGGCGAAGGGGATGCCGTTGACCCGCAAGCTGATGCTGCCCACCACATGGGCCAACACAATGACAATCAGCAGGGTCAGTCCCATTGCAGGCACCAGCGGGATGTCCAGGTTTTGCAGGATGATCGCCAGGCCGTAGACGCCGGCCCCGAAATACAACGCATGGCCAAAGGACAACAGTCCGGCGACACCGAGCAGCAAATGGTAGGTCAGGGCTGCGGCAGCCATCAACATACACATCGCGAGCAACTGCAGGGAACCGGGCGTGTACGTCGGCCCGGGCAACACTCCCGGCAGGGACAGATTGAGCAGCGGCAGCAGGAACAGGAACACGATCCCGGCGGCCCCGGCGGCCAGGCCGGCGATCCTTCGGCGGGTTGGGAGTCCCCGGCCGCCGCCGGGGGTTGCCCGGAGGGCGCCGCCAGCGTGCTCGCGGGTGCTGTTGCCAGTGCTCTGGATGTTTCCGGCGTTGGTGCCGGCGGCGTCAGTATCAGTGGTCATGAGGTTCTCCCGAGCAGGCCGGATGGACGGAACAGCAGGACCAACGCCAGGGCGAGCACCACAACGAAGTCGCCGGTGCCGCCGAGATAAAAGTTGGCGAACTGTTGCAGTACGGCGACAGCGACGGCAGCGATGGCTGCGCCGGTCAGCGAACCCAGTCCGCCGATCACTGTGACGATGAATGCGAAGATCAGCAGCGAGCCGCCCAGCATCGGTGAGACGTAGCCAAAGTAGTGCGAGGCCAGGACCCCGCCGAGTCCCGCCGCGGCTCCGCCGATCGTAAAGACGAGGGTAAAGGCCTTCCGGACATCGATGCCAAGGGCCGTCACCATGGAACGGTTCTCGACGCCGGCGCGGATGATCATGCCGTAGCGGGTGTTTTTCAGGAAGAACACCATGGCCAGCAGCACCAGGACGGCGGCGACGATGCAAACAAAGCGATCGTTGGGTACCCGGGCGCCGAGGACCTCGGTGGTTTCCTTGAACCACGCAGGTCCCTGGATGAACACCGGATCGGTGCCCCAGATTCCGTCAAAGAGGGCGACGGCCGCGAGGGACAGGCCCACCGTAATGAGGACCTGCTCGATGTGCCGCTGGTAGAGCCTGCGGATCAGGACAAACTCGGTGAAAGCGGCGAAGGCGGCAGCGGCAGCCGCGCCGGCCAGGAGCGAAAGCAGGAATGTTCCCCAGCTATCGGAGCCGGTCCGCCGGGCGATTTCCCAGCCGGCGAAGGCTCCAAGGGTAAGGAAGGCCCCGTGCGCGAAGTTGAGCACTCCCATCAGCCCGTAAATCAGAGACAGTCCGGCGGCCACGAGGAAGTACAGGGCACCCAGGCCCAGGCCGGTGAAGAGCAAGAGGACAACGGTACTCACAGGGCGGTCCCCCTCACGGTATGGTCCCGCGCGGGGCCCTCAGCGGAGACCCCCAGGAGGCGCTGGGTTAGCTCGGCGTCGTCGAGGAATTCCAGGGCCCGGCCGGTGTGGACCACCCTGCCGCCGGAGAGGACGACGGCACCCTCGGCGAGTTGGCGGACGACGTGCAGGTTCTGCTCGACCAGCAGGATGGGCACGGTCCTGGCGGCCTCGGCGAGCGTCTCGGCAACCTCCGAGACAATTTTCGGAGCCAGGCCCTTGGTGGGTTCATCCACCAGCAGGATCTTGTTGGTATTCAGCAGCGCGCGCGCCAGTGAGACCATTTGCTGCTGGCCGCCGGAGAGGGTTCCTGCCATTTGCGCGGACCGGGCCAACAGGTCCGGGAAGAGCTCCTCGACGAGCTGGCGCCGGGGTGCGGCGTCCCGCTCGGCAAGTCTGAGGTTTTCTGCCACGGTGAGTTTGGCGAAGACTTCGCGGTCCTCGGGAACGTAGCCCACCCCGCTGCGGACAATCTTGAACGTTGGTTCCTTCTCGATCCGTACACCGTCGAGCTCAACGGCCCCGGTTCTGTCGATCAGGCCAATGATGGCCTTGATGGTGCTGGTTTTCCCCACCCCGTTGCGCCCCAGCAGGGCGGTGATGCCGGTGGCCGGGACGATGAACGAGACGTCCTCCACGACCTGCTGCCCGGCGATGTGGGCGCTGAGGCCCTGAAGGCTAAGAATCGGGCGGGGGTCCGCTGCAGTGCTCATACGGGTTCTCCAAGATAGGCACTTTGCACTGTCGCGTCGGACATCACGGCCTCCGGACTGTCCAGGGCGAGCAAGCTGCCATGGTGCATCACCGCCACCCGGTCTACCAGGCCCAGGACCACGTCCATGTGGTGCTCCACCATCATCACCGTGCATCCCCGGTCCCGGTGCAATCCCCGGATGATGGCCGTGAGCGCCGGGACGTCCCCCGATGCCACCCCGGCCATCGGTTCGTCCAGGAGGACGACGGCGGGATCCGTTGCCAGCAGCACGGCGATCTCCACCTTGCGCTTCTCGCCGTGCGAGAGATCGCCGGCCGCCGTCATGAGCTGGCTCGTGAGCCCGACTTCCCCGATGGTCCCGCGCGCAATCCGGGTCGCTTCGTCGGACGCTGCGGGAAATCGCAGCACGCTGAAACTGCCTCCCAGTTTCGCCTGCGCGGCGAGCCGGACGTTTTCCAGCACGCTGAGACGGGGGAACAGGTTCGAGGTCTGGAAGGTCCGCCCCAGACCTGCCCTGGCCTGGCCCGACGGTGGATGGGCGCGGCCGTTATCTCCCTGCCGTTCAGCGTGATGCTGCCCGCCGTGGGCCGCATGACACCGGAAATCAGGTTGAACAACGTGGTCTTGCCGGCACCGTTGGGGCCGATCACGCCGACCATTTCGCCGGCGCCGATGGCGAAGCCCACATCCTGGAGGATGCGCGCACCGCCGATCTGCAGACCGAGGCCGTCGACCGCCAAGGCGGGCAGGGCTGGGGAATTCATTCGGATCCTTCGTCTTGTGCTGGGGCCGGCCACGGTGGTGGCGGCGCAGTGCGGCGCTGTGCGTTACCGTGCTGCACAGCGCCGCGAAGGACTACTTCTTTTCCGGCGGGGCGACCGTGTCGCCCGGGACGACCTTGATCAGCTCAGGAGCCCAGGAACCGCCCGCCTGGACGAGCTTGACCTGGTACATGTCCTGGATCAGTGCGTGGTCTGAAGCCCGGACGGTTTCCTTGCCCTTGGGCCCGTCGAAACTGAATCCTTCGAGCGCCTTAACCATGGCGTCGGTGTCGGCGCCGCCTTCCTTGACGGCCTGGGCGATCATCTGGCCGGCAACAAAGCCGTCCGGGGTGAAGAGGTCGGCCTTTTGGCCCGCCTTTTCGACGGCGGCGATCATCTTCTTCTCCACGACGGTACCCGCGGCCCCCGGGAAGTAGTGGTTCAGGAAGCTGATTTTACTGGTCGCCTCGCCGTAGGCGCCGAAGGTCGCTGCGTCGCCGAGGCCGGTGACGATCGGTGCGGCGTCGAATGCGCCCTGCTGGCTCAGTGTCTGCCACATGGTGCCGGAGGTAGCCCCGGCCCAGGCAACAAAGACCATGTCAGGCTTCGCATCGATGATCTGGCGAGCGAACGGCGTGAGCTCCTGGCCTTCCGGAACAAGGACCGGCTCCACTGTGGCCCCCTTGGCCCCGAGGACGGCCTTGACAGCGGCGACGTTGCCCTGTCCGAAGGCGTTGTCCTGCGCGAAAACCACAACCTTTTTGCCCTTGGTATCGATGAACGAGCCGGCTGTGGCCACATCCTGCAGACTTTGCCGGCCGGACCGGAAGGTGTATTTGTTAACGCCTTGGAGGGCATCCGTGGCGGCGGGGCCGGCGATGTAGAGGACTTTGTTCTGCTGCGCCTGCTCGGCCAGTTTCAACGCAATTCCCGAGGAGACCGTGCCGCCGATGATCTTGTAGCCCTTGCCGATCAGGTCTTTGGCCGCCGTGACGGCTTTGTCCGGATCGCCGCCGTCGTCGGCGTAGCTGAGGTTGATCTTGGCGCCGTTGACCGTTCCGGTCCCGCCAGTCGCGTAGTCGATGCCGGCTTGGAGGCCCTCATAGTAGGTGGCGCCATAGGCTGCGAGCGGTCCGGTTTTGGAGTAGATAATGCCAACGTTGACGGGTTCGGCCGACTGGCTGCTGCCCGATTCGGCCGGCGCTGCGGTGCCGGCAGTGGGCGCGCAGGCGCTGAGGGCCAGCCCGGCGGCCAAAACGGTGGCCATTAGGAACTTCTTTGTATCCTTCACGGGATGCCTTTCGTTGAGAATCCGGGGAATCTGAGCAGGAAATTCGCTGAACCTGAAAGGTGATTCAGATTACAGTTAATCTAGGGCGCAGCTCAGGGCGTGTCAACGGATTTCAAAAAAGGCTTTTGTAACGTAACGGCGTCGGCCACAGTTCGGCGTCGGCCACAGTTCGGCGTCGGCCACAGTTCGGCGTCGGCCGCAGGCCGGCGTCGGGCGCAGGCCGGCGTCGGGCGCAGGCCAGCGTCGGGCGCAGGCCAGCATCGGCCACAGTTCGGCGTCGGCCACAGGCCAGCATCGGGCGCAGTTCAGCGTCGGGCACAGGCCGGCTTAGGGCAACGGCGGCTCCACGCGGGGATATGCCGGGGCTGCGCCTCCTAACCGAGGCGCAGCCCCGAGGCTCCCGGGGCAACTCCCCCGGCGCGCGGCCCGCACGCATCCGCGGGGAACGTTTCGGGCGCCCCGGGCGCCCTGCCGGGCACGGCCCGGTTAGAGGCCGAAGGTTTCGTTTTCGTCGAAGGGGCCAACGACCGTGAGGGTCCGTGGCGCAGCCGCGAGTTCGCGGGCGAGCACCTGGACCTCGTCAGCGGTCACCGCCTTGATCTGGCGAAGGGTCTCGTCGATGTCCTGGTATTCGCCGGAGACCAGTTCGGCACGGCCGAGCCGGGACATCCGTGAGCCGGTGTCTTCCAGTGCCAGCACGATTCCGCCACAGAGCTGCCCCACGGCCTTGCGGAGTTCCTCCTCGGAGATCCCGCCTTCTGCGAGCTTGTCCAGTTCGGCGCCGAGCAGCTCAACGACCTGCCGGACCTTGGACGGGGTGCAGCCGGCGTACATTCCGAAGTACCCGGCGTCGGCGTAGGAGGAGGCGAAGGAGTAGGTCGAGTACACCAAGCCGCGTTTCTCCCGGATTTCCTGGAACAGCCTGGAGGACATCCCGCCGCCCAGGACGGCGTTGAGCACGCTCATCACAAAGCGGCGGTCGTCGGTGGCGACGATGCTGGGGCAGCCCATGATGATGTTGGCCTGTTCCACCGGACGCTTGACCACGTGCAGTCCGGCGGTGCCGGTGATCGCGGCCCGGTCGGTGGAGCGTCGCTGCACCGGCGCGGCGTCAGGCTCAAGGCTCCAGCCGGCGGAGTGCAGGGCATCCACAACGAGTCCGCAGACGACGTTGTGGTCCAGTCCCCCGGCGGCGGTGATAACAAGCTCATCCGGGCGGTAATAGCGGCGGTAGTGGTCCCAGACGGAATCCCGGGCGACGGCACGGATGGCGTCGGGGGTACCGCCGATTGGGCGGCCCAACGCGTGGGTACCCAGCACGGCCGCGACAAAGTGTTCGTGGGCGACGTCGGTCGGGTCGTCGCTGTCCATCGCGATTTCTTCGAGGATAACGTCGCGTTCCTGCTCCATCTCCTGCGGGTCCAGCACGGCACCGGTGATCATGTCCGCGATGACGTCGATCGCCATCGGCAGGTCGGTGTCCAGCACGCGGGCAAAATAGCAGGTGCTTTCCTTGGCCGTGGCTGCGTTGGACTCCCCGCCGACCTCATCGAAGGCCGAGGCGATCTCCAGGGCGGTGCGCCGCTGGGTGCCCTTGAAAAGGAGGTGTTCGAGGAAATGGGTGGAGCCGTGCTGCCCGGGCGCCTCGTCGCGGGATCCCACGCCAACCCAGAATCCGATGGTGGCAGAACGCTGTCCGGGCATCGCCTCGGTCAGCACACGGACACCGCCGGGAAGGACCGACCGCCGCACTTCGGATCCGCCGTCGGCTCCGTGGATCAGGCTGTCAGCATGCTGGTTCTGCTCAAGCGGCAGGGGTACGACAGTCATCAAAGCCTTTCAGTAAAAACATCCCAAATCTGCCTGCCATCGTACCAGCGGGAAATCGCCCGGACGGTACGGCGGCGACGGCGATGTTCTACGCCGCCGTTAACGGCAGCGGGGCCGGTGGATAATCCACCGGCCCCGCCACTTGGGTCTGGAAAGACTACTCTGCGGCCTCGAGGGAGACCTCAGCGTCGTCAGCGTTTCCGGCACCGGCCTCGTCAGCCACAACGGGCGAGAGCGAAAGCTTTCCACGGTCGTCGATCTTGGTGATTTCCACCTGGATCTTCTGGCCGACGGAGACGACGTCATCAACGTTGTCCACGCGCTTGCCGCCGGCGATCTTGCGCAGCTCGGAGATGTGCAGCAGACCGTCCTTGCCCGGGGTCAGGGAAACGAAAGCACCGAAGGTGGTGGTCTTGACGACCGTGCCCAGGTAGCGCTCGCCGATTTCCGGGATCTGCGGGTTGGCAATGGCATTGATCGCGGACCGTGCTGCGTCGGCAGACGGGCCGTTCGTGGCGCCAATGTAGACAGTTCCGTCGTCCTCGATCGAGATGTCGGCGCCGGTGTCTTCCTGGATCTGGTTGATCATCTTGCCCTTCGGGCCGATGACCTCGCCGATCTTGTCTACCGGGATCTTGACCGCGATGACGCGCGGCGCGAACTCGGAGAGCTCATCCGGGGTGTCGATTGCGGAGTTCAGCACGTCCAGGATGTGCAGGCGGGCTTCGCGGGCCTGCTTCAGGGCGGCGGCCAGCACCGAGGCCGGGATGCCGTCGAGCTTGGTGTCCAGCTGGATGGCCGTAACGAACTCGGAAGTACCGGCAACCTTGAAGTCCATGTCACCGAAGGCATCTTCGGCGCCGAGGATGTCGGTAAGGGCGGCGTAGCGGGTCTGGCCGTCAACCTGGTCGGAAACCAGGCCCATGGCGATACCGGCAACAGCAGCCTTCAGCGGCACGCCTGCGTTGAGCAGGGACAGCGTCGAGGCGCAGACGGAACCCATCGACGTCGAACCGTTGGAGCTGAGGGCTTCAGAGACCTGGCGGATGGCGTAGGGGAATTCCTCGCGGGACGGCAGCACCGGCATAATGGCGCGCTCTGCGAGGGCGCCGTGGCCGATTTCGCGGCGCTTCGGGGAACCGACCCGGCCGGTCTCGCCGGTGGAGTACGGCGGGAAGTTGTAGTTGTGCATGTAGCGCTTGCGCGTTACGGGCGAAAGCGAGTCGATCTGCTGTTCCATCTTGAGCATGTTCAGCGTGGTGACGCCCATGATCTGGGTTTCACCGCGCTCGAAGATGGCCGAGCCGTGGACGCGGGGAAGAACCTCAACCTCGGCGGTGAGCTGGCGGATGTCCGTCAGGCCACGGCCGTCGATGCGGATCTGGTCCGTGAGGATACGCTGGCGCACAACGTGCTTGGTGACGGAGCGGAAGGCTGCGGACAGCTCCTTTTCGCGGCCTTCGAACTGGCCGGCCAGGGATGAGGTGACCTCGTTCTTGAGCTCGTCGGAAGCGGTGTCGCGTTCCTGCTTGTCGGCGATCTGGAAAACAGCGGCCAGCTTCTCGGCGGCAGCTGACTCCACGGCGGCGTAGACGTCGTCCTGGTAGTCCAGGAAGACCGGGAACTCGACGGTCGGCTTGGCGGCGCGTGCTGCCAGGTCGGACTGGGCGTCGCAAAGGGCCTTGATGAACGGCTTGGCGGCCTCCAGGCCCTCCGAAACGACCTCTTCGGTCGGGGCGGCGGCGCCCTGTTCCTTGATGAGGTTCCAGGAGTTGTCCGTGGCTTCGGCTTCAACCATCATGATGGCGACGTCGTCGCCCTTGACGCGGCCGGCAACGACCATGTTGAAGACGGCGTTCTCGAGCTGGGAGTGCTTCGGGAAGGCGACCCACTGCGAACCGTGTTCGTCGGCGATCAGGGCAACGCGGACGCCGCCGATCGGGCCGGAGAACGGCAGGCCGGAGAGCTGGGTGGACATCGACGAAGCGTTGATCGCTACGACGTCGTAGAGCTCGTCCGGGTTGATGGACAGCACGGTGACCACGATCTGGACCTCGTTGCGCAGGCCCTTGACGAAGGCGGGACGCAGCGGGCGGTCCATCAGGCGGCAAGCGAGGATCGCTTCAGTGGACGGGCGGCCTTCGCGGCGGAAGAACGAGCCCGGGATGCGGCCGGCGGCGTACATACGCTCTTCGACGTCGACGGTCAGCGGGAAGAAGTCGAAACCTTCACGCGGGTGCTTGCCGGCAGTGGTGGCGGACAGCAGCGCGGTTTCTTCGTCGAGGTAGACCATCGCTGCGCCGGCTGCCTGCTTGGCAAGTCGGCCGGTTTCAAAGCGGATTACACGCTTGCCGAAGCGGCCATTGTCAATGACTGCTTCTGAGAACTGGATTTCGGGACCCTCCATAGAGAGTCACCTCCGTTTCATGGTTCACGGAGTCCAGCCGCATCAACCCAGCCCGGCATCTGCCGGCCTGCACTACACCCGGTCATCGATCGAGACCCACGGGCCGGGCTTCATATCCTGGAAGCCGTTCCCGGAGATCACTACCGAAGACCGCGAATGCGTGATGCGGTTGATCCTCCTGTTGAGTTGTGTGTGAAAAAGGCGGCCCATTCCGTCACGGAAGGGGCCGCCCCTTAAAGCTGACTAGCGGCGCAGGCCGAGACGCCCAATGAGCGCACGGTAGCGGGTGATGTCAGTGTTTTTGAGGTAGGTGAGCATACGCTTGCGACGACCAACCATGGCCAGCAGACCGCGCTGGGTGTGGTAATCGTGCTTGTGCACCTTCATGTGCTCAGTGAGATCCTTGATCCGCTGAGTCAGGACTGCAACCTGGACCTCCGGCGAACCGGTGTCGCCCTCGGACGTTGCGAAATCCTTGATGATGGACTGCTTTACAGCGGCTTCAAGTGCCACAATAACTCCTAGATATGTGCCGTGAGGCCCGAATCAGTAACTCACCGCCGGGGGGTGCCGTGCCGGTTCTTCTGCTTTGATGCCAGCTGTCCCGTACACAACAGGACCCAGCCGCCACGGACTGCAGCCGGATCCAACGCTTAGTTTACCGGCACGCCGCTAATCTTGTCGAAACGACCCCTCCAGTGGCTGCCCGGAATGGCCCGCGTCCAGCCGTTCGCGGATCGCAGCCACCCCGCGGTGCACCTCGGTAAAGGACGTACTCAGCGGGGACAGCCCGATCCGCAGGCCCTGCGGTGCCCGGAAATCCGGGATGACGTCGGCCGCCCACAGTGCGGCGGTCATCTCCCGGAACGCCGGGTGGTCCACCGTGATGTGGCTGCCGCGCAGCTCCGGCTCCCGCGGCGTCGCGAGTTCCACGCCGGCCGGGGCGAGCCAGGCATCGTGGAGCTCGACGGCGAACGCGGTCAGCAGGCGTGATTTCTCCCGAACCGCGGCCATGCCGACCTCCTCGAGCAAGTCCAGGGTGCCACGCATGGCAAGCATCCCGAAGACCGCCGGGGTGCCGCTGAGGAACCCGCGGATGCCGTCTGCCGCTTCATACCCGGGCCCCATCTCGAATGCGTCTTTCCGGCCCATCCAGCCCCAGATCGGCTGCTGCAAACCCGGCAGGTGCCGGGCATTAACATAGGCGAACGCCGGCGAGCCGGGCCCCCCGTTGAGGTATTTGTAGGTGCAGCCGGCGGCGAAGTCGACCTCGGCGGCGTCCAGGGCAATCTCAACCGAACCGGCGGAATGGCAAAGGTCCCAGACCACCAGCGCACCCGCGGCGTGAACGGCAGCGGTGATCCCGGGCAGATCGGCAAGGAACCCGGAGCGGTAGGCAATCTGGCTCAGGACCACAACGGCGGTGGCCGGCCCCGTTGCCGCCCGCACCTGCTCGACAGTTACCCCGGCGGAAGGATCGGTGTGGATCCAGCGCAGCGTCAGCCCTTCTTCGCGGGCGATGCCCTCGACAAGGTAGCGGTCAGTGGGGAAGTTCTCCGTATCCAGCACTATTTCGGTCCGGGCCGGGTCGGCGATCGCGGCCACTGCGGCCCGGATCAGCTTGTAGAGCACCACAGTGGTGGAATCGGCGATGATGGTCTGCCCGGCGGCCGCGCCGAGGACTGCCCGGCCGAGCTGGTCGCCGATGGCCTGCGGGAGCTCCAGCCAGTGCTCGTCCCAGCCGCGGATCAGACGCCCGCCCCAGCTGTCCTGGATGAAGCTGCTGATGTCCGTGACGGTGCGCTTGAGCGGCCGGCCCAGGGAGTTGCCGTCCAGGTAGGCAAGGTCCGTGTCGGCACCGATGAAGTGGTCGCGGCAGGCAGCCAGCGGATCGGCGGCGTCCAGTTCCCGGGCGCGCTGCAACAAGGCATCTCGGTTCTGCGCCGCTGCCGCCGCCGGAGTCAGTGCGCTCACTGGCCGATCTCCGTCCGGACGGCGAAGAGCTCGGGGAAGAACGTCAGTTCCAGCGCCTTCTGCAGGAAGGCAGCACCGCTGGAGCCGCCGGTGCCGGACTTCATGCCGATGGTGCGCTGGACCGTTCGCAGATGCCGGAAGCGCCACAGCTGGAAGTTGTCCTCAAGGTCCACGAGTTCCTCACAGGCCTCGTAGGCGCCCCAGTTGTCCGCGGCGTTCTCGTAGATGTACTTAAAGACGGGGACCAGCTCGGCGCAGAACTCGTGCGCCTTGGTGACGTCCCGCTCCAGCAGCGCGGCGGGGACGTCGAAGCCCTGCCGCTTGAGGTAGGCGAGGAAATCGTCATAGATGCTCGGCGATTCGAGGATCTCCAGCAGCATCGCGTGGGCTTCGGGGTCGGATTCGAACACCGGGAGCATCTTGCGGTTCTTGTTGCCCAGCAGGAATTCGACGGCGCGGTACTGGCTGGACTGAAATCCCGAGGAGTTACCCAGGAAGCCGCGGAACTGCGAATACTCCGTGGGCGTGAGGGTGGCCAGCACGGACCACTGCTCGGTCAGGGTCTTCTGGATGTGCTTGACCCGGGCAATCGCCTTCAGCGCCGAGCCGAGGTCGTCGGAGCGGAGCCAGGCGGCGGCGCTGCGGAGCTCGTGCAGGACCAGCTTGAGCCACAGTTCTGTGGTCTGGTGCTGGATGATGAACAGCAACTCATCATGGTGCTCCGGTGTGCTGACCGGGTTCTGGGCGCTCAGCAGCGTCGGGAGCTGCAAGTAGGAGGCGTAGCTCATTCGGGAGCTGAAGTCGCGGACAATATCCTTGTCCAGTTCCCTGGTATTTTTCTCAATCGTCACGTTTTGTGCCTTCCTTGCCCACGGGCTCTTCTTCGTTTTCCCGTCCGGCGGCCCGGGGAAACCTGGCACCGGCCGGGCCGGGCATCCGGCCGACGGATTCACCTCTCCGGCGGCCCGGCGCAGCGGATGGTCGGGTTAGGGCACAAATAGAATATTGTGCGCTTGGACAACGTCCAGCCGCATCTGGTCCACCAGTGCTTCAGGGCCACGGTACGTCACCATGCCCCGCAGCCGGGCGACGAATTCCACAACTACTGTCTGGCCGTACAGATCGAAGTCTTCCACGGCCTCTTTCGGCCGGTCGATCACGTGCGCCTCAACCTGACGGCTGACGCCGTCGAAGGTGGGGTTGGACCCGACGGAGATGGCGGCAGGCCAGCGCGTGCCGGCCTGGTCCACAAGCCACCCGGCGAAGATGCCATCAGCCGGGACGTAGCCGCTCGCGTCAGCGGCCAGATTTGCGGTCGGGAAGCCGAGGTCACGGCCGCGAGCGGCGCCGTGGACCACCTCGCCGCGCATCCGGTGCGGCCGTCCGAGTACGGCGGCCGCAGTGGCGACGTCGCCCTCCCGCAGTGCCTCGCGCACCCAGGTGGAGGAGCAGCGGCGGTCGGTGCCGTCGTGGGCGGTGCGGTCTTGTCCCGCACCGGGTGCGTCGCCGTGGATCGGAAAGCCTTCCGAGCCGAACTCGCTGATAACCAGCACCTCGAAGCCGAGCTTCCGGCCGAGGTCCTGCATGGTCTCCAGGTCCCCGGAGTTGTTCCGGCCGAACCGTGCATCGTGGCCGATCACCACGTGGCTCGCCCTGAGGCTGCCGACCAGGACTGTGGCGACGAATTCTTCGGGGGTGAGGCTGGCCAGCTCGAGGGAGTACTTCATGACCAGAACGGCGTCGAGGCCCAGTTCGCTGAGGGCGGCAAGCTTGTCTTCCAGACCCATGATCAGTTCCGGGGCGGATTCGGGACGGTGGACCTGCGCCGGATGCGGGTCGAAGGTGATGGCGACGGCGCGTGCGTGGTTGAGACGGGCAACCCGGATGAGCTGTGAGAGCACTTGTTGGTGGCCGCGGTGTACCCCGTCGAAATTGCCGAACGTAACGACGGAAGGACCAAAGTCCGCCGGGACTTCGGACGGATCGTTCCAGATGTGGACCATCAACCTCGCCTTTTTGCTTCCTGCCATGTGCTCCTCCGGATAAACCTGCCGGCTCCGGAACTCTCCTAGATTACCTGCAAACGTCGGCTGCTTCCGACGGCACTGCGGGTCCGCGGCGACGCTCCGCCGCGTTCGGCACGCCAGCACCACGAGGCACAGGCAACAGTCCGGCGGGTGTCTGCGCGGGTGCGGTTTCCACCGAGGCCCGCACCCAGGTGTGGCTGAAGGAGACCCCGGGTCAGAGCTCCACGGTCTCCTGAGGCAGATCCCGGTAGTCCAGATTGCCGGCATGCTCGGCACGGACCGGCAGACGGTGCAGGCCACGGTGGAGGCCACGGTGCAGGCCACGGTGGAGGCCGCGGTGCCCATGCTGCTGGCCGGCATGCACAAGAACGCACAAGGCTACGAGGGCGCTGCCAGGCTCGAGCTTGCGATCAGCCGGGAGATCAACGACGCCGGGCAGCCCAGCAGGATTACGGATGTTCCCTACACCGTGGTTCCCGATCCGTCCTGGCCGGCGGACTCCGTGATCATCATTAACACTGCGGCCAACAAGGTGATCGAGCACTTCCGCGTCGACCTCAACGGCAACCCGCTGCGCTGGCGGCCTCGACTGCGCCGGCCACCGTGCGGGGACTGAGCCGCCCGGCTGAACTGCCCGGTTGAGCTACCCGGCTGAACTGCCCGGTTGAGCTACCCGGCTGAACTGCCCGGTTGAGCTACCGGCTGTCCGGCAGTTCCGCCAGTGCAGCAGCACGGCGGCGAGGATCAGTGGAACGTGGATGACCGGAAGGTTCCTCGCGAACCATTCCCGGCAGGTAGATGTCGGGTGACCGAGCCTGCCTCATCCCCCAGGTCCTTGGCCACTGCGGTAAGCGGGCAGTGGAAGCGGTTCGCGGAAAACCAGCGTCTCGGCAGCCAGAACTGCGGCGGCGAGGCCCGCCCGCCGGTCCGTGCGGCCGCGGACACCGGCGTACAGGACGGATACCATGCAGGCTTCGATCGTGAACCAGGCAAAGGTATGGAATGCCTTCACGGCCCTCAGGAGGGACTTACGTTCTGCCTTCCGCAACGCTTGTGGAGCCTTGAGTCCAGCCATGCCTCCAGCGTAGCCGCGGGTGTCTGTTCAGGGGCTTTCTGCCCGGTCAGAGGTCCCGGTCAGCTGCGCCAGCCAAGCGTCGAGTTCCCGGGGACGGCGGAACATGACTATAGCCGGCATCCGGGGGTCCGCTTCCAGCCCCCGCATCACCTGCCGCTTCCGAGTGAAGGACCGGAAATGCCACCGGAGGATCGAGCCCTGGGTGAAGAGCCGGGCAATAGTTTCCTCATTGCCGTTGCAGACAGGCTCCCGGGTCAACGCCCGCCGCAGCGTGCGGCGAACCAGCCGGGCCAGCGAAAGCCAGCGTGGATAGTCGAGGCAGACAATGAGCTCCGCGCGCGGCAGCACAACGTCCCGCCAGGCACCATAGGCGCTGTCCAGCACCCAGCGGTCCTGGGCTGCAAGCGAGGCTGCGATACCACGCTGCTCCTCGACGGTGCGCTGCTGCCAGCCGGGCAGCCAGCCGGTGTCGTCATCTGCCGAAAACCCGGGCAACCCCCTGGACTGGGCGTAGGCGCGGGCGGCGGTCGACTTCCCGCTGCCGGTCACTCCATAGAAGAGGACGCGGGAGGGCGCCGGCGGGGTTGGTCCACGGCCGGCGGGAGGCTCGATGGCCCAAGGCGGTCCGAGCTGTTTATGGTGGAGCGCAGCAGTTTCCGTGGCAACGCTCCGGTTGCCGTCAGGGTCGGTAAATTCATAGGAGCATGTTTCCGTGGCACCGGTGGGCCGGTAGCCAAGGCCTTTGTAGAGCTTCCGTCCCGCAGTGTTGCCAGGTTCGACGCCGAGGACGATCGCACTGTGTCCGGCCAGCCTGGCTTGCTCTTCCAGCCAGCGGCACAGCGCACTGCCGATCCCTGCTCCCCTGCTGCCGGGATACACAAAGAGATGCTTGAGTTCGGGGACTGGCCCGGCACGGAAATCCAGCACCGCCCCGCCGTGCGGGGTGCCCCCGGTCCACGCCGTGGCATAGAGGAGCTCCCCCGCCGTCTGGCGCACCAGGAAGCCCTCGGCGATTTTTGCACCCGGGGGCTCGTGCAGGCACAGGGCGGGAAGATCGTCCGCCGTGCACTTTCGGATGTTCACGGATATGTTCATGGTTTATCCCCTGGACGTGGCCAACGCAAGGGCCCGGGCGCCTGTTACGCATCGGCGCTACGCTAGCACCTCCCGCCCGTGGCCGGGGGACGGCTGCGTGCGGCACTGTTCCGATGCCAGCGTCCGCAGTCCTTGCCGGAAGCCCGTAACCCGACTCCGTGGTGCTGGCGCTGGCTCTGGCGCTGGTGCTGGTGGGACTGGCCAGCGCGGCCTCCGGCGCCGCGACCATCTGCTCCGTCCAGGACATCCTGGTGGATCCGGCGTTCCGGAAAGCGTGCTTTTTGTGAAGGCCTCGGCTTCACCGAGGGCCCGGATATTCGTCCCGAACCGGCACAGGTCTTTGCGCAGTTCAGATAATCCCTGATTTGCCCGCAGAGCGCGCACTGTCCCTTGGGTTTACTCAAGGCGAAAATAGCTGTTCCGTCGTGGCACCTGGCGTGGGTCCAGGTGCGCCGGGGGGATGAACCACGGGATGCCGGCGCGGACCTGAATGGTCCATTCTTCCTTGTGGATGACGTGGTGGTGGTGTGAGCAGAGCAAAGCGCCTTGCTCCGTTCCGGTCGTTCCGCCGCGGGACCAGTACTCGATGTGGTGGGCCTCGCACCACGGCGCGGGGATGGTGCACTGGGGGAACGCGCAGCCCTGGTCCCGTGCGGTGAGGGCTTTGCGGATGTGGGGCGGGAAGACCCGTGACGCCCGGCCGATGTCCAGGATGCGGCCGTTGCCGCCGAGCACGATTGGAGTGATGTCGCCATCGCAGGCGATCTTGCGCGCGGTCTCGGCCGTGACCGGGCCGGTGAACATCAGGGTTCCCGCGCCGGATCCCGGCCCGTGTGACTGCGGGTTGGCGCCGCCGAGCCGTTCGAGGAGGTCCCGGTAGTCGATGGTGACCATAACCTGCGGGCGCAGTCCACCGGAAGCGGGCAGTTCTCCGGCCGCGAGGGCCACCTTACAGGCGCCGACCAGGCCATCGAGCAGCCGTTGCGGACGGGTGCGCTGATCCAGCCGCCCGGCAGCGGCCGCCTCCCCAGCAGCCGGGTGGTCCACGGCACCGCGGGCGTCGGCATTGGCGCCGGCATTGGCGCCGGCGTCGGCCCGGGCGTCGGCCCGGGCGTCGGGACCGGCACTTTCGGCCGTGCCGGCGGTGGGGTCGGTGCGGTTGGTGGCAGAGCATGTCCGTGGGTTGGTGGCTGTGTTCATGACCGTGAGCAGGTGCTCGAATTGGTCGGCGGTGGCGAAGATTTCCAGGTGCTGCAGTCCACGGTGGGACCGGCGGATGAACGCGCCTTGGCGCTGGCGCAGTTCCTGCTCGCTGGGTTCGGCACCGTCCTGGTCCAGGGCGTCCGTCCAGCGCTTCGCGATCCGGGTCAGGAAATCCTGGTCGTTCTCCACAGCCGTGCGGGTCAGGGCATGCTCCATCCGGACAACGTCACCGGGCGCGGCCACGTGCCCGACCCGGTGGAGGGACAGGCTAACCAGGGTCGCCGCCCGCGAGGCGATGTCCCCGGCTGTGAGGACAGCCGCGAGTTCCTCCCACGCGGCGGGCAGGGGCTGCCCTGACAAGCCGGTACGCGGCAGAACATCCGATGCCAGGGCAAGCCGGCGCCGCGCCTCCGCCGCGGTGATCCGAAGCCTGGCCCGCAGGAACTCGGTGGTGTTCCGGTACCCGTCATCGACGCAGCCCTGTTCACGGCCCGCGCCAAGCTGCACGTTCCAACCGGAATCGGGCCCGGCGACCCTGGCCGCCGGCACCGTCACAGTCGTGGTCGTGGTCGTGGTCGTGGTCGTAGTCGCGTCGGCGTGCCAGCCGGTCAACCAGCTGGCAGGGGCACCGGAACCAAACTTCGCAGCCGCGTTGCTGGCTGCCGCCGCCTGGTTTCGGGTCCGGTCAACCGCCGCTGCGGCCACAAGTTGCAGATAGTCGACCATGCGGGATAATTCCTCGACCCGACCGGCAAAGTCCGAGGCTTCTGTCACTCCGAACATCGCTGCAACAGACAGTGCCGTCCCGTTTGAAGAACGCAGCAGTGCAAGCGCCCCATCCAGAGCACAGTCCACGTCATCGGCTGCGTGTGGTCCAGCCGGCAGCCGGGGAATTCCCAGGAGTATTCCGGAGCCAGGCCGTGTGGCCTGTAGCGGAATGAAATCTTCACTGGCTTTCATAGCCAAATTCTTCCTCGATGCTGTGACATTCTGGGCCGCGACTTTTTTGGATCTCCTAAAGAAAATTCGAGTGTGGAGAAGCTGTAGTCACCAGGTCCCAGTGAGCGATCCGCTGCTCCGGCCGCCCGGGGGCCTACCTCCAATGATTCCCGATTCCAGCTCTGGTGGCGCTCGTTGTTCCCCCTATGTGGATAACTGAAGTGTTGGGCCCCGGAGTTTCCGTCGGCGAACCCTCGTGGGAGGCAACAGGCCCGGCGTCTGGTTGCTTCAGAGGGTTGGGCGGCCCGTTCACTGGTGCCGTTTGGCCGTCAACGGCAAGCTGTCGCGACGAAGATTGGAAACCGACCGCTGCTGACCGATGGATCCCGCCGTACCCCGGCGTGCAGCCCGTCTGATCTGTCTTCCCGCCGTACCCCGGCGTGCAGCCCGTCTGATCTGTCATCCCGCCGTGCCCCCCGGCGTGCAGCCTGCCTGATCTGTCTTCCCGCGGGGTCACACTTCGGCGGGTACGGGCACGGTCCGTGGGAAACTGAGGGCATGGACAGCCCTGTCGCCTCGACATCGAGCCCGGCCAGCCCCCAAACCGGGCGGCCCGGCGAAGCACACTCCACTGAGCTCCCCTTCGACCTGCGTCGGCCCCTCGGGCCCCGCGATCCGGGTGACGCGTGGGTTGAAGGCGACAGCGGACGGTTCTGGGGGCTATTTGGCTCGGCCGGGCTGCTGGTCCACGACCCCGGCAAGGGCGTCCTGCTCCAGCACCGCGCTTTGTGGAGCGACAAGGGCGGCACCTGGGGCCTCCCCGGCGGGGCCTTGCACCAGGGCGAAGAAGCAGTCCAAGGCGCACTGCGGGAGGCCCAAGAGGAAGCCGCCGTTCCGCCGCAAAACGTGCGGGTGCTGTTCACTTCGGTGTTCGACGTCGGCTATTGGAGCTACACGACAGTCGCCGTCGAAGTTGTGGAAGCGTTCGAACCGGTGATTAGTGATCCCGAAAGCCTGGAGCTGCAGTGGGTGCCGCTCGAGCGCGTCGGCGAGAAGGAATTGCATCCTGGCTTCGGCGCCGCGTGGCCGGCCCTGTGCAGCCGGCTGGTGGGCCAGGACCCCGGCCCCGGAATGCCCAGCTAGGACGCTCGGGCCGGCTTCGGCGCCGGACGGCGGCGGTACAGCCAGATCAGGCCAAGGATCGGCAACAACAACGGGATAAACGCATAGCCGCGGCCAAACAGCGACCAGACGGTCTCATGCGGGAAATTGACCGAGTCGAACACGCTGAGGGCCCCGACCACAATCACACCCAACAGTTCCACGAGCACCGCCGCCACGGAAACCTTGAACCAGGTGCGGCCGGCTTTTGCGAGTGACACGGTTGCTACGAGATAAACGACTGCGGCGAATGCGGACAGCAGGTAGGCCAGCGGAGCTTCGGAAAACTTGGTGAGGATCTGGTATCCCGCCCGGGCCGTCGCCGAAATGGCAAACACCGCGTAGACAGCGATCAGCAGCCGGCCGGGCCCGGTATTGCGGGTATCCCGTGCGCTGCCGGACGCCGAGGGGTCCGGCGTCGTTCCGATGTCCTGCTGCGATCGTTTCGCCGTCACGTTATTTGCCTCTTCCACGTCAGTACCAAATCTGATTCATACGGGCCGCCATCACCAGGGCCGTGACTCCGACGGCGGCCAGCACAAAGTTGCTCCAGCGGGTCCGTTCCAGGATGGCCCAGTAGACGGCGCCGACCGGCAGCAAGAGCGCTGTCAACAAATAGCCCCAAAATTCCCAGGGCTCCCCCGCGATCTGTTCCCCGCCCGCGACCCGGATTATCGACCCGACCAGATAGACCACCAAGGACAGTTCGACGGCGGCCACCGAGAGGATCGTCGTATCGTTCGGCGCCTTTTTGAGGATGCCGGCGATCAGGCAGATGACGCTGGAGACCAGCCCAACCACCAAAATGATGTAGAAAAACGCGTCCACTATTGCCCGTCCTGCTGGACCGGCGAAGGCTGCTTCGGCGGATGCTTTTCATTGTCCGGTGCAAAGACCAGCACCGGCTTGGCGTAGCTTCCCTTGTCCGCCAGCAGGGCCACGAGAGTGCCGTCCGGGCCGAACGCCGCGGCAGGGTTCTCCGGTGTGGCCGCCTCGGACGTGCCGGCCTTCACACCTGAGGCGATGCGGCGACCGAAGGATAGCTCGGTGGTTTCCTCGTCGCTGAGCTCTCGGTTGGGCATCAGGGCCCGCGCGGCCTGGGACATTTCGAGCACGTCCAACTGCTCGGCAAGCTGTTCGAGGGTGCGTGCCTGGTCCAGCGTGTAGGGGCCCACCTGGGTCCGGCGCAGCGCCGTCAGGTGCCCGCCGACCTTAAGAGCCTCCCCAAGGTCACGGGCCAGCGCCCGGATATAAGTGCCTGATGAGCATTCCACAGTCACGTCAACGTCCAGCGCCTCGCCGTCTGACTCCACCGCTGACTCCCCCGTGCGAACCCGACGGATCCCGTGGACCTCGAAGCGGTGGATGGTGACCGGCCGGGCGGCCAGGTTGACCTCTTCGCCGGAGCGGACCCGTGCATACGCACGCTCGCCGTTGACTTTGATGGCGCTGACGCTGCTGGGAACCTGATTGATCTCACCGGTTAATGCGGCGATGCCGGCCCGTACTGCTTCCTCGGTCACCGCGGCGGCACTGCGGGTGGCCGTCACTTCGCCCTCGGCGTCATCGGTGAGGGTGGATTCACCGAGGCGGATGGTCGCCGTATAGGTCTTCGACGTGCCCACGATGTACGTGAGCAGCCGGGTCGCCTTGTTGATGCCGACCACCAGGACACCCGTGGCCATGGGATCCAGGGTCCCGGCGTGGCCCACCTTTCGGGTACCGGCGAGCCGCCGCATCCGGCCAACCACATCGTGGCTGGTCCAGCCTTGCGGTTTGTCCACTATTACCAGTCCAGAAAGCACGCTTCCCAGTATATCTGCGCTGGCGCTGCCACCGGCGCAGGAAGCTGCGGCGGCTAGGATGGCAGACATGCCCGAGCTAGCCGCCCACGTCCGCGACGTCCCCATTAACCAGATCCGCGAAATCACCGAAGCCGCCTGGGCGACTCCCGGCGCCATTGTGCTGAGCATCGGCGAACCTGGTTTTGCCGTCCCCCGCCATATCCTTGAGGCCGGGATGGCCTGCCTGGACCGCGACGAAACCAACTACACGCCCAACGCCGGCATCCCGGCCCTGCGTGAGGCGTTCGCTGCCCGGTTCCGGGAGCACAACGCGACACCGCTCGGGCCGGACCGCGTTTACGTCGTCGACGGCGCCCAGCAAGGCCTGCACTTCGCGATGAGCCTGCTGCTCTCGCCGGGCGATGAAATCCTGATCCCCAATCCCGGCTACCCAACCTTCGCGATGACGGCCAGCCTGCTGCACGCCGTCCCGGTGCATTACCCGCTGTATCCCGGCCACGACTTCCAGCCCCGGATCGCGGACATCGAGGAGCTTATTACACCGCGGACCAAGGTGCTGATCCTCAATTCACCCTCCAACCCGCTGGGCGCCGTCCTGGGCGAAGAACTCACCCGGGACCTGGTGGCCTTGGCCGTCCGGCATGATCTCTGGATCATCTCCGACGAATGCTACGAAGCCTTCACGTATGACGTCCCGCATGTAAGCCCGGCCCGGTTCGACAGCGACGTCCCCGGGCAAGCCCGCGTGTTCACTTCGCTCACGCTCTCCAAGACCTATGGCCTGACCGGGCTCCGGATAGGAGCGTTGATCTGCCCGCCGGGCCTGGAACAGAAAATGAACAACGTGATGGAGGCGATTGTTTCCTGCGTGGCCGCTCCCTCGCAGTACGCCGCCCTGGCGGCGCTCACCGGCCCGCAGGAGTACGTAAGCCACGCCCGTGCGCACTACCGGGCCAACCGGGATGCTGCCGGCACGGTGTTGGAGTCCAAGGGCATTCCGTTCCTCACGGCGCAAGGCGCGTTCTACCTTTGGGCCGATGTGTCCCATGTCAGTGGTGGCGATGTCCGGGGCTGGGTCCGGAGCTTCCTGGCCGATTCCGGTGTGGCCTTCGCCCCCGGCACCGCGTTCGGTTCGATCGGCGAGGGTTGGATCCGGATTGCGCTTTGCAGCAGCCAGGCCGAGCTGGTGGAAGGCCTCAACCGGCTCCCGACCCGGGCCAGCTGACATTCGGTTGCCGGCACCGTAGGTTGTAGGGTCGCTGTGCCCTACCGCGGCTGTGCCGCAGCGCCTAGCCTGAACGCAACGCGGGCATTTCGCGCCGGTCCCGGGACGTGCGGTCCCGGATGACGGTTCGGTCAAGGAGTAAACATGTGGTGGCAGGACCTGCTATGGGGTATTTGGAACGGGGTCACGGCATGGGTAGTGCTGATCGTCCATGTCTTTGGGCAGTGGAGCGAATTCCCCTTCTACAACACGGCTCGCGCCGGTAACTGGTACGACGTCGGCTTCCTCCTGGGCATGGGCTCGCCCCTCCTGGGTGGCTTGGGAGCCCGCGGCCGGCGCCGTTGAAGGGGCGCCACCGAGCCGGCGCCACCGAACGGGCATCACTGAACGCACATCACTGAACGGGCACTGGCAGGTACCGCCTTCGGCTAGGGGTGACCCGCCGCCATCGCGTTGTCGAGCCATTGGCGCAGGGCTGCTGCGGGCGGCGCCCCGGTCTGGCGGGCCACTACTTTCCCGTCCCTGATCAGCAGCATGGTGGGGATCGACTGGATCTCGAAGCGCCGCGAGAGTGCCGGCGCCGAGTCGACGTCAACCTTAACGAGTTTGACCCCGCCGGCCCGTTCCTGGGCCAGCTTGTCCAGCACGGGGCTGACCATACGGCACGGTCCGCACCATGCTGCCCAGAAGTCGATGAGGGCCGGCGTCGAGGACTGCTCGGCGATGAGCGCGAAGTCCGCGTCCCCTGCGGCGACAATCCAGGGCAGGTCCTTGCGGCAATTTCCGCAGCGCGGGTGCCCGGCGGCCGATGCCGGAATCCTGTTGGTCTTCCCGCAGTGGGGACACGGGATCAGGCTGGAACCCACGGCCCACCTCTTTCTTCAGTCCCCGCAGTCATGGTTCCATCGGACGCCACCGCCGGCAGCGGGCCTAGAGTCCAAAGTCCTCCCGGCCATGGCAAAAGCTCAAAAGGATGGCCGGCCCCAACCGGGGCCGGCCATTCTTCTGCAGCGCTGCATTGTTGCTGAACTACTTACCGCTGTCCTCGTCGACGTCGCCTTCGGCGATGAGGTCAAGTTCCTCTTCGTCGAAGTCGTCCTCGTCGAGCTCGATATCCTGCGGAGTATCACTCTTGTACGGGTCGGCGTCGCCGGCGTGCTTCGCGCTGGCGGCGAGAGCCGCCACCTCGGCATCACGCTTTTTTGCCGCCCGCAGCAGTTCCTCCAGGTTGGAAGCATTGACCGGAATCTGGTCCGCCACGAATTCGAGCGTCGGGGTCAACCGGACAGTGACGTTCCGGCCGACTTCCTGCCGCAGCACGCCCTTGGCCTTCTCAAGGCCCTTGGCAGCCTCGGCCTGGACCAGCTCGTCGCCGAATACGGTGTAGTAGATCGTTGCATGCTGAAGATCGTTGGTCACCCGCGCATCGGTGACAGTGACGCCTTCCAGCCTGGGATCCTTCACCCTCCGGCCCAGTGCCTCGGCAACAACAACCTTAATCCGCTGCGCCAACTTGGCAGCCCGTGCGGGATCAGCCATTTCCACTCCTAAAAATTTGGATGTACGACGGCGCGTTAGCGGCTGAAGTACACAGGTTCGGTTTGTTGCCACGCGCCTAAGGCGAGTCTACGACGGACTCCCGTTGGATTCTTCCGGCGGCCTGGGTGGCATCCAAGGTGGCAGCCGGGGGACCCGATGCGAACTTGCGAGCATTGGGAAGGCTGACGCCGCTGCCGGAGCTGGGCGGCCGACGTCGTCAGACGTTGGCCGCCCAGCGCAGGGGCGGGGCCGCCGGAAGAATCCAACGGCCCCGCACCTTTACTGCACCTGTAACGCTAAGACATCTTAGACGCGCGGCTTTTCGCGCATCTCGAAGGTCTCGATGATGTCACCTTCGGTGATGTCGTTGAACGAGCCAAGACCGATACCACACTCGAAGTCCGTGCGGACCTCGGTGGCGTCGTCCTTGAAGCGCTTGAGCGTCTCAACGGCAAGGTTGTTGCCGATGATCTTTCCGTCGCGCGTGACCCGGGCCTTGGCGTTGCGTCGGATAACACCCGAGCGAACGATCGAGCCTGCAATGTTGCCGAACTTGGAGGAACGGAACACTTCGCGGACCTCGGCGGTACCAAGCTGGACCTCTTCGTACTCCGGCTTGAGCATGCCCTTGAGGGCTGCCTCAATGTCATCAATTGCTGCGTAGATGACGGAGTAGAAGCGCATGTCCACGCCTTCGCGGTCTGCCAGTTCGGCAACACGCTCGGCGGGCTTGACGTTGAAGCCGATGATAACGGCGCTGTCGACGGTAGCCAGGTTGACGTCGTTCTGCGTGATCGCACCGACACCGCGGTGGATAACGCGCAGCTGGACACCCTCGCCGACGTCGATCTTGAGCAGCGCGTCTTCGAGGGCTTCCACGGCACCTGACACATCACCCTTGAGGATGAGGTTGAGGGTGTCGATCTTGCCGTCGGCGACGGCCTGGTCGAAGTCTTCCAGGCTGATGCGCTTGCGGCGCTTGGCCAGGGCCGCGTTGCGGTCCGCAGCTTCACGCTTCTCGGCGATCTGGCGGGCGGTGCGCTCGTCAGCGGTCACAAAGAAGGTGTCACCGGCGCGCGGGACGTTGGACAGACCCAGCACCTGCACGGGGCGGGACGGGCCGGCCTCGGTCAGTGCACTGCCATCATCGTCGAACATCGCACGGACGCGGCCGTGGGCCGTGCCTGCCACGATGGTGTCGCCGATGTGCAGGGTACCGGACTGAACCAGGACGGTAGCAACCGCGCCGCGGCCCTTGTCCAGGTTGGCTTCAATCGCAATACCGCGGGCGTCCTTGTTCGGGTTGGCGCGCATGTCCAAGGCTGCGTCTGCGGTCAGCAGGACAGCCTCGAGCAGTTCGTCGATATTCAGGTTCTGACGCGCAGAGACCTCCACGAACATGGTGTCGCCACCGTACTCTTCCGGAACCAGCCCGTACTCGGTCAGCTGGCCGCGGACCTTTTCCGGGTTGGCGCCTTCCTTGTCGATCTTGTTCACGGCCACAACGATCGGCACGTTGGCCGCCTGGGCGTGGTTGAGGGCCTCAACGGTCTGCGGCATCACGCCGTCGTCCGCTGCTACAACCAGGATCGCGATGTCGGTCACCTTCGCACCACGGGCACGCATGGCGGTGAACGCCTCGTGGCCCGGAGTATCGATGAAGGTGATCTTGCGATCGGTACCCTCATGCTCGTGGGTGACCTGGTAGGCACCGATGTGCTGCGTGATACCGCCGTGCTCGCCCGCCATAACGTCGGACTTGCGGATGGCATCGAGCAGGCGGGTCTTACCGTGGTCAACGTGACCCATGACGGTGACAACCGGAGGACGTGCCTCGAGTTCCTCGTCGCCTTCGGCTTCCAGCTCGGCATCGAAGTCGATGTCGAAGCCGGAGAGCAGGTCGCGCTCCTCGTCCTCCGGGGACACAACCTGGAGCTTGTAGCCAAGCTCCTCGCCCAGCAGGGCGAAGGTCTCTTCATCCAGCGACTGCGTGGCCGTAGCCATTTCGCCGAGGTGGAAGAGGACGGTCACCAGCGCTGCGGGGTTCGCCTCGATCTTGTCGGCGAAGTCCGTGATGGACGAGCCACGGCGAAGCCGGACTACCGTGTTGCCGTCGCCGCGGGGCACACTAACGCCACCCAGCGACGGAGCACTCATCTGCTCGAGTTCCTGGCGCTTGGCACGCTTCGACTTGCGCTGCTTGCCACGGCCTGCACCGCCCTTACCGAAAGCACCCTGCGTACCGCCGCGACCGCGGCCACCCTTGCCGAAGCCACCGCCGGCCGGAGCGCCGCCACCGGCACCGGGAGCACCGGTGCCGGGAGCCCCGCCCGGACGGCCCGGGCCGCGGGCTCCGCCGCCAGGACGTCCTGCGCCAGCGGGTGCGGGACGTTCGGTGCGGTTAGGCATCATGCCCGGAGTGGGTCGGTTTCCGCCGGCCCCGCCCGGACGTCCGGCGCCTGCTGCGCCGGCCGGACGAGGAGCGCCCGGGCGTGCACCCGGGGCGCCGCCGGTGCGGGGAGCACCCGGACGGGGACCACCAGCGCCTGCTGCGGGACGGGGGCCGCCGGGGCGCTCGCCCTCGGTGCGGTTCCCGCCCGGACGCGGCATGCCCTGGGAAGGAGCGAATGGGTTGTTACCCGGACGCGAGGGACGTTCGTTGTCTCCGCCGCGGCCCCGGGGCATGCCCTGGGAGGTAGCAAAGGGGTTGTTGCCGGGACGGGGGCCGCCCGGGCGAGGTGCCGAGCCGCCCTGGCGTGCCGGAGCAGCCGGGGTTTCAGCCTTGGGTGCCGGACGCGCGCCGGGCTTGGCGCCCGTGCTGGGCGCAGCCGGCGCACTCGGAGCCTGAGCAGCCGGTGCCGCCGGTGCAGCGGCCGGAGCCGCCTGGGGGGCACTGGGTGCCGGAGCAGCTGCGGCCGGAGCCGGAGCTTCAGTCTTTGTGGTGTCCGCAGCCTTCGGGGCAGCCGGGCCCGGCGCAGGCGCCGGAACGGTTGCGGCGGGGCTGGCGGGCGCCTTGGGTGTGGACGCGGGTGCTTCGGACTTGGCTGCCGATGCTGCGTCGGGGAACGCGTTGCGGAGTTTCCTCACAACGGGGGCCTCAATGGTGGAAGAGGCCGAGCGAACGAATTCGCCCAGTTCCTGCAGTTTGGTTACTGCATCTTTGGAAGTAATACCGAGCTCTTTAGCAAGCTCATGTACGCGGACCTTGGCCACATTTCTCCTGTCTCGGTCCGCACCGAGCCAGGCACGAACCGTCTACTTCTTACTGCGGACCTCCGCCGCGAGTGCAGCTGAAAGGTCCATTCCAGAGCGCAACAAAGATGTCATCGTTGCGCACTCATCGCTGGGAACTCATCGGGTTTCCATCAGTTTTCTGACCCGCTTTCAGGTTGGACGGTTGTTGCTGCGGCCACCGGGGTGTCCACGGCTTGCGTGCCTGCCATGATCCGGCGTTCAACGTCGGCTGTTCCGGCAGCACCGTTGAGGGCGCGTCCGAACGCTCGACGTTTGACCGCCAGTGCCAGGCACTTTTCGCTGGGGTGCAGCCATGCACCCCGGCCAGCCATCCGGCGGCGTTCATCGACTATGACGGCGGATGAACCGCTGCCATCGATGACGAGCCGGAGAAGCTCTGACCGGGCGCCCGTCTTCCGGCATCCGATGCAGGTACGCTGCGGCTGATGCTCGAGGTGTTGCACTTGTGCCACTTACGAGAATCTTCCTGCCAGTACATATCTGCCGTCCAGGGACCGGGCCAGCATAGCCAAGGGCCCGTAAGGACACCTTCGCCGGAACCAAGCCCGGACGCGTCAAGGACACGCGGATACCGGCCGTAAGGCGCGGTCATGTCTATTCTAGCCCCTCCAGCGCCCGGGCCCCGAACTGAAGGGGCCACGAACGCCGGCGGTGGGCCCGATCCGGGCCGAACTTCCAGCGCCGGCGGACGGTGACCGCGGGGTCAGCCCTATTTGTCGCGGTTGACCGCAGCATCGGAGACGATGTCGATCCGCCAGCCGGTGAGCTTGGCGGCGAGGCGGGCATTCTGGCCCTCCTTGCCGATGGCGAGGGAGAGCTGGTAGTCCGGCACCACTACGCGCGCCGAGCGGGTTGCCTCGTCAGTGATCGTGACGGAATTCACCCGGGACGGGGACAGTGCGCTGGCAATGAACGTGGCCGGGTCGTCACTGTAGTCAACAATGTCGATCTTTTCGTCGTTGAGTTCGTTCATGACCGCACGAACGCGCGAACCCATTTCACCGATGCAGGCACCCTTGGCATTGATCCCGGGCATGTTGGCTTTGACGGCCATTTTGGTCCGGTGCCCGGCTTCGCGGGCCAAGGCGACGATTTCCACCGAGTGGTCCGCGATTTCCGGAACTTCCATTTCGAAGAGCTTCCGAACGAGGCCCGGGTGCGAGCGGGACAGCGTGATCGACGGGCCCTTGGTACCGCGGTGCACGTCGATCACGAACGCGCGGAGCCGGTTGCCGTGGGTGTATTTCTCCCCCGGCACCTGCTCCGGCGGCGGCAGGAGTGCCTCCACAGTGCCCAGGTTGACCTGGATCATGTGCGGGTTGTTGCCCTGCTGGATGGTGCCGGCAACCAGCTCGCCCTCGCGGCCCTTGAACTGGCCCAGCACGTTGTCGTCTTCGGCGTCGCGCAGGCGCTGCAGGATGATTTGCCGTGCGGTACTGGCGGCAATGCGGCCAAAGCCCGCCGGGGTGTCCTCGAATTCACCGATCGGCGCGCCGTCGTCGTCAATCTCGGTGGCCCAGATGGTCACGTGTCCGCTTTTGCGGTCCAGCTCGGCGCGCGCCGTCTCAAAGGCACCCGCTGTTTTGTGGTATGCCACCAGCAGGGCCTGCTCGATTGTCGGAATCAGGAGATCCAGCGGGATTTCACGCTCACGCTCCAGGAGTCTCAGTGCGCTCATGTCAATATCCATTAGGCCTCCTCGGAAGGTCCATTGTGTGCGTTCTCCAGACCGGCCTCTTCGAGGTGGCTGAACTCTATCTCGACTTTTCCACTGCGGATCCTGTCGAAAGGAAGTTTCATGGGCTCGCCCTGCTTGGGCTTCATCCCTTTTTTGACCGTGATCTCCGGGACCAGCGTGACGCCTGCGTCATCGACTGACCGGACCCGGCCTGTGACGTTCTCACCCTGCAGGACATTAACCTTAACCATCCGGCCGCGGGCCCGGTGCCAGTGCCGCTCTTCGGTCAGGGGGCGTCCGACGCCGGGCGAGGAGACCTCAAGCTCGTACGGGCGTGCGTCGGTGCTGGGATCGTTGTCCAGGATGTCGGAGAGGGACTTGGAAATCTCGGCGATGACGTCCAGGCCGACGCCGCCGGTCTCGTCCTGTGGCAGGTCCACCACCACGTGGACCACCCGGTTGGCGCCGGCGACGTGAATCGAGACGTCCTCCAGGTACAGCCGGTTCGCCAGGACTTCGGGCTCCAGGAGGGCATGCAGCCGCTCGGCCTCGAAGTTGTGAGCGGGTGCGGCGTCAGCCTTACCCGTTCCGGTCCGGTCTGTCGAAGTCGTGGCTTCTGCATTTGTCATGATGCCGGCCGCCTCCCGCTAGATGATGTTGTGTGTACTAGCCTAGCGATTTTCCGGGCACCGTGGTGCACTTCAGGTCCCGGCCGGCATGCCAACCATGACAAAATGGTCTGTTGTGAAAGAGGACAGCAGGCAAAAGCGGTGGCGGGGGCTCGTTCCGCGCGTCGCACTTCTCGCCTGCCTCGCCCTCGTGGTCGCCAGCCTGGGGCTGGCCTGGCGCCCCGCACACCCCATGGACCCCGCAGAACCGCCGTTTTCCGAACAAGCGCGGTCCGCTGCGCTGGCCGAAACGCTGAGACTGCGCACCGCCGGAGCAGCACTGGAGCGGGCAGCCGCGGGCGCCCCCCAACCGGCTGTGGCGCGGACTGTGAGTTTGCTGACAAGCCAGTCCCGGGCCCTCCTGCTCCCCGGGGCGGAGGGTGCCGACACCGCTCCCCCGGCGGGCACTGCAGCCCAATCGGCTACCCCCACCGAAGCACCTCCTGCTGTTCCGCTGCCCGCGTCGGCCGCAGAATTAGCCGCCGCGCTGGTCGCCAGTGCCTCGCAACGGCTCGCCGACGCCAACGTGGCCGACGGCGGAATGGCCCGGCTGCTTGCCGCCGTCGGGACCGCCCAGCTGCTTCAGGCTTCCTCCCTTGCAGCGGCCGCCGGGGCGCCCGCCCCTGCGGTCGCCGACCCCGCAGCACCGCAGCTCTCCGGCGCGTGCCAGGGCGTTCCGGCATCGCCGTCGTCCGCTGCTGGGCCTTCGGCAGGCACTCCCGCCGCAACCTTGCCGGCGGCGCTGGCAGCAGCGGTGGCGAGCGAACGGGAAACCGTATACGGCTATCAGGTGGCCCTCACCCGGCTCGGGGGTTCAGCAGCCGGCCCGGCCTCAGCGCAGCTCGCCCGGCACGAGACCCTCGCCGCCGGCGCGGAGGCGCTGAGCCGGATGCACTGCGTTGCCGTTCCAGCGCGGGAAGCCGGCTACACCAGCGCACCTGCGTTCCTGGCCGCACCCGCCGCCGGGCTCGGCGTGCTGGAGGCATCGGCGCTTGCGGTGTACGGCGACCTGGTGGCTTTGAGCGAGGGGCAGACACGCCAATGGGCGGTGGCCGGCCTGGTCGGCGCCGCTCGCAGCGCCGCCCGCTGGGGAACCGACGCCGGAGCTCTTCCCGGCCTCACCGCAGATCACGACGCGTTCCCGGAGCTGCCGGCTCCCGCTCTGGCCCCCGCGCCCTAGCCGGCGCGGCGGGGAAGCGGCGGCTTACTTAGGCTTGTAATACTGGTGGTTCGGTGGCGCCGGTGCTTTGCTGTAGGCATGGACAGTCAAGCGGCCCCCACCCAGCACAAGAACGAGCCCCACCACAGCGACATCGCGCACCGCCTGAACTGGCTTCGCGCCGGTGTGCTGGGCGCCAACGACGGTATCGTCTCCGTCGCTGCGATTGTGGTCGGCGTCGCCGGCGTCACCACGGACTCCGGTCCCATCCTCGTCGCCGGTGCCGCCGGCGTCGTCGGTGGCGCCATCTCCATGGCGCTTGGCGAATACGTCTCAGTGAGCAGCCAGAAGGACAGCCAGCAGGCGCTGATCGAAAAGGAACGCCGCGAGCTGGCCGAACAGCCCGAAGAGGAGCTCGAGGAACTCGCCGCCATCTATCAGGGCAAGGGCCTCAGCGCCGACACCGCCCGCACTGTGGCCAAGGAACTCACAGCGCACGACGCGCTTGGCGCGCACCTGTCTGCTGAACTCCACATCGACGAGACCGACATTGTCAGCCCGTGGCACGCTGCCTTCGCCTCCGCAGCTGCCTTCCTGATCGGTGCGATCCTGCCCATGCTCGCCATCCTGCTGCCGCCGGAGAACATCCGGGTCCCGCTGACCTTCGTGGCAGTGTTGGTGGCGCTGGCCTTGACCGGAGCCATCGGCGCCTGGATCGGCGGCGGTTCGAAGTCGAAGGCGGCCTTCCGTGTGGTGATCGGCGGTGCGGCGGCCCTCATCGCGACCTTCCTGATCGGCAGCTGGCTCGGCGCCAGCGGCATCACCGCCTGATACCCGCCACTACGCTGGACCGATGAGCCAGCCTGCAGACCTCCCGATTCCGACCGACCTCAGCCGCCGCTACGGCGGAAGCGCCGGCGGCCGCGACTGGCTGGCCTCGCTCCCCCGGCTGATCAGGGAATGCCTGGGCCGGTGGCAGCTCGAACTTGACCTTGCTCCCGGCGCCCTGCCCTGGAACGGCCACGGCGCCATTGTGGTCCCGGTGCGCGCTGAAGCCGGCACCGGACGGGCCGGCGCCGGGGAAGCTGCCGTCCTGAAGATCGCCTTTCCGCATGAGGATGCGCTGGCGGAACCGCATGCCCTCGCCCTCTGGAAGGGCGAGGGTGCGGTCCGGCTGCTGGCCAATGATGCCGGTGCGGGGGCGCTGCTGCTGGAGCGCCTGGACGCCGTCCGGTCCCTCCAGGACCAGCCCATGGACGTGGCGGTCCCGGTGTGGGGTGCCCTGGTTCGCCGGCTGAGCCTGGTGCCCGGCGTCGGGCCGCAATGGCGGGAGTTCAGCCATGTGGCAGCACGGGCCGAACAGTGGAGTGACGAGCTGCCGCAGAACTGGGAACGGCTGGGCCGGCCGTTCCCGCGCTGGCTGCTGGAAGCGGCGCTGGAGGTTTGCCAGACCCGCGGGGCCGTCGGCCGCCGCGCGGGGCGGGATGTGCTGGTCCACACCGATCTGCACTACCTCAACGTCCTGGCCCGGCCACACGGGGAAGCCGCCGGGGAAGCCGGCCAGGAGGAGGCCCGCAGCTGGGCCGCAATCGATCCCCAGCCCATGCTCGGCGAGGCGGAATTCGCGGTGGCACCCCTGCTGTGGAACCGGATCCGTGAGTTGCCGCGGGCGCATCCGGAAGAGGGCCTGCGGCAGCGGTGCCGGGACCTCAGCCTTGCCGCCGGCCTCGACGCCGACGTCGCCCGGCAATGGAGCGTGGCCCGCGAGGTTGACAACGCCCTCTGTTACGCCTCCAAACGCCGCCACAAAGGGGACCTCGCCCGTTCGCTCTGGGTGGCCAGCACCCTGGCGGGCAAGCCGCTGCCGGAGCTCCCCGCGGCACACGACCTGCCGGCGCCGGGCGAAGCAGGCAGCTAGCGGTTCGGCCCGCGGACCTCGGCCAGGGCGTCCCTGACGACGTCGACGGCGACTGCCACGTCGGCGTCGTCCGTGCTCCAGTTGCTGACGGAGATGCGCAGGATGTCGCGGTCGCGCCAGCGCGAACCGGACATCCAGACCCGGCCGTCGGCGATGATCCTGGCGGTCACCGCGCGGGTAGTGGCGTCGTCGCCGAAGGCCAGCGAGACCTGGGTGTAGTTGACGTCGTTGAGCACTTCGATCCCGTCGAGCGCGGCGAGCCGCTCCGCCAATTCCTTGGCGTGCAGCACCAGCCCCCGGACCTGGCCGGCGACGCCGTCCCGCCCGAGCGACTTCAGCGCCGCCCAGACCGGCACCCCGCGGGCCCGGCGGGACAGCTCCGGGACCGTTTCGAAGGGGTCGGCCGCGCCGTCGGCGTCCTGCATCAGGTAGCTGGTGTGCACGCCCATGGCCGAGCGAAGCGCCTGCGCATCCCGGACCACGGCTATCCCGCAGTCGTAGGGCACGTTGAGGGTCTTGTGCGCATCGGTGCCCCAGGAATCGGCACCCCGCAGTCCGGCGGTCAGGGCGGACAGTTCCGGCACCGCGGCGGCCCAGAGTCCGAAGGCCCCGTCCACATGGACCCAGGCGCCGTGCGCTTTTGCCACCGCGATTGCCTCCGCAAAAGGATCAAAGGCGCCGGAGTGCAGGTTTCCCGCCTGCAGGCAGACCAGCAGCGGGGCGCGGGCTGACCCGGAGGCAGCGTCGCTGGCGCGGTCCAGCGCGCGGTCCAGTTCGGCCGGGTCAATGCGGCCCTGCCGGTCCGCAGGTATGGCAGTGGGCCTGCCCAGCCCGAGATACCGGAGGCCCAGGTCGATGGTGTCGTGCCGTTCCTGGCCCACGAAGCACTGTATCCGGGGGGCGCCGGAGAGCCCGTCGACGTCGAGGTCCCAGCCGGCGTCCGCCAGCAGGCGCCATCGGGCCGCTGCCAGCCCGGTGAAGTTCGCCATCGTGGCGCCGGTGGCAAAGCCGACGTCGGACTCGCCGGGAAGGTCCAGCAATTCGAGCAGCCATTTGCCGGCGGCTTCCTCGATGGCCGCCGTCGCAGGAGTGGCTAAGCGCAGCCCGGCGTTTTGGTCCCACGCACTGACCAGCCAATCCGCGGCGAGTGCGGCCGGCAAGGTGCCGCCGATGACCCAGCCGAAGAAGCGTCCGGACGGCATCGCCATCAGCCCGGGTTCGGCTTTGGCTGCCAGGTAGTCGATTACCTCCACCGCCGGGGTTCCCCTCAGCGGCAGCGGGCCGCCGAAATCTGCGGCCAGGTCCGCCGCGGTCATCCGCGGTCCAACATGCCGGGTGTCCTGGCTTTGCAGCCATTGGCGGGTGTGCCGGGCCGCAGCTTCGAGGGCACCGCTGTAGCGTTCTTCAGGTGCTGACATAGCTGCATGCTACGCCGGCGGGCACGCCAGCGGGAGTCCCCGGCGAGGCTTGGGGCGACGCTTGGGGCGGACGCGCGGGCTACCTGACGCTGTCCTGCCAGATGTCCGTTCCGAGCTTAATGATGAGCGCTCCGACGACCGCCAGGAACACGATGCGGATGAATTTGCTCCCCTGTTTAACGGCCGTCCGGGCTCCGAGGTAGCCGCCGGCCATGTTCGCCAGGCCCAGGACCAGTCCGAGTCCCCAGAGCACCGCCCCGTGCGGGACAAAAAACAGCAGGGCGCCGGCGTTGGTGGCCATGTTCACGATTTTGGCCTTGGCACTTGCTTCGAGGAAGGCGTACCCCATCGCCGAAACAAGCGCGATGATCAGGAACGAGCCGGTGCCGGGCCCGATCAGGCCGTCGTAGAAGCCGATCACACCGCCGATCAGGCACGCCAGCACATAGTGCCGGTGACCGCTGTGCCGCAGCTGGGTCAGTTCCCCGACGTTGGGCCGCAGCGCAGTAAAAAGTGCGACGGCGACAAGCGCGGCCACGATGATGGGTTTGAAGACGCTCGCAGGGAGGTTCGCGGCGAGCACCGCCCCGCCGAAGCTGCCGGCCATCGCGATCACCGCCATCGGCACGGCGGTGCGAAGATCCGGCCGGACCCGGCGGTAATACGTGACGGCACTGGTGCCGGTGCCGAAAATCGACCCCATCTTGTTTGTCGCCAGGGCCTGCACCGGACTGATGCCCGGGACCAGCAGCATGGCCGGCAGCTGGATCAATCCCCCGCCGCCGACCACGGCATCGACCCAGCCCGCGCCGAAGCCGGCGACCACAATCAGGATCAGCGTGCTGAGCTCTACCGATTCAAGCCCGGACACCACGCCTGCCGCTGCCGCGCGTTAGCTGTTACGGACGGCGTCGACACAATAGTCGACTGCCTTCGCAACGGGGACGTTTTCGGCATGGCCGCTGCGGCGGTCCTTGATCTCGACGACTCCGTCCACCAGTCCACGCCCCACGGCGAGGATTGTCGGCACACCGACGAGCTCGGCGTCGCCGAACTTCACACCCGGGGACACCTTGGGGCGGTCATCGTAAATCACCTCGAGGCCCGCGGCTTCCAGCTCAAGGGCCAGCTTCTCCGCGGCCGCGAAGATCTCCTCGCCGCGGCCAACGGCCACCACGTGGACATCTGCCGGTGCGACGGCGCGCGGCCAGATCAGGCCCTTGTCGTCGTGGTTGGATTCGGCCAGCGCCGCGACGGCGCGGGTGACGCCGACGCCATACGAACCCATCGTAACAACCACCTGCTTGCCGTTCTGGTCAAGGACTTTCAGTTCGAGCGCTTCGGCGTACTTGCGCCCGAGCTGGAAGATGTGGCCCATTTCAATGCCCCGGGCGGTTTCCAGCGGTCCGGAGCCATCGGGGGCCTCATCGCCGGCCCGTACCTCGGTGCATTCGATGACGCCGTCCCAGCCGAAGTCGCGGCCTGCTACCAGCCCAAAGACGTGCTTGCCAGCCTGGTTGGCGCCGGTAACCCAGGCGGAGCCGCGCACAATCCGGGGATCCACGAGGTAGAGCAGCTTGGCGGAGCCCTCGGCGCCCAGCAGGGCCGCATCAAGGGTCAAGCCCGGGCCAATGTAGCCCTTGACGATAAGGGGTTGCTTCTTGAGGTCCTCTTCGTTGGCGGCCTCAAGCATGATTTCGCCGCCGATGGGCAGGAAGGAACCGATGTTCGCTTCCACCCGCTTGAGGTCGACTCCGCGGTCGCCCGGCACGCCGATCACTACGATTTGGCGTTCGCCGGTCGGCAGGGTGACGGCAAGGACAACATTCTTCAGCGTGTCAGCTGCGGTCCAGGCGCCGCCGTCGGCCGGAGCGCGGGGCACCAGGGTGTTTGCGGCGTCGACGAGCGTATCAATGGTGGGGGTGCCCGGAGTGTCCCGCACCTGCGCGGCGGGGGCGTTGCTGAAGTCGATATCCGGCGGGACGACTGTGGTGACGGCCTCGACGTTGGCCGCGTAGCCGCCGGCGGAACGGACGAAGGTGTCCTCGCCGATCTCCGTGGGGTGCAGGAATTCCTCGCTCTTGGACCCGCCCATGGCTCCCGCCGTGGCTGCGACCGGGACCACTTCGAGGCCGAGGCGCTCGAAGATCTTCAGGTACGCGCTGCGGTGTGCGGCGTAGCTGGCGTCCAGGCCGGCGTCGTCAACGTCGAAGGAGTAGGAGTCCTTCATGATGAACTCGCGGCCGCGCAGCAGGCCGGCCCGGGGCCGCGCCTCATCGCGGTACTTGTTCTGGATCTGGTAGATGCTCAGCGGAAGGTCCTTGTACGAGGAGTACAGGTCCTTGACCAGCAGGGTGAACATTTCCTCGTGTGTGGGCGCCAGCAGGTAGTCGTTACCCTTGCGGTCCTGGAGCCGGAAGATCCCCTCGCCGTACTCGGTCCAGCGGTTGGTCACTTCGTAGGGTTCCTTGGGCAGCAGTGCCGGGAAGTGCACTTCCTGAGCGCCGATCGCGGACATTTCCTCGCGGATGACGGCCTCCACCTTGCGCAGTACGCTCAACCCCAGCGGAAGCCAGGTGTAGATGCCCGGGGCGGCCCGGCGGATGTACCCGGCGCGGACCAGGAGCCGGTGGCTGGCCACTTCGGCATCGGCGGGATCTTCACGCAGGGTGCGCAGGAACAGCTTGGAGAGTCGAAGGACCACGAGGTATCTATCCGTTTCTGGGAAGGTGCAGGGCAAAGCAGCAATGCTGTGAATCAGCAGTACCGGCACAGCCGGCACAAGAGTCTACGTACTAATCTACCGTCAGCCCGGATGCAGGAGAGCCACGCCATAACTGACGGAAGCCCCTGGCCGTTTCCGGCTGGTCATCCTGTCATGGCGTGGCCCTGCGGACCCCCGATTCCGCCAAACCTTCGGCTGCGGGTTCCCGGTGTTGCCCTCTGGGCATCTGCATCCCGGCACTTGCACCCGCGGAAACGCGTGCCGATGCGGCACGGTAGTCCGAAGATATGTGACCCGGGGCACAAAAACAAGAGCCAGCACTCAGAAAAGCACTGTGGCGAACGTGCCTGCCTGCCGGAAGCCCACCCTCTCGTAGCTGGCGCGGGCCCGGGTGTTGAAGTTGTTGACGTAAAGGCTGGTCACCGGGGCAAGGGACTGGGCCAGCACCACAGCTGCCGCCATGTAGCCTGCGCTGAGGCCCTGGCCGCGAAACTCCGGGTTCATCCAGACTCCCTGGACCTGCGTCACCTCCGAAGTGACCGCGCCGAGCTCGGCTTTAAAAACCACCTCGCGCGCCTGGTTCAGGTGAACCATGGAATGACCCTCACGGATCAGGCCCTTGACCCTCCGGCCGTAATACTCGCGGCCACCGAGATAGGGTGAATAGCCCACTTCCTCCTCGAACATGGCCGCGCAGGCGGGCAGGATCCGGTCGAAGTCGGCGAGCTGGCTAAAACCAAGCTGCGGGTTCGGGGTCACGGCGGGCGGGCCGGCAATTGTCATCAGCGGCTGGTTCGCGCGGATCTCGTGGGCCGTCTGGCCGAAGACTTCCAGCCCGGCGTACAGGGCAAGCACCGTGTCGGCAGGACCGAAAATCGAGGCGTACCGGCGCCCCGAGCTGTGGGCGGCGGCTGCCACCGCGCCCGCAAAATCGGGGTCCAGCTGCACCGGCACCAGGTTGGCCCCGGCCCAACAGGCTCCGAGCAGGGTGCCGCCGTCGAACACGCCAAAGATGCTGGCGCCTCCCGTGGTGGGAGCAGCCGAACCGGCGGTTGCCAGGTGCGAGAGGATAAAAACGTTGGCGACGACGTCCTGCCGGGCCAGGGCCAGGAGCTGGGAAGTATCCGAACCCCCCAGGCTCCGGACCGTGACGCCGGCCGCGGCGCCGTCCTTACGAGACGCTAACCACGGGGCTACCCTTGACAGCATCTTCGCCATCGGCCTCCCCCATCTCTTCGGCGATGCGCATGGCTTCCTCGATCAGTGTCTCAACGATCTGGTCCTCCGGGACAGTCTTGATAACCTCTCCGCGCACGAAAATCTGGCCCTTGCCGTTGCCGGATGCTACCCCAAGGTCCGCTTCGCGGGCTTCACCGGGGCCGTTGACCACGCAGCCCATAACGGCCACGCGCAGCGGAATTTCCATCCCCTCCAGTCCTGCCGTGACCTGCTCAGCCAGCGTGTACACGTCCACCTGGGCGCGGCCACAGGAAGGGCAGGAGACGATCTCGAGCTTGCGCGGACGCAGGTTGAGCGACTGCAGAATCTGGTTGCCCACCTTGATTTCCTCCACCGGAGGGGCCGAAAGGGAGACCCGGATGGTGTCACCGATGCCACGGGAGAGGAGGGCTCCAAAGGCCGTGGCAGATTTGATGGTGCCCTGGAATGCGGGGCCGGCCTCGGTAACGCCGAGGTGCAGCGGCCAGTCGCCCTGTTCGGCGAGCATCTCGTAGGCGGCGACCATAATCACCGGGTCATTGTGCTTGACCGAGATTTTGAAGTCGTTGAAGCCGTGCTCCTCGAACAGCGAGGCCTCCCAGACGGCGGATTCCACGAGGGCTTCCGGGGTGGCCTTGCCGTACTTCTTCAGGATTCCGGGCTCCAGCGATCCGGCGTTGATGCCGATCCGGATCGAGGTGCCGTGGTCCTTGGCGGCCCGGGCGATCTCCTTGACCTGGTCATCGAACTTGCGGATGTTCCCGGGGTTCACCCGCACCGCCGCACACCCCGCCTCGATCGCGGCAAAAACGTACTTCGGCTGGAAGTGGATGTCCGCGATTACGGGGATCTGGGACTTCCTGGCGATGATCGGCAGGGCCGCAGCGTCGTCCGCGGACGGGCAGGCGACGCGCACAATGTCACAGCCGGAGGCCGTGAGCTCGGCGATCTGCTGCAGTGTGGCGTTGATGTCCGTGGTGGGCGTTGTGGTCATAGACTGCACGCTGATGGGCGAATCGGAGCCGACGCCGACCGAACCCACCTTGATCTGGCGGGTCTTGCGCCGCGGCGCAAGGACGGGGGGCGGTGCTGACGGCATTCCCAAGCTGACCGAGGTCACATGGACTCCTTGTATCGAAGTAGGTCTGGCGGGGGCTAGGCGGCGTGGGCGGCCAGGAGTCCGGAGACGGGCGCCCAGGCCGTGGTGCGGGTGCCGGAGATGGCCCCGGCTGCGGCGAAGGGATCCTGCCTGAGGATCTCGTTGAGCGCATGCTCGTCGGCGGCCTTTAAGATCAGCAAGGCTCCGGCGCCGTCACCGTAGGGGCCGCTGGCGAGCAGGGTCCCTTCCTGGGCCAGCCCGGCGGTCCAGTCCCGGTGTGCCGGGCGGGTAGCGTCACGGACTTCGGTGGATTCGGCGTCGTATACGTACTCAACAGCAAAAACAGTCATACGGATAGACTATCGCCCCGCCGGCCAGGTACCGATCCGGGACAGCGTTAACCGAGGAGGAGAACCTTGGCCAGGGCCGCCACACCGGCCGCCCAGAGCAGGGACGTCAGGGTGCCGATGATAAACCGCTCGGCAGCAACCGGTGTCTCCTTGAGCTCGGCAAAGCGGCCCAGGCCCTTGATCGCTACCACGTACGCGATGGCGACCGGCTCACCGGCGAGGATTGCAAGGCAGACCGCCAGGCGTTCCAGCACTCCGATGATCGCACCACCGCGCAGGATCCGTACGCTGCTCACCGGGGCGGCTGCGGTGCCGGCGGGTGCCGCGATGCCGGCGGGTGCTGTTGGTACGAGCGGGACTGAGGGTGCAACGGTGACGTCCGCGGCGGGGTCGTTCGCCGGATCGCCCGCTCCGCCGCCTGTTTCCTGCCGGTCATCGATGGTCCGGGCGAGCCGGAAGACCAACGCCGTGACGGGCCAGCCGGCGAACCCTGCGATGAGCAGCGCGAGGGTGATCCAGAGGGCGTTCACCGGTCTCCTTCCAAACGGTCGGCGGTCCGGTAAGCCGCGGCACGGACCGGCTCGCTGGCGCCGGTAGTGGACTCCATGGTGGCCTCGTTGGTGCCTGCGATCACTCCTTGCGCGAAGGCCAGCAGCATTTCGGCCGCGGGCCTCGCCGCCCATTCTTCCTGCCAGCCGGAGCGCAGCAGCGCACGGCTGACCGATTGCTCGGTGATTCCCAGTTGCCGGGCAGCGATCTTTTGCGTTCCATGCGTTCCCGCATGGCCGTCCTGCACGGTGCGCAGCACATCCACGACTTTCCATTGTGCCGCCGTCCGGTCCTGGACCAGCCGCCCGATCAGGCGCAGCACCGCCTCGGCGTTGGCGCAGGAACTGGCGCCGGCGGATCCCGCCGGCGAGGGTGCTGCCTCGCCCCGGCGCAATCCTCCCGAGGCGACGGCGAGGGGCACATGGGCGGAACCGGATTTGGCCTTCTCCACGGCCACCCGAGCCGCTACGAACGCCGGACCGGAACCTTCCCGCGGGCTTGCCGGCAGCGGCAGATCCACCGCCCCCACCCCGATTCCCACGTACCAGCGGCCGCTGCGCAGGGCGTGCAGTGCGATCTCCACTACTTCGCCCGGCCGCTCCAGGACCCCCTGGACTTCGTCGCCCACGGAACGCTCGAAGTGTCCGGCCGTGGAGAGCCCGGCCAGTTCCGCCAGCAGGGCCGGGACACGGTCGACGTCGGCAGTGCTTCCGCGCTGGTCGATTGTCATTACGTACATGGCCCTACCCTAAAGGGGTGATGTTCTAGAATCAATCAATTTCAACTGATTACCAAAAATAAGCCGAAATGAGCTGATAAAGAAAAAACAGCGTCATCCGGTTAGCCTGCCTGAGCCACGCTCCCCGAGTCCCGCGAGCAGACAGCCCGGCTGTAGGTGGGTCCGCTCCTGCTCGGCGCCTGGGCGGTCTTTGGCAGCTACCTTGGATCTCTCGCGCCGGGTGGAATGGCGCTCGCCGCCCAGGCTGGGACTGTTAATCCCCTAAGTGGCCTAGTATTTCCGGGCACAGATGATCCTGTGGTGGCCGCTTTGGGACCTCCAGCGCGTCGCCTGGTCCGTCTTCCTGGTCCTCTTTTGTGTCAACACGGCCCCTAACCTCACGGGAGATTTCCGCCGGCCGGAAGGCGGCGGGGTCAGCCGAAGAGATTGACGGGCTTAACGATGTCCGCGTAGATCAGCAAGGCGCCCATCCCCATCAGCAGCACCGCGACAACATAGGTCACCGGGAGAAGTTTGGCGATGTCGAACGCATCCGGAACCGGGCGGCCGAAGAGCTTGGCGATCCTGCGGCGCGCGCCCTCGTACAGCGCGCCGGCCACGTGGCCGCCGTCCAGCGGCAGCAGCGGAATGAGGTTGAAGACGGCCAGGGCGAAGTTGAGACCGGCCAGCAGGCCCACCAGGGCGGCCACCCTGGACTGCATCGGCACCTGCTCCATCGCGGCCACCTCGCCGGCCACCCGGCCCACCCCGACCACGCTGATGGGTCCGTTGGGGTCGCGGGGCTCATCGCTGAAGGCTGCCTTTGCGACGCCGGCCACACGCGCCGGGAGGTTCACAACAACGCCGGCGATCTGCTTGATGTTTTCTCCGGCCATGGGCAGGACCGCCGATGCCGGCTGCCGGACAAGGGCAGTCTGGGCGCCGACACCCAGGAAGCCGACGTCCTGGTACTGGAGCGTGCCGTCGGCACCCTTGGCCTGCCGGCCGTCGACCCCAACGACCGGGCGGGCAGAGAGCACGGGGGTGACAGTGGTGCTGACCGGAACGCCGTCGCGCTCCACGGTGATGGCAACCTTTTTGTCCGCGGACGCGCGGATCCAGCCGGTGAGCTCGTCCCAGCTGGAGACGGACTTGCCGTCGAAGGAGGTGATGACGTCATTGGGCAACAGGCCTGCGGCGGCTGCTGGCGTGAGCTTGCAGTCAGCGGAGTTCGGGTCCACGGTCTCGCCGGCCTTGACCTGGCACTTGGAGACATCAGCAATCGTGGTGGTCTGGGTGGCGATGCCAAAACCCATCAGCAGCACGGCCGTCAGCGCGAGCCCGATCAGCATGTTCATGGCCGGGCCGCCAAGCATAATGATGATCTTCTTCCAGGCCGGCAGCTTGTAGAAGACGCGGTTGCCGTCGTCGGGTCCGACTTCCTCATGCGCGAGCGACCGGGCGTCCGAAGCCAGGGACTGGAACATACCGGTGCTGGAGGGACGTACCGTGCCATCCTCCTTGTTCGGCGGGTACATCCCGATCATGGAGACAAACCCGCCCAGCGGGAGTGCCTTGAAGCCGTACTCGGTCTCGCCCTTCTTCCTGGACCAAACCGTGGGGCCGAAGCCGATCATGTACTTCGTGACGCGGACCTTAAACAGCTTGGCAGGCAGCAGGTGCCCCACTTCGTGCAGGGCAATGGACACGGCAATGCCGATCGCCACAAAGACGACACCGAGGATAAAGAGAAGGACGGGGCTCATGGGCGTAATTTGCTGCTTCCTAGACGCTGCTGATGGCTAAACGTTCGTGGGTGCGGGCTCGTGCCCATCGTTCAGCATCCAACACGGACTCCAAGGTCAGCTTGGAGGATCCTGTGTGTTCGCTGAGGACTGCTTCGATCGTATCGACGATATCGGTGAACCGGATCCGGCCTGCGTGGAAGGCCATCACGGCTTCCTCGTTCGCTGCGTTGAAGACAGCCGGGAAGGTGCTCCCCTGTTTTGCGGCATGCTTCGCCAGCCCGACGGCGGGAAACGCCGCGGTGTCCAGCGGTTCGAAGGTCCAGCTGGTGGCCTTGCTCCAATCACAGGCCTGCGCGGCCTTCGGCACCCGGTCCGGCCAGCCGATGCCCAGGGCGATCGGAAGGCGCATGTCCGGCGGGGAAGCCTGGGCGATGGTGGAGCCATCGATGAACTGGACCATGGAGTGGACGACGGACTGCGGGTGGACCACCACGTCGATCTTCTCCAGCGGGATGTCAAAGAGCAGGTGCGCCTCGATCACTTCCAGGCCCTTATTCACCAGGCTGGCGGAGTTGGTGGTGACCATCAGGCCCATATCCCAAGTGGGGTGGGCGAGGGCGTCCTGCGGGGACACAGTGCGCAGCTCGTGCCGGCTCATACCGCGGAAGGGGCCGCCGGAAGCGGTGAGGACCAGCCGATCCACCTCGGCCGCGGTCCCGGCGCGCAGGCACTGGGCGATAGCCGAGTGCTCGGAATCAACAGGGACGATTTGGCCCTCTCGGGCGGCGGCCTTGACCAGGGCGCCGCCGACAATCAAGGACTCCTTGTTCGCCAGCGCCAGGGTCGCGCCCGATTTGAGCGCCGCCAGGGTGGGCGCCAGGCCGATGGAACCGGTAATGCCGTTAAGCACCACGTCGGCTTTGATCCCGGCAATCCGGGTGGCGGCGTCCGGCCCGGTGATGATCTCGGGACGGTAGCCGTTCACCCCTTGGGCGCGGGCGGCGTCGTCGATCAGCGTCTGGAGGGCCGTCGCGTCGCCGGACGCGGTGCCGACGGCTTGGGCCCGGGTGTGGACGGCTTGCCGGGCGAGGAGTTCGAGGTTGCCACCGCCCGCGCTCAGCGCAATGACCTCAAAAAGGTGCGGGGCGCCGTCGACGACCTCAATCGCCTGCGTGCCAATGGAACCTGTGGACCCGAGGAGGACGATCTTGCGCGGCTGCATGTCTTAAGTATCCCGCACGGGGTTGAGTGCTTGTGGTGCCTGCCGGGCTGGCATTTCGCAACTAGGGTGAGCACGAACCGCCGGGGCGCGGGACAGCGTTCACGGTCGCCCTGGGCACCTTGTTTCCCATGGGGGTCCGTTTTTCCTGGTGAAGGGCCGACGTTGGGAATCTTCGGTGGCCCGGCGCAGGAGCCGCAAGCCCGGAAACTAGTGCCCGGCGCGGCGGAGCGTTGACTCGGCGTGCTTAAGGATGGGGCCGTCGACCATCTTGCCGTTGAACTGGAACACCCCGGAGCCAGCCGAGGCAGCCGCTTCGAGGAGTTCCCTGGCCGCCGCGACCTCGGATTCAGAGGGCGCATAGGCGTCGCGGACCACCGCGACCTGGTGCGGATGGATGCAGGCCTTGGACCCAAAGCCCGAGGCGACGCCGTCACGGGATTCGGCGGCGAGCCCTTCAAGATCGGGAATGTTGACGTACACCGAGTCAACCGCTTCCTTGCCGAACGCCCGGGCGGCCAGCAGCACCGTGGAGCGGGCGTGCAGCGCCACCGCGCGGTAGGCGCCGTCGTCGGTCCGGCTGGAGGTGCCGCCGAGCGAGGCGAGCAGGTCCTCTGCACCCCACATCAGGCCCACCACATTGGGTTCCGCGGCGATGGCGGCGGCGTTGACGATCCCCAGTGCCGTCTCACAGAGGGCAATGACACTGTACCCCTCGAGCTCCTTGAGCTGCCCGGCGCTTTCAGCCTTGGCGAGCATCACGTGCCGGTACGGAGTGTGCTTGAGGCAGTGCAGGTCTTTTTCGAACTCTGCGGTGCCGGCCGGGTTGATCCGGATGATCGTCCGGCTCGGATCGAGCTCGGGGACGTCCCCGGTGGCCCCGAGCTGGGCAAGGATGGCGCCGCGGGCACGCTGTTTATCCGCCGGGGCCACCGCGTCCTCCAGGTCCACGATGACGGCGTCGGAGCGCTCGGCAGCCTTCTGGTAGCGCTCGGGGCGGTCGGCAGGGCAAAACAGCAGGGCAGGACCCATCAGGAAGCTCATCTGTCTATTCTCCGCTCTTGCGCGCATTCTGCGCCTCTGCATGTGCTTCGCGCACCCACATCAGGCAGCTGCGGGTGGCGAGCGCAACAACGTCGCCGTCCTGGTTCCGGCCGGTGTGCTTCAGGGTCACAATCCCTTGCCCCGGGCGGGAGGAGGATAACCGTTTCCCGGTCACCACAGTCTCGGTGTAGAGGGTATCGCCGTGGTACATCGGGTGCGGGAAGGACACGTCAGTCATCCCCAGCTGGGCGATGATCGTGCCCTGGGTCAGCTGCGGCACTGACTGCCCCACGACGGTGGCCAGGGTGAACATCGAGTTCATCAGGCGCTGGCCAAACGGCTGGTCCGCGCTCCAGGCGGCATCGAGGTGCAGCGCCTGGGTGTTCATGGTCATGGTGGTGAAGAGGACGTTGTCCGTCTCGGTGACGGTCCGGCCGGGCCGGTGCGCGTAGACCACGTCCTCCTCGAGCTCGTCGAAATAGAGGCCGCGCTGTTCGACGATCCGGGGCTCACGCGCCCGCAATGGTTCAGTCCTCATACCGTCAGTTCCTGGTCTTCCTCGAAGAGTTCGGCGCCGGTGGCCGCGGCCACGTCTTCCACGGACACATTGGGGGCAAGTTCGCGGAGCACCAGCCGGGACTTCCCGCCCTCGGTCACGACGTCGATCACGGCGAGGTCGGTGATGATGCGGTCCACGCAGCCCTTTCCGGTCAGGGGCAGTGTGCAGTGTTCCACGATTTTGGGCCTGCCGTTGCGGTCCACGTGCTCCATCATCACGATCACCTTCTTGGCGCCGAAGACGAGGTCCATGGCGCCGCCCATGCCCTTGACCATTTTGCCGGGGATCATCCAGTTGGCCAGGTCCCCGTTCTGGGCGACCTCCATGGCGCCGAGCACGGCCACATCCACGTGCCCGCCCCGGATCATGCCGAAGGAGGCGGCTGAATCGAAGAAGGCGGCGCCCTTGTTGACCGTGACGGTTTCCTTGCCGGCGTTGATCAGGTCCGGATCGACCTGGCCCTCCCCCGGGTAGGGCCCGACGCCGAGGATTCCGTTCTCCGAGTGCAGCACCACCTCAACGCCGGCCGGAATGTAGTTGGGGATCAGCGTGGGCATCCCGATGCCGAGGTTGACGTACTGGCCGTTGTGCAGCTCCTGCGCCACCCGGGCGGCGAGTTCGTGGCGGGTCCAGCCCTTCGTGTCAGGGCTCACACCGGCGGGATGTACGACGGCGGAGCGCCGGTATTCGTGCCGGACCGCCTCCGGACGCGGCGGCTCCCCCTGCGCATTGTTCGTCTTCACAGTCATGCTCCTGCCTGGTCGGTGCTGCCGGACACGGGGCCGGAGGCCGGCACCGCGACGGTCCGCTTCTCGATCCGCTTCTCGACGCCGGGCGCCAGCACTACGCGCTGGACAAAGATGCCCGGGACGTGGACGTGTTCCGGATCCAGCTCCCCCGGCTCCACCAGTTCCTCGACCTCGGCGATGGTGATTTTCGCTGCCATGGCACACAGCGGGTTGAAGTTCATCGCCGTGGCGTGGAACACGAGGTTTCCGTGCCGGTCGCCCTTCCAGGCGTGCACGAGGCCGAAGTCGGGGGTCAGCGACTCCTCCAGCACGAAGTCGGCGCCGTTGAAGTTGCGCACCTCCTTTGCCGCGGAGGCGATCGCGACGTTCCCGTCGGCGTCGTACTTTTGCGGCAGGCCGCCCTCGGAGACCTGGGTGCCGACGCCGGCCGGGGTGTAGAACGCGGGAATACCGGCACCGCCGGCACGCAGCTTCTCGGCGAGTGTGCCTTGTGGGGTGAGGACCACCTCGAGTTCACCGGCAAGGTACTGCCGGGCGAATTCCTTGTTCTCCCCCACGTAGGAGCTGATGGTGCGGCGGATCCGGCCTTCCTTGAGCAGGATCCCGAGTCCCCAGTCGTCGACCCCGCAGTTGTTGCTGACGGTCTCCAGATTCGTGGCGCCGCCCCGGTGCAGGGCCTCGATCAGGGCCACCGGGATCCCGCACAGCCCGAATCCGCCGACGGCGAGCGAGGCTCCGTTAGGGATGTCCGCGACGGCCTCGGCCGCGCTGGCAACAACTTTATTGATCATCGGTGACCCTTCCCTCGACAGTTGCGGCCGGCGGCCGGTCAGAGCCCCAGTTCGCGGGCGATCAGCATCAACTGGACTTCGGTGGTGCCCTCACCGACTTCAAGGATCTTGGAGTCGCGGTAGTGGCGTGCCACGGTGAATTCGTTGATGAAGCCGTAGCCGCCGAACACCTGGGTGGCGTCCCGCGCGTTGTCCATGGCTGCCTCGCCTGCGACCATCTTAGCGATGGCCGCCTGCGTCTTGAACGGCTTGCCGGCGAGCATCCTGGCGGCCGCGTCGTAGTAGGCCAGGCGTGCGGTGTGTGCCCGGGCTTCCATCCGGGCGATCTTGAACGCGATGGCCTGGTACTTGCCGATGTTCTGCCCGAAAGCGCTGCGTTCCTTGGCGTATTTCACCGACTGGTCCACGCAGCCCTGGGCCGCGCCGACGGCCAGCGCCGCGATCGCGATCCTGCCCTCGTCCAGGATGGAGAGGAAGTTCGCGTAGCCCCGGCCCCGGGTGCCGAGCAGGTTTTCTTCCGGCACATGGACGTTGTCCAGGGTCAGCGGGTGTGTGTCCGAGGCGTTCCAGCCGACCTTGTTATAGGCCTTCTCCGCCGTGAAGCCGGGGGTGTTGGCGGGCACCAGAATGGTGGAGATTTCCTTTTTGATACTCCCGTCCGGGCGTTCCTGCTGGCCGGTCACCGCGGTGACGGTGACAAGGCGGGTGATGTCGGTACCGGAGTTGGTGATGAACTCCTTGTTGCCGTTGATGACCCAATTTTTTGCGTCTCCGACGCCCTCGAGCCGGGCGGTGGTCTTGGTGCCGCCGGCGTCGGAGCCGGCTTCCGGTTCGGTCAGGCCGAAGCCGGCGAGGGCTTTGCCGGAGGCCAGCAGCGGCAGCCATTCCTGCTTCTGCGCCTCGTTGCCAAAGCGGTGGATTGGCATGGCGCCGAGCGAGACGCCCGCTTCCAGGGTGATGGCAACGGACTGGTCCACCCGGCCGAGCTGTTCAAGGGCCAGGGCGAGGGCGAAGTAGTCCCCGCCCATACCGCCGAACTCCTCCGGGAAGGGCAGGCCGAACAGGCCCATGTCCGCCATCTGGTCGACGACTTCGTAGGGGAAGCTGTGTTCCTCGTCGTGCTTGGCGGAGACCGGGGCCACCACCTGGTCGGCGAATTCGCGGACGGTGTCGCTGAGGTCCTGGTATTCCTCGCTGAGTTCAAAATCTGGCATGGTGACTCCTTCGTCGGGTCTGTGGGGCTGTTTGCTGGGGAATGGTGCTGGAGGTGTGCGGCGCTAGTCTGCGGCGCCCATGGGAATGACGGCTTCCTCGACCGTGTCCTCGGCGGCGTCCTCCGGCGGAACCGGGGCGTGCGGGTGGATGGTCGCGAGGACCTGGTCTGCCCTGACGAGGTCGCCCGAGGTAGCGCTGATGTGCACGGTGCCAGCCAAGGGCGCGACGAGCTGGTGTTCCATCTTCATGGCCTCCACCGCGAGCAGCACCTGGCCGGCTGTCACGGCGTCGCCGTTTTCGACCGAGACGGACACCACTGTGCCGGGCATCGGCGAGCGCACCGCGGGGTCGGCGGCGCCTTCCTCGCGGTCGACGGCGGCGAGCACCCGGGCCAGCCGGGCCTCGCGGCTGAGCACCTCGAGGCGGCAGGACCAGCCGTCGTTGCCGAGGAATATCTCCGTGGGCGCCGGGCTGTCCGGCCCCGGGCGGTAGGGACCCGTGGACGCCTGTGCGAGTGAGAACCGCCGGGATTCGCCACCGAGGGTGGCCTCCGCCTGGTTGCGCCGGCCGAAACCCAACGACGCCGTACGCTGCGGGCCGCCATTGACACTCACCGTCCCCGTCCCCTGCCCTACCGAGCCGAACACCTCCACCGTGGCGATACCGCCGTCGGGTGTGCCCAGGCTGATCCGGCGGGGGGCGCGGGCGCCGAGCCTCCACCCGCCGGCGCGATCCCACGGGCCCTTCCCCGCGTCCTGCGCATCGTGCTCCCGCATCGCCGCGGCGAAGACGGCGGCAGCGGCCAGCTCGAAGTCGCCCGCATGCCGGAAGCTGAACTCGGGCATCTTCCGTTCGATCAGGCCGGTGTCGAGCCGGCCGGCGCGGACGTCGGCGTCGTTGATCAGCAGGCGCAGGTACTCGACGTTGGTGTCGATGCCCAGGGCGGTGTACCCGGCGAGCGCCTCATCCAGGGTGTCCAGGGCCAAGGTGCGGTCCTCCCCCCACGCAATGACCTTGGAGATCATCGGGTCATAGCTCGAGGAGATCTCCAGGCCTTCCAGCAAAGCGGAGTCAACGCGGACGCGGCCCGCCGCGGCGTCCGGCAGTTCGTCCAGCAGCACGACCCGGCCGGTGGACGGCAGGAAGTTCTTCTCCGGCACCTCGGCGTACACCCGGGCCTCCACCGAGTGCCCGGTGAGGACGACGTCGTCCTGCCGGATGGTGAGTTCCTCGCCGGCGGCGATCCGGACCTGCCATTCGACCAAGTCGATTCCGGTGACCATCTCGGTGACCGGGTGCTCGACCTGCAGGCGGGTGTTCATCTCCATAAAAAAGAATTCGTCCGGGGCGCTGTCCGAGACGAGGAATTCCACGGTGCCGGCGCCGGAGTAGTTGACGCTCCGCGCGGCCTGGCAGGCGGCCTCGCCGATCCGGGCCCGGATTTCCGCGCCGTTGAGCAGGGACTCCAGCAGCGGGGACGGTGCCTCCTCAATGACTTTCTGGTGCCGGCGCTGCAGCGAGCACTCGCGCTCGCCCAGGTGGATGACGTTGCCGTGGTTGTCCGCCAGAACCTGCATCTCGATGTGCCGCGGGGTGGTGACGAGCCGTTCCAGGAAGAGGGTGTCGTCGCCGAAGGCGCTCGCCGCGACCCGGCGGGCCGTGGCCAGGGTGGCTTCCAGTTCCCCGGGCCCTTCAACGATGTGCATGCCCTTGCCCCCGCCGCCGGCGGAAGGCTTGATCAGCAGCGGGTAGCCGACGCCGTCGGCTGCCTCGATGAGCCGAGCGTCGCTCATCCCGGGTTCGGCGATGCCCGGGACCACGGGGACGCCGTAGCCGGTGACGTGGTTCTTGGAGCGGATCTTGTCACCCATGACGTTGAGGGATTCGACGCCGGGGCCAATGAACGTGATCCCGGCTGTTTCCAGGGCGCGGGCGAAGTCGACGTTCTCGCTCAGGAAACCGTAGCCGGGGTGCACGGCCTCGGCGCCGGTGTCGCGGCAGGCCTGGACGATGGCGCCGATCTTCAGGTAGCTCTCGGCGGCGGCCGCCGGGCCGATCCGGACGGCGACGTCGGCTTCCCGCACGTGCCGTGCACCGGCGTCGGCGTCGGAATAGACCGCCACCGAACGGATGCCCAGGGCGCGCAGGGTCCGGATCACACGGCAGGCAATCTCGCCGCGGTTGGCGACCAGCACGGTGCCAAAGAGCGGCTTAGCGGGTGTTGCAGGAGTCGTAGTCACTGTTGGCTCACATCCGGAACAGGCCGAAGGAGGTCTCCGGCAGCGGGGTGCGGGAGACGACGTCGAGCGCCAGTCCCAGGACGGTGCGGGTGTCCGCGGGGTCGATCACGCCGTCGTCCCAAAGGCGGGCGGTGGAATAGTACGGGCTGCCCTGGTCCTCGTACTGGGCCTTAATCGGCGCTTTGAACGCTTCCTCGTCCGCGGCCGACCACTCTTCGCCGCGGGCCTCGAACTGGTCCCGCTTGACCGTGGCGAGCACACCGGAGGCCTGGTTGCCGCCCATCACGGAGATCCGGGACGCCGGCCACATCCACAGGAAGCGCGGCGAGTAGGCCCGGCCGCACATCGAATAGTTTCCGGCGCCGAAGGACCCGCCGATCACCACGGTCAGTTTGGGCACCCGGGCGGTGGCGACGGCGGTGACCATCTTGGCACCGTTCTTGGCGATGCCGCCCTGCTCGTAGTCCTTGCCGACCATAAAACCGGAGAGATTCTGCAGGAAGACCAACGGGATGCCGCGCTGGTCGCAGAGTTCGATGAAGTGCGCGCCTTTAAGTGATGACTCACTGAACAGCACACCATTATTCGCCACGATCCCCACCGGATGGCCGTGCAGCCTCGCGAAACCGGTCACCAAGGTGGTGCCATAGTTCTTTTTGAATTCGTGGAAGCGGCTGGCGTCCACCAGCCGCGCAATGACTTCGCGGACGTCGTACTGGGCATTCACATCCGTGGGGACGGCGCCATACAACTCCGCCGGGTCCGCTACCGGCTCGACGGCGGTATCCACGTCCCAGACGGGCTCCGCCGGCTTCGGCAGGGTGGAGACGATGTCCCGGACGATCTGCAGCGCATGCTCATCGTTTTCGGCCAGGTGGTCCGTCACACCGGAGATCTTCGAATGCACCTCCCCGCCGCCGAGTTCCTCGGCCGTGACGATCTCGCCGATCGCGGCCTTCACCAAGGGCGGGCCGCCCAGGAAAATGGTGCCCTGGTTACGGACAATCACTGTCTCATCACTCATCGCGGGAACATACGCCCCGCCCGCTGTGCACGAGCCCATCACCGAGGCGATCTGCGGGATCCTGGCCGCAGACATCCTGGCCTGGTTGAAAAAGATGCGGCCAAAGTGCTCCTTGTCCGGGAAAACCTCGTCCTGCTTGGGCAGGAACGCCCCGCCCGAATCCACAAGGTATATACACGGCAGCCGGTTCTCCATGGCGATTTCCTGCGCCCGGAGGTGCTTTTTCACCGTCAACGGGTAGTACGTCCCACCCTTGACCGTGGCGTCGTTGGAAATCACCAGGACCTGGCGGCCATGGACCAGCCCGATCCCGGCAATCACGCCGGCGCCGGGAGAATCGCCGTTGTACATGCCCTCGGCAGCCAGCGGTGCGATCTCCAGGAACGGGCTCCCATCATCGAGCAGCCGATCGATCCGTTCGCGCGGGAGCAGCTTGCCGCGCGCCACGTGCCGCTCCCGCGACTTTTCCGGCCCGCCCAGCGCGGCGGCAGCGAGGCGTTCCTTCAGCTCCCGGGCCAGCACCAACTGGGCCTCGCGGTTCGCGGCGAAGGCAGCACCCGCGGCGTCCACCTGACTGGCGATTGTCTCCATTGACTGCTTCCGTTCCTGGCCCGCGTGCTGGGGGCGGCCGATGATCGCCGGCGAATTCCGGCCATTCGGTTAGTGACGTGTAACTGAGATTTAGGTTAGTCTCTATTAACTGTGATGTCCAACACAGGCATCAGTGAAAATGAGGGGATGTGCCGGTGACCGGCCCCAGCCAGACCAGCCAGCGCAGCCAGACCAGCCAGCGCAGCCAGGCGAAGCAATTCCGGCGCCAGGCCCTACTGACCGCAGCCGCTGCGCTGTTCGCTGCAGAGGGCTACCACCGTGTGTCGCTCGAGGATCTCGGGGCTGCGGCGGGCGTCAGTGGTCCGGCAGTCTACCGGCACTTCGCCGGCAAGCAGGCCGTCCTCGGCGCGCTTTTGTTGAGCGTCAGCCAGGACCTGCTGTCCGGCGGCCGCAGCGTCGTGGCATCATCCGCGGACGCCGCGACCGCGCTGGAGCGACTGGTGGCTTTCCACGTTGACTTCGCCCTGAGCCGCCCCGACGTCATCCGGGTCCAGGACCAGGATTTCAGCAACCTGGCCACCGCGGACCAGTCGGAGGTCCGTATGCTCCAGCGCAGCTACGTGGAATTGTGGGTGGAAGTTCTCGCCGCGCTGCATGCCGGCACGGAATCGGCAGAATTGCGCCTGCGCGCCCACGCCACCTTCGGACTGATCAACTCCACCCCCCACTCGGTCCGGGGCCACGGACGCCCGATGGCCGCAAAACGGGCCCGTCCGTTGCTGGAAAGCATGGCGCTCGCGGCGCTCCTGGCGCCGGCGGCCGGGTCGGTTACGGATCAGGGTTAGCGCGGCACCGTCGCCCGCGCCCAGGTACGTGCGGATCCGGCGCCCAGGGTGGGCCTTCCGCACAGCGATTGCATGTGATTCACAATGCGTTTTAACGGTTCAGAGTGCAGTGATTCCAGGTGCATTCCGAAAGTGATTTGTGGTGCCTAACCCTTTGACTTAGCAAGTGATTATTGCTGTTTAACAAGTAGTGGTTCTCCGATTTATACGTACCGGATGCGCACCATCCGTGCACTCGACGGCAGGAATCGGGTAGCGGCCACTCGGGCCGGAGCGGCTCCCCGGGCGTAAATTTCCAAGCATCGGAAGCTCAGCCCACCAACAGGAGTCGCTGAATAATGGGTGCAGTCCAGAATTCGAAGCCGCTGGAAAGCCTGGTAATTCACCTGTGCAGCCAGCCACGAACGCGCCGCAGCCCGGCCGACAACAGCGTCCGTGGCGGGCGGCGATGACCACGCCGGGGACACCCGACGGCGCGCAGAAAGCCTACCGGGAAGCGGTAAGCATGGAGGTTCCTGCGCTGGTGCAGGCGCTCTCTGACTTGATTGGGTTGCGCCTTGTGGCCCAGATCGGCGCAGTCAAGGAAACCCGCGCCGTGCGTCAGTGGATAGCCCACGAGCGGTCCCCCTCGGCACCCACTGTGAAACGGCTGCGGGACACGTACCAGATTGCCCGTTCCCTGACTGAGTCGTGCAGCCCGGAGGTAATTCAGGCCTGGTTCGACGCGATGAACCCGCTACTGGGCGATTCGTCGCCCGCACGGCTGCTGCGCGACAGCGAACGCGACGACACCGCCGTGCGGGTGCTCACCGCCGCCCGCAGTTTCGCTTCCGGTTCCGGGTAGTGACCGGATCCGGGGCTGCTCCCCGCCAACACTGCCTGCCCGGCCCGCCCCCCGACTACCTGAAAGGCTGATCCTTATGGAACCTGGTGAGCGCTTCACGGCCGGGCACCTGCACCGGATGTCCCCCGGGGACGCGGAACAGTCGGCAGCCGGCGTGCCCGGGCGGATACCGCCGGCTGCTCCGCTGCGGCATGCCGACGGTGCTGCCAACGAATTGTCGGCCGCACTGTGGGAAGAACGCCGGCATCTGGCTGCTGTGCTCGCTGCCCTGCACCAGGCGGATTCCCTGCCGCCGGGTGGAACACCGGAGCGCAGCGCGCTGTTGCTGGAACTCAGAACGGCCGGGCTGGCCCGGGACATTGCCGCCCGGGTATTGGCCAGCGCGTGGGGCATGCCGGACGACACCCCGCTCCCCGAACTGATCCTGGGCGCTCCGGACGGTCCATGGCCATTTATCTTCGGCTCCCATCTGGACGCTATCCGGGACCTGGTCAGCCGGATCGACGGCGTTCAGCAGCACCTGTCAACCGATCCGCAAGGCCCCGACGGCGCTCGGCCGCTTTCCCGCGAAAATTCGGCCCCGGTTCCGCGCCAGCTGCTGCGTTTCCTGGGCGGCCCCTGCGACCCGGCTCCGTCCCCGGACCAGCGCTAGACCATCGCCAGTACCATCGCCGGATCCGTGAGTATAATCCCGAGATCCTGCAGGAAACGCGAACCCTGCTCGCCGTCGACCAACCGGTGGTCGAAAGAGAGACTCAGTGTCATCACTTGGCGCAGCGCGACGTCGTCCCGGTACTCCCAGGGCATCTTCCGCACCGCACCCAGCGCGAGAATTGCTGCCTCTCCCGGGTTCAGGATGGGAGTACCGGAGTCGATGCCAAAGACACCAATATTCGTGATGGACATCGTCCCCCCGGACAGGTTGGCCGGACTCGTTTTGCCGGACCGCGCCGTGTCCGTCAGCTCCGTCAACGCGGCGGAAAGCTCCAGCAGGGACATTCGGTCGGCATCCTTGATGTTGGGCACTGTCAGTCCGCGCGGGGTAGCTGCCGCGATGCCCAGGTTCACGTAGTTGTACTGGACGATCTCCTGGTTCGCTTCGTCCCAGCGGGTGTTGAGCGTCGGGTGGTTCTTCAGTGCGATGAGCACGGCCTTGGACACCAGGGTCAGCGGAGTGAGTTTGTAGCCGGCAAACGCCCGGCTGGCCTTGAGCTTCGCCAGCAGTTCCATGGTCGGGGTGACGTCGATGGTCAGGAACTCCGTGACGTGCGGCGCGGTGAACACGCTGGAGACCATCGCGGCGGCAGTGAACTTGCGCACGCCCTTGATCGGCGTCCGGGTTTCCCGCTCACCCCGGCCCGGGACCACGTCCTGCTCGGACATCCCGGCCAGGCCACGGCCCGCCACCGGCAAGTCCCCGCCGCCGGCGAAGTTGCGGACGTCATCGCGGGTGATCAGCCCAAACTCCCCGGTGCCGGTGACCGCAGCGAGATCAACGCCGAGATCCCTGGCCAGCTTGCGCACCGGCGGTGTGGACCGTGGGCGTTCGGCGGAGTCCGAAGCGGCAGGCCGCGTCTCGACGGGTTGGTCCACCGGCAGCACCGGCGCGGCCGGGACCGGTTCGAGGACCGGGGCGGACCGGGCGTGCTGGACGGCGGCTGAGGCAGCCGGGGCGGCGAAGTTGCGGGCGCGGCGCGCCGGCCGGCCCGAGGCTTCCAGGACGGCGCCGTAACCGACGAGATTCGGTTCGCGCGCGGCAGGTGCGGCCGCCCCGTCGGCGGCTGCCTCGCCGGCGTCGGCCTCCACTTCGAAGGAAACGATCGCTTTGCCCACCTCGACGACGGTGCCGGGCTGTTCGTGCAGCACGGTGATAACGCCGGCGAACGGCGAGGGGAGCTCGACGACGGCCTTGGCAGTTTCCACTTCCGCGATGATCTGGTTGAGCGCGACGGTATCCCCCACCGCGACTCTCCACGCGACGATTTCCGATTCGGTCAGACCTTCACCGAGGTCCGGGAGCCTGAATTCCTTGATCATGGTGGCGCTCATCCTTCCAGTCCGCTCAGGGAGTTGTGGCGGCCCAGGGCACGGTCGACGCCGTCCAGGATGCGGTCCAGTCCCGGGAGATGGTGCATTTCAAGCTTTGAGGACGGGTAGGGGACGTCGAAGCCTGTTACCCGGACCGGGGCGGCCTCGAGATGGTAGAAACAGCGTTCGGTGATGCCCGCGGCGACTTCGGCGCCGATTCCGCCGGTCTGGGACGCTTCGTGGGTGATAACGAGCCGGCCGGTCTTCCGGACCGAGGCCTCCAGGGTTGCGAAGTCCAGCGGGGCCAGTGAGCGCAGGTCGATGACCTCGATCGAAATACCCTCGTCCGCCGCGGCGAGGGCGGCGTCTTTGGCAGTCTTGACCAGCGGGCCGTAGGCCACGAGGGTAACGTCCGTGCCCACGGTGACCACCCGGGCCTTCTCCATCGGCAACGCGGCAGCGGGCTCCAGGTTTTCGTCCACCTCGCCCTTGTCGTGGTAACGCCGCTTGGGCTCGAAGTACAACACCGGATCATCCGAGGCGATGGCCTGCTGGATCATCGTGTAGGCATCCTGCGGGTTGGAAACGGAGATCACACGCAGGCCCGAGGTGTGCGTGAAATAGGCCTCGGGTGATTCGGAATGGTGTTCCGGGGACCCGATGCCGCCGCCGAAGGGCACCCGGATGGTAATGGGCATCTTCACCGCCCCCTGGGTGCGGTAGTGCATCTTGGCGACCTGGCTGACGATCTGGTCGAACGCCGGGTAGATAAAACCGTCGAACTGGATTTCCACCACCGGGCGGTACCCGCGGTAGGCCAGGCCTACGGCTGTGCCCATAATGCCGGACTCGGCCAGCGGGGTGTCCACAACGCGGTGCGTGCCGAAATCCTTCTGCAGCCCGTCGGTGACGCGGAAGACACCGCCTAGGGCGCCGATGTCCTCGCCCATGAGGATCACCTTCGGATCATTCTCGAGGGACTTGCGCAGGCCCGAATTGATGGCTCGGGCAAAGGTCATCTGCGTCATCAGCGTGCACCTTCTTCAGAAGCGGCCTCTGCGGGATCGCCGAAGGAAGCCAGGTAACGGGAATAGTGGTCCTGCTGGCGGTCCAGCGGGGAATGCGGGGTGCTGTAGACGTGTTTGAAAATATCCATCGGCGCCGGCTCCGGCATGTTGATGGTGCCGGACCGCAGCGCTTTGGCCACCGCATCCGCCTTGGCGGCGACGGCGGTTTCACGTTCCGCGGTGAGCAGTCCCTTGCGGTCAAGCAGTGACTTCAACCGGGCGATCGGGTCCTTCGCGGCCCAGTCCTCGAGTTCGTTGGCGTCCCGGTACTTGGTGGGGTCATCGGCCGTGGTGTGCGGACCCATCCGGTAGGTGACGGCCTCGATGAAGGTGGGACCGCCGCCGCGGCGCGCCCGGTCGGTGGCGATCCGGGTTGCCGCCATCACGGCCAGGACGTCGTTGCCGTCTACCCGCATGCTGGGGATGCCGAACCCTGCAGCACGGTCCGCGATCTGGATGTGGGACTGCAGCCGGACGGGCTCGGAAATGGCCCAGTGGTTGTTCTGGCAGAAGAAGACCACCGGGGACTGGAAGCTGGCGGCAAACACCAGGGCCTCGTTGACGTCACCCTCGCTCGTGGCACCGTCACCGAAGTACGCCACGGCGACTGAATCGGCGCCGTCGTTCTGGATTCCCATCGCGTAGCCGGTGGCGTGCAGGGTCTGGGCGCCGATGATGATCTGCTGGGTTGCGACGTTGACTGTGTAGGGGTCCCAGCCCGCTAGCGCGTTGCCCCGCCAGGCCTTGACAATGTCCTCCGGGTTGACGCCCCGGCAATAGGCGACGCCGTTGTCGCGATAGCTGGGGAAGACGAAGTCGTCGTCGCGGAGGGCACGGGCAGAGCCGATCTGGGACGCTTCCTGGCCCAGTAGCGGGGGCCACAGGGCCAGCTCGCCCTGGCGCTGCAGGGCGGTTGCCTCGGTGTCGATCCGGCGGATAACCACCATGTCCTCGTAGAGCGACCCGAGCTGGTCGTCACTGACGTCCTGGACCCAGGGGTCGAACTCGGGATGGCTGACGCGTTCACCCCCGGGGGTGATGAGCTGGAGGAGGTCCCCGCCCGAGCGCCTGTTTGATTCTGCACTGTTTCCGGGGCCACCGGCGGAAATGCCGCCCTTGCCCGCGTCGTCGGTAAACACAGTTTTCCGCACCTTCTGACGTCGTCTGACCGGGACTTTCGGGACTCGTGATCCCGGTCTGTGCCAGCCGCCCGGGCGCCGTTGCCCCGGATAGTTGTGACCCTACTCACAACTCTCATTGGGTACAACCGGCTGCACGTTAATTGAGCATTCTGCACTGCCGGACCGCAGCGGACCGTGCTAATCTTGCGCACTATGCACCCCCTGGATGGCACCGACACCCGCCTGCTTTCTGCCCTGGCGCGGGACCCCCGCAGGACCGTGGTTGCGCTGGCACAGAAGCTGGGTCTCTCACGGAATACCGTGCAGGCCCGGATGGCCCAGCTGGAGAAAAAACACGTATTCCTCTCCTTTGAGCGCCGAATCAATCCGGCCTCGCTGGGCTACCCCCTGATGGCTTTCATTTCGGTGCACGTACAGCAGCAGAAGCTCGGCCAGCTGGCGGTGGAATTGGCTGACATCCCGGAGATCCTGGAGGGCTTCGGCCTCACCGGATCGGCCGACCTGCTGCTGCGCGTCGTGGCCCTCGATGCCGAGGATCTGTTCCGGATCAACGGAAAGATCCTGGCTTGCGGCGGTGTGGACCGGACGGACACCGCGCTGGCCATGAGCGAGATGATCCCGTTCCGGATCCAGCCGCTGCTGGAACGCGGCTCAGCCGACGGCTGACGTTTCCGACGCCGGGTTCCCGCCCGGAACGCCGCCGGCTTGGCACGATCACACAGGAAGAGCCCCCGTGCTGATGGCACGGGGGCTCTTGGCCTTGCCGGCCGGCGACGTTCCGCCGGCTGTTGATGACTAGTGGTCGGTGGCCTTTTCGGCGCCCACCCCGGTGAGGGAGCGGACTTCCATTTCGGCCTGCTTGGTGCTGTCTTCCAGATTCTTGTCCAGCACCGAACCGAGCCAGCCCAGGATAAACGCGAGCGGGATGGAGATGATGCCTGGGTTGCTGAGCGGGAAGATCGCGAAGTTGGCGCCCGGGATCATGGACGTCTTGGCACCCGAGACCACCGGGGACAGCGCGATCAGGATGATCGCCGAGCCCAGGCCGCCGTACATGCTCCAGATGGCGCCTTGGGTGGTGAACTTGCGCCAGAACAGCGAGTACACGATGGTGGGCAAGTTGGCCGAGGCAGCCACCGCGAAGGCGAGGGCCACAAGGAATGCGACATTCTGGCCGTTGGCGAAAATGCCGCCGGCGATGGCCAGCAGGCCGATGACCACCACGGTGCGGCGGGCGACCTTGACTTCGGTGTCGGCGTCGGCTTTGCCCTTGGCAATGACGCTGGCGTAGATATCGTGCGCGAACGATGCCGCCGCGGTGATTGTCAGCCCGGCGACGACGGCCAGGATGGTGGCGAAGGCCACCGCGGAGATAAAGCCGAGCAGCAGCGGTCCACCCAGGTGGAATGCCAGCAGCGGTGCTGCCGAGTTGACGCCGCCGGGGGCGGACTTGATCGTGTCGGCGCCCACGAGCGCAGCGGCGCCGTAGCCCAGGACGAGGGTGAACAGGTAGAACACGCCGATCAGCCCGATGGACCAGACCACTGACTTGCGGGCTTCCTTGGCGGTGGGAACCGTGTAGAAACGCATCAGCACGTGGGGCAGGGCCGCGGTACCAAGCACCAGGGCCAGGCCCAGGGACATAAAGTCGAGTTTGGAGGTCTCGGACTTGCCGTACTGCAGGCCCGGGTTGAGCATGTTCGGGTTGCCCGAGGTTTCCACTGCTCCACCGAGCAGGTCGGAGAGGTTGAAACCGTAGATGGCGAGGACCCAGAAGGTCATCACGGCGGCTCCCGCGATCAGGAGCATGGCCTTGATGATCTGGACCCAGGTGGTGCCCTTCATACCGCCGATCAGTACGTACATGATCATCAGGGCGCCGACGACGATGATCACCAGGGCCTGTCCGCCCCAGTCGCTGATGCCCAGCAGCAGGGAAATCAGGCTGCCCGCTCCGGCCATTTGTGCGAGCAGGTAGAAGAAGCAGACGGCGAGTGTGGAGATGGCTGCCGCAATCCGCACCGGGCGCTGCTTGAGCCGGAAGGAGAGCACATCGGCCATGGTGAACTTACCGGTGTTGCGCAGCAGCTCAGCGACGAGCAGCAGTGCGACGAGCCACGCGACGAGGAAACCGATGGAGTACATAAAACCGTCATAGCCGTTGATGGCAATGGCCCCGGTGATGCCCAGGAAGGAAGCCGCCGAGAGGTAGTCGCCGGCGATGGCGGTGCCGTTCTGCGGGCCGGTGAAGGACCGGCCGGCCGCGTAGTAGTCTGCGGCCGTTTTGTTGTTGCGGCTGGCCTTGATCACGATCACCATGGTGATCGCCACAAACACCGCGAAGATGCCCATGTTGAGCAGGGTGGTGTCCTTGAGATCCGCAACGTTGACTGCGGGAACCATAAGCGTCATTTTGTTACCCCGGTGATCTGGTTGCCGTTTTTATCGAATTCGTGGCCTTCGATTTCGTGGCGGATTTCTGCGGCGATCGGGTCGAGCCGGCGGTTTGAGTAACTGACGTACCAGCCGGTGATAGCGAAGGTGGTCACGAACTGCGCCAGCCCCATGACCAGGCCAACGTTGATGTTGCCCCACAGCTTGATGGACATAAACCCTGCCGCGTAGTCGGCCAGCAGGACGTAGGCGAAGTACCAGAGCAGGAAAGCAATGGCCATCGGAAAGACAAAGCTGCGGTGACGTTTGCGCAGTTCCTGGAACCGCTCGGTCGACTGGACTTCCTTGAAGTCCACGGCCGCCGCGGCGTCCGTATTTTGGGCTTCGTGACCCATCGTTCCTCCTCATTGAGAGATTTGAGTCCACACCGGCTGCCCTGGCCTGCTCCGAACAGCCCGCCGGCCAATGTGACTGCAATCACTGTCTCCCGTGACGTGCCTAACATGCCAGAACCGCAGTACCGTGCGTCGCTCAACGGTCGGAATGCTGCGCTCAGCGGTGCCGGCAGGACCGTCGGGAGCCTCACCTGCCCCTGCCCGTCCTGCGCCGCGATACGCTGGGCGCATGCCCGACTCTCCGCTGTTCATCACCGCCGCCATCGCAGTGATCGCGGCGGCGATCGCCGTCGTCGTCGCCGTCGGTTTAAAGGTGCTCCGCTCCTTCCGGGAGCTTGGCACCGACGCGGAGCGGGCCACCTACAAGACGCTGCATACGGCGTCGCGCGCCGGCCAGCACCTTCGCACGGGGCTTAACCCTGCCGGTGCCGCGAAGGCGAGCCGGCAGCTGCGCAACCTGCTGGGCTGTGACGCGCTGGCGATCACCGACGCTGCCGGCGTGCTCGCGTGGGACGGTGCCGGCGAGGAGCTTGAGCCGCTGCTGATGGAGCTGGCGTCCGGGGTGCTCGCCGGCGGCCACACCGCGGTGATCCCGGCGGGTGAACTGCAGGAACTGGCACAAAACAAGGGCTCCGTGAGCACCCGGCCGGAGGTGGAACGCGCCGCGGTGATTGCCCCGATCAAGGCCGGGGCCCGGGTAGTGGGCGTCGTGGCCGCTTTTGCCCCGGCGGCCGGCGCAGGGCTGGTACGGGCCACCAGCGAAGTAGCCGACTGGGTGGCCGCGCAGGTGGAGCTGGCCGAACTCGACGCGTCCCGCACGCTCCTGATGGAGGCAGAGGTGCGGGCACTCCGGGCCCAGATCAGCCCGCACTTCATCTACAACTCGCTGAACGCGATCGCATCGTTCATCAATACCGACCCGGTCCGGGCCCGTGAACTGGTGGTGGAGTTTGCAGATTTCACCCGCTACTCCTTCCGCCGGCATGGTGACTTCACCACCCTCGCCGAGGAACTGCGCTGCATCGACCGTTACCTGCTGCTGGAGCGGGCCCGGTTCGGCGACCGCGTCCAGGTGAGCCTCCGGATCGCCCCCGAAGTGCTCAGCACCGTCATCCCCTTCCTGAGCCTGCAGCCGCTGGTGGAAAACGCCGTCCGGCACGGTCTCGAAGCCAAGGAGGGCCCCGGCCACATCGCCATCACGGCGCACGACTCCGGCGCCTTCGCCGAGGTGACCATCGAGGACGACGGCGTGGGCATGGATCCGGACCAGCTGCGGACGATGCTCGCCGGGCACGGCGAGGGAGACCATGTTGGGCTGCGCAACGTTGACGCCCGGCTGCGGCAGGTCTACGGCGACGACTACGGGCTGGTCATCGACACGGCACCCGGGGAAGGCACCCTGATCACGATGCGCGTGCCTAAATCCCAGCCTCGCCACGACGCCTGACCGGGACCCAAATGCCGTCGGCAGTAGTCTTGAGCCATGATTAACGTCCTCGTCGCCGACGACGAGTTGCCCGCCGTTGAGGAACTAGCCTTCCTGCTGGGCCGGGATGACCGAATCGGCGCTATCTTCCGGGCTTCCTCCGGTGCCCAGGCTCTGCGCGCCCTCGAGGCCGAGGAGGTCGACGCCGTCTTCCTCGACATCCACATGCCCGCGGTCTCCGGCCTGGATATCGCCCGCGTCATCGCCCGCAGCAGCAAGCCTCCCGCGATCGTTTTTGTCACGGCCGACGAGGACTGCGCGCTGGAAGCGTTCGAGTTGGCCGCCGTCGACTATCTGCTTAAACCCGTCCGGGCCGAGCGGCTGGCGAAGTCGATAGGCAGGATCAGCGAGTTGCTCAAGGACGGCGCGCCGCGACCGGAAATGATCACCGTTGACCTCGGCGGCACCACCAAGATGATCCGCCGCGAAGACGTCACCTATGTCCAGGCCCAGGGAGACTACGCCAGGCTGCATACCACCGACGCAAGTTACCTCATCCGGGTACCGCTGGCCGACCTGGAACAGCAATGGGCCGAAGCCGGGTACCTGCGCATCCACCGTTCCTACCTCATCGCACTCAAGCATGTCAGCCAGATGAAGCTCGCGGCCGCCCGGCCGAGTGTCACCGTAGCGGGGGCCGAACTGCCCATCAGCAGGCGGCATCTGCCCGCGGTGCGGGAAAAACTCGAGGCGACCCGAATCCGTCCCCAGTCATGACCCGGGTCCGAGTCACAGCGCCCCGCAACACCACACCCGGCGCCGGCTTACCGCCGGCTGCACTGCCGGGCGCCGATTCGCGCGACGCCGCGGAGGAATCCGATGCCGGGCAGGTTTTTGTCCGTTCGCTGATCCGCTCGCAGTTGCGGCTTGCGGTGGTGGTGGCCGCAGGCTTCCTGCTGATCCTGGTTGCATTCCCGCTGATGCTGGGTCTGGTCCCCGGCCTCGCTGACTCAACGATCCTGGGACTGCCCTTCGACTGGGTGCTGCTCGGCGCCGGGATTTATCCGGTCATCGGACTCAGCGCCTGGCTGTATGTCCGGACCGCGGCCAGGAACGAGGCCCGCTACCGGGATCTCGTTGGAGACAAGTGAGGCGCCCGTGAACCCCGTCGTCGGCATAGCGGCCTTTGCCGCCGTCTCGCTGGCCACTGCCGCCATCGGCTTCTATGGGCTGCGGATCTCTCGCACCACCGGGGATTTTTATGTTGCCTCCCGTACTGTCCGGCCCTGGTGGAACGCCTCGGCGATCGGCGGTGAATATCTTTCGGCGGCGAGCTTCCTCGGCGTCGCCGGACTCATCCTGCTCTCCGGCACTGACGCGCTGTGGTTCCCGGTGGGGTACACGGCCGGATACCTGATGCTGCTCCTTTTTGTCGCCGGCCCGCTTCGCCGCTCCGGTGCGTACACCATTCCCGATTTCACCGAAGCGCGGCTCGACTCCCGGGTGGTCCGCAGCGTCACGAGCGTCGTCGTTGTGGTGGTCGGCTGGCTGTACATCGTTCCGCAACTCCACGGCGCGGCGCTGGCCATCCGAATCACCACCGGGCTGCCCTCTTGGGTAGGGATGGTGGCGGTGGTCGCCGTCGTCTGCGTCACAGTGGTGTCCGGTGGAATGCGGTCCATTACCTTTGTCCAGGCGTTCCAGTACTGGCTGAAACTTACGGCACTTGCAGTGCCCATCCTCTTTGTCGTTTTTGTGCTGGCGGACTCCGGGGCACCGGCTGTGGCCCCGGCACCCGCGAACCCGACGGGCGCGGCGCCGGCGGGGCTATACCAGAACGTCTCGCTGCTGGTCGCGCTGCTGTTCGGGACCCTCGGGCTGCCCCACGTGCTGGTGCGCTTTTACACCAACCCCGACGGGCAGTCCGCCCGCCGCACTACCCTGATAGTTCTGGGTTTACTCTCGGTCTTCTATCTCTTCCCGACGGCGTACGGGCTGATCGGCCGGATGTTCGCGCCGGAGTTGGCGCAGAGCGGCCAGGCCGATGCCCTGGTGCTGCTGCTTCCCCGGGAGCTTGTGGGCGGCATGGCCGGTGATCTGTTGTCCGCCTTAGTGGTCGCCGGGGCCTTTGCCGCGTTCCTGTCCACGACGTCCGGACTGGTGGTTTCGCTCGCAGGCGTGATCAGCCAGGACCTCTTCGGCGGCAGTGTCAAAGGCTTCCGGCGGGCGGCAGTGCTGTCGGCAGTGGTCCCGCTGGGAATCGCATCGATGACGGGTTCCCTTGCCCTGGCCGGCAGCGTAGGGCTGGTTTTTGCCTTTACCGCATCCACACTGTGCCCGGTGCTTCTGCTGGGCATTTGGTGGCGCGGGCTGACCGACGCGGGGGCAATCGCCGGTATGGCCGCAGGGTCGGTGTTGTGCGGCGGGGCGATGGTGGCGGGGTCCATGCTGGGCGCCCGGGGTACCCCCGATTGGCTGGCGCAGCCGGCGGCCTGGACGGTGCCGGCCGCGTTTGCCGTGATAATCCTGGTTTCCCGGGCCACCCGGAACCGAGTGCCGCGGACCGTCACCCGGCTTATGACGCGCCTGCACACCCCTGAGCGGCCGCTGGTCACGGAGCGCTGACAACGCTCAGTCGATTGCGGCCATCAGCTCTACGACCCGGTCCAGGAAAGCGTCCACCTGGTTTTCCTCGTAGCCATCCTTGCCAACGGCGGGGCGGAAGACAGCGCGGCGGACATTGTCCACACTCAGCGGCTTGTCTTTTTCCAGGTAGCCGATCAGCGAGTGGCACAGGTCATCCACGTCGCTGGTGTTGTAGCTGCGGGCTTTGACCTTCGCGGGGCGCCGGAAGCGCTGGCCGTCGGGGCGGTGCAGCCGGCCACGGAGCATTCCGGCGAGCCGGCCGATCTCGCGGAGCCAGGCGTCCTCGCCGCGTTCGAGGACAAGCTCGTCGCGTTCCCGCACGGCGAGGGCGTCCTCAAGCCGGTCCAGGGCCGCGTCCACGGCTGCTGCAGCATAGCCGGCCTTAACGGGGTCGAAGGAGACGGCACGGACATCGGCGCTCTTGACCGGCCGCCCGGCGGACCGGGGGGATTCGAAGGAAACCCGGGCGCGCTGCATAAACTGGTCCACTTGCTTGGCATTGTAGCCGTACTGGTTCCGCTCCACGCGGTCAAAAGACGCAGGAATCTGACGTTGAATGTCCACTGTAACTGTTGTTCCTTCAATGCCGTTCGGCTGGTTTGCCCGGCACCATTCTAGGGGCCGGAGGGTGGAAGATTGACAGCCTCACGCGCCGGCAAAGAGTGAGTAAAGGATAAACGCCGCCGGGGAAGCGAAGACGATCGAGTCCAGCCGGTCCATAACCCCGCCGTGCCCGGGCAGGATACTGCTCATGTCCTTGATCCCCAGTTCGCGTTTGACCATGGACTCGGAGAGGTCCCCGGCTGTTGCTGCGGCCACCATGCCCGCAGCCAGCGCCGCACCGAACCACCAGGGCTTGTCCAGTACGTAGACGGCGGCGAGCACCCCCACAAGCGTGGCACCGGCGATGGACCCGGCGAAGCCCTCCCAGCTTTTTTTGGGACTGATTTTCGGTGCCATCGGGTGCTTGCCGATCGAAGCGCCGACGAGGTAGCCGAAAGTGTCATTCGCGACCACCAGCAACAGCAGGGTGGCAATCTGCCAGGCTCCGGGAGGAATGAGGCCGTCCGGCCAGAGCCACACCGGCGTTTCGCCCGCCACGGTATGCAGCGGCAACACGGCGAAGCTGATCATAAACGGGATCCAGGCCAGGGTGAAGACTCCGGCGAAGATGCTGCGCGCGGAACCGGCGGCACCGTCCAGGGACCGCCACAACAGCACCGCTACGCTGCTGAGCATCATGGCGAACAGGAGGCTCTCGACGCCGCCAAAGTAGGAGGATACGGGCATCGCCGCGGTGCCGATCATCACCGGGACGATCGGCACTCTGGTGCCCGAGGCTTCCAGCGCCCGAAAGACTTCCCAGACGCCGAAAACGCCAAAGGCCGTGACGATCAGGACAAAACCCAGCGGCAGGAACAGCAGCCCGCCCAGGACAAAAAAGAGCATCCCAAGACCCACCACAATCGCGGCGGGTAGATTCCTGCCGGCTTTCGGCGTCGGGTTTGTCCGTTGCTTCCGCCGCACCCGGATATCAGCTCCGGGTTCCCCCTGTTCCTGCGTCATTAGACCTCGAGCAGCTCGGCTTCCTTGCGCTTGAGCAGATCATCGATACCGTCGACGTGGGCCTTGGTCATGGCGTCGAGTTCTTTTTCGCCGCGGTTGCCCTCGTCCTCGCCGGCTTCGCCATCCTTGACGAGCTTGTCCAGCGTTTCCTTCGCTTTGCGGCGGATGTTGCGGATGGACACCTTGGCATCCTCACCCTTGGTCTTGACGATCTTGACGTATTCCTTGCGGCGTTCCTGGGTGAGATCGGGGATGGTGATCCGGATGACGCTGCCGTCATTGGAGGGATTGGCGCCCACCTCGGAGTCGCTGAGGGCCCGCTCGATCTCGCGCAGTGCGCTCTTGTCGAACGGCGTGATCAGGATGGTGCGGGCATCCGGGATGGCAAAGGACGCCAGCTGCTGCAACGGCGTAGGCGAACCGTAGTAGTCCACCAGGACTTTGTTGTAGAGGCCCGGGTTGGCGCGGCCAGTGCGGATCGAGGCGAAGTCTTCCTTGGCTACCTCAATCGCCTTGTCCATCTTTTCCCCGGCTTCGAGCAAGGTTTCTTCGATCACGATCTCTCCTCAGAAATTGGTACACCCGCCACTGGCGGGGTGCTGTTGTGTTCCGGCTGCTTTCCCGCACTGCGGGGGCGGAACTGTCCTCGAAACATCCTAGCCGCTGCTAGGGACTGACTACGGTGCCTAGGTCCTCGCCCAGAATGGCGCGGGTGACGTTGCCATCACCTTCCATCCCGAACACCACCATGGTGAGGTTGTTATCCTTGCACATGGTCATGGCCGTCTGGTCCATCACACGGATGTCCCGGCGGAGGGCTTCGTCGTAGCTGAGGTGGTGCAGCTTCTCGGCCGTGGGGTCTTTCTTCGGGTCCGCCGTGTAGACGCCGTCGACGCCGCTTTTGGCCATCAGGACGACGTCGGCGTGAACCTCCAGGGCGCGCTGGGCGGCCACTGTGTCGGTGGAGAAGTACGGCAGGCCCGCACCGGCGCCGAAGATGACAACACGGCCCTTTTCCATGTGGCGGATGGCACGGCGCGGAATGTACGCCTCAGCGACCTGGCCCATGGTGATGGCGCTTTGGACCCGGGTCTCGACGCCGGCCTGCTCCAGGAAGTCCTGGAGGGCCAGGCAGTTCATCACCGTGCCAAGCATGCCCATATAGTCGGCCCGGGACCTGTCCATGCCGCTCTGCGAGAGTTCGGCTCCGCGGAAAAAGTTTCCGCCGCCGACGACGATGGCAACCTCGACGTCCGGCACTGCAGCGGCGATCTGCTTGGCCACGCCGCGGACGGTATCCGGGTCAACGCCGAGCTTGCCGCCCCCGAAGACCTCGCCGGAGAGCTTCAACAGGACGCGGCGCCTGCTCTTCTTTGGCTGGGCTGAAGTGGTGACGGTTTCCATGGTGCCTTCCCGTTGGTGAGCTCTGAGCTAGGTTATCGTGCCCGGGGCCAAAGGCGTGACTCGCCCCGGGCCAGGATGCGCCCGGGGTCACCCGGGCGCGTGCAGGGTGCATAACACTGGGCCTGCATACAAAAAGGGCGGCCACCGCAGTGGCCACCCCTTTTGCGTGTCTGACGAGGGTCAGACGGGTGTCTGGCTAGGAACCGACGCGGAAGCGCGTGAACGCGGTGCCCTTGACGCCGGCCTCGGTGAGGACCTGCGCAACAGACTTCTTGGCGTCCTTGGCGAACGACTGGTCAAGGAGGACCTCGCCCTTGTAGAAACCGGTAACCCGGCCTTCCACAATCTTGGTCATTGCTGCCTCGGGCTTGCCTTCAGCCTTAGCCGTCTCTTCGGCGATGCGCCGCTCCGACTCAACGAGCTCGGCCGGCACATCCTCGCGGGAGAGGTAGTTCGGGGACATCGCGGCGATGTGAACGGCGACGTCGTGGGCTGCGGTGTCTGCCGTCTCGCCTTCGCCGTCAACTGCGAACAGGACGCCGACCTGGGCCGGGAGATCCTTGGAGGTCTTGTGCAGGTAAGCGTCGACTGTGGCACCCTCAACGCGGGAAATCCGGCGGACAACAACCTTCTCGCCCAGCACGGCGCCCTCTTCGATAACAACCTCGGAGAGCGGCTTGCCGTCAACTTCGGTGGCCAGCAGGGTCTCGAGGTCGGCGGCGCCGGACTCGACTGCAACGGCCAGAACCTTATCGGCCAGCTGGATGAACTTGTCAGCCTTCGCGACGAAGTCGGTCTCGCAGTTGACTTCAATCATTACGCCGACGCCGCCGTCGACCTTGGCAGCAACCAAGCCCTCAGCGGTGGAACGGCCTTCGCGCTTGGTAGCGCCCTTGAGGCCCTTGATGCGGATGATTTCGATTGCCTTCTCGGCATCGCCGTTGGCCTCGTCAAGAGCCTTCTTGACATCCATCATGCCGGCGCCAGTGCGCTCGCGCAGAGCCTTGATATCAGCGGCAGTGTAGTTCGCCATGTGAACCCCTCTGTCTAGAAATTATGGGTGGTGTACGGACCGACAGGACGGCAGCTCACCAGGTGAGCCACCATCCTGTCAGTTCCCCTGCGCTGCGGAGAGCGGGCGGGGAGATCCGAATTTATTTGTCTGACTACTTGGCTTCGTCGGCCGCAGCAGCTTCGGCAACCGGTGCCTCTTCAGCAGCAGCAGCTTCGGCAACCGGTGCCTCTTCAGCAGCAGCAGCTTCGGCAACCGGTGCCTCTTCAGCAGCAGCAGCTTCGGCCTTGTTGCCTTCGAGGAGCTCGCGCTCCCACTCGGCGAGCGGCTCTTCCGGAGCTTCCGTGGTGCCGGTGGCGCGCTGGTTGCGGGCGATGAGGCCTTCAGCAACGGCGTCGGCAACAACGCGGGTCAGCAGGTTCACGGAGCGGATGGCGTCGTCGTTACCCGGGATCGGGAAGTCGACTTCGTCGGGATCGCAGTTGGTGTCCAGGATCGCAACAACCGGGATGTTCAGCTTCTTGGCCTCGTCGACAGCAAGGTGTTCCTTCTTAGTGTCAACGATCCACAGCGCGGAGGGCGCCTTGGTCAGGTTGCGGATACCACCGAGGTTGGTGTTCAGCTTGGTGAGTTCGCGGCGAAGGAGCAGCAGTTCCTTCTTGGTGTAAGCGGAACCGGCGACGTCGTCGAAGTCGATCTCTTCCAGTTCCTTCATGCGCTGGATGCGCTTGGAGACGGTCTGGAAGTTGGTCAGCATACCGCCAAGCCAACGCTGGTTCACGTACGGCTGGCCCACGCGGGTGGCCTGCTCGGCGATGGATTCCTGCGCCTGCTTCTTGGTGCCGACGAAGAGAACGGTGCCGCCGTGTGCAACGGTGGCCTTCACGAACTCAAAGGCACGGTCGATGTAGGACAGCGACTGCTGCAGGTCAATGATGTAGATGCCGTTGCGCTCTGTGAAGATGAAACGCTTCATCTTCGGGTTCCAACGGCGGGTCTGGTGTCCAAAGTGGACGCCGCTGTCAAGCAGCTGGCGCATAGTTACGACGGGCATGCCGGCGCTCCTTCCGGCAGGTCATTCATGAGAGAGCCCATGGGATCTCTTACCCTGCCACTAGTTGACGGTTGATTAGCAACACCCAGGCGGGCAGTGCTCCTGGCATCCACTGCGCTTCTTCTCCGAACCACTGGCCCGGACCGAAAGAGGCGCAGTCCAGCTCATCTGAAGGGTTTAAGCTTCCAATAAGCCGGGCTGGATACGCGTAGTCAGCGCTGCTTCCCCGCACCCCTGAATGAGGCGTGCCGGCTTGGACAAGTACCTTGTTCAAGCGTGAGGGCACAGCAAACTGCTCCACCAAGTGTACTACAGGGACGGTGTAAAACCGGACGGCTTCCCCGCACCTGAAGGGGCTGCGTGCGAGCCCGAAACCTACCGCCCGGGCCCTACGCCTGGTGGCCGGCGGCTTGCGGATTTGAGGTCGCCGCGGCCGTGGAGCCGCCGTACGGGAGCCCCGGCTGCGCTATCCACATAACACCCGGCAGCGCTTCCTTCGGTCCGGGTGCGGTTGCAGGCTTGGAACATGAAACGTCGGATGCATCGTGCGGCCCTGATCGCCGTTGTGTTGGCCATCTCCCCCGCGGCGGCCGCCGCCGTCCCGGGTCCCGCCGGCGGTCCTGCCGGCGGCGGCCCAAGCGGCGGCGGCCCAAGCGGCGGCGGCCCCGGGGTGGCCACCGGGTGGAGCTGGCCGCTGCACCCCGCCCCTGCCGTCCTGCGCGGCTTTGATCCGCCGGCGAAGCCGTGGCTGGGCGGCCACCGCGGGGTGGATCTCCAGGCTACGGACGCGGGCGCCCCGGTCACCTCGCCAGCCGCCGGCCGGGTGAGCTTTGTCGGCATCGTTGTGGATCGTCCGGTGATCACCGTGGATCACGGCAACGGGATCAGAAGCAGCTTCGAGGCGGTGCGCAGCGATTTGAAGGATGGTGCCGCCGTCGCGGAGGGGGCTGTCCTGGGCTGGATCCAGCCAGGCCACTGCACACCGGGACCGTGCATCCATTGGGGAGTCCGACGCGCCGATAGCTATCTTAATCCACTGGCCTTCGTGACCGACCTGCGGCCTTCAGTCCTACTCCCCCCGTTGGACCCCACCCCCGGATAAGGGTCAAGCCTGCAACCGCCGGACGGGATGCGGCCGCCGGAAGGGGATGCGGCCGCCGGGGCAGCACGCGTGCATCGACGAGCTTGGCGCAGGTGGCTTCGCGCGCTGGCTAGACGATCGCGGAGATGCCCGTGATCGCTCGGCCGGTGACGAGGGTGTTGATCTCGTGGGTGCCCTCGTAGGAATAGATGGCCTCGGCATCGGAGAAGACCTTGGCCATCTCATAGTCGGTCACAATCCCGTTGCCGCCGAGAACGCCACGGCCCAACGCCACACTCTCACGCATGCGTGCGGTGGTGAATGCCTTGGCCAGGGCAGACTGCTCGTCCTTGGCCTGGCCCAGGTCCTCCAGCTGGGAGAGGCGGACCATCATACCCATCGAGCTGACGGCGTTGCCGAGAATCTGCACAAGCTGGTGCTGCACCAGCTGGAAGGAAGCGATCGGACGCCCGAACTGGCTGCGTTCCACAGCGTAACGGCGCGCCACGTCGAAGGCCGCAAGCTGCTGGCCCACTGCCTGCCAGGCAACGGCAAGGCGGGTGACCTTGAGGACCTTGTTCGTGTCGCGGAAGCTGTTGGCGTTCGCGAGCTTGAAGAATTCCGGCACCACTACGTTCTCAAGGGTGATGTCGGCGTTCTGGACAGTGCGCAGCGAGATCTTGTTCTCGATCTTGGTGGCGCGGTAGCCCTCAGTTTTAGTGTCCACCAGGAAACCTTTCACCTGGTTGTCGGCAAGGTCCCGGGCGTAGATGACCACCCAGTCCGAGAACGTGGCGTTGCCGATCCAACGCTTTGCTCCGTTTAGTATCCAGCTGTCTCCCTCCCGGCGTGCAGTCGTTCTTGTGCCGCCGGCAACATCGGATCCGCCGAGGGGCTCGGTGAGGCCAAAAGCGCCGATCTTTTTGAGCGAGTAGATGTCCGGTAGCCACGCGTCCTGCTGCTCCTGTGAGGCCAGCGCCTCAATGGAGCCGGTAAAGAGTCCGTCATGGACGCCCATAAACGTGGCAATGGAGGTGTCAGCGCGGGTTGCCTCGGCGTGCATAATTCCCGCGAAGAGGTTGGAGTACCCCTGCCGCCGGACCGGGCTGACCAGATCAATCTCGGCAAGCTTGGGAATCAGGTCCATCGGGAATTCCCCGCGGTTCCAGCAGTCAACGGCGATCGGTTTGACTTCGCGGGCCAGGAACTCCCGGACCTCCGCGAGCCGGTCCCGCTCCTTGCCGCTGAGCAGCTGCTCGAACGCAAAGAAGTCGCCGTCGGCGTAGGGGAGGTTGTTGATGTCGATGTCAGCTTTGGACATGGTGTTCCTTCACGTGGGATCAGCAGCGGCCAGGATGACGCGGGCGTTGCGCCGGCAGGATGTTACTCACGAGTAACTTACCGCACCACTCGGGAGCACCGCAAGTGACGCAGGCCATAGCCCAGTGCAGGAAAGGCCATATTTTGATTCCGTAACAAGCTGCCGGCGACGGCGCCAGGCAAAAAGAAGCCGCGCGGAAGCGGGCAATCCCCGGGGGCCGGCCAAAAAACAGTAGCCGGGCAAAAACGGGAGCCGTGGCTGGCGCTGTCACGCCGGCCACGGCTCCCGTGGATGCGGGCCCGGCAGGGTCCCGCTTAAAGGTAGGGCTACTCGGACTTGAACCGAGGACCTTAGGATTATGAGTCCCGCGCTCTAACCAGCTGAGCTATAGCCCCGTGGGCCAGGAAAACGTTTCCGGCCTGAGGGCCGTTCGCTTTCCGGGCAAAATCACTCTAGCAATAGTAGTGTCCCGGGTCAGACAACGAGGTCGTCGTACTCGCGCCGCGGTAAAGGTCCTCGAAGCACCGGAGGGTGCGTTCGAGGCTGTGGCTTTCCACCATTCCCCGGCTCGCCTTGCCCATCGCCGCCAGCTCGTCCGCGGGCAGCGACAATACCCGGACCATCTTGGCTGCCAGGTCGTCACTGTCATTGGGTGTAAACAGGTAGCCGTTCTCGCCGTCGTGCACCAGGTGCGGCAACGCCATGGCGTCGGCCAGCAGGACCGGGGTGGAGGCCGACATCGCTTCCAGCGTCACGAGGGACTGCAGTTCGGCGGTGCCGGGCATACAGAACAGATCAGCGGCCTGGTAGGCCTTGCGGAGATCGGCGTCACTGGCCAGCCCGAGGAACTTCACCCGGTCCTGCAGGCCCAACCGCGCAACCTGTGCCTCGAGGGCCGGGCGCACTTCGCCGCCGCCGACAATCTCGAGGTGAACGTCAAGCTCCTTGGGTGTCTTCGCAACAGCATCGATGAGGACGTCTATGTGCTTTTCCTCGGCCAGCCGGCCCACGAACAGTGCTGTGGGGCTGGCGTGGCGCACCAGCTCCTCGCCGGGTTTGAGTTCGTAGGCGGCGGAGTCGATGCCGTTGGAAAGCGGCAGCACCTTGCGCAGGAAGGCGTGCTCGTGCATTGCCTGGGCGGCCAACGGGGTCGGGGTGGTGACGACGTCGGCCTGGCCCATGACCTTCCCCATGTCCTTCCAGGAAATGCGCCCCACAATGTTCTTGAACCACTGCGGGAACGGCAGGAACGGGTTCAGGTTCTCGGGCATAAAGTGGTTGGTCGCCACAACCCGGATGCCGCGCTTGAGTGCCTCGTAGAGCACATGTTCGCCGATCATGTAGTGGCTTTGGATGTGCACCACATCCGGCTTGATCCGGTCGAACAGCAGGCTGATTTCCTTTTTGATTTCCCAGGGGAACGTGATCCGGAAGTATTCGTGCGTGGGCACTGAGTGCGAGCGGATCCGGTGGACCGTACCCTCCTCGCAGAATTCGGAGTAACTCCCGCCTGTGTCCGGGCGGCAGGCGAGGACGTGAACGTCGTGACCGCGCGCCTTCATTCCCTTGGCCAGGCGGTAGCCGAACATGGCAGCGCCATTGACGTGGGGCGGATAGGTGTCCGCGGCAATCAGGATGGTCAGCGGGTGCTGGTTGTCAGGCATGGTCACGTGGAGAGCTCCTGGTGGTCACGGTGAGGGCAGCTGGGTTGGTGGTGGCCGGCTGGCCAACGGCAGAGGCGTACCTGGCCTGCTGCTGAGTTCTGGTTGATGTCCTAGGACACGCGCCCTTCGGCCTTCCGCGCTTCCCTCTTGCGCTTGGTGACTTCGGGATGGTGCCTGGACAAGGCGATCACTCCCACGATAGCAAGCGAACCGGCCACGCCCATCGCCATCGCAGTCACGGCATGCACGTCGGCGCGCAGCTCACCCAGGATCGTGATCCCGATCGCGATGCCAACGATCGGGTCTATCACAGTCAGCCCGGCAATCACGAGGTCCGGCGGACCGCCGGAGTACGCGTTCTGGACGAACCAGGAGCCCAGTCCGCCGGCAGCCGCGATGGCGACCACCGAGTACCACGGCACGTTCAGCAGAACGAGCCCGTTCGGGTCCAGGAGGTGCCTGCCGATGATGCGGGTCAAGACGGCAACAAAGCCAAACAGGATACCGGCGCCGAGGATGTAGACGAAGGCGCTCATCCGGTGTTTAAACATCACGGTCAGTGTCCCGAACACACCAACCCCCAAGGCGAGCAGGAGCACAATGGTTAGCTCATCGGAGGAACTGACCTGGTGGTTCTCCTGGGTCACGTTGACGGCCAGGAGCACAAACATTGCCGAGCCCGTGACGCAGGCGGAGATGGCCACCACAGTGGCCCGGTTGATGCTCAACCCCTGGTCCTTGGCGTTGACGATGGTGGTGATGACCAGGGCAATCGCCCCGATCGGCTGGACCACGGTCAGCGGCGCCATGACCAGTGCGACGGCGTTCATCGCCATGCCCACGGTCAGCAGCAGCAGGCCAAACACCCAGCGCCGGCTGCGGAGCAGCCTGAGCAGGCCATGACTGCTCAGGGCCAGTCCCCCGGTGTCCGCCTTGACGGCGCTGCCCTGGCGCTGGGCGCCGATGGCGAGGCAAAACGCACCGAGAACGGCCAGCAGGACAGCGAACCACACCATTAGGGGGTGCCGCCGTCGACGTCGGGTGTGTGGTCCTTGACTGCGGTCCCCTTGCGGATGATGGCCCAGAAATAGTTGTAGGCGGCGATCCAGTGACCCACGAGGCCCAGCCCGAGGCAGATCCAGGCTGCGACGAGGTAGATGCCGGCGCCCGGAACAGGGAGCTTCGCGAGCACAAGCAGCGGTGTTCCAAGCAGCAGCAGGGCAGTCCGGACCTTGCCGATCCGGCTGACGGGCAGGTCAGGGTGGCTGTGGAAGTAGTACAGCGACAAGGTCAGCAGGACGCCGTCCGGGATAAGGAGGGCCGCGAGGTACCACCATTGCACAACGCCGGCGATCACGAGCGTCACGGCAACGGCAATCAGCGCCAGCCGGTCCGCGATGGGATCCATAACCCGCCCCAGATGGGACATCTGGTCGTAGCGGCGGGCAACGTAGCCGTCCACCCAGTCGGTGCTGCCCATGACCGCCAGGACGAGGGCAGCAAAGCCATACTCCTGCGCCCCGAGGACGAGCCAGATGAACAGCGGGACGCCAAGGAACCGTACCACTGTCAACACGTTGGGGATGGTGAAGACCCTGTCGTGGTGAGTCTGGGGCTGACCAGGCCGGGCTCCAGCGCCGATGAACCTCATCGGATCCCCCTTTCCCTGGCCGGCAACGTGCGGACGTTGCAGTTCAGCGTTCTGCCTAACCTTTGAGTAGTTTGCGCAGCAGGAATACCATCGCAGCGGCCGAGGCGGCCAACGCGACGAGCGGTTTCCACCGCTGTCCCAAGTCGGCTGCCATACCCGCCGCTCCGGTCGGGCTGCCATCCGGCACCGCACTGCGTGCCGGAATGTGCCCGACGGCGGAGCGGAACCCTGCGACCTTGCCGCCGAGCTGTTCCTTGCCGTTCTGCAGCTTCGCCTGCGCCGCGGTCAGCAGGGCCTGCGCCTGGGGCTTGACGTCGAGTTCAGCATTGAGTTCATCACGGACCCCGGTGAGATGGGCCCGGCGCTGGCCCAGCCGGCGTCGCAGTTCCGATTCCGTGGGCGGCGGACCGAAGTCGGGCTCGGCGGCTTTCTTCGCTTCCTTCTCAGCTTTGGCCTTGGCTGCGGCCTCAGCCTTCGCGGCCTTCGCGGCCTTGAACTGAGCGGACGAAGGATCCAGCAGGGCAGCATCGAAAGCGGAGCCCTCCTTGGCGATGCCAAGGTCGTACTTGAGGCCGCGGATGGTGTCGGCCGGGACCAGCGGCATGGCCTTTTTGAATTTGTTGACACCTACCAGGCCGGCTATCGCGGCAATCAGCAGGAAGACGGCGCAAACCAGCAGGGCGGCGAGCCAGGCCGGCATAATCGTGGCGAGACCCATGATGGCGGCGACAATAAGGCCAATGACGAGGAAGGCGACGAATATAAGGGCGACGGCGAGAACGGCGGCGGCAACGCCGACTTGGATGCCTTTGCGCTTGATCTCGACTTTAGCCAGGGCAATCTCGTCGTTGAGCTGCCGCGGAGCCAGCTTGAAGATTAGTTTCAAGGTCTTGGGCAGCGCTAAAATGCGCGGCGCCCCGGTTGTCCCGCCGCTGTGACGTCCGCTCATCGGTCCTGCCTCACTCGTTACGTCTGTGATTCCGCTTCCGCGGGCTTGTCGGGTCTGCGCAACCTGACGCAGACCCCGGTGTCAAAACTACCATTCAGTCTTCCCGGCGCGTCGCCGGCGCGGGCTGTGGCGCGCCCGTTCAAGGCACCTTGCGGTGAGAGTGAGCCCTAGGATTGGTCTCTGTGACTACACCCACGAATCCCGGTGATTCCCTGAGCCGCCGTCGGAAGCTCCTCTACATTCTGATGCTCGGCGCGCTGACCGCGTTGGGGCCGTTCACTGTGGACCTTTATCTTCCGGCGTTCCCGGCCCTGGAAGAGAGCCTGAAGGTCTCGGAGGCGGCTGTCCAGCTGACGCTGACCGGCACCACCATCGGCTTTGCGTTGGGCCAGTTGGTGGTCGGTCCGCTCAGCGACAAGTTCGGCCGGCGGCTACCGCTGATCCTCGCGACCGGAGTGCACATCACGGCCTCCCTGGGGGCGGCACTGTCAACTGATATCTCCACGCTGGGCTTCTTCCGGGTGCTGATGGGGATCGGTGCCGCGGGCGGGGGCGTGGTGGCCATGGCCATGGTCCGGGACCTGTTCAGTGGTTACGCCATGGTGCGCATGTTCTCCCGGATGGCCCTGGTAAATGGCCTGGCGCCCATCCTTGCTCCGGTAATCGGCTCGCAACTGCTGCTTTTTATGCCGTGGCCCGGGATCTTTTTGTTCTTGGCCGGCTACGGGGCCTGCGTCCTGACCGCAGCGGTGTTCGTCGTCCGCGAGACACTGCCCCGGGAAATGCGCGGAAAAACCGGCATGACTGCCCGCCAGCGGTACGCCGTGCTGTTCGCCGACCGGATTTTTGTGGGGCTGCTGCTGGTCGGGGGTATGAACTTTGCCGGGCTGTTCACCTACCTTTCCGCGTCACCTTTCCTGTTCCAGAATGTGTACTCCTTCAGCCCGCAGCAATACGGGCTGCTCTTCGGCGTGAATTCGCTGGGTATTGTCGCCGGTGTGCAGACCAGCTCGCGGCTTATCCGCAGGGTCCCGCCGCAGTGGATTCTGGCCTGCTCCACGGCGTGGATGTTCCTGATGGCAGTGTTGATCGTAGTTTTCGACCAGCTGGGCCTTGGGCTGTGGGGCGTGATGGTGCCGCTGTGGTTCTACATCCTCGGCGCGGGATTCACGTTTCCCTGCGTCCAGGTGCTGGCTTTGGCCAAGCACGGAGCGCAGGCCGGGACCGCTGCTTCCCTGCTGGGTGCCGCCACCTTTCTGCTGGCGGGCCTCATCTCGCCGGTGGTCGGCTGGCTCGGAGTCACCTCAGCCACGCCGATGGGCGCCGTCCAGGCCGCGTGCATCTTCCTGTCCGCCGCGTCTTTGTGGCTGATAGTCCGGCCCCGCACGGTACCGGCGATCCAGTAGCAAGCCACCCGCGGGACATGCCCACCCCTCGCGGGACAAGCCCCCCTCCGCGGGACATGCCCACCCTTGGCACCCAGGACCGGGCACATAGCCACTATGTCCGCCGGGGAACCCAAACACAGAGCATGTCCACCTGGTGCGGGCGTGGTCCCGCCGTCCGGCCCTGTTGCGGCCCCACACCGGGCGATAAAGTGGAAGACGTGCCCCACTGGCAGGATCCTCCGCCCTTACCGGCCACGTGGCAGCGGTCCGACACCGGAATCCTGCCTCTGTGGTGGGATCGCCTGTGCACCCAAATGAGCCAACAGTCGGCCGCGCTCTTCGCCGCAGGGCTGTTCGCCGAGGACCGCCGGCGCCCGATCGCGCAGTGGTACAACCCGGCCCACAATTCCGCGCTCCTGGTCGCCCCGGAGACCTCCCCGGAGTGGCCCGTGCAACGCTTCGCCATCTTCTACGCTCCGCCAGGTGGCGGCTTCACCCAGGTCCACTCGGCGCCGCACGAATGGCACCCGCGAGAACCACGCACGTCCCCCACCGAACGCGAAGCCTTCCAGGCCGCCGTGGCCGAGGCTGAACGCTTCCTGCAGGTGGAGATGTACTTCGTCTGAGCACGCGGGAGGGTGCCCGGCACAAGCACAAAAAAGGTCCCGCAGCCGGATACTCACCGACTGCGGGACCTGTCCGCTCCTCCTGCTGGACTTGAACCAGCAACCCTTCGATTAACAGTCGAATGCTCTGCCAATTGAGCTAAGGAGGAATGAAGCAGGTATGACATTAGCAAAGGTTTTGCCGCTTAGGAAATCGGCCTGCTGCAACTCCCGGCTACCCCCCTCGATACCCCCGCCGGGTATAAAAAGTCCCCGCCCCGGTTGCCCGGGACGGGGACTGCGCGCTCCTCCTGCTGGACTTGAACCAGCAACCCTTCGATTAACAGTCGAATGCTCTGCCAATTGAGCTAAGGAGGAATGAAGCGGATACAAGCCTAGCAAACACCGGGCCGGGAAGCGAAATTGAATCCCCCTGCCGGCCTGTCAGGCCTCCGAGCGCAGCGACCGCCTCTGCATTTCCAACTGCATCAGCTCGCGGTTCAGCCGTTGGAAGTCCTCCGGGTCGGCGGAGGCGTCCAGGCGCTGAAGCTGTCCCATCTTCTCGGCCTTGACCCTAGTGATCTGCAGTTCGAACAGCCGAGCCAAGATATCCCGGCAGTAGCGCAGCACGCCGTCGGACGTGCTGGCGGGCAGCGGCACCACGGCCAGCTCGGACACAAGCGGGCGCAGCGGTTCGGGCACCTCCTGCAGCAACTGCTCCACCCACCGTGCCGGATCGCCAGCGAACGCCAGGCCGGTGGCCCGGATGGCCTCGTGGATGGCCAGGTACGCCGGTGTGGAAAACCTCGCCTCGGAGAAACGCAGCCAGGTCTCACCTTCCAGCATCGCGGACTGCTGCAGGGCAACCTCCAGCGCCTGCCGTTCCATTGCCGCCACGGGGTCGCGCGGGTCGGGCCGGTTAAAGGCCGGCAACCCGGCCGCCGCCGGCACGGGTGCCACCCCGGGCGCGGAGCGGCCACCGGCGACTGGCGAGGGACCTTGACCCTGCCCCCGGCTCTGGCCTTGGTAGTGGCCGCCGCCCGACGGCGGCTGGGCGGAACGCTTGGCGGCTGCGAGCACGGCACGGCTGACTTCCTCTACCGGCATGCCCAGCCAGCCGGATAATTCCCGGGCATAGGCGGGACGGATGCCGGCGTCGCGGATCTGCGCGACGACCGGTGCCGATTCCCGCAAGGCTGCGATCCGGCCCTCGACGGTGTCCAGATTGTGCCTCTTCAGGCTGGCCCGGATCGCGAATTCAAACAGCGGGCGGCGGGTGCCGATAAGGTCACGGACGGCAGCGTCACCCTTGGTCTGTCGCAGCTCGCACGGGTCGGCCCCGCCTGGCTCGACGGCCACGTACGTCTGGGCGACGAACCGCTGGTCCTCTTCGAAGGCGCGCAGCGCCGCCTTCTGTCCGGCAGCGTCGCCGTCGAAGGTAAAAATGACTTCGCCGCCGCTGCCGTCGTCGGACAGCAGGCGGCGGGCAATCTTGATGTGCTCGGTACCGAACGCCGTACCGCAGGTGGCCACGGCGGTCGTGATCCCGGCGAGGTGGCAGGCCATCACGTCGGTGTAGCCTTCCACCACAACGATCTGGCGGTCCTTGGCGATGTTGCGCTTGGCGAGGTCGATCCCGTAGAGGACCTGCGATTTCTTATAGAGCGCTGTTTCGGGTGTGTTGAGATATTTCGGGCCCTGGTCGTCTTCGTAAAGCTTGCGGGCTCCGAAGCCGATTGTGTCCCCCGCGATGTCGCGGATAGGCCAGATCAGCCGCCCCCGGAACCGGTCGTAAATTCCCCGGCCGCCTTCGGAGAACAAACCGGTGAGTTTGAGTTCGGGATCGGTGTACCCCCGGCCACGGAGGTGCTTAAGCAGGGAATCCCAGCCCTGCGGGGCGTAGCCGACGCCGAACAGTTCGGCGGCGGCACGGTCGAAACCTCGGCCGTGCAGGAAGTTGCGGCCTTCCGTAGCCCCGGTGGTCAGCAACTGGGCGCGGAAGAACTCATCCGCTACCTTGTGGGCGTCGAGCAGGCGCTGCCGACGGCCGACGTCTTCGCGGTTCGGGCCGGAGCCGCCGTCCTCGTACCGGAGTTCGAAGCCGATCCGGGCGGCGAGTTTTTCCACGGCTTCCTGGAACGAGGTGTGGTCCAGTTTCTGCACAAAGGAGATGACGTCGCCGTCTTCGCCGCAGCCGAAGCAGTGGTACCGGCCGACCTGGGGCCGGACGGTGAACGAGGGCGACCGCTCGTCATGGAACGGGCACAGGCCTTTGTAGGAGCCCAGCCCGGCGCCCTTGAGGGTCACATAGCCGTCGACGACTTCCTTGATGTCCGTGCGCTGGCGTACTTCATCGATATCTTCACGTTTGATCAGGCCAGCCACAGTGCCATCCTAGTACCGCGGACCTCAGGCGGCCGCCCACTGGCAGGACACTGCGGGCAAGTCACCGGAGACGTCACCACAGCGATGGCAGGCTGCCCACGAGCCGCTCATACATCGCCAGCGCGGACCCATCGGTCAACGACGCGACTTGGTCGATCACCACACGCAGCCGAGCACCGTCGTCGGCGGCGTCTCGCCAGTCCGCCGCGAACATGGGCTCCAGGTGTCGGTCCCCGGTCGCGCTCAAAGCGGTCACCAGGGCGTGCAGGACCTCGCGCTGGCGTTCGTAAATGGGCTGCCTGTGTTCGGTGGTCATCACGAAGGTGGTGGCCAGGCCTTTCATCACGGCGATTTCCATCACGGTCTCGTCCGGGACAATCAGCTCCGCGTTGTACCGGGTCAGATTCTCCGGTCCGTAGACCGCCCGGGTGGACGCCAGCGCACTCTGGCAGAACCGGCCAATGAGCTGGCTTGTCATGTCCTTGAGCGCTGCCATGGACTTGCGGCTCCCATCGGCCTCGCGCACCCAGACGCTGGTGGCCTCCAGTCGGGCGAGGGCGGCATCTATCTCGGCGGCGTCGTAATGCGGGAGGTACCACTGCTTCGCGTAGCCGACCACCCGGGCCCGGTGGTCGGGATTGTCCATCCAGCGGAGCTGGAAGTGCCCGGCGACGATCGCATCCTCGACGTCGTGCACTGAGTAGGAGATGTCATCGGCGAGGTCCATAACCTGCGCTTCGAGGCAGGAGCGGCGTTCGGGCGCATCCTCGCGGATCCAGTCGAAGATCGGCAGGTCGTCCTCGTAGGCGCCGAACTTGCTGGTCCGTTCGCCGCGGATGACGGGTGCATTCGCGGCTGACCACGGGTACTTCGCCGCGGCGTCGAGGCTCGCCCGAGTGAGGTTCAGCCCGGCAGGCCGGCCGTCCGGCGCCAGGACCTTGGGCTCCAGCCGGGTCAGCAGCCGCAGCGTCTGGGCGTTTCCTTCGAAGCCGCCGATCGCGTGGGCTACCTCGTTCAGGGCAGATTCACCGTTGTGGCCGAAGGGCGGATGGCCAAGGTCGTGGCTGAGGCAGGCGGTGTCCACAACATCGGGGTCGCAGCCCAGGGCGCGGCCCAGTTCCCGGCCCACCTGCGCCACTTCGAGGCTGTGGGTGAGGCGGGTGCGGACGAAGTCGTCAGTATCCGGGGCCACTACCTGGGTTTTTGCCCCAAGCCGGCGCAGGGCGGAGGAGTGCAGGACCCTGGCGCGGTCCCGTTCGAAGTCAGAGCGGTAGGTGGACTTGGCCGGTTCCTCCACCCAGCGGGCACAGTCGCGGCCCAGGTAGCCGTCCAGCACGGGCGCGGTTGTCCTGGTTTCAGCCACCGGAAACGTCCAGTTCCGCGTGGCTGATCTCACGCGACTGCTCGGCGTCCATGTTGCGGTCCAGCAGCCAGTCCTTGGGCAGGGCGGGCTTCTTGGGCGAGCCGGCGCGTCCGCGGGGGCCCTCGGCGTCACTGCCGGGGTACGGCGAATCAAGGTCCAACTGGTCCAGCGTTTCGCGCAGGACCTCAAGACTAGTCACCATGGCGAGTTTGGTCCGCAGTTCACTGCCGACCACGTAGCCCTTGAAGTACCAGGCCATGTGCTTGCGGATTTCACGCAGCGCCTTGCCTTCATCGTTGCCAAAGGTTTCGACCATCAGCTCGGCGTGCCGGTAGACACCCTCGGCCACTTGCCGCAGGTCCGGCTTGTGCCGCTCGTCGCTGCCTTCGAAGGCAGCCATAAGATCACCGAACAGCCACGGGCGGCCTTGGCAGCCGCGGCCCACGACGACACCGTCCACGCCGGTCTCCCGGACCATCCGGATGGCATCCTCGGCCGACCAAATGTCACCGTTGCCGAGCACAGGGATGTCCGGAAGGGCTTCGCGCAGCCGGGCAATCGCGGACCAATCGGCCTGGCCCGAATAGAACTGCGCGGCGGTGCGGCCGTGGAGCGCCACGGCGGCAACGCCGGAATCGCGGGCAATCCGTCCGGCGTCAAGGTAGGTGAGGTGGTCCTCGTCGATGCCTTTGCGCATTTTGATGGTCAGCGGGATGTTGCCCTTGGACGCTTCCTTCACGGCGGTCCGGACAATCGAGGTGAACAGATCGATCTTCCAGGGCAGGGCGGAGCCGCCGCCCCGCCGGGTTACCTTGGGTACCGGGCAGCCGAAGTTGAGGTCGATGTGGTCCGCCCGGTCCTCCTCCACGAGCATCCGGACGGCCTGGCCGACCGTGACCGGGTCCACGCCGTAGAGCTGCACGGACCTGACCTTCTCGTCCTCGTCATGCGAAATGATGCGCAGCGATTCCGGCGTGCGTTCGACGAGGGCACGGGAGGTGACCATCTCCGCGACGTACAGGCCGCCTCCGTATTCTCGGCAGAGCCTGCGGAAGGCTGAGTTGGTAATGCCGGCCATGGGAGCAAGGATCACGGGAGTATCCACCGTAAGCGGGCCCAGCTTCAGGGGCGGGAGTTCCAGCTTGGGGGCGGGAGGGGTAGCTACAACAGTCACTTGTCCATTGTCTCAAATCCGGGCAAATCGGTCGGAACCCCCGCCCGCTATGTGGAAATCCGGTGTCAGTCCCGGTCGGCGGCCCGGCGTCCGCGCCGCCCCGCCGGCCCAGTTTCAAAGGCGCCGGCGGCAGCGGCACCGTCGAAGTCCGGACGCGGACCGGCAGCTGCACCGGCACCGGCAGCGGCTCCTTCGCGCAGGGCGGCATCGATGACTGCGGCACCGGCGGGGCCCGCGTCGGCCCCCTTGTGCAGGGTGTCCTCGGTGGCTGCCCTGCCCGCAGCTGGCCTCATCCCGGTCGCTTTAACGACCAACACGGCGATCAGCGTCGTCACCGGGATGGCCAGGACAAGCCCGACGGAACCGACGAGGGTGCGGATCACTTCCTCGGAGAGCTCGGCGCTGGTCAAGGCGTCCCCGAGCGGCCTTTCGTAAAGCATCACCAGGATCAGCACCGGCAGGGCCGCGCCGGCGTAGGCGAAGGCGATGGTGTAGACGGTGGAGGCGATGTGGTCGCGTCCGATCCGCATGGCGGAGGTGAACAGCTGGCGGGCGGACGTTTCCGGCGCCAGTTCCCACAGCTCCCACACCGCCGAGGACTGTGTGATGGTGACGTCGTTCAGGACGCCCAGGCCCGAGATGATAAGGCCGCACAGGATGATGCCGGAGATCGAGATGTTGTCCGAGATGTTCGCCAGGGTGGCGGAGTCGTGGCTGCCCACCCCGGCGAGGTTGGCGGCGTCGGTGGCCCAGGCCGCCAGCAGCGCGGTGATGGCGAGCCCGAACATGGTCCCGAGCAGCGCCGTCGAGGTCCGGGCGGAGAAGCCGTGGGCGAAGTAGAGGACCCCGATCATGATCACCGTGGACCCCACCAGTGCCAGCAGGAGCGGCGGTTTGCCTTCCACGAGGCCGGGCAGCATAAAGCTGACCAGCACCGCATAAGCCCCGACGAGTCCGATCAGGGCGCGCAGCCCGCGCCAGCGGGCCACGGCGATGACAACGACGGCGTAGAGCACCGCGAGGAAAATGATCGGCATGGTCCGGACGAAGTCGACGAAGACGTAGGCCGGCGCGCCATGGGTGTCCGCCCCCTGGGCCTTGGAGAGGTTCAGGTAGCGGATGTTGTCGCCGGGCTTTACGCCGTGGGACTTCGCGACGTCCGGGTTGATGACCACCTTGACGGGGTTTCCGCCCCTGTCCGGGTTTGTGAACGCAAAGGTGCACTCCGATCCCTGCTGCGGTCCCGCGTCCGCCACGGGCTGCCCTTGCTGGAGCGCATCCATGCAGCTGCCAGTGACAACGCGCTGGATCTTGCCCGTGTCGAAAGTGACGCCGGGCGCGGCCGCATAGGGGCTGGCCAGCGTGATGCCCTCTTTGCTGCCCGAGGGCCACAGCAACCCCATCGCCACGAGTGTCAGCAGCGTCAGCGGGATCAGGACAGCGGCCAGAATGACGTTGGCTTTCTTCCGGGCGGCGAGCGCAGCCGGCGTCAAATCCGCCTGCCCGTGCGGGGTGTGTGAATGTCCGGCGCCCATCAGCGGTTCAACCTCATGGGAAAAACTCTACGGCGCTCCGCGGCGCCGTCCGGACCAGCGACGCCGCGACACTGTATCCCGCCTGGTTAGGCCGGCGCGATATTCTGGTTCATGCGGAAGAGGTTCTGCGGATCGTATTTGGCCATATCCGCCCTCAACCGCTGATAGTTCGGCCCGTAATTTTCCGCGACCGGCCCAGATCGTCGCCGTCCATGAAGTTGATGTAGCCCGCAGTCTCTGAATAGGGCAGCAGAGCCGCTGCATAATCCCGCACCCAGGCGATGTTCGCCTCGGTGTCCCGGGAGTCCTCCCAACGGCACGCTATGACCGGCGAGAATCTGGCGTCGCGGTTCGGAAACGCTTATTCCTTCACCCAGAACCCGTCAATAGGATGCGGCCGGTACGCCCGCAGGGCACGCGTCCCAGCTCTAAAGCCCATCTTTCCCGGGCACTGCTCCGAATGTCCTGTGGGCCGTCCCCGGGAACCGCGGGACCTGACGCGCCCTGCGGCTCGGAGCCCCACTGCGGGCGCTGCGCCCTATGGTTGGAAACGACGGTTAAAAACGACGGTTGAAAACGACGGACACGATGTGGAGGTACGGCATGGCCATACGCAAGTTAGACGACCGCGAACCTGAGCGCCCGGGCCCCGCCGCCAAGGCCGTATTGAGCATTGCCGCGGCAGCCGGGGAAACCCGGGGAGTTGCCCTGGTCCTGCACGGCGGACGGTCCGACAGCTTCGAATCCGTCCGTGCCCGGCACCTGAGTCCGGCCCGGATGCTGCCCTTCGCCCGCGCCCTCCGCAACGCCGGCACTGACGATGGCCTGGCAGTCTGGACTCTTCGGAACCGGTACCGGGGCTGGAACGGCGCGGCGATGTCCCCGGTCCAGGATGCCCGGTGGGCACTGAACCACATCAGCCGTGAACATCCTGGGGTTCCGATCTATCTTCTGGGCCACTCGATGGGGGGCTTGACCGCACTCTGCGTCGCGGACCACCCGCAGGTGGAAGCCGTCGTCGCCCTTGCGCCCTGGCTTAACGCCGAAACCCCGGTGGAGCGAGTGGCCGGCCGCCGGATCCTGATCGTCCATGGCACCGAGGACCGCTGGACCAGCCCCGGGAACTCGCTCGCGTATGCCCGCCGGGCCGACGGCGTCGCCGAGTCCGTGGACTACGTCTCCCTCAAGGGAGCAGGGCACTTTATGTTCCGCCGGCTGCACCTGTGGAACTTGCTCGCCAACGGTTTTATCCTCGATGCGTTCGCGGGCGGTTCAAGGCCGGACCCACACGGCGGCGCCGGCTCGTTCCGCAGCCTCCTTCCCGCCGCCGCCAGCCTCCCGGTGGTGCTGTAATGGCGGACTTTCCGCTCACCGGCTTCCTGGCCAGCCTGCCGTGGGTGGCGGCGGGCCTTGTGGTGCTGCTGGCCATCACCTTCAGCATCGCCGTCCGGCAGAACCGCCACTCCGTCATCGACACCGTCTGGGGCCTGGGCTTTGTAGTGGCGGCCGTCATCTCCTGGTTCCTTTCCGCCGGAGCCGGCGACGGCGGCCGGCGGCTGCTGCTGCTGGCGCTGGTGGCGGTCTGGGGCATCCGCCTCGCCGTCCACATCGGGCTTCGGGCCCGCGGCGGCCACGAGGATCCCCGCTACGTCGACATGCTCTCCTCAGCTCCGGGGTCCCGCAACAGCTACGCGGTGCGCAAGGTCTACCTGCCGCAGGGTGTGATCCTGTTCTTCGTCTCCCTGACCGTCCAGGTCGGGATGTTCGGCACCGGAAACCTTGGCTGGCTGGCATGGCTTGGTGTGCTGCTGTGGACTGTCGGTTTTGTTTTCGAGGCGGTTGGCGACTGGCAGCTGGCGCAGTTCAAGGATGATCCGTCCCGGCGCGGGACCGTGCTCAACACAGGGCTTTGGCGTTACACCCGGCACCCGAACTACTTCGGCGACGCCGCTGTTTGGACCGGAATCTTCCTGGTGGCCGCAGATTCCTGGCCGGGGGTATTGACGGTCCTCTCCCCTGCACTGATGATCTGGCTGCTAGCGGGCAAATCCGGCAAGCCGTTGACCGAGAAGGCCATGTCCGCCCGCCCGGGCTATAAGGAATATGTGGAGTCCACGTCGGGCTTCCTGCCCCTGCCGCCCCGCCGGATTCAGGGCGGTCGCTGACATGCCCTGGCGCCCCAGGCCCAATGACGGCTTCTACCGCGTGATCGTCAGCACCGGGCGAATGCTGCGCCGGCTCTTCCGGATCCGGGTCATCGTGACCGGGCAGGAACACCTCCCGGCGCCGGAGTCCCGCGGCGGGGGCCGGGAGGGTCGGTCCCGGCGGGTGGTCCCGGGCCGTGGCGCCGTCGTCGCGATCACCCACTTCGGGTACCTCGACTTCGCCTTCGCCGAAGTGCTGCTCTGGTGGCGCGCCAAGGCCCAGATGCGCTTCCTCATCACCCAGGGGGCGGCCGACCACTGGTTCGCGGGCCCGGCCATCAGCGCAGCCGGGCACATCGTCGTCGGCTATGGAACCGGCGCCCATGCCTACGACGCCGCCGTGGAAAAGCTCCGCGCGGGCGAGATCATCGCGATCCTGCCGGAGGCCGGCGTCAGCCGCAGCTTCCGCGTGCGCGAGTGCAAGACCGGCGCGGTGCGGATGGCGGCCGAGGCCGGGGTGCCCATCATCCCTGTGTCCGTCTGGGGCGCCCACCGGCTGATGACCAGGAACCACGGCTTTTCCCCTGCCCGCGCCTGGCGCGCGCCGGTCCGGATCCACGTCGGGGAACCGGTCTGCGTCGACCCGTCCCAGGACGCCCGGGCGGCCACCGACTCGCTGCGACGGTCCCTGCAGGCTGGCATCGATACCTGCATCGCGGACTTCCCCCTGGACCCGGCCCCGGGTGCGTGGTGGATGCCCGCGGCCCTCGGCGGCGGAGCACCTACCGAGGACGAACGCAGGCGGCTGGACAAGGCCGAAGGTCCGCGGCGCGCAGGCGGCCGGCGCCGATAAGCCTGGATACCGCCATCGTTTGGCTACACTCCTACGGGTACAAATGAGCACTCAATGGAGAGGTACACCCCTGTGGCAAACACAGTCCTGAGCAAAAGCGAAAGCGGCGAAGAACGCGGTCTCGCCCGGATAGCCCAACGGTTGGCCGCGTGGACCGAGAAGTGGTTTCCGGACGCCTACGTCTTCGCCCTGGCCGGCGTCATCATCATCGCTGTGGCCGCCTTGGCCATCGGAGCTTCGCCCCAGTCCATCGCCGATTCATTCGGCAACGGATTCTGGGACCTGACGGCCTTTACCCTGCAGATGGCGATGGTGGTGCTGACCGGCTACGTTGTGGCGACCTCACCGCCCGTAGCCAAGCTGATCAGCCGGCTGGCCCTCGTCCCGGCCACCGCCCAAACCGCGGTCAGCTTTGTCGCGCTGATGTCAATGTCGGTGTCCTTCCTGAACTGGGGCCTGAGCCTCATCTTCGGCGGCCTGCTGGCCCGTGCCATAGCCCGCCGCAAAGACTTGACGGTAGATTACCGCGCGCTTGGCGCCGCAGCCTTTATGGGCCTCGGCGCCGTCTGGGCGCTCGGGCTGTCCTCCTCCGCAGCACAGCTGCAGGCCACCGCCGCCTCACTGCCGCCGGCACTGCTGAAGATCACCGGCATCCTGGACTTCGGCACCACCATCTTCACGTGGCAGTCGCTGCTCACCCTGGCAATCCTGATGGCGCTGACCACAGTCATCGCGCACTTCTCGGCGCCCCGGGGCGGCGCCATCCGCACCGCCGCGGACCTCGGCGTCGACCTTGACGACGCGCCGGGCGAACCGGCACCGCGTTCGCGCCCGGGCGAGTGGCTCGAATACAGCATCATCCTGCCGGTGCTGGCCGGCATCCTGACACTCGGCTGGCTTATCTCGCAGTTCCTTACCAAGCCCTTCCTCACCGTGGTGAGCAGCCTCAACGGCTACCTGCTGGTCTTCCTCATCCTGGGCCTGGTGCTGCACGGGACCCCGCGGAACTTCCTGCAGGCCGTCACCAAGGCTGTTCCGGCGACCGCCGGAATCCTGGTCCAGTTCCCGCTCTATGCGGCGATGGCCGCGATCCTCACCAAGGCCACCGGCAACGGCGGGATGACCATCTCCGCGCACCTGGCCGAGTTCTTCTCGGGCATCGGCAGCGGCGGCGGGTTCGCCGTCGTTATTGCGCTGTACACCGCCCTGCTCGGCCTGCTTGTCCCCTCTGGTGGCGGCAAGTGGCTCGTCGAGGCGCCGTACGTGATGCAGTCGGCCACCGACGTCCAGATGAACCTCGGCTGGACCGTGCAGATCTATAACATCGCCGAGGCCCTGCCGAACCTGATCAACCCGTTTTTTATGCTTCCGTTGCTCGCCGTGCTGAAGTTGCGGGCCCGGGACCTGGTGGGCTTTACCTTCCTGCAGTTTGTGTTCCACCTGCCGGTGGTGCTGCTGCTCGTCTGGCTCCTGGGCATGACGTTCGACTTCGTTCCCCCGGTGATGCCGCCGGGTAAATAGGCCTGCACGCAAACTGACCCGCAGCTGTGGCCGTTATCACGCTTCATAACGGCCGCAACTGCGGGTCAGTTGAGTTAATGGCTAGGCCGGGTCCGAGACCACCAGCGTATTGGCACCCTGCAGACGGGCTTTGCCGCTTTCGAGCAGCGGCTCGACGACGGCGCTCAGCGCCGACATCGAGTCGTCCAGTTCCAGCAGCACCGGGTGCTGGAACGCAATCAGCGCCAGCAAGTCCCGAACCGCTGCCTGGGCTTCGTCCGCGGAGAGGTTCGGCTCGTGGCCCAGGAATACGTCGGTGGGCTGGCCGGACGGGGCTTCGCCCGCCGTTCCGTCGACGGGTACGAGCTCGGCGTAGCTGATGGCAAAAGCCTCGAGCCTGCCCTTCCTGCTGGCCGGCACCCCCGCACCGAAGGCACTGGCCTTCGGTGCGCGCAGCACAATCGCGCCGTGCGCTCCGCTGAGCTCGTCCAGGAACAAGCGCTGGACCTTGGCAATACTGAGCTCACCCGGGCTGTCCCAGCCGTGCACGGACGTGTAGTAGCGTCCCACCACATCGCTGAGCTCCACCGAACCGGTGGCCAGGTCCTCCACCTGCTCGGAGGCAGCAGCCTCGGAACCGTCGCCGAAAACGGGCAGCTTAAGCGCGCCGGGGTCGACGACGACGAGCCGGGAACGCTGGATCGGCACCATCCCTGCCGCCTCGACGAAGGCCGCGCCGGGGGTGCCCGGCTCCACCTTGGTCCGCAGCCGGCTGACACCGGACGGCGACTGGGCCGCCTCGTGCCGCAGCATGGTCAGCAGCGTCGAGCCGACGCCCGTGCGGCGGTGGTGCCGGTCAACCTCGATGTAGGCCCAGAGCCGTTCCGGGTGCAACGAGGCCTCGTGCACAACGCCGGCCGCGACCGGGATGGCCACACCGTCGACGACGTCCTCGGCCACGATGCAGCGCCGCCACGGCGCCCCGCCCGAGGGGGCCAAAGTACCGCGGAACTGCCGGGCCTGCTCGGTCTCGGGCCCGCCCCAGATTTCGAGCAGTGCCAGGTCGTCGCCGTCGCGCCATTGACGGTATGCGATCGCCACGATCAGGCGCCGATCAGCCGTGCGGCCAGGTAACCCTCCACCTTGTCCAGGGAAACGCGCTCCTGGCTCATGGTGTCGCGTTCGCGGATGGTGACGGCCTGGTCGTCCAGGGTCTCGAAGTCCACTGTGATGCAGAACGGCGTGCCGATTTCGTCCTGACGGCGGTAGCGGCGGCCGATGGCGCCGGCGTCGTCGAACTCGATGTTCCAGCTTTTGCGCAGCTGGGCAGCGAGGTCCTTGGCCTTCGGGGACAGATCCTCGTTCCGGCTGAGCGGAAGCACTGCCGCCTTGACCGGGGCCAGGCGCGGATCAAGCTTGAGTACTGTGCGGACGTCGACGCCGCCCTTGGAGTTGGGTGCCTCGTCCTCGGTGTACGCGTCGATCATAAACGCCATAAACGAACGGGTCAGCCCGGCGGCCGGTTCAATCACGTACGGGGTGTAGCGCTCGTTGGTGGCCTGGTTAAAGTAGCTCAGGTCCTGGCCGGAGGCCTTGGCGTGGGTGGAGAGGTCGAAGTCGGTGCGGTTGGCGACGCCCTCAAGCTCACCCCACTCCGAGCCGTGGAAGCCGAAGCGGTACTCGATGTCGGTGGTGCCCTTGGAGTAGTGGCTGAGTTTCTCCAGCGGGTGCTCGAAGAAGCGCAGGTTCTCTTCCCGGATGCCGAGGCCCGTGTACCAGGACATCCGCTCCTTCATCCAGTACTGGTGCCACTGCTCGTCGGTGCCCGGTTCGACGAAGAATTCCATTTCCATCTGCTCGAACTCACGGGTGCGGAAGATGAAGTTGCCCGGTGTGATCTCGTTGCGGAAGGACTTGCCGATCTGGCCGATGCCAAAGGGCGGCTTCTTGCGGGACGTGGTGAGCACGTTGGAGAAGTTCACAAAGATGCCCTGGGCCGTTTCCGGACGCAGGTAGTGCAATCCCTCTTCGTTGGCCACCGGGCCGAGGTAGGTCTTGAGCAGGCCGGAGAATTCCTGCGGCTCGGTCCATTCTCCGCGGGTGCCGCAATTTGCGCAGGCGATGTCCTTAAGGCCGTTCTCGGGGGGACGGCCCTTCTTCTCCTCGAATTCTTCCTCGAGGTGATCGGCGCGGTAACGCTTGTGGCAGGAGAGGCATTCGACCAGCGGGTCGGAGAACACGTCAACGTGCCCGGATGCTTCCCAGACCTGGCGGGGCAGGATGACCGAGGAATCCAGGCCAACGACGTCGTCGCGGCCACGGACCACTGACTGCCACCACTGGCGCTTGATGTTTTCCTTCAGCTCGGCACCCAGGGGCCCATAGTCCCAGGCAGAACGGGAACCCCCATAGATTTCACCGGCCTGGAATACGAAACCCCGGCGCTTGGCGAGGGAGATGATCTGGTCGAGGACGGATTTTGCTGCCATGGGAACTCCACTTTCTACAGGGCCGCTGGGTGCGGTCCGCGGTCTCAGCCCCGGAACCCCGGCTGGTTGCCGGTCGGGGCACTACAAAAACGCAAAACTAAAACACAAACACCGGCACGCGCCAACCAGCCGGTCCCGGAGGAGTGCTTAATGGTGGCGGTGCAGGAAGCTGCGCCTCCTAGCCTACCGGGCAGCCGGTCCCCGGCCCCGCCCCAGGACACCCCGGGGCCACGGCAGGCTCGCGAGCACAATGGCGGCCAGGGTCAGCAGTGTTCCCAGAACGGTGGGCAGCTCCACCACCGTGCCGGGTGACGGGAACGCCAGGTCCAGTCCCAGCGAACCCAGCAGCTGGCCCGCGATCATGCCCAGTCCGGTCACCAGCACGCCCAGGCTGCGCACCAGCAGGGCCCCGACGCCGATAAAGACGCAGCCCATGGGCCCGCCCAGGTAGTACCACCACTCCCCCGGCAGCGCGTTGCCTGGACCCGCGACGGCGGCCTTGACCAGCCACGCGGCCCAGAGCAGGACCGAGCCGGCGATGAAGTTCATCAGGGTAGCGGCGATCGGTGTGCCGTAGTGCACAGCAGCGGTGCCGTTCATGGCCTGCTGGAAGCTCATCAGGAAGCCGGCCAGGACGGGGACCAGGACCGGAACCAGCAGATCGGACATTCCCGCTTCAGCACCGGAGAAGCGCGGAGATACGGCCCAGGCGACGGCGGCAACGGTCAGGACGCTGCCCAGCACCCTGATTCCGGTGATGGATCTCCGGCCGGCCGGGCCAATCCCGATCCGGTCGACAAGCAGCCCGCTGAGGGTCTGGCCGGTCACGGCAGCGACCGTGAACAGGGCTACCCCCAGCACGCCGATCGTGAACGACTGCGCGAAGACGAAGAAAGCGCCGATGCAGCCGGCCAGGACGAAGTAGGGCGGGAACCGGCGCTCCCGGACGGCCGGCAGGATCTGCGCCAGCCCGGCCCGTCCGCGCGGCAGGACGAGCGAAATCACGATCATCACCACCAGCCCGGTCGAGAAACTCACCACAGCGGCGCCGATTCCGTCCGCGAGCGCCGTCCCCAGGGCGCCGTTGATCCTGCCCTGCACGGGCATCATCAGCCCCGCCGCCACGGCGAGGGGCAGCCCCGCGAGGAACGGAAGCCGGGGTGTGTGGGTCATTGCTGGCCCCTTTCGTCAGGCATCATTACTTCTATGAGCAAACCGGAAATTGCAGAGGTCCCCATCCGCGACGACATGATCCGGCTCGGCCAGCTCTTGAAGCTGGCCAGCCTGGTTGAGGACGGGGTGGAAGCGGCGGAGCTGATCAAGGGCGGACTCGTGAAGGTCAACGGCGATATTGACGAACGCCGCGGCCGCCAGCTCCACCACGGGGACACCGTAACCGTCAACGGCAGGACAGTGCGGATCAGTACCCCTGCCGGAGCGTAACCCGGACACTGGCGCCGGGCACAGTCCGCCCCGGCGCCGCCGGTTCAGCTCCTCAGCACCTCATGGGTCAGGAACTCGCCGACGTGCCCGATTTCCTGCTGGTTGATGCCGTGCCACATTCCGGTGTACAGGACCTTGGTGAGCTTAACGTGTTGACGGGCCCAGCCCAGGGTGAAGTCGACCTTCTCGGCCGGGATCACGGGATCCTGCTGGTCGCGGCCCCAGAACATCGGCACCGTCCCGTCCAGCTCCGCGTCACGGAAACCGCTGTCAGCACCGGCGTCGACCGCAAAACCGGAGAGTCCGACGACGGCGGCGTAGTCCGCGGGCCGCCGGCGCAACAGCGCGGTGGCGAGCGCCATCCCCATTGAAAAGCCCAAAAGCGTCACGGACGGGTGGTTCGGACGAACCGAGTCGAGCCAGTTCTCGACGTACCCGGCGGCATCCTTGACGGCGTCCAGGGAGTAGCCGATCGACGCCGACAACGGGAACCAGGTGAAGCCTGCACCGGAGACCATCGGGGCGCGCACCGACGCGACGGCGAATTCCGGCGGCAGCAGCTCGGCCAGGCTCATAAGGTCCGCTTCGTTGGCCCCATAGCCGTGCAGCAGGACCAGCAGCGGCCTGCCGGCCCGCTCTGGCTCCGGTTGGGACCACAGGACAACAGGGGCGGGGAAGGCAACAGCGTGTGTCATGGCTCCATTCTTACAGTTACCTGGAAGTAACAATTTCCGGTGGCGCGGCTTTACCGGAAGAGTGCACCATATGAAGGTGAACGAAACTGAAGCCCTCGCGACCTCCCCGGACAACGTCATTGCCCATCCCTGGTCCCGCTACGTGGCCATGGGTGACTCCTTTACCGAGGGCATCGGCGACCCCGAACAGGCGAGTCCGGGTGGACACCGGGGCTGGGCGGACCGCGTGGCCGAGGAACTGAGCCGCGGCCACGACGGCTTCGCCTATGCCAACCTGGCCGTCAGGGGCCGTCTCCTGCAGCAGATCGTGGACCAGCAACTGGCGCATTGCCTGTCCCTGCGGCCCGACCTTGTGACCTTGTCCGCCGGCGGAAACGACCTGATCCGCCCCGGCGGAGACCCGGATGCCCTGGCCGAGAAACTGGATTCGGTGGTGCAGATCCTCGCCCTGGCCGGCGCCACAGTGGTCCTCTTCAACGGTCCCGACACCGGTTCCTCCGTGCTGGGCCGGGTACGGAGCAAGGTGGCCATCTATAACGAGAACCTCCGCACCATCGCGGCCCGCCACGACGCCATCATCGCGGACATGTGGTCCCTGCGGCAGCTGAACGACCCGCAGATGTGGGATGCGGACCGGCTGCACTTCTCGCCGCTGGGCCATCACACCATCGCGGCCATGGTCCTGGAATCCCTCAACGTCGAGCACACCCTGGAGCCCCTCTCCCCCAAGCCGCTGCCGCCGCAAAGCTGGCGGCAGGCCCGGTCCGGTGATTTGGTGTGGGCCCGTGAATACTTTGTACCGTGGGTGGTCCGGCGGATCCGGCACCGTTCCTCCGGCGACGGCGTCACGGCCAAGCGCCCGCTCCCGGGGCCCGTCTTCGGACCCGGCATGCCGCTGGGGTCGGGCGAAGGCCCTCCCGGCACCGGCGAGCCAGTACGGTCCTGACCTGCGCCCGGCCGCGGGCACCCCGGAACGGGTCTGCGCGTTAGGCTGGAAGGACACTTCCTGAAAGGCGTGCCGTGAACAGTCTGTTCTTTTGGATCATCGTGTTGTCATTCCTGGTCCCGATGGCTATGCGCTACTACAAGAAGTCGGTGCGCGGCCGAAACCGGAACCAGGGTATGCCCGGCGGGCTGCCGGACCGGTTCGGCAACTTCCCCGGCGCCGGCCCCGGCCCCGGCCCCGGCCCCGGCCAGCAGGGAAACCCGCCGCGGGACGGCTTCACCCAGCGGGACTACTACGGCGGATTCGGACAGCTCGGCGCACCGCAGCCTCCCGCGAAGCAGGACTACCGCGCCCCGTATGAGGACAGCCCGGAGTACCTGAATCACCCGCCGCAGCAGCAATGGCAGCCGCCGGCGCCGATTCCGACCCCGGAGCCGACGCCGGAGCCGTCGCCTCAACCGCCGGCGGCCCCGCAGGGCTTCCGGGCGCGCAAGCTCGCCGACCTGGACCAGCGGTACAGCGACGGCGAGCTCTCCATGGAGGACTACATGGCCCAGCGGGCCGAGATCATGAAGGGCTAGCGAAGTCCACGTCGGCCGCGTTCACGGTTCCTGCGGTGCGCCCCGGAGCCCGGTGGTACCGCCAATAGAGATTCGTGTGGGCCACCACAAGTTCCGGCGGCGGCGCACCAAATTCACTAAGGTCCTCGGTGGTGTGGGCGTCCGCCACCAAGGTGACGTCATATCCGCGGGTGATGGCACCGTGGAGGGTCGAGCGAATGCACTCGTCGGTCTGCGCTCCGGCCAGGAACAAACGGCCGATGCCGCGGCCGGCCAGCACTGACTCCAGGTCGGTCGCTTCGAAGGCGTCGCTGTACTCCTTGGGCACCAGAGGCTCCGCCTCGCCCCGGACGAGCTCGGGAACATAGCGCCAGCCTGCGCTGCCGCTCGGGAGTTCCGCCCCGCTGTGCTGCACCCAGACGACCGCCGCCCCGGCGTCGCGCGCCTTGTCCACGAGGGTGGCGATGGCCGCGATGACGTCGTCGCGGCGGTAGGCCGCCGCGACGACGTCGAGCTGCATGTCCACGACGACCAGGGCCGTGTTGGGCCGGTTCTCAAGCGTGCTCATAAGCCGACTTTAGTCGACCTGCGGGAACCCCAGGTCGATCACCGAGGTGGCGGGATCCGGCCAGCGGGTGGTGACGACCTTGCCCCGGGTGTAGAAGCGGATGCTCTCCGGACCGTACATGTGCGTGTCGCCGAAGAGCGAGTTCTTCCAGCCGCCAAAGGAGAACGTCCCCACCGGCACTGGAATCGGCACGTTGACGCCCACCATGCCGGCCTCGACGTCGAACTCGAACTGCCGGGCTGCGCCGCCGTCGCGGGTGAAGATTGCCACGCCGTTGCCGAACTCGTTGTCATTGACAAGCTGCACGGCGTCGGCGTAGCTCTCGACCCGGACTACGGACAGGACGGGGCCGAAAATCTCGTCGTCGTAGACCTTCATGCCGGGCTTAACGTGGTCGATCAGGCTGACGCCGATGAAAAAGCCGTTGGAATCGAACTCCTGCTTCCGGCCGTCCACCACCACGGAGGCGCCCTCGTCCGCGGCGCCGGCCACGTAGGAGGCCACCTTGTCGCGGTGTTCCGCGGTGATCAGCGGCCCCATCTGCGACGCCGGGTCCGTGCCGGGGCCGATCTTGAGCGTGGCCATCCGGCTCTGGATAGCACCCACCAGGTCGTCGGCAATGTTCCCGACGGCGACCAGGACGCTCACGGCCATACAACGCTCCCCGGCGGAACCGTAGGCGGCCGAGACGGCGGCGTCGGCGGCCATGGCCAGGTCCGCGTCGGGAAGGACCACCATGTGGTTCTTAGCGCCGCCCAGGGCCTGCACGCGCTTGCCGTGGTCGGCGGCACGCCTGTAGATGGACTTGGCGATCGGCGTCGAACCGACAAAGCTGATGGCCTTGACGTCCGGGTGTTCGAGCAGGACGTCGACGGCTTCCTTGTCGCCGTGCACAACGTTCAACACACCGGCGGGCAGGCCGGCCTCGGCGAAGACCTGGGCGATGAAGACCGCGGATGACGGGTCCTTTTCGCTGGGCTTAAGCAGCACAGTGTTTCCGCAGGCCAGGGCGCTGCCGATCATCCACAGCGGCACCATGGCCGGGAAGTTGAACGGCGTGATGCAGGCGACGACGCCGACCGGCTGGCGCACCGAGTGAACGTCGACACCGCCGGCGACCTGTTCGGAACGTTCGCCCTTGAGTGCGTGGGAGAGCCCGGTGGCGAATTCGATGTTCTCCAGGCCGCGGGTGATTTCGCCCTCGGCGTCGGAGAGGACCTTGCCGTGTTCACTGGTCAGCAGGGCTGCCAGTTCGGGCCGGCGGGCCAACAGCAGTTCGCGGACCTTAAAGAAGATGGTGGTGCGCTTGGCGAGGCTTGTGGCGCGCCAGCCCGGGAGCGCGGCGCGGGCGGCTTCAACGGCTTCCTGGACGCGGCCGGCAGAGGCCAGGGCGACCTCCTTTTCCTGCTCGCCGGTGGCCGGGTTGAAGACGGGGCCGTAGCGCTCGGCATCGGAGATCAGGGCGCCGTTGATGAAGTGCGGAATGCGTTCCATGGGGAGGATCTCTTTCTAAAAGGTTTAGGGCTACTTGGCGGACTCGAACGAGCCGTCAACCAGCTTGACGATTGCGGAGCAGTCCGTGCCGGACTGGCCGCCGTCGATGAGCCGCTGGAAAAGCTGCTGGACGTGCTCGCCGATCTCCAGCGGCGTGCCGGTGTCGCGGGCGGCGCTGATGGCCAGGCCGATGTCCTTGTTGGCGAGCTCGGCGGTGAACGTCGGCGCGAAGTCGTTGTTCGAGGCGGCGGTGGGCACAACGCCGGCCACCGGGTACCAGGTCCGCAGCGCCCAGCTGTCGCCGGAGGAGACGGAGGCGATGTCCCAGAAGACCTGCTTGTCCAGGCCCAGACGGTCCGCGAGCACCGCGCCCTCGGCCGTCGAGGCGAGGTTGATAAAGAGCATCAGGTTGTTGCAGATTTTGGCGGCCTGGCCGGTGGTGGCGCCGCCGGTGGGGATGATGTTCGCCGCCATCGGCTTGATGTATTCGGTGGCGTCGGCCACCGCGCCGGCCTCCCCGCCGATCATAAACGTCAACGTGGCGGCCTTCGCACCGCTCATGCCGCCGGAGACTGGCGCGTCGACAAAGCGGAAGCCCGCCGCAGCGGCGGCGTCGTGAAGGGCCTGGGCCGAGGCGATGTCGATCGTGGAGGAGTCCACCAGCAGGGTCTTGGTGTCGGCGTGGGCCAGCACGCCGTCTTCGCCCAGGTACACGGCGCGGGCATGTTCGCCCTTGGGAAGCATGGTGAACACAACGTCGGCGCCGTCAACCGCCTCGGCGATGCTTCCGGCGGGCTTGACACCGCCTGCGGCGGCGGTGGCAACGGCCTCAGGGTTGAGGTCGAAACCGCGGACGTTGTGGCCGGCCGCGGCGAGGTTCACGGACATGGACCCGCCCATGTTCCCCAGTCCGATCCAGGCGATATCTGCCATGGCATAAGCTCCTTTGCTTTGGGTCATCCCGTGCGCGCCGCCAAACGCAGCGCCCGGGTTCCGGCCGTGGCCGGATGCTCAGTGTTAAGCATCACACCCCTGCTACAGTGCAATCAAGGGAAAAAACCACAGATGCTATGTGCACGGATGCACATACAGAGTTGCGAGGGAGACCCATGGACGTGAGGCGGCTGCCGAGCCCGGACGATCTGCTGATCCTGCTGACGGTAGCCCGGCTGGGCCGGTTCAACGCGGTGGCAGAGACCCTCGGCACAACCCACACAACCATCTCCCGCCGCATCCTGGCGCTGGACAAACAGCTGGGCGGGCGCACCCTGGAGCGGAGTCCGCACGGCTGGGAACTGACGGACCTTGGCAACGAGGCCGTGGCCGCCGCCGAGGCGATCGAGGGCACCCTCGGTGCGCTCACAAACCGCATCGCGCAGTCCGAAGACGTACTCTCGGGCCTGGTCCGGGTCAGCACACCCGACGGCTTCGGGGCAGAATTCGTTGCACCGGCGCTCGTCCGGATGCAACGTCAGCATCCGCTGCTGAACGTCGAAATGCTCAGCGCCACGCGCAAGGTCAGCCGGAACCGCTCCGGCGTGGACCTGGAGGTGGTGGTCGGCAACCTCGACGTCAGCAATGCGCAGCCCATTTTCCTGGCCAACTACTTTCTCCGGCTGTATGCCAGCCCGCAGTACGCCCGGGACCGCGGACTTCCGGTGACGCTCGACGACGTCCGGCAGCATGGTTTTGTGTCCTACGTCGAATCGGCGCTGCAGGTCGCCGAACTTGGCCACCGCTCCACCCAGCTTCCCGTCCCGCGGTCCAGCTTCCAGGCCACCAGCATCTTTGCCCAGCTGGAGGCGGTCCGCCGGGGTGCGGGCATCGGGCTGTTGCCGAACTTCCTGGCGGTCGGCGACCCCGGCTTTGTGCCGGTCCTGCCGGCGGACTTCCAGCGCCAACTTCCGATCTGGGCGGTGGCCCGCGCGGAATCGCTGCGCTCCGCGCCGGTGCAGGCCGTCCTGGCGGCCGTCCGGACCGAGATCTCCGAGCGCCAGGATGTCCTGCTGGGCTGAGCCCGGCGGCCAACAACAACGGCCCTTGTCCCCGCGGTGCGGGGACAAGGGCCGTTGTTGTTGCTGCTATTTCGTTGCAGTTACTTCTTGCAGTTACTTCTTGCCCGTTAGTTCTTGCCCGCGGCGAGGAGGTCGGCGGTGCCCCGGGCGTCGGCGGCGTCGACGTCGTGGAGCGAGATGCCGCGGGTTTCCTTGAGGAAGTACACCGCCACAATCGTGACCAGGCAGGCGCCGAGCAGGTAGATGGCCACCGGGGTGGAGGACTTGAACGTGCTCAGCAGCGAGGCGGCGATGATCGGAGCCATCGATCCGGCCACGATCGAGGTGACCTGGTAGCCGAGCGAGACGCCCGAGTAGCGCATCCGGGTGGGGAACATCTCGGCCATAATGGCAGGCTGGCCGGCATACATCAGTGCGTGGAAGAGCAAGCCGATGGTGATGGCGGCCAGGATGATGATGTCGTTTTTGGTGTCCATCATCGGGAAGGCGAAGAAGCCCCAGGTGCCGCCCAGGATGGCGCCGGCCATGTAGACCGGTTTGCGGCCGAGGCGGTCCGACAGGCGGCCGACCATCGGAACCACGGCGAAGTGGACAACGTGTGCGACGAGCAGCAGCAGCAGGATCCGTGAGGTGTCAGTCTGGACAACCACCTTCAGGTACGTGATCGAGAAGGTGACGACCAGGTAGTAGAGGATATTCTCCGCGAAGCGCAGGCCCATGGCGGTGAACACGCCGCGCGGGTACCGGCGGAAGACTTCGCCCACGCCGTAGCCCTTCTTCTCGACGGTGACTTCCTTCTGGGCCTCCAGGAAGATGGGGGCGTCGGTGACCTTGGTCCGGATGTAGTAGCCGATCAGCACAATCACCGCGGAGAGCCAGAAGGCCACGCGCCAGCCCCAGCTGAGGAAGTCCGCGGAGGACAGCGTCGAGGAGAGGATGAACAGCACCGCAGTGGCCAGCAGGTTGCCCAGCGGAACAGCGGACTGCGGCCAGCTGGCCCAGAAGCCGCGGGATTTGTTCGGGCTGTGCTCCGCGACGAGGAGGACTGCGCCGCCCCATTCACCGCCGACGGCGAAGCCCTGGGCGAACCGCAGGAACACGAGGAGGGCCGGAGCCCAGTAGCCGATCTGCTGGAAGGTCGGCAGGCAGCCCATCAGGAAGGTGGCAACGCCGACCAGGATGATGCTGAGCTGGAGCAGCTGCTTGCGGCCGAACTTGTCGCCGAAGTGCCCAAACACGATGCCGCCGATGGGGCGGGCAACGAAGCCAACTGCATAGGTGAGGAAAGCTGCGATGATACCGTCCAGCTCCGAGCCGGAGTTGGGGAAGAAGGTCTTGCCGAAGACGAGGGTCGCCGCGGAGGCGTAGAGGAAAAACTCATACCACTCGACGACCGTGCCGGCCATGGAGGCCGCGACTACTTTTTTGAGGCCGGACGTCTTGACGTCGGGCTCTTCTGCGCGCCGTGCGGCCGCGTTTTCCGTGCTCATTTCGACTCCTTTGGCATCGTCTTCGACGCCTCGTGGACCATTGGGAGGAGGGCGCCTGTGAGGTGAGACACGCGGCGCCATTCCCCACGAGTATGTCCGGTTCCGGCCCGGGCCTCAACGGCCATTAGTGCAGAGCGCATCTGCAAAAGTGCACACCCGGGGCGGCTTTTGGCTGCTGGACTACCCGAAGAAGTGCTGTCGGAGCTGGGTGTTGAGCTGCCCGATCTCGGTCAGGAAGCCGTCGTGGCCGATGGGCGCCTCGATGGTGTGCACCGCAACGTCGCCCGGCAGGGCAGCCGCGAGCGCCCGGGACTGGTCCGGGAAGTACAGCCGGTCCGAGTCGACGGCCGCCACAAGGAAAGCCGCCGTAGCCGGGGCCAGCGCTTCCGTCAGCGCGCCGCGGCCCCGGCAGACGTCATGGCTCATCAGCGCCTCGGTGATGGCGATGTAGCTGTTCGCATCGAAGCGGCGGACCAGCTTGTTGCCCTGGTGGTCGAGGTAGCTCTCCACCTGGTAACGCCCGCGCCCGGCGAGTGACCCGGCACGCAGCGGAGCCTCGGAGTCCTGGGCGTTCCGGCCGAAGCGTCCATCAAGCTCTGCGGCCGAACGGTAGGTGATATGCGCTATCCGCCGGGCCAGGGCCAGTCCCGCCTCCGGCCCGGGACCGCCGTAGTAATCGCCGCCGTTGAAGTTGGGGTCCTGCCGGATGGCGAGTGTTTGCGCCTGGGCGAAGGCAATCTGCTCGGCGGTGCTGCTGGCTCCGATTGAAATAACCCCGCAGCGCCGGACCCGGTCCGGGTAGCTGACGGCCCATTCGAGGGCACGCGCCCCGCCCAGGGAACCGCCGAGCACGGCGTACCAGCTCCGGATTCCCAGCGCATCCGCGAGCCGGGCCTCGGCGTCGGTGGTATCGCGCAGCGTGACCAGCGGGAACCGTGAGCCCCAGGGCTTCCCGTCGGGTGCCGTCGATGAGGGTCCGGTGGAGCCGTAGCAGCCGCCCAGGATATTGATCGAGACGACGAAGTACTTCCCCGTGTCCACCGGGGCGCCCGGGCCCGCGAGCTGCTCCCACCAGCCCGGTTCCGCACTGGCGCCTCGCGTGACGTGGGTGTCCCCCGTCAACGCGTGCTCGATCAGCACGGCATTGGAGCGTTCAGCGTTGAGGGTCCCCCATGTTTCGTAGCCGAGGGTGGCGTCAGGCAGCCGGGCACCGGATTCGAGCACCAGGTCACCGATCCGGAGGTGCCGGACGGTTCCGTCCGGCACAGCCGCGCCGTCCGCGGCGACGCTGCCGCCGGGGTCCGGGGCATGGGGATGGGAGGTCTTGCTTGCGGATTCACCCTGGCGGGTGGCGGCAATCGTCATGTGAGGACCTAACTTCGCGCTTGCCCGCCGGCAGCTCACCGGCAGGCCAGGTCTTCACCCGGGGCACCCCGCCGCAAATGGAGGGTTGCCGGCCAGCAAGCCGGGGCTGTCGCTGGCACTCATGACCTCCCCTGAGTGTACGAAATGCCGGCGCCCGGTGGCGAAGAATGTGACGCCCGTGTGACTTCCCCCGGGGAACGGTTGGTCAGACGGTCTTGGCGGCGCGGAAACCGGCATCCAGGTCGGCGAGGATGTCATCGATGTGCTCCAGGCCCACGGAGAGCCGCACCAGGCCGGGGTTCACCCCGGCGACGACCTGCTGCTCCGGCGAGAGTTGGCTGTGTGTGGTCGAGGCCGGGTGAATGACCAGGGAGCGCACATCGCCGATATTGGCGACGTGCGAGTGCAATTCCAGCGCGTCCACAAAGCTCTTGCCGGCCTCGGCTCCGCCGGCGATGTTAAAGGACACAACGGCGCCGGTCCCCTTCGGTCCGTACTTGCGGCCGCGCTCGAACCAAGGGCTGGACGGCAGGCCGGCATAGGCGACGGATTCGACGTCGTCCCTGGCCTCCAGCCATTCGGCGACCCGGCCGGCGTTGGCAACGTGCCGCTCCATCCGCAGGCTCAGGGTTTCGATGCCTTGGGCGATAAGGAAGGCGTTGAACGGGGACACCGCAGAGCCCAGGTCGCGCAACAACTGCACACGCGCCTTGAGGATATAGGAGAGGTTCGCGCCGAGCGCACCGTCCGCGCCGAGGTCCCGGGCGTAGACCAGCCCGTTGTAGCTGGGATCCGGGGTGTTGAAGCCGGGGAACCGTTCCGGGTCCTTGCCGAAGTCGAAATTGCCCGAGTCCACAATCACGCCGGCGATCGCGGTTCCATGGCCGCCAAGGTACTTGGTGGCCGAATGCACCACAATGTCCGCACCCCACTCAATCGGCCGGATAAGGTACGGCGTGGCGAGGGTGTTGTCTACGATCAGCGGGACACCGGCCGCGTGGGCCACCTGGGAGATGCCCTCAAGATCCAGCACGTCCTGGCGCGGGTTGGAGACCACTTCGCCAAAAAAGAGTTTGGTATTGGGCTGCACGGCGTCACGCCACTGCGCCAGGTTGTCCGGGTCCGCCACGAAGGTCACGGAAATGCCAAACTTCTTCAGTGTGTGCGCCAGCAGGTTGTAAGTACCGCCGTAAAGGCTGGGACTTGCCACCACGTGGTCTCCGGCTTCTGCGACATTCAGGATGGCCAGGGTCTCCGCCGCCTGTCCGGAGCTCAGCAGCAGAGCCGCGAGTCCGCCTTCCAGGCTGGCAACCCGCTGCTCCACGGCATCCTGGGTAGGGTTGCCGATCCTGGTGTAAATGGGGGCCAGCTCCGCCAGGGCAAAGCGGTTCGCGGCACTCTCGGCGCTGGGGAACACAAACGACGTCGTCTGGTAAATCGGCAGCGAGCGGGCGCCGGTGGCGCTGTCGGGCTCCTGGCCGGCATGGATCTGACGGGTTTCGAAGGACCAGGCACTGGACATCGGGACACTCCTTAGGGGAGCGGGCACAGCCTGACCCTGGGCACCGTGGCCCGGGCCCGTGCTGGCGCCGCGCTTGCCTCCCGGCGGGCGCCGGACGGCCAGGTCCTCACCCGGGGCACCCCACCGCGATACGAGGGTTGCCGGCCAGCGAGCCGGGGCTGTGCGCTGGCACTCATGACCTCACCCCAGTCTAGGAACCGGTTGCAGGCGGTGGATAGCTTTGTGACAAAGATGAAGCTGGCCCGGCCGCGGCGCTGCTGATGCCATGCCAATGCGGCCACGTGTGCTGCCAAGTGTGCTGCCGAGAGTGTGGCCGGAACAGTCCGGATCCGACCCCAACTGCCAGTAAGGGTACCCTAAGCTGAGAGGCGCATCACAAAGTGCCAAGATGATGGCATGCGCATGGATCACGTCTCTTACGCCTGTGAACAAGATGGCCTCGCTGCCACCACCGAACGAATTGCGTCTGCCCTCGGCGTGGAAGCCGTGAAGGGCGGAGTACACCCCCGATTCGGGACCCGCAACATGATCATCCCGCTAGCGGGACACAAGTACCTCGAGGTGGTGGAGGTCCTGAACCACCCGGCCTCCGACAAGGCCCCCTTCGGCCAGGCCGTCCGCGCCCGCTCCGAAGCCGGCGGCGGCTGGATGGGCTGGTGTGTGGAGGTCGACGACCTCGCCCCGTTCGAAGTCCGGCTCGGCCGCGCCGCCGTCAACGGCAACCGCAAGTTCCCGGACGGCCGGGAGCTGGTCTGGAAGCAGATTGGCATCCTTGGGCTCATCGCCGATCCCCAGGTCCCGTACATGCTCAAATGGGAAGGCGATCCGGAACTCCACCCGTCGAAGGCCTACGAGGGCAACGTCAAAATGTCCGCCCTCACGATTGCCGGTTCGGCCGAGCGCGTCACCGAATGGCTCGGCGTCCCGGTGGAGAAGCCGCTCGAAGACGTGGCCGTGCACTGGATTGCTCCGCGCGGGACACCCGGCATCCTCTCCGTCACGTTTGAGACGGCGTCCGGAGCCGTCACGATCTGAGGCTTCACCGCCCCGCACTTCGGCCGCCATCAGCGGGTGTCAACGACGTCACCCACCGATGGTGGCCGAATTTCTTAAAGCACGTATGGGCCGCCGCAGCCGTGCCCCGCAGATCCCCTCCGCGCAGAACCCCTCCGGCGGCTCAGCCCAGGCCGATGGCCTTGCCAAAGAGGCTGAAGCCGACGAAGGCCACGGTGTCCAGCAGCGCGTGGGCGATCACCAGCGGCATCACGCGCCGCGTTCGGGTGTACACCAGTGCAAAAACGACGCCCATGATCGCGTTGCCGATGAACGGGCCGAAGCCCTGGTACAAGTGGTAGCTTCCGCGCAGCATGGAACTGGCGAAGATGGCCAGCGGCAGGCTCCAGCCGAACTTGCCGAGCCGGTCCAGCAGGTAGCCCACCACAATCACTTCCTCCACGATCCCGTGCCGGACCGCGGAGAGGATGAGCACCGGCACCGTCCACCAGTAGGAATCGAGGGCACTGGGGATAATCGCCGTGGTGATCCCCAGCGCCCGGCCCGCAGCGTACAGGCCCAGGGAAGGTACACCGATCAGGGCCGCCAGCCCGAGGCCCTGGATCAGGTCCCTGCCCGGGCGGGCAAACGTGAATCCCAGTTTCCCGAACGCCGTGGCCCCGCTGCCGGCCGCACCGGACACCCGGTGTTCGGTGAGGAAATAGAACACCAGGACCACCGGTACCAGCGCGAAGACAATGTCCAGCAGCTGGTAGCTCAGGTCAAAGTATTCGCGGCTGCTTTGGGAGCGGTTCAGGGTGGAAGTCCCCTCCGCCAGCGGCCCCCGGGTCAGCTTGTCCAGCAGCTGAACGACCGAGTACACGGCGGATTGGCCCAGGGACAGGCCCAGGACGATCCAGACTTCTAGCCGCAGGCGACGGCGGGAGGGAACCAGCATGGTCCTATCTTGCCCGGTTTTTCCCGGTCGTCACGCCTATGCTTGGGGTTTATGAGTGCGCCCGGGAAAATCATCATGATCCGGCACGGCCAGTCCGCCGCCAATGCCGACACCTCGATCTACAACCGGGTGCCCGACTACCGGATCCCGCTGACCGGGCTTGGCATCGACCAGGCACGGGCAGCCGGCGAACGGGTACGGCGGCTGCTGGACGGGCAGCCGGCCTGCGTCTACGTCTCCCCGTACCTGCGCGCCTATCAGACCCTGGAGGCGATGAACCTCGGCGCGCTGGTTGAACGCGTGATCGAGGAGCCGCGGCTGCGTGAGCAGGACTGGGCCAACTTCCAGATCGCCGGTGAGATCGAAGACCAGAAGGAACTCCGCAACGCCTACGGCCACTTCTTCTACCGCTTCCGCGAAGGCGAATCCGGCTCCGATGTCTATGACCGGATCTCCTCATTTATGGAAACGCTGTACCGGCACTGGTCCAAACCCAGCTACGCCCCCAATGCGCTGTTTGTGACCCACGGGCTGACCATGCGGCTGTTCTGCATGCGCTGGTTCCACTGGTCCGTGGAGTACTTCGAATCACTCAACAACCCGGACAACGCCGAGGTCCGCACCCTGTACCGCACCGCAGAGAAAAAGTATGAACTCGACAAACCGTTCAGCCAGTGGGAGGCCCGGCGTGTTGATGAGACCGTGCTGAACGCTCCGCGGATGGTGTTCTAGCGGCCGCAGCGGCAGGCGTCAGCGCGCCCGGACCCCGGCCCGCCAGACCGCGTGGGTCAACGGGATGCCGGGCCGGTAAGCCAGATGGGTGGCGGACGGCGCGTTCAGCAGATGGAGGTCCGCGCGGTGCCCGACGGCGATCGAACCGACAGCGCGTTCTCCGTCGGCGTCGTTACCGGACTCCCGGCCAAGGGCCAGCGCACCGCCGTACGTTGCGGCGCGCACGGCCTCATGGACGCTGAGCCGCATCTGCAGCACCGCCGTGGTGACGCAAAACGCCATCGAGCTGGTATAGGAGGTGCCCGGGTTGCAGTTCGTGGCCAGGGCGATTTGCACGCCGGCGTCAAGCAGTTCCCGGCCCGGCGCCAGCGGCTGCCGGGTGGACAGGTCGCAGGCCGGCAGGCAGGTCGCCACAGTCCCGCGTCCGGCGCCAGTGCCGGGGCGCTTCCCGCCGTTACCGCCGTCCCAGCCGGACCAGCTGCCCGCGAGGGCGTCGACGTCGGCGGCGGACAGGTAGTTGACGTGGTCCACGCTGGCAGCGCCGAACTCCACGGCGAGCCTGACGCCGGGGCCCTCGCCGAGCTGGTTGCCGTGCACACGCAGGCCCAGCCCGGCGTCCCGGCAGGCCTGGAGCACGCGCCGGGACTGGTCCTCGGTGAACGCTCCCCGTTCGCAGAAGACGTCGGCCCAGCGCACAAACGGCCGGACGGCGGAGAGCATCGGGCCGCACACGAGCTCCGTGTATTCCTCGGCGTCAATCCCCGCGGGGACAAGGTGCGCGCCGAGGTACGTGACCTCGTCGACGACTGTGGAAGCGATCCGCGCGCTGCGGGCCTCGTTGTCAACGTCCAGGCCGTAGCCGGTTTTGGTTTCAAGATAGGTGGTGCCCTGCGAAACAGCTTCGGCTACCCGGCCCATCGCCAGCCGGGTGAGGTCGAAGTCTCCGGTGGCGCGGGTGGCCCCGGTGGTTGCGGCGATCCCGCCCGCAGTGTAGCTCTCCCCCGCCATCCGGGCCTCGAATTCGGCGGTCCGGTCACCCGCAAAGATGAGGTGGGTGTGCGAATCGACCCAGCCCGGCAGCAGGGCACGGCCGCCGGCGTCGACGGTGCCGTCGGCGGCCGGCGCGTCGGACGCCCGGCCCAGCCAGGCGATCCGTTCGCCGTCGATCACCAGCGCGGCGTCCTTCAGCACCCGGTGGTCCCGGTCCTGGGTCATCAGCTCGGCAATGTTTGTGATCAGGGTGCTCATAAGACCATTCTTCAGTGCCGGATGGACCAGCGCGTAGCCGCCAGCGGCGCCGCTGTCCGGGATACCGGACCGGCGGCAGTGGATCCGGCGCCCTGGCCTGCGAGGATAAGGTCCGCGGCCAGCTCGGCGATGCCGGAGGAGGTCTGGAAGCCATAGCCGCCCTGCCCGGCCAGCCAGAAAAAGCCCCGGGCTTCGGCGTCGAATCCCACCACGGGCACACCGTCGGCCGCCTCCGTCCGCAATCCGGTCCAGGCCCGGCGGACACCGCGGATGCCGAGGGTGGTCAGGGTATTAAGCCGGGCGCTCAGCGCCTCGATGTCCCCCGGGTGCGGCTGCGCGTCCTCGGGGCCGCTGGGCACCGATTCCGAGGGCGAGATCAGCACCTGCCCGCCGTCCCGGCGGAAGTAGAAGGAGTTGTCGGCCGCGCACACCATGGGGCTGGACTCCGGAAGGGGATGCTCGACGTCGACGATAGCCGCGGTGCGCCGGTACGGCTGCAGCTGGACTTTCTCGACCCCGCTGAGTACTGCCAGTTCGTCCGCCCACGCGCCGGCGGCATTGACCACAACGGCGGCTGCGAAGCCTTCCTGCCCGGCTCCGAGTTCCCAGCCGGACCCGAGCCGCTGGGCCGAGTGGACCTTTGCGCCGGTAATGATGTCCACGCCGCCGGCGGCCGCGCGCCGGCGGTGGTCCTCGAGCAGCAGGGGTGCGTCACAGCCGAAGGAGCCGGTGTCCAGGCCCGCGGCGGAGAAGGAGCCGGGGAGCAGTGCCGGGCAGAGCTCCATCGCCGCGGCGTGGCTAATCGGCACCATCTGCCCGCTGGACTCGCCGCGGACAGCCTCGTCGTCGCCGATCAGCATAAAGCTGCGGGGCGAGAGCACCGGCTCCGGCAGTTCGGCGTCCCGGGCGGCGATCAGCGCGAGGGTCCGCAGCGTGAGCTCCTGGACAACTGCCGGACCGTAACTGGGGATCAGCTGCCGCGCCGAGCGTGCCGAGGTGTGGTAAGCCAGGCTCTGCTCGGCTTCCACCAACGCGACGCTGCACTTCCCGGCGAGGGCTGAGGCAAGGGACAAGCCGGCGATCCCGCCGCCGACAATCACAACATCGTAATTAGCTGACATGGTTCCATCCTCGCAGACGGAGAGCCTGCGGCGCCGTTCCCGGCGCCGCAGGCTTCCTCCGGTGCCGCTTAGCCCGCGACGGCGGCGCGGCTGCGCACAAAGGCCTGCACACAGGCCTCGACGTCTTCGGCGCTGTGCGCCGCGGAGAGCTGTACCCGGATCCGGGCCGCACCCTTGGGAACTACCGGGTAGCTGAACGCCGTGACGAAGACGCCGTGCTCCAGCATCGCGTCCGCGACCTTGGCGGCCAGGACGGCGTCCCCGAACATCACCGGGACGATGGCGTGCTCGCCCGGGAGCAGCTCAAAGCCTTCCTCGGCCATCCGGCGGCGGAACAGCGCGGCGTTGTCAAAGAGTTTGCTGCGCAGTTCGCCGGAGTTCTCCACCAGGTCCAGGGCCTTGAGGGTAGCAGCGACGATGGCCGGGGCCAGCGAGTTGGAGAACAGGTAGGGACGGGCCTTCTGCCGGAGCATGGCGACGACTTCGCGGCGGCCGGAGACGTAACCGCCGGAGGCGCCGCCCAGGGCCTTGCCGAAGGTGCCGGTGTAGATGTCCACGCGGTCCGAGACGCCGGCGTGTTCCGGCGTGCCGGCTCCGCTGGCGCCCATAAAACCGACGGCGTGTGAGTCGTCCACCATGACCATGGCGTCGTATCTTTCGGCGAGGTCGCAGATCGCTTCCAGCGGGGCCAGGAAGCCGTCCATCGAAAAGACGCCGTCCGTGACAATGATCTTGCGGCGGGCCGGGTTCTCCTGCGTGCTGGCCTCGATCAGTTTCGATTCGAGGTCCGCCATGTCCTGGTTGGCGTAGCGGAACCGCTGGGCCTTGCAGAGCCGGATGCCGTCGATGATCGAGGCGTGGTTCAGGGCGTCGGAGATGACGGCGTCTTCCGGGCCAAAGAGGGACTCGAACACACCGCCGTTAGCGTCGAAGCAGCTCGAGAACAAGATGGTGTCCTCGGTGCCGAGGAACGCCGAGACGCGTTCCTCCAGGGCCAGGTGCAGGTCCTGGGTGCCGCAGATGAACCGCACGCTGGCCATGCCGAAGCCCCGCTCGTCCATCGCGGACTTGGCTGCGGCAATGATTTCGGGGTGGTCCGCGAGGCCCAGGTAGTTGTTGGCGCAGAAGTTCAGCACGTCCGCGCTGGCCCCGCCGATCTGGCCCGCCTTGATGTGGTTTGCCTGGGGCGAGTCAATGTGCCGCTCGGTCTTGAACAGGCCGGCGCCGCGGATCTCTTCCAGTTCGTGCTGCAGCTGGTTCTTAATGGCTGAATACATGGTGTGGGCTCCTGCGCTGGTGGGGTCGGTGGGCCGAAACGGTGGGGGGTTAGAAGCAGGTCCAGTCGAGGACCACTTTGCCGCCGACGCCGGCCCGGGCGATCTCGAATCCCCGGTCCCAATCGGTGGCGGGAAGGGTGTCCGTGACAACGGCGGAGATGTTGGCGTGCAGGACCGGGTTGGAGGACAGCATGGCGCTCATGGCGTACCAGGTCTCGAACATTTCCCGGCCGTAGATGCCCTTCATGGTCAGCATGTGCGTGACCACTTTGCCCCAGTCGATGTCGATGGACTGGCTGGGCAGTCCCAGCATCGCGATCCTGCCGCCGTGGTTCATGTTCTCGATCATCTCAGGCAACGCCGTGGGGTGTCCCGACATTTCCATGCCGATGTCGAATCCTTCGCGCAGGCCCAGTTCCCGCTGGGCGTCCTTGACCCGCGTCTTCGAGACGTCGATGGCGAGGTCGACGCCGAGGGTCCGCGCGAGTTCCAGCCGCGGTGCGGAGACATCGGTGATGGCGATCCTGCGGGCGCCGGCATGGCGGGCGACGGCGATCGCCATCAATCCGATGGGCCCGGCGCCGGTGATCAGCACGTCCTCGCCGACCAGCGGGAAGCTCAGCGCGGTGTGCACGGCGTTCCCGAAGGGGTCGAAGATGGCACCGAGTTCCGGCGTCACGGAGGAGTCCTGATGCACCCAGACGTTGGTCTCGGGGATAACAACGTACTCGGCGAACGCGCCGTCGCGCTGCACGCCGACGCTGACGGTGTTGATGCACATCTGCTTGCGGCCGGCGCGGCAGTTGCGGCAGATGCCGCAGACGATGTGGCCTTCACCGGACACCCGGTCCCCGACCTTGACGTCCAGGACGTCCTCGCCGGTCTCGACGACTTCGCCGTAGAACTCGTGGCCGGCGATCAGCGGGGTGTTGATGATGCCCTGCGCCCACGCGTCCCAGGACTGGATGTGCAGGTCGGTGCCGCAGATGCCCGTGGTCATGACCCGGATCTTGACGTCCCCGGGGCCTGCCTCCGGTTCGGGACGGTCAACGAGTTCGAATCCTGCGTGCGCGCCGGCCTTGTAGAGAGCCTTCATGGGCCTTCCTCACTGTGCCGTTCGGCACGTTGGGTGCGCTGCCTCGGACAGCGGGTGTGGGACAACTCACCCCATTAGAGCCGGTGAAAAGCATTAGCACAACCGTACTTTTCTCAATCGACGATTTAGATTCCCCTTGCGCATAGACTGGGCGGCATGGAAATCCACCAGCTGGAGATGCTCCGCGAGCTCGGGGCCCTCGGGAGCGTCAAGGCCGTCGCCGAAACCCTGCTCGTTACACCCTCGGCGGTGTCGCAGCAGCTGGCCGCCCTGCAGAAATCCGTGGACGTGCCGCTGACCCGCAAGGAGGGCAGGAACCTGGTCCTGACCGAGGCCGGGCAGGTGCTCGCCGACGCCGGGGCCGCCGTCGTCAGCGCCATGGCCGATGCCCGGACTGCTATCGGCGCCTATCACGGCTCGGCGGTGGCGCCGGTTACGCTGAGCGGTTTCCACAGCGCCGGGCAGGCGTTGTTCGCCCCGCTCGCCCGGCGCCTGGCCGGGCCGGGGCAACCGCGGATCCTGCTCACGGACGAGGACGTGGCCCAGCAGGACTTCCCGGCGCTGACGGCCCGGTATGACCTGGTGCTCGCGCACCGGATGGACCACAGCCCGGGCTGGCCCCAGGAGCGCGTCGCGGTAATCCCGCTCGCGCACGAGCCGCTGGATGTCGCGCTGCCGGCCGGGCACCGGCTGGCAGGCCAGGCGGCGGTGACCGCGGACGACGTCGTGGGCGAACCCTGGGTGACGAGCCGCGCGGGCTACTCCCCCGCGGACGTCCTGGCCGCGCTCGCGGCCGTCTCCAGCCGGGAGCTGAACATCGTCCACCGGATCAACGATTACTCCACTGTGGCGGCGCTCGTGGCGACCGGGGGTGTGATCGGGCTGCTTCCCCGCTACACCGCCCGGCCTGCCCTGAACCCGGGGATTGTGCTGCGGCCGCTGGAGGGCATCAGCACCCGGCGGCGGATCGACGTGCTGGCCCGGCCGGAGAACCTTAAACGCAGATCGGTCATGATCGTCTGCGAAGCATTGCAGACGATCATGACCGAACTGGTCCGTTAACCCAACTGATAACCCAACTGACTCGCAGTTGTGGTCGTTTTGAGGGGGCAAAACGACCACAACTGCGAGTCAGTTGGGCGGGGCCTAGCCTTCGACGCCGAGGCGCTGCAGGATCAGCTCCCGGACGCGGCCGGCGTCGGCCTGGCCGCGGGTGGCCTTCATCACGCCGCCGACGATCGCACCAATTGCTTGGATCTTGCCGCCGCGGATCTTGTCCGCAACGCCGGGCTGCGCGGCGAGGGCCGCGTCGATGGCTTCCAGGAGCGGGCCGTCGTCGGAGACCACTGCGAGGCCGCGCTGCTCGACGATCTCCGCCGGGGTACCTTCGCCGGCGAGTACGCCGTCCAGGACCTCGGTGGCCATCTTGTTGTTGATTTTGCCGTCCTCGACCATCGTGTTCAGTTCCACTATGGTGGCCGGTGACACGCCGAGCTGGCCGGGATCGACGTCGGCGTTCTTGGCGCGTCCGACGATCTCGCCCATCCACCACTTGCGGGCCACCGTGGCCGTGGCGCCGGCGGCGATGGTTTCCTCGATTTCGTCCATTACGCCGGCGTTAACAACGTCGCGGAACTCCAGGTCCGAATAGCCCCAGTCGGCCTGCAGGCGCTTACGGCGGGCGGCCGGCGGCTCGGGCAGCGTGGCCCGGAGTTCCTCGACCCAGGCGCGTGACGCAACAATCGGCACCAGGTCCGGTTCCGGGAAGTAGCGGTAGTCGTCGGCGTCGGACTTGGGCCGGCCCGAGGTGGTGGAGCGGGTGTCCTCGTGCCAGTGGCGGGTTTCCTGGGTGACGGGCTCGCCGGAGTCCAGCACGGCGGCGTGCCGCTGGATCTCGTAGCGGACCGCGTGTTCGACGGCGCGCAGCGAGTTGACGTTTTTGGTCTCGGAGCGGATGCCGAAGCGTTCGCGGCCGTGCGGGCGCAGCGAGACGTTGGCGTCGCAGCGGACGTTGCCGCGCTCCATCTTGGCGTCCGAGACGCCGAGGTTCTTGACGATCTCGCGGACCGCAGCCACGTAGGCCTTGGCGAGTTCGGGGGCGCGGGACCCGGCACCCTCGATCGGCTTGGTGACGATCTCCACCAGCGGCACCCCGGAGCGGTTGTAGTCCACAAGCGAGTAGTCCGCGCCCTGGATACGTCCGGTGGCGCCGCCCATGTGGGTCAGCTTGCCGGCGTCCTCCTCCATGTGGGCGCGCTCGATCTCGACCCGGAACACTGTCCCGTCGGCGAGCTCGATGTCCAGGTAGCCGTCGTACGCGATGGGCTCGTCGTACTGGGAGGTCTGGAAGTTCTTCGGGGTGTCCGGGTAGAAGTAGTTCTTCCGGGCGAAACGGCAGGTTTCGGCAATTGTGCAGTTCAGTGCCAGGCCGATTTTGATCGAGGACTCGATCGCGGCCTTGTTTACCACGGGCAGCACGCCGGGCATCCCGAGGTCCACCTCGTTGACGTTGGTGTTGGGCTCGTCGCCGAAGACGTTCGGCGCGGAGGAGAACATCTTCGTTTTGGTGTTGAGCTCCACATGGACTTCGAAGCCCAGGACGGGATCGTACTTCTCCATCGCCTCTTCGAAGCTGAGGGTTGCGTCAGTCATTAGTGGGAACCTCCGTGGCTCGCGACAGCGTCGTTAAGGGATGGGGCCGTCAGGGAAGGAGCCTTATCCAGCAGCGGGCCGCCCCACTGCGCCTCCAGCAGGGATTCGAGCACCGCACCGACCCGGTACAGCCGGGCATCCTGGCGGGCCGGGGCCAGCAGCTGGACACCGACCGGCAGGCCGTCCTCGTCGGCCAGGCCGCCGGGCAGGGACAGCCCCGGCACGCCGGCCATGTTGGCGGGGATGGTGGCGACGTCGTTGAGGTACATCGCCAGCGGGTCGTTGAGCTTCTCGCCGAGCTTAAACGCCGTGGTGGGCGCCGTTGGGGAGATCAGCACGTCGGCCTTGGCGAACGCGGCGTCGAAGTCGCGCTGGATCAGGGTGCGCACCTTCTGGGCCGAGCCGTAGTAGGCGTCGTAGTAGCCGGCGCTCAGCGCATAGGTACCCAGGATGATCCGGCGCTTGACCTCGTCGCCGAAGCCGGCGGCACGGGTCGCAGCCATCACGCGCTCAATCGTCATCGGGCCCTCTTCGGGCAGGACCCGCAGGCCATACCGGACGCCGTCGAACTTGGCCAGGTTGGAGGAGGCCTCGGAGGGCATGATCAGGTAGTAGGCGCCGAGGGCGTACTTGAAGTTGGGGCAGGACACCTCGACGATTTCCGCGCCGGCGCCCTTGAGCAGCTCAAGGGATTCGTTAAAACGGTTCTCGACGCCGGCCTGGTAGCCCTCGCCGTGAAGTTCCTTGATGATGCCGATCTTCATGCCGGTCACGTTGCCGATCGACGCGGCGGCCACGAGGTCCTCCAGCGGGTCCGGCAGCGAGGTGGAGTCGCGCGGGTCGTGCCCGCCGATGACCTGGTGCAGCAGTGCGGAGTCCAGTACGGTGCGCGAGACCGGGCCGATCTGGTCCAGCGAGGACGCCATGGCGATCGCACCGTAGCGGGACACTCCGCCGTACGTCGGCTTGACGCCCACGGTGCCGGTGACGGCGCCGGGCTGGCGGATCGAGCCGCCGGTGTCGGTGCCCAGGGCCAGCGGCGCTTCGAAGGCCGCCACGGCAGCAGCCGAGCCGCCGCCGGAGCCGCCGGGGATCCGGTCCAGGTCCCAGGGGTTGTGGGTGGGGCCAAAAGCGGAGTGCTCGGTGGAGGAGCCCATCGCGAATTCGTCCAGGTTCGTTTTGCCCAGGATCGGCATTTTGGCGGCGCGCAGGCGCTCCACGACTGTGGCGTCGTAGGGACTGCGCCAGCCTTCGAGGATCTTCGAGCCGGCAGTGGTGGGCTGGCCGATCGTAACAATGAGGTCCTTGACGGCGATCGGCACACCGGCGAGCGCGTGCAGCCCTTCGGCGGCGGCGCCGCCGGCGGCGCGGATCGCGTCCACTTCGGCGGCGACGGCGAGCGCTTCGTCGGTGTTGACGTGCAGGAAGGCGTGGACCTTGCCGTCGACGGCGGCGATGCGGTCCAGGTGCGCCTGGGTGACCTCGACGGCGGAGACCTCACGGGCGGCGAGCTTGCCGGCGAGCGCCGCGGCGGAGGAACGGATCAGTTCGTTGTTCTCAGTCATGTTCTTAGCCCTCATCCAGGATTGCGGGGACCTTGAAGCGGCCTTCGTACGCATCGGGAGCGCCGGAGAGTGCCTGTTCGGCCGTGAAAGTGTGGCCTACTACGTCCTCGCGGAACACATTCGTCAGCGGGATCGGGTGGGACGTGGCCGGGACGTCATCACCGGCGGCTTCACTTACGGACTTCACTGAATCGACGATGACGGCGAGTTCGCCTGCCATCGTGTCCAGCTCTTCAGCACTCATCTCGATGTGCGCGAGACGCGCGAGATGCGCGACGTCGTCGCGGTTGATCGCAGCCATGGATCTCCCCTGCAAGTTCGGATTATTTTCCGTCCCAGTCTACGTGGCCCTAAGCCCTTCCGCCGTCGGCGGCGGGCCGGACGATCCTCCGCGTGCTCGCTCGTTCCTCGCTTAGACGCACGCTTCCGGATGTCCGTCCCGTCGCCGATGTGCTGCGCTCACCGAACGAGACTGCCGAGTCCGGAAAATTTCCGAACTCGACAGTCTCACAGTTTTGTTTTGTCAGCCGATGCCGATGGCTCCGGTGAGTACTCCGGTGGCCAGCATGACCAGGGAGATAACTGCCGTGCGCCAGAGGACCTTCTTGTGGTGGTCGCCCAGGTCCACCTTGGCGAGGGAGACCAGCAGCAGGATCGCCGGTACCAGCGGGCTCTGCAGGTGGAAGGGCTGGCCGGTGATGGAGGCGCGGGCCATGTCCGCGGCGCTGATGCCGTAGTGGCCGGCCGTTTCACTGAGCACCGGCAGGACGCCGAAGTAGAAGGCATCGTTGCTCATAAAAAACGTCATGGGGATGCTGAGCACGCCGGTGATGACGGCCATAAACGGGCCCATGTCGGCGGGAATGATGGCCACGAGCCACTGGGACATGGCCTTGACCATTCCGGTCCCGTTCAGCACTCCGGTCAGGACCGCTGCGGCCATCACCATGCTGACGACGGCGACGATCGAAGGTGCGTGCGCGATCAGCTGCGCGCCCTGGTCCTTGAGCCGGGGAAAGTTCACCAGCAGCGCGATGGCGGAGCCGACCATAAAGACAAAGGGCAGCGGCACGAGGTCGGCGACCAGCAGCACCATAATGGCAACCGTCAAGCCCAAGTTGAACCACTGCAGCTTCGGCCGAAGCGTGGACCGGTTGGGATCCAGCGCGGTATCCGCCATGGCCGAATCGCGTTCATCGGCGAGGTCCCCGGTGTGTTCCAGGACCGCCACTGCCGACCGTGCCGCGGCGGGGCTTCCGCCGGGACCGGACGGCTTGCGGCCGAAGCCGAGCCGGCCGAAGCCGGTGCCGGTACCGGTACCGGTGTAGCTGTCGCCGGGGGTATCCGCAGAACCCCAGATCTCGGGGGCGACGGTGCGCAGCCGGTTGCGCTCCTGCAGGCCCAGCAGCCAGGCGAAGACGAACACAACGACGAGGCCCGCGATCAGCGAGGGGATCATCGGGACGAACACCTCCGAGACGCTGATCTTCAGTGCGGAGGCGGCGCGGGCGGTGGGGCCGCCCCACGGCAGGATGTTCATGGTGCCGTTGGCCAGGCCAGCCACGCAGGTCAGGATCACGGGACTCATCTTCAGGCGCAGGTACACCGGCAGCATCGCAGCGGTGGTCAGGATGAAGGTGGTGGATCCGTCACCGTCGAGCGAGACCGCCGCGGCGAGGACGGCGGTGCCGAGGACCACCTTGGCGGGGTCGTTGCCCAGCCGGCGCAGGATGAACCGGACCAGCGGGTCGAAGAGCCCGACGTCGATCATCAGGCCAAAGTAGATGATCGCGAACATCAGCAGGGCCGCGGTGGAGGTCATCGACTTCATGGAATCAAGCACCATGTCGCCGATGCCAAGTCCGGCGCCGGCGAAAAGCCCGAAAACGGTGGGAACAATAATAAGCGCCAGAACGGGCGTCAGTCTTTTCGTCATGATCAGCACCATAAAAACCGTGATCATGGCGAAACCTAGTAATACCAGCACAGCCGGCTCCTTCTGCAGTGAAGTGCACCACTCCGGTGTGATGCGCACTACAGACGCTAGGGTGGCGGGCGTCACGGCCGGGTCTTTGCCGCATTTGATTGGCATACTGCTTGTTGGACGCATTGTGCGCATTGTGCTCACACCCGAAGGAGGGTCAACGTGCCACGCTTAACCGGCCGCACGCCGCTGCGGTTCGCTACCCAGACCCTGCTGCTCCAGCTGGCGGTGGTGGCCCTGGTGGTGCTCCTGACGAGCGCCGTGCACGGCTGGCTCACCTATGACCGGCTGGGCCGCGAGGCCGAAAACCAGGCCCTTACACTGGCCAGGACCGTCGCTTCCGATCCGCAGGTGCGGGCCGCGGTGCAGCAGATCAGCGCCCAGCCAGGCACTCCCCCGCCGGCCGAACTGCTGGCCGGGCCGCTGATGGCAGCAGCCGAGGGCGCCCGCACCCGCACCGGAGCACTTTTTGTGGTCATCACCGACGAGACCGGACTGCGGCTGGCGCACCCCGAGGCCGAGCGGCTGGGCGAGCGCGTGAGCACTGACCCGTCCGAGGCGCTCGCCGGCAAGGAAGTCACCACCCGGAACACCGGAACCCTGGGCCCCTCGGCCGGGGCCAAGGTCCCGGTGTTCGCCCCGGAATCGGACACCGTGGTGGGCGAAGTCAGTGTGGGCTACTCTACCGAAAGCGTCAGCCAGAGCCTGGGCCGGGACATCGTTCCGATCGCCCTGACCGCGGCCGGCGCCCTGCTGGTCGGCGTCCTCGCCTCGTTCCTGCTCCGGCGCCGGCTCCAGCGGCTGACGCTGGGCCTGGAACCGGAGGAAATCAGCACCCTGGTCCACGACCAGGTGGCGGTGCTGCAAGGGGTCGACGACGGCGTGATCGGCGTCGCCGCGGACGGCCGGATCAGCGTGTTCAACTCCGCCGCCCGGCGACTGCTGGGCCAGCCTGATCTCACCGGCACGCCGTGGTCCGATGCTCCGGTGCCGGCCCGGCTGCTGGCGCTGACCAAGTCCGACGCCGCTGAAGGGGACGCCGTGGAACTTGTTGTCGGCGGGCGGGTGCTGGTGGCCAGCGCCCGCAAGGCCCTGCACGGCCGGGAGGACCTGGGCTGGGTGCTGATGCTGCGGGACCGGACCGAACTTCAGCAGTTGACCCGCCAGCTCGACGCCGTGGGAACCATGTCCACCGCGCTCCGGGCCCAGCGGCACGAGTTCGCCAACCAGCTGCACACCATCGCCGGGTTCATAAGCATCGGCGAGCACCAGCAGGCCCGTGATTACCTGGCCCGGCTGGCTGCCACCGGTCCGCTGAAATTTCCCGTGGACCAGGCCGAACTGCTCCAGGACCCCTATCTGCAGGCCTTCCTCGGCGCCAAAGGGGTGGAAGCGGACGAGCGGGGCGTGAGCCTGCGGCTCGGACCGGAAACCCTGGTCCGGGGACAGGTCACCGAGCCGCAGGACGTCACCACCGTGCTCGGCAACCTGATCGACAACGCCGTGAACGCCGCCGTCGCGGGCCCGTCACCGGACCGCTGGGTCGAGGTGGAAGTGCTCGACGAGCCCGGCACCGGAGGCAACGGCGGCACGCTGTTGATTGTCGTCGGGGATTCCGGCGACGGGCTGCCTGCCGCTGCGGCCGGCGGTGCTGATGACGTGTTCGAGGACGGATTCACCACCGCCGGCCGTCCGGCGCGGGCGGGCGCCGGCCAGGGCCTGGGCCTCGCGCTGGCCCGCCAGCTGGCTCGACGGCGCGGCGGCGACGTGCGCGTACTTGACCCGGGCTCCGCCGGCGGCCCCGGCGCGGTTTTTATGGCGACCCTGCCGGGGACCATTGTGCCCACTGAGACGAAGCCTAACGAAAGGGACAACGATGCCTGAGGACATCAGGGTGTTGATTGTGGACGACGATTTCCACGTCGCCAAGCTGCACGCGGCCTACGTGGACTCGGTGGCGGGATTCCTGGCCCTGGCCCCGGCGGGTTCCGCGTCGCAGGCGCTGCAGGCCATCCACAGCCTGCGCCCGGATCTGGTGCTGCTGGACGTGTACCTGCCGGACGCTTCCGGCCTGGACCTGCTCCACCAGCTGGACGTGGACACCATGATCCTCAGCGCCGCCGCGGACGCGGTCTCGCTCCGGCTCGCGTTCCGGCGCGGGGCGCTGGCGTATCTGCTCAAGCCATTTACTGCCGAGTCGTTGTCGCAGCAGCTGCGCTCGTACGCGCGCTACCGGCGGATCCTGGCCCAGCCCGGGAACGTCACCCAGGACACTGTGGAACGGGCCAAGCGGGCGCTCATCCCGGGCGATGTGATGGCCTCCGCTAAGCCCAGGTCCGCCACCGAGGCAGCGGTGCTGGAATCGTTGGCACCGGGTGAGCAGTACTCCGCGGCCGAGGTCGCCACCCGGGTAGGCGTTTCCCGGGCCACCGCACAGCGGTATCTGTCAGCGCTCGCCGACGACGGCGCCGTCGACATCCAGTTGCGGTACGGCAGCACCGGGCGCCCGGAGCACCGCTACGGGCTGGCGGCCGGCGCCGCCGGCTAGCCCAGGTCCCCGTGCAGGTGGAAGGCGTTGCTGCGGGCGTGCTCGTGCACGCGGGTGAGAGCCTCGATCTGGTTGCGGGCGTCGTCGGCCAGCGCGGCCAACGTAACAGGGTCGACTCCGAGGTCCGGCGCCAGCTCCGCCAGGACCTGCCAGCCGCCAAGCTTTCCCAGGATTGCGGAGCGCATCAGTTCAGCCTCCAGCACCATGGTCATCGGGGACCGGCTGACGATGCGGCCGTTGAGTTTGAGCCGGCCGGCGTGCTCGCCCAGCCAGGCGGCGGCTTGACGGTGACGGCGCGGCCGCAACCCAAGATCCTTGATGATGCCCCGGAGCACCTCGCGTTCGCTGCTGATCTCCTGGCTGATCCGGGAGAGCTCGCCCGCCACCGGGGTGTCGGCGTAGGCCTCAGCCATGCGTCGGATCCGGGAGACTCCGGCGGTGGAGCCGGTCAGGTGGTCCGAGAGATACAGGCCGAGGAGCTTTGCATCGATTGAGGCGGGGATGCGCGCTGCCATGGGTCCTCCAGAGTGCCTAAGCGTTTCGATTGACACTAACCTACCCCAGGGTGAGCGCCGCAAGGAGGAGTCCTGCCCGTCCGGCCGGGCTACAACTCCTGGCGGTAGACCAGCAGCTTGATGTCGGTGTCCGGCACAACCCAATCGCGTTCGGGGGCCCGCTGGAAACCGGTCTTGAGGTAGAGCCCGTGAGCGCTTTCCCAGGTCAGGCCCGTGGTCAGCGCCACGGCATTGATCCCGGCCAACAGCCGGGCATGTTCGAGGATGGCCTGGACCATGGCCTTGCCTGCACCGCTGCGCTGGACTTCAGGGTCCACCACAAGCATCCGGAATTCCAGCTCGTCGCTTTGGGCGATGTCCGCATAGGGTTCCCCGGCGACGGCCAGGGTCACGGAGCCTACGATCTGTCCGGCACGCTCCGCGACCCAGATGGTCGCGTGTGCGGCCCGCCGGGCGACGTCCTGGATTTGCCGCATGTACGGGTGGTCGGCGCTCTGGAAATAGCCTGCCGCGAGGTAGGCGTCACGGGTAATGCGCGCGATGGCGTCGTAGTCGGCCGGAACTGCGGGACGGATAAGGATCTGGGGATGCACTTATCCATGCTAAGCGCGCGCGGGCCGCCCTGGCCCCGGAACGGCGTTTTCCGTGACTGAACTATCAGAACGGCCGGAAATCAGAACGGTCGGAAATCAGAACGGCCGGGCAGGCACCGGGGGCTAGAGCGGGAATTTTCCGGACAGCTCCAACGTCCCGGCGCAGGTCCAGGCGGCGAGTCGTTCGTCGTCGGAGGGGCCACCGGCGAGCGGGCTGGTCAGCCGCGGGCGACGCACCCAGCAGCCGGCCTCTTCGGCGATGAGGGCTCCGGCGGCGAAGTCGTGCTCATTGAGTCCCCGTTCCCCGTAGGCGTCGTGCGTGCCGTCCGCGACGAGGCAAAGGTCCAGAGCGGCGGAGCCGAGGCGGCGGACATCGGCGAAGCCGTCCATAATGCTGCCCAGCCCGGACGCCTGCTCGGCCCGGACGGCAGGGTCGTAGCTGAAGCCGGTGGCCAGGATCTGTCCGCTGCGGCCCGGCAGCGGCCCGGCCAGTGGTGTCAGCCGGCCCGCTTCCTCGAGCCAGGCTCCGTGCCCGCGGAGCGCGTAGTAGCGCCGGCCCAGGGCAGGGGCATCGACCACGCCGGCCAGCCAGACTCCGTGCGGGTCCGCGACGGCCACCGATGTGCCGTAGTAGACGATGTTGCGGATGAAGTTGGCGGTCCCGTCGAGCGGGTCGATCGACCAGCGGTAGCCGCTGGGCGAGGGCGGCAGTACGGTACCACCCTCCTCTCCGGTGATGGTGTCGAACGGCCTGGCCGTGCTGATCACCTCGCGGACGGCTCTTTCCGCGGCGAGGTCAAAAGCTGTCACCCAGTCACCGGCGTCGCCCTTGTTGCTGACGTCAAGTTCGGCAGCGTTCCGGCCGGCCAGAACGGCGGCCCCGGCAGCTGCCGCCCGCCGGGCGAGCTCCAGCAGCGCGGCCGGCAGCCCGGTGGACGGGTTTGGGTTTTCGGCGCTCATTCGGTCATCACATCCTGGTGGTTTTCTTCGGAGTCCCCGCTCCCGCCGCCGCTGTCATTGCCGCCACCGCCGTCATTGCCGCCACCGCCGGATCCGTCAGCGGGCGCGGGGCCGGGTTTCGCGGCCGACGACGGGTCCGGCCCGTTGGCCAGTAGGGCGCGGAAGCCATCCTCGTCCAGGACCGGCACGCCGAGCTGTTCGGCCTTGTCCAGTTTGGTGCCCGCGTTCTCCCCGGCCACGACATAATCCGTCTTTTTCGAGACGGAGCCGGAGGCCTTGCCGCCACGGATCAGGATGGCTTCCTTCGCTTCGTCCCGGCTGAAGCCCGCCAGGCTGCCGGTCACCACGATTGTCAGTCCTGCCAGGGTTCGGGGCATGGATTCGTCGCGCTCGTCAATCATCCGGACCCCGTCGGCCGCCCAGGTGTCCACGATCCCGCGGTGCCAGTCTTCGGTGAACCATTCGGTCAGGGCGGCAGCGATGACCGGCCCGACGCCGTCGACGTTGGCGAGCTCTTCCTCGGAGGCCTGCCGCATCGCGTCCATGCTGCCGAACGCCGTCGCGAGCGCGCGGGAGGCCCGCGGACCGACGTGCCGGATGGAGAGCGCCACGAGGACGCGCCAGAGCGACTGGGCCTTGGCCTTTTCCAGTTCGCGGAACAGCTTCTCGGTGGTGGCCGTGGGCTTGGACGGGGTCTTGGCGGTGCCCTTGCTGTAGAAGTACGGCACCAGCTCGAACTCACCGGTGCCGACACCCTTGGCCCGCTTTTCCCGCCGGATCCGCACCTCCGCGAGGTCAGCGTGGGTGAGCCGGAACAGGTTCGCCTCGCTGGTCAGCGGCGCAGTTTCCGGTTCCGCGGGCTGGGTCAGGGCAATCGCGGCTTCCCAGCCGAGGGCTTCGATGTCGAAAGCGCCGCGGCCCGCAAGGTGGAACACCCGTTCGCGCAGCTGCGCGGGGCAGGAGCGGGAGTTGGGGCAGCGGATGTCCACGTCCCCTTCCTTGGCCGGCGCCAGCGGGGTGCCGCAGGCGGGACATTCGGTGGGCATCACAAAGTCCCGGACCGGCGGGTCCTGCTGCCCGCGCAAGGCCAGGACGGGGCCGACGATCTCCGGGATAACGTCCCCGGCCTTGCGCAACACCACGATGTCGCCGATTTTGACGCCTTTGGCCTTAACGACTTCCTGGTTGTGCAGCGTGGCCATCTCAACTGTGGAGCCGGCCACCTTGACCGGCTCCATCACTCCATACGGAGTGACGCGGCCGGTGCGGCCCACATTGACCTGGATGTCCAGAAGTTTGGTGTTGACTTCCTCGGGCGGGTATTTGTAGGCAACGGCCCAGCGCGGCACCCGGGAGGTGTAGCCGAGCGCACGCTGGGTGGCGAAGGCGTCGACCTTGATAACAATGCCGTCGATCTCGTGGGCGAGGCTGTGGCGCTTGTCCCCGTAGCGGGTGATAAATTCCAGTACTTCCGTGAGCCCGGGCAGCACCTCGAGGTACGGACTGGTGGGCAGTCCCCATTCGGCGAGCTGCCGGTAGGTGTCCGACTGGCTGGCGGTTTCGAGTCCCTCGCGCGCGCCAATGCCATGGACGTACATCCGCAGCGGGCGTTTGGCGGTTTCCGCCGGGTCCTTTTGGCGCAGCGAGCCGGCGGCTGCGTTGCGGGGGTTGGCCAGCGGCGCTTTGCCGGCCGCGATCAGCGCCTCGTTGAATTCAGCGAACGCCTTGGACGGGATAAAGACTTCTCCGCGCACCTCCATTTCGGCAGGGAAGCCGGTGCCGGTGAGCTGCTGCGGGATTTCCTTGATAGTCCGGACGTTGTGGGTGATGTCCTCCCCCGTGCTCCCGTCCCCACGCGTCGCGGCCCGGATCAGCACCCCGTCACGATAGAGCAGGTTGACGGCCAGGCCATCGATCTTGAGCTCGGTGAGCCAGGTCGGCATACCGTTGCCCAGTTTGGCGATGTTGGCTTCGGCCTTGGCGATCCACGCCTCCAGCTCCCCGAGCGAGAAGACGTCCTCCAAGCTGTACATTCGCTGCAGGTGTTCGACAGCGGTAAAAGCGGCCGACACTTCGCCGCCAACCTCCTGGGTCGGCGAATCGTTGGCCACGAGTTCGGGGTGCATGGCCTCGATGGTTTCCAGCCGCCGGTAGAGCTCGTCGAACTCGGCATCGGAAATGATCGGCGCGTCGTCCTGGTAGTAGGCGAAGCGGTGCCTGCGGACCTCCTCCACGAGGACCTCGTACTCTTCGCGTACGGCCCCGGAGGGGTTTTGTGTGTCGGCTTCTGCTGCAGTGTTCCCTGTGCTCACAGACCTATCCTGCCTTAGATCACCGACATTGTCCGGTCAGGATTACCCCGGAGCAGTCGCCCCGGGAGGGGTGCCCGCGACGCGCGGCGGCCGCTGCCCAACCAACTCGCAGCTAAGGCCGTTTTGAGGGCTCAAAACGGCCTTAGCTGCTACCTTGTTGGGCGGCCGGTTGGGGTTCAGGAGTGGGTGGGTTCCTCGACGAGGGCTGTGGCGATGCTGTCCGCGTCCTCGAGTGCGGCGAGGTAGCGTTCGGCGTCCAGGGCGGCCGCGCAGCCGGTGCCCGCGGCGGTGATGGCCTGCCGGTAGCGGTGGTCCACCGCGTCCCCGCAGGCGAAAACCCCGGTCAGGTTGGTGACCGTGGTGGGTGAATCGACCCTGATGTAGCCCTCGGCGTCCAGCTCTACCTGGCCGGTGAGCAGTTCGGTGCGCGGGACGTGGCCGATCGCGACGAAGATCCCGGTGGCAGCCTGTTCCCGGGTTTCGCCCGTGCCGGTGTCGGTCAGGGTGACGCCGGTGACCTTCGCGTCGCCGTGGATCGCGGTGACGGCGGAATTCCAGGCGAAGCGGATCTTGGGGTTGTCCTTGGCCCGCTGGGCCATGATCCGCGAGGCGCGGAGCTCGCCCTTGCGGACCACAACTGTCACGGACTTTCCGAACCGGGTCAGGAAGGTCGCTTCCTCCATGGCCGAGTCGCCGCCGCCGACGACGATGATGTCCTGGTCGCGGAAGAAGAACCCGTCGCAGGTAGCGCACCAGGAGAGCCCGTGCCCGCTGAACTTTTTCTCTTCGGGCAGGCCGAGTTCCTTGTAGGCCGAGCCGGTGGCGAGGATGACGGCGGTGGCTTCGTGGATCTCCCCGGCCCCGGTGACCACACGCTTAGTGTGCCCGGTGAGCGTCACCTCGGTGACGTCGTCGAACACCACCCGCGCGCCGAACTTTTCGGCCTGCTGTTGGAGTCCGTCCATCAGCTCGGGGCCCTGGACGCCGGCGGGGAAGCCGGGGAAGTTCTCCACCTCGGTGGTGTTCATCAGCGCACCTCCGGCCGTGACCGCCCCGGCGATGACCAGCGGCGCCAGCCCGGCCCGTGCGGCGTAGATCGCGGCGGTGTAGCCGGCAGGGCCGGACCCGATGATGATGAGCTGTTCCGTCATGGTCGTGCTCCTACTTTCCGGCGGGAAGGAGTTCGGAAATCAGGGCCTCGATGCGGGCCTTGATGTCGTCGCGGATGGGACGGACCGAGTCCACGCCCTGACCGGCCGGATCTTCGAGTTCCCAGTCCTCGTAGCGTTTGCCCGGGAAGATCGGGCAGGTATCGCCGCAGCCCATGGTAATGACAACGTCGGATTCCTTCACGGCCTCGGTGGTGAGGACCTTGGGGATCTCGGCGGACATGTCGATGCCGAGCTCGGCCATGGCCTCGACGGCGGCCGGGTTGACCTGCTCCGCCGGCGCGGAACCGGCTGAACGGACTTCAATCCCGCCCTTGGACAGGGTGGTGAGGAAGGCTGCGGCCATCTGGGAGCGGCCGGCATTGTGGACGCAGACGAACAGAACGGAAGGCTTTTTTGCGGTTTCGGTGCTCACGGGTTTCTCCTGAAAATCAGCTGTGTGACGGGTGCATCGCGGCCCGTTTGCGGTCCTGCGCCCGGCACGTATGGCCCTCGGCGGAACATTGATAAGAATCGATGTAGAAAGTATTGGACTTTAGATTGATGAATGTCAATTTCTTGCTTATGTCGGCTTGGCCGTCCCGCCTGGTGTCGCGGCCCGGTTAGGCTGCGAGCACGCGCGGCGCGAGGCCATTGACCCGGTGGGCGATGTCATCGAAAGCCTTCTCGAAGGCATCCTCGGTGCCCAGGCGAAGCGGGTCCGGCACCGACCAGTGCACACCACCCAGGCCGGTCAGTTCCTCATGGGCGTTGTCGCACACGGTCACCAGCAAGTCACCTTCTCCCGCCACCTGCTGCAGGCTGCGTGGACGACAGTCTGCCAGGTCCACGCCGTGCCGGCTGGCGACGTCGATAGCGCCTTGTGCGATGCGGTCCGCGGGGTGTGTCCCCGCCGACGTCGAGGGAATTTCGCTGGCCTGCTGCCAGAGGGCGGCGGCCAGCTGGGACCTGGCACTGTTTCGCGTGCAGACGAACACAACGCGGCGTGCCCCGTGCCCGGCTCCCGGCACCAGGCCCGCCAGGGCTCCGGCTGCAAGCCGGATATAGCTGCGCCGCCCGTCGGCTTCGGAGCGGCGGCGGGCGGCCAGCCCGGCCTCTTCCAGCGCGCGCAGGTGGTGGGAGAGCAGATTTGACGGCATTCCCAATTCTGCCTGCAGCTCCGTCGGGGAAAAGTCGCCCAGGGTCAGCAGATCCACGATGCGCAGCCGCGCAGGATCGGCCAGGGCCGCATGCTTGGCCACCCGGGCCCTAAAGCCTACTGTCTCAATATTCATTGGTTCAATTTTGACTGAGTTAATTCTTTGGGTCAAGCTGTTGCCATGACTTTCAACCAGCCGCCGCTGTGGCGCCGTGCCGTGGCCGAATTCCTCGGCACCAGTTTGCTCGTAGCCATAGTGGTCGGCTCCGGCATCGCCGCGCAGCAGCTCTCCCCCAACGACGTTGGCCTGCAGCTGCTGCAGAACAGCACAGCGACGGTGTTGGGCCTGACGGTGCTGATTCTGATGCTCGGGCCCGTGAGCGGCGCACATTTTAATCCCGTGGTCTCCCTTGCCGACTGGATCCTGGGCCGGCGCAGCGGTACCGGGCTGAGCCTGCCGGAGCTTGGCACCTACGTCTTTGCCCAGGTCCTGGGCGCGGTCGGTGGCAGTGTGGTCGCTAACGCCATGTTTGAGGTGGGCACCTCCATCTCCGCCAAGGAGCGCGCAACTCCGGGGCATCTGCTGGGTGAGGTCGTAGCTACCGCCGGTCTCATCCTGCTGATCTTCGCCCTCGCAGCCACCAAACGCGGTGTCCTCGCCGCGCCGGCCGTGGGCGCCTACATCGGCGCCGCGTACTGGTTCACGTCCTCAACGTCGTTCGCGAACCCGGCAGTGACCGCCGGCCGCGTCTTCAGTGACACCTTCGCCGGAATCGCCCCGGCATCCGTTCCGGGATTTGTCCTGGCGCAGCTTGTCGGCGCGGCAGTCGGCCTTGGCCTGATCCTGGTCCTGTTCCCTTCCGCAGCCCGCACCGCGGACGCCGTCGTCCTCCCCCACAGTTCCGAACCGACCAGTTCCTAGCCTTCGCCGGCTCCGGGCGGGGCATCGCCCCCGCTACACGGCGGGTGGGGAGCTGAGGGCGGTCAGGGCCGACAACTTCTCTTCACCAATGGGTTCTTCGGGCAGCAACGGAATGAGGGCGAACCGGTCCGTCAGGGTGTGCACCTTCGTGATCTGTTCGATTTCGCTCGCGGCGCGGGCCCGCAGGAACGGCGTCTGCGGGTGTGCTGCGGCGATCGAGTTGTTGATGACCCAGGCCCACGGGTGGATTCCCGCCCTTTCCAGGTCTTTCTGCAGCTCTTCGGCTTCCAGGACCGGTGTGGTTTCGGCCAGCGTAACGAGGACAACCTTGGTCTGGGCCGGGTCCTGCAGCCGCATAAGCGGTGTTACGAATCCCATGGTGTCGCCAACCTGGCGGGCGATCTCCCGGTGGTACGAACCGGTGGCGTCCAGCAGCAGCAGGGTGTGGCCGGTCGGTGCCGTGTCGATCACCACAAAGTGCCGGCGGGACTCCTGGACCACCCTGGAGAACTGCCGGAACACCGCAACTTCGTCCGTGCACGGGGACATCAGGTCCTCGGCCAGGGCCGCGCGTCCGTCATCGTCCAGGCTCCTGCCCTTGGTCGCCATCACGTGTTCGCGGTACTCCTGGATGGCTGCCTCCGGATCGATGCGCGAAACCGTCAGGCCCGGAATGGAGCCATGGAGGGTTTCGGTCAGGTGCGCTGCCGGATCGGTCGTGGTGAGGTGGACCGCATGCCCGCGCCTGGCCAGGGCAACCGCAATGGCCGCAGCGACGGTGGTCTTCCCGACGCCGCCCTTGCCCATGCACATCACGAGGCCGTGGCCGTCGAGCTCGACGTCGTCCACCAGGGCAGCCAGCGGGGCGTCCGCAATCTCGGGGAGCAGCGCGGCATCACCAGTGATCGCGGCGCCGGAAGTGGGCGCGAACAGGGATTCAAGCGCCGCAATGCCGACCATGTTCCCCGGCTTCAGATCCAGGACATCGCGTGGCAGGCCGGCGACCGCCTCGGGAATGGCAGCGAGGGCCGCGGCTTCCCGGGCGCGCAGGGCCTGTGCGAGCTGCTCCGCACCGGCGGCAGGCGGCAGGACGCCGTTGACAACGACGTAACCTCCCCCGATTCCGATCTGGTTCAGTTCCCGATAGGTCCGCTCGATCTCGGTCAGCGACGAGGTCTGCGCCCGGCTGACCAGGACAAGCCGGGTCCTCGCCGGGTCAGTGAGTGCCTGGACCGCCTTGGCGTAGACCTGCTTGTGCTTTTCCAGCCCTGAGAGGGGTCCGAGGCAGGACGGATCGCCTTTGCCGGCCTCGAGGAAATCGGTCCACGAGCCGGGCAGCTGCAGCAGCCGGATCGTGTGACCCGTCGGGGCGGTATCGAAGATGATGTGGTCGTAGTCCCCGTAGGCCGTGTCGTCGGCGAGCAGGCTGGTGAACTCATCGAAGGAGGCAATCTCCGTGGTGCAGGAACCGGACAGGCTCTCGGCGATGCCGGCCAGTTCGGTCTCGGGAAGGAGGCCGCGGACGGGGGCAATGATCCGCTCGCGGTAGGCCTCGGCCGCCTGCTCCGGGTCAATTTCCAAGGCGGAGAGTCCCGGCACGGCCGGGATGGGAGTGACACTGTTCCCGATTCTTATGCCGAAGACCTGGCCAACATTGGAGGCGGGGTCGGTGCTGACCAGCATGACTGCCTTGCCGGCCCTGGCCAGGGTGAGCGCTGTTGCGCATGCTACGGAGGTCTTGCCCACGCCGCCCTTGCCGGTAAAGAACAAAAAACGGGGCGTGTTCTCAAGAAACTTCACGCCGGCAACTCCCCCGTGGGTTCGCTGGCCAGGTTGTGGCGCGCAATGCCGGCGCCCGGGCCCCGGAGATGCGGCACCGGGCCGCAGGCACCCGGGCCGCAGCAGGAGGTGGATTCGCAGGTTCGGATAGCAGGCATGTGGTTCTCCCTAGACGGTAACTCCCCCTAGCGTATCGACAATCATCGATAACCTTAAGCAGGACCGGCACGCCGTTGGCAGCGGCCTAGTTCCGGTTCTCCGGCGGCAGCGCGAGCTGGAGTTTGCGGACCTTGCCGCGGCCCACGATGTAGCCGCGGCCGGGGACGAAGTCGGTGCTGATCCGGCCCAGCGAGGTGCTGAGCAGGCTGTCGCCGTCGATGTCGCCCGGGTTCAGCAGCAGGCCCCGGCGGCCGGACTTGAACGGTTGCGCGAGGGACCAGGCCGAGGACCAGGTGGAGGTTTCGGACTCGCCCACCACCCACTGTTCGGCCTTGATCGAGGCCGTGACGAGCCGTTCGATCCCGGATTCCGCCCCTGTGTCGGTGAAGTCGGTCAGCCCCTCGATGAAGATTGCGAGCTTGCCCGGGGTGCCGGTGGAGTAGTCCACCAGTTCGTCAAGTGCCTCCTCGACGTCGTCGGCGCCCACCACGGAACGGTCCCAGAGCTTCAGGGACGCTGCCGCCGAGCGGCGGGAACCGATGTAGAAAAGTTCGACGCCGGGGTTTGACCGGCGCAGCGCGTAGGCAAGGGTCACCAGTGCCACGGTGCGGCCGGCACCGGGAGGGCCGGCGAGGAGCAGCGGGCCCTTGGCCAGGATCTCGGCGGGCTGGAGCGTTTCGTCGTCGACGCCGATGACCGGCAGGTCAGGGCTGCCGGCGGGCAGGATGTCGAGGTCGATGTGGTCCGGCAGGCGTTCAATCTGCGGGGCCGGTTCGACGCCTTGGCGCAGCATGGCCTGGCTGAGTTTGTTGACCTCGCGGGCCTGCACGGCCAGGTTGGAGTTGCCGCCAAGCACGGCGAGCTGCACTTCGAGGTTGCCCAGCAGGCCGCGCCCCGGAGGCGAGGCCTGGCCCAGGACGTCCTTGGGCACATCCATCGAGAGGTAGTCGTCCTCGGAGGACAGCCGCAGCACCAGCCGGCGCTGGATCGAGGCCAGCAGCGACGCCGGCACCGAGTTGGGCCGGTCCCCGCTGATGACAAGGTGGATGCCGAGCGGACGGCCGTCGGTGGCGAGCTGCAGGAAGATGTCCCATAACGCGGAGAGCTTGCTGTATTCGTAGGCTTCCCGGAAGGCGGACATACCGTCCACCAGCACAAAGATCCGCTTTTCCGCCGGCTGCTCCGCCAGGGTCCGGTACTCCACGATGGTCGACGCCCGGACCTCCGAGTAGCGGGCCGCCCGGTCGTCGGCCAGGTCCCGGAGCCAGCGCAGCAGCCGGCCGACCCGCTCGACGTCGTCGCCGTTGATGATTTCGCCGACGTGCGGCAGTCCGTCGAGCATCTTCAGCCCCGAGGAGCCGCAATCGATGCCATAGATGTTTACCGGGCCGCCGCGCGGGGTGACAGCGGCGGCGATCGCGATGCCGCGCAGGGCAGCGGACTTGCCGGATCCGCCGGTGCCGTAGATGGCCATGTTGCCGTCCCGGTCCGGCTCGTAGAACACCGTGGGCTGGTCCTGGTGCGCCGGGTCGTCCGCGACGCCCAAGAGCAGCCGTTCGTCAGTGCGGGGGTTGGGCAGCCGGGAGAAGTCATAGGTCGTGGCGAGTTCGTCGAGCCAGGGTTTGCGGGGAGGCTCGATGGAGAGTACGTCGGCGGCTTTGATGATGTTCGCCGTCATCCTGGCGATGTCGTTCAGACCCGCCGCTTCTTCCTGCACCGGGTTCTCGGGTACCGGCGCGGCCCAGGCCGGACCTGAGCCGAAGGCCATCTCGACGATCTCGATCTGCGGCCGCTGCGGCTTCTCGGTGGTCCAGCCGCCGGCGTAACCGGTCTGGAAGCCCTGGATCCGGCCGGGACCGGTCTTGGCGGCGCCGCGTCCGGGAATGGAGGGGTCGAAGTACGCAGCCGTCGGCACGCCGAGGATGTCGATCGCGTCATCCTCATCGGCCATCCGCAGCGCCACCCGCAGGTTGGTGTTGGCGCGCAGGCTTTCCTTGATCACCCCGGCCGGGCGCTGGGTGGCCAGGATCAGGTGCAGGCCCAGGGAGCGGCCGCGGGCGGCGACGTCCACCACGCCGTCGACAAACTCCGGGACTTCGGTGGCCAACGCCGCGAACTCGTCCACAATGATGATCAGGTACGGCGGCGCGTCCGGGTCCGCTTCGCGCTGGAGCTCCAGCAGGTCCTTGGCCTTTTTCCGGTTCAACAGCCGTTCGCGGTAGTGCAGTTCGGCCCGCAGGGAGGTCAAGGCACGGCGGACAAGGTGCTGGGACAGGTCGGTGACCAAGCCCACGGTGTGCGGCAGCTGCAGGCAGTCCGCGAACGCGGCGCCGCCCTTGTAGTCAACGAAAAGGAAACTTACCCGGTCCGGGCTGTACGCTGCGGCCATTCCCATCACCCAGGACTGCAGGAACTCGGATTTTCCGGCGCCGGTGGTGCCGCCAACAAGTGCGTGCGGTCCCTCGTTTTTGAGGTCGAGGTAGAGCGGTTCGATGCCTTTGGAGCCGACCAGTGCCCGGAGCGTGCCGTTGTCCTTGCGGTTGGGCACCGCGGAGGCCCGGACGGAGTTGTTCTCGGTCCAGCGTTCGGCCACGACGGCCGGCTTGTCCAGGAAATCCTTGCCGATCAAGGTGGCGTAGGAAACTGCCCGGGGCAGGTCGGATTCGTCCTCGAGCGGCTTGCCGACGTCCACAACGGGGGTGAGCATCCGCGCCAGTTGGGCTGCCAGGCCGGCATCGAGGCTTTCGCAGCTCACCGGGAAGGTGTGCCGGCCGAGCCGGACCTGGCCGGTGGTGGTTCCGTGCTCGCCGTCGATGGCCATAAAGTCCCGGCACGCGGCCGGCAGTTGCTGCACCGACGAAGCCACCCACATCACGTGTACCCCCGAGTCGGGGCCGCGTTCGAGCATCCGGGTGAGCCTGCCGCGGTCCACCGGGGCGTCGTCCTCGACGACCACCAGCACGGTGGGCAGCAGCGGCCCGGCAAGGTCGGTGCTGAGCGGGTCGACGCCGGGCCGCAGGACGGGGCGGGGCGTCTGGGATGCTGCCTCGCGCTGGTCGATCAGGTCTTCCAGCCTTGACAGCAGGGCCGAGCCGCCCCCCGGGCCGGCGGCAAGATGGTCGCCGCTGAGCGGGCTGTGGCCGGAGCCGACGTGCGGGAGCCACTGCAGCCACTCCCAGCGTTCCTTGGATTGCGCCGAGGTGATGGCGGCCAGCACCACTTCCGCTGGCGAATGCAGGCCCGCGAGCTGCAAGACCATCCCGCGGGCAACATCGTCGACCAGGCCGCGGGGACCGGCGAGGCCGAAGGAGCCGGCGGAGCGCAACTGCGAGACGATCGGCACACCTTCGATGTCCCGGAACTGTGCCAGGCACTGCTGGATTTCGGCCATGTACTCGGCTTCGGTATCGCTGCTGTTGGGCTCTTCGAACTGGATCCTTGAGGGCGCGGTGCCCAGGCCGAAGCGAAGTCCCAGGAATCCGGTGTGCTCGGGCCGGTGGGTCCAGAGCAGCGGGCCGAGCTTGTAGATCGAGTCCACGGTGTCACTGACCGAGGGTGTTTCCTGCAGCCGGACGGAGCGTTCCACGTTCTGCAGCCGCGTAGTTTCGGCCCGGAACGCCGCCATCGACTCGCGGAACTGCTTTAGCTGTTCCTTCCGTTCCCGTTTGGCCTGCAGCTTCTGGTCTACGTAATGGCCCACGATGAACAACGGCATCATCAGCATAAACACCACCGAGAGCACATTTTGGGTGACGGCAAACAGGATTCCGCCCATCATCAGCGGCGCCAGCAGCATGATGTACGGGAAGGCGTGGTGCTCCTGGCGCTTGGGTCCGGCCGGGAGCATCCGTTTTTGCAGTTCGAAGCGCGGCACCACCCGCGGGGAGCGGTTGAAGTCGATCAACGGGGAGCTTGGCGCGGAGCTGTGCCCGGTGCCAAGGGAGACCACGGAGACGGTTGTGTCGCCCAGGGCCACCGTGTCCGAGGAGTTAAGCGTCGCGCGGGTGACCGGCAGCCCGTCCATCAACAGCCCGTTGGCCGAATTTGTGTCCACGATCTCGACTGTCTCGCCGACAGTGATGCGGGCGTGCCGCTTGGAAGTCAGGGGGTCCGTGAGCCGGACGTCGGCGTCGCGGCCGCGGCCGAGGTAGCTGGTGCCCGAGGGCAGCGAGAATTCGCGTCCGACGTCGGGTCCGGAGAGCACACGCAGCGTTGCCGCCGCCGGACCGCGGCTCGCCCCGGGCGTCCCGAACTGCTCGCTGAGCCGGGCGAGCGAGACAATGGAGCCCGGCCGCAGCCCGGATTCGAGCAGGTTGTCCCCGCGGTCCAGGACGCTGCCCTTCATGCCGCCGGCGGCGAAGGCTTCCTCGATGCTCAAGGACAGGTTTGGCGGCGGCGCAGTGCCCCGCCGGGAGGGGTCGGCCGCCCAAAGCTGGGTGGCGATGTCAGCCACGGTGGCTAGCCCGTCAACGGTGACGGCAAGGTCTTTCGCTTCGGCCGGGTCGCGGCGCAGCGTCAGTCGGATTCTCACGCTTCCTCAACTCCGTTCAGGTCATGAGCGGGCTGGCCCAGGCCGGGCCCGCCCAGCAGGTGCAGGTCCGCCGCCGTCACCAGGTGTGAGGTGATGGCATGTTCAACGAGCCGTGCGCGGCGGTTGCTCGCAAGTTTTCCGCCGCCTCCACGCAGGCCGGCGACCCCCGCTTTGTCGAGCTTGTCGCACACATTGTCCAGCTTTCTGTTGAACCGGGTCAGGGCCCAGCCCAGCGACCTGGCGGCCTCTGCCGAGGACGGGATGGCGCTGAAGCCGGTCCCGTCGCGGCGCAGCATGGGTTCGGCGAGGGCCACGATCAGGGCCTTCTGCGAGTCGGTAAAAAGCACCGGGCCGATAGTGGTGTCTCCGCTGCTGTCCGCGTCGCGGGATTCCTGCCGAAACGCAGGAGTCCGCAGGTGGACGGCAAACTCGTAGGTGGTGGGGCCTGCGGTGAAGATGACGTTGGTCAGGCTAAAGACCAGTGGAATCCGTGCGCCCGGCGAGAGCCAGGCCTGCATCCCGCCGGAGGCGTCAGCGATGGTGGCCGAGAGCCTGCTGCCGACATTGTTCAGCCACCAGATGCCGTCGTAGCGGGCGATCTGCAGGAACTGCCGGTGCAGGTACGGATTGTCATCCACCTCAAGGTCGCCTTCGCGGCCGATGCTGAAGATGTCATCGTCCGCGGGCTCATGCCACTCGCCGCAGAAATCTATCGCCAGATCCCCCATATGCCATGCCTTTCTGGACATTGTTGCTGCTATTTGCTGACGCAGGCGATCGAATCCGGACCCAGCGGCGAAGACGCCCCGTCGGTGCGGACGATCATCACCTGAATGCAGCTGGGTTCGGCCGGATTCGCGGCAATTTCAGCGGCCGGCCCGGCGGACGACTGGTAGTCCCCGTCACCCTTGAGAGTGTGGACCCGCCACTTGTAGCTGTCGCCGGGTTTCGGCTGCGGGTTGGTCCAAGTGAAGCTGACCTTCCCGGCCGCCCCGGCCACCCCGGCCAGCGCGGTGACGTCGGGCACTGTGCCGTTGTCCAGGGCGTCGGCGGGCGGTTTGCTGACCTGGTCGGTGGCTTTCGGAGCCGGCTCGGACCCGGTGGTTGACGCAACTATTCCGAGCACGGCGGCGGCCACCAGGACGGTGCCGCCGACAATCGAGAGCAGCAGCGTGCGTCGGCCGTGGCCGGCCGGGTGGGCCTCCGCGCCGTCGTTTGGGCTGGCCGCGGGGGCCGTGCTGGAGCGGTTGACCGTGGCCGCAAGGTCATCTTCGGGGGCCGCAGCTCCTTCGGCGGCTCCGGTTACGGGGGCCTCGAAGGCCGGCAGCGCCGGCGGGCGGTGGATGGTTGCGTTGTTGAACGTTGTTGCGTTGTCCACTGTGGAACTGGTGTCAGCGCCGCCGAACCGGGCCGGGAAGGTCGGTGTGTTGCCGGTGGCGTCCGGGTCGATCGCGGCGACGCTGCGGACCCTGGTTTCTTCGAAGCCGTCGTCCGGATGGTTTTCCTCCGCGCGCGGTTCCTCCAGGACCTCGAACGGTGTCACGGAGAGGTTCAGCTCGGCCTGGATCCGCTGCAGGGCCAGTGCGAAAGCGTGCGCCGAGGAGTATCGGGATGGTGCGGCCTTGGCCATCGCCGTCGCGAGCGCCAGTTCCAGGGATTCCGGGACATCGGCGCGGCCCAGCTTGGGCACCGGCAAGTTGGTGATCCGTGAGATCAGCTCCCGCTGGGAGTTGTCCGCCCCCGGCAGCACAAACGGGGACCGGCCGGCCAGCAGGGTGTACAGCGTGGCGCCGAGCGCCCAGACGTCCACCAGGACCCCGTCGACATGGTGGCCGGTGAACTGCTCGGGCGGCGACCACGGGATGGACATGCCGGCGTCCTCGTCCGAGTCGCCGGCGAGGGTTCCGGAGATCCCGAAGTCAGTCAGGGCCGGCCGGTTGTAGTCGGTGACGAGGATGTTCGCCGGCTTGATGTCGCGGTGCGCTATCCCGGCCCGGTGGGCGGTCTCGACGGCGGACGCCACCTGGATGCCGACTGCGAGCACCTCGTCCACGCTGAAGGGCTGCCGACGGTAGCGGACGTCCAGGCTGGGCCGCGAGCAGTACTCCATCGCGAGGTAGGAATGCCCGGCGTCGGTGATTTCGGCTTCGAAGATCGTCACGATGTAAGGGTGCGAGGACAACTGCGCCATCAAGTTTGCTTCGGATTCGAAGCGGCGGCGGGCACCCTCGGTCTTCAGGTCCGAAAGCAGTACCTTGACGGCGACATTGCGGCGCGGCCGCTCCTGCCCGTAGAGATAGACGTCGGAGAATCCGCCGGAGCCGAGCAGGCTGATGTAATTGAAGCCCGGAATCACCGGCGGCGGGGCTACCGGCCGTTTGGAGCTCACGGGATCTCCTCAAAACGCAGCGAGATGCCGTCGCCGACCTCGGCGATGTCACCGTCCAGCACGATTGCCATTTCGCCCTGGGCGAGCCGGCGCGGGGGTTGTCCTTCGCGGACCAGTACCGTGCCGTTGGTCGCCTTCAAATCACACAGCATCACGTGCCAGCCTTCTAGCCGGACCTCCACATGCGAGCGGGAGATGTCTCCGCTGGGGCTCGCTACTTGAATCAGCTTGGGCATCACGGCGCCCTGGACGCGGGACACCGAAGGCTGGCGTCCCACGATGAGGGACTGGGTCAGGTCGATCAGCTCACCGGTGGACAGGCGCATCTGGCCGAGGCGGGGCCGCCTGACCTGGACGCCGTCACCGGGCAGCGGCTGGCCGCAGCGGCCGCACTGGGCGCACGTGGACGGGTTGGCGTGGCCCTGCGGGCAGACCCGGGCAAGCACCATCGGTCCGGTAGCCTGTTCCGCCGCCGCGCGCTGGGTGCTGGGCGGCTGCGGGCCGGCACCGGCGAGGTCGCCCTTGATGATGGTCTGGCCGTCGTGGTCGGCGTCCGTTTCGGTGCGGGCGGCCGGGAGCATCGGAACGTGCTGCTGTGCCGCCGTCGGCAGGGGGACCGCCGGCAGTGGCGCAAGCGCAGGTGCCGGCGCGGGCGCAGCCGGCGAGGAACGGGCCCCGCCGGTGTGCCAGGGGACGGAATCGATCAGTCCGGTGGACACCGGGTGCGGGGCCGCGGGTGGATCCGGGGCAGGGGCGGGAGCGGCTGCTGGTTCCGCCACCGCCACCGCCGCGGCCGGCTCAGGCGTCGGCCCTGGGGGCGTTTCGGCAAAGTCACCGGAGAGTTCCGAGTCGGCGTCCGGGTCCTCGCGGACGGCTGCGTCTTCGATATTCCGCATCACCGTTTGTTCCCAAAGGTGATCGTAGCTGCCTGTCGGCTCCTGTTCGGCGGGCTCCGATGCGGCGGGCTTTTGCGCTCCGGAGGCTTCCTGATCCTGATCCGGACCGGCGGGTTCCCGGCCTGCGGCCGCCGGTTCCGGTTCGGGTTCCGGTTCAGCGGCCGCCGGTTCCGGTTCGGCCGGCGCTGCGGCCGCCGGTTCCGGTTCCGGTTCCGGTTCCGGTTCCCCGTGCAGCGTCCGCTCCAGCTCCAGGTCCTCGACGGGATATGCCAGCACGGTCTCTGCCGACGCACCGTCGGCGCCCGCCCCGGCGGCCGTCAGTGCACCCGGCAGGGCAGCCGCACGAAGGTCCATCCGCAGGCCCTTGAGCAGAACCACCCCGTCTGCCAGCCGCAGCTCCGCGGCGGCGCGGGGCGCACCTGCGGCCTCCGCACCGGGAATTCTCAGGCTGAATCCGTCGGCAGCTTCGAACCGCCGTTCGGTCCACGTGGTCACGTCTCGGCCGCTCAGTTCCACCGGGCCGCCGGGCAGCTCCACCGTCAGGTCGATCCCGCCGCGCAGGAACAACTGGAGAGAACCGGTGCCGGCCACTATCGCAAACCACGGCAGCCGGGCAAGTGACCCGCCCGAGGCCGCGGACAAGGTATCGAGGACTTCGGGCGCTTCCGGTCCGGTGCCCAGAAGTTCCCACAGCGACTCAACGAGGGCCGGTGTGCTGTCCGGGTGCAGCAGCACCACGGTTCCCGAGCGCACCACCCCGAGCCAGCTGCCCGGTGTGTAGCGCACTGCAGCGGTGGCGTTAGTGCTTGGCATCGTTGGGGTCCTTGCCCGGTCCACCAACAGCCGGTCCACCAACAGCCGGTCCACCAACAGCCGGTCCATCAACAGCTTGTCGCTCAACAGCATGTTCGCGCGCATCGGCCCTGGGCAGGGTGTCTTCGTCTTCCGCTGCGGACGCACTGCGCGGCGCTGTCCGGACGACGCCGTCGTCGTTGCTGACATCGGTGGCGTCCAGCACAATGCAGGTGACGTTGTCCCTGCCGCCGCTGCGCAGGGCCGCCTGGATGAGCTCATCCACGGCTGCCTGCGGGTCCGCCCGGGAGCGCAGGATACTGCCGATGTGCTCGTCGTCGAGTTCGCCATTGAGCCCGTCGGAACAGACCAGGATGCGGTCGCCTTCCTCAATCGGCAGCAGCCAGTAGTCGGCTTCGATTTCGTCGCCGGTGCCCAAGGCCCGGGTGACAACGTGCCGGCGCGGATGCACGGCGGCCTGCGCCGGGCTGATCTGCCCGGCATCAACAAGTTCCTGGACTTCGGAATGGTCCACGCTGACCTGGCTTAGTTGGCCCTGACTGAGCCGGTAGGTCCGGGAGTCACCGATGTTCAGGACCAGCCAGTAAGGCACGCCCGTCTGCTCCACCACCACAACCCCGGAAAGTGTGGTCCCGGCGCGGGAACCGGTGGCTTCCCGGATACTTTCGTCGGCCAGCAGCAGGTATTCCTGCACAACGCCGGCGGTGGCATCACGCCCGCCGCTCGCCAGCTGCGGGATCCGGGCAAGGGTGCGGACGCAGATGCCGCTGGCGATTTCGCCGGCCTCGTGCCCGCCCATGCCGTCCGCGACGGCGAAGACGGGATCGGCGGCGATGTAGGAATCCTCGTTCATCTCGCGCCGCAGGCCCCGGTCCGTGCCGTAGCCGCAGCTCAGCCGGAGTCCGGAGGTACCGCTGGGGGGCCCGTCGGGGGCGGTGCCTGGGGTGGCTGGGGAGGGAACGGCGGCCGGCTGGGGAATCATGCCTGTCCTAGGTAGAAGGAGCGGTCACCGAAGTGCACGGTGGAACCTGGGCGGACGTGGGTGGGTACCCCCGCCGCGAGGACGGCATGGGTACCGTCCGGGGTGCTGACGGCGCTGCCGTTGGTGGAGTTGCGGTCTGTCACCCAGACGCCCCCGTTTCCGGCGTGCAGATGGAGGTGGGTCTTGGAAATGGAACGCCCGGGATCGGCGACCGGGATAAGCTGCACCGGCCCCTCGCCGGGGTGCCCGGCGGGGTTCCGGCCGACCAGCACCGTGCGGTCCAGCTCAATCTCACGGCCGTCATCAAGCCGGATCCGGAGCATCGCCACGGTGATCGGGGCCTGCGTGTCGCGGACCTGGGTACGGTCGTGGTCCTCGTCGGGGTGCGCGGCCGGCAGGACGCTTGCGACGGCGGCCTCCGGTGCTGGGCCGGGCCGCGGTGCTGGCCCGGGCTGATGGGCTGGCCCGGGCTGCGGCCCGAGCACCGGCGGCTGCCATTGGCCGGCGGCGGGCGCCGCGGCTGCGGCCGGGGCGGACGCGGGCGCCGCGGCTGCGGCCGGGGCGGGCCGGGCGGACGCGGGCGGCGCGGCGGCCATGGCTCCGGCCAACGGCGAAGCGACCTGCCGGACCGCTGGAAGGTCAAGGGGCGCGAAGCTGTAAGGGCCTTGGATCCCACCGGTCGTGATCGGGTTGCGTCCGGCCTTTACATCGAAGACCAAGGTCTTCGCGGCAGCGTCGTGCCAGCCGCGGAGCTTCCCGTTCCGATCCCACGAGCTGGACAGGACCACCAGGACAGCCCAGGCAGCGCCGAGGAACACGAGGGGCCCCAGCACCACCAAGGCCACACCAAACCACTGGAAAATCACCACGGCAGCCGCAGCGATCACGGCGAGCAGCAGACCGGCCCCGGTGATAAGGCCACGCAGGAACACCGCTCCCCCGCCCGGCGCGAAACCATCGGCGTCCGAGCTGCGGATGCCCATCAGGCTGTTGCCGGCCGTCACGCCGGAACGGCCCTCAAGCACGGCAAGAACCACTGTGTAGATCAGGGTGAGGCCTGCACCAATGCCGCCGAACAGCACCAGGGACGAGGTGTTGTACACGATAAAGCCGCCGCTCTGGCTCCGGGTAATACCGGCCAGCCCGATGGCCAGCAGCACAGTCAGGATGGTCACCGGCGCCAGCCAGTCCAGCACTGCCGCACCCAGCCGTTTCCCGGCAGCCGCGGGTACCAGCTCCAGCTTGTGTGGCACCGAAGGACCTCCCCCTTGTCCGCGGGCCGGGGCGGGGCCCTGCGTTACGGGGATCCTACCGGGGATCCCGTGCGCATGCGAAGGCTCCCGTAAGTTGTGCGCGTTCCGCGCGGAACGGTTGCTCAGCGGCGTCCCGCAGGAGGTACAAAAGGCAGCCCCCGGCCGGAGCGGCTGTTGGCAGCGCGGGCAGCGTTCGACGTCGTCGGTCATGGCTCGTTGTGGTTCTTCCTGGCGGTCTGGCTGGCGTCGGCTGCAGAGTCGGCGGCAGCAGCAACGGAGGCTGCCTGCACCGGGCCGGACTCCACTGTACCTGCCGGTGTTGCCGGAGCTGCCTGCCGGCCGCGTTTTGTGCCCGGAACGCGGGGTTTGAGGCCCCGCAGGGTGAGCGCCGCCCGGCCGTCAGCCAGCAGGGAGCGCGGCGAGAACCGGGCCCGCTGCCGTCCCCAAAACCCGAGCGCTCCGGTCATCTCCTGCAGCGAGCCGTCCACGATTTCCCAGTACTGCCGCACCTGGTCCTCACTGGGCTGGCCGGCGCCGAAGATTGCGGCATCGGCCCGGTTGGCGAGCAGGATGGTGGTCCCCCGGGCGGACGGAAACGCCTCGGCAAGCACAACGGCGGACTCCCGGCGGGTCGCGCGGCTGTCCACTTCGGCGCCGAGGTCGGCCGCGAGGCTCACCACTTCGCGCCAGCCACCGCCGACACGCTGCGCAGCCGGTCCGTCACTGAAGCGCGCCTTCCGGCGCCGCGACTTCAGCAGCGCGATCAGCAGCAACGGCAGCGCGAGGATCCCCACCGGGATCAGCGCGAACCCGATCGCCGTCAGGAGCGGTCCCCAGAACAGCCAGGGGTTGTTTTTCTTCTCATCCGCGTCCAGCGCATCCGGTGAAGAGTCCGGCGGAAGGTCCGCGGGTTCCTGCGGCGGGGGCGGCGGCTGCAGCACCTGCGGCTTGGGTTTGGACTTGTTTTCCGGGTCCGGCGGGATCGGCACATTGTCCTTCGGCGGCGTCGGGTCGAAGGACACCCAGCCCACACGGTCGAAGGCGACCTCAACCCAGGCGTGAACGTCCTTGCCGGTGATCTTCACCTCGCCGGCACCGTTTTCCGGGCTTTTCGGGTCCGGGTAGAACCCCATCACTACCCGGGACGGGATGCCGAGGTGCCGGAGCATCAGGGACATCGCGACGGCGTACTGTTCGTCGTCGCCGAGCATCTGTTTGGCGGTGAGCAGGCTCCGGATCCGGTTCGCGCTGTGACCGGAGACGCTGGGCAGCTGGCCGTCGGCGATCAGGCCGTTGCTGAAGGCGCCCTTCTTCTGGAAGTGAGCCTCGACCTGGCGCACCCGGTCAATGGCCGTAGGGGCGTCGGCCGCCAGCTCGTTGGCCTGGGACCCGACAACCGGCGGTACCTCGGCGGCATCCGGCAGGGCTATCTTGGCGAAGTCGTACTGCGTCAGCTGGCCGTGTTCCAAGGTGGCGGGATCTGCTACCTGGACCCGGTAGGAGTCGCCCTTGGCAAGCCCCTTGGTCGTCACAGCGGTGTCCGTGCCGGCATTAAAGTACAGGCCGGACGCCGCGCCGGAGCCGTCGCGGACAAAGCTGATCCCGGTGGTTTTGCGGCCGCCGGGCAAGAAGTAGCCCTGGTAGTCCCCGATCGTGATGTCCAGGGCGTAATTGTTGCTCGGGACGATCCCGCCGGCGTCGGCCAGGGTGTTGATGGACTTGGCGTCGCCGACCTTGCTGAAGCTGCCGGAGCCGTTGGGATCCATGTTGTAGTTGGTGCCGTTGAAGGAGTCGAGGGCGGCGAGCCGGACCCGGGCGTCCTTGGGCAGGCCCTTGACGACAAAGAGGTTGTCGTCCTTTTTGTCCTTGACGAAGTTCCGAAAGCTCGCCAGCGGGGTGACGTAGTCCTTGGGGTCGAACGGCGGAACGATTGTGTTGCGCAGCACCCGGCGGTCCTCGCCCGCGGTGACCAGCGGGGACGCGACGGCGGTGACCCCGACGGCGACGGCGATCACGGCCGCGGCGGTGCCCAGCCGGCGAAGGGTGGCGGAGCGGGCGTTGGCCGGGTCCGTCTCCAGCCGGTTCACGGAGACCTTGCGGGTGTCGCTGCGGCGCAGCGCGTCGCGGCGAAAGGTGGCCCAGGCGATAGCGACAACCGTGAGTGAGATACCGCGTTCGACCGTGAGGAAACTGGCGTTTGTGCTGAACGCAATGCCCGTGATGAACAGCACCAGCACCGGCAACAGCGGCCAGTACGGGCTTTTCAGCCGCCAAATCAGCAGCCCGGCGGCCAGCGCGGTGAGGAGCGAGCTCAGGAACGGCACAATCAACGTTCCACCGGCGGTGCCGACCGGAACGCCGACGGTGAGCATATCCTTCCAGGCGAACACAACGCCCAGCAGCAGGGTGCGCAGCGAGGCGAGGGTGGGCAGGACGCCGGCGAACGAGGCCTCCGGGACCGCCAGTGCCGTGCCGAAAACGAGGTATACAGTAAGTGTCAGGGCGGCGGTAATCAGGAGCCCGAGCCGGTAGTGCACTGTGGCCGCGGCCAGGGCGAGGCCCAGCAGGATGCCGCCGAAGCCCGCGACCAGGTAGTACGGGTCGCCGCCGAAGCTGAGGCCGAAGCCCAGCACGCCGAGGCCCAGCAGCACGGTGAGGGCACCGGCGTCGAGCGCGAGATGCCATAGCGGCTGGCCGCCGGCGAATCCGGAACGTTTCGGCGCGGCGGCGTTGCTGCGCCGCCGGGCCGTTGTGGCGGTGCTCATGCTGCCGCCTTCCGCAGCACTGCGGCCAGGTCTGAGAGGTCTCCGAGGGTCAGCACGGTCAGGTCCCCGATGTTGGCCCTGGCCGGCGCGGCTCCGGACTGGAGCCGGACCGCGAGGCTGCGGACACCCAGCGGCACCGAGGCCGAGGCGGAGCGCAGCTGGGTGGGGGTGACGTTGCTGCCGACGAGCAGGAACACAACGGAGGCATTGGGGACGGTGTCCGCCAGGCTGCGGGCCAGGTCGACGGCGGTTTTGCGCTGGGGTGCGCCGACGATCCGGGTCATGTCATCGAGCATGTTGCGGCCCGTTTCGCAGCGCAGCGGTCCTTTTTGGGTCAAAACGTCGAGGTCGCGTTGTTCGCGGATGGCCTGCCGTCCGATCGAGGCCGCCGCTGAGACGGCGAGCTCGAATTCCTCCTCGGAGGCGTATTCGTTTGTGTTGATGGACAGCGAGATGGCGAGGTGGGCTCGGCGGGTTTCCTCGAACTGCCGGACCATCAGCTTGTTGGTGCGGGCTGTGGTTTTCCAGTGGATGTGCCTCCGGTCATCGCCGGGCACATAGTCGCGCAGGGCATGGAAGGAGACGTCGGCGCTGGAAAGGTCAGTGGTGGGCATACCCTCGAGGTCTCGGATGAAACCGGCAGCCGAGCCGGCCAGTGCCACGGTTTTCGGGTGCACAAACAAGTCCTCTGGTTCCGTCCACAGCACCTGGCGGCGCAGCAGGTGCAGCGGATCGGCGCGGACCGACCGGACCGGGCCCACAACAATCACGGCGCGGCGTGCGGTGGGGATGGTGAACAGGTCCTCATGGGTCTGCTGCGGTTTCATCCGGGGCAAGTGGAAAACGGCGGTGGCGGCACCGACCGGAAGTTCCAGGTCCGCCGGCAGCAGGGGCCGGACGGAGGTGTTGGAGACCGAGATGCTGCCGACGGCGCTGTCGCCGACTGCCACCCTGCTCCGGGCCAGGTCCAGCACGACGCCGTAGGACGAGCGGCCCAGGACGAAGCCGACAGCAAGCACAAACAGGACAAACGCGGCGATCGCGGCCGCCTTGGCTTCCTGCCAGCCAAAGGCCTGCCCGACGGTCCACAGCAGGGCCGCGGCAGCCAGCACGAACCAGCCCAGCACGCTCACCAGGGAGAGCACCGGCCACGCGTAGCGCAGCCAGAGCGCCCGCAGGCTGCGGCGGGCCGGGGCCAGGGCAAGGCCCGCGGTGCTCCCGGCCTCGGCCCAGAGGGAGGCCGGGTGCAGCCGGGTCGGCCTGCCGTCCCGGTGGAAGGGCCGTTGCAGGCGTTCAGCAAGCCGGGCCAGCGGAGTGCTGGAGGACATATGGGTGCCTTTGTTCGTTCGGGGTGACGGGGAGCGCTACTCGGTGCCGCTACAGCGCGGCGGCGCGTTGCTGCGGTGCGGCAACTTCGCCCAGTACCCGGGCCAGGACGGCCTCGGGGCTGGCGCCGGAGAATTCGGCTTCCGGGTCCATGACCAGGCGGTGGGTCCAGACGACGGCGGCCAGGTCCTTGACGTCGTCCGGGAGCACGAAGTTCCGGCCCTGGCTGGCGGCCCAGACTTTTGCGGCACGGACCATGGCGAGGGCACCGCGGACGGAAACGCCGAGGCGGGTTTCCGGGGCGTTGCGGGTTTCCTCGCAGAGCCGGGAGATGTACTCCAGCACGGCGGTGTCCACGTGGGTGGTGGCGGCGAGGTCCGCCATGTCCGCGATCGCCTGGGTGGTGATGATTGCGGTCATTCCCTTGGACCGGTCCTTCAGGTTGGCGCCGCCGAGCAACTGCACCGTGGAGGCGTGGTCCGGGTAGCCGATGGAGGTCTTGATCAGGAAGCGGTCCAGCTGGGCCTCCGGCAGCCGGTAGGTGCCGGCTTGTTCGATCGGGTTCTGGGTGGCCATCACCATAAACGGCCGTCCCGCCTCGTAGGTGGTGCCGTCCACCGTGACACGGGATTCTTCCATCACCTCAAGCAGCGCCGACTGCGTCTTGGGCGAGGCCCGGTTGATTTCATCGGCCAGCACGATGTTGTTGAAGATCGGTCCCTTGTGGAACTCGAACTTCTGCGTCTTCTGGTCATAGATGGTCACGCCTGTGACGTCCGAGGGCAGCAGGTCGGGGGTGAACTGGATGCGGTTGTTGGAGCCCTGCACGGTGGCCGCGAGGGCGCGTGCAAGCGAGGTTTTGCCGGTCCCCGGGGCGTCTTCGAAGAGGACATGCCCCTCGGCCAGCATCGCGGTAAAAGTCAACCGGATGACGTGGGCCTTGCCCAGGACGGCCTGGCCGACGTTGGCGACGAGTTTTTCGAAGGTGCCGGAAAACCATTCGGCCTGTTCGGTGGTCATGGTCATGGGGTGGTCCTGTTCTGTTCTGGGTGGAATTGCGTGGGGTGCCGGCGGCGGGGAGCCCCGCGGGGGGCGGCGTTGGGGACAGTGGCAGGCATCAGCAGCCGCCGGGCCGGGGTCCGTACAGATCCACTGTGGTGGACTTGACGAACCAATTTGGGTGGCTGCCCTGGGTCACACGGAACCAGGGTGTGCCGTTGCCGTAAATGTCCTTGGTGCAGTTGATGGTGAGCTTGCCCTCGGCCCGATCCACCCAACCGACACCGCAGCTCGAGGGGGAACCGGGGACGAAGGAATCAGGCTTTCCCGGCTGGCCCGGGCACGTCCGGACGCTTGAGGCATCGACCTGGATCTGCGAGGCAGGCGGCGGCGGTGTGGGATCGTTCCCGGACGTGGCCGATGCCTGTCCCGCCCCGCCGTAGGCCACTGTGAAGGCCCTCACCTGCAGGGTCCTGGTCTTGTCCCAGCCGCCCCCGGCAGCATCGAACCTGTTGGCCGTGCCAACGGATGTCCAGCCGCCGCCGTCGAGGTTCACTTCATACCGGGCCAGGGGCCGGCCGTTGGTGCTGGGGTTGTTCCACGTCCAGTGGACCTGGCCATCCCCGGCACCTGACTTGCCGCCGTTGACGTTGGGGGCGTTCGGCGGGGCGTATGGATTGCCCGTACCGATCGCGTTCGCGTCCCCGGCGACATTGTTTTTGGTGGAGGCGGCGATGATGTTGACGGTGACGTTCTGGCCGTTCGGCTGGCCGCCGATGGTGCCGCCGCCGGCGTTGATCGGGCCGGAGCCACTGGCGGTGGACCAGCGGTAGGTGATCTCCGTGGCCTGGGAGCCGTTGCGCTGGGCCTGCGTGAGCGGCGTGAACGTCACGGCCAACTGGCCGCTGGTGCCGGTCTCCTTTACGGTCCCGCTGCTGACCGTGCCGGGCTTGCCTGCGGCCCGGATCCGGGCTGACTGCGGACTCACTCCGGAGGTCCCGGCCTTGTTGGTTGCCGAAACAGTAAAGGTGTAATCCGCTTCCGAATTCGCCACCGTGACGTTTTGCGAGGTGCCGGCGACCTGTTGGGTCGATACCGGCGCGCCGCCGTTCAGGGTAGTCAGCGTATAGGCCGAGACCGCGTCGCCGTTGTTGTTCGGCGCCGCCCAGGAAATCTTAAGCTGGCTCTGGTTCCCCACGGAACCGGCCTGGCTGGCGCTCGGTGCCGCCGGGGTCACCGGGACCCCTGCCGGAGTCTCGGCGGCCGAATAGGCGCTCCACTCGGAGGGCTCCTTCGCATCGTTCCGGGCCAGGACGCGGACCTTGTAGGCGACACCGTTTTTGAGGCCCTTCCAGAGGTAGCTCACCGAGGTGAGGTTCTGGATCTGGGCGTTCTGGCCTGCCGGCGCCGGCGAGATTTCCAGGTCGTAGGACTTGACCGGCGAGCCCTTGGACGCGGGGGCCGTCCAGGCCACGGCGAGCTGGGTGTCGCCGAACTTCAGGGCCGGCGCGGCCGGGGTGTCCGGCTTAACGTCGGGGCGTACCTCGGCCGATGCCGGGGACCGCTCCGAGGTGCCCAGGGCGTTGGTGGCCGTGACCTGGAAATGGTATTTGGTGTTGTTGGTCAGTCCGGTCAGCGTGCAGGAGTTGGCCGGGCAGTCCTGGCTGTAGCCGCCCTCCCCAAACACCGTGTATTTGGTGATGGCCGAGCCGCGGTCCGCTGGCGCGGCCCAGTTCAGCAACGCAGTGCTGTCCCCCACGCTCGCGGCCTGCGGCGTGGTCGGCGCCAGCGGCTTGTCCTTGACCGTCAGCCGGATCCGGGCCGTGGCGTAGCGCGAGGACTCGCCGGTCTTATCCGCCACCGTGTAGGCCACGATCATGGTTCCCGAGAACCCGTCGGCAGGGGTCACCGTGACGGTGTCGCCGGTGGCGGCGGCGGTGCCCTGGCCCGTCTCGGTCACTGCCGAGACAATCTTCAGCGCGGTCTCCGGAAACGGGTTGGCATCGTTGTCGAGCACCCTGACGGTGACGGGCTTCCCGGCGGCGGCGTTGGTTTCGACGTCGTCGTTGGCGACCGGTTTGGGCCTGTTGGAGGCGGTCACGGTGAGCTGGTAGGTGGCCGTCGCCTCGAGTCCCCGGGGGTCCTTGGCCTTGACCTGGACGGCGCCCGCGGTCCCGGCATTGGTGCCGTCCTTGGCGGCGGCTCTTAGGGTCTTGCCGTCGATGCTGGCATCGAAGCCGGCCGGCACGCTGCCGACGAGCTCGTATTTCATCGTGTCGACGTCGCCGTCATCCGGATCGGTGGTCAACTTGGCCAGGTCGGTCGTGGCGGAGTCAGCCTTGGGCACGTCCACCTGGCTGCCCAGCAGCACTGGCGGGTTGTTGCGGTTGGGGTCCGGCAGCACCCTGGTGCGGATGCTGAGGGTTGCTTTCAGGCCGGCGGGGTCGTCCGGGCCGGAGCCGTCGGTGACCTCGAAGCTGAGGGAACCGGGACCCGCATAGTCCTTGCCCGCACTGTATTTCAGGGCAGTGCCGTTGCCGGCCACGGGGTCGGAGCCGTCGGCGCCAATAAGTTTGATCCGGTCCGTCTGGGTCAGGCGCGGCGTGCGGCCCTCGCGGACCTTGACCCACTCCTTGAGGTCCACTGGCACGGACTGCCCGGCGATAACCTCGATGACCTCGTCCTTGGCCAGGGTGGGTACCTGCTGGCCCAGCCCCGGGACCCAGATGATGGCGGTGGACTGCTGGCCGTCCACGTCTTCGACGGTGTAGGGGATCAGCTGCGGCTGCTCCGTCAGCTCCACGATCATGTTGCCGTCGGTGCCGGGCTTCGCCGTGGGCACCTCAGAGGCGATCTTGAGGTTCTCGCCCACGCCGTCAGGGTCCTCGTCGTTCTTCAGGACGGGGACGTCGACGGCCGTTTTCCCGAGCGTCTGGGCAGAGGTCACCCGGTCATCCCGGGCAACCGGAGCCAGCAGCGGGACGTTCTTGTCGACCTTGACGGAAATGGCCGCCTGGGCCGTCGCGCCGCGGTCGTCCGCCACCGAGTAGCGCACGTTAACGGTGCCTTCCCCGCCTGGTGCAAGCAGGATGATGCGGGAGCTCTGCTTGCTGACTGTCGCCTGCAGCTCCGGGGCGGCCTCGATGCCGTCGCCGGCGATCCGGATGGGGTCGCCGTCGGGATCGGTATCGTTGCGCATGGCGTCCACCGCGATCTGCCGCCCGGGCCGGACCTTGACCTCGTCATCGACAGGGGTCGGCTTTTGGTTGGTGTCACCGCGCGGGGCGATCCCGACGGTCACGGTGCCGGTGTTGATGGCTCCCTGCCGGTCCACGACTTTGTAGCGGAAACTGTCCGTTCCGGCGCCGTCCCCGGCTGCCGTGAAGTCAATGAAGTTGCTGCCCGCTGTGGCTGTGCCCATGGCGGGGGTGCTGTCGATGCCGGTCAGCTGGACCGAGTCGCCGTCGGGGTCGATCCCGTCGAGTTCCACCGGGATCCGCACGGACCCGGTCGCCACGACGCGGGCGGTGAGGTTTTTCGGCTGCGGCCGGGTGTTTTGGGCGCCGTCGAGCGGCAGGATGTGGATGGTGACGGCAGCGGCGCTCTTTTGGCCCTGCGGGTCCACGGCGTTATAGATGGCGCGGACCGTCTTGGGCTCGGCGCCGGCGATGAAGCGCAGCGTGTTTTCGGAGATAAAACTCTTGCCGTCGGCCGACGGGACGGGCTGCGGGAGCACCGGGTCCACGCTCAGCTTTTCGCCCTGCGGGTGCGTGTCGTTGGCCAGCACCGGGATGGTGACAACGTCGTTGACCCGCACGTTCACTTCGTCCGGTTTGGGCTGGGGGGCCTCGACGACGGCGGGGGCCGGGACCGGGACCACGGCGACGCTGCCCGTGGCCGACCTGGTGCCGTTGGACATGGTGTAACTGAAGGTAAAGGGTTCCTTGGTGCCCACAACGTCAGTGATCCGCAGCATGCTGTGATCGATCACGCTGACAGAGGCTGTTGTGTTCTCCGGCAGCTGGACGGACTGCAGCACCAGCACTCCCCCGGACGGGTCCGAGTCATTGGCCAGCGGGTCCAGGAGCACACTGCCGCCGACCGGCAGCAGCGCGACGTCGTGGACGGCCACCGGCTTGCCGGAGTCCTTGCCGGATTCAACGTCTACACGAATCAGGCCCTGGCTGCTCTGCGGGCCGTTGCTGGCAATGTACGTCAGGTAAACCGGTCCGGGGGTGTCGCTGCGGAAGGTGAAAGTGCCACCGTCCGTCACGGGTCCCAGCTGGGCGGTTCCGGCGCCTTCCACCTGGGCGAGGCGCAGGGCGCCGCCGTTGGGGTCGACGTCGTTTTTCAGCGGCGCGATCAGGAGGTCCTGGCCGACGACGGCGGTGACGTGGTCCGCGTTGACCACCGGCTGCAGGGCGCCGGGGGGCTGGACGTTGACGATGACTTTGGCAGTGGTGGTGGCGCGCCCGTCCCAGATGGACACCGTAACGGATTTTTTACCGGGCGCGGCGCCGGAGTCCTGGTACGTGAGCAGGCCGTCGCGGCGGACCTTGACCTGGTCCTGTTCGTTGTCCGCCTTGGCGTCCATCAGCACCAGGTCATCGCCGTCGGGATCAGTCCAGTCGGTGAGGATGTTCTGGCTGACGGTTTTGCCCTGCTCCACCAGCATGGTGGTGGGGTCTCCGCGTTTGAACAAGGGCGGCCTGTTCTCGTCCGGGCCCACGACGCTGAGGGTGATGCTGCCGGCGGCGGAGAGACCGCGGCCGTCTGCGGCGCTGTAGCCGAACGTTTCGGTGCCCGGTTTCGCGTCGGCCGGCACTGTGACCTGGAAAGCTGTGCCGCCGTAGATGTTCTCGAGGCCGCCGGAGGCGGGGCCTTTGTCGCCCACGGAGGCCGTGAGGACGTCGCCGTCGGGGTCGGAATCGTTATCGAGTACGGACAGGACTGTGGTGCGGCCCGGACGGACGCCGACGGCGTCCGGTTTGGTTTCCGGCGGCCGGTTGGGTTTGGTGCGGTCCGGCAGGATATTGATGGTGTTGTTGTCCGCCGACTCCTGGTCCTGGTCATCGGACTGGTTCTTGGGCGGGATAACGTCGTCCCAGTTGTTGACCAGCTGCATGTTCTGGTTCACCAGCCACACATTGCCCGAATTCACATCGTTCAGGACCACCAAATCCCGGTTCACCCGGAACACATACGACGGCGAAGCACTCGCCTTCGGCACATCCACGCTCTTGTCATCAGCATCATTAACACACTCACGGACATACTTATTCGCCCCCGACCACGCCGCATGAATGCACCCCGCAAGCTGCACCGGCGCCGCCGGCACACCCTGCCCGCCAAAGCTGACAGTCTTCGCCGTCGACCCGTCCAGCGGCTGTTTCAACAACGCCTTCGGCGTGGCAACGGCGACCGAGTCCGCAGCCGGACCCGAAAGCTGCAACTTCGCATCCCGCGCCTGCTCCAACGCCAACTCACGCCCGCCCGGCAGGAACAACTTTCCCCGCCCCGCATCCAGGACCACCGGCGCATCCCCCACCACGCTCAGTTGCAAATCCCCCGCACCCTTCAGCCCGTCCCAGACGCTGACGCTCGAGCGCTCCACCTTGCCCTCAGCATCCACCGAGGTCACAGTCACCTGACCGGTCTTCGGATCCGCACTGTAAATCCGGTCATCGGAACCCACCGCAGAGACCGTCCCGGCCGAACCAGCCAGCACCGGCTCGGACTCCTCAGCATCAAAACCATTCACCGTCGAGGGCGAGAGCGCCCACACCGTACCCTTCGCCGGATCCGTCACCGCAATAACCGCCGAACCAAAACTCACCGCCGCCGAACCCGGCAACTTCTTATCCCCACCCAACCGCATCTGCGCCGCCGACACCTGATTCAACGTCGAACCCGCACTATCATCAACAAACACAGTCCCGGCATCCTGCAACACATCAAAAGTCGAACTCGCCGGCGTCACCGCACCATCCAAAACCCGGGACGGATAATTCAACCGACCCACCGCATTCTTCGACTTCGACACCACCCACACCCCGCCATCGTTCAACTGAACCTCAGCGGTCTTAAACCCCGGATAAATGATGGCAGCAGCAACCAGGACGGCCGCAGCAGACACAATAGCGGCACCAGCAATAAGCTTCTTGCGCCGTGCGTTGGACCCAGGATGGCCGGATCGCGGCTTCGTTGATCCGGGTTTCTTGGATCCCGGCATTTTGGATTCCAGCGTGGCGAGCAGACGTGTCACAGCTCAGATTCCTTCAAGATTGCGTTGTGGTTCCCCGGCAGACCCGAGACAGGGCCGCGCACTTCCCGCCACAGCCTACCCAATGATCCGGCGGCATGCGATGGGGAGGACTGCCCGTCGAGCGGTTCCCGGCCCGGGCCGGCGGCTATGGTGTTGCTCCGACCGGGAAGGTGCACAGCGGAACGCCGCTCTGCCCGGGTGGTCCGATAGTCGTGTGCCGCGAATCGATCCAGCGCGTCTGGTTCGGCGAACCGCGCACGATGTAGTACCACTCGCCGTTCCCGCTGTACGGGGTGCCGTGCGGCTTCCAGCACATGATGTCGAAGACGTCGGACGCTGCCATCCACGGCCGGTTGGTGCCGCCCTGGCCGTCGCAGGTGAAGTTCCCCGGCTGGCTGTTGTCGTACGACGTCGCGCCGGGCAGGTCGGTGCAGCTGCGGGTCATGCCCGTGTTGAGCCTGGTGGTCCAACGGGTCTTCTCGGTCCCGGACCGGGCCGAGGCCGACGCGATCGGACCGCCGGTACCGACTGAGTTGACGGTCTGGACCTGGATCTGGTGCGGTTCACTGAAGCCGCCGGTGTTGATGGTCCGGCTGCCCGAGGCGGCGACCCGTTCCCAGCCTCCGGTGTCGATCTTGATTTGCGTGTAGGCGACGTCGTTGCCCGTTGTGGACGGCGAGCTCCAGTTGAAGCTGAGGTTCTTCTGGTTCTCGGCGCCGTTCTGCCCGGACGCCGCGGGCGTTCCGGGTGCGCCGTACGGTGTGGCGGCGGCCCCGGTACTGGCGTCGGAGCTCGGCGCGACGGACGAGTTGGCCGTCACGGTAATGGTGCCGGCCTGGCCGTTGGTGAAGCCGCCGACCTTCTGGCCCGGCGTCACTGCCCCGGTCTTTCCGCTGGGGCTCGCGTAGTACGTGTAGCTGACCTCCCCGGGCTGGGAGCCGTTGCGCCCGGCCGCGTCGAGTTCGCGGAAGTTGATGACCACGGCCCGGCCCGCGCCGCCGGTGTCCGCCGGCGTCGCGCTCACGCCGGAGACCGGGCTGAGCTTGCCGGTGGCACGGCGCGGTGCCGAGGCCGCACTGACCGCGCCTTTACCCGCTTTGTTCTCGGCCTGGACCGTGAAGGTGTAGCCGGCCTCGGAGTTGTTCGCGGTGAAGTTCGCGGTCCGCACCGTTCCGGCGACCAGCTGGGTCTGGGTGGTGCCGCCGCCGCCGCTCATGGTGACGTAGTAGTTCTTGATGGCGTCGCCGTTGGTGTTCGGCTCGGTCCAGTTCACCTTCAGCTGGTTGGAGCTCCCGACGGCGGATGCCACAGCCGTCGTCGGGGCTGCCGGGGCGGCCGGCATGCCGGCGGGGTTGTCTTCGGCCGAGTAGAGGCCCCACTCAGAGGGGCCGAGTTCGTTGACGGCCTGGGCGCGGACCTTGTACCGCACGCCGTTGGTCAGCCCGGGCCAGGTGTAGCCGAGGCCGGCCACACCGTTTTTCACGGCGATTCCGCTGGCCGGCGGCGGGGAGATCTCCAGGTTGTAGCTCTTCACGGCCGAGCCTTCGGACTTGGCCGCGGGCCAGGCGATCACCATGTTCTTGTCCCCGGCTTTGACCGTGGGGGCCTCCGGCGGCGAGGGCTTCTCGTCCGGCCTGATCTCGTTGGAGGCCGGCGAGGGCACGGACTCCCCCACCTCGTTGGTGGCGGTTACGGTGAAGACGTACTTAACGTCGTTGGTCAGTCCGCTGAGTGTGCAGGTGGTGGTCGGGCACTCCTGGCTGAAGCCGTTGCTGGAGCGCACCGCGTATTTGCTGATGGTGGCACCATTGTCCGAGGGCGGCGCCCATTTGAGCACAGCTGTCCGGCTGCGCACGTCGGTGGCGGCCGGCGCCGAGGGGGCATCCGGCTTGTCCCGGACCGTGATCCGGACCCGGCCATCGGTCTGCCGGGACACGTCGTTGGTTTTGTCCATCACGGTGTAGCGCAGCACCAGCACGCCCTTGAAACCGGCGGCCGGGGTGAGCGTGATCGAGTCCCCGGCAACTACTGGCTGTCCGGCTGCGGAGCCGGTTTCCACGGTGGCGGCGACAATCTTCAGCGGGGTGTCGCTGAAGGGGTTGAAATCGTTGGCGAGCACATTGATGGTCTCGGTCTTGCCGGCGTTGGCTTTCTCGATGACGTCCTCGTTCGCGACCGGCAGCGGACGGTTGGAGGCCACGACGGTCGCCGTGATGCTTGCCTTGACCGGCTCGGAGCGGCCATCGGTGACCTTGACCGGGATGCTGCCCTTCCAGCCGGCGGCCTTGGCGGAGTCTGCGGTGACCTTCAGGGTCCCGCCATCCATGGATGCCTTGAAGCCTTCGGGCAGGGTGCCGTCGAGTTCGAACGTGAGCTTCTCCTGGTCCCCGGAGTCAACGTCCTTGGCCAGGTTGCCCAGCTCCAGGCTCGCGGACTCAGCCTTGGGCACCTCCAGGGTGGCTCCGCTGAAGCTCGGCTGGTGGTTCGCGTTCGGATCGGGAATCACAGTGGTGATGATACTGAGGGTGGATTTGAGGCCCTGCGGATCGTCCGGTCCGGTGCCGTCGGTGACTTCGAAGGTGACGGAGCCGGGGCCCACATAGTCCTTGAGCGCGGCGTAGCGCAGCGCGCTGCCGTTGCCTGCCACGACGTTCTGCGGGTCAGCGCCCTGCACACGGACGTTGTCCAGCTGGGTGATCCGGGGCGTGCGGCCCTCCCGGACCCGGACGTAGTCGTTCAGGTCCAGGTCGATTTGCTTGCCGGCCATCACTTCGACGACGTCGGTTTTGGCCAGCGTGGGGTGCTCTTCGCCCTGGCCGGGGACCCAAATGACCGCCGTCGCGCTTTGGCCGTCGACGTCGGTAACTGTGTAGGGGACCAGCTGGTCCGTCGGCGCGAGGGCCACCCGGACACTGCCGTCGCCCACCCGGGCGTTCGGGTTGCCGTCGGGCAGGCTGATCCTAAGGTCGGACCCGACGCCGTCGGGATCCGAGTCGTTCTTCAGGACGGGGACGTCGACGGCGGCCTTGCCAAGTGTTTCGGCGGGGGTCACCACGTCGTCCCTCGCGATGGGCAGTTTCAGGGCGGCGTCCGGGCTGACCCGGACCCGGATGACGGCGCTGCCCTGAGCTTTTTTGTCGTCCTGGATCTTGTAGCTGACGCTCTCGTTGCTGGCGGCGCCGGGGGCTGTAAGGAGCACCTTGCCACCCTCGGCCGCCTCGACCGCGAGTTCGCCGCGGGCCTCAAAGCCGTTGCCGACCAGGCTGATCGGGTCCCCGTCCGGGTCCGAATCGTTCTGGAGGGCCTCGACGGCGATCTTGCGGCCGGGCCTGACGTCCACCCCGTCATCGACGGCGATGGGCTTCTGGTTGTTTGCCTCCTGCGGCGCGATGCCGATGATGACCGTGCCGGTGTTTTCGGCGCCGATCCGGTCCCGGACGCGGTAGCTGAAGGTGTCTGTTCCGGCCGCCTTGCCGGCCGCGGTGAATTCGAGGTAGCCGTCCTTGACCAAGGCTGTTCCCATGGCGGGGGCCTTCTCCACGCCGGTCAGCTGGACGGAGTCGCCGTCGGCATCAACACCGTCTAGCGGCACGGGGATCCGGACGGTCATCCCTGCCACCACGCGGGCCGTGAGGTTCTTCGGCTCGGGGCGGGTGTTCCGCTCGTCGTCGCGGCCCCGGACCCGGATGGTGACCTGCTGGGAGTCCGACTGCCCGGAGGCGTTGGTGACCTTGTAGATCGCGTAGACGGTCTTCGGAACTTCACCGGCAATGAAGCGCAGGGAGTTACCGGCGGTGAAGATGCGGCCGTCCGCGGCATCCGGTTGTTGCGCGAGCACCGGTTCCAGGGTGAGTTTTCCACCGTTGGGGTCGGTGTCGTTCGCCAGGACCGGGATGGTCACGACGTCCCCGGCCCGCACGGTCGCTTCGTCCGGTTTCGCCTGCGGGGCCTGGAGCTTGGTCGGGGCCGGGACCACCAGTACGGCGATCTCCCCGCTGGCGGAGGATTTGCCGTTGGAGATGGTGTAAGTGATGTTGAGCTGGCCCTGCGCGCGGATGTCGGTGATCCGGACAACGGAGTGGTCCAGCACGGCAACGTTCACGGGCAGGCCGTCTGCCGCGGTCACGGATTGCACCACCAGCACACCGCCCGAGGGATCGGAGTCGTTGCCGAGCACATCCACCAGGACGCTGCCGCCGCTGGGCAGCAGGGCGGTGTCGCGGACGGCCACGGGGGTGCCGTCCCCGCCGCCGGGGACCACATCGACGCGGACCAGCTGCTGGGCACTCGCCGGGCCGTTGGTCACGAGGTAGGTGACGTAGTGGGCGGACTGGGCGGTGGAGTTGAAGGTAAAGGTCTGCTGGTCCGCCCCCATCGTGGCCGTCGAGTTGCCGTCCGGGCTGACCTGGGCGAGGCGGAGCGCGCCGCCCTGGGGGTCCGAGTCGTTTTTCAGCGGAGCAATCAGGGTGTCCACACCGGCGACGGCGACCACGTGGTCCGCGTTGGCGATCGGCGGGAGGGCGCCGGCCGCACGGACGTCGACGGTGATCTTCCCTTCGGTACTGGACCGGCCGTCGGAGACCGTCACGGTGACGGTCTTGCGTCCCGGCTCAGCACCGGCGTCCTGGAAGCTCAGCAGGCCGTCCGGACGGGCCTTGACCTGGTCCCGGGGGTCGCTGCTGGTGGCGCTGACGACGTAGAGGTCATCGCCGTCGGGGTCGATCCAGTCGGGGAGGATGTTCTGGCTGACGATTTTGCCGGACTGGACCACCAGGGCAGTGTTGCGGTTGGTTTTCTGCCGCGGGGCGGAATTCTCCCCGGCGGGGATGACTGTGAGTGTAACGTCGGCCGCGGCGGAGAGCCCGCGGCCATCGTCTGCCGTGTATTTGAACGTTTCCGAGCCGGTCCGGTCTGCCGGCACGCTGACCTGGAATCCGGTCGATCCGTAGATCGGGGCCAGGAGCCCGGATCTGATCGGATCCGGCGCCCGGACGGTGAGGATGTCGCCGTCGGGGTCGGAATCGTTATCCAGTACCGGGAGGATGGTGGTCTTGCCGGCACGCACCCCAAAGCTGTCCGGTTTGGCCGCGGGGGCACTGTTGGGTTTGGTGCGGTCCGGGAGCACTGTCTGCTGGACTTCGTCGGCGGAGTCTTTGTCGGCGTCGTCGGAAGTCTGCTGCGGCGGGATGACGTCGTCCCAGTTGTTGACCAGCTGCATGTTCTGGTTCACCAGCCACACATTGCCCGAGTTCACATCGTTCAGGACCACCAAATCCCGGTTCACCCGGAACACATACGACGGCGAAGCACTCGCCTTCGGCACATCCACGCTCTTGTCATCAGCATCATTAACACACTCACGGACATACTTATTCGCCCCCGACCACGCCGCATGAATGCACCCCGCAAGCTGCACCGGCGCCGCCGGCACACCCTGCCCGCCAAAGCTGACAGTCTTCGCCGTCGACCCGTCCAGCGGCTGTTTCAACAACGCCTTCGGCGTGGCAACGGCGACCGAGTCCGCAGCCGGACCCGAAAGCTGCAACTTCGCATCCCGAGCCTGCTCCAACGCCAACTCACGCCCGCCCGGCAGGAACAACTTTCCCCGCCCCGCATCCAGGACCACCGGCGCATCCCCCACCACGCTCAGTTGCAGGTCCCCAGCACCCTTGAGCCCGTCCCAGACGCTGACGCTCGAGTGCTCCACCTTGCCCTCAGCATCCACCGAGGTCACCGTCACCTGACCGGTCTTCGGATCCGCACTGTAAATCCGGTCATCGGAACCCACCGCAGAGACCGTCCCGGCCGAACCAGCCAGCACCGGCTCGGACTCCTCAGCATCAAAACCATTCACCGTCGAGGGCGAGAGCGCCCACACCGTACCCTTCGCCGGATCCGTCACCGCAATAACCGCCGAACCAAAACTCACCGCCGCCGAACCCGGCAACTTCTTATCCCCACCCAACCGCATCTGCGCCGCCGACACCTGATTCAACGTCGAACCCGCACTATCATCAACAAACACAGTCCCGGCATCCTGCAACACATCAAAAGTCGAACTCGCCGGCGTCACCGCACCATCCAAAACCCGGGACGGATAATTCAACCGACCCACCGCATTCTTCGACTTCGACACCACCCACACCCCGCCATCGTTCAACTGAACCTCAGCGGTCTTAAACCCCGGATAAATGATGGCCCCGGTAATCAGGACGGCGGAGGCAACAGCGAGGCCGGTGCCGGCCATAACCCGGCGCCGGGGGGCGGCGAAGGGGCCGGTCAGCGGGCGTGCGGCATCCGGCCGGCGGGTTTTTGGCCGCAAGGCGTCAAGGAAGGTCTTCATGTGTGCTTATGTCCCCCAGAAAGTCCCGGCCACGGCACAGGGCGCATTGCGCGTGTGGTTGCCAGATAGCGTCGACTATTCCATATCAACCATCGATTAGAGAAACACCTGCCGGTTCACGGCCGGACGGGACGGCATCGGCGCAGCCCGGCGGCTGCTTTAGTCCAGGACCAGTCCGCGGCCACTGCCGCGCTGCAACTGGACCGGGTGGATTTCGCCGAAGCCGCGGACGTCTTCGGCCGGCCGCGGCTGAAGGACGAAGCGGTCGTCCTGTTCCAGCGCGGCCGCGGTCATCGAGTCAACGAGCACAGTGCCCGGGTCCGCCAGCGCGGTGAGCCGGGCCGCCAGGTTCACCGTGGGTCCGTAGATGTCGCCGAGCCGGGACAGGATCCGGCCCCACACCATCGCCACCCGGGCCTGCGGCAGGATCTCATCGTCGGTGAAGGCCTGGCACAGGGCGAGGGAGATCTCGGCGCCGGCTGCGGGTGTTTCGGCAATGTAGAGGACTTCATCGCCCACCGTCTTGACGAGGCGGCCGCCGCCCACCGAAATAATCTCGGCGCACTTGTTCTCGAAACGCTGCACCAGCTGGGCAAGGGTCTTTTCGTTCATCCGGCGCGACAGGCTCGTGTACGAGACCAGGTCCGCGAAGCCGACCGCCCTGGCCAGCGGAAGCGGGGCGTCATCCTCGTCACCTTCGCGGCCTTCCTCACTGGAAGCCAGCCCGGCCTCGGCGCGGACAGCCAGGCGCTGGACGCCGGCGTTGAGCTGGCGGCGCCAGGAGTAAACCAGCATCTCCTCGAGCGCGTCCACGAGCGAAGGCAGTTGGCTGACCATGTTTTTGCGGGCGACAGGGTCTGAGACGCCCTGCTGGTCAACCATGTCCTCCACCAGCGCCTCGACCTGCCAGACAACCATCCGGTCCGTCATCTGGCCGATGGCGCGGGTGACGGAAATCGCGGCTTCCTCGGTGAGTTTGCCGGCGCGGACCAAATCCACGATGGTGTTCAGCGCGGCCTGGTCACGTTCGGTAAAGGCGACGTCCTCGTCGCCGATGTTGGGAAAACCCAGGGCACGCCAGAGTTTGCGGGCGGAAAGCAGCGAGAGGCCCGCGCCGGCGGCGACTTCACGGCGGCGGAGCTTGCGTTCCCCGCCGAGCAGCCGCTGCTCCAGGGCTTTCAACGCGATGCGTTCGGCGGACATGGTCCCGGTGGGAGGGGCGATGGCGTCCGGTTCTGCTGGTTCAGCCCGGGGCTGCTCCGGGGGAACGTTCTCAGCGCTCATTTCTTCCACCTTCTCTCGTCTCCCCCGGCCAGACCGGATCGGGGTTGTGCATCAGATCCACGGCGCCTGGAACCTCCCGCGGGAGTTCATTAATGGCGTCGAGGATGAAATTTCGGAACGTCGCGACTTCCGGGACGTCGGGAACCACCATGCCCGCGGGGTGCCCGGCTTCCAAGGATATATTCCCGGAGCGCAATACGCGTTGGAGCAACGACTGGTGGATCACCACATTACGGACTGCGGCCAGGAAAACCTGCTGATCCCGCCGCCTGAGCATGCCGTACCGGGCAATCAGGCGCTGGCTGGTCAGGATGTACTTTGTGGTCTGCCAGGTTATGGTCCGGGGCAGGCAATAGCCCAGCAGCACCGAGGCGGCGAGAACCACACAGCTCCCGATCAGCCAGGGCGTCGCGTTTGCCGCCTCATTTGCGAGGACCGGGGCGAGCTTGGCCGGGCCGCCCTTGACTATCCAGGCGCTGGCAAAGGCCGCGAGGGCAGGAACAAGGATAAACGCCAACGCCGGCCACAGCAGGGTCCGCGGCTGCGGCCGGGTGATCACAATGACCTGTTCGCCCGGGAGCAGCTCTTTACGCATAACCGCTTGGGGCACTTCCGGGGTTGGTTCCCTCGCCTGGCGGCGACCAGGGCCGCAGGTGCACAACGTCACCGGCAGTCACCACGTGCTCGTGCCCGCCGGCGTCCACCACCAGCAGGGAGCCGTAGTCATCCAGGCGGGTGGCGTGGCCGATGATTTCATGGTCCCCCGGGAGCTGCGCGCGGACCTGCTTACCCAGCGTCGTCAGCACATGCTCGACCCGCTTGTGCAGTGCGGGACCCCCTGCCAGCCCCGCGGCGGGATCGCCGTCGGCGTTGCAGAAACTGCGGTAAAGGGTGGCGAACCGGGACAGGTAGCTCTTCAGCAGTTCGGTCCGATCCACTGTGGTCGGGTGCTCCAGCAGGACGGACGTGGCGGTAGGCACCGGGAGTTCGGCCTGGGTGAGGGTAACGTTCAGCCCCGTCCCCAGCACCACGGGCGGCACGGCGCCGCCGTCCCTGGGGCCCAGCTGGGCCAGGATGCCGGCAATCTTCCGGCCACGGACCAGTACGTCGTTGGGCCATTTGAGTTCCGCGGGAATTCCGGCCGTTTCCAGCAGTGCCTCACGCAGGGCGAGGGCCGCCAGCAGCGAAAGCCAGGAGTAACTCTGGGTAGGCAGCGGCCTTCCCCCGGCATTGACCGGGCGCAGCACCACCGAGACGGAGATTGAGCTTCCGGCAGGGGCCTCCCAGCGCCGGTCAAGGCGGCCGCGGGCGGCGCTCTGGTATTCGGCGGTGAGCACTGTGAGATCCGGGTACGAGCGGGGGTCTTCGGTGACACCGCGGAGCAGGTCCGCGTTGGTGGAACCGGTCGAGTCGACCACCGTCAGCTGCGGTATCCCGGCCGCGGCGAGGAACGCCTGATCGCTGAGGGCGTTGAGGTCAAAGGGCGGACGGTCCGGGGCTTCCTGCGCGGCTTCCATGCTTTGAATCCTACCGAGTCAGCGCCGGGGTGGCGCTTCCCGCTCCGCCGGCGGCACCGAAACCACAGTGAACTCAGAGGAAGATGTCAGGAATGAGCCGGTCTTCCGGTGCGCCAAGGCTGTAGCCGGTGAAGTCGGTGACCCCGGCGGCGGCCAGGACCTGCTCGTCGGTGTAGAAGTTCCCGCTCCAGCTGCCGGATTCCGGAATCGCATTGCTGCTGGTCAACACCGCATGGGCGGCGTCCGCCATGATTTCGGGGCCGCGGGCACCCTGGACGATCTTTTCGCCGCCCGGCATATTGCGGATTGCGGCGGTGTTGATCAGGGTGCAGGGCCAGAGCGAGTTCACGTTGATTCCGTCGATCTTCAGCTCCTCGGCGAGGCCCAGGGTGGTCAGGCTCATGCCGTACTTCGCCATTGTGTAGGCCAGGTGCAGGCCGGCCCACTTGGGGTCCAGGTTCAGCGGCGGGGAGAGCGTCAGGATCTGGCCGGCGTCGGATTCGCGCAACGCCGGCAGGGCGAGCTTGGAGAGCAGGAAGGTGCCGCGGACGTTAATGTCGTGCATCAGGTCGTAGCGCTTCATGTCGACTTTGTCGGTCTTGGAAAGATCGATGGCGGAGGCGTTGTTGATGACTATGTCGATCCCGCCGAAGCGTTCGACGGCGGCTGCGACGGCGCCGGCAACATCCGCGTCGTTGCGCACGTCACCGACCAGCGGCAGCGCCTGCCCGCCTGCCGCCTCGATCTGTTCGGCGGCGGAGTAGACAGTTCCCTCCAGCTTGGCGTGCGGCTGGCCGGTCTTGGCCATCAGCACGATGTTGGCGCCGTCGCGCGCGGCGCGGGTAGCGATGGCCAGCCCGATGCCGCGGCTTCCCCCGGAGATGAGGATGGTGCGGCCCTGGAGGGAACCGGCGGCCTGGTAGGGCCCTGCGGCGGCGCCCGAAGCATCAGTGCTCGAAGTCATAAGGACACTCTAGCCGACTCATGTTACCGACCAGTAACACTGATGCGGCGCCCGGCGATGCTCCGGTCCGGACAATTTCCGGGCCGGCCGGGGTGGTGGTGCCGGTGAGAGTCGGGGCGATTATTGTAGGTTTTCTACAGCGGCCTGGGCCAATAGCGTCACTAGACTTGCCAACAAGGACCGGTTTTTGTGGAGACCAGCTAAAGCGCCACACGGACGGGGCCACCGCACCGCGCACCATGAATACCACCACGATTCAGCAGAACATCAGCTACAGAGCCGGAGACACTTGATGAGCCACGATCTGACCACGACCGCGGGAAAGATTGCCGATTTCCGCGACCGCCAGGCCCGAGCTGTTCAGCCCTCCGGCCCGGAAGCGATCGAGAAGCAGCACGCCCGCGGCAAAAACACCGGCCGCGAGCGGATCGACCTGCTGCTCGACGCCGGCTCCTTCGTCGAGTTTGATGCCCTGGCCGTGCACCGCTCCACGGCCTTCGGCATGGAGAAGAAGAAGCCGCTCGGCGATGGCCTGGTTTCCGGCTACGGCACGGTGGACGGCCGGCCCGTAGCCGTGTACAGCCAGGACTTCTCCGTCTACGGCGGCTCCCTGAGCCAGGTCAACGGCGAGAAGATCGTTAAGGTCCAGGAATTCGCGCTGCGCAACGGCTGCCCTGTTGTTGGCATCCTCGACGGCGGCGGAGCACGGATCCAGGAGGGCGTTGCCTCGCTGGCGATGTTCGCGGACATCTTCCGAAACAACGTCCATGCCTCCGGCGTTGTCCCCCAGATTTCCCTCATCATGGGCCCCTCCGCCGGCGGCGCGGCCTACTCCCCCGCCCTGACCGACTTCGTGGTGATGGTGGACAAGACCTCCCACATGTTCATCACCGGCCCGGACGTGATCAAGACGGTCACTGGCGAAGACGTGGACATGGAAACCCTGGGCGGCGCCCGCCAGCACAACACCAACACGGGAACGTCCACCTATCTGGCCTCCGATGAGGCCGACGCGGTCGAGTTCGTCCGCGAACTCCTGGACTTCCTGCCCTCCAACAACCTCGCCGAGGCCCCGGTGCTGGAGCATTCCCAAGAGCTGGAACTCGACGACGAAGACTTCGCCCTGGACGCGCTGATCCCGGACTCGGCCAATCAGCCGTACGACATTCGCAAGGTCATTGAGCAGATCGTGGACGACGCACACTTCCTGGAGATGCAGTCGCTGTACGCACCGAACGTCATCATCGGCTACGGCCGGGTCGAAGGCCACACCGTGGGCATTGTGGCCAACCAGCCCATGCAGTTCGCGGGCACGCTGGACATCGCGGCCTCGGAGAAGGCTGCCCGCTTTGTCCGGCATTGCGACGCGTTCAACATTCCGATCATTACGCTCGTGGACGTGCCAGGCTTCCTGCCCGGCAAGGACCAGGAATTCCAGGGCATCATCCGCCGCGGCGCCAAGCTGCTCTACGCCTACGCCGAAGCGACAGTGCCGAAGCTGACGGTCATCACCCGCAAGGCCTACGGCGGAGCGTACATCGTGATGGGCTCCAAAAAGCTCGGCGCCGACCTCAACCTGGCGTGGCCGACCGCGCAGATCGGTGTGATGGGCGCCCAGGGCGCCGTCAACATCCTGTACCGCCGCGAACTCGCCGCAGTCGCGGAAGCCGGCGGCGACGTCGAAGCCAAGCGTGCCGAGGTCATCCGGCAGTACGAAGAGGAGCTGCTCAACCCCTACCAGGCAGCCCAGCTCGGCTATGTGGACGCAGTGATCGCCCCGTCCGAGACGAGGGTGCAGATCATCAAGGGCCTCCGTGCCCTGCGGGACAAGCGCGCCAGCCTGCCTGCGAAGAAGCACGGGAACATCCCGCTGTGACGTCGGCATTCGAGCCCGGGGATGCGCAGCCGGCGGAGCACCCACTGCTCGCCGTGGTCAAGGGCGAGCCGACACCCGAGGAACTCGCGGCCCTGACAGCAGTGGTGCTTTCCCTGGGCAGCAGCGAGCCGGCCGGCACGGACAAGCCAAGCGCCCGGCACTGGATCCGCCGGCAGCAGCTGCAGCTGGCACCCGGGCCCGGGCCTGGCTCGTGGAAGCGCAGCCGGGGCTGAGCCTCCCTCCCCAGGTTGGGTTCCGGCCGTCAGCCACCGGGGAAAGTGCAGCAACCCTTTCATAACGGCCCGGGCCCGGCTAGTGTCTGTCGGGTGAGTATAGAAACCCCTGACACCACAGCTGCCAACAACCCGGGTCCCGGGCGGGCGCACACCGCCATCGACGCCGTCGCCGACGCTTTTACGGAGACCCTGATCCGGCTCAACCCGAGCTTCGCCACCGAGCTTGGCCTTCCGGGCCACGAGACGGAATACCAGGATTACTCCCCCGCCGGGCACGAGGGTTTCGCCGCTGCCGCGCGCGAGGCCCTAACGGCGCTGGACGGCCTGGAACCGGCGGACGACGTCGACGCCGTCACCCTCGATGCCATGCGCGAGCGCCTGGGCCTGCAGCTGGAAATCCACGACTCCGGCTGGGGCCTGGCGGAGCTGAACAACATCGCTTCCCCGGCGCAGGAGATCCGCGCAATCTTCGACCTGATGCCGACGGACACCGCCGCGCAGTGGGACCACATTGCCGGCCGCGCGACCAACGTTCCCGACGCGCTGGACGGCTACATAGTGTCGCTGCGCGCCGCCAAGGAGGGCGGCAAGGTCGCCGCCGCCCGCCAGGTGGAGATTGTGATCGAGCAGACCACCAAGCACGCCGCAGAGGACGGTTTCTTCGCCAGGCTGGCCGCCAACGCCAAGACCACGGCGGGCCCGCTGCCCGAGGACGTGCAGTCCAAGCTCGACGCCGGGGCTGCCGCCGCGCGCGTCGCCTACTCCCGGCTGGCCGGCTTCCTCGAGTCCGAGTTGCTGCCCGTTGCCCCGGCGAAGGACGCAGTGGGCCGTGAGCGCTACGCGCTGGCCTCCCGCGCGTTCCTGGGCGCCACCGTGGACCTCGAGGAAACCTACGCCTGGGGTGTGCAGGAGCTCGACCGGCTGATCGCCGAACAGGAGCATGTGGCCGGGCAGATCCGTCCCGGCGCCACGATCGGGGAAGCCAAGGAGATCCTCAACAACGACCCCGCCCGGCAGCTTAAGGGCACCGATGCCCTGCAGGCCTGGATGCAGGAGCTTTCCGACAAGGCCGTGGCCGACCTCGCGGGAGTGCACTTCGACATCCCGGAGGTGATGAAGACCCTGGAGTGCAAGATTGCCCCGACTGATGAAGGCGGCATCTACTACACCGGACCCTCGGACGACTTCAGCCGTCCGGGCCGGATGTGGTGGTCCGTCCCGCCGGGTGAGGACACCTTCACCACCTGGGCCGAGACCACCACGGTCTACCACGAGGGCGTCCCCGGCCACCACCTGCAGGTGGCGACCGCAACCTACCGCCGGGAGCTGCTGAACAAGTGGCGCCGGAACGTCTGCTGGACCTCCGGTCACGGTGAAGGCTGGGCGCTCTACGCCGAGAAGCTGATGCAGGAGTTGGGCTACCTTACGGACCCTGGTGACCACATGGGCATGCTGGACATGCAGCGCATGCGTGCCGCCCGCGTGGTGTTCGACATTGGTGTCCACCTGGAGCTGGAGGTGCCCGAGCGTTGGGGGTCGGGCACCTGGACTCCGGAGCAAGGGTACGGCTTCCTCCAGCAGAACCTCGCCATCAGCGAAGGCCAGCTGAGCTTCGAATTCACCCGCTACCTCGGTTGGCCGGGCCAGGCGCCGTCGTACAAGGTGGGCCAGCGGCTGTGGGAGCAGATCCGCGCCGAGCTCGAATCCCGGCCGGGCTTTGACCTGAAGGCCTTCCACACCAAGGCGCTCAACCTGGGCTCCGTCGGACTGGACACCCTGAAGCGGGCGCTGCTGGGATAGGCCCGCAACGACCCTCCGTCCCGGAGATCGGCCATCCTCCTATCCCTGCTTCACGAGACAATCGCCACATTCGACCGGGGAATAACTTCACAAACGGGTAGTCTTCCGGCGGAAATCCCGTGATTCCGTGGCCGGGACCGAAAACCCCCCGCGTAACATTTCTCAACGTTCGTTCGCCGTGCTAAGTGCCGCAGTCCTAGCGTGTTCCAGTGAGCACTCAGACAAGCACCCCCGCATCCGCCGGAAAGACCGGCTTCCAGCTGCCCAAGTGGGCCGGCTCGTTCGGCTTCCAGATCATCGCCGCCCTGATCGTAGGCCTGGGTCTCGGCCTGCTGGCCAAGTACACGGGCAGCACCAAGGCGAACCCCAATGCCCTCGGCGCAACCCTGCAGACCATCGGCTCGAGCTACGTCTCGCTGCTGCAGACCGCCGTAGTGCCCCTTATCTTCACGGCAGTCGTGAGCTCCATCTCCAACCTGCGTGCCGTCTCCAACGCCGCCCGGCTGGCCTGGAACACACTGCTCTGGTTCGCCATCACCGCCTTGATCGCCGTGCTGATCGGCATCGGCCTGGGGGTGTTCCTGCAGCCCGGCGCCAATACCGGCATCACCCAGGAGGCCAAGTACAACGGCAAGTCCGGCGACTGGTGGGCCTTCCTGGTCGGCCTGTTCCCGAAGAACTTCCTGGGCCTCGGCGCCAGCACTACCGTGGCCGACGGCGTCGCCACCACTTCGGTGAGCTTCAACGTCCTGCAGATCCTGGTGATCGCGGTCGCCGTTGGCATCGCAGCCCTGAAGGTGGGCAAGGCCGCCGAGCCGTTCCTGAACCTCAACGCCGCAGCCCTGGCCGTGATCCAGAAGGTCCTCTGGTGGATCATCCGGGTCGCCCCGCTCGGCACCGTCGGCCTGATCGGCAACGCCGTGGCGATCTACGGCTGGGACACCATCGGTTCGCTGGGCAAGTTCACCTTCGCCATCTACGTGGGCCTGGCCCTGGTGCTGTTTGTGGTCTACCCGGTCCTCATCCGCAGCCACGGCCTGTCCGTCAAGCAGTACTACTCCGGCGTCTGGCCCGCCGTGCAGCTGGCCTTCGTCTCCCGCTCATCCGTGGGTACCCTGCCGCTGACCCAGCGCGTGACCGAACGCAGCCTGGGCGTACCCCGCGCCTATGCCTCCTTCGCCGTGCCGCTTGGCGCCACCACCAAGATGGACGGCTGCGCCGCAATCTACCCGGCCGTCTCGGCGATCTTCGTGGCCCAGTTCTTCGGCATCCAGCTGGACTTCACCCAGTACCTGCTGATTGCCCTCGTCTCCGTGCTGGGCTCCGCCGCAACCGCCGGAACCACCGGCGCCGTCGTTATGCTGACCCTGACGCTCTCCACACTGGGACTGCCGCTGGCCGGCGTCGGACTCCTGCTGGCGATCGACCCGATCCTGGACATGGGCCGCACTGCGGTCAACGTGGCCGGGCAGGCTTTGATCCCCACCATCGTGGCCAAGCGCCAGGGCATCCTCGACGAGTCGCTCTACAACGCACCGCGCAACGGTGACCCGTTCGCGGACGACGACGAAACCGCCGCCGGCGCCGTCGACCCTTCCGCCGCAGCCGCTCCCGCAGCGTCCCCGGATGGCCGCGAGCTGGCCGCCGCCAAGGGATAACCCGGCCCCGGGCAGAACCAAAGGAAGTCCCCGGGAGGTTCCCGGGGACTTCATTGGTGTTGCCGGCTCAGGGACGGCGGCGACGCAGGATCCTAGTGTCCGCCCCGGCCTTCGCCCCCGCCGATAACTCCCGCTGCCACTGCCTTTGCCACGGCGTCCGCCTCGGCCTGGGTCAGGGTGCCATCGGTGACGGCCTTGTCCAGACGGGTCTTTAATACCGCAGCCCGGTCGGCCTGTGCAGCGGTGCGCAGCTCCTCCAGCGCCGTGGTGACCTTGGATTCATCGATTCCGAGGGAGGCAGCGAGTGACTTCGCCAGTGCCGCCTCCCTGGTGGCCCGGTCCGGCTTGGTGCCTTCGGCCGGCGGTGTGGCCGGCTTATTGGCTTCGCGGAACGCCTTCAGGGCCTCCGTTACCTTGGCCTCGTCCACGCCGAGCTTGGCAGCGAGTTCGGCAGCCTGGGCTGCGCCGCGATCGCCACCACCGTGTCCGTGTCCGCCCCGCATGCCCCCACCCTCGGTGGCGCCCGGCGTTGCCTCTGTCGAAGCGCTGGAGCTGGGGCTGGGGGTCGGCGTGGTGGCGGCTGAGGCCATCCCGGTGACCCCAAGCCCGGCTCCGAGGGCCAGGGCCCCGGCCGAAATCGCGAGTGTCATTCTCTTCGTTCGTGACATGCGCTGTCTCCTGTTCTGCAGCTTCGTGCCCGCTGCCATTGGTGATTGTCTCTTCCAAGACGTAGTTCCAGTCTCCGCCGGGCACTTCGGCAGAAGCTGTCCGGAACCTTTCATCTTCCTGTGAAGCCAGGCGGTCGCCGCCTGCCGGAACTTTGGCCGGTTTCCGCGCTGCGGTTCCGGTCCGGGGAGCTCCGGAGTCGGTAGGCTCGGTGCATGCTGATCGTGACCTCCAATGACATCCCCGGCCACCGGATTGACGCAGTATTCGGCGAGGTCATGGGCCTTACCGTCCGCGCCCGGGATATCGGCGGCCAGGTGATGGCCGGCTTCCGTTCCCTTGGCGGCGGGGAACTGCCCGAAATGACGCGCATGCTCTACGAGAGCAGGCAGCAGGTGATGGCGCGGATGGTCACAGAGGCGGAACAACGCGGGGCCAACGCCATAGTTGCCTTGCGTTTCGACAACTCCCAGCTGGGGACCACGTGGACCGAGGTCTGCGCCTACGGTACAGCGGTATTCATCGTGCCGATCCCGGCCGGCGAACCGGGGGCCACCGGCCAGTCGGCCTTCCTGAGCCAAGCTGCCGCGGACAGAAATTTGCCCTGAGTGCAAACATGCACGTAGTGTAAATACGTGCATCCATCCCTGCCCTCCCGAGCCGCGGTACCTCCTGCGGCCGAGACCCTGCCCGAGGCGCCGTCGCGCCGTGAGCTGAACAAGGCCGCCACCCGCCAGGCCATCATCGACTCAGCGCTGGCCTTGCTCCGATCCAATGGTCCGGGCAACTTCACGGTCGAGGACATCGCTGATGCTGCCGGAATCTCGCGCCGCACGTTCTTTAACTATTTCGGCAGCACCGAAGCCGCCATCGCCGCGGTCACCTTCGGCTTCCTGGACAAGGCCCTTCAGCAGTTCCGGCTGCGCCCGGCCGGAGAACCCTTCCTGGACTCCGCCCGTGCCGCGCTGGCGGAACTGGCCGATCCGATGACGGTGGCCCCGTTGGCCGAGCTGTACAGCCTCGGCCAGGCCTATCCGCTGCTGAGCCGCTCCGAGCTGGAAGCCTGGGACCACTGCACGGGCCAGATCATCACCGCAGCCCGCGAGCGTGTCAGTGGCGGCGGCGTCGAACTCGATGAGCTGTACCTCCGGGCACTGGCCGGCTCAGTAATCTCCTGTGGCAAAGCCGCCATGGATGTCTGGTTCGCCCGGTGCGGCGGATCACTCACACCGGAGTCCCTATCCGTCCTCCGGCAGCTCCTGATCGATTCCATGAGCCTGCTCGGCTCCGGATTTGCCCGCCCCGGGACCCTTCAGGCCGGCACTCCGGCCGCCAACTCCAACTCCACCCTTTTCGCAGATCGGCTCTGACATGGCACTTTTGCTCTACCGCCTCGGCAAGTTCTCCTACCGGCACCGCTGGCTTGTCATCTCCGTATGGCTCGCGGTGTTGGTGGCGGTCGGCGGCGCGGCAGCCGCTTTCCACGGCACCTTGTCCAACAACTTCCAGATCCCGGGAACCGAGACCCAGCAGATGGCGGACAAGCTCAAAAATGAGCTCCCCGCATCCTCCGGCGGCTCCGCGAGTGTGGTTTTCGAAGCGAACGATGCCCAGTTCAGCCAGGCCGGAAAGGAAGCCGTCACGGCTGCGCTGGCCAAGCTCAAGACGCTCCCCGACGTTCAGGGAACGGTTGATCCGTTCGCCACCCAGGCGCAGCTGGATAAGGCGGGCACGGATCTGGCAGCAGGCCAGGAGCAGTCCGCCGCCGGGAAAGCCCGGCTGGAGCAGTCCGCCGCAGAACTCGCGGCAGGAAAAGCCAAGCTGGACGCGGCCGAGCAGCAAATGACGGCGGCCGGTATGGCGCCCGCCGCGATCGAGGCACAGCTCGGCCAGCAGAAGGCGGCCCTCGCCGACGGTCAGGCAAAGCTGGACGCCGGCACCAAGGACCTCCAGGCAGGCGAAGCCAAGCTGGCCCTGGGAGCACGCCAGATGGAAGCCTCGAAGGGCCTCCGTTTCGTCTCCGAGGACGGCAAGGCCGCGATTGCACAGGTCCAGTTCAAGACCTCAATCAACGGGCTCAAGCCAGAGGTCCGCCAGGAAGTCCAGGACATCGCCAAGGAGGTTTCCGCCGCCAACGTCACTGCGCTGCCCAGCAAGGAAATCAGCGAAGACATCTCTGAGCTCTTTGGCACCGCCGAAATTCTCGGCATCGCCGTAGCCGCCCTGGTGCTGATCATTATGCTCGGGACCCTGATCGCCGCCGGACTTCCACTGCTGATGGCAATTGTCGGCGTCGCCGTCGGAGTGGGCGGCACCTTTGCCCTCAGCGGCACTATGGACATGAGCTCCATCTCGCCGATGCTGGCACTGATGCTTGGCCTTGCGGTCGGGATCGACTACTCCCTGTTCATCGTCAATCGGCACCGCGGCCAAATGCTCGCGGGCATGGACCCCGAGGAGTCAGTGGCGCTGGCAACCGGCACCTCCGGCAACGCCGTGCTCTTCGCCGGCCTCACCGTGATCATCGCCCTCGCAGCCCTGGTGGTCCCGGGTCTTCCGTTCCTCGCCGTGATGGGCCTCTCGGCCGCGGCGACGGTGGCCGTCGCCGTCGTCGTTGCCCTGACACTGACGCCGGCCGTCCTCTCCCTGGTGGGCCGAAAACTGATCTCTAAACGGGCCTGGGCCAAGGCGGAAAAGCACAATGCCGCGCCCGGCCACGAAACCGATGACCGTGCCAAGGACGAGTACCGCAGCAGCCACGGCTGGGGCGGTGTGGTAACCAACCACCCGTGGCTGGCCCTGCTCGCCGGAGTGGTCCTGCTCGGGGTTGTGGCGCTGCCGGCCAGCCAGCTCCGGCTCGCCCTGCCGGACGCCAGCTCCGAGCCGGTCGCCTCGCAGGCATTCAAGGCCTATGACGTCACCAAACGAAGCTTCGGTGAGGGCATGACCGGCCCGATCATTGTGGTGGGTGACTTCCCGGCGGGACTCAGCGTAGCCGAGGCCCAGGCCAAGCAGTTCGACGTCGCGGACATCCTGCGCGGAACCGACAATGTCAGCGCAGCCGTGCCGCTGGCCCTGAGCGAGGACCGCCGGACCGCCGTGTTCCAGGTCATTCCGAAGGAAGGCCCCGCCAGCGCCAGCACCGTCCGGGTGGTCTCCGAACTCCGCGCCGAGAAGGGCCAGATCAAGGACTCCACCGGCGTCAGCATCGGCCTCACCGGCCAGACCGCCGGCAACGTCGATGTGTCCACCAAGCTCGGTGACGCGCTGCCGCCCTACCTGATGATTGTGGTGGGCCTCTCGCTGGTCCTGCTCCTGCTGGTGTTCCGCTCCATTTGGGTTCCGCTGCTGGCGACCGGCGGTTTCCTGCTCTCGCTGGCCGCCGCCTTCGGAGCCGTCGTCGCGGTCTATCAGTGGGGCTGGCTCGGGGCTGTCTTTGGCGTCGAGAACCCCGGTGCAGTGCTGAGCTTCCTGCCCATCATCCTGATCGGTGTGCTGTTCGGCCTGGCGATGGACTACCAGGTGTTCATCGCCTCCGGCATGCGCGAGTCCTATATGCACGGCGAATCGGCCAAACATGCGGTCCGCTCCGGCTTCAGCCATGCCGCTGCGGTGGTTACCGCCGCCGCGATCATTATGGTCAGTGTTTTCTCGGGCTTTATCTTCTCGCACCTGAACATGGTCCGGCCGCTCGGCTTTGCGATGGCCTTTGGCGTGCTGATTGACGCCTTTGTGGTCCGGATGACGATCGTTCCGGCCGTGATGTACCTGCTCGGCGAAAAGGCCTGGTGGCTGCCCCGCTGGCTGGACCGGATCCTGCCGGATGTGGACGTCGAAGGTGCCAAGCTGCGCAAGCCCAATGCCGACGCCGGGGATCCAGTCGCGGAAAGCGCCGGAACCGCTGCCCGGTAGCTCCACCGGCTGCCCCCAAGCACCAAACTGGCCGCCCGCTGATCACTCTGATCGGCGGGCGGCTCTGTTGTGGGCACGTTCGACGGCGGCCTTACCGGTTACTCATTGGGCCCCTTGGCGGCTCTTCGCCCGGGCACGAAGGAGCGTCCTGGCCCGTTCGCGGCGTTCGCGGCGTTCGCGGCGGCGGTCGCGGCGGTCGCGGTGGCTGGCCACCGCTGGGTCCGGCTGCGGCGGGTCTGCACCTTTTCCCGCGCTTGCTTCTGCGCTTGCTCCTGCGCTTGCTTCCATACCTGCACCCGCGCTTGTCCCCGCGCCTGCTTCTGCACCTGCACCCGCGCTTGTCCCCGCGCCTGCTTCTGCACCTGCCCCCGGTAACGGAGGAGCGGTGGAGTGATAGCTGTGGCCGGTGGGGGTGGTGACTTCAAGGATGTGCCGTTGGCCCGGCAGTGGTCCAGGGCGTGGCCGTGAGCTCCAGCCGGGGGTTTCTTTGGTGTGGTTGCAGGCTTCACAGAGCCCGGCGCCGTTGCTGTGTCTGGTGGTGCCGTTCTGGTGCCAGGGGATGATGTGGTCGGCGTGCCGGATCGGGGCGTCGCAGTACGGTGTGCGGCAGGTCTGGTCCCGGATGGTGAGGAAGCGACGCAGCCCGGGCGGGAAGAGCCGGGCCTTCGACTCCACCGCTGTCAGCTCGCCCGGGCCGGGCGCGGTGAAGAGCCGGCGGAGCCAAACGTTCAAGGCCGTGTTTTCGCCGTTACCCGGGTTGGCAAGAACTTCGCGGGCCCAGCCGGCGGGGACGATGCCGTAGCCGGGGAGGCGGGCGGGTTCGCTGTCGGCCTGGAAGAGGGTGCGGTCGGTCATCACGAGTTGGATCTCGATGCCGCTGATACCCCCTGGGGTTCCAGTGGTGCGCTCCACAAGGGCATCCGCCATGAGCTGGCCACGGGTCCGGGGGTCCCCGCCGGCGCGAAGGCTGTCTGCATTCCTGCTCAGGGCTGCGTGGACAGCCACGCCCTCGGTGACAGGGAGCAGGGCGGTCAGATAACACATGGTGTCCGGGGCCGGGCGGAGGCTAACGTGGCGTTCGGCGGCGGCGTGGCTGGCACGGCCGGTGACGGAGCGGGGGTCGCGCCGGTAGGCCGCGGTGCGGGCCGCGGCGACGAGCGCACGGTCTCCGGCGCCGTCGAAGGTTCCGGTGTCCGGCGCCAGTTCCTCATCCACGGCGCAGCGGCCGTCGGCGCACAGGCACGCGGTTTCACGCACGAGGAGGGTGGCGCGCCATTCGTTGAGCTGCCCCGCCTCCAGCGCGGCCAAGGTGTGGGGCATTTCGGTGACCAGGGCCTTCGCCAACCCTAAAAGCCGGCTGCCTTTGGCGGGTGATTCGCGGCGGGCGAGGGCGATCTGCGCCCCGACCCCGGCACCGAGCTCCGCGGCCGGCATCCCGGCGTCCGACTGTTCGCGGCGCTGGAGCAGATCGAAAGCGACGGACAGCCGGGCCTGACGGGCGGCCAGGGCGGACTTTTGGTCCTCCAGGGACCGGATTTCAGCAATTAGCCAGGCAGCGTCCGGCACAGGCACGTCGCTCCCGAAAGCCATGGCTGCCTCTTCCGTTCCCGGCTTCTTCCCGCAGCCAAAGGCGCAGGTGCACCCCATTGCTGCCGGAACCGCCGCGGTCGACCCATAACCGTCCATAGGTCAAGTGTTCCGCAGGGCTACGACATTATTGAACGCCTATAGAAGCCGGCCAACCGCTTCGAAGGCCAGCTCCGCCACCCGCCAATTCAGTTCGATCCGCCGTGTACTGCTCTCGGGCAAACTAATCTCCTGAAGCGCGCGGCCGGACATCGCCAGCACGCAGCGAAGGTTCCCTTCCGGTCCTTGATTCCCCTTTATGAACGAACTTTCCCAGTGGCCTCGGACATTAGGTCACCTCGACTACCGGCACAACGAACTAGGCTGGAGCGGTGACCCGCCTCATTCTTGCCTCCCAGTCCCCCGCCCGAACCAAGCTGCTCACCGACGCCGGAATCCGGCACGAGATCCTCGTCTCGGACGTCGACGAGGATGCCGTCCAGGCCCGCTACGGCGTCACGGACCCGCACGATACCGCGCTGCTGCTCGCCCGCGCCAAGGCCGAGGCCGTCGCCTCCCTGCCCGAAGCCGACGGCGCGCTGGTGATCGGCTGCGATTCCGTGTTTGAGTTCGACGGCGAGGCGCACGGCAAGCCCTACACGGCCGACGTCGCCAGGGAGCGGATGCTCCGGATGAGCGGCGGCAAAGGCGTCCTGCACACCGGGCACTGGCTCGTTGACTGCCGGGACACCGAGGGCACCGACGAGTCCCGGGCCGCCGGCTCCGGCGCCACCCTCGGGCACGTCACCTCCGCCGAAGTCCACTTTATGGAGATGACCCCCGAGGAAATCGACACCTACATCGCCACCGGGGAGCCGCTGCAGTGCGCCGGCTCCTTCACGATCGACGGCTACGGCGGGGCGTTCATCCGCAAGGTCGACGGGGACCCGCACGCCGTCGTCGGGCTGTCCATTTCCACCCTCCGCGGGCTGCTGGGACAGGCGAAAGTAGGCATCACCGAATTGTGGACCAGCGGTGCCGCCGATCCCGCCCTCCTCCGGGCCGAGTGAGCTAATTCGCACGCACTTGTAGCAACCCTACAAAGGCAAGGGGCTTTACCCGCGGAATCCGCAAGTAATATCGGCGGAACCCACAAAACCGCGCTAGGCTCCCTGAAGGAAAGAAGGAGACGCCTTGTCAGCAAATTCGGAGCAGTCCGCAAATCCCGTGCAGCGATCAGCCCAAGAAGGCACCGCCGTAGTAACCCACCCCCTGAGCAAGGTGCTGATCGCCAACCGCGGCGAAATCGCGGTGCGTATCATCCGCGCCGCCCGCGATGAAGGCATCGCCTCCGTAGCGGTCTACGCGGACCCGGACCGCGACGCCCTGCACGTAAAGCTTGCTGATGAGGCCTACGCCCTGGGCGGCAACACCGCCGCCGAGTCCTACCTCGTGATGGACAAGCTGATCGAGGTGGCCCACCGCTCCGGCGCCGACGCCATCCACCCCGGCTACGGCTTCCTCGCCGAGAACGCCGAGTTCGCCGCCAAGGTGATCGACGCCGGCATCACCTGGATCGGGCCCTCCCCCGCCGCGATCGCCGCCCTGGGCGACAAGGTCCAGGCCCGCCACATCGCCGAAAAGGTCGGCGCACCGCAGGTTCCCGGCACCGCCGACCCGGTGGAGTCGGCCGAGGAAATCCTTGAGTTTGTGGACAAGTTCGGCTTGCCGATCGCCATCAAAGCAGCCTTTGGCGGCGGCGGGCGCGGCATCAAGGTGGCCCGCACCCGAGAGGAAATCCCCGAACTCTTCGAGTCGGCCGTCCGCGAGGCTGTCGCCGCCTTCGGCCGCGGCGAATGCTTTATTGAGCGCTTCCTGGACGCCCCGCGGCACGTCGAGACCCAGTGCCTCGCCGACGCGCACGGCAACGTCGTGGTGGTCTCCACCCGTGACTGCTCGTTGCAGCGCCGCAACCAGAAGCTCGTCGAGGAGGCACCGGCCCCGTTCCTCACCGAGGAGCAGAACCGCCGGCTCTACGAATCCTCCAAAGCCATCCTCAAGGAGGCCGGCTACCTTGGCGCCGGCACCTGCGAGTTCCTCGTGGGCCAAGACGGCACCATCTCCTTCCTCGAGGTCAACACCCGACTCCAGGTAGAGCACTGCGTCTCCGAGGAAGTCACCGGCATTGACCTTGTCCGCGAGCAGTTCCGGCTGGCCCGCGGCGAGGAACTCGGCTACGGGGACCCGGAGATCCGCGGCCACTCGATCGAGTTCCGCATCACCGGCGAGGATCCGGGCCGGAGCTTTATGCCCGCCCCCGGCACCATCACCCGGCTGTTGAACCCGACCGGACCCGGCGTCCGGATCGACTCCGGGGTGGAGCAGGGGGATGTCATCAGCGGCAACTTCGACTCGATGCTCTCCAAGCTGATCATCACCGGCGCCACCCGCCCGCAGGCCCTGCAGCGCGCCCGCCGCGCCCTCGAAGAGATGGTGGTTGAGGGAATCCCCACCGTCATCCCGTTTGACCTCGCCGTCGTCACCAACCCGGATTTCGCCCCCGCCGAGGGCCCGTTCAAGGTCCACACCCGCTGGATCGAGACGGCGTTCGTCAATGACATCCCCGCGTGGACGCCGACCGGCACCGAGGCTGAAGCGCCCGACGCCGTCGAACGCCAGCGCGTCGTCGTCGAGGTCGGCGGCAAACGCCTTGAGGTCGTCCTCCCTGCGTCGTTGGGTACCGGCGGCGGCGCCGCTAAACCGGCTAAGGCGAAGAAGCGTTCGCGCGCCGGCGGGGCCGTCGCGGCGGCCGGCGGCAACGCCCTGACGTCCCCCATGCAGGGAACCATCGTGAAGGTAGCTGTCGGCGAGGGGGACCTTGTGGCCGAGGGTGACCTTGTTGTGGTGCTCGAGGCCATGAAGATGGAACAGCCGCTCACAGCGCACCGCGCCGGCATCGTGATCGGACTGACAGCGTCCGCCGGCGAGACGGTCTCCGCCGGCGCCATCATCGCTCTGATCGAGGACGCAGCCGGCCAGTAGCTTCCCGGCCACTGCTGCACGGGCAGGACGCAGGCGCGCCTCTGGCGCAGCGCTCTTCCGCCCGTGCAGACTTGGTCTGTGAAACCTTTCCTGCTCCTCGCGTCCCGGGCCGAGGACGCCGCCGCCGAGGATGAATACGAAGCCTACCTGCGCTACGGCGGCCTCGAACCCGCGCAGCTGACGCGCATTCGGATGGAAGCCGCGCCGCTGCCCCCACTGGACCTGTCCGATTACTCGGGGGTGATCGTAGGAGGGAGTCCGTTCACCTCCAGTGATCCTGCCGGGCAAAAAAGCGACGTCCAGCACCGGGTGGAGCGTGAACTCGCGGCCCTGCTCGACCGGATCGTGCCTTTGGATTTCCCGTTCCTCGGTGCCTGTTACGGCGTGGGTACGCTCGGCCGGCACCAGGGCGCCGTGATTGACCGCACTTACGGCGAGGGGCTGGCCGGTGTGAGCATCAAGCTGAGTGCGGAAGGCCTGGTGGATCCCCTGCTGCGGGGTCTGCCGGAGAGCTTCACGGCCTTCACCGGCCACAAGGAAGCCTGCACCCTCCTTCCTCCCCACGCGGTGCTTCTGGCCAGCTCCGCCGCCTGCCCGGTGCACATGTTCCGGATTAAAACCAACCTGTACGCCACCCAGTTCCACCCCGAGCTCGATGTTGACGGGTTGGCGACCCGGATCGATATCTACCGCCATGCCGGGTACTTCCCGCCGGATTCGGCCGAAACGCTGCTGGCGGAGGTCAGGCGGTCCACCGTCACGGAACCGATGCAGATCCTGCGAAACTTCGTGGAGCGCTACTCCCGCTAGCCTGCCCCTAACAACCCTCCCGCAGATCCTGCCGCCATCCGAACAACCCTCCCGCATCCTCGGAATCGACCTGCGGGAGCGTCGGCCCCTTCCCGACCGGACCTGCGGGAGCGTCGGCCCCTTCCCGACCGGACCTGCGGGAGCGCCGGGCCCTTCCCGACCGGACCTGCGGGAGCGCCGCGACACCGAAATGCCCGGCGTGTTCGGTGAACACGCCGGGCATTTCCGCTCCCTACCAGGCCAGGGAGCGGGCCTGGGATCGAGGATTAGGAGACGTTGTTGGTGTACTCCAGGTCGCGGGTTTCCTTGCTGACGAAGAGTGCGATCAGCGTCAGCACGGACATGGCGGCAAGGTAGATGCCGACCAGCACTGGGCTGCCCTTCGCCAATTCCCACAACCAGACAGCGATGAACGGGGCCACCGCGGCACCGAGGATGCTGGAGAAGTTGTAGCTGATGGCGGAGCCCGTGTACCGCACGTTCGTCGGGAACAGCTCCGGCAGCAGCGCACCCATCGGCCCGAAGGTCAACCCCATCAGCGAAAAGCCGATGATCAGCAGCGCCATGGTGCCCACGAAGCCGGCACTGAACAGCGGGACAAAAAGCAGGCCGAAAACGAAGATGCCGGCGGTGACGACGATAAGCATCTTGCGGCGGCCGTACTTTTCGGCCAGCGGCCCGGAAACCAGTGTGAAGATGCCGAAGAATACGACGCCGGCAATCAGCATCCACAGGAAGTCGTTGCGGGTGTAGCCCAGGCCGGGGACGAACGCTGCTGCAGCGGCCTCCGTCATCGGCTTGCCGGCCTTCTCGGCTGCGGCCTTGGCGGTTTCAAGGCTGGAGGCGCGGGTGCCGTAGGTCAAGGTGTAGGTGGTCATCAGGTAGAACAACACGTAGGTGGCGAGCATAATAAACGTCCCGAGAATCAGCTGGCGCCAGCTCGACTTAAAGACCCGGGCCAGCGGCAGCTTGGCAACTTCTTTGGATTCCAGGACCTTGGTGAACGCCGGGGTTTCGATCAGTTTGAGCCGGACGTAAAGGCCGATGATCACCATCACGGCGCTGAGCAGGAACGGCACGCGCCAGCCCCACGCCTCGAAGGCGGCCGGCGTCAGGGTGTAGCTGAACACCAGGAAGATCACGTTAGCGATGATAAAGCCGATCGGGGCACCCAGCTGCGGGAACGTGCCGTAGATGGCACGCTTGTTCACCGGCGCGTTCTCGGTCGCCAGCAGCGCCGCGCCGCTCCATTCCCCGCCGAGGGCCAGCCCCTGGGCGAAGCGCATAACAACCAGCAGGGCAGGCGCCCAGAAGGTCCAGCCGGGAACGGTCGCCGTTGGCAGGCAGCCGATCAGGAAGGTGGCGATACCCATGGTCAGCAGCGAGGCGACCAGGGTGCCCTTGCGGCCAAACTTGTCACCGAAGTGGCCAAAGATCACGGACCCGAGCGGCCGGGCAACGAACGCGACGCCGAAGACAGCGAAGGAGCTCAACAGCTGGGTGGTCTCGTTTTGACCGGGGAAGAACAGTTTGGGGAACACGAGCACGGCGGCGGTGGCGTACACGTAGAAGTCGTAGAACTCGACGGTGGTCCCGATCAGGCTGGCGACGATAACGCGGCCGCGCGAGTTCACCGGCTTGGCGGACCCCTGCTCTGCGGAAGTGGCAGTGGATGACATGTAGTAGCGCTTTCATAAAGACCGGACCGGTGATGATTGAGACCGCCCGGATGGGGATAAGTAGGATTACATGATAGTTCCAACAGTCCATCCAATGGACAAGTGTTCCACTATTTGGACACCGGGATTCGTCTCACGTGGTGCTCATCACACTACGCCCCACGCCACCCCTAACACCGTTACAAACGCGCCGATAGCCAAACGTCACAGCACGTTAACAAACGGCGAGGCTCCCGGAAACGCGGCTTACCTTACTGCCGGCGGCCGGCTTCACCTTCACCACCTCGGAAATCATCTGGCTCATTTCCATGCCGAGCCTGGTCGGCGCCACCCCCGGGATCCCTATGCCTTATGGTCCGCGCTTCGGCGGCCGCAACTGGACCATCGGCCCGGCCCTGCTGCTGCTCATCCCCTCAACTGGCCTGGCCCTGTGCGTCTCCAACCCGGAGACCCCCTTCGGCACCATGCTCTTCGTGGCAGCGCTGGCCGGCTTCGGCGGGGGGCAACTTCGCCAGCTCGATAGCCAATATCACCTTCTTCCATCCGGCCCACGAAAAGGGCTGGGCGCTGGGGCTAAACGCCGGCGGCGGAAACCTCGGCGCCGCCGTCGCACAGCTCGCCGTCCCAACCGCCACCACACTCCTGGCCTAGTTGACTTGGAGACGAGAATGCCGGGCGCCTAAAGACCCCCGGCATTCTCATTCAGAATGCCGTCCAGCACTTCAGCTGTGGTTTAGTTCCTGATGCCACCGTGCCTGCTGCATGCTCCCTGCCGCGTGGCGCTGGGCCAGATGTAACCGTCCTTGCAGATGATCGTGCCCCCGACCGGAGCGGGTACCGCGGGGACTGCAGGGACCACCGGAGGAGCCGCAGGAGCGGGAGCGGGGGCCCGTCGGGCGGCAGCGTCTGCCGCAGCCTTATCCGCCGCTGCCTTGTCGGCAGCAACTTTGTCAGCCGCTGCCTTGTCTGCAGCAGCCTTCTCCGCCGCTGCCTTGTCTGCAGCAGCCTTCTCCGCTGCCAACTGGTCCGCAGCAGCCTTCTCCGCTGCCAACTTATCGGCGGCAGCCTTTGCAACGATCTTCTTTGACTCCGCTTCCGACAACCACACCAGACGCTGATCCGCGCCCATCGTGCAAACAAAGACATCGCCGTTGTAGCTTTTAGTCTCGTTGACCGTCAGGCAGGCCGACTTCGCCGGATTCGTGGCTGTCGGCGTCGGCGTCGGCGTCGCGTTCGCGGATGCTTGCGGAGAAACCAGTGAAGACCTGCTTTGGTTGCCCGTCGACGAAGCCGTCGCTCCGCCAACAATGCCACCGACGATGAAAAGGGCAATTCCCGAGCCGGCAACCAGCAGTGCGCTCTTGCGGTGCGGAATGCCTACCCACGATCGCCGCTTGAACAACAGCGCGTAGAGTCCGGTCACCACGGCAATGAGGCCCAGGAGGATCAGGACGGCACCAAAGCCTCCTGCAGCGGCGAATAGGAGGGCCAGAAGGAACACAACGACCGCAACGACCCAAAACAGGACCGTCGGGCGCCAACCGAACTTCGTGCGCGGCGAAGCTTTTGAAAAATCGAGCATATTTTCCCCCGGGAAATTAAGAATGATGCGATTGAGACGCCGTCACATTAGCAGCATGCCGAAGGGCTTCAACGCTGGCCTCGGGTTCGGTTCGCCGGCAGTCAGCGGCCCTCGTTCCGGGTCCAGACGGCATCAGGCCAGCCGCGGCCCGTTATCGGCTTCCGCGTCACGGGAATCGGGCATCGGCCGGAAGCCCGGTAGCATCGGGGCCATGAGCGCCGACGACGACGACATCACCGAAGAACTCCTGACCGACGCCGACAAGCTGACCGGGCTGAGCCTGGAATTGCTGGGCCTGGACCCACATCCGGCGGACATGACGCCGGAACAGCGGCTCCAGTTTGACCCGGAAGACTTGGCTGAAATGGTAGCCCTCGGGCCAGAGGACCGCGGGCAACAAGTGCAACAGGCCCGACTTCTCGCCGGTCTCTTGTGGAATTCCTCCAGCATCCTGATCGACCAGCTCTTCCGCGACCTGGGTAACCTGAGCCAGCTGCAGTCCGTCACGGCGTCCGAAATCGCCGGGACCTCCGTGCTGTCCTCGCTGCCGCCACAGTTTGCGTCCAGCTACGACGCTAAGTTCACCCAGAAGTTCATCGTCGTCGCCGCCGACGTAACAGCCTCACTGGTCCGTGGCTGGACCGCACCCGGGTGCCTTGCCGCCGAACTCGCCGTCCGCTGCCTGCTCGACCAGGCGGAGATCACCGAGGATATCTACGAACTCGACCTCCCGGCCGACTGGCGGGCACAGGTTGATGAAGTCCTGCTGGCGGACGCGGACAGTGCAGCGCTGTACTCAGAGGGCCTCGCCGTCCTGGAGGACGACGCCGACCAACTGGGCTTCGAGCACTGGTTCCAGCCTTTCGGTGCCGGGGACACGGTCCCGCCTTACGCCTGCTCCTGAGCCGCCGCAGACTACATGTGGACGTGCAGGCGCCGGGCGGCTTCGGAGATCGACCCGCTCAGCGACGGGTAGACGGTGAAGGTGCTGGCGACGTCGTCGACGTGCATTTTCTGGGTGACCGCGAGGGAGATCGCAAAAATCAGCTCGGAAGCGTTCGGACCCACCACAACACCGCCGATGACGGTGCCGGAACCCTTGCGCGCGAAGATTTTGATAAAACCGTCCCGGTGGTTGCGCATCTTGGCGCGCGCGTTGCTGCGCAGCGAGAGCTTCACGACGTCGGCCTGGTATTTGCCCGATTCAATCTCGGCCTCGGACACACCCACGTTGGCGATCTCGGGCGAGGTGAAGATGTTGGAGGCCACCTGGTGCAGCTTGAGCGGGGCCACACTGTCGCCCAGGAAGTGCGCGATAGCAATCCGGCCCTGCATCGCGGCGACGGACGCGAGCGCCAGCACACCGGTGCAGTCGCCGGCGGCGTAAATGTTCGGCGCTGTGGTGCGGGAGACGCCGTCTACCTTGATGTGCCCGCTCCCGGTGAGCGCGACGCCCGCCTCCTCGAGGCCGATCCCTGCGGTGTTCGGGATGGAGCCGACGGCGACCAGGCAGTGGCTGCCGGTGACCTGGGAGCCGTCTCCGAGGGTGACGATAACGCCGTCCGCGGTGCGCTCGACGGACTCTGCGCGGACCTGGGAGAGGACCTTGACGCCGCGGCGTTCGAAGACGCCTTCCAGCACCTCGGCGGCATCGGTGTCCGAGCCGGGCAGCACCCGGTCGCGGCTGGAAATCAGGGTGACTTTGGACCCGAGCCCGTTGTAGGCGGAGGCGAACTCGGCGCCGGTGACACCGGAGCCCACCACAATCAGGTCCTCGGGCAGCTCATCCATGTTGTAAATCTGCGCCCAATTCAGGATCCGCTCGCCGTCCGGCCGGGCGGTGGGCAACTCCCTGGGGTGTGCCCCGACGGCGAGCAGGATCGCGTCCGCTTCGATGGTCTCGGTGCCGTCGACGGTGAGAACCTCGATGGTGTGGTTGTCCAGCATTTTGCCGGATCCCAGCATGATCCGGACGCCCTGGTTTTCCAGGCCGCGCTGGATATCGGTGGACTGCTGCCGGGCCAGCCGCAGCAAGCGGTCATTGATGTGTTTGAGGTCCGCGCGCATCGTCGGGGTGCAGTCTCCGCCGTCGACGTCGAACTTGACGCCGAGCTCACCGGCCTCGCCGACCCGGGTCATCAGGTCCGCCGTCGCAATCAGGGTCTTGGACGGAACAACGTCGGTGAGCACCGCTGAGCCGCCGAGCCCCGCACGTTCAATGATGGTCACCTGTGCGCCCAGGGACGCTGCAACCATGGCTGCTTCGTAGCCGCCGGGCCCTCCGCCCAGGATTGCGATACGGGGTGAGCTGAAATCGGGATGCGTAGTCACAATCAGCCATTGTCCACCATCCGGACCGTCACCACCAAGAATCCCGCCCGCCCAGAACAGCCCACAACACAGCGCGCGGCGCTGGGCAGTACCCGGCCGGCAGGATAACTTATGAGGGTGAGTACAACAGAATTCCTGAACACAGACCCCTTCGACGCCGCCCGCGCCGCCGCCGACTACATCGCCGAGGAGACGGGCGTCGACGCCCACGACGTCGCGCTGGTGCTCGGTTCGGGTTGGGGCGACGCCGCGGAACTGATCGGCGAAACCACGGCGACACTCTCCGCCGACGAAGTCCCCGGCTTCTCCTCCCCCTCGGTGGTGGGCCACGTTGGCACCATCCGCTCCGTGCTGACCACGGAGGGCAAACGCGCGCTGGTCCTGGGCGCACGCACCCACTACTACGAGGGCAAGGGCGTCCGCGCCGTCGTCCACGGGGTGCGCACCGCCGCCGCGGCCGGCTGCAAAACCCTCGTCCTGACCAACGGCTGCGGCGGCCTCAACGAGGACTGGACGCCCGGCACTCCCGTGCTGATCAGCGACCACATCAACCTCACAGCCACCTCACCGCTCGAAGGGGCCACGTTCGTGGACCTCACCGACCTGTACTCCGCACGGATCCGTGGCCTGGCCCGCGAAGTCGACCCCACGCTGGACGAAGGCATCTATGCCCAGTTCACCGGCCCGCACTACGAAACCCCGGCCGAAGTGCAGTACGCCAAGCGGATCGGCGCGGACCTGGTGGGCATGTCCACCGCCCTGGAAGCCATCGCCGGCCGGCATGCGGGCATGGAGGTGTTCGGCATTTCGCTCGTCACCAATCTCGCCGCCGGCATCAGCCCGTTGCCCCTGAGCCACGGGGAAGTCCTCGAAGCGGGACAGGCAGCCGGACCACGGATCTCCAAACTGCTCGCCGAGATCATCGCCAAGCTCTAAGGGCTCAGCTCCCCACGGCAAGGTAGCGCAGCGCCTTCCGCCTGTCCTGCGGGAAACGCCGATCCATCGAGTCCGCTATCCCGGCTATGGTCTGCCGCGCCAGGGCCTGCCGCCAGGCGAGTTCGGCCTGGCGCATGGTCTGGGAGATCAGGCAGGTCCGGACAACGTTGCGCTCCATGTCGGCATCCGGGACGCTTGCCATGATGCCTTCGCAACGGAACACCGGACCGGCACCTTCCAGGGCAAGCACGATATCGAGGACTGTAACGTTTTCCGGCCTGCGCGCCAGGTGGAACCCGCCACGCGGGCCGGAAACGGAAACAAGGATACCGGCCCGGACCAGCGCCTGGAGCTGCTTGTTCAGATACGCACCCGGAAGGCTGTAATACTCCGCCAACCGGGCACTGTTAACCGCCTCGCCGGCCGGTGTCCAAGCCATGTTAACGCAGCTGTGAACGGCCCATTCCACCCCCCGGCCCATCTTCATGTTCCAGACGCTACGTGTCCGGAAAAATAGCTGTCAAGGCCCGGAGCACCAGCCGGTTGTGATCGATCTTTCAGGGGACTCTCGCTTGTCGGGAAGGCATCCGCCGCTAATGCGGCTAGTTTGGTTGCTATGACGTCTTCTGATGCCGAACTCGCCCGACTGCTGAGCGACGCCCGGGCTTGGGCCACCCAGGACCCTGATCCCGCCACCGCCGCCACCCTGACCGAACTGATCCGCCTCGCCGACGACGGCGCCGCGTCGGCCCGCCAGGAGCTCGCGGACAGTTTCAGCGGAACCTTGCAGTTCGGCACCGCCGGCCTACGCGCGGCCCTCGGGCCCGGCCCGAACCGGATGAACCGCATGGTGGTCCGCCGCGCCGCAGCAGGCTTCGCGGCCTTCCTGACCGGCACGGTCGCCCACGCCGCCCCCGGCACCCGGCCACGCGCCGTCGTCGGCTACGACGCACGGCACAACTCGGATGTCTTCGCGGAAGAAACCGCCGCAATCCTCGTCGCTGCCGGCATTAACACCTTCCTGATGCCGTCAGCCCTGCCCACCCCGCTGCTCGCCTACGCGGTCCGGGCGCTGGAGTGCGACGGCGGTGTGATGGTGACCGCCAGCCACAACCCGCCGCAGGACAACGGTTACAAGGTGTACCTCGGCCGGCACGCCGTCGAGGAGAGCGGCCGCGGCGCGCAGATCGTGGCGCCCTACGACGCCCTGATCGCAGCCAAAATCGATGCGGTCAGCGGGCTGTCCGGCGTCGCCCTCGCCACGGCGGGATGGACCGTGCTGGATCCGTCCATCGTTGCCAGCTACGAGGCCGCCGCCGCGGCACTGGCCATGCCGGCGGACTTTCCGGCCCGCGACCTCAACATCGTCCTGACCCCGATGCACGGGGTGGGCGGCAAAACCGCCGTCGCGGTGCTGCACGCGGCCGGTTTTGCCAACGTTACGGTGGTGAGCGAACAGGCCGAGCCGGACCCGGACTTCCCCACCGTGAACTTCCCCAACCCCGAAGAGCCCGGCGCCCTGGACCTGGCCCTCGAGACCGCGGCCCGGGAGGATGCGGACATCGTGATCGCCAACGACCCCGACGCGGACCGCGCAGCGGTTGCTGCCAAGGACCCCGATACCGGATCCTGGCGGATGCTGCGCGGCGACGAGGTCGGCGCGCTGCTCGGCGCGCACATCGTGGCCCGGCTGGCAGCCGCCGGCAGCACCGAAACCACGGCAGGTGTTTTCGCTAATTCGATCGTGTCCTCGCGGCTGCTGGCACGGATCGCGGCTGCGTCAGGCTACGCCCACGAGGAAACCCTCACCGGCTTCAAGTGGATCGCCCGCGTTCCCGGCCTGCTGTATGGCTACGAAGAGGCGCTGGGTTACTGCGTCGCCCCCGACCTGGTCCGGGACAAAGACGGGATCTCGGCGGCGGTACTGATCGCGGAATTCGCGGCCGCGGCCAAGGCGCAGGGCAAAACCATCTTCGACACCCTCGACGAGCTTTACCTGGTGCACGGGCTCCATGCGAGCGACCAGCTCAGCATCCGGGTCGCAGACCTGGGCCTGCTGGACGCCATGATGAACCGGCTGCGCGTCAGCCCGCCGGAGTCCTTTGGCGGCTCCGCAGTCGAATCCATCACGGACCTCGCGGACGGCAGCGATCAGCTGCCGCCCACCGACGGCCTGCTGTACCTGACGAAGGACCTCAGCCGCATCATCATCCGCCCCAGCGGCACAGAGCCGAAGCTCAAGTGCTACCTGGAGGTCATCCGCAACGTCGGATCGGCCGCCGAGCTGCCCGCAGCGCGGCACGAGGCACGCGCCGCGCTTGACGGCGTGCTGGCAGATGTCCGCGAGGCGCTCGGGTTGTAGCCTCCGGGGCTACAGCTCGACCTCAATGCACCCGCCCACAATCCGGGTACCGAAGGTCGGGAGCCGAAGGCCCGGCTTGCCCAGGCACTCCCCCGTTGCGAGGTCATAGACCTCCTTGTGCAGCGGTGAAGCGAGCGTGTGGCGCATCCCGCGGGAGCCGGTTATCCCGCGGGCCATCACGTGCGCCCCGGTGGCTGGGTCCTCGTGGCCGACCGCAAACACCTCGCCGGTTGCCGTGCGGAACAATGCCACCTGGTGCCCGGCAATCAGCGCCGCCTCGCCCCAGGCCGTGGATGCCATGTGGAGCACGGCGCACGAGATGGGCGTTTACAGGGAACTCGTGGCGAGCCTGAAGACCACTGTCGCCACCGCAGTGGTCGGTCCCATTACGGCGCAGCCGCTGATCGATGCCGGGCTGCAGCCGCTGGTCCCGGACCGGTTCCGGCTGGGCGCCCTGATCCGGCTCGTGGTGGAGCACCTTGCCCTCAACCACGTCCGCCGCCTGGATACCGTCTCGGGCCGGGTGGAACTCCGCGGCCGCTCCCTGCGGATCGATGGTGGTCCGGTCGAGCTGACTCCGGCCCAGCTGCTGCTGCTGCGGGCGCTGCTGGGCGCCGGCGGCGCTGTGCTGTCCCGCGAGTCACTCTCCGAGCTGTTGGGACTCCACGGTTCCGTGCACGCCCTGGACATGACCGTCAGCAGACTGCGCTCCGCCCTGCCCGATGGCCGGCTGGTGGAAACCGTGGTGAAGCGCGGCTACCGGATCGGCGTGTGACGCACGCCATTACCGGCTGGTAAACATTGGGAAACGGAACCCCAAAATCCGGCAACACCGGTGAAACACCCCGGAAAGATCGCCCGCCTAGGCTGGGGACCATCAAGGACTCCGGCCACACCACCGGCCGCCATCGAAAGGGCCTCACCATGTCCGCCAGTTCCCCCGTTCCTGCTCCGTCAGCTGCCCGGCCCCGGATCGTTATTGCCGGCGCCGGCCCCGCCGCGCAGGCCCTGGTCCGCCAGCTCACACGGACCCCGTTCGCCGGCGGGATTACAGTGCTGAGCAATCGAGATGATGCTTCCGGGCAGTTGCTGGAACTCGCGGCCCTCCCGCAGGTTTCCGTGCGGCTTGGCCAGCCGGCGAGCTACATCGACCCGGACAGCCGCTGCGTCACGACCTCGGATGGCCTGGAATTCAACTACGACCACCTGGTGATCGCGACCGGGTCCTCGCCCGTCGGCGCCCCGCTCCCAGGTGAGGGCCGGTGCCTGAACTACGCCACCATCGATGACGCGGCCCGGCTGGGCGAGGCCGTCAGGGATATCACCCGCGTCCTGGGCCGCAGGCCCCTGGGGATCCTGGTTGGCACCGGGACCGCCGCGGGTCAGGCCGAGGCTGTGTTGCGCGCCCGTGGTATCCGCCCCATCCGCACCACGCGGCGTCCGGCCTCCGTGGTACCCAACCTTGCCGGTTCCACACCCCCCGCCGGCGGTCTTGTGTTCGAGGACGGCTCCGTGATGGCCGCGGACCTGGTGGTTCTGGCCGAGGAACCGATTGCCCGTGACGCCCTCGCGGTCAGTGCCGGGCTCACCACAGCACGGCACGGCGGCATCGTCATCGGCCGCGACTTCCGCACGTCCGTGCCTGGAATCTGGGCCATCGGGGACGCCGCAGTGTTCGACGGCGTGCGCTTGGGGCTGCTGGTGGCCGCTTCCTCCGCCGCTTCCGTGTGCGCCTCGCAACTGCTTCAGGACGGCCTGCCGGAGTTCCTCTCGGAGGCCGCCTGAACCATTGCCGGCCGGCTGGGCGGACGCCCGCGGGCGACGGTCCTGTTGTGGCAAGATGGACACCTGAGAAGCGACGAAGAATGCGGTGTCTGCAGGCCCACAAGGCCCCCGAAGGGACAACTCAGGGGCTAAATCCCAGTCCCAGGCCCGCCAGGAAAGGGACCACCATGAGCGACGAAGCCGCGAACATTGCCTCCTACATCGACCACACCCTGCTCAAGCCGGAGGCCAGCGAAGCTGAGATCCTCTCGGTCTGTGCCGAGGCCGCCGAGTATCGGTTCAAGTCTGTGTGCGTCAACCCGGTCTGGGTCAAGACGGTCAAAAAGGCCTTAAAGGGAACAGACGTGCTCACGTGCTCAGTCGTCGGCTTCCCCCTCGGTGCCACCCCCAGCGACGTCAAGGCCTTTGAGGCCCGCGGCGCCGTGCTGGACGGTGCCGAAGAAGTCGACATGGTGATCAACATTGCCGCGGCCCGGGCCAACGACAAGGGCGCCCTGGCCGATGACATCCGGGCCGTGGCCACCGCAGTGCATGACGGCGGCGCGATCCTGAAGGTCATCATCGAAACCGCCCTGCTTGACGACGCCCAGAAGGTGCTCGCCTGCGAAGCGGCCGTCGAGGCCGGCGCCGATTTTGTGAAGACCTCCACCGGCTTCAACGGTGGCGGCGCCACCGTTGCGGACGTCGCGCTGATGCGCCGCGCGGTGGGCCCTGACCTCGGAGTCAAGGCCTCGGGCGGGGTGCGTTCGCTCGCCGATGCACGGGCTATGATTGCTGCAGGTGCAACACGTATTGGCGCCAGCTCCGGAATCGCGATCGTCAACGGTGAACAGGGTTCGTCCGCGTACTGATCCGCTCCGGCAGCCGCCACAGTTTTGAGCCCTACGGGGCCGAGGAGGAACGAACGAATGTCCAGCAATACCGCCAAGACCCAGCAGACGCCGCAGAACGAGAACAGCCTCGGTTCCACCATCATTTTGTTTGTCCTGATGATGGTCCTCTTTGGCGGTTCCCTGTACTCGCTGAACTTCCTGACGCTGGGCAACCCGTGGCCGATGGCCGCCTGCCTGGTCCTGTTCGCCGCGGCGTTCTGGATCCCGCAGACGATTCTTGGCCGCTCGGACTCCGCCGGCGAAAACTAACGCAGCACCGGACTTTTACGGCTGAAGCCCCGGATCTCCGGGGCTTCAGCCGTTTAACCAGGTGTCCGTCAGGCCCCGGCAAGCAGCCCGATCAGGCTCTCGGTGAGCCCGGTGCCCAGCGCGGCCGCGGCGGGCCAGTGCTCCCTGGCCAGGGCCAGCGCGGCGCCGAACATCCCGATCATGGCATAGGCGCTGACCGGGATCAGGATGAACCATTCGCGGCGTGAACCGGCGCGGCCCAGCAGCGGGATGGAGAACGCGCCGTTGGCCCTCCAGACGTTCTTGAGCAGCGGCAGTTTGCGCAGGAACTTCGGCGGTTTGACCACTATCGGCCAGAGCAGCGGCACTCCCCCGGTGGTGATCATGTCCCCGACAATGTGCACCAGCACGCCGGTCAGCATCGAGACCGGGAGCCAGCCCCACTGGTGCGGCGCGAACCAAGTCACCAGCCCGGCCATCGTGAGGGCGAAGACCCAGTTGCTGATCCAACCGTACTTCGGGAAGAGCTTCAGCGCCTTCGCGGCGATATTGATCATAAACATACACAGCAGTCCGGCGCCCACCGATAGCAGGCCCCAGTCCGTCTGAAGCTGGAGTTGCCCGGCCAGCGCCGCGATCAGTACAAAAAACGCCGCACCGAGCAGCGAATGGGTGCCCTGGCGGTGCCCGCCGGAGACGTTCTCGATGCCGACCGCGATTATGTTCGACAGCGGCGGCAGCGAGTGCGCCACAGTGCTGGAGCGGTGGTCCCAGTCGCAGACAAGCGCTGTTCCCGCCGTCGCCATCCCGCCGATAAGGATCCCGGTAGCATCCAGCGGATACCAGCCCATCGCGTAGGGGCCAGTTGACGCAACGGCAACCCACGCCGCGGCTCCCGACGCGGCGTGGTGTCCTCCCATCACCGGCTACGTCACCGCCGGCGCGGCAGATAGTGGTGCGTCGGAGAAGATGTTGCGGATGACGCCGTTGGCCCATTCGAGGATCTCGGCGTCCTGCAGGTCCCGGCCGCCGATCCGGGCGGTCTTCGGCTTCGGGATGAGCACCGCGTCCAGGGCCGGCTTGGACTGTGCTCCGGGGTACATCCGGGTGAGCCGCATGAGTTTGGACTCCGGCAGCTGAGCCGGGGAGAACTTGATGAAATTGCCCTGCAGGGCCACGTCGGACAGCCCGGCCTCGCGGGCCCCCACCCGGAAGCGGGCAACGTCGATCAGGTTCGTCGCCGGCAGCGGCAATTCGCCGTAGCGGTCCACCAGCTCGGCGAGCACCTCATCTATCGCCGCGTAGGTAATCGCCCCGGCGAGCTTCCGGTATGCCTCGAGGCGCAGCCGTTCGCCCGGCACGTAGTCGTGCGGCAGGTGCGCATTGACCGGCAGCTCGATCTTCATTTCCGCGGCTTTCTCCTCGGCCTCGCCGCGGTATTCCGCGACTGCCTCGCCGACCAGGCGGATATAGAGGTCGAAGCCAACGCCCTGGATATGGCCGGACTGTTCCCCGCCCAGGAGGTTGCCGGCCCCGCGGATCTCAAGGTCCTTCATGGCCAGCTGCATGCCGGCGCCAAGCTCGTTGTGGGCGGCAACGGCCTTGAGCCGTTCCAGCGCCACCTCGCCCAGCGGCTTTTCCACGGGATACAGGAAGTATGCGTAGGCCCGTTCCCGGCCGCGGCCCACCCGTCCGCGCAGCTGGTGCAGCTGCGAGAGCCCGTACTTGTCCGCCCCGTCCACGATCAGCGTGTTGGCGTTGGAGATGTCCAGGCCGGTCTCGATGATGGTGGTGCAGACCAGCACGTCGAAGCGTTTTTCCCAGAAGTCCACGATGATCTGTTCAAGCCGGCTCTCGGACATCTGCCCGTGCGCCACCTCCACCCGGGCTTCCGGGACAAGCTCGCGGATCTTCGCCGCGGTGCGGTCGATGCTGGAGACCCGGTTGTGCACCAGGAACACCTGGCCTTCGCGCATCAGCTCGCGGCGGATCGCTGCGGACGTCTGCTTGTCCGTGTACGGGCCGACATACGTCAGGACCGGGTGGCGTTCCTCCGGCGGGGTGGCCAGCGTCGAGGTCTCGCGGATTCCCGTCAACGACATCTCCAGGGTCCGGGGAATCGGGGTGGCGCTCATGGCCAGGACGTCCACGTTGGTGCGCATCTTTTTGAGCGCCTCCTTGTGTTCGACGCCGAAGCGCTGCTCCTCGTCCACGATCACGAGGCCCAGGTCCTTAAACGCGAAGTCCTTGGAGAGCAGCCGGTGGGTCCCGATCACCACGTCCACGGAACCGACCTTAACGCCCTCGGCTGTTTCCTTCGCTTCCTTGCCGCTCTGGAAACGGGACAGCGGCCTGACCACCAGCGGGAAGCCGGAGAACCGCTCGGTAAACGTTTCATAGTGCTGCTGGGCAAGCAGCGTCGTCGGCACCAGTACGGCCACCTGCTTGCCGTCCTGGACGGCCTTAAACGCCGCCCGCACCGCTATCTCGGTCTTGCCGTAGCCAACATCACCGGAGATCAGCCGGTCCATCGGGATCTCCCGCTCCATGTCGGCCTTGACCTCGTTGATGGTGGTCAGCTGGTCCGGGGTCTCCACATACGGGAACGCTTCCTCAAGTTCGCGCTGCCACGGGGTGTCCGCGCCGAAGGCGTACCCGCGGGAGGCCATCCGGGCCGAGTAGAGCCGGATCAGCTCGCCGGCGATCTCCTTGACCGCCTTGCGCGCCTTGGATTTGGTGCTTGCCCAGTCAGCGCCGCCCATCTTGCTCAGCGCCGGGGTGTCCCCGCCGACGTAGCGGGTGACCTGGTCAAGCTGGTCAGTGGGGACAAAAAGCCGGTCGCCCGGGGCGCCGCGCTTGGACGGCGCGTATTCGAGCACCAGGTACTCGCGCACCCCGTCGCCGCCGCCGGCCACCTTGCGCTGGATCAGCTCCACGAACCGGCCGATGCCGTGTTGTTCGTGGACTACGGAGTCACCGGCCACCAACTGCAGCGGATCGACGGCGTTCCGCCGCTTGGACGGCATCCGGCGCATGTCCTTGGTGGACCCCGCGGACGTCCGGCCCAGCAGGTCGGCCTCGGTCAGCAGCGCAACCTTGAGCGGGTCCAGGACAAAACCGCGTCCGACGGCGGCCGTTGTCACCTCGATCAGCCCTGCCTGGGGGTCCTCGTCCAGGGCGTCGACCCGGGCGCAGGGAATGTTGTGGTCGTGGAAGAGTTCCGCGAGCCGCTGGGCAGGGCCGGGGCCTTCCGTGACCACAACGATCCGCCACTGCCCGCGCACCCGGGAGCCGATGAAGTCCATCATTTCGGCGACGTCGCCCTGGTAGCCGCGGGGTTCGCGGGCGTGCAGGTTCAGCACGTCGACGTCGGGCAGCAATTCCTCGTCGGTGGCCAGCGAGGTGATCGACCACCAGGACACCTCGTGTGCCAGGGCAGCGGTACGGGTTTCCGTGAGCGAGCGGAAACTGGCCGAGTGCAGCGCCTCGGACGCCGCGGCGCTCAAATCGAGCGGCGCGGTCCCGCCGTCGGATGCGGTGGACCATGCTGCCTCAAGGAATTCCTCATTGGTGGCTGCAAGGTCATGGGCGCGGGTCCTGACCTTCTCGGGCTCGATCACCACCGCCATGGAACCGGCCGGGAACTGGTCCAAGAACGGCACCATGGCGTCCACGAGCACCGGGGCCAGGGACTCCATACCCTCGACGGCGATGCCGCCGGCGATTTTTTCCAGCATGTCAGCGGCGGCGGGGAGCTGCGATTTCAGTGTCGCGGCGCGGGACATCACGGCGGGGGTGATCAGAATCTCGCGGCACGGCGGGGCGTGCAGTTCGGTGGGGTGGTGCACCCCGGGCCCGGTGAGCGAGCGCTGGTCGGCGACGGCAAACCAACGCATTTGGTCTACTTCGTCGCCGAAGAACTCCACCCGGATGGGATGGTCCTCGGTGGGCGGGAAAACGTCAAGCATCCCGCCGCGGACGGCGAACTCACCGCGGCGGGTCACCATGTCCACCCGGGCGTAGGCGGCGTCGGCCAGGTTCCGGACGACGTCGCTGAAAGGGACCTCCTGTCCGACCTTCAGGGTGACAGGGGCCAGTTCGCCCAAGCCTGCCACGATTGGCTGGACCACGGCGCGGACCGGGGCCACTACCACGCGCAGCCTGCCGGCCGTGGTTGATTCGGGATGTGCCAGCCGGCGCAGTACCGACAGGCGCCGGCCCACAGTATCCGAGCGCGGCGAGAGCCGTTCGTGCGGGAGGGTTTCCCAGCTGGGGAACTCTGCGACGGCGTCGGCAGGGAGGAAGGCACGCAGCGCCTCGGTCAGGTCCTCGGCTTCACGGCCCGTCGCGGTGATGGCCAGGACGACGGGCTCGGGGCCGCTGCCATCGGTGCTGCCGGCCGCCGGGGTTTCGGTGCTGGTCCCGGCCGCGGCCAGTCCGTCAGCCATTTCCGCGAGCAGGGCGGAACGCAGGCCGGCGGGGGCACTGATCTGGTAGTCCTCGCTGCGGTCCGCGAAACCGCGGGCGGCTTCGGCGCGGACGCGGGCGTAGTTCCGGTCTTCGGCAAGGACACGGCGCAGACCGGTGAGAGTGGGGCCGTTGAGGCTCATAGCTGTTGCTCCTGAAGGGATCACGGGGTGCAGGCAACACAAATACCCGAAATTCGCGAGAATTCCGGGTACCTCCAGCCTACCGCGCAGCCCGGACACCACGCCGCACCGAGCCGTCGCGGCAGCCCGGACAGAGCGGTGCCGGCTCCCGGACTAGGCTGGCTGAATACCGGGCCGTCCAAACGGCCTGGCGCTCCGAATGGCTTAGTGACGAGAAGGAGTCAGCATGACCGGCATGCCCGAAAACCAGCAGAAGACACCCGCGCCAATCACCGCTGCGAAGACGGTGCTGGTCACCGGTGCGACCGGCTATATCGGCGGCCGGCTGGTCCCCCGGCTGCTGGAAGCCGGTCACAGGGTGAAGGTCCTGGTCCGGACCCCGGCCAAAATCGCCGGCGTGCCGTGGCTGGCCGACGTCGAGGTCATCCAAAGCAGTCTTGACGACGGCGCTGCGCTGCGCGCTGCGCTGGAGGGCGTCGACGTGTTCTATTACCTCGTGCACTCAATGGCCGGCGGTGCGGGTTTCGAAGCCAAAGAAAAAGCGATGGCCCGGACCGCTGCGCAGGCCGCGGTCGAGGCCGGCGTGGACCGGATCGTCTACCTCGGCGGCCTGCACCCTTCCGACGTCGAGCTGTCCACCCACATGAGGTCCCGCGAGGCGGTAGGCCAGGTTTTCCTCGACAGTCCGGTTGACGCCGTCGTTTTTCAGGCAGGCGTTGTGATCGGCTCCGGTTCGGCGTCCTTCGAGATGATCCGCCACCTGTCCGAGGCGCTTCCGGTGATGCCCGCCCCGAGCTGGGTGCGCAACAAAATCGAAGCGATCGCCGTACGCGACGTGCTGCACTACCTGCTCGGGGCGGCTTCGCTCAAGGGCCCGGTCAACCGGACCTTCGACATCGGTTGCCGGCAGGTCCTCAGCTACGCGGGCATGATGCAGGAATACGCCGCCGAAGCCGGTCTGCCCAAGCGGTTTGTCCTGGCGTTGCCGGTTCCCGCGCCCAAGCTCGCCGGCATGTGGGTAGCGTTGACCACACCCATTCCGTTGTCGATGTCGCTGCCGCTGGTGGAATCGCTGCAACACGACGCAGTCTCCCGGGAACACGACATCGACGCCGTCATCCCGCAGCCCGACGGCGGACTAACCGACTTCCGCTCAGCCGTGTCGCTGGCGTTGGGACGGGAGCGCGACGGCCAGGTGACCACCGTGTGGTCCAACGCCGGGGCCGACGCGGACCCGCTGCCCAGTGACCCTGATTGGGCCGGCCACCGTGTGTACCTTGATGACCGCACCTTCAGCAGCGACGTGGCCCCACAGCATGTCTGGACCATCATCGAGGGCATCGGCGGTAAAAACGGCTGGTACTCCATGCCCTTGGCCTGGAGTGTCCGGGGCTGGATCGACAGCGTCACCGGCGGCGCCGGGCTCAGCCGCGGGCGCCGGCACCCCCACCTGCTGGCCGAAGGCGAAGCGGTTGACTGGTGGCGGGCCGAGCGGGTTGAACGCGGCAGCCTCCTGCGGCTCCGGGCGGAAATGAAAGTCCCGGGACGTGCCTGGCTGGAGCTCTCGGTGGAGCAGGAGGGAACCGGGAGCCGTTACCGGCAGCGGGCGATCTTCTTCCCGAAAGGTCTCAGCGGGCGGCTGTACTGGCTCGCGGTACTGCCGTTCCACAGCCTGATCTTTCCTGCCATGTCGCGAAACATCACGGCCGCGGCAAAGGCTCTCCAGGATGAGGAATCGAAGCCGGCAAGTCACACCGCGTAGGATGTTTGGAGCCCAAACGACGAGTTCCACCCCAATGGAGGACCCCCAATGGCATTGAGCGCATCCACTACCCTTCCGCACAGCGTCGAGAGCGTCACAGCTGTGTTCGTGAACCAGGACTTCCTGCGCCACACAAGTGAACTTGTCGGCGGCACCCTTGAGTCGTTCACCGTGGACGGTGACACCGCCGGCGCCTTCAGCACCACTACGGTCCGGACCATCCCGACCACCCGGATGCCGGATATTGCCCGGAAGTTCGTTGGCGAAACCTTGAAGGTGACGCAGCTGGAGGCCTGGGACGCCCCCGCGGCCGATGGGTCCCGGTTGAGCAACATCACCTTGAAAGTCTCCGGCGCGCCGTTGGACGTTAAGGCCGTCCAGCGGCTCGTCGCCGACGGCGGCGGCACCCGGATCGAGCTGGACGGAACAGTCACGTCCTCGGTCCCGTTCCTGGGCGGCAAGATCGCCGAGGCGGCCGAGCCGATGGTGGGCAAAGCTCTTAATATCCAGTCCACCCAGGCCCGGGCCTGGCTCGAAAGCCACTAGCCGATGGCGCTGACGGGGTTTCCCGCCGTCGTCCTGCTCGTCGCCGGCATCTGGTCCCTTGTGGTCTGGCCGCCCTTCCTGCGCCGGGTCCTTAAGGACCCGCGGGCCCACGACGGCAACGGCAAAGCCACCCGGTTCCTGACCGTGCACGTGGCCCTGGTCAGTATCTCGCTGCTCTTCGGCGCGTCGACGGCGGCCATCGGGATCGCCGGCCTGCTGGGCTGAGCGCAAGGCCCGATCCGGTCCGGCATACACGGCGGCACATTCCGCCGCGGCCTGCTCAGGACTAGAGTAAGGTTCCACCTGCTGTGCGCACCGTCGCAGCCAACGCGACCCAGTGGGACGCGGCATACTTTTTGTGAATCGATTCGGTCTCGAAGGGAATTGCCGATGCCATCCAAGCGGCTGGCCAAGCGGGAACTGTTCGCGTATCTCGCCGTGTTGGCCCTGATCGCATTCTGGCCCTCCCCGGTCGATGCCCCGGCCGCGGGCCTCCTCGCGCGGGTATTGCGTAAGCTCCACAGCTGGGGAGCGCCGCAGTGGATCAACTACGACCTTGCCGAGAGCGTTGCCAACATCCTGCTGTTTGTCCCGCTCGGAGTGCTGCTGGTATGGATCCTCGGACGCAGTTGCTGGTGGGTCGCCGCGCCCGCCGCATTGATCACCTCGGGGGCCATCGAACTCGGCCAGTTCCTCTTCCTGCCCGCCAGGTTCCCGACATTCTCCGATGTCATCGCCAACACCGCCGGAGGAGTCCTTGGCGGCGCCCTTAGCTACCTGCTCTGGCACAAAATCGGTCCCGGCGCGCGCCGTCTGCCTTCCCTGCGGCGCGATCGGGGCAGCGCTCGCCCGGACCGCTCCGCCCCCTGACCCGAGGCCGCAACCCGCCCTTTCCGGACGCCGGCGAATTACCGTGGAGCCAAGGTTTTCCAACAATCGCCTAAATGCTAGGGAACAGGTCAAGAAATGTTGGCTGTGACGTCTCGAAATGGCAAATTTTGTGGAAAACTGAGTAAATTCCGTTGCTCCATGAAAGGGATCTGCAAATGCGAATTTCCGTTATCGGCTGCGGCTATCTGGGAGCCGTCCATGCCGCCTGTATGGCCAAGCTCGGGCACGATGTTGTGGGAATCGATCTCGACGAGAAAAAGATCTCCGCACTGGCCGCAGGCAAGGCACCGTTTTATGAGCCGGTACTCGATGATCTCCTTGTTGATCTTGCCCAGTCGGGCCGCTTGCGGTTCACCACGGATATACAAGAGGCACGCGGCTGCGAGGTGCACTTCATCTGCGTCGGAACGCCACAAAAGCGCGGTGAGAACGCCGCGGACCTTAAGTTCGTCGATGCTGCCGTACATTCGCTCGCGGGCCAGCTGAGCCCCGGCGATGTGGTGGCCGGGAAGTCCACCGTCCCGGTCGGGACCGCTGCCCGTCTGGCGGAAATCATCAAGGATGCGGAAAAGGACGCACATCTCGCGTGGAACCCGGAGTTCCTCCGTGAGGGCCACGCCGTATCAGATACCCTGAGCCCGGACCGCTTCGTCTACGGCGTCGAGGACGGCAACGAAGACCACCCCGCCGTCAGGGTGCTGGATCACGTCTACGAGACGGCGCTCTCCACCGGAACACCGAGGCTGATAACGGATTTTGCCACGGCTGAGCTGGTCAAGACGGCCGCCAACTCGTTCCTGGCAACCAAGATTTCATTTATCAACGCCATGGCCGAGGTGTGTGAGGCCGCCGGGGCCGATGTTACCCGGCTGGCCGATGCCATCGGCCTGGATGACCGGATCGGCCGGAAGTTCCTGAACGCCGGCATCGGCTTCGGCGGAGGCTGCCTGCCAAAGGACATCAGGGCTTTTATGGCCAGGGCCGGCGAACTCGGGGCGGACCAGGCCTTGACGTTTCTGCGCGAAGTGGACGCCATCAACATGCGGCGCCGAACCCGCGTTGTGGAAGTCACCCGCGAACTTTGCGGCGGCACCCTGATGGGCCAGCGCATCGCAGTGCTCGGTGCCGCGTTCAAGCCGGAGAGTGATGATGTCCGGGATTCTCCGGCGCTGAGCGCCGCCGCGCAGCTGCAACTCCAGGGCGCAGTGGTGACCGTGACCGATCCCCAGGCGTTGTCGAATGCCGCCAAGCGGTTCCCGGAACTGCAAATGGAGTCTGATCTTGAATCCACCCTCCAGCATGCCGACGCAGTGCTGCTGCTCACTGAATGGAAGGAATACCGGGACCTGGACCCGCACACGACCGGCGCACTGGTCGCCTCGCGCCGGATACTCGACGGGCGGAACGTCCTGGACCCTGCCAAATGGCGCGCTGCCGGGTGGACGTACCGCGGAATGGGCCGCCCTTAGGCGCTTCAGTCAGGCAGCGCCCGGGCCAGGGACTCCTCCGCGGCAACCCAGGAGAGCATCGCGCATTTGACCCGCGCAGCATATTTGGAGACTCCTTCAAAGGCCGCCGCGTCGCCAAGAATTTCCGGATCAGCGGCGAGCTTTCCGCGCGAGCGGAGCACGTCCCGGAAACTGCCGATCATCTCCCGGAATGCTTCGATTTCCATCCCTTCGGCAAGATCGGTGAGCACCGAGGCTGAAGCCATGGAAATGGAGCAGCCCGCGCCGTCCCAGCGCAGTTGTTCTACCTTGCCGTGGGAAAGGGCCAGGCGCACGGTGATTTCGTCCCCGCACACCGGGTTGAGTTGGTGCGACTGGCCCGACGTTGACCCCGGCGGGAGCGCAGCCGAGCCGAGGCCGCTGCCGTGACGAAGTTTCGCGTGCTCGAGAATGATTTGTTGGTAGAGCTGTTCAAGGCTCATGGGACTCTTCCTTTATGCGCCGAAATAGGCGCGGACTTCACTGACGGCGGCGAGCAAAAAATCCACTTCCGAGGTGGTGTTGTACAGGTAAGTACTGGCCCGGGTCGTGGCTGTTACGCCCAAACGGCGGTGCAGGGGCTGCGCACAATGGTGGCCCACCCGCACCGCGATGCCGCGGCTGTCGAGGAACTGCCCAACGTCGTGGGCGTGGACGCCTTCGACGTCGAAGGACGCGAGGCCTATCCGATCCACGCCCGGAGCCGGACCAAGCACCCGCACCCCGGGGATGCCGGTCAAGCCCTCCACCAGGCGCTGCCCGAGCAGGGACTCCCACGCATGGATGCGCTCCAACCCGGTCTCAGTAAGGTAGTTGGCTGCGGCGGCGAGCGCGATCGCCTGGGAGATCTTCTGCGTTCCTGCTTCGAAGCGCTGCGGGGAAGGCAGGAAGCTGGCCCGCTCCATCGAGACGGTAGTGATCATGGAGCCGCCGGTAAGGAACGGCGGAAGGGCGTTGAGCAGTTCTGCCCGGCCGTAAAGCACACCGATTCCGGTTGGCCCGAGCATCTTGTGACCGGACAAAACCGCGAAATCGACGTCGAGATCCTTGATGTCCAAGGGCAGATGCGGCGCCGACTGGCAGGCGTCCAGGACAGTCAGCGCACCGGCGGCCCGGGCAAGTGCCACCAGGTCTTTGACCGGGTTGATCGTGCCAAGGACGTTGGAGGCGTGGCTGAAGGCGAGCAGCCGGGTAGCAGGATTGATGATTCCGGCTGCGGCGGCCATATCCAGGTGTCCCGCGTCGTCAACCGGAATGAACCGCAGGACCGCGCCCGTGCGTGCGGCAAGTTGCTGCCACGGAATGAGGTTCGCGTGATGCTCCATTTCCGTGACCACAATCTCGTCACCGGCGCCCAACGCGAACCGGGCCGCCTCGCTGGGCGCACCCGGCAGGGAGGCGTTGAGGAAGGAGTAGCTGAGCAGGTTCAGCCCTTCGGTGGCGTTGGCCGTCCAGATGATTTCCGCGGCCGCCGCACCCACGAAGGCTGCCAGCGTTTCCCGTGAATCTTCAAAGGACTCCGTCGCTTCGACGGCCAATTGGTGGGCGCCGCGGTGGACTGCGGCGTTGCGCTGTTCGTAGAATTCCCGTTCGGCGTCGATAACGCTTACCGGATTCTGGGATGTCGCCCCGGAGTCGAGATACACCAGCGGACGCCCGCCAACGGAGCGGGAGAGGATGGGGAAATCGTTGCGGATGCGCAGCACTTCGTCGTCGTTGAGCGCGGGCAGCCGGCGCGCCTGGGTCCGTGACATCGGTACAGGTAACACCTTGCCTCCTCCGGTCGGGTCGAGTGGGCCAACGCCCATCATCGCACGGAAGGGGACCGCCGACAGGCAGTCCCCTTCCGTGTGATCACAATGGACAGACCGGCGCTGCCCCGTCCCGGGAACCGGGCCGTGCAGCGGACGATCAGCGCCGGCGATCCTGGCTAGAGCAGCTGGGCAGCCTGCGGTACCCGGGGGGTTCCGCCGCCGCCGACAGCGGTGGCCGAATTGTTCGACACAACACGCAGGTACTGCCGGATGGCCGCAAAGTCGTTGCGCATGCGGTTGAAGGCGGCGCCGGCCGCCGCGGGCTCGGCGTAAAGCACGGTCCCACCTGCCGCGTCAACGACGTAGGCCCCAAAGTTCTGCAGGGCTTCGGCCAGCGCACGGCCCTCCGGGCTGAGGGGAAGGGCGGCCACATTGACGTTTCCGGGAATACCGAACAGGGTACCCATCGGGATCGGACCGCTGTACGTTGAGCTGGCGTTGCCGTCCTGGCGTTTGGCCGGCCAGACCGGACCCAGCTTGAGCTTGGAACGCGGAATCGCGATGGCCAAGGCGTGCGGAATCCGCAGTTCCTGGATCTCGTGGGCCCGGATCAGGCCCCCGAGTGCGCTGACTCCTGCTGCCCGGACCCCGTTGGTGCCGCCGTCGCCCTTGAGGTCCGTCTTGACCTGGAAACCGGACTTCCAAGCGGTAGCGGAGACCTGCTTCATTGTCCAGTTCTCGTAGGCGGTGGCGGCATCGGGCTGCGTGATGACCGAGTGGCCGTCAGTGCCGATGGCTACCTGGGCGTTCGAGGGAACACGGTAGTTCCACGTCCAGGTCGGGCTGGTTGACACGGACGCTGTCGGATCGCTGGTTGTTGCGTTGACGACGGGAATGGACCACTGCTCGCAGTTGATGTAGCAGCCGCCGGACATCAGGCTGCTGGTCTTGGCCGCTGACGGGCTTTCAAAGACGGCAGCGGAACCCAGTGCGGTGTTCCAGAATGACGTGGAGCTGAAGGGGTGACGAAAGACGCTTCGTGATCCGGCAGTTGCGGCGGCTTGAGCACCTGCCGTGGCTGCCATCGCCGAACCTGAGGTGGCTCCCATACCTGCGGCGGCTACGGCAGATGCCGCGAGACCTTTGAGGAACGAACTACGTGAGAAGACGGCGGACCGAACGCCGTTCAGGTTGTTTTTCGTACTCTTGTGTGAAGTTTCGTGTGACATTCATGACCTCTTGCGGAATGCGTCCGCCCCCAAGCCGACAACACAACGTCGCAGGAACTTGTGTTCCCGCGACGTCTACCCGCATGTTGATTGTTGGGTGTTTACGATCAGAACGTTACACACGCGCCGGACCGTACGGCCAATCGGAAGGTGATCTGCGTCACTTAATTTTGCGCACGACGGCGGCGGCGGGGCAGGTACTTTACCGGCGGGATTTTCCCGATCGGCCCGCCCGGGCGTTAATGGACCCGCTGGTCAGCCATCGATTGGGAAGCGCCCTTGGGGTCCGGAAACCTGAGTGCCGCCTGGATGGTTTTCGCAATGGCGGCGTGACCAAGATCACTTGGAAAAAAGTTGTCCGTGGCCCGCCCGTCGGGCAGCTTTTTGTCAGCCCAGCGGTTCTTCTCGGACTGGAAGAGACCGTTCAGGGGCCGGAACCGCCCTTGGTTGCGGCCGCAGGCATCCTCAGCGAGCCGGTCGAATTCCGCTGTCGACTTTTTGTCTCCCCACGAACCCAGGCAGAGCAACCCGGCCGTTGGGGAAGCGGCGCGTACCGCCGAGATCAGTCCCGGGTAGGCCGCGGTAAATCCAGCGAGGTCCGCCTTGGCAGCCTCGTTAGTCCCGACCATCACCAGAACCAGGTCGAACGCCTTCCTGGCGGGGAGCCTCGCGGCAAGCTCATCGGTTTTCAGGGTCCCCCCCGTCGCGGACGACGCAAGCACTGTTAACTCCACCGGCCCCTTGGACTCCAGCCCCGCTGCGAGGAGGGACCGGTAGCGAGTCCCCTCCGTGGACGCAGAGGAGCCAAGCGTAATCGCATCTCCGACCAGCAGCACCCGCAAGGGCCGGTCCGGCGGGAAAACCACCTTGACTGTCACTGCATCAAGGGCAGCCTCGGCGCGCTGGGCCATTCGTGACTCGACCTGGGCTACGTAGGCATCCGCCCGATCCAGGTCAGCCGCCGGCGGCGGGGCCACCGGTGGGGTGAGGACCATGACCGTCGTCAAAATGGTGGTGGCCACCAGACCCGTCAGGCCCGCAACCCGAAGTATCCCGGCACCCCTACCCATAGGGTGAGGCTTCCTTTGAGGCGAAGACACCACTATTGGAGAACGGCGAATTACCGCTCATGTACGACGGTCCGGAAAATTCGCTGATATCGACGATCTCCTGCATCCATTTGCGTAATTCCCGGCCGAAATCATCTCGCTCCAAAGCAATAGTGACCACCGCTTTGATGTAACTGAATTTATCCCCGGTGTCGAATCGGCGGCCGTTATAGATGACGCCGAATACACCGTTGCCTGTGCTGCCTGCCACTGCCAATGATTGCAGGGCATCGGTGAGTTGGATTTCGCATCCGCGTCCCGGTTTGGTTCGTGACAGTTCAGCAAATATCTCCGGGTGCAGAACGTAGCGGCCAATCACGGCGAGATTCGAGGGTGCACATTCCTGTTCAGGCTTTTCGACCATTCCGGTGATCCGGACATAGTCCTGGCCCGGCACAACGTCAACCGCTGCGCTACCATAGGCTGAAATCTGCTCCGGGTCGACTTCCATCAGGGCCACTACGGATCCTCCGCTGATCGCCTGCGCCTCAATCATGCGCGCCAGGAGGTCCTCGCGTTCGTCGATCAGGTCGTCTCCGAGCAGTACAGCGAACGGCTCGTTATCAATGTGCTTTTCGGCCATAAGCACCGCGTGGCCCAGTCCCAGGGGCTCGCCCTGGCGGAGGTAGTGCAGGTCCGCGAGCTCCGAGGCCTGCCGGACCGCCGCCAGTTTCGTGACATCACCCTTGCATTCCAAGATGCGCTCCAGCTGCGGCGAGCGGTCAAAGTGATCCTCCAGTGCACCTTTGTCCCGGCCTGTGATCATCAGGATGTCTTCGAGTCCGGCCCTTACCGCCTCTTCGACGACGTACTGGACGGCCGGTTTGTCCACCACCGGCAGCAGTTCCTTGGGAACTGCCTTGGTTGCCGGCAGGAAGCGGGTCCCCAGCCCTGCCGCCGGAATGACTGCCTTGCGAATCATGTTTCCCCCCATGGTCAAAGTTGACTTACACCCGCCGATGAGATGATCGGCGATGGTCGCGAAGATTACTGCACTGTTCCGAGCCATACACCCGTCTGTGGCTGGTTGGTCTGGGCGCCTCCGACGGCCAGGATGACCTTTGTGCCCACCCGCTGGACGATAGCCCCTTGCCGTGCGACCGGCAGCGAGGGCAGGACCGACCAGTTGTTGCCTACGGGGTCGTAGGCCACAACTTGGGACGTCGGTTGGAAGTTGTCCATTTGGCCGCCGGCCATAATGATCTTGCCGTCCGCGACGAAGGTGCCCGCCTCGATGTGGCTCTTGGACATCGGCAGGCTGGAGATCTGCGTCCAGCTGTTGGTTACCGGGTTGTAGGCGTGTCCGTCGCCCTGCTGAAGGTGCAGTTTGTCGTGTCCGTGTTCGCCTCCCACAACGTAGATCTTCCCGCCGAGCACCACACAGCTCATATGGTCCTTCGGATTGGGCAACGGCGCCGCAGCAGTCCACCGCGTTGTCGTGAGGTTGTAGACAAAGTGGTCTCCCACATTCGTTACGCGGTCCGCGGGATTACCGCTGATATAGTGCAGCTCGCCGTTGAGGGCAGCGAACGCACCGGCTCCGCGGCCCGCCGGCAATCGCGTAAGCAGGGCAAAGGAATTGGTGGAGGGATCGTAGCGGTAGACCCGGTCGCTCACCGTCTGGGTGGGCGTCTTGGTGGTGTCCAGGTTCCCGGCAAAACCACCGCCGAAGTAGATGTAGCGGCCATCTTCCGTGATGCCGAGATGGGTCTCGGCCATCCCTGCGGGCAGGCTCCCCAGCGTGGTCCACGTGTTCGTGGCCGGGTTGAAGCTGGAGTAGGACCTAATGGCCCGGAAGCTCGAATCGAAGCCGCCAAAACGGTAGATTATGCCGCCCAACGCAAGGCCGGCCGCTTCAAAACAGGCGACGGGGGACGATTTTCCGGCCGCCCAACTGGCAGGCCACGGGGTGTTTGCCGGGACCGGAAGCGGTGCGCCCGCAGGATAGGTGATTTCAATTGCCGATACTTTCGGCTGGTTCACCGTGGCCGTGAAGTCCAGGTTAAGGACTCCGTTGGTGACGTTGACCGTAAATTCCTTGACGGCCGCACTTGCGGCACCCACGTCGGCGAAGATGTCGTAATTGGCCAGCTCCACGGCGCCGCCCTCGAGGTTTGCGCTGAAAATTCGTTTGCCCGCTCCGCCTGGACCGCCGCCGGCGGCCCCGAACCAGATCTCAGCGAAATGCAGGCGGACCGTGTAGGCGCCGGCCGCCGTGACCGGGACGGCGTACCCAAAGCTTCCGCCGTCTGCTGTGGCGCTGCGCTCCGTGGTGTACAGAACGTCATCGGTGGTTCCGGCGATGGCGGTGGCCGCTGAATTCGTGAAGGCTTTGCCGCCGGTGAAGTATTGGTCCGCCAACCAGGACACTCCACCGCTGACCAGTGCCGGGCCCCCTGCATTGATCCGCAGGGTGGCACCGCCCGCCGGCGGGGGTGTGACGGTGCCTGTCGGGAAGACAACTTCGATGGCGGAGACTTTGGGCTGGTCCGCGGCCGCGGAGAACGCGATGTCAATGACAAAGTTGTTGACGTCCACGGTGAAGGTCTTTGCGGCGGCCGCCACGGCCCCCACGCTCGCAAACAGGTCGTAGTTGGCCAGTTCCACGGCGCCGCCTTGAAGGTTGGCGCTGAACACACGTTTCCCGGCACCGCCGGGGCCGCCCCCCGGAGCTCCGAACCAGATTTCCGCAAAATACAGGTTGACGGTGTAGCTGCCGGCGGCCGGGACCGGTATGGAGTAGTTAAAGGATCCGAGGTTGCTGGTGGCGCTGCGCTCGGTCAAGTACAGGACGTCATCCGTTGTGCCGGCAATCGACGAGACAGCTGGGTTCGTGAACGCCTTGCCTCCGCTGAAGTACTGATCGGCCGACCACACTACTCCGCCGGTGGTCACAGCGGGTCCGCCGGAGTTGATGCGAATTGCTGCCGGTGTTGCTGCCTGGGCTTTGAGCTGGGATGCGACAGTGACGGTGCCGAAGGCCGCCAAGCCCATCAGGACGGCGGTCCGCCTGCCCACCTGATAGTCCGGCAAAGGCGACCGGGAGGAGTTCACTGCCGGTTTCTGGAATGCGTTTCCGGTCATGTCTGGTCCTTGTCAGGGTGGTGGTGTGGTTCGGTCTTGGCCGCAGTTTATCCATCCGGGATTGGGGCCTTCAATGGCAAATGGCGGCCGATCCGGAAGTCCAGTAGGTGCCCCGGCGGCCCCAAGTAGGCGTTTGTGGCGGTGCAGGTAGAAAGCCCGAAAATGCTGAGTAGGGATCGGCCCCGGCCACGTGCTGCCGCCGCCAAAGACCAGTCCCTGCCTCGCTGTTCGGAGGGAACCCGGCGTTGTTAGCTGATGGGGGAAACCTGCACCGTTGGCTGAGGGAGGATGCATGAAGACCCAGTTCCTGGTATTGCTGTCGGCACGGGTCTTTGCCACCGGCATGCAGGCCGTGACGTTTATCCTGCTCGCGCGTTGGGCCGGTGTCCGGGACTTCGGGATTGTGGCGGTGATTGCCGGCGTCGGTGCGGTCCTTTTTACCGTCGCCGACTGGGGGCTGTCCTCCTACATTCCCCGGGCACGCGCCAAGGGCCGCGACGCCGAGGTGGCCACCGGGCTAAAGATGGACCTGATCGGAAACGCTACCGCCGGAAGCTTCGCGGCACTGGTCCTCACCGCTGTGGCCGCCACGACCGGCCTCAATCCATGGTTCATCCTGGTCCCGGTGGCACTTGCGCTGGAGCAATTCGTTGAGGTCGGGCTGACGGTTCCGATTGCGGACAAAGCGAAAGCGCCTTTGGTCATCTCGCTGGTGCTGCGCCGAGTAACCTCTTTTGGCCTGTTCGTCTCGCTCTACGCCCTGGGCTTTGAGACTATTGCCGCCTATTCCCTCGGACTGATTACAGCCTCGGTGGTGGGAATCGCGCACGTGCTGCGTGTTCTGCACCAGCGGCTGGCCGGCCGGGCCCGCGCCGCGAGCGCCCGGGAGATGTACAAGTTCCTGATCCCGTACTTCCTGGCCAATCTGAGTTCCCAGGCCCGAACACTGGACTCCGCCATCGTTGGGGCGGCCAGCTCCGTAGCCTCTGCCGGGCTCTATTCCGCGGCCTTCCGGCTGATCAACCCGCTGATGCTGGTCTCCGGCTCCATCGTCGCCGTTGTGCTGCCCCACGCGTCACGGCAAGGACTCCCTGAAGCCAAGAAACTGGGCCAGAAGTTGTCCTTGGCGGCCCTCCTCGCCAGCTTGCCGTTGATTCCCGTCATCATCTGGTCCCCGGCAATCGTTGAACTGCTATTCGGGTCCGAGTTTGCCGCAGCCGCCCCGGCCTTTGCTTTTGCCGTCGCGGCACTGCCGTTCCTTTCCCTGGCACCACCGTTGGGAGGACTGCTGCAAAGCCAGGGCCTTGAGGCATTCGTCGCGACCAACGGCATCATCTTCGCCGTCCTGAACCTGGGCGGTGTCCTGCTTGGTGCACTGCTGTGGGGCCCCGCCGGTGCCGCCGCAGGGGTCGCCATTGTCTATTCGGCGAAGTCCCTGGTCCTCTTCGGCCGGCTGCAAACCGCAAAAGCCACCCCAATCACGGTCCCGTCGCAGTCGCGCCTGGCCCCCTCCGGAACGGTGTGATGACGTGAAACGAAACGGCCGCCCCGCAGTGTCCGTCCTTATGCCGGTGCGCAACGGCAGCAAAACCATCCAGTCCGCCGTCAGGTCCACCTTGGCAGCACTGCCACGGGAGGGTCAGTTGCTGGTCACCGACGACGGCAGCACCGACGGAACGCCGGAAATCCTCGGCCGTTTCAGGGACTCTCGCCTCACGGTCTTCCGGAACGAAAAGTCCCTTGGGGTGGCCGCTACGCTTAATGCGCTGCTCTGGCGCGCCGGAACCCCCTACATCGGCCGGATGGACGCCGACGACCTAGCCATGCCCTTCAGGTTCGCGGCACAGCGTACCCATCTAGGCAGCGACCACGAAGTGACGTTCACCTCCGTCGTGAACTTCGGCCCGCGAATCGGCAACTGGAAACCTGCGATCCCGATCGGCATCACCGCAGAAGCCATGCCCTATTTCCTCCTGCTCGGAAACCCGCTGGGACATTCGGCGATGTACGGCTCCACCGAGACACTGCGCCGCATGTCCGGGTACATCGCCGGACCTGCCGAGGACTACGAACTCTGGATGCGTCTGGCGGCGTCCGGCTACCGGCTACGCCGCACCGCAGTGCCGTTCACCGCCTACCGCCATCATCAGTCCCAGACAACAAAAGAGGCCGACTGGAAGCGCCGGGTGCTGGATGATCCGGCCCTCCGGTCCTCGCACCGGGCCCTTGCAGCGTTCGTTGGCTGGGATGGTCCGGACTTCTTCGATGCTGTGGTGCAGGGAGCGCACGGCACCGGCGGAGCGCGTCTTGTCGCGGAACTCTCGTCCTTCCTGGACGCGGGATGCGGGCACCTCTCCGGCACGGAGCGCCGTCATCTGGCTCACCAACTCGGCAAGCTAACAGCAAAAAGGGGACCGTCATGATGCAAGACAAAGCGAAGGTCTACGTACTGCACGGCCTGCGCATCGACGATGTCACGCTTGAGGAGGCGGCTGATTCCGTTGTGGATCTCGCCCGCGGCCCCCGGGCGGCGCTTGTGGTCACACCCAATTCGGACCACTTCCTGCGCTGGCAGCGCTCCGCGGCTTTCCGGTCGCTCTATGACGGGGCGGCGCTTGTCCTCCCCGACGGGTTCCCCTTGCCGCTGATGGCGAGGTTCGAGGGTCACTCCGGTGCCACCCGGTTGACCGGATCCGACCTCTTTATGTCAGCCATGGACCGCGCAGCAACCGAAGGGGTTCCGGTCGCCATTATCGGGGGCAAAGACGGTGTTGCCGAAGCCGCGGCCGCGCAGCTGTCGCTTTCACGCCCGGGCCTGCGCTTCTTCCTCCTCGACTCCCCCTCCCCCGCGCAGCTCGCCGACGACGACTACGTGCGCGGCCTGGCGGATCGGCTTGCCGCCGAACCGGACAAGATTGTTGCGTTGTGCCTCGGTTCCCCCAAGCAGGAGCAGCTTTATCACCAGCTTGCGCGGTTTGCTGAGCTGCAGGGCTGCTTTCTCGGCGTCGGGGCGGCCGTGGACTTCGCGGCCGGAACAGTCCGCCGGGCACCGGCGGCGATCCAAACCCTGGGGCTGGAATGGCTCTTCCGCCTTGTCCAGGAACCTCGGCGGCTGTGGCGCCGCTATCTGCTCGATAACACCCGAATCCTGCCCTACGTGCTCCGTTCTGCAGCCTACGGGCTTGCGCTGCGTGCCCGGCCCAAGGCACCCGTCCGCCGGGCGGTCCTGGCCATCGCCGCTCTGGGCTACTGGAACGCGCCCCGCCAGGATCCGGCACCCACTACCGCGGAACGGCCTAAGCGGGTAGTCCTCCACGTCGGGCCGGACGTCACGACCCAAGGCGGTATGGCGTCTGTCATCGCCGAGTACCTGACCTTCGGCATGAGCGACTTCACCATGACCAGCTACGCCACGTGGGCGCCCGGCTCCAAGGCAGGGTCCGTCCTGAGGACGGCAAAGCTGGGTCTTTCGATGATGCGGGGCAAGCACTCCCAGCAGTTCCTCCATGTTCATGTCAGCGAGTCCGGCAGCCTCGTCCGGGAAGGTGCCGTCATCGTTCTGGCCCGGATGCTTGGGATACCCACGTGTGTTTCCCTTCATGGCGCCGATTTCGGCGATTCGGTCAAAAAATATCCACGGCTGACAAAGGCCGTTCTCTCGCGTGCCTCGCAGCTGATCTGCCTGGGACCGAAGCAGAAGGAACTTGTGGCGGGCATCGTCCCGGACGTCCCCACCGAGGTCGTTTTTAACCCGAGCGGGCCGGCCCCGGCTGCTTCCCTGGATGCGGCGGGGCCCTTTGGTCCTGCCACCCGGCATTTCGTTTTCGCCGGCGAGGTCGGCACCCGAAAGGGCTTTGACCTGATTGCGGAAATCTGGCCCGGCATCGCCAGGAATCACCCGGATCTCTGGCTGCACGTCTGCGGTCCGGCCGCCGATGTGGATATCTCGCAGCCGCTTCCGCAGACAAGCTATCACGGCACCGTTTCCAGGGCAGAGGTTCAGTCCTTGCTCCGAGGCGCAGAGGCGCTGCTCCTGCCGAGCCGGCGCGAGGTCCTGCCGATGAGCGTGCTCGAATCCCTGCGGCTGGGTGTCCCTGTAGTGGCCTCCCACGCCGGCGAACTTGATTCTGTGCGGGCCTCCTCGGCGGTGTACTACTGCGAACCCCAGGCCTCATCCCTCCAGGACGCCATCGAAGACCTTTTGGCCACCGCCCCGGCGCAGCAGTCGGCCCGCAGCCGGGCCGCAGCCATCTGGAGTGCCGCCCATACTTCCAACGAATCGATTGCCGCGCGGCTGGAACTCGTCTACTCGCAACTGCAGCCCCGCCTCGACGGCGGCGGTTTTGAAAGGACAAATGATGTCGACAGGCTCAGTCACCTGCATCGTTCCGACGCATCGGCGTGATGCCGCGCTGGCCCGGGCCCTTGCGTCAATCGTCGAACAGCGCCACACCCCTGCCGTTGTCGTCGTCGTCGATGACGTGGCTTCCCCGGACACCCGCCAGCTGACGCGGGAGCAAACCGGCCACCCGGACATCACCTATGTGGATAACTCCGGCACACAACGGCCCGGCGCCTCCTCCTCACGCAACGCCGGGGCAGTTCTCGCTTCATCGGAGTACCTGGCGTTTCTCGACGACGATGACCGCTGGGAGGCCGGGTTCCTGGAGCAGTGCGTGGCCAGGCTCGAACTCGGGGACGTTGATCTGGTCACCGTCGCCGGCGCAGTAGAAATCGGGGCGGAGCGCACGCGGCGCCCATGGCTGGGCTCACGCCCGGTTACCGCCCGGGATTGCCTGGCATGGAACCCGGGAGTGACGGGCAGCAACTTTGTGATCCGCCGGACGGCCTTCGAGGACATCGGCGGATTCGATGATTCCCTTCCGGTCTTCAACGACTTGGATTTTTTCGTCCGGTACCTTCAATCCGGGAGGCACTACGCGGTTGTGGATGAGGAACTGTTCATTCAGACAGCCGAGGGCGACGACCATTTGTCCTCCCGCAGCGCGAGGCGGGCAGCAGGCATCCAGAAATACATCTCGAAGCACAGCTCCCAATTAAACGCAGGCCAACTCCGTGCCCTTAAACGGGAAGTGCATCTCGCCCAGCGGTACGTGGGCCAACGCCAGCATCTCGCCGCCTACCATTTCGTCCTGATGTGGGTAAACTCCAGCCCTGCGCAGTTCCTCACGGTGCTCCGGCGAAAGCTTGCCGGAGGCAGGAAAATGTACGTCTAGACGACCCTTCTATGGTGGCAAGTCAAGCGATGAGTGTCTGGAGTTGGCGGAAGATCTGCCTGGCGATGAATCGCTTGAGGCAGCGGCGGATTTCCCGTGGGCTCCTGCCTTCCGCGGTGCGTCGCTCGATGTAGGCACGGGTGGCGGGGTCTGTGAGGCTTCTGGTCCGGGCGACGACGTCCAGTGCGCGGTTGAGCTGCCGGTCACCGTAGCGGTTGAGCCGGTGTCGGCGCGTGTTGCCTGAGGACGCCGGGATGGGGCTCGCGCCGGCCAGGGCAGCGAAGGCCGCTTCCGAGCGGACGCGGCCGTGGTGCGAGTATGCGGCGAGGATGATCGCTGCGGTCACTGGGCCCACCCCGCGGATGTCCAGGACTCCGGGGGCCATGAGCTGGACATACTCGGCCAGTGCCAGCCGGTTGGCCTCCAGTTCCGTGCCCAGGGCGATGACGGCGGACGCAAGCCGCCGCGCCTCGGCCCGTGCGACAGTGGCGGCAGCGCCTTCGCACTGCCTGGCCCGCCAGCCCTGGACCGTCGCGACTTGGGCAGCGGTCAGTGGGGAGCGTGCGTCGATTCCCAGATCGAGGGTCCGCAGCAGGGCGGTCAGCGCGTTGCGCGCGCCCGTGCGCTGGGTGTCCATCGAGCGTCTGGCGGCAAGGAGGATCCGGAGTGCTTCCCTCAATCCCTCGGCCCGCGGGCTGATCAGCTCTGTGGTGGTCGCTCCCAGGACGGTCCGGGCGGCGGCGACGGCGTCGATCTCGTCGGATTTGCCTTGGCCGTGACGGGACTGCCGCCGGGGCGGCCTGGCCTCGCAGACGGCGAAGCGCTCCGCCTCGAGCAGGCGCGTGAGCCTTGCCCCGTAAGAGCTCGTCCCCTCGACAGCGACCAGGACGTTTCCGGTCGCGGTGCGGCGGCGGATCCACTCAACCGCCCGGCTCATACCTGCCCCGCTGGCCGGAAACGTGTCGGTCCCGATCACCGCGCCTGTGGTGGAAGTGAGAACTGAGAATGTGTGGGTTCTTGCGTGTGTGTCCACGCCGACGACGTGTGTGTATTGTTCTGCGACTATGGTCATTTGCTTGCTCCCCTGTCCTGATGGATCTGTCGGAACCAGCTGGTGGATCACCCTGAGGCAAATCTCTAACGAGTCACGCAGCACCATCGTGGGCGGAGCGGACAGCCTTCTATCAAGCCATCGGAGTGGGCCGACTGCTCCCGGGACCTTAGGGGCGGACAGGTCGTCTATAAGACACTGCAGTGCGGGTCAGATATGAAGGGAGTCACGCCCGGCGGTCCCGGAAAGCAGTCTGCCAACCAACCTCGGGCTGGTCACTACCTATTAGAGATATGAAGTGTGGTGGGGCGCCCCGGACGTAGCGACTGGAACCTCGGGTTCAAAGAGGTTCGTGGGTTGTCGGTCCGGGTCCTTCCGCACGTGGGTGCGGGGGGTGTGGACTGGCAGAGCCACATTTGAACGTTTGGAGGTTCCAACCATGAATAAGCGTACTTACGTCGGTTTGGATGTCCATGCGCGCAGCGTGAAGGGTTGCGCGATCGACCGTGAAACGGGCGAGATCCTGAGGCAGAGCCTTGCCGCGAACGATGCGGGGATCGTCGAGTGGGTTTCCGGGCTGCCGGGGCCGGTTCTCGTTGTCTATGAGGCAGGCCCCACCGGATTCGGGTTGGCCCGGCTGCTGGTCAGTGCAGGGGTCGAATGCCTGGTCGCGGCGCCGTCCAAGCTCCAGCGGCCGTCCGGGGACCGGGTGAAGACTGATGCCCGCGATGCCGAGCATCTGGCCCGGTTGGCCCTGCTCGGACAGATCACGCCCGTGCGGGTTCCTGGCCGTGCGGATGAAGCGGCGCGGGATCTGGTGCGTGCCCGTGAGGACGTCCGTACGGATTTGATGAGGGCCAGGCATCGGATCTCGAAGCTCCTGTTGCGCCACGGTCTGGTTTACTCCGGCGGTCATGCCTGGACCGATGCCCACCACACCTGGCTGCACCGGCAACGATTCGATGATCCGTCCCTGCAGGCCGCCTATGAGGCTAGCCTGGAAGCCGCGGACCTGACCTTGGACCGCAGGAACCGTTTGGATGCGAAGATCACGGCCCTCGCGGCCACCGACCGCTATGCACCCGTGGTCCGTGCGCTGATGTGTCTGCGCGGGATCTCGGTGCTCACCGCCTTCGGCCTGGCAGTGGAGATCGGTGACTGGACCCGCTTCACTGGCAGCACCATCGGCGCCTATCTGGGCCTGGTGCCCTCCGAACATTCCTCTGGTGCTTCACGGTCCCAAGGCGGCATCACTAAAACAGGAAACACCCATGCCCGCCGCCTGCTCGTCGAGGCCGCTTGGCATCACCGCCGTCCATATGCCAACGCAAGCCGTGACATGCGTGCCCGCTGGGACGCAGCCGATGAGGCCTCCCGGGTCCGCGGACATCAAGGCAACCACCGCCTGCACCGCAAGTGGGACCAGTTCGAAGCCCGTCACAAACGGCGCGTCATCGCCAACGTCGCTGTCGCACGGGAACTGGCTGGCTGGTGCTGGTCTCTCGCGGCCGCGGTCCAACAGGAGCAGCCATGGACGGATGAATAGACGTGTGCCGTTCCCGGCTCCGTCCGGAGGCTCGGCAGCGTGGAGGAGACCCGCGATACACCTATGGGCAACCGGTAAATTACGGTGACGCCCGACATTGCTAGACCAGCGGCACCCCTCCAGCCGAACACCTCGTCCTGCGGTAGCCAACCCGCGAATATCAGTCTGACAGCGCCGTCGACCACGACGCGCCGGCCGCCGGACCAAGCAGGGGAACGAACACAAAAGAGCGGTCCAAGACATCCAATCTTGGACCGCTCACCCTTGCCGTCTTGACATGGACTACCTACATATCAGCTGTACTGCGCCATTAGGTTGGTGCCCGGCGGATTGGGCAGGTGCCCGGATGCTTCCACGCGGCCGGGTCGGCCGTCGAAGACCACCAGGGGCCGGTGATCACAGCCGGCGCCATGTTCCCCGCGGCCCGCCCTCCGGCGGCACTGTTGTGCCGTCAGCTTCTGCCTGGGACTCCAACACCGGCAGAGCCCTGCAGCGCGGAGGGCAGCGCGGTTCCCGGGGCGGGGACCTCCACCGGGCGCCGCTTCTGCGCCGTCTGGGCCAGGATATACAGCAGGATGGTCATCGACGAGGGATAGAAGAGGACCGGATCGCTGATGGAGGTGGCAAGGACGTAGATCCATGCGACCAGCTGGATACGGTTTCGGAATGAAACGATCAGGTGGGCCGCAACAACGAGCAGCACGAGCACAAGGGACGCCCAGCCCAGCTCGACGGCCAGCTGCACGTAGGCATTGTGCGCGCCAAGATTGTTTCCGATCCTCAGCGATATTTCACCCCAGCCGATGCCGGTGGCTTCGTTGCCTTCGAGCAGCCGCAACGCACGCTGCCACTGGCCCAAGCGCCACGCGCCAGAGTTGGAGGCCGCAGCCGGCCCGGCCGCCGTCTGGCTGACAAAGTCCAGCCTGCTCAGCAGCGTCTGGCCAACGGTGGCCACAAAGACGCTCAAGACCAGCAGCCCGGCCATCAGCCGCTTGATGTTTCGGGCCAGGAGAATGCCGGCGGCTCCGAAGAGCATCATGGTCGCCGTGATGCTCCCCGTCGTGAGCACGGCTCCGCCGGCCATCAGGAGATATCCGACCCGCCAGGTGTTGAGCTTCTGGGACAGCACATAGAGGATGGACAGGGAGAGCGCGTAGGCCGCAAAGTTGGGATGGCCGAAAAGTCCGCCGTACCGAAGACCGGTGTTTTCGGTGTCCTTGAACGGATGAGGGTACCCAATCAGTGGCTGGGAAAACACCGTGAGGGCACCGACGGTCATAATTCCCAGGAAGATTCGCAGGTTGGCCGCTGAACTGCGCGGAGAATCGCTCGCCACCCAAGGCACGGCAGCCAGCGAAATGAACCGCAGGCAGGCCTCCCAGTTCGGTGACCCGTTAAGATTCCCGGTCACGAAGATGGCCGCGGCGAGAACCAGGGGAAGCACTGACCAGCGGTTAAAGGGCAGCTGGCGCCGGATGAGGGCAAGGATGGCGACCAGGCCGAGTCCGGCAATCACCATCACGTTGTCCAGGCTCACCGTTCCCAGCTTGAAGGTGGATGTCAGCAGCGGCCCAACGAGCAGCAGGAGCAGCGCCACCGGCTGCGGATATCGCAGGGTGAGCACCAGGGCCGCGAGGCCGGCAGGGATCACCAGGACGGTCACGTCCCAGACAGCCGCCCACGACAAAAGGACAACCGCGGCGAAAGCGGCGGCAACAGCCGCCGCACCCCTTACGTCAGTGATTCTGCGGGTCAGCACGACGACCGCGAGAGTATAGGAATCATGTGGTGTCGCTACCCCCCGGGCCGACTTATTCGCAGCAGAAACGGAACTTGTTAAGACCCTAGCGTCGGACCGCCGGCACAGCCATGAGTAGTTCGGCTGGTTTCTACTTGTTAGCGGACAAAACCACTACCTGTTTGTTGGCCCAACTCCCTGCTTTGTCCGGATTCCATTGCCACCTCGCTGGGCCTGCGGATAGGTTCTGAACATGCAGGTGCCGCACTCGCGACCGCCCCTCAGGGCGGCGGCCGAAGGTCTTCGCGGAGACACAACTGGTCTCGAAAAATCATCGACTTGAGGGGGAAAATTGGAATTAGGCGATTACGGTCGGCATTTGCGCCGCAACTGGATACTCATCCTGGTGTGCATTTCCTTAGGCTTGCTGTCTGCAGGTGCCGCCTCCGCGGCGATGGCACCGGTGTACAAGTCCACCACCAAGCTGTTCGTGGCGATTCAGAATTCCGGGTCCGTTTCAGAACTGCAGCAGGGAAACAACTTCAGCCAACAGCGCGTGCAGTCGTACGCCATCACCGCCGCGACGCCGCTTGTCCTGCAGCCGGTGGTCGACAGCCTGGCCCTTCCCATGAGCGCCGCCGAGCTCGGTTCCAAGGTGGCCATCACGGCAGAGCTGAACACTGTTGTCCTGACCATCACGGCCAGCGATGAATCCCCGGAACGCGCCACGGCAATTGCCCGTGGGGTAGGACAAAGCCTGATTGAAGCCGTTGATACCCTCGAGACGGCTGCTGACAACGGAAAATCGCCGTTGAAGCTTACGGTGGTGACACCAGCCGATATTCCGTCCGAGCCGGCTTCACCGAACACACGCCTGAATCTCGCCATCGGCTTTATTGTCGGGTTGGCCCTCGGGATCGGACTCGCCGTCCTCCGAACGATATTGGACACGAAGATCCGCGGCGAAGCCGATGTCCGCCGCATCAGCGACCTGCCGGTCCTTGGCGGAGTTCCTTTCGACAATACGGCCAGCAAAAAGCCCCTCATCGCCGCAACCGCGGGAAGTTCACCGCGGGCCGAGTCATTCCGGCAATTGCGGACCAACCTGCAATTTACCCACGTCAGCAATAAGTCCAAGACGGTGCTCGTGACCTCATCGGTGCCCGGGGAAGGCAAAACCAGCACCAGCCTCAACTTGGGCATGACCATGGCTCAGAGCGGCCAGTCCGTGGTCGTCGTCGACGCCGACCTCCGCCGTCCACGGCTGGCCGGCTATCTCGGTATGGAGCACGCAGCTGGCCTGACAACCGCATTGATCGGCAAAGCCCGGCTCGATGATCTCCTGCAGCCCTACGGTGAACACGGGCTGCATGTGCTCACATCCGGCCAGATCCCGCCGAACCCGAGCGAGTTGCTCGGCTCGGACGCCATGAAGGAGATCCTCCAGGAACTGGAGGCACGGTTCGACGTTGTGATTATCGACGCTCCCCCCCTGCTCCCGGTGACCGACGCCGCAGTTCTGTCGCAGGAAGTGGGTGGTGTGCTCCTTGTGGTCGGCGCCCGGAAAGCGCGTATAGCCGACGTGAAAAAGGCAATTTCTTCCCTGCAGATGGTCAATGCGGGCGTGCTGGGGGTAGTGCTGAACCGGATGCCGTCGAAGGGGCCGGATGCCCACCGTTACGGCTACGGAACCTATGGGCCAACACCCCGCACGCTCAGGGCCGCCGCTCGAAAGGAACGCCGGCGCAGCAAGGAAGCCGCCGCGGCGGCCCGTGCGCCAAGGCCGGTAAACGTGCCCGCACCCGGCACACCGCCGCAGGACACTATTCCAGTCCTGGTTGATGGCCAGCGGCGCGGAGCCAGGGCGGGCCGTACATCCTGAGACGGCGCCCTGTCCGACCCCCTGAAAGGGGCTGACCGGCACTAGCCGGTTGGCCCTTTTTCGTGCGCCCTTTTACTGCAGGGGACCGTGTATTACCTAGGTAGCTTCGTGATGCTACTTGCTTCAAAAAGCTCCTTACGTGTCTTTTCCAGCGGGTATGTTCAGCCGTCCGCAGGCCTGAGAGATTGTTGAAGTGAAGTGGGCCACGAATCGGCTGCAGTGACGTCAATGACGCCGGAAAACACACTGCCAGCCTTCCTAAAGCCGCTCTGCAGAGGTCTCGATTACTAGGATGGCCCGCCGCGCCTCGCGCCGGCCGGCCAACGAATGTTTTGTGGGGAAGGACAGCCTGTGTCTAGAAAAGCCGTCAATGCCGTGGACCCGCGGACCCGTGGGTGGCTCCACCGAGGAACCGCAGTTATCGCCACCACCGCAGTCCTCGCGGCGACGCTTTCAGCGACTACCGCGAGTGCAGCCCCGACGGCTGTGTACCCCGCCGATCCCGCACAGTGGGACAGCTCGCCTTACTCTCCGCTGCCCCCAAACGGGGTCGCTGCGGCCGGCAACACCGTATCCCTGGACTTCGCGGGGATATCAGGCGGCCTGCAGACCCCCGACGGCGCCGGGACCGGTTTTACGTCCGTGCTTCCCTCGGCTGCCACAGGCAGCACACCCTACTTCGCCCGTGAAAACCTCGCCACCGCGAACGGCGCCCTCAACGTCGTCGCCACACCGGGAACGGTGTCAGGAGCCGCGAACGACCAGGACAACGCGCTGGGCGTAGGACTCAAACTGACCACGAGGACACTTCGGCTATCCACCACTGTGATCAGTCCCGCGGATCTTGCCGGTGGCGCCCAGCTCGGCCTATGGTTCGGTCCGAACGACGATAACCTCGCGACCCTGATGTTGGGCGGCGGAGGAACAGCCGGCGAGCGCCGAATCGAGCTCAAGCGCGAACGGAACGGCGTGTCCGAGCCCGCCACCACGGCTGCGCCGACGTCCGCGGATCTGGTATCAGTCGGCACCAGCCAGAACCTCATCGGGAACCGTCCGGTTCAGCTGACCCTGGACGTGAACCCTGCCGAGAACTCCCTGATCGCCGCCTATCAGATCGGCGCTGACGCACCCGTTCCGGTGGGACGGCTGGACCTGCCGGCAAATTTCATCGACGGTTCCGCCCTCAAGCCGTCGCCCCTGACGGACGTCGCAACTTTCGCCGGGATCCTGGCCAGCCGGGGCGCGTTGCCCGCGTCCACCCCCATGACGGCAGTGTTCCAGGACTTCGCCTCGGCTGAACTGCCCGCAGCGGCCGCAACGCCGACCACCACCGCCACGCCGACGCCGACCGCAACGCCGACCACCACCGCCACGCCGACGCCGACCGCAACGCCGACCACCACCGCCACGCCGACGCCGACCGCAACGCCCACCACCACCGCCACGCCGACGCCGACCGCAACGCCGACCACCACCGCCTCGCCGGTGCCGACGCCGACGCCGACGATCAGCTCCACCCCTGTGCCAGAACCGGCCGCCGCCACCGCCGTGAACAACAGCTCGTGCCTCGCAGGCGAATGGCAGGTGCAGTATTTCATCGGTACCTCGTTGTCCGGGTCCCCGGTTCGCGCGGATTGTGATGCCGACATTGGCTTCAATTTCACCGCCGGCTCCGGACCTGCCGGCGTTGGTCCCGAGCAATACTCGGCCCGCTGGGCCAAGACGATCACCTCCGGTGCCGGGACCTACAGCTTCACCACCCGGGCCGACGACGGACTTCGACTGATAGTTGACGGCCGGACGATCGTTGACCAGTGGGTTCAGCAGTCCGCCTCTGCAGTCAAAACCACCGATGTTGTCCTGGCCGACGGTCCGCACCTGGTGACCGTGGAGTACTTCCAGGCCTACGGTGACGCTCTGATCTCTGTGGGCTACTCCAAGGACGGGGTGGACAGCGAGGCTCCCATTGCGCCAACGGAGCTCGTCGCCACCGGTGGGTCCGCTGGCGTCGATCTGGCCTGGACAGCCAGCCGCTCCCGCGACGTCACGGGCTACCGGGTCTTCCGGGCCACCAGCAGCGGCGTCGACCTGAAGGGACTGCCGCTGACCGGGACGGAAACCCTTGCAGGCACTTCCTTCAGCGACGTCTCCGCCGTTTCGGGGACGACCTACTATTACGCGGTGACCGCCGTTGACGGCGCCGGGAATGTCTCCGCGGGTTCGAACGAAGCAGCCGGACAGCGGACATCGTCGGCCCGTGCCACGATCCAGGCCCTGGACGTTACTCCGCCACCGGCGCCGGCGGCGCTTTCAGCGGTTTCCGGCGACACAAAAGTAACGCTGAGCTGGACCGCTTCCGCCGCCGCGGACCTTGCCGGTTACCGTGTCTACCGTTCGCTGCAGCCGGTCGTTGGCGATACCGGCTCCCTCCTGTCCGGCTCGGCGCTCGTCACGGGCACGGGCTACACGGACACCACCGCCACTAACGGGACCACGTATTTCTACGTGGTCACTGCCGTGGACCTGTCGGCGAACGAATCCGGCCCCTCCAATGAGGCCCACGCCGTTCCGGTGGTACCCAACACGACCAATATCAAGGTCGACTTCACCACCACATCAGGCCTTCCGGCACCCGGCTACGCCGCTGACTGGGGCGAATCCTTCGGTCCGCGCACCGGACCCAACCAGGGCACGGGCTTGACCTACGGCTGGAAGACCCCGGACGGAAATCCCTTGAGCCTGGTCGGCAATGGCCGTGACAGGGGCCGGGTAGGCATCGACGACCGGCTCGATTCCATCCTGCACATGCAGTACGGCGACGACCCAGGCACTAACGGTGTCAAAACCGAAGGCGTCTGGGAAGCCTCGGTACCGGACGGACTTTACCGGGTGACGATCGCGGCCGGGGACATGGCGTTCGCGGCAGGGTACAACTCCGTTCATGCCCTCAACGTCGAGGCGGGCGTCGGCATTGAGAAGTTCCAAGGCACAGCCGGTCAGGAGTACCAGACCACGACCGTCGTCGTCGGTGTTTGGGACGGCGCCCTCACCGTGACCGCCGCGGGCGGAACCAACACGAAGATCGCCTACATCGATATCGTCGGCATCGAGCGGGCGCCCCATGTTGACACGATGCGCCCGGACAACCGCTCAACCGGGCAGGATCCCACCGACGGCGTATCGGCAACCATCCGCGTCCCCTACGCCGGCGTGGGTGTGGATGCCACAACACTGCCCGGCAACGTGCACCTCTACGAAACATCCACCGGCGTCGAGGTGCCGTCATCGACCGGAACCTCCGGTGGCAATGATGTGATTTCCACCCAGGCAAGCAGCCCATTAAAGGCCAACACAAGCTACCGCTTCGTCGTGACCGGCAACGTCAAGGACAACTACGGTGCCGCATTCGTCCCTTTCACTTCTGTCTTCACCACCGGTTCCGGTGGAACGAGTACCGGGGCGAACTACTCACCCCTGACCGGGGTGTCCTTTGACAAGGTCGAACAGCCGGTGGCGGCAGGGAAATACTGGTCATCGATGGCGTTCGGCCCGGACGGCAAAATGTATGCGTCCACCATCGGACAGGGCCTCTTCCGGTTCACGGTTGCAGCCGACGGATCCCTCTCCAACATGGAGAGCCTGGGTTACGCGGGCCGTGCCATCATCGGCCTGGTCTTCGACAAAACCGGAACGGCAGCCAGCCCGAAGCTGTGGATCACGTCAACCAGTGCCAACACCTTCAACGAACAAGGTGAATGGATTTCGGGCGTCAGCATGCTCTCCGGGGCCTCGCTGCAGACCGAGTCCAAGGTCTTCACGGGTCTCCCCCGTTCCCAGGCTGACCACCTCACCAACTCGATGGCGTATGGCCCGGACGGGCGGCTGTACTTTATGCAGGGATCCAACCAAGGCGCCGGCGACCTGGACAACTCCTGGGGCCAGCGAGGCGAGAAACTGCTCACAGCGGCCACTCTGGTCTTCGACCCGGCCGACCCGGCCGTGCAGCAGGCCATCTCCACCGCGACGCCGATCAGCGTGCAGACCTCCGGAGGGGGAACCTACAACCCCTACGCGGCAGGTGCGCCACTGAAGATCTATGCCACCGGCATACGCAACGCCTACGACCTGGTGTGGCACTCCAACGGCCACTTGTACGTGCCCACGAACGGAACCGCCGGCGGCGCAAACTCCCCCGGTGTCATCAAGAACTCCAACGGCACGTACACCAGGGTGGCGGCGGCCGGGATTCCCGGATTCAGCTCCGTCAACGGTCTGGACGTAACCTCCCAGTGCCTGCGCCGGGGATACACCGGCGGCTCGGTTCCCGCGATCGGCAACCAGCCCACCCAGCGCGACTTCCTCTTCGACGTCGTGCAGGGAGGCTACTATGGCCATCCCAACCCGGAACGCTGTGAGTGGGTCCTGAACGAAGGCAACGACCCGGCGAATCCGCCGGTGTCCCCCGGCCAGGGCGGCACTAAATACCCCTCCGGCACCAAAGCCGACCCAAACTACCGGGGTTTCGCCTATGACCTCGGCTTCAACAAGTCGCCCAACGGGTCCATCGAGTACAAGAGCAGCTCCTTCGGCGGCCAGCTCAAAGGCCGGCTTATTGTGACCCGGTTCTCCAACAACAATGACCTCTTGTTTATGCAGGTGGACCCCGCCACCGGCAAGGTCCTCGGCGAACAGACCTCACTGGGAATCACCGGGGTTCCCAACTCCGCAATCGGCAACGTCGACGGCTTCAACGACCCCCTGGAAGTCGTGGAAGATCCCAAAACCGGCAACCTGTACGTCAACCAGTACGACCGCAGCGGCAGTAACCAGGCCATGTTCCTGCTTCGGGTACCGGCCGGCCAGCAAGCCGCGCCGCTCACCTCTTCGGCGCCCGAGATGGTCTTCTCGGCGGTCAAGAGCACCACGGGAGCCACGAAGTCCGTCACCATCACCAACACCGGGTCCGCTCCCGCGGCCTTGGGCACCAGCATCGCCGGGGCCAACCCGGGCGAGTTCACCACCACAGGCGGGAACGGGACCACGCTGGCTCCAGGCGCCACCGTCACCATCCAGGCGACCTTCAAACCAGGTACCACCGTCGGACAGCGCTCAGCGGTCCTTCGCATCACAGCCGGTGGCAACGCACTCGACGTCGGACTCTATGGCCTGACGATGAACGGCATTGAGGGGCTGAACGAACCAACCCTCCAGGACGTCGTCGGGACCCTCGGGTACAAAATCAACGTAGGCTGGAGCAACCTCGAAGGCGGCACCCAGGCCATTGCCAAGGGTGACGAGCTGCTGGAGCCGCTGTTCGTCAAGTCCGGCACCGGAGCCGTCTCAATGACGCCCCTGGCCCAGTACGCCCCCAAGGAAGACCTCCCGTTCGGTTGGTACACCGGGGATGGACGGCCCGCAGAGCTGCACAAGCTCGGCTCGATCGATACCGCCGGCTATCAGTCACTGCTTCCGCCGTCCTCGCCCGGAACGGTGAAGACTTTCGATCCGGGAAACCAGAGCTTCGGGCTGTACTACTACTCCAACGCATTCCTGCGGACCGGCTACACGGAGGACCGGCTCAACACCGGCGGCGTGGCCCACCGCGCCCGGGTGTACCCGGCGAAAGACCGCGCCGGAGTGGCCATCGCCAACAGCTACATTGTGGCTTTCGAGGACGCCAGCAACGGCGACTTCCAGGACTACGTTTTCCTGGTCACTGGTCTGCGTCCCGCCACCGCCGCTCCGGTCGGTAGCGGAGCCTTCAAGGTCAACTTCTCCAATCTGGCGGCCGGTCTGCCCACCGGGTACCTCCGCGACTTCGGTGAGCCGTTTGGCCCCCGGACCCGCACCGACCAAGGCACGGGCCTCAGCTACGGCTGGAAGAGCCAGGCGACAGGTTCCCCGATCGACCTTTCCACGGCCGGGACTGCGGGTCCCGGGAACGGCCGGCTTCGCAGCACCACCCAGCCGGACCTGCGCCTGAACACCTTGATGCATATGCAGTCGGCGGACCTGGCAGCCTTCAACGGCCTGTCCACCTACGCCTTCTGGGAGGCGGCGGTCCCCAACGGCGACTACGACGTGACGGTGGCTGTCGGAGATGCTGCACCGCAGACGGCGCCGGAGTTGCATTCCATCAATCTGGAAGGCAAAAAGGTCATCGACCGCTTCGCCCCGTCCGGTGCCGCAGGCAGCGACACCCGGCACAACACCGCTGTGACCCGGGTGACTGTGACCGACGGTTTTCTGACCGTTGACGCCCTCGGCGGTACCAACACCAAGATTGATTACATCGATGTCGTTCCGGCCCCTACCGATCCCGGTGGCGATCCGACGGTCGGCGCCCAGGTCAAGGTGAATTTCCAGACTGCCGGTGCTCCGACGCCGGCCGGCTGGACCGCTGATACCGGAGCAGCCTTCCAGGCCCAGCGAAAGTTCGGCTGGCTGGTCGGCACAACGCCCACTGACCGGAGCGCCGCCACCCGGTACCGGACTGCGGCCACACCCGGAATCGCATACCCGTCGGATCCGCTGCTGCAGTCGCTGAACACGATGGGCCCCGCAAGCAACGTGACAACCGGGATATGGGAGTACGAGCTCCCAAATGGCACCTACACGGTGGCAGTCTCGGCCGGCGACGCCGGCTACCTTGACTCGACGCACGGGATTGCTGCCGAAGGGCAGCCGCTGATCGCCACTTTCGTTCCCACCGGAACATCGCCTTTCCAGACCGGATCACGGCAGATTACCGTCGCAGACGGCAAGTTGACCTTGTCCTCCAGCGGCACTAACTCCAAGATCAACTGGGTGTCGATCAAGGGTCCGGGCCTGGACACCCAGCCGGCCACAGTTCCCACGGCCGCGTACAACTTCACCTTGCCGGGAGCCATCACCCCCAGCGGGTGGACCGCCGACACCGGTGGGATGTACGACGCCCGCGGCTTCGGCTGGCTGGTCAACGGCACCCCGACGGACCGCACGCTGGAAGCAAGAAACCGCACGACCGCGGCTGCAGGGATCACCTTTCCCTCGGATCCGCTGCTGCAGTCACTGATTCAGATGCAGACGGCCAGCAAGGGCGGCACCGATGGCGTGTGGCAGCGCGCGGTTCCCAACGGCAGTTACGAAGTCAGTGCCTCCGTCGGCGACGCGGGCTATCTTGACTCCACACATGCCTTGAATGTCGAAGGCACCGCACTCGTTGCACCGTTCACCCCCAGCGGCACGGCTCCCTTCAAAACGGGCACCACCACCGTAAACGTCACCGACGGTATGCTCACCCTTTCCCCGGCCGGAACCAACACCAAGATCAACTGGGTCACCATCAAGGGCGCCAACCTGCTGAACCCGGTGATCTCGGTGACGGTCAACGGGCAAACCCTTGCCGGTGACTACGCCGGGGGCCAGGCGACTGTTTCCCTGGGTGGACAAGCTTCCGCCGGTTCCCAGATCACCACACTGAGCTACGCAGTCGACGGCGCACCAGCCGCCGGCTACAGCGCTCCGTTTAGCATCGGCAACGGTACCCACACCCTGGTGGTTACCGCCGTCGACGATGCCGGCCGGACCTCAACCCGCAGCGCGTCCTTCGTGGTCCAAAATGTCGGCGGGACGCTGACACTCAGCAATACGCAGGCAACCCGCCGGGCCGGACAGCCCGTCCCCGGCTTCTACGACGACTGGCTCGTGATGCACCGGCTCAACAGCGGAGTCGTCCAGCATAAGGTGACGGACTCCGCCACGGTAGCCCTGAGCAACACCGGTGACAAGGATCTGGTCATCACCAAAGTGGCGATCACCGGAACCGGGGCCAGCGGATTCGTCCTCGCCGCACCCCCGGTATTGCCCCTGGTCATCGGTCCCGGCGGCTCAGCGCCGTTGACGGCGCAGTTCACGGAAACCGCCGGAAGCAAGGGAGTCCGTGTCGCCCAGCTGGAGATCAGCTCCAGCGACACCGTGTCCGCCGTCAAGACCGTCCAGCTGCGCGGCATCTTTATGACTGCACCCGAAGGAACGAACGAACTGACGCTATCCCAGATCAGCCAGGCCTTTGGGATCACCACCGCCTACGGGACCCTCGCGCCGGGCGCCCAGATTCCTAACTCTGCACTGAACGGAGACGAAGTCCGTTCCCCGTTCTGGAAGCGCGCGGACAGCACCAAAGCCGTGACCGTCCGTCAATTGGCGTCCTTCCATGGCTGCTGCAGTTCCGGCGAGAGGATCGACATTGACGGCACAGCCGCTGACGCCAGCGGGCTGTACGCCCAAACCATCCTGCCGCTCAACCTCGGGGTGACCGGTCCGCTCGAGTTCGATGCGAATCCGGCGGGCGCGTTCCCCCTCAAAATCGCGGGCCAGTCGACCAATAACAGCAATTACCTTGCCGTCAAGACCTGGCCGGTCAGGGACAGGGCAGGCCAGCTGGTCCCCGGATCCTACGTTGTAGCCCAGGACTACATGTACTCGGCGAACGACTGCACCGCGGGTTCAGCCAACTGCGACTACCAAGACAACGTTTATCTCATCACTAACATCATCCCCGCCGGTGCTCCGGACACCACGGCCCCGGCGGCCCCCGCCGGGCTGAGCGCAACCGCCGGGACCAACACCGTGAACCTGGCCTGGACCGCCGGGACCGAACCGGACCTCGCCGGATACCACGTCGAACGCGCCACCACCGCAGCCGGCCCCTGGAACCGCCTGACCGGAACCACCCCCACCACCGGGACCACCTACACCGACACCACACCCCCGGCCAACACAACCCTGCTCTACCGCATCATCGCCATCGACACCTCCGCCAACGCCTCGGCCCCCTCGGCCACCGCAACGGCCACCACCACAACCCCCGCCACCCAACAACCCATCCGCATCAACGCCGGCGGACCAGCCCTCACCACCGGGGGCGTGAACTGGCTCGCCGACACCTACTTCACCGGCGGAAAGTCCTACACCAACCCCCAAGTGACCGCCATCGCCGCAACCACCGATGACCCGCTCTTCCTCAGCGAACACAGCGGCGCCGGCGGCTTCAGCTACGCCATCCCCGTCCAACCCGGCAACTACACCGTCAAACTCCACTTCGCCGAAATCTGGCACGGAGCCACCGGCGGCGGACCCGGCGGACCCGGACAACGCGTCTTCAACGTCAACCTCGAAGGCGGCACCCCCGAAATCACCAACCTCGACCTCAACGCCACCGTCGCCCCGATGACAGCCCACACCATCACCCAACAACTGAACATCACCGACGGCACCCTCAACCTCGACTTCACCGCCACCACCGACGAACCAAAAATCTCCGCCATCGAAATCATCCCCGCCGGTGCTCCGGACACCACGGCCCCGGCGGCCCCAGCCGGGCTGAGCGCAACCGCCGGGACCAACACCGTGAACCTGGCCTGGACCGCCGGGACCGAACCGGACCTCGCCGGATACCACGTCGAACGCGCCACCACCGCAGCCGGCCCCTGGAACCGCCTGACCGGAACCACCCCCACCACCGGGACCACCTACACCGACACCACACCCCCGGCCAACACAACCCTGCTCTACCGCATCATCGCCATCGACACCTCCGCCAACGCCTCGGCCCCCTCGGCCACCGCAACGGCCACCACCACAACCCCCGCCACCCAACAACCCATCCGCATCAACGCCGGCGGACCAGCCCTCACCACCGGGGGCGTGAACTGGCTCGCCGACACCTACTTCACCGGCGGAAAGTCCTACACCAACCCCCAAGTGACCGCCATCGCCGCAACCACCGATGACCCGCTCTTCCTCAGCGAACACAGCGGCGCCGGCGGCTTCAGCTACGCCATCCCCGTCCAACCCGGCAACTACACCGTCAAACTCCACTTCGCCGAAATCTGGCACGGAGCCACCGGCGGCGGACCCGGCGGACCCGGACAACGCGTCTTCAACGTCAACCTCGAAGGCGGCACCCCCGAAATCACCAACCTCGACCTCAACGCCACCGTCGCCCCGATGACAGCCCACACCATCACCCAACAACTGAACATCACCGACGGCACCCTCAACCTCGACTTCACCGCCACCACCGACGAACCAAAAATCTCCGCCATCGAAATCATCCCCGCCGGTGCTCCGGACACCACGGCCCCGGCGGCCCCAGCCGGGCTGAGCGCAACCGCCGGGACCAACACCGTGAACCTGGCCTGGACCGCCGGGACCGAACCGGACCTCGCCGGATACCACGTCGAACGCGCCACCACCGCAGCCGGCCCCTGGAACCGCCTGACCGGAACCACCCCCACCACCGGGACCACCTACACCGACACCACACCCCCGGCCAACACAACCCTGCTCTACCGCATCATCGCCATCGACACCTCCGCCAACGCCTCGGCCCCCTCGGCCACCGCAACGGCCACCACCACAACCCCCGCCACCCAACAACCCATCCGCATCAACGCCGGCGGACCAGCCCTCACCACCGGGGGCGTGAACTGGCTCGCCGACACCTACTTCACCGGCGGAAAGTCCTACACCAACCCCCAAGTGACCGCCATCGCCGCAACCACCGATGACCCGCTCTTCCTCAGCGAACACAGCGGCGCCGGCGGCTTCAGCTACGCCATCCCCGTCCAACCCGGCAACTACACCGTCAAACTCCACTTCGCCGAAATCTGGCACGGAGCCACCGGCGGCGGACCCGGCGGACCCGGACAACGCGTCTTCAACGTCAACCTCGAAGGCGGCACCCCCGAAATCACCAACCTCGACCTCAACGCCACCGTCGCCCCGATGACAGCCCACACCATCACCCAACAACTGAACATCACCGACGGCACCCTCAACCTCGACTTCACCGCCACCACCGACGAACCAAAAATCTCCGCCATCGAAATCATCCCCGCCTGAAACCCGGCAGTAGTAGCGCCGGGTCTGCACGACAGCGCAGCAGGTGCCGCCCTTGGCGGCACCTGCTGCGCTGTCGTTCGCGCCAAGCCGGTTTATCGCGGAACGGAGCCCGGGCCCGGAAGATCGAGAGGCCGGCTGACGCCGAGCCGGGCGAAGATCCTGTACAGATGCCGTTCGATGCTGCGCTCCGAGACCCGAAGCAACGCAGCAATCTCGGCATTGCTGGCGCCGCCGGAGACCAGGCCACGGATCTCGGATTCGCGGGCCGTCAGGGCCGGGGCAGGCTCGGGATCGACGAACCCCAGCTGCGGGGACATCCCCAGAGCCGCCAACCGTTGCTGGACCTGTGCCCGGACAGCAGGCAGGCGGCGATGGTCCGCTTCCTGCGTCAGGCACCATTCGGCCTGCTGCGCGGATTCGAGCGCCAGACGCAGGTAGCCTGCGGCCAAGGCGGCATCGCCGGTCCTCATCAAGCCGGTCGCATCGGACCCTGCAACCGCGCGCGCAAAATCATGCACCAGAGCAGACTCCGGCCCGTCAACTGCGCTGCTGCATATGGCGAGGGCGGCAGCGCCTGGGATATCGCCCGGGACCAGCGCCAGCCTCCGTATTTCCGTTTCGATCCCGCGCAGGCCCTGGCCGCGGGCCAGCTCCGCCAGGGCCGTCAGGGTACTTTGGCTATCCCGTCTGGCAAGAGTGCCGGCGGCGACCGTGGAATACGCTTCGACGAGGAGTCGCAGGACCAGTGGTTCGCCGCCGGGAAGCCGTCGGAACGCCGCCAAATGTTCGTGGCCGGCGTCCCGGTCCCCTGCCGCGGCAGCCGCATATGACGCGACCGAGTAGACGAAGCAGCGCAACTGCCAGGGATCCGCTACCTTGAGTTCTTCTGCGGCGAGTGACATAGCTGCCAGGGCCTCAGGCATCCGGCCTTGTCGGATCATCGAGAATCCACGCATCGCCTGGAGCATGCCGCCGCTTCGTATCAGCCGCGGGGGGTACGCCCTGGCGTAGTCGTCGATGGCGGCTGCGGCGGGATCCCATTCCCCCGCCAAGGTGAGAACCAGGCAGTGCCGCATCAGCAGGTCCTCGTCGATCAACGGCAGACCCAGCTCGTGGCACTTCGCGTCTTGCCAGGCTTGCTGGTCCAGGGCGCGTCCCGCGAGAACACGCCCCTGGGCGCTCCAGATCAGGGCGAGCAACGAAGAAGCCGGAATGCGGATCGTTGCCGGTGCCCCTGTCCCTTCGATCACAACGCGGAGTCTGCCCTCGACTTCGGTTAAGGAACCGCTCGGGTCGAAGACGTTGATGTCCCCGACCCCATCGCGGGCAGGCTGCGCAGGCTCCGGCAGCAGCGCCGGGCCGAGGTTTAGCGGCGGTGCGTGTCCGCTGCCACGCTCTGCTGCGACCGCCTTGAGCCGGGCAGCCAGCAGGGCCGAGAGGTAGGGCTCATCGGGTCCGTGCAAACCAGTGGCCTGCTGGAGCAGGCCACTGGCGATCCGGGGCCGGCCCGAGGTGAATTGAGCGTAAGCCGCCTGAAGACGGGCCTGCGGCAAAAAAGACTCGTCGCCGACGGCAGCAGCTGTTCGCAGCGCGGCGTTCGGGTCGAGAGCAACATTGGCCAGGCGGGCTGCCCGGAGAAGATCGGCTGCGGGGACGCGGGCACCGCAATCCATTGCCCAGCGGACCTGGTTCCGGAACGCTTCCGGGCGAAGCTGCCCGCCGCCGGGAAGGGCCAGTAGGCTCCCCCGCAGGCGAGCGCTGCGTCCGGCCGGAATCTGTCGACGCACAATTTCACCGATCAGCGGACTTGCGGGCCGAACCCGCCGGTCTCCCGAACGGGAGACCTCGATGATGCCGGCCCGTTCCAGGGCGTCGACGGCCTTGGGATTGCTGAATCTCAGGAGCTGGCCGACGCTCAACGGCCCGGCCAATGCCACCAGGGCGGCGGCAAGATTGGCCTCCGAGGAAAGCCTCTGGAGTTGATGGTGCACGAGGTCTGCTTCCGGGAATCCGGCAAGCACCGGCTCAGCGACCAGCAGCCATACCCCGTGCCGCAGCGCGAGCGCCCCGGTCCGCCGGCAGTGTTCAATCAAGGACAGCACCATAAACGGGTTCCCCGCGGCGAGATAGGAAAAGCTCGCACTGACCCACGGTGAAACGTCGCAGCGCAGGACTTGTTCGCATAGCTGGTGGACTTCCGACCGGTTCAGCGCTGCAAGCTCGTATTTCGCGACGATTCCGTCGTCCCAGAGTGCCAGGAACTCTTTGGGGATCAATGTTCCGGGTCCGCTGGTGGCGAGGAGGCCTGCTGCGCCGGTGGCCACTGCCTGCGCCACCAGGTGCAAGGTCCCCCGGTCCAGGCTCTGGGCATCGTCGACCACAAAGAGCGGCCGCCCGGACCTGGACCTGAGTCTGCTGGTCATGGCTTGGAGAACGGCGGGGTAGGAGTCGAGGTCCCGTGCCGGCAACTCGGCCAGATGCGGCGCCAGCACCCCGAAGGGGACCGCCGCGAGCGCCGGTGTCGCGGCCAGACGGATATAGGGCGGGTGGTCTCGAAGTTCGTGCAGAACAGCCGTGGTCACGGCGGTTTTGCCGGTGCCGGCGCCTCCGACGATCAAAGCCCCGGATGTGCCTGCGTCGTTGAGGGAGCCCGCAACCGCCTTAACGAGCCTGGCACGGGCAACGAGCATGGCGGGTTGGTTCAGGCTTTCCACATTCCCCACCTTTCCTCCGAACTGCTGGGTCACTGCCTCATCCCCGGTGTGCGGGTCCGGCTGTTAGCGCAGCCGGAACTAACAGCGCCCGCGGCGGTCAGCCGAGACGGACATTGTCCACCGGGCCGGACATCACTTCTTTGAGCTCGGCCCGGCTTGCAACATGCAGTTTCGCGTACACCTGGTACAGATGGCCCTCCACGGTCCGGACCGAAACGTGGATCTGTTCGGCGATCTTCCGGTTGGAGGTTCCGCTGGCTGCCCGGACGGCGACCTCGATCTCCCTGGCCGTAAGCGTTGACGTCGTCAAGGAATGCAGCCCATTCTTCGGACCGCCGATCCGGTCTTCCACGGACTGTTGCATACGCTGGGCAATCCTCAGTGAAATCCGGTTGCCGGCATCGTGGGCGCAACTAACCGCCTTGCGCGCCGCATCCCTTGCAAAGATGGTGTGGCCCAGCTCTTCGGCATCCTTGGCAGCCCCAAGCAGCTGCTCGCTGTCGGACTTCTTTAATCCCTCTGCCAGCCGGAGGCACAGTGCTGCGAACCGTCCATTGACCTGGGTTGCAAGGCCGGCCAGTTTCTGGCCCACCTGCCGGTCCCCCAAACGGGCCGCCGCAGACAAGAACAGCAGGCCGGTGCTCAGAGCGCCCGCGGCCTCATCGATGTCGGCTTCTGCCGTCAGGAACCGAATGGCGGCCGTCCGTTGTCCGAGCTCGGCACGGGCGGACAGCTCGTAGTACCTGGTCATCCGCTCGGCGATCCAGGCCCCCTTGGCGTCCTTCTTACCGAGCGCTGACAACATGGCCTCGGCCTTGTCTTCCTCCCCCTGCAGGCAGGCTGCATAGGCGCCCGCGGACGTGGCAAGTGCCCAGAGGGATTCGTGATCCTGGACCTTAAGCTGCAGGAGGCCGGCCTGGAGCTTGGGCAAGGCCTCGCTCAGCAGCCCTCGATGCAGATCCACAATCCCTTGCCCGATCTCGAAAATGCCGCCCAGCCGGGCCTGCGGCTCGGCGGTCGCCGCGGCCGCAGTCAGGCACGCGCTGGCCTCGCCAAATTTTCCGCAGAGCAGCAGCAGCAGCAGGAAGCGGCAGCGGATCTGCCGGATCGATGTGTCCGAAATTCCGCTGCGGACGGCGGCGGCCATCACCTCCCGGCCCAGTGCTGTCGCTGCCAGGACATCGCCGGTGGCAGCCATCGCCTCGCAGACCAGGCTGGCGGCCACAATCTTCCTTTCGCTGCCTAAATCGCAGGTGTCCACGTCGGCAAACATCGTCAGGACATCCTGGTAGCGGCCCTCAAAAACGGCCAATTCCGCGCTGGCGCTCCGCAGCTTTTCGCGGAGATCCGCCACGTTCGCCTCCAGTGGCTGCGCCTCAAGCCGTCGTCCGATTTCCAACAGCCTGGCGCCTGCCTGGGCGGCTGTCGCGGGCTGGCGCTTGTCCAGTTCTGCGCGAAGAAACTCAATGGCAGCCCAATCAGCGAACTCAGCATCCTTTTCGAGCGTGTGGCCCAGGACCTGCAAAACCCGCCGGGCCGAATCCTCGTTATTGACGTTGAGGTGAGCACGAGCAGATTCGATCGCGGCCCCGACCATGGATTCCTGTCCGTCAATCTCCTGAATGAACCTCAGCGCAGCGGTGGGATCAGACTCATCGTTTGCCATCTTCGCTGCCGAGAGTGCACGTCCGGGCCGTACTTCCTCGCCGCAATCCAGCGCCCACGCAACTTCCTTCGAGCCCGCAGCGTCTGCCCGTTCCGATTCCTCCATCCCCGCGCCGAGGCGCCGCCGGAGTTCGGCGCTGCGCCCTGGCGGCACGACGCTGGCCACAATGCTCGCCACTACCGGGTTGGCAATACTGACAGTCGGCGGATGGTCGTGGCTGACCCGGATCATGCCACGCTCCTGGAGTGCGTCCATGTCCTGGGAATTGGCAACATTCATTAGGGTCTGCAGCGGCACGGAACCGGCGAGGGACAGCAGCTCGAAGACATCGCGCTGGCCGCTGCTCAGACGGTTGAGCCGGGCCCTGACGACGTCCCGGATTTCTCCGGTCAGGGAAACCGGCCGATCGCCCAGGATCCAGGTGCCGTCCTGACGGACAATGGTTCCCAGCTTGATCTGCTCCCGGGTCAAAGAGTGCAGGAACAGTGCGTTGCCGCCGCTGGCGTTCCACAACGCCCGGGCGGCAGCGTGCGAGAAGTGCCCGCCGTATTCGTGCTGCAGGGTGGTGGCGGTTTCGGTGAAATCGAACGGGCCAAGGTCCACCCGGCGCAGCATGTCATCCTTCCACAGCCCCATGATGTCGCCGCCGACATTGGGCAGGTCCACACATGCTGCCAGCAAGGACACATGGCCGCCGGCGCTTAACTGGGCAACCATCATCGTCGAGAGCTCGTCGAGGTCGTGGGCGTTGTCGACAAACAGAACAACCCGGCGTCCCTTGGCTTTGCTGTGGAGCAGCTGTGTCAGCCCGCGGAGGACCATCAGCGGATGCTCGAGGTGCGAGGCATCGAGGTCATTCAAGAGCACACTCAGGGCACCGTAGGGAAGCTTCGAGGAGATGGAGCTGCCCCGTACCTGGACCACAAGATGGCCGTCCCCGAGCTGTTCGACCGCGCGCTGGGCCAGGAAGGACTTGCCCGCGCCGTGCTCCCCCACCAGGACAACGCCGCAGCCTGAACCGGATTGCAGCCCGGCGAGAATGTTCGCGACGAGGTCCCGACGGGCATATGGCCTGTCGTGCCACCCCGGATGTGAGTGTTGGCTGGAAGGAACTGGGACTGTAGTGCCGCTGCCCGCGGGCAAGCTACCGCTGTGCTGAAACATGTGAGAGACCTTCGCAATCAAAGTGTGACCAGTGATAAATCAAACCTATGGAGGCTGGACTACTTCAACATGCGTAAGAACTACTCGAATCCAGGGGCGGAGATTGGTTCCATCTACGTAGGTGTACTCAGATAGGACCGGCGAAGCGGCGACGCCGGGTAAGTAGTCCCGACGGGCCTAACCGGTTGCCGCCATGGGGGCGGTATCCCCGGCTAGTAGGCCCCTTCGGGACTGATCACTACCTTCAAGGTCCGCCAGAGAATGACCACGTCTCCCCACATGGACCAGTTCTCCACATAGTAGAGGTCGAGGCGCACAGCGTCCTCCCACGGCAGATCCGAGCGTCCGCCAATTTGCCAGAGTCCTGTAATCCCGGGCTTTGTCAGCAGCCGGCGGTTGATATTGCGTTCGTACAGCTCGACTTCCCGGGGCAACGGCGGCCTCGGGCCAACCATGCTCATGTCGCCGCGGAGCACATTCCAGAACTGCGGGAGCTCATCGAGGGAGTACTTGCGCATCCATCGACCGCACCGGGTGATCCGTGGATCGTGTTGGATCTTGAACAGCACTCCCGCGGCCTGGTTCTGTGCCATCAGCGCGTTCAGGTCGTCCTCCGCGCTCTCCACCATCGAACGGAACTTGAGCATGTAGAAACGTTTCCCGTCCTTGCCCACGCGTTCCTGCCGGAAGAAGGACGGTCCCGGGCTGTCCGAGCGGACGATCAAGGCCAGGACGAGGAAAACCGGTGCGAGGGCCAACAGTGCGCCGGCGGCGAGGACCACGTCCATCGCACGTTTTATCCGGTGCTTTCCACCGGCGTACCGGGGCAGGTCCACATGCATCAGGGGAAGTCCTTCCACCTGGCGCAGGTGCATCCGGGGACCGGCAACGTTGGTGAGGTTTGACGCCAGCACCAGCTCCGCCTGATGCTCCTCCAGCATCCAGCCCAGCTCACGGAGCCCGTTGTTTCCACCCGGCATCGGCCCCGCCACAATAACCGCCGTCGCGCCGGCTTCCTGGACGGCCGGGACGATGTCGTTCAGGCCGCCAAGGATCGGGACTTCGCGGTTATCAATACGGAGCGACGTCCCTGCCGTCCCCCCGGAGACCAGTGTTCCAAGTACTTCGAAGGTTGCACCGGACTTTCGATTCAACTGCCGGATGACATACCTGACATCCTCAGGTTCCCCGGAAACCACAACACGGGAAAGGTAGTGGCCCCGGAGCCGCTGGGAGTTAATCCATTGCCGCCAGATCCACCGGCTTCCCGCCAGCCCGAGGATTCCCACCGGCAGCCCCACAAGAAACATTGCCCCTGCAGCATTCCACTGGGTCAGCACGGCAACCATGGCGGCCAGCCCGAAAACGTTCAAGGTCGCGGCCACAACGCGTTTGTATTCGTCCGACCCTACGCCCAGAATGGTCGAGTCCCGGGTCCGGTACACAACGAGGAACGCCGCCCACAGCAGTGCGACGCCGGCGGCGAAAACCACGGAGCCGCCGCCGCCAAGGGGTACTCCGGCGCCGGCGGAGAGGTCAGCTGACGCCTCGGCCTCGATACCGGAGGCCGTAGCCAGCAGTACAACGAGTATGTCGGTGCAGCGCAGGCCCCGCCGATAGAACTTGACCCAGGCCCGGCCGGAAGTACTTGGTGCGCGGGCCGCCAGCGGCACCGCGGCCGGCTGCAGCAACGGCAGGGCTGCGGCTGCTTGCCCCCCGGAACGCCACGCCGTTGCGGCGGGTATCCAACGGGTTTGCCAGCTCCGGTGTGAATGCCTTGGCTGGGCCTTGGTGCTGCTCATAACACCCACCGGCCGTGGGCCGCTGTCTGCAAAGGCAGACAGCGGCCACGGGTGGAGGCTAGGGAGCCGACGGCGGCTGGGGGGGGAACCTCGGTCTCAGAAGGTTCCGACGCCGTCGGCTCCGTCAAGGGGGTCAGCACACATCGTGCGGACCGTTGAGGAGACCGGTTAGGGAAGAATATTTGACCCGGAGCACCATGCCGGACAGTCTCGACGACCCGGATGGTTCCGCGCGGATCATGGCTCGAAGCCGCAGCTAGCAACGGTTCCGCCCGGGACATGGGCTTACTTGTTTCATCAGGATTCCACATTTGAGACCTTCATCGAGGTTGTCCGTCTGGTGCCTGAAATCAATTAAGCCGGTCCCCGGGCCCGGGCACACCGGTAGTCCATACTCGATTTACGGCCCCGGCCCGGCGGGTGTGTGGCGGTGCCTACTTGGAAACGCAGGCGCTCGGGATCCGGTGCCGCATTCAACTACGTGGTCGCCTACGCGGCGCCGGGAGTGCTTACCTAGGCCACCCGGCCGAGCAGGCATGGCACTGCCCCGGCAGCCGTGCGCCCGGACAGGGACGGGATGGAGGTGCAGCCAGGGATGGCCCGGAAGGAACCTGGCGGCTTAGCTGCCGGCCGAACCGGGGAGTTGGTCGCGGCCTTTGATGTTGAGCTTTGCATAACTGCGGTAAAGGTGGCCCTCAACGGTCCGGACGGATACCTGCAGCTCCGCGGCTATCTGCCGGTCACCCAGGCCACGTACCGCCAGCGCTACGATGTCGCGTTCACGACGGGTCAGCAGGCCCAGGGCGTCGTCCTCAGCTTCCTCGTCCTGTGCAGCGACACCGTCTGCCCTTTCCAAGCACCGCTTCCGCTGGGCCATCGCCATCCGCTCGCGCAGGGTATCACCGGTTCCCCGGTATCCGTCAGCAGCGGCGTCGTAGGCAAGCGCCGCGAAACCCCACAGCTCAGCCGCTTCGCAGCTCTTCCCGGCTTCCAGATGGTCGGTGGCCCGGTCGGAACTGATCGCCGCCGCATAGTGGCAGATCGCAGCCGGCCTGGGGCCTTCCAGCCCGGGTCGGAGCTCAAGCAGCCTGGTCGCCGCGTCCCGGTCTCCGAGGGACAGGCAGAACGCCAGCGAGTCCAGTTCCAGGCCTGCGGTGGAACCGTCGCCGGGTGGCCGGCCCAGTGCGCGCAGCTCCGTAACGGCGCCCGGGTAATTACCGAGCCGAGCCTTGCCGTAGGTGACTGCCATCTGCGAGAGAACGCGCAGGTACCGGGACACCGGCCGCGGCGCAGCTTCATAGTCGGCGAGGAATGCTGCGGCTTTGTCGGTGGCACCGACGTCGGCGGCTGCGGCGAACGCCATCGAGGCAGTCAGGGCGAAGAGCTGCTGGGGATCCGTAAGCCGCAGCGACTCCAGCGCCACACTGAGCGTCGTCAGCGCCTGCGACGCTTTGCCTTGATACAGCTGGATAATACCCTGCGCGGCGTGGACTCCCCCGCCGAAGGAGATGAGGTTGGGTCCCTGGCCTGCTGCCAGTCCGGCGAGGAGCTTTCCGGCAGCTGCCCAGTCGCCGCCATGGACCACGGCGGCCACCGCCCGTGCAACGAGGAATTCCGCGAGGAAATACAGTTCATCGACCCCCGTGCCTGCGGTTTCCAAGGCTTCGGAAATAACAGCGAAGGACTGAACGGCCTTGCCCTGGACCAGGAGCCGCTCCGAGGCCAGCGCCAGCCTGAACGCTGATTCCAGGGTGTTGGCCGGGGCGGCTTCGTCGGCCGCGTCCGTATCGGCACCCTGCCGGTATTCCCCCGCAAGTGCATACACCATGGCGTGCATGGTGGCGTACCGCTCCCGGGTGGCACCGAGGATTTGTTCGGCGTCATCCGGGTTGGCCCTGGCCAGCCGCTCCCCGGCAGCCAGGAGTGCCCGGGCCCGGTCCATGATGTCCGCCGGCGCGTGGCCCAGGGCTGCCTGGACAGCGGCCCACATCAGCGTTCCCGTCAGGAGGACAGCTACGCTCTGTCCTTGGGCGAAGTCGACCTCCAGGATGTCCCGGGCTGCGGCATAGTCCGAGGTATTGAAGTAGGTCCGTGCCGTCACTGCCCGTGCTGCCACCTGCAGTTCAGGGTCCTTGACCAGCGCAGCGGCCCGGCGGGCCAAATCATCCTCGTAGAGCCGGCTGGCCAGGGCGGCTGCCCGCAGCAGCTGGCGGTCTTCGACTTCCACTCCGCAGTCCATCGACCAGCTCACCTGGCGAAGCAGGCCTTCTGCCGACGTCGGTTCACTGCCCATCAACCGGAGCAGGCTCTGCCGGAGCTGCAGGCTGCGGGCCGGCGATATCAGGTTGCGCAAGGCGTCCCCGTACGTCGAGTGCCACAGGCGCAGTTGAGGGTACGGTGCCGGCGTCACCCGGATCAATTCATGTTCGATCAGGGCCGCCACCGGATCTTCGCCCACAGCGGATTCGATAGCATCCCGGGTCACGGGCTCCGCCAGGGCAATCAGGTTCAGTGCCTGGCGCTCTGCCGGTGAGCGCCGGAGCAGTTGCCGGCGCACGACGTCCGTCAACCGGGCCCCGTGGCTCTTGAGCGGACGCAAGAGCAACCAGACCCCGTTACGCTGCAGCAGCGTGCCATCGGCCTTCGCATCGGCGATGAGGCCACTGAGCAGCAGCGGGTTGCCCGCCGAGGCTTCCCAAAGGATCTCCGCAACGCTGGGCAGGACCTGCGGCCCCAGCGTTGCTTCCAGCATGTGGCTTGTCTGCTCGCGGGTCAGCGGGCGCAGGTCGAGGCGTTTCGCGATGCCCTCAAACCACAGCTGCAACAGCGGTTCCGGCAGGCCGGGCCGCGTCTGCGCTGCTACGAGCATTTTTGCCCAGCCGGCAGCGGCAAGTTCCACCAGGATGCCCGCCGTCGACTCGTCGAGGTCGTGGGCGTCGTCCACCACCAGCAGCAGGGGCTTTTGGGAGACGCGGCGCTCTTCCTCCAACCGGGACCAGAACGTCCTGAGTACCGCGAGTTGAGAAGTGGCTTCCTGCACCGGCAACCCGACGATAAAAGGACCCAGCACGCCGTAGGGGACATTGGCCAGCGAGGCGCTGCCATGAATCCGGACCGGCGTTACGGCATGCTGAAGTTCGGCGACCACGGCTTCCACGAGGGTCGACTTGCCGATTCCGCTGTCGCCGAACAGGAGCACAGCGACGTGGTCGGGGCCGAGGACCGACTCCACCGCCAAACGCGCCTCCTCCGTCCGCCCGATCGGGACTCCGGCTGCAGCGGCTGGGCGCGGCCCGGCCCGGCGCTTCCTAGATGAGTCCAAGGAGATCACTTCGTGACGAAACTCCCAGCTTAGTGAACACCTGGTAGAGGTGTCCTTCCACTGTTCGGACGGAAATGCCGATGGACAGCGCGATGTCCTTGTTCGATTCGCCGTTGCCCGCGAGGGCGGCAATCTGCCGTTCCCTGTCCGTGAGCAACGGCCCCCTGCTCCTGGGCATGATCGGCAGGGCCGGCAGGGAATCGGCGAGGCTTTCAAGCATGGCGTGCGCGGCGCTGGCCTTGCTGCTCAGCCCTGCGGCCTTGGCGAAGTCGAAGGCCAGAGCGGCGCAGCGGGCCTGGACCGCATCGAGTTCCATGGCCGCCGCCTGGCTGGCGGCCGCCATGATGATGGCAGCGTCCTTCTTGCGGCTGCCCTCGGCAATAGTCCGGGTCAGCTCCGCAAGGGGCCCCTGGCGTAACTTCGCGGTCTGCTCCAGGAACTCGAAATCCTTGGTCGTGCCGTGGACGGTCGCACCAAGCATAGAGATGCCGGCCAGGGTGAATCGGCCCGCCCGGAAGTGTGCCTCCGCCGCGTGCACAAGCCTGTCCTTCGCCTCCGGTTCCCCCAGCCAGCGGGAAGCCATGTCCATGCAGAAGTCTGCGGCACTTCGGACCGCGAAACGGGCGGAAGCGTCCGCTGAGCGTGCCCGGGCCAAGTAGCTGGTGGCCTCCACGGAATGCCCGGCCTGGGCGTATGCGAAAGCCGTTGCCGCGTAGGCCTGCCGCAGCGATTGCAGGCTCGCCCGAACTTCCAATTGCGCGACGGCTGCCAGGAGCGGCTCGATGGCCAGGTAGCCGCGGCCCGCGTACACGTAAGCGAGCCCGGCGGCCAGATCAGTCGGTGCGCTGCCGGAATGCTGCCCATGGCCCGCCCGGCCACCGGCATCCTTGAGGATGTCGATGCTCTGGCGCCACTTCCCGGACAGCAGGAGCGCGTTAAAGGCCCGCCATGCGAAGTTTTCCCGGATCCGCGGCACATTGGACCATTCCCCAAGCTGGCCCTCAATCTCGCGCATCAGTTTGAGAGCCTCTATTTCCTTGCCTGTCATGCACAGGGCTTCCATCAGGATGATGCGGCACCTGAGCCTGTGCAGGGCGCTAACGTCTTCGCCTTCCGCGGAAGCCGCTGACCTTAGCCGGTCCATCATGGGCTCATAGTCACCAACAAAGGAGAGGTAGCCGAATTCGCAAAGGTCCAAACGCAGTTGTGCGCCCGCCAGCTCCCGCAGCTGGTCCGCGCTCTGGCCTCCGCCGGGTACCTGGAGCCGCTCCCGCGCCTGCCGGACCAGGCCAGGGACCTGATCGCTCCGGTCCTCGAGCCAGGACATACAGTCCACCTTGGCGACAATCAGCTCCGTGTACGCTTCTGCCCCGAGCTCGTCAAGCTGATCCCCGGAGACGTCGTCCAAGGCAGCCATGGCCTGCAGCGGCAACCCCAGCTGAAGGTAGGCTGCGGACTTGGGCAGCTGCCCCGCGGCCCATTCCGGATCCTCAGGGGTCAAGTTGCTGACGCATTTGAGTGCAAATTTTGGGTCAAAGAGCTTAACGGCGGCGCCGGCAGCCGCCACGGCGTGGGCCGGTGCCAGGGCGCTGTCGCAGTCGTGGGTCCACGCCGCGTAGGCCAGCAGGTCCTCCACAGTCAACTCGTTCAATTCGTCCGGCTGGTGCCCGGGCACCTTGTCCCGCAATTCCAGCCTGCGCTCCACGCTCAGCCAGTTGCGGACGATATCGCCGAGGTAGCGGTCGCCCAGCGACACAAGATGGCGGCCCGCCCGGTCGACGACGATCTGGCCGGCGTCTTCCATGTCGGCGACAAGACCGGGGCCGTACATTTGCGCGAGCCGGGCCAGGGGCAGCGTCCGGGCGCACGACAGTACTTCGATGAGTTCACGCGCCAAGGGTTTTTCACGCGCGTACCGGGCCCGGACGATGTCTTCAAGTGCGGTGCGGCCGTCAAGGACCACCTCATCCACCAGGGTCCAGACAGAGCCCGAGAGCACGAGGTTGCCGCGTTCGATCTGCTCGGAGACAACTGCCTGCAGCAGGGTCGGGCTGCCGCCCACAATTCGATGCAATTGGCTCGCCAGCGCGGTGGACACCCGGTGACCGAGGGCGGCCTGGAGCACCTCAAGCGTCTCAACCTCGGTGAGGTTCGCGAGCCGGACTTCGGCAAGCCGCCCGGCAGTGATGAGCCAGTAGAAGTCCGGCGGAAGGTCGGCCGTACGCTGCGCGGTAGCAACGAGCCGTGCAGTCCCGGTCTGCACAAGGTTGAGCAGGACACCAGTGCTCAACTCGTCAAGTGCGCCCGCGTTGTCCAGCAGGATGACACACCTGCGCCCGGCCGCGTCGTCGCGGATCAGGGCCGTGATGCCCTGCAGGATGGCCGTCGGCGACCCCAGGGAGCTTTGTGGAAGGCGGGCGAGCGTAAAAGCCAGGCACCCGTAGGGAGTAGTGGACCCGGAACTGCGCAGCTGAAGGGTGTAGACGTCGGGTCCGAAGCCCGAGACCACTGTTCGACCGACGAGGGTCTTGCCGACACCGCGGTCCCCGGTGATGACAACCCCCACGTGGTCGTCGGCGAGCAGGGCACTGCGGACCCGGTCGGCGTCGGCACGGCGCGCAAGACCGGACCACCTCTGCCCGTCCAGCGGACCGGTGGGAAGTTCTTCTGCGGCGGGTACCCACGTAGTGGAAACATTCCCCCAGCCCAGCGTTTCCCTCGACATCTTGTTTCCTTCGTACCGCGTTGCGGACAGCAAAACCTGAGACCGGCCGCTTCGACGTGGCGTATCCCTACATGAGAGTAGAGCGATCATATAGGCATTTCAGGAGGTGCGGAAGCAATTGGCTGGCTTTCCCCGGCACGTGGCGAATGCGCTGCAGCGCAATGGCCGGTGAGTTTTCGGCTAGGGGGCCTTCGCCGGGTGGAACTGCTGCTGCGCGGCCGCCAGACCGTCACGGACCAAAACTTCAACGGCATCGGCCGCCGCGTCGATCAGGAAAGGAAGTTCCTTCTTCTCTACGCCGGAAAAGTCCTTCAGCACAAAGTCGGCGGTGTCCATCCTGCCCGGCGGGCGCCCGACGCCGACCCGGACACGCAGGTAGTCCTTGGTGGCGAGGGCCTTGGAGATATCCCGCAGTCCGTTGTGGCCGCCTTCCCCGCCGCCCAGTTTCAGCTTTACCGACGTAAAAGGCAGGTCGATTTCGTCGTGCACGGCGATTACGTGGCCGGGCTCGACGTCGTAAAACCTGGCCAGCGCCGAGACCGGGCCGCCGGATACGTTCATATAACTCAGCGGCTTGGCCAGTACCACCCGGGGGCCGCCGATTCCAAAGCGACCTTCCAGGACCTGGGCCCGGGACTTGTGGGATTTGAAACCGCTCCCGATCCGGGCTGCGAGTTCATCGAGGACCATCTGCCCCACGTTGTGCCGATTGTGGGCATACTCCGCTCCGGGGTTGCCAAGCCCTGCGATCAGCCAGGTGTCAGTCATGGGTCAGTCCTTCGGTAAGGCGGGCCGGTTCCGGAAGCGGGAGGTGGCGCTGCCGGGCCGAGACAACGGCGGCCGGGCCCCTGCAGGGACCCGGCCACCGGAGACTTCGCGGGAACTACTCGGCTGCGGCCGAGGAGCCTTCGGTGGTGTCGGCTGACGCCTCTTCCTCGGAGACCTCGGTTGCTTCGGAGATGTGGACGACGAGGGACTCGGCGTCGGCCAGCAAAACGGAGCCCGTGGGCAAAACGAGGTCGGAAGCGTGGATGTGCTCACCGGCGGTGCGGCCCTCGATGCTGACCTCGACGGACGTCGGCAGGTGGGTTGCCTCAGCTTCAAGGGAAATGAGGGTCATTTCCTGGTTGTACACGTTGCCGGGCGCCAGTTCGCCGGTCAGGTGCACGGGAACGTCGACGGTGACCTTTTCGCCGGTACGCACGGTCAGGAGGTCGAGGTGCTCGATGATCTGCTTGATCGGGTCCCGCTGGATGTCCTTGACCAGGGCAAGGTGCTGCTCGCCGTTGATGTCCAGGGTCAGCAGGGCGTTCGCCGCGCGGACGGCCAGGGTGGTGGACTTGGCCGGCACCGTGATGTGGATCGGCACGGCACCGTGGCCGTAGATGACGGCCGGGATCAGGCCAGCCATACGGGCCCGACGGGCGAAGCCCTTGCCGAATTCGGTGCGGACTTCAGCTGCGATTTTGTGCTCGGACATGGATATCTCCTAGGGACTAGCGGCGGTCAGCAAGGGCGGAGGTCTGTTTGCGACCTTCAACGCCGGGCGGCCATGCGGCCGCCCTTCCGAAGGGAGATTCAGACCCAGTCGATAACGGAGACCAGCAGACCGGTTTCCATAGATACGGATGACCGGCGCTCTCCCTCGCCAAGGTTTCGGTACAAGGTTACCAGTGCGGGACCCGGATCGTAAAAACGGTCCCGCACCGGCTGCCGCGGAGCGGCCTCGAACGGTGGTTCAGGCGTTGCCGTCAAACAGGCTGGTGACGGAGCCGTCGTCGAACACTTCGCGGATGGCGCGGGCGATCAGCGGCGCGATCGAGAGCACTGTGAGCTGCGGGAAGTGCTTGCTGGGGTCAATCGGCAGGGTATTGGTGACGACAACCTCGCGGGCCCCGGACTCGGACAGCCGCTGGGCTGCGGGATCGGAGAAGACGGCATGTGTCGCGGCGATAATAACGTCTTTGGCGCCGGCGTTCTTGAGCACCTGGACCGCACCGGAAATTGTTCCCCCGGTGTCGATCATGTCATCGATCAGCACGCAGGTGCGGCCCTCGACCTGGCCAACGACAGTCTTGGAGACTGCCTGGTTCGGGACGGTCAGGTCGCGGCTCTTGTGCACAAAGGCCAGCGGCGCCCCACCGAGGCGCTCGGCCCACTGTTCGGCGACCCGGACACGGCCGGTGTCCGGGGAAACCACAGTGATGTCGTCGGAGCCGACGCGGGTACGGATGTAGTCCGCGAGCAGCGGAATGGCCATCAGGTGGTCCACCGGACCGTCGAAGAAGCCCTGGATCTGCGAGGTGTGCAGGTCCACGCTCATGATGCGGTCGGCGCCGGCGGTCTTGTACAGGTCGGCGATCAGGCGCGCAGAGATGGGTTCGCGTCCGCGGCCCTTTTTGTCCTGCCGGGCGTACGGGTAGAACGGCGACACAACCGTGATGCGCTTGGCGGAGGCCCGTTTGAGCGAATCGATCATGATGAGCTGCTCCATCAGCCAGTTGTTCAGCGGTGCGGGATGCGCCTGGATAACGAAGGCATCCGTCCCTCGCACACTTTCTCCGGCCCGGACGTAGATCTCGCCATTGGCGAAGTCGTAGGCGTCCAGTGGCAGCAGTTCGGTTCCGAGCTCCCTGGCGATCTCCCTCGCCAGCTCGGGATGCGCGCGCCCAGCGGCAAGCACCAGCTTCTTCTCGCCGTGTGCCGTAATTTCGCTCATTTTTGCTAGCCCTCTTCTGTAGATGCCGGAGTACTGGAGGAAGTTGTGGCGGCGCCGGCGGTCCGGGCCAGGGAGGCGGAAACGGAGTCCGGGCGGTGCTCGAGCACCCAGCCCTCGGCGTTCTGCTGTTTGGCCACGGACAGGACCAGGGCCCCCGGCGGAACATCGCGGCGGATGACCGCCCCGGCTCCGCTGTAGGCACCGTCACCGACCTGCACGGGAGCCACGAACACGGTGTTGGAGCCGGTACGCACGCCCGAGCCGATCACTGTGCGGTGTTTCTTCTCGCCGTCGTAGTTCGCGGTGATGTTTCCGCAGCCAATGTTGGTGTCCTCGCCGATTTCCGCGTCACCGGCGTAGCCGAGGTGGGAGAGCTTGGAACCGCGGCCGATCGTGACGTTCTTGGTTTCGTAGAAGGCGCCGATCTTGCCGGTCTCGCCGAGGACCGTACCGGGGCGCAGGTAGGTGAACGGCCCCACGCTGGCCATGGCGCCGATTGTGGCGCCGGAACCGTGTGTCCGGATCACCGTGGCGCCCTCCCCCACCTGAACATCGGTGAGGGTGGTGTCCGGGCCGACGGCGGCGTTGCGCGCGACAGTGGTGCTGCCGTGGAGTTGTGTGTTGGGCAGCAGCCGGACGTCCTCGTCGAGGGTGACGGCGGCGTCGATCCAGGTTGTGGCCGGATCCACGATGGTGACACCGGCCCGCATCCAGGCCTCGACGGTCCGGCGGTTGAGTTCGGCACCGAGGGCCGAGAGCTGAACCCGGTCGTTGGCGCCCTCGACCTGCCAGCGGTCTTCGGTCACCACCGCTGCCACCCTGCCGCCGGCGGCGCGGGCGAGCCCCAGCACGTCGGTGAGGTACATTTCGCCCTGGGCGTTTTCGGTGGTGACGTGGGCCAGCGAATCGCGGAGCACGGCAGCGTCGAAGGCGTAGATTCCGGAGTTGATTTCGCGGATTTCGCGTTCGGCGTCCGTCGCGTCCTTGTGCTCCCGGATCCCGGTGACTGTTCCGTCCGTGGCCCGCAGGATGCGGCCGTAGCCGGTGGCGTCCGCGAGGACGGCGGTAAGCACGGTGACGGCGTTGTGGCCGGCCTCGTGGCTTGCGACGAGTTCGGCCAGCAGGCTCCCGGTGAGCAGGGGAACGTCGCCGTAGGTCACAACTACCGTTCCGCTGACCCGGCCTGCAGGGTGGAGTCCGTCGAGGGCCGCGAGTGCCGCTTGGACGGCGCGGCCGGTGCCTGGGATCTCGTCCTGGTCGACGACCAGCGCGGCCGGGTCAACGGCGGCGATGTGGGCGGCCACGAGGTCACGCTCATGCCGGACGACCAGGGCCAGCTCCTGCGGCCGGATGGTGCGGGCCGCATGCAGCGCGTGCGCGACGAGGGAGCGGCCACCGATCTCGTGGAGAATTTTGGGGGTACGGGACTTCATCCGGGTACCGGCACCTGCAGCTAGGACGATAACGGCGGCCGGGCCGGTCTTCTCGGGGCTCACGTACGGGCTCTCCTTGCTCAGTGGCTTAGCTCAGGCCGCTGCTTGGTGGATCTGGGTGGCCGGCGGCCGAGGCCAGCTGGTGCACCTTGGTTGCCGGATTCGCGCGGTTTCGGCTGACCAGACTCCGGTCGTGGCGCCAGATTCATCCTACTGGACCCACACCGGGCCGCGCCCTGCGGTGGCCGTTTACCGGCCACCGCGATGCGCAGCAGTTCCGCCCATAGGACTCGAACCTATACTCCACGGCTCCAAAGGCCGGGGTGCTGCCATTACACCAGGGCGGACCGTACCAAGGCGCTGGGCCTGTGGCACGAGAGTCAATTCTGCCATACTGCGCTCCGTGCACGCGCTGGCCCGGCTCCGGGGCCCGCAATGTCCTACCGGCGCACGCTCCCGGGCACGCCGGCACACTGAACGGCAGCACGGGAATTCAGGGCCACCGGGCCCCGTGGGACATGCCCGCCGCTGGCCCTGGCGGGTGGACATAACAGACCGGGTCCACTCCTGGCCCGGCCCGAGGCACATGTCCTGCGGGATTTAACTGACCCACGGGACATGTCCACTCCTGGCCCGGCCCGAGGGGCATGTCCGGGGGGCTGGGCGGTTACTCCCCCAGCACCTCGAGGGCACCGAGCCATTCAAGCTCGAGGGCTTCGCGTTCGACGGCGAGATCCTTGAGCTTTTTGTTCAGGGCACCAAGTTCGCCGACGGCCGAGGTGTCAGCGGCAGCGGCAGTCATCTGGGCGTGAATCTTATCTTCCTGCTGCTTGATTTTGCCGAGCTGGCGGTCGATCCGGTTTTTGGCCTTGCGGGCATCCCGCTTCTCGGCTTCGGACGGGCCTGTCGCTGCCGGGGCCGACGAGCCGCCTGCAGCGGTAACCGGGTTGCCTCCGCCGGTGATGGTGGACCCGGCCAGGGCCCCTTCGCGCAGTTCCAGGTACTGGTCCACACCGCGCGGCAGGGCTCGGATCTTGCCATCACCGAGGAGCGCCATCTGGTGGTCCGTGACGCGTTCGAGCAGGTAGCGGTCGTGGCTGACGACTACAAGTGTGCCCGGCCAGCCATCCAGGACGTCTTCGACGGCGGCGAGGGTATCGGTGTCGAGGTCGTTGGTTGGTTCGTCCAGCATCAGCACGTTGGGTTCTCCCACCAGCAGCCGCAGGAGCTGCAGCCGGCGGCGTTCACCACCGGAGAGGTCCTTGACCGGGGTCCACTGCTTCTCGTTGGTGAAGCCGAGTTGTTCCACGAGCTGGCCGGCGGTGAATTCCTTGCCCCCGACGTTGAAGGAGCGCTTCTCCCGCTCGATCACTTCGATGACGCGCAGGTCCGAGACGTCGTCGAGCTCCTTGACCTCCTGGGTCAGGACCGCGGTGACCACCGTCTTGCCGCGCTTGACTTTCCCGGCGGAGGGCTCGATCTCACCGTTGAGCAACTTCAGCAGGGTGGTCTTGCCGGCGCCGTTGACGCCGACGAGGCCCAGCCGTTCGCCGGGGGCGAGCCGCAGGGTGATGTTGTCGAAGAGCTTTTGGCCGGGTTCGCCGCCGAGGAAGTCCAGTGAGACGTTTTCGAGGTCCAGGACGTCCTTGCCGAGCCGGGCGGTGGCCATCTTGCTCAGTGCCGTCGAGTCGCGCGGTTCGGGGACGTCGGCGATCAGGGCGTTGGCTGCCTCGATCCGGAATTTGGGTTTGGCGGTGCGGGCCGGGGCGCCACGCCGGAGCCACGCGAGCTCCTTTTTTACCAGCTGCTGGCGCTTGCTTTCCACCACGGAGGCGGAGCGGTCACGTTCGGCTCGGGCCAGCACATACGCGGCGTAACCGCCGTCGAACGGGTCCATAATGCCGTCGTGGATTTCCCAGGTCTTGGTGCAGACTTCGTCCAGGAACCAGCGGTCGTGGGTGACGACGAGGAAGGCGCCCTGGTTGGCCCGCCAGCGGGTCTTCAGGTGCCGGGACAGCCACGCGACGCCTTCGACGTCGAGGTGGTTGGTGGGCTCGTCGAGCATAATAACGTCGTGGTCCTCGATCAGCAGCTTGGCCAGCGCCACACGCCGTTTCTGCCCGCCGGAGAGCGCGTGCACGTTGGCGTGCCAGTCGACGTCGGAGACGAGTCCGCCCATGACTTCGCGGATCTGGGGGTTGCGGGCCCACTCGTAGTCGGCCTGGTCCCCCACGATCGCAGCGCCGACGGTGAGGTCGCCGTCGAGCACGTCGCTCTGGTCCAGGTAGCCGATGTTGACTTCGCTGCGTTTGGTCACCCGGCCGGAGTCGGGGGTGGAGCGCAGGGCCAGCAGCCGCATAAGGGTCGATTTGCCGTCACCGTTGCGGCCCACCATGCCGATCCGGTCGCCCTCTTCAAGGCCGAGGGTAATGCCATCGAGGACGGTACGGGTTGCATAGGAGACCGTGAGGTTCTCGCCGCCGAGCAGGTGTGCCACTGGGAACTGCTTTCCTAGAGAAAAAGTAATGTCGAGCAAATATGGTCAGGCGTGATGGGGCCACGCCACTCCGCCGCGCGGAGGACAGCGCCGACCCTATTAAAGGAGCGTATCGGAGATGATGCGCGCCCCGTGAACCGGGCCGTGCACGGCCAGGGCGTCAAGGCCGTGGTGCCGGAGGTCACCCGCCAGCCCCTCGGCCGCCGCCGGGCCGTGAACCAGAAGTGCCACGGTGGGGCCGGAACCGGAGACGATTCCGGCGATCGCGCCCAGGGCCTCGCCGAGCCCGAGGGTGTCCCGGAGGCTCGGTGCCAGCGCAATGGAGGCGCGCTGGAGATCGTTGACCAGCACCCGGCCCAAGGCTTCAGCGTCGCCACCGCGCAGGGCTTGCAGGACCATCGGGTCCACAGCGGTGGGTTCCTCGATCACTACCCCTTCGGCCTCGCGGAGCCGGTCCAGGGTCCGGAAGACCTCCGGTGTGGGCAGGCCAAAATCAGCGGTCACCAGGACCCAGTTGGTCTGGGCCTTAACGAGGGCCGGCGAGAGTTCGTCGCCGACGCCGAGCCCGACGGCGGTGCCGCCGAGCAGGGAGAACGGCACGTCTGCGCCGAGTTCGGCGGCCAGATGGGCGAGTTCGTCGCGCGAGAGCCCGCTGTTCCACAGTGCGTCGCAGGCGAGCAGGGTGGCTGCCGCGTCGGCCGATCCCCCGCCCATGCCGCCGGCCACGGGGACCCGTTTGGTGATTTCGAGGTGGAGACCGGTGGAGTTCTCCGAGACGTCGGCCATAATCGCGGCGGCCTTGTAGGCAAGGTTCCGCTCGTCCAGGGGGATGTCAACGCCGTCGAGGTCCAGGGTGCTTGCCGGACCGATGCTGACCGTAATCTCTCCGGTGTTTGTGCTGGTGGCGGCGACTTCCTCGTAGAGGGACACCGCGAGGTAGACGCTGGCCACCGAGTGGTAGCCGTCTGCGCGCAGGGGTCCGACGTCCAGTGAGACGTTGACTTTGCCGGGCGCCTTGACCCGGACGGTCCTCGCGCCGAGGCGCCCTCTCACTGCATTCATGGCTCCACGCTATTCATGGCTCCACGCTATGGCATGGCGGGGTCCGGCTCCAAGCACGGTCCCGGACCTGCTTCATCTTGTCGGAGCCGCCGCCCGGGTCATTGCGCCGGCTGTCCGCGCTGTTCCGCGATCCGGGAAAACGCCATGATGTCAATCACTTCGCCTCGCGCCGTGGGATCGACACCGGCGGCACGCAGGCACCGCTCAGCCTCGGCCGCGCCGCCGGCCCAGCCGGCAAGGGCAGCACGAAGGGTCTTCCTGCGCTGGGCGAAGGCTGCATCGATGACCGCAAACACCTCTTCCCGGGTGGCCGTGGTGACGGGCGGTTCCCGGCGGGTGAATGCCACCAGGCCGGAGTGGATTTTCGGGGCGGGCCAAAAGACATTCATGCCGATGACTCCGGCCTTGCGCATGCTGGAGTACCAGGCGGCCTTGACCGAGGGGACACCGTAGGTCTTGGACCCGGGACCGGCGGCAAGTCTGTCGGCCACCTCGTCCTGGACCATCACCAGGCCGTGACGGAGGCTGGGGAAATGCTGGAGCAGGTGCAGGACCACCGGGACGGCGACGTTGTAGGGCAAATTCGCCACCAACGCTGTCGGTTCCACCGGCAGCTCGGTGACCCGCATAGCGTCGGCGAGGACAAGGTGGAAGTCCCCAACGGCGGCCGGCCGCCACCGGGCAACCGTGGCAGGGAGCTTCCCGGCCAGGACAGGATCGATCTCGACGGCGACAACCGAGCGGGCAGCGTCCAGCAGGCCCAAGGTCAGGGACCCGAGCCCCGGCCCGACCTCCAGGACCGTCTCGTCCGGGTGGACGTCCGCGGCGGCCACGATCCTGCGAATCGTGTTGCCGTCAATGACGAAGTTCTGACCGAGAGTCTTGGTGGGGCGGACGCCGATCTCCTCGGCCAGCCTGCGGATGTCGGAGGCGCCCATCAGGGGTGCAGGGGAGCTTGCCGGCTTGCTGGTGGGCTCACTGGCGGGAGCGGAAGAGGTCGGTTCAGTCACCTTGGTATCCTATCCCGCGGACCGGCCCGGGCATGGCGAGGGCCGGGTCCGAAAATCGGACCCGGCCCTCGTGGAATTCCGCTGCCGTGGTCAGCCGCTGCGGACACCCGTGCTACTCGAAGTGCCGGTCACCCGGAGCTCAGCCTCCGGTGTGGCCCCGCTAGCGCGAGGCTGCCCAGCCGCAACCCCACGGCGACAGGCCGCGCTGCGCGTAGACGCGGTTGGCGATGTCGATCTGCTGGGCTTTGGTGGCACCGGCTGCATTCGGTGCGTAAGCGCCGCCGCCGGCACCGAGCCAGGTCCGGACGTCGAACTGCAGGCCGCCGTAGTAGCCGTTGCCGGAATTGATGGACCAGTTGCCGGTGGACTCGCACTGCGCAATCTTGTCCCACATGGCTTCGTTCATCATGGCGGGGGCTGCGGCGCCGGTGTTGGCCCCGGCGGCGGCAACTGCCGCCTGGGGTGCCGGTTTGGGCTTCTCCTTGGTGCCAACCGTGATCTGTTCGGTGACCGGCTGGGCACTGACGGACTGGGACACCAGGGTGCGGGAGGCTTCGCGACCATCAACCATCACCAGCTTGAAACTCTTGTTGATGGTGCCCGCCACGCCTGCCTGGGTCACCTGCTTCTCACCCTTGATCATCCCGGCGTCCTCCGTGGTGAGGGTTTCGAACGGTACCGCTTCGGTGGACTCCGCCGTCTGGCTCACGTCCACCCGGGAAATCTTGATCACCATGTCACTGACAACCGGGGCGTTGCCGGGCTGCGAGAGCCTGTCGCTGGCGGCCAGGGAGATGCCGGCGTCGGACAGCAGCGCAGAGACATTGGCAGCCGTGGTCGTGGTCTTATTGGCCTTGCCGTCCGCGACGATGCTCACGGTCTTGGGAGTCGAGATGGACACGAACGACCCCGAGACCGCAAGCTGGGCATCCTTCGGGGCGGACAGCTCCGAGGAACCGGCAACGCCGAGTTCCGTGACGAGGCCTTCGACTGTCGGCGCAGTGGTGTTGACGGTCCGCTCGGCGCCGTCCAGGCTGACCTTGACGGCCTTGGCGAGGTTGACGTTAATGACTGTGCCGTCCTGTACATGGGAAGCAGCGGCAGGCGTCACCCGGTCCGCGGACTGGAGCTCAAGGCTTGCTCCCTTGACGACCTGGCCGACAGTGCCGCCAAAGGTCTGGACCGAGCTCACTTTGCCGTCCACGTTGAGCGTGACTGTCTTGTTGTTGCCGACGAAGGCAACCAGCCCCAGCACCAACGCGACCAGCACTACAAGTTGCGTACCGACCTTGACGAAGCTGAATTTGCCGTCCGATGTAAAAAACTTGACCACGATTGCCCATATCTTTTGGACCATCCGGGCACGGGGAAAAGTGCGAGGGCAACGCACCGCAGACAGCCCAAAGGCAGCACCGGAAACGGTGCGGTGTGTCCGCGGCGGCCCTGTGCACCGCCACACTCATAAACGAGAGCGCGCCCATGGTTCGTTGGCCACGATGCGCGCCCTGCAGGAGTGAAATTATCCGAAGGCCTTCCCCGACCCCGGCTAATAGTTCTCCACTGTAACCGGAGCGTTATAAAGCAACCAAGAAATTATGCATACGCGGTATCTAACCCAGGGCGGGGCGACCCAGTGTCATCAGTCCCAGGATCCGTATGCCTGCACCGTATTGCGGGCAATCCGGGAACACATCTCCGAGAGCTCCCAGCCAGTCAATTCGGCCATGGCCCTGACGGTGTAGGGGACCATGTAGCTAGCGTTGGGGCGTCCCCGGTGCGGGTGCGGGGTAAGGAACGGGGCATCGGTTTCGACGAGGATCCGCTCCGGCTCCGCGATGGCCAGCGCAGCCCGGAGGTTGGCGGCGTTTTTGAAGGTCAGTGTCCCGGCGAAGGACATGTACCAGCCTTCCGTATTGCAGATCCTGGCCAACCGGTCATCGCCGGAGAAGCAGTGGAACACCACCCGCTCGGGGGCGCCTTCCTCCCGCAGCACCTGGACGACGTCCTCGTGCGCGTCCCGGTCATGGATCTGGAGGGTCAGCCCGAGACGTTTGGCGATGTCGATGTGCCGGCGAAAGGAATAACGCTGGTGCGCCAGCCCGTCGCCCTCCGTTCGGAAGAAATCCAGTCCGGTCTCGCCGATGGCCCTGATCCGCGGGTGCGCCGCCAGGGCCTCGATCTCTGCCAGGGCGTCCTCCAGTTCGCCGCGGGCGGCGTACTCCGGCGCATCGTTGGGGTGCAGGGCGACGGCACCGAGCAACCTCGCATCCAGTTCGACTGCCTGAACGGTAAACCGGGACGATTCGAGGTCGCACCCCACCTGCACGGCGCCTTGCACCCCCACCGCCGCGGCGGCGTCCAGTGCGTCAGCGATGCTGACATTGAGCTCGTTGTGCGGGAAGTCCAAGTGCGTGTGGTTGTCCATAACCGGCACCGGAAGCGGTTCCGGCGCCGGCGGATAACCCTGCCTCCCGGCGCCGTCGCTGCCGGGCGCACGAAACGGAACGGGAGTCAGGGGGGTCGTCATCCGTCCACCTTATCGGCGGTCCTTCGGCCGGATGAAACCGGCGAACTCCCCGAATTAACCCAGGCGCACTATATCCGACCCGACGCTGGTCCGATATTTCCGCGGAACTCTCTGTCAGGCCCGGCAGTTCTGTTAGTAGTCTGTTCTCAAGACTGGATGCCGGCGGGCGGTATCCAGGCTCAGGCACAGACGGCTAGGAATCAACGGTCAGGAACACAGGCATACCCCAAGGAGTGACCCGGCCAGCACCAGCCGAACCGGGGCACCGCCAGGGCTGAAAGGCTACCGATGGACTACCAGCGCATCTCCCTGGACGAAGGACACCCTGACGGGCCGGACCGCCGGGAGGACTCGGCTGCGGCCGGGCTCCCGCCTGCCCTGCGCCCCGCGCCGCCGGCCGCGGCGATGGACGCGGCAGCCTTCCGCTCCGCCAGCGGACGCATCCTGACCGCCATCAGCACCGTGATCGACGGGAAAGCGGAAGCGGCCAAACTCGCCTTGACCGTGCTCTTGGCCCAAGGCCACCTGCTCCTCGAGGACGTTCCCGGTGTCGGCAAGACCCTGCTGGCCAAGACGCTCGCCCGCACCATCGACTGCTCCGTGAGCCGCATTCAGTTCACCCCCGATCTGCTCCCCTCCGACGTCACTGGCGTGTCCATCTACAACCAGGCTTCGCGCTCCTTTGAGTTCCGGCCCGGGGCGGTTTTTGCCAATATCGTCATCGGTGACGAAATCAACCGCGCCTCAGCCAAGACCCAGTCCGCCCTGCTGGAATGCATGGAAGAACACCAGGTCACGGTGGACGGCACGTCCTACAAGCTCGACGAGCCGTTTATGGTGGTGGCCACGCAGAATCCGATCGAAATGGAGGGCACCTACCCGCTCCCGGAAGCGCAGCGGGACCGCTTTATGGCGCGGATCTCCATGGGTTACCCGGACCGGGAGGCCGAAATGGAAATGCTTGAGACCCACCAGGCGACGTCCCCGCTGGCCAAGGTCACCGCCGTCGTCACCGCCAGTGAGGTCGCGGCAATGATCGCTACGGTGCGGCAAGTCTACGTCTCCCAATCGATCAAGGAATACACCGTGTCGCTGGGGCGTGCCACCAGGGAAAGCGGAATGCTCCGGCTCGGAGCCAGCCCCCGGTCCATGCTCCAGCTGCTGCGCGCGGCCAAAGCCACGGCAGCACTGGAGGGCAGGGACTTTGTGCTGCCGGACGACGTGGTCAGTGTGGCAGAACCGGTCCTGGCCCACCGGATCATCCTGGACCGCAAAGCCGTGAGTGCGGGAGAAACCGCCCAGAGCGTGATCCGTGCCGTCCTGGCGAAGATTCCGGTCAATCCGGACGTTGCGTCCGCCCCGGCTGCAACCCTGCCGAACCGCCGTTAGGGGTGGCTCCGCAGTGGCGCTGACCGACCGCTTCCCGAGGCACATCTTCACCAGCAGGGGGTGGGGACTGCTGGTGGCGGGTATGGTCTTCCTGCTGGCAGCCCAGGTGATGGGTCGCCGGGACCTGCTGGCGTTGGCAGTCCTGTTGCTTGTCCTGCCGCTGCTCTCGCTAGCCGGAACCCGGCTGCTCAAGCCCAACTTCAGCGTCTACCGGGAGTTCACCCCCGCCAGCGTGGAAGCTGCGGCCACCACCACCGTCCGGTTGGCTGTCGCCCGGACAGGCGTCGGCTCCGGCCACGCGCTGATGGAAGAGCACCTGCCCGCCCGTTTCGGCGAATCCCCCGTTTTCCGATTTCCGGCGCGTTCGGCAGCAGGCGGGAGCAGCCGCTACGAATACCATTTGCGCTCCGGAAAACGCGGCCAGTTCCTGATCGGGCCGGTCACGGCTGAGTTCAGCGACCCCTTCGGCCTCTCCCTGCACCGCCACGCCATCGACGAAGGCGCCATCCTCACTGTGACCCCGGCCGCCGTCGAACTTCCCGTCACGGGACTCGCCGGCGCCAGGGGGCACGACGGCGTTACCGCCACGCGCGTCCGGGGCAACCCGAGCGACGACGACGTGATGACCCGGGAATACCGGCATGGTGATCCGATGCGCCGGGTGCACTGGGCGGCTACGGCACGCCACGGGGAGCTGATGGTCCGGCAGGAGGAATCGGTCACCACTCCGGAGGCGACGATCATCATGGACCAGCGGCTGCAGGCCTTTAGCCGTGGCGCCTTTTCGGCCGGCACCACATCCTCTGCCCGCCACCCGTTCGGCGGTCCGCGCGGAGCGGATGGCTACCGGAGTGGACACGGCGGCGCCGCTGCCGGGGACGGGCGGGAACTCCTGACCAGCGACGCCTTCGAATGGGCCGTGACGGCCGCGGTATCCATCGGCGCCCATCTCGCCGAACGCAATTACGCGCTGCGCTTCCTCGATGCCACCGGCGAGCCCGCCTTCCGGAATTCACCGTCCGCGCCCGAGCCGGAGGCTGAAGAGTACCTCGGCGAGTCGGGGCTGCAGTCCATCGCCGAGAGCCTGGCCGCGATCCAGCTCACCGGCCCGCACCCCAACCGCCGGGACGAAACCGCGGGTGCGGCCCCGAGGCTTCCCGGCCGCAGGTATCCGTCGGCACCCGAAGCCGGCCCGCAGCCGTTCGACGACCGGCTGCTGGACAAGCTGGCCGCGCACCGGATGCGGGGGCCGGTGCTGGCCATCCTCGGACACCTCACGCCGGCCGAGGCCAGGTCACTGGCCCCGGCGGCCGGCTTTGCGGCAAACGCGTTTGCACTGGTGATCACCGGCCGTGCCGGGCAGCCCCAGGAAGCGCTCGAAATCCTCCGGCTCGGCGGCTGGCGGACAGTGCCGGTCTCCCCCTCGACGCCGCTGCCCGCAGCGTGGACGGCCTTCGACGAGGACGGTGCCACGTCACCGCCGGCCATGGCCGCTGATCTGGGACGTGGTACGGGGGTCCGGCGATGACCCTGACACCGCAGCGAAATACCGGCGCACCGGCCGGCGGTTCCGGGGTGGCCGCGGCGCACGGGCCGGATTCGGCCGCCCGTCGGTTTCCCCCGGCCAACCAGACGCCGCGGCCTGGAGCGGGCGCACAGCCATGGCTGATGGCCCTCGCGGTGGCAGTCGCCGTCGCAGGTGCGGCGCTCAGCCTCAACGGGGTGCTGCGGGGATGGTCCTGGTTCTCCCCCGTACTGTCCACGGTTTTCGCCGTGGCCTTTACGATGGCCGGGCTCCGCACGCTCCGCTGGCGCAGCGCCGTCGTGACGGCCGGTTCGCTGGCGGCACTGGTGCTGGTACTGACGTTTACCTTTTTCCGTGCGCAAAGCATCGCCGGCTTTATCCCCTCGGACACCACTGTGACGCAGCTGGGGCGGTACGTGCGCCGGGCCAGCGAGACGGTTCTGTCCGAAAGTGCCCCGGTGGCTCCGAATGCGGGCATCGTCCTGGTGGTGTGCGCCGCCCTGGGATTGATGGTGATCCTGGTCGATGCCCTCGCCTATCCGCTGCGGTTGCCGGCCACCAGCGGGCTCGGGATCCTTGCCATCCTTATCGTTCCCGCCATGATCAAGCCGCAGAGCGTCGGCGCGCTGGGCTTCGCGGCGGCAGCGGCCGGCTACCTGATGATTCTGGGGTGCAGCCACTGGTTCACGCCCGACCCGCGCACCGGGGCGGACACCGTCCGCAGCTCTGGGCAGTTACGGCGCGGCTCCCTGACTGCCGCGGTTGCGCTGACCGTTACGCTCCTGGCCCAGGTGGTGATTCCGGGTTTCGACCAGGGGACGTTCCCGCAGGGCTCGCGGCTGAATCCTTTCGGTCCGGCTTCGGGACTGAACCCCATGATCAGCCTGGGCAACAGCCTCCGCAGCCCCGCCGGTGACGGCCGGATCACCTTTGCCACCAATGCGTCCAGCACGCCGTACCTGAGGTCCGTGACGGTCGACAGTTTCGACGGCGACAACTGGACACCGGATGACCGCGCCGAAACGCGCCGGCTCGGCACGGGGAGGATCGAATCGGGCCTCGAATCCGCCGCAGCCGAAGTCAGGGTGGTCACCGCGGTGAACACCGGACAGTTCACCAGCCCCTACCTGCCGGCGCCGTACGCGCCGGAGGCAGTGAACGGCCTCACCGGCCGCTGGAGCTGGGATCCTGCCACGCTGAGTATCAAAGGTGTTGACACGAACTCCCGCGACCAGCAGTACGTAGTGCTCTCCGCCGCGCCCCAGCTCACCCCGGATCTGCTGGCGCAGTCCGGTGGGCCGGTGCTGGGAATCCCCGAGGAGTTCACCCGAGAGCCGGCGAACGTTCCGGAAATCGTGCGCACCACCGCCGACGCTGTGACCGCCGGAAACAACACCGCCTATGCCCGGGCCATCGCCATCCAGCGCTACCTGCGTTCCGCAGAGTTCACCTATTCGCTGCAGTCCCCGGTCCAGGGCGGGTATGACGGCAACGGCCTGTCTGTCCTGGCTGACTTCCTGACCCAGAAAAGCGGGTACTGCATCCATTTCGCCTCGGCCATGGCCGTGATGGCACGGTTGGAAGGCATCCCCAGCCGGATTGCGGTCGGTTACGCGCCGGGCCGGCCCACCGGGGCCACTGTGTCGATCGGAGGCCAAGGCGCCCTGCCGGAATATGAGGTCGACGCCCGCGACGCCCATGCGTGGCCCGAACTCTATTTCCAGGGCCTTGGCTGGGTCCCCTTCGAACCCACCCCCTCGCGCGGAGTCGTTCCCGCCTACGCCAGGGACAGCTCGGCCCCCGGCGGCGCCAGTACCAATGAAAATAACGACGGCCTCATTCCAAGCTCGAACCCCAGCACGTCACCGGTGCCCACTGTGGCTTCGCTGCCGCTGCCGGACGCCGCCGCCGGGGCGGGCGCGGCAAGCGTGTTGGTGCCAGCGCTCTACGGCACCGGCGCGTTGCTTGTCCTGGTGCTGTTGCTGGCCTCACCGCAACTGGCCCGCGGCGCCGTGCGGCGCCGCCGATTGAACGGTTCCGGGGGCGGCACGGCGGCAGCGCTGCAGGCTTGGGCAGAATTGCGCGATCTCAGCACGGATTACGGCCTGCCGCCGCAGACCAGCGAGACTCCGCGGCATTTCTCAGCCAGGCTGCGGTCCTCGGGTGCACTGGGAGAGCCAGAGGGCATCGATGCGGACGGCCACATCGCCGTCAGGTCCCTGACGGCCGACTTCGAACGCCGTCGCTACGGCCGCCCGCCCGCCGGGAACGACGGTGACGTCGTCCCTGCCCGCCCCGCAAGCCCTGCCGGCAACGGGAGCCCGGCCGGCAACGGGAGTCCGGCCGGCAACGGGAGTCCGGCCGGCGGAACCAGCCAGGACGGCAGCGCCGCAAGCTCCGCTGCTCCCCTCATTTTGGCCGTCCGGACGTCCCTGCGCGCCCACGCGGGACCGCTGGCGCGCTGGCGCGCGGTCTGGCTGCCGCCTTCCATCCTGGGTCTCTGGCGGCGAGCCGCGGCGGCGCCTTTTCACGCCAGCCGCCGGACAGCACAACGCACCCGGCACGGCATCGCACGGGCCTGGTTGGGGACCCGTGAAGCGCTGCGCCGGGTGCGTTGGCTGCGCCGGAGCTGAAGCGTCCCGGCCAGCGGACGTGGTACTAGCCGGCGTACGGGTCGGCGATGCCGATGTACTGGGTGTAGAGGTATTCCTCGATGCCTTCCAGGCCGCCTTCGCGGCCCAGGCCGGACTGCTTGACCCCGCCGAAGGGTGCAGCCGCGTTGGAGACGACGCCGGCGTTCAGGCCCAGCATGCCGGTCTCCAGGCGTTCGCCCATCCTGATGCCCCGGTTGAGGTCCTTGGTAAAGACATAGGCCACCAAGCCGTACTCGGTGTTGTTCGCGAGGCGGACGGCCTCGTCCTCGGTGTCGAAGGTGATGATCGGGGCGACGGGTCCGAAGATTTCCTCGGACAGGATCCGGGTGCCCTCGGTGACGCCCTTGAGGATGGTGGGCTGGTAAAAGTATCCCGGACCCTCGACGGCGGCGCCGCCGATCACTGTGACCGCACCGGCCGCCACGGCATCGGAGACCAATTCGTGGACCTTGTCCCGGCTCTTCGCATCGATCAGCGGGCCGACCTTGGAGTCGGCTTCCGTACCGCGGGCAGTGGTCATATCCGCCATCGTCGCGGCGAACTTCTCTGCGAACTCGTCGGCGACGGACTCGTGCACAATGAACCGGTTAGCGGCCGTGCAGGCCTCGCCCATGTTGCGCAGCTTCGCCAGCATCGCCCCGGTGACGGCTGCGTCGACGTCGGCGTCCTCGAAGACCACAAACGGGGCGTTGCCGCCGAGCTCCATCGAGGTCCGCAACACGTTTTCGGAGGCATCGGCGAGCAGCCGGCGGCCAACTTCAGTGGAGCCGGTGAAGGAAAGCTTCCGGAGCCGGGAATCCTTGATCAGCGGACCGGTCGTGGCCCCGGCAGTGGAGGTGGGGATAACGTTCAGGACACCGGCGGGCAGCCCGGCTTCCATCATCACCGCGGCGAACAGCTGGGACGTCAGCGGCGTCAGGTTCGCGGATTTGAGCACCATCGTGCAGCCCGCGGCGACGGCGGGGGCCACCTTGCGGGTCGCCATCGCCAGCGGGAAGTTCCACGGCGTAATCAGCAGGCACGGGCCCACCGGCTTCTTCGTCACCAGCAGCCGGGACTTTCCGTCCGGGGAGACGGAGTAGCGGCCGAAGGCGCGGACAGCTTCCTCGGAGAACCAGCGCAGGAACTCCGCACCGTAAGTGACCTCGCCGCGGGCCTCGGCCAGCGGTTTGCCCATCTCCATCGTCATCAGCAACGCAAAATCATCAGCCCGTGCGGTGACCAGCTCGAAAGCCCGGCGCAGAATCTCCCCGCGCTCCCGGGCCGGGACCTTCGCCCAGGAATCCTGTGCCTCAGCCGCGGCGTCGAGGGCGGCGGCCCCGTCTTCGGGCCCGGCATCGGCAATGCTCAGCAGGACCTTGCCCGTGGCGGGGTCCTCCACGTCAAAGGTCTTGCCGGAGGCAGCCGGGCGCCACTGGCCGCCGATCAGCAGGCCGGTCGGAACAGAAGCCAGCAGGGCGCTCTCACGCTCGGCGGTAACAATGGGCTGGGTAGTTGCAGTCACGGTTGACTCCCTCGTCAGCAATTCGGTTGGATGGGTTCGGTTCAGCGCCGTTCGAAAAACCATACGCAGGGCGCTGCATTTACTGCCACGGTACTGCCGTGCTCTGGAGACTGTCTACGCTTGTCCGCACTACGCCGAGCGGGGTTCGCTGTGCAGCTGCACAGCGCTAGCCCGGGCCGGCGACAAGGGCGCTACCGGGCCGCAAGCACCGCGGAATAGAGTTCCCGCTTGCTGACCCTGGCGTCCTCCGCCACAGCCGCGACGGCCTCCTTGAGCCGGATTCCCTGCGCCATCAGCGCATTCACGTCGGCGACCAGATCTTCCGGCCGCCCCGGAGCCCGCTCCGGGGCGCCGCCCACAACGACGGCGATCTCGCCACGCACCTCGTTGGACTCGGCCCACTCGAGCAGTTCGCGCAGGGTGCCCCGGATGACTTCCTCGTAAGTCTTCGTCAGTTCCCGGCAGACCGCCGCCCGGCGGTCCGCGCCGAACCGCTCACGCAGCGCCCGAAGCATCGGTTCGAGCCGATGCGGGGCCTCAAAAAACACCATCGTGCGCCGTTCTGCGTCGAGATCCGCGAGACGCGAGGAGCGTTCGCCGGCTTTGCGGGGCAGGAAGCCCTCGAAGCAGAAGCGGTCCGTAGGCAGCCCGGAGAGCGCGAGTGCGGTGAGGACTGCTGACGGCCCGGGTGCTGCGGTGACAGTCAGGCCGGCGGCGACGGCTCCTTCGACGAGGCGGAAGCCGGGGTCCGAGACGGAGGGCATACCGGCGTCGGTCACCATCACGAGGGTCTTGCCGGCGCGTACCTGGTCAAGGAGTTCGCCGGTCTTGGCGTCCTCGTTGTGCTCGTGATAGCTGATGATCCGCCCGGAAACAGTGATCCCCAAAGTCTGCACCAGCCGGTGCAGCCGCCGGGTGTCCTCGGCGGCGACGATGTCCGCCGTTGTCAGCAGCTCGACCAGCCGGTAGGTAGCGTCCCCGGCGTTTCCGATCGGCGTTGCCGCCAACACGATCCGTCCCGGGCCGCCGGTTTGCGGTACCGGCCCCGTTCCGGGGTTTTCCCCGGGCCGGGGACCGGAGCCATCCTCGACGTCGTCCGAGCGGACCAGCTTGTCGCCGGGAGGGTTCGGGGAAATGCTGAATATAGGGTCCACACGACCAGCCTACTGCCGGGGAGCGGCGCATGGAGACGACTCCCGGTCCGTGCGCCGGGCCGGACGCCGGGCCGCAAAAGGTAGCATGGGCTTCGTGACGCAGACCCCCACGCGGACCGTAGAAGCCGGTTCCGCCGGATCGGCCCCCCCAGCCCCCCGCACCGGACGCAATCTGGAGGGGCACCGCTGGCTCAGCCGCCCGGCGGAGGCGTTTACCGTCGACGCCCTCCAGGAACGCCTGATCGGCAGCCTCCGGAGCTGGCGGGACTATCCGCCGTCGCTCCGGCTGTGGTTCTGGCTTGTCCCGTCCATCAGCGCGGCCCTGGGCGGAATTCTGCGGTTTGTCCGGCTGGATTCCCCCCGCAGCCTGGTGTTCGACGAGACCTATTACGTCAAGGACGGCTACTCGCTGTTGGTCAGCGGCTATGAACGCGCGTGGCCGGACAAAGCCAACGATTCCTTCGTCGCCGGAAATCCCCAGGTGCTGCTGGACACGCCCGAATACGTGGTCCACCCGCCGGTCGGGAAGTGGATGATTGCCGCCGGCATGTGGCTCTTTGGCCCGGACAACCCTTTCGGCTGGCGGTTCGGGGCGGCCCTGACCGGCACGCTGTCCATCTTCTTGCTGGCCCTGATCGCCCAGAAGCTTTTCCGCTCCCTGACCCTCGGAGCCGTGGCCGGTGTGCTGCTGGCGGTGGACGGACACCACCTGGTGATGTCGCGGACCTCGCTGCTGGACATCTTCCTGATGTTCTGGGTCCTTGCCGCGTTCGGCGCCCTGCTGATGGACCGCGACGACGGCCGCCGCCGGCTGGCCGTGCGGCTGGGCCGTCAGGCAGGCGCCGCCCCGGACGGACGGCCCGACCTGCTCCAGCTGGCGTCGGGCCCCTGGCTGGGGATCCGCTGGTGGCGCCTCGCCGCCGGCGTGTGCCTGGGATTGGCGGTTGGCACTAAGTGGTCCGGGCTGTTTTTCCTGGCCGGTTTTGGGCTGCTGACCGTCTTCTGGGACCTGAGCGCACGCCGGATCGCCGGAATCCACGGCTGGATCAGCGGCGGGATCCTCAAGGACGGAATCCCTGCCTTCCTGGGCATCGTCCCGGTCGCCGCACTGGTGTACACCGCCACGTGGACCGGGTGGTTCCTGTCCAAGGACGCCTACTTTCGGAACTGGGCCGCGGCCGTGCCCTCGGCGGAATGGGGCTGGCTGCCCAACGCCGTCCGGTCGCTGGCGCACTACCATCTGGAGGCCTACAGGTTCCACCAGGGCCTCAGCTCGGAGCACCCGTACGAGGCCAGCGCCTGGAGCTGGCTGGTGCTCGGCCGGCCCACGTCCTTCTTCTACGAATCCCCCAAACCGGGCAGTCCCGGCTGCGATACCGCCAGCTGCACAACGGCAATCCTGTCGGTGGGCAACCCTGTGATCTGGTGGGGCGCCGCCGTCTGCCTTGGTGTGCTTCTCTTCTGGTGGGCCGGGCGGCGGGACTGGCGTGCCGGGGCCGTGCTCGCGGCCGTGGGCGCCGGCTACCTCCCCTGGTTCCTCTACCCGGAACGAACCATGTTCTACTTCTACGCCGTGTCCTTCGAGCCCTTCCTGGTGCTGGCCCTCGTCTACTGTCTGGGGCTTGTCCTGGGCCAGCGCACGGATCCGCTGTGGCGCCGTCGTTCCGGACTGTACCTCGTGACCCTCTTTGTGGTCACGGCGATCGTCGTCTCGGCCTTCTTCTATCCCGTCTGGACCGCCGAGACCATCACCTACCAGGATTGGCGGTTCCGGATGTGGATGCCGTCCTGGATCTAGGGCAGGATTGCAGGTGACGTCCACCGGCACCAGGCGGACCCGGAACGGAGACATGGCTGTGAGAGAAGCAAGCACCGGACTGCTGGTCAACCTCGACCCGGGGAGCAACGTAACCGACCTGCTGCTGGCACAGCATGCCAAGGATCCCGTGCATGCGCTCTACTCCCGCAAAGGACCGGCCGGTTGGGCCGACGTCTCCGCAACGCAGTTCCTGGACCAGGTCCGGGCACTGGCCAAGGGCCTGATCGCCGGCGGCATCACTCCCGGCGAAACGGTAGCGGTGATGTCCGGCACCCGCTACGAGTGGACCGTGGTGGACTTTGCCGTCTGGTTCGCCGGCGGCGTCCCCGTTCCCATCTACGAGACGTCCTCGGCCAGCCAGATCGAATGGATCCTGCACGACTCCGGGGCCCGGCGGGTCTTCGCGGAGAACGAGCTCCGGGCGGGGCTTGTGCGTGAGGTCCTGGACAGCTCAGCGGTGCTCGGCGACGCGGTGCTGCCCGTAGTGCGGATGGACTACGACGGCGACGCCCCTAACCTTGCCAGCCTGGCGGCGGCAGGCAGCGGGGTTGGCGACGCCGAACTCGAACAGCACCGGACCGCGGCCGGCCTTGCCGACGTCGCGTCACTCGTCTACACCTCCGGAACGACGGGCCGGCCCAAAGGCTGCGAAATCACCCACGGAAACTTCGCCCTCGTCGCCAAGAACATCGTGCCGTTCCTGCCCGAGATCCTCTTGCAGCCCCGCACCCGGACCCTGATGTTCCTGCCGCTGGCCCATGTCCTGGCCCGCGCAGTCCAGGTGATCTGCCTGAGCGCAGGAACCACACTCGGACACACCGCCAGCGCCAAGGAACTGCTCGCGGACCTGGCCAGCTTCAAACCGACCTTCCTGCTTGTTGTGCCCCGAATCTTCGAGAAGATCTACGCCGGGGCCGCCCACAAGGCGGCCGTGGCCGGGAAGGAACGCCTGTTCCTGGCTGCCGCCGCCGTCGCGGTGGACTACTCAAAACAACTCGACGCCGCGGCCCGGGGCGAGGGAACCGGGCCCGGGCTGGTGATCCGGGCCAAGCACGCCCTCTTTGACCGGCTGCTGTACCCCAAACTGCGGCAGGCATTCGGCGGACAGTTGGGCTACACGGTTTCGGGAGCCAGCCCGCTGAGCCCCCACGACGCGCACTTCTTCCGGGGCGCAGGAGTCCCTGTCCTGGAAGGCTACGGCCTCACCGAAACGACGGCACCCTGTACGGCCAACACTCCGACCCGGACCAAGGTGGGGACGGTTGGCATACCGGTACCCGGAACCACCATCCGGGTCGCCGAAGACGGCGAGATCCTGGTCAAGGGCATCGGCGTCTTCAAGGGTTACCACAACAACGCCGCGGCCAACGCGGAGGCGTTTGTGGACGGGTTTTTCCGCACCGGCGACCTGGGGTCACTGGACGCGGACGGCTTCCTGACCATCACCGGCAGGAAAAAGGATCTGCTGGTGACCGCCGGCGGCAAAAACGTCGCCCCCGGGCCGCTTGAGGAAAAGATCCGCGAACACGAATTGGTTCTGCAGGCTGTGGTGATCGGCGACGGCAGGCCCTTCGTATCAGCCCTGATCAACCTGGACCCGGAGGGCCTGGAAAACTGGTGCGCCGCCCACAAGGTTCCGGCGATGAGCACCGCCGTGGCCCGCGGCAGCGATCTGGTCCGGGTGGCCCTGCAGAGCGCCGTGGACGACGCGAATGCCCTGGTTTCCCAGGCCGAGTCCATCCGCAGTTTCGTGGTCCTGGACGCCGACTTTACGGTGGAGTCCGGTCACCTGACACCGTCCCTGAAGCTCAAGCGCGCCGCCGTTGTGCGTGACTTCCAAGCGCAGATTAACGGCATCTACGGCTAACACCGCAGGATCGGCCCCGGATGCAGGAAAGCGGCCGGCACCATGGGTGCCAGCCGCTTGCCGTGCCTGTCCGGAGTCGCCGGCCAGTGCCGCTACCCGGTGCTGGAGCTTCCCCGCGCGGGGGTGTCCAGGGTTCCGGCGCCGGCTGTCCCGGCCGCAGCGGCGCCGTGCGGGGCGGCGGAACGCGGGACAGAGCCTCCGGCAGCCGAATCAGCGGCAGCTTCTTGAGCGGCTGATGCGGCGTCGGCTGGTGCATCGGCCTTATCGGCTTTGTTCCGGCGGAAGAGCGACCGCTTGGGCTTGTCCGCTTCGCTGGCAGGGTTCGCTTCGCCGGCAAGGTTCGCTTCGCCGGTAAGCTTCGCCGGGGCGCCAGGGACACCATCGCCGGAGGCAGTCTTCGCGCCCACCGCCGCGTCCGGCTCCGCGTTCTTGGCGCCGCGTTTCGGCAGTCCCCGGCGCTTGCGGGTCGGCCAGGTAAGGATCAAGGTGAGGAGCGAGACGATCAGCACCAGGGCGGCGATCACGATCCCGCCGTCGACCCAGAACTGGGCCGGGAAAAGCCTGATCAGGGTGTCCTGCAACGAGAAGGTCCAGGTGCCGCTGGCAAAGAAAACACTGTGGAATTCGGTGAAGAACTGTTCCCAGCCGAGCGCACCCAGCACGCCGAGGCTGGTGACGATAACGAGGGAGATGATGGAACCTGCAAACAAGCCACGCCGAACCCCGCCGGCCGTGCGGCGGCGCAAATAGATCACGGCGATCAGGCTCAGCAGGATCAGCAGGGCACCGGCGCCGAAGGCCGAAAGGATCACAAGCTTGACGTCGGCCATGTGGCTGACCTCGCCGTCCCGGAAGAGCTTGTCGCCGCCGCGGTGGACCAGTTCGCCGAGGTAGCGGGGTCCGGCCCAGTTGCTCAGGTAGTCCACGGCGTAGGAGCCGTAGGTCAAGCGGTCATCGGTGCTGAAGCCGTAGCCGTCGCCCGGGAAGCCGGGGCGGTTGTACTCCACCCAGAGGAACAGCGGGCTGGCGATCGCCCGAACGGCCAGGACCAGCAGAATGACCGGGAAGCACACGGCGAGCAGGACCTGCATCACCCGCGGCGCCACGGGCTTGGCGTTCGCCGCGTGTTCCCGCTCGGCGTTTCGGCGCTGCACCTCTTCCTCCGGGGGCCGGAGCTGCAGCGCCGAAGTGGGCAGCGGCTCGCTGAAGTGCGAGCCCTGGCCACGCGGGGACGGTTCGACGGCGGCTTCGGCAGCTTTGCGGTCGGCGCGGGTTCCGGCCTGGCGGCGCTCCGAAGCTACTGCCACCGGAGTTGCTGCCACGGGCGTGGTGGCCGCGGCCACCGTGGTGCCGGCGGCAGCCACCGGGGTGCGGTCAACGGCTGCTGAAGAACGCTGTTCCGCGGACTTTGGCTTCATCCAGTCGAACGCCGGCTCGTCAGAGTCATCGGCCGGATCCAGCGGCGGATCCTGTCGGTTCGGAGGGGTGGGACTTGAGTCAGTCACTGCAGCTTCGCTTCCGTAGGCGGCCGCGCCGCCGGGCTCGGCCCGGCAACGCTACATATCTGCCTCCGAGCCTACCGCCCGCGCCCGGCTGCGGGCGAGATGCCACCCCGAACGGGACGGGGTTTCGACGGAACGGCTACTCAGGCTGCAGGGCCGGTGCCCGCCGGTTTCCGGGCCGGCCCGTCAGCGTTTGGCGTACTGGGCCCAGGGGATGTTCCAGTCGCCGAAGCCTTCGAGCGGTTCCACGGCCGGGGCACCCGTATTGAGGGTCTGGACGACGTCGCCGGTCTTCATGTTGTTAAAGAACCAAGCGGCGTCAGCCGGGAGCAACCCAACACATCCGTGCGAGACGTTGTACTTGCCCACCGCACCCCACGCCGACTCTAGGGCCTGGTGGACGTACACCCCGGAGCTTGTCAACCGGTTCGCGTACTCCACCGTCAGCGGAGGATAGTAGCCCTTGTCGCCGGGCTTCAGCCCGATGCTGCCGGCATTGAACTTGGAGTTGCGTTCCTGCTCCATGATCACGGCGAACCCGGTGGGCGAGAGCCACTCAGCATCGCCCAGCGTAACCGGAGCGGTCCTGACCAGCTGGCCGTCGAAATAGACGTTCATCGTTTTGGTGATGTCATCAACAACTGCCAGACGCTGCGGGCCAACCTTAAACGAGACCTTGGTGTCGGCGTTGCCGATCATCTTGTTGCCGAAGTCGACGCCGAAAAGTGACAGGTCCACGGTAATCTCGCTGTTGGCGGCCCAGAACGCCTCGGGGCGGATCCTGACGCGCCGGTCCGAATACCAGCGCCACGCCACCGCCTGGCCGGAGGACGACGTGACGGTGACGGCCTGCTCCAATGCCTCCTTGTTCAGCACAGGTTCGCTGAAGACGATCTCGATGGGCTGGCCCGCGCCGACGGTGCTGCCGCCGAGCGGATACACGGCGGCGTCCGCCTCATTGGCCCGGGCAACCGTCGCGAAGGTCTGCGCCTTTTTAGTTTCACGGCCGGCCTGGTCGACAATCGTGAACCTGTACCTGTACTGCGTGTCGAATTCAAGCGGGTCCGCGGCCGTCCAGGTGGACCCGTCCGGGCTCGTGGTACCCGGGATGCCGCCGCCGCCGGAGGCACGCTCGAGCACAACGTCAGTTACCGTGCCGTTGATTGCTTTGACGGACGTGGGTGCAGCGGGGTTGACGGCTTTGGCCCCGTCGCTCGGAGTCACGCCGAGCTCCACGGCTTTTACCACCGGTGCCGCGAGTCCGGCGACGTTTCGCATCGGGGCTGCCGCCTCTGAGGGCATTTCCGCTTCGGCCCTGCCGGGCCCCGCAGCGATGCCAATGCCGCCGGCTCCGACTACAGCGCAAACTGCCAGCACGGCCAGCATCTTGCCGCTTTTACTGCCAACTGGCAGCCGGCGGACCTGGTGCCCGCCGCGTCCGCGCGGCGCTGCCCGGCGCCTCAAGACCTTGCCCATGCCCTGCTCCCCCAAAGATAATCCTGCCGCCACCGGTCAATCGCTGGCGGGCGTTCGCTCAGTTCGCGTACTCCGCCCAGGGAATGTTCCAGTCCCCGTAGCCGTCGTCTACGGCGGCAAAGTCGCCGTCGGTGTTGACCACCTGGACAACGTCACCGGTTGTCATGTTCTCGAAGACCCACTTTGCGCCGTCGGGCCCCAGTCCGATGCAGCCGTGCGAGAGGTTGGCGACGCCAAGATAGGGCATCGCGGAATCCGTGGCCTGATGGATGAACTCACCGCTCGGGGTCAGGCGTGTGGCGTAGTTGACGTCGAGCTGGCCGTAGTAAGCCGGGTCCCCCGGCTTCAGGCCGATCGTGGACGCATCCATGTGCTCCACGCGGTACTTCTCCATAAACACAAGGTATCCGCGGGCCGACGGGAACCGGGTGTCGCCCATGGTCGCGGGCCACTGGCCGAGCTGCTGGTCGTTGACGCTGGCCGTAAAGGTGTGCGCGGTCGCGTCCGCAATGGCGACCTTCTTGTCGCCGATGTGGACGGTGACCTTTTTGTTGAAGTTACCGATCTGCCCGTTGCCGAGGTCGACGCCGAAGAGCTGCATGTCCATCGTGATGGTGCTGTTTGCGGTCCAGAAGTTTTCCGGTCGGTACCTGACCATGGTGTTGCTGAACCAGTGGAAGTCACCGGCCTGACCGGAGGTGGAGCTGATCTTGATGGCCTTTTCGACGGCGTCCCGGTTCAGGACTGGCTCGCTGAAGGTAATTTGCAGCGGTTGCGCCACGCCCACTTTCATCCCGTCCAGCGGGTAGATGGCAGCGTCGGCCTCGTTGGCGGTGGAGACGGTGGTGAAGCTCCGCGTCGAGGTGTCCTTGCGGCCGGCTGCGTCCACCACGGAGAAGGTGTAGTTATAGCGGGTGTTGAACTTCAGCGCGGCGGCTGCCGTCCAGCCGGTGCCGTCAGCGCTCAGGGTTCCATCGACGGCGTCGCCGGATGCGCTCGTCAGGGACACTCGGTCGATGTGGCCGTTGCTGACCTTGAGGGTCACCGGCGCGGCGGGGTTCACCTGTTTGGCCCCGTTCGCGGGCGCAACGTTCAACTCCGCGGGCGCCACCACCGGGAAAGCGAGTCCCGGCGTCGAGCGTTCCGGCGAAGCGGCCTCGGAAGCGAAGGATGCATGGGCCAATCCGGGCCCCGCAGCGAACACTCCGCCGGCCGCGGCAAGCGCGCAGACCGCACCGATCACGGCAAGCTTGCGGCCGGTGCTCCGGCTTCTCGGGGCGTTCAAAATACTCGGTTCCTTCCAGACGTTACCTAGAAAGCATAAATGACTTTCCTGCCGGCCCCGCCCTCGGCTCCGCCACGATCAGGTCACGAAGAAGGCCCCGAACGGACGTCCGGAGCCTTCTTCTCAGTCATCTGCCGTTGCTGCGCCCTGGTGAAACGGCGCCGGCCCGGTCCTAGTAGCGGTAGTGGTCCGGCTTGTACGGACCGGAAACCGTAAGGTCCAGGTATTCGGCCTGCTCCTTTGACAGTTCGGTGAGTTCGACGCCCAGGGCGCCGAGGTGAAGCCGCGCCACCTTCTCGTCGAGGATCTTGGGCAGCACGTAAACCTGCTTGTTGTACTCCCGCTCCTCTGCCGGCTGGTCCCGCTTGGTGAAAAGCTCGATCTGCGCGATGGTCTGGTTGGCGAAGGAGTTGCTCATCACAAAGGACGGGTGCCCGGTGGCGTTCCCGAGGTTCAGCAGGCGGCCTTCGGACAGCACGATGATGGAGCGCTCATCCGCGGTCCCGGCGTCGAGCACCCACTCGTGGACCTGGGGCTTGATCTCGACCTTTGTGATGCCCGGGATCCGGGCGAGTCCGGCCATGTCGATCTCGTTGTCAAAGTGGCCGATGTTGCCGACGATGGCTTTGTCCCGCATCCCGGCCATGTGCTCGGCCATGATGACGTCTTTGTTGCCAGTGGTGGTGATGAAGATGTGGCCCTCGGCCAGCACGGATTCCAGTTTCGCGACCTGGTAGCCGTCCATTGCGGCCTGCAGCGCGCAGATCGGGTCGATTTCGGTGACGATGACGCGTGAACCCTGGCCCCTGAACGCCTCGGCTGCACCCTTGCCCACGTCCCCGTAGCCGCAGACGACGGCGACCTTGCCGCCCATCAGCACGTCGGTGGCGCGGTTGATGCCGTCCGGGAGGGAGTGGCGGATGCCGTACTTGTTATCGAATTTGCTTTTGGTGACGGAGTCATTGACGTTGATGGCCGGGAACAGCAGTTTTCCCTGCTCCGCAAGCTGGTAGAGGCGGTGCACGCCGGTCGTGGTTTCCTCGGTGACACCCAGCAGCCGCGAGCCGATCCGGGTCCATTTCTGCGGATCGGCCTGCAGCGAAGCGCGCAGCACCTCAAGGAAGACGCGGCCCTCCTCGGACTCGTCGTCAGCGGTGGCCGGGACAGCGCCGAGCGCTTCGAAGTCGACGCCCTTGTGGACCAGCATGGTGGCGTCGCCACCGTCGTCGAGAATCATGTTCGGTCCAAGATCCGGGTTGCTGTCCGCGCCGGGCCAGGTGAGGATCTGCTCGGCAGTCCACCAGTATTCCTCGAGCGTCTCGCCCTTCCAGGCGAACACGGGAACACCCTGCGGATCCTCAGCGGTTCCGGTGCCGACCACCACGGCTGCGGCAGCTTCATCCTGGGTCGAAAAGATGTTGCAGGAAGCCCAGCGGACCTCGGCGCCAAGCGCCGTGAGCGTCTCGATCAGCACGGCCGTCTGCACCGTCATGTGCAGGGACCCGGCGATCCGGGCACCCTTGAGCGGCTGGCTCGCGCCGAATTCCTCGCGCAGGGACATCAGGCCGGGCATCTCGTGCTCCGCGAGGCGGATCTGGTGACGGCCGGCCTCGGCCAGGGAAATGTCCGCAATCTTGTAATCGAGAGTCATCTGAATCCTTTGTTGTGGCCGGCGGGCAGGTCCTGGACCTGGCCGCCTGTGAAGTCGATAGTTGTGCTTATCGGTGGCTGAAAAGTACTTCGGTGCCGAACGTCAATACGATGGGGCTGGAGGCTAAGTGTCCGCGGGCCCGGAAGCGGCGGTGGAAAGGCCTGCGGCCGGCTGGCCGCCGTCGTGCTGGGAAGCCGGGGCAGCAGCGGCGGCCGGCAGCAATTCCGGCGGCAGCAACAGGGGGATGCCATCCTCGATCGCGTAGCGCAGTTTTTCCCCGTCGGGACCGGCCGCGGTGGTGACGAGTTCCTCGCCGTCCTGTACCAGCGGGGAACCTGTTACGGGGCATCTCAGGACAGACAACAGTTCGGGACTGATCTTCGGCATGGTGAACGCTCCCTGGTGGGCGCCGCAGCAGACGCGGCTAGCTTACGGATTTTGCAGTTCCCAGCCTACCGCCAGTTGCGCACTAGGAAGGTTCCCGCAGCACACGCAGATGCCCCCGGCGGGTGCCCTCGGAGCCGGCCGGAGCTTCCAGTGCCGGATGGACGCCGCGCCGGCTTTGCCCCGGTTCCGGTGCGGCCGGCCGGGAGGCCGCCTCCCGGACGGCGTTGGCAAGGGCGAGGAGGTCATCTGGACCGGGCCCTGCCGGGGTAGCCGGCATAGCCAGCCGCAACACTTCCCAGCCGCGCGGGACGGTCAGGGACCCGGCATGCTGTTCACACAAGTCGTAACAGTGCGGCTCGGCATAGGTTGCCAGTGGTCCCAGGACGGCCGTGGAGTCGGCGTACACGTACGTCAAAGTGGCCACCGCTGAATTGCGGCAGGCTGACCTTGAACAAAGACGAATGGCACCCACGACATCACAGACTACTCCCCCGGACCGGGAGGGGGCGCCCGGCACGCTGACGGCGGGTCGGGCGCCCGTGTCGCGTAAACCTTTCGCCGGGTTTAGAGTCGAGATATGCAGTCATCGCACCACGATCCGGGTTTTACGGTCCGCTTGGCTGAAAGCGACTCCGGACGTTCCGACGCCGGGTCCACAGCAGGCGCTTCCGGGCGCGCCGCGCCGGCGCGGGGCTTCCGCCAGCGGCGGAGGAACCGGCACGGCCGGGGGCTCCGCGGGGAGCTTATGCTGCCCACACTGCCCGGCTACCGGACCCGTTCGGATCGCTTCGACGACTTCGTCCTCGACTCAGCGGAGCGGCTCCATGACATTTGGGGCAAACCGCTGGACGGTGTCCGTTTCGCCGTCGATGAGATTCCGCCGGGCCTGGAACAGATCGTGGCGGAGCGCACTCCCGCACCCATGGGGTCCTGCTCCCCCGCTACGGCGGAGGAGGGGCCGGTCATCACCTTGTACCGGCGGGTAGTCGAACATGCCTGCGCGAGCCGCGAGGAACTTCAGGACCTGGTCCATGACGTTGTGGTGGAGTACACGGCAGAGATGCTCGGCGTTCCGCCCGAGTCACTGGACCCGGTCTACCGACGCCGATACTAGTTGGCCGCCGGGGTTCGCTGCGGCGGCCTCCTGGCCAGGGTGTGGTCAGTACCCGAGGGTGACAGGCACCTGCTCCTGGCCCGCGGCCCCCGGGGCAATGGTAATCGTTGAGACGTCCTGCCTGCCGTCCTGCTGCAGCAGCACCGCGCCATAGGCGGGATCGCCCGCGGCGGACACGAGGTAGCCAACAACCTTTGCGCCGTCGGCCTCGTCCGGGACCCTGATGGAGGCCGTGGTGCCGCCGGCGATGTCAGCGGAACCGGCCGTACGGATCTTCCCGTCCGCAGTAATCGGGGAGTAGGAAATGGTGGCCCGCCCCTCGGGAGCCCCGAATATGAGGAAGCGGTCGCCTGCGCCGGGGACCGGAACAACGTGTTGGCTTCCCAGCCGCGCCGAGGCCGCCGACCAGGCGAAGTCGGCAGCGTCTTCGGCCTTGAGGCCCCGCGTGACGCGGGCTGCCGCGGTGAACGATACGTCCGAAGCGACCGCCACCGTATAGGGACCGGCCGGCACGCCGGCGAGTGGGACCTGGGTGACTGATCCGGCCTTCGCCGTGACCACCCCGCCGCCGGGAAGGGCCTTCTGGCCGTCCCGGCCGAACAGCTTAATGGCGACAACGGCGTCGGCGGACCCCGGCACCGTGATTTGCAGCGCCGGGCCGGCGTCTGCGAAACCGGGCTTGGCGGTCAGGGCTGCCACAGCTGCGCGATCCTGGATGTCGACGCCGGAGATCACCTGGCGCTGGGCCGGGGCCGCAGCGGGGACAATGAATTCCACACCGCCTGGGGTCAGCCCGCGCAGAACGCTCTGCTGGATGACAGCAGCCACGGGTCCGCCGGCGCTGCGCACCCGGACGCTGAGCTGTTCCTGTCCCGGCGCGAGTCCTGCCAGGATGACGGAGCGTGTAGTTCCCGGCGCGACCAGGAGCCCGCGGCTGCCCGGGGCCTGGAGGGGGCCCTTGGCTCCGAAGAGGTCGAGGCTGACAGTGGCCGGGCTGCTCGAAGCGTTGCTCAGCTTAAGGACCGCCGTGCGGCCCAATGCGGTGTTCGCCCCGACGAGCCAGAGATCGTTGGCGGGCTGCTGGCACGCTGCGGCTGCCGCCCCGCGGAGGTCCCCGTCCCCTGCCGTGTAGCTCATCACAGCTCCCGCGGAGGGCTGCAGGCCGCCTTCGGCGTCAGCGCTGAGGACGCTGACGTCATCAACTCCGCGCTGGGACACCACCCCGGCCACGGGCGCGGCATTGGCCGGCCTGGTTGGTGCGGGGGCAGGGCTTTCGGCCGCCGCCGTGGTCTTGGCAAGCTCCACCAGCGTGCTCCCGGTGAGCGCGGCGAGCCTGCTGCCGGGCAGGGCACCGGTGCCGGATGCCAGCACAATGGCGCTGACGTCGGTTTTGGCGGTCGCAGAGACAGGACTGAATTGCGGGTCAGTACCGATGGGTGCGCCGTCAAGCAGCCTGGCCGGGCCCGGGCAGACACCGACGCTGTTGCCTGCCGGGACGGCCGTCAGGGGGGCCGCGATGGGGCGGCTGCCGGCGGGCCCCTGCGGGGCAAGCGCCGTGGCGGCCACAAGTCCGCCGCCGGCAGCGACGAGCGCTATGGCGGCGAGCACGCCGCCCAGCCGCCGGACGCGCACAGCAGCAGCCGCCCGCTCGCCGCGCGACCCGAGTGTCCTTCGCTTGGCGCGGGCCAGCTTGGCGGGTGTGCCCGCCGTCCCAGCAGGCTCGCCTGCTGGGACGGCGGGCTTCCCGTCGGTGTGCAGGGCGTCCGGGGCTTTGTTCACCGGGTAGTCGTCGTTAGGGATCAAGACGTTCCTTACGCAGGGAGCCTTCGTCCCGGGAGAGGCCGGTGTTTGGCCGGCGGGCAGGCATGGGGATGGCAAGAAGGGCTGTCAGTCCAATGATGACGGCCTGGGCAACCCCGGCCCAGAGCGCCCAAGGTGCTTCGTAGCGGACACTTAGCTGCCCGCCCTGGGCCGGCAAGGTGAAGGCCTGCGCCCAGCCCGAAGTGGTGGCGGTGAGGCGGCGGCCGTCGAGCCAGGCACTCCAGCCCGGATCGGCGCGTTCGGCCAGCACCACCAGCCGGCCTTCCGGACCGGCGGCGACCGCAGCGTCGGCGGACACGGCGCGGGACGGGACCAGAGCGACTGTGGCGCCTGCGCCATCAACGATCCGCACCCGGTGGGCTACGTCGGCGGCCTGGATTACCGGCTGGTTCAGCGGGCTTATACGCCACAGCCAGCCGACGTCGGTTTTGCCGACGGAGACGAGTCCGGGGACGGCATCCATCCGGCTGGCTGTCAGTTGCGCCGCGGTATCGTCTGCCCTGAGGACCACGAAGCCAACGCCGAGCCGTTCAAGGTCGCCGCGGGGGTCCACGCCCTGGGCTGCGACGATGGTGGCTACAACCTTGCGGACGGACGCCACAACGGCGTCGTCGTCACGGGCGGTCTCCTGCCCCGGCGCACCCATGATCGGGCGCGCAGTGGCGATGGTGGACAGGGCATCGAGGGTGGTGCCGGCACCACGCATCAGTGCGGCGTCGAACGTGCCGTTATCGCCGGTGGAAATGACCAGGCTTCGAGTCTGTTCCGGCCCCTCGCCGCGGTCGATTGCCGTTGCCGGCAGGACCCGGGACGCTGCGGGCTGCACCAGCCGGCGAACGCCAAGTGAAGCCGTGGCCGGCGAATCAGCCGGTCCGGCGCCAGGACCAGCCGCGGCCAGGGTGGATTGTGAGAGGACGTTTTGCGTGGCCCACACGGTGAGGCCGGCCGCGGGTCCGGCCAGCAGGAGGACCATGGCCACGGCCGCGGTGACCCGGGTCGTGACCTTGCGGCCCACCGTTGCGGCGGCCGCGCGGTCGGCGGTGTCCAGCAGGCCCGCCGCGCCGATCAGCGCCGACGCCAGCAGGGCGAAGCCTGCCGCCGACACGGCGGGGCCCGTAAAGGGGGTGACCAGGACGTTGGTACCGGCGCCGGTGGCGAGCTGGCTGCTGAGCCAGCCGCCGGCCAGCAAAAGCAGCGCCGCGGCCCAAAGGGCCCGCGCGATCCGCGGCGGGCGGCCGGGGAGGAACAGCGCAGCAACGGCCAAGGCCAGCACCGGCAGCCCCACCAGCAGGGCAAGCAGGAGCGCCCACGGCACAGCAAAACCAGCGCCGAAGAGCGGCAGGCCGGTGAGCCCGCCGTCGGCTGCGAAGCGCAGCGGCTGGCCGAGGAACTGCTGCCACAGGGGTGCGGCGTCAAAGGCCAGCGGCACGCCGGGGTCGGCGAGCAGTGCGCGGGGCCGGTCAAGGGTGGAGGCCAGGAACGGTACGAATAGGGCGAGGCTTGGCAACAGCGCCCACCAGACGGTCCGTCCGCGACGGCCCGGAAGAGCTCCGCACAGCGCCACGAGGGCGATGCCGGGCACCAGCAGCGAAGGGGCTGCCGCTGTGCAGGCCGCCAAGGCCAGGCCGGCAGCAGCGGCGGCGGTCCAGGACGGGGTGCCGTTGATGCCGGGCTTGGCTGGCGGCAGCTCGGTGAAGCGCCGCTCGCCTGGGGCCGGAACGGCGTAGCGCCCGCGTCCCGCGGCGGTTCCGGTGGCCCGCAGCAGGGCCAACACCAGCACCGGCATCAGGACGTGGACCACCAGGGCCCCAACGCGGCCCTGGTTGAGCGCCACCTGCAGGGCGGGTGCTCCGGCCCACACGAGGGCTGCCGCGAGCCGGAGGCGGCGGCGCTGCGTCAGGGCACCGGCAGCAAACCAGGCTCCGAGGGCGGAAAGGGGCATGGCCAGGATCAGCAGCGAACCCAGCGCGGTGTTGGCGTTGCCGGCGCCGAGCACGCCGAGGACCCAGAGGAGGTACCCGAAGGGATCGCCATGGCCGGGAACCCCCGGGCCGAGGCTGATCCACCAGCCGGCGGCGTGGTCCCAGATCTCACCCAGCCGCTGCGAGACGGGGATCATCGCGCCGCCGGAGACGGCTTCGGCCCGGAAGAGGCTGAGCAGCCCGGTCAGGGAGGCTGCGGTGGCAATCAGGATGGCGAGAAGCGCGCCGTTGCCCACCCAGCCGCGCTCGGAGGTAGTGAGCGCGGCGAAGTCGTCGTCCGAGTCGCCGGTGGGCTGTTCGGCCAGCGGATCATTCGCCGCCAGGGCGTCCGCTGAATCGTCCGCGCCGAGGGCTTCCATCAGTGAGCGGCGGTGCGCCCACACTTCGCGGCGCGGTGTCTGCAGACCCTTAATCACAGAACGCCGGATGCGGCGGGACCGGCCAGCACTGCGCCGCCCGCGGACCACGGCAGCGGGCCGGCCAAGCGCAGCAAACGTTGCCAGGAGTTGGGAAAAACCGTGGCCCGGATCCTTGACCGCAATACTCAGGACTACTTTGAAAATGCTCCCCAGCAGGGCACCGGCTGCATGCAGCGGCACCTTCCATACCGGGGCGTGCTTGAGCCGCAGATACACCTGCGCCTTGCGCGCCGCCTTCGCATTGCCCAGGGCATGCGGGCGGTGCGAGACGTGGAACATTTTGGCACCCGGCACAACGACTACCCGGTGCCCGGCGAGCCGGTTGCGCCAGCAGAAGTCAACGTCGTCGCCGCTGCCGGGCAGGGCCGGATCGAAGCCGCCGAGGTCCTCCCAGACGTCGCGGCGGACCAGCATCCCCGCGGAATTGACGGCAAACGTGTCGCTGCGGCCATCATATTGGCCTTGGTCGAGCTCGTCGGCGTCGATCAGGGTCAGCCGTTCGGCCCAGCGGCTGGTGGAGAGCCCAACGTCGATCAGCCGCCGCTCGGAGTGCCAGTCCAGCTGCTTGCAGCCGGCAACCGTGACGGACGGTGCACGTTCCACGGCCTGGAGCAGCTCGGCCAGGGCTTCCGGAGCCGGGGCAGCGTCGTCATGCAGCAGCCAGATCCATTCGGCCGGCGCCGCCTTGGACGTGCCGCGGCCGTCCCAGGGGTCGAGCGCGGCGAGGCCAGCCTGCACGGCCGCGCCCATGCCGCTGCGGGCCTGCTGATAGACGGTGACGTTGGCGGTGCCGAGAGCCTGTTGGAGGAGGGTCGCCGATTGGTCGCGGGAGCCGGTGTCGACACCGATACAGGCGTCTGCGGGCCGGGTCTGGGCTGCCAGTGCCGCGAGGGTCCTGGGGAGAAAGTCACCGCCGTCGTGGGAAACCACAACGGCGGTGACTCGTACTTCCTGAAGAATTAGATCGCTCGCTTCCTAAGCCGGCGCCGCTCGCGCTCGGAGAGGCCACCCCAGATTCCGAAACGCTCGTCGTTCGACAGAGCGTATTCGAGGCACTGCGAGCGGACGTTGCACGCCCCGCAGACCTTCTTGGCGTCGCGTGTGGAGCCGCCCTTCTCGGGGAAGAATGCCTCCGGGTCCGTCTGGGCGCAGAGCGCGTCCGTCTGCCAGCCCAGCTCGCCTTCATCGTCGAAGTCCTGCTGGGAGGGCAGTCCGATCCACACCGGCTGCGTGGTGGTGCCGGCATGGAGGGTCTGAAGTTCCATCGGGGGATCGTGAAGATCGTTTTCCTGGTCCGGTCCGGACAGGAGTTCATCGTGCGCCGCAAGGAAGGCAGTCGCCTGGTCCTGCAGCGGGTCTTTGGCCCGTTCGTTGTAACGGTCCGCAGCGTCCGGATCGGCCGGATCGACGTACCAGTCGCTCGGTACACCTCGTGAACGGTACGTGGCCGTGGCCTGCCCAGCAACGACGGCCTGTTCATGGATACGCTCTGCTAGCCCCATTGGCGTTTCCTTTCTGGTTTTGCGGCCCTTGCCTGTCCCGTTGACACTCGGCTCGAGTACGGGATTCAGCGCTTTGGCCTTCGATACCTAATTACACGTGTGTAAGTATCCGGTAGTCAAGCCACGCCGGGGATAATAATCACTTTCCTACCTGAACGCCGGGCACGCCACGCGAGTAATTTTTTGGCATCAGCCCGCTGATTACGCGGATTAATCAGCGTACTGAGCACTTCCGGGGACATTTAGCTGAATTTTAGGCAAACTTCCCCGTGCACCGTGGCGCCGCAGAGCTAAACCCCCGCGACACAGGTGATGGAGATCACGCGGTTCGGCCGTGGCAAGATGAACCCATGAGCATCCCGGCAATCGAACTGATGACAGCCCTGCGTTCCGGCCAGTCGACCTCTCCGCGGCTGACTTGGTACGGGCCCGACTCCGAGCGGGTAGAGCTTTCCGGCCGGGTTTTGGACAACTGGGTCGCGAAGACAGGCAACCTGTTGCAGGACGAGCTCGACGCCGAGCCCGGGACGCGGTTGCGGCTGGACCTGCCGGCGCACTGGAAATCCGCCATCCTCGCCCTCGCGGCCTGGCAGCTCGGTATGGAGGTTGTGTTCGGCGACGCCGAGGCCGAACTGCTGGCCACCGCCGATCCCGGCCCCGGCGCAGCGCTCGGCGCCTTCGACGCCGTCCTGGCTGTGGCGCTCCCGGCGTTGGCCATGCGCTGGCCGGGTGAGCTGCCCAGCAGTGTGCTGGACTATGCCGCCGAGGTGCGCTCCCACGGCGACGTTTTGATGCCGCATGTGGCTCCGGAGGCCTCACGGCGGGCCGTGCGGTCAGCAACCGGGGCAGAGCATAGCCACGGCGGATTGCTGGACGGCTTCGCGGCGGCCCCGGCGGACGGCGTGCGGTTGCTGGTGCCGGCCGGCAACGGCTTGGAAGCAGCGTTGGCCCAGGCCTTGGGCGCCTGGCACCGTAACGGTTCGGTAGTGCTGGTGCACCCCGAGGTCACGGTAACGGAAAAGCTGCTCGCGGACGAGCGCGTCAACGGCGGCTGAGGGCTGACTTAGGCCGGCGGGCCGGGGACTTCCCGGTCCTTGGCGGTGCTGCCCTGGACCAGGTGGCTCTCGAGGGCGGGGCCGGACTGGGTGTGCGGGTGCCGCTCGATGATCTCGTGGTCGTGGGAGAATTCCGGTTCTTCGTCGAGTTCCTTGTTAAAGACCAGGAACCGGTAGGCGAAAAAGCGCACCACTGTGGCAACCAGGATGCCAACAATGCCGGCGGCGAACAGCATGTTTTTGTCCGTCACGTTGAAGCTGTACTTGGCGAGGGCCGTGAACCCGGTGGAGATACCGATGCCAATGCCGTTGATCAGGATGAACATCGCGAGCTCCCGGAGGACGTTGTCCTGGCGGCGGTGGCGGAAAGTCCAGAAACGGTTCGCAATCCAGGAGAAGATCGTGGCGAGGGTGGCGCCGACAAAGCGGGCTTTGGCTTCGCTGTCGGTCATCGGCCCGTGCATCAGGTAGTAAGTGAGGCCGTTGTCAATAATGAACGCCACCCCGCCGACGGCACCGAACTTGGCGACTTCGCGCCAGAACAGCGAGGCAAGTCCGCGCAAGCGCTCGGTAAGTGTAGTAATCATGACCCTCCGTGGCCGTCGTGAACTCGTAGGCCATTGGGCCAACGGCCCATTTTAGCGCCGATTCCCGGCAACTCACCGCCTCCAGCGGTCCGGCCGCCGCAAACCGGCCAGCGTGGAATGGTACCGGCGGCCGGTTGCCGTGCCGGGCGCGTCCCCTGCCGAAGCTTGCTTAAATCCGGCCAATGGCAGCCCGGAACCCGCTCCGGGACTACCAAAAGCCGGGTTATTGCGAGCTTTTCGGTAGGCTGGGGCTTGTGACTTTTCCTGTGATCGGTGTAGTTGGCGGCGGCCAGCTCGCCCGTATGATGGCCCCCGCGGCCACCGCCCTGGGCTTCGAGCTCCGCGTCCTCGCCGAAGCTGAGGACGTTTCGGCAGTTTCGGCCGTGGCCCATGCCCCGGTCGGTGACTACACCGACTTGGACCATCTCCTTGAGTTCTCCCGCGGCCTTGACGTCCTGACCTTCGACCATGAGCACGTGCCCACCGAGCACCTGCGGGCCCTGCAGCGGGCCGGTGTCAACGTCCACCCCGGACCGGATGCGCTGGTCAATGCCCAGGACAAGCTTGTGATGCGGGCCGCTGTCGACCGCCTGGAGCTGCCCAATCCGCGCTGGGCCGCCGTCGACGGCGTCGCCGCCCTGATCGCGTTCGGTGCGGACAGCGGCTGGCCCGTTGTCCTGAAGACCCCGCGCGGCGGATACGACGGCAAGGGCGTGCGGATCGTGGCCTCCGCGGCCGACGCCGAGGAAACCGCGGACTGGTTCGAGGCAATGTCGCCGCTGCTCGCCGAGGCCAAAGTGGAATTCAGCCGGGAACTCTCGGCCCTTGTAGCCAGGACACCCGACGGCGAGTCGCGGGCCTGGCCCGTGGTGCATACCGTCCAGGTCGACGGTGTCTGCGACGAAGTCATCGCCCCGGCGCTGGACATCCCGCTGGACGTCGCTGCCGCGGCGGAGAATGCCGCCTTGCGGATCGCCAATGAGCTCGGCGTCACGGGGGTGATGGCGGTGGAACTGTTCGAAACCCCGGGCGAGGGTGCCGGCTTTCTGATCAACGAACTGGCGATGCGTCCGCACAACACCGGTCACTGGACCCAGGACGGTTCGGTGACAAGCCAGTTCGAACAGCATCTGCGGGCAATCCTCAATCTGCCGCTGGGCGCCACGGACCTGCTGGGTCCAGTTGTGGTGATGAAGAATTTCCTGGGCGGCGAGAACGAGGATCTGTTCTCCGCCTACCCGGCAGCCCTGGCCAGCGAACCGGCAGCAAAGGTCCACTGCTACGGCAAGTCCGTGCGGCCAGGGCGCAAGATCGGCCACGTTAACCTCATCGGCGGTTCCGTGGCCGAGGTCGATTCGGTGCGCGACCGCGCCGCCACGGTCGCAAACATCATCCGCAACGGCGGGTCCCAGTCCCGCACCGCCGCCGGTGCCCACGAGGAGAACGCATGAGCGTCAGCAACACCGTCCCGTCCACGGACCGGTCCCCCGCAGCCGCGGACACCGAGCCGGCGACCCCGATCGTTGGGCTCGTGATGGGTTCGGACTCCGACTGGCCCGTGATGGAAGCAGCTGCCGAGGCCCTTGCCGAGTTCGGGATCCCTTTTGAGGCCGACGTCGTCTCCGCGCACCGAATGCCGCTTGAGATGATCCGTTACGGCCAGACGGCCCATGAGCGCGGCCTGCGTGTGATCATCGCCGGCGCCGGCGGCGCGGCCCACCTGCCCGGCATGCTCGCCGCCGTCACTCCCCTGCCGGTCATCGGCGTCCCGGTCCCGCTCAAAACCCTCGACGGGATGGACTCCCTACTCTCCATCGTCCAGATGCCCGCCGGGGTACCGGTCGCGACAGTATCCATCGGCGGGGCCCGCAACGCCGGGCTCCTGGCCGTGCGCATCCTGGCCTCGGGCGCGGACCCGCTGGCCGTAAGACTCCGGGCGGAACTGCTCGACTTCGCCCGGGAGCTCAACGACGTCGCCACCCGGAAGGGCGCGAACCTGCGGCACAAGGTGGGCGACGTGTTCGCAGCCGCAAACGTTGTCACCCGGGGCAGCCGTTAAGGATCACCAGATGACCAACAGTTACGCCCCTTCCCGTCAGCCGGCGCCACGGAACCCGAGAGCTTCCGGGTCCCTCACGGATCCCGTTCGCTACCCCTCGGGAGCGGCTGCCCCGGTCCGGATCAAACGTGCTTTTTTGCTGGTCCTGATGACGCTGCTGGTGCCCGGCAGCGCCCAGACGGTCGCCGGCGACCGGCGGCTGGGACGGATCGCCCTCCGTGTCACCCTGACCGTCTGGGCGCTGGCGGTTGTTGCCGCGGTACTCCTCGCGGTGTCCCGGTCCACGCTTATCAATCTGCTCACCAACCGCTTTACCTCGCTGCTGCTGATCATCGGGCTCGTGGCGCTGGCCCTCGGCTGGGCAGCCCTGTTTATCAACACCCTGCGACTGATCCGCCTCGTGCTGCTGCCGCCGGGAGTTCGTCCCGCCGTCGTTATTTCCCTGGTGGTCGCGATGGTCCTCAGCAGTGGCTCGCTGGGCTACGCCGCCTACCTGCTCAACGTCAGCCGCGACGCCATCGGCAACATTTTCTCCGCCGGGCCGACAATTGAGCCCTCAGAGGGCCGCTATAACTTCCTGATGATGGGCGGCGACGCCGGTGCGGACCGAACCGGCCGCCGGCCGGACAGCCTCTCCGTCATCAGCGTTGACGCCAAAACCGGCCAGACCGCCATCATCTCGGTGCCGCGCAACCTGCAGAACGCACAGTTCAGCAAGGATTCCTCGATGCGCGCAATTTACCCTGACGGCTACAACTGCGGCGATGAGTGCCTCATCAACGCCATCAATACCGAAGTCACCAACGAGCACAAGGACCTTTACCCCGGTGTGCAAGACCCCGGCGCGCAAGCCACGCTGGAGGCCGTCTCCGGGACCCTTGGCATAAAGGTCCAGGCCTACGTCCTGGTCGACATGGACGGCTTCGCCAAACTTGTGGATGCCATGGGCGGCATCCGGATCAAGGCCGGGGGCTGGGTCCCGATCAGCGGCGAGACCATTGATGAAGCCAACGGTATCCACGGTATGCCGCTGGGCTGGATCCCCGCCGGCGACAATACGCTCGACGGGTACCATGCCCTCTGGTACGGCCGCTCGCGCGAATTCGTGGACGACTACGCCCGGATCGCCCGCCAGCAATGCGTCCAGCAGGCCATGCTCAAGCAAATGGACCCCGCAACCCTGCTCACGAAGTTCGAAGACATCGCCAAGGCCGGGACCAAGGTGGTCGAATCCAACGTCTCGGCCAGCCAGCTTGGAAGTTTCGTTGACCTGGCCATCAAGGCGAAGGGCCAGGAAACGAAGCGGCTGACCATTGGACCGCCCGACTTCGACGCCTCGTTCTCGACGGTCCCGGACTTCGACCAGATCCACCAGAAGGTCGATGCCCTCCTTGGGCCCGCCCCCGCGGCCGCCGGTGACAGCCTCCGCCCGCAGGACGCCGTCCCCGGGCCGCTGTCCGCCGCCGGCGGATTGCCGCGCACACAGCCCGGCACCGAGCCCGGGCCGTCGTCGGACTTCACCCCGGTGACAACCACACCGGACGGCGAGCCGATCACCGAAGACATGCTGAACCAGTTCAAGCTCGACGGTGATGAGCAGTCCATCCGCAACCTGGTGGCCACCAACGGCCAGTGCGCTCCGCTCTAGCGCCGTCGATCAGTCTTATTCCGTAACAGGCTTCCACAACAGACAGGGACACCCGGCAGTGTACGAACTCGAAAATGTCCTCCGCCCCTATGCCTGGGGCTCCACCACAGCTATTTCCGGGCTCCTGGGCAGGCCGGCTTCAGGCGGTCCCGAAGCGGAGCTGTGGATCGGCGCGCACCCGGATTCGCCCTCAGTTGCGCTCAGTCCCGCCGGTGCGGGATCAACCGGCGCCCACGCCGCAGTGGCGGAGGACGGCGGCCGCCTGGGCTTGGATTCGCTGATCGCGTTGGACCCCGAGCACCATCTGGGCAGCGACAGTGTTGCCCAATTTGGCCCCCGGCTGCCGTTTCTGCTCAAGGTCCTGGCCGCCGACAGTCCGCTGTCCCTTCAGGTGCACCCGACCCTGGAGCAGGCGCGCGCAGGGTTCGCCCGCGAGGAGGCCGCCGGCGTCGGCCACAAGGCCACGGAACGCAACTACAAGGATGACAACCACAAGCCGGAGATGATCTTCGCGCTGACACCGTTCGAGGCGCTGTGCGGTTTCAAACCGGCCTCGGACGCCCGCGCCGTCTTCGATCTGCTGGTGGCGGACTTTGAGCTGGCCGGCCTCGATCTTCCGGAGCTTGTGCCGCTGCTGCTGCAGGATCTGGCGCAGCCGGACGAGCACACAGCCCTGCAGTCGGCCTTCGAGCGGCTGATCGCCGGCGGCGAGGCCGTAGCCGAGGCGACGGCCGTGATTGCGGCCGCCCTTATCTCCGGCGCCCCGACGGCGCCCTACCAGGCCGAGCTTTCCACAGTGGTGACCCTCAACGCCCGGTATCCGGGCGATCCCGGCGTACTGATTTCGCTGCTGCTCAACCGGATCTCGCTGGCACCGGGCGAGGCTGTCTACCTCCCGGCCGGCAACGTCCACGCCTATCTGCACGGGCTGGGCATCGAGGTCATGGCCGCCTCGGACAACGTGCTGCGTGGCGGGCTGACGCCGAAGTTCGTGGACGTCCCAGAACTGCTCCGGACCGTTTCCTTTGCGGCCGCCGGTGTGCCGAAGCTCAGCCCCGAGACCACCATGTTGGGCCAGGAGCTCTTCCGGCCGCCGTTTCGCGAATTCCAGCTGCAGCGCATTGTGCTGGAGTCCGGCGCTGGACCTGTTCCGGTGGCGCAGTCGGGCGCCGCAGTGATCATCGTGGTGGCCGGATCCGTGCTCCTGGACTCTCCCAAGGGCGAGTTGCGGCTGGAGCGCGGTGCCAGTGCTTTCCTGCCCGCCGCCGAGGCACCGGTCAACGCCCACGCAGTGTCCGGCGCCGCCGGGACCGCCATCGCATTCGCCGTCACTACCGCCCTGAAAGCCTGAATCCGTGGACCACTTCCTGCAGAGCCCGGCGTGGGCCGATTTCCAGCGCAGCCTGGGCCGGACAGTACACCAGCGCTCCGGTCCCGGCTGGAGTTTCCTGGCCATCGAGGAAAGCAACCCGGCCGGAAAACTCCTCTACGCACCCTACGGCCCGGTCGCCGCCTCGCTGGCTGCTTTCGACGCCGCCGTCGCTGTGCTGACGGACCTGGCCCGCGGCTGCGGCGCGGTGTTTGTCCGGATCGAACCGGTCGATGCCGGTTTCACGGCCGCTGACGCCGATGCCGTGCTGCGCACGCGCGGCCTCCGTCCCGCCCCGGCCAACCAGCAGCCGGAACTCAGCTGGGTCGTGGATGTGGACCGCGACTTTAAAGACGTCCTCGCGGAGATGAAGCCGGCAAACCGCAACCTGTACCGGAACATCCACAAGAAGGGCGTAACGTTCCGCTCCAGCCAGGACGCTGGTGAGATCTCCGTGCTGCTGGGATTCCTGCATCTGACGGCGGCACGAAACGGTTTTAAGCCCCAAAGCGACGACTACCTCACTGCGGTGGCCAGCTCACTGATGCCGGCCGGTGCTGCGACGCTCTTCATTGCCGAACTCGAGGGCGAGCCCATTGCTGCATCCCTGGCCTACGATTCCTCGGACACCCGCGTCTATGCCCACGCCGCACTGGACGACGCGCACCGGAAGCTGAGCGCCGGCATTCCGCTGCTGGTCACACTGATGGCTGATGCCAAAGACAGGGGCCTGAAGTTCGTGGACCTGTGGGGCGTGGCACCGGCAGACCAGCCGGAGCACAAGTGGGCCGGGTTCACGGCCTTCAAGAAGTCCTTCGGCGGCCGTGAAGTCGCCTACCCCGGAACCTGGGATTTGCCGGTGCGGCCCCTGCGCTACGGCGGATACCAACTGGCCAGAAAGGTCGCGCAGGCCGCACGCCGCGTACTCGCGGCGGCGCGAAAGGTGCCTGTCCGGCTGCGCAGCGCGCTCCGCCGCTAGGTCTCCGCACCGCGGACCGGCTCACCCCCCTGCTGGACATGCCCCGCGTCAGGCTTGGCGAGTGGACACAACACCACTATGTCCACGCCCTGGCGTGACCAGCGGACATGTCCGTCGGTGGGGGCACGTCCCGGCCGCAAGACCGGACATGTCCGTCGGGAGGCGTCCCTAGTTGCCGGCTTCGGCAGCTTTCTTCTGCGCTTCGTAGGCACTGGCCACCATGTCCTCGACGGAGTGCCGCATCTTCCAGTCGAGGTCGCGTGCGGCCAGGGTGCCGTCCGCCACGATCCGGTCCGGGTCTCCTGTCCGGCGGGGTCCGATCTCCGGCTCGAAGTCGATGCCGGTCACCGCGGCCATCGCCGTCATAATCTGCCGCACCGAGAGCCCGTCGCCGGACCCGAGGTTGTAGACGCGTTCCAGCGGCCCACCGGCGGCGAGGGCCTGGGCGGCCGCGACGTGCGAGGTCGCCAGGTCGGCGACATGAACGTAGTCGCGCACGCAGGTGCCATCGGCTGTGTTGTAGTCGATGCCGTTGATTCTTGGTGTTTTTCCTGCGGTTAAGGCGCGGAGCACTATCGGGAAGAGGTTGTGCGGGCTCGTGTCGTAGAGCTCGGGCGAGCCGGATCCGACGACGTTGAAGTAACGCAGCGAGGTGTGTTTGAGGCCCCTGGCCCTGCCCTGGTCACGGATCAGCCATTCGCCGATCAGCTTGCTTTCCCCATAGGGCGATTCCGGCTGCGTCGGAGTCTCTTCCGTAACAATGTCGCCGGCGGGGGTGCCGTAGGTCGCGGCGGAGGAGGAGAAGACCAGATTCTTCACCCCGGCTCGTTCCATCCCAGTCAGCAGCACCGCCGTGCCGGTGACGTTTTGCTCGTAGGTCAGCAGCGGTTCCTGCACCGAAACGCCAGCGTATTTGAAGCCGGCAAGATGGATCACGCCGGTTACCGAATGTTCCGCCAGGGTTCCGGTGACGAGGTCCAAGTCGAGAATACTGCCGTGCACAAAGGGCACGTCCGCCGGAACAAACTCGCGGTGCCCGCTCGAGAGCGAATCAATCACCACCGCCTGGATGCCGGCCCCGCGCAAAGCGGAGACCACATGCGAACCGATATATCCTGCGCCACCTGTTACGAGCCATGTCATGGTCCCACCCTACCTAACGACGACGGCCAGCGGCCGGCCGGAAACGCCGGATCCCGGGGCGCGGTCCGCGCCCCGGGATCCGGGTGTTCTGGCCGATCCGGCAGGCGCTAGTTCCTGCGCGCGTAGCCTTCCCACTTGCTGGCTTGGTGCTCGCCATCAACGAAGCGGATGGTCCCGGACTTGGACCGCATCACGATGGACTGGGTAAGAACCTTGTCCTTGGAGTAACGCACGCCCCTGAGCAGGTCACCGTCGGTGATGCCGGTCGCGGCGAAGTAGCAGTTGTCGCTGGAGACGAGGTCGTTGGTCGACAACACCCGGTCCAAGTCGTGTCCGGCGTCGATCGCCTTCTGCTTTTCGTCATCGCTGGTGGGCCACAGCCGGCCCTGGATCACGCCGCCGAGGGACTTGATCGCGCAGGCCGTGACGATTCCTTCCGGCGTTCCGCCGATGCCCATCAGCGCGTCAACCCCGGTGCCGGAGCGGGCCGCGGCGATGGCTCCGGCGACGTCGCCGTCCATGATGAACTTGGTCCGCGCGCCGGCTTCGCGGATTTCCTCCACAAGCGGGCGGTGCCGGTCCCGGTCGAGGATCATCACGTTGAGCTGGTTGACTTTGACGCCTTTGGCTTTGGCGATGAGGTGCAGGTTTTGTTTGACCGGCAGGCGCAGGTCAACCATGTCGGCCGCTTCCGGGCCGGTGACGAGCTTCTCCATGTAGAACACCGCGGAGGGATCGAACATCGAACCGCGCTCGGCCACGGCAAGGACGGCCAGGGCGTTATTGATGCCCAGGGCGGTCAGCCGGGTTCCGTCGATCGGGTCAACGGCGACGTCGCACTCGGGGCCGGTGCCGTCACCGACGTGCTCGCCGTTGAAGAGCATCGGGGCTTCGTCTTTTTCACCTTCGCCGATCACCACAACACCGTTGAAGTGGACGGTCTGGAGGAAGGAACGCATAGCGTCGACGGCGGCGCCGTCGGCCTTGTTCTTGTCCCCAAAACCCACCCAGTGGCCACCGGCGATGGCGGCTGCTTCGGTGACGCGGACCAGTTCCAAAGCAAGGTTGCGGTCCGGCTCGTCGATACCGACGGCGAGCGACGGGGAGAGCGTGGAGTACTTCTGGGTCATTGGCGCTGGTGTCACGTGAACCTCTTCTTCGAGTGGCGATCATTGAAGCCGCACGGACAGGATCGATCCGCGGCGGTGATTCGTATCATGGTGATCTCGTCTGCTACTGATCATAGTCGCGGTGGAAAGCTGCGTCGTGGAATGACCAATCCGTGAACGTTATGCCCCGCGGCCGGCCCCGCCCGGCCGAATGTGAGATCGGCCCGGAATGGGCGACTATAGAGGGGTGAGCGAATTGCAGGAAACACCCCCAGCAGCCCGGGCCGGCAACGCCGGCAGCGCCGGCCCGAATGTGCCCGGCGCGCCGGACCAACCGCCCGTTAAGCCAGTCCTGAGCGCCGGAGCGGCCAAGCGGGCGAACGCCTCGGTGCTCGGCATGATCATTGCGCTGGTCCTGAGCATTGCGGCATTCCTGCCGATCGTCCTGATGAACCCGTCGCCCAAGACCGACGGCTACCGGCCCAACATCGATGTCAGCGCCGTGGCGCGCAACGCGGCCGGTGTGGCAGGATTCACACCCGCGGCCCCGGAAACCGGCGACACATTCCGCGCAAATTACGCCCGCTGGGAATCGGGCGCGGGCAGCGGCGTCCCGACGTGGGAAGTGGGCTACCTCACCCCCAAGGAGTCCTTCATTGCCCTGGTGCAGGCCCGGCAGTCCAATCCCACGTGGCTGCTGCAGCAGGTGAAGAGCGCGCCCGTGACCGGCACCCGCAGCGCCGGCGGACGCGATTGGGAACTCCGTGACACGGGCAAGGGTGAGAAGAGCATGGTGCTTGCCGACGCCGGCGGCACCACGGTTATCCTGACCGGATCCGCGCAGCTGGACGAATTCACGCTGCTCGCTGCCGCCGTGGTGAAGTCACTCGAGGGCACTTCCGGTGCGGCCGGCGGCGCGTCACCAGGGAGCTCCGCGGACGCAACAGGTTCGCCGTCGCCCGCCCCTTCGCCGTAAGGTAGGGCCGTGGCCACCTATCTCACCCCTTCCCTTGCCTGGCGCCGCCTGCGCGAAGGCAACGATCGCTTTGTTGCCGGCGAATCGTCCCATCCCAACCAGGACGCGTCCCGCCGTTCCTCGCTGGTGGAGAACCAGCACCCATTTGCGGTGATCTTCGGCTGCTCGGATTCCCGGCTGGCCGCTGAGATTATCTTCGACCTCGGCCTTGGCGATGCATTCGTGGTCCGCACCGCGGGCCACGTGATCGACGACGCCGTCCTCGGCTCGCTCGAGTACAGCGTCAGCGTCCTCTCGGTGCCGCTGATCGTCGTCCTCGGGCATGACAGCTGCGGCGCGGTCACGGCCACCAAGAACGCCATGGAGACCGGGCAGATGCCCGTCGGCTTTATGCGCAGCCTGGTCGAACGCATCACGCCGTCGGTGCTGACCTCGCTGCGCAACAACCAGAACGACATCAACGACATGGTGGTTGAAAACGTCAAACAGACATCACAGCGGCTCGTGGACAGCTCACGGGTGATATCCGATGCTGTCGGGGGTGGCCGGGCCGCCGTGATCGGCCTCGCCTACAGCCTGTCCGACGGCAGGGCGGACCTCGTCTTCGAAATCGGCGAACTCTAGTTTCCTGCCACTGCAGGCAGCATGCTCTTCACGGTTTTCGATGGGACGCCTCCGCCCAATAAGCTAGCCCCATGACTTCCACAGAAGAATTGAACACCGAAGAGTTCCGCATCGAACACGACACCATGGGCGAAGTCCGCGTCCCGGTGAACGCCTTGTATCGCGCCCAGACGCAACGAGCCGTGGAAAACTTCCCGATCTCGGGCAAGACCCTTGAGCGCGCCCACATCGAGGCCCTCGCCCGGGTCAAAAAGGCGGCAGCACAGGCCAACGCAGAACTGGGAGTGCTCGACGGCGAGCTCGCCCAGGCGATCGCTGATGCTGCTGACGAGGTGGCCGCCGGCAAGTACGACGGCGATTTTCCGATCGACGTGTTCCAGACCGGGTCGGGGACCTCGTCGAACATGAACACCAACGAGGTCCTTGCCGAACTGGCCACCCGTGCGCTTAAGGCCGCCGGCAGCGACAAGGTGGTCCACCCCAATGACCACGTCAATGCTTCGCAGTCTTCCAACGATGTTTTCCCCACCTCGGTCCATGTGGCCGCCACCTCTGCCCTGATCAACGACCTGATCCCGGCCCTCGGCTACCTTGCGGAATCCCTGGAGCGCAAGTCCGTTGAGTTCAAGGACGTTGTAAAATCCGGCCGCACGCACCTGATGGACGCCACCCCGGTGACGCTGGGCCAGGAGTTTGGCGGCTACGCCGCGCAGGTCCGCTACGGCGTCGAGCGGGTTAATGCCGCGCTGCCCCGGGTCGCTGAAGTTCCGCTCGGCGGCACCGCCGTCGGTACCGGCATCAACACCCCGGCAGGTTTCCCGGAGCGGGTTATCGAGCTGCTTGCCGCTGATACCGGCCTGCCGCTGACGGAGGCACGCGACCACTTTGAGGCGCAGGCCAACCGTGACGGCCTGATCGAGGCATCCAGCCAGCTCCGCAACATCGCGATCTCCTTTATGAAGATCAACAATGACCTGCGCTGGATGGGTTCCGGTCCCAACACCGGCCTCGGCGAAATCTCGATCCCGGACCTGCAGCCGGGTTCCTCGATCATGCCCGGCAAGGTCAACCCGGTGATCTGCGAGGCCTCCATCATGGTCTGCGCCCAGATCATCGGCAACGACACTGCCATCGCCTGGTCCGGCACCAACGGCGCCTTCGAGCTCAATGTCGGCATCCCCGTGATGGCCGCCAACCTGCTTGAGTCCGTGCGGCTGCTGGCCAACACCAGCCGCGTGATGGCCGACAAGATGATCGACGGCATCACCGCCAACGTCGAGCGGGCCCGTTTCCTGGCCGAGGCGTCACCGTCGATCGTCACGCCGCTGAACAAGTTCATCGGTTACGAGAACGCCGCCAAGATCGCAAAGAAGGCAGTGGCCGAAGGCCTGACCATCCGCGAGACAGTAGTGGCTATGGGCTTCCTGGAACGCGGCGAACTGACCGAGGGGCAGCTGGACACCGCGCTGGACGTAATGTCCATGACCCGGCCGCCGCACAAAGCCTAGGCACCGCGGGCGGCGGCGCCCGCTCAGCGAACTAAACGTCCTTCGTCGGCCGGCACCTTTTCGCAAGGGTGCCGGCCGACGTCGTTCCTCCGGTTGGCCACCCCGGCGGCGGTGTGCTGCCCAAGGCCGGAGTGCGGCATCAATTTTTGCACTTTAAGAAATTGAGTGCAAATATGTACTTTGTGATTGATAGTGCAAAACATGAGTGCGGACTCCGCGAACGCAAACGGGCCGCAACGAGGGCGGCAATTACCGCCGTCGCGCGCACCATGACGGCCGAGCTGGGACTCAACGGCTACACGGTGGAGGAAGCCTGCGAACGCGCTGGCATCTCCCGCCGGACGTTCTTCAACTACTTCCCGACCAAGGAAGATGCCATCATCGGACACGTCGACGACGACTTCCCTGCCGACGTGGTGCGGCGCTTCGTCGAAGGCGGTGCAGGTTCGCCGGCCGGCGAAATCTCCCCGACCCTGCTCTCTGACCTCGTGCGCCTGGCCCTTGTGTTGTCCGAACAGATGACCGCCAGCGAGGAAGAAACCCGCCAGCTGATCGCCGTCGTCCAAAAGGAACCACAGCTGATGCTGCGGATTATTGGCGCCTCGGAACAACGCGAAGGCCAAATCGCGCGGATGCTTGCGGTCCGGGAGCAGGTTCCCCCGGACCACCCGGTGGTCCGGATGGCGGTTCTTCTGTTCGGCAGCATCACCCGCAAAACGAGCGCCGCCTACTTCTCGGCGGACAACTCCCGCCCGTACCGGGAGATGCTGCTCGACAACGTCGCGGCAGCCCGCACCTTTTTCTCGCAGACCCTGGATATTGACCCCGCACCCTCCACCGAAGGACCCCAATGAGTTCTGCCGTCACCACCCCGGCAGCGCCCACGCCGCTGCTCCTGACCCAGAAACGGATCTGGATCATATTTTCCGCGCTGATCGCGGGCATGCTGCTCTCAAGCCTCGACCAGACGATCGTCTCCACCGCCATGCCCACCATCGTTGGGAAACTCGGCGGCGTGGAACACCAAGCCTGGATCACCACGGCCTATCTGCTGGCGACCACGATCGTTATGCCGATCTACGGCAAGTTCGGCGACATCCTGGGCCGGCGCAACCTTTTCCTGGTTGCCATCGCCCTTTTTACGCTGGCTTCGGTCGGCTGCGCCTTTGCCACTGACTTCTGGGGCTTCGTGATCTTCCGCGCCGTTCAGGGCCTGGGCGGCGGCGGTCTCATGATCCTCTCCCAGGCGATCATCGCCGACATTGTTCCGGCCAAGGACCGCGGAAAGTACATGGGCCCGCTCGGCGCCATCTTCGGCCTGTCCGCAGTGGCCGGTCCGCTGCTGGGCGGCTATTTTGTGGACCACCTGACCTGGGAATGGGCCTTCTACATCAACATCCCGATCGGCATCGCGGCTTTTACCATCGCGTGGTTCACACTGACCCTGCCGAACAAGAAGGCCGAAAAGCGGATCGACATCCTGGGCGTACTCCTGCTGTCCGCGGCCACCACTTGCCTGATCTTCTTCACCGATTTCGGCGGCAAAAAAGACGAAGGCTGGGATTCCCCGCTGACCTGGGCCTTTGGTGCCGGCACCGTGCTGGCCGCCGTGGCATTTGTTCTCGTGGAGCGCAAGGCCGAGGACCCCATCATCCCGCTGAACCTGTTCAAAAACCGGATCTTCGTGAACTCCACGGCGATCGGCTTTACCCTTGGCCTGGGCATGTTTGCCGCGATCGCGTTTGTCCCCACGTTCCTGCAGATGTCCTCCGGCACCTCCGCCGCGGAATCCGGGCTGCTGATGCTGCCGATGATGGTGGGGCTGATGGGCATGGCAATCTTCTCCGGCATCAGGATCTCCAAGACCGGCAAGTACAAGATGTTCCCGATCCTCGGCGCTGTCCTGACCATTGCCGCAATGCTGTGGCTGACCACGCTCACGGCGGCGACCCCCATCTGGATCATCTGCGTCCAGCTTTTCATCTTCGGTGCGGGCCTGGGCTCCATCATGCAGGTGATAGTGCTGGTGGTGCAGAACTCCGTGCCCGCTGAACAGATCGGCACGGCAACCAGCACCAACAATTACTTCCGCGAAGTGGGAGCCTCGCTGGGTGTGGCCGTCTTCGGTTCCATCTTCACCGCCCGGCTCTCGGAGTCACTGGCCCGGGCATTCACCGGGGCAGGCGCCTCGGCCGAAGAGGCCTCACAGTCCACCCGGACCCTCGATCCGCAGGCCCTGAGCCAGCTCCCGGCCCAGCTCAAGGACGCCATCGTCAACGCCTACGCCGATTCGCTGGCCCCGGTGTTTTGGTACCTGCTGCCGTTCCTCGCGATAGCCCTGGTGCTGGCGCTGACGCTGCGGCAGATCCCGCTCTCTGACACCGCTGGCATGGTAGCCCGGGGCGAAGCAGTGGGCGGCGAGGAAGCAGACCGTTTGGAGGCCGAACGCCGGGCCGGGACCAAAGCCGTTGCGGGTCAAACTGGTGCGGCACCGGCAGCGGAACTGCACAGCCTGGACCGCTAGACGCCGGAGCTTAGCTCGCCGGGACGCCGTACCCCTTTGGGTTGCGGCGTCCCTGCGTGCGTGCCGGGCCGGCGGCTGTCAGCGTCGGAAGTGCGCGTCCCCGGCCGCTGGTGCGGCACGTTTGATGCTCTCCAGATGCCCGGGCGGCAACTCGGGAAAATCCTCCGGCCGGAACCAGTCCACGGCGAGGGACACGTCGTCGTTGACACGCGCATCCCCGGAAATGTAGCGGCACCGGAACACCAGGGTCAGGAAGTGGCAGACGTCGCCGTTCGGATAGGTGGTGGGCCCGACGGAGTCCACCGAGACAAGCCGTTCAGCCGCGGCCACGACGCCGGTCTCCTCCAGGATTTCCCGCAGTATGCCCGCGGCAGCCTCTTCCCCGGGCTCCAGAATCCCGGTGATCAGTCCCCATTTGCCGTTGTCCGCCCGCTGGCCTAGGTGTACTCAGCCAGCAGGTTGGTTACATCTGCTGATGGGTGGTCGTCCTCCGAGGGCTGCGTGGTTTCGGCGGTGGTTGTAGAAGTCTAGCCAGCCGGTGAGGGCCTGGGTGCGATGGTTGCTGGAGTCGTAGGCGTTCTTGTAGGCCCAGCCTTCCTGGAGGGTGCGGTTGAACCGTTCGGCTTTGCCGTTTTGCCAGGGGCTGCGGGGTTTGGTGCGCCGGTGTTTGGCGCCGAGGTCCTCCATGACTTTGGAGAAGGCCGCGGACCGGATGTAGGCCAGGGCGTTGTCCGTCATGACCTCTTGCACGGGGGCTCCGTTGGCGGCCATGAACGCTGCGGCGTTGGCCAGGAACGCCGCGCAGGTGGGGCCCTTCTCATCCGGCAGGACCTCGACGTAGGCCAGGCGGGAGTGGTCATCGACGGCCACGTGGACATAGTCATAGCCCAGTCCGCGGCCTCTGACGGCTTCGGACCGGCCGTGGACCCGCCAGCCTCCGCCGTCCGGGATTTTCCCGAGTTTCTTCACGTCGATATGCAGTAGTTCTCCGGCGGTGTCGCGTTCGTAGCGGTGGTCGGTTGCCCGGCCGGCGCGGATGCGTTCGCCGCTGATCGGGTCCAGTTCCCATAACCGGGGCAGCCCGGCCCGGGCGATGATCCGGGAGACCGTGCGGGCCGGGACGTTGCAGCGTTCGGCCAGATCGACCGGGCCCTCGCGGTGCTTTACCCGCGCCTCGAGGACCTCGTCGATTTTCGCCGAGGGGGTGGCGTGCGGGCAGGAACGCGGGCGGGACGAGCGATCCTCCATACCGTCCGAGCCGTGCTCCAGATATCGCCGGAACCACCGGTGGGCGCAGGTCCGCGAAACACCCATTTCCTTGGCCACGTGGGCCACGGGACGGCCCTGAAGAACACGCTGGACAAGAATGCTTCTACCGGCAGGAGTCAGACGGGCATTACGGTGGACCATGAAGACCTCTTAGTCGTTCGGTGAGTGTGGTAACCACCAACCTAAGAGGTCTTCACCCTTTCACCGTGTAACCAACGTCCTGGCTGAGTACACCTAGGAGGACCCTGCCGTCGTCGTCGAACACAACGGCCCGGGCTCCGGGAATCCAGAGGCTCTCATGGCCGATCCTGCCGCGAAGCTTGAGAATGAAGTCGGGGGTAGCCATACCCCCAGCCTAGCCAGCGGACGCTGTAGTCCCCGCCTTAGCCGGCAGGCAGGAGCAGCATGGCCGCCGCGGTGCCGGCCAGCATAAACGGTCCGAAGGGAATGCTCGATTTGACCGTCCCGCGCCGCGAAACGATCAGCGCCAGGCTCCATAGTCCGCCGAGCAGGAACGCAGCGAAGGTCCCGGCAAAAACGTGCTGCCAGCCGAGGAACCCCAGATACATTCCGAGTACCCCGGCGAGCTTAACGTCGCCAAATCCCATCCCCGGCGGATACACGGCACGGAGCAGGAAGTAGAAAACCCACAGCGCCGCTCCCCCGGCCACCACACGCAGTCCGGGCAGCCCGAAGAGTCCGGCACCGCCGTCCGGCACCGCCGCCAGCGCGGGGGCGCCCGCCGCCGTGTGGGCGGCCACCGAACCCAGCAGCAGCGCAGCGGCGACCGCGTAGGCCGGAAACACGATCCGGTCCGGTAGCAGATGGTGCCTGACGTCGATGACGGCGAGCCGGACGGCTGTCACCGCCAGGAAGAGGCACGCCAGCAGCACCAGCCAGAAGGCCAGCGGCGCCACTTCCCCCAGCCCGCCGAGTCGTTGGATCATCCTCGGATGCTACGGGAAATTCCGCTGCCGTGGCCGGGCACGCGCGTAAACTGTGGATATGGCCGGATGGGAAAGTTCGTACGCGCGCGGGCCAAGCGGCCCCGGGGACCCCGGGGAGCAGGCTGCCGCGTTCCGTAACCTGTGCCGTTCCTCGCCATGGCGGTGGCAGTCCCTGCGCTTCGAGTACGTGGACCGTCCTCTCGCCGACGGTTCCGCCGCATCCCTTAACGGCAATCCCCAGGGCCTGGTGCGTGCGTGGCTGCGCCGCCCCGGAGCCCTGCGGCTGGAGTCCGCGGACGGGCTGGTCCTGCAAAGCACCACCGGGATCAATGATTCCCGTGACGTGTTCTACGTCAGCTCGACCAGGAAGACCTGGCTACTGCCGCCCCACCTCGTTACCCCGGTCTACGATGACCGCGGCCTGGTCCGGCGCCGCCCCGAAGCCGCCTACGGCGAGCCAGGCTTCGGCAACGGCCGATTCGCCGCAGCCCTCGACCCGGTGGAACTGGCAGGCAACGCCCCAGTGCCGTTGGAGTTTCCCGCGGCCAACGCCGTGGAGCTTGGCACCATCAAGGACGTGATGCACGAGGGCCGCCCAGCACTGGAATGCACCGTAACCCCGAACCCCGGCTACCGTCCCGGCGACCCCGGGGCGCCGCTGTGCCGGCCAGGGCGCACCCTGGTAAGGATCGACGCCGGCACGGGCGTCTGTGTGGCGAGCCGCTGGCTGGAAGTTGGCGGGCCCGGCCACGAACCGGACGGGTATGGGCATTGGCTCCGGATCCTTGCCGTGGACGAGTACATGCTCGATGACCTGTTCCTCGCCGAGTCCATGAACCTGACGGATGTCCGCAGGCACATTAGTTGGGAAATCCCGGCCGGCTGACGGCGCGTATGACTGGCCGGGTGCGCGCGGCGCGGCTAGGCTTCCCGGATGACTGAACTCGCCCGCTTCTGGCCGCCCTTCGGCCTCACCCTGACCACACCCCGGCTGGTGTTGCGGCCGATCCGGGACGAGGAGATCCCCGCGGCTGCGCAGGCTGCCTTGACCGGCATCCACGAACCGGGCCGCAGCCCCTTCAGCAACCCGTGGGCGGAGGCTCCGGCCGAGGAGCTCGGCCGGAACATGGCCCAGTGGTACTGGCGGTGCCGCGGAAACATGTCCCCGCAGGAATGGACCCTGCTGCTGGGCATCTGGCTCGACGGCGAATTCATCGGCTGCCAGGACATCGAGGCCAAGGATTTCGCCACCCTCAAGACGGTGAGCACCGGTTCCTGGTTGAAGCAGGGCGCGCAGGGCAGGGGGCTTGGCAAGGAGATGCGGGCCGCGGTAGCCCTCTACGCCTTCGACTGGCTCGGCGCGGAGGTCGCGGAATCCGAAGCGGCCCTCTGGAACCAGCAGTCCCTCGGCGTCTCCCGTTCCCTCGGCTACGAACTCAACGGCGTTGCGCGCGCCGCCTGGGGAGGCCGGCGCCAGGAAACCCAGAAGGTCCGTCTCACCCCCGCCACGTTCAACCGCCCCGACTGGACGCTGCAGGTCCAAGGCCACGAACCCACGGCGAAGTACCTGGGGATCCAGAGCTAGCAGAAGCGTGGCAGCGGCGTCCCGCCGTCGCTTAGACACCTCCCGTCGCTCCGCTGCGGTCGCTGGGCGACCTTCGCTTCGCTTTGGTCGGCGATGCGCTCCTTAGCGGAACACCGCAGCCCAGCGACCGAAGCGGGCGGCAACCGTCGTGTCTAAGCGACGGCGAAGGTGCCGCGGCCCGGCGAACCCAGCCACGGCCCCCCGCACAGGCGAGCCAAAGACCGAGGACTTAGATCTCCGCCCCTTCGAGCAGTTCGGTCACCAACGCGGCGATCGGCGAGCGCTCCGAACGGGTGAGGGTGACGTGGCCGAAGAGCGGGTGTCCCTTGAGTGTCTCGACGACGGCGGCCACGCCGTCGTGCCTGCCGACCCGGAGGTTGTCGCGCTGGGCGACGTCGTGGGTGAGGACAATCTTGGAGTTCTGCCCGATCCGGCTCATCACTGTCAGCAGCACGTTCTTCTCGAGCGACTGGGCCTCATCCACGATCACAAACGCGTCATGCAGCGAACGCCCGCGGATGTGGGTCAACGGCATCACTTCGAGCATGCCGCGGTCCATCACTTCCTCCACGACTTCCTGGCTGACCAGTGCCCCGAGCGTGTCAAAGACGGCCTGCGCCCATGGGTTCATTTTCTCCGCTTCGGAACCGGGCAGGTAGCCAAGCTCCTGGCCGCCCACGGCGTAGAGCGGACGGAAGACAATCACCTTGCGGTGTTCCTGGCGCTCCAGGACCGCCTCAAGCCCCGCGCACAGGGCCAGCGCCGACTTCCCGGTGCCGGCCCGGCCGCCGAGGGACACAATACCGACCGCGGGGTCCATCAGCAGGTCGATCGCCAGCCGCTGTTCGGCTGACCGCCCGTGCAGCCCGAAGACGTCCCGGTCACCCCGCACCAGCCGGACCTGTTTGTCAGCCCCTACCCGGCCCAGGGCAGAGCCCCGCGGCGAGAGCAGCACCAGGCCGGTGTTGGTCGGCAGCTCCGCGGCTTCCGGGATGAAGACGGGCTCGTGGCCGTAGAGCGTCGAGACGTCCTGCTCGCTGGCATCAATTTCCGCGACGCCGGTCCAGCCGGAGTCCTTAACGAGTTCGTTGCGGTACTCGTCGGCCTGCAGGCCCATGGCCGACGCTTTGACACGCATTGGGAGGTCTTTGGACACCACAGTGACGTCCCGGCCTTCGTTGGCAAGGTTCTTGGCGACGGCGAGGATCCGGCTGTCGTTGTCCCCGCCGCGGAAGCCGGCCGGGAGCACCTCGGATGAAATGTGGTTCAGCTCCACCATCAGCGTGCCGCCGTCGTGGCCGAGCGGGATGGGGCGGTCGAGTCCGCCGTGCTGGACCCGCAGGTCATCGAGGAGCCGGAGCGCCTTGCGGGCGAAATAGCCGAGCTCGGGATCGTGGCGCTTGCCTTCCAGTTCGGTGATGACGACTATCGGCAGAATCACTTCGTGTTCCGCGAAGCGCAGCAGGGCCCGCGGGTCAGAGAGCAGCACCGAGGTGTCGATCACGAAGCTCCGGGCCGGTTCCGGTTGTGCTGTTCCTTCCCCGGAAACAGCAAGACCGGCTCCAGCGGCGCTCTGCCCTGTACCGGTCTCTGCGGTGGCTCGCTTGGCGCGAGAGGTAGCTTTCTGTCCCTGGTCGCTCGCAACGTCGGGCAGTTGTTCAGAAATAGCCACATCGACTCCAGCCCCGGGGCGTATGCCCGGAATTGTTAGTGGTGAGGCGGCTCGGCCTTGAGGCCGGACACGGCCTCCCATACACCCGGTGCGAACTTCCGCTCCATGTACTGGCCTCCCCGATCAGCCGGCGGCTTGCCTGCTGATGGGATTAACGTACGTCCCGCGGGCGGCGTTTGGTTGTCCATTCCCCGGCGATTCCTGTTGCCATCGGGTGAACACGGGATGACGCGTCAGGAGCCGTAGCGCCGTTGCCTGCCGGCGTAGTCGCGCAGGGCCCGCAGGAAGTCCACTTTCCGGAAGGCCGGCCACAGGGCTTCGCAGAAATAGAACTCGCTGTAAGCACTTTGCCACATCAGGAACCCTGATAGCCGCTGCTCCCCGGAGGTCCGGATCACGAGGTCCGGATCGGGCTGGCCGCGGGTATAGAGGAAACGTGAGATGTCATCAACACTGAGTTCCTCGGAGAGTTTCCCGATGTCCGCACCGCGTCCGACGGCGTCGTGCAGCAGTTCCCGGACGGCATCGACGATTTCACGGCGTCCGCCGTAGCCGACGGCAACATTGACGTGGAGCTTCTCGCGCGCCGGGGTACGGGCCGTGAGCCGGTTGAGCCGGGCGGCGAGGTAATCGGGGAGCAATTCCGGTGCACCCATGGCGTGGACCGAAATCTCGGCGTCCCCGTCCAGCCTGTCCAGCGTGTTGGCAATGATCCCCATCAGCAGGTCCAGTTCTTCGCCGGAACGGCTCATGTTGTCAGTGGACAGCATGTACAGGGTGACCACCTTGACGCCCAGTTCCTGGCACCAGCCGAGGAACTCGTGGATCTTGTCGGCACCGGCCTGGTGTCCCTGGCTGGTTGGAGCGTTGAACTGCCGCGCCCAGCGGCGGTTGCCGTCCACCATGACGCCGATGTGCCGGGGGATGCGTTCCGGGTCCAGGGAGCGCTGTAACTTGCGCTCATAGAAGCCATAGAGGAACCCGGGCATTTCCATCCGGAGTTTCACCTGGCTTCCTTGAAGTACGACGTCAGTGCACAACCTAGGCTACCTGCCGCGGTGCCGGCCGTGGCGCATGAACGTGACGATTCTGCACCGGGCATCTTGTTACTCGAAGGTAACTTACTGCGCCGTAGTTTATTATTGCGGCATGGAAAGCAACAGTCCCGAGCCCCGGCCGGATGAGCCTGCGGAGCGCGGGACCGGCCCGATGGACGACGCTGCCGTGCGACTTGCCGAACTCCTGATGATCAAACCCAAGTGGCGCGGCTGGATCCACACCGTGACGGCTCCGCTGGCACTGGCAGCGGGCCTGGTCCTGGTGCTGCTGGCACCGACGCCGGACCTGAAGATTGCGTCCGCGGTCTACGCCTTCACCGGTGTCCTGTTGTTCGGCATCAGCGCCATCTACCACCGCGGGAACTGGTCAGCGGGCGTAAAGATCGTGTTGAAGCGGCTGGACCATACCAACATCATGCTGGTCATCGCCGGCAGCTACACGCCGCTCGCCTGGGCGCTCCTGGACCGGCCCAAAGCCGAAGTGCTGCTGTGGGTGATCTGGACCGGGGCCATCCTGGGCGTGCTGTTCCGCTTGCTGTGGACGGACGCGCCGCGGTGGCTGTACGTGCCGATCTACATTGCACTGGGTTGCGGCGCGCTGTTCTACCTGCCGGACTTTTTTACCGCCAATGTCGCCGCCGCCGTGCTGATTTGTGCCGGCGGTGCCCTCTACATCACCGGCGCCGTCTTCTACGCGATGAAAAAGCCGAACTTCAGCTATGAACACTTCGGTTTCCACGAGCTCTTCCACGCACTCACGGTTTTTGCTTTCGCGGCGCACTACATCGCCATTGCCATAGCCGTGCTGAGCTAGAGTCCGCATCCACGCCCCGCGGCACCGGGGAGGTGCGCAAGCTGTCTTCGACGACGGCGCCACCCTACGGTGCCGGACCGCGGCTGGGGAGTCGTCAGTGGTTTCCGGGTTCTGCCTTGCCGGTGGTCTCCGGGCTGTCCGCGGGCCGGCCGGATTCACGGGCTGCGGGGGTCTTCGCAGCTCCGTCATTGGCGGCTGCTTCGGCGGCGGCCATGCGTTCCTCCTCCACCTGGGCGCGGTACCGGACCCGGCGGATCCGCCGGACCATGTCCACAATCAGGAGCGCTGTCAGCACCACGATAAAGGCCGTCAGGAGGAACCCGAGCAGGCCGGGCGTGACCTGATCCTGGGAGAGGCCCTCACGCAGTGACGGCGACGGGGCGGGAGCCGGGGAGGTTGCCAGGGCGATAAGCAAGGGATGCACGGTGAGGACCTTCTGTGGGGCTGGTTGGCGGTCCGGCGGGGCGGGACGCGGAGCTGCGTTGGAACGGCTTCCACGACGTCTTCTACACGTCATAGAAAAGCCCTTTAGCTCTATCTTAGCCCGGCGAAGAAGTCCTTTTCCGGCAGTTCCGAGCTAACCCGGGATTGGATCAGCGAGTAGTCCTCCCAGGGCCAGACCCGGCGCTGCATTGCCGGTGTGACGGCGAAGAAGAAGCCTTCCGGGTCAACCTGGGTGCGGTGGGCACGGAGCGCGTCGTCGCGGGCTTCGAAGAAATCCCCGCACTCGATCTGGGTGGTCGTCGGATGGGTGGGCGCCGGCGGGGTGTGGCCTTCCGCGTCGGCTTCGAGCCAGGCAGCGATGCGCTCGGCGTAGGGCGACTGGAGACCGGTTTCCTCCAGCGCCACATGCAGGGCATGGAAACGTTCGGGGCTGAACGCACGGTCGTAGTAGAGCTTGCTCGGCGCCCAGGCTGCGCCGGCCTCCGGGTAGCGGGCCGGGTCACCTGCGGCTTCGAAGGCCTCGACGGCAACACGGTGGGCCATAATGTGGTCCGGGTGCGGGTAGCCACCGTTCTCGTCGTAGCTCAGGATGACTTGGGGCTTGAAGCTGCGGACCAGCCGGACGAGGGGCGCTGCCGCCTGTTCCAGCGGCAGCGTCGCGAAAGAGCCAACCGGCAACGGCGGGAGCGGATCACCTTCGGGCAACCCGGAGTCGACGAAACCGAGCCAGCGCTGGCGGACTCCCAGTACCGCGGCGGCACGCGCCATCTCCAGGTTGCGGGCTCCGGCCATATCGCGTTTGGGGTGCGGCATGGCCGCCATGGCCGGATTCTGGATGTCACCGCGCGAGCCGTCCGTGCAGGTGGCCACCAGGACGTCAACGCCGGCTGCGGCGTACATGGCCATCGTGGCGGCACCCTTGCTGGATTCGTCGTCGGGATGCGCATGGACGGCCAACAGCCGGAGCGGCGCTGACGAGGTGGTGGACGCAGTCATCGTGGACGGCTCCTCTTTCATCTTCAGGGACAGGAATATTGGCGGGCACAACAAGCCGGATCGGCGCCACGGTGAACAGCGCGCCCGATCCACACTAAACTGAAGCAGTGACTTCCAAGGATCAGCCTGCCGCGCCCGCGCCGGTATCTCCCAGCCTAGCCAATCGTTACGGTGGTCAAAAGCCGGCGCTGAGCCGCAAGGCAAAACGCGCCATCCTCGTGCTGGCCCTCGCGGTCGGGCTGGCCTTTTTGGCATGGGTCGCGGCGTCCAACGCGACAGCGAGCGTCACCTCCAAGGACATCGGCTACAGCACCCCGGACGCCACGGTCGCGGAGGTCGATTTTCAGGTCACCAAGGAACCGGGCACGGCAGCGAAATGCGCTGTCAAAACGCTGGATGCCAAGTTCGCCGTCGTCGGCTGGAAGGTCGTGGACATTGCCCCCAATGCCGCCGACGCGGGAACCGACGGCGGGCGCACCACCTCCCACCGCGCCACTGTGCGCACCGAGTCCCAGGCCGTCTCCGGCCTCGTGGACACTTGCTGGATCCCTGACGCAAGCAAATAGCGCAACGTACGGACTCGGTTCGGGAACACGGTGTGATCCAGGCCGCAGCAATCTTTGGTTTATCCAAGGGATTGACTACAATGGATCAATACCTTTGCCCCGCTGAGCTGGTTACTGCGTCCTAAAAGTGGCCACCGTGGCGGGGTCTTTGCTTGTTTGACCATAAAGGAGAAGTCCGTGTCTACCACCAACAGCGCAACTGCAGCTTGGCTTACCCAGGAAGCTTTTGACCGCCTGAAGGCAGAGCTGGACCACCTCTCCGGCCCCGGCCGGGCGGAAATCGTCCAGAAGATTGAGGCCGCCCGCCAGGAAGGCGACCTCAAGGAAAACGGCGGCTACCACGCGGCCAAGGAGGAGCAGGGCAAGATCGAAGCCCGCATCCGCCAGCTGACCGCGTTGCTCCGGGACGCCCATGTGGGCGAATCCCCTGCCGATGACGGAATCGTCGAGCCCGGCATGATTGTTGTTGCCAAAATCGCCGGCGATGAGGAGTCGTTCCTGCTCGGCTCACGGGAGATCGCGGGTGACTCGGATCTTGACGTCTTCAGTGAGAAGTCCCCCCTGGGCGCTGCCATCGTCGGCCACAAGGAGGGCGACAAGCTCAGCTACACCGCCCCGAACGGCAAGGACATCACGGTGGAGATCATCTCCGCCAAGCCGTACGCCGGCTGACCTGCCCTGAACTGCCAGCAGCAAACGACGCCGGCCCTCCCCCACGGGAGGGCCGGCGTCGTTCGTTGCCAGGTTGCCGCTAGTTCGCGCGGGTAGCGGCCCGGGGCGAACGCAAAAGCAGGGCTGCGAGTACTCCGCCGATTGCGCCGCCCAGGTGCGCCTGCCAGGAGATGAACGCCGTCACAGTGGGCAGTACACCGAACAGGATGCCGCCGTAGCTCAGGAAGAGCACCACCGAGAGCAGGATCTGCCACCAGTTGCGGTTGAAAAAGCCGCGCACCAGCAAAAACGCGAGGAGCCCGAAAACCAGGCCCGACGCCCCAACCGTGACGCGCAAACCGCCGATCAGCCACACCGCCGCGCCCGAGGCCAGCCAGCTCAGCGCCAGTGTGGTAAAAAACACCCGCAGCCCTGAGAGCAACACCAGGAAACCGAAGATGATCAACGGAAGTGTGTTGGAGAACAGGTGCGCCAGGTTCGCGTGCAGCAGCGGGAACGTCAGGATGTCCAGGATCCCGTCGGGGCTGCGCGGCCGCAGGCCGAACACGCCATTGAGCGAATGCTGCAGCAGGGTGTTGATGATCTCGATGACGTAGAGCACCAGCACAATCGAACCCACGACCAGCAATCCCGTGCGGGCACGCCCGGCTGTGGTGTCGCCGGCACGCGGCCTGCCGCTGGTGGAGTTAAGCACAGTGGTCCCCTAATGCACAACGATCGGTTGGAAGCCTTCGGCCCGCAGCGCCGCGAGGACTTTCTCGCCGTGCTCGTGGCCCTTTGTTTCCAGGTTCACCGTGATGGACACATCGCCCATACTGATCGAACCGCCCACCCGGGTGTGGTCCAGACCCGTCACGTTGGCGTCGTTCTCGGCGATGATCCGGGCGATCGTCGCCAGTGAGCCGGGACGGTCGTCAAGCATCATCCGGACGGTCATGTACCGGCCGGCGGCGGAGAGCCCGCGCTGGATGACCTTGAGCATCAGCATCGGATCGATGTTCCCGCCGGAGAGCACCACGGCCACGGTGCCGGGATTTTCGATCTTTCCTTCCATCAGGGCAGCAACCCCCACGGCCCCGGCCGGCTCCACCACCATTTTGGCCCGTTCGAGCAGGAAGATCAGCGCCCGGGCGAGGGCGTCCTCGCTGACGGTGACGACGTCGTCGACAAGTTCCCTGATGATGCTGAAGGGCAGCTGGCCCGGCCGGCCGACGGCGATGCCGTCGGCCATCGTGGACACGCGTTTGAGCGGGACTAGGGCGTCCGCGGCGAGCGACGGCGGGTAGGCGGCGGCGTTCTCGGCCTGGACGCCGATGATCCTGATCTCCCGGCCGAGTTCCTTGGCCCTGGCCTTTACGGCCACGGCCACCCCGGCGAGCAGCCCGCCGCCGCCGACGCCCATCAGGATGGTGTCGACCTGGGGCAGCTGTTCCAGGATTTCCAGCCCCACGGTGCCCTGCCCGGCGACGATGTCGACGTCGTCAAAGGGGTGGACGAAAACTGCGCCGGTCTCGTCCGCATAGCGTTTGGCTTCGGCGAGGGCCTCGTCAACATTATGGCCGTGCAGGACCACTTCGGCCCCGTGGCTGCGGGTCGCGGCGAGCTTGGGCAACGCGACGCCGAGCGGCATGTAGATGCGGGCATTGATGCCCAGGCTCTTGGCGGCAACGGCCACGCCCTGGGCGTGGTTGCCGGCCGAGGCCGCCACCACGCCGCGCTTCTTCTCCGCCGGGGAGAGTTTGGCCATCCGGACGTAGGCACCACGGACTTTAAAGGAACCGGCCCGCTGCAGGTTCTCACACTTGAGGAACACCTCGCCGCCGACCATCCCGCCCAGGGCGCGGGAGGATTCAACGGGCGTCCGCGTAATGATCCCGTCGAGCAGCTTCTGCGCCTCCAGGACATCGTCCAGCGTGACGGGCAGGCTCTCCAGGGTGTTCACGAACTAGTCTCCTTCTGTTGGCTCAGTACCGGCATCGTCGCCGCGACCGGCGGCTGCGCCCGGCAGCCGGGCGTCCCTCACGGTGGTATCGGCGCCGGCTGCAGGAACAGGGAAGCCCTGCTGGCCCGCGGTGGCCGACGCACTTTTATGTTCCCACGTTCTGCCCGCAATGTAGCGAATCGACGAGTTTGCTACGGCGAGGATGGGAACGGAGAACAGGGCTCCGGGAATCCCGGCGAGATAGGAGCCTGCGGCGACGGCGAGGATCACGGCCACCGGGTGCAGCGATACAGCCTTGCCCATAACCAGCGGCTGCAGGATGTGGCTCTCCAGTTGCTGGACCAGCAGGACGATGCCCAGCATAATCAAGGCGTTGACCCAGCCGTTGGCGACGAGGGCCAGCAGGACGGCAACGGCGCCGGTCACGAGGGCGCCGATAATCGGGATAAAGGAGCCCAGGAACACCAGCACGCCCAGCGGCAACGCCAGCGGCACACCGATAACTGCCGCACCCACACCGATCCCCACCGCGTCCACAAAGGCCACGAACATCTGGATCCGCGCGTAGCTCACCATCGAGGACCAGCCCACCCGCCCGGCCCCGTCCGTCGCGGGGCGGGCCTGCCTGGGCAGCAGCCGGACAAGGAAGGCCCAGATGCGGTCCCCTTCCAGCAGGAAGAAGATGAGGATAAAAAGCGCCAGGATCATTCCGGCAGCGAAATGCCCGGCGGTGCTGCCGAAGGACAGAGCGCCGTTGAGGATGCTGCTGCTGTTGTTCTGCAAGGCGGCGGTGCCGTCCTGCAGGTACTGGTCGATCTGGGCCGCCGTCAGGTGCAGCGGGCCGTCCGCGAGCCAGACCTGGACTTTTTGGACTCCGGTCAGGGCCTGACTCCACAGTTCGGCGAAACCGGACGTGAGCTGCCGGCCGACGAGTGCCAGGGAACCGCCGATCACACCGATAAAGCCCAGGACGGTGAAGGCGACGGCGAGGCCGTTCGGGACGTGGCTTCTCCGGAGCAGGTCCTTGACCGGGGCCAGCAGCCCGGCGAGGAGGGCCGCAACCATCACCGGAATCACCAGAAAACTGATCCTGCCCAGCAGCCACACGAGGGCACCGGCCACAACAATGATGAGCAAGAGCCGCCAGGACCAGGACGCCGCGATCCGCACGCCGTACGGGATGTCCTCGTCGATTTCCCGGTCCGTGACGGACCGCAGCGGTGCGGCCGGGCCGTGTGTGGTCGGGCCGTGTGTGGTCGGCCGGTTCGGCAAGGCGGCATCGTCAGCTGGCGTCATAGCCCAATGATTCACCAGCGCCGCCCGGATGGGAAACCCGGAGCCCGCTCAGCGCTTGAGGTCCGCGCTGATGCCCCACGTCATCGTGAACGGTTCCCCCGGGTCCAGCCAGCGGAGATTGTCGCCGCTGTTAAAGGCATTGGCCGGCCCGGTCATGGGTTCAAGGGCCACCGCTTTGGTCCGGCCGGGAAATTCGGTAGTGACAAAAACATGGACGTAGCCGCAGTTGGCCTCCTGCCAGAGGGTCACACTTTGGCCGTCCGGCGCGCTGAGCGTGTGGCGGGCGATGCCGCCGTCGAACTCCAGATCCGTGTAGGCAGCATCGATATCCAGTGCCGCGACGGGCCGTCCGGCACGCAGGTCAAAGTCCCCGCTGGCCGGTTCGGTGCTGCGCGGAATGAGCCGGCCGTCCGTCACGAGCCTGGTGCGGGCGCGGACCGTGAGCGTGAGCTCCTCGCTGGGCAGCTCCCCCAACCGGAGATAGGGGTGCGCGCCCAGGACAAAGGGGGCCGGTTCCTGCGAGTCGTTGACGAGGCTCTGCCGCACCACCAGGCCCAGGTCCCCGGCGAGTTCGTAGCGGACCCGGTGGCGGAGCAGGAATGGATAGCCGTGCTGGGGAAAGATCACTGCTTCGAGGGTGACCGAGAACTCCGATTCCTCCACCAGCATGTAAGCGGTGTTGCGCAGCAGCCCGTGGCTGGCGTTGTTGCGCGAGACCTCGGTGATGTCGAGCTGTTGTTTTTTGCCGTTGAGGTACCACAGCCCGTCTTCCACCCGGTTGGCCCAGGGCGCCAGGGTGATGCCGGTGGCACCGGGCGGAATCTCGGCCTCGCCGTAGCTCTCGGTCAACTGGGTGCCGCCGCGGCTGTAGACCCGAAGGCCGGCTGCCAGTTCGGTCACCACGGCCAGGGCGTCACCGCGCCGCAGCTCGTATTGCCTGCCGGAGGCATAACGCCGCGCCCTGCCGCCGCCTGCCGCGGATTCGTTGTGGGGAACGAAGCTCGTCTGATCCATGCGCACCACCGTACAGACCGGCCCGGCAATCCGTATAGCGTGGACCCATGAGCCGCATCACGTTAGCCGCACAGCCATGACCCGGCCGCCGGGCACTGGCGAACTGGCGGCCCGGTTCCACAGCGCGTTCGGGGTGGCCCCCGACGGCGTCTGGCAGGCCCCGGGCCGGGTCAACCTGATCGGCGAGCACACCGATTACAACGAGGGGTTCGTGCTGCCGTTTGCGATCGACAAGGCAGCCCGGGTGGCCGTCCGGATCCGGCCCGATTCGACCCTCCGGCTGCTGTCCACGTTCGGCAACCAGGGAATGACGACGGCGGACGCCGGCGCCCTGGACCGCGGCACGGCCCGAGGCTGGACGAAGTATCCACTCGGTGTGCTCTGGGCACTGCAGCAGCGCGGGCTCCCGGTCCCGGGCCTGGACATCCTCCTGGCCTCGGACGTACCCCGGGGGGCCGGGCTGTCCTCGTCCCATGCCATTGAATGCGCCGTCATTACGGCGCTGAATGAACTTACTGCTGCCGGGCTGGGTGTGGACGAGATGGTGCTGGCCACCCGGCAAGCGGAGAACGACTTTGTCGGCGCGCCGACCGGCATCATGGACCAGACCGCCTCCTTGCGCGGCGCGGCCGGGCAGGCCGTGTTCCTGGACTGCCGGGACCGGAGCTTCCGGCTCGTGCCCTTCGATGCCGAAAGCGCCGGGCTGGTCACGCTTGTGATCGACACCAAGGTGTCGCATTCCCACTTAACCGGCGGCTATGCCGCCCGGCGGGCCGCCTGCGAACTCGGCTCGGAGGTCCTCGGGGTACAGGCCCTTCGCGACGTCGAACTCGAGGACCTGGCGGAAGCTGCTGGACTTCTGGACGACAAGACGTTCCGTCGGGTGCGGCACGTTGTGACGGAAAACAACCGTGTGCTGCAGATCCTCGAGCTGCTCGGCAGCGCCGGGCCCGCCGCGATCGGGCCGGTGCTGGATGCGTCCCACGCCTCGATGCGCGACGACTTCGAGATCTCCTGCGCCGAGCTGGATCTCGCGGTGCACGCCGCCCGTTCGGCCGGCGCCCTCGGCGCCAGGATGACCGGTGGCGGCTTCGGCGGCTCAGCGATTGCGCTCACCCCGGTGGCGGCCCAACGGCAGGTCCGTGCCGCCGTCGAACAGGCCTTCGGCGCTGCCGGTTTTGCACCGCCGGACATCTTTACCGTGCGTCCCGCCGCAGGAGCCCTGCGCCTGGCCTGACCGGAGCGTAGGCTGGGCGCATGCCAGAAGCAGTCATTGTTTCCACTGCCAGAAGCCCCATCGGACGCGCTTTTAAAGGCTCGCTGAAAGATGAGCGGCCCGACGACATCGCTGCCGCCATGGTCGCCGCGGCACTGGCCCGGATTCCATCGTTCGACGCCGCTGATGCCACCGGCCAGGGCCTGGACGATCTCTATCTTGGCTGTGCTGAGCCCAGCGGCGAAGCGGGTTCCAATATGGCCAGGGTGGTCACCATCCTGGCCGGGCTGGACAACGTCCCGGCCGCCACAGTCAACCGGTTCTGCGCCTCCAGCCTGCAAACGCTCCGCATGGCCTTCCACGCCATCAAGGCCGGCGAAGGCCGGGCATTTGTGGCGGCGGGAGTCGAAGCGGTCTCACGGTACCGGGACTGGGCCGGCGCCGGCGAGACGGACGCAAGCACACATAACCCGCTCTTCGATGCGGCCCGCCAACGCACGGCTGCGCGGGCCGCATCGAATACACCGTGGACGGATCCGCGGCTGGGCGGGCGGATGCCGGACATCTACATCGCCATGGGCCAGACCGCCGAGAACGTCGCCACGACGTACGGCATCAGCCGGGCCGACCAGGACGACTGGGCCGTGCTGAGCCAAAACCGCACCGAGGCAGCCATCGCCGCCGGATTCTATGCCCGCGAAATCACCCCCTACACGCGCAGGGACGGCACCGTGATCGACCGGGACGACTCCCCCCGGGCTGCGGTGACCCTTGGCTCGGTCAGCGCACTGCAGCCGGTGTTCCGCGCTGGTGGCACCGTTACTGCCGGGAACGCCTGCCCGCTGAACGACGGGGCCGCCGCCCTCGTGGTCATGAGCGACCGTCGGGCCGCCGAACTCGGGCTGACGCCGCTGGCCCGGATTCTCTCCACCGGCGTCAGCGCCCTGTCCCCCGAGCTGATGGGACTGGGCCCGGTAGAGGCCAGCAGGCGGGCTCTGCAGCTCGCCGGGCTGGGCATCGGGGATATCGACCTCGTGGAACTCAACGAGGCCTTCGCCGTCCAGGTCCTCGCCAGCGCCAAGGAGCTTGGCATCGACCACAGCAAACTCAACGTCAACGGCGGCGCCATCGCGTTGGGGCATCCGTTTGGTATGACCGGCGCCCGAATGATCACCACCCTGTTGAACGGGCTCAGGGAGCGGGATGCCCAGCTGGGTCTGGCCACGCTCTGTGTTGGCGGCGGCCAGGGCATGGCCGTGGTGCTGGAGCGGCTCAGCTGATGCCCTCGGGCCCGGCGCACAAAAAGCGGCCCCGGCGCACAAAAGCGGGCCCCGCCAAGTGAACTGGCTGGGCCCGCTTTCTGAGCTCACGGCGGCCGGTGTGGCCTGACTCTGTTAGTCGTTGCCGCGCAGGATCGCCAGCAGCCGGATGATCTCCACGTACAGCCATACCAGCGTCACAGTGAGGCCGAAGGCGGCGGTCCAGGAGAAGCGCTGCGGGGCGCCGCTGCGGACGCCGGCTTCAATGCTGGTGAAGTCCATGATCAGCGAGAACGCGGCCAGACCGATCGCCAGCACGCCGATAAAAACACCGAGGGGAATGCCGAAGATCTCCACGCTGGTCCGGAGCCCAAACGCCTCCTGGACCGCGCCGGTCCACATCATCACCATGTTGATGAGCGCGAAGACGGCGTAGCCAATCAAGGCAATCATAAAAAAGCGCATGGCCTTCGGTGTGGCCCGAACCTTGCCGCTCCTGAAGAGCACCAGGGTCACAGCGAACACGGAGAGAGTGCCGATCACGGCTTGCAGTCCGACACCCGGGAACATCCCGTCGAGGATCCGCGTCAGGCCACCGAGGAACAACCCCTCGAGTCCCGCGTAGGCGAGGATCAGCGCCGGTGAGGGCTGCTTCTTGAAGGTGTTGACAAGGGCGAGGACAAAACCGCCCAGCGCACCGGCGATCATCAGCGTATAGGCCAAGCCCTCCGCCACCACGAGCGTGACTGCGGCGCCGGCGATCACGGCGCCAAGGCAGACAGCGGTCTTTATGATGACATCGTCATAGCTCATCCGGCCCGTGTCCGCGGGGCCGGCGGCGGGCCGGTTGTACATGTCCTGGAGCTGGTCCTGCGTCATCGCCTGGGGGGACGCGTTCCAGCCGGACCGGCCGTGGGCGCCCTGCCCGAACGCCTGCGGGGCAGGCGGTGCCTGGGTTGCTCCACGGAAGTTCTTTCCGTTGAAGACTGGGTTTCCGCCAAGTGCCATTGAAGCTGTCCTCCATATAAAGGGGTGTGGTGATCCGGTGGTGAACTGTTCGTGTCAGCTAAGTACACGCTACCAATTCCAACCGCTGACGGGCAGCGTTAGTTCCCGCCAGCGCTTGGCTGCAACCCGACTGTGACCTCCCTGCCGCCGGGCCGCGGGCCGCGGGCACCGTCGACCGACGACTGTTTAGGCATACTCCAGATCAACAAAAGTTTACTTTAGGCCGGGTAAACCACCCCGTCGCCGATGCTTCACGGTTGTTACCTGATCGCGACGTTCTGCCTGCTCCGGAGGGCATTCATTGCCCCGGACGGGCTGTAACATGGGCCAAATAGGGTGACGGATATCACAAGCTGGACATCTCGACCGCATCGCACCAGGTTTTACCTTCCGTCACCTTGACTGTTCGCATCGGTTGCAATGGCGCAACCCACACCACCCCATGTGGAGGTTTTCATTTTGAGAAGCACACCGAGAGGCCTGTCGCAAAGACGGCGCGGCAGATTGCTGAAAGCTGTGGGGGCCGTTTTTGCCGCCGTCGCCGCACTGCTGCTGATCGTCGCGCCGGCATCGCAGGCCACGAGCCCCGCACCGGCACCATCACCGTCGGCAACCACGTCTCAACCGACCGGGACGTTTACCAACAACATCAGCGGATTCCTGCGCGGCGACGACCGCACCCCGCTTGTCGGCGTAGAAATCAGTGCCACCGGCGACGGCTTCACCGGGTCGACGAAATCCGCGGAAAACGGTTCGTGGTCCATTGGTGTCCCGAAGCAGGGAACCTATGAGGTCAAACTCAACGAATCCACCCTCCCGGACGGCCGCAAGCTCGCAGCCGGCCAGGAGAACCCCCGCCAGGTCACCTTTAGCCAGACGTCGAACCTTTCGGTGATCTTCGCCTTCGGTGAAGGCATCGTCGTCCAACAGCAGGACTTTGGCAAGAACCTGGTCAACCGCCTGGTGGCGGGCCTGAGTTTCGGACTTCTGCTGGCCCTCGCATCGGTGGGTCTGTCGCTGATTTTCGGCACTACCGGGCTGACCAACTTCGCACACGGCGAAATGGTCACCCTCGGCGCCGTCCTGGTGTTCGCTTTCAACGCCATGAACCTCCCGTTCTGGCTGGCCGTTGTGCTCGCGCTGCTCGGCGGCGGCCTCTTTGGCTACTTCCAGGACGCTGGCCTGTGGAAGCCGCTGCGCCGCCGGGGCACCGGCCTGGTGCCCATGATGATCGTCAGCATCGGCCTCGCCCTGGCCGTGCGCTACGTCATCCAGTTCTTCTTCGGCGGCGCCACCCAGCAGCTGCCGTACGCACAGAGCACGGAGATCCAGATCGGGTTGATCTCCATTTCCCCCAACAACCTGTGGTCCCTTGTGATCAGCGCCGTGGTGATCGCGCTGCTCGGGATCATCCTGCTCAAGACCCGGCTCGGCAAAGCCACCCGCGCGGTCGCCGACAACCCGGCGCTGGCGGCGGCTTCGGGCATCGACGTCGACTCTGTGATCCGGATTGTCTGGGTCACCGGCGGCATGCTGGCCTCTCTCGGCGGCATCCTGTGGGCCTACTACCGGCCCGGCGTCACCTTCGATATGGGATCGCAGATCCTGCTGCTCATCTTCGCCGGCGTCACCCTGGGTGGCCTTGGCACGGTATGGGGCGCCCTGATCGGATCCATCATCGTCGGTATCTTTGTGGAGCTGACCACCGTGTTCGGCCTCGCCGCCGACCTCAAATACGTGGGAGCACTGTTCATTATGATTATTGTCCTTCTGTTCCGGCCCCAAGGCATCTTGGGCCGGCGCGAGCGCGTGGGTTAGGAGACAGCCATGGACTTCGGATTCATATTTTCCAGTGCTGCCGGTGAACTGTTCAGCCCGACGACGGCGGCATACGCCCTCGCAACCCTCGGCCTTGCGGTTCACTTTGGCTACTCAGGCCTGCTCAACTTCGGTCAAGCCGGCTTTATGGCGGTGGGCGCCTACGGTTTCGCCATCTCCACCCTGACCTTCGGCGCCCCGTTCTTCGTCGGGCTCCTCATCGCCGTGGTGTGTTCAGCCATCTTCGCCCTGCTCCTCGGTATCCCCACCCTCCGGCTGCGGGCCGACTATTTGGCCATCGTGACAATCGCGGCGGCGGAAATCGTCCGCTACATTGTCACAACCAACCAGCTGACCGCCGTCACCGGTTCGGCCAACGGCCTCGCCGCTTTCGAAGGCGACTTCTATGCCATGAACCCTTTCCCCGAAGGTTCCTACCTGGGGATGAACAACCGCGACTTCTTCATCCGGGTTGTCGCCTGGACCGTGGTGGCCCTTCTCTGCCTGGTGATCTGGCTGCTGATGCGCAGCCCCTGGGGCCGAGTCCTTAAGGGCATCCGCGAGGACGAAAATGCTGTCCGTTCGCTGGGCAAGAACGTGTACGCCTACAAGATGCAGGCTTTGATCATCGGCGGCGTCCTCGGCGCCCTCGCAGGCATGATCTTCACCCTCCCCCGCGGCGCAGTCCAGCCGGCGAACTACGGGACCGAACTGACGTTCTTCCTCTACACCTGCCTGCTGCTTGGCGGCCTGGGCACGGTGCTGGGGCCGGTGATTGGCGCCATGATCTTCTGGGTCGTCCTGTCCCTCACACAAGGCATCCTGTATGGCCTGATCGAATCCGGCGCCGTCACCTGGCTCAACACGGTCCAGGCCGGGCAGCTGCGGTACATCCTTGTGGGTGTCGCGCTGATGCTGTTGATGATCTTCAGGCCCCAGGGTGTCCTCGGCAACAAAAAGGAGCTGGCTTTCGCATGAGCACGCAGAGCGATACACCCCGTCCCGCGGATAACCCGGAAGAAATCGACTACATGACGGATTCGCGGCCGATCGCGGCCGGGGAGACTGCTCCGGGCTGCAAAAAGCGCGACCCGATCGTGGTGGCCGAAAACGTCACCCGCAGCTTCGGCGGCATCAACGCCGTCGACGTCGAGTACCTCGAGATCCCCCGGCACAAAATCACCGCACTCATCGGGCCCAACGGCGCCGGCAAGACCACGCTGTTTAACCTGCTGACCGGCTTCGACACACCCAACACGGGCAAGTGGCAGTTCGAAGGCAACAGCCTGGCCGGCGTCTCCTCCTACAAGGTGGCCCGGATGGGCATGGTCCGCACCTTCCAGCTGACCAAGGTGATGGGCAAGCTGACGGTGATGGAAAATATGCGTCTTGGTGCCTCCAACCAGTCCGGTGAACGACTCTCCAAGGCCCTGTTCAAAGGAATCTGGGGCGGCCAGGAAAAGCAGATTACCGCCGACGCCGACGTGCTGCTGCGGAAGTTCAAGCTGGACGCCAAAAAGGACGACTATGCCGCGTCACTTTCCGGCGGCCAGCGCAAGCTCCTGGAAATGGCCCGCTCGCTGATGGTCAAGCCCAAGCTCGTGATGCTTGACGAACCGATGGCCGGCGTCAACCCCGCGCTGACCCAGTCGCTCCTGGACCACATCAAGAACCTCAAGGCTGAGGGCATGACCGTGTTGTTTGTTGAACACGACATGCACATGGTCCGGCACATCGCCGACTGGGTGGTGGTGATGGCCGAGGGCCGGATCGTAGCCGAAGGTCCGCCTGCCGACGTAATGAAGAACCCCGCCGTGATCGACGCCTACCTGGGCGCCCACCACGACGTGGATCTCGGCGATTCGGAAGGCATCAAAGAGCTCGCGGCCGAACTGGGGGCCGACGAGGAGTCGATTGTGGGCACCGACAACGCCGGCATCATCTCCCTGGATATCGTCGGTTCCGAAACGGACGCGCCGGCGGACGGCAACGGTGCCGCGCACGGCAGGCGCAGCGCAGATGAGCCGAACAGCACAGAAAAGGACACCCAATGAGCGCCACCAGTGCGGCCCCCGCCGCTACGCCAGTCCACGACGAGGATTCGGTCGTCAAGGTCACCGACCTGGTGGCGGGCTACATCCCCGGCGTTAATATCCTCAATGGCTGCAGTATCGAGGCCCGCAAGGGCGAGCTCATCGGCATCATCGGCCCCAACGGAGCCGGCAAGTCCACACTCCTGAAGGCGATGTTCGGCCTGGTGAAGGTCCACTCCGGTTCCGTTGTGGTCCGCGGCCAGGACATCACCGGGCTTAAGGCCAACAAGCTCGTCAGCCGGGGCATCGGGTTTGTGCCGCAGAACAACAACGTGTTCGCGGCGCTGACCATCGAGGAGAACCTCCAGATGGGCATGTTCCAGCGGCCCAAGGACTTTGCCGAGCGCTTCGACTTCGTCACCGGCCTGTTCCCGGAACTTGGCAAGCGGCGGGCCCAGCGCGCGGGATCACTCTCCGGCGGTGAACGCCAGATGGTGGCGATGGGCCGGGCCCTGATGATGGACCCGGCAGTGCTGCTGCTTGACGAGCCCTCCGCCGGCCTTTCCCCGGTCAAACAGGACGAGACCTTCCTCCGGGTCCACGAAATCAACCGTGCGGGCGTCTCGGTCATTATGGTCGAACAGAACGCCCGGCGCTGCCTGCAGATCTGTGACCGCGGCTACGTCCTGGACCAGGGCAAGGACGCGTACACCGGCACCGGCCGGGAACTGATGAAGGACCCCAAGGTCATCCAGCTGTACCTGGGTACGCTCGCCGACACCGTCGAGTAGTTCTCCGCAACTCCGCAGCAACAGCAGGGGCCGTCACCAACCGGTGGCGGCCCTTCTGCGCGCCCGGCGCCGCCAGCTCCGCACTCACGGGACCGGCGGGATCCCCGGTCCCGGATGCGACCGCCGGGTACCGGGTGCGGCCGCCAGTCCCCGCGCAACGGCGGCGGCGCCACGCCGGCGCAACGGCTGCGGCCGCCGGGTCCCCGCCGGGGCAACGGGTGCGGCCGCCGGCGTCCCGGCGCAACGGCGGCAGCGGCGCCACGCCGGGCAGCATCGCCACGCCGGGCAGCATTGTTGGCAGCCTTCCTCCCGGGCATACAATAGGCCCCCGCCCATTGGGCGGGGGCCTATTGCGGCTAGGGAAGGGCGAGCTTACAGCTTGCCGAATTCTTCCTTGACCGGCTTGTAGGTGTTGTCATCCTGGAACTCGTAGATGCCGATGTAGGCCTCTGTCGGGTCGCCGGCGTCGGAGAACGTTACGGGGCCGGACTGGCCGTCGTAGTCGATGTCCTTGCCGTTGCGCAGCAGGGTGACGCAGGAGGGGAAGTCGTTGCACTTTTCGCCGCCTTCAGACACGTCCTTCAGGTGCGCCGCGATGTCAGTTCCCTTGGTGCTCTTGGCTTCCTCTGCTGCCAGTGCGATCAGATTCACGGCATCGTAGGACTCGCCTGAATAGCTGTAGTCCTTCAGCGCGGGATCGATGGCCAGCAGCTTCTTCTTGAAGTCGTCCTTGGCGAAGGTGCCCGGGATGGTGCCCTGGGCACCCTTCAGGGTGCCTGCCTGGAAGTCCTTGCTGTAGTCGGACATGTTGCCGTCAACCATGAACATCTGGGTGGGCTTGACGCCCTTGCCCGTCATCAGCGGAACAATGCTCTTGGCCTGGTCAAAGGTGATCAGGGCGATGGCATCCGGCTTGGCCGCAAGCACCTTGTCCACCTGGCTGCTGAACTGCGAATCGCCTTCGTTGAAGAGTTCCTGGGCAACAACCTTGCCGCCGGCTGCCTCAAAAGCGGACTGTACGTTCTTGGCCAGGCCGGTCCCGTACGCGTCGTTCAGGACGATCATGCCAACGGTCTGGGCGCCACAGGTCGCCATGTAGTTGCCGAGGACCTTGCCCTGGAGAACGTCCGACGGGGCGGTGCGCCAGAACAAACCCTTGTCATCCCAGGCGGTGAAGTCCGGGGAGGTATTTGCCGGCGAGAACTGGATGACGCCTGCGCCGGTGATCTGGTTGATGACGGTCTTGGAGACACCCGAAGAGGCGGCACCAATGACTGCGCTGACACCCTGTCCGAGCAGGGCGCTGGTGGACTGCGTGGCAATATCGGTCTTGGTGTCACCGGAGTCGCGGTGGATGATTTCAACGGGCTTGCCCAGCACACCCCCGGCGTCATTGACTTCCTTGATACCAAGGTTGACGCCAGCGATTTCGGGCGGGCCGAGGAACGCCAGCGACCCCGTTGTCGGCAGGAGCGATCCAAGCTTAAGAGCGGTTTCGGTGGTGGTCGTGGAGGCCGGAACGGCCCCGCCGGCTGCGGCGGTCGACTTGGCGCCGGCAGTGGCGCTCGGTGCGGGGCACGCGATGCCTGCAGCGGCGTTGGCCGAAGCGGTTCCGGATCCGGACGACGACGGGGTGGACGAGCCACCACAAGCCGTAGCCAGAAGGGCAACGCCGATGCTAAGCGCGGTCAGCTTAGCGATGCGGGGTGCCGCCTGGGGGAGTGAAGTCATTTACAATCTCCTCGATCTAAAGGTGCGAACGGCCTTTGATGCGAAAGATCAGGTGTTCCTGATTTACCTTCAAGCTAGTGCACTTCCGGCCCGATCCAAAGTGACTACGGTCACATCCTTATAACACTCGTTGCATAGAGGAAATCTGGCCAGGAATCGGCAGGCGCCATAAAGTGTGCCCCAGGTGGGACTCGAACCCACAACACGCGGATTTTAAGTCCGCTGCCTCTGCCAATTGGGCTACTGGGGCGCCCGGTCCATAATAGCCCGCCGGGCGCTGGTCTCAGCGATGCCAAACGCCTCGGCGTAGTGGAAGCTTCCGCTCACCCCGCCCGGCCAGAGTGCCAGCGGCAGCAACTGGAAGTGCGGACCCCAGGCTGCACAGGGTGGCTCAACCCCGAGGGATGTCGATGGCACAAAGCCAAAGCGCGAGTAGTATTCCGGGTCGCCGAGCAGCGCGATGCCCCGCTCCCCCGCAGCGTTGGCCCGGGCAATGGTCTCCTGCATCAGCGCGCTGCCAATGCCGTGGCGCTGCAGTCTCGGCAGCACACCGATCGGCCCCAGTCCCAGCAGGTCCAGTTCGCCCGCGCGCCCGCGGGTGCTGATCACGTGCCCCACGACGGCGCCGTCGAGCTCCGCAACGATGCTGAACTCCGGCAGGAATTCGGCACAGTCAAAGAGCGCACCCACCAAACGGACTTCCCCGGGCCCGCCGTCGGCCGGCAGTCCGCTGACCGGCGAGAGCACGAAGGCGGCGGCGGTGAGGGCGAGGATGGCGGACCGGTCCGCGGGCCGCCCGGTGCGGAGCACCAGCTCCGGGGCAGGCGTGTGCTCGCCGTGCGCGGCGGACAGTTCGTGCAGCGCCTCCAGCGCCCGGTCGGCATCTGCGACGGGGACCAGGATGTGGTCATGATGGAAGCCGGCGAGGACATTGCAGCTGATTTTGGCCTCCGTGAGGGCGGTGCTGACGGCTGCCGTCAGGCCGATGGCGTCAAGCGAGGAATGTACCTTGAGGGTGATCCAGGCGCCGACGAAGCCGTAGGACAGTCCGAGGGTGTCAGCGTCCTTGCGCGGCAGGACAACAGTCATTCCTTCCGCCTCGCGAACGGCGGCTTCGATCATCCCTTCAAGCGGCCGTCCGTGCGGCCAGAGGGTGTAGACGAACTCGCCTCCGCGCAGTTCCGGGCGCATCGTGGCGAGCAGGGTGCGGAGGTCCGTTGCGGCTGTCATGGAGCCAGTCTAGGGGCCTACCCCGCCGGGGTTGGCCCGACGACGGCCGGCCCGCGCCCTTCCCGGGTGGACCTACGGCCGACCTTCCGGTTAACGGCGGCGGCGGCCGCGCCCCGGAAGGGAACGGCCGCCGTCGCGGGCAAGTGCTGGCTACTTGGCGTCAGCCGACACACTTTCCTTGCTGCTGGCCGGGCTGGCCTCTGCTGCCTGCTTCTCAGGGGCGGGAGCCGAGGCCGGCTTGGGCGCGGGCGTTGCCGCAGCGACAAATGCGCCGCGGGGGTTGTCCAAGTCGATCAGCTGGGTCGTGTCGCGGCCCATAAAGAAAGCCAGGATCCAACCGAAGATCACCCGGACCTTGCGCTCAACGGTGGGCATGGCGAATCCGTGGTAACCACGGTGTGCCAACCAGGCAAGCGGTCCCTTGAGTCCGATCCGGCCCAGAAGGTTGATGTTTGCAACACCCTTCCATTCGCCGAAACCGGCGACGGCGCCCAGGTTTTTGTGTTTGTAGTCCGTGAGCGGCTTGTCCCAGCGGGAAGCCCACAGGTTCTTGGCCAGGCGTTTGGCCTGGCGCAGCGCGTGCTGCGCGTTCGGGACGCAGGTACCGTCCGGCAGGCCGCTGCCTGTAAGGTCCGGCACTGCCGCGACGTCGCCGGCGGCCCAGGCGTTCTCGATGATGCCTTCGTCCCCGGCGATGCGCAGGTCCGCGAGGACACGGACGCGGCCGCGGGGTTCGAGCGGGAAGTCGGTGGAGCGGACCATGGGGTTGGCCTGCACACCGGCGGTCCAGACGAGGGTGTCGGCCTGGAATTCCTGGGCCGCGGTCTTGTCCGGAAGGTTGATCAGCTTCAGGGAACCTTCGGCGTTGTCCAGCGAGGTATTAAGCAGGACTTCGATGCCGCGGCTGCGCAGGTGCTCAACCACCCAGTCTGCCTGGCTGGCGGTGACCTCAGGCATAATGCGTCCCATGGCCTCGACCAGGACGAAGCGGACTTCCTCCTGGCTGATGCGGGAGTTGTTCTTGACCGCGGCGCGGGCGAGGTCTTCCATTTCGGTAATGCACTCGATGCCGGCGAAGCCGCCGCCGACGACCACGAAGGTCAGGGCGCGGGCGCGTTCAGCGGGATCGGTCATTAGCGAGCCGGCTTCGATCCGGTCCAGGACCTTGTTGCGCAGGGCGACGGCTTCCTCGATGGTCTTGAGGCCGATGCCCTTGTCCGCAAGTCCCTTGATCGGGAAGGTGCGGGTAATAGCACCGGCAGCCACCACTACGTCGAAGTAGGGAATTTCGAAGTTCTCGCCGCCGTCAGCCGGTGCGATCACTGCCGTGCGGTTTTCGTGGTCGATCGAGGTGACGCGGCCCTGAATGAGCTCTGTCTGCTTGAGGTGCTGGCGGTGCGAGACGACGGCGTGCCGTGCCTCGATGTTTCCGCCGGCAACCTCGGGGAGGAAGGGCTGATAGGTCATGTACGGCAGTGGATCAACCACGGTGACAATGCCACCGGCGTTAGCGATCTTCTTCTGCAGTTTGAGGGCTACGTACAGGCCGACGTATCCGCCGCCGACGACGAGTACCCTGGGACGGTCCTGGAGCTGAGGGGAGAATGCCATTCCCCAAGATTACCGTACTTTGTGAAAAACTTCACTAACTATGGTTTTCCGTTGGAATCCACCGAATCGAGCACACCGGTATCGGCGGCGGCCGGGCCGTCGGGGCTTCCCTGGCCGGCCGTCCGGGCGCCACGGCGGAGCTGGAAGGCTGCGGCGGCCAGGATGCAGAGGAAAAGCCCGCCGAAGCCCAGCACCACCATGGCCGGCACGGCAGCATCGAGCTCGGACGGGCGCTCCGCGACGGGGACTGTGGGTTCCGGCAGGGTGGGCGCCGCGCTGGAGGGCACGGCGGGTGCCGGCGCGGGCGCCGTCGCCAGGTTTCCCCGCCGGTGGACCCGGATCCAGTCCGAAATCGTGCCAAGTGGATTGATTTTGGTGTCCGGCACGTCGGCCTTGAGCGCCGCCTCGGCGTCGAGGATCCCGAACCCGTATAACGGATCCTTCCCCGGAGCGCCGGCGTCCTTGGCGGTGGTGACTATTCTGTTGATGACCTGGCTGGCCGTCATGTCCGGCCATTTGGAGCGGATCAGCGCCGCGACCCCGGCCACGATCGGGGTAGCACCCGAGGTGCCGGCCCACTCTGCGTAGCCGCCGCCGGGCAAGCCTCCGATCAGGTTTTCCGCGGGCGCCGCAACGCCGATGCTGATGCCCTGGGATGAGGAGTCAATACTGGCAATTCCCTTGCGGTCCAGCCCGGCGACAGTCAGCACGCCCGGGATGGTTGCCGGCGCACCAACCTGGACGTTGCCGCCCCCGCGGTTACCCGCAGCTGCAACAATCACCACGTCCTTCTGTTCGGCGTACAGGAATGCCGCGTCCCAGCTCTGCGGCCACTCGGGCGAGGTGCTGCCAAGGGAGATATTGATGACGCGGGCGCCGTTATCGACGGCCCAGCGGACGGCCTGGGGTATCTGGTCCTGGTCGGTCTTACCGCCGGGGTTCGGCGATCCGAGCCAGGTGGAGACGGAGAGCAACTGCGCTTCGGGCGCGACCCCCACGATGCCGTCCGGCGCGACGGACGGGGCGGGGCCGGCACTGGGTGTGGCAGTTGCACCGGCAGGCTGATGTCCCCGGCCCGCCAGCATGGTCGCGACCAGGGTTCCGTGCTCGGGCTTGGCACCGATGCTCTTCTGGCCGTCAGGACTGCCGGCGCCGGAGATGTCGACGCCGCCGGCAAGCACCCCGGCCAGATCGGGGTGTTTGCCGTCCACGCCGCTGTCAATCACGGCAACCTTGACGTTGGCGCCCCTGGAAACTTCCCAGGCCTTGGTGATGCCGGATTCTGCCAGCCAGTATTCCTTGTCGCGCCAGGGGTCGGCGTGCGCGGCAGGGGCAGCCGTCAGGGTGGCCGCCAACGCGCCGCCGGCAAGGGCCACGGCCATCAACGCGGAGGCGGTCCGGCGGCGCCGGGCTGTTGCTCTGGTCATTCGGGTCCTATCGGCGGGTCAGCTTTGGGCGCTGCGGTGTGGTGGCGGCGCGAAACGCCGGGCGGGATGCGGGGACGGTGTGAGGCCGGGTGGCGCGTCCGGCCAACGCAGTCAAGCCAAGCGGCCGCTTAGCTGATACTCAAGGCAATTCCATCAAGAATATCGTGTTCGCTGGTCACTGCCGTCCCGACCCTGCCCTGGGTTACCGCGGCCAGCCGATCCACAGCGCGCCGCCAGACGAGGGCACCCGCTCCGATGACATCTACCCGGCCCGGGTGCATGTAGGGCAGGACGGCCCGGTCCGCACGTGACATCTCCAGCAGTTCGGTGCAGGCCCGGCGTATGGCGTCGAGCGAAAGTTCGGTGCCGTGGATCGCAGCGGAGGAGTACTCCTCCAGCGCGAGCGCATGGGCGGTGATGGTGGTGATGGAACCGGCCACCCCAACGACGGCGGCAGTTTGGTCCAGCGGGACTGCACCGGCGGCCTCATCGAGGGCAGCGTCGACGTCTGCCTCCGCAGCGGCGATCTCTGCTGCCGTGGGCGGGTCGCTGCGCAGGTGGCGTTCGGTCAGCCGCACACAGCCAATGTCAACGCTCCTGGCGGCAATAACACCGCCGGCGTTGCCCAGCACAAACTCGGTACTGCCCCCGCCGAGGTCCACCACAAGGACGGGATCCGCGCCCCGGGAGGGCAGGACGCTGCTCGCGCCCGCGAAGGACAGGGCGGCCTCGCTGTCCCCGCTGATGACCTCAGGTTCGACGGCCAGGAGCCCGCGGATGCCATCAACGAAGACCTGCCGGTTGCGGGCATCGCGGGTGGCCGAAGTCGCCACAAAACGGACTTTGGTGGCCGCATGCCGGCGGATCTGCTCGGCATAGTCGCTGGCGGCGGCGAAGGTCCGGTCGAGGGCCTCCCGGGAGAGTTCGCCGGTGGCGTCCACGCCCTGGCCGAGCCTGACGACGCGCATTTCGCGCACAACGTCGTTCAGCCGGGGTGCCGGGCCGGCCGTGTCCACATCGGCGATCAGCAACCGGATCGAGTTGGTGCCGCAGTCGATGGCGGCGACGCGGGTCATTTGCCGGCTCCGGCGGTTTCGGTCCCGGGCGTGATGCCGGGGTCCTCGGGACGTGCCTTACGGACCGGGGCCGGCCGGCCGACGATCGCCGGCAGCCCCTGCGGGCCGTGCCTGCTCAGGTCCTGGGAGGGGGCCTCGCCGCCGGTGTGCCAGGCGCCGTCGCAGTAGCAGCGCTCCTGTGTCCACCATTCGCTGATGGCCGCAATAGCCTCGTCGCCGAGCGGATTCACACCCGGTCCTGCTGCGAGCGACTGGCCCACCAGGACGTGCAGGCATTTGACGCGGGTGGGCATACCCCCGGCGGAGATGCCGTCAATTTCGGGCACGGGACCGATTCCGGACCTGGCGCCGATCTCCGCACGGGACGCGAGGTAGGCCCGGTGGGCGGCCCGGTAGTCCAGGGCCAGTTCCGCGTCCGCCCCGAGCCGTTCGTTCATCTCGTTCATCAGGCCGGCAGCTTCAAGCCGCGAGACCGCGGATGTGATGACCGGGTGGGTGAGGTAGAAGGTCGTGGGGAAGGGTGTGCCGTTGCTCAGCCGTGGGGACGTGGCCGCTACCAGCGGGTTGCCGCACACGCAGCGGGCCGGGATCTCCACGACGTCCCGCACGGGGCGTCCCAACTGCCGGCTCAGGACATCGAGGTCACGGGCCGAGGGCCGGCGGGTTTCCGCCACGGACCGGGCCGTCTCAGGGGATCCCGGATTCACTGCAGTCGGGGTCTGGTCCACTCGGTTCTCGTCCACGGGCGCGGCACCTTCCTGCCCTGTCTGGATTGTCGGTCCGACGATCCTGCGGCGGGCGCCGCTTTTTTAGTCTGTTGCCGAGCGCCGGATCGAGTCCCAGAGGGAATCGACCCAAGGCAGCTCGGCCGGGTCTTGTTGGGATTGCGCCCCGGCCGCGCCACTGCCCGCCCCGGCAGGCAAATCGCTGCCGAAGACCCAGTAGCCCGTTTCGCCGGGCATAACCATGTTAATGCGGTCCCGGGCCTGCTGCTTTACATAGTTCGGATCCTGCCACCGCGAGACCTGGCGTTTAAGCTCATTTTGCTGCGACTGCTTGGCGGAGATGTCCGCCTGGAGTTCGGCTATTTCGCCGCGTTTTTCAATGAAGATCTTGACCGTGGGCGCCAGCATGATCGTGATGGCAATCATCACGACCAAAAGCGCCAGCATGCGTCCGGAGAAGGCTTTCGCCGGCACGGGGTCGAGGTGTTCTCCGCCGGCTTCGGCACCGGCCTTGGACGTGCCCGTGCCGCTCGTGGCCGCTCCGGGCACAGCGTTGCGCGGGGCCGGTGTACGGCGTGCAGCGCCGGCCTGCCGTGTCGAGGGTGCAGTGCCGGCGTGCTGGCCCGCGGTGCGGCCGGATCCGCGCCCATCCGCCGCGGCGTTGCTGTCCTCGTGGCCCGCTGCTCCGCGGGAGCCGCCGAAATCAGCCTCGATGACGTCGCCGGTGGCCGGAGACTTCGGGGCCGCGGGCGTGGCCCGGGGAACCTTGGGTCGGCGGGTAGCCATCTCACTCCTGTAATGCCAGGTTCTCCCCCGGCTGGCTTGCTGCATTCAGTGCTGGGTCCCGCGGCCCGCGGCACAGGCGAGGGGCCGGGGTGCTGCTCCGCTCGTACGGTGCCACGAGGCCGGTCTCAAAAACAAACCGGCAGCCATGGTCTTTCAACCATAGCCACCGGTTTTGTGTTCCTGCGGTTATTAGCCCTTGAAACGCGGGAAAGCGCTGCGGCCGGCGTAGCGTGCGGCGTCGTCGAGTTCCTCTTCGATCCGCAGCAGCTGGTTGTACTTGGCGACACGCTCGGACCGCGCCGGAGCCCCGGTTTTAATCTGCCCCGCGTTGGTGGCAACGGCGATGTCGGCGATTGTGGTGTCCTCGGTCTCGCCGGAGCGGTGTGAGGTGATGGTGGTGTACCCGGCGCGCTGCGCGAGGGAAACGGCATCCAGGGTTTCGGTCAGGGAACCGATCTGGTTGACCTTCACCAGCAGCGAGTTGGCGGTTGCCGAATCGATGCCGGTCTGCAGGCGTTCGGGGTTGGTGACGAAGAGATCGTCACCGACGATCTGGACCTTGTCGCCGATGGCGTCGGTGAGGGCCTTCCAGCCCTCCCAGTCGTTTTCGTCCAGCGGATCCTCGATGGAGACCAGCGGGTAGTCGGCCACGAGCTCGGCGTAGTAGGCGCTCATCTCCGTAGAGCTAAGGGATTTGCCCTCGAACTGGTAGGCGCCGTCCGTGAAGAACTCCGAAGAGGCGACGTCCAGGGCGAGTGCAATGTCCTGGCCCGGGGTGTAGCCGGCGTTCCGGATGGCTTCCTGGATGAGGTCCAGGGCAGCCCGGTTGGAGGGCAGGTTGGGCGCAAAGCCGCCCTCGTCGCCGAGGCCGGTGGACAGGCCCTTTGCCTGCAGGACCGCTTTGAGCGCGTGGTAGACCTCCACGCCCCAGCGCAGTCCTTCGGAGAAGGTCTCGGCGCCGAGCGGGACAACCATGAATTCCTGGATGTCGACGTCGGAGTCGGCGTGCGAGCCGCCGTTGAGGATGTTCATCAGCGGCACGGGCAGGACGTGGGCGTTCGGTCCGCCGAGGTACTTGTACAGCGGCAGGTCAGCGGAGGCTGCGGCGGCGTTGGCGACGGCCAGGGATACGCCCAGGATGGCGTTCGCGCCGAGCTTGCTCTTGTTGGCGGTTCCGTCCAGGTCAATCATCGACTGGTCGATGCTGCGCTGGTCAGTGGCGTCGAAACCGATCAGGGCCGGGGCGATCTGGTCGATGACCGCGTCGACGGCCTTCTGGACGCCCTTGCCGAGGTACCGGTCCTTGTCCCCGTCGCGGAGTTCAACGGCTTCGTGCTCGCCGGTGGAGGCTCCGGAGGGAACTGCTGCACGGCCGATCTGGCCGTCCGAGAGCAGGACTTCAACTTCTACGGTGGGGTTGCCACGGGAATCGAGGATCTCGCGGGCGTGGATGGCATCGATAAGCGCCATGGATAGGCTCCTTAGGGTGAAGCGATCTGCTGGGAATCTGATGGGATATGAGGCTGGGAATCAAGCTGAAAAACCGACGTCCTCGTCGCTACCAGCCTAGTCGAGAGTGGGATAAGTTACAGAAAGCTATCCGGCGGCGGACGTCATTTTGGCCGATTAGGGTGACCGCGGCGGGTGTTGGCCGTCCTGGAAGCGGCGGTTGGCGCCGCGGAGGGCCCGTTCGGCGTCCAGGCCCCGGGCCCGGGCGGCGGCCGCGATTGCGAACAGCAGGTCCCCGAGTTGCTCTTCCGAGGGCGGAACCGCTATCCCTACCGGCCCGGTTGACGGCGGGAAGCCGGCCCGTTTGGCGCGGTCCTGGAGTTTTTGCGCCCGTGCCAGCGCGGGAAGGGCTGCGGGGATACCGCCGAGGGCTCCGTTGGCTTCCGGGCCGGCGGGGACGAGCCGTTCCGAGCGCTTAACCGCGTCCCAGGTTCGGACGATTTCCTCAACCGTGGCCGGAAAGGACTCCTGCAGCGAACCGTCCCGGCGGAACACATGCGGGTTGCGCCGGACCATTTTGGCCGTGAGTCCGCGGGCCACGTCGTCGAGGTCGAAGGCGCCGCGTTCCTGGGCGAGCCGGGCATGGAGGACCACCTGAAGCAGGACGTCGCCCAGTTCGGCTTTCAGCTCAGCGTCGCCACCGGCCGTCTCGATGGTTTCGGCCACCTCGAAGGCCTCCTCAAGCAGGTACTCCACGAGGGATTCATGGGTGAGGGCAGCCATCCAGGGGCAGTGGGCGCGCAGCGCGCCAATCGTCTCCGCCAGCGTTTCGACAGCACCGGCCGTCCCGCGGACCCCGGCTGCCGCGGGTCCGCCCAGCGGCGGGCCCGCGGCGTCCTCCAGGCTAGCCAAGGTCGGCGTAAGCCTCGTTGATGTACTCGACGAGGGCTTCCTTCTCCTCCAGCGGCAGGAAAGCGGCCTCGGCCGCGTTCAGCGTCAGTTCCAGCAGGTCATCGAGGTCGTAGTCGAAAGTCTCGACCAGCAGCTCGAACTCATCCGTGAGCGTCACGCCGCTCATCAGCCGGTTGTCGGTGTTGATGGTGACGTTGAAGCCGAGCTGGTAAAGCATGTCCAGCGGGTGGCTTTCGATGCCCTCGCCGAACCCTGCCACGGCGCCGGTCTGCAGGTTGGAGGAAGGGCAGATCTCCAGGGCGATGCCGCGGTCGCGGACCCAGCTGGCCAGGTCACCCAAGGTCACCATGCCGATGTTGTCATCGAGCTCGTCCCCGGCACCGTCGGCATCGTCGTCTGCTTCGAATTCAACGGTGACGTCCTCGGCGATCCGGACGCCGTGGCCCAAGCGCAGAGCGCGGCCGTCGACCAGCGCCGATTGGATGCTTTCAAGGCCGGCCGCTTCCCCGGCATGCACCGTCGCCGGGAAGTTGTGCTGGGCAAGGTAGGTGAAGGCGTCCTTGAACCGGGATGGCAGGAAGCCGTCTTCGGCGCCGGCGATGTCGAAGCCTACGGCACCGTTGTTGCGGTGGCGGACCGCCAGTTCCGCGATTTCCTGGCCACGGTCGGCATGGCGCATGGCGGTGATGAGCTGGCCGACCTGGATGTCGCGGCCGGTCTCGGCGACGGCATCCACACCGGCCTCCAGGCCGGCCTGTACGGCTTCGACGGCCTCGTCCAGGCTCAGGCCCTGCTGGAGGTGCTGTTCGGGGGCCCAGCGCACTTCACCGTAGACAACACCGTCGTCGGCGAGGTCTTCGACGAATTCCTGGGCGACACGGAAGAGTCCGGCCTTGGTCTGCATCACGGCGATGGTGTGGTCGAAGGTCTCCAGGTAGCGGACCAGGGAGCCGGAGTCCGCGGATTCGCGGAACCACTCCCCCAGTGCGACCGGATCGGTGGAGGGCAGGGTGTGTCCCGCGGCCTCGGCAAGTTCAATGATGGTGGCCGGACGGAGTCCGCCGTCCAGGTGGTCGTGAAGGGAAACCTTGGGGAGGCCCTTCAGGTCAAAGTCGAGGTCAGGGGCAGCGTCAAGAATTATCTCAGTCACGTTCCAACCTTAGGGTCCGATGCCGTGCAATACCAGCCGGGCCCGGAGCCAGGAATCAGGCTTCGACGTCCGCCGGTGTCTCCCGGGTCTTGGGCGCCGGTGCAGTGCCGGAAGCCTGGCCCGGCGAGCCGGCAGCGCCTGCCGGGGCGGGTCCGGTCTTGGCTGTGGCGCCAGCGTTGGCGGATCGGCCGGCTGCCGTGGCGGCGCCCCGGGCGTCGCGCCAGCGGTGCAGCCAGGTCAGGAGGTGATCGACGACAATACCCAGCACAATGGCGAAGGCGATGGCGATGCCGACGCCCAGCAGGGGGTGTTCATGGACCCAGTTGCCGGCGAGGATGCCAACACCGGCCGAATACGCGACCCAGGTGACTGAGGCGCAGATGTCCAGGATGACGAAGCGCCGGCGCGGGTAGGCGGTGGTACCGGCAATCCAGTTGACCGCCACGCGCCCGACCGGAATGTAGCGGGCCGTGAAGATCAGCATGGCGCCACGTTTGTCCAGTTCGTAGCGGGCCCAGTTCAGCGCCCGCTGGACCTTGGGCCTGCGCATCCAGCGGAAGCGCTCGACGCCGACATGCCGGCCCAGCAGGTAGGCCATGTTGTCGCCGGCAATAGCGCCGACGGCGGCCGCTGCCATCACAAACCACATGTTCGGCTGCCCGGATGTCACGGACAGGGCACCCAGGGCGACGATCAGGGTTTCGCTCGGCAGAATCGGCACAAATCCGTCAATGAAGCAGAAGATCGTCAGAATTGGAAAAATCCACCATTGACCCGCGGCATGGAGAATTGCCTCATTGATAAATTCCACGCGGGCGTTGCTCCTAGGAAAGTGGTGAAAAGCGCTCTTCAGTGTCCCATGTCGGAAACGGATACGCTACGTTCCCGGCGGATGAATCTCCCGGTTTCAGCGCTCAGTCGGTTGGGACCCGGCAGGCGGGACCGGCAGTTCGGGCTCCACGGGCAGGGTTCCGCGGAGCCTGCGGATGAGGACGTCCACCAGGATGCCCAGGCCGATCGCGCAAATCACGGCGACGATGACCCCGAGCAGGTGGTTCTCCGCAAACCATTGGCCAAAAAACAGTCCCGTTGCGACCGAGTACAAGGCCCAGAGCACCGCGGAGAGCACCGTCAACCCAACAAAGCGCGGACGCGGGAACCCGGTGGCGCCGGCCGTCAGGTTGACCGCCACCCGGCCGATCGGGACGAACCGCGCCACCAGGACCAGGGAGGCGGGCCGTTTGCGCAGCTCGGTGCCGGCCCAGCGGAACGCACGCTGCATACGATGCCCGCGCGACCAGGCCCAGCGCTGCGTGCCGGTGTTGCGGCCGATCAGGTAGGCGATGTTGTCCCCGAGGAACGCGCCCGCGGCCGCCGTCGCGGCGAGCAGCAACGCGTTGGGAACACCGGCGCTGGCCGCCACCGAGGCCAGTCCGACGACCACGGATTCGCTGGGAACAGGCGGGAAGAAGCCGTCAATCACGCAGCATACAAACACCAGGAGGAGCACCCAGGGTTGGCCTGCGGCGGCAAGGATGAAGTCGTTGATTGCCTGCACGGTTTCCTAACAAACAACGGGAGGACTGCTGTTGTGCAAGTGTACTGCCGGCTTGCCCTATCACTTGTGGCGGCCAAACCCCGAGGGTTGGCCCACCGCCGATAGGGCAACCCGGCGGCTAGGCGATGCGGTCGATGATGAGCTGCTGCGCCGGGCGGGACCCTTCCGGGGCAATCACCACGGCATGTTCGAGGGCTTCCCTGGCCCGTTCGAACTTCTCCGGGGTATCCGTCAGCAGCGTCATCAGCGGTTCGCCGGCTTTGACCGTCGCGCCGGGTTTGGCGTGCATCCGCACCCCGGCACCGGCCTGGACCTGGTCCTCCTTGCGCGCGCGTCCGGCACCAAGGCGCCAGGCTGCGACTCCGACGGCCATCGCGTCGAGCTCCACCAGCACGCCGTCGGCGGGCGCGTAGAGCACTTCGGATTCCCTGGCTACCGGGAGGGTTGCCCGCGGGTCGCCGCCCTGCGCCTCGATCATGCGGTTCCAGACGTCCATCGCCCGGCCGTCCTTCAGCGCCGCCCGGGGATCGGCGTCGTGGACGCCTGCGCAGGCGAGCATCTCCTCCGCGAGCCGGACCGTGAGCTCCACAACGTCCTCCGGTCCGCCGCCGGCAAGGACCTCCACCGATTCCTCGACCTCGATCGCGTTGCCGGCGGTGAGGCCCAGCGGTGTGTTCATGTTGGTGAGCAGGGCCACTGTGTTAACACCGGCGTCCTTGCCCAGGGCCACCATGGTCTCGGCGAGTTCGCGGGCGCGCGCCTCGTTTTTCATAAACGCGCCGCTGCCGACCTTGACGTCCAGCACCAAGGATCCGGTGCCCTCCGCGATTTTTTTGCTCATGATCGACGACGCGATCAGCGGGATGGCCTCGACGGTGCCCGTGACGTCCCGCAGGGCGTAGAGCTTCTTATCCGCCGGAGCCAGCCCGGCCCCGGCTGCGCAGATGACGGCTCCGACGTCCTGGAGCTGCGCCAGCATTTCCTCGTTGCTCAGCGCGGCGCGCCAACCCGGGATCGACTCGAGCTTGTCCAGGGTGCCGCCGGTGTGGCCCAGGCCGCGACCGGACAGCTGCGGGACAGCAACGCCGAAGACCGCCACCAGGGGTGCCAGCGGCAGGGTGATCTTATCTCCGACGCCGCCGGTGGAGTGCTTGTCGGAGGTGGGCTTTACGCTGCCGTCGGGCCGGCGCAGGCTGGAGAAGTCCATCCGTTCACCGGAAGCGATCATCGCCGCGGTCCAGCGTGAAATCTCGGCCCGGTCCATGCCGTTAAGCAGGATTGCCATGTTCAAGGCGGCCATCTGCTCGTCGGCGATCGCGCCGCGGGTGTACGCGTCGATCGTCCAGTCAATTTGGGCGGGACTGAGCACACCCTTGTCACGCTTGATGCGGATGATGTCGACGGCGTCAAACGATTCGGTCATGTTCGGTGGTGTCACCGGGGTTCCTCCAGGTGTTGGGGGCCAAAAGCATCGGGAAGGACCTGGCCCATGGTCTTGATTCCCTGCGTGGTCATAAGCTCCATGTCGGGAGCCCTGAATTCATAGAGCAACTGCCGGCAGCGACCGCACGGCATCAGCACGTTGCCGCCGGCGTCGACGCAGTAGAAGGCACGGAGCAGGCCGCCGCCGGTCATCTGCAAATTACCGACGAGGGCGCACTCGGCACACAGCGTCAGCCCGTAGCTGGCATTTTCGACGTTGCAGCCGCTCACAATCCGGCCGTCCGCGGTGAGGGCTGCTGCCCCGACCGCGAACTTCGAATACGGCGCGTAGGCATTGGCCATCGCGGTGACCGCGGCGGCCTTGAGGGCCGCCCAGTCAACGTTGGTGCACTCCATCGTCAACCCTTCACATACGGTATGCCGTCGGCGGCCGGCGGCCGGGACCGGCCAACGAGTCCGGCGACCGCAAACACGGTTACGAGGTAGGGCAGCATTGCCATAAACTGGCTCGGCACCGGGGTGCCGATGATCGTCACAATGCTCTGCAGGTTGTCGGCGAAACCAAACAGCAGCGCTGCGAAGAACGCCCCCAACGGATTCCAGCGCCCCAGGATCATCGCCGCGAGGGCAATAAAGCCGCGGCCACCGGAGATCTCCTTCGTGAAGCTGTCGATCGCCACCAGCGTGAAGAACGATCCACCGATCCCGGCTACAGCGCCGCCGAGGGTGACGTTCCAGAACCGGGTTGCGTTGACGTTGATGCCCAGGGTGTCGGCAGCCTGCGGGTGTTCGCCGACGGCGCGGACCCGCAGGCCCCACTTGGTCTTGAACAGCGCAATCCACACCACGATCACGGCCACGTACATCAGGTAGCCAACAACGGACTGCTTGAAGAGGATGGGTCCGAGGACCGGGATGCTGGACAGCCCCGGAATTTCGATGATGGGAAGCCGCCCCGGCGAGTTAAACATTTCCTTGTCCGCCTGCATCACGGTGCTGAACAGAAAGCCCGTGAGGCCCGAGATCAGGACGTTGAGCACCACACCGACGATGATCTGGTTGACCACGTACTTGATGCTGAACACTGCCAGCACCATCGAGACGAGGGCTCCGGCCACGGCTGCCGCGAGCAGACCCAGGTACGGGCTGCCGGTCAGGCTGGCAACGATAGCGGCGGTGAAGGCACCGCCAAGCAACTGGCCTTCAATGGCGATGTTCACAACGCCGGCTCGTTCGCACAGCACCCCTGACAGGGAGCCGAAGACAATCGGTACGGCGAGGGTCACGGATCCGGCGATCAGGCCCGCCAGCGAGATGCTGGGGGTCCGGGCGCCGCCGACCACCCAGACCAGGAAGGCCACCACGAACAGGACCGTGAACAGGACAGGCAGCCAGCGCGGGGGCCGCTGGATTTTTGTCTTGAGGAACATCGCGTAGCCGGCCAGGGCCAGCAGGATCACGGACAGCACCAGCCCGGTGAGGTAGGCCGGCGCCTCGATAGCCGGCAGCTGGAAGAAATCCCCGCCGGAGGAGATGCCGAATTTTGCCGTCTCGTGCGGGCCCAGCAGGCCAAAAAAGACGAATGCGATGACGGCCAGGACCAGCAGCGTCACGGGCAGCTTCCAGGTGACCGGTTTGGCGGAGACCGTCGGCTTCCTGTTCGCCTCTGGACGCGGGCGGTCCTGCTCTTGCTTACGGGGTTCTCCCGGGACGGGGGACGTTGTTGTTGTGCTCATGCTGCACCTCCGGTGGCTGCTGCCTGCTGGGACTTGCCGGCGGATACGGCCTTCTTTTTGCGCGGGTTGAGCCCAAAAACGGCCCGGACCAGGGGTGGCGCCGCGATGAACAGCACAATGAGCGACTGCACCACCAGCACAATGTCTATCGGGGTTCCGGTCTGGATCTGCATCTGGACCGCACCGGCGCGGAAGGCGCCGAACAGCACACCGGCGGCGAAGGTGCCCCACGGCGTCGAACGTCCCAGCAGTGCGACGGTAATGGCGTCAAAGCCGTAGGTCGCCGCTACACCGTCGGTGAGTACTTTTTCGGTTCCCGCTACCTGCGCGACGCCGGCCAGTCCGGCGAGGCCGCCGGCGATCGCCATCACCAGGATGGTGGCGCGCGGGACGTTGATGCCTGCGGTGAGTGCCGCATTTGGGTTGGCTCCCACCGCGCGGAACTCGAAGCCGATGGTCGAGCGGTTCAGCAGCCACCAGACGAACACCGTTGCCGCGATGGCCAGCAGGAAGCCAAGGTGCAGCCGGTACTGGCTGCCGAAAAGCTGCGGATATACGGCCGACGGGTCCAGCAGCGGTGAGATAGGTGTGGTTTCCCCGGGACGCTGGAACGCCGGTGTGTCCAGGAGGTAGCGCACCAGGTACAGGGCAATGTAGTTGAACATGATGGTCACGATGACCTCATGGGCCCCGGTCCGCGCTTTGAGCACGCCGACCAGGCCGCCCCAGACGGCGCCGCCAACGACGCCGGCAAGCACCACAAGCAGCAGGTGAAGGCCCACCGGCAGCTCCAGCTCGAAACCGACCCAGGCGGCCACGATGCCGGCCATGATGATCTGGCCCTGCGCGCCGATGTTAAAGAGTCCCGCGCGGAATGCCAGGGCGACACCGAGGCCGGCGGTGATCAGCGGAGTGGCGATGGTGAGTGTTTCCAGCAGCGGGGCGAACTGTCCGCCCAAGCCGCTGCCCCGCGGGTTGAAGACCGAGCCCTGGAAGAGCGCGACGTAGGAACTTGTCGCGGCTGACCAGACGGCGGCGAGGAAGTCGGCCGGGCGGGCAAAGAAGTAGCTCGACGTCGCCGCGACCTCCTTGTCGGTGCTGGCAATAAGCAGTCCCCCAAGAATCAAGGCAAGGAGGACAGCCAGTGCTGTCACAATGCCGTTTCCGGTGAAGATCTGGCGCAGCACCGAATCCGAGTCCCCCGCAGCTGCAAGGGAGCCGCTCTGGGCCGAGACGGGAACCGCCGATGGCCGCATTGCACCGCCGGCTGTGTCCAGGGAAGTGGCCAGGGCTGCGTCATCTGCGGGGGCCCCGGTCTTCGTTTCGGCCACAGCGGCCGGCCCGGTTTCCGGGGCGTCGAGGGGTTCCGGATTCAGGTCCAGATCCGGTTCGCTCGAGCGTCGAGGCTCGTTGTTTTCACTCATGGTCGTCTCCTACGGCGCCGGAGCCGGACTCGGGCACGGTCGGCGCGGCGGGCGCCTGGTTCTTTGCTGGGGGTGCGGCGGGGCTCTCTGCGGGCCCGCCGGGTGCGGGCTTACCCGCGGAATCGGCGTGTGCGTCCTGCGGGGAGAGCCCGGCCATCATCAGGCCAAGGACGTCGCGGCCGGTGCCGGACGGGACAATCCCGACGATTTTGCCCTTGTAGAGCACTGCGATCCGGTCCGCGAGGTCGACGACTTCATCGAGTTCGGTGGAGACGATCATCACGGGCGTGCCAACGTCGCGCTCGGCCACGATGCGCTTATGCAGGAACTCGATGGACCCGACGTCCACGCCGCGGGTGGGCTGGGAGGCGATGAAGAGCCGCAGCGGCCGGGAGAGTTCCCGGGCCATCACCACCTTCTGCTGGTTTCCGCCGGACAAGGTGCCAGCCGCGAGCGAACCCGAGGGAGTGCGCACATCAAACTCCTCGATCCGGCCCTTGGCGTTCTCCAGGACCTTGGCCGGCCGCATGCTGATGCCTTTGGCGAACGGGGCCTGGTCGTATCGGTCAAGAATCAGGTTTTCGGCAATCGAGAAGGTGCCGATCAGGCCGTCAACGTTGCGGTCTTCCGGCACGAAGCCGACCCCGGCGTTGAGGACTTCCTTGACGCTGCGGCCAATAAGTTCCGCACCGTCGAGCAGGATGGAGCCATGGACCCGGTCCTGGAGGCCCAGGATGGCCTCGGTCAGTTCGGTCTGCCCATTGCCCTGGACGCCGGCGATGGCGAGGATCTCACCGCGGGCGATGTCGAAGCTGATGCCGTCCACCACGTGCTGGCCGCTGGGCGCAATCACAGTGAGGTCCGTCACCTGGAAGGTCGTCTCCTGGGGCTTCGCCGGGGCCTTGTCCAGGGTCAGGTTCACGGCCCGGCCCACCATCATGGAAGCAAGTTCCGTCGTCGAGGCGCCGGGATCGGCGGTACCAACGACCTTGCCCCGCCGGATCACAGTGATGGTGTCCGAGACGGCTTTGACTTCACGAAGCTTGTGCGAGATGAAGACAATCGATGTGCCGTGGCTCTTGAGCTGGCGCATAATGTCCAGCAGCTCATCGGTGTCCTGCGGGGTCAGCACGGCAGTGGGTTCATCGAGAATCAGGACCCTGGCGTCGCGGACGAGTGCCTTGATGATTTCTACGCGCTGCTGCACCCCCACCGGGAGGTCCTCCACCAGGGCATCGGGGTCGACGTCAAAGCCGTACCGGTCCGAGATTTCCCGGATCTTCCGCCGGGTGTCATCCAGGTTCAGGAACCCCCCGGCCGTGGTGGTTTCCGCTCCCAGGGCGACGTTTTCCGCGACCGTAAAGACCGGAACGAGCATAAAGTGCTGGTGCACCATCCCGATGCCGGCTGCCATGGCGTCGCCCGGGCCGCGGAAGGTGACGGGTTTGCCGTCGACCAGGATCTGGCCCTCGGTCGGCTCGTACAGACCGTACAGGACATTCATCAGCGTGGACTTGCCCGCGCCGTTTTCGCCGAGCAGACAATGAATCTGCCCGGGCTCAACCACCACGTCAATGTGGTCGTTGGCTACCAGGGAGCCGAAGCGTTTGGTGATCCCCTTGAGTTCAAGTTTCAAAACTCTGACCAATCTAGAAGTATCCGGCAGTCGTGGCCCGGACGGATGATGGGGCCGCAGGATCAGCCTAGTGCCTGCAGCCGGAGGCGGAGCCGGTCCGCTCAACGAAAAGCGCCACAGCCCGTGCGGTGATGACCGGACGGGCCGTGGCGCTTAGCGGCGGAAGCTAGAGCTTCGGGCTGGCTGCGGATTCAACCTTCAGCTTGCCGTCGGCGATATCCTTTTTGATCTGCTCCAGCTGGGTCTTCACTTCGGCCGGGACCGCGGAGTCCTGGTCGTGGAACGGCGCCAGCTGCACGCCGTCGTTCGCGAGGGTGCCAACGTACGGCGTGTTGGTGAACTTGCCGTCCTTGTCTTCCTTCACAACGGTCTCGACAGCCTCGCCCATCTGCTTCATCACGGAGGAAAGCATAATGTCCTTGTAATCCGGTGCCGTGAGGAAGCCGTCGGAGTCAACCCAGATGAGCTTAACGTCCTTGCCTGCCGCCTTGGCTTCCTTCAGGGCAGCGCCGGCACCCTTGCCAACCGGACCGGCGACGGGCATCACGATGTCAGCGCCCTGATCCAGGAAGTTCTGGGTGAACTGCTTGCCCTTGTCCTGCTTTTCGAAGTCACCGGTGAAGGAACCGTCCTGCTTGGCCTTGTCCCAGCCGAGCACCTTCACGGTCTTGCCGTTTTTCTCGTTGTAATACTTGACGCCGTCGGCATAGCCGTCCATAAAGATGGTGACGGTGGGGATCTTGATACCGCCGAAGGTGGCGACCGTTCCGGTCTTGGTGGTGCCGGCTGCGAGGTAGCCCGCCAGGAAGGCGGCCTGGGCCGTGTCATAAATGATCGGCTTGACGTTGCTGATCGGGGTGTCATAGCCGAAGTCGATAATGGCGAAGTGTTTGTCCGGGTTCGCCGTGGCCTGGGCCTTGGTGGCGTCGCCGAGCAGGAAGCCGACAGTGACTGTCAGGTCGCAGCCGGCCGTGACCATTGCCCGCAGGTTGGGCTCGAAGTCGTTATTGGTCTTGGACTCGGCCTGGTTGACCTTGATGCCCAGATCCTTCTCGGCCTTCTTCAGCCCCTCGTAGGAGGACTGGTTGAATGACTGGTCGTCGAATCCGCCCGAGTCGGACACGATGCAGCCGGTGTAGTTGCTGGCCGAGGCGGAGGCACTGCTGCTGGCTGTCGGTGCGGCCCCGCAACCGGTGAGGAGCAGCGCAGCCGCGCCGGCGGTGGCGACTCCTGCCACCGAACCGCGCTTGAAGGTTGCACGCAGAGAGTTCTTCAATTTTCCTCCAGGAGAAAAGAGTAGGCGCTACGACGGAAGCTCAATGAGTGTCTGTTGGCGGGGTTGCCGCTGAAACGCTGTTTTCACTGATGGATTTCGCAGCACTGCGCCGAAGCGCACTGATGAAAGCAACTTTAGTGTCCTGTAACACGTCCGTGTACCGCAGTTCACAGGGATTTCCCAGATTGTTGAGAACTTGTTACCAAGCGGTAGACAAAAAGCCCCGCACCGGGTGGATTCCGGTGCGGGGCTTGCGGCCTGCGGGCAGGTGGGGTGTGCGGTTAGAGCCGGACCAGCATCTTGCCGGTGTTGGCACCATCGAGGAGGTCCATAAAGGCCTGCGGTGCGTTCTCGAGTCCGTCCACGATGGTCTCGTCGTAGCTGACAGTGCCGTCCGCGATCCAACCGGACATGGTCTGGACAAACTCGCTCATGTGCTGCCAGTAGCCGCCGACCAGGAAGCCCTTGAGGGTCAGCTGCTTGCCGATGGCGAGCATAAGGTTGCGTGGGGCCGTCGCGGGCTCGGTTGAGTTGTACTGCGCGATGGCGCCGCACATGGCGACCCGGCCACCGACGTTGAGCACACTCAGGGCTGCTTCGAGGTGTTCGCCGCCGACGTTGTCGAAGTACACATCGATGCCCGCTTCGCCTGCGGCGGCGGTGAGCTGGTCAACAACGGGTCCGTCGTGGTAATTGAAGGCGGCATCGAAGCCGAGTTCGAGCAGGCGGGCCACCTTTTCCGGGGACCCAGCGCTGCCGATCACGCGGGAAGCGCCCATGGCCTTGGCAATCTGTCCCACCAGCGAGCCGACGGCACCGGCCGCGCCGGAGACGAAAACGGCGTCGCCGGCCTTGAAATCGGCCACCTTGAGCAGGCCCGCGTACGCCGTCAGGCCGGTCATCCCCAGCGCGCCGAGGAACGCGGAGGCGGGTGCCAGGTCCGTGCGGGCCGGCGAGGTGGCTCCGGCGTCGAGCACGGCGTATTCACGCCATCCCAGTGAATGGACGACGGCGTCGCCCACCTTACGGTCCGCGGAGCGGGAGGCGATTACTTCGCCCACGGCGCCGCCTTCCATCGCGACGTCCAAGGCAAAGGGCGCCGAGTAGGACTTGACGTCATTCATCCGGCCGCGCATGTAGGGGTCCACGGAGATAAAGAGGTTGCGGACCAGGACCTGGCCGTCCTGCAGTTCGGGCAGCGCCGTCTCGGCGATGCGGAAATTCTCCGGTACGGGACGGCCGTGCGGCCGGGATGCCAGCTGGATCTCCCGCGTGGCGGCGGGAAGGACTGTGGTTTCGGTGTCGGTGCTCATGCGGCTACCTCCATGATGTTGATGTCGACAGTGATGTTGCCACGGGTGGCATTGGAATAGGGGCAGACTTCGTGCGCCTTGGCCACGAGGGCCTCGGCGGTGGCCCGGTCCACGGCGGGCAGGGCGATCTCGAGTTCTGCGGCGATGCCGTAGCCGGCTCCATCGGCCAGGGCGCCCAGGTGGATCTTCGCGGCGACGGCGGAGTCTGTGAGGTCGGCGTGCTGCTGGCGGCCAACGAGCCGCAGCGCGGAGTGGAAGCAGGCTGCGTAGCCGGCGGCAAAGAGCTGCTCGGGGTTGGTGCCCTCGCCGCTGCCGCCCAGTTCCACCGGGCTTGCCAGCGCGACGTTAAGTTTGCCGTCCTTGGTGACGGCGGTGCCGTCGCGGCCTTCGCCCGAGGCCAGCGCCTCGGCGGTGTATAGAGTCTTCATGCGCGGTCCAATCTGTTGGCGGGAAATTCGGGAAAAATTGTGCGGGCTAGCGGGGTGCCTGCAGTGCGGCGGTGAGCCGGCCCAAGGTGTCACGCAATTGGTCGAGTTCAACAGCCGACAGGCCGGCGGCCGCCGCGAGCCGCTGCGGGATTTCCGCGGCTTTCGCGCTCAGGGCAGCGCCGTCAGCGGTGAGGAAGACCTCCACGCGGCGCTCATCGGCCGAAGAGCGCAGACGCCGCACCAGGCCAAGGGCTTCAAGCCGCTTCAGCAGCGGCGAGAGCGTTCCCGAATCAAGTGCGAGCTCGGCCCCCAACTCGCGGACGCTGCGCGGCTGCGCTTCCCACAGCACCATCATGACGAGGTACTGCGGGTAGGTCAGGCCAAGCTCTTCGAGCATCGGCCGATACGCCGCCGTCGTGGCCCGTGTTGCGGAATACATGGCGAAACACACCTGGCGGTTCAAGCGCGGGGCGTCGATTCCGGCGGCGTCGGGTGCGGCGGTCTGGCTGCCCGCGTCCGCGGAGTGCTGTGTTTCGCTCATGAAATAAACATACTCCACAATTCAATTGTGCACAACTCAATTGTGCGCAATTCAAATGCGGGAGGGCTAACTGCGTTCAACCGGCCTGGTGGCCATTCGCTCCCGCCGATCTACCCGGCCCGGAACGAGGTGTCCACCTCCGGCTTTGGAAGCCTGCCGGCTAGAGGTCGCGCAGGGTTCGCAGCGCAGCGGCCGTAAGCACCTTAACACCCAGGCCCAGGGCACGTTCATCCAGGATGTAGTCACCGCGGTGCAGATCGTACTCCTCGCCGCCGGGGGTCTTGGTGCCGAGCCGCATCATGGCGCCGGGAAGGTCGGCCAGGAACCAGGCAAAGTCTTCACCGCCCATGGACTGGGGCGTCAGGACGACTGCGCCTTCGCCGATTTCGGCACGGGCCGCGGCTTCAATCAGTGCGGTTTCGTGTTCGGAGTTCACCACGGGAGGCACGCCTCGGGTGTGTTCCAGGTGCACATCAACGCCGTACGGTGCCGCGATCTGCTGGATGACCTCGTCGAGGATCTCGCCGGCACTGTGCCAGGCGTCGCGGTCCAGGCAGCGCATGGTGCCGGCCATGTAGCCGCTGGCCGGGATTGCGTTGGGCGCGGAACCGGCCGAGATATGGCCCCAGACCACTGACACCCCGCTGCGCACGTCAACCCGGCGGGAAAGCACCGCCGGGACGTTAACGGCGATCTGTGCCAGGGCAAAGACGAGTTCCTCGGTCAGGTGCGGCCGTGAAGTGTGGCCGCCACGGCCGGTCAGTTCGATCTTGATCGTGTCCGAGGCGGAGGTGATGGCGCCGATCCGGGTGCCGATCTTGCCCACCTCAATCCGGGGATCACAATGCAAGGCCAGGATCCGGGGGACCCCTTCCAGGACGCCTTGCTCGATACAGCTCTGCGCACCGCCGGGCATGGTTTCCTCGGCCGGCTGGAAAATGATCCGCACGGTGCCGCGCAGCGGCGACTCCTGGTGCATCCGCTGCAGGACCAACGCCGCGCCGAGCATGGTGGCAGTGTGCACATCATGGCCGCAGGCGTGGGTGACACCGTGGTTCTTCGAGGCGAAGGCAAGCCCCGTCTCTTCGATGATGGGGAGGGCATCAATATCACCGCGCAGGGCCGTGGCGATCGGGCCCTCCCCGATGTCCACCGTCAGGCCCGTTCCGGCGAGGCGCCGCGGCTTGAGGCCAGCTTGCTCGAGTCGCTGCGCCAGCTTGTCCGTGGTGCGGAACTCCTTGAACGAAAGCTCGGGGTGCGCATGCAGGTCCCGGCGGAAGGCGATCAGCTCCGGCAGGAGAGGCTCGAGCCACGGCCCCACCAGTGTGGTGGGTTCAGCTTCAGTAGAGTAGTTACGCACCCAATAACTCTAGCGAGCGCAGATAAAATAGCTGCATCGCGGCCGGTGCGTTACGGATCCCGAGGCTAGAGGACGTCCGTGTCGCCGCTGGCCTTGAGCGCATCAACGGCCTGCTTGACCCGCTGCGAATGCTCTTTGTGCATCACGAGCAGGGCATCCGGGGTGTCAACCACCACCACGTCCTTGATCCCGATCAGGGCGATCACACGCTTGGTGTCGGAGACCACCACACCGCTGGCGTCCTCGGTGAAGACGCGGGCGCCCTCACCGATCACTGTCACGTCCTTAACTTCCTTGGCGCTGTTGAGCCGGCCCACCGAGGCGAAGTCACCGACGTCGTCCCAGCGGAAAGTACCGGGAACGACGGCGACGTCGCCCGCGGCGGCTGCCGGTTCGGCCACGGCGTAGTCAATGGCGATCTTGGGCAGGGTGGGCCAGACCCGGGCCTGGACCTCGTCGCGCTGCGGGGTGTCCCAGGCCTTGGCGATTTCCTGCACGCCGGCGTAGAGCTCGGGCTGGTTGGCTTCGAGGTGTTTGAGCATCAGCGCGACGGGAGCCACAAACATCCCGGCGTTCCAGACGTAATCGCCGCTGTCGAGGTACTCCTGGGCAACCTCTTCGCTGGGCTTCTCCACGAACTCAACAACGGCCTGGGCACTGGGGGCCCCGTCGACGCCGAGGTTTTTGCCCGACCGGATGTAACCGAAGCCAGTGGAGGGGTGGGTTGGCTTAATGCCGATGGTAACGATCTTGCCGGCCGCGGCCGCATGGATGGCTTCCCGCACGGCTGCATGGAACAGCTCGTCGGGGCTGATCACTTGGTCCGCGGCGAAGGAGCCCATGATGGTGTCCGGATCGCGTTCGTGCAGGATTGCGGCGGCCAGCCCGATGGCGGCGCCGGAGTCCTTCGGCTCGCTCTCCAGCACCAGGTCCGCGTCATCGATCTCGGGCAACTGCCGGCAGACTGCATCCCGGTGCGCCTTCCCGGTTACCACAAGCATGTGCTTGCCGGCGAGCGGCTCCAGCCGGTCGTACGTCGATCTCAGCAGCGTGCTGCCCGAGCCCGTGAGGTCATGAAGGAACTTGGGGGCTGCCGCTCGTGACAGGGGCCAGAGGCGGGTCCCCACTCCGCCTGCCGGAATCACCGCAATAAACCGGCTCAGGGCCGGGCCCTGAGCCGTACCCTGCAGCGCGTCCTGGCTTGTCACTTTGTCTGTAGTCATCACGGCTACTTTAGCCGACACCGGCGCACAGAGCCCTGAACCGGCGTCGGAGCAGGCAACGGGCACCGCTGCGGGCACTGATCCGAAGCAGTCCGGGCCCCGCCCACCCTCCCGCCTCACTCCCGCCTCACTCCCGCGCGGAATGTGCCGTTCGTCTCAAAAGCGGACCAAAACCCCGATGGGCGACGTCACCAGCGGGTGGCTGAATTGAATAAGCTGCGAGCGAAGCCTAGATTTAGGCTTGAGCTTACGAGTGCTCTCGCAGCAGGCGTTCCCCCCGCGTGGATCCCATGCCAGCGCCGCTGTGTTGCAGGGAGGTTTATTCAGTGCCGACAAAACCAGCTGGCACCTTGTACCGCGGCCGTGAAGGCATGTGGTCCTGGGTTGGACACCGCATAACTGGTGTAGTGATTTTTTTCTTCTTGTTGGTCCATGTACTGGACACCTCATTGGTGCGTGTATCCCCCGAGGCCTACACCGCCGTGATCGGTGCCTACAAGAACCCCCTGATGGCCCTGGGTGAAACGGGCCTCGTCGCAGCGATCGTCTTCCACGCCTTTAACGGCCTGCGGGTCATCGCCGTCGATTTCTGGAAGAAGGGCGCCAAGTACCAGCGCCAGATGCTATGGACGGTGCTCATCCTCTGGGCAGTCGTTATGGTTGGCTTCTCCATCCGCCACCTGTCCCTCGCCCTTGGAGGCCACTAGCCATGAGTGCAACGCAGATTCAGAGCCCGCGCAGCCCAAAGGTCGGCAGCAACCGGATTGCGCCGCAGTACCGCCGCAACGGCAGTTCAAAAGGCAACTTCGAAATGATCGCCTGGCTCTTTATGCGGCTTTCCGGCGTTGTCCTGGTTGTGCTGATCTTCGGCCACCTTTTTGTCAACCTGATGGTGGGCGAGGGAATCCACGCGATCGACTTCGGTTTTGTGGCCGGTAAATGGGCTGACCCGTTCTGGCAGATCTGGGACCTGGCGATGCTGTGGCTGGCCATGCTGCACGGCACCAACGGTGTGCGGACCATCATCAACGACTACGCCGAAAAGGACGCCACACGACTGTGGCTGAAGATCGTGCTGTACGCCGCCACCACCGCCATCATCATCCTGGGCACCCTGGTCATCTTCACCTTTGATCCGTGCCCTGTGGTCAACGGTGTCCAGCTGCCTGGCGGCTTCTGCCCGGCGCCCTAACGGCGCGGCCCCAGCGGCAACCGACCCGTCCCTGCCCGGTGCAGGTACGGCAGGTCCACGAGATGTCACCGGCCCGGCTCCGCCGGCCGGTGTTGTAAGCGAATTTTGAGAGAAAGAGCGTCTGGTATGCAGGTCCATAAGTACGACGTCGTCATCGTCGGTGCCGGTGGCGCCGGGATGCGCGCGGCGATCGAATCCGGTCAGCGCGCCCGAACAGCGGTACTGACCAAGCTGTACCCCACCCGCTCCCACACCGGTGCGGCGCAGGGCGGCATGTGCGCAGCCCTGGCGAACGTCGAGGAAGACAACTGGGAATGGCACACCTTTGACACGATCAAGGGCGGCGACTACCTGGTTGACCAGGACGCGGCCGAGGTGATGGCCAAAGAAGCAATCGACGCCGTCCTGGACCTGGAAAAGATGGGCCTGCCGTTCAACCGCACGCCCGAAGGCCGGATTGACCAGCGCCGTTTCGGCGGCCACACCCGCGATCACGGCAAGGCTCCGGTCCGCCGCGCCTGCTACGCCGCTGACCGCACCGGCCACATGATCCTGCAGACCCTGTACCAGAACTGCGTCAAGCACAACGTTGAGTTCTACAACGAGTACTACGTCCTTGACCTCCTGACCGTCGAGGAAGACGCTGTCCGCAAAGACGGCACGCCGTACAAGCAAAAGCGCGTTTCCGGCGTTGTGTCCTACGACCTTGCCTCCGGTGAACTGCATGTCTTCCAGGCCAAGTCGGTGGTTTTCGCCACGGGCGGCGCGGGCAAAGTCTTCAAAACCACCTCCAATGCCCACACCCTCACCGGTGACGGCATGGGCATTGCCTTCCGCAGCGGCATCCCGCTGGAGGACATGGAGTTCTTCCAGTTCCACCCGACAGGCCTCGCCGGCCTGGGCATCCTCCTCTCCGAGGCCGCCCGCGGCGAAGGAGCGATTCTGCGCAACTCCGAAGGTGAGCGCTTTATGGAGCGCTATGCCCCCACCATCAAAGACCTCGCACCCCGCGACATCGTGGCCCGCTCCATGGCCAACGAAGTCCGTGAGGGACGCGGTTGCGGCCCGAACAAGGACTACGTCCTGCTGGACCTGACGCACCTTGAGCCGGCACATATCGACGCCAAGCTGCCGGACATCACCGAGTTCGCCCGCACCTACCTCGGTGTCGAGCCGTACACGGAGCCGGTACCGGTCTTCCCGACGGCGCACTACGCCATGGGCGGCATTCCCACCAATATCAGCGCCGAAGTGCTCCAGGACAACAACACCGTTGTCCCGGGCCTTTACGCGGCCGGCGAGGTCGCCTGCGTCTCGGTGCACGGCTCCAACCGCCTGGGCACCAACTCGCTGCTGGACATCAACGTCTTCGGCAAGCGCGCCGGCATTGCCGCCGCCGAGTACGCCAAGACCGCCGATTTCGTTGATCTTCCCGGCGACCCGGAGGCCTACACACTGGACCTGCTCAACCACGTCCGCACCGCTGACGGCACTGAGAAGGTTGCTGCGATCCGCAAGGAACTGCAGGACACGATGGACGCCAACATGCAGGTGTTCCGCACCGCAGAGACCCTGAACCAGGTCCTGTCTGACATTGCGTCCTTCGAGGAGCGGTACCAGCGGATCAGTGTCCAGGACAAGGGCAAACGCTTTAACCTGGACCTCCTCGAAGCCGTGGAGTTGGGCTTCCTGCTGGAACTGGCCAAGGTTATGACCGTGGCGGCCCTGCACCGCGAGGAATCCCGCGGCGGCCACTTCCGCGAGGACTTCCCCGAGCGCGACGACGAAAAATTCATGAAACACTCCATGGCGTACAAGGATGAGCATGCTCCGGCGGATGGTTCCGCGGAGGCTATTGCGGGCATCCGTCTCTCCACCAAACCGGTGGTCTTTACGCGCTACGAGCCGATGGTGAGGAAGTACTAAGATGACCGCTGAACTCGCTGAGCCAGCTTCCAAGATCGAACTGCCCGCCCACATCGGCGGCGGCGGAGACATTCCGTCCTTCGACGTCCACCTGCGGGTGCGCCGCTACAACCCGGAGGTCTCCGACGAGTCCACCTGGGACGACTTCCACGTCACCATGTACGGCACGGACCGCGTCCTGGACGCCCTGCACAAGGTGAAGTGGGAAATCGACGGCAGCGTCTCCTTCCGCCGCTCCTGTGCACACGGTGTCTGCGGCTCCGATGCCATGCGCATCAACGGCCGCAACCGCCTTGCCTGCAAAACGCTGCTGAAGGACCTGGATACCTCCAAGCCCATCACCGTCGAGCCGATCAAGGGTCTTCCGGTGGAAAAGGACCTGATTGTGGACATGGAACCGTTCTTCCAGTCCTTCCGCGAGGTGATGCCGTTCCTGATCAACCGCGGCCATGAGCCCACCAAGGAACGCCTGCAGTCGGCCGAGGACCGCGAGCGGTTCGATGACACGACCAAGTGCATCCTCTGCGCCGCGTGCACCTCGTCCTGCCCGGTTTTCTGGACCGACGGCCAGTACTTCGGCCCGGCAGCGATCGTCAACGCGCACCGCTTCATCTTCGATTCCCGGGATGACGCAGGCGACATGCGCCTGGAGATCCTCAACGACAAGGAAGGTGTGTGGCGTTGCCGCACCACCTTCAACTGCACCGAGGCATGCCCGCGCGGCATCCAGGTCACGCAGGCAATCGCCGAGGTCAAGCAGGCAATCCTGTCCCGCAAGATCTAGCAACCGCTTCACAGCACAAACGACGACGGCGCCTCCCACCTTTGCGGTTGGGGGCGCCGTCGTCGTCGGCCCCACCATCGAAAGGTTCCCGTGTCCCGCTCCGAAAAGGTCTCCTTCCAAGGTTCCACCGGGGAAACCCTCTCCGGCATTATTGATGTCCCCGACGGCGCGGTGAAAGGCTGGGGTGTGTTCTCGCACGGCTTTACGCTGGGCAAGGACAGCCCCTCGGCGTCGAGGATGTGCAAGGAGCTGGCGGACAACGGGGTGGGCATGCTCCGCTTCGACAACCTGGGCCTGGGCGAATCCGCAGGCTTATGGTCGGAGGGATCCTTTAGCCACAAGGTGGCGGACACCGTCAAGGCGGCCGAGTTTATGCGCCTGGCGGGCCGTCCGGTGTCGCTGCTGGTGGGTCATTCCTTTGGCGGGGCCGCTGTGCTGGCGGCCGCGCGGGAGATCCCGGAACTCGACGCCGTTGCCACAGTGGGCGCCCCGTTCTCGCCCAAGCATGTGGCACACGTCTTTGACTCGGCGCTGGACCGGATCCTCAACGAGGGCAGCGCCGAAGTGGACCTGGGCGGCAAACGGGTGGAGATCCGGCGGCATTTTGTGGAGGACCTGGAACAGGCGGACCTGACGGACTGCATCCGGCAGCTGCACAAACCGCTGATGGTGCTGCACTCCCCCACCGACAACACCGTGGGCATCGAAAACGCAAGCACCATCTTCCAGACGGCCCGCCACCCGCGCAGCTTTGTGTCGCTGGAGGGGAGCGACCACCTCCTGACCGGCAAGGGCCAGGCGGCGCGGGCGGCGCGGATTATTTCAGCCTGGGCCGACCAGTACCTCGACGCCACCTCGTAGCCGGGACCGGGCGGCGGGTTTCCCCGGCGTCCACGGGCGTCTTGCCCGGCTGGACCCGGCGGGCGCCCCACCCGGTCCTGGTGCTGGCCGGCTGCAGCTTGAGGTCCTTCTCCCGGACCGACACCCATGCGGCGCTGACAACGTACACCTGGCTGACCAGGTTGAACCAGATGAGCAGGCCGATGATGATGGCGAAGGGCGCCAGGATGGGGTTCTTTCCCGCGCTGGCCAGTAGCTGGGTGCTGAAGATCTGCAGCACTGTGGTGCCGGCCGCTGCGATGAGGGTCCCTTCCAGCAGTGAGCGCCGGGCCGCTTTAAGCCCCGCGGCCAGCCGGAACATAATCAAGGCGGTTCCCCAACCCAGCAGCAGCGGCACCACAATCGTCACGGACGTCGTCAGCGGCCAGGCGATCAGCGGATCGAGGCTCAGCTGCTCGGCCACCCAGTCGGCAGCGGTGCCGAAAACCAGCGAGGCCGCCGAGCTGATCACAAGGGCCACTCCGAGCAGCAGCAGGATGCCCGCGTCGCGCAGTATTTGCAGGACCGGGTTGATAGTGCGGGGACCCCATCCCATCATGCCGCGCACGCCGTCGCGAATGCCGCTGATCCAGCCCAGGGCGGTGAAAACGGTCACCCCGGCGGCGATCACAGCAGTCCAGCCGAGGCCGGAGGGGTTCAGCAGTTTCTTGGGATCCACCAGGCCCTCGCCGCCGTCGACCTGCAGCAGGCCCGGTGCGGCTGTGGCCACACTCTTGATGATTTGGTCCAGCAGCGCGGGCTGTCCGCTTAGGAACAGGCCCGCGAGGGAGAAGCCGGTGGCCAGCAGACCGGTGATGGAGAAGAACATCCGGAACCCGATGCCGGCGCTCATCAGCGGCCCGTGCTGGCGGTTGTAGTGCTGGAACGCACGCAGCGGGCGAAGGGTGTTGAGCCGGGCGATCAGCCACGGCAGCATTGCCAGCAGCGCCGCCGTCCCGCCGCCGGAGCGCCGCGCCTTGCCCCACTCGAGCCTCTTGCGGATGACTTCCAGCCGTAGCCCGGCCAGATCGGTCGGTAGGGGTGGTTCAGCGGGCGTCTGGGGCCCCGTCCTCGCCTCGGTCGATGTCGAATTCGGTCCCAAAGTCCAGTTCTTCCCGTAGCTGCCAGATACCGTTCTGGTCGTGTTCGTAGAGTCCCATGCTAGCGACCGGGAACGTCGCCCGGTAATCCTTGAGCGCCGTTTCGGCCTCATCAAGGCTTTCCGGCGCGACGTCATGGGCCACAGTAACGTGCGGGTGGTACTCGAATGGCAGCTCCCGCTCCAACGGACCTGCCTGAAGCCGCTCGTGCAGGCTCACGCAATCGCCGAATCCATCCTCGACGTTCAGGAAGACCACCGGGGACACCGGCCGGAAGGAGCCCGTCCCGGCGATGGTCACGTGGAAGGGCTCCTGCCTGCTCGCGATGGCCCGGACATGTTTCCGGGTCGCGTCCCAGTCCCGGGTCGTGGTGGTCGTCACCAGCGTGATGTGGGCCGGGATGACACCCGCCATGGGGTCACCGAAGGACGCCCGCCAGCGCTGAAGTTCCTCGGCGATAGCCTCCGGAAACCCCAGGATCACACCGATACTGATGCCCTCGCCGCGGTGTCCATTGCCCTCGGCGTCCTGGCTCCCGGAACCCGTGCCGCTGCCGGCACGCGCCGTGGCACGTGCCGGCTCGTTGGCGGTGACTCTGCTGACGGAGGACATTGCGCTAGCGGACTCCCTGGGCTCCGGCGTAGGGCAGGAACCCCACCTTGGCGTACACGTCGCGCAGGGTGACCGAGGCAATCTCTCGGGCCTTGTCGGCGCCGAGTGCCAGCAGCCGGTCCAGCTCCGCGGGGTCATCCAGCAATTCGTTCGCCCGGTCCCGGATGGGGGTGAGTCGATCTGCCACCACCTCGGCGAGGTCGACCTTCAGGTGGCCGTACATTTTGCCCTGGTACGCAGCGACAAGGGCATCCACACTTTGCCCGGTGATCGCCGAGTAGATGGTCAGGAGGTTCGAAACCCCGGGCTTGGCCTCGCGGTCGAACCGGATCTCCGTCTCCGCGTCCGTGACCGCGGATTTGATCCGCTTGGTGATGACCTTGGGCTCATCCAGCAGGTTGATTAGCCCGGCTGGTGATTCGGCCGACTTGGACATCTTGGCTGTGGGGTTTTGCAGGTCGTAGATTTTCGCCGATTCCTTCTGGATGAAGGGCGCCGGAACGTTGAAGGTCTCGCCGAAGCGGGAATTGAAGCGCTGGGCCAGGTCGCGGCTGAGTTCCACGTGCTGCCGCTGGTCTTCTCCTACCGGCACACCGTGCGGCTGGTAGAGGAGGATATCCGCGGCCTGCAGGACCGGGTAGGTGAACAGGCCGACGCTGGCCTGGTCCGAGCCGTGCCGTGAGGCCTTGTCCTTGAACTGGGTCATCCGGGAGGCCTCGCCGAAGCCGGTGATGCAGTTCAGCACCCAGGCCAGCTGGGCGTGCTCGGGTACCTGGGACTGGACGAAGAGCGTGCACTTGTCCACGTCCACGCCGCCGGCGATGTACTGCGCGGCCGTGACCCGGGTGCGGTGGGCCAGCTCGGCAGGGTCCTGCGGAACCGTGATTGCGTGCAGGTCCGGGATGAAGAAGATAGCGTCGAACTCATCCTGCATCCGGACCCAATTCACCAGGGCGCCGAGGTAATTGCCCAGGTGCAGGGAATCTGCCGAAGGCTGCATGCCGGAGAGGATGCGCTGCCGGACCCCGGTAGTGGGGGCGGCGGAGGCAGGGGAGGCGGTTTCGGTGGCAGCATCGTCGACCGGGGTCACAGTGGAGGGAGAAGTCATTCGTGGGGCCTTAAGACTAGAGCCGGTAGTCCACTACCAGCGGGGCGTGGTCGGAGAAGCGGGTGTCCCAGGACGGTGCACGGTCAACAACGGCTGAGACTGCGGCCGCCGCGAGAGCGGGCGTGGCCATGTGGTAGTCAATGCGCCAGCCGGTGTTGTTGTCGAAGGCCTGTCCCCGTTGCGACCACCAAGTGTAGGGGCCGTCTACGTTGCCCGCCAGGCCCCTGTGGACATCCTTCCAGCCGATGTCCGCGCCGAAGAACCGGTCGAAGTACGCCCGTTCCTCCGGCAGGAAGCCGGCACGTTTGACGTTGCCCTTCCAGTTTCGAATGTCCAGTTGCGTGTGGCCGACGTTGAGGTCGCCCACCACGAGGGCGTGGTCGCTGTGTTTGCCCAGCTCGGGAAGCCGGTTGAGCATCACGTCAAGGAACCGGAACTTGTCGTCCTGCTTTGGGGTCCCGGCCTCGCCGGAGTGCACGTAGGCGCTGACGACTGTCAGCTGCGAGGCTTCGCCAGCGGCGTTGCGGACCGCGAAGTCGGCTTCGACCCAGCGGCCGGCGGTGGCGAAGTAGTCGTCCCCAATGCCCACCCGGGTCTGCAGGGGTTCGGTCCGGGCGGCTATGGCGACGCCGGCGCGGCCCTTGGCTTCGGCTTCCGCGTGCAGGATGAACCATCCCTCGCCGAGCAGCTGACGGACGATCGCGTCCGGCGCGCGGACTTCCTGCAGGCAGAGAATGTCCACTTCGCGGGGCTCAAGCCATTCCGCCATGCCATTCCTATACGCGGCACGGAGGCCATTGACGTTGACCGATGCGATGCGAAGGTTGTCCTTCTTCAATGCCGAACTCACCCGATCCACTCTAGTCGACAATGGTTCCGGCGACAGGTTCGTCGGTGCCGGCGGACTTGATCATGTCCCGGGCGTTGGTGGCAGTGATCTCGATGGTCTCCAGCGCCCGGCGGATCGTGTCCTGATCCGCGGCGGCGCCCTTCTCCCGTTCCTGCTCGACGACGCGGACCTGGACCTGGACGATCTTGAACGAGTGGTCGAGTTTCAGGTCCCGGACTTCATCGGCATCGCGGCGGACCTCGACGCGCCGGGTGCTGCCATGGTCAACACTGCCCGACGACGGCGCGCGGCCGGCCGCGGCGTTGAAGGCGTTCTGCGCTTCAGTGATCTTGGCTCCGGCCTTCTTGGCGGCCTTCTGGATACTGAAGACCACAAAGGAAGCCAGGGCGAGCCAGAAGCCGGCGATGATCGCCACAAGCCAGCCGACGACGTCGTTCTGGTTCGCGGCAAAGATGACCGCGACGACAAAGGCGATGATAAAGACCATCATCCCGGGTCCGCTGATGCGGAGCATGGAGAACTTGGTGCTGTTCGCGGACGGCTTGGAAGACGCGGGGTTGCCCAGAGATTGCATGAGCCTATTATCGCAAATCCCCGCACGGCCCCGGGCCGCTTCCACCCGGGGCGAACGCTCCGGCCCTACTTGAGGAACAGCCGGCGCAGCCGGCCGGTGGTCAGCAGCAGGCCGCAGGCGATCATCACGAGGTAGTAGCCGATGTGCACAGCTGTTGCCGGGGTGAAGGCTCCCACACTGATTTGCCGGAGCAGTTCCACGCCGTGCCACAGCGGCATCGCCTGGATGAGCCACTGGATGTACTGCGGGTAGACGCTGAGCGGGTAGAAGGTGGCGCTGAACAGGAACATCGGCAACATAACGAAGTTGATCCAGTCCATCTGCTGGAACGTCTTCATAAAGCTCGTGATGCCCATCCCGAAGCTCGCGAAACCGAACGCGATCAACACGGCGGCCGGGATCATAAGGACGGCCCACGGCGTGGTGATCAGCCCCATAAGGCCCATAACTGCGGTGAACCCGGTGGCGTACATCAGGCCGCGCAGCAGGGCCAGGAAGATCTCCCCCATGGCGACGTCCAGCGGGCCCAGGGAGGTGTAAAGCATGCCCTGGTACAGCTTGGCGAAGTTCATCTTAAAGAAGACATTCCAGGTCGAGTCGTAGACGGCCCCGTTCATGGCGGACACGGCCAGCAGGGCCGGCGCGATGTAGGCGGCATAGGAAATCTCCCCGCCGCCCGGGCCCTGCACCGGGCCCACAATGGCGCCCAGGCCCACGCCCATGGCAATCAGGTACAGCACGGGCTCGAAGAAGCCGGAGAGCATGACCATCCAGTTGCTGCTCTTAGTGGCCATCAGCCCGCGGGCGACGACGGCGCGCACGTTCCGGGAGTAGAGCGGCCCGAACTTCCGGTTGCGTGCGGCCTCGGTGGCGCTGTGGCTGGTGGTGACGGCGCTCATCCGGCCATCCTCCTGATGAACCGGCGTTTGGTCAGGACCCAGCCGAGCACCGTGAGGGCCAGCAGGAAAACGACGTGCGCGATGGTCAGCAACGGGGCCTCCGGGTAGCCGTAGCTGAAGACCCGGCCAAGTTCGGTGCCGTGCCAGATCGGTGAGATCCAGCCGATCCAGCGCACGGCGAGGGGCAGCGAGTCCAGCGGGAAGAAGGTGCCCGAAAACAGGAACAGCGGCATCACGATAAACCGCATGACCATGGCGAACTGGCCTTTGTCCTGCTTGATCGAAGCCGCGTAGGCCATCAGCGGCAATCCAAAAGCCAAACCCGCGAGGGTGGCTACCAGGATCGAGACCCAGCCCCAGCCGCTCGGCGACGCCCCGAACAGCGCAATGACGGCGAAGTAGATCGCGGACTGCAGCACGAAACGCACAGTGACGGCGATGATCTGTCCGAGGGCAATCTGCTCCGGCGTCAACGGCGACGCGTGCGGCCCGTAGAAGACGCGGCGCCACTTGAAACCGTCCATGATCGGGAAGGTCAATTCGCTGGCGGCCGTCATGACCGCGGCCGAGACCAGCAGGGCCGGAGCAATGAAGACCAGGTAGCTGACGCCGCCGAAGGTTGCGGTGCTGCTGGTGTCTACGAGGCTTGCGAGCCCTACGCCCATGGCGAAGAGGTAGGCGACTGGCTGCCCGACGCCGTACATAACGATGGTCCAGCCGTAGCTCTTCATCACCCGGAGGACGTGCTCGGCGAAGTAGAGCGAGCCCCAGCGCCGGGCGCGGGCGGCCGAGACCTCCGGCGAATGGGCGCGCAGTGCGGGAGCCGGCGTCGTCACCGACCTACTCAACGAGGCTCCTGCCGGTCAGCCGCAGGAAAACGTCTTCGAGCGAGGACCGGCGCACCAGCGACGTCACCGGCCGCAACCCGCGGGCGGAGACCTCTTCGAGGGCGGCCTCGCCGTCGTGGGCGTAGATGAGGACACGGTCCGGCAGGGTTTCGAGCCGTTCGCCGATGCCTTCGAGTTCGGCACCGATGGTGGCGTTGCGTTCCGAGCCGAAGCGCAATTCCAGGACTTCACGGGTGGAGTATTCGCGGATCAGGCTGGCGGGCGAACCCTCGGCCATGATCCTGCCCTTGTCCACCACGATCAGGCGGTCGCAGAGCTGCTCGGCCTCGTCCATGTAGTGCGTGGTGAGGATCAGGGTGACACCCTGCTCCTTGAGCCGGAACAGCCGGTCCCAGAGGATGTGCCGCGCCTGCGGGTCCAGCCCGGTGGTGGGTTCATCCAGGAGCAGGATCCGGGGTTCGTTGATTAGGGAGCGTGCGATCGTCAGCCGGCGCTTCATGCCGCCGGAGAGCGCGTCCACCTTGGACTTGGCCTTGTCGGTGAGCTGGGCGAACTCCAGCAGTTCATCGGCTTTGGGCTTGAGGTAGCTCATCGGCAGGCCGAAGTAGCGGCCGTAGACCAGGAGGTTGTCCCGGACCTTGAGTTCCTCGTCGAGGTTGTCCTGCTGCGGGACGACGCCCAGGTGGGCACGCACCTCCGGACCGTTCTGGTCCGGGTCCAGGCCCATGATGCTCAGGCTCCCGGAGGTCCGCCGGGACACCCCGCCGATCATCTTCATGGTGGTGGACTTGCCCGCGCCGTTGGGGCCGAGCAGGCCAAACGCCTCGCCGGCGGGGACGGCGAAGGAGATACCGTCGACGGCGACGACATCGCCGTAGCGCTTCGTCAGGTTCTCGGCAGTGATCACATACTGCGGGGCGGATTCGGCGGGGCGGCTCAATGGTGCGTCCTGTTGAGAGGCTTCCTTGGCTGAGGATTCTTTTGAGACTAGTTCAGGCACCCAAATCACGGTAGTGGAAACCGCCGAACTATGAAAGAGTCTTTTCGTAAAAAAGTCCATCCATTTGCCGAAACCCAACTGACTCGCAGTTCAGGCCGTTTTGAGCGCCCAAAACGGCCTGATCTGCGAGTCAGTTGGGTGGGATGCGGTTCAGTTGACGGCGTCCCCGAGGGTTAGCCGTGCAGCCGGCGTTCCGCGGTTTCCACCACGTTGGCCAGCAGCATGGCTCGGGTCATCGGGCCCACTCCCCCGGGGTTCGGGGACAGCCAAGCAGCGACGTCGGCAGCTGCGGGGTCCACGTCTCCGGTGACGACGGCCTTCCCGGAGCCGTCGTCGACGCGGCTCACGCCGACGTCGAGCACGATGGCGCCCGGCTTGAGGTCCGCCGCCTTGATCATGTGCGGCTGGCCAGCCGCGGCAATCACAACGTCGGCCCGGCGGAGTTCGGCGGGCAGGTCCACCGTGCCGGTGTGGGCCAGGATGACAGTGGCGTTGACGTCCTTCCGGGTGAGCAGCAGCCCCACCGGGCGGCCGATCGTGACGCCGCGGCCAACCACGAGCACGCGCTTGCCGTTGAGGCTGATGCCGTGCCGGGTGAGCAGCTCCACGCAACCCTTGGGCGTGCACGGCAGCGGGGACTTCATCGGCCCGCTGACGTTGGCCACGAGCCGGCCGAGGTTCATCGGGTGCAGGCCGTCGGCGTCCTTGTCCGGATCCATGGCCTCCAGGATGACGTCCTGGTCGATGTGCTTGGGCAGCGGGAGCTGGATGATGTAGCCGGTGCACTCCGGGTTTCCGTTGAGCTCCCGGACCACGGCCAGGAGCTCTTCCTGAGTGGTTTCCGCCGGCAGGTCACGCCGGATGGACGTGATGCCCACCTCGGCACAGTCCTTGTGCTTGCCGCCGACGTACCAGGTGCTGCCCGGGTCGGAGCCCACGAGGATGGTGCCCAGGCCCGGCACGATGCCCCGGGTCTTGAGCGCGGCCACGCGTTCGGTCAGTTCGGCCTTGATGATGGCGGCGGTGGCTTTGCCGTCCAGGATCTGCGCCCGTTCAGCCGTTTGTGCAGTCTCTGCAGAAGTCATGGCCTACCACTGCTCGTGCTGCGGGTACAGCGGGAAGTCGGCGGCGAGCTTGTCCACGCGGGACTGGAGCGCCTCGATGTCGGCGGCGGAGCCGGACTTCAGCGCGGTGGCGATGATCTCGGCGACCTCCGTGAACTCCTCGGCGCCGAAGCCGCGGGTGGCCAGGGCCGGGGTGCCGATGCGCAGGCCCGAGGTGACCATTGGCGGGCGGGGGTCGAACGGCACGGCGTTGCGGTTGACCGTGATGCCGACCGAGTGCAGGAGGTCCTCCGCCTGCTGGCCGTCGAGCTGGGAGTTCCGCAGGTCCACCAGGACCAGGTGCACGTCGGTGCCCCCGGTGAGGACGGAGACGCCGGCGTCGGACACATCGGCCTGGTTCAGGCGGTCGGCGATGATCCGGGCGCCTTCCAGGACGCGCTGCTGGCGCTCCTTGAATTCCTCCGTGCCGGCGATCTTGAACGCAACGGCCTTGGCGGCGATGACGTGCATAAGCGGTCCGCCCTGCTGGCCCGGGAAGACGTTGGAGTTGATTTTTTTGGCCCACTCCTTTTTGGCCAGGATTACGCCGGAGCGGGGGCCGGCGAGGGTCTTGTGCACGGTGGAGGTGACGACGTCGGAGTGCGGGACCGGGCTGGGGTGCAGGCCGGCGGCCACGAGGCCGGCGAAGTGCGCCATGTCGGTCCAGAGCAGCGCGCCGACCTCATCGGCGATCGAGCGGAAGGCCGCGAAGTCCAGCTGGCGCGGGTAAGCGGACCAGCCGGCGATGATGACCTGGGGTTTCTCCGCGATCGCCTGCTCGCGGAGTTTGTCCATGTCGATCCGGAAGCTCTCTTCCTCGACTTGGTAGGCGGCAACCTCGTAGAGCTTGCCGGAGAAGTTGAGTTTCATGCCGTGGGTCAGGTGGCCGCCGTGGGCCAGTGACAGGCCGAGGATCTTTTGCCCCGGGGTGATCATCGCGGAGAGCGCCGCGGCGTTGGCCTGGGCGCCGGAGTGCGGTTGGACGTTGGCGTATTCGGCGCCGAAAAGTTCCTTGACGCGGTCGATCGCGAGCTGCTCGGCGATATCGACGTATTCGCAGCCGCCGTAGTAGCGGCGCCCGGGATAGCCCTCGGCGTACTTGTTGGTCAGGACTGAGCCCTGGGCTTCCATCACAGCGCGCGGGGCGAAGTTCTCGGAGGCAATCATTTCCAGGGTGCCGCGCTGGCGGCCCAGCTCCTGGGCGAGGACTGCGGCGATTTCAGGGTCAAGTTCGGCAAGTGGCTGGTTGCTCACGGCGGACGACAGGCTAAGGGAGGTGGTCACGGGGAACTCCTGGCTAGGCAACGGGAACTGCTTAAAGGTCAGGTTACCGGCTGGTCCGCGACGGCGCCCCTTGATGACGGCCTCCGCGGACGGGGACGTAAAAAAGGTACCGGCACCCCCAAGCGGGTGCCGACGCGGGCCGGCAGCAAGGCGCTGCCAACCGGAAAACATAACCCTCGGCCCAGGCGTACGATCCGTGGTCTTCGTCAGTGCCGCTCCCTGGTGGTTAGCCACCCAACGCCAGTTGCGACGGTTCCAGAGTACCCCAGGGCCGCGGCCCGGGCCCAGCCCGCGAGCGAGCGCGGGTAGGCTTGACTTCCGTGACTGACGACCAGCTGACCACTTCGTATATCCTGACTCTCTCCTGCCCGGACCGCCCCGGAATCGTGCACGCCGTCGCAGGCGCCCTGCTCGTTGCGGGCTGCAATATTACCGACTCGCAGCAGTACGGCAGCCAAAGCACTGGCACGTTTTTTATGCGCGTCGAGGCCACGACGGCGGTCTCCCAGCCGGAACTTTACGCGGCGCTGGAGCCGGTTGCCCAGGCGTTCGAGATGCAGTGGAGACTCAATCCGGCCGGCCGCAAGATCCGCACCCTGCTGATGGCCAGTACCTCAGCACACTGCCTCAACGATCTGCTGTTCCTGCAGCGCTCCGGCACCCTGCCCATCGAGATCCCGGCCATCGTGTCCAACCACTGCGACCTCGCCGGCCTCGCAGAGTTCTACGGCATCCCCTTCCACCACATCCCCGTCACGCCCGAGACCAAGGTCCAGGCCGAGGATGAGCTCAGAACGCTGATGGCCCAGCACAACATCGAACTGACGGTCCTGGCCCGGTACATGCAGATCATCTCCGACGAACTGTGCCAGCAGCTGACCGGCAAGGCCATCAACATCCACCATTCCTTCCTGCCCTCCTTCAAGGGCGCCAAGCCCTACCACCAGGCGCACGCCCGCGGCGTGAAGCTCATCGGTGCCACCGCACACTACGTGACGGCAGCCCTGGACGAGGGCCCGATCATCGAACAGGAAGTCATCCGGGTGGACCACCGGGGTACCGCCGGGCAGTTTGTCCAGATGGGCCGGGACGTGGAGGGCCGCACCCTGGCCCAGGCGGTGCAGTGGCATGCCGAACACCGGGTCCTGTTGGATGGGAACCGGACGGTTGTTTTCAGCTGATCCCGGACATTGAATAGGGGTATGGTATTTTCCCCGCAGGACCCACTGACCGAGTTCCTGGCCCTGCTCAAGGCCGAAAGCCGCGACGGCGTGCTGGGCCTTGACTGCGGCCGGGGCGCGGACGGACTGCGTTTTGTCCAGTCCGGCATCCATTTCACCGGCGTGGACCGGTCCGAGGAGAACATCCATGCGGCCCGGGCCCACGGGCTGGAGGCTTCGGTCGCAGGGGCCCGCGCACTGCCCTTTGCCGACTCGGCGTTCCCGTCGGTGTGGGCGGTCGAGGCCCTGGCGGGCCTGCCCCCGGCGGAATGGGACGACGTCGTGAGCGAACTGGGCCGCGTGGCGGCACCCGGGGCGCCGATCGCCGTCGTACGCCCCGGCGAAGGCGTAACAGTCCTCCGCTCCCCCGCCTGACCCAACTGACTCGCAGCAGGGGTCGTTTTGGGCGCTCAAAACGACCCCTGCTGCGAGTCAGTTGGGGAGGTCCGTGTCCTAGGCTGGAGGCATGGCTCCCATTTACGCTTTCGCCGGGGACACCCCGGCTGTCCATAACTCCGTTTTCATCGCGCCGAGCGCCTCCGTGATCGGCAAAGCGACCCTCGCGGAAAACTCAAGCGCGTTTTATGGCGTATCCGTTCGGGCAGACACCGCCGCAATCAGCGTCGGCGCCGGCAGCAACCTGCAGGACAACGTGGTCCTGCACGCTGACCCGGGCTTCCCCTGCACCGTGGGCGCCCGGGTCAGCGTTGGGCACAGCGCCGTCGTCCATGGCTGCACGGTCGAGGACGACTGCCTGATCGGCATGAGCGCCACCATCCTCAACGGCGCCGTCATCGGGGCAGGGTCACTGGTCGCAGCCGGCGCTGTGGTGCTGGAAGGAACCATCATTCCGCCGCGTTCGCTGGTCGCCGGGGTGCCGGCAAAGGTCCGCCGCGAACTCAGCGACGAGGAGTTCGCCGGCGTCCAGCAGAACGCGGCACACTACCGGGAGCTGGCCCGGGCGCACCTCGAAATGCACGGCTAAGGACCCTCATCCAGACGGCTCGGTCCAGGGAGCTCAGTCCAGGGAGATCGGGCCCAATTCCGCCAGCAGATCGCCCGGACCCGGGTTGCCGGCGGCCGATGACCCGCCGAGGTGCCGGACGACTCCCCAGGCCGCGTTCAGCCCGGTGGTAACGGCGCCTTCGGCCCAGCCCGCAGTAAAGGACACGTCGTCCCCAGCCAGGAAGATGCCCCGCTGCTGCTCCGGGAGCTGGTCCTGCTTAAAGTGGCTGAACAGCCGCTGCTGGTAGCGGTAGTGCCCCGGCAGGTTGGCTTTGAAGGCCCCCATGAAGTTGGGGTCCGCTTCCCAGGAGACTGTGATGGGCTGGCCCACGATGTGGCTGGCAATGTCCACGCCCGGGTAGATCTGCGCGAGCGAGTGCAGCATCAGTTCCGTCCTCTGGTCCGCGTCCAGGGCCAGCCATTTGAGCGCGTCGTCATTCCAGGTGTAGGAGAGCAGGATCACCGCAGGCTTGTCCGGCCCGTTGTCCAGCAGGTAGGTGGCCCGGTTCAGCCGGTCCGTCAGCGTCATGGACATCACCTCGCGGCCGGTGGCGGGATCAATGTCCTTCCAGAACGGCCTGTCGACCATCACAAAGGTCTTGGACGACTGCATGTAGTGCGAGCGCTCGATTGCAGTCCACAATTCTGCCGGGAACAAGGTTTCCTCGGTGTGGATCCGCGTCGACAGCAGCCACGACTGGCACGTGCTGATAACAGCGGGATAGGCGGCCTCCCGGCCCCACCGTTCCCGGATCCGGAAATCACTGCTGCCGTCCCGGGCGATCCTGTCCACGGCGCCCCTGGGGGCGCCGGCGTGCAGCGATGCCAGTGACGTCCCGTCGGGCCAGTGCACCATGCCCGACGGCGTATGCTCCCAGAGCGCGTCCGGGAGCCGTTGCGCTCCGCCGGCAATAAGCCGGTGCGCGTCGTCGGCATCGGTGTACACCACACGCAGGATCTCCAGGATGGAGTTGGGGAAGTCCGTGTCCCAGCCGCCGGTGCCGAAGCCCACCTGGCCGAAGGCCTCGCGGTGCGCGAAGCCGGCCTTCTTGAACGATTCGCTGCCGGCGATGAATCCGTAAAAGGTCTGTTCGTCCAGCAGCGGCAGCAGCGCGTTCCACAGTTCCTTGATCCGGGCGGTGTCCCGGGCGCGGATGGCGTCCTGCATCTCGCTGAACTTGGCGCCGTCGTTGACGGCAGCTTTCCAGGCATCGGCGACTTCGCGGAAGAACGGCGGCAGGTCCGCAGGCGTGCTGGCGTAGTACTTTTGGCCCGCCAGCTCAATGACGGTGCTGGAGGTAACAGCGGCCAGCGGATTCGGGAACTCCTGGGTTTCCAGCCCGAGCATCTCCACATAGTGGTAGAAAGCCTTCCCCGAGACGGGAAAGCGCATCCCGCCCAGATCGGCCACGACGCCGGCGGCCGAGGGGAAGGTGGCCGTCCGCAGCCGCCCGCCGATCCTGTCCGCCTCGTAGATGACGGGCCGGAGGCCCAGTTTCATCAGCTCGTAGGCCGCCACCAGCCCGGAAAGGCCGGCGCCCACTACTGCCACTTCGGTCCCGTACAGCTCTTCCGGGATGGCGCCCAGTCCGTCCGGATGGGCCAGGTAATGGTCGTAGCTGAACGGGAAGTCAGGGTTCAGCATGGTGATGGGAGCCTGGACTCCGGAGTCCGGAGTTGTGGTTCCAGGAGCGGGCAGTTCTGTGGCGGTTGTCATAGGTGGCTGGCTTTCATCGGTTCGGGACGGAAGTGGTGTCGGCGGGGGCTGCGCCGGATAGTTCACGGTATTCCTCGGAGCTGAGTGCCGCCACCCGGGAGTTCCTGCGGCTGTAGCCGAAGTAGACGGCGAGCCCCACCAGCATCCAGAGCCCGAAGACTACCCAGGTCTCGGCGCCAAGGTTGAGCATCAGGTAGCCGCACATCGCGGCGCCCAGCAGGGGCGTTAGCGGAAACAGGGGAACGCGGAAACTCCTTTTGAGTTCCGGCCGGCTGCGCCGCAGGTAGATGACGGCGACGTTGACCAGGGCGAAAGCGAAAAGCGTGCCGATGCTGGTGGCGTCCGCCAGGGCGCCGAGCGGGACGAGGCCTGCCGTGAGGGCGACGACGACGCCGACAATCAGGGTCCCGGCGACCGGGGTGCCGGTTCGGGGCGAGACACGGCCGAAGATCCTGGGGACCATACCGTCCCTTGCCATCGCGAGCAGGATGCGGGTCTGACCGTAGAGGACCGTCAGCACGATGCTGGCGATGGCCAGCACGGCCCCGACGGCGAATACCAGCCCAACCCAGGGCTGGCCGGTGGTCTCCTCCAGGATTTTCACGAGGGCGGCTTCGGTGCCATCGAACCAGCCCCAGGGACGTGCGCCGATCGCTGCGACGGCGACGAGCACGTAGATGGTTGTAACAATCAGCATCGAGAGCAGGATGGCCCTGGGCAGATCGCGTTTGGGATTGCGGGCTTCCTCGCCGGCCGTGGAGGCCGCGTCGAAGCCGATGTAGGAGAAGAAGACCCGGGAGGCTGCAGCCGAGACGCCGGCAGCGCCCATCGGCATCAGCGGCTCGAAGTGTGCGCCGTTGAATGCCGTGAAGGCCACGGCGCAGAAGAAGACCAGGATGCCCACCTTGATCAGGACAATGGACGTGTTGATCCCGGCGCTTTCCTTGGCGCCCCGGACCAGCAGCGCCATGGCGAGGACCACGATCAGGATCGCCGGCGCGTTCAGCACTCCGCCGTCGCCGGGAGGCTGCGAAAGAGCGTCCGGCAGGGCCAGGCCAAAGACGGCGAGGGCTTCGTTGACGTACTGGCCGGCACCGACTGCGACGGCGGCCACGGAAACAGCGTATTCGAGCACCAGGCACCAGCCACAGATCCAGGCCATGCCTTCGCCCATGGTCGCGTAGGTGTACGAATAGCTCGATCCCGCCGCGGGGACCATCCCGGCCATCTCGGCATAGGAGACGGCGGAGAGCAGCGCGGCGAGGCCGGCGATGGCGAAGGAGATCCAGATGGCCGGGCCGGCCAGCGGGACGGATTCGCCCAGGATCACCAGGATGCCGGTTCCGAGGGTGGCGCCAACGCTGATCATCGTCAGTTGCAGCACACCGAAGCTGCGGACCAGCCGCGTGCCGCCGTGGCCGGTTTCCGCTTCGCTGACGAGCTGTCCGATCGGCTTGCGGCGGAGCAGCTGCGCCGCAAGCCGGGGCCGGCCTGTTGTGGCCGGCGGCCGTTCTCCCATAAGGGTTGGCACAGTCATCGTCGACGTCCGTTCTGCAGTAGTGGTAATTTCCCCGGCTCCAGCGTAAGCGTGTGAGCCAGCTCTCACGGATGTGCAAAATGACCTAGAGTATTCATTCATGAGACTTTATGCACTACCGTTCCAGATTCGGGGCGCCGATGGCAACCGTGGCTGCTGACGGCTCCGAGCGCTTGGGTTTTGTCACCCTGGACCGGTTCCTGCAGCAGCTGCCGCCGGAGCTGGAAGTCCTTTACGACGGCGGCAACGGCTCGGAACGGCTTCGCTGGGTGGAGCCGAGCGAGCTGGCGGACCCCACCCCGTATCTGCTCGATGGCGAGTTCCTGCTCACCGCCGGCCTTCCGTTCCTGGGCGGGGGCGGACAGGAGGATTTCGCGGACGCCTACGTGCAGCGGCTGGTTGCCGCCCGCGTCTGCGCGCTGGGCTTTGGCCTGGAACCCTATTTCGACACCGTCCCGGAAGCCGTTGTCCTGGCCTGCCGGCGGCACAACCTGACCCTTGTGGCCGTGCCGAAGACTGTTCCCTTCGCCGCGGTCGGACTGGAGTTCTCGCAGCTGCTGGAATCGGACAACGCCACCACGTTCCGGCAGCTCGCGGACACAAACAGGCAGCTGATGCGAGCGGTGCTTTCGGCGCGGCCGGAACATGAACTCCTGGCCGCGCTGGTGCAGCAGGTGCCCGTGTGGGCGGCGCTTGTGGGGTCCGACGGCCGGCTGCGCGCCCGCGGATCCGCCCGAGCGCCGGGAGCGGGCACCACACCGGCCGCGGACATGGCAACGCTGCAGCCGCTGCTGGCGCGGCTGCTGGCCGGCAGCGGCCCGCGGGTGGAGCTGGACTCATTCGGCACGGCCGGGTCTGAGCTGGTCTTCGGCTATCCCCTGCGCAGCACCCGGGACGCCAATCTGGGCGCGCTGGTGCTGGGCACCGGCGCACCGCTGACGCCGGCCCAGAACAGCGTCGTCTCCACCGCCGTCGGGCTCCTGGAACTGCTGGTACGACAGCGCACCAGCGGTTCGCTGGCCCCGAGCCAGCTCGCGACGGCGCTGCTGCTGCACCCGGAAAGCCTGGCGACGGCAGGCACCCGCCAGCTCAACGGGCTCAAGGACCTCCTGGCGCAGAGCATTTCCTCCACCCGGTCCGGCCAGCTGCGTGTGGTTCTTGGCGTCCGGCCTGCCCCCGCGGCCCCGGACGGCCCGGCCGGCAGGGCCGGTCGTGCCGGCGACAGTCCCGTCCGGGAGCTGCTGGAGTGGCGCAGGATGTTCGATACAAAGCTCGTGGAGATCACCGACGACGGTTTTGCCGCCATTACCAGGCTGAAGGTCGACGACGGCGTGCTGGCCGGTGTGGAGCGGCTCGGCTGGCGCCTTGTGGTCGGGAGCGCGACCGAACTGTCCGGACTGTCAAACGCTTTCCGTCAGGCCTCGTCCCTGCGCGGCCGCGTCGAGGCCACCGGAACCAGCGTCCGGGTCGATGAGGTGACGTGGTCGGTGGAAGGGCTGCTCGGCAAGGAGGCGGGGACCCTCCTGGCCACCCGGCTGCTGGCCCCCGTACTGGCGCTGGAACCGGAGCGCCGGGACAACCTGATTGGGATCCTCCGCGCGTGGCTTGGCGCGAACGGCAGCTGGGATGCCACCGCGAAGTCGACGGGCCTGCACCGCAACAGCGTCCGGCGGCAGATCGGCATCCTCGCCGAGCTCCTGGACCTCGACCTCAACGCCGCCCAAGCCCGGGCGGAGCTCTGGTTTGCCTTGCAGTACGTTCACGATCCCGCCGGCATGATGGCGGCTGACTCCCCCGATCCTGGCGTCACCTAGCGCCCGGTCCGGGTCAGCTGCCCCAGGAGCGGTAGGTCTGCGGGCGGCGGTCACCGAGATAGTCGACGCTGTGCCCGGCCCTGCCCGGCGCGGGCAGTTCCGCGAACAGCAACTGGGCCGCGGTTCCGGCCGACGCCAGCAGCGAGCCATCCGGTGCCGCAATAACACTGCCGCCCAGGAAGTCGCAGCCGTCCTCGGTTCCGGAGTGGTTGGCGTAGGCCACCGTCACGTGGTTTTCCAGTGCCCGCGCCCTGACCAGCAGCTGCGGCACCGACTCGAACCCGGCAGCGAGGGCCGTCGGCACCAGCAGCAGTTCAGCGCCGGCGGCGGCGGCTGCGCGGACGGCCTCCGGAAATTCAACGTCGTAGCAAATCACCATCGAGATCTTCAAGCCGCGGAAATCCACCACCCGGGGACGTGCCCGGGCCGGGACAAATGCCTGGTTCTCCGCCGGGCCGAAGAGGTGCACCTTGGCGTAACTCAGGAGCTCCTCGCCGTTCTCATCGACGAGGGTGGAGGTAATCTGCCATTCCCCTGCCGCCGTGACCGCGGGAAGACTGAAAACCAGCGCAATGCTGTGGTTGCGGGCGATCCCTGCGAGGGCGTTCCGGATGGCCGGCAGCGCAGCAGGGTCGAACTCCGCCCGCAGCCGGAGGGGCGCATACCCCACCGGGAAAAGCTCGGGCGTAAGCAGCAGCCCGGCGCCGGCCGCAGCAGCCGCGCCGGCAGCCGCATCCACCGCAGCGCAATTCGCTTCTACGTCCAGCACGGCAGCATTCGCCTGCATCAGGGCCAGTAGCACCATTACCACCTCAGCGTCCGGGGCCCGCCCTCTGCGGCGGACTCTCGCATTCCCAGCGTAGCGACGCGGCGCCCCTGCCGCCCTGGTGCATTTCGGCCCGGAGGGTGCAGCAGTGGGGCGGAATGCCCCCTCCCTCGCCCCCGGCCCAGGGCACCGGCACTGCGCGGGGCCGGTGGTCAGCCGTTCGCCCCGGCCTCCAAGCTGCCATGCGTTAACTTCTTGACTACAAGATGCAAATACGGCACGCTTCATTTTATGCCACCACCAACTCGCTCAACGAGGAGCCGAACCAAAAACCCGGGATCACAATCCGCGCTCCGGCATTTGAACCAGCAGCGGATCATTGAATGCCTGCTCGCCGGCCCCTCCACCCAGGCCGAACTCGCGCGGCAAACCGGCCTGTCGACGGCCACGGTTTCAAATATTGTCAAGATCATGCAGGACGCCGGACTGGCCTCCACCGAACCGATCACCAGCTCGGGCCGGCGGGCCCTGAACGTCCGGCTCAACAGCAACGGCGCCGTCGCCGTTGGCATCGACTTCGGCCGCCGGCACCTGCGGGTGGTCCTGGCGTCCCTGAGCTACCACGTCATCGCCGAGGAATCGGTACTGCTGCCCTTGGGGCACCACGCCGAGGAGGGCATCAAAGCCGCCGTCGGACTCCTGGATCGGCTCCTGGCGGACAGCGGCGTGGAACGCAGCGCGGTGGTTGGCGCCGGCGTCGGCATCCCCGGCCCCATTGACCGCCGGACGGGGACTGTGGTGCAGGGTGCGATCCTGCCCGAATGGGTGGGGATCAACATCCTGCAGCGCCTCGAGGAAGCCTTGGATCTCCCGGTTTTTGTGGACAACGACGCCAACCTGGGAGCCTTGTCGGAAGTCACCTGGGGTCCGCACACGGGCATCAACAACCTGATGTTCCTCAAGATCGGCTCCGGCATCGGCGCGGGGCTGATCCTGAACGGGATGCCCTACTACGGCAACGTGGGAATCACCGGTGAAATCGGCCATGCGACCATCCATGAGCACGGGCTGGTCTGCCGCTGCGGGAACCGCGGCTGCCTGGAAACCATCGCCTCCACCACCACCATGATCGAGCTCCTGGGCCGCGGCGAGGACAAGCCGTTAACCCCGGAGGACATTGTCCGCAAGGCCCTCGCCCGGGACTCCGCGACCCTGCGGGTGGTGGACGACGCCGGCCTCGCCGCCGGCCGCGCCCTGGGCAACGTGGCCAATCTGATCAATCCCGAAGTGATCGTGGTGGGAGGCCCGCTGGCGGAACTCGGGGAACTGCTGCTGGACCCGATCCGCCGGGGCCTGGTCCGGCACGCGGTACCCGTGGTCGGCGAGACAACTGTCCTGACAATGTCCTCCCTGGGTGGCCGCGCGGAAGCCCTCGGTGCCACCGCGCTGGTCTTCCAGCACGCCGGAATCCGGCGGAATTGAGATTTTTGTTATCGGGCTGTTGCGTTAAAGACTTGACGACAACGCCTGTGATCCAGTTTACTTTTTCATCAGACGGCCCTGCGGTTTGCAGGGGCGGACAACGAAGTCATGCATTGGAGGCGTAAGGGCAGATGACGTCCCTCAACACGCACAGCGATCCGATAATCCTCGAGATGCGCTCCATCACCAAAGAGTTCCCCGGCGTTAAAGCATTGGCCGAGGTGACCCTGCTGGTGAAGGCGGGAGAAATCCACGCGATCTGCGGTGAAAACGGCGCCGGCAAGTCCACCCTGATGAAAGTACTCTCCGGCGTCTATCCGCACGGCACGTACACCGGGGACATCGTCTACCAGAGCGAAGTCCAGGAATTCAAGGACATCCGGGCCAGCGAGCAGGCCGGCATTGTGATCATCCACCAGGAACTCGCGCTGATCCCGGAGCTTTCCATCATGGAAAACATCTTCCTGGGCAACGAACCCACCAGGCGCGGGGTCATCAACTGGGATGAGGCCCGCAGCCGCTCCATCGAACTCCTGGCCCGGGTCGGCCTGCGCGAGGATCCGGACACACCGGTCAAGGAAATCGGCGTCGGCAAGCAGCAGCTCGTGGAAATCGCGAAGGCGCTCAACAAAAAAGTCAAGCTCCTCATCCTGGACGAGCCCACCGCGGCGCTGAACGAATCCGACTCCCAGCACCTGCTGGACCTGATCCTCGGCCTCAAGGGCCGCGGCATTACCTCGATCATCATTTCGCACAAGCTCAACGAGATCGAGCAGATCGCGGATTCCATTACGATCATCCGCGACGGCAAGTCGATCGAAACGCTGGACGTCAAGGCCGACGGCGTCGATGAAGACCGCATCATCAAGGGCATGGTGGGCCGGACCCTGGAATCCAGGTTCCCGGACCACGAGCCCAAGATCGGCCAGACCTTCTTCGAGGTGAAGAACTGGAATGTGGGGCACCCGCAGATCCAGGACCGACTCGTCTGCAAGAACTCCAACTTTTTTGTCCGCCGCGGTGAAATCGTTGGCTTCGCCGGTTTGATGGGTGCCGGCCGCACCGAACTGGCACGGTCCCTCTTCGGCCGCTCCTACGGTCGTTTTATCTCCGGCCAGGTGTACAAGGACGGCAAGGAACTGCACCTCAAGAACGTCAAGCAGGCCATCGACGCCGGTCTTGGCTACGTCACCGAGGACCGCAAGTCCCTGGGCCTGAACTTGCTCGATGACATCAAGGCCACCACGGTCTCCGCCGCACTTAAGAAGGTCAGCAAGCACAACATCGTCGATGCCGACCGGGAATTCAGCGTCGCCGAGCAGTACCGCAAGTCGCTGCGCACCAAGGCGCCCTCCGTGGAAGAAGGCGTCGCCAAGCTTTCCGGCGGCAACCAGCAAAAGGTTGTCCTGGCGAAGTGGATGTTTACCGACCCGGACCTGCTGATCCTGGACGAGCCCACCCGCGGGATCGACGTCGGTGCCAAGTACGAGATCTACGGCATCATTCAGCAGCTGGCCAACCAGGGGAAGGGCGTCATCGTCATCTCCTCGGAACTTCCCGAACTCCTGGGACTCTCCGACCGCATCTACACGATCTTTGAGGGCGCCATCACCGGTGTGCTCGACAAGGACGAAGCCAGCCAGGAAAGCCTCATGAAACTCATGACTTCCGCCCGCAAGACCGCCTGACACTCTGGACCATCCAGAACATTCCGGACCACAAGGACTGACACAATGAACGCGCTCAAGAAGCTCTTTGGCGGCAATACCCGCCAATTCGGCATGATCTTCGCCCTGGTTGCACTGATCGTCTTCTTCCAAATTTTCACCGAGGGACGCACGCTCACCCCGGGCAACGTCATCAACCTCTTCAACGGCAACTCCTACATCCTGATCCTCGCCATCGGGATGGTGCTGGTGATTATCGCCGGCCACATCGACCTCTCGGTGGGCTCGGTCGCGGCATTCGTGGGCGTCAGCGTGGCCCTCATGATCCGTGACTGGGGCATCCCCTGGTACCTCGGCGTCCTCTTCGGACTGCTGCTCGGTGCCCTGATCGGGGCCTGGCAGGGCTTCTGGACGGCCTACGTCGGGATCCCGGCCTTCATCGTCACGCTGGCCGGTATGCTGCTGTTCCGCGGCTTCAACCAGTTCGTCGGCAAGTCCAACACCATCCCGGTCCCCGCCGATTTCCAGTACATCGGTTCCGGTTACCTGCCCGAGTTCGGGCCCAACACCGGCTACAACAACCTGACCCTGCTGCTGGGACTTGCCGGTGTGGCCTTCGTGATCATCAGCGAGATCCGCTCCCGCCGCAAGGCCAAGGCCCTGGGCGCCGAGGTGCCCGAATCCTGGGTGACCGTCACCAAACTGGTCCTGATCTGCGGCGCCATCCTGTACGCCACGTACCTCTTCGCGACCGGCCGGCCCGGCACCTCGTTCCCGATCCCGGGGCTGATCCTGGCCGTCCTGGTCCTGATCTACGGATTCATCTCCGCCAAGACCATCATCGGCCGCCACGTCTACGCCGTGGGCGGCAACCGCCATGCGGCCGAGCTCTCCGGGGTGCAGTCCAAGAAGGTCAACTTCCTGGTGATGATGAACATGTCCGTCCTGGCCGGACTCGCCGGCATGATCTTCGTTGGCCGCTCCACCGCCTCCGGCCCGTTCGACGGCGTCGGCTGGGAACTTGACGCCATCGCGGCCGTCTTCATCGGCGGCGCGGCCGTCACCGGCGGCGTCGGCACCGTGATCGGCTCGATCGTCGGCGGCCTGGTGATGGCGGTGCTGAACAACGGCCTGCAGCTGCTCGGTGTCGGCGCGGACCTCACCCAGATCATCAAGGGCCTCGTGCTCCTGATCGCCGTCGCCTTCGACGTCTACAACAAGACGCAGGGCAAAAAGTCGCTCATTGGCATGATGATGAAAAACTTCGGCCGCAACAACGAGATCAAACCTGACGAGACCACCTCCACCAAAGAGGTCATCGCCAAGGGCGCCTAGTTCTCCCCTGATCCGTTCCACCACGATTCTCCGCACCCCATCTAAAGAAAGAGAACCAAGCAATGCAACTGATTGGTAAAGCAGGAAAGGCAGCGGCCATCGCCGCTATCGCAGCACTGGCGCTGACGGCCTGCGGCCGCACGGATACCGCCACTACCGGCGGTACCTCCGGGGCAGCGGGCGGATTCCCGCAGGAATCCTCGATCGGCGTCGCGCTCCCGCAGAAGACGTCCGAGAACTGGGTGCTGGCCGAGAAGCTGTTCAACGACGGCCTCAACGGCGCCGGCTTCAAGGCAGATGTGCAGTTCGCCAACGGCGGCGTGTCCGAGCAGCAGAACCAGATCAGCGCCATGGTCACCAAGGGTGCCAAGGTCATCATCGTCGGCGCCATCGACGGTGCGCAGCTGGGAACCCAGCTCAAGCAGGCCAAGGACGCCGGCGCTACGATCATCGCGTATGACCGGCTGCTGCTGAACACCGAGAACGTGGACTACTACGTGGCCTACGACAACTTCAAGGTCGGCGTACTTCAGGGCCAGGCCCTGCTGGACGGGATGAAGGCCAAGAAGCCTGAAGGCCCGTACAACGTCGAACTGTTCGCCGGTTCCCCGGATGATGCCAATGCGAAGGTCTTCTTCGACGGCGCCATGAGCGTGCTGAAGCCGAAAATCGACGACGGCACCCTCAAGGTCCTTTCCGGCCAGACCTCGTTCGAACAGGCCGTAACCCAGGGCTGGAAGGCCGAGAACGCCCAGAAGCGGGCCGACACCCTGCTGACCGGCAGCTACGGCTCGGCAACCCTGGATGGTGTGCTGTCCCCCAACGACACGCTGGCCCGCGCAGTCCTGACCTCGGTCAAGGCCGCCGGCAAGCCGCTCCCGGTCATCACCGGCCAGGACTCGGAAGTTGAATCCGTCAAGTCCATCCTTGCCGGCGAGCAGTACTCCACCATCAACAAGGACACCCGCAAGCTCGTTGAGCACGCAATCACCATGGTCAAGGATCTCCAGGCCGGCAAGAAGCCTGAGATCAATGACGACAAGTCCTACAACAACACTGTCAAGGTAGTTCCCGCGTTCCTGCTGGAGCCGGTGATCGTGACCAAGGAAAACGTCAAGACTGCTTACACCGACGATCCGGTACTCGGGCCGCTGACGAAGTAGTTCATTCGTTGATCCAGCATTGAGCCCCGGCTCCGCCTGACGGCGGGTCGGGGCTTTTTGCTGCCCTCGTGCCGGCGGCCGGAGGCCGGTTTCACAGCAGATCCATAGCTCCGGCGGGTGACCTGCACAGCAGCGAGTACCAGTGTGGTCTCATCCGCCGGCTGCTCGGGCCGGCCTGAGTTTTCCTAGGAGTCACGTGAGCGTCCTTGCCCGGAGTATCGGCAACGCCTTCAGAAACAAGGTCCGAACGGCCGCCGTCGTGGCCGTCCTGGCTGTTGCCATCGGCCTCGCCCTGGCCATGTTGGTGGCCAACCAAGCTGTTGCAGGAAAGGTCGCAGAGCTCAACGCCTCGGTAGGCACCGTGCTGACAGTCAACCCAGCCGGCGGCCAGGGCTTCGAAGGCGGCGGTGAGCCGCTCACCGCTGAGCAAGCCACGTCCGCGGCCGCAGTGGCCAATGTAAGCACCGTCGTGGGCACCAAGGCACTCCGTTTGCGCAACGCCGAGGCGGCCGCCGCCCAGGGCGGGACGGGCGGCCCGGGCGGGCAAGGCGGCCCAGGCGGCCAGTCCGCCACGACCGTGACCACAAGCCTTAAGGCAGCCATCGACGCCGGGACCCTCGGCGCCCGCAACCAGGCCGCAACGGGCAGCTCCGGCAGCAGTCCAGCAACGGCACCGGCGTTCTCCGTGCCCGTCACCGCCACCGGCATCGGCGCCGAAGTCGATACCGGCGGCAAGGCCCTTGCACTGACCGGCGGCACGGGCCTCGGCGATTATACGGCCGCCTCCACCGGCGCCCTCCTGGGAGCCACCCTGGCCGAGAAGAACGGCCTCACGGTCGGTTCCGCATTCACCATCAACAACCAGACGTTCACCGTGACTGGCCTGTTCGATGCCGGCACGGCCTTTGGCAACAACGCCCTCTACCTCACTCTCCCCACCGCCCAGAACCTCGCGGAACTTCCCGGCGAACTCTCCACCATGATCGTCACCGTCAACTCCCTGGAGAACGTCGACGCCGCCAAGACAGCGCTGCAGGCTGCGCTCGGCACCGATAAGGCGGATGTCAGCCAGGGCCAGCGCAACCTCGAAACCGCTGTCAGCTCACTGGGCAGCGTCAAGAACATCTCCCTCATCGCCTTCGTGGCGGCCCTGGCCACGGCCGGGCTGATCATCCTGCTGATCATGGTGATGCTGGTCCGCGAGCGCCGCCGGGAAATCGGTGTCCTGAAGGCCATTGGCGCACTGAACCGCACCATCGGCCTGCAGTTTGTGCTGGAGGCACTCGTTCTTGTGGCCCTGGGCAGTGTGGTGGGCGCCGCCGTCGCGTCCTTCGCCAGCGGCGGCATCGCCAGCGCACTGATCAGTTCCAACAGCACCGCCGCGGCCACCCCCGTCCCGCGCGCCGGGGCCCGCGGATTCCCCGGCGGATTCCCCGGCGGCGACCCCGTCGGCGGGGCCAGCCAATTGCTGACCTCCGTCACCGCGAGCGCCTCCCCCGGCGTTATTGCCGCGGGCATTGCCGCAGTCTTTGGTGTCGCCATCGTCGGAGCGCTGGTCCCGGCCCTGCTTACGGCCCGCATCCGCCCCATCGAAGTCCTCCGAGGAGAATAGCCATGATCGAAGTCAAGAACCTGGTCCGGACGTTCAATTCCGGCGACCGCACAATCAAACCCGTCAACGATGTCAGCTTCTCGCTGGAGCAGGGCACCTTGGCCTCAATCGTCGGCAAGAGCGGCAGCGGCAAGAGCACCTTGTTGTCCCTGCTTGGCGCCCTCGACAAACCAACGAGCGGCGACGTGCTGGTCAATGGCGTGAGCCTGGCCGACATGCCGGACAGCAGGCTCACCGAGTACCGGCGTCGGGACATCGGCTTTGTGTTCCAACAGTTCAACCTGATCCCCAACCTTTCCGCGGCGGACAACGTGATGTTGCCAATGGAGTTTGCCGGGGCGCGCAGGGCTGCGCGCCTGGAGCGGGCCCGGGCGTTGCTAGAGCAGGTGCAGCTGGATCCGGACAAGCACGGGCGGCGCATTAACCGGCTCTCCGGCGGGGAGCAACAACGGGTGGCCATCGCCCGGGCACTTGCCAACTCCCCCGCGCTGATCCTCGCGGATGAACCAACGGGCAACCTGGACGAACAGACCGGCGAACACATCATCGAGCTCCTCAGCTCGCTCAGCCGGGACCATAACACCACCATCCTGGTGGTCACGCATGACCGCTCGCTGGCCAACAAGACCGACCGGCGGTTCCGGCTCCAGCAGGGCCGGCTGACGGAGGAGGCGGCCCGCAGCCGGCTCAGCGCCGCGACTCCCGCCTAACGTCAGGGCACGGCCCCGGACGCTGTCCAGGGCACGGGCCGGCGCAGTCCCGCACACCGCCGGCCCGGGTGAGAGGATGGCACCATGACCGCCCACATCGCCACGCCCTGGCTGTTCAGCCAGCCGGACTCCGATCCCCGCACCGCCACCGGTGCCCGGCTGCGCTGGGGGGTCATCGCCACGGGAGGCATCGCCGCGGCGGTGACCCGCGACCTGGAACTCTTGGCCGATGCCGAGCTCTACGCAGTCAGCTCGCGCAGCCAGCCGGGCGCCGATGCGTTCGCAGCCGATTTCGGCTTCGCCCGGGCCTACGGAGACGGTGACGGGCGCAGCGGCTATGAGCGGCTGCTCGCCGACGACGCGGTCGACGTCGTCTACGTTGCCACCCCGCACGCCCACCATCACCGCATCGCGCTGGCAGCCCTCAACGCGGGCAAGCACGTCCTGTGCGAAAAGGCGCTCACCGTCAATGCACGCGAGGCCGCCGAGCTTGTGTCCGTGGCCCGGGTCAAGGGCCTGTTCCTGATGGAGGCCATGTGGAGCCGCTTCCTGCCGGGCATGCAGCGGGCTTTCGAGATCGCGGCGTCCGGCGAGCTCGGCGACGTCAAGTGGGTAGCGGCGGATCTGGGATTCCCGGCACCGTATTCGCCCACCTCGCGCCTCTGGGCTCCGAACGACGGCGGCGGCGCGCTGCTTGACCTCACCGTTTACCCGCTGCTCTGGGCCCTGGGCACCCTGGGTTTCCCGGCGACCGTCAGCGCCACGGGCTGGCTGAACGAGGACGGCGTGGACGCCCAGAATGCGCTGACCCTTGGCTACCGGCACGGCGCCCAGGCGCAGCTGACCTCGTCCCTGCTGGCGTACGGCCCGCGGACCGCCACGGTGGCCGGCAGCAAGGGATTCCTGCAGTCCATCGGCTCGATCAACAACCCGAAGGAGCTGCTCGTTCGGGTTGGCTTTGACGACCCCCGCATCGAGTCCTTCGACGTCGTTGGGCGCGGCTATAGCTATGAACTGCGCGAGGTGACGCGCTGCATCCAGCAGGGCCTCGCGGAGAGTCCCGTGATGCCCCTGGAGGACTCCCTCAACACCATGCGGCTCTTCGACGGGGTGCGCTCCCAGCTGGGGGTAAGCTACCCGAACGATGCCCGCTGACGGCGTTCCCGCCGCACCGGCCTGCATCGATTTTACGCCGGGCTCTGGACTAGCACCCCGAGTGCGGGCTTATCCTAGAGGCAACCATCGGGATTTCGCGGGAGTGGGGTGCAGGCATGGACTCAACATCAGCGCCGTTCCGCACGCGCCGCCCGCTCCGGCGGATGATCTTGGGAAGCCTCGCCGGCGTCGCCTGGCTGGCTGTCTCCGCGTCGGTTGCCACCGCAGACGACTCGGCCGCCTCCGCTCCGGCCTCGGCTGCAACGATCGTGGACGTTGCAGTTGTCCCCTTTTCTCCCGACCTCGCCGCCTACCTTCCTGCCCCCGCCGCGGCAGCTTCGGATGTGGTGGCAGGCGCCGTGACGGACACCGCAGCAGCCGCGGACGTACCGTGGACGACGGTCCCGGCGGCGGACCCTACAGTGGTACCGTCCCCGGTCGTCGAAGCGCCGCCGCTCCCGGTCACCGTGCCGGATCCGACGCTCCCGGTTCCCGACCCGACCCTCCTGGTGACCGTCCCCGTCCCGACGCTCCCGGTTCCCGACCCGACCCTCCCGGTCGCCGTCCCGGTTCCCGACCCGACCGTCACCGTCCCCGACCCGACCGTCCCGGCCACCGTCCCGGTCCCCGACCCGGTCACCGTCCCCGACCTGCCCCTCCCGGTCGCCGTCCTCGCAGCGGGTCCTGTGCCGAACGACCCTTCGGTCGCCGGTCCCGAATCGACGCAGCCGGCCGCAACATCCACCGTCCCAACGGCACCGTCGGCGGCGACGGACCGGACTCCTGGTGACCCGACGCTTCCCGGTCCGGTGCCGCCGGCTTCGGACCCGGCATCCGTGGCACTCGACGTAGCCCTGGCCGCGCGGGGTCCTGCCCCGTCGGCCGTTCCCGCCGCGTTCTATTCCGGCGCCAGCTACCCACCGGCTCTGGATACCGCAATGCGGCCGAGAGCGGACGGACAGAAACCAGACTCGGTTCCCGCATCGGGCTCCGGCCCGGGCGCAAAGGCACCCCACTCCCCTGCGGGCCAAGCACCCCACGCCCCTTTTCACAACGAGAAGAATCTGCCGACACCCACTGCCCTGCCCGCCGCGCCGGGTTCGGGCTCCGGCAACACCATCTCCTCCGGCGGGCCCTCAAGTGGCGCCGCTTGGCTTCCCAGCCTGTACTTGATCATTCCCACGGCCGCCGCTGAACCGATCCGCGGCCCGCTCCAGCACGCACACCCGGCCGCCGCTGCGGACCCGGGTTCATCTCCCGACTAATCGGCCGTCCCCGACCTCCACTGAGCACGGCCAACCGGGCGCTTGTGAGCGCCCGCCAACAGTCATTCAGGAGATCCCCAATGGACGCCATGGTCCGCTGCCGTCATTGCGGCACCCACCCTTCCGCCGCCCCCGCGCTGACACCGGCAGAGCCCAACCCCGAAGCGAACCCGCCTGCAGGACCGCCGACGCGCCGCAGACCGTCACCCCGGCCGGCGGGACGGCATCCGCCGTAGGACGCTAACGCCTACCGAACAGGCCTTCGTGGGGCCGGGCGACGTCGTTGGGTCCGCTGGGGGACTCACCGGCAATCGCGTTCCGGCAACGTTTGGCCCCGGATGGCAGCCGTCGGTCCGCGGCCGCCATCCGGGGGGCCGTGCCGTCCCGGTATCATTCTTGGAAGGCGCCGCTTTGGCGCACGGGAACGGACGGGGACCAGTGTGACGAGTTCGCCCAATTACGACACGGCAACACTCGTCGGTGGTCGCTACCTGCTGGCCGAGATGATCGGCCGGGGCGGCATGGCTTCGGTCTATTCCGCCAAGGATACGAACCTGGGCCGGGACGTGGCCCTCAAACTCTTTGCACCGAAGTCCACGGATCCGGAAGACATCCGGCGCCAGGAGGCGGAGGTTCAGTTGCTGGCAACTCTGAACCATCCGGGCCTGGTGACCCTCTTCGACTCCGGTGTCGACACCCGGGTTCCCGGGGAACCCCGGCCGTTCCTGACCATGGAGCTGGTGGACGGGCAGGACCTCCGCGCCCGGATCCGGCACAGCCCGCTGCCGCTCGATGAGATAGCGGTCATCGGGGCCGGCCTGTCAGACGCCCTGGCCTACGTGCATTCACTCGGGATCATCCACCGGGACATTAAGCCGGCCAACATTATGCTGGTCCCGCTCCGGCCCGGGGAGCCGCTGCGACCAAAACTCACGGATTTTGGGATCGCCCGCATTATGGACGGAACCCGGCTGACCGCCACCGGCACGATGGTGGGCACCGCCGCCTACCTGAGCCCGGAACAGGCCCGGGGCGCGGACCTCGGCCCTGCCAGTGACATCTATTCGTTCGGGCTGGTGCTGCTCGAAGCGATCAAAGGCGACGTCGAGTATCCGGGCAACGCCGTGGAATCCGCCGTCGCGAGGCTGCACCGGGCCCCGGCCATCCCCGATTCGGTGCCGGCCGAGTGGGCCGGGCTCATCCGGGCCATGACGGCGCTGGATCAGCAGAGCCGGCCGACGGCCGCCGAACTTGAGGTGGTGTTGCGTCACGCCCTGATTTCGCCCCGGTCCCTCCCGGGACTCCTTGTTGAAGAACGCACCCGGGTACTTCCGGCACCGCCGGCCCGGCCGCCACGGCCGGCCTCCCCCGGTCACGACGCAGGCCAGGGCAGGCCTGCCGCGTCGAACAACCTTGGCGGCCCCGCCACCGGCACCCGGTCCCTGCACCGGCTCGACCCGGACGCCGTGTCCTTGCCGCCGTCGAAAACCGGCTCCCGGCCAGCCCGATCCGCGGCTCGCTTCGGGCGGGCCCGGCGCAGCACCCGGATGCTGCTCTTCCTTATACCCCTGGCGTTGGCGGCCGGGATCCTCGCCGTCGGCGTAGCGCTCTCGGCACCGGCACCACCCGCCGTCGTTCCCTATCCGGCCGTGACCGGGGACCTCGGCCAGCACCTGCAGGAACTCCAGGACAAGGTGGAACCATGAAGCCGACCATCCAGCCGGCCCGGGGAAACCGTCCCTGCCGCCCCAGCCCGTCCGCCGCCGGCCGGCTCCTCGGCAAGGTGGTCCTCGCCATCGCGTTGCTCTGCGGCACAGTTTCCGGCTGCGCCGCGGCCCCGGAGCTAAACGGCGATGCCGCCCGGGAACTGCAATCGCAGGTCCTTACCGTGACCGAAGCAGCCGCCGCCAACGATCCGGCAGCGGCCCTGCGGCACCTGGACGGCCTCGTCCAGAAACTGGACGAGGCGGCCGGCCGCGGCGAGGTGTCCTTCCAACGCCACCAGAGCATCCGGAAGTCCATCGATACCGTCCGCACGGACCTCAACGCCCAGCAGGCGGCCGCCGAAACGGCGCGGGTCGCCGCCGAACAGGAAGCGGCGGCCCAAGCCCAAGCTGCCGCCCAGGCCGCAGCGGCCGCCGCCCAAGCCGCCGCCCAGGCCCAAGCCGCCGCCTCAGCTCCTGCGCCGGCGGTCGCACCTGCAGCGCCGGCGGAACCGCCGGCCGACACCGGCAAGGCCAAGGGAAAGGGCAAGGGCAAGGACTGAGGCAGTCCACTGGACCGTCAGCTCCGCCCGGACGACGGCGGGTCCAACCATAGGGGCCGTGCCGCCCGTGCCGCCCGTGCCGCCCGAGCCGAGACAGCACAACGCCCCGCGTTCCTTTCGGAAGGCGGGGCGTTGTCTGTCGCCGGACGGCTGCTAGCCGAGCATGGAGAGCACGTCGCTGAACTTCGCCGACGGCCGCATGGCTGCGGTGACCTTGGCCTCGTCGGGGTGGTAGTAGCCGCCGAGGTCCACCGGGGAACCCTGGACTGCCAGAAGTTCGCCGATGATAGTGTCCTCACCGGAGTCCAGCGCCCCGGAGACTGCGGCAAACGCCGCGGCCAGCTCGGCGTCGTCGGTCTGGCGGGACAGTTCCTGGGCCCAGAACTTGGCCAGGTAGAAGTGGCTGCCGCGGTTATCAAGCTCGCCGGCCTTGCGCTTAGGGGACTTGTTCTCCAACAGGAAGGTCCCCGTGGCGCGGTCCAGGGTGTCGGCCAGGATCTGCGCACGGGCGTTGTCCGTGGAGGTGGCAAGGTGCTCGAAGCTGACGGCGAGGGCCAGGAACTCACCCAGGCTGTCCCAGCGCAGGTGGTTTTCGCTGAGCAGCTGCTGGACGTGCTTCGGGGCGGACCCGCCGGCGCCGGTTTCGAACAGTCCGCCGCCGTTGATCAACGGAACCACTGAGAGCATCTTGGCGCTGGTACCCAGTTCCAGGATCGGGAACAGGTCCGTCAGGTAGTCGCGCAGCACGTTCCCGGTCACCGAGATGGTGTCTTCGCCCTTGCGGATTCGTTCCAGGGTAAAGGCCGTGGCATCTTCCGGGGTCATAATGGCGATCTGCAGGCCCTCGGTGTCGTAGTCCTTGAGGTACTCCTCAACCTTGGCGATCATCCGGGCGTCATGGGCACGGCTCTTATCCAGCCAGAAAATAGCCGGCATGGCCGAGGCGCGTGCACGGGTGACGGCCAGCTTGACCCAGTCACGGATCGGCACATCCTTGGTCTGGCAGGCACGCCAGATATCACCCGGGGCGACCTGGTGCTCGATCAGCACGGTGCCGGCGTCGTCAATGAGCTGGACGGTGCCGGCGGACTGGATCTCGAAGGTCTTGTCGTGGCTGCCGTATTCCTCTGCGGCCTGGGCCATCAAGCCGACGTTCGGGACGGTACCCATCGTGGTCGGGTCAAAGGCGCCGTGGGCGCGGCAGTCGTCGATGACCACCTGGTAAATGCCGGCGTAGCTGCTGTCCGGCAGGACGGCGAGCGTGTCGGCCTCCTGGCCGTCACGGCCCCACATGTGGCCGGAGCTGCGGATCATGGCCGGCATGGAGGCGTCCACGATCACGTCGGAGGGCACGTGCAGGTTGGTGATGCCCTTGTCGGAATCAACCATGGCCAGCTCAGGCCCGTCGTTGAGGCCCTTCTTGATGGCCGCTTCAACTTCGCCGCGGATCTCCTCGGGAAGGTCCTCAAGGCCATTGAGGATCGAGGCCAGGCCGTTGTTCGGGCTCAGTCCGGCGGCAGCGATCTGGGCACCGTAGCTGTCAAAGAGTTCCGAGAAGTAAGCGGTGACAACGTGGCCGAAGATGATCGGGTCCGAGATTTTCATCATGGTCGCCTTGAGGTGGGCGGAGAACAGCACACCCTCGTCCTTGGCCCGTGCCACCTGGGCCGCGAGGAAGGTGTCCAGGGCGGCCGCGCGCATCACTGTACCGTCGATGACCTCGCCGGCCAGGACGGGGAAGGCCCGCTTGAGGACCTTGACCGTGCCGTCGGCCTTGACCAGCTGGATCTTGACTTTTCCGTCGGCCTCGATGACCACGGATTTCTCGGTGGAGCGGAAATCATCGGCGTCCATCGTAGCCACGTTGGTCTTGGACGCGGAGTTCCAGGCGCCCATGCTGTGCGGGTTCTGGCGGGCGTAGGCCTTGACCGAGAGGGGTGCGCGGCGGTCCGAGTTGCCTTCACGCAGCACCGGGTTGACGGCGGAACCCTTGATCTTGTCGTAGCGGGAGCGGACGTCCGTCTCGTCGTCCGAGGAGGGGTTGTCCGGGTAGTCCGGGAGGGCGTAACCCTGGGCCTGGAGTTCCGCGACGGCGGCCTTCAGCTGAGGCGTCGACGCGCTGATGTTGGGCAGCTTGATGATGTTGGCTTCGGGCTGCTTGACCAGTGCGCCAAGTTCGGCCAGGGCGTCACTGACACGCTGCTCTTCGGTGAGGTAGTCGCCAAACGCGGCGATGATGCGGCCGGCCAGCGAAATGTCGCGGGTCTCCACTGCCACACCGGCCGTCGAAGCGAAGGCTTCGACAATCGGCAAGAACGAATAGGTTGCCAGCATCGGCGCTTCGTCGGTGTGGGTATAGATAATCTTTGCCATTGCTCGGGCGTCTCCCTGAAGGTCTGGGTATTTCCGGAATTTTGTGCCATTTCAACACCCCCTAACTTACCCGAGGGAGCACGGTTGCCACCTACCGGCGTCGTGCTCCGACGGGTCCGTGACATCCCCGCCGGGTCGTGACAAAAATTGACAAGATACTTTACAGGTTCGTCAAAGTGCCGTAGTTTCGTTCCCATCACCGCGGCCGCTACCACCGGCCGTCCCGATCTCCACCGGTTAGGACACCCATGAGAACACCCAAGACTCTGGCCACCAGCCTGCTCAGCATCTCGGCAGCGGCGCTGTTGGCGTTGAGCGCCGCGGGCGCGGCGAGCGCAGCCCCGGCATCCGGCAACGCACCGACGGAAACGTCGGGTGTCACCAGCCACGCCGTTCTCGAAACGGGCGGCGCGGAGTACTGGACGGCGGAGCGGATGCGCAACGCCGTCCCCGGTGACGTGCTGGCCGAAAAAGCGGTGCAGCGCGGCGCCGGGTCAAAGGCCGCGCTGAACCGCCCGGCGGCTGGAGCGCCGAGTAGCATCGAGGCCCTTGCCCCGAAGAAACAGGGGGCGGATATCCAGACCAAGGCGAACGCCAGCGAAACTCCGGTCAAGCACATCGGCAAGGTCTTTTTTACGCTCGGCGGCACTAACTACGTGTGCTCCGGCAATTCGGTCTCCGCCACGAACAAGAGCACCGTCTCTACGGCCGGCCACTGCATCAACGAGGGCCCGGGTGCCTTCGCCACCAAGTTCACGTTTGTCCCGGCCTACCTCAACGGGTCCGCACCCTACGGCATGTGGACGGCCAAGGCCCTCTACGCCCCGACACAGTGGAGCTCCGGCGGCGATATGACGTACGACACCGGCTTCGCGGTGATGAACACCCTCAACGGCCAGAAGCTTGCGGATGCCGTCGGTGCCTCGGGCGTGAAGTTCAGCGCTGCCCGCGGCCTGGCCTACAAGGCATTCGGCTACCCCGCGGCCGCTCCCTTCAACGGTGAGTCCCTCAAGAGCTGCAGCGGCACCGCCGTCAACGACTCCTCCAACCCGCAGTTCAATACCCAGGGCATTCCCTGCAACATGACCGGCGGTTCCTCGGGTGGCCCGTGGTTTATTGGGACCAGCTCCACCGGCTACCAGAACTCTGTCAACAGCTACGGCTACGGCAGTAATTCCACCACCATGTTCGGCCCGCACTGGGGATCCGTCATCCAGCAGGCGTACAACACCGCGGCCGCTTCCTAGGACAAGCAGCCACACCCACACCAGCGCGGGGTCACGCGCGGTCCATCTCCAGCAGCGGGGATGGGCCGCCGTGGCCCCGCGTTGCTGGTTAACCCGGGGGATTGGCCTGATGATGGACGCAAGGATGGACGGCGGCGATGGACGCGGCGATGGACGCGGCGATGGATCCGGCCGGCGGGACATGCCCGCCGTACAGGCCCAGGACTGGACATAATCCCATTGTGCCCAGCCCGTGCCGCGAAGAATGGACATGTCCCCCGGAAAGGGAGGACATGTCCATTCTTGGTGAAGCCGGGCCCGCAGAAAGCGTGCTCGCGATCCCCAGTGGAACGCGATCCCCTAGTGGAAGAAGTGCCGGGCGCCGGTGAAGTACATCGTGATGCCGGCCGCATTGGCCGCGGCGATGACCTCATCGTCCCGAACCGAGCCGCCGGGCTGCACCACTGCACGGACACCGGCATCGATCAGGATCTGGAGCCCGTCTGCGAACGGGAAAAACGCGTCCGACGCCGCCACGGCACCGCGGGCACGTTCCGGGGCACCCGTGGCGTCGGCGTTCGAGGCGCCGCCCGCGCCCTCAACTTCGGAGTCCACGCTCACGCCGAGTGAGTTGGCCCGCTCGACGGCGAGCCTGCAGGAATCGAGCCGGTTGACCTGGCCCATACCGATGCCCACGGCGGCGCCGTTCTGTGCCAGCAGGATGGCATTGGATTTGGCAGCCCGGCAGGCGGTCCAGGCGAAGGCAAGGTCCGCAAGCGTCCCGGGATCCGCGGCGTCACCGGCGGCGAGGGTCCAGTTGGCCGGGTCATCACCCTCGGCGTCTACCTTGTCCGTGGCCTGGACCAGCATGCCGCCGGAAACCTGGCGGAACTCCGTCGGGTAACGGCCGTAACCTTCGGGCAGGGCCAGGAGGCGGATATTCTTCTTCTTGGACAGGATTTCCACCGCTTCGTCCTCGAAACCCGGGGCAATCACCACCTCGGTGAAGATGCCGGCGACGGTCCGCGCCATGCCGGCGGTGACGGTGCGGTTGGCCGCGATCACGCCGCCAAATGCGGAGACCGGATCGCAGGCGTGCGCCTTGGCGTGCGCGTCCGCAATCGGGTCGGCGGCGGAGGCGGAACCCACAGCCACACCGCAGGGGTTGGCATGCTTGATGACCGCAACGGCGGGCTCAGCGAAGTCGAACGCAGCGCGCAGGGCGGCGTCAGCGTCGACGAAGTTGTTGTAGCTCATTGCCTTGCCGTGCAGCTGGTCGGCCTGGGCGATGCCGGCCGGGGCGGCCTTGTCCACGTAGAGGGCGGCCTGCTGGTGCGGATTTTCGCCGTAGCGCAGCACCTCGGAGCGTTCCAGGGCCAGTCCGGCGTAGGCAGGCCAATCGATGACGCCGTCGCCGTCCTCGTCGAGGAACTGGCTGGCAGTCCAGCCGGCCACGGCAGTGTCATAGGCGGCGGTGTGCGCGAAGGCCTTGGCGGCGAGCCGGCGCCGGGCCTTCAGGTCAAAGCCGCCGGAGGCGGCGGCAGCAACGACGTCGTTGTACGAGGAGGGGTCCACCACAATGGCGACGGCGGCGTGGTTCTTCGCGGCCGAACGCACCATCGCCGGGCCCCCGATGTCGATCTGCTCAACGACGTCGTCCTGCGCAGCGCCGGACTTCACGGTTTCCACGAAGGGGTAGAGGTTCACCACCACCAGGTCGAACGGCTCGATGTCCAACGACGCGAGCGTCTCCATATGGGCCGGGACGCGGCGGTCGGCGAGGATGCCGCCGTGCACGCGCGGGTGCAGGGTCTTGACGCGGCCGTCGAGCATTTCCGGCGAGCCGGTGACTTCCTCGACTTCCTGCACCGGAATGCCTGCGGCGGCAATCTTTTTGGCGGTGGAGCCGGTGGAGACAATCTTGACGCCGGCTTCGTGCAGGCCCCTCGCGAGCTCCTCCAGACCGGTCTTGTCGTAGACCGAAATCAGGGCCCGGCGGATGGGGACACGGTCGATGGATACACGGTCAAGCGGCGTGAAGCTCACAAAAGTCTCCGTCTTATATCGCGGCGGGGCCGCGGGTGGTGGGGATGGGCACAGTTTATCGTGTCGGGCCGCCGGGACTTCCCGCGCGCCGGAGTTATGAAGCGCAGCGCAGCGGCGGAGGGCCACGTAGAATTTCCCAGGAGGCTTTAATGAATACATACACCACTGTGCCCAGCGGCGAACAGGTGGTCCAGGAACTGCCGTGGCGCTGGCGTGTGCAGGGCCGGATCTTTCTGATCGGCGGCCTGGGCTTTATGTTCGATGCCTGGGACGTCACGCTCAACGGCATCCTCATTCCGCTGTTGTCCAAGCACTGGTCCCTGAGCCCCGGGGAGGCCGCCTGGATCGGAGCCTCGAACCTTATCGGCATGGCCCTGGGCGCATTCGTCTGGGGCACCATCGCGGACACCATAGGGCGCAAAAAGGCGTTCACCGCCACGTTGTTGATCTTCTCGGTGTTTACGGTGTTCGGCGCCTTCTCCCCCGACTTCCTTTGGTTTGTGGTGTTCCGGTTTTTGGCCGGCTTCGGTTTGGGCGGCTGCATCCCGGTGGACTATGCCCTGGTGGGCGAATTCACGCCCCGCAAACAGCGCGGCAAGGTCCTCACCGCGATGGACGGCTGGTGGCCGATCGGGGCCGCGTTGTGCGGATTTGTGTCCGCCGGGCTGGTGGCGCTTTACGGGGACTGGCGGCTGACCATGCTGGTGATGGTGCTTCCGGCGTTGCTGGTGTTCTGGGTCCGCCGCAGCGTCCCCGAGTCCCCGCTGTTCCTGATCCGCAACGGCCGCCGGGAGGAAGCCGCCAAGGTGATCGACGACCTCGTCGCCGCGACCGGGGCCGAGCCCCGCGCCTACAGCCTGCCCGAGGCGCAAGACGCGCCCCGGCTCTCCGCCGGCAGCGCCTGGACCCAACTGCGCGCGCTCTGGCAGTACAACTGGAAGATCACAACGGCGGCGTGGTCCCTGTTCTTCAGCATCCTGCTCGTCTACTACCTGTCGCTGACCTGGATGCCGAGGATCCTGATCGGCGCCGGCTTCGAGGAGTACAAGGCCTTCCTCACCACCGCCTCCATGGCCGCCGTCGGGCTCCTGGGTGTGGTGGTGGCCGCGCTGCTGGTGGAACGGGTGGGACGGAAGTGGATCCTGGCAATCACCGGACCGCTCTCCGCGCTGACCCTGGTGATCGTGGCGTTTGTGGTGGACATCCCGACGGCGGCCGTGTTCTGGCTGCTGGTCTTTGGCTTTGTGGTCCAGGTAGCCATTCCGGTGCTTTACACCTATGTTTCCGAGCTGTATCCGACCGAACTGCGCGGCTCGGGCTTTGGCTGGGCCTCGACGTTCTCCCGGCTCGGCGCAGGGTTCGGTCCGCTGATTTTCGCGGCGTTCCTGTGGCCGGAGCTGGGTCTGGCGACGTCATTCGCCCTCGCCGGCGGGTTGGTGCTGCTCAGTGTGCTGTGGATGGCGTTCTTCGCTCCCGAAACGAAGCAGCGCCAGCTCGCCTAGCTCCCTCCCCGTTCCCCCGTCCCCCGTTCCGTCCCCCGTTCCCCCGTTCCCAACTGACTCGCAGCTCAGGTCGTTTTGGGGGCTCAAAACGACCTGAGCTGCGAGTCAGTTGGGCTGCCAGCCGCGGCCGGCGAGGGCAGTCAGCACCTTGGCGACGGCGGCGCGTGCGTCGTTCTCCATGTGCCGTTTCGAGATTCGGACCAGGATCCAACCGGCGCCGTTGAAATCCTCTTCCCTGGCGATGTCCCGGACGATCTGCGCCGCGGCTGAGTGCACGGCTCCCTCGTACTCCACAGCAACCCGGTGCTCCGGATAGGCCATATCCGGTTCACGTACGATACCGGAGCCCAGGACCGTGACCGCGTTCAGTGTCGGCTCCGGCAGGCCAGCGCGACCCAGTGCGAGCCGAAGCCTCGTCTCCGGGCCCGAGTCCGCGCCGATCCTGGCCTGCTCCAAGGCGAGCCGGGCCTTGCGGATGCCGGGCGTACCCCGGTGCCGGTCCAGCATCTCAGCGAGTTGCTCCGGACTGGCATAAGGCGCGGACCGGTTCTCAAAGGCAGGCCGGGGATGGCGCAGCAGATGGTCCGCTACCACTGTTAGTTCGTCGATGCTCATCTTTCGGGCACAGTCCAGCCACGTCCTGGTCCGGGTGGTGACCAGGACGCCGTCGAGCCGGGTGATTTCGTCGTCGAAGAACTGCCCGACGTGGCCGATCACGCCCCTGCGCCGCGGTATTGCCATCGTGTCCGGCCGGGAGATATGGATGCCTGGAGCAGAGGAGCCCGGCAGGAATCCCGGGAAGTCCCAGATCAGAAAGGCTGTCGCATGGGATGCTGCGGAGAATTGCGTCACAAGGGTGAGGGGACGAGCCTGCAGATCCAATGCGGCGGACGGTTTTGACGGCAGCCGGATCCCGCGGCTCGGAACATCCAGGGAGCGATGCCTGAGCCGGCGCCGGCTGGCTCCGGCATCAAGTGCCTCCTGGAGTGTAAAGGGCGCCAGTCCGAGCGGCGCCGGAAGCGGCCGGGGTGTCTTCATCGACCCATCGTCGCAAAGCCGAGGACTTCGCCGGAGGGTTATCCACAAGCCATGGCGGGTGAACCCAACTGACTCGCAGCTAAGGCCGTTTTGAGCGCCCAAAACGGCCTTAGCTGCGAGTCAGTTGGGGGCGCTAGTTGGGGGGGCGCTACTTGGGGGGCGGGGGCGCTAGTTGGGTCGAGGGGCGGCGAGGGCGGCCAGCGTGGCGACCAGCAGCCGGCGCTCCACGACCTTGATCCGCTCGTGCAGGGATTCCTCGGTCTCGCCGTCCGAGACCGCCACGGCTTCCTGGGCGATGATCGGCCCGGTGTCCACGCCGGCGTCGGCCCAGTGCACCGTGCAGCCCGTGACCTTGACGCCGTAGGCGAGCGCATCGCGGACCCCGTGGGCGCCGGGGAATGAGGGCAGCAGGGCCGGGTGGGTGTTGAGGTATTTGCCGCCGAACGAGTCAATGAACTCCGCGCTGACAATCCGCATAAAGCCTGAGGACACCACGACGTCGGGCGAATACGCGGCGACAGCACCGGTCAGCGCGGCGTTCCAGTCAGCCCGGTCCGGATATGCCTTGAAGTCCACCTCGAAGGTCGGGATGCCGGCGGCGGCAGCACGCTGCACCCCGTAGGTTCCGGGCCGGTCCGCCCCGACGGCGGCGATCCCGACGTCGAGATCGCCCGCCGCGACAGCGTCGATGACGGCCTGGAGATTGGACCCGGTGCCGGAGACGAGGACTACGATGCGCATGGTCCTAGCTTATGGGGCCGCTCGCGTAGGCTGGAAAACATGAATCCCCCGAACGACTCCGCCTCCGGCCCGGGCGGCCAGCACCCGCTCAGCGACGCAGCCAAAGCCGCGCAGGCAAAAACCCATCTGCTGTTCCGGAGCTTTATCGTGGCGGTGCTGGGATCGTTTTTCGTCTACCAGCTGGATATCAGCTACCTCTGGCTCAGCGGACTCCTCACGGCCGTTGCCGCCGTACTGGGAATTATGGTGCTGGTCCGCTACGCCAGGCTCAAGGAATCCAAGCTGGTGCTGTTCGGGACGATTTCCGGTCTGGTGGTCGTGGCCATCCAGGTGGTGCTGCTGCTGACCTCAGTGCTGTTCTTCAACCAGGTCCGGGACTACCAGCAATGCAGCCGCCACGCCCTCACCCAGTACGCGTCGTCCATCTGCCAGACCCAGCTGGAAAAATCGCTGCCCCAGTTCCGCTAAACACGGCGCCCGGTTACCGGGATGCCGTCTCCAGCTCCGATTCACGCAGCGTCTGCTGGCGTTCCAGCCACGGTCCCGCGGCAGAGCCGATGACGACGCCGACGGCGACCTCCACGGCCAGGAACACCGCCATCCGAAGCGGGTCGGGACCAATCTCGGTGAGCCGTCCGATCCCGGCGGATCCCCCGGCCAGCCAGGCCAGGCCGGCACCGAGCAGCCCGGCGATGCTGCCTACCATCGCGCCGAGCACCAGTGTGGAAGCCGTGGCCGTGAACCAGCGGGCGTGGATCTTGATGGAGAGCCATTCGTCAAAGTGGTTTTCGCCTTCGCGCAGGAACCACCACCCGGCCAGCGTGCCGGCGAGGACCGGCACCACCAGCGCAGCCGCCGCATAGTCCAGCGTCCCGGCTGGCAGCGCCGCGAACACCGGGATCGACGGCAGGGGTCCGACGGCGGTGCCGAGCGCCCCCGCTTGGGAGCCGATGCCAAGGGCGACGCCCGCCCCGGACGTCCAAGCGAGCGCGACCACCGCCAGGTTGGGCAGGAATCCGAGCTGCGCGATGGTCAGGGCGGCACCCCCGAAGGGTCCGGCCTCAAGCCCCTCGTAGACCGCGATCACGAGGTTCCAGTGGATAAACAGGGTAACGGCAAGCAGGACGCAGCACATCGCCAGGCTGGCTGTCAGCGCCACGAAGCCGGCTTTGACCGCGGAGCCCAGGTAGGAACCGGCCCAGCGCGAGTGTTGACTGGTCCGGGAGAGCCAGGCGACGGCGTCGACGCCGATCAGCCGGCTCCAGGAACCGGCCTCGCGGCGGGCTCCGACCACCATGCCGGTGCCGAACGGGATCAACGGGATAAGCGCGGCGGACCACAGGCCCACGCCGACGTCGGCGGTGCGGCAAATGAAGCCGGTGGCCAGGCCAAAGCCTGCGTACACCAGCGAGGACCCCAGCAGCGCCTGCCAAAGCTGGTCAGTATAGGAGGCCCGGGCGAGCCGGCGGCCGGCGCGCCAGGCAAGCAGGAACGGGATCAGCGTCAACCCCAGCGGGGTAAGGGACAAAACGCCGGACTGAGGTTGGGCTGTCGCGCCCATGCCAACGGTGTCCAGCAGTAGCGGAACACCGTGGATAAGCAGCCAGGACTGGCCTGAGAGGCGGGCCAGCACGTCGGTGGCGCCGTTCTGAAATCCCGCGGTGGCCCACACGACAAAAATCGGGGCGGCCACCATCAGGGCGGAAATGACGGCTGCCTGCGCGGACTCGAGGGCTCCCTGCAGCCATAGCGGCATCGGAAGTCCACGTTCCCCGGTCTGATCAGCGCGCAGTTTCATCGTGTTCCATGGTGCCACGCGCGCGCCCCCCCTGCCGGTGCGACAGGCGCAACTGCCGCACTTCACTGCACTTCCGCCCGCTGACGACGGTTCATCCGGCATTCCACACCGACACGAAGCAGCGCTTTTTTCCTGTCTCGGCCGTAAAATTGGAGTGTCCGCAATCAGTGGTTGGAGGCACAAAATGACTACCGCATCTCCACATGCACACGGCGTTCACTTCGGACGGACAGATGTCCAGAACGTCGGCATGGGTGTTGGTACCGTCCTTATCGTCGTGGGCATCCTGGGATTCATCCCGGGCATCACCACGCAGTACAGTTCCTTGGCGTTCTTCGGACCCGGATCCACGGCCCTGTTCCTGGGCCTGTTCCAGGTATCGATGCTGCTGAACATCGTTCAACTCGCGATTGGCGCCACCGGCTGGGCCATGTCCCGGAACCCCGTGGGTTCCCGGAACTTCCTGATGGGCTTTGGCCTGCTGTACATCATCCTTAGCGTCTACGGGCTCATCGTCGGGGTGGGTTCGGCGGCCAATTTCCTGTCGCTGAACGCCATCGATGCCTGGGCCTTTATGATCCTGGGCCTGGCAATGGCCGGCGCCGGTTGGCTGATGTCCAGGCATCTGGCCGAAGACGCAAATACCCGGTAAACGAACCACCGGGACCAAGGGAGCCGCGAATGAGTACCGTTTCATAGTAAGCAGAAAATTCGTTCTACCTGCTGGTGCAGCCACTGCGTAAAAGCGCAGTTGCTGCACCAGCTTCTGTGTGGCGGCGTCCGGGCGGGATGCATCGAGCGGCGGAGGGTGCGGGTCGCAAAACCTCGCTTCTGTAAATATTTTCATTTTACTTAGGGCAAAATCATTGACCCGCTAAAAATCTTCACTATAGTTATGTGAGTCAGCTCACCAAGTGAAGGACATCGAATGACCACCGAAAGCGCCACGGGCAGCGTCCCGGTAGCTACCAGTGCACTGCTTGCCACCGTCGGCAACAAGGTGCGCTCCATGCGCAAGGAAAAAGGCATGACGCTCGCTAAGCTTTCGGAGATCACGGGCCTCAGCCCGGCAATCGTCAGCCAGATCGAACGCGGCCTGGCCAACCCGTCCTTCACCACCCTGGCGCAACTGGCCCACGGCCTGGACATCCCGGTCGGGAAATTCTTTGTCGGCCAGGAAAAGCCCAGGTCCCCGGTGGTCCGCAAAGCCGATCGGCGCAACCTGAAGGGCGTCACCAAGAAGTCAGTAGGCGAGGCGGTCTATGAGCTGCTCACGCCTGATCTTAACGGCGCTCTCGAGGCCCAATGGATTGTCAGTCCGCCCGGCCACGACACCAGCGCCACTCCTTTCCGCCACAGCGGCGAGGAGTTCGGGCTCATCCTCTCCGGCCGGAAAGACATTTTCCTGGACGGGGAATGCTATTCGCTCGAGGCCGGCGATTCCATCACTTTCGCCTCGGACACCCCGCACTGGTACAAAAACAGCTACGAAGAGGTATGCGTAGCAATCTGGGTTAACGCACCTCACGCGTGGTAGCGGCGCCGACCCCAAGCGGCCCCTACCGTCCCACCCACTGTCGCTGTCTGACCCTGACCGCCGACAGTCCTTGCCACATTCGCAGCCACCGACCGTAATCCCCGGACGGCGATGCGTCATACCCTCCCACGCCCCCAAGGCGTAAGCGTAAGGACACTTCCATGCTTGAAACACCCATGCTGAACACTCCGCAGCCCGACGACGACGTCGCGGCAACCACCCGCCCGGCCGCCAAGAAGTTCGCCCCTGAAGTCCGCAGGGGCCTGCTGAGCCTGGGCCTCGGCAACGCCCTGGAATGGTACGACTGGATGGTCTTCGGCCTCCTCTCGGCGTTCATTGGCCCGAACTTCTTTCCAAGCACCGACCCCCTCTCCGCGACCCTGAACACACTCGCCGTCTTCGCCGTCGGGTTCGCGTTCCGGCCGCTCGGCGGCGTGCTGCTGGGCACCCTGGCCGACCGGATCGGCCGGCGCCGGGTGATGCTGCTCTCCATCATGCTGATGGCGGGCACCACCCTGGTCATCGCCGTCACGCCCAGCTACCAGGAGATCGGTGCTTGGGCCGGGATCATCCTCGTCATCTGCCGCGTCCTGCAGGGCATCTCCACCGGCATCGAGGCCCCGCTCTCCACCTCGCACGCCGTGGAGCTGGCTCCGGAAGGCCGTGAAGGCTACGTCGCCGGGATCATGTCCTTCTACGTCAACATCGGCATCCTGCTCGCCTCACTGGTCAGCTTCCTCTGCAGCCTCACGCTCGGCGGGGCCGTGATGGGTGACTGGGGCTGGCGGGTGCCGTTCTTTATCGGCGCTGCCTTTGGCTTTGTTGTCCTTTACCTTCGCCGCGCCTTGCCGGAAACCATGAACCCGGAAGAGCTGGCCAACAACTCCGCCGGCGCCGTCTGGACCGGGGTCCGTAAACACTGGCTTTCCGTGCTGGCGATCGTTTTTGTTGTCGGCGCGGCCCAGGCCTACAACTACGCCTGGAACGTGGGGCTGCCCAGCGCCGCCCGCAGCAACTTCAAGGAAGATCCCACGGCTGTCTTCGCCCTCACCACCGTCCTGGGCGTGATCCTCGTGGTGGGCAGCTGGATCATCGGGAAGCTGGCTGACGGCCGGTCCATGTCCCGCTGGTTCCTCGTCACCCGGATCCTGGCCATTCCTTCCGTCTTCCTCATGCTGATGTACGTCCAGCCCGGCATCGGCGGGTTCGCCGCGGTCCTGCTCGGCGGTTCCCTCGTCCTGGTGCTGAACATGACCCTCTACAACGTGGTCAGCACCTCGCTGATGCCCAAAAACTGCCGCGGCACCGGTGTGGCGCTGGGCTACGGCATTGGCGTCGCGCTCTTCGGCGGCACCGCGTCCTTCCTCCTGGTCTGGCTGCAGTCCGTCGGCGCCGGCTGGGTCTTCCCGGTGTACGTCGCGGTCCTCTCCGTCCTGTCCATCGTCCTCTACCTCGCCGCCCGCCGTGCCAACGGCATCTTCGTCGGAAACTAAGGATCCCTCCATGAATTCCATGACTTCCCTTGAACTCAGCACCACGACGGCGGACCTCACCGCCCCCGTGATCTCCCGCTCCGATGTCCTTGTGGTGGGCGGTGGCCCCGCAGGTGTCGCCGCCGCCGTGACGGCAGCCCGGGCCGGCTCCTCCGTCACCCTGCTGGAACGCTACTCCTCGCTCGGCGGGCTCGCCTCCGGCGGGATGGTCCTGGTCCTCGATGACATGATCAACGGCCAGGAAATCACCGTCACGGGCATCGTCTCCGAATACGTCGAACGGCTGCAGAAGCTGGGCCTGGCCATCGTCCCGCCCGCGGAGGACCGCAAGGCCTCCGAGGAACTGTGGAACAAGTGGGGCCGCTTCGGTACCTTCGACTTCCACACCCACGTCACACCGAAGCCCATCTGCTACGCAGCGGCCTTTGATCCCGACGGCTGGAAGCGGATCTCCAACGACCTCGTCCGGGAAGCCGGCGTGAACCTGCGCCTGCACTCCTGGTTCTCCCGCCCGATTGTGGACAACGGCGTGATAAAGGGTGTCATCTGCGAGACCAAGTCCGGCCCGCAGGCCTTTATGGCCGACGTTGTCATCGACACCACCGGCGACATCGACGTCGCGTCCCGGGCCGGCGCCAGCCACATCAAGGACAGCTACCTCACCACCTTGGTCTTCCGGCTCGGCAACGTCGATACCAACGCCGCCGAGGCGTTTGAGCAGGCCAACCCCAAGGAAGCCCGAGCCATCAACCGCACCATCAAGCGCCTCCTCGGCGGCGCCTGGGAGCTGTGGTGGCTGAAAACCCCGATTGACGGCGTGGTCTGGTGCAATGCCCCGCACATGACCGGCTACGACGGCGTCGACCCGGCGGACATGACCGCGGCCGAGTTCGCGGCCCGGGACAAGATCTCCGAGGCCGTGGACTACGTCCGCGCCAACCTCCCCGGCTTCGAGAAGTGCTACATGCTCGACGTCGCCTCCCAGATGGGTGTTCGGCAGACCCGCCTGCTGGAGGGCGAGTACGTCATGACCAAGGATGACGTCACCACCCGCCGGCACTTTGCCGATACCGTAGCCCGCGGCCGGGACTACTACTACCCGTACCGCTCGCTGCTGCCGAAGGAAGTGGACCAGCTGCTTGTGGCCGGACGCCACTATTCCGCGACCCCCGAGGCGCAAAAGATGTCCCGCGAGATCCCGCCCTGCATGGCCATGGGCCAGGCCGTCGGCGTCGCCGCCGCGCTGGCCGTCCGGAACGGCACCCTGGTCCGCGACGTCTCCGCAGCGGAAATCCAGCAGGGCATGCGCGTCCACGGCGCGGACCCGGGCGACGTCCCGTCGTCGAACGCCACGCTGGACCTGGATTCGGTGGTGGCGGTATGAGCCTGGCTATCGATGACCTGCCGGGCGCGGCAGCCGCGCCCGGGACGGCACCAGCGCCCGCCGGCACGCCCTTGCCGCTGGACGGAATCAAGATCGTGGACTTCACCCAGGTGTTTATGGGCCCGTCCTGCACCCAGCTCCTCGGCGACTACGGCGCTGACATAATTAAGGTCGAACGCCCCGGCGCCGGGGACATCTCGCGCAACTCGTTCCCGGACAAGGACGGCCAGGACAACCCGATCTTCCTGTCCATCAACCGGAACAAGCGCAGCATCTCCGTCGATACCCGCACCGAGGAGGGCAAGGCAGTGCTCCGCCGCCTGCTTTCCGACGCCGATGTGGTGGTCAGCAACTTCCGCTCCGGCGTGATGGAGCGGATGGGCTTTGGCTATGAGGAGCTCAAGGAACAGAACCCGGGCATCATCTGGGCCTCCGGAACGGGTTTTGGCCCCATCGGTCCTTACTCGCACAAGGGCGGCCAGGACGCGATCGCCCAGGCCTACTCCGGTGTCATGTGGCGCCGCGAATCGGACGACCAGAAGCCCTCGATCTACCCCACCACGCTGTGTGACTACATCACCGGCATGCACCTGATGCAGGGCATTCTGCTGGCGCTGCGCACCCGCGAAACCGCCGGCGTCGGGCAGAAGGTGGAGGTGACCATGTACGACTCCATGCTGCACCTGCAGATGCAGGAGGCGTGTATGCAGCTCAACCGCGGCTACGAGGTCAACTGGGGTGCCATGCCGCTCAGCGGCGTTTTCGAAACCACCGACGGCGCCGTGTGCATGGTGGGCGGTTTCACGCCGGACCCGCTGGCGCGGATCTCCGAAGCCCTGGGCCTGGCCGAGGACCTCACGCTCCGGCCCGAGTTCGCCAATCTGGAGCAGCAATTCCAGCACAAGCCGGAGCTGCAGGCGATCTTCCGCGAGCGCATCGCCACGAACAGTACCGAATACTGGACCACAAAGCTGGAGGACCAAGGCCTGCTGAACGCCCCGGTGCACACCTTGGAGCAGGCCCTCGCCGACGCGCAAACGCACGCCAACGGCATGATCGTGGAGGCCGAGCACCCCGGCGTCGGAACTGTGCGGATGCTCAACGCACCGATCCGGCTCTCCGCCACCCCGCCCACGGTTCGCCGGCCCGCCCCGCAGCTTGGCCAGCACAACGTGGAGGTGCTGCTGGAAAACGGTTTCGACGCCGACGCCATCAAACGCCTGCAGCAGCTGGGGGTGCTGAAGTGACGTCCGTTGCAGAAGCTGGGGAGACCAGGGTGGATCAGGTCACCTTGGTCATCGAGAACCACGTTGCCACTGTGGTCATCGACCGCCAGCACGTGCTCAACGCCGTCGACAGCACCGCCCAGGCACGGCTCAACGCGATCTGGGCGCAACTGGAAGCAGATCCGGACGTCCGCGCCGTCGTCATCACCGGCGCCGGCACCCGGGCGTTCTGCGTCGGAGCGGACATGTCCACCGCCGCTGCGGACAAGACCGGGCTGCAGTATTGGGCCGGCCTGGACCCGAACGGCTTCGGCGGCCTCAGCCTGCGCACCAGCCTGGACATCCCGGTTATCGCCAAGGTCAACGGCTATGCGCTAGGCGGTGGGATGGAGATCGTGCTCGGCGCGGACATCGTGGTCGCCGCGGACACCGCGCGCTTTGGCCTGACTGAACCGCGCGTCGGGCGTTTGGCGCTCGACGGCGGCATCCACCAGCTGGTGCGGCGTATCCCCTACACGCAGGCGATGGGCATGCTCCTCACCGGACGGAAAGTGCCGGCCGCCGAAATGCAGTCCATGGGCCTGGTCAACGAGGTGGTCCCCGCAGGGGACCTCGACGCCGCGGTGCAGCGCTGGCTGGACCAGATCCTCGCCTGCGCCCCCACCTCCGTGCGGGCAGTCAAGCAAATGGTCACCCGGACCGGGCACCTGACTGCCACCGAGGCGCGCGGCCAGCGGCTGCCGGCCCTCATGGCGGCGCTTGACAGCGCGGACTCGGCGGAGGGTGTACGCGCCTTCCAGGACAAGCGCGCGCCGGTCTGGCCGGGACATTAGAGATGCAGCCCTTTGAGCGACCAAAAACTAAGGAGAAGCAGATGCGGCAGTCACTGGCACCCGGAGTGTGGGGTGTTCTCGCAACGCCATTCCAGGGCAGTACCCTGGATGTCGACACCGACAGCCTCGCCCGTCTCGTGGCCTACTACGAATCCATCGGCGCTACCGGCCTGACCGTCCTGGGTGTGTTCGGCGAGGCCGCGGCCCTGACCCCGGCGGAACGCGGCTTGGTCTTGGAAGTCGTTGTCGAGGAAACGACCCTTCCCCTGGTGGTGGGCGTAACCTCGCTCTACACCGGCACGGCTGTCGAGGAAATACGGGCAGCCCAGGCCGTGGCCGGCGAGCGCCTCGCAGCCGTGATGGTGCAGGCCAACTCCGCTAACCCCGCCGTGGTCAGCGCGCACCTGAACGCGATCCATCAGGCAACCGGCGCCAACGTGGTGCTGCAGGACTATCCGCTGGCCAGCGGAGTCAGCATCAGCACCGAAGCACTGATCTCGGTGGTGCAGGCATGCGGCCACGTCATCGCCGTCAAGGCCGAGGCGCCGCCCACCTCCGTGGCCATCGCACGGCTCAGCCGGGCCCTCGAAGTGTCCGTGTTCGGCGGGCTCGGCGGCCAGGGGCTGCTGGACGAGCTGCAGTCCGGTGCCGCCGGTGCCATGACCGGATTCTCCTACCCCGAGGCCCTGATCGCCTGCGTCCGCGCCTGGCAGCGGGACGGGTACGAGGCGGCCCGGGACGCACTGCTGCCCTACCTGCCGCTGATCAACTTCGAGCAGCAGGCCCGGATCGCGCTGTCCGTCCGCAAGGAGTGCCTGCGCCGGCGGGGCCTCATCGCCGACGCCGGCGTCCGCGCCCCGGCCGCGCCGTTCCCGGAAACCCTCCGGCTGAGCATGCTCACGCACCTGGCGGAGGCCGCGGCGGCCCTTGACGCACGGCCCCCCGAACCGGCCACGGTGCCGGCCACGGTGCCGGCCACGGTGCCGGCCACGGACATACACACAACGGCAAGGAGTTTCTGATGGACCTCGGAATCAGCACAAAGACCGCATTTGTGGCCGCGTCCACCGGCGGCCTGGGGCTTGCCATCGCCCGAGCCCTCGCCGCCGAAGGCGTGCGTGTGGCCGTCACCGGCCGGCGCCAGGTCCGGGCCAAGGAAATCGTGGCCGAACTGACGGACGCCTACGGGCCGGGCGCCGTCGCGATCGAGGCGGACCTCGGCACGGCCGAAGGGGTGGCGGCCGCCGTCGAGCAGGCCGTGGCGGAACTCGGCCCTATCGACATCCTTGTGCTCAACGGGCCCGGCCCCAAGCCCGGCGCTGCGGCCACCCTCAGCGCGGACGACCTCGCGGCCGCCTTCGACCTCCTGGTCAAGCCGCACCACGCGCTCATTTCCCACGTGCTGCCTGGCATGCGGGAACGGCGCTGGGGACGGATCCTCGCCGTCGGCTCCAGCGGTGTGGTGGCGCCGCTGACCAACCTGGCAGTGTCCAACACCGGACGCGCAGCGCTGGCCGGCTACCTGAAAACCCTCGCCGCCGAGGTCGCGCTGGACGCCGTCACGGTGAACATGCTCCTTCCCGGCCGGATCGCCACCGACCGCGTAGCCGAATTGGACCAAGCCGCCGCCAAGCGCCGCGGCAGCACCGTCGAAGAAATCCAGCTCGAGTCCCGCAAGACCATACCCGCCCGCCGCTACGGCGAACCCGCGGAGTTCGGCGCTGCTGCCGCGTTCCTCTGCAGCACTCCGGCCTCGTACATCACCGGCATCGCGCTGCGGTGCGACGGCGGCCTGATCCGCAGCCTCTAACCGACCGCTTCCAGACCTCCGAACTCTTCCCGACCACCCGAAGGAACACCATGACTTCCACGGCAACAGACTTCACCACCCCCGCAGAGACCTCCGCCGACCGCGAACTCATCACCGCCCGGCACCTCATCAACGGCCAATGGCTCGGCAGCGCAGACACCGAGCGGTTCAACCCGGCCCGGCCCGGCGAGCTCGCTGCCCTCTCCCCCAGCGGCACCGCCGCGGACGTCGACGCCGCCGTTAGCGCAGCCGCCGCCGCGCAGCCGGCCTGGGCTGCACTGCCGGCCCCCTCCCGCGGCGCGATCCTGCTGGCCGCCGGCAACCTGCTCCTGGACCGCCAAGCCGCCATCGCCGGGGACCTGGTCCGTGAGGAAGGCAAGACCCTCGCCGAGGCCAAGGGCGAGGTCAAGCGTGCCGCCGACGTGCTGCGCTTCTTCGGCTCCCTCGGCTGGGCCGCGACCGGCGAAGTCCTCCCCAGCGGCCTGCCGGACACCACCATCACCACCAGGCGCGAGCCGCTCGGCGTCGTCGGGCTGATCACGCCCTGGAACTTCCCCATCGCCATCCCGGCGTGGAAATCCGCCCCCGCGCTGATCAGCGGCAACGCCGTGGTGATCAAACCGGCCGAGCTCACTCCGCTCTCCGCCACCCACCTCGCCCGCGCGCTGCAGGACGCCGGGCTCCCCGCCGGGGTGTTCAACGTGGTGCACGGCAAGGGCCGGGTGGTGGGCGACGCCCTGGCCCGCGACCCGCGGATCGCGGGGCTGTCCTTCACCGGTTCGACGGCGGTGGGCCTGGGCCTGCAGGAGATCCTGAACGCCCGCCGGGCCCGGGTGCAGCTGGAGATGGGCGGCAAAAACGGTGTTCTGGTGCTTGACGACGCCGATGCCCGCAAGGCCGCCAAGGTGGTCGCCGCCGGAGCGTTCGGGCTCACCGGCCAGGCCTGCACCGCAACGTCCCGCGTCTACGTCACGCCCGGCATCCGCTCGGAATTCCTTGCCGCACTGACGGAGGAGGCCGCGGCGTACACGCCCGGGGACGGACTGGACGCTGCGATGGGTGCCGTGGTGAGCCGGCAGCAGTTCGAGCAGAACCAGGCGGCGGTGCGCTCCGCCGTCGAACGCGGCGCCACGCTGCTGGCCGGTTCATACGACGGCGACCCCGCCGGGCCGCTGGTCTTCCCGGCGGCGGTGCTCACCGAGCTGCCGTTCGATGACGCCGCCGTGTCCGAGGAGATCTTCGGCCCGGTGGTGGCCGTGCTGGAGGTCGCCGACTACCAGGCCGGACTCGCCGCGATCAACGATTCCCGCTACGGCCTCACCGCCGGCATCTGCACCGATTCGCTGGCGTTCGCCACGGACTTCGCCGCGCGGGCGCAGGCCGGCGTTATTAAGGTCAACCGTCCGACGGCGGGCCTGGACCTCAACGTGCCGTTCGGCGGCGTCAAGGACTCCTCCACAAACACATTCCGCGAACAAGGAAAGTCGGCCCTGGACTTCTTCACCTGGGGCAAGACCGTCTACACGGGGGTGTAGCCCGCCATGACGTACGTGATCGCCCAGCCCTGCGTAGATGTCAAGGACAAGGCGTGCATCGACGAGTGCCCGGTGGACTGCATTTACGAGGGTGAACGGGCGCTGTACATCCATCCCGCCGAGTGTGTGGACTGCGGCGCCTGCGACCCGGTCTGCCCGGTCGAAGCGATCTACTATTCGGAGGACGTTCCGGATGAGTGGGCCGACTACGTCCGGGCCAACGTCGAGTTCTTCGAGGAGCTCGGGTCACCACAGGGGGCCGCCACGGTCGGGAACCTGGGCCGCGACCACCCGGTGGTGGACCGGGAACCCGTACCGGCCAGCTAGGTCCCGGCGTGCGAAGCCGGCGCGGTGTTGTCGCGGGCCCGGACCCGCAGCACAAACCGGCAGTCGCTTGCAGGACCCGGCCGTCAAGCGCCCCGCTTGACGGCCGTTTGTGTCGAATTGCCTGCGCCGATGGCCGCCCGACTGCGAGAATGGCCCGATGAGCGCCATCATCCTGGGCTGGGACCCGGACCCTCGGAACGACTGGAATGACGCAACAGTTCGCGGCCGCGTCGCCGAGGCCGGCCGGTGTTTTGTGCCGTGGCGCGTCAACGGTGCGTGGAACTTGTCCGCTGGCACCGACGCTTGGCTTTTTCTGCAGGGGCCTGGCGGCCGCGGACTGATCGGCCATGGTGTTGTGGTCTCCGAGCAGCAGGACGCGGCGCAACGGGCGGCGGCGCAACAGGAATCCGGGCAACAGGAATCCGGGCAACAGGAATCCGGGCAGGCGGTAGCCGGGCAGGTGGCTGCCCGGATACCGGGCACCGTGCAGGACGATGCGCCGGTGTTTGTGCACCTGGCCGTCGATGCGCTGCTGCCGCCCGGTGAGCACATCGCCGTCGCCGTCCTCAAGGCTGCGGTTCCCGGGATCGAGTGGGAGGATGTCGACGCATTCGGGCTGGGCGTTGAACCGGCGGACGAAGCGGCGCTCAGGGCCCTGTGGCGCGACGCCGGGCCTCCGGCGGGCGCGGACCCCACCCAACACCCTCCCGGCACCTACCCGCAGGGCGCCGTTACCCGGGCGGAGGTGAACCGCTACGAACGTGATCCCGACGCGCGGCGGGCCTGCATCGCGCTCCACGGCACAAGCTGCGCAGCATGCGGCTTTTCCTTCGAACTCACCTACGGAGACGTCGGCGCGGACTTGATGCCCGTACACCACCTTGTCCCGGTGTCCCGTCTCGGCAGCCGCTATGAACTGGACCCCCTCACAGACCTCGTCCCGCTCTGCGGCAACTGCCACGCCGTGGCCCACCGGGGCGGGAGCACGGCCCGGACCGTCGCCGAATTGCGCCGGATCATCGCCGGCGCCGGATTCCTGCGTGACTCCGTCGTCACCGCCGAACAACTTGAGTCCCAGCGGCAGGCCCGGGAACTCCTCGGGCCGCCGGAAGCTTAACCAGGGAAAGCTGTCGAGCTGCTGTAGGTCCGGCCGCGGAGCATGCCCACTCTTGGCCCCGGCCCAAGCGCATCCCCGCCCCAACCGTTGGACATGCCCACTCTTGGCGGCGACCCGGGCGCATCTGCGGCCTATGTCCACCCCTCACCCCGGCCGCGGAGCATGCCCACTCGGACGCGTGCGAGGCAAAGCGACCACACCCCGTTAACCCACTCTTTTCTCCCCCGCAACGCGCCCTACCCCGTGCCGAAAGCCTGCCCCCGCAGTGTTGAGGGGTGAGGATCGCAATTGTGGCTGAATCATTCCTGCCCTTGATGAACGGCGTAACAAATTCCATCCTGCGCGTCCTGGAGCATCTTCAGGAGCGCGGGGACGAGGTGCTGGTAATTGCTCCGTCGACCCAGGACACCGGAGCCCCCGATGAAGTCTATGGAGCGAGCATCCACCGGCTGCCCTCGGTCCCGCTCGCCGGCTACACGAACGTCCGGGTGGCCATGGGCGGTGTTTACCGGGTCAAGCGAATCCTTGCCGAGTATGCACCGGACGTGGTCCACCTGGCGTCACCATTTGTCCTTGGCTGGCGGGCCGCGCAGGCAGCGCACCAGCTGGGGATCCCCACTATCGCCATCTACCAGACCGAGGTCCCCAGCTATGCCGGCCGCTACGGTGTGCCGTTCCTGGAGAACTGGGCGTGGAGCAGGGTGGAGAACATTCATCTGCTGGCCTCACGCACCCTCGTCCCCTCCAGCTTCGCACTCCAGCAACTCCGCGGCCGCGGCATCCCACGGATCGAGATGTGGCGTCGCGGCGTGGACACCCGGCGGTTCTCCCCGGACAAGCGCGACGCCGGCTGGCGGGCTTCCGTTGCCCCGGCCGGCGAGCGCCTCATCGGCTACGTAGGCCGGCTGGCGGCCGAGAAGCAGGTGCAGGACCTGGCGGTGCTGGCCGACGTACCAGGCACCCGGCTGGTCATTGTGGGCGACGGACCGCAACGGCAAGCCCTCGAGGACGCCCTGCCCAACGCCGTATTTACCGGCTTCCTCGGCGGTGAGGAACTGGCTCGGGCGGTGGCGTCCTTTGACCTTTTTGTCCACCCCGGCGAGTTGGAAACGTTCTGTCAGACCATCCAGGAAGCCATGGCCTCCGGCGTTCCGGTGGTCGCCACCGGCCGCGGCGGCCCGCTGGACCTGGTGGAGAACTCCCGCACCGGCTGGCTCTACGAACCCGGTGACCTGGTGGCGCTCCGGGACCGGGTGGTGGACCTGATGGGCGACGACGCCAAGCGCCGTGCGTTCGCAACCACTGCACATGCTTCGGTCCAGGGCCGTACATGGTCCATGCTTGGCGCCGAACTTGTCGCGCACTATCAAGCGGTCCTCGCCGCCGCGGAGGACCCCGGCACCTCCCACACCTCCACATCGCACGGCACCCGCGAACACGGCACCCGCGAAAGAGCCGCCTGGTAAGAATTTACTGACCAGCTGCGGAGCCGTGCTCCCGCCGGCTTCCCGCAGCGGCTCCCGCCGGAGGCAGCCGGTGCGGGCAGGGTGAAACGCCGGTGTCCCCGGCCTGGTGTTGGTACCCCGGTGATGCCCCTATGATTTTCTGAGGGCAAGACTCGTCGATGGAATACAGGTGGTCGCAGATGTTCACGGTGAAAGCCGCGTGACGGCGTCCGCGTACCCGGCACCGAGCCCCGAAGCCATTCTGGAGGCGGGTCCTGACGCCCTGCTGGTGGTGGCCGAGGACGGCACCATCTTGATGGTCAACGCAGCCGCCGAACGTATGTTCGGCTACTCCCGGGACGAACTGCTGGGACACGACCACCGTGTGCTGCTCGCCAAAGGATTCCGGAGCGGATTTCACCGGCTGTTCTTTGTGCTCCGCGAGGACGCCTGGCCGCCCCCGGTCGAGGCCTACGCCGTCCGGCGTGATGGCAGTGAGTTCCAGGGCGAGCTGACCTATTCCCTGCTTCCGCAAGACGCCGGGACCCCAGCCGCGGGACCGGCCAGCATGGCCGTCACCATCCGGGACACCTCCCGCCGGGTGCAAACGGATGCCGGGCTCCGCGAAGCCATGTCGCTGCTCAGTGCCACACTGGAATCCACTGCTGATGGCATCCTGGTGGTCAGCGCCGAAGGCCAAATCGCGGGAGTCAATAACCAGTTTGTCTCCATGTGGGGGATCCCCCGGAACCTGCTGGCCAGCCAGAACGACGAAGCCGTGATGGGCTACGTGCTGGACCAACTCAAAGATCCTGCCAAATTTGTCGAAAAGGTCACCGCGCTCTACTCCGACCCTGCCGCGGAAAGCCACGATGTCCTGGACTTCCGTGACGGCCGGACCTTTGAGCGCTATTCCCGGCCACAAACGGTTGCCAATCAGGTGGTGGGCCGCGTCTGGAGCTTCCGCGACGTCACCGCTGCCCGGCTTGCCCAGGAACAGATCACCAAGGCTATGGCCGATCTGGCCGAGCAGTCGGCCCAGCTCAAGGCCCTCGCGTTCCAGGACCCGCTCACCGGCCTCTCCAACCGCCAGCTCTTCAACGACCACCTCGCCGCCGCCCTGCTCGGGCCGTACGGGACCGCCGTCGACCTCCTGCTGCTGGACCTTGATGATTTCAAGGAGGTCAACGACATCCTGGGCCACCACGCCGGAGACCAGATGCTGATCGAAGTGGGCCGGCGGCTGCGCGGCTGCGTACGCCCGAACGACGTTGTAGCACGCCTGGGCGGTGACGAGTTCGTGGTCCTGCTGGTCGGCTCGCTGGACCCCGACGAGGTGGCCGGCCGGATCGTCGAGTCCTTGAAGGTACCGGTCTGGATTGACGGGACCATGCTGCGGCCCAGCCTCAGCCTGGGCCTGGCCTCCATCAGCGACGACGCCGTTGGCGCCTCGGAACTGCTGCGCCGGGCCGACGTCGCCATGTACGCGGCGAAGGCCGCCGGAAAGAACCGCTACCTGCGGTTCCGGCCCGAAATGCTGCAATCCCTCGTGCAGCGCACCGAGCTGGAGACCGGCCTTCGACTGGCAGTGGACAGTGGCCAGATCACAGTGCTCTACCAGCCGATCATCTCGGCCACGCTGGGCGCCGTGGTTACTGTTGAGGCCTTGGCCCGCTGGGTGCGCGACGGCGAGACCATCCCGCCGGAGCGCTTCATCCCGGCCGCGGAACGCAGCGGTCTGATTGTCGAGATCGGTACCGAGGTGCTGCTGAAGGCCTGCACCGAGCTGAAGCCTTGGCTGGCGGAGGATTCCGCACGTCGCCTGGCCGTCAATGTGTCCGGCGTTCAGCTCCAACATGGGGATTTTGCCGAACTGGTCCAGGCGGCTACCGCCTCGTGCGGGGTTGATCCGCGGCAGCTGATCCTGGAAGTCACCGAGAGTGTCTTTTTCGACGACGACGGCCACGTAATCCAGCAGCTCAACGCCCTACGAAACGCCGGGGTGGGGGTGGCGCTGGATGACTTCGGCACCGGCTACTCCTCGTTGGGCCGGTTGCAGGAGCTTCCGGTGGACACCCTCAAAATCGACCAGTCCTTCACCGCCATGATCCAAACGGGTACCGAAAAGCTGCCGATCCTCAGCTGTATGGTCACCATGGCCCACGGCCTCGGGCTGACCGTTACAGCGGAGGGCGTCGAGACAGCCGCGCAGGCCGAATACCTGATGGGGCTGGATTGCGAGTCCCTGCAGGGGTTCCTCTTTTCCGGCGCGGAGGCGCAGTCCGCGCTGAATTCGGCGATTGCGCGTTCTACCGAGGTCTTCGGCACGCTCCGGGGCGGCCGGGTCTCCGAAACCCGCTGAGCCGAACGCCGGTGTGGGTGGCACCGGCGGCAATTCCGCAGGAAAAGCCGCGATCTGCCCGGCCCCGGGGTGCTGGACACTGGCGTCGGGGACCATATGATTCAGTGAAACGCATTGCCCGCGGCAAGACCGTCGGACACCATCACCATCCGAAGCTTTGGGGGCCGGTATCGCCGTGGGACCTGGGATTGAAGAGACCTTGCTGGAGCAGGGGCCCGATGCCTTTATGCTGTTGACCGCGGACGGAACCATCGTGTTCGTCAACGCGGCGGCGGAGCGGCTCTTTGGATATCGGCGGGAACAACTGCTCGGCGGCGGGCACCAGATCCTGCTCTCCGACGACGAGCGCGGCGGTTTCCTGCGTGTGTTCGGCAGGCTGGGCAGGGGCAACCCAGCCGCGACGCTCCCGGTCGCGGCGGCAGGCCGACACCAGGATGGCCGCGAAATTTTCCTGGAGATCACCTGCTCACTGGTTCAGCACGACGGCGGCGCGGCCATGGCGGTCGCCCTCCGCGACGGAAGCCACCGCCAGGACACCGATGCCGGCCGGCGCCTGGCCGTCTCGCTGCTGGATGCCACGCTGGAAACCACCGCCGACGCGATCCTGGTGGTCTCCAACGACGGGCAGATCACCGGGGTCAACGATCAGTACCTCAAGCTGTGGAGCATGCCACCGAATCTCGTTGCGGCTTCCGACCCGATGGCCCTGATCGACTTCATCGCCGGGCAACTGGCAAACCCGGACTACTTCCGGGGAAGAGTTTCCCTGCTGTATGCGGACAAGCTGATGCAAAGCAACGACCTCCTGGAGTTCAGCGACGGCCGCACCGTGGAGCTCAACTCACGGCCGCAGGAGGTCGCAGGCGCGGTTGTTGGACGGATCTGGAACTTCCGGGATATCACTTCGCGCAGCCGAGCCCAGCACCAGGCGCGGCGCGCCATGGAAGAGCTCGCCGAACAGGCGGCCAAGCTCAAGGAACTGGCCTTCCGCGACCCGCTTACCGGCCTGGCCAACCGGATGCTGTTCAACGAACGCGCCGCCGCTGCGCTGCTGACCAGCGAACCGGTGCACGTGCTGCTGCTGGATTTGGACGACTTCAAGGAAGTCAACGACGTCCTGGGCCACCACGCCGGGGACGAGATGCTGGTGGAAATCTCCCGGCGGCTGCAGGGATGCGTCGGACCCCACGGCACCGTCGCGAGGCTGGGCGGGGACGAGTTTGTCGTGTTGCTCGTGGGCTGCCGGGACGCCGACGCTGTAGCCCAGCGGGTCGTCGGGGCCCTGAACGCCCCGGTCTCGATTGAAGGGACCCTGATGCGGCCGGGCCTGAGCCTCGGCGTCGCCTCAAGCGATGACGGGACCGCCACCTCCTCAGAACTGCTGCGGCGGGCTGACCTCGCGATGTACGCGGCCAAGGAAGCCGGCAAAAACTGCTACGTCCACTTTCGTCCGGAGATGCTCACGGCACTGCTGGAGCGCACCCAGCTCACCGCTGGGCTTCGCCGGGCGGTGGAACTGGGACAGATCAGGGTTCACTACCAGCCGGTGGTCTCCAGCGAACAACTTAAAGTCGTGCAGTTCGAGGCCCTGGCCCGCTGGGAATGGCAGGGCCAGCTGATGGCCCCGGACGGTTTTATCGAGATTGCCGAGCGCAGCGGACTGATCCGGGAGATCGGAGCCGAAGTGCTGCGGCGCAGCTGCGCAGAACTCTCAGGGTGGCTTGCGGAGGATCCGGCCCGGTCCCTGGCGGTGAACGTCTCCGGCGTGCAGTTGCAGCACCGGGACTTCGCGGAGCGGGTCCTGGACATCGCGGCGTGTGGCGGCACGGATCCGCACCAGCTGGTCCTGGAGGTCACGGAGAGTGTGTTCTTTGATGCCCACTCCCACGTCATCGAGCAGCTGGAACGCCTGCGCGGTGCCGGGATCAGGGTGGCACTGGACGATTTCGGGACCGGCTACTCCTCGCTGGGCCGGCTACAGGAGCTCCCGGTGGACGTGGTCAAAATCGACAAGTCCTTTATTTCCATGCTGCGTTCCGGGGCCGAGAAGCTCCCCATCCTGACGTCCATGATTAACATGGCCAGCAGCCTGGGGTTGAAGGTCACCGCCGAAGGCATCGAAACGCCGGCGCAGGCCAGCTACCTGATGGAACGTGGCTGCGACGCCCTGCAGGGCTTCCTGTTCTCCCGGCCGGAGCCCGAAGCCCGGCGCGAACTCGCGATCCGCCGCTCCATGTCCGCCATCGAGGCACTCGAGGCGGCACCCGAGGCGGAGCCGCTCCCGGTCTAGCCGTGCGTTCCGCCGGCCTGCAAAGGCCTGCGCCGACACACTCCGCCCCCGCGTGGGCCGAATCAGGCTACCGTGCCGTCGACCGCCTATGATTCAGTGAGGGCAGCGTCGCGTGATCTTCACACGGCCCCTGCCATCCGTATCGGTCGCTTCGAGGGCAGACAAAACAGCATGGACCCAGGGTTTGCACAATCACTTCTGGAGCACAGCCCGGATCCACTGCTGCTGCTCGATCCGGACGGATCAATCTCCTTCCTGAACCACGCGGCGGAGGAGCTCTTCGGCTACTCCCGGACGCAGCTGTTGGGCGCTGATGCGTCCTTGCTGCTGGCCGAAGTATCCCGTGAGGAGTTCCATGGCGTGCTCGCCGGGCTGGACGCCGCAACACCCCGCTCCGCAGCGCCCTTCGCCGGCTCCGGCCGCCGCTTCGACGGAAGCGCGCTTCCGGTCGAGATCACCTGCTCGCTGATCCCCGCGGCCGCAGGCTCATCAGTGTCTGCTGCGCCGTCCGTCGCATTGGCGGTCCGCGGCACCGGCCCCCGGAACGGGCTGCCGCCCAGCCGCCCAGGCTACGTCTCCGGAACAGCTCAGACGGCGCGGAGCCGCCCGGGTGCCACCGCCTCCGTTCGTATTCCCTCCGCCGTCGCCGAGCACGACGACGAGCTCAGGGCCGGCACGCTGCGGGACCCGCTCACCGCGCTGCCTAACGGCACCCAGTTCAACGACCGCCTGGCCGCTGCCCTGCGCCGTCCGGACCCGGTGGATGTGCTCCTGCTGAACCTGGACGATTTCAAAGGCCTCAACGACATACTGGGCCGGTCATCGGCCGATGAACTCCTCGTCGAGGTCGCGAACCGGCTGCGCAACTGCGTACGCCCCCACGACACAGTTGCCAGGCTCGGCGGAGATGAGTTCGCGGTGCTGCTGACCGAGTGCCTCAACGCCGACGCGGTGGCGAAACGGATCGCCGATTCACTGTACGAACCACTGCGCGTTGGTGGCTCCCCTGTCCGGCCGGGCGTCAGCATGGGCCTGGCGTCCAAGTCCGCGCACACGCTGGACGGAGCCGAGCTGCTGCGGCAGGCCGATGCGGCCCTGAATGCCGCCAAATCAGATGGAAAAAACACCTGGCTGCGCTTCCGTCCGGACATGCTGCACGCCCCGGGCCACAGAGCCGAAGGCGAGGCCGGGCTACGGCAGGCCGTGGAATTGGGCCAGATCTCGGTGCATTACCAGCCGGTGGTGTCGCCGGGGATCGGATCAGTGGTCCAGTTCGAGGCCTTCGCGCGCTGGGAACTGCACGGCAGATTGGTGCCGCCGAACCAGTTCCTGCCGGTGGCTGAGCAAAGCGGCTTGATCCGTGAAATCGGCGATGAGGTCATGCGCCGTGCCTGCGCGGAAATCCGGCCCTGGCTGGCCGGCGATGCCAGCCACAGCGTCGCGGTAAACGTCTCCGGCCTGCAGTTCCAGAACCGCGAGTTCGGCACGGATATTCTCGCGATCGTGGCCGCCACCGGCGTGAGCCCGCGCCAGCTGACGCTGGAACTGACCGAAAGCGCGTTTTTTGACGCCGGCAGCGATGTGCTCCGCCAGCTCCGGCAGCTCCGGGACGCCGGGGTCCGGGTTGCGATGGACGACTTCGGAACGGGCTATTCGTCGTTGCGCCGGCTCAAGGAGCTGCCGCTGGACATCGTCAAAATCGACCGGTCCTTTATATCGATGGTCGCCACCGGCCTGGAACACCTGCCGTTCTTCGACACCATGATCAAGGCCGCCCACGACCTCGGCCTGACGGTCACCGCGGAGGGCATCGAGACGCCCGCGCAGGCCAAATACCTGATGGACCGCGGCTGCGATGCACTCCAGGGGTACCTTTTCGCCAAGCCCGCCCCGGCCAGTGAACTGGCCGGAACCATGGAAAGCGCCCTGGCCGCAATCGACAGGGTCGACGCCGCCCGGTAGACCCGGCGCGGTGACGCCCCGCCGGGTGACGCCCGGTTGAATCCGGTTACACCCGGGGATCGAGTTCCTCGAGCGGCTGGGTCACCATGGCCTCGCTGCGCTCCCACAGTCCGCGTGCGAGCTGCGCGTCGTAGGCCTGTTTGTTGGCCTTGGCCAGCGCCCGCTTGGCGTAGTAGGCCCCCGGCATCCAGTCCCGCCCCGGCGTCGACGTCGCGAGCCAAACAAGCGTGTCTGCGCCCTGTTCGGGGCTGAGCAGGAAACGGTTGAGGATGGATTTGTACGCGTGCCGCATGGGGCTGGTCGACTCGGCCGCGAAGTTGGTGGCCACCACACCCGGGTGGAAGGCCGCCGTGGAAATTCCCGCGGCACCGTAGCGGGTGTTCAGTTCGCTGGTGAAGAGGATGTTGGCCAGCTTGGCGGTCCCGTAGGCGCGGTTGGTCGAGTAGCTTCTGGCCGCGTCCAGGTCCGTCAGGTCCAGCCTGCCGAAACCGTTGGCGGCGCTGGCGGTGTTGATCACTGTCGCCTTGCTGGCCGTGAGCACGTCCAGCAGCTCGGTGGTCAGCAGGAACGGTGCCAGGTGGTTGGTCTGGAAGGTCTTTTCGTGCCCGTCGACGGTGAGCTCACGCTTGCCCATGATCCCGCCGGCATTGTTTGCCAGGACGTCGATCTGCGGGTACTTCGCCTTGAGCTGCTCTGCAAGCCGGCGCACCTGCGCCAGGACGCCAAAATCCGCGACGAAGTAGTCAGCACCGATCTCCGTTGCTACCCGCTCGGTCTTCTCCGCGGAACGTCCGACGACGACCACCCGCTCCCCTGCTTTGGCAAGGGTCCGGGCAGCGGAGGCGCCGATCCCGTCACTGGCGCCGGTGATAACGATGGTGCGCTGGGTCATGGGAATCCTTTGAGCGAAAGCGGGAAGCGGGGCTTTTGGAAACGAGCCCACCGAACCACAACGATGCCGGCACCGCCAATGTTCCCGCTGAGCCGGGTGGGGTTCCCGGTGGGGGTGTTTTTGGGTGGGGTGTTAAATGCGGGAGGACCCCCAACGTGGTTGGGGGTCCTCGACCGTGTAATGATGTTCCGGCGGTGACCTACTCTCCCACACCCTCCCGGGTGCAGTACCATCGGCGCTGTGGGTCTTAGCTTCCGGGTTCGGAATGGGACCGGGCGTTTCCCCCACGCTATGACCGCCGTAACTTTGTGTCCGCACCGTTCCGCGCCTGGGCGTGGTGGTGGGAAATCTGTGGTTACAACTGTGGTGTTGTTGTGTTGTTGTGTTTTTGTTCCTCACGCAACGGGTTTGTTGGTTGGGAACCACATAGTGGACGCAAGCAGTCTTGTTATCTTTGTACCACCCTTGATGGGCAAACCTCTTTTGAAGGATTGGTTTGTCCAGGTGGTGTGTGGTGTAAGTTATCGGCCTATTAGTACCGGTCAGCTTCACGAGTCGTTAGTCCTCGCTTCCACATCCGGCCTATCAACCCAGTGGTCTGGCTGGGGGCCTCTCACACACAAGGTGTATGGAAATCTCATCTCGAAGCGAGCTTCCCGCTTAGATGCTTTCAGCGGTTATCCCATCCGAACGTAGCTAATCAGCGGTGCACTTGGCAGTACAACTGACACACCAGAGGTTCGTCCGTCCCGGTCCTCTCGTACTAAGGACAGCCCTTCTCAAATTTCCTGCGCGCGCAGCGGATAGGGACCGAACTGTCTCACGACGTTCTAAACCCAGCTCGCGTACCGCTTTAATGGGCGAACAGCCCAACCCTTGGGACCTACTCCAGCCCCAGGATGCGACGAGCCGACATCGAGGTGCCAAACCATGCCGTCGATATGGACTCTTGGGCAAGATCAGCCTGTTATCCCCGAGGTACCTTTTATCCGTTGAGCGACGGCCATTCCACAATGTACCGCCGGATCACTAGTCCCGACTTTCGTCCCTGCTCGAGATGTCTCTCTCACAGTCAAGCTCCCTTGTGCACTTACACTCGACACCTGATTGCCAACCAGGCTGAGGGAACCTTTGGGCGCCTCCGTTACTTTTTAGGAGGCAACCGCCCCAGTTAAACTACCCATCAGGCACTGTCCCTGACCCGGATTACGGGCCGAAGTTAGATGTCCAAAGTGACCAGAGTGGTATTTCAACGATGACTCCACCCGAACTGGCGTCCGGGCTTCAACGTCTCCCACCTATCCTACACAAGCCACTCCGAACACCAATACCAAACTATAGTAAAGGTCTCGGGGTCTTTCCGTCCTGCTGCGCGTAACGAGCATCTTTACTCGTACTGCAATTTCGCCGAGTTTATGGTTGAGACAGCGGGGAAGTCGTTACTCCATTCGTGCAGGTCGGAACTTACCCGACAAGGAATTTCGCTACCTTAGGATGGTTATAGTTACCACCGCCGTTTACTGGGGCTTGAATTCTCAGCTTCGCCTTGCGGCTAACCGGTCCTCTTAACCTTCCAGCACCGGGCAGGAGTCAGTCCGTATACATCGTCTTGCGACTTCGCACGGACCTGTGTTTTTAGTAAACAGTCGCTTCCCCCTGGTCTCTGCGGCCCCTGCACGCTCCGGACAGCTTGTGTCCATCACGATGGGGGCCCCCCTTCTCCCGAAGTTACGGGGGCATTTTGCCGAGTTCCTTAACCATAATTCTCTCGATCGCCTTAGTATTCTCTACCTGATCACCTGTGTCGGTTTGGGGTACGGGCGGCTAAAACCTCGCGTCGATGCTTTTCTAGGCAGCATAGGATCACCGAATCCCCCCTTACGGGAGTCCCATCGGATCTCAGGCATCATGAACGGCGGATTTGCCTACCGTTCGCCCTACATCCTTAGACCGGGACAACCATCGCCCGGCTCGGCTACCTTCCTGCGTCACACCTGTTAATACGCTTGCCTCCCAGGATCAGGTCCCGCGCTCCACCAAAACCCTTCACCCACAAGGGGTGTCAGGCAGGTATTGGGCAGTTAGTATCCCCTGTTCAACATGGACGGTTTTTCGCCGGTACGGGAATATCAACCCGTTGTCCATCGACTACGCCTGTCGGCCTCGCCTTAGGTCCCGACTTACCCAGGGCAGATTAGCTTGACCCTGGAACCCTTGATCATTCGGCGGACGGGTTTCTCACCCGTCTTTCGCTACTCATGCCTGCATTCTCACTCGTGTAGGCTCCACCGCTGGTTTACACCGCGACTTCACTGCCCACACGACGCTCCCCTACCACTCCAGACGCCTGAACCAACCCACAAGGGGCGGCTTAGCTAATATCTGAAATCCACAACTTCGGCGGTGTACTTGAGCCCCGCTACATTGTCGGCGCGGAATCACTTGACCAGTGAGCTATTACGCACTCTTTTAAGGATGGCTGCTTCTAAGCCAACCTCCTGGTTGTCTTCGCAACTCCACATCCTTTCCCACTTAGCACACGCTTAGGGGCCTTAGTTGGTGGTCTGGGCTGTTTCCCTCTCGACTATGAAGCTTATCCCCCACAGTCTCACTGCTGCGCTCTCACTTACCGGCATTCGGAGTTTGGCTGACGTCAGTAACCTTGTAGGGCCCATTAGCCATCCAGTAGCTCTACCTCCGGTAAGAAACACGCAACGCTGCACCTAAATGCATTTCGGGGAGAACCAGCTATCACGAAGTTTGATTGGCCTTTCACCCCTACCCACAGCTCATCCCCTCCATTTTCAACTGAAGTGGGTTCGGTCCTCCACGACGTCTTACCGTCGCTTCAACCTGGCCATGGGTAGATCACTTCGCTTCGGGTCTAGATCACGCCACTGCAACGCCCTATTCAGACTCGCTTTCGCTACGGCTTCCCCACACGGGTTAACCTCGCGACGTAACACTAACTCGCAGGCTCATTCTTCAAAAGGCACGCCGTCACCAGAATCAGACTGGCTCCGACGGATTGTAAGCACACGGTTTCAGGTACTGTTTCACTCCCCTCCCGGGGTACTTTTCACCTTTCCCTCACGGTACTGGTCCGCTATCGGTCATTAGGGAGTATTTAGGCTTATCAGGTGGTCCTGACAGATTCACACGGGATTTCTCGGGCCCCGTGCTACTTGGGATACTCCCCGGGCGGTGCACAACATTTCGGTTACGGGGCTCACACCCTCTCTGGCCGGCCTTTCAAGACCGTTCACCTATGCCTGCACTACACACCCCACTGTCCCGGCAGAGACAGAATGGGAAGTCCCACAACCCCGACCATGCAACGCCCGCCGGCTATCACACATGGAACGGTTTAGCCTGATCCGCGTTCGCTCGCCACTACTGACGGAATCACTATTGTTTTCTCTTCCTGCGGGTACTGAGATGTTTCACTTCCCCGCGTTCCCTCCACGCACCCTATGTGTTCAGATGCGGGTCACCAGGTAACTCGCGCCCCTGGCGGGGTTTCCCCATTCGGACACCCTGGGATCACAGTCCGGTTATCGACTCCCCCAGGCTTATCGCAGATTCCTACGTCCTTCTTCGGCTCCTAATGCCAAGGCATCCACCGTGTGCTCTTAAAAACTTGACCACAAAAGATCAAAAACGCTAATTTTCGAGAGAACCACGAAAACCAACCCACACACCCAAAGGCGCCCAGGTCAGATCCAGGTTCATATTCTTGGAAATTGCTTCTTATAAAAGATGCTCGCGTCCACTATGTAGTTCTCAAACAACAACCCCGTACCACACACCCCACACGCAACCCCCACAAAGGGACCAAACCGTGCGATCGATGCAGCCAGGAACAACCAGAAACACCAGCACCGGACACCACAGCCAAAACCGCGGAACCCGGCCCCTGTTGCCTCAGGACCCAACAGTGTGCCAAACACTAAACCACCAGCACCCCCCGCACACCGTTCCAGGAACCACACAAGTGCAGAACCGTACTAAGTGCCGCAGGAAAAACCAGCGGCCGCTACTTGTTGATATTCCACCCGTGAGCACCCGCCGCAGAACTAGCGTCTGCGCAACGGGCGTACTCCTGACAACCCCTCCACACTCACATACATGAGGCAAGGTGACTGTAGGTGCTCCTTAGAAAGGAGGTGATCCAGCCGCACCTTCCGGTACGGCTACCTTGTTACGACTTAGTCCCAATCGCCAGTCCCACCTTCGACAGCTCCCTCCCACAAGGGGTTAGGCCACCGGCTTCGGGTGTTACCAACTTTCGTGACTTGACGGGCGGTGTGTACAAGGCCCGGGAACGTATTCACCGCAGCGTTGCTGATCTGCGATTACTAGCGACTCCGACTTCATGGGGTCGAGTTGCAGACCCCAATCCGAACTGAGACCGGCTTTTTGGGATTAGCTCCACCTCACAGTATCGCAACCCTTTGTACCGGCCATTGTAGCATGCGTGAAGCCCAAGACATAAGGGGCATGATGATTTGACGTCGTCCCCACCTTCCTCCGAGTTGACCCCGGCAGTCTCCTATGAGTCCCCGCCATCACGCGCTGGCAACATAGAACGAGGGTTGCGCTCGTTGCGGGACTTAACCCAACATCTCACGACACGAGCTGACGACAACCATGCACCACCTGTAAACCGACCGCAAGCGGGGCACCTGTTTCCAGGTATTACCGGTTCATGTCAAGCCTTGGTAAGGTTCTTCGCGTTGCATCGAATTAATCCGCATGCTCCGCCGCTTGTGCGGGCCCCCGTCAATTCCTTTGAGTTTTAGCCTTGCGGCCGTACTCCCCAGGCGGGGCACTTAATGCGTTAGCTACGGCGCGGAAAACGTGGAATGTCCCCCACACCTAGTGCCCAACGTTTACGGCATGGACTACCAGGGTATCTAATCCTGTTCGCTCCCCATGCTTTCGCTCCTCAGCGTCAGTTAATGCCCAGAGACCTGCCTTCGCCATCGGTGTTCCTCCTGATATCTGCGCATTTCACCGCTACACCAGGAATTCCAGTCTCCCCTACATCACTCTAGTCTGCCCGTACCCACCGCAGATCCGGAGTTGAGCCCCGGACTTTCACGGCAGACGCGACAAACCGCCTACGAGCTCTTTACGCCCAATAATTCCGGATAACGCTTGCGCCCTACGTATTACCGCGGCTGCTGGCACGTAGTTAGCCGGCGCTTCTTCTGCAGGTACCGTCACTTTCGCTTCTTCCCTACTGAAAGAGGTTTACAACCCGAAGGCCGTCATCCCTCACGCGGCGTCGCTGCATCAGGCTTTCGCCCATTGTGCAATATTCCCCACTGCTGCCTCCCGTAGGAGTCTGGGCCGTGTCTCAGTCCCAGTGTGGCCGGTCACCCTCTCAGGCCGGCTACCCGTCGTCGCCTTGGTGAGCCATTACCTCACCAACAAGCTGATAGGCCGCGAGTCCATCCAAAACCACAATAAAGCTTTCCACCCCCCACCATGCGATGAGGAGTCATATCCGGTATTAGACCCAGTTTCCCAGGCTTATCCCAGAGTTAAGGGCAGGTTACTCACGTGTTACTCACCCGTTCGCCACTAATCCCCCAGCAAGCTGGGATCATCGTTCGACTTGCATGTGTTAAGCACGCCGCCAGCGTTCATCCTGAGCCAGGATCAAACTCTCCGTTGAAGTAAAACAGACACAACCAACACCCCCGGGAAAACGGGACGCGCCAGCTGCACAAAATTTGAAACCAGCTGTAAAAACCAGACCACACCACGGGGTGGCGGACCTGATCAATTCAACCAATTCAATACAATAAATTGGTATCAACAAACTTGGCACACTATTGAGTTCTCAAACAACAGACACACCCGGCACCACCACAACCAAACCAGCCATGGATCGCTCCGGAGCAACTTTTCAAACTTACCCGAAACCGGAACCCTTTGCAAATCAGCAATCCTGCGATCCACAAACACTCCGGAAGGTCCCCACCCGCAACACGCACTCAAAAAAGCGCCATATTCACAGGCCGTTTATCAGGGGGTCGGTCGCAAACTCTCCGCAACAGCGGCGGCGACTCGAATTACTCTACACGCCACCAGACCCCCACACAAATCCACCCCCCACACCACCCCCACACCCCCAAAAACCCCGCCACGGCGGGCAACCCAAGCCCCCTGCGGCCGCGTCCAGCACCCACAGCCCGGAAATCCACCCCTGTGTACCGGGTCACACCACGCCGCGGACCTGCGCGGGCCTCACTCGCCGACGAGCAGCCGCTGGACCTGCGGCAGGATCTTCGGGCCGCCGTCGGTCATGTACGGCGACCCACTGAGCGTGCGTTCCGGAACTTCCAGCTGCAGGTTATCGAACATCCAACTGACATTGGCATAGAGGTGGCGGGGAACGTCCACGGGACCGGACTGCCGTCCTCTACCCGGAACCCCGCCCCGGTCAGCCCCGGCCAGCACGTCCGCGATGATCCGGGCCCGCAGTGCCCACGGCGGTGTCGATCCGTCAAGCAGCCGGCGGACCACAAGATCCGTTATCAACGCGGTGGACTCCTCGGCCGGGGAAGCCGTCGGCTCGGCGGGGCAGTCCCACCGGGGCCGGCCGCCGTCGATCATCTTGCCGCCGGACGACGCCAGGACGTGCCGGCCTTTGTTTTTCCGGAGCGGCACGACCGTCGCTCCCGACGGCGGCCCGGGGCGACGTGGCCGGGGCGCGCGTTGCGCCGGAACCGACGCCTTGGCTAGGGTTGATGCTAAGCATGCTTAGCATGCGCGCGGCGTGCAAGCGTCCGCGCCAGGAGACAAGCTGCGGACACACCCCAGCTGGGACCCGCCATCCGGAGGAGCATCATGACTGACCAGTACACCTTCAAAAACCCGGTAACAGCCTACGAGACGCTCACTGCGCCCGAGCAGAGCCAGCCTGCACCCGGCCTGGACGCCCGGATGACGCCTAAGGCCGACCTCGGCGAGGACAGCTACCGCGGCACCGGCCGGCTGGAGGGCCGCAAGGCGCTCATCACCGGCGCGGACTCCGGCATCGGCGCCGCCACGGCCATCGCGTTCGCCCGCGAAGGCGCCGACGTCGTAATGTCCTACCTGCCCGAAGAGGAGGAAGACGCCAGCCGGATCGCTGAGCTGGTCGAAAAGGCAGGGCGCAAGGCGGTCAAGGTCCCGGGGGACCTCAAGGACTCCGCCACCTGCCGTGATCTGGTGGCTACTGCCGTGCAGGAACTCGGCGGCCTGGACATCTTGGTCAACAACGCCGGCAAGCAAGTGGCGCAGAAGGCGCTCGGCGACATCACCGATGTCGAGTTCGACCACACCTACAAAACGAATGTCTATGCCATGTTCTGGCTGACCAAAGAGGCCCTGCCGCACCTGCCGGCCGGATCGAGCATCATCAACACCACCTCGATCCAGGCCTACAGCCCCTCGGAGACCCTGGTGGACTATGCCTCCACCAAGGCTGCGATCAACAACTTCACCAAGGGCCTGGCCCAGCAGCTCGCACCCCAGGGCATCCGGGTCAACGCCGTGGCGCCGGGGCCGATCTGGACGCCGTTGCAGCCCAGCGGCGGGCAGCTCACCGAGGATCTGCCGGAGTTCGGCAAGGAAACCCCGCTGGGCCGCGCCGGCCAGCCGGCCGAGCTGGCCCCGGCGTATGTGTTCCTCGCCTCGGCTGAGTCCAGCTATGTGATCGGTGAAACCCTGAACGTCAACGGCGGACTGCCGACGCCGTAGCCGACGCCGTAGCCGTAGCCTGGAGCGGATACACCCGGACGGGCCCTTCCCTGCAGCGCTAAGCTGCGGCGGGAGGGCCCGTTTTTGACGGCGGCAGTCCGCTCCCCCGGTGGCCCCCAACTGACTCGCAGCAGGTGTCGTTTTGGGGGCTCAAAACGACACCTGCTGCGAGTCAGTTGGGATGCGGCACACCCGGGTTAAACAAAAGCAGGGCCCGTCAATGACGGACCCTGCTAGAAACCTTACGGTTCCGGACTCGTGAAGAGTTAGCTAAAAGCTAAGTCTTAGAGAGCCTGGATGTTTACGGCCTGGGGACCCTTGGGGCCCTGCTCGGTTTCGAAGGAGACCTTCTGGTTCTCTTCGAGGGAGCGGAAGCCGGAAGAGGCGATCGCGGAGTAGTGTGCGAAGACGTCCTGTGAGGAGTCATCGGGGGAAATGAAGCCGAAGCCCTTTTCAGCGTTAAACCATTTGACGGTACCAGTAGCCATTATTTTTTGTCCTTCGTGAAGGTGGAGGAAAAGTCCCGACTTTCGGGTCCTCCTGTGTGGGGTGCTCAAAACCGCTGCTTCAGAAGAACAAGGTCTTACAACCTTGCGTACTGCCTGAACTACGAACTGCATAAACACAACAACAAGAACAACCTTACAGGAGATTTCCGCGACGGATTACCACCACGGCCAACAGCACGTCCCGGGAAGGTGGCCCCGACCTTGCCCGGAGGCCTCGACCGCGTTCCGGAACGGGCATATCCTGCAGGGACGTCCCGCCTGAAACGTGGAGCCCGAGGCGACCGGGAGTTCACATGCAGATGCCCAAACCGTCCGAGAATGACAAGGAGCGCTTCCGCTCCGTGCTGCCGCCGCACCCCGACGTCGTGGTGCGGCCCATGTTCGGGAACCTGGGCGCATTCGTCAACGGCAACATGTTCGCGGGGTTGTTCGGCCCGGTCCTGGGCGTAAAGCTGTCAGCGCCCGACCGCGCCGAACTCGAGGCGAACCAGCGCACAGTGCCCTACGGACCCCCGGAACGGCCGATGCGTGACTACAGCGGCTTGCCCGAAGCTTGGCAGGACGACGGCGACAGCACCGGAGTGTGGGTGGCGAAGGCATATTCCCACGTCTCCGGGTTGCCGCCGAAACCGCCAAAGCCCCCGCGGGCCCGGAACTAGGCGGCGGAACTGCCGTGCCGGTCCAGGCCGTGCCGGTCCAGGCCGCAGATATCGCGACCGCGACTGCCGGGGAGCCGAACCGCAATGTAAATACCCTGGTGGTCGGCGGCGGGCAGGCGGGGCTGGCCATCAGCTACTGCCTGGGCCGGGCCGGCGTCGGGCATCAACTGCTGGAGCAGCGCGCGGAACTAGGCGGCGCCTGGCAGGACCGGTGGGACGGATTTTTCCTGAATACGCCGAATTTTTCGGTGGACCTGCCGGGAATGCCGTACGGGGGCCCTCATCCGGAGGCGTTCCTGCCCCGGGACGAGGTGATCGGGTACCTCCGGCGTTACGCGCAGGCCGCCGGCGTTCCGGTCCGCACCGGCACCGCCGTTACCCGCATCGCGCCCGATCGCGGCGGCTTCCACGTGGAGACCAGCGCCGGGCCGTGGCGGGCTGAGAACGTTGTGCTGGCCACCGGCGCCTACCAGGTCCCCCGAATCCCGGCACTGGCCAAGGACATCCCCGGGCACGTCCGGCAGCTTCACACCGATCAGTACCGGAATCCGCAGCAGCTGCCCGCCGGCGCGGTGCTGATCGTTGGGACCGGGCAGTCCGGCGGACAAATCGCCGAGGAGCTGCTGGCCGCCGGCCGGCTGGTCCATCTTGCCGTGTCCACCTGCCCGGAGGCGCCGCGCCGGTACCGCGGCCAGGACGTGATCCGCTGGCTGATGGAGCTGGCCCGGCACGGCCCCGACGTCGGCCTGAACGGTCTCCAGGTGGAGCAACTGCCCTCCCCGAAGGCCAGGTTTGCGTGCAATCCGCTGGTCTCGGGAGTCGACGGCGGCCACGACCTGCACCTGCGTGAACTGGGCCGGCGCGGGGTCCGACTGCACGGGCATCTGGAAGGAGTAGACGACGGCGACCTCGTCGTCAGCGATGACCTTGCCGAGCGCCTGGCGCAGGTGGAGGCAGCATTCGGCCAGCGGTTCCAGCCGATGATCGACGCCTACATCACGGCGGCCCGAATCCAGGCGCCCGCCGCCGAACCCCGGGCCGCCGATGACTGGCTCCCTCCCGCCCACAGCCGGCTCAACCTCGCCGCCGAGGGCATCACGAGTGTGCTGTGGGCCACCGGGTACCGGCTGGACCTCAGTATTCTGGATCTCCCTGTCCTGGATGAGTGGGGCTATCCGCGGCACCACCGCGGTGTCACTGAGTACCCCGGACTGTATGCGGTGGGGCTGCCCTGGCTCACCGGGCATGGTTCGGCGCTGCTCTCCGGCGTGGGCCGGGACGCCGCCTTCATCGCGGAGCACATCGCGGCGCGCTGAGGCTCGCGGGCAGACTGGGCACCCTCCACACCCGCCGGGGCATACCGCGCTCCGGCGACGGGCGCGGCGGGCTGCTAGGCGCCGTGTTGGGGCCGGATTTCCTGGATCACCCAGCGGTTTCCGTCCGGGTCGCTGAAATAGGCGAACGCGAATCCGCCCAGGTCCTGGACTTCACTGACGGGGGCTCCGCGGCGGAGCAGTTCGGTGCGGGTCGCCGCCATGTCCGGCACCGTGAGCTGGAGGCCCTCAAGGCTGCCCGGGCCCATACCGGTCATGCCGGTGCCGATCACAATGGAGCAGGACGAACCCGGCGGGGTCAATTGCACCACCCGCATTCCCGGGATGTGCTCAACATCGTGGTCCAGGCCGAAGCCAAGCTGGTCAACATAGAAGGCCTTGGCCCGGTCCACGTCGGACACGGGCACCTGCACCACTTCAAGACGGAGTTCCATAAGCGCCACCTTACGTGAGCAGAGCCTGCCGGGCCCGAAGCGATACCGCGTGCCGATGGCAACCGTGCTTCGCGCCCACGCCAAGGCACCCAGGCAAAGCGTCCACGCTCCGCGCCCGGCACGGCACCGCCGATTGCCGAGCCATACCCCGCCGGGGTATCATCGTGGGGCGTGACCGGCGCTGCTGACCGGCGCTGCTTCGGTGTTGTTGCAGTAGTACATAACCGCGATTCGGACCGGAAGGAGGAATCCCTATGTTCACCGCATTGCTAGGCCGAACTTCGGGCTTCCTTCGGCGCGCAGGCATGATGGCGGGCCTGCTGGCCCTCCTGGCCGGGATCTTCGGGATGCACCTTATGACTGGCCCCCACTCCATGGCCGCATCCGACTCCACCCACACCGCGGAACTCCGTTCAGCCCCAACACCGGCGGGGAGCCATACCGGCCACGACGCCGGCGCGACACCGAGCGCGGAACAGCCGCCGTCGCACATGGCCGCATCCCTCACCGCGGCTGGTCACGACTCAGGCTGCCAGGAGGCCTCCTGCTTCGGACCGGGCGGGTGCGCCGAAATGTCGGGTATGGACCCGGCTTGTATTCCGCTGCCGGGCCAGGCCTCGCTCGCGGCCCCGCTGCCGGGCACCACCGTCTTCGGCGACGCCGGCCCACCGTACCAGGGGTCCGCCTGCCGCCACGTGTATCTGCCCGGGGCTCCTTCGCCCGGGGACCTCTGCATCAGCCGGACGTAAAGGCACTACCCCGCGACTGCTTCACCGGCGCGGACCCCTTTGCCGTAGGCCCCTTGATCGGGCCTGTACTGCTGGCCGGCGACTGTTCCGCCCAGCGTTGTTCCCACAACGATCTTGAAGGACCCCAATTCCCATGAAAAAATCACTGACACTTTCCGCTGCCCTGGTTGCAACCACAGTGGCCCTGGCAGGTTGCGCTTCCGGTTCCGGGACTTCCGGTTCCGGAACTTCCGGTTCCGGAACTGCCGGAAGCACCATGCCGGAGATGAGCCACAGCGCGTCCGATATGCCGGGCAGCGCGGCCCCGATGGACACCGCGGCTCATAACGCGGAAGACACCATGTTTGTCCAAGGCATGATCCCGCATCACAGCCAGGCCGTGGAGATGAGTGACATCATCCTCGGCAAGCAGGACATCGACCCTCGGGTCACTGCCTTGGCCACCAAAATCAAGGCGGCGCAGGCCCCGGAGATCAGCACGATGACCGGCTGGTTGTCGGCGTGGAACGAACCCTCGGAGATGGCCGCAGGACACAGCATGACTGGCATGATGAGTGGAGAAGAGCTGGACAAGCTCAAGGCCGCGCAGGGATCTGAGGCAGCCCGGCTGTTCCTGACGCAGATGATCGCCCACCATGAGGGAGCCGTGGCAATGGCCAAAACTCAGATGGCGGAGGGCCAAAACCCTGACGCGCTGGCCCTGGGCAAGAACATCGCCTCGTCCCAGGAGGCAGAGATCCAGGAGATGCAGTCCCTGCTGGGCGGCATCTAAGCAGGATCCGGCGGCGTCGGCCCCCTGCCAAGGACCGGCGTCGCCGTCCGCCCACTCTTGAGTTCCTGCTGACTGGAGTTTTTTTGATGACCACCCCCTCCCTCGCCCGTATCCGGACGTCCGCCGCCACAGTCGCGGCAGCAACCGTGATCCTTGTTCTGACCGCCTGCACGTCCACCCCGCCCGACGCGCCGCGGTCCGCTGCCAGCGGTGCCGCATCCGGGCTTCCGGACGCGCACGTTCATGGCCTGAGCGTCGACGGCGACACCGGCCAAGTGTTGCTGGCCACACATGATGGCCTGTTCGACGTCTCCAACATTCCTGCCGCGAAGATTGGACCCTCGCATGACCTGATGGGTTACACCAAGGCCTCAGACCCGGGCGTGTTTTACGCCTCCGGGCACCCGGAAGCCGGCTCGGACCTGCCCAGCCCGCTCGGCCTGATCAAGACCACGGACGGCGGCAGGACGTGGCAGCAACTCTCGCGACAGAATGAGTCAGACTTCCATGCCCTGGCCGCCACGAAGTCCGGAATTGTCGCCTATGACGGGACGCTTCGGACCAGCACCGATGGCATTGCGTGGCAGACCGTCGGCGCAGACTTTAGTCCGTTTGCCCTCGCCGGCAATCCCAATAGCGACACTGTTTTGGCCACCACAGAAGAAGGTATCCAGCGTTCCACCGACGGCGGGAGCACCTGGACGGCGGGCACCACGGCCCCGGTGATCCAGTTCGCCGCGTTCGCCAACACCGGTGAGGCAGTCGGCGTCGCCCCTGGCGGGACTGTGTACTACTCCCCCGACGAAGGTGTTTCCTGGCAGCAGCGGGGAACACCCACCGGCCAGGTCCACGCCGTTGCCGCAGCCACTGCAGCGGACGGGACCCTCCAGGTCTGGGCCGCCACCTCTGCCGGCCTGGTTCGCTCCACAGACGGCGGAACCACCTTTCGGCCAGCCCATGCGGGCTGATCCCGCGGGCGTGGACGCCGGCTAGTTGACGGTGAGTTCGCCCATCCGGCCCCAGCCGTTGGATTCGATCTTCTCGCTGATGATTTCCGGGGTCTCCATCAGGGCCTGCGGCATGTCCGCCATGGCCTTGGTGAAGTGCGCACTGTTGACGTGCTCCCCCGCGGCGTCGTCCTTAAACGCCTCGACGAGAATGAACTCGTTCGGGTCTTCCACGCTGCGGGACCAGTCGAACCAGAGGTTGCCGGGTTCCTGGCGGGTGGCATCGGTAAAGTCGCGGGTCAGGTCCAGCCAGCGGTCGGTCCAGTCGGGCTTGACCTTGAATTTGACGACGATGAAGATCATTCGCTTTTTGCCTTCCGGCTCGGGGGCACGATTACAGTGCGGTACCCCAATAGTCTGTCTGGCTGCGGCCGCCAAGCCAAGACGGATTATCACGTGGTGATAACCTCCGGCGCAAAGTACCCGGGAACCGCCCTAGGCCGGGGTGGCTCCCGTCACGCGATCGAAGGAGATGCTGGTGTCCGCGTCAAACCAGCTCCCCGCGTGCTCGACGCCGTCGCGTTCGCGGCCGAGCGGATCCTGCCCCAGCTGCCGCACTACCAGAAACTGGAATCCCGGGCCCTGCATCCCACGTGTTCCTGGACCAGGCTGCGCCTGGGCCCGGCACTGACCGCCGTGGCCGGGGCCGTAGCCGGACGGGTGTGGAGGTCCCGGAGGCTTGGGGCTGCTGCGCTTTCGCCGGTGACCGCGGCATGCTGCACCCGGAGCTGACAGCGTCGGCCACCCGGAAGCAGGCAGCCAAGGTGGCTGCGACGGGCGCCACGGCACACGCATCCTGCAACCGGACGTGTGAGCTCGGCATAACACGGGCCACCGGCAGCGAGTACCCGCATGTGCTGGAGCTGCTCGAGGAACGGACCCGCTAGCCCGCTTCCCCGCGCTCCTACCCTCAGGGGTGCGCCGGCGACGGTTCGCTTCCTGTCATACCCGCGTTACGAATGCGGGCCGCAGGTTCTGCGATGGTTGCACCTCCCACAGTGGTCCCACTTCCATGCCGGCCCGCACCTGACGGGTAGGTCCACAGTCAACCCGACCGGATGGGCGTCCGGGGCATCGCAGGCCCCGAGCGGGGCGTGGCCACGATGGTCGCGGTGCGCGGGGACGTACTTGTTCGGCTGAGCGCTGTTTTATTGTGCGGAGCCCATGCCGGGCCGGACGGGCACGAACTCAATCTTGTTCCCGGTGTTCGTTTTGGTCCGGGGCGCCCGCGAGAAGCCCTTGGCGTCCAGGTTGTTCTTGGCCCGATAGTCAGCCAAAGCAGCGTCATAGGCCTGGTTCAACTGCGCCCCGGAGAACGCCTCAGCGGTGCCGTCCGCAAACGTGATGGTGATGGCGACGCTGTCCGGGAAGTGCCGCGGCATCCGAATGAAGCCGTCTACGTCCTGTTGGAGATTGATCAAGGGGGTTCCGCCTTTACTGGTTGAGGCTTCCAGTCTCCGGCATTCCGGGACGGACCGATGACCGCAGGCGTCCCGAGCCGGCCACTCGCCGGTGATGCAGCTGCCGCCCGCTGAATCTCCCCACGTTTGGCAGCTCACATCGGTATGGTGGGGAAATCCAGCTGACCCTGCTGGCGATGCACGCCTCAATGGGGCCCCAATGGTCCAAGTGAAAACCGAAGTGGTCCGTGTAAAAGGCCTTGGCCCGGTCCACATCGGAAACGGGCACCTGCACCACTTCAAGACGGAGTTCCGTAGCCGGATGCCTATGGGAACGGCAGGGTTCCGTGGACCCTTCATCGGCGGATCGCCTCATCCGAGGCTTACCTCGGCAGTGATTCGGGCGAGGTCCGGCAGGGAAGTTGCCAGGGCCGCTGGCAGGACTTGCCGGCTGCAGGCGGGGCGGACACAATGACGACGTGAACGAATTCAATGACCTGCCCCGCGCTGAGTTCGCCTTCCCTGGGCCGTTACGCGAACTGTTCGTATCCGCCGTCGTCGATGGCAGTAAAACCACGACGGCGGCCCTGGCGGCGGAGTACCGGGTGGATGACGAACCGTTGCCGGAGGTTGGTGCCCGGCACGTGGTCATCGATTCGGCTGAGAACGCCGTTGCGGTAATCGAAATAACAGATGTCCAAGTCGTCCCGCTCGCCGCCGTTCCATGGGAGCATGCCCGCGACGAAGGCGAAGGATATTCGTCCCTGGCCGAGTGGCGGGCCGAACATCAAAGCTTCTGGGACTGCGCGGAGATGCGCAGCTACCTCGGCGATGCTTCGTTCGTTGTGGACGACGGCACGGAGATAGTGCTCGAACGTTTCCGCGTCGTAAAACTGCTCTAAGGCGTTCCTTGGCTCTCGGCGCCGAGCGGAGCACTGAAGGAGTGCAGGAACTGTCGGGAGTTGCCGCACCAAGGTTCCTCAAACCGGGCTATGACTTCGGGGCGGAGTTTGAGTTCGGCCTTAATCTCATCCTGGACGGAATCGAAGCCGTGGACACCCAATAGTCACCCGCAGAAGGGCGGATGGATGGCGCGCGCGAAGGCCCGCAGAGCCCGCCGGAAAACCCGCATCCCCCGGGGCCTGCGCGGCTAGACTAACCGCATGACACCGCAGGAGCTGGCCAACCTGGCGCAGCTGCGCCGGGCGCGGGACCTGATCGACCGCCACTACGCCCGGCCGCTTGATGTGCCCACGATGGCCGCCGGTGCCCTGATGTCCCCGGCGCATTTCTCCCGCCAGTTCAAGGCCGCCTTCGGTGAGACACCCTACAACTACCTCATGACCCGGCGGATCGAACGGGCCATGGCGTTGTTGCGGGCCGGCGCCAGCGTGACGGATGCCTGCATGGAGGTGGGCTGTACCTCATTGGGATCGTTCAGCTCGCGGTTCACCGAGATCGTCGGCATGCCCCCGAGTGAGTATCGTTCCCGGCAGCACGACGCGGTGCAGGCCATGCCATTGTGCATCGCCCGGCTGCGCACGCGGCCCGCCCGGAAGCAGAGAGTGCAAACCGAGCAGGATTGAAGAAGCGCCGCCGCAGCCGCTCCCCTAGCGTGGGAGACATGAACATTTCCTTGCAATACGCACAGATCACCGTCAACGACCTCGATGGGTCGCTCGCCTTCTACCGGGACGTCCTCGGCCTGGACGTCAGGAACGACGTCGGCTCGGACGGGCAGCGCTGGGTGACCCTCGGCAGTGCCGCCCAGCCCGATCTGGAGCTTGTGCTGTCCGTCCCGCATGCCGGCCGCTCCCAGGACGACGGCGACGCCCTCCAGCAACTGCTCGTTAAGGGCGCCCTCCCGATCCTGGTGTTCCGCACGGACGATCTGGACGCTACGTTCGAGGCGGTCCGGGCCGCCGGTGCCGAAGTGCTCCAGGAACCCATCGTCCAGCCGTGGGGCCCGCGCGACTGCGCGTTCCGGGACCCGTCCGGGAACATGGTGCGTTTCAACCAGGCTGCCTAACCCCTCCCTACCGGCGGCGGCCCGGCGCCGCCTCGGCCATGGCCCCCACGCGGGTGCCCGCCGGCGTGGGCACCCGGCTCGCGGCGTCCCGGCCGTCGTCGTCCTGGCGGATCCGGCGTCCGACGGCGCGTCCCACGGCCATCGAAAGCCGGTGGGCGGGCTGTTCAACGTACCGGTAGAAGAGCTCGGCCGCCGCAAACGAGGCGGCCACCGAGACGGCCAGCGCCAGCGGAAGCGAGACGGAGCGGAACAAGGTGACCCCGGCCAGGATGATCGGCAGGTGCACCAGATAGAGGCTGAAGGACACCCGTCCCAGCCACTGGGCCGAGGCCGAGTCGCCGAGCCGTTTCGCCGCGCCGCAGGAGACGAAGAGCAGGACGATCAGCGCCGCGCCGACGGTCACTAGGGCCTCGACGCCGGGGATCGGTTCCTCGCGGCTGACCCATTCCGCGTTGGCCAGGAAGAGGCCGACGGCGGCCACGAGGAACCAGGCGCCGCGCGGCCAGGACCCGGTCAGGTTCCGGATCCGCTCCCGTTCCACGCCGAGGACGGCCCCGACGGCGAAGATCGGGAGGTAGATCAGCGCGTCCATGTGGTGCACGCCGCCTACCGCGGCCAGCAGCAAGGCCAAGCCGATTTTCACGAACCACACGCGCCGCCAGCGCAGGGCGAGGAAGACGTAGGCCGGCAGCAGCAGGGAGAACGCGACCTCCCATTTGAGCGACCACAGCGGGGTGTTGATGGTGCTTGCGTTCAGCATCAGCAGACCGTCCTTGAGGACCTGCACCACCGTGGGGTTGACCACGTACATGTCCGCCCAGGCACTCTGCAGGGGCGACGCAGTGCGGGGAATCATCGCAATCAACGCCACGGCTACGGCCAGCGACGCCCAGGCCGGCAGGTAGAGGCGGAAGAACCGCTTGGCGTAGTACTGCGCCCAGCTTGGGACCGCGCCGGGCCTGGTGAACGGCAGCACCAGGACAAAGCCGGAGAGGACAAAAAAGACGTGCACCGCCGGTGTTCCGTTCCAGAGGATATGCAGCGGAGAGAAGACCGCCCACGTCTCGGCGGTGTTGAGATCCACGGCCCGGTTGCTGAAGACGCCCCCGATTCCCGGCAGGGTGGACACCACGTGGCAGGCGACTACTAGCAGGGCGGCGATCCCCCGGAGGCCGTCCAGTTGGGTGACTCGTGTTTGACCAGACTTCGAAAGCATTCACTCTACGTTACCAGTTCGTTATATTGGCGGGGTCGCGCTCCCGTCGCGCAGCGGCCACGGGCTCCATCCGCCGGCCACCCGCAGCCGGACCTCGGCGTCGCGCAGGCGGTCTTCGGCGGCCGGGCCGGGTTCGCCCCGTCCACTTTCGGAACCGGACCCGTCCCACGCGGTCAGGGCGTATTCGCTCCACCGCTGGCGGCCCACCGGGTAGCGTTCGCTGTATCCGCCGGCCGCGACCGTGAGCACCAGCCACTCCAGCCGGTCCGCAGTTGTTTCCACTGTTTCGTCGCAGGCATCGCAGCCGCACACCGGAAACGGGAAGTCGTGCAGCACACCGGCATGCACCATCACACCCGGGTACCCGGTGAAGACGAAGGTCAGGGACGCGGCGTCGGAAAGCCGCGGCGTGACTTTCACCGCCCGCAACACGTCGGGACCTGCCATCAGCAGGTCCCCGGCATGGGCCGGATCGTCCTGGGCGTCGACGTCGTACAGGGCGGTGAGATGCCCGATCAACGCACTGGCGACGGTGTGAAGCCCGGCGAAACGCTCCGGGTGGCTGTCCACGCTGTACGAATCCTGCGCGGGTCCGTCAGCACCCCAGTGCCGGCCGTACGGAATCGGCGTCCCGTCACTGGAGCAGTAGGTGGTCGCCGGCAGGTTCGGCCGGACGTAGCGGCGCTGCCCCGCCGCACGGGGTGCCGGGACGGGCAGGCGTGCCGGCGGCTCGTCCGGATCGTCCCGGGCCCAGCCCAGCAGGGCGGCGATGAGCCCGCGGACCGCATCGTCGTCGGCGCCGCGCAGCCCCTCGAGCAGGCGGGAAACCTCGTACTGCCGGTCCCGGTTTCCGACCGTAGGAGCGGCCCCTTCGTAGGCGGTCCACTGCGCGTCCGGCCGCAGCGCGGCGATGGTGTTCCCGGCGAAGATGGCCGCCGCAGCTTGGAGCGTGCTGTCGCTGGCAATCCCGGAGCCGAACGTGCGCAGGAACCCGATGAGCCGCTCCGGGTCGGACGCCAGCTCCTTGGCCCGAACTCCCTGCGCGGCGCTGAACTCCATAAACGGGGCGTACCCTCCCAGGTGCCGCACAACGGCCGGGCACGGTCCTGGCCGGTACAGTGCGGTGCGCCGCGGCATCGGCTCCGGCATGTCGGCGGGCTGCCCTTCGAAGATGTCCTCGCTGATCCCCATAGCGCCGATCCTAGCCGGTAGGACCGCGGGGGCCGAGGCTTCGCCTTTGTGCGGGAGCAGTCCCGAGCCCGCTTAGCGGAGGTCACCGGGTCAACAGGTCTTGTCACACAGTTAACTAGCCATTCACATGGTCCACAAGACTTGTCCAACCACCCTCCGTACGGTCGGAGGCATGGACAACATTTCACGCAGATCCGTTCTTTCCGCCGGCCTCGGAGCCGGGCTCGTCGCCGCCTGGCCGGGTGCCGCCGTCGCCACCTCCACCGCGGACGACGCCGGCATGCGCACCGATCCGTTCCAGCTGGGCATCGCCTCCGGCGAGCCGTGGCCGGACGGCTTTGTGATCTGGACCCGGCTGGCCGTGGACCCGGTGGCCGGGGACGGCCTGGGCGGCATGCCGTCGCGCAACGTAGCGGTGGCCTGGGAAGTGGCCGAGGACGCCGGCATGCGCAAAGTTGTGGCCCGCGGCGTCGAGCACGCCCGGATCGAAACCGCGCACTCGGTGCACGTGGAGCTGAAAGGCCTGCGGCCGGGGCGCGAATACTTCTACCGGTTCCGCACCGGCCGGCATATCAGCGCGGTGGGCCGCACGTTGACCAGTCCGGCGCTGCACGAGACGCCGGCGGCGCTGGCCATGGCGTTCGCCAGCTGCGCCCAGTACGAGCACGGCTACTTCACCGCCTATGCGCGGCTGGCGCAGGACCACCCGGACCTGGTGCTGCACCTGGGTGATTACCTGTACGAGTACAAGATGGACAGCTATGTGATCGGCGGCGGCAACCCGCGCGACCACGCCGGCCCGGAGACCACCAGCCTGGCTGGCTACCGGCAGCGGCACGCCCAGTACAAGGCCGACGCCGACCTGCAGGCCGCGCACGCGGTGGCGCCGTGGTTGGTGGTGTGGGATGACCACGAGGTGGACAACAACTGGGCGGACGAGGTCCCGGAAAACCAGGATGCCGGGCAGCTGAACGACACCACCGAGCATTTCCGCCAGCGCCGCGCCGCCGCGTTCCAGGCGTACTACGAGAACATGCCGCTGCGGACCTCCTCCGTGCCGGCGGGTGCCGACATGAAGATTTACCGGCGGTTGCAGTGGGGACAGCTGGCGAACTTCCACATGATGGACACGCGGCAGTACCGTGATGACCAGCTGGCCGGCGACGGCTGGCAGAAAAACGTGGCCGGGCGCCTGGCCGAGGACCGCACCATCACCGGCGCGGAGCAGGAGAAGTGGCTGCTGGACGGTTTCCGGAACTCCACGCAGCGTTGGGACATCCTGGGCCAGCAGGTTTTCTTCGCCGAGCGGGACCGGGACAAGGCACCGGAGATCGACGACGTCTCCATGGACGGGTGGGACGGCTACGCCGCGTCGCGCCGCCGCATCACGCAGGGCTGGGTGGACGCGAAGGTGCGCAACGCCGTGGTCCTGACCGGTGACGTGCACCGCAACTGGGCCAACGACGTCAAGGTGGACTACAAGGACCCGGCCTCGCCCGTGGTGGGCTCGGAACTGGTGTGCACCTCCATCTCGTCCACCGGCAACGGCTCAGGATCAACTACGGATCCGGTAATGGCTTGGAACCCGCACCTGAAGTTCTACAACGACAACCGCGGCTACGTGAACACCCGCATCACCAAGGACGCCATGACCGCCGACTTCCGGACGCTGGACTACGTCACGACGCCGGGATCCCCGGTGAGCACGAAGGCGTCGTTCGCGATCCGGGACGGGGTGCCGGGGCTGCAGTAGCGGGGGTAGGGGCCGAAAAAGTCGGGGCCGCAGGCGACTTGTCCGGCCTTGACTCTTTCAGGCTGGGATGGTCGTTACCGGGTTGGTCCACGATTTGATCGGGTGGTTCTGGACGTTCCACTTGAGCGATCGGCGGGGTGGTGCAGGCAATGCTAGTCTCCCTGGCTGCCTGTCAGAGCGCGATCAAGGGTGCAGGTTCGTCGGAATGCAGCCCGATTCCTCAGCTAAGACTCGCACCTCTAGTGTCCATCCAAATCAGAATGTCGGCGAGGCGCAAAAGCGTTAGTCTGCGGCCGTCAGTCGTCCGAACTGTGGAAGCAAGCTCCGACATCCAACCCCGATTCTCACGAAGGTCCTTCCACAGAGCTTCGCGAAGAAGTCGGGACTCCGTATTCTTGACTACGTAAAACCTCCGGACGTACGAGTCATTGAGCGGAACAATTTGTGGTCGTCGACGGTGCAGGACCTTCGAGACTGTAGTGGGCGTCCACTGCGGCACATCTGTCGTGGCTGCATTTGCTACAGCCAAGCTGGCGACGGACCTTTCCAGTTCCTCGATCGAGTCAAAATCTTCGAAGGGTTTAGTCTCGGCCAGCTCTGACAGAGCTACGTCCAGCTTCTGGCGCAGTTCCTGGGCTGCTCCGTCCCCTTCCGAAAAGAGCGGGACGACTTCCTGCCACCCCAGTTTGAGGCTCAAGAGGTTCGCCATCAGGACATCGGAAGGAGCCAGGGGGCTACGGATATCGGTCTGCACGTCGTAAGTTGCGAACGCGAAGTGGGCCGCCGGCGCCGTATACGCCTTCACAACTTCTGCTGCTGTTGTTCGAAGTTCGGACAATTTTCTAGCCACGGCAAGTACCCCCAGTATTGACGACCGACTTCTGCATTCTATCGAGCCCCGAACAAGTAACGCACACAGATTCCCGGCACCAGGGCACGTTTCGCTCCAAACCTTGCCGGAGATAGCAGCAGGTCGGCGAAACGAGTAGCTGGGCCATCTTGCGGAACAGCCCTGCGTCCAACTATGGATACTGCGGCCGGGGAATGCTGTCGGCTACTAATCGGCGAGAGGGGATCCACCACCTCGGCCTAACCACCGGCTCGGCGTCCGTAGACGAACTATCCGCCCGGTTCCAGATGGCGGCCTCCACCAACCGCCGTGACCTGGCTCTACTGAACGGTCAGGGCCGGCTGCCCCGCAATTGCGGCGGCGCCATGGCCCTGGGCGCGCACCCGGAGGCGTCACGGCAGCACCGTCGAGGCATTAGTGCAGAAGTATATGGGGGCCCGCTGCGCGTGATCTGCACAACATAAACTGCTCTCCGTCACCACGCCGGGGATCAACACCCTGCAGGCGCTGGCATACTCCGCTCGCGGGCGGTTGCCGAGCCTGAGCTTCGTGGGCGCGCCGGCAGAGGCAGCCCTGGAGCATACGGGCTTAGACCGGGTGTCCTTGGCGCCGAAGCCCGTCACTTCCGAGGACGGCATGTGCGAGGCCAACCACTCCCAGACCGGATTCAAGGAACTCATGGCCCGCAGGGCAACAAGTCTAGAAGTCTAGGTCTTGGCGGATTCCTCGAGCCCCTCACGCCCCGTTGTTCCGTATCTTCCGCGATAATCCCAATATCGATACGGGATCGAGGTTTCGTGGTGCGTCCCCAGGGTCGTGCCCGTTGGGGTTTGATGACATGTAACTGTTTGGGCCCTAGCCAGCGTGGCCAACGGTGAGTGTCAGTAACACCAATTACAGTCACAAGCGTGGGGACAAGAAACTTGCTGAGAAAAATATGAACTACGACGAATGGCAGTCATTGCTGTCCGACGAATTTTTCACGACCAATGAACCCGATGAGCCCGTTGTCATGTTTCTCGATGATGAAGAAATGACGCGGATTTGCCCTCTCCTACCTGATCCCGTGGGGTCGCTTCGCTCGGCTGTTGTCGCGGAGCTCCGGCAAACCGACAAGCCAACAATATTCGAGCCTATTGACCGGCGGCTCGCCTCCTGGAGGAAGGGTCCGCAGGATCAACCCCCACCATGCCTGCCTCTGTTGGCCGTCACCGTCATCGCAGGATCCAGAATGCGCAACGACGGGGAATTCTCCTCTGCCGCTTACTACCCTCGGCTGGTCAACCTGATGGCGTCCGGCACAAACAGACTCACCGCCACGGGGATTCAAAAGCACTTCGATGTAGTTGCTGAGATGTGGCAGACACTCGATGACTGGATAGAAAGAAACCAAGATCTCTTAGGCCCGAGCACGATACGAACTCACGAAACCTTCAACAGAATCGGCTATCCGCTTTCTCAAACCGTTTTGAAAGCGTCCGACCGGGATCGGTTGTCAGGTTTCTTTGACCGCCTCCGTGTTGATCGGAACTCTAGGTCATCACCGGATCAATTGTTGGCCCTACTCCGTCTGTGGCTGGACAAGCCACGAGGATTCTCGACAGCATTCGTGGACCTAGTTCAAAAGGGCTCGGGAAATCCGTTGCTCTTGGCGGTGATTGCTAAATTGGCTGCCGAGCAAAGATCCGGACCGGCTGCGGCCAAGGGCCGGGTGCGGTTGGACCTGAGCATGTGTATTGACCCGGATGACTGGTCGGTCAGCTGGGTAATCCCTGTTGATCTTCGGTTGGAAACGGGCGAGCTTAGGCAGGACAACGGTTCACTCTTCTCGATCCAAAAACCCGATTACGGATCTGTCTACGACGTAATAGCGGGCGGCCTACCACAAAGCGCTTCCCTGATTAATCACCGTTTTCGGGCAACAGGAGACAGAGCCGTCCTGACCAAGAATGTGCGCCAAATGTGGATCTTGCGTATCGATCCTTCATCGGGCCACTGGCAGTCGGTGCCAGACGCCACTCCGGATGAGCCCCATCTGTTCATTGTGCAGGACACCGATGCAGCGGAAATGGACGAGCTTCTCACCAAGAGTGCCGCGTCAGGTTACTGGAAGCTTCGCGGCAGGATCTTCCCAGGATGGGCCGTATATGTAGATGTGTCCTTGGTGGGGCCGATTGACCTGTCAGCGGCAGGGTCGTTCAACAGCCTAGGCCAGCTCCTGAAGCCACCTCCCAGCTCGCGGCCCAAACTGGCGAACGGGCTTGAATTGCGGACGGATGTCGGGGGGCGCCACTATCTGCTAGGAGGTGAGCCGGACGTCCAGCTTCCAGAGGAACTTTCTGACGAGTACGTTCACGTTGTCCTTGATAACAGACTGCCCGGAACACGAGTGAAAGCCAACGGTTCTCTCTTTCCCCTTCGGCTCGCCGGGCCCTTTACGGAGGGGAAGCACACAGTTTCTGTCGCTGGTCTCACTTTGGATTTTTTCGTCCACTCCACTGGTTCTGCCGCTCGGTGGGAGGCAGCACACACCAAAAGTCACGACGACGTCGTGCCTCTGGATCCGGTGCCAGAAGCGAGGGCTCCCGTGTATGTGCTCTGTAGACGGGGACAGGATGCCATCGTATGGTTCGTAACTCCCTCGGGACTGGTGCAAAGGTGTGGTGAACCTCGTATTCCCCCCTTCACTAAAGGGCTCGGATTCCCCGAGTCCTACCGTTGGAAAATCTCTGTCCCGAAGGGTGCAAGCTGGGTTTTAACTGAACGGGCAGGAAAATTTTCGCAGCCCCAGCGGATTGCACCTGACCCACCAAACTTCGGATCTATAGACGGGCCGGCCCAGGCTTTTTGGCGCCGGGCCGCTAGAGAAACCATCGGTAATCCGGACCGCTTGTGGAGATCATATTTGTCACAGTCAATGGAAGACAGCATCTATGGACGGTGATCTGGTCCTAGAGTGGTTGAGTTTTCGTGGTCATGGCCGCCTTTCTGACGTAACGTCATCAGTCGCCGCATTGATGGACGGTCGTCCGCAGGCCAGAACGAATGCGGCTCGAGGGTATCTGCGGCGTTTGGAGGTATTGGGGCATCTGGATTTGTTGTGGTCGGAGAGCAAATGGCGAATTCGACCATCGGTGTTGACGCAACTTCCAGGGTCCTCGGCGTTTGCATTGGTCATCGGCAAACGAACAGCGGAACTAGAGAACCGGCTCGAAGCGGAGGCTGTGCTGCACAGGGTGGGACCCCCGAAAACCGGAACAGCGTCGCTCGGCGACCCAGGGATCCTTCTCCTTGAATACGACAGTGAAGCAGAACTCAGCGAGGTTGCCGCCACCACAGGAGCATCGTTTATCCCCTGCGCTGCTCTGTCCGTAGCCGCGAATCTTCCTCTGCTCGGTCCCGGGCCTCGATCAGCGGGGCCCAACACTTACGGGTCAGCAGTCGAGATGTTCAGCGTCTTCCAACGGGAGTTCACTCACGTTGAGGCTTTCCGTCGAGATGGACTGTTCAGGCAAACGGTGAACGGACGGTGGCAATACTGGTTGTTCAGATCGGGACTCTGGTCCTCAGTCGGCTATGCGGAAGGCGTGTGCCTGACTATTTCCGAGGTGGATAGCAAGTGTCTTCAGTTTAAGATCCTCGAAGATGTCGAAGATCCCATCGGGACACTACGTGTCAATGCCACCCTGCCGCTACCGGTGCAACACCGGCAAGCGCTGGCCCTGTGCAGCGGGGTCGGCCCCGTCAAGCCTCCGGGCGGAGCGTGGACCTATGAGAATGTGCCCTACTCTGTTGCTCTTGCCGTCGCGCGATCGATTCACCAACACCTTCAAGTGCGCTAGATATATGCAGCGCTCCGGCTCATTCTACAGAAAGACGACATCGTGCCTTTAGACATAGTGGAAACGTTCAACCACTTGAGGGAGTCGTATTTTCGTTATTACGACACACCGTTCGGACTTGCTGATGAAAACCTTGAAGCAGAACGACGTCGGATCCTCGACAAGGACAACGGTGTCTACAGGGAACCCTTCATCGAACTGCGCCCCGAATACATGGCCTCCACCCAGTCCTTCGAGGACTCAGTACAACAGGCTCACGCCTCCAAGGACCTGGTGGAGTTCGCCCGGACCGGTCTCATCCCCGCCGACCGGGACCTGTACACCCACCAGGAATCAGCCCTGAAATCGGTCGTAAGGGACAAACGCAATGTGGTGGTGACCGCAGGCACCGGTGCAGGTAAGACCGAGGCCTTTCTTCTGCCTCTACTTTCTAACCTTTTGGCCGAATCGACCTCCTGGACCGGTCATGGATCATCTTTCGCCACGTGGTGGAGAGGGGCGAATAGTCCGTTCGTGCCACAGCGGGAAACAGAGACTGGACGCACCAAAGCTGTCCGCTCCATTATTTTGTATCCGATGAACGCGCTGGTTGATGATCAGCTCATCCGGCTGCGGAAGGCACTGGACAGTGACGCGGCCCGGACGTGGTTGGATAAGAACAGGCGCGGGCACCGCTTTTACTTCGGTCGCTACACGGGGGCAACTCCCGTTACAGGAGCACGGGACAACAAAGTTGCCGTGGGGAATTTACGCTCCTATCTTCAAGATATTGATCATCGCAGTACTCAGATGCAGCAGCTCGATGACGAGTCGAAGTACTTCATGCCCCATCTGGGCGGAGCCGAAATGGTCTCCCGGTGGGACATGGCCCACGCTGCCCCCGACATTCTCATCACCAACTATTCGATGCTTAACGTCCTGCTCCTGCGCGAGCGTGACAGTGGTTACTTCGACTCGACCCGTGAGTGGCTTCAAACCAGTTCTGACCATCGATTCACATTCGTCGTCGATGAACTGCACTCCTACAGAGGTACCGCCGGCACAGAAGTCGCGCTGCTCATCCGCAATCTGAAGATGAGGCTCGGGCTGGCTGAAGACTCCAACCAGTTCCAAGTCATCGCCGCCTCAGCCTCTTTGGAAGCTGACCGGGACGAAGCCTTCGTCGAGGAATTCTTTGGCGTGCCGCGCGAATCATTCGATTTCCTTTCCGGACAGCTCATCCGTTCACAGGATCCGGCTCTTGACCTGTCGAAAACGGGATTCGCAACCCCGGAGGGAGTCCCCGGCCACACGGACGAGCTCACGGGAGCCAGTGCCCTGAGTAACGTCTTCTTCCTGGCCGAAAATGGGGAGCCTCAATCAAAACCCCAGGCGAAGTCTCTAAAGCAGATGGAACATCATCTATTCCCCGCGCTGCCTGAAGATTCACGCCGCCAGGCAGTACAAAAGCTCTTGAAAGCTGCTGCAGCCTCCCCGGAAAAAACAGGCGCGGTCAAATGGCCTTTACTGCGAAGCCATCTTTTTTTCCGCAACGTACCAGGTATGTGGGCCTGCACCGACCCGGCGTGCCCTGAAGTTCAGGAAGGATGCAGTCAGACGCGTCCTGTAGGGCGCCTGTACTCTGAACCGGTCAGCCGGTGCCTATGCGGCTCCAGAGTACTGGAATTCCTTTACTGCCAAAATTGTGGAGACGTCTTCCTGGGAGGGTACGTACCCGCCGGTTCGACCCAGCCTCCGGGGAAACCAGTAACCCTGCTGGCAGACCTGTCCGACATAGAACATCTACCCGATCAGGTGGGTCTCGAGCGGACAGCCAATAACTACCTTCTTTACTGGCCGCAGAAGCAGAACCCGGATCTGGAGGATCGGGAATGGACTGCAGACAGCAAAAAAGTAGAGTACGCATTCCGACGCTCGATCCTCAGGCCCGAGACGGGCGAGCTCCGGCCGACCGGAAGTAATGACCACACAGGCTGGACGTTCCAGGTGGCCACACCAGCAGGCAAGCGCGGCCAGAACGCGGGCGTGTTCAAACGGAACCCCGAGCAGTTGTCGCCGTTCCCTACGCGGTGCCCTAATTGCGCCGATGACTGGGAGATAACCCACACCGCCGATGGGGTCGTGCCAGCGGCAGACAAGAAACGTCAAAGATCACCCATTCGGGCCATGCGCACCGGTTTCGAAAAAATAAATCAGGTGCTCATCACAGAACTGCTCCAAGACCTCGAGCCCGCGAACCGGAAAACCATCGTCTTCACGGACAGCCGACAGGACGCCGCCAAGTTATCGTCCGGAATCAGCCTCCGGCACTACCAGGATCTGTTGCGGTTGCTCCTCCGTACCGAACTTGCGGCATCAGATCAGGTTGCAGCCGATATTCCGCTAGCCAAGGAACATATCGTCGACGGAAAGAAGACCGCAGAGTCCAAGGACGCGATCAAACGCCTGCGCGCCAAGGATCTGAACGCATTCACCCTCCTGCAGGACGTGTGGGACCTTGAGAGTGACGTGCCGGAAACGGAAGCCATCCGCCAGCTTGCTCAATCTCCTTCACTTCCCGTACTCACTGACCGTGTTAGTCAGCGGCTGCTGGAGATGGGCATAAACCCCGGCGGTCCATCGGCTTCCCTCCAGCAAACTGACGAGAAAACCCCCTCGTCCTGGTCGCTTATCTACCGCTGGGAACCTTCACCAGCACGGAAAACAGACCTGTCCACTGCCCAGAAGAAGCTCGAGGGTGCCATAGACAAAAACTTGCAGAAGGAGATCATTGACGGGTTATTTTCCGGGGTAGGACGCGACTATGAGTCTCTAGGTTTGGGTTGGGTTGGACTCGTAGGATCTGTCAGCGCCGCTGAGAATGGCCCATCCTCTCCGGCTGCCATCGCACAGTCCAGCCTGCGCATTCTGGCCGGAATGCGCCGATTCGCCGGTATGAGAAACGTGTCCGACACGCCACCGAGGAAGCTGAAGACCTTCTGGCAGGCAGTCTCGGTGAAGTTCGACATGGACATTGATGACGTTCAGACGTCGGCCCGGAAGGTATGGGGCGACGCAGTATCCAACTTCCTCATCCACGCCGAGATGGCAACCATCTACCAGCCCTCCAGCAGTGAATGGACATGTCAGAACTGCCGACGCCGGCACCTGGTATATGGGTGCGGTCTGTGCACGTACTGCGGTAAGGACCTCCCAGAGGCAACTGCTCATGGGACAGATCTTGATTACTACGGGCATAAGGCCACCTATGGCCAGGGCCAGTTCCGTCTCACCGCGGCTGAACTTACCGGCCAAACCGATCGGCTCGCCGCCCAATCCAGACAAGCCCGGTTCCAGAATGTTTTCCTCAACCAGACGGAAAACAAGAAGTCTGATGGGATTGAGCTACTCTCCGTCACCACAACGATGGAAGCGGGCGTCGATATTGGCGCCCTCGATTCCGTCATCTTGGCCAACATGCCACCTACCCGCTTCAACTACCAACAGCGCGTAGGGCGTGCCGGCCGGCGACTGACGCCCATGGCGGTTTCACTCACCGTGTGCAGGGGCCGCAGCCACGATGAGTATTACTTTGGACGGCCCGAACTCATAACCAATGAACCAACACCGCCGCCATACCTGGCCCTCAACCGTCCCGAAATTTATACACGTGCTTTGAGAAGTGAAACGCTTCGGCGTGCATTCATCGGCTTTACCGACACCCTTTCTCTAGATGACGGATTCTCCGGATTAGGCAACAACACACATGGCCAGTTCGGGTTGGTGTCGGACTGGGCCAGAGTGAAGCCACTGCTAAGCCGGTGGCTCAATGACAACCGGTCAATAGTTGAGGAGGCGGTGACCGGTTTGGCGACTTACACGAACCTAAGCCAGGATGACTTGGACAACGCACGTGCCAGTATCGCCTCCCTGGCTGAGGATATTTCCATGGTTGCCTTCAGTGACATCCCCGGCCATTCCGACCTTAGTCAGCGGTTGGCCGAAAGCGGCCTCCTGCCGATGTTCGGGTTCCCCTCAAAGGTTCGAGACCTCTACCTCAAGAAACCAGGCTCCGCTTTCCCCTGGCCGCCGGACAATGTGATCGACCGCGATGCAGCGATGGCAGTTAACCAGTTCGCTCCCGGCAGTGAGCTGGTGCGCGACGGGAAGATTTACCCTGTCATCGGAGCGGCCTCCTTCTACCCCGCTGGTCGCACAGTCATGGCTGAAGACAACGCTTTGGGCGACCAACGGCTAATCGATGTATGCAGGCAGTGTGCATACGTGGAAGAAAAACCAACAGGCTCAGAATACGCAGCAGGTTCTTGCCCGCAGTGCGGAGCTGACCCCGGAATCTTCAGTACCATCGATCTCCGGGAGCCCAAAGGATACCGCGCAGGCACCCCCCGAGACTTTGACGGCAACTTCTCCTGGTCACCCAAGTCGACCTCTACCAGGGCCGTCGCCGACCTCCAAAAACTGCTACCCGTTTCTCTCCCCGGTTCAGTCGCATATTCGGGCCGTGGGAAGCGATATGTGATCAATGACAACTCCGGCAAATCATTCCAGTTCAAGCAAGCTCTCCAGAACGATTACTGGGGCGGCTACATAGCCATGGCTCCTGATGGGACGAGCGCGGTGCACACCGACCAGTCCGAACCTTCCATCGTTGCTGCGCTGGGAACAATTCAACCGACGGACTTCTTGTTCTACGGACCGCAGTCAGCCGTAATCAAGCCTCAGGGGCTACGGCTGGATCTGAGCAGCGGAACGCCTCAACAACACGGCGCGTATGACTCTATTCAAGGCCGCCGAGCCGCTTGGTACTCACTGAGCTTCCTGATGAGGACAGTCGCGGCGAAGAAGCTAGACATTCAATCCCAGGAATTCAACGCCGGAATCTATACCGGACTGAAGGACGGCGAGCCAACCACGTTCGCTTTCCTTGCCGACACCTTGGAGAACGGCGCGGGCTTCAGCAGCCACCTGGGAAGACCCGAGATCCTTCACGAATACCTCGCTGACATTGACACCTACCTGGACGAACTGGCGGGTGAGCACTCCCAAGAGTGCTCGTCTTCCTGCTACCGCTGCCTGCGCGATTATTCCAATATGGCCTACCACGCACTTCTTGACTGGCGTCTAGCCAAAGACCTGAAAGCAGTACTCGACGGCCGAAACCTGACAATTGAGCTCGACAAGCACCGTCAAGCAATTAAAAACTGGGCCGCGGTCTACAACGTCTCCGTAATGGAGAACAACTTTGCCGCATGCGCTCTGTGGGAAAAACCAGCCGAGGGCCGCATCGCAGTGATTCTGCGGCATCCCTTGGAATCAGGAGAAGCTGACTTATTGTCGGACAGACTATTAAAGGCAACAGCACAATTGAATGCAGAACACGTCGGCCTAGATGGAGCGGTCTATGTTGACACTTTCATGCTTGACCGCAATCCAAACCATGTTCTCAACCTCTTCCGAAGCCTGAGGTGATGCCAAGGGACTGCCCCGGATTTCTTCGACCAGGGCAGTTCCTTTGCGTGCTGACGTGCCTGCAAATTTAGCGTCCGAACTGCGGCGTAGGGACAAGCAGTGCATTAGCCCTGGTCAGAGAGTCGTTTAGTTGAGCCGATTAATTCCCGCTAATTTCTTTGGCTCGGCTGGCAGTGCATAGGGTAGGGTCATGTCGCCCTTTGATCCGGATGAGCCGGATATCCCTAATGATCTTGAACTCGAAGCAGTCGCCGCGGAACTCCTATCAGCAGATCCCGACGGCAGCCGGATGGCCGAGGTCTTTCGATCCACGTTTGACCAGCTCTATGACGGCCAGAGGACGGGCCGCTATCGCTGGGATCAGCTGTTCAAGACGGAGAAAACGCACTACGGCACCCTCATCGAAATCAACCTGCAGCGCGAATTTGGCTTCGATGATGGCCAAATCCTGGACTATGCGATCGCCGGGTACGAGGTCGATAGCAAGTACTCCGCAACAGCCCAATGGATGCTCCCGCCCGAGAGCATCAACCATCTCATCCTGGGTTCCGTTGCAAGCGACGAACGGTCCGTTTGGAGCATAGGACTTGTACGCGCCACGCCAGAAAACCGCAATGTGGGCATGAACCGCGATCAAAAAGGAAGCCTCAACGCGCTCGGTAAATCGCGCATCAAATGGCTGTTCAGAGACGCCCCTATGCAGCCAAACATCCTAATACAGCTTCCCACCGCACACATAGCTAGGATCTTCGCTCCAAGAAGCGGCCAGGCTCGGGTCAACGAGTTGTTCCGCGTAGCTACCAACATGCGGATCTCTCGTAACATCATCGCGACCGTCGCCCAACAGGATGATTTCATGAAGAGGGTTCGTGAGAACGGCGGCGCGCGCAGTGTCCTTCGGTCGGAAGGCTACCTAATACTCGGAGGTGATTACACCGCGCAAACCGCAATCGCACGATCACTCGGCTGCACCGTGCCAGAACCTGGCGAGCTGGTCAGCATCCGTGTTGGGCCTGTCGACTTCGCAATGGCGAACTCAGTCAATCTCGAGGGCCGATACTGGCGCCATATTGAAGGCGAACATGCAACTACAACGCCCGCACCCAAAGTCCTCGCCCAATGATCGTTGACTTTCTGCTTTTGCCGCAGCCTGGCAGTCCCGAGCTTCATGATCTGATCGCGTCTGAGCAACACCGAGTGCTATACAACTTCCTACATGCTCGAAATGATGATCCCCCGACGATGGTGGAAATTCGGGCTCATGCTGCAAATGTCGCGGGTGCCAGTCATTCCCAAACAGATCGTCGAGTTCGCGACCTTCGAGACGTCTACGGGATTAAGGTGCCTTGTCGGCGCATCAATGGTAAGCCGAAATACGTTCTCGAAGGACTCCGAGATCCTGGCGCTCCTCGAAGGACCGCAATCTCGCGCCGCCTTCGGCCTCAGGTCCTCCTCAGCCAGCGGTGTGCGCAATGTGGCAAGACGCCGAATGAAGACGGTGTCAAACTTGAGGTTGATCACAAACTTCCACTTACCTGGGGCGGGGACAGCGACATAGATAACCTCCAAGCCCTGTGTCACGAATGCAACAACGGTAAGCGCGACTACTTTACATCTATCGATCAACATGCCGACAAGATGCGGGCCGCCGCTTCCTGGCTCGAGCCGCACAAGCGTATCGGTGAAGCGCTGAAGGCCTTTGAGGCAGCCGGTGAGTTGGCGCCAAGCCAAATTGTCGCCGTCGTCGCTTGTATGCATCAGTTCCAAGAAGACTGGCAGAAGCGCATGCGCGAGCTAAAAGAACTCGGCTGGCAGTATAGGGTCCACTATCGATACGAGGACGGACGCAAGCGTAGCCACTATGAACTAACAGCCTTTACGCCATGGCCGCTTGGCGATGTCGCCGCGGAGATTCGCCGACGCGAAAGGACTCGTAAAGCCGATAAGAAGTCGGCTTCTAGCTAACAGCGCGTAGGTGCCGCTCCACCGACTCCTCAAACTGATTGTTGGCAGGAGACTTGACGCCCAGGGCAGTGGCAATAGAAGTCCCGATGGCTGCTGCAACCGGCGGCGGGAACGCATTCCCAATCTGTCGGTAGACGGACGTCTTCTTGCCAGAGAACTGCCAGCCAAGAGGGAAGCCCTGGATGCGGGCAACCATTTCGTTGGTCAGGCGAGGAATGTGGTCTAGCGGCGTTTCAAACCCCGGAACTTCATTGGCGATGCCTTTGCCGTCGACCCCGAGCTGAAGCCAACCCGCTTTAGCACGCGTCGGCCCAAGGTCAGCGCCCCCATGCTTCTTGGAGCCGCCGACAACAGTCGGGGCAATACCGTTTGCCTTTTTAGCCCAGGCCGCGGCACCAGCCCATCCGCCGCTCTCCATCATCGGCAAAAGTACTTCTCCAACGGTCGGCGGTTTGCCATGTGCAGCGGGCCAGTCAAACTTCTTGTGGTAACGCTTTTTTACGGCCACGAGAATGAACCGGGGCCGGAGCTGAGGGACGCCAAATTCGCTCGAGTAGAAGAGCTGCCAGTCAGCCTCATAGCCGAGCGCTTCGAGTGCATCAAGAATCGACTGACGATAGGTCGAAAACCTCGCCGATGCCAGACCTTTGACATTCTCTAGCATTACGGCAGCAGGCTTAGCCTCATCCACGAGGCGAAGCGCTTCTGGAAAAAGATCACGCTCGTCGTCGGCGCCGAGCTGCTTTCCAGCGATGCTGAACGGCGGGCAGGGTACTCCCCCAGCGAGCAGATCGATCCCTTTGTAGTCCTTGCCGTTGACTTCGCGGACGTCACCATGGTGAACATCCCATGAGGGTCGATTGAGGCGGAGGGTGGCGGCGGCGTCCTTGTCGATCTCGACGGCCAGAGAATGACCGAAACCAGCCTGCTCCAAGCCAACTGACTGACCTCCAGCTCCGGCACAGATTTCGAGCACAGTAAGTTGGGGGGTCGTAGTCATGTGGTCCATCATCTCATTTCGACGGGTCTGGTCTTTGCCATTGAGGCGTCTGCGTCTCACGATGCCAGGGGCCTCTGACATTCGTGTGCAGCATGCGATAGGTTACCCCGCCGCGTCTCCTTTGCCCGTGACGTCGAAGAGATTTTAGGTGCTCGGAAGGGCCTCGATCGGCATGATTGCGCAGGACCAGCTGTCGCCAAGCCGGGCGGCCCATACTGAAACCGTTAGCCACGCACGAAGGGCTGATATACTTCCTCACGCTTTCCAAACCCTCAACCTTCCCTCAGCCCGCTCCCAAAACGGCGGATGTTCGGTCCCATTGAGGGCAAAACGCTGGACGACCTGCTCCGGAGGAGCGATGGTTATGCCACCACCCATCTAGCACCGCCTCGAGTACTTTTTCTAATTGCACCCTGCATCCCCGGCTGCGGTTCGCCGTCACCTGTATGAACTACTCTTTTGCTCTCAGGTTCTATACCGCGTGCAACGTCTTTATGAAGGGGCCCAAGTGGTAAGACAACGGCGAGGCCTTGGCCCGTGCCATTGGGGGGCGTCGCGACCAGGTCACGGCCTACACTCAGTGTTGTGGCTACATACAAACCTGCCGAACTTGCTCGGGAACTCGGCTATACCAACGAGCACCGACCGGGGAAGGTCGTCCGGGATTATCTTCGTAAAAAATACCCGGCCCACCCGAAGTACCAGCGGTGGGTGCTCGACGAAGTCCAGGCCGCCGACGTTCGCATCAACGTCCCTCGGAAGCGCTAGATGTACTCGGCCAGGACGTTGGTTACATGTTGAAAGGGTGAAGACCTCTTAGGTTGGTGGTTACCACACACACCTAACGACTAAGAGGTCTTCATGGTCCACCGTAATGCCCGTCTGACTCCTGCCGGTAGAAGCATCCTTGTCCAGCGTGTTCTGGACGGCCGTCCCGTGGCCCACGTGGCGAAGGAAATGGGTGTTTCCCGCGCCTGCGCCCACCGGTGGCTCAAGCGCTATGTCGAACACGGCTGGGACGGGATGGAGGACCGATCCTCACGCCCACATTCGTGCCCACACGCCACCCCCGAGGCGACGATCGAGGACGTGCTCGCGGCGCGTAAGAAGCACCGCGAAGGCCCGGTCGAGCTGGCCGAACGCTGCAAGGTCCCGGCCCGCACTGTCTCTCGGATCATCGCCAGGGCCGGGCTGCCCCGGTTGTGGGAACTGGACCCGATCAGCGGCGAACGCATCCGGGCCGGCCGGGCCACCGACCACCGTTTCGAACGCGACACCGCCGGAGAGCTGCTGCATATCGACGTCAAGAAACCCGGCGGCATAGCGAACGGCGGCGGCTGGCGGGTCCACGGCCGCAGCGAAACCGTCAGAGGCCGCGGCATCGGGTACGACTACGTCCACGTCGCCGTGGATGACCACTCCCGCCTGGCCTACGTCGAGGTCCTGCCCGATGAGAAAGGGCCGACCTGCGCCCGGTTCCTGACCAACGCCGCGGCATTCATGGCCGCCAACGGGGCACCCGTGCGCGAAGTCATGACCGACAACGCCCTGGCCTACATCCGGTCCGCGGACTTCGCCAAGGCCATCGCGGATCTCGGCGCCAAACACAGGCGCACCAAACCGCGAAGCCCCTGGCAGAACGGCAAGGCCGAACGGTTCAACCGCACCCTTCAGGAAGGCTGGGCCTACAAGAACGCCTACGACTCCAGCGACCACCGCACACAGGCCCTGACAGGCTGGCTAGACTTCTACAACCACCGCCGCAACCACAGCGCCCTCGGAGGACGACCACGCATCAGCAGATGTAACCAACCTGCTGGCTGAGTACATCTAGACCCTTCACCCCGCCAGCCGATCGGCTATCGGGTGGTCCTGAAATCTGTGGTTCAGCTTAGCTAAACTTTTTGTGGTTTCTCAAGGCAGCCTAGGCGGGACGCGGCAGCGCCGTGAAGCCGTTCGATTCAAGGACGCAGCTGGCGTCGAGATTACCGCGCAGCCAGAACCAAGCCGGATCATGACCGAAGTGGAAAACGCGAAACAGATGGTAGACGTCGGCCTGCTCTCTGGACACTTTCAGCTCATTGGTGGTTACAAAAAACGGTGTTTCCGCACGTGATCTTGTGGTTTTCACCTCAATCAGCTTTTCTTTGCCGCTCTCTTCAAACGAAAGAATGTCGTAGCCGTCCCCGTCGCCCCGCGACTGGCTGACGTGATCGATCTTTCTAGCCAAATTGGCTTTGCCTGCCTTGACGAGTCGCCGATATTCAAGGTCAGCTACCGCAAGCTCGCCGGCCAGTCCGAGCGCGCGATTTCTTGCTTCAATTGCCGCGTAGTCCGGGCGACCCGTCCGGGCGCTGGTCCCCCTCGGCGATTCCGGGAGAATGATCGAAGGGACGCCGGCACTATTGAAATCGAGCGAGCCTGTGGAGCTCGCCTGGGGCGCTTGTAAAGCTTCGGCCAGCACGAGCTCGATTAGAGATGGGCTGGATGCTAACTGGCGCTGAACCTCCGGAACCAAGGACTGCTGATAATTCTGAGCCGGCTGGTAGCCGCGGATCGGCCTCAACCCAAGCTTCATCAGTACTGCGGAGATGTTCTGGTGTTTAAATTCAATAGCTGATTCAGACCGGTTAGAGAGCATGGGCAAGAGCGCCTTCCTGAAGTGACTCTTAACGTAGGGCTCGCCGGACACCTCCAACCGCAACATGTCCAAATAGCTTCGGACGGTCGCTGCAACTTCAGCCTCGGACCAATCCGTTGGTTTGCCTGCCATGCCGTCCCCAGTTCCACAAAATAGCGCTTGCTCTGGCCCAGGCTACATCACGATATTGGGCACCGGGCATCTCTAGCCGCGCGCGAATAATGTAGTCGTGAAAGGTGGTCACTCCCCATGGATGGGCGTCGGCCAGCCCCTGCCAGCCCCAGCCGCAAGAGCACAGGCGTTCGTAGGAATGTCCTAAGCGCCAATGGTCAACAATTCCTCCGGGCAGCGGAAGATCGATGGCGGTCATTAGCCTTCTCGCTGTCGGCTGAGTCCCCCGTTTACGAAACGCAATGCGATCCCCGAACCACCCTTTACTGTTGATTCTGCACCCAACGAAACCGTTTACGTAAACCGTTTTCCGAAACCGATTACGTAACACGGGCAGCAGACAACAAGACACCCTCAGGGAGGAGGAACAGTGGTCACCATCCGCGATGTCGCCAAGCACGCCGGCGTCTCCCCAGCCACCGTCTCCCGGGTGGTCAACGGGCTCGTCGGCTACTCCGACGAAACCCGCGAACGTGTCGAAACCGCGGTCAAGAGCCTCAGCTACGAAACGGACTACCTCGCCCGCGGCCTCAAAACCCGGCAGACCTCCGTGATCGGGCTCCTCGCCCCCATGGTCTCCGATGCCCTCGCATCCCAAGTCATGCAGGGCGTCGAGGAGGAAGCCCAAGAGCGCGGCTACGCCGTGATGCTCGGCCGCACCGGCGCCCAATCCGCCTACATCGCCGGCTACCTCCGCACGCTGCGCACCTACCGGGCCGCCGGCGTCATCCTCATCTCCGCGGTGATCACGCCGGAGACCAGGCAGCTGCTGGGACCCAACGTCCCCATCATCTCCGTCGCCATCAGCGACAAGTCCGGCTCCCCCAGTGTGGCCATCGACGACGAGCAGGCAGCCTACGACGCGACCCGTCACCTGCTGCGCCTCGGGCACCGGCGCATCGGCCTCCTCACCGGGGACCCGGCGTCGGTCTACGTCGCCCAGCCCCGCCAGCGCGGCTACCTCCGCGCCATGACCGAAGCGAACTGCACCCCGGTCACCGCCACCGGCAGCTTCTTCTATGAAAGCGGCGCTCCCGGCGTCGACGAGCTCCTGCAGCAGGACCCCGGGCTCACCGCGGTCTTCGCGATGAGCGATGAGATGGGAGCCGCCGTCGTCAACGAACTGCAGCGGCGCGGGCTCCGGGTGCCGGAGGACGTCTCCGTCCTGGGCTTCGACGGCACCTCCACCTCGCTGCATGTGAACCCGCCGCTGAGCACCATGGCCCAGCCGCTCGAGGAGATGGGGCGGATGGCCGTGAAGAAGCTGCTCCGCTCCCGCGACCTGGGCCCGAAGATCATGCCGCACCGGTTGATCGAACGCGGCTCCACCGCGCCGCCCAACTCACCATCCCCTGGCAGCCAAGAACCCACCAGCTAACCCCACCAGACCACCCCACCAAACGGCGGCAGCCGGCACTCCCCCGTGCCACAAACCGGGCAGCCGCCGCAGTTCTGCATGCGCCAAACCACCCGCACCACCCACCTCGCACCACCACACACAACAAGGAGCAACACATGAGGCAGCGCCGCCGCACCTGGCAGACTCTTCTCGCCACCACCGCAACCCTGACCGTCGCCACCGTCGCCCTCACCGGCTGCGGCGGGACCGCCACGGAAGCGAAGAGCACCCCGAAGGCCGCCGCCGCGTCCTTCGAGGGCAAGGGCCCCATCAACTACGTCTCCAACCGCGACGCCTCCGGTGCCGCGAACAAGACCATCGAGGAGTGGAACGCCGCCCACCCGGAGGAGAAGGTGACGTTCATCGAACTGCCGGACTCCGCGGACCAGCAGCGCCAGCAGCTCATCCAGAACGCGCAGATCAAGTCGGACACTTTCAGCGTGCTGAACCTGGACGTCGTCTGGACCTCCGAGTTCGCCGCCAACAAGTGGGTCCTGCCGCTGCCCGCGGACGCCGTCCCCACCGACAAGATGATCCCCGCCACGGTCAACGCCGCGACGTACCGGGACACCCTGGTCGGCGCCCCGTACTACACCGACGGCGCCCTGTTCTACTTCCGCTCCGACCTGCTCAAGGCCGCCGGCATCGCCGCCCCGCCCAAAACCTGGGACGAAATGAAGACCGCCTGCAAGGCGATCCTGGCCCTCCCCGAAGCCGCCGGCATGTCCTGCTATACCGGCCAGTTCGACAAGAACGAGGCCCTCACGGTCAACTTCTCCGAAGCGGTCGCCTCCGCCGGCGGCTCGATCGTCGACGCCGACGGCAAGCCCACCGTCAACACCCCCGAGGCCAAGGAAGGCCTGAACCTGCTGGTGGACGGATTCAAGGACGGGATGTTCCCGTCGGACGCCATCACCTACCTCGAGGAGCAGGGCCGCCGCGCGTTCCAGGACGGCAAGCTGGTCTTTATGCGCAACTGGCCCTTCCTGCACGCCTCCCTGAGCGCCACCGACGGCTCCAGCAAGGTGGCCGGCAAGTTCAGCATCACCTCCATCCCCGGCACCGACGGCCCAGGCGTCTCCACCCTCGGCGGCCGCAGCCTGGCCATCTCCCCGTTCACCCCGAACAAGGCCACGGCGCTGGAATTCGTCAAGTTCTTCACCAGCGAGGAGCAGGCCCAGAAGCGCCTCGCCCTGTCCTCCCGCGCGCCGGTCTACGCGTCCCTCTTCGAGGATCCCGCCGTCGTCGCCAAGCGCCCGTTCTTCCCCACCCTGCTGACCTCGCTGAACAACGCCCAGCCCCGCCCCAAGGTGGTCCAGTACGGCGCCACCACCAAGGCGATCCAGGAAGAGGCCTACGCGGCCATCACCGGCGCCAAGGACACGGACACGGCCTTGAAGGACATGCAGGCCAAGCTCACCGAGTTGACCAAGTAGCTCAGTAACCCAGCAGTCCAGACCCCACGCCTGGCCGGCCGGCCCACCCCGGCCGGCCAGGCAGCTGCAACTCCAGTTAGGTACCCAGCATGACGACGACGACCGCCCCGCCCGCCGGCGCGCAGACCGGCACGCACCAGCCAGGCAGCCCGCGCAGACGCGGCAAACGCTCCCCCGGTGAAGGCCGCATGGCCGCGATGCTGCTCTCCCCCACCATCCTGGTGCTGGCCCTGGTGATCGTGTACCCGCTGCTCTCCGCGGTGCACCAGTCCCTGTTCCGCGCCGAATCCGGCCTGGACGCGGACGGCTTCGTCTCCGATGTGGAATCCTTCGTGGGCTTGGCCAATTACGCCGACCTCTTCGTCGGCGAATCCGGCCGGCGCTTCCTGAACGCCTTCGCCAACACCACCTTCTTCACCGTCGCCACGGTGTTCCTCGAAACCGTCCTGGGCCTGGCCCTGGCCCTCGCCATGAACCGGGCCTTCCGCGGCCGATCCTTCCTGCGCGCCAGCATCCTGGTTCCCTGGGCCGTGCCCACCGCCGTCTCCGGCCTGCTGTGGCGCTGGATCTTCCAGTCCGACGGCATCGCCAACAACCTGCTCGGCAGCGAGATCCTCTGGACCGCCGAAGGCAACGCCTCCAAGGTGGCCGTCATTATCGCCGAAGTCTGGAAAACCGCCCCCTTCATCGGACTCCTGGTCCTGGCCGGCATGCAGGTCATCCCCGGCGAAGTCTACGAAGCCGCCCGGATCGACGGCGCCGGCTGGTGGCGCCAGCTCGGCTCCATCACCCTCCCGCTGGTCAAACCCACCCTGCTGGTGGCTGTGCTGTTCCGTATGCTCGACGCGCTGCGGATGTTCGACCTTCCCTTTGTGCTGATCGGCCCTGGCAAGGAATCCGTGGAGACCCTCTCCATGCTCGCCTGGGACGAATCCAACCAGCTGCGCTACGGTTCGGCCTCCGCGTTCGCCGTCATGCTCTTCCTGTACGTCGCCGTCGTCGCGATCGTGTTCGTGAAGGTGCTCGGCGCCGACGTCACCGGCGCCAAGGAACTGAAGCTGCTGTCCAAAAAAAGCGCGAAGAAGTCCCGCTCCCTGGCCAACTCCGAACAGAAGAAGGCCGAGGCCACCCGATGACCATCTCCGACCTCCGCAACGCAGCTAGCGACTCCGGCGCCGTCGCCCCCGGCGCACGCACCGCCGTCGTACCCGGCAAGCCGAAACCCAAGCGCACTTGGCGTTCCTACAGCGTCTACGCCGGCCTGGCCCTGATCTTCGCGTACTGCCTGGCCCCGTTCTACTGGATGCTGGTCTCCAGCCTGCGCCGCACCGCTGACATCTTCGACAACACCCTGCTGCCGGCGCCGTTCTCGCTGGAGAACTACACCAAGGTGTTCGACGGCTCCACGATGTTCGGCCAGGCTCTGCTGAACTCGCTGATCGTCGCCGGCACCACCACCACGTTCGCCCTGGTCCTGGGCGTGTTCGCCGCCTACGCAATCTCCCGGCTGAACTTCCGCTTCAAGTCGGTGATCCTCGGCGTCATCATCGCGACGTCGATGTTCCCGGGCATCTCCGTGGTGGTGCCGCTGCTGCGCCTCTTCACGGACATCGGCTGGATCAACACCTACCAGGCGATGATCGTGCCGAATCTGTCCTTCGCGATCCCGCTGGCGGTCTGGAACCTCACCACGTTCATGAAGGCCCTGCCGTTCGACCTCGAGGAAGCAGCGATGATCGACGGCTGCACCAAGTGGCAGGCGTTCCGCCGGGTCCTGCTGCCGCTCGCGGCGCCGGGCGTCTTCACCACCGCGATCCTGACCTTCATCCACAGCTGGAACGAGTTCATCATCGCCCTGTCCATGATCAACGACCCCAAGATCCAGACCGCCACGGTGGCCATCTCCAAGTTCACCGGCGCCACCGAATTCCAGGCGCCCTTCGGCGAGCAGATGGCCGCCGGCGTGATCGTCACCGTACCGTTGGTCATTATGGTGCTGATCTTCCAGCGGCGGATCGTCGAAGGCCTCACCGCGGGCGCGAGCAAATGAGCCCTGCCGAAGAGACCGCTTTGGCGCCTGCCGCCGAGTGGTGGCAGTCCGCCGTGATCTACCAGGTCTACCCGCGCTCCTTCGCCGACGGCGACGGCGACGGCGTGGGCGACCTCGCCGGGCTCATTGCACGGCTGCCGTACATCGCTTCCCTCGGGGTCGACGGGATCTGGATGACCCCGTTCCAGCCCTCCCCGCAGGTGGACCAGGGCTACGACGTGTCCGACTACTGCGGCGTGGACCCGCTGTTCGGCACGATGGACCAGTTCGATACGTTGCTGGAGCTCGCGCACTCGCTGGGCCTCCGCGTCCTGCTCGACGTCGTCCCCAACCACTGCTCCGCCGAGCACCCGCTGTTCCAGGCTGCGTTGGCGGCCGGCCCGGGCTCGCCGGAGCGGGACATGTTCCACTTTGTGCCCGGCCCGGTGGACATGTCCGACGGCGGCGGTAACGTCGCCGGCGACGTCCCGCCGAACAACTGGCAGAGCGTCTTCGGCGGCCGCGCCTGGAGCCGCGCCACCCCCGGCTCGGCGACGGACACGGACTGGTACCTGCACCTCTTCTCCCCCGAGCAGCCGGACTGGAACTGGCGCAACCCCGCCGTCGGCGACTACTTCGACGGTGTGCTGCGCTTCTGGTTCGACAAGGGCGTGGACGGCCTCCGGATTGACGTCGCGCATGCCCTGTTCAAGGCCGACGGCCTGCCGGACTCGCCCTCCACCGGCGGGGTGGTGGACGGGCTGCGGTCCAACCCGCAGGTCTCGGACCAGGAGGAAGTCCACGAGGTCTACCGCCGCTGGCGCACCCTGGCCGAGAAGTACCAGCCGCACCGCCTGCTGGTAGGCGAGGTCAACCTCGAACCTGCCCGCGCCGCCCGCTACACCCGGGCGGATGAGATGCAGCAGGCCTTTGCCTTCGCGTTTGTGAAGCTCGGCTGGGATCCGGAGGCGTGGGCCGCCGTCGGGAACGAACTCGAAGCCGCCCGCCGGCTGCACGGCGCCACCCCGACGTGGGCGCTGGAGAACCACGACATCGTCCGGTCCGCGACCCGGTTCGGCGGCGGCGAGCTCGGGAGTGCCCGGGCGCGCGCCGCGCTGGTGGCTCTGCTGGGTCTGCCCGGCCCGGCGTACCTCTACCAAGGGCAGGAACTGGGGCTGCCCGAGGCCGACGTCCCGCTGGAGTCCCGGGTGGATCCCATGTGGGCCCGCGGCGGCGTCTGCCGCGACGGCGCCCGCGTCCCGCTGCCCTGGACGGACAGCGCGGCACTGAACCGCGGCTTCTCGCTGGCGGAACCGGCATCAGAGCCGTGGCTCCCGCAGCCCGCGGACTGGGGTATCCACGCGATCGAACGCCAGCAGCAGGACCCGGAGTCCTCGCTGGCGTTGGTCACCCAGACGCTGGAAATGCGCAAGCTGCTATGGAAGAACGAAGTCTTCGGCCCCAATGACGGCGGCATCTGGCGCGTCGAAGCCGGGAATCTGCTGATCTGCGAACGCAGCGCCGACTTCTTCGTCGCCGTCGCGATGGGCACCAAACCGGCGCGGCTCCCAGCCGGAACAGTCCTGCTCAGCGCCGCGCCGCTGACGGAGGACGGCTGGCTGCAGCCGAACAACGCGGGTTGGGTACTGAGGGGCTAAGACCATCGCCTCCGTGCCGCCCACGTTTCCCCGGGGGAACACCCGTTGCGCCGTCACTTGTAGCTGCGTTCAACAGCTGCTAGCAGCGGCGGAGAATGACCACAGGTGATAGCGCAACGGGGCACCACGTAACGTAACAAACAACGTCACATGGCAGGTGACAGATGCTTACCGGACATTCAGGTCCCTCTACCAACTGCGCCCGTCGGTGGGCAAGTCATCTTCGATCTCGCGCTGAACGTCCCTGTCTGCCGACTTCGCCATATCGGAGTAGAACCGTCTCTCGATGGATCCAGCCGGTAAGTCCTTTGCGAGAGCTCGCGACCTGTCTCGCTGCTCGATCGTCTCCTGGAAAGGCTCACCGGGGGTGCCGCTCCGTCCACCGGAGATGGTGGCGGACCACAGGGCTCCCATCATCTCGTGGCGTGCGTCATCGCCGAGCTTGTCGGCTATGTGCAACGCCACGCGCACGAATTCGGGTTGGTCCCAAATAAAGGTCCGGGGAGCCTCGTGGAGGACAGCTGCTACAGCTCGTACCGAGCTCTCCGTGCCGCCGGAGAGGGCCTTCCTAAGAAGATCCAGCACCTGGTCGTCGTACTTGACCGCCACCGCGCAAAAGAGATCGGCCCCCATCTTGCGTCGGGGCCATGAGTCGAGCTTCTCCGCGATCCAAGCCAGAATGCCGCTCAGGCTCGCTAGGAAGGCTGGTGTGTCTCGAATCCGCAAGTCATTGTCCCAGGAGTACGGGAGCGCTTGGTAATCGCGGATTGAGTCGAGACTCTCGGCGAACTCAACCCGCTCTTGGAGAAGTCGGACGACCCACTCCGGGTTCGTTTGCGATCGATCCGCAAGTGCCTGTGACACCGAGTACTCGCCGATACCGGGCAACGTGACGAGGTCTTGGCGAATTAGATCGAGTTCGGCGTCTGAGAAGTCATCCCATGCGATGCCGGCGTCAAGGCGGAACGACATGAAGTAGTCGTCAGCCAGGCTTTGGCTATCGCCGAATCGGAGACGTGCGAGCAAACGGACCGCTTCTGCCTTCTGACTTCTCACCAGCAGTTGAGCCGCCCGGACCACGTTTCGTCGTATGACTACATCGGTGTCCGAGGCCAGTTCCAGCAGCAGATCGAGCTCTCCGGGATGTAGCTCGCGAAGGCCTCGGTTCCAACCGATCGCCTGGCTTACGGACCGTCGGCGATCTAGTGACGGTCCGCCAAGCAGAACTTGGGTGTTCAGGAGTGCCGCTGCAGGATCGTGCGTGGCGAATGTGCCGAGGACGACCGGAAGGACCGGATCGAGATCGGTGGTTCCAGAGGCGTCCCGCAGTTTCGCCAGCATCGCGGGTGCGAGAGTCGGGCGGGCGTTGATCAGGCCCTGCACCAAGGGTCCCGGCTGGCCCTCGGTCGCGCCAAAGACTTCCCGGTCGGCGCTGAGCCGCGCGACCAGCAGCTCGACTACCTCCTCGTCCGCGTGGGACTTAAAGGCTTCAACCACCTGCCCAGTGAGTTCCAAGCGTTTGGCTTCCATCGCCTCGAAGTTGTCGCCACTGTTGCGCACCAGGCGGCCCCATCCGTCATGGACCATTAGACCAAGCAGAGCCTCGACGTCATCCGGAAACGACTCGACGACTCGCTGGGCGGCCTCGTGAGTCGGGCCGGACCCGTAACTGTCGTGCCAGAACAGAGCGTCACGGACAGCGACGAGAACCGCAGGATCCAGATCGCCGGCCGCAGCTCTGGCGCCAAGGCGGTTAATGGTCTCGACAATGCCCGGAATCCACCCGGCCAATTCATCTATCGATACCTCACGGCCGAAGCGCCCCGTCGGGAGCTGAACAGCGGACTTTAAGGCCTTCGCTGCACCTCCCGAACGTCGCAGGTCGGGGGAACCCAGTTCCTCGAAGGCCAGGTCGATGACCCGTTGCCGAACCCTCATGATGCTTTGGGGATCCAGCGCGAAAGGCTTAAACGTGATTGTGTGGCCGCGAACGGAAGATTCATCTCCTTCCGTCGCGAGCATCGGCTCGAGAACGTCAAACGGAGACAGCATCTGACCATCTACGAACCATGTTGAAGCAATGTCGACGATCAGGTCGCTAAACCAGATCGGCTTCCCGACCCCGAACTCAGCCAGTTCACACAAGACCCGAAGCGGATGACTCGGATGCGGATTGGTGAGGCGCTTATCGCGCTGTGCCAGCTCCCACAACTGTGCAAGCGCCTCCGGGAGCGTCTCTTCGGTCAACGCTGCGAGCTTGATCGCCGCCGGCAACGCCTCTAGGACGCCGTCATAGTCCACCGCGAGCAGATTTCGCCAAGCGGCATGCTCGCCGTCGAGACGATCCGTGGGGTTGTCGATTAACCATCGGGTCAGTTCAAGAGTGCGGGTGGGCTGGAAGTACGCGACTTTGGCCAACGTCTCGGCGAGGCTGCGTCGGTCGAATGCGTCGGCAGCTTCAACACGGGCCCGGAAAGCAACCCACAGAGAGTCAGCGAGGCTCGGTGCATCCTCACGCAGGTTACGAACCTGCCAGTCCACGCGGCTCACGTTGACGAACAGGTGCTCGACGCTACTCTCCGTGACCAACTGCTCGACACGCGAAAGGTAACCGGTGCCGAGCGGGTTGATTTCGTCAAATGCAGCTTCGGTCAGGATCACGTCGCCCAAGAGATCGGGGACGATTCGCAGAGCCTCGCCGCGCCGCCGTAGGATTCCGGCGTTCTCCAGGCTCCGCAAGTGCTTGTGCAACTCGTCGTACGGCTTGCCCACGATCGCGCTCAGCGATGTGCGCGCAGCTTCGTCGTTGGTGCGGAACGGCTGTAGGGCAGAGACTGCATCCAATACTGCGCGTCGGATCGGCGGGTCATACGACAACGGATCATTCACCAGAGCATCGCGAAACCCCCGCATGATGTGAAGTCGAACGTTGTCGTCCTGCTCCAACGCCGTCGGCTCAAGCCGGCCCTCCTTTATCAAGACGCCCCCGACGACGGTCACCAGCGGAGAGTCCGTGGTGAGCCCGGCGAGCCGACGCGCGACGGCTGGGGACGCTGCTCCGCCAAGCGCTTCATGCGCCAGAGCCACGGCCTCGTCGAACTCAAGGTCTCCGAGCACAACCTCGGTATGTGGCACGGGAAGCAGTCCGTGGCGTGCCATTTCCTCCTTTAAAGTGCGCAACCCATGAGGCCGAGTAGCGAGGATAACCTTCGTATTTGCGTTGCGCCGCCAAATGCCAGCAACGATGCCGGTGACCTCGTCGATCTCATGGGCATCGTCGATGATGATCGTGAGGTCGCGGTCATAGGGCAGTAGTTCGAAGTCGGCCGCGCTCACTTGCACGTTGCCGGGCAATATCCGGACCTGGGCGCCTGCTGACGCGGTGTCGGCAAAGGCCTTGAGGAGTCTCGTCTTTCCGACGCCGCCAGCACCGGTCAAGAACGCGACGGCCGCCTCGCTCTGGTGGGCCGCGCCCACCAGTTGGTCCAGTTGGGCCTGCCGTCCGACTAGGTGCCACTCGTGGTTGAAGACCGTGCCACGGATGCCGCCGAAGTGCTCCTCCGGCAGGAGCCAGGGGCCAGGGGCCGAAATGCCAAGGAAAGACTCCCGGTGACCCGGGAAGTAGGTATCGACGATCCGTACGGCCCGCTCGCGCGGAAGGTTCCGGATGTGGCGAGAGATGTCCTCACCGTCCCACAGTTCCCAGGTCGCGTGCTTCCCTGCCTCCTTCCGCGCGGCAGGGGTGGCTACCAGGCGAGATAGGAACAGATAGTTTTTGGGAGCGGCGATCGTGACCTCGTTGATAGCCCTCTCTACAGCGGCCCGGCCGAACTCTCTGTGGCGCTTGCACTGGCCGGTGGCGAGGTTCGTCCCGTTAGCAGTGACGAGAATGTCGATTCCGTGCTGTTTATGTCCACGACTGCCGTATCTGCTCGCATGCCCGTCCTGGTGCAACGTGGCCACCACTTCGGTGAGCAGGTCCTCAAACCGTTCCTCAGTCAGTTCATCGAGGGGGAGAGCACGTGTCAGAGGCCGGACCGGGAACCGAATGGCCGGCGCCGGCGGCCGATATCCACCAGCATCGATGAGAGTATCGAGATCGACTTCAAGAATGCCCGCGACATCATCCAGCGTCGAGCGCCGTGGCCGAGAGCGACCGTTCTCCCATCCGCTGACGGCTTGCTGGCCCACGTCCAGATTGGCTGCGAGCGTCGCCTGATCCAGCCCCAACGCCTCACGCCGTTCACGGATCAGCTGCCCAAGATCTCTGTTCACAGAATTAGTGTACGTATTATCTGCGTGCGGATCAATTTTCGCACGCAGGTAATGCGTACGATACTTGGGGCCCTTCAGTCCGACCGGCGGTAGACGCGCAGGCCCTGGCGTACGCTCTGCAGTTTCCGCGTCATGAAGGGCGCACGCTCTGCTCATCGCTTACGAGAATCGAACCTTGCCGGGATGACCGACAATAGTCCGTTCGTCGTAAGACCTGAGGCCGAAGGCAACAGCCCCACTCCCTCACCGCTTTGCTTCGACGACGCGCCACTCCGCGCGGCACCTTTCGCACTCGATCCAGACGTCGTGCTCTCGGAAACCCGGCACATTGTCATGCCCTTCGACGATCCGGCCGCCGCCGCAAGGGAAGTGGTATTCGTGGCGCTCCTTGGTCCGGGCGCCCGCGCCCCAGCCCCGTGGTCATGTGACCCGCCACCGACCCGTTCGGCGCGAATGGGCCGCGGTAACGGCAAGGTCCTTGTCCACTCTGCAATCGCACTCACAACGGCGTCGTTTGCCCCCTGAGCGGGTGTATTCTCGTGAATATTGCGGCCACGAGTTTGGCCAGTCGTTTGCTATGCAACAAAATGCAGGCGGCATCATTTTGACGGTGTCGGCGCAAACCGGATAGCCGCTCAGAAAACATGTTCTTAGCGCTTGTGCCCGGACACCGGGCAAGGACTCGGCGGCGTCAGCCCGGACAGTTGCCAGATATCATCAGGTCAGCACTCCCCAGCCGGTAAGTTCGAACCGCCGGGCCAACGAGCCGATTGGGTGGCTCAACTCACCACCGGTCTTCGGGGATAAGCTGGCATGCGCACATCCAGGTCGGAACCCCCCTCCCCCATCGGTTACGACAGGTCTCTGGTTGGTGGGTGGCGGATGATCCACTCCGTTGACCTGGGTTGCGGGCCTCGGTTTTCCGTCTCCAAGGTCTAGGGAGCTAGTGCTCGTGAAAGCACGCGTTGGCAACGGACCTGAACCACAGTGAGATCAGGAAACCCGTTCGTGCTTCGAAGAGCCTTTCCGTGCTCTGAGTGCGCTGCTTTACCCAGATCCGTCTGCCACCCTGACAATTGGCGACGGCGAAAGAAGCCGACTAGTCAACTCGACAACCCCTAAACCCGGCGGTTATTCAAAACGTAGAACCGCCAATAAGGTAGCAGTGTGCAGACTGAGCGTGGAACCTTCCCGCTGCGCGCCCCCTATGCAGCGAGGAGTTGTAATGGTTTACGGGACACTGACTGATCGCGAGATTATCGACCATGCGAATCAGGGAGAGCTCATTGCGGCAGAGTTCGATGTCAACCGGGTGAGGCAGGCTTGTTACGAGCTCCGCGCTTCGTCAACATATTATGATCTCGCAAGCCCTGATCGACCGCGGACGGTTGGTGAGGACGAACATATCCTTCTCAAGCCAAAGCAGATGCTAGTCCTGATCACGATGGAGTCGCTCGCTCTAAACGCTTCAACGCTGGGTCGAGTTCTCAGCAAGGGCCAACTATTCAGCCTCGGACTAATTCCTGTCAATACATACGCTGATCCGGGCTTCACGGGCCGACTCGGCATTGTGATGATCAACGCATCAAACGACTACCTTTCGATTCCGAAAGCGACTCCCATCGCGAAAATCGAGTTCGTTGCGCTTGACCAACCGGTGGAGCGCCCATATAGCGGTCAGCACGGTTATGAAACCGAAATCTGGCCGATCCAAACAAAATTCAAGCTCACTGATGAGGAAATCCGCAGGGACGAGAGAATCGGGAGCGTTGTAGAGGAGGTCGAAAGCTCCTACGGCCCAGGCCTCGGCGCTGTCATCAAACGAGTGTTCGCGTACGAGCGAAGGATCCTGCTCTGGTCCGTAATCTATTTCACTTTGCTCATCGGAATCATTGCTCTCAACTTCCAACAGGAAGATCGGTTGAACTTGTGGGTCTCCGTCGGATTGGGATTGGTGGCAAATGCCGCATTTCTTACGTTGACGCTAGCTGCGACAAACATCTCTTGGAAATCGATCCGCCCGCGCTCCGGCAGGAGGCGCATCCGGTGACGGTCACTGTGATAAAAATCCTGGGGAGTATTGCCGCTGGAAAGTCCACTTTGGCGCATGCCTTGGCTAATGATCTCGATCTTACTTTGGCTAGGGAGAATCCAGAATCGAACCCTTTCCTTCCACGGATGTCGGAAGAGCCTCAGCGATGGTGCTTTGCTAACCAAGTCTGGTACATCAACGAAGCCGTCAACTCACTGCACTGCCGACCAGGGGCGGGTGGACTAGTGGCCGACCACTCGGTGGAAGAAGTCGTGGACGTGCACACCCCGGTCTTTAGGGCTAATGGCTGGCTCGACGACGAGGAGACGAAACTGCTTGGGGAGCTTGGGGCTGCCCATGGATCAATCGCGGATCTCTACATATGGCTCGACGCCCCGCCTGACGTTCTTCTCGACAGGGTTAGAGCGCGGGGTCGACCTGCAGATCGGGTTCCCGAAGCTGAATACCTCACAGCGGTGGCCAATGCACGCAGAGAGTTCCTTCTGAAGACAACAGCACCCGTGCTGCGGATTCCGTCAGACGAGATAGATTTCAGAATGGAAGAGGCGCGCACATCCCTAGTGGAGGACATCCGTCGCCTGCTTTACCGTGAGCGGACTCAATGACGTATCACGCGGCCGTCCACACTCCTGTGGCCGCCGGCAGGCACCTCAGAAAATCCCTGCTAATCAGCTCCGTGCCATCGGCTAAGCGAAGGCGGTTCGTAAGTACCTAGTCGGGAAAGGGCTCCAGTACGCGTTTCCCACTTCGGGATCTCCCTAGGGCCAGTTTCAAAACGGTTTCTGGCATCGCGCGGCCACGTCACTTGTCAAGGTAACCCTCAGTGAGTATGTCACCCTGATCCAGGACCACTTACGACCCTGTTGACCAACGCCAGCGAATGCGCGCAGTAGCCATCTCATTTTTTGCCGTCTGGTCGGAAAAGGACTGCCCGCGCTGTGTTGCAGGAACCTTGAGTAGAGCGTTTTCGTGCTTCTCAAAATTTCTTGCGTTGTTGTGTAACCTTTTGGCCGGTCGCGAACAATACAGGGCATGGGGAACCTTGAATTCGATAATGAGAGGCTATGGTCTCGCGGCATCAAGGGCGATGGCGGGGCCTTCAGGGTTTTGTACATCCGGTACCGCGACAGGATTTTCCGTCATGCCTATCGGCTTTCCGGGGACCGACAGGATGCCGAGGACATCATGGCCACGGCCTTCCTTGAACTCTGGAGGCGCCGGGCCAAATTGCGGGTGGTGGAAGGATTCGTCCTTCCTTGGTTGCTCGTCACGACAACGAACACTGCACGGAAAAGCGGGCGGGCGGCGCTGCGCTACGGGCGGCTCTTGGATTCCCTTCCCAGAAGATCCGAAACGTCCGATCCAATGGGCGACGACGTCTTTCACGGCCACCGGGACGCGCTGGATAAGGATCTCGCCAGGGCCCTCGGGGCTTTGAACTCCACGGATCTGCACTTGGTGAGCCTGGTGGTTTTCGAGGAATTCACCATCGCCGCTGCAGCCATTCTTGGGCTGACGCCCGGGTCGGCCAAAACTCGGATGCACCGGGCACGCAAGCGCATGAAGGTCGCCATTCCCGGCACACATCCTATTCCCACCCCAACGACGGTTTTGGAAGGAGCACGGTCATGAATGAGCTTCGAGTCGATGACCGGTTCAGCAGGGCACTGGAGGAAGAACTCGTGTCACGGGTCCGGAGGGTATCGCCTGCCAGTGCACGTAAGCGCATCCGATGCGGCTGGGGGCTGGGGTTCTGGCCGGTGCTGGCGTTTTGGGCGGGGTCGGAGCTACCGCGGTACGGTGCGCTCAGCGCTGCGCCACTGGACGAAGACGGCTGGCTGCAGCCGAACAACCTCCCTAAAGTGAAGAATTGCTAGGTCCGAGAGCTCCGGACAAGGCACACTTGGGGGGCACGCCCCGGTACCTGTCGATGAAGAGCCGCTACCCACCGTCAGTCCTGCCGCCGTCGGAACAATGCCCGGCAAGCATTGCCAGAGGGGCGCGTCCGGGCAAAGCCGGACGCGCCCTCCGCGTGCACCGAACCCTCGAAGTGGGTTCAGAGCACCTGGTTCAGTCGATGAGCACTGGCTCCTTGGCACCGTCCGAAGACTCCACAACCGGCACAACCTTCCGGTTCCGCTGGTGCACCCAGTTCGCCACCGCCAGCAGCGCCACAAGCGAGAAAGTGCTCAGCAGCTGGGGGCGTGAGTCCTCGCCGATGAAGCCCACCGTGAAGATCGCCGCGAGGATGAGCAAGCCAAAGCCCGTCAGCCACGGGAAGCCGGGCATCCGCAGGGGAAGCTCCGTCCCCTCGCGGTCGGCGCGGAGCCGCAGCGCGAGCTGGGCCAGGAGCGCAGACGTCCACACCAGCAGGCAGGTCGAGCCCACAATGTTGAGCAGGACGGGAAGGACTTGATCGGGGAACGCCAGCTCCAGCCCGACCGTGACAACGCCGAAGGCGACGCTGGCCAGGACTGCGATAACCGGGACCCGTGCCTTGGACACCGAGGCGAGCAGGCGCGGCGCGTCGCCCCGCTCGGCGAGGGAGAACGCCATCCGGGAGGCGCCGTAGAGGTTGGCGTTGAGCGCGGAGAGCAGTGCCGCCACGGCCACCAGGGTGATGGCGGTGGCAGCACCGGGCATGCCGGCGGCGTCCAGTACCGCCGCGAACGGGCTCTTCAGCCCCGCCGAACCCACGGGGACCACTGCCGCAATAATAAAGATGGAAGCGATGTAGAAAACCAGAATGCGCCACAGCACCGTGCGGACCGCTTTCTTCACGCTGCGGGCCGGCTCGGCGGTCTCAGCTGCCGCCACGGAGACAATCTCGGTGCCGCCGAACGCGAAGGCCACCACGAACAGTGCTGTGGCAATCCCGGCGAAACCGCTGGGTGCGAAGCCGGCACCGGTGAAGTTGGACAGGCCCGGCGACTGCACTCCCGGCAGCCAGCCGAAGAGCAGGGCTGCGCCCACCAGGAGGAACCCGACGATTGCTGCCACCTTGAGCAGGGCGAACCAGAACTCAAACTCGCCGAAGTTCTTCACACTGGTGAGGTTCACGGCGGTGAGCAGCACGATGAACACGAAGGCCATCAGCCACACCGGCAGGGCCGGGAAGATGGTGGCCAGCAGGCCTGCCGCGCCGAGCGCTTCGGCGGCGATGACCACCACGAGCTGCAGCCACCAGAGCCACCCCACAGTGGCACCGGCCACCGGCCCGTAGGCCTTGGCGGTATAGACGGAGAAGGCTCCGCTGTCCGGGTTGGCTGCGGCCATTTCGCCGAGGGCCCACATCACCAGGATGATGAGAGTGCCGGCCACCAGGTAGGAGATCAGCACGGCCGGGCCGGCGGCCTGGATGCCGGCCCCGGAGCCGATGAACAGGCCCGCACCGATGGCGCTTCCCAGGCCCATCATCGTGAGCTGGCGGGGTTTGAGTGCGGCGCCGAGCGGGCGGCCAGACGTCTTTGTCTGTTGTTCCATGGGGAATCCTCTGGTTGTAGGCGGAACGGGTTGGTAAAGAGTCAGTGAGTGTTCAGGCTGCGTGGGCTTCCAAAACCCGGAGCACGCGGTTGTTGGCGGCGGGGCCGGCAACGGTGATCCGCACCCCGTCACCTCGGTAGGCCCGGACCATGATGCCCGCGCGGTCAAACGCGTCCACGAGCCTTGCCTGGAGGCTCTCATCCGCGCGGATCCAGAGGAAGTTGCCCTGGCTCGGCGGCAGCTTCCAGCCCTGGGCTTCGAGCTGCGCGGCCATCCGGGCGCGCTCCTGCTTGACGGCTGTCACCCGCGATTCCATCTCTTCCCCGGCGTCCAGCGACGCGATGGCAGCCTTCTGGGCCAGCGCACTCACCGAAAAGGGAAGGGCGGTGCGCCGCAGTCCCTCGGCGATGGCCGGCGCCGCCACGGCGTAGCCCACGCGCAGGCCGGCGAGGCCGTAGGCCTTCGAGAAGGTGCGCAGGATGCAGACGTTCGGGAACTGGCGGTAGAGCGACAGCGAATCGGGGCCGCTGCCCGCTTCGGCGTACTCCACGTAGGCCTCGTCGACCACCACAAGGATGTCGGAACGGACAGAGCGCAGGAAGGCCTCGATGCGCTCGTGGCTGATCGGCACGCCGGTCGGGTTGTTGGGGGTGCAGAGCAGGATCACCTTGGTGCGGGCGGTGACGGCTGCGGCCATGGCATCGAGGTCGTGGCCTTCAAAGGTGTCCAGCGGAACGCGGACCGGCCGGGCGCCGGCCAGCTCCACCAGGATGGGGTACGCCTCGAAGGAGCGCCACGCGAAGATCACTTCATCCCCGGCATCGCACAGGCCGGTGATGATCTGCTGGAGGACGCCCACGCTGCCGGGTCCCACCGCGACCTCTCCGGCGGTGACGCCGAAGTGCCTGGCGATCCGTTCACGGAGTTCGACGGCGGCACTGTCGGGGTAGCGGTTCATGGTACCGGCCGCTGCGGCCACCGCGGCGGCGGCAGCGGGCAGCGCCTCGTAGTGGCTTTCGTTGCTGGCAAGGGCAGCAATGTCGGTGCCTGCGCTGCGCCGGCCCGGGACATACGGCGGGAGGCCGGACACGGCGCCACGAAGGGTGGGGAGTGCGGTGTCCGGTGCGGTGCGGAGCTGATCACGGGTCATGAGGACTGATCATGGTTGTGACTCCGCCCACAATGCAAGGTACGCTCAACCCATTGGGACTTCTGCTCAACTTCAACTGTCTCTGGTGAAAATATGACCATCCTGCACTCCCGCACCCTGGATTCACTCGACGGCAGGATCATCCTGGCCCTGGATAAGGATCCGGAGGCCAGCGCCCTGGCACTCTCCCGGACACTCGGCGTCGCACGGAACACGGTCCATGCCCGGCTGGCACGGCTCGAGCGCAGCGGCGCCCTCCGCTCCTTCAGCCGTCGACTGGATCCCGCTGCACTCGGCTATGAACTGATGGCCTTCCTCTCCCTGTCCATCAGCCAGACCCGGACAGGTGCGGTGGAAGACGGGCTCGCCGCGATCCCGGAGGTCATTGAGGTTCACGCCACGACCGGCGACGCGGACCTCATGGCCAAGGTGGTGGCACGCGGCACGGCGGATCTCTATCGCATCACCAACCAGATCCTGGAAATCGAGGGGATTCAACGGACGAGCACGGCCATTTCCGTGCTGGAACTCATGCCGCCCCGCTACGACGGACTGCTGAGCCGGCTCTCCGAGCAGGAGCCCCGCGCTGCCGGCTAAGTGCGGGTGACGCAGGGCACAATTGGTCATATTTTCAATTGCGCATCTGGTGCCTGCCAAATCTCCTAGCCAAACCTGACCCCCTTGCCTATCTGGGGACCAGCGCACAAGATTCCTGCATGACTACTCTCACCGTGTCCGGCCGCGTGGCGCAGATTCTCAGCAGCTATCTCAGCGATGTCTTCGGCGTGATGGGCAACGGGAACGTCTACTTCCTGGACGCCGCGGAAAAGCTGGGCCTCCGCTTCTCCGCCGTCCGGCACGAGGGCGCCGCCATCGCCGCGGCCGACGCCTACTACCGGACGTCGGGACGTCTCGCCGCGGGCACCACCACCTACGGCCCCGGCTACACCAATGCACTGACCGCCCTCGCCGAGGCGGTCCAGGCGCAGATCCCCGTGGTGCTGGTCACCGGGGACGCCCCCACCACCGGCGCCCGGCCCTGGGACGTGGACCAGGCGGCCATCGCCGCAGGCCTCGGCGCCGCCACGTTCACCGTCACCCGCGACGCCGCGGGTTCCATCACCCGGCAGGCGGTGGAGTACGCACTCACCCAGCGCACCGCCGTCGTGATTGCCATCCCCTACGACCTTGCGGCCCTTGAGGCTGCGGACGAGGAACTTCCGGCACCCCCGGCACGAACGGTGACGGACGACGTCGACGGCGGCCTTGGGCAGGTAGCCCGCCTGCTCGCCGGGGCGAAGCGGCCGCTGATCCTCGCCGGCCGCGGCGCGCACCTCGCCGGAGCCGCCCCGGAGCTCCGGGAGCTCGCCGACCGGCTCGGCGCCGTGACCGCCGGAACCGCCCTGGCGCTCAACCTCCTCGAAGGCGAGGGATACCTCGGCGTGGCGGGCGGCTTCGGAACGGACACCGCAGCCGGGATTATGGGTGAGGCCGATGTGGTCCTCGTGGCCGGGGCAAGCCTGAGCGCCTTCACCATGCGGTTCGGGCACCTGCTCGGCCCGGACAGCACCGTCATTCAGATCGACACCGCCCTGCAGCCGACGCACCCGCGGGTGGATACGTTCGTCAGCGCGGACGCGAAGTCCGCGGCCGGACACCTCCTGCGGATGCTTGAGGGCGCGGCCTCGCCGGACGCCGGCTTCCGCGGAGCGTGGCGCGCGGAAGCCCGCAAACGGCTGGCCGAAGGACCGGCCCACCACCCGGGCTCCGAGGAGACCGCGGACGGCCGGCTGGACCCGCGTTCCCTGGCCACCGCGTTGGAGGACGTGCTGCCGGAGCGCCGCACGGTGGTCCAGGACGGCGGGCACTTCCTCGGCTGGGCACCGATGTACTGGAACATCCCGCGGCCCCAGGACCTGGTGATGGTGGGGACCGCCTACCAGACCATCGGGCTGGGCCTCGCCAGCGCCGTCGGGGCAGCCCGCGCGGTGGAGGCCGGCCGCACCCTGGTGCTGGCCTCCGGCGACGGCGGTTTCCTGATGGGCCTGTCCGACCTCGAATCGCTGATTGGCGCGGCGAGCAGCGCCGTCGTCGTGATCTACAACGATGCCGCCTATGGAGCCGAAATCCACCAGTACGGCTCCCAGGGCCTGACCGACAAGCCCATGCTGATCCCCGAGGTGGACTTCAGCGGCGTCGCTCGGGCGCTTGGTGCCGAATCGGCGATCATCCGCTCGCTGGCGGACCTTTCCGCGTTGCAGGACTGGATCGATGCCGGCGCAAAGGGAACCTTCGTGGCCGACTGCCGCATCACCTCCAGCGTCCGGGCCCCGTGGCTGAGCGAGTGGATGGAGGCCTCGCGGGCGGCGAAGGCGGCGGTGGCTGGCTAGTCAGCCCGGCGGGCCGGGAAGGAATCAGGCACGCCGGGCGGGTCCGCTTCCCGGCAGGAGTCTGCAGCCACCTCAGACACCTCGGCGGTTCCGTCCAGACCGCGGCGGCCCCGGAGGTTGGATGTCGGTCACCCAGCGTATGGTCGCGACCATGATCAGAGACGACGATGACCTGGACTTAATAATGATCCAAGAGGCGATCCTCCAAAAGGAGGAGGACATGAAGGCGTGGTGCCCGTCGAGCGGTGAGGACGTGGGCGAGATGATCGAGTTTCCCGGAAACGACGAGTGGTACATCAAGTGCCCGACGTGCGGCACGAGGTGGGCTGGCGGCAGCACTGTGCTGGCCGATCACAACAAACCCGATTACCGATGAACGCGGGGGCTCACCTCGGCTGACTCCGGCTCCTGGGTCCCTTCGGCTGGAACCCACGCGCCGCCGTCGTAGGCCTCTCCCGGGACCACGCCTATCGGCGGCCGCGAGAGCACACATGCGGCCCAACGGCGAGCCGTTCCAGGGTCCGGGACGGACACCGACTGGTACCTGCACCTCTTCTCCCCCGAGCAGCCGGACTGGAACTGGCGCAACCCCGCCGTCGGCGACTACTTCGACGGCGTGCTGCGCCTCTGGTTCGACAAGGGCGTGGACGGGCTCCGGATCGACGTCGCGCATGCCCTGTTCAAGGCCGACGGCCTGCCGGACTCGCCCTCCACCGGCGGAGTGGTGGACGGGCTGCGGTCCAACCCGCAGGTCTCGGACCAGGAAGAAGTCCACGAGGTCTACCGCCGCTGGCGCACCCTCGCCGAGAAGTATCAACCGCACCGCCTGCTGGTAGGCGAGGTCAACCTGGAACCGGCCCGCGCCGCCCGCTACACCCGGGCCGATGAAATGCAGCAGGCCTTTGCCTTCGCGTTTGTGAAGCTCGGCTGGGATCCGGCGGCGTGGGCCGCCGCGGGGACTGAACTCGAAGCTGCCCGCCTGCTGCACGGCGCCACGCCGACGTGGGCGCTGGAGAACCACGACATCGTCCGGTCCGTCACCCGGTTTGGTGGTGGGAATGTTGGCGCCCTGCGGGCCAGGGCCGCTTTGGTGGCTTTGCCTGGCCCTGCGTATCTCTACCAGGGCCAGGAGCTCGCACTGCCTGAGGTCGACGTCCCGATGGAATCCCGGGTGGATCCGATGTGGGCCCGCGGCGGGGTCTCCCGCGACGGTGCCCGCGTCCCGCTGCCGTGGACGGAGGACGCGGCACTGAGCCACGGGTTCTCGCGGGCCGAAACTGTGGCCGTCAAGTCACCAACGCCGTGGCTGCCTATTCCGGCGGGATGGGGCACGCACGCGATCGAGCTCCAGCAGCAGGATCCGGCGTCGTCGCTTGCCTTGGTCACCAACGCGCTACGGCTGCGCCGGCTGCTGTGGAACAACGAGGTCTTCGGCCCGGACGACGGCGGCACCTGGCGCGTTGAGGCCGGGAACCTGCTGATCTGCGAACGCAGCGCGGACTTCTTCGTCGCCGTCGCGATGGGGAGCGAACCGGTGCAGCTGCCCACCGGTTCCGTGCTGCTCAGCGCCGCGCCCCTCACCGAGGACGGCTGGCTGCAGCCGAACGACGCGGCGTGGGTGCTGCGGGGCTGAAACTCGAGGCAGGCAAAAGGCCGTCCACGTTTCTTCAGGAACGTGGACGGCCCTTGCAAGCCAGCCAGTCAGTCCGGTCGCGTCAGGCCGGCGACACTCCTTACGGTTTCATTCTGATTCGGGACGTCCACGCTGAACCGTCCCAATACCTGAACGGCGCCACTTCCTGTGGGTCGGGATAGAAGCCGGGCGCAAGTCCCCCCGCTTCGGGCTGAGCTAATTCCGGCTCATCGGAAATGTCGGCGTCCTCATCGAACGACAGATCGATGACGGCCGCCTGCAGGGCTGGCTTCGGGGCTGCCCGCTCGGCTGCCAACCGATCTCTAGCGGCTGCTTTTTCTGCCCGGACTCTCTCCGCTTCGGCGCGCTTCTCCTCCTTGGCACGCTCGGCCTCCTCGCGCTTTTGCTCCGCAGCGCGTGCCTTCTGCCGGATGGCATCGGATTTTTCTTGTTCGATTTCCTGTTGGCGCCGCTGGATCCGGGCAAGCGCCTCGCGAAGGCCCGGGAGGCTGGAGTCTTCGGCCAGAATCTTCTCCAGGTCCGCCGTGGCGCGCGCGAATGCTCCCTCTGTCAGACTGATCTCGGAGCGCAGAGCCAAGGCCTGAAAGCGCAATCCGGTCCCGTACTTCTTGCTCGCCGTCAGCGGCTTGATGCATTCCTTGGCTGCGACGAGTTCACCCAGTGCCAGATGTGATTTGGCCCGGAAGATGGCAAGCATGGCTGTGATTTCGGAATCGACGCCGAAGCCGTTGGTGAGTCGAAGAACCTCATGCCAGTCTTCTAGTTCGACATAAAGGTCAGCCAGGCTCAACAAGGCGGGATAGCTCGGATCCAAAGCCTCGACGTAGTACACAGCGGTCCGGGTCTGACCCTGGATCTGCAGCCCTTCGGCAAGCGCGAGAGTCACGGCATCGTGCGAAAGTGGCAACTCCACTGAGACGCCGCCGGCGATGCCGAGCGTCAGCCGGTAGCTGGAGAGATACTTCCGGGTGAATGCGTGCGATTCCACTTCTCCGTCCAGGGAGAGCGCGGCACGGAGATACTCGACAGCCCGGTCCGTCTGTCCGTGGATGAGGTGCCGCAGGCCCAGCAAAGCGTTTCCGAGCAATGCGTATTGCGGGTGTGCCAGCACGGTCTCCTCTAGGTTCAAGGCATCCGGCTGGGAGAGAAAGGCAAAAAGGGCCTTCTCCTCCTTCGGCGCGAACATCCCTGGCCGGACCGGCGCCTGCGCCGGAGCCGTCGTCGACGTTCTGGCAGTACCCGTCCTTGGCGAAGCTGGGACCTTTCTGGGCGAAATCTTGCGGCCGCCCACGTAGGTGCCGACTCCGCGAGTGGAGACCCGGACGCGCACTCCGGGCATCACCTTGAACGACGTGCTCTTTCTAAATCCCACTAGTCCCCCTTGGACATTGAAATGCTGCGCCGAAACTCTGAGGCTTCGGCTTCTTCCCTGAATTCGAGTGTTGTGGCCCCGACAATGCGTCGCACCGCTTCACGGACCTCGTGCGGAGTGGCGTAGAAGAACTCCCTGCGCAGGTTGACGCGATTGACGCGGCGATCCTCGAATTCGCGGTGCAGTTGCCCCTCCAGACCGGCGGCGTCGTCACTGAAGAATAGAACATGAACGTCGTAGAGGAACGGGACCCCCGCGCCGCTGAGTTCACGGATTCGCTCCGTTGGCTCAAGGCGGCGGGTCATGCCGATCTTCACAATCTGGTCGCCGAAGGCACCGAGATTCGAAATGACGTAGACGTAGCCGGCCTTGGCATTGGCTTCCCGGTTTTCGATATCACGAAGGTTGTGTTCGGCTTGTTCGAGCCGCGACTGCATCATGGCTATGGCCGAAGCATCCCCGCTACTGATCGCTATCTGCAGGGCCGCTTCATATTGGTCGCGTTCCTTTTCGAACTTTTCCCTGGCCTTTTGGAGCTCCCGCTCGACCTTTTCCTGTTCACGGAGTTCCTCGCGGATGGCCCTCTGAGTCTCCCGCTCTTCGGCGACCTTCAGGTGGTAGTCCGCTGTGAGCTGGATTTCGGCGAGACGGAGCTCGTGATACTCCCCTGTGATCTGAATGGCCATGCTGCGGCCCAGTTTTTGGATGGATTCTTTCGCCCGAGTCAGCCTTGCCATGGCCGGCTCAAGGTTGTGGCTGCGGACTGTCCGGATGCAGTTGTCGGCTTCGGCATTGTAGGCGCGCAGCATCAGCCGGCATTGCTCGCGAACCATCCGGGCACCGTCTTGCAGGCTCCCGTTAACTGCCCAGTTTGCAGCGCCCGTCACGCCCCGCTCCTTCGCGGTTTCTTTCACGTTGGCGCGCAACAGGTTCAGGCGATCCTTATATTCAACTGCGTCATCCAGCGGGTGCGCGAACTCGTAGATGCCTAGATCCTGGAGGAGCTTGATCTCCCGGGTTTCGATAATCGCTGATTCGAGTTCTCTCAGCACCGCCTCCTTTTCGCGTATCCGGTGTTCCAGGTCATAAAGGTCATTGATACGGTGGCTGTCAGGTTCCCGGCGTGGGTGATCGGGCGCGGGATCCGGTGAAACCTCACCGCCCAGCGCCACCCCATGCTGGTCGAGGAAGGATTCGAGACCACCCGTCCATCCTTGCGAGACGTTGCGGATCTTCCACTCGCCGTTCCTGCGGTAAATTTCGCCTATTACTGCCACATTCTCATTCGACAGATCCGCTGCCGGCACTTCGAAGGAAACGCCGGAAGGCGACTTTATGAACAGGCGCAGGTCTCCCAACTGGCCCAGGACCCGTTCCTGAGAATCCAAGCTGGCCGCTATTGCGATTCGCTGAACAACGGCAGGGATTTGGGCCAGCGAAATCGATGCTGAATGTTCTTGGCTGTCAGCCCGCGCAGATGTCCTGCCGAGGTATTCAACCGCGCCCTCGAGATATCGCGGCTGATTGTAGAAAACGACTGCCTCATTGGAAGGGACGCGCCCACCAGCGTCGACCATGACCAGGAAAAGGTCAACATCAGAATTAGAACTCAAAGACTGCCATTTAAGCTCAACTGACAGTCTTTCGCCGGTGTGTGCTGGCAGAGTCGAATTTCCACCTTTGGACAGGATTGAGTGCGGCATTTACAGACCATATAGCAACCGACTGACATCTCTTGCGTGGAGGTCCGCTCCCGCCGTGGCGCACCATCGACCGGAACTTAGGCAGCGGATTAGTCAGGAGATAGCCGACGACCCGCAGCCCACTAACCTCCGGGGTTACTTCTCGACCAGTTCCTCGCTACCCACCTCAGACCCGCCCACCGACTGTTCGCCGCGCATTTTCCGTTTGATCAACCCTGCGACGCTCCCGCCGACCGAGCCCGCCGGTGTTGGCCGTGCCTGCGATCCAGTTACCCGTCAACTTCGCGGCATCTTGCGTGGCTGCAAGAGCTCGGTTCTGGTCCACGTCTCACTCTTCGTCGCGAGCCTCTACAGGAACGGCCAGATGTTCGGGGAACGTGTCTGGGGCATCGGCGAATGCTTCCCGGGCTGCGACGATGACGCCGCGGCCGAACACGAAGCGGGTGACGCCAGAACCACGACTTCTCGCTGACTGAAGCTTCCACCGTGAACGACGGCGGCACCTGGCGCTTCGAGGCCGGGAACCTTCTTATCTGCGAACGCAGCGCCGAACCACTGGCCGAGGACGGCTGGCTGCAGCCGAACAACGCGGCGTGGGTGTTGCGCGGCTGGAGCCATCGTGGCAACGGTCTGCCACTACCCGCCGCACAGGCGACGCCGGCACCCAAGACCCGGTGCCGCCGTCGTACTAAGCACTGCGAGGTCCCTCTGTTTGTCACTGGGCCCTGGGCGACGCCCATAAGATGAGGCATGGACTTTGCGGATACGCTCTGGACGGTTTTGGGGGCCGGGCTGGTTCTGCTGATGCTCGTCGACGTCTTTCGAACGCTCCTTTATCCCCACGGCTCCGGTCCCGTGGGCCGGGGGATCATGCGCGGATTCTGGCTGGTATCCAGAAGACTGCGCGGCCGGGGCTCCGCCACCGCAGCGCCCTTGGCTATGGCAGCCGTCATTGGCGCCTGGGCGGGAACGGCGGCCATCGGCTGGGCACTGCTGTACCTGCCTCATCTGACGGACGGCTTTGTTTACGGAACCGGGGTTCCAGTTGAGGCCGATTTTGCCGAAGCGCTCTACATTTCCCTGGTCACTCTCTCCACCGTGGGGTTCGGCGATATCGTCGCAGCCTCTCCGCTGCTCCGACTGCTGGTCGCCCTCGAGGCCGTCACCGGTTTCGGCTTGCTGACAGCAACGGTCACTTGGATCCTGCAGACTTTCCCGGCCCTGAACCGCCGCCGAGCCCTTGCCCACCAGCTGAACTTGTTCAGGGAGGCTGCAGGTCCGGCGGGAGTACTGGCGCTGAACCCCACCCACGCCGCCGGACTACTGGAGTCAATCGCCGCAAACATAGCCTTGGTGAGCATAGATCTGCTTGCCTTCCATGAAACCTACTACTTCCGTGAAATTGAGCAGCGCGGCTCCTTGCCCGCCACGGTCGCCTACGCCCAAGACCTGGCATCCGAAGCCCAGCGCAGCGACAACCCTGAGCTCCAGTTCGCCGGCCGGATGCTCCGCGCGGCGCTGGACGGACTCGCGGACGTCCTCCGCGGCAAGTTCGGCCATTCAGGAACCACCTCTTCTGAAGTGTTCGACAGCTACGAGCTGCACCACCGGCATCTGCGGGGCGGGAACTAGAGACGAACCAGCGAGCGGGTAGCGCCCTGCAGCCCCGACGCCTGGCTCACGGTCGGCCGACCCGTCATCCCAACCTCCGGGGCCTCGACAATGCAGTCTCTCTTAGCCAGCTGAATCCGACTCCCGCCTTGGTCGCGGAAGCCGGATCACTTCGCCTTTGCTTCGGGCAGCAGCGTTGCCCTGCGTCGTTGATCGGAGCCAGACTCCGGCCTACGCGCGCTGGGCGATGTTGATGATGTTGCCCTCGCTATCCAGGAACCAGGCTGCCTTCCCCCAGGATCCCGTCGCGATGCCGTTCTCCGTCTTCAGCCCGGGAAAATCGTAGTCTTCGCAGACGACACCGCGGCCTCGCAGTTCCTCCATCTCGCCTTCGAGATTGTCCGTTTCCCAGCCCATCTGGGTGTTCTTGGCCGACCCGGCATTATCCGTCGGGTAAACGAGGAAGCGGGTTCCTTGACCGCAGCTGTACCTAATGCTGCCGTCCTCCATGGATTCGTCGGGTTCGATTCCCAGCTTGTCCCGGTAGAACGCCTTCGCCCTGTTGATGTCCTTCGCGGGGAGGACAGCAACGATGTTTGAATCCTTGAGCATGATGATTCCCTTCAGTGCGTTGATGAGCGCAGGGATGGCGTTGCCCACCCCGGTTTCGGTCTCCGGAATCCTTGTCCGGAGACCGTGACTGCCCCTTGCGCCCAGCCGGGGCGGCCACCTGGGACCCTTGAACGCCGCGCCACCCCGTCCACCAGCGCGAGGAGTCCCCGAAGTTTATGTGGCCATTATGGACCGCTTTGGTCCTTCGGAAAATGGGTGGCTGGCACCCGGCCAACGTCCTGAGCGCAGGGCCGCCGTGCCGGCCGCGCCGCTTCCGTCAGCACGCCCGATGCTCCCCCAGGCGACCGGGAAACCGTCGTCGACCTTGCACCGCAACGGATGGACCGAGTCGTTCGATAACTTGCAGGCGGTATTAGGTAGTCGCACCTGACAACGCCGTCTGCTGCTGCGCTGCTGGGCCAAGCGTGGCAGAGTGCTGCCATGGCAGCTTTCAGTCAGTCCGATGACCTCCGGGGCGCAGAATTCACCGACGTGAACCTGCGCGGAGCCCGGTTCGTCCGCTCCGACCTGTCCGGCGCCGTGCTGCGCGGTGTGGACGTGGCCAGGGCGGAGATCGATGCGCCGTGGCTCTTCGATGGCGGGGACGCCCTGCTGGTCAACGGCGTCGACGTCGTCCCGTTCGTCGAGGCCGAACTGAACCGCCGCTTTCCCGGCCGCGCCGAAAGACACGCAGCTGACCCCGAGGGTCTTCGTGCGGCGTGGACGGTGCTGGAGCGGACCTGGGCGGCTGAGCTGGAGCGGGCCGCAGCCATGCCGGCGGGCACTGTGGATATCTCGGTGGATGGTGAGTGGTCCTTCGCCCAGACACTCCGGCATCTGGTGATGGCCACCGACACGTGGCTTCGCAAGGCAATCCTGGAAATCGATCAGCCCTATCACCGGCTCGGTCAGCCGAACGTGGAATACGCATCCGACGGCTACGACACCTCGGTCTTCACCCCCGGACGCACCCTCCTACCAGCAGGTGCTGGAGGTGCGCGCCGGCCGCCAGGCCATGGTGCGCAACTACCTCGCCGCGCTCACCCAGGAGCAGCTGTCCGGGGCCCGCACGAACCCCTGGGCCCCCGGGCAAGCCGAGACGGTACTCGCCTGCCTGCATACGATCTTCGACGAGGAATGGGAGCACCTACGGTACGCCGTCCGTGAGCTGGACGTGATCGAGGCAGCGATTCCCACCCCAGCCCCCGCGAACGGCAGAATGGAACCATGACCCTCACAACGTTCGCGCTCATCCGTCATGGCCAAACCGACTGGAATGCGCAGCGCCGGCTGCAGGGAGCCACCGACATTCCGCTCAACGACGTCGGCCGCGACCAGGCCCGGGACGCCGTCGCCGTGGTGTCCGGCTATAAGTGGGATGCGGTGGTGTCCTCGCCGCTGAGCCGGGCCGCGGAAACCGCGAAGCTGATCGCCGGCGGGCTGGGGCTCGCCGTCAACCGCCATGTGCCCGAACTCGCCGAGCGCAGCTTCGGCGACGCCGAGGGCCTGCAGGACGGGCCCGAACTGGAGGCCCTGCGCATCCCCGGTGGATTCCGTGGCGCCGAGACTGAGGACCAGGCGGCAAGGCGCGGACTCCTGGCGCTGGAAACCCTGGCCGAGGAATTCCGCGGCGGCCGCATCCTTGTAGTCGCCCACGGCACGCTGATCCGGCTGAGCCTGAACCGTGCGATCGGACGCCAGCTGGAGCGCATCAACAACGCCGCGCTGAACCTCGCCCACCACCACCCGGCCGACGGCTGGCAGCTCGAATACCTCAACGGCGCACCGGTGACGGCCGCGGCGCTGAGCTGAGCGCCGCACTGCCGCCGGCCGGCCCCGCCGACGAACTGTTCACCCGCGGTCCAGTCCCCCGAGGACACCAGTCCATGTTCCTTCCCTAAGGTTGTCGGGTCGCCGGCGCAGCGCCGGCACCCGTCACCCAGGAGGAACCACCACCATGCGCACAGTCCTGACCGCCGCGGCCGCCGCCGCACTCATCGCCTCCCTGGCGAGCCCCGCCGTCGCCGCTCCAGCCGCCACCTCACCCGCCGACGCAGCCTCCGCGCCGACGTCGAACGCTGCCGGAACCGGCACATCCGAGACGAAAACGAACGAGCGCAACGGGTCCTTCGACCTGCAGGCACACCGCGGAGGCCGCGGCGAGTGGACCGAGGAATCCCTGGCTGCCTTCGCCAACTCGCTGGCGCTGGGAGTGACCACCCTGGAACTGGACACCCACCTCACCAGCGACGGCAAGATCATCGTCTGGCACGACGACACCATCCAGGCAGACAAGTGCCAGGACACCGCCCCGGCCACGCCGGGCGACGCCGGCTTCCCGTATGTCGGCGACCGGGTGGCCGAACTGTCGCTCGCCCAGATCAAAACACTTGACTGCGGGTTCACCCAGCTCAAGGGGTTCCCCGAACAGGACGTGGTCGAGGGCAACCGGATCGCCGAACTCAAGGACGTGTTTGGGCTGGTCCGCGACGCCAACGCCAAAAAGGTCCGCTTCAACATCGAGACCAAGGTGGAGGACGGGAAGTCCGGCGGCGCGGGCATGGTGGCCCTGACCAAGGCCGCGGTCGCGGAGATCCAGGCCTCCGGCATGGCGGAGCGAAGCACCGTGCAGTCGTTCGACTGGTCCTCGCTGAACCTGACCAAGAAGATCGCCCCGGAGCTGCCGCTGGTTGCCCTTTCCAGCGGCGACGCCTGGCTTGAGGTCGGCCGGCCCGGCGCCAGCCCCAATCTCGGCGGCATCGACATCGACACCTACGGCGGATCCCTCGCCCAGGCGGCCGCGGCCCAGGGCTACAACGCCATCTCCCCCACGTTCCGTTCCGTCACGCCCGGAATGATCACGGAGGCCCACGGTCTCGGACTGCCGGTCATCCCCTGGACGGTCAACACCACGGCTGATATCAACCGGCTGATGGACCTCGGCGTCGACGGCATCATCAGCGACTACCCCACCCGGCTGCGCACCGTGATGGAAGAGCGCGGAATGAAGCTCCCGAAGGTCTACTCGCCGAAGGTTTAACGGAACCACAACGGCGGCGGGCGGCCGCGTCCCGGGGCCGCCCGCGTCAGCAACGCGGGCGTCTAAGCGTCATTGGCGCTAAGTTTGAGGGATCCCGGCACTTCGCGAGCGTGACGTTCGTTCGTTAGGTGACCAGCCCCCGCCGACCACACCGGCCGACACAAAAATGAGGCACCATGCAAGTCCCCGCCATTGTTTGGATATTCACGATCATCGGAATAGTGGGCCTGCTGGCCTTCGACTTCTTCTTCCACGTACGCAAGGCCCACACCCCCACCCTCAGGGAGTCGGCCATCTGGTCATCGATCTACGTCAGCATCGCCCTGCTGTTCGGCGTTGGTGTTCTGGTTTTCGGCGGTGCCACCATGGGCACGGAGTACTTCGCCGGTTACGTCACGGAGAAGGCCCTCTCGGTCGATAATCTCTTCGTCTTCCTCATCATTATGGCCAGTTTCCGGGTGCCCCGCGCCGATCAGCAGAAGGTGCTGCTGTTCGGGATCGTCTTCTCGCTGATTGCGCGCACCGCGTTCATCTTGCTCGGCGCCGCCCTGATCAACAGCTTCTCCTGGGTGTTCTACATCTTCGGCCTAATTCTGCTGCTCACGGCCGGCAACCTGCTGCGGCCGGATTCGCACGATGACGACTCCGACGGGCTGATCGTCCGTCTGGCCAAGAAGTTCCTGCCCGCGTCCTCGCACTACGACGGCGACAAAATGTTCACCCTCGTAAACGGCAAACGCGTCCTCACCCCGATGCTCCTGGTGATGGTGGCCATCGGCGGGACGGATATCCTGTTTGCGCTTGACTCGATCCCGGCCATCTTTGGCCTGACCCAGAACGTCTATATTGTCTTTACCGCCACCGCCTTCTCGCTGATGGGGCTGCGCCAGCTGTTCTTCCTGATCGACGGGCTGCTGGACCGGCTGATCTACCTCTCCTACGGCCTCGCCGCCGTCCTGGGCTTCATCGGCGTCAAACTCGTCCTGCACGCCCTCCACGAGAACAACCTGCCGTTTATCAACGACGGCGAACACGTCAGCGTCCTCGAGGTCAGCACCGGCGCCTCGCTGCTGGTCATCCTCGGAGTCCTCACCGTCACCATCCTGGCCTCCGTCTTCAGCCCCAAGGGCAAGGCCAAGAACGCGGTCTCCGGCGCCAAGAGGCACGCCACTGACTACCTGGACCTCAGCTACGAAACCGACATCGCGGAACGGGACGCGATCTTCACCAAGATGGTCAGCGAAGAAGAGCAGCTGCGGACGCTGCCGGAGAAGTACAAGCGGCTCATCCACCATGAAACCGAGTTCCTGGATCTCCTCCACCGCGCCCATGCCGAGCACGACAAGGCCCTGGAGCGGAACACCCGCGGCTAAACCCGGCAGCCGGCGCGGTGCGGGCAAAAGGCCGCTAGGACACCCGGCGGGACAATAGCGTCGGCTGTCCGTGCCTGCTGCGGGTCTTTGAGGCGTACATATCGGCATCGGCCCGGCGCAGCAACTCCTCGGCCGTTTCGGTGTCTCCGTTGCTGATCGCCACGCCGATGGCAAGTCCCACCTGCAGTTCGGCCCCGTCGACCATAACGGGTGGTGCCAGCGAATCCAGTACCCGCAACGCCACTCGTTCCACATCGTCGACGGTGGCCGGACCGGCGACCAACACCACGAATTCGTCGCCGCTGTAGCGCGCGGCCGTGTCGACGCCGCGGATCGCTCCGGCCAGCCGCGCGGCAACCTGGCAGAGTACCTGGTCGCCGGCGGCGTGGCCCATTGAGTCATTGACTGTCTTGAAGCCGTTGACGTCGCAGAACAGCAGGCCTACCTCCCCGCCGTCGTGCACTGCGGCCGCCAGGGCCATCCCCAGCCGGTCATCGAACAACGCCCGGTTCGGCAGCCCGGTCAGCGAATCATGCATCGCCGCGTACCGTGCTTCCGCCAGCAGCCGTGCCCGGTCCGCCTCGGCGGCCTCGAGCTTACGCATCGCGGCCGCGAGTTCACGCTCGTAGAGCCGGCGTTCCGGGGCGCTGAATAGGACGATGCGGTCCAGCTCGGGCGCATTCGCCGCGGTGCGGGACCGCGCAGCAGCGAGAAGTACCGGCAGCCGGGTCCCGTTGGCGCCAATGATCTGGACGGAGAGTTCGGTCAGCACCCCGGTGGCGTCCAGCTCCGGCATCGCGTGGGTCAGGTACATAATCCGGTCACCGGCCGGCATCAGCCGCAGCAGGCTTGAACCCACCAGCTCGGCGCGGGATTTGCCGGTCCAGTCGCAGAGCGTCCGGTTCGCCTCCACGATGGTCCCGTCCGACAGGGTCAGCAGATACCCGGCCGGCGCGGCATGGAACAGCGCCGCGAAATCCGTGCGGCCTGCCGGCTGGGGCTCCGGCGCGGCGTTCACGTGCCGCTCTGCAGGTAGCCGAGGATGGCGGCCGCTGTCTCCTCGGGCGCACTGGCCTGCGGGAAGTGGCCCTTGGCGGCCAGGGTTTTGAGTGTGCCTTGCGGCAGCCGTTCGAGCAGGTAGTCGCCGATGTGCGCCGGGGTCACCACGTCATCGGTGGTCTGCAGGATCAGGACCGGAATCCCGACGTCGGCCAGCCGGTGCCGGACATCGGACAGGAACGCCACCCGGGCGAAGTCACGGCCCACCGCGGGGGTGATCCGGCCGAAGCTGCCCCGGATTTCGGCACCGAGTTCGGCGGCTTCCGGATTGTTCAAAAACACCGGAGCCATCGAGTTGGCCCAGACCAGGTAATTGGCGTCGAGGGATTCAAACAGTTCATCGAGCTCGTCGCTGGTGAAGCCGCCGGTGTACCCGTCGTCGGGGTGATCCAGGTAGCTCGGCGACGCCGTCAACAGCACCAGCCTGCTCAGCCGCGGGCCCCCGTTCTCGTTCGTGGCGGTGGCCTCGCGGGCGGCGGCCTCGATGGCCATCATGGAGCCCACGCTGTGGCCCACCAGGGTCACCTCGCGAAGATCCAGTTCCGTGCAGATGTTCAGCAGGTCCGTCACGTAGGGGCCGATGCTGGAGTACTTCCCGGCATCATAGGCGCCTTTGTCAGACCCGCCGGACCCCACGTGGTCAAAAAGCACCACCCGGTAGGTGTCCGTGAAATAGGGCAGGACCTTTCCCCACATCTTTTGATCGGTGCCAAATCCGTGGGCGAACATCAGTACCGGACCCTGCTCGGGTCCGGTGATCTGGACGTTGCTGCGTGCTGAAACCGTCATGGCCCGGTGATGCCGCCTGTCTGATGGAAAGGGAGGTCCGGATCACCCCAGTCGCCGGACCACGTTAGCCGGATGCTTCGGTGCGAAGCCCGGCCCCCGCAAACGTTAGCCCTCCGAAGGAGCGTTCGTTGCATTCTCCGGGATGATGCCCCGCGGTTCGGAGCGCTCATTGCTGCGCCGGATCCAGTCCGAAACGTAGACCTTCGGCAGGATCTTAGCCACCGCCAAGGCCACGTACATCACGGTGTTGATCGCCACAAACGCCGCCAAGGCCGCGAAGGCATCGCTTTCAAGCAGTGCGTGCGGCAGCAGGAGGCCCGCCGGGACCGTCAGGTGGTTCGTGATCATGGGTGGCTCCCCGGGGTGGTGGTCATGGCTGCGGTTTTTGCTGCGGCGGACGACGCCGGGTGCTGCACGTGCTTCCACGCAGCCTGCCGCCCCACGGACAGATCGATAACACCCTTGACGTAGACGAAGTTCAGGTACATATCAAAGATCAGTTCCGGGAAGATCAGCACCGCCAACAGCCTTCCACGCCAGCCGGCCCGCCACACCGTCACCACACGTTCTACGGTGAAAATCGCCCCCAGGCCCAGCCAGAAGGGAAACCAGACCCACTCGTCCAGGGCAAGCAGCATCAGCATTATCAACAGCAGGTAGGACCCCAGGGCGATCACACCATAGCCAATACCGAGCTGCTGCGCCCAATACCGCATGGTCTGCGGCGTGATCCCGTAGGCCCCGAGGTTCTCCAAGGCGCCGCGCTGCCAGCGCAGCCGCTGCGCCCAGAGGGTGCGCCACGTGGGCATCAGCTCGGTGACCACAGTGCATTCCTGCGGTGAAATCATCAGTCCGCCGAGCGACTTCAGCGCAATCGTCAGCTCGTTGTCCTCTGTCAGTGCCGCCGTGTCATAGACGTCCCCGTGCTTACCGGGCAGGGACAACCCGCGGCCTTGCGCCACCGCCCGCAGCGCCGCCGGGCGGAATACCGAGGCGGTGCCGGTCAAAACAAACACCCGGCCCCGCCGCCGTCGCATGTCCCGGGCGTAACGGACGTATTCATTGCGCTGGAACTGGCCCAGCATGCCGTGGCCTTCCTCACCGTAGAAGAGGCCGCCCACGGCCATCAGGGCCCGGTCCTGGCTGAGCCGGCGGACCGCGGATTCCAGGAATCCGTCGTCGAGCTGGGTGTCGGCGTCCATAATCATCACAACGTCGTTGTCCCCCAGCCCGGGCAGGACCTGGCTCAGCACCTGGTTCAGCGCGCCGCCCTTTTTGTGGGTGTTCCCCACTGTTTCGAAGACTTCGACGCCGGCAGCCCGGCAGGCAGCCACGGATCCGTCGGTGCAGTTGTCCGCAACAACGATGATCTTTTCGGGCGGGTGCGACTGGTCCATCAGTGACGCCAGGGTCAGCGGCAGCGAGGCTTCCTCGTTGTGGGCGGGGATAAGTACGGTGACCGTGACCGGTCCGGCGTAGACTCCGCGCGTCGCCGCCATAATGACTTTGGGCGCCAAGGGTTTGGTGTTGATGTTCAGCGAGCGGCGGCTGCGGTTACCGATCCGTTGCTCCAGCAGTGCCACCCCGGCCGCGAGGGCCAGGGCGACGGCGATCGCGGCGGTAATCACCCGCGGCGCCGGGGCTTCGGTGGCGTAGAGCACTTTCCAGAGCCCGAAGACGAGCCCTTCAACCGGCGCCTCGGAGGACATGGCGCCGCCCGCTGACACCAACGTCAGGAGCGCGGCAGCCGCCGCAACAACGGACCCCGCGATCAGCAGGCCGGCGGAGCGGGAACTGCTCCCGCCGGCTTCCGGGGACCGGCGCTTGCGGGGCCTCCGGTCGCGGTCACGGGTTTCACGGTTTTTTGTCATGTTTGGCTCCAGCCACCTAAACAGTCAATCTCCAACAGGATCAGCGTCCCGGCAGACCCAGCTGCTGCCTAAATCGTTCGGTGCCATCGGCTCCGGCGGATGGTCCGTACGCCGTGTTGTTACGCCACCGTGACATCCAACCACCACCGCCGGTCAGCTTGTCGATTGTTGTCATCCTACCGGCGAAGGTTGTCATCTGCCGCAGTATTTCCGCGTATTTCCGTCACGTTCACCCCGGTAAGGTTCGGTCCCGCCACAACAGCGAGACGGCAAACACCACCGCACCCAGGCCCAGCATCACAAAGACCATCAGTCCCCAGTTAGCCTGGTTCACCCCGGTGCCGTAAAAGACGCCGATCAGCACGGTAGCCATGATCGCCCCGAGGTACCGGCAGGTCTGGAATATCCCCGCAGCCACCCCGCGCTCCTCTGCCCGGGTGGACACATACATGCCCTGGCTCGAAGCGATGCCGACCACCCCGTAGGGCACACCCAGCAGTGCTGTCAGGGCCAGGACCAGCGGGATGGCGAACGAGCCGGTCAGCAGCCACATCATCCCCGACGCTGTCACCAGGAGCACAACGCCGGCAATCAGCACACGCTTGACCCCAAAGCGGTCAATCGCGCGGACGGCGACGGGTGTGACCACCACCGACATCGCCGCCAGCGGCAGCATCAGCAGGCCTACCATTCCGGGGCTGTACCCCCCGGCTTCCTGCAACAGCTGCGGCAAGCCAAAGAAGGCGAAGTAGTAGACGCCGCTGAACAGGGCAAACCCCAGGTAAACGAGCAGCAGCGGGCGGTTGCGTCCCAACAAGCGCAAATCCAGGAACGGGGTGGCAAAGCGCAGTTCCCGCCAGACGAACAGCGCTGCTAGGCCGGTGCCGGCGGCAAGCAGCCACCAGCGGTGGTCCGGCAGCACGTTCAGCAGCGCCATCATCGCCAGGACCATGGAGCCGACGAAGGCCAGGACGCCGGGGACGTCCGAGTCCCGCAGCAGCTCGACGGCCCGGCCGCTCTCGCGTTCCCCGTCCGGCGGAGCAAACCGCCGGACCAGGAGGATCGCCGCGACGGCCAACGGAACGTTGATCAGGAAAAGTGCCTGCCAGCCCACAAAACCCACCAAAAGACCGCCCACCACCGGTCCGACAGCAGCCGCCGAGGTATTCGCCATCTGGATGCGGCCCAGCGGCCGGGTCGACTTCACGTGCGCCTGACGGGCCAATGCCCCCACCATCACCACGGCGCTCGGGTAGGCCGTCGCCGTGCCAAGGGCCATAACGGCCCTGGCAACACAAAGCAGGGCGAAATTCGGGGCAAAGGGAGCCAGTGCGCAGGTCACCGCCACCAGGGCCATGCCCAGCAGGAAAAGCCGGCGCGGACCGAAACGGTCGGCAAGACGGCCCATCAGCGGCTGGCCGGCCGCGGAGGTGAGGTAGAACGCGGTAATCACCCAGGTGACGGTGGCGACGTCGAGCGCGAAATCCGCACGCAGCACCACCAGGGCGACGGCGATCATCGAGGAGTTCAGCGGGTTCAGTGCAGTACCCAGGCTCAAGCCTGCGACGGCCAGGCCGGTCCGGGGAGAGTTGCTCACGGCAACAGTCTGTCCTACCGCGTGCGGTGCCGGAACTCCGTGACGCGTCAGAGGACCTTGGACAGGAACGCCTTGGTCCGGTCATGCTGCGGATCGCTTAGGATCTGACGCGGTGGCCCGGCTTCGACCACCACACCTTCGTCCATAAAGACCAGCGTGTCTGCCACCTCGCGGGCGAACCCCATCTCATGGGTCACCACGATCATGGTCATGCCGGTCCTGGCCAGTTCCTTCATCACGTCGAGCACCTCGCCCACCAGTTCCGGATCCAGGGCACTTGTCGGTTCGTCGAAGAGCATCAGCTTGGGGTCCATGGCCAGCGCACGGGCGATGGCCACACGCTGCTGCTGGCCACCGGACAGGTGCGCCGGATAGGCGTCCGCCCTGTCGCCAAGCCCCACCCGGTCCAGCAGCTCCCTGGCCCGCTCGGTGGCCTTGGACTTGGACAAGCCCTTCACCCGAATGGGGGCCAGGGTGATGTTCTCCACGGCGGTCAGGTGGGGGAAAAGGTTAAAGCGCTGGAACACCATTCCGATTTCCTGGCGTTGGAAGGCTGCCTCCTTGAGCTTGAGTTCGTAGAGCTTGTCCCCCTTTTGCCGGTAGCCAACCAGTTGTCCGTCCACTGACAGCCGGCCGCCGTCCACCCGCTCCAGGTGGTTGATGCAGCGCAGGAACGTCGACTTGCCGGACCCGCTGGGGCCCACAATGCACAGCACCTCGCCGGGATCGACCGCCAGGCTGATCCCGCGCAGCACCTTGTTGGTGCCGAAATTCTTGGAGACCCGCTCCGCCAGGACCATGGGCATGTCCGTCATCCTTTTCCGCCAAAGTCCGTGCCGAGCGGTGCGCCCGGTATACCGGGGACCGCCGTCGGTGCCGGTTCCGGCGTCGACGGTCCCTTGCCCGTTTTCAGCCGACCGGTGCCGCGGGAGAACCGCTTTTCAATGAAGTGCTGGCCCACCATCAAAACGGAAGTGAAGAGCAAGTACCAGAGGGAGGCCACAATCAGCAGCGGCACTGGTGTGAAGGTCACCGCGGAAATACCGCGCGACACCCCGTAGAGGTCAATGCTCAACGGGATCGCCGCCACCAGTGAAGTGGTTTTGAGCATCGAAATCACCTCGTTGCCGGTGGGCGGAATGATGATCTTCATCGCCTGCGGAACCACCACAAACCGCATCGTCTGCCCCCAGGACATCGCGAGCGCCGTCGAGGCTTCCGCCTGCCCCTCGTCCACTGAGAGCAGCCCGGCGCGCACAATCTCGGACATGTAGGCGGCCTCGTTGAGTGCCAGTCCGATCACGGCGGTGATAAAGAGGTTGGTGAAGATCTCGTTGGGGATGGTGACCCACGGTTCCGTAAACGGAATACCCAGCGTGAACACCGGATAGATCAAGGACACGATGCCCCAGAAGACCAGCTGCACGTATACCGGGGTCCCCCGGAAAATCCAGATGTACAGCCAGGCAATACTCTTCAGCACGGGGTTTGGTGAGAGCCGCATGATGGCCAGCAACAAGCCGATGACGATCGCGCCGATCATGGCATAAACGGTCAGCCACAAGGTCACCCAGGCGGCCTGGCTGATCCGGCGGTCAAAGATGAATTTGCCGACGTCGGGCCAGCCATAGTCCGAGCGTTGGGCGGCGTCCAGGACAAAGACCGCCAGGCCCAGGACCAGGAGCACCGCCACCAGGATCCGCCAGGGATGGCGCAGCGGGATTGCGACGATCTCCTCCGGCGGCGCTCCGCCGTCGTCGGTTCGGGTTCTGCCGGCCCGCGGCGTCCTGCCCGGTTCCGTTTGCCCGCCGGGCTCCGCCTCAACCATCCGGCCGGGTTCCGGTTCGCTCATGTGCTATCACCCTTTGGCTGCCACGTTGAGTGCCGCCGTCTTGATTCCGCCGGCTTCCACTCCCCACTTGGACAGGATCTTGTTGTACGAGCCGTCATCGATCAACGACTGGAGGGCCTTTTGCAGGACCGGCGTAAATTCGCTGCCCTGTGCCACGGGTATGCCGTAGGGTGCCACCTCGAAGGCGGTGCCCGCGGTCTGCAGCTTGTCCTTGGTCTTGGAGATCGCGTAGAGAGTCACTGGTGAATCGGCGCTCATGGCGTCGACCTGACCGACCACCAGGGCGTTGGTCGCCTGGTCCTGCGCGTCGTATTTGAAGATGGTGATGGCCGGCTTTCCGGCGTCGGTGCAGGCCTTGGACTTGGCGGGCACTTCGTGGGTGTCCTCGTAGGTGGTGGCCTGGACAGCAACCTTGAGCCCGCAGGCGTCGTTAGGGTCGACCGTTTTGCCCTTCGGGGCCGCCCACTGGATTCCGGCGGAGTAGTAGTTGACAAAATCCACCTGCTTTTCGCGTTCCAGCGTGTCAGTAAAGGAGGACATGCCCATGTCATCTTTTCCCGCGCGGACGGCGGGAAGGATGTTGTCGAAGGTGCCGATATCAAAGTTGACCTTTAAGCCCATCACCTTCCCCAGGGCGTTGGTGAGGTCCACTGACCAGCCGGCCGGCGCCCCGTTGTCGTCCTTGAATTCGTTGGGCGGGTAATTGTTTGCCATGCCGACATTAAGCACGCCTGCGCTCTTGATTTTCTCCGGGAGCATCGCTGCAATCGTGTCACTCTTTTTCACGTCGATTGCGTCCGCGGTTCCGGAGGCCCCGCCGGTGGCGGCGGGTTCACTGTTGTTAACGCAGCCGGAAAGCGAGAGCGCCGTGGCTACGGTGAGGACGGGGAGTAGGTAACGGGTGCGCATGGTTTCCTTAGCTGTTCAGAGATTCTCTAAACTCCCGCAATCCTGCGGGAGTGTGCTGTCTGCCTGCTTATTCAGAATTCATATGTGCGAGGTGGTTGACGCCGTGGTTTCCAGGATTCCTCCGGACTGACGGATATCCCGAAGAATTTCCCCGCCCCGAGCCTTCAACTCGGAAATACTGGAAACGCCTACTAACGTCATCGTACGCCGCAGTTCGTCACCGAAGATCTCGATAATGCGCCCAACACCCGGCGAGCCGGCCGCGACCAGGCCATACAGGTATGCCCTGCCGATCGAACAGGCATCGGCGCCGAGGGCCAGCGCCTTGAGGACATCGCTGCCGCGCCGGACACCGGAGTCCACGTAGATTTCGATCGAGTCGCCCACCCGTTGCCGGGATTCCTGCAGCACATCCATGGGACTCAGCATGTGGTCCAGCTGACGGCCGCCGTGGTTGCTTAACTGGACGGCGTCCAGGCCAATCCGGGCGGCCTTGTCCACGTCGGCCGGGTTGACGCACCCCTTCAGCACGATTTTGCCGTGCCATCCCTGGCGCAGGGCCACCAGTTCCTTCCACCCGCTGGTGGCGTCCGAGTGGCCCAAAATGTGTTGCCACATGGACGGGGTGACGACGGACGTGGCCGCAGGACTGCGCGGATCCAGGTTGGGGAAACTGATGCCGTCCGACTTCAGGAAGTTGATCCACCAGGACGGCCGCCGGGCGATGTCAGCGATGGCGGAAAGGGTCAGTGCGGGCGGGGCGGTGAAGCCGTTGTGCAGGTCCCGCTCGCGGGATCCCAGCGCCCGTGTGTCGACGCCGACAATCAGTGTGGTGAATCCCGCGGCCTCGCAGCGCGCGAGTTTGTTCTTTAAGGCCTGGGCGTCGGAGGTCAGCCCGAAGTTGAACCAGCGGTCAAGGTCCGGGTGGCGTTCCGCGATCGATTCCATCGGCACGGTGCTGAGTCCGGCCAGCCCATAGGGGATCTGTGCCCGTTCCGCGGCCGCGGCGACGGCGAGTTCGCCTTCGGGATGGAACAGCCGGGTTGCACCGGTGGGAGTCAGCGTCAGGGGCAGCGTGCTGGCTTTCCCGAGTAGGTTCGTGCTGGTATCGGGCCCGGAGACCGGGCCCCAGCTTGGCATCAGTGCCCAGGAATCGAAGACGGCGCGGTTGCGCCGCAGCGTCACCTCGTCCTCAGAGCCGCCGTCGAGGTAGTCGAAGATCCCGGCAGGCAGGACTTTCCGTGCAGCCTTCCGGTATTCCTCGACGTTGTAGGCGTTGGCCAGCACCCGGCGTCGGCGTGAGAAGACGGGGGCCTTCACCTGGATAAGCTGCCTGGCGTCGCTGATCTTCAAGAAGGGCCTTTCCTGTCGCTGTCCTGCGTTATGGTTCAGCGTAGAAAGCCTATTCCTGTGCCACTATGGAGATTCCAACAAATTTAGGGGCTCTTCATTAGTAGCAACTACCAAACGACCTGGTTGGTGCCGGCGTGACCCCGGCACCGGCGGGACAGGAGTACTCGCTGCCTACCCTGGCGGACGTCGCCCGCTCGGCGGGTTCGGAAATTGTCAGCCTCGTCGAAATGCCGGCTGACGACCGGCAGATCGTGTCGGGCTCCGTGCTTTACGACTCGACGGCTGTTCCTGCCAGGTACCCGGGCGCTGTTGCGTTGGCCATCGGGCTCTCCCTGTCAGGGAAACGGCTCGGCGTGAAGGTCCGGGAACTCAGCGACGCCGGGTACGTGGCCATTGTCTACAAGTCCAACGGCAGCTCCGACGCTGCGCTGCGCGCCGCCGCGCGTGGGGCGGGGCTGGCACTGTTCCGGGCCGCAGACGCGGTGCCGTGGAACCAGCTCGCCGAGGTCATGGACGCCGCCGTCATCCCGCACCGCCAGTCCGGACACACGCTGGTAGACATCCGGCCCGGAGACCTGTTCGACTTGGCCAACACGGTAGCAGCCCAAACCGGCGGTGCAATCGCGGTCGCTGATCCGGACCAGACGATTTTGGCGTATTCGACGCTGCCGGACCAGCCCATTGATGAGACGCGCAGGAGTTCGATCCTCCGGCTTCATGTGCCGCATTCGGTTGAAACCGACAAGGACTACCGCCGCGTCCATGCCGCCACCGATGCGCTGGAGGTGGCGACGGCGGATCCCCTGCTCCGGCGTACTGCCATTTCCATCCGGGCCGGCGGCTCCGTCCTGGGCTCGCTGTGGCTGCTGGAACGGGCGGAACACCACACCGAGGATGCGAACCGGATCCTGCGTGAAGCAGCCAACGTTGCCGCGCTCCACATCCTGCACAAGCGCACCACCTACGTCTCGAACCTGACCCGCCAGATAGATTTGGTCCAGCCGCTGCTGTTTGAACCGCAACGCGCCGAGCTGGCGGCCATCAGGCTCGGGATCTCCGCGCCGTCCGTCCGGGTGGCGGCGCTGGGCGCCTGGCCGGCCGGTGGCACAGCGTCCGACACCCTGCAATCCCGGCTCCGGCTCTTCGACGCCATCCGAACCGCCTGCGCCATCCGACTGCCCTCGGCCGTCTGCGGGTTCTCGGACAACATCGTTTACATCGTCCTGCCGCAGAGCACCGAATCGTCCCGGCAGTTTCAACGCACAGCACTATTAAAGATTGTGCAGAATGCCCGGCGGCTCCTCGCCCGGCCGGTCCTGGCCGCACTGGGCGGGGCTGCCACAATCAATCGGCTCGGCGAGTCCCGGGTCAACGCCGAGCTGGTCCTGGCCGAGCTGGCGCGCAACGTCGCCGAAGGACGCATCGCCGCCGATTCCGACGACGTCGTCTCTGACGATGAATCGCTCGGCGCGTCCCTGCAGCTGCGCCAGATCGTTACCTCGCTGACGGCGGCCGGCCAGCTGCCCGGCGCGCACGCACTCCGGATCGCGGATTACGACGAACAGCACAAGAAGTCCTTCGAAGAAACCATTTACGCCTACCTGCGTTGCAGTGGCAACGCCGTGGAAGCCGCGAAGACCCTGGCGGTCCACGTCAACACGGTCCGCTACCGCTTATCCCGGGTGGAAGAACTCTTCGGCCTCGACCTGGACGACCCCGAGACGCGCCTCCTGCTCTGGCTTCAACTCTGGGGAAGGCGCAACTAGCGTCCGGCGGCGGCACTGCCGTCAGGTTTTGATTTTCGCGACCGTCATCAGGATCGCCGAGTCTTCTTCCGCTTCCAGGCTGTGCAGCCCGTCCGGCACTATCAGCAAATCCCCGCTCTTGCCCTGCCAGGACTCCTCGCCGGCCCGCAGCCGCACGCAGCCACGGAGCACAAAGACCGTCGCTTCGCCCGGATTCCGGTGCTCGCTGAGCTGCGTCCCGGCCCGAAACGCCATCACCGTCTGGCGCAGGGTCTTTTCGTGTCCGCCAAACGCGGTGTCGGCAGCCCGCCCGCTGGGAGCCGCCACCGCGGCCGCAATTTGCTGCCGGGCCAGCGCATCAAGGGATATCTTCTGCATGGGGCCACCCTACCGAGAATCGTGCGCGCTGCCGAGGGTCCTTTGCCCCATCCCGGCCAGGAGCAGCCGCGGGGATGGGGAGCTCCCGGGTCAGTACACCACCCGGAAATCGCTGAACCCACCCGTGGCCCGGGAGACCACTTCGTCCACGCTCGCCACCCGTCCCGGGGCTGCCGGCGAGCGCAGCCAGCGCCGGAACTCCAGTACCGCCGGCTGGGGTCCCTCCGCGGCGATACCGACGGAGCCGTCGTCGTTATTGGTGACCGTTCCGGTCAGCCCCAGCTCCGCAGCCTTGCGCACCGTCCCATAGCGGAAGCCAACAGCCTGGACGACGCCGTCCACCCGCGCAGTCAGCCGGACCCATTCACCGGAATCGCCCTTCGGAAGCTCAGCCATGTTCCTAAATGTAGCGCCCGGCATAAAGTGCCCGATATAGAGCGCCCGGGGCGGAACCGCCGCCAGGGACGAATGTTTGTCCACATCGGGACCTAAGCCCCTTACCTTCCCGGCGCCCGGTCGCAAGGATAGTCAAGTGCGCTGCGTGGACCTGTCGAGACAACGGCATGGCGCCTTGATGTGCCTTACCCTCCCGCAGCCCTGCATGGCCCGAAAGGACAATAACGATGGCAGGACAATTCGAAATTTTCACGGACGCTGAAGCGAACGTCCGTTTCCGGCTGATCGGCGCCGACGGCACGGTGTTGGCGATTTCCAGGCCCTTTGAGGACAAGCAGTCCGCCGCGGAAGGCATTATGGCGGTGCGCGAATGCGCGGGAACGGGCTTGATCAAGGAAGCCCGTCCCAACGCCTGGGGCGGCACAGGCAGCAGCAGGCCAGGACTGCCGACGCCCGCCCATCGCCGGCACCGGCACGCCCCCGCCGTCTAAGCGGCGCAACGACACATCGCCGGGCCGCAAGCCCGGCACCATCGGGAGCCACAATGGCCGAAGCTAGGGTCCACATCAGCGGCTTCCGGATGGACTTCGGCGACACCACAGTGGTTCGCGACTTGTCCTTTGACGTGGAAGCCGGCGAGACATTCGGTTTCCTCGGCAGCAACGGTTCCGGCAAAACCACCACCATCCGGGCCCTGCTCGGCATCTACGAGCCCACCGCCGGCACCCTCCACATCAACGGCCGGGACTTCAAACCGGAGCACGGCGACCGGTTGGGTTACCTTCCCGAAGAGCGCGGGCTGTATAAAAAGGAAAAGGTCATCGACATCATGACCTATTTTGGCCGGCTCAAAGGTATGGAGCGGCGCGCCGCGAAGCAGTGGTCGCTCGAGTACCTGGACCGGGTGGCGTTGGCGGACCGGGCCTCCACAGTGCTGGACAAGCTCTCCAGCGGGCAGCAGCAAAAGGTCCAGCTCGGCGTCACCATCATGAACAAGCCGGAGCTGCTGATCCTGGACGAACCCACCAAGGGCTTCGATCCGGTCAACCGGCGACTGCTGATGGACATCATCGAGGAACAGAAAATCGCCGGTGCCACGGTGGTGATGGTGACCCACCAAATGGAAGAAGTGGAGCGGCTCTGCGACCGGGTCATCCTGCTCAAGGACGGTACCGCCGAAGCCTACGGCACCATCGATGAGGTGCAGAACAAGTACGGCGGCCGCATCATCCGGATCCGGCACGGCGGGACCATCCCGCCTTCGCCGCACTACAAGGTGATGCTGCACCAGACCAACTATGCGGAGCTCTCCATCACCGATGCCAGCGACGAGGCCAGCATCCTTAAGGACCTGGTTTACGCCGGCGTCAGCGTGCGGAGCTTCACCACCACCAAGATTTCCCTCGAGGACATCTTCATCCGGGTCTACGGCGACCAGAACACGGCGGCCGCTTCCGGGGCAGCCGGAACCGCGCCGGCGCGGAAGCGGGAAGGAACGTAACCGGTGGCACAGCACAATCTCGGTACCGTACTGAGCTTCGAGTTCGTCCGCACAGTCACCAAACGGCGGTTTTGGATCGGCACCTTGTCCGTCCCCCTGGTCCTTGCCGTGGTCTTCGGTCTCGTTTTCCTCAGCAACACCACCACGGATACCGCCGCCGAGGCCCAGAAGAGCGCCCAGTTCAGCATCGCGTACACGGACGCCTCGGGCCTTATCACCGCCGCGGACGCCGCGATCTTCGGAGCCACGGCGGCGGACTCCCCCGACGCCGGAATCCGGGCCGTGCAGTCCGGCGCTGTCGACGCGTACTTCGACTACCCGGCCCGCCCCGAATCGACCGCCGTGCGCGCCTACGGTGTGGACAAGGGGATATTCGAGAACGGCAAGTACGCCGCCGTCGCGCAGGCCATCCTGGCCCGCGCCGTCGAACAGAAGATCGGCGCGCCGCAACTGTCAGTGCTCGCCACCGGAAAACTCCAGATCGAAACCGTCACTTACAGCGGCGCCAAGGAATCCGGCGGGTTGGGCTCGGTGATTCCACCACTGATCTTCCTGGTGGTTTTCTACGGGCTGATCGTGCTGCTGGCCGGGCAGATGCTCAACTCCACGCTGGAGGAGAAGGAGAACCGCGTCACCGAAATGATCCTGACCACCCTCAAACCGACGACGCTCATCGCGGGCAAGGTGATCGCGCTCTTCGCGATTGGCCTGGTGCAGATGCTGGTGTTCCTGTCACCGATCGTGATCGCCCGGTTGTTCTTCCCCGAGGAGCTCAGCCTGGCCGCGCTGAACCTGCCCCCGCTGATCCTGGACCCGGTCCGGATGACAGTTGGCCTGCTGATCCTGGCCGGCGGCTTCGCCCTGTTCACCACCACCCTGGTGGCCATCGGCGCCGTGATGCCAACGGCCAAGGAAGCCGGAAATTTTATGGGCGCGATGATGGCGCTGATCTTTGTGCCGTTCTACGCCGTGGCCCTAGTGGTCTCCGATCCACAATCCCCGATTGTGCAGATCTTCACCTTTTTCCCGTTTTCCGCACCGGTCACCGCCCTGCTGCGCAACGGCTTCGGCTCCCTGAGCCTGCTTGAGGCCGGCATCGTGATCGTAATCCTGTATCTGGGCGCGGCAGTGATGCTCCGTGTGGCCGTGCGGCTCTTCCAGTACGGTTCCATCTCCTACACCTCGAAGGTCAACGTCCGCACCGCATTGCGTGCCGGGTCGCGGCACCGGCCCCCGGTCCGTCCCCCGACGGCGGCCCGCTGAGGGCTGTGGCTTCACCAGCGCGCTACTTACCCGCGCTTCCGGCAATCCCGTCCGCCGGCCGGAGGGAGGTGATCATGGTCCGGATGTCCTGGTATTCCAGTGTGGACGCGTACAGCTTCGCCTTCTCCAGATACGGCAGCGCGGGGTCCCCGGGCGTCTGGTTCAGCTCCGGACTGTACGTCCCGCCGAAGAAGGCGCCGCTCGGCGGCCACAGGAACAGGTGGAACATCGGGCACGCCGTAGCACCGGACTCTTCGGGAACCATGGTGATGCCGTAGGCGGCGATTGTGGACCGGGTTGCCAGCGCCTGCGTGTCCTCACCCCGGGACTCGAACACATAGCGCGGCGCTCCGGCGTCGGCGGCTCCGGGTTCGGCGAGCGCCACCATCGGCTGGGAGTCGAAGATCCGGTATGCGGACTTATCGGTGCATTCCGCCCCGGTGGCAATGTTGGTCCGCAGACCCGCCATCTGTTTGCCACCGGCGTTCATCACGTCGACAAAATCGCCGGACAGTGCTCCGCCCGGGTCTTTGACCGTCCAGCCGGCGGGATAGTCGAAGGACAGCTCCCGGCCCGCTGTTGTGAATGTCCTCCAGCCCGACGCCGGCGTCCCGGGCTGCGATGTTGCAGGCGTTGTTACGGGCGGCGGGACGGCTGTGGCGGCCGGCGGCGGGACGGGCGCCGTTGTGCTGCCCGGGCTCGCCGAGGCGGCCGGAGAGGCGGCCGGAGCACCGCAGGACGTCAGCAGCAGCAAGCTCAAGCCCAAGCTGAAGTCCGCGGTTGCGGCGCGCGCGGTGTACACAGTTCGACTCATCACACCCCCCTGGGAGACGACGTGTTGGAACCATTCTCGAACGTTGCGGCGCAGGCGGTAGGGGCTTTGGGCCCGTACCGGCCGCCACAGCCGGCCGTGACGCTACCCACGTTGACACGGCGCCGATTTCAATTGCCCGTCAAAGCTTGCTAGAGCTTAAACATATGGAAGAAGTCTTAAGTGAAGCCGTGCCCTATTTTGCCGTCGCCTGCGGCATTGCCGCCGGGTATTTCCTGTCCTGGCTGATTCGAAAGGTAGTGCTCCGGATTAACCGCGGACGGCACGAGCTGCAGGAGACGTCCCGGGTGGCCCGGGCCCCGCTGCGGATAGTGCTGGTGCTGATCGGCGTTAAGGTCGCGCTGGCCTTCACCACGCAGGGCGGTGGCTGGCGCACGCCGGTGGACCATCTGCTGCTGATCGCACTGATCGGCTCCATCGCCTGGCTCGCTATCGCCTTGCTGCTGATCGTGGAGACCCTGGTACTGCACCGCTACAGTGTGGACAAATCTGATAACCGGCGGGCCCGGCGGCTGCAGACCCAAATGATCCTGGCCCGGCGGATTGCCGTGGCCCTGATTGTGGTGCTGGCGGTAGGCAGCGCCATGCTGACCTTTCCGGCGGTCCAGGCCCTGGGCGCCGGCATCCTGGCCTCGGCCGGTGTGATCTCGATTGTGGCTGGCCTCGCGGCGCAAACCTCGCTGATCAACGTCTTCGCCGGTGTCCAGCTGGCCTTCACGGATGCGATCCGGGTGGGCGATGTGGTGGTGGTTGAGAAGGAATGGGGCCGAATCGAGGAAATCACCCTGACCTACGTGGTGGTTCACATCTGGGACGACCGTCGTATGATCCTCCCGTCAGTGCACTTCACCACCACACCTTTTGAGAACTGGACCCGCCGCCAGTCCGAGGTGATGGGCACCGTGGAGTTGGACCTCGACTGGCATGCCCCCTTGGAGGCCATGCGCGCGGAACTAAAAGCCGTGCTGGCCGAGACGGATCTTTGGGACAAGCGTGTGGGGGTCCTGCAGATCACCGACGCCACCAAGGGCTTTGTCCGGGTCCGCATCCTGGTCAGCGCCGCGGACAGTGCCGCGTTGTTTGACCTGCGCTGCCTCATCCGGGAAGAAATGGTGCTCTTCCTGCAAAAGGGACATCCCTCGGCCCTCCCCCACGTCAGGCTGGAAACCATGCCGGCTGCCCGCCCGGCGGCGAAGCCGGGTACCAAGGGCGAGGCTAAGGTTGCCGCGGCCGACGAGCAGGCCCGCACCCACGGGGACCCGCGCGATTCCCAGCTGTTTACCGGTTCCGTCGAAGCCATCGAACGCTCCCGGGCCTTCTCCGGGCCCGGCGAGGAGGTCTTCGAGGACCGGGACAACGCCATCGCCGCGCAAAAGTAGGCCGGCCGGGTCTTCCCAGCTCCCACCCATTGGCCGATAATCAGACGTTGGCGAAACAGCAGGCGCAACCCAGTATCTGCTGAACCAGTCAGCCCAGGCACCATCCGTTCGATGAGTGAGGGAGCCAGAGATGAGCATTCCGCCGCCGCAAGAACCTGAGCCGTTTCCGCCGGAGCCGGGTCCCACCACGCCCGAGCCGCACCCCGGCGACCCGTTTCCGCCGGAGCCGGGTCCCACCACGCCCGAGCCGCACCCCGGCGACCCGTTCCCGCCCGAGCCCGGGCCGTTCCCTTCCCCGGAACCCGGCCCCTACCCCGCACCCGGCCCGCTGCCGATTCCGGATCCCGGCCCGCTTTAGCTTCGGGCCGGCACCCAGGACACGCAAAAGACCCCTCGCCCACCGGATTCCGGCGTCGAGGGGTCTTTTGCGTGTCGCGGGGAATGCCGCGGGGAAGGCTGGTCGGCCGCTACGGCAGGACGATGTCGTGGGTCCTGTGGTCGTAGTGGATCACCAGCTGGCCGCCGGAGTGGTGCACCTCGTGGTTGGCGCCATCGAACGCACCGAAGGCGCCGAAATTCTCGGTCCAGGAGCGGTTGAGGGCGATCTTGAAGCTGTAGGAGCCGGCCGGGAGTTGCGCCGCGAGCTTCCAGAGCTGATCAACGAGATCCAGCTCCATTTGGGATTCGTCGTATTGCGGGGCCCAGTTGGCCGGGGCGCCCAGCAGGATGTTGAAGTCGCCGGCAACTGCCACTGCGTCCGGCTGCTCGACGGCGCCGACGCTGGCGGCGGGGGCCACGGACTCAGCAGCCGGCGAAGCGGCAGCCGGGGCAGTGGCCGGGGCGGCGTCCGCCGCTTCAGCAGGTGCCTTGACGGCGGTTTTACGCTTGCGGACCGCCTTGGCGACGGGGGCGACGGCATCCTCGACAAGCTTGGCTGCCTTTTCCGCCACCCTGGCAACCTTCGGAGCGGCCTTCGGAGCGGCCTTCGCGGGCATGACGGCGGGCGCCGTAGGCAGCGGGGTGTCGGCGGGAACAGGGGTTCCGGCGTCGAGCGCTGCGGCGAAGGCTGCCGGGTCGGCGAAAGCGACGGTGGCGCGCTGGCCGTCCTCGGTGATCGTCCAGCCCGAACGGCCCTTGACCAGCCAGCCGGCCTTGACCAGCTTGGCAGTAGCTGTGGTCAGCGTCTTGTGACCGCGGGGGATGCCGCCGCTGAGCAGTTCACGCTCGAACTCGTTGAGCGGGACGCGGGCGATTGCCTCGCCCAGGACTGACCCGGCGTTCAGTTTCTCATCTGTCCACACGCCCTCGGCCAGGACGTCCAGTACGGCCTTCAGCCGGCGGGTGGTGTTTTCGGCAGTGTTCGCGCCCATGGGTCTCCTCTAGAAGCAATTGATCCATCTGCATTTTGCCAAGGATGGATGCGTTTCCGCGAGTAGCAACGGTTAACTCTGTGTGTCGTGACCCACTATGACAGCCTCAACGGGGGTCCGCGAGGGCCGAACCACCGGTACCCGTCAGTAGCAAACCCAGCGCAGGCCTCTCGGGGCCGGCGCCGGAGTCCGCGTCCGGCCCTCAGCGACCCCGCCGCGCTGCTAAAGCTTGGGGATCAGGACGGGGGTGTTCTTCTTGTACGCCTCGTAGTCGGCCTGGCCGCCCCACTTCTTGTCGGACTTCTGTTCCAGGAGCGGCACGCCGCTGACCCGGGTGAGCAGCAGGATAACAAACACCGGCGAGATCAGGGCCACCCACTGCCAGCCTTCCAGCGCCGGCGCGGCGATGACCGCGACGCCGATCCACAGCAGGATCTCGCCGAAGTAGTTCGGGTGGCGGGACTTCGACCACAGCCCGGTGGAGATGAAGTGGCCCTTGTTGGCGGCATCAGCGTTAAAGCGGCTCTTCTGCAGGTCCGCCACGGCCTCGATGGCAAACCCGACGGCCCACAGCACGAAGCCAATCAGCGCGAACCAATCGAGCGCCACGCGGGTAGCTGACGTGATGGCCACCCACGCCGCTGCGGCGGTGAAGACCACCCAGAGTCCCTGAATCGTCCACACATTCAGGAACCGCACAAAGGACGGCTTAATCTCGTCGAAGCGGTCATCCTTGCCGGCCTTGCTGATGCGGCGGAACAGGAAACTGCCCAGCCGCAGGGCCCAGACGAGGACCATGGCTGCCAGCAGCAGGGCCCGCGCGTCGATCCCCGGCGTGAGCAGGACCAGCAACAGTGTGATGGCAATGTAGGTCAGGGAGCCGGTCAGGTCGTAGAACTTCTCGGTCTGGGCTTTAAAAGAGGGAATAAACACCAGCCACTGGATGAGGAACGCCGCCCCCACCGCCATGGCGAAGGCGGGGATCGCGCCCACGGTGGCTCCACCCTGGCTGCCGGCCACGGCGATGAGTGCCGCCAGCAGCACGATCACGGGGAGGACAATAAGCGACTTTCGGACTGAATCCTTCACGAGGAATTCCTTTCACACGCGGGGCGGGACACTGCCGCGCCGCCCCGGAGGTGTTCCGCCGGGCATCAGCAGGTTTAGTCAATCTTATTTGATGATCAAATAAGATTGACTCGTCACAGGATCCGGAACGTCAGGAGTGGACATGACCGCGTCAAAGCAGCACCCGGCCACCTTGGCCCTGCAGAGCCTGTTCACGCTCGCCAACGAGACCGAACGTGAAATCGCCCGCGGCATGGGGCTGAACCTCACCGACTTCCGTGCGCTCTCGGCACTGGAAATCTCGGGGCAGGTTACGGTGGGCCAGCTCGCCGAGCAACTGGGAACAACCCCTGCAACCACCACGGCGATCGTTAGCCGGTTGGAGTCCCGCGGCTACGTGGCCCGGCACCGCAGTACTGAGGACCGCCGCCGGGTCCACGTCCGCCCCACTCCAGCGTCGTTCACAGCAATTACGGGCCTGATGCAGCCCCTGATGATTGCCTCCAACGAGCACCTCCGGCTGTTGCCTGCCGCAAACCAGACCGTCATCGCGGACTTCCTGCACGTCGCGCAGGGCATGATGCGCCACCATTTACACGCACTTTCCGAAAAGGACGCCCGATGAGCGAGTTCACCACCCCGCTGCTGGTCCAGGCCTCCGGCCATCGAAACGCCACGGAACTGCTCCTGCAACGGTTCCGGACCGCCCCGGAGCACATCGCCTTCGAAGTACGCGCCGCGCACGCCGACGTCACCGCACCGTGGCGGCAGGTGACCACCCGGCAATTCGTTGACGAGGTCCGGGCCCTCGCCAAGGGCCTCATCGCCGCCGGTCTGCAGCCGGGCGAATCACTCGCCATTATGTCCCCCACCCGATATGAGTGGGCACTGGCCGACATGGCAGCGTGGTTCGCGGGCGCCGTCGTGGTCCCCGTCTACGAGACCTCGGCCGCTCCCCAGGTGACTGCCATCCTCGCCGACGCCGACGTCCGGCTGGCGATAGCCGGCACCGCTGAGCATGCCCTCTTGCTGGAGCAAGGGTTTGCACAGTCCGGGATACCGTGCCTGGGGGTCTGGACGATGGATGCCGGCCCGGGGCCGGACCTGGCCGAACTCGTGGCCCGCGGCGCCGGCATCACCGACGACGCGGTGGAGGAACGGCGCCTGCTGGCAGACCTCGACTCGGTCGCGACCATCGTCTATACCTCCGGCACCACCGCCGCGCCCAAGGGCGCCCTGATCACCCACGGCAACTTCGTGGGGCAGGTGCTCAACGTGGCCGCCGCCTACACCGGGGTGGTCCGGGAGGGCGGCAACACCATTATCTTCCTGCCCATGGCCCACGTGTTAGCACGCGGACTGCAGCTGACCTGCCTTGCCAACGGCATGCGTATTGCGCACCTCGCGGACCCCCGGGACGTTGTGCCCGCCCTCGGCGCACTGCAGCCTACCTTCCTGGTGGTGGTCCCCCGCGTCTTGCAGAAGATCCAGGCGTCTGCCGCGGCCGCCGCCGCGCAGAAGCATCTGGGCCGGGTGTGGGCGTCTGCGCAGAGCACGGCAGTGGCTTGGGGCCGGCTGGCTGAAGCCCGCGACGCCGACCCGACCGTCAGGCCCGCCGGCGGCCTGCGCATCCGGCATGCGCTCTTCGATCGCCTGTTCTACGCCCGGCTCCGGACGCTGATGGGCGGACGCCTGGACTACCTGCTCTCCGGCGCCGCCGCGCTCGACGCCGAGTTGTCCCTGTTCTTCCGGGGCCTCGGCCTGCCGGTCATCGAGGGCTACGGCCTTACCGAAACAACCGCCCCGCTGACCGGGAATATGCCCGGCTCGATCCGGGCCGGGTCGGTGGGAGTCCCGATGCCCGGCACAACCGTGCGCCTCTCGGACCAGGGCGAGGTACTCGCCCACGGAGTCGGGGTCTTCGCCGGCTACCGCAGGCCGGCCGACAACGCTGACGCGTTCGAGGACGGGTTTTTCCGCACCGGCGACCTCGGCGAACTCGACGAGCTGGGACGGCTCACCCTCAAGGGCCGGATAAAGGACGTTATTGTCACTGCCGGCGGCAAGACCATCTCCCCCGCAATTTGGGAAGGCTACGTCGAGGGCGACCCCCTGGTGGCACACGCCGTCATGGTGGGAGAAGGCAAACCCTTCCTCGGCGGCCTTGTGCTGCTGGATCCGGAGTCCGTCGCTGCGTGGGCGGAGCGCGAGGGCATCGCCGATCTGGCCGGCCTGCGGATTCCGGACGACGGCGGCGCCGTCCAGATCGACGACGTTCGGCTCCTCACCGCGATTGGCAAGGCGGTCAGCTCCGCCAACGCCAAAATCGCGCGCTCCGAGCAGGTCCGCCGGTTTGTGTTGCTGCTCGCGGACCTCAGCGAAGCCAACGGCATCGTGACCCCCACGATGAAACTCAAGCGCGCCGCGTTCACCGCCCGCGCCCACCACATCGTGGACAACCTCTACGCCGAACCCAGGAGCCAGGCATGAACGTTCGAACCAGGAATTGGCTGCTGTCCTACGCAGTCACCGCTGTCATCTTCGCCGTCATCGACGTTGCGTGGATCACCATCGTGGCGAATCGACAGTACGAGAGCCAGATCGGCGACCTGCTGGCCCCCAGCGTCAATCTGGCCGGCGCCGTTGTGTTCTACCTGGTCTACGTCGCCGGGATTGTGCACTACGGCGTCCGGCCCAACCACCGGGCCGCGACGCTGCGGCAGCGGGTGCTGGGAGCCGCGCTGTTCGGATTCTTCAGCTACGCAACGTGGGCGCTGACCGCGCTCGCCGTCCTCAAGGACTTCCCGGTCCTTGTGGCCTTGACCGACATTGCCTGGGGCGCCGCGGTCTGCAGCGCCGTCACCTGGCTCACCGCAACCCTCCTGCGGCGTATCCTCTCCCGGGCCGGCACGCCCGGGTAGGCCGCCGTGCCGGAATAGGCCGTCACGCCCGCATAGGCCGAAGCGCCGTCACGCCGCCGCTTCGGGCACCCAAAAAGTGCCGGGGCGGCGGGGCGTCAGTGCCCCGACGCTGCCAGTTCGGCCAGCAGCTCCATCTTGCGTTCCTCGCTCGCGAACGAGGAACGGATAGAGTTCGCTGCCATCCGCACGCAGTCGAACTCGGAAAGGCCGATCACCGACTTGAGCTGCGCGAAGTTGTCATCCACATGGCCGCCGAAGTACGCCGGATCATCCGAGTTCACACTCACGTTCAGACCCGCCGCGAGCATAGCCGGCAGCGGGTGCTGCTTCAGGGTGTCCACGGCGCGCAGCCGGACGTTGGAGAGCGGACATACCGTCAGCGGTGTGAGCTCCTGCACCAGCCGCTCCACCAGTTCGGGGTCCTCCATGCAGCGGATGCCGTGGTCGATCCGTTCCGCGTCCAGGAGGTCCAGCGCGTCCGTGATGTACGACGGCGGGCCCTCCTCGCCGGCATGCGCGATCCGGCGCAGCCCGGCGTCCTTGGCCCGGGCGAACAGCCGCTGGAACTTGGCCGGCGGATTACCCACCTCGGCCGAGTCGAGTCCGATGCCCACAATCGGCGCTTCCATGGCGAGCAACTCCTCCAGCACCTCCAGCGCGGAGTCTTCGGCGAGGTCGCGCAGGAACGCGGCGATCAGCAGGGTGGAGATCCCGAACTCCTCGCGGGAGGTCGCCAGCACCGACACCACGCCGCTAACGCAGGTCGCCAGGGCCACCCCGCGGGCCAGGTGCGCCTGCGGATCCAGCATAATCTCGGCGTGCCGGACGCCGGCGAGCGCCGCCCGGGTCAGGTAGGCCCGGGTCATGTCGGCAAAGTCCTGCTCGGTCTGCAGTACGGCCATGTTGGCGTAGTAGAGATCCAGGAATGACTGCAGGTCCGTGAACTCGTAGCGGGACCGCAGCTCGTCCAGATCCGCATACGGCAGCTGGATTCCGTTGCGTTCCGCGAGGGCGAAGATCAGTTCGGGCTCGAGGGTGCCTTCGATGTGCAGGTGGAGTTCCGCCACCGGCAGTGGGCCGTACACTTCCTGCGGAACCTCGGCGAAATCGTGGACCTCGGGGGCAGGTACCAGCGGGCTGTCCGGGGTAGCGCCCTCGGTGGCGGGCACGCCGTCGTAAGTTTCCATTGGGTAAGGATATGCCCGCAGACTGCATGGACCGATAGAGTCGATAAGATGCACACTGATCAGCATGCTTCCAATGTGTCCGGCGCGGTGATGTCAGGGCTGGGTCCCGACGATTCCTCCGATGGCTTTGTTCGTGTGCGCGGCGCCCGCGAGAACAACCTTCGGAACGTGGACGTGGATGTGCCGCGCGATGCAATCGTCGCGTTCACCGGCGTCTCCGGCTCCGGCAAGTCCTCCCTGGCCTTCGGCACCATTTACGCCGAGGCCCAGCGACGGTACTTCGAGTCCGTGGCCCCCTACGCCCGGCGGCTCATCCAGCAGGGCCACAACCCGAAAGTGGAAATGATCACGGGCCTGCCGCCCGCCGTGGCGCTGCAGCAGCGACGCGGTACGCCCAGCTCCCGCTCAACGGTGGGCACTGTCACCACCCTGTCCAATTCGCTGCGGATGCTCTTCTCCCGCGCCGGCAGCTACCCAGACGGCGCCAGCCCCCTCGACTCGGACGCGTTCTCCCCCAACACCGCCGCCGGGGCCTGCCCGAAATGCCACGGCCTGGGTGTCGCCTACACCGTTACCGAATCCTCCCTGGTGCCGGACACCTCGCTGAGCATCCGCGACGGTGCGATCGCCGCCTGGCCCGGGGCATGGCAGGGCAAGAACCTGCGCGACATCCTCACGCACCTGGGCTACGACGTCGATACGCCCTGGCGCAAGCTGTCCAAAAAGGACCGCGACTGGATCCTTTTCACCGAGGAACAGCCCGTTGTGGAAGTCACGCCGCAGCGCGACCGGGTGGCTAAGCCCTACAAGGGACGCTTCTGGAGCGCAAAGAGCTACGTGCTGCACACCCTGGCCGATACCAAAAGCAGCACCATGCGGGATCGGGTGCTGCGCTTTATGGACACCGGACCGTGCCCGGTCTGCGGCGGCAGCGGCCTGACCCCGGCCGCCCTGGCCGTGACGTTCGCCGGCCGCACCATCGCTGAACTCAACGGCGTGCCCATGACGGAGCTGGCCGAGATCATTCGCCCCACCGCTGAGCTGAAGTCCGCCGGAACCGCCTCGCGCAGGCTGAGTTCCGGGGAGGACAATGAGGTGGCGGTCGCCATCACCCGGGACCTGCTGCAGCGGGTGAGTGTGCTGTTGGACCTCGGCTTGGGCTACTTGGCCTTGGGCCGGGCCACACCCACCCTCTCGCCCGGGGAAATGCAGCGCCTCCGGATCGCCACCCAGCTCCGCTCCGGGCTCTTCGGCGTGATCTACGTGCTGGATGAGCCCTCCGCCGGCCTGCACCCTGCCGACGCCGAGCCGCTGCTGGCTGTCCTGGACCTGCTCAAGTCCTCCGGCAACTCCGTTTTTGTGGTGGAACACAACATGGACGTCGTCCGGCGCGCCGACTGGCTGGTGGACGTCGGCCCGCGCGCCGGTGAAGGCGGCGGCGAGGTGCTCTACAGCGGCCCGGTCGCCGGGCTTGCCGGGGTGGATGCCTCCGTGACCCGGCCCTATCTGTTCCCGGACGAGGCACAGAACACCACGGACGACGGCCGTTCCCGCCGGGAAGCTGCCGGTTGGCTCGAACTGCGCGACATCAGCCGCCACAACCTGCGCGGACTCGACGCCGATTTCCCGCTGGGCGTACTCACCGCGGTGACCGGCGTCTCCGGCTCCGGCAAATCGACGCTGGTCAGCCATGTCCTCGCCGAGGTGGTCCACGCCCACCTGCATCCTGGCGATGCAGACGCTGCACCGGCACCCGACGACCTGGAATCCGAAGCCGGCGAGCCAGCCGGCGAACTCAGCGTTGGCCCCGTTTCCGGACTGGACCAGTTGGACCGGCTGGTAAAAGTCGACCAGAAGCCTATCGGCCGCACACCGCGGTCCAACCTCGCGACGTACACCGGACTGTTCGACGCCGTCCGGAAGGAGTTTGCGGCCACCGACGAGGCCCGCGCCCGCGGCTTCGGGGCCGGCCGTTTCTCCTTCAACGTCGCGGGCGGACGCTGCGAAACCTGCCAGGGCGAGGGCTTTGTCGCGGTCGAACTGGTATTCCTGCCCGGCAGCTACGGACCGTGCCCGGTATGCGACGGCTCGCGCTACAACCCGGAAACCCTGGAGGTCACCTACCGCGGCAAAAACGTCGCCGAGGTGCTTGGTATGACAGTTAACGCTGCGGCCGAATTCCTGGCGACGGTCCCTGCCGCCGCCCGCAGCCTGCAGACCCTGCGCGAAGTGGGCCTGGGCTACCTCAGGTTGGGCCAGCCGGCCACCGAACTCTCCGGCGGCGAAGCCCAGCGCATCAAGCTCGCCACCGAACTGCAGCGTGCCCAGCGCGGCCATTCGCTCTACCTGCTGGATGAGCCCACCACGGGACTGCACCCGGCCGACGTCGAGCTCCTGATGGCCCAGCTGCACCGGTTGGTCGACGCCGGCAACACGGTCATTGTGGTCGAGCACGAGATGGACGTGGTGGCCGCGGCGGACTGGGTGATCGACCTGGGCCCGGCCGGCGGCGATGCCGGGGGCACGATCGTCGCCGTCGGGACGCCCGCCGTGGTCGCACAGTCCCCGGCGAGCCGGACGGCGCCGTATCTGGCGACCGTGCTGGGCTGAGGCAGATAGCGGCCCCTGCCCCGGCGGCACGCCACGTTGCGGTGGTCCCGCTCAGCGGCGAAAGCTACACCATCCAAAGCGGCGACACCTTGAGCAAAACCGCGGAACAGTTCCACCTGGCCGGCGGTTGGCAGGCCTTGGCCGATGCCAACTCAGCCAGCATCGGCGACCCTGACCTGGTGTTACCGGGCCAGGCGCTGCAGCTGCCGGCCTAGCCGGCCCGCGGAATTTCGCGAACAATCCGGACTTTCCAGGCCGTGTCGTCGCTGGTATCCAGCAGCGCCACGGTGCCCATGGCGAGATGCAGCGCCACCCGCTTGGCGGCGAGCAGCTCAAGGTAGAGGCCCTCATTCATCCGGACCGGGGCATCGATAACGTACTTCACGGCGTCCCGGACTTTGCGGTAGTTGTCGCTCTTTTCGCGCTTGAGGTGCAGCTCCAGCAGTCCACGCTGGCGGATCTTAGGCTCGTGACGGTTCAGCCAGGTCACCGCCGCGTGGACTGCCACCACCAGAACGAGCGAGACGATGTAGATCTCCCAGCCGCTGGAGAGCAGGAACAAGGGAAAGTTGGCGATCGCCACCACGGCGATAAATAGGCGGAACGCGAGGATGCGGCGCATGGTCAGTGCCACGGAGGCCAGTGCCACGCGGAATCCGTTCTCCTCTGTCCGCGCGGCCGCCGGATCGATGGTGAACTCCTCCAACACCAGGATCCCGTTCGCCTCGGGGCTGAGCATCTGTCCATACTTGGGCAAGTGGCCGGCCTCAGGCCGCGCCGCAGAGTCAGTAGCAAGCTTCTTTGGCATGGGCGCGTCTTCCGGGCGGCAGGGATGTGTTGTGCTATTGTATGCGCCGTCGCCCGCGGCTGTCTGTCCCGTTCCAAAATGTGAACACGCTCACCCGCGGCCGTCAGTAATTGGCGCATTGGCTCCGTGGCCTCAAACTGGAGAGATGCAGACCTTTCTCCCCTTCCCCGATTTCCAGCAGAGCGCAGCGGCCCTGGACCGCGAGCGGCTCGGCAAGCAGCGAGTTGAAGCGCTGCAGATCCTGCGCGCGCTGGTGATTCCGGAGTACGGCTGGCAGTCGCACCCGGCAATCCGGATGTGGATGGGATATGTTCCGGCGCTTACCCTCTTCGGCCTGACAGTGGTGGACGAGTGGACGAAGGGCGGCGGCGAGGACACCACACGCGAGAAGATCATGGAGTTCGCACCGCAGGCTGCACACCCCGATTACGCCTCGAAGATCCCGATGCCGCCATGGCTCGGCGCCCCCGAACTGCACCTCAGCCACCGCTCCCGTCTGGTCGCCAAGGACCCTCGGTTCTACGCGCCGCTGTTCCCGGACACCGAGCATGACCTGGAGTATGTCTGGCCCGAACCCAGGCTTGAGCTGGTCCCGGAGGACCCGTCCGGCGACCGCATGTGGGTCCTTCGCCTGCCGCTGGGTAATACCGAGCCGCAGAAGCTGGAGACTGTCAGCCTTCCGCCCGCGGGCCGGGCCAAGGCTGCGCCCGCAAACGAGGATGAGTACCAGTTCGTTTACGCCGACTCCGGCTCCCGCCGACCCGCGAAACAACGCAAGCTTCCGCCGAAGCAGCTCGTCAAAAAGCCCACCCGCAAACGCCAGCAGCAGGAAGAGGCGTTTAACACACTTCCGGGCAACTCGATCGTTGCCATCCCGTTCGACGGCGGTGCATCCTTCGCCGTAGGCAAGGTCCTGGGCCGTCCGATCACCGTGGAAGGCCGATTCGCACGGAACTTCCAGGTCGACGAGATCCTGGACCGCTCGGCCTTCGACTACCCGGCGCTGCTGCAGGATCCCCGGGTCTTCTTCCCGATCCCGGCGCGCTAGCCAGGATTCGGCGGCCGGGCTGCCGAAATGCTGGCAGACTGGCCCCATGAGCGTACTTATGGCCGGTTGCGGCGATCTGGGAACCGAAGCCGGCCTGCGGTTCGCGGCGGCGGGTTACCGTGTGGTGGGCTGGCGGCGATCGCCGGAGAAACTTCCGGCCGCCATCGAAGGTGCTGCGGCTGACCTGGCCGCCGGCGACCTGCCGCCCGTCCCCGCGGACACCACCGCCGTCGTCGTCGCGATTGCGGCAGACTCCCCCACCGAGGCGGCCTACCGTGCCGCTTACCTCGACGGGCTTTCGAACGTAGTGGACGCCGTCCTGCGCTCCGGCGCCCCGGTCCGGCGAGTCCTCTTTGTCTCCTCGACAGCCGTCTACGGCGACGCTGGCGGCGAATGGATCGACGAAAGCACAACGCCGGAACCCGGCGGTTTCTCGGGGCGCATCATCCGCGAGGCGGAGGAAGTGCTCTACCGCCGCCTGCGCGGCACCGGCATCACCCCGGTGGTGCTGCGGCTCGGTGGGATCTACGGTCCTGGGCGGACCCGACTCATCGATCAGGTGCGCAGTGGAGCCGCGGTCATCCCGGCGGAATCGCGCTTCACCAACCGCATCCACCGCGACGACGCCGCTGCCGCGATCGTCCATTTGTGCACCATGGACGCGCTTCCCGGGCCCGTGTACCTCGGCGTGGACAATGAACCGGCCGAGCAAGGCGAGGTGTTGAGTTTCCTGGCCGCCGAGCTGGGACTTCCCCGGCCGCCGTCGGACACCGGCGGGCAGAGCGGTGAGCCGAACAAGGGCAGCGGCGAGCCCTCGCGCGGCGGCAACAAGCGCTGCAGCAACAACCTGCTGCGAAGTACCGGCTTCGCGTTCCACTACCCGAGTTTTCGGGAGGGTTACCGGGCGATGCTTGCCGGCGCCGGAGTCCGGCACCCCTGAGCTGCTGCGCTGGATTCGCGCTGGATTTCAGCAGCCTCAACTGTGAAGGAAACGATGGATTTCAAAGAAATTATCCAAATTGTCGGCGGCTTCATGGACATCGCCGGGGTGGCCGTGATGGTGATCGGCGCCGTGGTGTCGATTCCGATGGCGTTGCGTGGCTTCCAGCCGAGCAACCTGCCGGCAGGGGCCGCGCCGTTTTCGCCGTACCGATCGTACCGGCAATTGCTGGGCCGTTCCATCCTGCTCGGACTCGAACTCCTGGTCGCGGCCGACATCATCCGGACTGTCGCCGTTACCCCGACCTTCGAAAGCGTCGGCGTGCTTGCCATCATTGTGTTGATCCGGACCTTCCTGAGCTTCTCACTTGAGCTCGAGATCACCGGCCAGTGGCCCTGGCAGAAGCAAAGGACCGAGTCGCCCGCCGCGGCGCCCGGGTCCGAAGGTGACGCCGGGTCCGAAGGTGACGCCGGGTCCGGGTCGAGGCTGGTCGGCAGTTCCTCTCCTGAACGAATCCCGACTTCTGAACTAGCGGGGACCGACCGGTGAACCGTGATCCTTGGCCCAGCGCCCCAGAGCTTCCGGCGCCTATCATCATGGACCAGCGGTGGCTGGACGCGGTGTTCCTGCACTGGCGCATCCCGGCTGCCGCTGCAGCACCATTTATGCCGGCGGGTGTGGTGCCGGACGTCTTTGACGGGTCCGCCTGGGTGGGACTGATCGGATTCCGGATGCAAGGCGCAGGCCTGGGCAGCGGACCCGGAATCCCGTATTTCGGGAGCTTCAACGAGATCAACGTGCGCCTCTACTCCCGGGAGCCCGACGGGACGCGGGGTGTGGTCTTCCTGAGCCTCGATGCGACACGACTGGCGGTGGTACTGGCAGCGCGCGCCGCCGGTATTCCGTATGTGTGGTCCCGGGCGGGCTTCCGCGGCGAGCCTGCTCCGGACCGTGCGGGCCCGGTCACCGGAACGGCGGGCCCGGTCACCGGAACGGCAGGGCCGGTCGCCGGAACGGCAGGGCCGGTCGGCCTCCGTGCCGGGTACTGGGTGCGGCGGTTTCGGGGCGGCGCCCGGAGCGACTTTGAGGTTTGCCCGGAATCTGACGTCGAAGCGACTGACCCGCTATCCATCCACCTCACCGCCCGATTCGGGTTGCACACCCGGTTTCGTGGCAGGACCTTGTACGTTCCTAACACCCACGTTGCCTGGCCGCTGTTCCGCGCGCAGCTGACTCAGCTTGAGGATCAGCTCGTTGCCGCCGCCGGCATTCACGTCGCGGGTGCGCCCGAATCGGTGCTCTACTCTCCCGGGGTCCGCACCCAGTTTGGCCGGCCCCGTGTGCTGGATGGCGCTTCCTGACGTGCTGGCCCGCACTGACACGTCGCGATTTTCGTCGTTTTGGTGCCCAGCGGCGGGATTCCGGCACTGCGCTGGCGGCGTTGCGATAAATGTCGGACCCCCTTGAGAGAGTGGGTTTATGGAAGCCGAGAAGGATTTCATTCCTTGCCAGGACATGGACCGGGGCGCTGCTCCGGCCGGGCAATCCGGTGTGGGTGCTGCCTTGGCCGCGCTCCGGGGAGCAGGTTCGACGGCGGCGGCGGACGCGGCGTTGCGGGGCTTCCGGGCCGCGTCGGATTTCGCCGGCGCGGTGGAGGAACTCGCCCGGTGTGTGGAGTATCTGCAGCTCGTAGCGGCCGACGCCGTGGACCGGACCCGGAAGCAGCCCTCGGCCGGTGGCACAACCGCCGGCACTTCCTGGACCACCGGCTGGCGGGTGGACTCCGGCGACGGCCCGGGCAACGGGTCCGGCGCCGCGCCGGCGGGTGCTGCAACGGGTGCTGCAACGGTTGCGGCAGCGCCGGTTGCAGCAGCAGATGACGGGTACCGGAACACCGCGGAGTTCCTGCGGGCACGGTTGCGGATCAGTGCCGCCGAGGCCCGGCGCCGGCTGTCCCTAGCCGGCACGCTCTTGCCGCGACAGGGATTCAGCGGCCAGCAGCTTCCTCCCCGGTACGCGGAACTCGGCGCCGTCGTGGCCGCCGGCGAAGTCGGGTCCCGGCCCGCGACCATCATCGCCCTGGCCCTGGACCGGGTCCGGCACCTCTGCGATACCGCGACCGCCCAGCAGATGGAGCACGCCCTGGCCCGCACCGCCGCGGAGAACGACCCGGACTTCCTGGCCCGCGTGGCCCGAAGCTGGACCGATGCGATTGATCAGGACGGTGCCGAACCCTCCGAAGAACTGCTCCGCCAACTCCAGGGCGCCTTTATCCGCAAACCCCGCCACGGGCTTCGGCACCTGGAAATCTTCGCGACCACCGAGCAGTTCGAATACCTCCTCACCGTCATGAACACCGGCACTAATCCCCGCACCAGCCCTCCGAAAACACCCGCACCTGCCACCGGCACAGGATCAGCGGCCATGGAAGCCGCGGGTGCTGCCGCCCTGAACGCCACGGCCCCCTGGTCCGGCAACGACCCCTGGCCCGGCAGCAACTCTTGGTCCGGCAGCGACGGGAGCGTCCCGGAAATCGACCTGGACCGACGCTCCCGCCCGCAGAAACTCCTCGACGGACTGGTCGGAGGTTGCAAAGCCGCCCTCACTACCGGGAACCTCCCCGTCGCCGGAGGATTGCGCCCCCAGGTCATCGCCACCATCGACTACCGCGACCTGCTCAGCCGGCTCGGAACCGACGGGACCAACACCGTAAACGGCAAGGCGGCCGGTGGCGGGACCGGCAATGACCCGTTGGCGCAGACCGGGACGCTGCTGTTCACCGGACCCGTCACCGCCGCCACCGTCCGGAAAATCGCCTGCGACGCGGACATCATCCCCGTCCTGCTCGGCAGCGAAGGCCGAATCCTGGACATCGGCCGGGCCACCCGGGTTTTCCCGCCCCACCTTCGCAAGGCCCTCACCGCCCGGGACCAGGGCTGCGCGTTCCCCGGCTGCACCACCCCGGCACCTTGGTGCGAAGCCCACCACATCACTTACTGGTCCCGCGGCGGAACAACGGGCATAGACAACGGAACCCTGCTGTGCTCACACCACCACCACCTAATCCACAAAGAGCAATGGACCATCCAGATCCGCACCGGCGTCCCCTGGTTCATCCCGCCGCCGCACCTCGACCCACGGCAAAAACCCCGCCGCAACCGCTTCTTCCACCCCACCACCCACTACACCGCGCCCCATCCCCCCGGACTTCCGCCTGAAGCTGCTGGCAGCCCCCCGGACGCCGCCGGGCCTGATTCGATGGCGCAGTATGGAGCGGCCAGTTGCGAGTTATCTCGATGATGGAGATATCCTGGAACGGTGAAGGACATAACGCCGGATGACCCCGGCAGCCCAGCGGCGGCGGCTCCGCCCGATGACCCCGCGACAGCCGGCGGGGCCGAGTCCTTAGCCCGCACCGGGCTTGCCCCGGGCGTGCCGGCTACACCGTCCCAGCCCGCACAGCCCCGGCCCCAAGACCGGAAGCCGAACAGCCTCCGATCGGCAGTCCTGTACTGGAGCGGCGCTTTTGCTGCGGTCGCGCTGCTCGCGGTCCCGATCTCGATCTTGTTGGGCAACAGCGCCGTCCCCGCCGGCCACCCGGCGTTGCCGATCCTGCTGCTGGTTGCCGCCGGCCTGGGCATCCTGTGGATGCTTATCCTCCTCAGACGTTCGCCACTTTTCCATCCCGGTCCCCTGTTCCAGCGCTCGACGCCGATCAGCCGGCCGGACCCGAACAACCAGAGGACCGCCGCAAATAGCCGCCAACAACTGCCCACTGCCTCAAGCTGGCAGCTGGCCCGCGGACTTGCGGTCCGGATCGCGGCGCTGGGTCTTGTTGCGGGGTTGGTCTGGCTCAGCCCGTTCCCCTACCAGCCCAGCGGAGACGATGGCCAAACCAGGGGAACCACCGCCGAGGACGCCACGTCCATCACCCTCACGCCGGAAGGAAAACCCAGCGCGGGGCTGATCTTTTATCCCGGCGCACGCGTTGACGCGCACGCGTACCGGGACATCCTGGGCCCGCTCGTAAACGCCGGCCACCTGGTCGTCATCTTGAAGGTACCCCTGGGCATCGCCCTGCTGGACACCAGCCAGGCCCGCGGAGTGATGGACCGGCACCCGGACATCACAGCCTGGGCCGTCGGCGGACATTCCCTCGGCGGAGTGAGCGCAGCCGGCTTCGCGAAATCGAACGGGGATGTCGCCGGACTTCTACTCTTCGCTTCGTTCCCCGCAGCCAGCCTGGCGGAGTCCACCGGCCTTGCCGTGCTGTCCATTTCCGGATCGAATGACCGCCTGACCACTCCGGAGAAGGTCGCGGAGTCCAAGTCCCTGCTCCCGCCGACGTCTACTTACGCGACTGTCGAGGGCGGAGTTCATGCTTTCTTCGGAGACTATGGTGAGCAGCCGGGTGATGGCCAGCCGGCCATCACAAGGGAACAGGCCCAGCAGCAGATCATCGCCGAGTCCGTCGGCTTTATGAACCGGCTGCGGGGCTGACGGACTCCGGCCAGGGCCCATCATGTCCGCTAGCGCCCGGCGGCGTACCCTTGCGCACCGCGGGGATTGGCTGCGGCCTGCAGGACGCCGGTCGAGGGGTCACGAATGACCGCGGAGAGCCGTCCCAGCGTCCAGCCGCCAGCTCGGGTGACGACGTGACCCCGGCGTTCAAGTCCGGCTATAACGTCCTCTCCCAGCCGGTCCTCAACGACGGCGCCGCCTGGCTCCCAGGTGCGCGGCCAGAACGAACCGGGCATCGACGTCGTATGGAAGGTGGGCGCATCGATGGCCTGCTGCGGTGTGTAACCGCCAACAATCGTCCGGAGCAGGTATGGCAGCTGCCATTGATCCTGTTGGTCACCGCCCGGCGACCCCAAGGCAGTCACTGCCCTCCCGTCCCGAAGCACGAGGGTCGGCGTCAGCGTGGTCCGGGGCCGCTTGCCCGGCGTCAGCGTGGAGGGTGTGCCCGGTTCGAGCCAGGTCATCTGGAGCCGGGTGCCGAGGCAGAAGCCCAGCTCCGGGATAGCGGGCGAGGACTGCAGCCATCCTCCCGAGGGTGTGGCAGAGACCATGTTGCCCCAGCGGTCCACGACGTCGATATGGCAGGTATCGCCGCGGGTCTCGCCGCTCGGCGCCACGGTCGGCTCTCCCACCCCGAATCCCGCAGCACGTGCCCCCGCGAGCGCCGGCGTTGGATAGCCGGTGCGCAGTACGGGCATATACGGCACCCGCCCGGGCACCGACCCCGGCCTGAGCTGGTGCGAGGCCCGCTCGCCGATGAGCGCCCGGCGGCCTGCGCAGTACTCGGCCGACAACAGATACTCCAGCGGCACGTCAGTGTCACCGTAGTAGGCTTCCCGGTCTGCGAGCGCCAGCTTCTGGGCCTCCAGGATGGTATGCGCTCCGAGCTCGGTGGATGGATCCAGGTACCGGTCAGCGAACCCCTCGAGAATGGCAAGTGCCTGAAGTAGCGCCGGGCCCTGCCCCCACGGCCCTGTCTTGGCGATTGTGTGCCCCCGGAACTCCACGGTGGCGGCCGGTTCGTAGCCGGCCTCGAACCCGGCGAGATCTTCCAACGCTAGGACTCCGCGATGGTCTTTGCCGGAGGAGTGCCGGTGCGGCGTCCGGGCGGACTTCACCATGGCGTCTGCTGCGAAGCCTCCGCGCCATTCACGTCGGGCGGCGTCGATCCTGGCCACACGGGAGCGACTTGCCGGGGACTCGTCCGGTATCCCGGCCGGAGGGGTTGCCCCGGCGTCGACGAGCCGCTGCAGGGTTCGGGCATAGGCGGGGTTCCGAACCAGCTCACCCTCGGCCGGGATCCGTCCGCCGGGCATCCACAGCTCGGCCGAGGTGGGCCAATGCGTACGGAAAAGCTCCGCCACGGCAGCGATCGTTGTCCCGACCCGGCCCAGCATCGGATGCCCGTCGCGGGCATAGCCGATGGCGAACTCCAGCACCTCGCCGAGTTCCCAGGTCCCGTGATCACGCAACAGCAGCAGCCACGCGTCAACGGCGGCGGGCACCGCGGCGGCGAGGGCACCCGAGCCCGGCACCAAATCAAGGCCTTCCGCGCGGTAGTGATCCACGGTGGCCCGCGCGGGCGCCGGACCCTGACCCATCAGGACTACCGGTATGCCCGGTTCCGCCGCGGTGGCGAAGATGGCGGTCATGTCGCCGCCGGGACCGTTCAGGTGCGGCTCGACTACGTGCAGCACAAACGCTCCGGCCGTCGCGGCGTCGAACGCGTTCCCGCCGCGTTCCAGCACGGCCTGGGCGGCCGCCGTCGCAAGCCAATGCGTGGAGGCGCTCATCCCGAAGGTGCCCTGCAGTGTGGGCCGGGTGGTGAACGCATCCGGTCCCGTGAACCCGGCAGCGGAGCCGCCTTGCCGGGTCACGGGTCCGCCGGCAGCGTCAGCCAAACAGCGCCGCCACGCGGGTGAGGGTCTCATAGATGCCGTAGGCCAGCGGGGCACCGACCAGCGCCCAGGCGATGACCATCTTCCCGGTGGACTTGTTCACTGATGTCTGTGCGGTACTCATTTCAAGCCTCCATGGCGGGTTCGTCGTTACGGACCTGGTCCGGGCGGGGTTCGTGGAACCGGGCATCGACCGGTTTGACCAGCAGGTTGGCCACAAAGCCGATGATCAGCAGCCCCACCATGGTCAGCAGCGCGGGCTGGTAGGACCCGGCGGTCAGCTGGCCGGGTTTGCCCTGGGCGTCAAGGAAGGCGTTCACGATCAACGGCCCGGCGATGCCGGCCGCGGACCAGGCCGTAAGGAGCCTGCCGTGGATAGCGCCAACCTGGAAGGTGCCGAAGAGATCCCGCAAATACGCCGGGGCGGTCGCGAAGCCGCCGCCGTAGAAGGAGATGATTACGAAGGCGAGCGCCACGTAGAGGAAGGTCGTGGTGGAACCGGCTAGCGCCAGTACCGTATAAAGCACGGCGCCGATGCCGAGGAACACCATGTAGATGCGCTTGCGCCCGGTCGTATCCGAGGTGGCTGACCAGGCGAAGCGGCCGGACATGTTGCCGATCGAGAGCAGCCCGACGAAGCCGGAGGCGACTGCGGCACTGACCAGGGACACACCGTCGGACTGGCGGAAGAAGTCCTGGATCATCGGCGCTGCCTGCTCCAGGATGCCGATTCCGGCCGTGACGTTGCAGAAGAGGGCCACCCACACGAGCCAGAACTGGCGGGTCTTCACAGCGTTCACTGCGGAGACATTGTCAGTAGTGATCAGCTTGGCCGCCTTGACCTTGCTCGGGTCAAAGCCGGCCGGTCGCCACCCCTCGGCCGGGACCTTGATGGTGAATGCGCCGAACATCATGTAGGCCAAATACACAACAGCGAGGGTCAGGAAAAGCTTGCCGACGGAGTCGCCGCTGGCCACCCAGCCCTTGGCGCCGGAGTTGGGGTCATACATCTTCAGCAGCGCGGTGGAGACCGGGCTGGCGATCAGGGCACCGCCGCCAAAGCCCATAATGGCCATACCGGTCGCGAGGCCCGGGCGGTCCGGGAACCACTTGATCAGCGTGGAAACCGGGGAGATGTAGCCGATCCCCAGGCCAATGCCGCCGATGAAACCGTAACCGAGGTAGACCAGCCACAGTTGGCCGCTGAAGATACCCAGCGAACCGACGACAAAACCGCTGGCCCAGAACACGGCCGAGGTGAACATCGCCTTGCGCGGACCGTTTTTGTCCACCCAGGTCCCCATGATGGCGGCCGAAAGTCCCAGCATCACAATCGCGATGGAGAAGATCACGCCGATCTCGGTCAGGCTGGCGCCGAAGTGCTTGACCAGCGCCGTCTTGTAAACGCTCGTGGCGTACGCCTGCCCGATGCACAGGTGCACGGCCAGCGCGGCCGGTGGCACCAGCCATCGATTGAATCCCGGCGGGGCAATCGTTTGTTCACGGTCCAGCCAGCCCATAATGTGTTCCCTTTGCTCGTCGAAGACCTCGGTGTCCAGCGATTTTAGAGGCGAAAGACCCCAAGATGAGCCGTTGCCTCCGGCAATCATGGTGCAGATCATCAGTAAACGTACGGTTCGTGCGCCGAACGGTAGGAAATCCTCGACGAACGGTAAAACTACTTCCCGAGTCCCGCCTTCCGCAGCGCCTCGGCCATAGCGGTGTTGGCCGGTGCGGGAACCGCTTTGGCTTGAGATGTTTTTGCCGGGGATGTTTTTGCCGGCACCGGGCGCTGCGGCTGCCCGGCTGAAGACTGGCGGCCGGGCACCGGAGCGCCGGAGGGCCGCCGGGCAGCGAACGGTTGGGACGCTCGGCCCGCTTGGGCTCCTTGAGCCGCCGGTCGGTCCGGACGAGCTGCCGGTTCGTCGTCGAGCCGCAGGGTCAGCGAAATCCGCTTCCGTTCCGGATCGGCCTCCAGCACCTTGACCCGCACCACCTGGCCGGATTTGACCACCTCGCGGGGATCGGAGACGAACCGGTTGGCCAGCGCCGAGACGTGCACCAGGCCGTCTTGGTGGACCCCGACGTCGACGAACGCACCAAAGGCCGCCACATTGGTCACGGTCCCTTCCAGCACCATCCCCGGCCTGAGGTCCGAGATCTTCTCGATACCCTCCGAGAACGTCGCCGCGGCAAAGGCCGGACGCGGGTCACGGCCGGGCTTCTCGAGTTCGGCGATGATGTCCTGAACCGTGGGCAGTCCGAAGGAACCGTCAACGAAGTCCGCCGGATTCAGCGCCGTGTAGCTTCCGGCGGCCAGCCCTTTGCCCGCCGCAGCCTTGATCTTCCGCGCCACCGGGTAGGCCTCCGGGTGCACGCTGGAGGCATCCAGCGGCTCCGCTCCCCCGCTGATCCGCAGGAAACCCGCGCACTGTTCGAAGGCCTTGGCGCCGAGCCGTGGCACCTTCTTCAGCTCGCTGCGCTTGCCGAACGGTCCATGTTCATTCCGGTAGGCCACAATATTCTCACTCAGCAGCGGACCGACGCCGGCCACTCGGCTCAGCAGCGCCGGGGACGCGGTGTTGACATCGACGCCGACTGCATTGACGCAGTCTTCGACAACGGCGTCGAGGCTACGATCCAGCTTGGCTGCGGTGACATCGTGCTGGTACTGCCCGACGCCGATCGACTTAGGCTCAATCTTTACGAGTTCCGCGAGCGGATCCTGCAGCCGCCGTGCGATGGACACGGCACCGCGCAGGGATACGTCCATCCCCGGCAGCTCAGCGGCAGCCAGCGCCGAGGCCGAATAGACGGACGCACCGGCCTCGGAGACCACGATTTTTTGCGGTTTGCCGCTTCGGTTGGCACTTTCCGTGCCCGTTGTGAGCTGTTTGAGCAGCTCCGCGGCGAGTTTGTCCGTTTCCCGCGACGCCGTGCCGTTGCCAATGGCGACGAGTTCGACGCCGTGCTTTTGCGCGAGGTTTACCAGCGTCCGGAGCGCCTCGTCCCATTTCCGGGCCGGCGCGTGCGGGTAGACGGTGTCCGTGGCAACCACCTTACCGGTGCCGTCCACCACCGCGACTTTCACCCCGGTCCGCAGTCCCGGGTCCAGGCCCAGGGTGGCGCGGTTCCCGGCCGGCGCAGCGAGCAGCACATCGCGCAGGTTGGCGGCGAAGACCCGTACTGCCTCATCCTCGGCGGCAGCGAACATCCGGCTTCGCAGGTCAGCGGTGAGTCGGGCCAGTACCCGCGAGCGCCATGCCAACTGGGCGGTCTGCAGCAGCCAGGCGTCTGCCGGCCGGCCGCGGTCGGCGACCCCGAGGAAGCGGGCGACGGCGGCTTCGTACCTGCTGCGGGCGGCGTTGAGGGCGGCGTCGTCGTTCGGTTCAGCCTCGGCGAGATCCAGCTCCAGCACGCCGTCCTTTTCGCCGCGCAACAGCGCCAGGACGCGGTGCGAGGGCATCCCGGCGGGCTGCTGGGAGAATTCGAAGTAGTCCTTGAACTTCTGGCCCTCGGCGTCCTTGCCCTTTTTCACGCGGGACACCATCCGGCCCTGGGTCCAGAGCCGTTCGCGCAACGCAGCTGCCAGGTCCGCGTCCTGCGCGACACGTTCCACCAGGATGGATCGGGCCCCCGCGAGCGCCGCCGCGGCGTCCCCGATGGAGTGCTCGGCGTTGAGGTAGCGGCCCGCTTCCCGTTCAGGATCCAGCTCCGGCCGCTTCAGCAGCGCCTCGGCGAGCGGCTGAAGCCCGGCCTCGCGGGCGATCTGTGCCTTGGTGCGCCGCTTGGTCTTAAACGGGAGGTAGATGTCTTCCAGCCGCGACTTCGTATCGGCCCCGGCGACGGCGGCCTGCAGTTGCGGCGTCAATGCCCCCTGCGCCGCGATAGCCTCGAGAATGGTGCCGCGACGCTCCTCCAACTCGCGCAGGTATCGCAGCCGCTCCTCCAGTCCACGCAGCGCGGTGTCATCGAGCGTCCCGGTGGCTTCCTTGCGGTAGCGGGCAATGAAGGGCACTGTGGACCCTGCGTCGAGCAGGTCCACTGCGGCTTTGACCTGCCAAGCCTGCACACCGAGCTCTGCGGCGATCTGCGCGGCAATGCCGGACTCCTGCGTGTGCGGAGCCTTGCTGGTGGCGGACGGGGACGGGCGCTGCGGGAGGTTGGTCACCCTGCCATTTTGCCTTACCCCGGCGTTTCCCCGGGCGTCTCCCCACCGGCACCGGCACGCGGATGCTCGGCGTCCTGGAGGACCTCGTTGTGGCGGAGGAACCAGGGCTTAAACGGCGGATCAAAACGGGCAAACCGGGGCAAGCCCACGGCGCGTAGGCCTGCATTCGTCAGGGCTGCCTGCAGTTCCAGGTTCCGTTGCTCGAAAGCGCCCTTCGAGCCGCCGCCGGAGAACACCTTCGCGGCCACGAAGGACCCGGGCACGGTCCGGATCCTGACCTTCGGATCTGACGGTACCGGGGCAGTTTCAGCTGTCATTCCCGCCGGCAGGACAAAGGCCACCACAAACTCTGCCGCACCGTCTGCGCTGGTCAGGGACCCGCTTTGGAGCACCGGGGCGGTCATCGCCAGTTTCTGGGACGGGCCGAAGCCCTGCACAACCGGGGCGGTCATGGCTACCGACTGCCGGGCAGCGTTGTTGCCGCTGATGTAGTTGAAGAGGTATCGGAAGGCCGCGTTGCCTGCCCGGTCGAAGCTTGCGTTGACCCGGACTTCGGCCACCACGTGCGTCGGATAGTGCCGCAACTCGAAATGCGGGTAACGCTGGACAAGTTCGAAAGGCTGCTGTTCCGTCATGGTCTTCAGACCATACGCCCGACCGACGACAGGAACCAGTGCGTTCCAGCCCTGGTGCCCGCCGGAATGTCGGCGGGCTTTGATAGCTTGAGGACCAGAAGGGCGGTCGGCGCTGACGCCCGCAGGCCCAGCCTTAGAACCAGCAGCGCGTCAGTTATCGGGGGCACAGTGTTTTTTCTTGAACCGGACGTGCCGGGTTCCGCACCGGACCTGGTTTTTTCCGCGAGCGACCTCGTCACGGCAGCCGGTTGTGAGTATCAGGTGCTGCGCAAGCTTGACGAGAAGCTGGGCCGTGCCCCCAAAGCCGGGTTCGAAGCTGACGAGATGCTCCAGCATGCGGCAGTGCTCGGTGACCGCCACGAACTCAAGGTCCTCGCAGGCTTTGTCGAGGAGTTCGGTCCTTGGAATCCCGCCACCGGGCGGGGGGTGTACGACGTCGCGCCTGCCCAAGCCATGGACCGCACGACGCTGCTGTCCAAACACCACGAATCCCTTGAAGCCCTGCGCTCGGGGGCAGACGTGGTGTTCCAGGCCGCCTTCTTTGACGGCCAGTTCCATGGCCGCTCCGACTTCCTGGTCCGCCAGGCCGACGGCAGCTACGCGGTGTTCGACACCAAATTGGCCCGCCATGCCAAGGTGACCGCGCTGCTCCAGCTGGCCGCCTACGGTGATCAGCTGCTGAAGGCCGGGATCACACCGGACCCCGCCGTGACCCTGATTCTCGGTGCCACCGTACCGCTCCCGGGTGGTGGCTTCGACTACGTCCGCACCAACCACAAGCTGGCCGAGATCCTGCCGGTCTTCCGCGAGCGCCGGGACCGTTTCGTGGCGTTGACCGCCGCCCATCTGGCGCAGCCGCAGAAAGTGCGCTGGGGTGCGGCCGGGCTTAGCGCCTGTGGCCGCTGCGACTACTGCCAGGAGCAGGCCGCGGCCACAGACGATTTGCTGCTGGTGGCGCGGATGACTTCGGCGCAGCGCAAAGCCCTGCACGCCCGGAAGATCTTCACGGTCAGGGCACTCGCCCAGGCTGACCTTCCCGGAGCGAACGCAGCCCTGCTGCGGCTGCAGGACCAGGCCCGGATGCAGAGCGGGGTTGGCGCTGCCGACGGCGGAGTCCGGTACGTCAAGGACGGAACGGAACACGCCCTCAGCTACCGGGTGGTCCCGGAGAACTCCCTGGCGGAGCTGCCACCTCCCAGCGCCGGTGATATTTTCTTCGACTTCGAAGGCGATCCGCTGTGGCAGGAGAGCGCCACCGGGGTCTGGGGACTGGAGTACCTGTTCGGCGTCGTCGAGGCCCCGGCAGGGCCCGGCTTGGCAGGGGTGTTCCGGCCGTTCTGGGCGCACAGCCGGGAGGCAGAGAAGCAGGCGTTCCTCGACTTCCTCGACTATGTCCAGAAGCGCCGGCAGGAGTATCCGGATATGCACGTCTACCACTACGCCGCTTACGAGAAGACTGCCCTCCGGAAGCTCTCCGTGCTGCACGTCGCCGGCGAGGACACCGTCGACCGGTGGCTGCGCGAAGGACTCCTGGTGGACCTGTACCAGACGGTCAGGACCAGCATCCGAATCTCCGAGAATTCATACAGCATCAAGAAACTTGAGCCGCTCTATATGGGGACGAACCTGCGGTCCGGGGACGTCAAGGACGCCGGCGCCTCCGTGGTTGCCTACGCCCACTACTGCGATGCACGCGACGACGGCCGGGCCGGGGAGGCTGCCTCAATCCTCGCCGGGATCTCCGACTATAACGAGTACGACTGCCTCTCCACCCTGGCGCTCCGTGATTGGCTCCTGGACCTGGCACGGGAGCGCGGCATCGGGCCGGACGGTGCCGGCGGGGCTTCCCCTGCTGCTCCCCCCACCGCCGGCTCCGGCACCGACGCCGCACCGGGAACCGCTGACCTCGATGAACTGGAAGTGAGGCTTGCCGGGCTGGCGGAGGCCGGCGTCGGGCTGTCCGGGAACGACCGGAGGGCCGTTGCGATGCTGGCGGCGGCGGTCAGCTACCACCGCCGCGAGCGGAAGGCCTTCTGGTGGGCGCACTTCGACCGCTGCGAGAACGGCCCCGACAGCCACCACCAGCAGGACCGCAACGTCTTCCTCGTCGAGGACGCTGAAGTGTTGACGGAGTGGCGCAAGGAAGGTGCCAAGCTCCCGGAGCGGAGGGTAAAGCTGATCGGCACTCTTAGCCCTGGCTCCGATCTTCGTGCAGGCAGCACCTGGTTCCGGATGTACGATCCGCCGCTCCCGGCCGGGCTCGAGGGGACGGGGATAAACGGGAGCGGTCGCAACGGGTGGTTCGGAACGGAGGTCCTGGAGCTCGGCCACGAGGACGGCCGGGATACTGTCATCATCCGCGACAAGCTCCGCCGTGGCATCGAACCTTACGGTCAGGTGCCCGTGGCGCTGACCGAAGACCAGCCCATCCAGACCAAAAGCCTTGAGGAGGCCTTGGCCACCCTTTCCGGCGACGTCGCCGCCGGATTAACAGCCGCGGCGCCTGGTTTCCCGCGTCACCCGGCGCTGGATCTTGTCCGCCGGGTTCCGCCGCGGCTGGTTTCCGGGGCGCCGCTGCCTGCGCCGGGTGAGGGGCCGGACCGTTTTATTAACGCCATCACCGAGGCTGTTAGGTCCCTGGACCATTCCTATGTCGCGGTCCAGGGACCGCCGGGGACGGGCAAGACCCACGTGGGGTCCCATGTCATCGCCCGGCTGGTAGCCAACGGCTGGAAAGTCGGTGTCGTCGGTCAGTCCCATGCGGTGGTGGAGAACCTGCTCACAACAGCTGTGGCTAAGGCCGGCGTCGATCCTGCCTGCGTGGCCAAAGACGTCAAACACCAGGAACCGCTCCCGTGGGATCAACGGTCGGCGCAGGATGTTGCGCGGCTGCTCGCTTCCCCGGGCGGCGCCCTGATCGGCGGGACTGCCTGGACGATAACGGGCGCTAACGTTCCGGCCGGATCCCTGGACCTGCTGGTCATTGACGAGGCCGGCCAATTCTCGTTGGCCAACACCCTTGCCGTGGCGCAGGCGAGCAGCCGCCTGCTCTTGCTTGGCGATCCCCAGCAGTTGCCGCAGGTCAGCCAGGGCAGCCACCCCGAACCCGTGAACGACTCAGCGCTGAGCTGGGTTTCGGCCAGCCATGCCACGCTGCCGCCGGGGCTTGGTTACTTCCTGGCCGACTCGTGGCGGATGACCTCGCAGCTGTGCCGGGCCGTCTCCGAACTCTCGTATGACGGCAAGCTGCGCTCGGCCCCGGCCGCGGACCTCCGCCGGCTCGAGGGAGTTCCGTCCGGGATCGAGACGGTGCTGGTGGAGCACAGCGGCAACACCACGTCCTCGGTCGAGGAAGCCGCCGAAGTTGTCAGGCAGGTACGCCGCCATGTGGGGCTGAGCTGGCATGCGGAGGACGGCACCCGGCCGCTGGCAGGTGCGGACATTCTGGTGGTGGCTGCGTACAACGCCCAGGTCAACGTGGTCCGGGAGGCCTTGGAGGACGCGTCCCTGGCTGGCGTCCGGGTGGGAACGGTAGACAAATTCCAGGGCCAGGAAGCCGCCGTAGTGATTGTGTCCATGGCGTGTTCGGCGGTGGCCGAGGCCCCGCGCGGCATGGAATTCCTGCTCTCCCGGAACCGGATTAACGTGGCGGTGTCCCGGGGCCAGTGGCGCGCGGTGCTGGTCCGTTCGCCTGAGCTCACCAACTACCTGCCCCTGCACCCCGAAGGCCTCGAGCAGCTGGGCGGGTTCATCGGGCTGTGCCAACGCTCTGTCGCGGCCGGTAGCTAGTCCGGCTAGGAGTGAACCGACCCGGCCAGCAGGAGCGCCTCATCGAGCACCGTGCCGAAGTTCACCGGATTGTGCGCGAACCGGCCCAGGAAGAGGCCGGAAACGCCGTCCAGTGTCGGCAAGAGTCCGGGCTTGGCTGAGCCGCCGTAAATGATGGGCAAGTCGGCCCGTCCCGAGGCGGCAAGGTTGTTCCGGAGCCGCGCTACGACGTCGGACACGTACCCGGCAGCGGCTGGTTCCGGCGCACCGATGGCCCAGACGGGCTCGTACGCGATGACGAGCCGCGAGGCAAGGTCCCAGTCGCCGTCGACGGCGGACCGGATCTGGCGGTACACAACGTCCGCGGCGCTCTTAGCATTGCCGGCGTCGGCCTCTCCGACGCACAGCAGCGCCGTGAGCCCGGCGTCATCCGCGGCCCGGATCTTGCGCGCCACCAGCGCGTCGTCTTCTCCGAAGTGGCGCCGGCGCTCGGCGTGGCCGATCTCCACCAACCCGACGCCCAGCTCGGCGAGCATGGACGGGGCAACCTCCCCGGTCCATGGCCCGTCGGCCCACCCGCAGTTCTGCGCGCCGAGCAGCAGCGGCGAACCGGCAAGCAGCGTGGCCGCGGCCGGCAGCACCGGGAACGAGGGGATAACAAACGGGACAACCCGCCCGGCTGCGAGAGCCGGGCGGGTGTCCACAACATGCCGCAGCCGCTCCAGCCAGTCCAGGCTGTCCCGGTATCCCAGGTACATCTTGGAGCTGACACCCACCAGGATGCTGCCGGCGGTGAATTGGAGGGCGCTGCGCTGCTGCATTGTTGGTGCTTTCTGCTGGATCGGGCGGAACGGCTTGGTTTACTTCTCCAGCAGTTCGTCCGCTTTGTTCTTGAACCGCTTGGTGGCGAACATCATTGCCGCGGCCAGGAAGGGCAACACACCGAGGGCGTAGACGCCCATGGTCCCGGTGTCCGAGGCGGTGGCCTGGTTGACAGTGGTCCGCAGGATCGGTGCCACAAATCCGCCGAGGTTGCCCAGCGAGTTGATCAGGCCAATACCGGCAGCCGCGGCGGTACCGGTCAGGAACGCCGTCGGGTAGGACCAGGCGATCGGGCCGATCGAAAGGAAGCTGCACACGGCCAGCGTGATGAAGATGATGCCGAGGGCAGGCAGGTGGTTCGCGCCGGCCCACGCGGAACCGAAGATGCACAGCCCGGTGGAGATGAACAGCCCGGTGCCCCAGACCCGGCGGCGGACCACCGTGTTGGCGGCCTTGCCGATGAAGTAGCAGGCGAAGATACCGAAGAACCACGGGATCGCGGCCAGCAGACCGACAGCAAGGCCAACCTTCTGGCCGGTGAGCTGGGCTACCTGCTGCGGGAGATAGAACGTTACACCGTAGACGGCGATCTGGAGGCAGAAGTAGATGACGGTGAAGTACCAGACCTTGCCGTTCTTCATGGCGGCGAGCACGCCGCGCGGGCCGGACTCTTCCTTGACGGTGTCCTCCAGTGCCATGACCTCCAGGAGTGCGCTCTTCTCTTCTTTGGTCAGGAACTTGGCGTCCTGGGGGCTGTTGATCAGGAAGAAGAACGCTGCAACGCCGGCGAGAACTGCCAGCATGCCCTCGCTGAAGAACATCACCTGCCAGCCCTGGACACCGGGAACCTGGTCGCCGATGTTGATCAGCCAGCCGGAGAGCGGCGCGCCCAGCATCTGGGAGAACGGCTGGGCCAGGTAGAAGATGGCGAACATCTTGACGCGGACCTTGTTGGGGAACCACGCGGCGAGGAACATGATGACGCCCGGGAACAGGCCGGCTTCGGTGACACCCAGCAGGAAGCGCAGGATGATGAACGACGTCTCGCCCTGGACGAACGCGAAGCACGCCGAGACGATGCCCCAGGTGATGGCGATGCGGGCCAGCCAGATCTTGGCGCCGAACTTCGTCAGGAGCAGGTTGCTCGGGATTTCGAACAGGGCGTAGCCGATGAAGAAGATCCCGGCACCGAGGGCGTAGGCGCCGGCAGTGATGCCCTTGTCCACGCCCAGGGCGGCTTCGGCGAAGCCCACGTTGGTGCGGTCCAGGAAGGCCACCACGTACAGGATGACCAGCATGGGCATAAGTCGGCGGGACGCCTTGGAGATCGCCGATTTTAGGACCGGGGTCTCCAGAAGGTCCCTGGTGGACGTTGATACAACGGACATCAAAACTCCTCGTCGAGCAGATTAGTTGAGTGAATCAGGTGGGTGGAGCGGTCAAAACGATGTTCTCTAGCGGGACAAGGCGATGATCATGACCCCGGCCAGGCAGGCCAGGATCCCGACGGCGAGATAGATCTTCCGTCCCCTGCTCCACGACGCGAATCCGGAGGTTGCGGTCTTACTCGGTTGTGCCACGGTGCTTCTTCCTTAGTGCATGTAGAGTCCGCCATCCACATTCAGCGTCTGGCCGGAGATGTAGCCGGCGTCCTCGCTGATGAGGAAGGCGATGGCGGCCGCGATGTCCCGGGTGGAGCCCACCCGGTTCACGACGAGGTCTTTGGTCATCTCGTCCTTGCGTTCCTGGCTCAGGGTCCCGCCCATAATGTCGGTATCGATGGGGCCCGGCGAGATCGCGTTGACGGTGATGTCGTATTCACCGAGTTCGCGGGCGGTGGCACGGGTCAGCCCAATCACGCCGGCCTTGGCCACGGAGTACGGGGTTTTGGAGTAGGTGCCGCCGCCGCGCTGGGCGGAGACTGAGGAGATGTTGACGATGCGGCCGATCCGGTTCTTGACCATGGACTCGGCGACCCGGCGGGTGGCGTAGTGGACGCCGTTGAGGTTGATGCCGAGGACCCGGTCCCACTCGGCCGCGTCGAGTTCCAGGTACGGGACCGGGGAGCTGACGCCGGCCACGTTGGCGAGGGCCACGATCTGCGGCAGTTCGGCTTCGATCGCGTCGATGGCTGCACGGACGGAGGCCTCGTCGCCGACGTTGGCGCCGGCACCGAAAGCCTTGACGCCGTACTCGGCCGCGAGTTCCTTGGCCGCGGCCTTGCACCGGGCGTCGTCGAGGTCGATGATGCCGACGTTCCAGCCCTGCGCGGCCAGGTAGTTGGCGGTGGCACGGCCGATGCCACGCTCCGAAACGGCGCCGGTGATGATGACTGTGCGTGCTGCGGGGAAAATGCTCATAAAGCTGCTCCTGAACGGATAAAAAGTGGAAGTGGCAGTGCTAGTTGATGGGCGCGGGGCCGAGATCGTCGATGAGCTTCTGCATCGCCACATAGGCCTTGTTCCGGTAGGCGATGAGCTCGGGAGTACGCTCGGCGGGGACGTTGAGGAAACCGGCACCGGTCTTGGTGCCCAGCTTTCCGGCGTCGACCAGCTCGCTGAGGATCTTCGGCGTCGCAAAGCGTTCCGGGAATTCGCTTTGCAGCGACTTGTAGCAGAAGTTGTAGACGTCCAGCCCTGCCATGTCGGCAATGGCGAACGGCCCAAAGAACGGCAACCGGAAGCCGAAGGTGGTGCGGACCAGGGTATCGATGTCCTCGGCCGTCGCAATCTCCTGCTCCACCAGCTGGGCGGCCTCGTGGAACAACGCATACTGCAGGCGGTTGAGCACAAAACCGGTGACGTCCTTGACGACGGCGGTCTGCTTGCCGGCCGCGTGGACAAGGTCGCGGACGGCGCCGATGGTGGCCGCGGTCGTCCCGGCGTGCGGAATGATTTCCACGCCCGGGATGAACGGTGACGGGTTGGAGAAATGTACCCCCAGGAACCGGCCCGGGTTGGTGACCGGTTCGGAGAGTTCCGCGATGGAGATGGTGGAGGTGTTGGAGCCGATGACCGCGTCCGGACGGGCCGCGGCGCTGATGCGAGCCAGGGTCTGGTGCTTGATCGTGATGACTTCCGGGACGGCTTCTTCGATGAAGTCGGCGTCGGCGACGGCCTCCTCGATGTCCTTGGCGGCCCAGAGGTTCTGCTTCAGGATCTCGGTGGAACCGGCCGGGAAAAGCCCCGCGGCGACAAACTCATCGGATTCGGCCAGCAGCCGGTCGTAGTTCTTTTGCGCCACCTCGGCGGACACATCGGCCAGCGCTACGCGGGCACCGCCAAGGGCCAATACCTGCGCGATCCCACCACCCATGTAGCCGGAGCCGACGACGGCGATCTTGCGGGCGGCGTTAAGTGCACCCGCCGCATCGATGGACTGTGCAGCCTCGCTGCTGAGGTTGTCGGTCATGGTCAGACTGCTTTCGTGTAGTCGGGCTCGTAGGAGCAGATGGCGTCCACCTTGGCGGCGGAGGAAGAATTTTCATCAAAACGGTGGCTGAGCCATTCGCCCACGAGCTTCTTAGCCAGCTCCAGGCCGATGACGCGCTGCCCGAAAGTGAGCACCTGGGCGTTGTTGCTGAGCACGGACCGTTCCACGGAGTAGCTGTCGTGTGCAGTGACGGCACGGATGCCGGGAACCTTGTTGGCCGAGATGGCGACGCCGAGTCCCGTGCCGCAGATCAGCAGCGCCCGGTCGGCTTCGCCGTCGGCGACTTTTCGGGCGGCAGCGACGGCGACATGCGGGTAGGCGGTGGTGTCGTCGGCGCCGACCCCGACGTCGTGGACTGAGGCGACGCGGGGATCCGCCTCGAGCAGCGCCTTCAACGCCATCTTGTATTCGACGCCGGCCTCATCGTTGCCGATGACAACGCGCCAGCCTGTTGCTGTGCTCATGCCTGTGCTCCTTGCTGTGCCGGTCCGGGGTTGGCGGACGCGAAATCGATCTCTGCGGTGTCAGGGTGTTCGGTGTTAAGGTGCGCTGAAATCCGCGCCGTAATAAGGGCGAAGGAAATGGCTCCGGGGTCCGCGTGGCCGAGGCTTTTCTCCGCAAGCGGCCGGGCGCGGCCTTTCAGCGGACGGAGCTTGGCGGTATCCTCGGCAGCGGTCTGCGCTGCGGCGGCGGCGCCGGCGAGCGCCCCAGCGACGGACGCGCCGCCGTCGAACGCGGTGACAAATGTGTCTTTGAACGGCAGCAACGCGTCCACCATGGTCTTGTCTCCCGGTTCTGCTTTGCCGAGTTCGGTGATGGCGTCCGCAAAAGCGGTGACGGCGGCGGCGGCATCTGCTCCCGAATAGTCCTCCCGGTTTCCCAGCGCAAGTCCGGCGGCAATGACGGCGGAACCCCAGAGCGCGCCGGAGGTGCCGCCGGCGCGCTCGCTCCAGGCCTCCCCCGCCGCGGTGAGGACCCGGGCAGCCGAGGCGCCGCCGTCGAGGGCCACCGCCTGCTCGGCCGCCGTGACGGCTGCGTCGACGCCGCGCCGCATCCCGATGCCGTGGTCCCCGTCGCCGGCGATGGCGTCCAGGCGGCCCAATTCGTCTTCATGCTCGACGACGACGTCGCGCACCTGGCCCAGGATTGCCGCAGCCCGCAGCCCGAGGCCCGCCGCTGCCGCGGTGGGGTGTTCGACGTCGGCTGCCGCTTCCGTTTCGACCAGCGCCTGCTGGCGCGGGCGGCGCGGACCCAGGTTTCCCTTGCGGAACGCCGGCGTGTCCGCCGGTGCTCCCCAGTACCGTTCGAGTTCGTCATCAAGCCAGAGCAGGGTCAGGGAAAGCCCTGACATGTCCAGGCTGGTAACAAGTTCACCGCATTCCGGTTCCACAACTGTGAGACCGGCCGCGACGAGGAGCTTTTCGATTTTCCCGAAGAGCAAGAACAGTTCGTCATACTTGACGGTGCCGAGGCCGTTGATGATCGCCACCACGCGGTCACCGGCGTCGTGCGGCTTGTCGGCGAGCAACCTGGAGACGAGCAGTTCGGCGAGTTCCGAGGCCGTGGGCATAGGGTGTTCGGAGATTCCCGGTTCACCATGGATGCCCAGGCCCAGGGACATCTGCCCGGCGGGTACGTGGAAGAGCGGTTCGCTGGCGCCGGGAAGCGTGCAGCCCTCGAACGCGACACCGAGGGAACGGGTCCGGTAATTCGTCCGGATGGCCAGCCCTTCGACGTCGTCCAGCGTCAGTCCGGCCTCGGCGGCGGCGCCGGCGACCTTGAAGACGGTCAGGTCACCTGCGATTCCGCGGCGCTTCTCGATCTGCTCGAGCGGAGCGCTCGCAATGTCGTCAGTGACCAAGACGGTGCGCGTTTCGATACCTTCGGCGTTGAGGCGGAGTTGCGCCTGGCCGAAGTGCAGCACGTCCCCGGCGTAGTTGCCGTAGCTCAGCAGCACGCCACCGCCGGCGTTGGCGGCCTTCGCGACCCGGTAGACCTGGCCGGCTGCCGGGGAAGCGAACATGTTGCCGCAGGCCGACGCGGTGGCAAGTCCGGGGCCGACGAGTCCGGCGAAGGCGGGATAGTGGCCGGAGCCGCCGCCAACCACCAGTGCGACCTGTCCGGCGGGTACCTCGGTGGATCGGACGACGCCGCCGTCCACACGGGCTACGTAGCCTCGGTTGGCTGCCACAAAGCCGTCCAACGCCTCATCCGCGAAGTCCGCGGGGTTGTCGAAGATCTGGGTCATGGTTCCTCTTTGAATCCGTGGTGGAGGTAATTCCGAAGTGGAGCAGGAGCAGCGGAAGTCAGCGACCCGCCGTCGGGAACTGGCCTAAACGCCGGCGAGTTCCGCAGCGGCCGGCTGCTGGCGGCCCTGGGCCACCTGGCTGCGGCCGAGCGGATAGCCGTCGGTCTTGGGCAAGATGCGGCCGCGGAGGTAGTCCTGGTTGCTGGCCGTCACACTGAGGCCGTCGCCGCCGTAGTGCTCGGTGCACAGGATGCCTTGGAAGCCGACCGAGAGGGCGATCCGGAAGGCCTCCCGGTAGTTGATCAGGCCACTTTCCATCGGCGCCGGCATCGCGACGTACATGTCGCGGGCGAGGTTTTCGTCGCGGATGTAGTTCTTCATGTGCCAGTAGTTGGAGTACGGGAGTGTTTTGGCAACCATCTCCCGCCAGTCCTCGATCGGGCGGTGCACGCGGATCAGGTTGCCGAGGTCCGGGTTGAGGCCGACGTTATCCAGTCCGATGTCCTGCACCAGCTGCACCGATGAGTCTGCGGTGCCCAGGTAGGTGTCTTCATACATTTCAAGCGAGAGCAGGAGGCCCGCGTCGGCGGCGTGCCGGCCCAGTTCACGCAGGCGGCTGACGGCTTTGGCCCAGGTCTCTTTGTCGCCCACCGGGTCCTTGTGCCCTTCGACTGTCCAGAACCACAGTTGTTTCTGCTGTTCGGCGGTGAGCGCCTGGTGGAGTCCAAACGAGACCACCTCGCAGCCAAGCTCGGCGGCAGCGTCGATGGTTCGGTGGCTGTAGGCCAGGTTCGCTTCCCAATTCCGCTCCTCGATGACACTGCGGCGGATGGCGGAGATGACGGGAATGCCGATGCCGACGTTGTCGGCGGTCTGCTTGAACTCGGCGAGGCGGGTGGGGCTCAGGTCGCCGGGGCGGACCCAGCTGTCGGTGAGGTCCGCGTTGGTGAAACCAGCGTCCTTGACTTCCTGCAGTACCGCTGCCCACGCCGTTGCCTCAGCGTCGTTGATCGGGGTTCCCGCGGCGTCAACGCCAGGGAACTGCAGCAACGCTGCCGTGATGGGCCAGTTTTCGGCTGTATAGGCCATGGGTTCACTCCTTCGTGGAATCCTGTTTCCTATAGGATTTACTATCAAATGAGTGTTGTCAAGGTCACATCCATGACTGCTGGCAACAATCAAAGATCCTATAGGGACGGTCCCTATCTGTGAAGGGGTCAGTTGTGAGGTTCCCTGAGGGGCCCGCTCAGCCGGCGGGCGCGTCCGCGATGGCCCGGCCACGTACCCTGTACACGTGGTCGGACATGGCTGCCGCGGCCCGGTCCGGGTCCCCGGTTGCTAGGGCGTCCAGGACGGACTCGTGTTCGGCGATGGCGTACTCCGCGTCGGTGATTCCCACTCCCCCGAAGAGGCGGAAACGCTGGACCTGCCCGCCAAGCGCCGCATAGGCGGCGACCATAAACTGGTTTCCGGTGAACTCCGCTATCAGCCGATGAAACCTCTCGTCCGCCTCCAGATAGTCGCGGTATTCGGCAAACGATGGTCCCCGCGGCGCGGACCTGAGATCGGCGACGGCCCGGCCCAGCTCGGCGAGATGCTCCGGCGTCAGCCTGGCGCAGGCGAGCCGGGCATTGACCGGCTCAATGGCCAGCCGTGCCTCCATCAGTTCCGCGAAGTCCTCTTGGGTAAACACCGGCGCCACACGATAGCCCTTCAGCGCCACCCGGCGCACCATGCCGGTGTGTTCGAGCCGGGCCAGCGCTTCGCGGACCGGAGTGGGGGACACGTCCAGTTCCCGCGCGGTACCGTCGATGCTCACCACGGCCCCCGGTTCCATCCGGCCGTCCATCAGGGACGCCAGGAGTTCCTCGTAGACGTGGTCTGCAAGGACCTGTCGGCTAACGGGTCGGCCTGCGGGTCGGCCCTGAGACAGGTTCCCGGATGAAGCTGGTTGCATGGTCAAATCCTATAGGACTGCGCCGTTCGGATAGGCATGGGCGCTGCGCCCGGACCCACACCGGACATGCCCATCCGTGCTTCCAAGGGCCGACGGGACATGCCCATTCTTGGAGCCCAATCCGGTGGCACATGCCCATTCTTAAACACCAACAGTGGGCAGAATGGCATTCTGCCCACTGTTGGTGATCGCGGAGGGACATGTCCCTCGGTCACAGTGATCGAGGAGGGACATGTCCACCCGCGGGAGGTATTCCGGGGGGTGCTGCGGCCCGGGGCCTAGTTCTGGTACGCCGGGTAGTCCGTGTAGCCCTTGGCGCCCTCGCCGTAGAAGGTGGACTGGTCCGGTTCGTTGACCGGGAGCCCTTCCTGCCAGCGGCGGACCAGGTCCGGGTTGGCGATGGCGGGGCGTCCGACGACGACGGCGTCAGCGTGGCCGTCAGCGACCAGCGCGGTGGCTTCCTCCCGGGTGGTGATAACACCGAAGCCCGTGTTCAGCAGGAACGTGCCGCCGAACCGGGTGCGCAGATCCTGCACCAACTCGCCGGTGGGGTCCTGGTGCAGCACACTGAGGTAGGCGAGCTTCAGCGGGGCCAAGGCATCCACGAGCTGGCCGTACGTTGCCTTGATATCGGCGGCGTCAACCTCCACCGCGCCCTGCACATTGTGCTCGGGAGAGATGCGAATGCCAACCCGGTCGGCACCCACGGCGTCCACCACGGCCCGGGTCACTTCAATCACAAAGCGCGCCCGGTTCGCCGGGGAACCGCCGTAGACGTCGTCGCGCTGGTTGGCGGACGGTGCCAGGAATTCGTGCAGCAGGTAGCCATTAGCGGAGTGCAGTTCGACGCCGTCGAACCCTGCACCGATCGCATTGCGGGAAGCGGTGACAAACTCCTGGACGATGCCCGGCAGTTCGTCGGCGGTCAGGGCGTGCGGGACGGGGTACGCCTTTTTGCCCTCGTAGGTGCGGGTCTCGCCGTCGATCGCGATGGCGCTGGGCGCAACCACCTGGTGGCCACCGTTGGTGTCCTCGTGCGTGACGCGTCCGGCGTGCATGACCTGGGCGAAGATCCTGCCGCCCTCGGCGTGAACGGCGGAGGTGACGTTGGCCCAGCCCTTGAGCTGTTCCTCGGTCACCAGGCCGGGCTGGCCCGGGAACCCCCGGCCGGTATGGCTGGGATACGTGCCCTCACTGACTATCAGGCCGAGGGATGCCCGCTGCCGGTAGTGCTCGACAACCAGCGGGCCGGGAATGCCTTCCTTACCGGAGCGGACGCGGGTCAGCGGCGCCATCACAAGTCGGTTGGGCAGTTCCAGCTCGCCGAGAGTCATCGGGGAAAACAGCATGCGCAGTTCCTTTCACCAGGGATTGGGTTCACTGGCTGCAACTGCGCGGCGCCTGCAACTATTCCGGGTGGGACCCGGATCACTACGGGTGGACGATGATCTTGACCGCGGTGTCGTTGTGGTGGATCAGGGTGTCGAAGCCCTTGTCCACGAGATCATCCAGGGCGATTCGTCCCGTGATGAAGGGTTTCAGGTCAACCTTTCCCTCCTGGACGAGCTTGATCGCGGCCTCATGATCGCCGCAGTAGGCGATGGTGCCGCGGAGGTCGATTTCCTTCAGGACGACCTTCTGCATATCCACGGTGGCCGGACGTCCCCAGATCGAGACGTTGACGACGACGCCGGCCGGTTTCACGACGTCGAGCATGGTGTCCAGCACGGCATTCACGCCGGCACATTCAAAGGCTGCGTCCGCCCCCGCACCGGCCGTCAGTTCCAGCACCCGCGCCTTGACGTCATCCGAGCTCGGGTCCAGCACATGGTCCGCGACTCCCGAGGACATCGCTTTTTCCTTCCGGGCCGCCGAGAGCTCGGTGACGATCGTTGTGACGCCCAGGCCCTTGAGGACCGCTGCGGTCAGCAGGCCAATCGGGCCCGCACCGCCGACGACGGCGACGTCCCCGGCCTTGACGTCGCCCCTGCCGACGGCGTGATAGGCCACCGCGAGGGGTTCGATGAGGGCGGCTTCGTCCAGCGGGATGTCGCCGACCGGGTGGACCCACCGGGTGTCGACGACGACCTTCTCACTCAGGCCCCCGCCGCCGCCCGCCAAGCCGATGAAGCCGAGTTTGGTGCACAGGTTGTAGTGGCCGCTGAGGCACGGGCCGCATTCGTTGCAGACGATATATGGTTCCACCACCACGCTGTCTCCGACGGCGAGCCCGGTCACACCCTCCCCCAGTTCCTCGATGGTGCCGGAAAATTCGTGCCCCAGGGTGACCGGGGCTTCCTCGTGGGAAATCGGGTGGGGGTGGCCGGGCGGCGGGGTGAAGATCGGCCCTTCCAGGAATTCATGCAGGTCAGTCCCGCAGATCCCGCACCAGGCGACGGCGATCTTCACCGCTCCGGGGCGCAGCTCCGGCTCCGGAATATCTTCGATCCGGAGAACCTCACGGGCATGGAATCGTGCTGCTTTCATGGTGGTTTCCTTCGCATTTCGGGCCGTGGATGCGCCCGGTCAGGCGCATCCACGGCATGTCGTTGGATTGTCACAGCAGGAGGCCGTCACCCCAGTGTGGTTCCCGGGGCTGTGAATGTCACGGCGTGTCCGGGTCAGCGTGTGTGATGCGTGGGCTGACGCTCGAAGACCGGCGTCGGCAGCCCCTCCATCCTGGCCTTGAGTTGGAGCGCCAAATAGTTGGAGTAGTGCCGGCTTTGGTGCAGGTTGCCGCCGTGGATCCAAAGGTTGTCCACGTTGGTGGGCTTCCACATATTGCGCAGTTCGCCTTCCCACGGCCCGGGATCCTTGGGTGTCTCCGAACCAAATCCCCAGCACTTGCCGACGGCGTCGGCCACCTCGGGTGAGACCAGATCGGCCAGCCAGCCGTTCATTGATCCGTAGCCGGTGGCGTAAATGATGGCGTCGGCTTCCAGCTCGGTGCCGTTGGCCATTACGACGGCGTTCCCGGTGATCTTCCCGACCTCACCGTTGGCCAGCTTGACCCGGCCGTCGATGATCAGTTGTGAGGCGCCGACGTCGATGTAGTAACCGGAGCCGCGGCGCAGGTATTTCAGGAAAAGTCCGGAGCCGTCGACGCCGAAGTCGAGGTCGAAGCCTGCGGCCTCCAGCTGAGCGTAGAACTCCGCGTCGCGCTCGGCCATCTCCGCGTAGACCGGGATCTGCGCTTCGGGGAGGATCCGGTAGGGCAACGAGGCAAAGAGCAGATCGGCCTTCTCCGTGGTGACGCCGTTGGCCAGTGCCTTTTCGGAGTACAAACCGCCAAGGGCGAGGTCCATGAGCGATTCGCTGCGGGCGATGTGCGTGGAGGAACGCTGCACCATGGTGACGTCCGCGCCGTGTTCCCAGAGGTCGGCGCAGATGTCGTGGGCCGAATTGTTGGAGCCGATGACCACGGCCTTCTTTCCGGTCCAGTCTCCGCCGCCCGGGTGCTTGGAGGAGTGGTACTGCTCCCCCAGGAAGGACTCGGCGCCGTCGAACGCGGGGACGCTGGGGTATCCCGAGACGCCCAGGGCGAAGACGAGCTGCTTGGGGCGCAGGGTGACCGGTTCGCCGTCGCGCACCACCTCCACCACCCATTCCTTCGTGGATTCATCGAAGCGTGCGTTGGTGCATTCGGTCTTGGACCAGTAGTTCAGCTCCATGATCCGGGTGTAGTTTTCCAGCCAGTCGCCGATCTTGTCCTTGGCCGCGAAGACCGGCCAGTCGTCCGGGAACTTGATGTAGGGCAGGTGGTCGTACCAGACCGGGTCGTGGAGGTGGAGGGACTTGTAGCGGTTCCGCCAGGAGTCACCCGCGCGCTCGTTTTTCTCAATGATGATGGTGGGCACGCCGAGCCTGCGCAGCCGGGCCCCCAGCCCGATTCCGCCCTGGCCGCCGCCGATAATGACCGTGTAGGGCTGGTCCTGGTAGCCGAGCCGGGCTTCCTGTTCTTCTTTTAGTTCAAGCCAGGACTTGCGGCCCCTGGTGATCTCGTGGGCGACGCCCTTCTCCCGTTTGGCTCCCTTTTTCTCCTCAAAGCCCTTGAGCTCCTGCATGGTGGTCAGCAGGGTCCAGCACTTGCCGTTCCGGATCCGCAGGTGGGCGTACCCCCGGGCCTGGGCGGTCTCGAAGTTTACCCACGCCTCGGCGTTCGCAGCGTCGCCGGTGGCATCCTCGGCGAGGGTCCAGTTCCTTGGCTGCACGTCGTTCAGTGTCGCATCGAGCATCCGCCGAATGTCCTCTTTGCCCTCGAGGGTTTTGAGGTTCCAGGTGAACGAGACGAAATCGCGCCAGTACGAATCGTCGTCGAATAGTTCCAGCACGGCGTCAATGTTGTGGTTCCGCAGCGCCTCATCGAAGTGCACCAGCCACGTCTCAACCACGCTGTTTGGAGTCTCAGGCATCTTTCCTCTTTCCCTTGCTGACGGCGGGCCGTTCCCCTTGCATAACGTCCAGACCATGCGGTGACCCGCATCACAAGTACAGTTCGCGGGGGGTTACAATCGGGTTACACAGGTCTGCCAAGCTACTGCCCTCCGTCTCCGGCGGCCGGTGGCCTGCCTTGCCTGGACGGGTGCAACGATTCGATGGCGAGTTGGGAGGGTCAGTATGGGGCTAAGCAACAGCTCGATCCTGAACTCCGCGGACCTCAGGTTTTCCGCGCCCGAGGAGTACGCCCGGACGCTCCGGGCGGCACACGAGGCAACCATTTCCGGCGCTCCCGATCCGCGCCTGCCGCCGTCGCTGATTAAATCCTGGCAGCGTTCGCTCGCGCTGGGCATCAACCCGGATCAGCACCGGCCCGTTCACCGGCATGAAGTTTCCGAAGCACGCTCCTTGAGTGCCGGCCACCGGTTGGCGGCGGCTATGCCGGCGCTGTCCCAACTGCTGGCGGATGAGACCGCGACCGGGCGCCATCTGCTGATCGTCACGGACCATGTGGGCGAAGTCTTGTGGCGGATTGGCAGCAGGCAAGCCTTGCGGCTCGCGGACTCCTTGGAGTTTGTCGAGGGCGCCGACTGGTCCGAATCGGGAGTGGGCACCAATGCCATCAGCGAGGCGCTGGTAACGGGGGTTCCGGCGCAACTCTTCTCCGCCGAGCACCTCGTGCGCACGCATCACGACTGGGCCTGCACGGCATCACCGATTCGTGACCCTTTGACTGGGGACGTCCTCGGAGTCTTGGATGTATCCGGCCCATTCGAGTCGGTCACGCCGGACAGTCTTCGCCTGGTGCGGTGCGGAGTGCGGCTGGCCGAGGAGCTGTTGAAGTCCGCGACCCCTCCCGCCGGACCGGATCGCGACGCCGGAAGTACGTTAGCGCTGAAGCTGAGACTGCTGGGGGACGCTCCTTCGGCCGCGCTCGACGGCGATACTCTCCGCCCGCTGACACTGCGCCGCGCCGAGATCCTGGCGCTGCTGGCATCCCGTACCCAGGGCTGGAGCGCCGACGAGTTGGCCTACGAAATTCACGGCGATGCCGGTACCGCGGCAGCCATCCGGACCGAGATGCACCGGATCCGCAGCCTCCTGGGCAATGTGGTGGAAGCAAACCCTTACCGTTTTGCAGCCGGCGTCACGGTAGATTCCGATGCTGCACGGGTTGCCCGCCATTTGCGGGCCGGCCGCGTTGCTGCTGCGTTTGCGGCCTATCCGGCCAGATTCCTCAACCGGTCAGCTAACCTCGCCATCGGATTCCTGCGCGACGAACTCAACGAAGCGGTTGGCGCCTCCGTCCGTGCCAGTGGTGATGCGCGCCTTATGCTGCAGTGGTGCTTGAGCGACATGGGCTCCGTCGATACGGCCGCCGCGGCCGCCGCAGCGAAGCTGATGGGCCCGGATGATCCTCGCGGCCAGCTGGTGAACGCCCGAATGGAGCGGATCGACCGGGAACTGCGGGCTTAGGCTGCGCCGGCGCGAAGCTGGCGCAGGCCGAAAGCCTGGCTCACTGCTAAGGAGCAGGCGGCGCGATGCCAGGGCAACCTTGACCCAGCGGGTTACGCAGGCAGTCGTCAGCGTAGTTTCGGGTGATGGAGCGCCAGACGCTGATGGTCTGCGGCGGCGAACTGAATTGTCCTTGGCCCGGGATAGGCAACGGCGGGCCGCCATTGACGGAATACGTGCCCTGGAAATGTGTCGTCAGCACCACGGAAAAGTCGCCGGTTTCCGGGTAGACGTGGCTTGTGGCAGTCTTTTCGCCCCAGCGGTCCTGCGGGAGCGGTCCACCGCCCGAGAGCTGTGGGCCCAGCGAGGTCCCGTCGCCGTAGCCCCAGGTGTATTGGACGGGCTTGGCGAAGACGTGCACCTTCTGGCCCAGAATCGTGATGTCGAACTGCTGCTCCGTCGCATTAGCGAAGAAATTGGTCTCGGCTCCCCGGAGTGTGTGCGGACTCGGTTGGGCCGTGACTGATGCTGGAGCAATTGGCAATTTTTGGAACTCCGCCTGCATCATGGCCGCGATTCGATCCAGCACGTCCGCCGGCCTCGGATCAAAGAGACACGTGGGCCCCGAATGATAGGTCCACGTTGGATTCGGCACGCCGGCCGGGGCCTTCAGCCAAACAACGGGAATTCCGCCCTGGCCATCGGGGCCGCTTTTGCAATCCACAAGGACGGCAAGGCATTCCGTATCAAAGTCGCCGGCGCCAAGATGGCATTGAAGTTCGTACTTGTACTGGTTGGGATCGGAAAGCGCTGTGCCGGGCTCGAGCGCCACGAACTTCCCCGAGGCCGGATCCAGCCGCCAGCCGCCGACATTGACGCCCTGGTTGCCAAAACCGGCATCGATGTCATCACCGTCTGCGTAGGCAACGTAAGAGAGAAGACAAAGCCCGAAGGCTATTGCCGCGCCCGCCACAATCCGGTGGGGCAGCCGTCGACAGCACAGACTCAAGTGATTCATCGGATTGGATGTAATCCTACGAGGCGCCACGCACCGCTCTCATACGTCGCGAGCATGACGTTTCCGGTGTCGGACGGCTGCGTTGATTCACGGATTTCGAACCCTCCCGCGTCAAAATAGGCAATCCTTGCCTGCTGAACCTGCACAATGACCTGGTACTGGCCATCAGCTTCCTTTGCGAAAGTGGTGCTCAATGATGGAGTTTCAATGTGGCCCCCGACCAGCCATCGATCGCTTGCATAGTTTTTCGCCAGAGAACTCACGATATTGGAACAGAACACACAGGTTGGAGACGTGACAGCGTTCAGTCCTGACGAAACTCCCGTTTCGTAGGCGAAATTCAACTGGCTGAACCAGTACCGCGCGAACGCCTCTAAGCCTTCCTTTGTCTCCGCTTTCGCAGCATCGGGCAGCACCGGAACGGGTACGTTTTGCGCTCGTCCCGAGGCATCGGCCGGTCGGTAGCTCGCAGTGGGAGTCGCAGTGGGCGTCGGCGGCGCCGTCGGGCTCGAAGACTCCGACGATGCAGTTGCGCCGGGCGTTGTTCCCCCGGCGGTGCAGGCCGTGACCGGCACAAGGGACAACGCGAGCACAACAGCGCAGACGCGCTTGCGGACGAACAATGAGGTGCGAGATGTCATGGTCAGCTGTTCCCCCGATAGAAATCAAGACGCCTGAAGCCAAACAATGCCTTAAGGGTAACCGACGTCACATTTTGGACGTCCAAGTTATCCACAAGCGTTCGATTGAGGACAGGGATGGCCCAGACAAGGCGAACGGCAACAGGCTACGGCGAGCGTCCGACAGTTTGCCGGCGCCCGCGGACGGCTGCAAACTCGCGCTGGCTTTCCCCCTTTAGCCTCTAGCGCTTTTCTACCGGAGTCAGAACAATGAACCCATGATGTTCGAACATGCAGACGGAAACCCTATCCTCGTCCTCGATGAGGATCAGAGCTGGAAAATGATTGAGGGCACTCAACACGGCAGGCTTGTTGTCTTCGTGGCCAACGAACCCGATATCTTTCCGGTCAACTATGCCGTGAGCCACCGGAAGCTCTACCTCCGGACGGCGCCCGGCAACAAACTCGCGGAACTGACCATCAATTCCAAGGTCTTGTTCGAAACGGATGGCATCCTCTCCGACGAGGCATGGTCGATTGTTCTTCGCGGAACGGCACGGGTGCTGGACCAGTCCGCCGATATCGCAGCCGCGGAGGCACTGGGCCTCAAGCCGTGGGTTCCTACCCTGAAGGACTTTTACGTCGAGATCGAACCGACTTCGGTCAGCGGGCGCCATTTCCAGTTCGGCGAACACCCGGAGCGGGAGATCTAGCAACCGCTCGACGCCGGCCAAGACCACCTGGACGCAACCCATGGCGGACAAGCTGACTCCCGAGCAGCGCAGCGCGAACATGTCGCGCATCCGGAGCACAAACACTAAGCCTGAACTACTGGTCCGGAAATTACTCCATGCCAGGGGTTACCGCTACCGACTGCACGGCACCGCCGGTGGCGGCCGGCTGCCGGGCAAGCCGGATCTTGTCTTCGCGAGCCGGCGCAAAGTCATTTTCGTCAACGGCTGCTTCTGGCACTTTCACAACTGCCGGGTCGGGCAGCACGCGCCCAAAACCAATGCGGAGTTCTGGGGCACCAAACGCGAGAGAACGCGGAACCGCGACGTCGAACAACGCCGTCAGCTTGAAAGCTCCGGCTGGGACGTCCTCACCGTCTGGGAATGTGAACTCAAGGACCTTTCAGTGCTGGAAGAGCAACTCCACGATTTCCTGCAGGCAAGCCACCGCCGCGCGCGCGGTGGCCTCGACGGCGAGAACCGCTGATAGTCAGTCCGCTCCGCGAAGACTGGAAGCCAGGGCGACGACTCCAAAAAAAACTTCTTCCGGCTTCACGAGACAGACCGATGTGCCTCAGGTAACATCACTCTCTGGGGGACGCGGACACTACCGGTCCGCGATTACACGTACCAATATCCCCCGGGAGCACCAAATGCCGAAGTTACTGATGTCCACAACATCGCTGCGGACATCAAGCCGGCCGCCGAGGTCATTCCCCGGCTCCCTGCGGCAGGAGTACCGCCGGTCCCCCGAGGTCGACTCCGACCTTGGCCCCCTGCGCCTCCAGGTTTCCGGGATTATTGATTCGATTCTCGCTGACACGAAGCCCGAAGAGGCGGCGGTCCGCGAAAAGCTCCGCTGGCATGTAGCGAACCACCCCGGCCAGCCGGAGAAAGCCCTCTTGAGCCATCTGCTGTCTGTCTCCGTGCAAGCGGAAGCCGGTTAGCAAAGCGCCGGTCAGCGTCCGATACTCGCCTGACGCACCACTTCGCCCCAGGACTGCTGAGCGAGGTCCGCGATGGAGGCCAGGATTTCCGCTGGCGGCTGCGACAGGTCGAGCGGAAACTCCACCACATCGATGTCAGTGTTGAGGATCCGGCGCAGCTTGATCTCCCCCGCCCCCGGGTAGATGAGCCACGCCGTCGGAACCCGCAGCGACGTGCAGTACGCCAGCATCCGGTAGTGGTCCCCGGACAGCGACGCCCCGGCGTCGGCAGCGGCCTGGTACCTGGCGTCGTAGACCATCACCGGGCGTCCGCCAAGCAGGTGGACAGCACCGGGTTGCACCACGATCCGGTCAGAGTCGCGGACGGCCTCATTGAGCAGCGCGTTGTACCGCAGCCGCATCTCCCCCGGGAATGCGGCCATAGCCTCGCGGAGCGCCGTACCCACAAAGTCCTCGAACACCACGGACATATCAACAACAAACGACGCCGACTGTTGGGTACCGTCCCCGGCCTCCGCCGAAGAATGGCGCAGGATGACTTCGGCCAGCCGCAACGCGGACTGGTATCGCGTGTTCATCCGGCTGGCCCGCCACACCGGCAGGGGCGCACCGGACTGCAGGCGGGTCACGGCCGCGAGCTTGCCCTTGAGCTGGCGGAGCCGGCTCAGCACGTCCGGCCGCACACCCGAAACCTGGGACATCCTCTCCAACGCCGCCCGCAGGATACGGTTTTCGGCGATATCCTCGGTGAACTCGTCGTAGGAAACTTCAAGGGGCACCAGCATGCCGGGCCGGCGCGAGATCTGGTCCGACATCCGAATCCGCCCTTTGACCGTCCGGAGCGATTCATCAACATTCAGGTAGCCCTGCAGCACACCTCGGCTGAGCGCCCGGTCCGAGAGCTGGGCGAGCGACTGTGCCAGCGCGCTCCACAGATCCGCCTCTTCCACCGCGGTGACGGTATCCTCCCGGAACCCCTGATCCCCGGCGTAGCCGAGCAGGAACAGCAACCGGGCCAGGCCGAGCCGCTCCTTGGGCCGGACCTCAAGCTGCACCGTCGGGGTGCGCACCGCACCGATCTTCCCTACGGGCTCGATCCGGTAGATGCCCATGCCCATCGGCGAGGACTTGGCCAGGCCGCTGCCATTAATATAGGCCGCGCTGGCCGGGTCAAGCCGTTCCACCACACCGCTGGAAAGCTCGTCCAGGACAACCCTGCGGATCGGCGCGGAACCCGCCACACCGTGGCCTGCCCGGCCGGGCTGGCTAGACGCGCGCAAGGCGGTCAAGGAGCTGGTCAAGTCCGAACCGCTCCTGAAGCTGCGCACGGTTCAGCTGCCCATGGTAGTGCTCCTCCAGCAACGGCATCAGCTCGTACTTCCAGATCCGCCGCAGGCCCTTGGACGTCTGCGCGGACGGCTTCATAAAATAGGACGGACCGATCATCAGATCCCGGTCCCACTCATCGATGGCGTCATTGAGGGCGTCCATCAGCAGGGCCGGCGTCGTATCCAGGTTCCGGGCTTGCAGGAAACGCAGCAGCGTTCCCTGCACCGGCGCGGTCTCAGGGTGGAGTTCGATGAAGGAGAAGCGGCGGCGAATGGCGGCGTCCATCATCGCAATGGACCGGTCAGCGGTGTTCATGGTGCCGATGATGTAGAGGTTGTCCGGCAGTGTAAAGGGCTCGTTGGGGCTGTACTGCAGGTAAATCCGGTCATCGCGGTATTCGAGCAGGAAATACAGCTCACCGAAAACCTTCGCCAGGTTCGCCCGGTTCATCTCATCGATGATCAGGAAGTACGGCTTGCTCTCGTTTCCCGGCTTCGCGGCTTCCTCGGCGATGCGGCGCAGCGGCCCGGCCACGAGCTTAAAGGACACCTGGCCCTCGTCGGTTTTATCCGGCCTGAAGCCCTCAAAGAAGTCCTCATAGGCGTACGAAGGGTGGAACTGCACCAGCTTGACGCGTTCGTCGGTGGTGTCGCCGGCGAGCTGGGCGGCAAGGTGCTTGGCCAGATACGTCTTGCCGGTTCCGGGCGGCCCGTACAGCACCAACTGGCGGTTCTCCTCCAGCAGTTCGGCGATCTCCTGCAGCGGCTCCAGGTCCATGTGCAGCGACTGAGCGAACTCCGGCGTCAGCGGGCGGAACCCTTCACAGGCAGGTTCGACGACGGCGGCCGGTTCTACACCCTCGCTTGGCCCGGCTTCCGCTTCAGCGGGCAGCAGTACCTCCAGCGCCTGGATGACTCGGGTGATGTCGACGACGATCCCGGAGGTGGCGAGTTGCCGCTGAACATGACGGGGCAGTTCGGTCATGGTGTGTGCCTCGTCGAACCAGCGGACCTTCCGGCCCAGCCGGCGGTTGTCGTCACGGTGCTCAGGTTCACCGAGGACGACCCCCAACCGCACAGTGCCCGAGCTCTGATACAGGGCCAGGTCGCCGGGCTTCATCACCCCCAAAAAGGCGAAGACGGCGGTCTTGGTGTCTTCCCGTTCAACGTAGCCGAGGTGCTTGTAGTCCTCGTCGACGGCGTGCTGGACCAGCCCGGCGGTAACACCGGGGTCCAGCAGCCGCAGGTGCTCAACATCGAGCGTGATCGATTCCTCGGCCTGCCAGCTGCTGAGCAGCTCGGCGTTGTCGTGGTGGGTGCGCAGCAGCCAGGCCCGGCGCCCGGGGTCACCAACCTTGCGCCACTGGCTCACCAGCTGCCGGGAGTACCAGTCGATCCGTTGGCCGGCCTGTTCGTCGAGGTGCAGGCGGATCCGGTGGATGTCCGCGGAGATCTCCTCGTCGCTCTCGCCCTTCGCCCCACCTACCAGGGACGCGAAGGCATCACGGATCTCCTGGCGTTCGACGTCGGCCACAACTGGTTCGAAGTAGCTGGGCCAGACCAGGAATTCGATGCTGCGGCGGATGGCCGGCTGGTCATCGGGTGTGCCGGCAACCAGCCGGTGGAAGGCCAACGGGTCCTTCACCGCGGCCGCAACTTCACCGGCAGGACGCCGGGCAACATGCTGAACCAGCCGGCACAGCCAGCTCAGGTGGTCCCAGATGGTCCAGTTGAATTCCGCGGTGCGGTCCCGGATGACGCCATGGTCCGTCATGCCCGCGTACAACTCGATTGGCAGTTCCAGGGGCGGCTCCAGCCAGGTAGCCGCTTCGGCCACCCGCGCCCTTTTGACCTTGAGGGATTTCACCTCGTGTGCCAACGGCAGGGACTGTAGGAAGAGCAGTTCGACGGCCAATTGCTTGGCACCCCGGGAGGCGTCCTGCAGGTTCTGCCGCAGGTTGGTCATCATGGGCGCCTTGGGATCCGGGACCCCGCGCTCAAGGCGACCCAGCAACTCCGTGGCCGCCGGCACCGACCATGTTTTGGTGCGGCCGTCCAGGGCAGACGCTTTGCCCAGCAACCCCGGCCCCAGCACAAACCAGGCCGCATCTTCGATCTCCTTGGAGATGCCGAGGGCGCGGTGCATGGCAGGCTTTTTGGCTGGGGTCATGCCTTCAATTTACAGGCTTAAGCTGAACGCCGGCATCATCGGGGAGCCCGAAAGTACCGACCGGAGGCTGAGCGTGTTTCCGGCGCTGGTTGCTACTTGGCGGCCGTGCGCTTGACGCCAAAAGTGAAATAGCTGCCCGGGCCGACGAAGTTGACCAGGGTCGCCAACCGCCACATCGTTTTGCTGCCTCGGATTTGTTCGGCCGGCCGGCGTGAGATATCCCGCTGGGCGGCGACCAGTAAGGAGAGCTGAACAACAGCCGCGGTCACCGTTCCGACCTTCGCCATCGGCGTGAGCTCTTTCCAGGTCTTCTTCTGGGCTTTTTTCTTGCCTTTGTTCGCCATTAGCTGTCCTCGTTTGTTGACCATAAGATGCGCTCCTTGGCTCCCGGGCCGGGTGCCGAGGCTTGTCCATCCTAGGGACGATAGCTCGGCCCAAGTAGAGGCTATGGGACCGGTTTTTCGGAATCCGCAGGATCCGGAGTGAACCGGGCGAGCATCGCCTTTTGCTCCGGAGTCAGCCGCAGCACCCGCCCGGTGGCCTCGTCGACAAACGCCAGATGGCTTGAGGCCCGGACGCAGTCCTCCCGGGTCACGGGGTCCTGCACCAGATAGTGGATGTCAAAACTGGCGCCCTTGATCGCACCGATCCACAGCTGGACTACCGCCGGCACGTTGCGGTACTCGAGGGTCCGGACGTAGCGGATTTTGTGGTCAACGATCAGCGCCAGGGTTCCCTCCGGGACCTCGTTGAATAGCGAGACCGGCGGCTCTACACCTGGCCGCCCCGACCCTCTGGGCGGGCCGAAGGCCGCGATTCGGGCTTCCTCCAGGATCCGGACGATCTGGACGTTGTTGATATGGCCGTAGGCGTCCATGTCGCCCCAGCGCATAGGAATCTGAACCTCGATGCGCCGGGACGCGGCAAGGTGGCCGGCGGCGCTCAGCTGCGCGCCGCCGTGGTGTTGTCGGCAGTATTCTCCGAAAAAGCCGTCTCGGCGTCTTCACCGGCGAACTGGGACATGTACAGGCGGTAGTAGGCACCTTTGAGTTCCAGCAACCGGGCGTGCGCACCCTGTTCAACGATCCGGCCGGCCTCCATCACCAGGATGGTGTCGGCATCACGGATAGTGGAGAGGCGGTGGGCAATCACGAAGCTGGTGCGATCGGTGCGCAAGGCGGCCATGGCCTTCTGAACTAGGACTTCGGTGCGGGTGTCCACCGAGCTGGTGGCCTCGTCCAGGATTAGCAGCGAGGGGTTCGCCACGAAGGCACGGGCAATGGTGATCAGCTGCTTTTCGCCGGCGCTGACATTGTTGCCCTCCTCGTCGATGACGGTGTTGTAACCGTCCGGAAGGGCCCGGACGAAGCGGTCCACGAAGGTGGCTTTCGCCGCCTCCAGCACCTGTTCTTCCGTCGCGTCCAGCTTGCCGTAGCGGATGTTGTCGTAAATGGTGCCGCCGAACAACCACGCGTCCTGCAACACCATGCCAACCTTGGACCGCAATTCCGCTCGGCTGAGCTGCGTGATATCCGCCCCGTCCAGGGTAATGCTGCCGCCCTGGAGCTCGTAGAAGCGCATCACAAGGTTCACCAGGGTGGTCTTGCCCGCACCGGTGGGGCCAACAATCGCCACGGTGTGCCCGGGCTCAGCGGTGAAAGACAGGTCCTCGATCAGCGGTTTGTCCGCGGTGTAGCTGAAGGTGACGTGCCGGAAATCTACGTGGCCATCGGTCTTGGCGGGCAACTTTTCGGTGGCGGTCTCGGCCTCTTGTTCCTCGGCGTCGAGGAATTCAAAGACCCGCTCCGCTGAGGCGACGCCGGACTGCAGCATGTTCGCCATACCTGCCATCTGGCCCAGCGGCTGGGTGAATTCGCGCGAGTACTGGATGAACGCGGTGGCGTCGCCCAGGCTCATCGCGCCGGAGGCAACCCGCAGTCCGCCGACGACGGCGATCCCGACGTAGCTGAGGTAGGACACAAACTGCATCACGGGCATGATCATCCCGGAGACGAACTGTGCACCGAAGCTGGCCCGGTAGAGCGCTTCGTTACGCTCGTCGAAGCGGTCCAGCATGTCCGCGTCGCGGCCGAACACCCGGACGAGGTCGTGGCCGGAGAAAGACTCCTCGATCTGGCCGTTAAGATCCCCGGTGTTCTTCCACTGGGCGGCAAAAAGCTTTTGGCTGCGGGAACCGATAATGCCGGCAGCCACGGCAGAGAGGGGCAGCGCAACGAGCGCGATAAGGGCCAGCTGCCAGGACACGATGAACATCATAATAACAATGCCGATCACCGTCAGCGCCGAGTTCACGAGCTGGGCGAAGGCCTGCTGCAGCGCCTGCTGGATGTTGTCGACGTCGTTGGTCACCCGCGAGAGGATGTCGCCGCGCTGGCGGGTGTCGAAGTAGTTCAGCGGAAGCCTGTTCAGCTTCTTCTCGGTGTCGTCGCGCAATGCGCGGACCACCCGCATGACCAGGATGTTCAGGACGTAGCCCTGCAGCCAGAGGAAGATGTTGGCCACGAAGTACATCACCAGGACCACGCTGATCAGGGAAGCCAGCCGCTGGAAATCCACGCCCACACCCGGGACAACGTTCATCCTGGCGAGCATGTCCGCGAAGTTGTCCTGGCCCTGGTCGCGGAGGCCTGCGACGAACTGCTCCTTGGTGCCGCCGGCGGGCAGCTGTTTGCCAATGACTCCAGCGAAGATCACGTCCATGGCCTGGCCGAGGATCCGGGGCGCCACCACGTTGAGGACGACGGCGACCGTCACCATGGCGAGTACGGCGGTGATGCCGGCCCGTTCGGGTTTCAGCAGGGACATCAACCGCTTCGCGGAAGGCCAGAAGTGCTGGGCTTTCTTCGCCGGCAGGTCGCCGAACATACCGCCGTCGGCCTCGCCCGGGGTGTATTCCTCTTCTACAAAGTCGTCTTCCGGCTCCGTGTCCGGGGCTGGCTGCCTGGAGTGCAGCGAAACCTTCTCGTTGGTGCTCATGCCACGGCCTCCGCGGTCAGCTGGGATTCGACAATTTCCTGGTAGGTGCTGGAACTCTGCAACAGCTCCTTGTGTGTGCCGCGGTCCACGATCCGTCCTTTGTCGAGGACCAGAATCTGGTCCGCGTCGGCGATGGTGGAGACGCGCTGACCGACAATGATTACGGTCGCGTCCGCCGTCTTCGCCTTGAGTGCGCGCCGGAGCCTCGCGTCAGTGGCGACGTCGAGGGCGGAGAAGGAGTCGTCAAACAGGAACACTTTGGGCTCCGTGACGAGGGCCCGGGCAATGCAGAGGCGCTGGCGCTGGCCGCCTGAGACGTTGGTGCCGCCCTGGGAAATCCGTGAGCCGAGTCCATTCTTCTTCTCACGCACAAAGTCGGCTGCCTGGGCCACGGTCAGGGCGTCCCAGAGCTGCTCATCCGTGGCCTCGGGCTTGCCGAAGCGCAGGTTGTGCTCGACGGTCCCGGAGAACAGGTACGGCCGCTGCGGCACCATGGCCACGCGCTGCGTAATCTCCGCGCGGTCCAGATTGGTAACGGGGACGCCGTCGAGCAGCACCTCCCCCGATTCTGCGTCGTAGAGGCGGGGCAGCAGGGACAACAGGCTGGTCTTGCCGGCGCCGGTGGAGCCGATGATCGCGACCGTCTGCCCGGGCTCGGCGGTGAAGCTGATCCCGCTCAGCACCGGCGCTTCGGCGCCGGGGTAGGCGAAGGAAACGTTCCGGAACTCGACCCGGCCGGCTTTCCTGGCCGGCGTCACCGGGGTGAGGGCCTCGCGGATGGAGGGTTCGACGTCGAGCACCTCACCAATGCGGTCCGCGCACACCGACGCACGGGGAATCATCATCGCCATAAAGGTGCCCATCATTACGGCCATCAGGATCTGCAGGAGGTACTGCAGGAATGCCGTCAGCGAGCCGACCTGCATCTCGCCCGCGTCGACCCGCTGGCCGCCGAACCACAGCACGGCCGCGGTGGAGATGTGCAGGATCATGCCGATGGCGGGGAACATAAGCACAAACAAGGCACCGATCTTCAGCGACACGTCGGTGAGTTCCTTGTTCCCGGCGCCGAACCGTTCCGCCTCATGCGGTTCGCGGACGAACGCGCGGACAACGCGGATGCCGATGATCTGCTCGCGCAGGATGCCGTTGAGCCGGTCAATCTTCTTCTGCATGGTGCGGAACAGCGGCATCAGCCGGACCACAAGGTAGCCCACGACAGCCACAAGCACCGGAACGGCAACCCACACCAGCCAGGACAGGCTGAGGTCTTCGCGGAGGGCCATTATGATCCCGCCGATGCACATGATGGGTGTGGCCACCATAAAGTTCAGCCCCAGCAGCATAAGCATCTGCACCTGTTGGACATCGTTGGTGCCGCGCGTGATCAGGGTTGGGGCGCCAAAGACGTTGACGTCCTTTGCGGAGAAGCCCGTGACCTTCCGGAACACGCCGCGGCGCAGGTCTCGGCCGAACGCCATCGCCACCTTGGATCCGAAGTAAACTCCGGCGATCGCGGTGACCACCTGGACCAGTGCGACGACGAGCATCACCCCGCCGGTCCGCCAGATGTAGTCCGTATCGCCGCGCGAAACGCCCTCGTCAATGATCTGGGCATTCAGGCTGGGAAGATACAGCGCCGCGATGGTGGATGCGAGCTGGAAGAAAATGACTGCACCGATGGATGGCAGATACGGCCTCGAGTAGCGCCGGATGAGGGTGACAAGCATGCCCACGAGTCCTTAGGAATGATGAATAGTTGCGGCTGGAGATGAGTCCGGGAAGGGGACATTGTCTCGATGTACCCAGTATTAGCAGAGGGGGCTGACAGCCGTCGTCATCCCACTCTACGAAATGACCCGCCAGCGCGGAACAGCGGCGAGGAAAAATCATCCAATCGGCGTACTCTTCGGCCGGCTGCACGACTGAAGGCTCCGCCGCCGCCCCTGGTGGGGGCAGGCGCGGAGCCTTCAGCCGACGTTACCGGCAGGACCTGCCCGGCCGCTGCGCGTTCCTGCGGCTAGTCGGTCCGGTGCCGTCCGTGGGTGGCGATGTAATCGGCCGCAGCGCGCTGCAGCTTGCGCTGTTTGGCCAGCTGCCGGCCCAACGCCGTGAGTTCCCCGGCGACACGGGCTTGCTCCGCCGCAATCACACGCTGCTCGGCAGCCTGTTCGTTCACGGCGTGCAGCGCCTCGGCCAGTTGGAGTTGCTGCTCGGCAAGCAGCCGTTGGGTCTGCAGCAACACGGGTACTACGTCGGCTGCCTCAGGCCGGTCCTCGGCAAGCAGGGTCCGGGACCGCTGGCGGCCGCCTTCCCTATCGCCGGGCTCGGCGGCGGACTCCCCCGGGCGGGGCGAGGAATTGGCAGCCACACCGGCCTCCCGGCGGGCGGCGTCGGGAAACCGGGATTCGGCGCGCTCCCGGCTGAGGACCTCGATAAACTCCCGGTCCAAGTCGACGATGCCGGATCCGACGGCGGGGCCAACCGTGCCAGCGTCCTTCGGACCATTCCGCGGAGCATGCCCCAGGGCAGTCGCTGAAGCACCTCCGGCGGCGGCCACGGCAGCGTCCGCAGCTGCGTCTCCTGCCTGCGCGGCGGGCTCAGGCCGGATATCAACGGTGCGACGCAGGGGGCGTTCCTTGATAAACAGGACGGCTACAAGAGCCACGAGGCCGACGATGGCCGAAATCAGGAAAACCTCCGCGATCGCGTCACCGTATGCCGCCCGCATAATCTCACGCAGCGGTGCCGGCATGTCCTTGAGGTCCATGGTGGCCCCCGCCGACCCCGCCGGCACCTGGATTCCGGCGGAAGCGAGCCCCTCGGTGACGAGCTGCTTGACCCGGTTGCCCAGGACGGCGCCAAGGACCGAGACGCCGATGGCGCCGCCTACGGACCGGAAGAAGGCCACGGAGGCGCTGGCCGTACCGATGTCCTTGGCCTGGACAGTGTTCTGCACGGCGAGGACGAGGTTCTGCATCAGCAGGCCCAGGCCCAGGCCCAGGATGGCCGTAAAAATACCGGTCATCCACAGGTCGGTGGTGTGGTCCATGCTGCCGGCAAGGCCGAGGCCGCCCACCAGGAGGATGGAGCCGGCGGTCAGGTACCGTTTCCACTTGCCGGTGCGGCTGATGAGCATACCCGAGGCAACCGAACCGATCAGGTTGCCCGCGATCATGGGCAGGGTCAGCAGGCCGGCTTCGGTGGGGCTGGCACCGCGTGCCACCTGGAAGTACTGGCCAAGGAACGTCGAGGAGCCGAACATGCCCACGCCGACCGCTACCGAGGCGAGGATCGCGAGGGCTGTGGTCCGCTCGGAGATGATCTTGAGCGGGATGATCGGCTGGGATACCCGAGATTCCACCAGTACCAACAGGCCAAGGAGCACAACGCCGCCGCCCACCATGGCGACCGACTGCCATGACCACCAGTCGTAGTAGTCGGGGTTGCCGGCGAAGGAAACCCAGATGAGCAGCAGGCTGACGCCCGAGGTCAACAGGATCGAGCCGAGCCAGTCGATCTTGGCCGGGCGCTTGACGTGCTGGATCTTCAAGGTGACCTGGAGCAGGATCAGGGCGACGACGGCGAGCGGGACGCAGACGAAGAAGGTCCAGCGCCAGCCCAGCGGACTGTCCACAATAAAACCGCCGAGCAGCGGGCCGCCGGCTGTGCCGACGGCCATCACGCCGCCCATGTAGCCGGAGTACTTTCCGCGGTCACGTGGCGGAATCATGGAGCCGATGATGGCCTGGGCCAGGGCGGTGAGGCCACCCATGGCGATGCCCTGGATGACCCGGGCGGTCAGCAGCAGCGGGATGGTCTCCGACAGCCCGGCCATCACGGAGCCGGCCACAAAGATCACGATGCTGAGCTGGACCAGGACCTTTTTGTTAAAGAGGTCCGCCAGCTTGCCCCAGATCGGGGTGGTGGCCGCGTTGGCCAGGAGGGCGGCCGTAATCACCCAGGCGAAGTCCGTCTGGGTGCCCTTGAGCTCGGACATAATGGTGGGAAGCGCGTTGGCAACAATCGTGCTGCTCAGGATGGCGGTGAAGAAGGCAGCCAGCAGACCCGTCAGTGCTTCCATGATCTGGCGGTGGGTCATTGCCGCAGGTTCTCCGGCGGGATGGGACGGGCGCGGGGACCCCGGCTGATCATCCGACCGGGCCGGGGACGGCCCTGTCGCGGCAGCGTGGTTAGCCATGTATCTACTCCTTAACAGTTTCGGTCGTATTCGTGGGTCCGGCCGTCGTTGCCCGGGCTGAGGTCCTGAGGGACTCAGCAAGTTTCTTCAGGGTCCGCGCCGTGAGTTCGACGTCGTCCTGGCTCCAGTCCTGCAGCAGGCCCTGGATGGTTGCAGTGCGGTGGTCCTCGATGACCCGCAGCTTCTCCGCACCGGCCGCCGAGAGGGCGATCAGCTGGGCGCGGCCATCCTCGGGGTCCGGCCGGCGGACCACGTAACCTTGCTCTTCGAGCTCGGCGATATGCCGGCTGAGCACGGGGGCGCTGACGCCGAGCCGCTCCGCAAGGTGGGTGGCCCGGGATTCGCCCTCCCCGACAAAACGGAGCACTCCCTGCAGGGCCACCCCGGTGTCCTGGCCGCGAAGGTTGGCTGCGGCAACACAGCGGACGGCGCGCTGAAGGTCAAAGATCTGGTAAACGAGTTTGGCTGCGGCATTGGATTCAACGGTCATGGCGGACACCCCTCTTTTGTTTGCCCTAGGCAACTATATAGCAAAATTGGTTACTTCGGGAAACTAACCCTGTTCGGAGCGGCCCCAGGGGCGGCATAACGCGCCGGCGCGTCGAAAGAAGTGGCCGTTAAACGCCAAACGCGGGCCGGCCGCGTCCACCCATCATTTAATGAGGGAGGACGCGGCCGGTCCGCGCAGTGTGTTTACCGATTTCCGGCGTTCCGGCCGGCCGCGCTAGTCGTCCAGGTGGGTGGGGGCGAACATCTTCAGCAGGGTCTCGACGACGACCACGTTCGGGCCGTCCGCCGCAAACCCGGCCCTGAGCGCATCCCCGATGTCCTCGGGGGCAACCCGGACGGCCGGGACGCCGAAGGCCTCCGCCAGCTTGACGAAGTCAGGACGGGCGAGTTCGGTCGCGGTGGCCTTGCCGAAGGCGCCGACCATGTATTCACGCAGGATGCCGTAACCGCCGTCGTCCACAATCAGCCACGTGACCGGAACGTTGTGCTGCTTGGCAGTGGCCAGTTCGGAAATGGAGTACATCGCCGATCCGTCGCCGGAGACGGCCAACACCCTGGCAGACCCGCCGGGCTTGCCGGTGGTTTCCAGGCCAACAGCGCCGCCGATTGCCGCAGGAAACCCGAAGCCGAGGCCGCCGGCGCCCTGGGCAGAGTGGAACTGGCCCTGGCGGGCATCCCAGCAGCTCCAAGCCCAGTACGCGGAGATGGTCATGTCCCAGAATGTCTGCATGGCGGCGGGGACGGCCTCGCGGATGTCCGCCATAAACTTCAGTTCCTTGCCGAGATCCTGGGATTCGAGGCGGGCAGTGACCTTCGCGAGGGTTTTTTTGACCAGATCTTCCGGCGAAGTGCCGTGCCAGTTGGTGCGATCGCCATATGGTTCCCGCAGGGCATCGTCGAGGGCGGCGAGCGCCTGGCCGGCGTCGGCCCGGATGCCCAGACCGGGACGGTTGGATTCGAGGACGCGAGGTTCGGCGTCGATCTGGATGATCCGGCCGCGCGGCGCAAAGGTGAAGTAGTTTGATGTGACTTCGCCGAGTGAGGAACCGATCACAATCAGCACGTCGGCGTCCTCAAGGAGCTCCGTCATGTACTGGTCCTCGATCCAGGACTGGAGTGAGAGTTCGTGGTTCCACGGGAACGCGCCGTTGCCGCCGGGCGTGCAAATCACCGGCGCCCGGAGCTTCTCCGCGATGGCGAGCAGCGACTTCTCGGCCCGGCCGCGGCGGGCTCCCCCGCCGGCGATGATGGCGGGACGTTCCGCCGACGCCAGCCATTTGACGGCTTCGCGGACCAGTTCGATCCGCGGCGGATTATCGGCGGCCTCGGCGAGTGCATCCTCCACCGGGGGCACCATAATCGGATCCAGCAGCACGTTCTGCGGAATCTCCAACCACACGGGGCCCTGCGGCGAGGAAATCGCCTCGGTCCAGGCATCCTGGATAGCCGAAGGGATGCCGGAGGCGTGCTGGATGAGGCGCTGGCTCTTGGTGACGTTGGCGGCCGAAGCCTTCTGGTCATCGAGTTGGTGCAGCATTCCCTTGCGGCGCGCACCGAGTCCTTCGAGCGGGATCTGGCTCGCGATGACCACCATGGGAACGCCGGTGGCATACGCTTCCTGCAGCCCGGCCAGGGACGTCAGCGCTCCCGGTCCGGTGGAGAGGAAAAGGACACCGACCTCGCCGGTGGCCCGGGAGTAGCCGTCCGCGGCAAAGGCGGAGTTGTTCTCCACCCGGGAGGAGACGAAGTGCAGGTTGCCCCGGCCCATCGCATCAAAAAGCCCCAGGGCGTGCTGCCCCGGAATCCCGAAGACCGTTTTGGCGCCGAGCGCTTCGAGCGTCTCGACAACGAGGTCCCCGCCATTGCGCACTCCGGTCACTGGGCGACCCCGCCCCCGACGCGGGCTGCGGCCGGAGTGGCGAAGCCGGCCGGACGGCGGGATTCCTGGCCGAGCGCCTGCGCAGCGTACCCGTTGGCCGCGCCGAAGCGGTCGCCCCCAACCGCGCTGTCCGCCATCAGGGTGACCAGTTCGTAGGCCACGTGGCTTGCGGCGACGCCGGTAATGTCCGCATGGTCGTACGCGGGGGCCACCTCCACAATGTCCGCCCCCACCAGGTTCATGCCGCGGAAGCCGCGGATGATTTCGAGCAGCTCGCGGCTGGTGATGCCGCCGGCTTCCGGGGTGCCGGTGCCGGGGGCGTGTGCGGGGTCGAGGACGTCGATGTCGACCGAGATGTAGAGCGGGCGGTTGCCGATCCGGTCACGCACCTTCGCTACTGTTTCGAGCACACCCTGGTAGTAGACGTCGGCGGAGGTCACAATGCCGAAGCCGAAGCGGTGGTCGTCGTCGAGGTCCTTTTTGCCGTACAGCGGGCCACGGGTGCCGATGTGGCTAATCGCCTCGGTGTCCAGGATGCCTTCCTCAACCGCCCGGCGGAACGGGGTGCCATGGGTGTATTCGGCACCGAAGTACGTGTCCCAGGTGTCCAGGTGCGCGTCAAAGTGCAGCATGGCGACGGGCTGGCCGGCGCGTTCGGCGGCGGCGCGCAGCAGCGGCAGCGCAATGGTGTGGTCCCCGCCGAGGGTCAGCAGCTTGCTGCCGGCGGCGGTCAGGTCCAGGGCATTCTGCTGGATTGTCTCGATCGCTTCATTGATATTAAAGGGGTTGACGGCCATATCGCCGGCGTCGGCCACCTGGATGTTCTCGAAGGGGCTGACATCCCAGGCCGGGTTGTACGGGCGCAGCAGCCGGCTGGCCTCGCGGATGTGGTTGGACCCGAAGCGGGCACCGGGGCGGTAGGAGACGCCCGAGTCGAAGGGCACGCCCACCACCGTAACGTCGGCCTTGGCGACCTGGTCCAGCCGCGGCAGGCGCGCATAGGTAGCGGCCCCCGCGTAACGGGGGATGCGGGATGAATCAATAGGGCCAAGGTTGCCATTGGCCTCGATGCGCAGCTCTTCCAAAAGAAAGCCTCTCCTTCGAGGATTGACCGACGGGTGTGATAGCCATCATACACTCGAAGTTGTCTCTTGAGCATCAAATGTTTACAAAAGGGCCATCCACGGCATCCCCACCGGCCCCCGGGCCGCACTGCGCAGTGACCCGGGCCGGAACGCTAGCGGCTTGCGGCGGGGACCAGGACCCAGAGGACTTCGACGGCTTCGTCGGTCGGGTTGATCCACGTGTGCGGCTCACGGCCCGGGAAAGTCACCGTGTCGCCCGTGTGGAGTTCAAATTCCTCGTTGGTGAGGATCAGCCGGATGCGCCCCTGCACCACATGCAGCACGTCAACGTCGCAGTCCACGGCATACAGTTCCGATTCGCCGCGGCCGCGGGGCTCAATCACGGCCTGGATAATCTGCACCCGCCGTTCCGAGCGCGCGGTCAGCAGCCGCTCCACAATCCCGTCACCGCCGAGCGAGATCCTCGGTCCTTCGTCCTTCTTGGTGTGATGGGTTTCCGGGGCGGCAAACAGTTCGCCGATCGAGATGGAAAGCACTTGGCACAGCGTCACAAGCGATGCTACCGAGGGCGAAGTGAGGTCGCGCTCGACCCTGCTGAGGAATCCCTTGGTCAGCCCGGTGGCGTCGGCAACCTGCTCGATCGTGAGCCGCTGCGACTGCCGCGCGGCGCGGATCCGGGAACCGATGGCAACCGGAACATTGCTCGGTTCAACTGGCAAAGCTTTCATTTTTTGGAACCTTTCACGGCCGGCCGCTCGGCCCCATCGTTTGAGCAATACTAGCGGGACGGCCTCCCCGGCCGGCCAGATCCGGCCGCGACGCGGAATGCGTCTTGACTGTTACCAGCATCACAACATAGGGTTTGGCAACAAGTGTTGCCTATTGGGCAAAAAACCGCACCGGCTGCGGTGGTGTTGCCCGGTCCGGGACACCTTCACCGGCAACTAGTGACCGTACCCATCAGGAAGCAGCTGGATCCCGTGCGAGCCGCAATCGCGCCGACGGGTTTCAGCCCAGCTCAGAACAGCTCAGGGAGCCCTTTATGGACGCAAGTCTCGTCAACATCGCCATCGTGGTGGTGTACCTGGTCGCCATGCTGGCGTTCGGATGGTGGGGTAAATCCCGCACCAAAAACAACAGCGACTTCCTGGTGGCCGGCCGCCGCCTCGGCCCGTTCCTCTACACCGGGACCATGGCTGCCGTCGTTCTCGGTGGCGCCTCAACCGTCGGCGGTGTGGGTCTCGGCTACAAGTTCGGCATCTCCGGGATGTGGCTCGTGGTCGCGATCGGCGCCGGCGTGCTGCTCCTGAGCCTGCTCTTCGCCAGCACCATCCAGAAGCTCAAGATCTACACGGTTTCCCAGATGCTGAGCCTGCGGTACGGCAGCCACGCCACCCAGACCTCGGGCATCGTAATGCTCGCCTACACGCTGATGCTGTGCGCAACGTCCACCGGCGCCTACGCCACAATTTTTGTTGTGCTCTTCGGCTGGGACCGCGCACTCGCCGTCGCCATCGGCGGCGCAATCGTCCTGGTCTACTCGACGATCGGCGGGATGTGGTCCATCACCCTGGCCGACCAGGTTCAGTTTGTCATCAAAACAGTCGGTATCTTCTTGCTGATGCTGCCGCTGACCCTCAATGCCGCCGGCGGCTTCGAAGGGATCCGCAGCCGCGTGGACGCCAGCTTCTTCCAGATCGACGGCATCGGCATCCAGACGATCATCACCTACTTCGTCGTCTATACCCTGGGCCTGCTGATCGGCCAGGACATCTGGCAGCGGGTGTTCACCGCCAAAACGCCCACGGTCGCTCGGTGGGGCGGCGCGACGGCCGGCATCTACTGCATTCTCTACGGTGCCGCCGGCGCCCTGATCGGCCTGGGCGCGCGCGTTGCGTTGCCGAATATCGACGTCAAGGCCCTCGGCAAGGATGTCGTCTACGCCGAAGTTGCCACTAACCTGCTTCCGGTCGGCATTGGCGGCCTGGTGCTTGCCGCGGCCGTCGCCGCGATGATGTCCACCGCCTCCGGCGCCCTGATCGCCGCCGCCACAGTGGCCCGGGCCGACGTCGTACCGTTTGTCGCCGGCTGGTTCGGCAAAACCATCAACACCGATGACACCGAGAACCCCGAGCACGACGTCCGGGCCAACCGCATGTGGGTCCTGGGCCTCGGCATCGTCGCGATCGTCATCGCCATCGTCACCAAGGACGTCGTCGCGGCGCTCACCATCGCCTATGACATCCTCGTCGGCGGACTCCTTGTTGCCATCCTCGGCGGACTCATCTGGAAGCGCGGCACCGGCATTGCCGCGGCTGCCTCCATGGCGGTGGGCTCCGTCATCACACTCGGCACCATGATCGTGCTGGAAATCAATGCCGAAGTCCCGCTGGACGGGATCTACGCCAACGAACCGATCTACTACGGCCTGGTGGCCTCCGCGGTGGTCTACATCGCGGTGTCCCTCCTGACGAAACCGACGGATCCCGCGGTCATGGCCAACTGGCACCGCAGGGTCGCCGGCGATGCCGCCGTGGAAGAAAAAGTACCGGCCGTCACGCACTGAGGTCCTGAGAGCGAGTTAAGGTTCGACGGCGGCGCTCCCATCCGGGGGCGCCGCCGTCGATCGTTGCGGCCGGTGGGAGTCTTCAGTCATCGTCCCCGGGCTCCAGGAATTCCTCCCGGTCCAGGGGCAGCACAGGCTTGTCGTCGGCCAGGAAGTCCTCTTTGTCGAGCGGAACGAGCCGATCCGCCTCTTCCAGGAGCTCGTCCTCTTCGGTCTCCGCGGCATCGCTGACCGGCGCGTCCTGGGCATAGTCGAAAGCAGGATCGGACTCAAGGGAATCCCGAGCCGGCTGGACTGAATCTGAGCCGATGTTGTCCATGATGCACCCTCCGTGCGATGGGTGGCGGCAACGGCACCGCCGGGCCGCCCTGGGTCTCATTCGAACACCACGAACGCAGGCGGTCAAGGGCTCCAAGCGAGCCGGCCCGCTGCCCCTGCGAAGGCCCCGCAGCGGCTGCGGTTTTACGGTTTACCGAAACTCCTTCCTGAGGATTGCCAGCCAAAAATCCGCGCAAATTCGGGGTACGCTGGTTACGCAACGGGGCCGAACCATGCCCTTCAAGCCCAGGAGCTTCCGTGTCTCAACACGCCACATCTGACCAGTTCAACCCGGAACCCCACCGCCTGAAACCCGGCCAGGAGACCGTTCCGGAGGCGTCCGCGGCGACCCCGAGTGCTGCGGACATCAAGCGGTGGCGGCAGTACCTAGCCGACGAGCGGGCCGAAGCCGCCGTCTACCGCGATCTGGCCCAGAACCGCAGCGGCGAAGAGCGTGAGATCCTCCTCGCCCTGGCCGAAGCCGAAGGACGCCACGAGGCCCACTGGCTCCAGCTGCTCGGCGGGAGCGCCGGTCGCGCCCGCTCCGCGTCGCTCCGGAGCCAGTTCCTCGGCTTTTTAGCCCGCCACTTTGGCTCGGTGTTTGTCCTGGCACTTGCCCAGCGGGCCGAAAGCCGTTCCCCGTATGCCACCGATCCCTCCGCCACACCGGCGATGGTCGCCGACGAACAGATCCACGAGGAAGTGGTTCGCGGCCTGGCCACCCGGGGCCGCAACCGGCTGGCGGGAACGTTCCGGGCGGCCGTTTTTGGCGCCAACGACGGGCTGGTCAGCAACCTTTCCCTGGTAATGGGCATGGCGGCCTCCGGTGTGGCCAGTTCAGTAGTCCTGCTCAGCGGCGTCGCGGGCCTGCTGGCCGGGGCGCTCTCCATGGGCGCCGGCGAGTACATTTCCGTCCGCTCCCAGCGCGAACTGCTGGCTGCAACCCGCCCCACCCAGATCACCCTGGCCGCTGCACCCTCGCTGGACATCGAACACAATGAGCTTGTGCTGGTCTACCTGGCGCGAGGCATGTCGCGGGAGGCCGCCGAACACCGCGTGGCCGAGCGGATGGGCCTGCTGGACTGCGATTGCGATCCCAGCCTCTCGCTGCAGCCGGAAATTCCGGAAGCCCTCGACGAGCACGAAGCGGTGGGCACCGCCTGGGGCGCCGCGGCGTCGAGCTTCTGCTTCTTCGCATCCGGCGCGATCGTGCCGATCCTGCCCTTCGTCCTGGGTATGACCGGCGTCGCGGCGCTGGCTGTCTCCGCTGCCCTTGTGGGCCTGGCGCTGCTGTTCACCGGCGGGGTCGTGGGCCTGCTCTCGGGCACCTCCCCCTCCTCCCGCGGCCTCCGTCAGCTTGCCATCGGAATGGGTGCCGCAGGCGTGACCTATCTGCTGGGCCTGGCCTTCGGCGCCGTGGTTGCCTAGTGGCCGGTCCTGATTTCCGGGACCGGACACCGCGGCACAGCAGCGCCGGGACCGTCCGGCGGATTGTCGGCCGCCTCGCCACCGTCGCCTTGATTGCGGGGGCCGCGTTCCTGGCAGTGGGCTTGATCTACGCTGATCCGCGTTTTACCGGACTTTTCGATGCCGGTCGCGGAGCCGGGCCGGGCACCGCGGTGGAGGGCCAGCCGGGGCGGCCTGCGTCCGCTGCGACAGTCCGGACGGACACTCCCCCGGCCGGATTCGAAGAGCACGACCAGCCGCTGGGCCACCCGCAGAAGCCGGCCGTGGCCAGTAGTTCGTTCAAGTTCCTGGCCACGAACGAGGACGGCACCCCGGTGGGGTATTCGCCGTGCCGGCCGCTGCATTTTGTGGTCAACGCGGCACTCGCTCCCGACGGCGCCGACCAGCTCGTCGAGGACGCGATCAGAACAGTGTCCCGCGCGACCGGCATCGAGTTCGTCGACGACGGACCAACCACCGAGGCTCCCGCCCAGTCCCGAATCCCTTATCAGCCAACCGCTTACGGGGAACGCTGGGCGCCGCTGCTGATCGTGTGGACCACCCCCGACCAGGCTCCGCAACTGAAGGGCCCCGTGATCGGCACCGGAGGCAGCACCCACTTCAGCTTCGGCGACGGACCCAAAAGCTTCGTCACCGGCAGCCTGGAACTCGACGCCCCCCAGATCGGGGCGGACCTCGGCCGGCAGGACGGAGCCGCATATGCCACGGCGGTCATCCTGCACGAACTCGGACACGTGATGGGGTTGGAGCACGTGGACGACCCCGCGCAGCTTATGTACCCCGAGATCGGAACCCCCGACGGCCTGGCCGCCGGCGACTTGAACGGCCTCTTCGAACTCGGCAACGCGCCGTGCCGCAAGGACCTCTGAGCCGCTAGCCGTCCAGGACGGCGAGCGCCTCCTCTACGGTATCGACCAGGAAGATCCGGCGCTCCATCCGGCGGCCGGCGGCGAGGCTTTGCAGCAGGGGCCACGCCGGGTAGCGCCGCACCCAGTGCTCGCGCCCTACCAGTACCATCGGCGTGATGGTTCCGGAAGTGCCGTAGTAGTTCTCGCAGGCATCCTGGAAGATCTCCTGTATGGTGCCGCCGGAGCCTGGCAGGAAAACGATGCCGGCGTTGCAGAGCTCCAACAGGATGGCCTCGCGGATGGAGTTCGCGAAGTACTTGGCGATATGCGTGGCGAAGAAGTTGGGCGGCTCGTGTCCGTAGAACCAGGTGGGGATTCCCAGCGACGGTGTACCCGCCGGATGGCGTTCGACGACGGCGGCAGCGGAGCGTGCCCACGCCGAGACGGAAGGCCGGAATCCCGGCACGGCGGCAAGATCCCCCAGGGCCTGCCGGAAGTCCCGTTCCGGAGCCCCGCTCAGGTATGCACCGAAGTTGACGGCCTCCATGGCACCGGGCCCGCCGCCGGTGGCGACCATCCGGCCCTCCGTGGCCAGCAGCCTCCCCAGCCGCGCGGCCGTTTCAAAGTCGGGGGACGCACGGCTGGCCGTGTGTCCGCCCATCACGCCCACCACGGTCCGGCCTGCACAGAGATCGGAGCGGGTCAGCTCATCGAGGGCATCGCCGATCGAGTGGTCGTGCAGCGCCGCGGCCAGGGTTGAGTCCAGCCGGTGACGCTGTCCCGGCCGGATGCTCCATTGGTAGACGAGTGCATCCGGGGTGTCCTCATAGCGGGAGTCGGAGATCCCGGCGTAGAGCTCCTGCGGGGTGTACAGCTGCCCCCGGTAAGGGTTAAACGGAACCGCGTCGAGTTTCGGGAAAATCAAGGCACCGCGGCTGCGAAGCCAATCCTCCATGCCCTCGTCGAAGGTACATCCGAGGAAAATTCCGCCTTGTGCGTGCATGGCCTGGAGCTGAGCCCGCCGGCCCCGCAGGTCCAGTGACTGGGCATGCCAGCCTTGGATGGACCGTGCCCCGGCAGCGACCAGGGCGTCGAAAGTGTCCAGGCTTTCGACCTCCAGTGTGCGCGGGCTGGGGTGCAGGCTGCGGGCTGCGTTCATGGTGCCAGCCTAGACTGCGACGTCTGCTCCGCCACGGCAGCTTGCGGGAGCGCCAACACGAAGGTGCCCCCGCCGAAACCGGCGGAGGCACCTTCGTGTTGGGTACTGGTCCGGTCAAGAAACCTGGAGGCCGCCGTTGATGTCATAGGTGGCGGCCGTGATGAAGCCCGAGTCCTGCCCCAGCAGGAAGGCAATCAGGGCCGCTACGTCCTCCCGGGTGCCCACCCGGCCCACCATGATGCCCTCGGACATCTGGGCCTTGCGCTCATCGCTCAGCGCGCCGCCCATGATGTCCGTATCGATCGGGCCGGGTGCAATCGCGTTCACTGTAACGCCGAATTCGCCCACTTCGCGGGCCAGGGCCCTGGTGAACCCGATGATGCCGGCCTTGGACGCACTGTAGGCGACCTTGGAATAGGTGCCGCCGCCTCGCTGGGCAGAGATGGAGGAGATACTTACAATCCGCCCGAGCTTGCGCTCGATCATTCCCTTAAGCACCCGCTGCGAGACGATGAAGGTACCCCGCATGTTGATCGCAAATACCTTGTCCCACTCCTCGACGCTCGTTTCCATAAAGGGCGTCGGGGAGCTGATGCCCGCGAGATTGGCCAGAGCCACAATCGGCGGAAGGGAATCTTCGATCTCGGTGATGGCCCGGTCCACGGACGCCGCATCTGACACATCCGCCCCGACGCCCATGGCCTTGACTGCACGGTTGGAGCCAATTTCCGCAGCGGCGGCCTTGGCGTCTTCGGCATTGATGTCCAGGATGGCGATGGACCATCCTTCGCTCGCCATCCGGTCCGCGGCGGCGCGGCCTATACCGCGGACCGACGCAGCGCCGGTCAGGACAACTGTGCGTTCGGAGGGGAAAGTGGTTGCGCTCATGGTGTGTTTCCTTCGGGATTTCGGGATCAGGAGATCTTGGCGGCGGCCGCGGACTCAGTGGTCACTTCGCCGGCAGCGCCAACTGCGGGATCCAGTGCTGCATCGCCTTCGGGGCGCTTGCGGGCATAGAGGTAGGTTGCCACGGCGGTGATGCACAGGCAGAGGGACAGGAACAGCAATCCGCTTTGGTTGCTGCCCGTGGCGTCGTTTAGGAGTCCGACGGCGTATGGGGCAACGAACCCGCCCAGGTTGCCCAGTGAGTTGATCATGGCCAAACCGGCGGCAGCAGCCGCCCCCGTCAGGGCAGCAGAGGGCATGGACAAGAAGGGCGCGATGGCGCCGTAAATGCCCATAGCCGAGGCAGTCAGTCCGATCATGGCCAGGATCGGGTTGACGGGCAGGAGGTATCCTGCGGCCAGCAGGCCCATGCCGGCCAGCACCATACTGACGGCTGTGTGCCAGGCGCGCTTGCCGGTCCGGTCCGCACGCTTGCTCCAGAAGTAGACGAAGACGGCGGCCACGGTGTACGGGATGCAGACGATGAAGCCGATCTGGGGCGTGGAGAACTTGCCGAGGGCAGCGACGATGGTGGGCATCCACAGGCCCAGTCCATAGATTCCGCAGACCAGCCCGAAGTAGAGCCCCGAGTAGATCAGGGTGCGCTTGTCCTTGAGGCCGGCCAGGAAGTTGTGGTTGCCGGAGCCGGATTTGACGGCCAGTTCGGCTTCCATCGTGCTCGCAAGCCATTCACGCTCGTCGGTGTTGAGCCATTTGGCATCCCGCGGACGGTCCGTCATAAGGATGGGGGTGAGCAGCCCCAGCATAATTGCCGGGATGCCTTCGATGATGTAAAGCCACTGCCATCCCTGGAGGCCCATAACGCCGTCCATCTGCAGGAGCAGCCCGGAGACGGGAGCGCCCAGGGCATTGGAAACCGGCTGGGCCAGAATGAAGATGCCGAGCACCGTCACCCGCTGTGCGGCCGGGAACCAAAGGGTCAGGTAGAAGAGGATTGCCGGGAAGAAGCCAGCCTCGGCCGCCCCCAGCAGGAACCGAATGACGTAGTAAGTGGTCTCACCGTTCACCAGGCACATGGCCGTGGCGAAAATGCCCCAGGTGATAAGGATGCGGGCCAGCCACTTGCGTGCGCCAAACCGGTACATGCCTGCGTTGCTCGGGATCTCAAGCAGCGCGTAGCCGAGGAAGAAAATGCCGGCGCCCAGCCCGTACGCGGCTGCGTTCAGGCCGATGTCCTCGCTCATGGTGAGTTTCGCGAAGCCGACGTTGTTGCGGTCAAGGTAGGCAACGAAGTAGAGCAGGACGATCAGCGGCATAACGCGGCGGCGGACCTTGCGGAGCGTGCGCTCGCCAAGCTCGCCGAATCCGGCGGACTTGAGGGAGAGTGAAGTCATCATCGACCTTCTGTCTAGCGGGTCCCGCACCTGCGGTGGTGGGATTCCGTGGGGATGGTGGGGCCCAGTCCTGGTGCAATGACCCGGAAAGAGCAAGATCAGATGTCAGACATCTGATTGGAGAGCATGAGGAAGAGCATAGAAGAGTGACACAGCTTACGTCAAGCCCCCGCCTGGCAGCCGCCGTTCGGTCAGGAAACCGCGCTTTTCACGTAGCGCTCGTAGTCCCGGTAGGTCTGGTCCATGTGTTCGTCCATGCTGCGGCGGGCCAGTTCGGCGTCGCCGCTAAGGATGCCCGCCATGACCTTTTGGTGGTGCTCAATGGCATGCAGCTGAATCTCCTCGACGGCTGACGTTTCGCGCCGCTTCAGGTAGAGGAGCTGGCCCAGCTGGGCGAACAGCGCCAAGACAAAAGGATTGCCCGAGGCCTTCAGCACAACATCATGGAAGCCGATGTCCGCCGCCACAAAGGCGTCCAGGTCGCCGGAATCGTGAAAGCGTTTCATATCCGCGATGCAGTCGCGCATCTGTTTGGCATGCTCGGGAGTGTGGCGTGCCGCCGCCAGCGCGGCGGCCCCGGTTTCCACCATGCGGCGCATCTCGATCAGGCCCGCACCCACCTGCTCCGCCCCGTTGCCGTGCGAGGCGGCCTTGAAGATTGCGTCCAGCCCGGTCCAGTTGTCGGACGGATTGACGAAGGTTCCGCGGCCGGCTTTTACGTAGAGGATGTTCTGCGCGCGCAGGGCCTTCAGCGCTTCGCGCACCGTGAGGCGGCTGACGTCGTAGGACTTGGCGATGTCGGCTTCGGGCGGAATGGCTTCGTGGGGCTGAAGTTTGCCGTCAAGGATGTCGGCGAGCAGGCCGTCGACGAGGTCGTCAACGAGTGTCCTGCGGCCCATCGCGGTTCCCACCTTTAGTCTTGCCGTTTGCTCCCCGTGCCATCAACCTTACAGACGCCGCCGGGCGCCGCGGGTCCCGGCGTCCGACGGCGCGGCAGCTAGCTGCGCCGCCTTGGCCTCAGGAAACCCCGGCATTGCCGGCTTGGCGCTGCCCGGAGGACAGGTAGTCGTCCAGCTTGGCGAGGGTCTGCTCGATATTAGCCGGGTGCCGGCGCAGGTAGCCGGCCAGCCGCAGGAGAATCCTGGCGCGCACCTCCCGTGCGTCCCATTGTTCGGTAACGCGGGTTCCCGGACGCCCGGCGGCATCCGTCGCGGGCTCCAGCAGGTAACGCCAGATGTGGCCCCCAAAGTGCCGCCACGCGATCTGCCGGCCCTCCTCGAATTCGCACACCGTGTTCAGGATCTTGTAGTCCAGTTTGATGTTCATCTCCATCCCGAACTTCGCACCAAGCGCGAGCCGCTCGGGGCCGCGGGGCTGGGCCCCCTTGACGGTGCCTGAGCCGTCGATCACGCTGTGCAGCGCGGGTGTGGCCAGCACTTCGAAGATGGCTTCAGGAGTGGCAGCGATGAACCGGCTGCGGGACACGAGATATCTGTTGGTCATCCGGCAATCCTAGTCCCGGCAGGTCCGCTTGAAGAATGAACCAGGCCCAACCAGCATCGCTGCGGACGGGACCGCAGCGGCGCTGGCGGACCCGCTGCGCCCCGAGGCGTTGGCGCAGGGACGGCCGGAGACCCCTAAACTTCCGCGTCCGACGGGCACGTTAGGCCCGCTGCAGCTCGACGCCCGCGGCGCCCGGGCGTCCGACGCCGGCTGCCGGACCGCCGTCGGACCGGCCCGCGCGGCTGTTCCGCTTAGCCCCGGCCGCGGCCGCGGCACATGCCATCACACCGAGGCCCAGCAGTGTGATTCCGGCGCCGGCCCAGATGGGTGACGTGTAGCCCAGTCCGGCGGTGATGGTCACGCCACCGAGCCAGGCCCCGAGTGCGTTGCCAACATTGAAGGCGCCGATGTTGGCGCCGGACGCCAGGGTGGGAGCCGTCCTCGCGTACTTCATCACGCGCATCTGCAGCCCGGGAACGGTGGCGAAGCCGAAGCCGCCGAGCAGGACCATGGAGACGATGGTCATCGGCTGGCTGGCGGAGGTGAGGGCGAAGGCCACAAGGACCAGCACCAGTGCCGAGAGAGCCACCAGCAGGGTGCGGTCCACGTTCTTGTCGGCCGCCTTCCCGCCGAGGGTGTTGCCAATGAAGAGCCCGACGCCGAAGAGGATAAGCAGCCACGGGACGGTGGTGGCGGTGAAGCCGGTGACCTCGGTGAGCGTAAAGGCGATGTAGGTGAAGGCGCCGAACATTCCGCCGTAGCCGAGGATGGTGACGAAGATGGAGAGCCAGACCTGGCCGGAGCGGAAGGCCCGGAGTTCGCCGCGGAGTCCGCCGGGGGCGGCGTCCCCGGACCCTGCCGCGGGGACGAGCGTCAGAATGCCTACGAGGGAAATGATGCCGATGACCGTGATCGCCCAGAAGGTGGAGCGCCAGCCGGTGGCCTGTCCCAGCATGGTGCCGAACGGCACGCCGAGGACGTTGGCTGCGGTCAGGCCGGTGAACATGATGGCGATGGCTCCGGCCTTCCTGTTGGGCGCGACCATGCTCGCGGCGACCACGGCGCCGATGCCGAAGAACGCGCCGTGTGACAGCGCGGCGATGATCCGGCCGATCATCATGGTCCAGTAGTCGGGTGCAAGCGCCGAGACGAGATTGCCGGCAATGAACAACACCATCAAAACGGCCAGGACCGGCTTGCGCTCGAACCGCGTCACGGCGGCGGTGAGGACCAGCGCCCCAACGACGACGGCGAGGGCGTAGCCTGAGATCAGCCAGCCCGCGGTGGCCTCGCTGACCTGGAAGTCCGCCGCCACTTGCGGCAGCAGTCCCATGATGACGAACTCGGTGAGTCCGACCCCGAACCCGCCGAGGGCGAGTGCAATCAGGCCAATTGGCATGGCGTGCTCCTTCAAAACTGTACGGAAAGAATATGCGGGGCGTAAGCTATTAGTTGCAGACGCGCTATTTATTGTTGCACAAGCATTTATAGCGCGCAAGCAACTAAATGGTATGCCGCCCGTGCTCCGAGACTTTTCGGGGCCAGGCCAGCAGATGTAAAGGGGAAGAATGATGGGCATCAAGGACGGCGCCGTCGAGGTCCGGGCACAAGGCTGGCGGACCCTGGCGGCCCTGCACGGACTGATTGAGGCGGAGCTGGAACGGTCCCTCCAGTCGGTGGCGGGCCTCTCCGTTATCGAGTACACCGTGCTGGAAGCTCTCAGCCGGCAGGACGGCTGGCACATGAGAATGCAGCAACTGGCCCGCGCCAGCGCGTTGAGCGCCAGCGCCACCACACGTCTGGTCAACCGGCTGGAGGATCGGGGCCTGCTGACTCGGATCCTGTGCGCGGATGACCGCCGGGGAATCTACACCGAGCTCACCCCAAGTGGCATCACGCTGCTCGAGGAAGCCCGGCCAAGCCATGACGAGACGTTGGAGCGGGCCCTGGCCGACGCCCAACAAGTGCCGGAGCTGGCCCCCCTGGTTCAGGCGCTGCCAACGCTGCATGCAGCCACCTAGGGCCCCGCGGGCCCCGGAGGCGGCCAAGCTCACACCCCGCGGCAGTGCCGGGCGGGGTCAGGCGAAGGTGCCGGCCACGAATCGTCGGCTGGCTACCTGGCGGCCAGCCGCTTGAAGTGATGCTCAAGGTCTTCCAGGCTCTTGTCCTTGGTCTCTGGAATGTACTTCGCGGCGAAGGCGATAGCGCCGACGCCCAGCACGGCAAAAACGAAGAAGGTGTTCCCGAGCCCGATCGCGGCAAGGAGTTGCGGGAAGCCAAAACTCACCAGGAAGTTCACGCTCCACAGGACAAAGACCGAGGCGCCCATGCCTAGGCCCCGGATCTTCAGGGGGAAGATCTCGGAAAGCATCAGCCAGGTGACCGGCGAGATCGAGCCCTGCTGGAAGGCCAGGAACGTCACGGTCAGGGCGAGGACCACGAAGCCGCGGGTGGTACCTTCGGGCAGGACCAGCGAACAGAAACCGATCAGCAGCAGCGCCGCCGTTGTGCCGAGCTGGCCCGTGATGAGCATCCTGCGCCGCCCCACCTTGCCCAGCAGCCAGATCCCCACGAAGGTTGCCACAACGGAGATCACTCCGTTGGCAATGTTCGCCGTCAAAGCGGCCTCCCGGCCAAAGCCGGATTGGGCGAGGACCTGGGTGCCGTAATACATAATCGAATTCACGCCAGTAATCTGCTGGATGACAGCGAGCCCGAGGCCCACCACAAAGATGCGCCGAAGCCACGGGACACCGAGATCCTTCCAGGAAACCACCGTGGACTTGTAGTCCTCCACGGCCATGGCTTTGACTTCCTCGAACTCTGCCCTGGCCTCGGACTGGGAGCGGACCCGCTGCAGCACACTGAGCGTTTCGCCAAAGCTGCCCATCGAGGCCAGCCAGCGGGGGCTTTCGGGCATAAAGCTCATGCCGATCCAAAGACCGATCGCCGGCAGCGTAGCGATTACGAGCATCCAGCGCCAGATCCCGCCGGATTCGCCGAAGCTGACGCCGAGGTAGGCGTTGAAGATGAAAGCCAGCAGCTGCCCGGTGACAATCATCAATTCATTCCGGGTGACGACCCGCCCGCGCTGGTTGCTCGGTGAGACTTCGGCGAGGTACACCGGCACGGTGACGGAGGCGCCGCCGACGGCAAGCCCGAGAACAAACCGGGCCAGGATCATCACCTCGGTGTTCGGGGCGAAGGTACAGGCCAGGGTGCCGATCAGGAAGATGACGGCCAGCGCCATGATCATCTTGCGACGTCCGTTGCGGTCCGCCAGGCGCCCGCCAAAGAGGGCGCCGAAAGCGGCCCCAACGAGCAGCGAGGAAGTCACCAGCCCCTCGGTGAGCGGAGTGAGGCCCAGGTCCTCCTGCATATAAGGCAGGGCACCGTTGATGACGCCCGTGTCATAGCCGAAGAGCAATCCGCCAAGGGTGGAAATGACGGTGGCGGTACGGAGTGCCCGCCGGTGTTTGACCTGGTGTGGCCGTGTTGTTGCCGTCATTCGCGCACCTTCCCGCAGACGCCCAAATTCCAACCATTTTACGCGATGGCACTGCTGTTCAATCTCGGCGGCGGGCCCTTGCGGCAGCCGTCCGCCAGGCGTAGCGTTAGCAACCTATAGATTGATCAACGAAATAGTTGATTACCAGTGACTCCAGGCCGAAGCGCGTTCAAAACACAAATTATCGACGGAAGGTGGTGCATCACGTGGACAACGACGACGACGGCATGCTTGACGTAGCCTTCCTGGCGCTGGCCGACCCCGTCCGCCGCAGCATCATCGCCCGGCTCAGCCGCGGCCCGGCCACCGTGAACGAATTGGCGGAACCCTTTGCGATCACCAAGCAAGCGGTTTCCAAACACATCCAGGTGCTCGAACAGGCCCAGCTGGTCACGCGCAGCCGTGACGCCCAGCGCCGGCCTGTGCATCTGAACCCCGCACGGCTGGAGGTGCTCACCGCATGGATCGACCAGTACCGGCTGGTCCGCGAGGGGCAGTTTCGCGGTCTTGACGCCGTGCTTAAAACCCGCGCCGCACCGAGCGGCACACAGGCAAAGGACGCATCATGAGGAACGCATTGACTCTGACAGTCCCCGACGGGCTGCCCTTCATCGACTTTGGGCGCGACTTCGACTTTCCCGTCTCCGAGGTCTTCCGGGCGCACCAGGACCCCGAACTCGTCGCCCGGTGGCTCGGGCCGCGGCGGGTAAGCATGAGCATTGACCACTATGACTTCAGGACCGGCGGCAGTTACCGCTACACCCACACGGCGCCGGACGGCAGTGCGTACGGCTTCAGCGGCGTCTTCCACACCGTCCGGGAGAACGACTTCGCCATCCAAACCTTCGAATTCGACGGCTACCCGGACGTGGTGAGCATTGAATTCCTCAGCTTTGAAGACCTTGGCGGCGGCCGCACCCGGCTCAGCGGCCACGCGGTCTATCCCAGCCTGGAGGCGCGCGACGGCATGGCGAAGTCCGGGATGGAGGGTGGTATGTCCGAAGGCTATGAACGCCTCGAAGAGGTTCTGGCCGGAGACCCCGGATAAGGCACAACTCAAACAACCAACGCGGGGCCACCTCCGCCCCCGTCCCAGCGAGTGGGACGGGCCGTCGGTGACCCCGCGTTGTGGTGGTGCTTGGTGGTGCTTGGCCCCTAGAGGGTCGCGAGGACTTCGCGCAGGAGCTTGGCGGTCTCGGACGGCGTCTTGCCGACCTTGACCCCCGCAGCCTCGAGGGCTTCCTGCTTGGCCTGGGCGGTGCCCGCGGAGCCCGAGACGATGGCGCCGGCGTGGCCCATGGTCTTGCCTTCCGGGGCGGTGAAGCCGGCCACGTAGCCAACAACCGGCTTGGTGACGTGTGCCTTGATGTAATCGGCGGCGCGCTCTTCGGCGTCGCCGCCGATTTCGCCGATCATCACGATCGCCTTGGTCTCCGGGTCGGCTTCGAAGGCTTCGAGTGCATCGATGTGGGTGGTGCCGATGACCGGGTCGCCGCCAATGCCGATGGCGGTGGAGAAGCCCAGGTCACGCAGTTCGTACATCATCTGGTACGTCAGGGTACCCGACTTGGAGACGAGGCCGATGGGGCCCTTGCCAGTGATGTTGGCCGGGGTGATGCCGACGAGGGCCTCGCCCGGGGTGATGATGCCGGGGCAGTTCGGTCCGATGATGCGGGTGACCTGCTTGCCGTTGGCGTCCACCTTGGACTGGGCCAGTGCCCAGAACTCGGCGGAGTCCTGGACCGGCACGCCTTCGGTGATAACAACGACCAGGCCGATCCCGGCCTCGATGGCTTCAACAACGGCGTCCTTGGTGAACGCCGGGGGCACGAAGACGATGGAAACGTCGGCGCCGGTCTCGGCCATGGCTTCCTTGACCGTGCCAAAAACGGTGATCTCGGTGTCGCCGTGGACGACAGTGGTGCCGGCCTTGCGGGCATTAACACCGCCGACCACATTGGTGCCGGCCTTGAGCATCAGGGCGGTGTGCTTGGTGCCTTCGCCGCCGGTGATGCCCTGGACGATGACCTTGGAGTCCTTATTCAGATAAATAGACATAGTCGAGTCCCTTTACTTCGCTGCGTTGGCGAGCTCGGCGGCCTTATCGGCGCCCTCGTCCATGGTGGCTGCCAGGGTAACCAGCGGGTGGTTGGCCTCGGCCAGGATGCGGCGGCCTTCCTCGACGTTGTTGCCGTCGAGGCGGACAACCAGCGGCTTGTTCGCGGAGTGGCCCAGCTCGGCCAGGGCACCGACGATGCCCTTGGCGACGGCGTCACAGGCGGTGATGCCGCCGAAGACGTTGACGAAAACGGACTTGACCTGCGGGTCCCCCAGGATAACGTCGAGGCCTGCTGCCATCACCTCGGCGGACGCTCCACCGCCGATGTCCAGGAAGTTGGCCGGCTTGACGTTGCCGTGGTTCTCGCCGGCGTAGGCAACGACGTCGAGCGTGGACATAACCAGTCCTGCGCCGTTGCCGATGATGCCCACGGAGCCGTCGAGCTTGACGTAGTTGAGGTCCTGCGCCTTGGCTTTGGCTTCGAGCGGATCAGCCGCGTCCTTGTCTTCAAGGGCCGAGTGCTTGGGGTGACGGAAGCCGGCGTTCTCGTCGAGGGAGACCTTGCCGTCCAGGGCAACGATGTCGCCGGCTCCGGTCAGCACCAGCGGGTTGACCTCCACAAGGGTGGCGTCTTCCTTTTTGAAGACATCCCAGAGCTTGAGGATGACGCCGGCGACTTTGCCGCGCAGTTCCTCGGCAAAACCTGCAGCGGCGACGATTTCGTCGGCCTTGGCCTGGTCGATGCCGACGGCCGGGTCGATCGAGATCTTGGCCAGGGCGTCGGGGCGCTCAACGGCGAGCTGCTCGATTTCCATGCCGCCTTCTACCGAGCACATGGCCAGGTAGTTGCGGTTGGCCCGGTCCAGCAGGACAGAGAAGTAGTATTCCTCGGCGATGTCAGCGCCTTGGGCGATCATCACGCGGTGAACGGTGTGGCCCTTGATGTCCATGCCGAGGATGTTGGTGGAGTGTTCAAACGCCTCGTCAGCGGTCTTAGCGACCTTAACGCCGCCGGCCTTGCCGCGGCCTCCGGCCTTGACCTGCGCCTTTACGACAGTTACGCCGCCGATTTTCTCGGCAGCTGCCTTTGCTTCTTCAGGGGTATGCGCCACGATGCCAGCAAGCACGGGTACACCGTGCGCCTCGAACATATCGCGCGCCTGGTATTCAAACAGGTCCACGGTTTAGTGTCCTTCTACGTCGAAGTAGTTTCTGTACAGCCGGACCCCACGTTATCGCGGTTACCGGGCTGCGGAATAAACGCACCCTGCGACTAGCTTGGAAACGAGCCACACGGCGCAATGCTCCTCTCGAACTGTAGCCCTTCCTGGGAAGCAGCCCGCCCCAGAGTACCCCTTATGTGAGTAAGGACACTATTCTATGAAGCGTAGAAAAACCCCTAGATTACGGGGTTTTTGGGGCTTCAAAGGGCCCCTGCGAGCCTTGTTTGCCGGCGTTGTGGATCAGTTCGTAATGGTCGCGCGACACAAAAAAGGCGACGCCGGCTGAGACGTTTCCGCAGGCGACACCGCCGTTGTAGGCCGAGCATCGCAGCCCGTTGCGCTCCAGGTTCTTGCCCTCGTCGAGGACGGGAAGCTCGGAGATGGGACCGGTGTGGGTTCCGCGGGGGCCGAACTCCGCTTCCTGCTCGGTGACACCGGATCGGCATTCGCCGTAGACCGCGCGCCCCGGGGTGAGCAACGCGACGCCGCCGAGGAAGCCGAGCCCGGTTCCGCCGCAGGTATCCGAAATGTCCGTGGCCTCCGGAGCGGGGTAGGAAGCCAGCTCACAGTGCGCCACCGGGACGGTGGCCAGCTTGTTGTTGGCGCTGTCCGCGTAGCCGTTCTGCTCATACGGCAGGTTCACGTGCTCGCCCCTGGCCGAGGTCAGGGAGCAGACCACGTTTCGGTCTGCCGAGACGAAGCTGAGGAGGTCCTGGCCGACGGCGTACTTCGACGCATCGGCGAGCGGGGCCTGTTTGAGCTGCTCCAGAACTGCCAGCGGCGCGGGCGGGACGTAGTCCGGGTCCTTCTGCGTGACGGTACACGCCGTGGCTGCCACGAGGGTAAGGCCGGCCGTGATCCCCAACAGTGTCCGTCGTATGAACTCCATAATGCCTAGGCGTCGCTCTTGGTCAGCGGGGCGTAACGGAGCAGGAGCCGTTTTTCACCGATGCTGAACTTCACCTTCGCGACGGTCTTGTCCCCCGAGCCTTCGACGGCCAGCACGGTGCCGTTGCCGAAGCTCGTGTGGTTGACCTTGTCGCCCACACCCACAGCGACGATTTCCTTCTGCGGCTGCACCCGGTTTTTGACAATGGCCGCCGGAACGTCCGCGTTGAAACCCGCTGAGGTACTTGCGTCGGCCCCGCGTGCGGTGCCGGCACCCCAGAATGAGCCACCGTAGCGGCTTGAGCCGACGGTTGCGCCGCTGCCCCAGCCGCCGGATTGGCGGGTAGAGCCTTCACGCTTCCACTCCACCAAGTCGGCCGGGATTTCTTCGATGAACTGGCTGGCGGGGTTGTACTGGCTCTGGCCCCACATGCTGCGGACCTCGGACCGGGTCAGGTACAGGCGTTTGCGCGCCCGGGTCAGGCCAACGTAGGCCAGCCGGCGTTCTTCGGCCAGTTCCTTGGGGTCGGTGGCAGAGCGCTGGTGCGGGAACAGCCCGTGTTCCATGCCGGTCAGGAACACCACCGGGAACTCCAGGCCCTTGGCGGTGTGCAGGGTCATCAGGGTGACAACTCCGAGCCGTTTGGCTTCCGCGACGGCGGCGGCCATCTGATCGGCGCTGCCCTCCGGCGCGTCCGGAATCTGGTCGGCGTCAGCGACGAGGGAGACCCCTTCCAGGAACGCACCAAGCGAACCCTCGGGGTTGTCGCGTTCGTATTCACGCACGACGGCGACGAGTTCGGCGAGGTTTTCCACCCGCGACTCATCCTGAGGGTCGCTGCTGGAGCGCAGGCCGGCGAGGTAGCCGGTCTGTTCCAGGACGGCTTCAAGTGCCGCGGCAGCACCGGAGCCGGACGCTACCTCGGCGAGGTCGTCGAGGAGCTTTACGAAGCCCTGCACGGCGTTGACGGAGCGGGTGGCCATGCCGGGGGCCTCGTCGGCGCGGCGGGCGGCCGCCATAAAGGAGATTCGGTCGCGCTGGGCGAGGGATGCCACGGCACCCTCGGCCCGGTCGCCGATGCCGCGTTTTGGCTCGTTGAGGATCCGGCGCAGGTTGACGTCGTCATCCGGGTTGACCAGCACCCGCAGGTAGGCCAGAGCGTCCTTGATTTCCTTGCGCTCGTAGAACCGGGTGCCGCCGACCACCTTGTAGGGAAGTCCGACGCGGACCAGGACGTCTTCGATCGAGCGGGACTGGGCGTTGGTGCGGTAGAAGATCGCGACGTCGCCGGGGCGCAGATCGCCTTCATCCTGCAGCCGGTCGATTTCCTTGGCGATGAACTGGGCTTCGTCGTGTTCGTTCTCGCCGACATAGCCGACGATCTTCTCGCCGTCGCCCTCTGCCGTCCAGAGCCGCTTCTCCGGCCGATTGGGGTTGCGCGAGATGACCGAGTTGGCGGCGCTGAGGATGGTCTGGGTGGAGCGGTAGTTCTGCTCCAGCTTGATGGTGCGGGCGTCGGGGTAGTCCTTCTCGAACTCCACGATGTTGCGGATGTCGGCGCCGCGGAAGGCGTAGATGGACTGGTCCGAGTCGCCGACGACGGTCAGCTCGGCAGCGCCGGGGCCTTCGCCGACGATTTCGCGCACCAGGGCGTACTGGGCGTGGTTGGTGTCCTGGTATTCGTCTACGAGGACGTGTCGGAAGCGGCGCCGGTAGGACTCGGCGAGCGCAGGGAAGGCGCGGAACATATAGACCGTCTCTGCGATCAGGTCATCGAAATCCATGGCGTTGGCCTGGCGCAGCCGCTGGGTGTAGCCCTTAAAGACTTCGGCGACGGCCTGCTCGAAGGGGTCATTGTGATTGGCGCCGGAGGAGTAACTGTCCGCGTCGATGAGTTCGTTTTTGAGCGCCGAGATCTTGTGCTGGATGGCTTTGGGGGCAAAACGCTTGGGATCCAGGTCCAGGTTCTTGGCCACAAGTGTGACCAGCCGCAGCGAGTCGGCGGAATCGTAAATGGAGAAGTTGGAGTTCAATCCGACGTTTTTGGCTTCGCGGCGCAGGATCCGGACGCAGGAGGAGTGGAAGGTGGAAACCCACATCGTTTTGGCCCGGCCGCCAACCAGGGCTTCAACCCGCTCCCGCATTTCGGCGGCAGCTTTGTTGGTGAACGTGATGGCCAGGATCTCGCCGTGATGGGCGCGGCGGGTGGCGATCAGGTAGGCGATGCGGTTGCTGAGCACTCGGGTTTTACCCGAGCCGGCGCCGGCGACGATCAACAGGGCGCTGCCGGCGTGTTTTACGGCCTCTTCCTGCTGCGGGTTAAGTCCTTCAAGGAGCTCTGCCGGGCCGGGAAGCTGCCGGTGGTCTCCGTTTCCGTCTCCGGCGAAGTTGACGTGATGTTCACCGTTGAGCTTGGCACTTTCCGCGGGATCCCGCCCGGCCAGGCCCGTCCCGGCAGGCACTTTGGTGCCCGCCGCCGTCGTCGAGGCAGTAGCGAAGGGTCCGTCGGCGTAAGGGTCAAACAACATATCCATGGTGTTAACAAGTCTAGGCGGTGCCGCTGACACCGGCGTCCGCCCTGGCGGACATGCCCTCCCCTGCCCGCCAGCATTGGACATAACGCCACCATGTCCACACCACGCGCCCAACAATGAGCATGTCCACACCACGCGCCCAACAATGAGCATGTCCAACAGTCGTAGGAAAACCGCCCTGGCGGACATGCCCTCCCCTGCCCGCCAGCACTGGACATAACGCCACCGTGTCCACACCACGCGCCGAACAATGAGCATGTCCTCCCGGCCCGGCAGCTACCAGACCGAGGCTATGACACGGCGCCGGATTCGAGGGCGGATCGGAGTTGGCGCACGGCCGTTGAACCGCCGGCGATGAACCAGTCCAATCCGTTGACCCGGACGACGTCGGCAGCGCCCCCGGCCGCAAGGACAATTGCCTGGCCGGGTAGCCAATCCCACTCCGGACAGCTGTGCTGGAACCAGCAGCCCAGTTCGCCGTCGGCTACCCGGCTGAGGTCGCAGGAACCGGAGCCAAACATCCGCAGTGCGGCAGCTGAGGTCGCGGCGGCGTGCCACGGCATGGCGCACAGCGGGTCGGCCAGCCAGGTGGGGTGAATGTAGGTAGCAGCGCCAAGCTCGGAGAGCGGGGTGTCGGAGCGGCTGGCGCCGGGGACCCCACCGGGCCAAAAGGTAGTCAGCGGTTCACCGTTAAGCGTTGCCGACCGCTCTCGTCCTCCGAGCCACAGCTTGTCCGCCTCCGGCTGGAAAATCCCGCCGAGCAGCACCCCGGAGGAATCCTTAAGCGCGATTGCAGAACACCAGTAGGTGGAGCCGTTCAGGAAGTTGTAGGTTCCGTCGACCGGGTCGATCACCCATGTCCTGCCGCTGGTACCCGCCACGGCCGAGCCCTCTTCGCCGAGGATGCCGTCGTCGGGCCGGCAGCGCTGGAGCTGTTCGAGCACGTAGGCTTCGGCCGCGTGGTCCGCGGCCGTGACGACGTCGGAAACCGAGGTCTTTTGCCGGCCTTCCAGCCCGGCCTGGCGCATCAGCAGCGCGAGGTTTCCAGCCTCCCGCGCAAGAGCCTCGGCGAGCTGGTAGTCATCAAGTTCGGGATTGAGTTCAGCTGTACTGTGCCGGCCGAGCCGGTGTTTTCCTAGTTCGGTCACGCGCCCAGCCTATCGGTGGCCACTGGCACTGAACAGGCGGCGTGCCAGCCGAGCCGGCGGACCGTACTTTGCCCGGCGCCCGCTTGCGCAGTCATTCCGGGGCGATAATGGAGCCATGGCCAAGACACCCGCACAGCGAATAAAGAAACACGGCACCAACGCAGTCGTCCCCCAGCACCAGCTGCCGTCGGTGATCAACCCAAGCACCAGCCGGACTCCGCAGAAGGCGCAGAGCAACAGCACTCTGATCCTCATTGCCGGTGTTGTAGCGAGCCTTTTCCTCTTCTGGTACCTCCATCTCCTGACACTGAACCAGCTCACCCAGCTCAGCAATGGCCTCGCCATGCCAGACTCCCTGGTTGGGGGCTTCGACCAGGGGTTCGTGGAGCAATTGCGCGCCGCAATGGACGAGGACGCCCGCGGACAGCTGAACTACGTCCATAAGACGGCCGGCACACTCTTTCCGTTGATCTTCGGCTTCACCTGGCTGCTGCTCATTGGTACAAACGTGACCCGGAGAGGGCTGCGCTGGGCAATGTGGGCACTGCCAGTGCTTTTCGCCGCCGTCCGGCTGTGGGGCAACTCGGCCATAGACTCCATGATGTCCGCAGACACGCTCGACGCCGGCCAGGTGGCACTGGCCTCGAGCCTCACCGTCGCCGGCTGGGTGCTGTTGGTACTGAGCCTGGCGGCTGGAGTAGCTGGCGTGTTCCTGGTCCGTAAACGCGTTTCCGCACCCGCGCCGGCCACGGGACATGTCCAGCCTTAGCCGACTCAGCCGCGGGACATGTCCAGCCTTAGCCGACTCGGCCGCGGGACATGTCCAGCCTTAGCCGACTCGGCCGCGGGACATGTCCAGCCTTGCACCGGATCGCTGGGCACAATCGCACTATGTCCATTCGCGCTGGAACCGGGAGGGCATGTCCACCCGGGCAGCTGGATGGCCCGAGGGCGGGTTCACTCCTCGGCTGAGAGGAATCCGCGAGCGAGTTGGGCCCGCTGGGAGGCGCCCGCAGCTTCGAATTGATGGGCTGCCATCAGCAGGTTCTCGTTGGCCCTACCGGGCTGCGCGAGCGCAGCATGTGCCCGGCCCAGAAGCAGCCTGGCCTCGCCCACGATCTGCGGGAGGGTACTGTTCGCTTCCGCGCAAACGCCCTCGAGGACGCCGATGGCTGCCGCCGGCTCCCCGGCAAGGTAACTCCAATGGCCGCGGTTGAGGCGGAGTAGCATATGGTCCTCGGCGGAGCCCCCAATAATGTCGGTGGCCAACTCGGCACGCTCAATGCAGCGTAGGGTGTCCGCATCCGCGATGTCGGCGGCAAGCCGCATCGCTGCCGACGCCTTGTTGAATTTCGCCCAGACATCCAGATTCCTGGCCGGCGAGAACGTGGCAGCCGCTCGTTCGTGGAAATCAAGTCCGTCCTGGATTTTGTTGCAGAGGAAGGCCACGTTGCCGATCACCCAATACGCCTTGCCAACCAGTTGATCGTCTACCTCGACGGAAATTGCGTCCGCCAAATTCAGGCATTCAGCCCAGGCTTCATCAAGCATCCCGCTGTCAGCCAACGCGCCAACGAGCGCTTGCAGGGCCTTGACGCGCATTTCGAGGTCGGCTTCATCCTGCATCAGGTCGGCGGCCAATCTGGCCTCCACCACCGCGCTCTCCAAGAGGCCCGAGCCTTGACCCGCCTTGGCTTTAAGAATATGAACCTGCGCCTTGGCCTGCGGGCTGATCAGCTCCGGCTGGAGAATCAGCGAATGCGCCACAGTCGTGCAATCTTCGAACTGGCCCGCCGCAAGCAGGCTCTCCGCCTGGAGAAACGTCATGTTCCACCACGATTCCGGGTCCCCGTCCCGGCGCGCAATCGTAGCCGCGGTGTGGGCGCTGGATGCAGCTTCGCCGAAAACGTGATTGTCCCAGCGCTCGCGCGCCTCAAGCTCGGCGGCGACGTATGCCGCGGAGACAGGGTTGTGTTGCATAAATCAATTATCCGTCGGCGAGGGCGTGCGTGTGACCAAAACGCGCAAGTATAGGAAACTAAGGATTGACAAAGGTTTCGCTCAAGTGCGCGCCGTTAGCACAAGATTCATTGCCGGCTCTCTTATTGTTCGCTGCTGGCGTGTCGTAACCCCTACAATCAAATTACGCACCATGAGTCCCATCAGCCCCTTGAACCTCAGGAGTTTCCATGAAGAAGCAGCTCGCAACATTCCTTGTCGCCGGCGCAGTGATCGCAGCAGGGCTGTCCGCCGGCACCGTGGTTTCGGCAGCCGGCAGCAATTCCGCCCAAGACTCCACTGTCGCCGCGAAATCGAACACCACAAGCCCGCAGGTGGGTTGGTGGCCGAACACCACAAGCCCGCAGGTCGGCTGGTGGCCGAACGGCAACACCCCCTCCGCCGCCGCGAAATCGAACACCACAAGCCCGCAGGTCGGCTGGTGGCCGAACACCACAAGCCCGCAGGTCGGCTGGTGGCCGAACGGCACGTCAGGCGTCTAGGACCCCAGTCCGGGTCAATGCAACATCGCGCGGTGGTACCGGGATCGTCTCCGGTACCACCGTTCCTGGCTTAACGCCTCCCGGCACCGGCCAACCGGCAGCTACTCGGGCAGCTCAATCAGCGGCTCGAGTTGCGCCGCAGGCACCGGGCGGCTAAAGAAGTAGCCCTGACCACTGGCACAACCCAGCGCGGTGAGGATCTCCGCTTGCTTCGCCGTCTCGATTCCCTCGGCAACAGCCTTGAGGCCGCAGGCATGGATGAGGTGCAACACGGCACCTACAAAGCTCCCCTGTTCCTCGTCCTCCCCCAGCCCGTCGATCAGGCTCTTATCGATCTTGACGACGTTGACGGGCAGCTTCCGCAGATAGCTGATGGAAGAGTAGCCGGTACCGAAATCGTCGATCTCAAGCTGCACGCCGAGCCGGCGCAGCCCGCTCAGTGAGTATTTGTCCACGTCCCCGCCGTTGACCGCCATGGACTCGGTCAGTTCCACGATGAGGTTCGCGGCATCCACACCCGTCTCGCGGAGAATGTCGCGGACATGTTCAATAAGCTCCAGATTCTGGAGCTCCGTGGTGGAGATATTTACCCTGACGTTGAAACTGCTGTCCAAGTTCAGATTCTGTTGCCAGTCCCGCAACTGCTGCACGGCGTGCCGAAGTACCCAACGGCCCAGATCGACAATCATGCCCGTCTCTTCGGCCAGCGGAATGAACTGATCCGGCATCAGGAGCCCTCGCTCCGGATGGTTCCACCGCACCAGCGCTTCGACGCCTTCGATCCTTCCGGTAGCGAGCTCCACCACGGGCTGGTAGTGGAGAGTGAGCTGATCCTTGAGGATGGCCTCGCGCATTTCTGTGATCATGACGCTTTGCAGCCGCCGGGCGTAGAGCAACGCCGGTTCAAACACCTTGATACTGCTGTGCGGCTGGGCCTTGGCCGCGTACATCGCGGTGTCCGCCTCCATGACCAGCTCGTCCACTGACTGGCCAGGTTCGGCGACCCGCAGTCCGATGCTGGTGCCGCAGGTGACCCGCAAATCCCCGACTTCAAGGCTCTCACTGAGCGCCTTGAGAATCCGGTTGGCTACCCGCCGGGCCCGAACGAGTGTTGATTTGGGCAGCATAATCGCGAACTCGTCGCCGCCGAGTCGCGCCACAGTGTCCGTTTCCCGAACGGCTTTCTGCAACCGGCGTGCAATCAGCCGCAGAACGTCGTCTCCGGCACTGTGACCGAGCGTGTCGTTAATGCCCTTGAAGGAATCAAGGTCAAGAATCAGAAGCGCCGGCGGTTGTTCTCCACGGGTCGTCTCAGCGAGCGCATGGCTCAGGACCGAGTTAAGCGCCGTCCGGTTCGCGAGTTGGGTCAGCGGATCGGTCAGGGCCATCCGCTCCAGCTCGCCCTGGGCGTCCCGAAGCATCGCCGTCCGGCTTTCGACGCGTTCCTCGAGTTCCTGGTAGATGGTCTGCAGGTCATCAGCCATCAGGTTAATTCCGGCGATGACCGCGGCGACGTCATCCCTGGCGCCGGAGTGCGGAATCCTGGTACTCAGGTCCCCTCCGGCGATCCGCACAATGCCCTCCACGAGGGTATGCAGCCGGGGGTCCGGCCGATCAGGCTTCACTGGTGAACTGCCCTAACCACTGGACGGCTTCGGCTTCGGACGTAAAGAACTCCGCCCGAATCGTCTCGCCCGGGGATCGGAGGAGATAGTGCGCAATGACCCGGTCCACGGGGCTTACCCCCACGACGGCGAACGCGGACGGAGCAATGGAGCTCGCGTAGATGTGCCGGGCCTCAACACTGACTCCCACCACACCCGTGATGACCAGCATCACCGGCATGCGCCGGCCGTTGGCCAGTCGCCGGGCCGCGGATCCGGCGACGCGCGCCTCGGCTCCGCCGATTTCCGCGTTCGCGGGAAGCACGATTTCGAGGATGCCGCCGTCGATGACGCGGACGCCGATCGGGGCACCCGCGGGCGCGGCCAACTCCGGAAGCTCGAGGACAGCGGGCTCAGGGGGAACCCGCTCCTCAGGCCCGGCCAGGGCGTCCAGGCTCAACGGACAGCAATTCGACGCCGGCGGTCCGTGGACCCGCGAAGGTCCCTGTTCAGCCGGCGGTCGCCATGGTAGAGAATGGACTCCCAGTCGACTTCCTCGGCTGACTTCTCAACCACAAGACTCTCCCCCGTATTCTTCGGCCGCGGACTGACATACAGCCAGTTGACCATACCGAGGAATACGTCCACCACGGAGTTGAACACTCCGATGTAGGCCCGGATTGCGCCGGCGGCCAAGACGGCGTTCAGCGAGGCGAAAGCCACGTTGCCCCAGTTTCCCAGTTGGGCATCACGCCAGACGGTCAGCAGGGAGAAGGCGACGATCGCGTAGGGCGTCAGTACATAGATGGCCGGAGCTGCCGTGCGGTCCTTGACCTTGGGCGTACGGGCGAACGGAATCTTGTCCCCGGTAACTGCCTGCTGCAGCGATTTGAGCACACCGGCGAGGTTCACCGGAAGCAGCACCAGGTTGAAGCCGTAGATCCGAAGGATGTCACTGAAGCGGTGCCCGCAGTCCCGCAGATCGCTGCCCATAGCCAGGAAGTAGGGCAGGGCCGCAAGGAAGACGATGGGGCTCAGCAGCCGGCTGTCGTAAGGATAGGCCAGCAGGAAAAGCAACCCGAAGCTCGCCCAGGCGATCGACGCCATGTAATTCACGCGCAGGAGCACTTCCCGGAACAGGATTTTGCGGCGGTCCGAGCGGCTCTGGAGGAGCTGGGCCCAGAGCTTGGGAAGGATCAGGAGTCCGCCGTTGGCCCAGCGGCGGCGCTGGACCACCAAGGAACCAAAGTCAGGTGGCGTGGCGCTGTAGCTGAGGCGCTCCGGGTAGTTCACCAGGGTCCAGCCGTGCTGGCCCAGGTCGATGCTGGACTCGGTGTCTTCGATGACCGTGCGGTCCTGGATATAGGTTCTGACTTCGAAGGCACCGTTGGTTTCCACCTCAACAATGTCCTCCAGGGCACGCTTGCGGATTACCGCGTTGGCGCCCACCCAGAAGGTGGCACCGTAGTAAGTCATGCCCTGGTGGAGGATGTGTTGCAGGTCTGTGGTGGCCCCCGCGACGCGTTCGATCCGGGTCGGTGCGCCGCGAAAGGAAGAGTACGGGGTCTGGGTCACGGCGACACGCTCGTTACCGGCTGATTCGAGGAAGTACACCAGGCGCAGGCAGTAGTCACGCAGCAGCAGCGAGTCGGCGTCGAGCGTCAGGAGATACGTTGTGTTCGGGAAATCCAGGATCCGGTCAGTTCCGTCAGGTTCGGCGCCGTCCTGGATCTTGCGCAGGACTACACCGTCGGCGGTGTCTTCCTCCCGCCAGGCCTGCCCCATCAGCGAGATATAGGCGTTCAGGTTCATGGCCTTGTTCGCCTCGTGTGAGAGGCTCGCGTACTTCTTGCGTTCGAACGTTTCGGTGGAAACGTTGAAGATCCACGTCAGGCGCAGGTACAGCTCTTCACGACGCGACCAGGTCGGCGCCGTCTGCTGCGCCATGGCCGCGTTCAGGCCCAACAGCACGAGCCGCAACTCACGGGCCAGCCCCATCAGGACAAGGTCGACGAAGAACTCATCAACGTGATCCTCGACCTGCTCGTTCGCTGCCATTGTTTCCAGCCAGTCAGCGGCAGCCTCGTACTCAGCTATGAGCAAAGCCAGCTCAGCGGAGTCGTCGGCACGATCCGCCGCGGCCCGGCGTCGGACGTCCGCCAGGGCGGCGTTGAACCGTCCCGCCGGGACGCTCATGGCTGCGGAAATTTCTGCGCTGAGGGCACGGGTCTTGTCGAGCTTGGCCAGGTCTGCCGGGTCCTGGGGGTTGGGCGGATCGTCGACCAGAAGGACAACCTTAAGGGCCGGAAATTCCTGTAACGCGGCGGACCACAGCGTTGCGCGCACCACCTGGGGTTCCTCGGCGTACGAGGGTACCAGAACCGTAATGCCGTCGGAGTAGTCCGAAAAATGGCGGTCCAGTTCTCCGCGCGGCACTCTTGTGTGGTCCCGGAATCGATAGAGGGCACCCTGACGGGCCATCAGGTACATTAGTGCCGAAAATGTCAGGAATGTTACGACCACCAGATACGAGACGGTCTCAATTTGAAACCTGAACCCGGCATTCGGGTTGTCGGCCAGTTCCCGCAGGATGGTTGAAATGACGTAGGTGACCCAGGCAAGCACTGTGGTGAGAATGCCCAAACGCCCGAGGATTATCTTCCGGCGCGATGGCCGCGGGTGAACAATCGAAAGCGGCTCGGAACGCTTTTCGGCACCCCATTGGCGGCGACGCACGGCACCTTTTTGCTCGCCGACGACGTTTTCCACGTCAAGGCGCGGCAACACTAGTTGATCAGACATTGGTCCCCATAGACTGAAAATAGGCGATTCGGCGTTCGCTTACGTCGAATAGCTCCCGGTGCACCGGAATGTTCCAGTGAGTGCCCTTATGATAATGCAAGGACAGACTGTCACCAGACATCAGACACCCCGGAATATCACGAATTGATCCCGATGGCCGGCGTGTGCCCGGCAGCTCAAAACAAAAGAATTGGGGGACCCTGTGTCCGCAAGATTTGCAGGCCGGAAATTATCGATCGTTCGGCTCGGCGTTCTCACCGGAGCCGTGGTGGCACTCACCGCCGGAGGAGTGACCGCGTGGGGCAACTTCAAGGACGTGACGGCGGCCCAGGCGATTCCGTCCATTTTCTCCGGATACGTGGACGTCACCGCGACTCCCCGCTACGCCTTTGAGGCTCCGGTATCCAAGGAAGCCGAGAAAGTCCTGCTGTCCTTTATTGTGGCGGACCCCGGTGACGCCTGCACCCCGAGCTGGGGCGCCGCGTACTCCCTCGATGAGGCAGGCTCTGCCCTGGACCTGGACCGCAGGGTGGCGCGGCTGCAGCAACTGGGCGGAAGCGTCGCTGTCTCCTTCGGCGGCCAGATCAACAACGAGCTGGCCACCGGGTGCACCGACGTGGCCAAACTCGAAGACGCGTACCGGAGTGTTGTGGACCGCTACAACGTCAGCAGGATCGATCTGGACATTGAAGGCGGGGCGCTCAGCGACACCGCGTCCCTGGACAGGCGCGCCTCGGCCATAGCAGCGCTCCAGAAGGACCGCCGCAGCAGCGGCAAGGACCTGGACTTCTGGCTGACCTTGCCCGCAGACCCGAACGGTTTGACGGCGGCCGGCAGCGACGCAGTACGCCGGACGATTGCCGGCGGCGGCGACCTGGCCGGCGTCAACATCATGACCATGGACTATGGCGGAAGCAGGCTCACGGACCGTTCAATGTTTGACAATGCCGTCTCGGCCGCCGAGGCCACCCACCGTCAGCTCGCCGGCCTGTACCGCGACGCCGGAATGGAGCTTGGCAGCGAAACAGTGTGGCGCAAGATCGGGCTCACCCCGATGATTGGCCAGAACGACGTCGCCGGCGAAATCTTCACGCTCAAGGACGCCGAGGAACTCAGTGCCTACGCGAGCACCAAGGGCGTCGGCCGGCTGTCAATGTGGTCCCTGAACCGCGATCGGACCTGCAGCCCCAACTACCCCGACGTCAAGCAGGTCTCCGATGGCTGCAGCGGCGTGGACCAGGGCTCCGCCAGTTACGCCACGATTCTTGGCTCCGGGGTGACAGGTACGGCCAGTCCCTCCGCTGTTCCGGCAACCTCCGCGCAATCCACCCGAGCCCCAGCCGCCACCGATAATCCGTCCACCAGCCCCTATCCGATCTGGAACGAAACCGCCGCCTACACCACCGGCGAGCGGATCGTCTGGCACGCCAATGTTTACGAGGCCAAGTGGTGGACCCGCGCGGAGACCCCGGACGATCCGGTACTCCGGGGTGCCGCAACACCGTGGCGCATCATCGGCCCGGTCCTGCCTGGCGATCGGCCGACCCCGCAGCTCACCGCCCCGGCCGGGACGGCCCCGCAGTGGGAACCCGCCAAGATCTACCGGAAGGGTGACCGGGTGTTCTTCGAGGGCCGGGTCTTCGAAGCAAAGTGGTGGACCCAGACGAACAGCCCCGAGGCCGCCCTCCAGGGTGGGCCGGAATCACCGTGGACCAAACTCAGCGATGAGGAGCTGTTGAAGCTCATCGCTGCCGCGACGCCCTCCCCGACAGCGTCCGTTTCCCCCTGACCGGCCCCGGGCGCCCACAAGGGCGCCGGGGACCGGTCATCGGGCCGAGGCTCTCGCCGGACCCCGGCCGCACGGGCCGGGGCCTGAGCCCCGGGGTCCCGGAGACCGGAGACCCGGGACCCGGGACCCGGGACCCGGGACCCGGGACCGGAGAGTTTAACGAGCCAACGCTGACCTCTTCGGTTTAGCTGCGGAACGCTGCTCCCCCATCCGCTGGGCGACCACGAGGCCTGCGGTGGCCATCCCCACGGTGATCGGATAGCCCATCAGCCGCTCCAGGGTCCCGGGCTCCGGCACCTCCATCCCGGTCACACCACCGGCGATGAGCGCTCCCAGTGATGCCAGCCCGCAGGCAAAAATGATCCAAGCCAACGGGGTTTGCCCGCGCCACAGCCAGCCCAGCACCAGCAACGCCAGGCCGCCGGCGGCGAAATACGCCACAGCGCCCGCCACATGCCACGCGGAGCCGGCGTCCTCGGGCACAAGGCCAACAATTACGGTCCCGGCTCCCCCGGCCAGCATCAAAACGCGAACCGCCGTTGCGGCCGCCCATGGGCTCCAGAGGCCGGCACGCGGGCCCATCGGCGCCCCGGGCCGCGCAGCCGTGCACAGCAGTGCCCCGGTGAGCAGCAGCGCGCCGACCATCATGCCAACGCCCTGGACCACAAAGGAGGCGTTCATCAGCCCGTGGGCCGGCGAGCAGACGTCCCTGCCGTTGAAGACCCCGCAGTCCAGGGCCCCCAGATCGCTGATGTATCCGGTCCGGCGGCTGTACGGCTGCGGGCCCGTCCAGGCACCGATGACGGCGGCCTCTGCCACAAAGTACTGCAGCACGCTAAGCAGCGCCAGTGCGCCCGCGTAGAACCGGGTGGACGGCAGGTTCGGAATTGTGACAATGTCCATGGACGGCGAATTAGCGGCTGCGGTCATGCCAAGAGCGTAGTACGGCGCCGCACCTTGTATGCTTATATCCGTGTCCGAACGGGCCGGCCCCGGCCGGCCGGCACGGATGCCCGCCCTCGTAGCTCAGTGGATAGAGCACGGCTCTCCTAAAGCCGGTGTCGTTGGTTCGATTCCAATCGAGGGCACTTGAACCCCCCATCCCTGCGCCAGGCGCCCTGCTTTGATCTCCGGGCCTATCTCCTGGGCAGCTGGACCGTAGAGCGATCCCTGCTGGACAGGTCCAACGGCACCCGCGGTACATTCACCGGCGTCGTCAGCTTCAAGGGCAGCGGAGACGGCGGCGGCCTCCGGTTCCGCGAAGAGGGGACCGCCGTATGGGCCGCCGCCGGCCACGGGCCCTTCAGCGGTAAGGCCAGCCGGGAGTACCTGCTGCGGCGCACGGGCACCCCGGACACGATGGACATGTTTTTCCCGGACGGCCGTCCGTTCCACCGGATGGGCTTCGGCCCCCAGACCAGCCGGGACCAGCACTGGTGCGACCCGGACCGGTACCGCGTGAGCTACAGCAAAGGCGGCCCGGACGATTTCTCTTACCAATGGGATATCACCGGGCCAGCCAAGGACCAACGGCTCGTCTCGGTTCTGCGCCGCATTCCGGGCTCCGCCTGATGAATCCGCTCATTGTTGTCTCCGCAGTCTGTGTCTTCGACGAGGCAGGACGCCTGCTCACCGTCCGCAAACGGGGCACGGACAAGTTCATGCATCCCGGCGGCAAACCCGAACCCGGGGAGACGCCAGCCCAGACCGCGGCCCGGGAACTGGCCGAAGAGGTGGGGATCGTCCTGGCCGCCGAGGAACTGGTCTTGCTGGGAATCTGGTTCGCGGACGCCGCGAACGAGGCCGCGACGCAGATCCGGGCCACGGTCTATACGGCTCCGGGGACCTGGAGCGCCCAGCCATCCGCGGAAATCGCCGAGATCCGCTGGCTGGACCTCGGGGCAGAGCTACCGGGCGATCTCGCCCCGCTGCTCACCGACCACGTGCTGCCCGCCCTCCTGGTCCAGCCGGACTAGACGCCGGGAACGGCCTCTTCCGCCACGGCGCTGGCCTCGGCGAACTGCGTCCGGTACAGCTCGGCGTAACGGCCATCGGCAGCCAGCAGCTTGGTGTGTGTGCCCCGTTCCACAATCCTGCCGTCCTCGACCACCAGGATGGCGTCGGCCGCCCGGATGGTCGACAGCCGGTGCGCGATCACAACGGCTGTTCTGCCCTCGAGCGCGGCACCCAGTGCCTCCTGGACCGCGGCCTCGTTTGTGGAGTCCAGGGCCGCGGTGGCTTCGTCCAGGATTACGACGCGCGGCTGGGCAATAAGCAGCCGGGCGATCGTGAGCCGCTGGCGTTCGCCGCCCGAGAGCCGGTAGCCGCGTTCGCCCACCACGGTATCCAGGCCGTCCGGGAGGGAACGGATCATGTCTTCGAGCCGGGCCTGCCGCAGCACGTCCCACATCAGCTCGTCACTGGCTTCCGGGCGGGCCAGCCGCAGGTTGGACGCAATACTCTCGTGAAACAGGTGCCCGTCCTGGGTCACCATTCCGAGAGTCTGCCGCATGGAATCAAACGTGAGGTCACGGACGTCCACACCGGTGCCCGGGGCTGAGCCGCCAAAGCGCACGGCGCCGGAATCGACGTCGTACAGGCGCGACATTAGCTGCGCAATCGTGGACTTGCCGGCGCCCGAGGACCCAACAAGGGCAACGGTGTGCCCCGGCTCCACCCGGAAGCTGATCCCGTGCAGCACTTCTTCGCCGCCGCGGGTGTCGAGTGTGGACACATCCTCCAGAGATGCCAGGGAGACCTTGTCCGCGGCGGGATAAGAGAAGCGGACGTCATCGAACTCCACGGCGAGCGGACCGGCCGGGGACGACACCGCATCGGGTTTCTGCTGGATCAGCGGTTTGAGGTCCAGGATCTCAAAGACGCGCTCGAAGCTGACCAGGGCGCTCATGATCTCGACCCGGGCGTTGGAGAGTGCGGTGAGCGGAGCGTAAAGGCGGGTGAGCAGCAGGGCGAGCACCACGACGTCGCCCGCGGCAAGCTGCCCCTGCAGCGCCAGGAAGCCGCCGAGGCCGTAGACCAGTGCTAGGGCCAGGGCAGAGACGAGCGTCAAGGCAGTCACGAACGTAAACTGCAGCATGGCAGTGCGTACGCCGATGTCCCGGACCCGTCCCGCGCGGGACGCGAACTCGCGGGATTCCTCGTCGGGGCGGCCAAAAAGCTTCACCAGGGTAGCGCCCGGGGCGGAGAAGCGCTCCGTCATCTGGGTGCCCATCGAGGCGTTGTGCTCCGCCGCTTCTCGGCGCAGGTCGGCCAGCTTGGAGCCCATCCGGCGGGCCGGAATCAGGAAGATGGGCAGCAGGATCATGGCGAGCACTGTCACCAGCCAGGACTTCCCCAGCATCACCACCAGGGTCAAGACCAGGGCTACGACGTTGCTGACCACGCCGGACAGGGTACCGGCGAAGGCCGACTGGGCACCGATCACGTCGTTGTTCAGCCGGCTCACCAACGCCCCGGTACGGGTGCGTGTGAAGAAGGCGATCGGCATCTTCTGGACGTGGTCGAAGACCTTGGTGCGAAGGTCCACAATCACGCCTTCGCCGATGGTGGAGGACAGCCAGCGCGTGACCAGGCCCAATCCGGCCTCGGCAACCGCCACGATGGCGATCAGCACAGCCAGCCACACAACAGCCCCGGTAGCCGCGCCGGCGATTATCGCGTCAACCACCTGGCCTGCGAGGACCGGGGTGGCGACGGCCAACACGGCCATCACGACAGAGAGCAGCACAAAGGCAATCAGTCTGCGTTTGTGCGGTCGGGCGAAGCTGAACACACGCTTGAGCGTCTCCTTCGAAAACGGCTTGGAACCGCTCGAGGCGCGTGTGATGTTATAGAGGGAGCTCCAGGCTACCCGGTCCATGCTCATGTGTTTTTGCCTTTCGGGGCGGTGTGGCCCAGCAACGTCGTGACGACGCCGTTCTGCACGTTCCAGCGCGCGTCAAGGCGCACGTTTTCCAGCAGCCTGCGGTCGTGCGTGACCAGCAGCAGTGTGCCCGGATAGCTTTCCAGGGCTTCTTCGAGCTGTTCAATCGCGGGCAGGTCAAGGTGGTTGGTGGGCTCGTCGAGCACCAGCAGGTTCACGCCCCGCGCCTGCAGCAGGGCCAGCGCCGCCCGGGTTCGCTCCCCCGGCGACAACGAGTCCACCGGGCGCGCGGTGTGGTCGGCCTTGAGGCCGAACTTGGCCAGCAGGGTCCGGACTTCGGCCGGGGTCTGGTCCGTCAGTACCTCTTCGACTGCGTTTCCGAGCAGCAGCCCGCCGGCCAGCAGCCCGCGGGCCTGGTCAATCTCGCCGACGGCCACGGACGCGCCCATGGAAGCGTCACCGGAATCCGGCCGCTGGATGCCCAGCAGCAGGCGGAGCAGGGTGGACTTTCCGGCACCGTTGGGGCCGGTGATGCCGATCCGTTCCCCGGCGTTGAGCTGCAGATTCAGCGGGCCAAGGGTGAAGTCCCCCTGATGCACAACGGCGTCGCGGAGGGTCGCCACAACGCCGCTGGAGCGGGGGGCCACCCCGATGCTGAACTGCAGCTGCCATTCCTTGCGGGGCTCTTCGACTTCTTCGAGCCTGGCGATGCGGGATTCCATCTGCCGGACCTTCTGGCCCTGCTTTTCGGAGGATTCGGTGCTGGCGGCGCGCCGGATCTTGTCATTGTCCGGGTTTTTCTTCATGGCGTTCCGGACGCCCTGGGAGCTCCATTCGCGCTGCGTCCGGGCCCGGGAGACAAGATCGGCCTTGGTGTTGGCAAATTCGGTGTACCGTTCCCGGGCGTGCCGGCGGGCGACGGCGCGTTCCTCAAGGTAGGCCTCGTAGCCGCCGTCGTAGACCGCTACGGAGTTTTGCGCAAGGTCCAGTTCGACGATTGTGGTGACGCAGCGGGCGAGGAACTCACGGTCGTGGGAGACCAGCACCACACCGCCTCGCAGGTCCTGCACAAAGGCCTCGAGCTTGGCCAGTCCATTGAGGTCCAGGTCATTGGTGGGTTCGTCCAGGAGCACGATGTCGAAGCGGCTGAGCAACAGGCCCGCGAGCGCCACGCGCGCCGCCTGGCCGCCGGAGAGTCCGGTCATTTCGGCGTCCGGCCCCACCTCGAGGCCGAGGTCCGCCAAAACCGCCGGGATCCGGTCTTCCAGGTCCGCTGCACCGGAGGCCATCCAACGGTCGAAAGCCACGGAGTAGGCGTCGTCGGAGCCGGGCGCGCCGGAGCCAAGCGCTTCGGCGGTGGACTCCATCTCGAGGGTGGCCTGGGCGCAGCCGGTGCGGCGTGCGATGTAGCCGGCCACCGTTTCACCGGCGAGGCGTTCGTGTTCCTGCGGCAGCCAGCCCACGAACGCGTCTGCCGGGGCCAGGCTGACGGTTCCCTCCTGCGGCTCGTCCACGCCGGCAAGCAGCCGGAGCAGCGTGGACTTGCCCGCGCCGTTGGCGCCCACAACGCCGACGACGTCGCCCGGCGCGACGGTGAGTGAAAGTTTGGCGAACAGGGTCCGGTGGTCGTGTCCACCGGAAAGGTCCTTGGCAACAAGGGTTGCAGTCATTGATCCATTCTCTCACCGCGGCCCACGCCAGCCAGCCACCGGGCGGGGGTTATCGGGTTATTTGCGCTCGCCCGCCGGCGGGCAGAAAAAGAACCCGCTGGTCCGGACTTGGGGGGTGTACGGACCAGCGGGTTCGAGCATTTAGCATAGTTGAATCAGCATCTCCGGTAAAATCAATGCAGTCCCGCACCAGCGAACTCCAAAAAAACCGCCCTTTCATTCGACTCTGCAGGAAGCCATAGATGCCCCTACCCGCCAAGGCGTTTCAACTCTGGCTCCACGTCGTTGCTCCCACCGCCAGCACTGCCGATATCTGCAGGATTGCCGGGATCAAGCGGACCACGCTCGCCCAGCAATTGGTGCGCGGAAAGGTCGCGGAAACCACTCTCGTCAGCATCAGCCGGGCGTTGCAGCGCAGCCCCTTGGAAGACCTCAGCTCCTTCGACAGCTACGGCGAGCTGGCCGGGCGGCCGCGGCCGCCCACCGCTGCCGAACTGGTCAGCCAGATATCCACGATGGACTTGCTGCGCTCCGTCATTTCCCGCTCCGCTCCGGCGTACGGCGGGTACGGGGACGAGGGCAGCTCATTGACGCCCGCGCTGGTCCCGCCACCGCACGCCACCTCGGTCCGGAACTGGGTTGACGCGATCGACGACGGCGAATTGCGGCACCGGGTATCCGACGCTACCGGAGTGGCGCCGCAGAACTATTCGGCCCAGCTGACCGCCAACCGGCTCTCCCCGGAACTGGCGGTCGCGACTGCCCGCGCGGCCGGGGTAGGGTTCACCGGCGGTCTCGTCGCTACCGGCTTGATCACCGAGGCAGAAGCCGGCTGGGCCCCGCAAGCACGGCAGGGCGCGCTGGATGCCATCTCCGACGGCGAACTCACGGCGTTGGCCGGCGAGCGCCTGCAGTCCCTTGGCAGGACCCTGCGCCGCCAGGAACAGGAACACGAACAAACGAAAAAGATATGGGAGAACCTCGGATGATCGCCATGCTGCAGTGGACCACGCTGGCGGTCTGCGCTCTCGTCGCAATCGCCCGGATCCCGAGTGCGATCCGGGGGGAAAACAGATCGCTGTTCTTCGTCTACGCCTTTATGACGGCCGCCATCCTCCTGAGCATCGATGCACCGTATCTTGCAGTGGATATGGTTTTGGGTGGCATAAACGTTGCCAACCTGCTGCTGCGCTTTATCATCTTCGGCACCGTCTTCGCACTTGGACTCAGGATCGCCCGGGGATTCGGCGCGGACGACGCCCTCCGGTTGCTGACCGGCCTGCCCGGAATCGCGTTTGCTGCAGCCGCGTCGGTGGCGGTGGTTGTGGTGTTCCTGATGATGGATACGGTTGGTTCGTCGGCCGGATTGATCGCGGTCTACGACAAGGACGCCTACAACGCGGCACTTGTGGAAATCTACGGAGCCGCCGGACGGCTCTACCCGGCGTACATCACGCTGGCGCTCTTCCCTGCCATGGTCCGGGCGGTCCGCAGCAGCATGCCCGGTCTCGTGCGGCTCGGCGCTGCGTTGCTGGCCCTTGGTTCCGTAGCTATTACCCTGAGCCTGCTCTCGCCGGTGATTCCAGAGTCGCTGGCGTACCTGCGGTTCATCTTCAGCTACACCGCTATCTTGAGCCTCGTACTGGGGCTCGCCTTGATCTGGCTCTCGAAGATTGCGGCCCTGAAATCCAGGACAGTGCATCCCCGCTTGACTGGGTGAGGGCCGGCGGGCCGGGCAGCAGGCGCCGGCTCCGATGCCGCCGCCTGCTGTTTACGATCGCCATGCGGTTCCTGGTAGTCCGGGTAGCTTCGGACCAAATCTGGTAACGCTTAGGCAACATTACTTAAGAACTCCCGCCAGGCATTCACAAAATCATTAGATCGTGAAAGAATCATGAATGTGTGAAAGTGGCCCAACTTCGTGAACGGCAAGAATCCGTGCGGAGTGGATGTGGCCGCCAGCGCACCATTGGGGGGATGAGTGGTAGCGGTCCGAGTGGACCGCTCCCACTCAGCCTGCTTAACGCCCCATATCCGGGTGGACAGCCAATCTCAGGCCGAGCTCAGCGGGCAAACCTCAACGTCACGAGCTGGAAGGGCCTTAGCTCCAGGTCCGCCGTGTTTGCCCCCAGGCTCACACCCGGGGCAACCACCTGACGCTCCAGCAAGTCAACGCTCTGGACGCCGCGGGCAGGGAACCTGGCCGTCACGAGTCCCGCGGACCGCTCCCCCAGCGATTCATAGACCCGCACAACCACGTCGCCGGAACCATCCTCCGCAAGCTTCAGGGCTTCCACAACCAGGGCCCGGTTAGAGACAGTTATAAGCGGTTCCACGCCGTGCGCGCCCCGCAGAATCCGCGGTGCCAGATTCGTGCGGTAGCCCTCTTCGACGGCGTCGGCAATGGCGGCGCCGGGTCGGATGGTGACGTTGAGTTCGTGCCGGCCCCTGTCCGCCGTCGGGTCCGGAAACCTGGGCGCGCGCAGCAGCGAGAGCCGCACTGTGGTGGTCGTCCCGCCGTCGGACTCCCGGATGCTGCGGGTCACGTCATGGCCGTACGTCGACGAGTTGGATATGGCCACCCCGTAGCCCGGCTCCCCGACGTGAATCCAGCGGTGGGCGCAGACCTCGAATTTCGCGGCTTCCCAGGATGTGTTGAGGTGGGTCGCGCGGAAGACGTGCCCGAACTGGGTTTCCGACGCCGACCGGTCCGCGCGGACATCAAGCGCGAACCCGAGCTTGAGCAGCTTTTCGCTTTCCTGCCAGTCAACCGCCGTCGAAATTGCCAACGAACCGGCGCCCGCCGCCAGCGAGATCCGTTGCGTGACGGAGGAGGAACCGGCCAGCCGCTCAACCACAACGACGGCGTCCCGTGCCCCCCTCTCCAGTGTCACCGACAACGCTTCCGTCAGCGGCAGGACGTTCCGGCGGTAGAACGCGTCAATGTCCCAGGCATCCCATTCGTTGGGGGTGTCCCGGTGCAGCTCAAGGAGGTTTCCGAACTGCCCGGGAGCAATCGCCTCCCGCCCGCTGGTATGGTCGACCAGCGATTCGAGCAGGCCGTCGGCGTTGATGACGGCGCGGATGATTCCGTTATCCAGGATGTAGCCGCCGGCGGTTTCGCCGGCCAGGACAGGCTCTCCGGCGAAGACTGGTTCTGCCGCAGCCAGCGCGGGGACACCGTGCCGCCCGTGCGGGGCGGCGTTGAGCAGGAAGTCAGTGTCCCCCGCTCCCAGCACGGCCGCGGCCGCGTCGGCGATGATCGATTCGAGTTGCCGGCCGACGGCGGCGTAGTTCCGTTCGGCGTCCTGGTGCACCCAGGCGATGGAGCTGCCGGGGAGGATGTCATGGAACTGCTGCAGGAGCACCAGCCGCCAGAGCCGCTTGAGTTCTGCCGCCGGATAGGTATACCCCGCGCGGATTGCTGCCGTGGCGCACCAGAGTTCAGCTTCCCGCAGGAGATGTTCGCTGCGCCGGTTGCCCAGTTTCGTTTTGGCCTGGCTGGTGTACGTGCCGCGGTGCAGTTCCAGGTACATCTCGCCGACCCAGACGGGGAGCGCCTCGTACTCGGCCTGGGCGCGGGCGAAGAAGCCGGCAGCCGACCCGAGTTCCACCTTCGGTGATCCTTCAAGGTCCGCGGTGCGTCGGGCAGCTGCCAGCATCTCGCGGGTCGGCCCGCCGCCGCCGTCGCCGTAGCCGAAGGGAACCAGCGAAGTGGTTCCGTGGCCGTGGTCCCGGTAGTTCCGCTCGGCGTGGGCAAGTTCCCTGCCGCTGAGTTCGGAGTTGTAGCTGTCCACCGGCGGGAAATGCGTAAAGAGCCGGGTGCCGTCGATCCCTTCCCAGTTGAAGGTGTGGTGCGGCATGCGGTTGACCTGGTTCCAGGAGATTTTCTGGGTCAGGAACCACTTGCTGCCCGCGGCTTTGACGATCTGCGGCATGGCAGCTGAATAGCCGAAGGTATCCGGCAGCCAGGCTTCCTGGCAGTCGACCCCGAACTCGGCCAGGAAGAAGCTCTTGCCTTCCAGGAACTGGCGGGCCATCGACTCGCCGCCGGGCATGTTGGTGTCCGACTCCACCCACATGCCGCCGACGGGAACGAACTGGCCCGCGGCCACCTTTTCCCGGATCCGCCCAAACAGTTCCGGATACAGCTCTTTGATCCAGGCGAGTTGCTGGGCCGACGAGCAGGAGAACACAAACCCTGGATCCTCGTCCATAAGTGCCACCACGTTGGCGAAGGTGCGGGCGCATTTGCGGATGGTTTCCCGGACCGGCCAGAGCCAGGCGGAGTCGATGTGCGCGTGTCCGGTCGCCAGAAGCCGGTGGGCCGAGGCATAGGCAGGCCGGGCAAGGACGTCGGCCACGGCCGCGCGCCCGGCCGCCGCTGTGCCCGGCACGTCGTCGGGATCCATCACGTCCAGCATCCGTTCGAACGCACGCAGGATTTCGTGCCGGCGGGGCAGTTCCATCGGCAGTTCGTGCATCAGGCCCCTGAGGGTCCAGATGTCCTGCTGCAGCTCCCAGACGGTCTGGTTGAGTTCTGCGATGACGATCCTGCCGAGCCGGTACTGCGGTTCGCTGCCCGAGGTCGCCTTGTCCCCGTAAGGGGTCGCCGCGAACGTCCACCCCTGCGAGAGATCAGGGTTCGCGGCCGCTTCGACATAGAAGTCGATGGCCATGCCACTGCCCAAAAGCTTCAGCGGAATGTACTGGTTCCGCGGGGAGATGGCCTTGACGATGGTTCCGTCCGGCCGCCAGGCGATTCCCTCACACTGGAAGCCGGGAAGATCGCCGTTGAAGCCCAGATCCACAAGTACTTCCACCGAGGTGTCACCTGCCGTGCCCCAGGCATCGGGAACGTCCCCCTGCAGCCGCAGCCACTTGGTGCTCCAGGGCTTGCCCCAGGCCGCTCCGGGCTCCTGCGGCGTGAACCGCTGCCGGAGCGCCTCCAGGGCCGGGACGGGTTCGCCCGGGACGTCCCAGCTGCTGAGGTTAAGCGGCACGCTGCGCGGATGGACCGCCGGTGCTATCCGTTCGCGGACAAATCGGTCCAGACGGACTTCCGTGAGGCGGCGGTCGTCGTGCAATGTGTTCCTCTTTGAGCTGGCATGGAGGACGCCAAAATGCGTCCATTCGATGGATAAAATCTACGCCGCCGTGAGCCTCAAACCAAGCGGCCGCCGGCGCAGATTAGCCTCCCGTGTGTGCGTGTCCGTCCTCGCGGGCGGGCATACCCACCCGGTGGGCGCCCGAGTAGACGTTGAGCGAGGTGCGGCGGCTGAATCCGACAAGCGTTATGCCGCTGTTCTCGGCCAGTTCGACGGCCAGGCTCGACGGCGCGCTGACTGCTGCGAGGACGGGGATACCGGCGAGGGCGGCTTTTTGCACCAGTTCGAACGATGCCCGCCCGGAAACCTGCAGCACGGTCCCCCGCAGCGGCAGCAGTCCCTCCCGGAGGGCCCAGCCGACCACCTTGTCCACGGCGTTGTGGCGTCCCACGTCCTCACGCAGGCACAGGAGCTCTGCCGAGCCGTCCTCGGCGGTCCGGAACAGTCCGGCGGCGTGCACCCCGCCGGTGACGTCGAAGACGGCTTGGGCTTCCCGCAACTGATCCGGAAGTCCCGCAAGAGTAGCGACGGGAACCACCAGGGGGTCCTCGGCGGGGCTGAAATGTGAGGACTTGTGCACGGCCTCAATGGAGTCCGTGCCGCAAATGCCGCAGGAACTGGAGGTGTAGACGTTCCGTCCGGTGGCCGGGCGGACGACGTCGGGTCTCAGCTGGGCCTCCACAACGTTGAAGGTCTGGACGCCGTTTTCATCCTCCCCGGCACAAAACCGCAGCGAAACCAGCTGCTCATGGTTCCAGATGACCCCTTCGGAGACGAGGAAACCCGCCACGAGGTCAAAGTCGTTGCCCGGCGTCCGCATGGTGACGGAAAAGGACAGGCTGTCGATCCGGATCTCCAGCGGCTCTTCGACGGCGAGCACGTCTTCACGGTGACGGACCGGAAATTCGAGGGCCTGGGGGGATCCGTCCAGGACATATTTGTGCACCTTGCGGCGTTGCGTAACGCGGCCCATCAGGTCTTCCTAACCAACATAGTTCCATCATGGCAAGCGCCGGGCCGGGAGGCCAGCGCGTCTTCAACACCGGGCGTCAACCCAGCAGTTCACTCCAGTCCACGGGCCCGCCGGTGCCCACCGGCTTCCTGGCAGGCCGCCTGGGCGCAGGCTTGTCCTTCGCCGCGGCGGGGTCCGGCAGGGGTGCACCCCAGGGCAGCGCGAAGGCAGGAACGGTTTCCCCCAGCTGTGCGCCGTGCGGCGGGACCACCAGCACGCCGTCGGCGGCGGCCAGTCCGCGCATCATTCCCGGGCCGGTGTGCTGCGCCGGTGATGCCATGCCGTAGAGCAGCCGGAACGGCATCAGCCGGGTCCGGCCGGGGTCCGCTTCGAGGGTGGCGCCGCAGGGCACTGCCGTGACGGGCGGAACCGGCCGGTGCCCCAGCGCTGCCAGGAGCGGAGCGCCGATGGTTGATAGTGCCATCATGGCCGCCAGCGGGTTGCCCGGCAGCCCGATGATGAACCTGCCATCCGGCAGCTCGGCCAGCACGGCCGGATGTCCGGGTCGCATGGCGATCCCGTCGATCAGCAGGCGGCCGCCCAGCTCGGCCACCGAACGGCGCAGGTGGTCGGTCGCTGACATGCCGGTGCCGCCCGTGGTGATGACGACGTCGGCGGGCAGCAGCTCAGCGCCTGAGGACTCGTGGTGCAGCCCGGCAGCAGCCCCCGGGCTGTCCTCCGGTGGGTCGGTGTCTTCGAGTGCGCTGAGCCATTCGGTGTAGCTGTCGCCAATCTTCGTTTCGCCGGTACAGATCCCCCCGAGCATTTCCACCACGCCTGCCAGCTGGGGACCGAAGGTGTCGCGCACTTTCCCCGGCTCCGGAATCCCGGCTGCCAGCACCTCGGATCCGGTAAATACCAGCCGGACCACGGCTTGGCCCTGCACCGGGAGGCTGTCGTGGCCAGCCAGGGCGGCAAGGGCCAGGTGCGCAGGGTTGAGCAGGGTACCGCCCTTAATCAGCAGCGCGCCAGCGGCGGCTTCCTCCCCTGCTTTCCGGATGTGCTCGCCGTTTCGCGGCTCGCCGGGCTTCGCAGCTCCACCGAGCTTTAGGACCGGAAGCCCATCCTCGTCGGCAACAATGGTGCCGCTTTCGCTGCGCAGCACAGCCTTCGCCCCGGCCGGGATCAGCCCGCCGGTAACAATCGGGCTTGCTTGGTGCGGAGCCAGCCGCTGGCCTGGTTCGGCAAGGATCCACGGTCCGCTTCCATTGACGGACCAGCCATCCATGGCTGAGGACGCGTAATGCGGCATGTCCACGAGCGCTTCCACATCAGCGGCCAGGGTCCGCCCCAGAGCGGCACGGAGGGCCACGGGAGCGGCGGGGACGGGGGTTGCACAGGTGAAGGCGAGCTCCCGGGCTTCCTGCCAGGTGTGGGCCAAGTGCCGATGCGGCCTGGCTTCCGCCGCATCGGTCCTGACTGCTGGACGGTCCGCGGCCTCACCGGCCTCACCGGCGTCCACCCCGGCCAGGGGGCCGCTGAGCCCGGGCTCGGGCACTTCCCCCGCTCCAACTGCACTGCCCCTAAGGGGTGCAGTGGTCATGCGTCGGATGCTTCGTTGGCTGCGTAGTCCTTGGCGAGTTTGCGGGCCACGGCCATCGCAGCCTGCATCGAGACGGCATCCGTGGCCTGGCCGGAACCGGAGGCCAGGCCCGCGGCAAAGCCGGCGATGAAGGTCGTTAGGGGGGCCGCGGGGCGCACCACTGAGTGCGCCGCGACCCCTGCCAGGGACAGGACCTCGTTGATGTCAATTTCGACGCCGTCCAGTTCCAGGGCCTGGAGCAGGGCGCGGCACCACTCTTCCAGAGTTTCATCCTGGCTTTTCACCGTTTGCCTCCAAGTTTGAGTTCAGCCGGGGAGCCCCGGGCCGGATGCCGGGTTGTCGGCTGTCGCGGGTATGGCACCGGCCGGTTCGCTTACCCCTAACGCGGCGGCATCGCCCCACGTGTCCACATCATCGGTAGACCCCTGGGGGACGTTGACTTCCCGCACCTCCAGCCTAGCAAGAAGGGCGAACACGGACGCGTTTTCGAGCGCGCCGCGCTGCGAAGCCTCCGCGGCGCAACGTAAAAGCACAGTTGTGCCATATAGACCGACAAGCGGCTGCCGCCGACCCTCCGCCGAGACGGCCATCAGGCCATCACCAGGCGGTGCTTCCGCCGCTGCGTCCAGCAGCGCCTGGACGGCGGCACCTGCCCCGGGCATGTCAACGGCCAGGACAAGGGTGTACGGGGCCCGGGGCCGGGCGCCGCGGCTGCGTTCCAGCGCAGCCAGGCCTTCGGCGACGGCGGCGGCCGGTCCGGCAAAGGGCGGGTCCTCGCGGCAGCGCACCACACCTCGGGGCAGCGGTCCCGGGTCGGGCCCCACGACGGCTACAGCCACCGCGCCCCGCGCAGAACGCAGGGCACCCTCCAGGAGGGTGGCGCCGTCGTGGATCAGTCCGGACTTGGGGACACCTCCGAGCCGGGAGGACCGGCCCCCGGCGAGAATAACAGCATCGAATTCCACCGGCCCAGCCTAGCGCCCTCCAGGCCCGCCACCGAAGCCCACGACCGGGTCCGAGCCAACGCCGGCCGGATTCAGGCAGCGGATTCCGGCAGCAGGAAAGGGTCCCAGGCCGGTGTTGGTTTCTCCAGCTCTTTGATTTGCCAGATGGTGCCCCTCGGTGGTGCCGGGCTGAACCCGAGCTTCCAACCCATCTCCGCCGGGGTGTGGTCCCCTTTGGCGTTGTTGCACCGCAGGCAGGCAGCAACCAGGTTCTCCCAGGAATCCGCGCCGCCCCTTGATTTGGGCTGGACATGGTCGATGGTGTGCGCGGCTTTGCCGCAGTAGGCGCACCGGTGTCCGTCCCGGCGGAGCACACCGCGGCGGCTCACCGCCGTAGTGGTGTTGTACCGGGGCCTGATATACCGGTTCAGCAGTATCACTGACGGCCGGCCCAGCACATCCTGCGGCCCAACCACAGGTTCGCCGCCTTCCGCCACAACACTGGCCTTCCCGGTCAGCACAAGGACAAGCGCCCGGCGGAAGGTCACCACCGCCAGCGGCTCATATCCAGCATTAAGAACGAGAGTGCGCATCCGCATACCTCTTCACGGCCGCACCCGCCAGGGGCACGAGGGCCGGCTGCCCTGTGCATGGTCGGGCTATGGATCGACAAAACAAGAGTAAACACGGACATGGCAATTCGCCGAATCTTTTTTGCTCTCCCCTGCCCGTGTCGGCCGAAGTTCACGGATCGGCAACACAAAGGACCCCCGCCGTTTGGCGGGGGTCCTTTGTGTTGCTAAAGCTGCTGTCTTAGCCGCCGACGCGGATGAAGACCGGGCCGGAGCCGACGTTGACCGTCTGCAGGGAGGTGGTTCCACCGTTCCAGCCGCCGTGAACGGCCATGCCGTTGCCGACGTAGACGGCGATGTGGGCCATGCCGGCGCCACCGTTCTGGTAGTAGGCAAGATCGCCCGGCTGTGCCTCGGCGGCGCTCACCGTGCGGCCGAGGGACAGGTAACCTGCCGGCCAGCCGTGGTAGTTGATGCCTGCGGCAGCGAGCGCGTTCGTGGCCAGTGCGGTGCAGTCCTGGCTTACACCGAGCTGGGCATAAGCTGCAGCGGCGATCGTTGCGCCCATGCCGCTGGCGACGGCCGGCGCCTTGGAAACGGCTGCTACCGCGGTGCCGGTGGCGGCAGTTGCGGCAGCAGCGACCTGGGTACCGGCCGCTTTGGCAGCAGGCGTTTCCTGGACCTTCACAACGGGCTTCGGGGCCTCAACAACCGGAGCCGGGGTGGTGGTGACGGCCGGCTTCTCGAAGGAGATCGCGATAGTGGAAGCAGCCGAGATGGCAGCCGGGGTGCTCGACTGGACGTCGAGTGTGGAAGCGGAGGCGGATTCGCGCTGAACGTTGGCCTCAGCAGCGTTGGCTGCGATACCGCTGGTCAGGACGAGGCCGGAAGCAGCAGCGATGACTGCGGCCTGGCGACCCATGCCGCCGGCGTTGCCGCCGACAGCCTTGGCAATGACGGCCAGCGAGTTGGTCTTGGTGACCTCGGCGCGATGCCGTGCGTTTGCACGAGTAGTCATTAAGTTCTCTCTTTCGTGTTCCTGGTCCGCGCTTTTAGGCGCGGGCTGAGGACGCTCCGGCATCTTGGGGGTACGCCGGATCGCCCCGAAAATGGGTTACTTAGCGAAGGGTGTACTGCGAAGACGCGCCAAAAGCGGCAACCGTGTGGCCTGCGGTCCGGGCACCGGCAAGGCCGGCGCGATCATTGGATTCCAGCGGGCTCGAAAGAGCAGCGCAAGCGCGGTGAAGCGCGGAATTTTGGCGTGTATGCACGAAAGTAGCCTCTCCCAATGCCTGCGAGGTGAGCTGTCGGATTCGGATGGGAGTCACCCGGCCGCGCTGCTTCCTGGGAAGCTTTGCGACTTAACCCCAAGGCCTTCTTGCGAAGACCAAAATTGGTTCCCCCGCCCCTGCCAGACGATGTCATGCGAACGGACCTTGAGCGGTGGCAGAGCTAGGCAATCCACTCAAGAGCGCCAACTTCGAAAAAGTTGGCGTAGCTCAAACTTTACAGCAGTTGGACCCTAATGTCACATTCGGATCACGGCGTGTCCCCAGAATGCGAGAGTGTTCCCTCAACTTTTCAGAGCCATCCGGTCGGGTCGACGACTTCGCCGTTGACCATAACCTCGAAGTGGAGGTGGCAGCCGGTGGAGGCGCCGGTGGTACCGCTAAGAGCCACAACATCCCCGCGGGAGACCTGCTGGCCCACCTTCACGCTGGCGGAGGACAGGTGGTTGTAGGTGGTCTCCAGGCCGTTGCCGTGGTCGATCACCACGCGGTTACCACCGCCGTAGGGGTGCCAGCCGGTGAATGTCACGGTGCCGCTCGCGGCAGCGTGGACGACGGTGCCGCACTGCGCCGAGTAGTCCTGCCCGCGGTGGAACTCGCCCGAGCCTCCGGTGATGGGGCTGACGCGGTAGCCAAACGGCGACGCCGTGACCATCTGGTCCAGCGGCGCCCCAAGGCTGCCTGCGGAGGCCGCCCGGGTGATCGAGCCGGCGGACTGTGCACTGAGTAACTGCTTGAGCTTTCCGTCCGGATCGCCCTTGGTGGTTACGGCAGTGCGGCTGAAGTCGATCTTGGCCTCTGCTGCTGTCACATCCGGCTGCACGACTGCCGGGCTGGCTGCCGCGCCGGAGCCGGCGTCAGTGGCCAGAACAGGGCCAGTCGCGGGAACTGTGACGGTGAGGGCCAAGCCCGCAGCGGCCAGTGCAATACCCGCCTTTTGCCCTACACCGCTTGCGGCGGCAAAATCCGTTACTTGGCGGAAGGGGCTGCGGCGATCCCTGCGCGCGTCACGGTGCGCGTCGCGCGGACGCTCTGCCGTGATGGCAGCGGCGGGACGCGGCTCCGAGGCAGGGCCGCTCGCACGACGGCGGCCCTTGGCGGTCTGGGTGGTCAACAACGGTTCCTCTCTGGAGAGCCTGCGGAGTTAGCTGTCGGATTCGGGTCAGAGAGATCAACGACCCGGTCCGCCGTGGCAAGCAATCACGCACAGGGGCATCCGATGGATTCCGTGTTTGTGGGTACTTGCCGCTGACGGTCTTCACCCCAAGGCCGCTAAACAGCCAAAAGTGGTTCCCCCGCCCCTGCCAGGAGATGATTCTGCGACTGTTCCGCTGGCAGGGCTCGGCTTCGGATCAGATAACGCTTTGGTATCGGTACTAGTCTCCAACTATAGGCGATTAAGCCGTCCAGAGATAAATCCGTTATCAGCTTGTGGACAACTCTCGGATGGCCCCGGGCTGTCGCGGCAACCTCAGGAACCGATGGTTACAAAGACGTGGGCCGCGACCTCAGGCGGTAGTTCAAGGGCACCTTCGATGTCAGGAACGCGCACCGAAATGTACTCCCCCACGCGCTCCAGGGATACCAGGGCGCCGGGGCGGATGCCGCCTTCATCGAGCTGGACCAGCAGTTCCGGCTCCACTTGGATGGGCTCGGCCAGCCGGTTGACCCTGACACTGGAATCAGGACCATAGCCGGCCATGGCTTCGAGCAGATTCACGACGCCGTCAGGGTTGGGGTCGGCGGGCAGGCCGCCCAGTTCCGCCAGACCCGGGATCGGATTGCCATAGGGCGAGACGGTGGGATGGTTGAGAAGTTCGAAGATCCGCCGCTCCACCCGTTCGCTCATCACATGTTCCCAGCGGCAGGCCTCCTCATGGACGTAGGCCCAGTCGAGTCCGATGACGTCGGCCAGCAGCCGCTCGGCAAGCCGGTGCTTGCGCATGACTTCGATGGCGCGCTTCCGGCCAACCCCGGTCAGTTCAAGGTGGCGGTCTCCGGAGACAACCACAAGCCCGTCGCGTTCCATCCGGCCGACGGTCTGGGAAACAGTGGGACCGGAGTGGCGCAGCCGTTCGGCGATGCGGGCGCGAAGGGCGACGATGTTCTCTTCTTCAAGTTCCAGAATGGTCCGAAGATACATCTCGGTTGTATCGATCAGATCCGTCATTCAGCTCAGCTCCTCGAGCGCCGTCCTTGCGTGATTTCCACCGTACCGTGCGCTGCCGGCAACCTGGCGGGCTCCGCCGTACGTTCGCAGGCCAGCTTAGCCTAATTTGAGTTACTCCGGATAATCTCAATGACCGGACTGTGACGGTCCCTTTTGCCTCCCCCGCGGGACAGTCAGGCAGAATGAAACAACAGGCTCCGCCGCAGCCACCCTGCCGGGCCGTCACCCGAGCCACCCGTAGTACCAGCCGAAAATTGGAGCCACTGTGAGCGACACCAGCATCACGATTCCCGCAAACCTCCTTCCAAAGGACGGCCGGTTCGGCGCCGGGCCGTCCAAGGTCCGCCCGGAACAGATGGCGGCACTCGCCGCGGCGACAAAGCTGCTGGGCACGTCGCACCGCCAGGCGCCGGTCAAGAACCTGGTCGGGTCGGTCCGGAACGGGCTCAGCGCGTTCTTCCGCGCACCTGAGGGCTATGAGGTCATCCTGGGCGTCGGCGGATCAACCGCGTTCTGGGATATTGCCAGCTTCGGCCTGGTGGAGAACAAGGCACAGCACTTGTCCTTTGGCGAGTTTGGCTCCAAGTTCGCTGCCGCAACCAACAAGGCACCGTTCCTGGCCGATTCCGCCATCATCAAGTCGGAGCCGGGCACCCGTCCGCAAGCCCGGGCCGAAGCCGGCGTCGACGTTTACGCGTGGCCGCAGAATGAGACGTCCACCGGCGTCGCGGCTCCGGTGCGGCGCGTCGAAGGCGCCGATGAGGGTTCGCTCGTCCTGGTGGACGCAACGTCAGCTGCCGGCGGACTGGACGTCGACGTCGCGGAAGCGGATGTGTACTACTTCGCTCCGCAGAAGAACTTTGCTTCCGACGGCGGGCTTTGGCTTGGTTTGTTCTCCCCGGCCGCGCTGGAGCGTGCGGCCCGGATCAAGGCCGGCGGCCGCTGGATCCCGGACTTCCTGGACCTCCAAACCGCGGTTGAGAACTCCAGGCTGAACCAGACCTACAACACGCCGGCGCTGGCAACCCTCGTTACCCTCGACGCCCAGGTGCAGTGGCTCAATGCGAACGGCGGGCTGGACTTCGCCTCGGCACGGACCGCGGACTCAGCGGGACGGATCTACCGCTGGGCCGAGGCCTCGGCGTTCGCCACCCCGTTTGTGGCAAGGCCAGAGGACCGCTCCAACGTCATTGCGACGATCGACTTCGACGACTCGGTCGATGCAGCCGCGATCGCCGGTGCGCTGCGCGCCAACGGCATTGTGGACACCGAACCGTACCGGAAACTGGGCCGTAACCAACTGCGCATCGCCACTTTCGTGGCCATCGAGCCGGACGATGTCTCGGCTCTGCTGGAATGCATCGACTATGTGGTGGGCGAACTGAAAAAGTAGCACCCCGAACGCAGCGGCGCCGCAGCGTCAGTGTTCGACGGCGCCGCCCGGGTTTTGACCCCGGGCTGCGCCGCCTGCCGGCGGCCCGCTGCCGCCGGGTCCAGCTTCCCTCCGCGTGCCTGCGGAGACGACACGGAAGTGGTTCAGCCCCCGGGCCCGGCGGTCGAACCGGAGCCGCAGCCTTTTGGCCCGGACGATCCACAACAGTCCGATCAGGGCAGCGACCAGTCCGGACGCCGCCGCGATACTCAGGGCCCAGCGCGGACCGGCAATGTTCGCCACCCAGCCCACGAACGGCGCCCCGATCGGCGTGCCGCCCATAAAGATGGCCATATAGAGCGCCATCACCCGGCCGCGCATCACCGGGTCTGTCGTGGTCTGCACATAGCCATTGGCGCTTGTCATCATCGTGATGGCGAAGAGCCCGACCGGTACCAGTGCCACTCCGAACCAGAAGTAGCTGGGGGCCAGCGCGGCGACGCCGGAGGTCACGCCAAAAGCGCCGGCCGCGCCGAAAATGAACCGCAGCCGGGGCTTCTTCCGGCCGGCTGACAGCAGCGCGCCGGCGACCGAGCCAATGGCCATAATGGAGTTCATCAGCCCGAAGGCGCTGGCATCCAGGCCGAATTCCGTTCCGACCATAGCCGCGATGAACAGCACGAAGTTCAGTCCCAGCGTGCCAACAATAAAGACCGCAACGAGCACCACCACAATGTCCGGCCGGAACCGCACATAGCGCAGCCCTTCGCGGATCCGCCCCTTGCCGGCAGCCGCGCGGGGCAGCAGGCGCAGCGTCGTGGCGGGAATCTTCCACAGGCTCAGCAGCAGCGCCATAAAGGTCAGGGTGTTGATCATAAAGACCCAGCCCGGGCCGACCGCAACGGTGAGGACACCCGCCACCGCCGGTCCGATCATCCGGGCCACATTAAAGGAAGCGCTGTTGAGGGCCACCGCGTTGGGCAGATACTCATCGTGGACCAGTTCCGAGACGAAGGTCTGCCGCACCGGGGCGTCGAGGGCGGACACGACTCCCAGCAGCAGGGCGAACCCATAGACGTGCCATAGCTGCGCCGCACCGGAAATCACCAGGATGCCCAGCCCTGCACTTAGCAGTGCCATCGCGGACTGGGTCAGGATGAGCAGCTGTTTGCGGTGGTAACGGTCCGCCATCAGCCCGGCGACGGGAGCGAGGAAAAGCTGGGGTCCCAGTTGCAGGGCCATCGTGATGCCCATGGCGCTGGCGTCGTGCTCGGTCAGGTGGTCAAAAACGAGCCAGTCCTGGGCTGTGCGCTGCATCCAGGTCCCAATATTGGAGACGATCGCCCCGACGAACCAGATCCGGTAGTTCAGGATGTGCAGGGACTTGAAGGTGGACATCATGACCAGCCCTCACTGTGCAGCATCCCCGATTGTTCCAACCGCTAGTGCGCCTCTGCCTCAGGATGCTCGTCCGGGCCGTTACCTGCGGCATCGTCGGAGTCATCGCCGTCAGGGTCGCTGCCGTCAGAATCGCCGGCGCCGGCCACCGAGGCGTCTTCAAAACCGCCGGGGACCACTGCCACGTCAGAGCTGCGGGTGTCCTCGCGGGTTGCCGCCCGCGCCGGGGAGCCAGCTTCATCCGCGGCCTGCTCATCGCCCGGGCGGACGCGCTCGGCCCACGGGATCCACTCGGGCGGCAGGATTGAGTCCTCGGAAGGCAGCAGGCCCAGTTCGTCCACCGTGACAACCTTGGACCTGGAGTTCCTGGTGAGCACGGCGTACCACTGCCAGCCGCCGTAGCCGGCAAGCTTCGATTCGAAGAGGTGTGTGACCAGGCGGTCGCCTTCGCTTTTGGCCGCCAGGTGCCGGCCGACCTGTTCAGCGGGGGCGATGCCCTCAACGGCAGCGCGGGCAGCGTCGACAGCGGCGGCCAGGAAAGCATCAGGCTTACCGGTGCGCCACACGGGAACCCCGGCCCGCGGCTTGGTGCCTTCTTTGCTTCCGGCTTTTTTGTTCCCGGCGGCTGCCGGCGGGGTCCTAGTACTATCCGGAGTCATCGCCGCGCCCTACGCGTCCAGCTCGTCGGCAACCTTACGCAGGGCGACGGCGATCGCCTTGCCCTTGTTGCCTTCCGGGTACTTGCCCGCGGACAGTGTTCCGGACAAGTTGTCCAGAACACTGACAAGGTCCTGCACCAGCGGAGCAAGATCTTTTGCGCTGGGCCGCTTGGCCTTGGCGATGGACGGCGTTTTGTCCAGCACGCGCAGGCCCAGGGCCTGGGCGCCCTTACGGCCGTCAGCTACCCCGAATTCAACCCGGGTGCCGGCCTTGAGCTCGGTTACGCCCTCGGGCAGCGCCGACTTCGGCAGGAAGACTTCCTGGCCGTCCTCGCCCGCGAGGAATCCGAAGCCTTTTTCCTTGTCATACCACTTGACCTTGCCGGTAGGCACGTAATCAACCTTCTTCGTTCCGCTGGTGACACGGCCGGCGGCCACCGCGTCCGCATTGATATGCGGGTTTAGGGTGTGGCTGCCCGGACCGTGCTGGTCTGTTCCCCCAAGGTTATCCTGCCCAGTCCACTTTGCTTGGTTGGGGCGCGGGACAAGCAGGGCTGTTAGCGTTAGCCCCATGACTGAACTGCGTTTTCGGCGGCCGCTGCTGGTCATTGCTGCGGGTGCCGCCGTGCTCTCACTCACGGCCGTCGGCGTCGTGATGGTGATGGCCCTCAGCAGTGCAGTGCCGCCGGTGTGGGTCACCGCCACTGCCCTTTACGGACTTCCGGCTTCTTTCCTGCTGATGCTCCTGCTTGTGATCGAGTCCGTGGCAGCCCGGCGACGGTCCCGGGAACCGGACGGAAGGTAACGTTGCACTGATGTCCCTTATCCGCGCGCTTAGCAAGGAACTGCAGACACGCAGCGACGATTCGCTGCGTGCGTTGTTCGCCGCGCGGCCGGACCTTATCTCCCCCGGCGTGCCGGACTTTGCGGCCCTCGCGGCCCGCGCCAGCGGACGTGTCAGCGTACAGCGGGCCCTGGAGCGGCTCAACCGCCCGGAAATGCAGGTCCTCGAGACGTTGCACCTGTGCACAAATACGGACACCGGCCACAGCACCACGGCGCCGATGCTGAAGAAGCTCATCTATGGCTCCACCCTGGCCGCCCTTGAAAAGATCCTGCACTCACTCCAGGAACTGGCCCTCGTCCACCGCGCGGAACCGCCGCACGGCACCCCTCCGGTTGCCGGCGCGAAGCTGCGCTACTACCTGCCGGTGGGCAGCCTCAAGGAAGTGATCGGAATCTACCCGGCCGGACTGGGCCGCAGCTACACCGAACTCGTGCGGCTTCAGCCCGCTTTCGCCCAGCGCGTGGTTCAGCTTGTCGGCGAGCTCCACCGCGACGGCGCCTCCATCTCCCCCGCGGCCACCCCGATGGAAGCTGCACTTTCGCTCCAGCACTGGACGGCCACGCCGGAGTGTCTCCGGCAGATCCTGCACGCCGCCCCGGAACGCACTGCGGCGCTGCTAGCCCGCTTCGGTAACTGGGCCATGGGCGCAGTTCCGCAAGCGCAACGGCGGGCGTCAGTGCTGCACGAGGCCGCCGGCGTCGGGCCGATTGACTGGCTCCTGGCCCGCGGACTGCTGGTCCCGTTGGACGCCGCGCATGTGGAACTCCCGCACAGCGTCGGGGTCGCCCTGCGTGGCGGCTACGTCATCGAGAAATTCGCGCTAGCCCCCCCGCTGCCGCGGTTGGGTTCCACCTCCGCCGCGCTGCGCCGGAACGCCGCCCTGGGCGCGATCGCCGAGACCCTGCGGCTGGTGGGTGTACTGCTGCACATCGTCCGCGAACAGCCACTGGTCACGCTGCGCAGCGGGGGCGTGGGCGTCCGGGAGCTCAAGCGGCTGGCGGATGCGCTGCGCACCGACATACACGACGCCGGGGTCCTGGCGGAGCTGTCCGCTCTGGCCGGCCTGATCCGGCTCGACGTGGATAGTTCCGCCTGGGTCCAGCCGGCGCAGCTGGAGTGGTTGACCCTTCCGCGGCAAGAGCAGTGGCTCTGGCTGGTCAACGCCTGGCTCGCCAGCGAACGTGCGCCCTCCCTTGTGGGCGAGCCCGTGAACGGCCAGACGGCAGTGCCGGCCGGACACCGCGGTATGGCCGGCGGCACCGTCAACGCGCTCTCGGCCGAGGCCCAGCGCCCGGACGCCCCGGTGGTCCGGAAGAGGATCCTGGAAATCATGGCGGAACTGACCCACGAGGCCGCTGTGGCGGACGGGAACGCCCCGGTCCTGGACGCCGCGGCAGTGTTGGAGCGGGCCGACTGGGCCCAGCCGCGGATGGCACGGCGTTTTAGCTCGCTGATCCGGGGGGTGCTGGCGGAGGCCGAAATGCTGGGCCTCATCGGCTCGGGCGCACTGAGCCAGATCGGGACGGCCATCGCGGCCGAACAGCCCGAGGAGGCGCTGGGGATCCTGGGCGAACACCTGCCGGCCGCCTTGAACCACGTCCTGCTCCAGGCCGACCTCACCGCAGTGGCCCCCGGCTACCTCGCACCGGAGCTGACCGGCAAGCTCCTCACAATGGCCGATGCCGAGGGCCAGGGGCCAGCCACGATCTACCGTTTCTCCGTCTCCTCGGTCCGGCGTGCCCTTGATTCGGGCCAAGACGCCCAGGCGCTCCTGGATTTCCTGGGCCTGCACTCGGCCACGGCGATCCCCCAACCACTGAAGTACCTGATCGAAGACACGGCCGCCCGGCACGCCAGGCTGCGGGTGGGCTCGGCTGCCAGCTTCATCCAGAGCGAGGACGAAACGGCCCTTCAGGAGCTGCTCAACGCTCCCGGTGCCGCCGGCCTTGGTTTGGTCAGGATTGCCCCCACAGTGCTGGTCTCGCACGCCGCGCCGCGGGAAACAGCTCAGCTGCTGCGCAACCTTGGGCTGTCGCCTGCGGTGGAGGAGGCGGGGCCCGGCGGAATCCGGCTGCGCCGCGCCACAGCTGCGCCCGGGATTGCGCGGCCCGTGTACAGCGCACCGCGCACCGCCCCCCCGGAGGCCGACGTCGACGCCCAGCTGGTGGTGCTTCGCCGCGAACGTCCCGCTGCGTCCACCCCCGGCGGCCCTGCTGCCGCAGCCCCCGGCAGCGAAGAAGCGACCCAGCTTGGCCTGGAGACCCTGCAGAAGGCGATCCGGCTCAAACAACGGGTGGTCATGAACGTGGTCGACGGGATGGGGAATGCGGTGCGCGAAACGGTTGTTCCGGTAGCCGTGGGCGGCGGACGGGTTCGGGTCTTCGATCCGGCACGGGAAACCGAACGTGTACTGTCCATCCACCGCATTATTGACGTCGAGGCCGCAGAGGAACTACTCCAATGAATGACGGACCGCTGATCGTCCAGAGCGACAAAACGATCCTGCTCGAGGTGGACCACGAGCTTGCCACCGAGGCCCGCCACGCCATCGCCGCGTTCGCCGAGCTGGAACGTGCGCCCGAGCACATCCACAGCTACCGGCTCACGCCGCTGGGCCTCTGGAACGCCCGCGCGGCAGGCCTGGACGCCGAAAAAGTGCTGGACACCCTGCTGAAGTACTCCCGTTTCCCGGTTCCGCATTCCTTGTTGATCGACGTTGAAGAGACCATGTCGCGGTACGGCCGGCTGCGGCTGGAGAAGGACCCGCAGCACGGCCTCGTGATGCGCACCTCGGACTATCCGGTCCTGGAAGAGATCAGCCGTGCCAAGAAGATCGCCCCGCTGCTGGGCCCCAGGATCGATGGCGAGACTGTTGTGGTGCACTCCTCCCAGCGCGGGCAGCTGAAACAGCTGCTGCTCAAGATCGGCTGGCCGGCCGAGGATCTCGCAGGCTACGTCGATGGCACCCCGCACCCGATCTTGCTCAACGAAACCGGATGGAAGCTGCGCCCGTACCAGCAGCTGGCGATGGAGAACTTCTGGGCCGGCGGCAGCGGCGTGGTCGTACTGCCGTGCGGAGCCGGCAAAACCCTCGTTGGTGCCGCTGCGATGGCCACCAGCTCCACCACAACGCTGATCCTGGTGACCAACACCGTCTCCGCCCGGCAGTGGAAGGACGAGCTGCTCAAGCGGACCTCCCTGACCGAGGAGGAGATCGGCGAGTACTCGGGCTCCGTCAAGGAAGTCCGCCCGGTCACAATCGCCACCTACCAGGTACTGACCACCAAACGCGGCGGGCTCTACTCCCATTTGGAACTCCTGGACGGCAACGACTGGGGGCTGATCATCTACGACGAGGTCCACCTGCTGCCGGCCCCGATCTTCCGGATGACAGCGGACCTGCAGGCTCGGCGCAGGCTCGGCCTCACCGCCACCCTGATCCGCGAGGACGGCCGGGAGGGCGAAGTCTTCAGCCTGATCGGCCCTAAGCGCTATGACGCGCCGTGGAAGGATATCGAGGCGCAGGGGTACATCGCACCGGCCGACTGCGTGGAGGTTCGGATCGACCTGCCGCGGGACGAACGCGTAGCTTACGCGATGGCCGAGGAGGCGGATAAGTACCGGCTCTGCGCGACGTCCGAGTCCAAGACTGTGGTGGTGGAACGGCTCGTAGCGGAGCATGCCGGCGAGCAGTTGCTGGTGATCGGCCAGTACATCGACCAGTTGGATGAGATCGGCGAGCGCCTGCAGGCACCGGTGATCAAGGGTGACACGTCCGTGAAGGAACGCCAGAAGCTCTTTGACGCTTTTCGGGCCGGCGAGGTGCAGACCCTTGTGGTGTCCAAGGTCGCCAATTTCTCCATCGACCTGCCGGAGGCTTCGGTGGCGATCCAGGTGTCGGGTTCCTTCGGTTCCCGGCAGGAGGAGGCCCAGCGACTTGGCCGGCTGCTGCGTCCCAAGAAGGACGGCCGCGCCGCACGCTTCTACTCCCTCGTGGCCAGGGACACCCTGGACCAGGAGTTCGCGGCCAAGCGCCAGCGCTTCCTCGCCGAGCAGGGCTATGCCTACCGGATCATGGACGCCAAGGACGTGGGCAGCAGCTCCGCCTCCGACTGATCCGGGTACCGCCCCGTGCCGGGGCGGTACCCGGGCTATCGGGTGTACGTAGACCCGTCCCGTTCCAGGGCGCCGGTACGCGGGTCCCGCTGGGGACGCTGGTAGGCGAACTCGCCGCCGCTGCGGCCGCCGAAGGGGCGCCCGTGATCAGCAAATTCTTCCCGGAAGAACGCCAGACACCACTGACCCATTTGGAGGCGGGCGCCGGTGCGCAGCACCGAGGAAGATCCCGGACCGAAGCTTCCGGTGACTTTGCCGTGCCGGACCAGGACGTATTCGTCCTGGTCATTGTGGACTATTTCCGCATGCACGCCGTCGAGTCCGGGAAGCTGCAGTTCGGCGGATTCGTCACTGCCGATGCGCACCCGGTCCGCAGCAAGGCTAAATACCCGGGGTACCTGGCCGTTCCAGGCCTGCGCGTCCTGCACAAAGATCAGCCGGGGCTGTCCGCCGCCGCGGGTGTAGTGGGTGGTGGTAATGCGGCGGGCAATCCTGCGCTTGACGGTCGGCAGCAGCGGGAACAGGGTCCCGGGGGGAAGCAGCGAAAACTTGCGGGCCGGCGCACGCCGGCCCCGTTTCAGCAGCGGCGCCAGTGCTCCCAGCTTTCCCAGCTTGATGTGGGGTGACCTGGTGATCACACGCTGCGAGGCCGGCACGTCGAGGGCTCCGAGGCTGATGATTCTGCCCTGGGGCCCCTCGACAATCACCGTCAGGCCCTGCTCTGACAACGTTTTGGCCAAAGGCCTGATGTCGCCGAGCGAAGGCATCCGCTGCGACAGGAGGGCATCCATGCCGTCCAGGGCGACAACCACTTCGCTGCCGGCCGCCGTCACCGATCCGCGAGCCTGTTCCCCGGTTGCGTCCTGGAGGGAAAAGTCCAGATTGATGTCGGCCCGGAAGCGCGGGGCCATGGTCAGCTCCTGTTCTCGTCGGAACCCAAAGCGTCCTTATCGCTGGTGGTCACTCGAAGGCTTCCGTTCAGCTTCCAGGTGGCTCGCGGCGCGTCCGGGCCGATGTCGCGGGGAACTTCGATGGACATATCAATGAAGTTGTAGTTGATGGCAGCGCCTTTGCCGGTCAGATACGACCACATCTCCTCGGCTAGATCCGCCCAGTCGCGGATACTCCGGTCCGCAGGTCCGGCGCTGTCCAATGGGTTGCTCTCAGTCGTCACTTTGTGTCCTCTTCATTGAGTACCGCCCAAGCCGCCGCGGCAGAGTGTTTTCGATAAGGTCACTCTACTGTCGGTGCCCTTACAGGGGAATGGTATTGCCCAGCGGACTGACACTCCGACCGTGTCCGCGCCTGCCGCCGGCGGCCCCCGTACACACTCAACACACATTCATCATTCAGAAAACTCCCAGATTCTGGGAGGATCATGGGAACCATGAAAAAGAACGGTCCCGAAGCCAAGCTGCTCGTCGTCGATGATGAACCAAACATCCGCGAGCTGCTCTCTACCTCGCTGCGCTTTGCCGGCTTTGAAGTCGTCTCGGCGTCCAACGGCCGCGAGGCCCTGGCGGCCGCGGAACTCCATGCCCCGGACCTGGCGGTCCTGGACGTGATGCTGCCCGATATGGACGGCTTTACCGTCACCAGGCGGCTACGCGCGGCAGGAAAGCACTTTCCCGTCCTTTTTCTGACCGCCAAGGACGACACCGAAGACAAGGTCATGGGGCTGACGGTGGGCGGCGACGACTATGTCACCAAACCGTTCAGCCTCGACGAGGTCGTGGCACGGATCCGTGCTGTTCTTCGCCGCACGCAGCCCCTGCAGGATGACGATGCGGTGATCCGCGTCGACGACCTGGAGCTCGACGACGACGCCCACGAAGTCCGCCGCGGCGGGACGGTGATCGAGTTGTCCCCCACCGAATTCAAGCTCCTGCGGTACCTCATGCTCAACCCCAACCGGGTGCTGTCCAAGGCCCAGATCCTGGACCACGTTTGGGAATACGACTTCAACGGAGACGCCTCGATCGTTGAGTCTTACATCTCCTACCTGCGCCGCAAGGTGGACATCGATCCCGACGCGCCGGCCCTCATCCAGACCAAACGGGGTGTGGGCTACGTGCTGCGGACGGCCGAGAAGCGCTGACCTTGTTGCTCGACCGTTGGAAGTCGGCATCGCTGAGGTCACAGCTGGTCGCCATCATGACCGCCCTGATGCTGGTGGCCCTCACTGCCACCGGCGCAGGAACCCTGACCCTGCTGCACAGCTACCTCCAGGGGCAGGTCGATGACAAGCTCCGGGCCGCCGTCGCCTCGGTCCGGCAGCAACAGTCCTTTAGCCAGCTGCAGGACCAGAACCAGAACATCCCTACCGACTACTCGCTGATGCTGTTCGCGCCGGGACAGAAGCCTGTGCCGTTCGGCGGAGACAAGGAAATACACCCGGAAATCACCGGTATCAGCCCCGCAGATGTTGTCGGTCTCCAGCAGGTCCCGTTCCAGGTCCGCGGAACGGACGGGCACAACTGGCGGGTGGTCGCCCTCAACGTCGTCGACAGCAACGAGCGAACCTCCGTCGTTGTCATCGGCCTGCCCTTGTGGCCGGTCGATTCCGTGATGGAACACGCGGTGCTGGTGGTCGTCGGCGTCGGGCTGCTGACCCTTATCCTGGCCTTTTTCATCGCCACGTGGAGCATCTCCCGGTCCTTCCGGCCGCTGGCCCGGGTCGAAAAAACGGCTGCAGCCATTGCGGCCGGCGATCTCTCCCGGCGTGTCGACGTCGACACGCCCCACACTGAGGTGGGCCGGCTCGGCACCTCCCTTAACGCCATGCTGGCCCACATTGAAACTGCCTTCGCCGACCGGATGGCCTCGGAAGCAAAGATGCGCCGCTTCGCCGCCGACGCCTCCCATGAACTGCGCACCCCCCTCGTAACGATCCGCGGCTTCTCCGAGCTGTACCGGCAAGGCGCCCTCGCCACACCGGCGGACGTGGCGACGGCTATGGGACGAATCGAAAGCGAAGCCAAGCGGATGGGGTCCATGGTGGAGGACCTGCTGCTGCTCGCCAGGATCGACGAGCAGCGCCCGTTGCAGCAGAAGCCTGCCGATCTGCTGCTGATCGCCAATGACTCCGTTGTTGACACCCAGGCGAGCGACCGCGGACGCACCATCTCACTGGCCGGGCTCGAGGGCCGTCCGCCGGCACCGGCGCCGGTCATCGGCGACGAGGCTAAATTGCGGCAGGTCGTGGGGAATCTGGTGGGCAACGCCCTGCGCTACACGCCCGAGGGAACGCCGATCGAACTTGCCGTCGGCGTACGGACCGCCGCTGACGGCAGCCGGCAGTCCGTGATCGAGGTCCGCGACCACGGCCCGGGGGTTCCCGACGAGGAAGCCGCGAGGATCTTTGAGCGGTTTTACCGGGCGGACACTTCCCGAACGCGGGAGACCGGTGGCAGCGGCCTGGGACTGGCTATTGTCGCGGCCATTGTCGGCTCGCATGCCGGCACGGTCAGGGCCGCGAAGACCGACGGCGGCGGGGCAACCCTGGTGGTCAGCCTGCCGTATCTGGACGGGGTGGCGGCGGACGACGGTTCGGCCGACCGCACGGCCGCCGGTGAAACGGCCTCCTCCGGTGGCGGTTCCGGGAACTAGGCTTTTCGCGATCGTTGCGGCCTTATCCACATAAGCGGGCCACCCGCTTCCGGGGACCTGATGGATTTCCTAGGCTCGGGGTGACCGGATATCCCGGAGCATCCACTGCAGAGAGGTCATCCCATGAGCATTATCTCCGTCGATACTGAACTCCTCGAGCTCAAGTCGGCAACCGTCAAAGCCACGGTCGACCGGATCAGCGCCGACGTACAGGCAATGAAAAGCGGGCTCGATGAGCTGCAGGCTACCTGGCGCGGCGCGGCGGCCACCAACTTCCAGGTCTTGGTGTCCGAGTGGACCCTCACGCAGGGAAAAGTCGAGGCGTCGCTGGCCTCCATCAACCTGGCACTGAACTCCGCCGCAGCGAGCTACGCCCAAGCCGAGCTGAACAACACCCAACGTTTCAGTTGACCGGCCGTGCCCGTCAGAGCGGGCTTCAGCCCCTTGCGCGGGTTCAGGCTTCGGGAGTGCCCTGGTGGAAGCGCAGACGCCATTGCGCCCCGTCTTGGACCCACAGGGAGCTGCGCAGGGCTGCTGCGGCCCGGGTGTGGCTGCGGTACGTCAACAGGACTGTGTGCTCTCCCACCCGGTCTGCTCCCAGTACCTCCATCTCGACGGCGCCATCGGGGCGCTCTTGGAGGGACATCATCACGGCGTCCCGCGTCCAGATCCGGCCCGAGCTGCCAATCTCCGTGTAGTCCGGGTGCAGCAGCACTCCCGTGCGTCCGACGTCGGCGCGTGTGTCCGGGCGCAGCAACTCGCGTTCGAGTGCCTCGACGATCGCTTCCGGGCTCGCGTCAATGCCGGGTGCGGGCATTGCGTCCCCGTCGAGCTCGCTGAAGAGGTCCGGTTCGTCAAAAACGGACGCCTCAGCGAGAACCCGCTGCTGGCGGGCCGCCGCCGATTGGGGCACCGTCCGCCCGGTTGTGGGCGGCGCTGCGGCTGCGGTGTTCTCGGAACCGAACCCGGGACCCTGACGGACTGCAACACCCTGCTGGTAGGCCGTCGCAGCGGCCCGGGCCCGGTCATCCGCCGCCTCGTTAAGATCATGCCCGGCGTGGCCGCGCACCCATTCGAAGGTGTACTTGCGGCCCACCAGGGCCTGGTCAATTTCCTTGAGCAACTCCACATTCATCACCGGCTTGCCGTCGGCTTTGCGCCAGCCCTTGCGCTTCCATCCTGGCATCCACTTGGTGACGGAATTAATGACGTACTGGCTGTCGCAGAGGATGTGCAGATCCTCGCCGGACAGATGCGCGGTCGAGCGCACCAGGTCCAGCACTGCCATAAGCTCGCCCATGTTGTTGGTGCCGTGCGGCCATCCCCCGGCCCGCCAGCAGTCATCGTCCACGTACCAGGCCCACCCGGCCGGGCCGGGATTTCCTAAAGCCGAACCGTCGGCTGCTGCTGTAATTGTCACTGCACCATCCTGCCAGACCCGCACCGGCGTCGGCGCCCCCGCAGGGGTGGTTGGGCACTTACGCCGACGGCGGCCCCGCCCGAAGGAGGGACCGCCGTCGTGCTACGCACATTTCAGGGCCGAGGTTCCGGCCCCGGCAGTCGGTTGGTTAGAAACCGCCCATGCCGCCCATGCCGCCCATGTCGTCGCCGCCACCCATGGCCGGAGCGTTCTTCTCCGGCTTGTCGGCCACAACGGCCTCGGTGGTGAGGAACAGGCCGGCAATGGATGCCGCGTTCTGCAGTGCAGAGCGGGTGACCTTGACCGGGTCGTTGATGCCGGCAGCCAGCAGGTCGACGTATTCGCCGGTTGCAGCGTTCAGGCCGTGGCCTGCGGGCAGGCCGCGGACCTTGTCGACCACAACGCCGGGCTCGAGGCCGGCGTTGAAGGCGATCTGCTTCAGCGGAGCGTCGATGGCAACGCGGACGATGTTCGCGCCGGTTGCTTCGTCACCCGTGAGGTTCAGGTTGGCGAAAGCCTTGAGGCCGGCCTGGATCAGGGCAACACCACCGCCGGCGACGATGCCCTCTTCAACAGCAGCCTTCGCGTTGCGGACAGCGTCTTCGATGCGGTGCTTGCGTTCCTTGAGCTCGACCTCGGTTGCGGCACCGGCCTTGATGACTGCAACGCCGCCGGCCAGCTTGGCCAGCCGCTCCTGCAGCTTCTCGCGGTCGTAGTCCGAATCGGAGTTCTCGATCTCGGAACGGATCTGGGAGACGCGGCCGGCGATCTGGTCGGCGTCGCCTGCCCCCTCGACGATGGTGGTCTCGTCCTTGGTCACAGTGACCTTGCGGGCGCGGCCCAGGAGTTCGAGTCCGGCGGTCTCAAGCTTGAGGCCGACTTCCTCGGAGATGACCTGGCCGCCGGTGAGGATGGCGATATCGGCAAGCTGCGCCTTGCGGCGGTCACCGAAGCCCGGAGCCTTGACGGCAACGGACTTGAAGGTGCCACGGATCTTGTTGACGATCAGGGTGGCCAGGGCCTCGCCCTCGATGTCTTCGGCAATGATCAGCAGCGGCTTGGAGGACTGCATGACCTTTTCGAGGACAGCAACCAGTTCCTTGACGTTGGAGATCTTGGAGTTGACGATCAGGATGTAGGGATCCTCGAGGACCGTTTCCTGGCGCTCAGCGTCGGTGACGAAGTAAGCGGAGATGTAGCCCTTATCAAAGCGCATGCCTTCGGTGAGCTCCAGCTCCAGGCCGAAGGTGTTCGACTCCTCGACGGTGATGACACCTTCCTTGCCGACCTTATCCAGGGCCTCGGCAATCAGGGCGCCAATCTCGTTGTCACCGGCAGAGATGGACGCGGTGGCGGCAATCTCTTCCTTGGTTTCGATTTCCTTGGCGGAGGCCAGGAGCTCGCGGGTGACGGCTTCAACAGCCTTTTCGATGCCGCGCTTGAGGGACAGGGGATCAGCTCCGGCCGCGACGTTGCGCAGGCCTTCCTTGACCAGGGCCTGAGCCAGCACGGTAGCGGTGGTGGTTCCGTCGCCAGCGACGTCATCCGTCTTCTTGGCAACTTCCTTGACCAGCTCGGCGCCGATCTTTTCGTAAGGATCATCCAGCTCGATCTCCTTGGCGATGGAAACACCATCGTTGGTGATCGTGGGGGCGCCCCACTTCTTTTCGAGGACGACGTTGCGTCCACGCGGGCCGAGGGTGACCTTGACGGCGTCGGCGAGGATGTTCAGGCCCCGCTCAAGGCCGCGGCGTGCCTCTTCATCAAATGCAATGATCTTGGCCATAACGGCAGTAGTCCTTTCGGGACAGTCGTTAAGAATGAACCTATGCTGCGGTGCCCGCGACGGACGATCCTTGCCCGGCGGCCTCTGTATGCCGCCAGGCCAGGGATCTCACCCCAACCAGGTATTTCTCTCGCTCCCGGCCCGGCTGCCTCAACTCCGCAGCCGGGCGAACCGGGCGTCGTTTTAGCAGTCAATGCGCAGGAGTGCTAACTCAATAATTAGCACTCCCCCGGGGAGAGTGCAAGCAGTAGGCTCGCCGAAAAGCTGCTGTCGGCCAACTGGCACCGTTCCGCAACGACGCAATACGCTACGGGCGATCACTTCCCGCTGCTGCCCGCCGTTTCGCTGCCGCTCATGGTTGCCGTGTTGTCCGGTCCGTAGGTGTAGAGAACGTAGTTTGCGGAGCTGACGTCACCGTGGGCATCGAAAGTGATCCGCCCGGATTGGCCGTCGTAGTCGGGACGCTTGCCGGCCCGCAGCGTGTCAAGGCATTCCTGGTAGCTCTTGCACACCTCGGCCGCGCCCGAAGGCCCGGTGCCGCCGGACGTGCCGGCGCTGCCGCCTGAGACCGCCACGAGACCGGCCGCGATGGAGGTGCCGGCGTCATCCTGCGCCGCTGCGGCGGCGATGGCGGCGAGGTTCACGGCGTCGTAAGCCTCCGCGGCAAACGCCATGTCCTTCAGCCCGGGATCCACGGAGACCAGCTCGCCCTGGAATTTTGCGGAGGCGAAAGTTCCCGGCAGGATCCCGCGGGCACCGTCGAGGGCGCTGGAGCCGAGTCCTGGACCGTACTGGTTGACAGCCCCGTCGGCGAGGATGAGCTTCTTTCCGGCAACTCCGGCGTTGTTCAGCTCGGCGATGGCGCCTTGGGCGGCTGCGCGCGAAATCAGCACGACGGCATCTGGAGCCGCGGCCTTGACGGCAGCCGCCGCCTGCTGCGCCTGTCCCGGGGCGAACCCGACGACGGCGGCGGTCCCGAGGCCGGACGCCTTGGCCGCGGCTGCCACGGCGTTGGCTACGTCCTTTCCGTAGCTGCCTTCTTCGTACACCACGCCGATGGTTGCGGCGCCACCGTCCTTGGCGAGCTTAACGAGGACGGGTGCCTGTGCGATGTCGGCCGCCGAAGTCCGGAAATAGAAGCCCTTACTTGGATAACTGCTGAGGCCGCTGGCGGAATTTGCTGGTGAAATCACGGCAATCCTGGCAGCGGACAGGACATCGATGGCGGCCGGCGCCCTGCTGGAATCCGTTGGACCGATAACTACGTCGGCTTTGGCGGCCACCAGCGCCTTGGCCTGCGCTGCCGTGTCACCACTGATTGTTGCCGGCAGCAGTTCCACCGGTTTGCCCTTGTGCCCGCCGGCGGCATTGATCTCCCTGACGGCCAGTTGCGCCGCCGCCTGTTGGGGGGCGTTAAGGAAATTCTGCGCCCCGGTATTGTCCAGGATCAACCCGATGCGCAGGGTGCCGTCACCGCTCGCTTCTGCCGGTTCAACGCGGGCGCCCCCGGCCGGGCCCAGGCAGGCGGTGGTGGTCAACGCGGCCACAGCAGCCACCACGGCCGCTCGTCCCAGCCGCAGCGTGGCCAGCCGGCGGGCGACAGTGCCGGCGTCGGCCCGTCGAGCGGACACGTCGTGGCCTGGGCCGCTGGACGCCTGCGGTGCGGTGTCCGTCACGGGGCGGGCCTGACGCTTTCGGCCTGCGGGCCCTTCTCGCCCTCGCCGACTTCGAGCTCCACACGCTGGCCCTCCGCCAGGGAACGTTGGCCGTCCCCCGCAACGGCAGACCAGTGCACAAAGACGTCTGCGCCGGAGCTGTCTACGGTGATAAAGCCGTAGCCCTTTTCGGCGTTAAACCACTTGACGGTTCCCAATGCCATGGTGTCCACACTTTCAGTTGCCCAGCGGGCGCCCCAGCATCCGCCGGGCCGCGGAGTGCTAAAAACTAAGTCCGCAAGTACTGTACCCGCAGCTTTATGCTGCCGCGCAGCCCGGAGGCGTCGCTGCCGGTCAATAGTTATTTAGGCGTAATCGGAACAGCTATCTAAGGCGCAATCGGACCGGGTTACGCGAATCCGGGCGCCAGGACAACAACGAGTGGCAGCTGGAATTCGGCGGAATCCACCACGCTCGGGATGCCCAGGAGTTGGCCAAGGGCCTCGGCATTGTCCTTCTGCCCGACCCCGTTGTAGAAGACCACCGAGCGCTGCTGCGGCAATCCGCCCCAGTTTCCGAGCGCGCCGACAGTCCAGCCGGCGGTGGAAACGGTTCCGCCCACCCGGTTCGCCAGCCCTGCCGTGGCGGTGCCGTTGAAGATGGCCACGGGCTGGGTTTTGTCGATGGCTGCGGCCGGGGTGGTGGCTGCGGGAGTCGCAGCCGGCGACTCGCTGGCCGGCGGGCTGGAAGGGGCTTCGCTGGAGGCAGCAGTGGCGGCAGGGACGGCAGATGCAGCGGCGCTGCTGCCGCTCTGCCCGACTGCTGCCTGCGTGCTGTCGGCAGCGGAGGAGAAGCCGGTCTTCGGCAGAAAAATGAACGCGACGAGGCCAATGGCCAAGGCCGCGGCGCCGGCGCCCAGGATCGGGCCCAGGCGGCGGCGGTGGCGTGATTCGGCGACCGTCCGGTGGACACCTTGGCGTGCGGAGGTCTCCGGGACCCGATCGAATTCATCCCGAGCGTATTTGGTCATGGTAGAACGATGTCCTTGCTGATTTCTGACGAACCGGCCGCGCTTGCTGGCGCGCAGCAATGTGCGCATCCGGCAGTGATTTACGCGTCTGAGCCCAAGCGGCGGGCAGTGCGCGCACGTTGGCGTGACGTACGTAGTCTACGCAGTCTCTTCACCAACATCGGATCATGGGCCAGTGCATCCTCGGTGTCGATAAGGGCGTTGAGGATCTGATAATAGTGGGTGGCGGACAGATCGAAGAGTTCGCGGATGGCTTGTTCTTTGGCGCCGGCGTATTTCCACCACTGCCGTTCCAACGCCAGCATTTGCTGGTCCCGGCTGCTCAGCGGCGACTCCGGGTTGATCCCGGCGACAGGAGATTCTGCCCTCGAAAGGTGCTCTTGTGCTTGTTCGGCCACGACACGCTCCCTGGCTGGATCCGATGAAAAGTATCCCCCCATGCTACGGGCGAATAACACCCTTGTCATTTGCCGGCCTGCAAGAATGGGCTCTGTGCATGACTCCGACTTCCCTTCCTCCGATGCCCTTTTCGAGCTGGAGCCCACAGCGGGCCAGGCCGCGGGTTTTAGTGAGTTGGCCCGCCTGCCCCTGGATGAGCTCGTCGCCGACGACTGGGCTGAGGCCCTGGCCCCGGTCGAGGGGCAATTGCGGGACGTCCTGGCCTACCTGGGCCGGGAGTCTTCCGGCGGTCACAACGTCTTGCCGGCTCCGTCAAAGGTGCTGCGGGCCTTCCGGCAGCCTCTGGCGGAAGTCCGGGTGCTGATTCTGGGCCAGGACCCGTATCCGACGCCGGGCCATGCCGTTGGGCTGTCCTTCGCCGTCGACGGCGCCACTCGGCCCATCCCCCGCAGTCTGGCCAACATCTACAAGGAGCTTCACGCCGATCTGGGGCTGCCCGCGCGGATCCACGGTGACCTCGGCCCTTGGTCCGATCAAGGGGTGCTGCTGCTCAACAGGGTCCTCAGCGTCCGGGCCGGGGCGGCTGGCTCGCACCGGAACAAGGGTTGGGAAGCCATTACAGCGGCGGCAATCACCGCCGTCGCCAAGCGCACAACAGCCGGCGGCGCACCCGCCCCGCTGGTGGCAATCCTCTGGGGCAGGCACGCCGAGGCTGTCCGCCCGCTGCTGTCTTCCACGCCCGTGATCGCCAGCGCCCACCCGAGTCCGCTCTCGGCGTCACGGGGATTCTTCGGCTCCCGGCCCTTTAGCCGCGCCACCACGCTGCTCCGCGAACAAGGCGGCGCAACTGTGGAATGGGAACTGCCTCCGCTGCCCGGGCCGGCTCCCTAGCCAGGTTTCCGCCAGCGGCTTTGGCTAGGCTTAGCCCCATGACCTCAGTCCCCGCCGCCACCTCGGCCACCCGCAAATCCCGTCCGCAGACCAACCTCACCGTCCTGCGCCGTGAAGAGCTCTCCCCCCACATGGTGCGGATCATTGCCGGCGGGCCCGGATTTGCCGGCTACGAGAACAACTCCTATACGGACCGCTACGTCAAGATCGTGTTTCCGCAGCCCGGCATCGATTACCCGCAACCGCTTGACCTGTGGGAGATCCGGGCAACGATGCCGCGCGATCAGTGGCCGCACACCAGGACCTACACGGTCCGCTGGGTCGACTCGGCGGCCGGGGAACTCGCCATCGACTTCGTGATCCACGGTGACGAAGGCCTCGCCGGTCCGTGGGCGGCATCCGCCCGGCCCGGTGACGCCCTGATATTCACCGGGCCGGGCGGCGGCTACAACCCGGACCCGGCCGCGGACTGGTTCCTGTTCGCCGGCGACGAATCCGCGTTGCCGGCCATCGGGGCCTCGATCGAATCGTTGCCGGCCGAAGCCCGCGGCCTGGCCTTTCTGGAGGTGGACAGCGACGCCGACATTCAGGCCATTAGGGCGCCCGCCGGTCTGGAGCTGCGCTGGCTGCTGCGCAGCAGCGTGCCGGCCGGGGCCAGCGAACTACTGCCTGCCGCGATCAGTGCTGCGAGCTGGCCAGCCGGCAGGGTCCAGGTCTTTGCGCATGGCGAACGCGGCGCCATGAAGAGCCTGCGGGACGTGTTCTACGCCGAGCGCGGGCTGGAGCGTTCCCAGGTTTCGCTGTCCGGCTACTGGGCGAAGGGCAGGGTGGAGGACGACTTCCAGGCCGAGAAGAAGCTCCCCATCGGTAAGATCTAGCGCGCAGGATCTAACGGCGCCGCGCCCGGCGTCGTTCGTTGCTCGCCAGGCTGCGGGTCAGCGGACGGGCCAGCGTGTCGCCGAGTACGATGCCGGCCGCCACCCCGAAAACGATTGCCCCGGCATTAAGCATGCCCCCGGCACCCAGCAGGATCTCCGACGTCTCAATCGTTAATACATACATGGACCGGAATATGGTGAGGCCGGGCAGGAGAATCAGCGCGGCTGGCACCGCCACCACCAACTGCGGGGCGCCCATCCGCAGCGCCACTACCCGGGCCAGCAGTCCGATAACAACAGCTGCCAGTGCGGGCGAAAAGCGCGATCCGATGCCTAATGCCTCTCCGCCATTCAGGATCAGGTACCCCACAACGCCGACGGCCGCCGTCGGCAGCAGCAGGCTCGGGCTGGTCTGTTCGGTGATGCCGATCATCAGCACCGCGATGGCGATCAGAATGACCACTACCCACAGCTCATACGCCGGCGGGAATGTTTTGGTGACGTCGATGGATTCCATCCCCGTCCTGTCCCCCACCACAAAACCCACAGCGAGGCCGGCGACCAGGGCGCCGAAGGTCAGCACTGTGGAGAGGAAACGGCCGGCGGCCGTGACCGGAAAGCCATTGATCGCGTCCTGCACCGAGGAGACCAGCCGTCCGGTCGGCAAAAGCAGCAGGATGCCGCCCACCACCACAATCTCGGGGGCGATCTGGATTCCCGCCAAGCCGCCGAAGCGCCCCAGGAGCAGGGCCATAAAGGTGACCAGGAACGAACACGCCGCCGTGATAAAGAAATCCGGCGTCCGCCAGCGGCTCAGCTGCCGGGCCAGCAAACTGACCATCAGGTTCGAGGCAAAGGCCACCACTGAGCCGCCGATTCCGCCGCCCAGGACCCCGACGAAAACGGCAGCGAAGACCCCGAACGCCACCGTGACCATCCAGCGGGGGAAGGGTTTGGCGCTGCGGGTGATCTCTTCCAGCCGTCGCACGGCCTCGTCACGGCCCACACCGCCGGCTACGAGTTCGGTGACTAGCTGGTGCACCTGGGAGAGCCCGGCGTAGTTGTTCGTCCAGGACCGCACCACACGCAGCAACGTAATCGGAGTCTGTTCCTTGGGCGCATAGTTGATGGCCACGGACTGGTTGGTGATGTCCACTTCGATGTTTTTGAGGCCCAGCGCAGCCGTGACGGCGATAATGCTGGTTTCAACTTCGAGGGCGCCGGCACCGTACCGGAACATCGATTCGGCCAGGTGCAGCGCGAAGTCGATGGTCTTGCGGGCCGACGCGTCCACCCCGCCCACCTGAATCATCGGGTTGGCGTAGGGGCTGCCGGCGAGGCGGTCCACGATGCTCATGGGAGCGGTCGGCGGGTTCTCCCCCTGGACAAGTCTGCGCAGCATCCGCTTGGCCGCGGCATTCTGGCGCACTTGCGTGGGCGAGAGCGGCTCGGTCCTGGGCAATCCGTCGGTGTGCGGCCGACGGCGGCCGGCGGGTTCCTGGGTCATTCCGGCGTCCTCAAATTCTCCGTGTCAGCCGTTTTAGTAGAACTGCTGGCCCGTGCGGCGGGTATAGAGCTGGCGGGCGACGCGTTCCCCCGCGGCCATCCAGGCCTTGTATTTCAACGGGCTGAGGACCTGGTCGTAGCAGCCAACGAAGTCGGTCACCGTTTTGCTGAAGCTGGTTTTGAACAGGCCCAGGCCGTGGAACGGGTTGGACGTGTCCTTCAGCTGATCGCTGGGGGGTGTGCCGCAGAAATCGTATTCGGTGCAGCCGAGCTCCCTGAGCTGCTGGATGGCCGTCCACTGCACCAGATGGGAATCACCGTACTGGTTTCGCTTCTGCAGCGAGCCGCCGTCTTTGTAGGTGCCCTTTCGGCCGTAGTTGACCACAAAGGCGCCCACCGACGGGAGACCGTTCTCGTAGACAAACATCAGCCGCCCCTGGCCACGGTTGATGAAGTTGGTCCAGAACTGGCGGTAATACCCGTATTCGCGGACCCGGACCTGGGACTTGGCCTCCACGGTGTTTGTCATCAGCGCGTACATGGCGCGGAAGTTCTCCTCGGTGGGATCCACTTTGTGGACTTCCACGTCCTCCCGGATGGCGCGCCGGACGGCGTTACGGCCCCGCGAGTGCAGGTTCCGCAACAGCTGGTTCTCCTCGGGGGAGATATCCAGCAGCGCCGTCGAGTCGTTGGGCTGCAGGTTGTGGCTCTTGCGGAGCCCGGCGCCTTCGAAAATCCGACGGGCTTCGTCGGAGCGGACGATGTCCGGCTCGATCTTGATGGCAAAGACCCCCAGCCGGGCACGTTGTACGAACTCGGCGTTGGCTGCGGTGATGCCGGGGATGTCTTCGGCGGAGGCGACATCTGGGCCCTTGATCAGGTACCAGAGCTTGCCGAGCAACGGGACGGACTTCTCCAGGATGAGGTTGTAGCTGGAATAGTCAGCGCTCTCGTAGACCAGGTGCCGGGGTTTCCAGCCGAAGTTTTGCTTAACCTCAGCGAAGGCCTCCGATTGCAGGAGATTGCCGCCATTGGGGTTCGCAGTGACGTGGCTATCCCAGTTGGCGATCTCTTCGGCAGAGGCAAAGCGGGCGGTGAATTCACGCAAGGGTGCAACATCCAATCATTGCGGTTCGAGCATCGGCGGCATGCGGGCATGCACGTTCAAGTCTATCCGTCCGGGTCAATGCTCCTGCCCGGAACCAAGCCGCTAGGCTGGACGTATGGCGCCAGTTGAGCAACCACTAAGATTAGGATCCGAGCACCGGGAACTTGCCGCCGGTACACGCCGGCCGGCAGTCCAGTTTCCGGGACTATTGGTCTTTTTGGCTGCCTCGGCTGTCGTTGCCGGCCTAGGCGGGCTGGCCACCGCGAACAATGTTAACGGCTGGTACGCCGCCGCTGTCAAAGCCCCCTGGTCTCCGCCGAATTGGGTGTTCGGGCCGGTCTGGACAACCCTGTACATCGCGATGGCCGTGGCCGCCTGGCTGGTCTGGCGCCGCCGGGCGGAGGGCACCAGCGCAGCCCTCGCCGCCTACGCCACGCAACTGGTGTTGAACCTGTTGTGGACTCCGGTCTTCTTCGGCCTGTACCCGGCACTTGGCACACTTGCCCTGTGGATCGCTTTCGGCATCATCGTCGCGCTGTCGGCCGCGGTGGTGGTCACAGTACTCCACTTTGGGCCGATCAGCCGCACGGCAGGACTGCTGATGCTGCCCTACTTCGCCTGGATAATCTTCGCTTCGTCGTTGAATCTTTGGGCGGTGCTGAACAACTAGCTCAGCACTCGACAACGTTCACGGCCAGGCCGCCCATGGCTGTCTCTTTGTACTTGGAGCTCATGTCCTTGCCGGTCTCGCGCATGGTCACGATGACCTCGTCGAGGGACACCCGGTGCGTGCCGTCGCCCCAAAGCGCCATCTTGGCGGCGTTGATGGCCTTCGCCGCGGCGATCGCGTTGCGTTCGATGCACGGGATCTGCACAAGCCCGCCGATGGGGTCGCAGGTCAGGCCGAGGTTGTGTTCCATCGCGATTTCAGCGGCGTTCTCCACCTGTTGCGGGGTACCGCCCATCACTTCGGCCAGGCCGGCCGCGGCCATCGAGGATGCCGATCCCACCTCGCCCTGACAGCCGACCTCGGCGCCGGAGATCGAGGCCTGTTCTTTGTACAGGACACCGATCGCCGCTGCCGTCAGCAGGAACTTGACCACAACGTCGTCGCGGTCGGCCTCGGTGGCTTTGTCCATGCCCGGGGCAAAGTGCAACGCATAGTAGAGGACAGCGGGGATGATGCCGGCGGCGCCGTTGGTGGGGGCGGTGACCACGCGGCCGCCGGAGGCATTTTCCTCGTTCACTGCCAGGGCAATCAGGTTGACCCATTCCTGCCAGTACTTCGGGTCCCGGAAGTCGGGGTCCTGATCCCGGGTTTCTTTCATCAGCCGTTCGTGCCAGTCGGGCGCACGACGGCGGACCTTCAGGCCGCCGGGGAGCAGTCCTTCGCGCTTGAGGCTGACCTGAACGCAGCCGGTCATCACCGAGTAGATGTGCAGAAGGCCTTCCCGGATCTCCGCTTCGGTGCGGGAGGCACGCTCGTTGACGAACATAATCTCGCCGATCGACAGGCCCTTGGACTGGCAGCGGCCCAGCAGCTCCGCTGCCGTTCGGAACGGCAGGGGAAGTTCCTTCTTGGACTCGGCGAGCTCGATCAGGGCGGCGTCCTCCTCGCCTTCGCGGACGATGAAACCGCCGCCCACTGAGAAGAACGTGGCGCTGTGCAGCACGGCGCCGTCGGCGTCCGAAACCGTGAAGGTCATGCCGTTGGTGTGCCGGGGCAGGATGGTGAGCGGGCGCAGGATCATGTCCTTCACCCCGTAGGGCAGCGCCACACCGGTTCCTAAGCCGGCCAGCTGCAGGGTGCCGGTCTCCGCGATCGTGGCCAGCCGCCCCTCCACTTCCTCGGGGAGGATCAGTTCAGGGTGGTAGCCCTCCAGGCCGAGCAGGATCGCCGTCATGGTCCCGTGGCCGTGGCCTGTGGCCGCGAGGGAGCCGTAAAGGTCCACCCGCAGCGATGCCACGCGGCCCAGATCCCGCGAGGTCTTGAGCTCCTCGGCAAACACCGCAGCAGCCCGCATCGGCCCCACGGTGTGCGAACTGGACGGGCCTATTCCTATTGAGAAGAGGTCAAAGACGCCAACAGCCATTACTGAATCCTAACTAGACACTGCGTTCGGGCGGGGCTGGGGTTGGTGGTTGGGCGGGCTCCTCCGCGTGCTCGGTCGACGCCGCTAGCTGAGCGGACGTCGCACGCCCTTAGACGCACGCTTCCGGACCCCACCCAACCACCGTTCGCGACTCACCAAAGCGGCGGCGGGCAAGACCCCGAGGGGCCGGCCCCGGAACCCTTAACCGAGGTTAGCAACCGACGGGTAGAGCGGGTGGGCGGCGGCCAGGGCCTCCACCCGGGCGCGCAGTCCGGACAGGTCCGCGCCGGCGTCGGCGATCAGCGCCTCAGCGATGATATCCGCAACCTCGGCAAAAGCAGCCTCGCCGAAGCCGCGGGTTGCCAGCGCCGGGGTGCCGATCCGCAGTCCGGAGGTGACCATCGGCGGCCGGGGGTCAAACGGGACGGCGTTGCGGTTGACGGTGATGTCGATGTCCGCGAGCCGGTCCTCGGCTTCCTGCCCGTTGAGCTCGCAGTCGCGCAGGTCCACGAGGACCAGGTGCACGTCGGTGCCGCCGGAAATCACGTTGATTCCCTTGGCAGTGACGTCCGGCTGGATTAGGCGCTCGGCCAGGATCCGCGCGCCGGCCAGGACACGTTCCTGGCGCTCCTTGAATTCAGGCGAAGCTGCGATCTTGAAGGCCACAGCCTTGCCGGCGATCACGTGCTCCAGCGGGCCACCCTGTTGACCGGGGAACACTGCGGAGTTGATCTTCTTGGCGATGTCGGCGTCGTTGGTCAGGATGATGCCGCCGCGCGGACCGGCGAGGGTCTTGTGCGTGGTGGAGGTGGTCACGTGCGCGTGCGGCACCGGCGACGGGTGCAGCCCGGCGGCAACCAGCCCGGCGAAATGGGCCATGTCCACCATCAGGTAGGCACCCACCGAGTCGGCAATCCGGCGGAACTCCGCAAAGTCGAGCTGGCGCGCATAAGCGGACCAGCCGGCAACGATCAGGGCCGGCTTGTGCTCCTGGGCCAGTCGCTCGACCTCCGCCATGTCGATCCGGTGGTCATCTTCCCGGACCTGGTAAGGGATCACGTTGTACAGACGACCGGAGAAGTTGATCTTCATGCCATGGGTCAGGTGGCCGCCGTGCGCCAGGTTCAGGCCCATGATCGTGTCACCCGGACGGATCAAGGCGTGCATAACCGAGGCGTTGGCCTGCGCGCCGGAGTGCGGCTGGACATTGGCGTACTCTGCGCCGAACAGGGCTTTGACCCGGTCGATCGCAAGCTGTTCGATCACGTCGACGTGCTCGCAGCCGCCGTAGTACCGCTTGCCGGGGTAGCCCTCTGCGTACTTGTTGGTCAGCACGGAACCCTGCGCCTGCATCACGGCCTTGGCAGTGTGGTTTTCCGAGGCGATCATCTCCAGGCCGTCCCGCTGGCGGGCCAGTTCGGCGTCGATCTTCTTGGCGATCTCCGGATCCAGCACCGACAGCTCCACGTCCAGGCTCGGCGAGACCACCGGTTCGAAGGCCGCTGCGATGCCGGTCGCTGCGCCGCTCACAGTTCGCCGCCATTCTTGGATGCGTAGTCCTGTGCGGAGAGCAACGGGCCCTCTGATTCCGCGGCCACCTTGAAGAGCCAGCCTGCGCCGTAAGGATCGTTGTTGATCAGCGCCGGGTCGTCGATGACGGCGGGGTTGATCTCGGTGACCTCGCCGGTGACGGGGGCGTAGAGGTCCGAGACCGATTTGGTGGACTCAACCTCGCCGCAGGTCTGCCCTGCCGTCACCGCGGCACCAACTTCGGGCAGGTCCACGTAAACGATGTCGCCGAGGGCGTCCGTGGCGACGGCGGAGATGCCGATGGAGACAATGTTTGATCCGGCGTTGCCGGAGTCCCGCGCAACCCACTCGTGCTCGTCGGAATACTGCAGTTCAGGAGCTACTTTTGCCATGTGCTTTTCCTAAGTCTTGGAGTGGTCGTTGGTGCTAAATCGATTTGTTGCCCGGTTAAGTACCTGCCGGAGCCGGTTCCCGCCAGGAACCGGCGGGACTATTTTTGGCGCTTGTAGAAAGGCAGTGCCACAACTTCGAAAGCTTCGGTTTTGCCGCGCAGGTCGATGTCCAGCGCCGTGCCGGGGTCGGTGCACTCGACGTCGACGTAGGCCATCGCAACCGGGTAGCCCAAGGTGGGGCTGGGCTGGCCGGAGGTGACTACGCCCACCGTGGCACCGTCCTTCAGGACCGGGTAGTGTCCGCGGCCGGCCCGGCGGCCGAGGCCCTTGAGCCCAACCAGCCTGCGGCCCGTTGTGGCACCTGCGCCGGCTTCCTTTTTTGCCGCCAGGGCCGCCTTGCCAACGAAGTCCCCTTCTTTGGAGAGCGCCACAACCGGGCCCAGCCCGGCGGCGAACGGGTCGCCCTCAAGGGAGAGCTCATTGCCGTAAAGCGGCATCCCGGCCTCGAGCCGGAGCGAGTCGCGGGACGCAAGCCCGGCAGGCGTCAGTTCGCCCTCCTCGGCGATGGCGACGAGCGCCTGCCAAAGGGCTGCCGCGTCGCCGTTCCCGACGAAGATCTCGAAGCCGTCCTCACCGGTGTAGCCGGTGCGGGCCAGCAGAAGTTCCTCGCCGGCGCCGCCAAACATCACGGGAACGTCGACGGCGGCGTAGTACTTCAGGCCGGTCACCAGTTCGTGCTGAGCGGCCGGAACCAGCCGCAGCAGGATCTCCTGCGCCTTCGGACCCTGCACCGCGATCAGAGCGGTCTCCGCTGAGGCGTCGCGCACCACGACGTCAAAGCCGGACGCCCGTTCGGCCAGGGCCGCGGCGACGACCTTCGCGTTGCCGGCGTTGGGGACCACAAGGAACTTGTCGGCGCCGGCACCCGCGGCCGGACGGCGATAAGTGATGAGGTCGTCGATGATGCCGCCATCCTCGGTGCAGATCAGCGAGTACTTTGCCTTGCCGACCGCCATCGCGGAGATCTTGCCGACCAGTGCGTAATCCAGGAAAGCGGCCGCGTCCGGACCGGTGACCCAGACTTCGCCCATGTGGGAGAGGTCGTACAGGCCCGCAGACGTGCGGACGGCGTGATGCTCGGCGAGTTCGGAGCTGTACTTGAGGGGCATCTGCCAGCCGCCGAAGTCCGTGAAGGAAGCGCCGAGCTTTTTGTGCTCTTCGTACAGTGCCGTGTAGTTCTCAGTCATCGTTGGCTGTCCCTAGTTCTTAGAGTCGGAGTTGGCGGCGGCGTCGTCGGGGTGGACTGCTGTGTCTTCGTCGAAGGATTCGAGCGGCGGGCAGGAACAGATCAGGTTCCGGTCACCTGCCGCGCCGTCGATCCGGCCGACCGGCGGGAAATACTTGTCCTGCTTGGGCGTGCGGCCGGGGAATACTGCCTGCTCGCGCGGGTACTCCCGGGCCCAGCCGGTACTGATAACGGCGGCAGCGGTGTGCGGGGAGTTACGCAGCGGGCTGTGTTCAACAGTGAACTCGCCGTGCGCCACCTGGTCAATCTCGGCCCGGATGGAAATCATGGCCGCGATAAAACGGTCGATTTCGCCGAGGTCCTCGGATTCGGTGGGTTCGACCATCAGGGTGCCGACCACAGGGAACGCCAGCGTCGGGGCGTGGAAGCCGTAGTCGATGAGGCGCTTGGCGACGTCCTCGGCGGTCACGCCGGTCTTTGCCGTGAGTTCACGCAGGTCCAGGATGCATTCGTGGGCCACGAGTCCGCCTTCGCCGGTGTAGAGCACCGGGAAGTAGTCATTGAGGCGGGCCGCAATGTAATTGGCAGCGAGCAGGGCCGACTTGGTGGCTTCGGTGAGGCCGTGGCCGCCCATGAGCTTAACGTAGGCCCAGGAGATCGGCAGCACTCCGGCCGAACCGTAGCGGGACGCCGAGATCGGGGTGCCGCCGGCGCTGTTGGCCGAGACGGCGTTGTTGGCATCGCCCGGCATAAAGGGTGCCAGGTGGGCCTTGGCAGCGACCGGGCCCACGCCGGGTCCGCCGCCGCCGTGCGGGATGCAGAAGGTCTTGTGCAGGTTCAGGTGCGAGACGTCGCCGCCGAACTGGCCGGGTTGAGCCAGCCCGACGAGGGCATTGAGGTTGGCACCGTCGATGTAGACCTGGCCGCCGGCGGCGTGGACGGCGTCGCAGACTTCCCGAACGTCGGCGTCGAACACCCCGTGGGTGGAGGGGTAGGTGATCATGATCGCGGAGAGCGCATCCCGATGCAGTTCGATCTTGGCCTGCAGGTCGGCGTGGTCGATGGTGCCGTCGGAGGCGGTGGCCACAACAACGACCTTCATGCCGGCCAGCACGGCGGAGGCGGCGTTGGTGCCGTGCGCGGAGGCCGGAATGAGGCAGACGTTGCGCTGCACGTCGCCGCGGGAGAGGTGATAGCCGCGGATCGCGAGCAGGCCGGCGAGCTCGCCCTGGGAGCCGGCGTTGGGCTGGATGGAGACCTGGTCGTAGCCGGTAATCTCGGTCAGCTGGGCTTCGAGGTCCTCGATCAGTTCACGCCAGCCGGCGGTCTGGGATTCGGGGGCGAAGGGGTGGATGGAGGCGAACTCCGGCCAGGAGATGGCCTCCATCTCGGCCGTGGCGTTCAGCTTCATGGTGCAGGAGCCCAGCGGGATCATGGTGCGGTCCAGCGCCAGGTCGCGGTCCGAGAGGCGGCGGATGTAGCGCAGCAGCTGGGTTTCGGAACGGTGGGTGTTAAAGACCGGGTGCTGGAGGTAGTCGGAGGTGCGCTCCATGCCGGCGTCCACGCCGAAAGCCGCATCCTCCGCGACCGACGCCCCGAAGGCGGCGACGACGTCGGCGACGATGGCCGGCGTCGTGGCCTCATCGGCGGAGATCCCGACGGTGTCCGCATCGACGGGCCGCAGGTTGATGCCCTTGGCGTCCGCGGCGGCGATGATCTCGGCGGCCTTGCCCGGGACGGAAACGGTGACCGTGTCAAAGAAGCTGGTGTGCAGCACGTCCAGCCCTGCGGCCCGCAGCGAGGCCGCGATGGTCCGGGCGTGCCCGTGCGTGGTCTCAGCGATCGCCTTCAGCCCGTCCGGGCCGTGGTAGACGGCGTAGAAGGAGGACACGATCGCCAGCAGGGCTTGCGCCGTGCAGATGTTGGAGGTGGCCTTCTCCCGGCGGATGTGCTGTTCGCGGGTCTGCAGCGCCAGGCGATAGGCCGGGACGCCGGCATTGTCCTTGGAGACACCCACGAGCCGGCCGGGCATGGAGCGTTCCAGGCCCTTCTGAACGGCCATGTACGCTGCGTGCGGTCCGCCAAAGAACAGCGGGACGCCGAAGCGCTGCGCGGATCCGACGGCGATGTCCGCGCCCTGCTCCCCCGGAGGGGTGATCAGGGTCAGGGACAGCAGGTCCGCGGCCACGGTCACGAGGGCGCCGCGGTCCTTGGCCTCGGCGATCACGGCTGTGTGGTCGAAGACGCGGCCGGAGGCCCCGGGCTGCTGCAGGACAACGCCGTTGATAACACCCTCGGGCAGGCCCGTGGACAGGTCGGCAACTTCGACGTCAAAGCCGAGGGCCTCGGCCCGGCCCCTGACGATCGCTATGGTCTGCGGGAGGCAATCGGCGTCCAACACGGTCTTGCCACCTTGGGCGGACTTGTTCTTGTTGGCCCTGCGCATCATCAGCACGGCTTCGGCGACGGCGGTGGCTTCATCCAGCAGCGAGGCGTTGGCAATCGGCAGGCCAACAAGATCCTGGACCATGGTCTGGAAGTTCAGCAGCGCCTCGAGCCGGCCCTGGGAGATTTCCGGCTGGTACGGGGTGTAGGCGGTGTACCAGGCCGGGGCCTCAAGGATGTTGCGGCGGATGACCGGCGGGGTGACGGTGTCATAGTAGCCCTGCCCGATCATCTGCACGGCGGTCTGGTTCTTGGCCGCGAGCTTGCGCAGCTCGGCGAGGACCTCTACTTCGCTCAGGGCGCCGGTGAGCTGCAACGGCGAGTCCTGGCGGATGCCTTTGGGCACGGCCGTGTCGACGAGCCCATCGACGGTGTCGTAGCCGACAGCCTTCAACATGGCATCGACGTCGGACTGGCGGCGGGCGCCGATGTGCCGGTCAACGAAGGACGTGGAGGCTGAGGATACTGTCACAAGGAACTCCATCACTAAGGCGGCGCAGGGTACGCAGCATTGATTCGGGTTCCTCCCCGCTCTGTATTGGACCTGAGAGTTTCCGCGCAGCCCTGCTCTCGCAGGTCTCCGCTTGCACCGTCGGTGAGCACAGCATGTCAAAGGACAGCCTGCTACTTTCCAGAGTTGCCTTGCCGCGGCGGTACATGGGCCTGAGAGATTCCTGGGGAGGGTTTGCTCCTACGGCGCCTGCTTGTACCTACTTGCAGAACTCTCCCGCCGCAGATCAAAGGCATATTCAATTTCTCGTGACCGCAGTCACAGCTTCCATTGTCCTATGCCCGGCCCCGGTCCGCAAACTCCCGACGCCGCCGGCACGAAGTCGCGGGTCAGCTGCGAGATCGCCGCAAACTTCCGGCGACCTCGTGCACTTCCGGCGATTTCGGCGCGGAGCCGCCTCAGCCGCGAAGCCGGTCGACGGCGGCGAGAAGACTCTCGAGATCCGCAGCGACCTCCGGCATCGGACCGCCGGGGCCACGGGCAAGCATGGCATTGAAGTACAGGCCGTCCCCCATATAGAGGACCGCCTTGGCCATCGCCGGCCCGACGTCGCCCGCGAGCAACTCCAGCCAACCCGCCTGCGCGGCGGCAAATCGCTGGAGGGCCTCTTCGTGCGCCACTTCGGCCAGCCGGGTCGCCGCCACAAAGACCCGGTCCAGGGGGGTGCCCGCCCACAGGGAGGACTTGATGAAGTAGGCCGCGGCCCCCTCCGGCGCATCCGCCATCGCCCCAAGGTCTTGTGCCAGCAAGCCGTCCAAACGCTCCAGGAGCATCGAGACCATCGCTTCCTTGGTCGGGAAGTGATAGAGCAGCCCACCCTTGGAGACGCCGGCGAGTTTGGCCACGGCGTCCAGGGTGGCGGCACGCTCGCCTTCTTCGATAAGCAGGGTTTCGAAGGCGTCAAGGACGGCTTCGCGGGCAACTGGTTTTCTGGCCATGATTCCTATCTTGCCCGGTGCCCGGACCGGGTTCTGGTTGACATTTCTTAACTATACCGTCTGGACGGTATAGTTATCTCCATGAGCAACACAGCAGTCAGCCACAACAGCACCAAAGCGCTCGGCACACAGCCCGGCGATACAGCAGCCATAGCGCCGCCGCGCGCGCCCTGGCGCGACTGGCTGGCGCTGGCGCTGCTGATGTTCCCGGTGCTGCTGGTGGCGGTGGACAACACGGCCTTGACCTTCGCATTGCCGTCGATCGCCCGGAGCCTCGACGCCTCCGGGATCCAGCTGCTGTGGATTGTGGACACCTACCCCTTGGTGCTGGCCGGCCTGCTCGTGGCAATGGGCAGCCTGGGCGACAGAATCGGCCGCCGTCGGCTGCTGTTCATCGGCAGCACCGGATTCGCGGCTGTCTCCGCGGTCACCGCCTTTGCTCCAAGCGCCGAGTGGCTCATCGCCGGCCGGGCGGGGCTCGGGTTCTTCGGCGCCATGCTGATGCCCTCCACCCTTTCGCTGATCCGCAACATCTTCCCTCAGCCCAACCGTCGACGGCTCGCGGTGGCGATCTGGGCTGCGGGTTTCTCCGGCGGCGCAGCGCTCGGCCCGATCTTCGGCGGCTGGCTCGTTGAGAACTTCTGGTGGGGCGCCATCCTGCTGGTCGCGGTGCCGATCATCCTGCCCCTGTTGGCGCTCGGTCCGCTCCTCGTTCCGGAATCCCGCGATCCGCATCCGGGCCGCGTGGACGTGCCGAGCGTACTGCTGTCCCTGCTGGTGATGGTTCCGGTGGTCTACGGCATCAAGGAAATCGCCACACACGGGCTCGCTCCCGCGCCGCTGGCCATCACCGCCGGCGGCCTGCTGATGGGCTACGTCTTTGTCCGACGCCAGCGTGCCCTGATGCAGGGCGGCGGAAATGCCCCCCTCCTGGACATCAGCCTGTTCAGCAACAGCGTCTTCAGCACCGCGATTACGGCGAATGTGCTTGCGCTGTTCTCCTTCAACGGCTTCATCCTGTTCCTGGCCCAGCATCTGCAGCTGCTCGAGGGCCAGTCCCCCTCCGAATCCGGCGTCGCGCTTGTGCCGGCACTTATCGCCACGGTTGTCTCAGGCCTGCTGGTGGTCCCGCTCGTGCGGAAGGTGCGCCCCGGTTTTGTGGTGGCCGGGGGGCTGCTCCTGAGCGCCGCGGGGTATTGCCTGGTCGCGTTTGGCAACCACAACAACGGGCCGGCCCTGCTGCTGGCCGCGCTGCTGGTCCTGTGCCTGGGCGTCGGCTCGGCGGAAACCATCTCCAACGACCTGATCCTCGGCGCCGTCCCGGCCGAGAAATCGGGCGCAGCCGCCGCGATCTCGGAGACCGGCTACGAGATCGGATCCTTGCTCGGAACAGCCGTGCTGGGCTCCATCCTGACAGCCTCCTACCAGCACAACCTCCGGCTTCCCGCCGGCGTCGCCGAAACGGCGCCGGCGGGCGCAACGGCCCAGGCCGCCGAAACACTCGCTGGCGCCATAGAACTAGCCAACACGCTGCCTGGACCCTTGGGCGCAGCGGTGACAGCGGCCGCCCGGACGGCGTTCGATTCCGGCGTCCACGTCACTGCGGCCATCACGATGGTGCTGATGGCAGGCACGGCTGTGCTGGCCGCCGTCGCCCTGCGCAAGGTGCCAAAGGCGAAATAGCCGGGCCGGGAGCGCTACTTGCCTTCCGGGGTCGTAACGCTGGCGCTGGCCCGCATGGTCTCCGCGTTAACCATCCAGGCGTACTGCTCAAGCTTGGCGATGAATGCGTGCAGCAGGTCCGCCGTTGTGGGGTCTTCTTCATCGACTTCGTCGTGGACCTTGCGCATGGTGCCCACGGCAGCCTCCAGGGCCGCCACGATCCGCTCAATGGCGTCCTTGGTGTTGATCAGTCCGGTTGGGAATTCCGCGAGAGCCGTGGACTTTGACACCGTGGAGCTCCGGCCATCCGGCAGCGCGTGGAGGGCCCGCATACGCTCTGCCAGATCATCAGCGAATTCTCGGGCCGCGTCAATGATTTCGTCCAGCTGCAGGTGCAGATCCCGGAAGTTTGTCCCGACGATATTCCAGTGCGCTTGCTTGCCCTGGACATGCAGTTCAATCAGGTCTACGAGCACTGCCTGAAGATTGGCGGTGAGGGTCGGTGAAGCTTTCATACGTCCTCCTGGGTAGGTCCGGTACCGTTGCGTCCGATATTTCCGACGCTACCCCAGGGCGCAGTCCGGGAGCCACGGTCCCGCCGAAATTTCTCCCTTAGCTTACTAAGCTGGCTTACTAGCACTCGGGTGCATGGTTGCGTGATGGCTTAGACAGCTTGGTTGAGCACCGGCCCGGTCGGATACAGGGTCCTGGTGATGCCCCCCGCCGTGGCTTCAGCAAGCTGGGAGAGGTAGTCGTTACGGCGCCGCGGCGTGATCCTGGACTGGGGCTCGAAAGCCTCTCCGGGATGGTCCGTGTAGTGGGCGGTCAGTCCGTCCCGCATCAACCGGATGGCCTCGGAGCGCTGCTGGGAGACCGCAGCATGGGTGGATCCCAGTTCCGCGGCCAATTCCTTGACCGTCCGGTCCCCGAAGTAGATCTCTTCCACCACGTAGCGCATCCGCTCGGGGAGGGACTTGACCGCTGCACGGAGGTACTGGAGGCGCTCATCCGCGAGTACAGAGTGCTCCGGGGTCATGGTTTCGGCAGCCAGCGTGTCAACGACGGCTTCGTCCAGCGGCGTCAGCGTGCGGGAAGCATCGGACAGCGCCGCCTCCACAACACTCTGCTGGACACCCAGCGCCGCGGCGATCTCGTCAACGCTGGGCTTTCGGCCCAGGGCGGCGGCGAGGGTCTCCTGGACCGACATGGTTTCTTTCATCCGGCGGCGTGCTGAGCGGGTGGCCCAGTCGCTTGCACGCATCTCATCAGCAAATGCGCCGAGGATGCGCCGGCGCGCGAACGCGCCGAACGGCACGCCGAGGTCCGGGTTGAAGGCGTCAGCAGAAGTGATGAGGGCAATAGCACCAGCAGACGCCAGGTCATCACGGGAGAGGTGTGAAGCCTTTGAGCACAAGTCAGAGACGAGGTAGCCCACCAGCGGAAGATGCTGCGTGACCATCTCGTTGCGTTCCACGCGATTCAATAGAGTGTCCCCCCATGAGACGGGTTACAAAAGGCTTAAAAGACCAAGAGCCGCACCCAAAAAATGGGCCCCGCGCTCCCCCATGGAAGTCGGTATTCACGGCCCGGGCGCAGCACCCAAGACGAAACTTATCATCTCCTCCAGATTCCGCGTGTAATCTCAGGACAATGCTTGGGTGAAATTGCGGTAACGCTTCACAGTCGGGGCGGCAGGGGAAGGAAGCCCATGGGTGCAGGCGAACTTTCGGCAGCTCTCTGGCAGGAGCGCCGCCAGCTTGAACTGCTGATGTTCAGGCTTGAGACGCAGCGGCTTCATGTCCTGGCCGGCAACATCGAGTGGCTGAGGTTTACGGCCTCCGACGTGGAGAGCGCTCTGGACCGTTTGCGTTTTGAAGCTTTGGCCCGAAGTGTTGAATCCGCTGTTGTCGCCGCGGACTGGGGCCAGCCTGCTGAAGCGCTGCTGAGCGAGCTGATTGCTGCGGCGCCCCCGGGGCCGTGGCCGGAAATCCTGGCCGGGCATTTGACCGCCCTGCGCGAACTGCTTCAGCTGCTGAAGGACGAGACGCGCACCGGGCAGGAGTTGCTTGCGGAACTCCGCCGCACCGCCGCACCCGGCGGAGCCGGGCCTGATAGCAGCGGGGAGCTTGACGAGCTGACCCGGTCGGGAAATATCGAGCGCGCCCTGGCTGTGATGCACGGGACGGCGCAACCATTCCTTTCCGACTATCTCCGTGACGTTCCCGGCTGATGCCTGCTGCCACAGAACCGTCGGTGACTACTCGCTGCCCCCTGCGGGTATTGCCGGCCGGGCTTTCGGAAGCAACCCGCGGAGGGCATCCTCAGCGTCCGGCCCGGCATTGGCTGCGGCCAGGTTGGCCAAGGCGATCGCCTCGACGACTTCTTTGCGCTGGATCGAAATTCCACGCGGGGCGTCAATCCCGATCCGGACACCATCACCGCGCCCTTCCAAGACCGTGATGACGATCCCGTCGCCAATCATGATCTGTTCGCCCGGCTTGCGTGTTAGTACCAGCATGCTCTCAATCTACCCTTCGTTGGGGGTGGCGGAGGACTAGTCGGGGATGCCCGCCTGTGTCAGAGGTGCGCAACACGGGCCTGCCGTGCGTCGATCCAGCCCACGGGCAATTCGAGGGCATTAACGGTTTCCGGAGTGTCGGTCTCGGTTGCTCCGATGACAGCGACGGCGTCGATGTGCAGCTGGGCGGAGAGGACGTTGACCCAGCGCTCGGTGTCTTCCGGCTTGCGCCCGGCATCAACGACGACCCAGACCTGGTCGGCGGCGAGCGCAGCGATCGGGTGGATCCGGGCCGCCGCATCGCCGGAACGGCCCACACCGAATGCTACGAGGACAGTCCGGTCCATCAGCACGGCCTGCGCGCGGGCTGCCGTTGCGCTCTGGCGCCCGTCCACGTGCAGGTGGCCATATGCGGACAGCTGCCCTCCGGTGCGCACATCGGCGCCGCCCGCTGCGGTGGACATGGCAAGCGCGGTGTCGAGGGCGTCCTCGCCGAGGCCGACAAGCACCACCAGGTCCCCGATGCCGGACAGCGGTTCGGGAGCCCGGTAGGCTCCGTGAAACCTTGGCGACGGCGAAGGCGCAACGGTCCCGGGCAACACCAGGATGTCCTCGGTGACACCGGCGCCGAAGTTGTCCGCAGCAGCCGATCCGGGCGCCGGGACTACGGGTACTGCGGGCGGTGCCTGGCGCGGTGGCAGCCGGTCCGGGACGCGCAGCCCGGCGCCGAGCTGCGCAAGCACTTCGGCAAAGTCCGGCGACTCGGTGGATACCCCGGGGGTTCCCTGCCGATGAAGCGTCATTTCCGCTGCATCGGCTTCTTCCAGCAGTGCTGCTATCGCCGTGGATTCAAACTGATGGGACCGGGCCGCGGGCACGTCCATAAACCCGGCCTCGGGACCTTCTGCCCGCACCGGCGCTGGTGCTGGCGCGGCGGGTGTCGCCGGTGATGCCTGCGTTGGTGCTGGCGCGGCGGGTGCCGGCGCGGCAGTTGACCCGCCAAAAACAGCGCGGAGCGGTCCCCTGCCGCCTGACCGTCCCGGCGGGATCGCGTCCGGCACAAGCTCGGCCGTGAAGACATTCGTTCCGGTGACCTCGGATTCCGCGGGCACCTCGATCACTGCTTCGTAGTGGTCGCCGGCAAACAATCCGGCGATGCCCGGGCTGATGACGCGGTCCGCGGAGATAATGCGGGCCTTGGGACCGTGCTGCAGCTGTGCTTTGAGCCGGATCTCGTCCAGCGATGCTCCCTTAAGCCGATAGCGGTTCGGCATGGCGAACGACTCCTACGGTTTCTATCTGGACATTGGCGCTGGTCACCTCACGGTAGGACAAGACTGGCAACGATCCCGGCTGCACACCAACAAGGCGGTGAATGGCGGGGCGGAGCGCCGGGGCGCACACCAGGACGGCTTGCCGGTTCGCGGCGACGGCGGCATCTGCAGCCGAGCGCACGGAGCGAAGCACCGCGTCGAGCCTGTCCTGGCCCATTACGATCTGGCTGCCGCCTTCGGCAGGGCGCATGTCCTCCAGCATCGATTGTTCCAGGATAGGGTCGATCATAATGACGTTGAGCACCGGGCCGTCCATGAACTTGGCCGTCAGCGCCGGCCCCAGCGCCTGCCGGGCCGATTCGACCAGCGACTCAGGGTCCGTGGATACCTTGGCCCGGAGGGTGAGGGCCTCATAAATGCGGGCCAGGTCATTGATGGGTACCTGTTCGTCGAGGAGGCCTTGCAGCACACGCTGGACTTCCGCGAGTGAGAGCAGTGCGGGGGTGAGTTCGTCGACGGCGGCGGGGCTGATTTTGCGGACACCCTCAGTCAGGACACGGACGTCCTCGCGGGAGAGCAGCCGGGCCGCGTTCGCGCTGACGATGGATGACAGGTGGGTGACCAGGACCGAGACGCGGTCGATCACCGTGGCGCCGGCCATCTCCGCGTTGTGCCGCATCTCCGCGGGGATCCACTTCCCGGCGAGCCCAAAGACCGGCTCGATCATTGCCAGGCCGGGCAGCGAATCGAGGTTGTCACCCAGGGCGAGCATCTGGCCGCTCGGTGCGGTGCCGCGGCCGGCTTCGACCCCGGCGATCCGGATGGAGTAGGTGGCCGGCGGCAGGTCCACGCTGTCCCTGGTCCGCACCGGCGGAATGACAAGTCCGAGTTCCATGGCGATCTTGTGCCGGAGCGACCGGACCCGCGCGAGCAGGTCATCGGAGGCGCCGGAGACCATGTCCACAAGGTCGGGGGCGAGCAGGATCTCCACCGGGTGGATGCGCATGTCCTCGAGCAGTTTCTCGTTTGGGTCCATCTCGGGGTAGTTCAGTGCCGTCGCCTCGTCCGCCTGGACCTTCCCTTCGGCCTTTAGCCGCGCGGCTACCCGCCTTGACGCGAAGATCATGCCGGCCCCGACGATCAGGAACGGCACCGGCGGCATCCCCGGGATCAGAGCCATGGCGACAGCCGCCAGCCCGCCGATCATCAGCGCATTCGGCGACTGCAGCAACTGGGTGGACGCCGTATGTCCCATGTCCGATTCGGCATTGGAGCGCGTGACGATCATGCCGGTGGACACTGCCATCAGCAGGGCCGGAATCTGCGAGACGAGCCCGTCACCCATGGTCAGCAGACCGTAGGTGTTCAGGGCCTCACCAATCCCGAGGCCGTCCTGCAACATGCCAATCGCGATGCCGCCGACGAAGTTGATGACGATGATGATGATGCCAGCGATCGCATCACCCTTGACGAACTTGGAGGCTCCATCCATGGCGCCGTAGAAGTCAGCCTCTGCGGATACCTCGGCGCGGCGCTCACGCGCCTGGGTGTCCGTGATGAGGCCGGCGTTGAGGTCCGCGTCGATCGCCATCTGCTTGCCGGGCATGGCATCGAGGGTGAACCGGGCACCGACTTCGGCCACCCGCTCGGCGCCTTTGGTGACCACAACAAACTGGATGACAACAAGGATCAGGAAGACAACGGCCCCGATGACAATGGAGCCGCCCACTGTGACTTTGCCGAAGGCCTCAATGACCTGGCCGGCGTAGGCCTCTCCGAGGACCAGCCGGGTCGACGCGACATTGAGCCCCAGCCGGAACAGCGTCGCGACCAGCAGCAGCGAGGGAAAGACGGAAAAATCAAGCGGCTTTTTCACAAACATGCTGGTGAGCAGCACCAGCAGCGCCAGCAGGATGTTGGTGACGATAAGGAAGTCCATCAGCGGTGCCGGAACGGGCACCACCAGCAACAGCACGATGCCGACAATGCCGATTGGCACCGTGAGCCGCGCGAGCCTGTTGTTCATGATTGGGTCCTTTCCCACATGCTGTTTCCTCTGCTGTTACTGCCGCACCCGGGTTGGGTCCTCATACCGAAGCTCCGGCCATGTAGTGCATTCCGGCAGCGGAACCGCGCGCTTTGAGCGCCATCACGAAGGCGAGCACCCCGGCCACGGCCCGATAGAAGTCCGCTGGGATCTCCTGGCCGAGTTCGCAGGCACCGTGCAGTGCCCGTGCCAGCGGAATGTCCTGGACCATCGGGACGTTTTTGGCCTCGGCCTCGGCCCTGATCCTGGCAGCGACGTGGCCAGACCCTTTGGCCACCACCCGCGGGGCGGATTTACCGGGTTCATACTTGAGCACCACCGCCACGTGCGTGGGGTTAACAAGCACAACGTCGGCGTCGCCGATTGCGGAGATCATCCGGTTACGGCTCATCTGCATTTGGCGGGCCCGCCGCTGCGATCGGATCAGCGGGTCGCCTTCGCTGTTCTTGTTTTCGTCCTTGATTTCCTTCTTCGTCATCCGGGTCTTTTTCCGGTTGCGACGCATCACAACGAAGAAGTCCGCTGCCGCCAGCGCAATGCCGGCAGCCACTGCGAACTGGATGAGCGAGGCGACGCCGCCGGTCGCCGCGGTGACCACACCGGATACCGGAAGGCCTCCGGCGGTCAGCAGGACCGGGACCAGGCCCTGCACAACGCCGTACAGCACCACACCGACCACGCTCGCTTTGAGCAGTGCCTTCAGGCCACCCCAAAGCGCCTGCGTTCCGAACATCCGTTTGAGTCCGGGAAGGGGTTTGAAATGCTCGAAATCGAGTTTGAACTTCTTGAAGTGCACACCGCCCTGCAGTGCGGCGCCGGCCAGGACCACCACAAAAACAACCACCAGCATGGGAGTGATAATGCCCGCGATGGCGCCCAGACCGTGCTCGAGGGTGAGCAGCGCCGTGCCGGGATCAGGCGCGGCCACGATACCGCGGACACTGAAGAGCTGGTCCGCAACGGCGTTGGCGGCGCGCTCCACGGTGGAGGGAATCATGATTGCCGCAGCACCCACACCAACCCAGGCCGTGAGGTCCTGCGAGCGGGACAACTGCCCTTTGGAGCGGACCTCCTTCATCCGTTTATCGGTGGCTTGCTCTGTCTTTTCACCGGAATCCGACACTAGCCCACCCCCAGGACGGCCTTGGCGGCCTGCCCGGCGAGGCTCGACACGATCCGCGGCAAGGCCACGAACATAAAGCCGGCCAGAAGCAGCGTGAGCAAAATCTTGAGCGGAAAGCCGAGCGCGAAGGCGTTCAGCGCCGGTGCCACCCGGGTCAGGAGACCGAGTCCGACGTCGGCCAGGAACAAAACGACCATCAGGGGTCCGGCAATCTGGACCGCTGCGAGGAACAGGCCGGTTACCGCCGATGTCATGGCTTGGACGGGCTGGGCCATGTTAATGCCGCCGGCCAGCGGCAGCGCCGTGAAGCTTCCGGTGAGCCCGGTGATGATCAACTGATAGCCGTCGGAGGCGAAGAGGAGCGCAAGGGCAGCCATCTGGAGCAGCCTGGTGAACTGCGCGCCGTTGACGTTCATTTGCGGATCAAAGCCCTGGGCCAGCTGGAAACCGCCCGCGAGGTCGATCAGGCTGCCGGCCGACTGGATCGCGGCGAAAATCACCATCACGATGAATCCCAGGACAAGACCGGTGGCGAGTTCGAACACCACACCTGTCACAAAGCCGGCAGTGTCACGCGCAGCGTAGCCGCTGGAGACTCGCTGGGAGACCGCGAGTCCGAGCCCCAGGCCCAGCGTGGCCTTTACCCGGGCCGGGAAGGCACGGTAGGCGAACGGCGGAGCCACAATCAGGAAGGCCGTCATACGGACGCTGGCCAGCAGGAACGCCTCCAGCCACCGCGGGTCGATCGGGATGCCCACGTCACATTCCGCCCAAAAGTCCGGGGATCCTGGCGAAAAGATCGTTGGTGAAGGACACCATTTCCGAGATCATCCAGTGACCGCAGACCACCAAGGCGATGGCGACGGCGGCGGCTTTAGGCACGAACGAGAGGGTCGCCTCCTGCAGTTGGGTGATCGACTGCACGAGGGAAACGGCCAGCCCGACCACCAGGGCCGTGACCAGCACCGGCGCGGAGAGCTTGGCACCCACAAGCATGGCTTGAAGGCAAATATCGAGGACGGCGTTGGCGTTCATCCGGTGCCCGCATAACTCTGGATCAGGGCAGTGATAATCAGGCCCCAGCCGTCCACCAGGACAAACAGCAGGATCTTGAAGGGCAGGGAGATCATAACCGGCGGAAGCATCATCATGCCCATGGACATCAGCGCCGCGGAGACGACGAGGTCGATAACCAGGAAAGGGATAAAAATGACAAAACCAATAATAAAGGCGGCACGCAGTTCAGAGACCATAAAGGCCGGTATCAGGGTCTGCAGCGGCACCGCGGCGGGGCTGTCCGGATTTTCCATTCCGGCCGCCCTGGTCATAAGGGCGATGTCCTCCTGCCGGGTGTGTGCGAGCATAAATTGCTGCAGCGGGCCCTTGCCGACGTCGACGGCGGCGTTAAAGTCCAGGGTCCCGTTCAGGTAAGGCTGGACCCCGAGGTTGTTCATCTCGGTGATGACGGGAAACATCACGAAGATCGACAGGAACAGTGCCAGCCCGGCGAGCACCTGGTTCGGCGGGATGGACGGCAGGGAGAGCGCGTTTCGCGTCATGGCCAAGACCACAAAAATTTTGGTGAAGGACGTCATCATCAGCAGCAACGCCGGAGCCACCGAGAGCAGCGTGATCCCGATCAGGGTCAGGACGGCCGTTGAGGGCTTACCGTCGACGCCGTTGATCTGGATATTGATGCCGTCACCGGGTGCCGAGGGGTCTGTGGGTGGCACCGGGGGCGCGGGGACTATGGGTGCGGCGTGGCCGGCGGAGGCGTTCAACCACAGCAGCAGGACGGCAAGCAGCACCGCTGCCAGTCCCAGCACCAGTGCCCTGCCGGCAGAGCTCCGGCCGGCCCGGACTAATGGATCGGTGTTCAACGGCGGCGTCCGCCCCTGAGAGCTGCGGCGGCCTGCTTCCACGTGGAGCCGGCCAGGATCGAGCCGTGCAGCGGCGGCTGGCCTGCCGGACCGCGGGAGTGGGAATTCCGGTGGATGGAGCTGCGCCTGGGCATCGGGGCGCCGGGGGTTCCGTCGCCGGAACCCTCGGCGGAAAGCCCGTCACCGGCGCTCTCGTCGTCCTTCCGCGCGACGGCGGCGCGGGGGCTGGCGGCGGCGAGCAGCCGGGCGAATTCGCCGAATCCGGCGTTGGCTGCAGGCACGGACTCCTCTTCGGCTTCGGCCGGGATGTCGCCGCTGTGCAGGACGTTCACGGCATGCTCGGTAACACCGAGCATAAATCGCCGGCCGGCGGCGTCGACGACTACCACTGAGGCCTTCTGTCCCAGGCTCTGCCGGCTGACAACCGTCAGGGCACTGTCAGCCCGGCGTCGTCCGTTGCCTTTGCCGAGCCGGCGCTGCAGCAACCACATAAGGCCAAGCACCGCGCCCAGGGCCACGACTACCCGCAGCCCGAGGATCAGCGAGTCCATTCAGCTGAGCCCCTCGGCGACGTCAAGGATGCGGGTGATGCGGACCGCATAGTCCTGGTCGAGGACCACAACCTCTCCGTGCGCAATCAGGCGGCCGTTGAGCAGCACATCCGCGGGCGCGCCGGCGGAGCGGTCCAGTTCAATGACTTTTCCCGGTTCCAGCGAGAGCACGTCCCGGACGGACATCCGGGTCCGGCCAATCTCCACCGTGAGCGCCATTTCGATGTTGTTGATCCGGCCCAGCCGGCCCGCAACGGCGCCGCCGCCGGTGCCTTCTGCGCCGCGGCCGAAACCGTTGGTGTTCTCGCGCAGCCGGACCGCGAACCAGGCGGCGGCGTGGTTGCCGTCGGACAGTTCGAAAACGGCGGTGTCCGGATCGGTCAGGAGGCCGGCGGCGTCGGATTCACGCAAATCGGAAAGCACACCGGCGCCAAAGACCGAACTCGCAGCCTCCATGGCAGGGCGCAGCACATCGGTGACTGCTACGACGCCGGGCTGGGGGCCGGCCATACCACCGGCGGCCTCGTCCAGGAACGTCCGGTCGATCAGCAGCAGGGCAAGGTCAGCGGTCACCGAGCCGACGAATGTCGCCGTCACGGCCTGCCGGGCATAGGGCGCCGCGGCCCGGGCCGGCACCAGGGCGACGACCTTCAGTGCCACCGGGCTCGGGAGCTCTTCGACAAGCCGCTCCGCCGACGACTCGTGCTTGGTCAGGGTGATGCTCATCAGGGGTTCTCCTCGATTGTGACAATAACAGCGGCGGCGCGGGAGCCGTTACGGGCCGGCGCGGCGGTGGCCAGCCTCGTCCCGTCGAGTGTGACGTCGAACGGCCGGTTCTCCAGGTGCGGCAGCGGCAGGACATCGCCGACGGCAAGACCCAGGACCCGGCTGGGGGTGATAAACGACGTCGAGAGCCGCACCGACAATTCCACCGGCACCTGCTCCAGCTGGGCGCCAATCCTCACCGGCGCGTCCTCCCGGCTGTCGGTGGGGTTGACCTTTTTCAGCCGGCCCAGCAGAACGTCGGCCGGGATGGCCAGGGTTGCCGGCGCGCTGATGTCCCCAACAATCATCGTGAACGAAGCCACGATCATCAGTTCACTTGGCGCGGCGGCCTGGGCAAATTGGGAGTTGTATTGGATGGTATCGACGCGGACCGCTTCGTTGAGCAGCGGGCCCAGGGAGTAACTCAGATCCTCGAGCGCTTCGTTCATCAGCCCCTGGACCAAGGCCTGCTCGATCTGGGTGAACTTACGGTCCGGCATTGGCGAGTCTGCGGAGGCGCCGAGCATCCGGTTGACCCAGCCAAGGGCCGAGGGGCTGGGGAACTGCACCACAAGTTTGGAATCGTTGCCCTCGACGGCGCACAGGACCATGGCCGTGACCGCCGGAATCGACGCTGCGTATTCGTCGTAGCTCAGCATGGAAACGTCTTCCAGCCGCACCACCGACTTGACCCTGACCTTGGCGGTAAGCTGCGTTCCCCACTGGCGGGCAAATGTCTCGAAGGCCAGCTCCAGCACCCGGCTGTGCTCACGGGCCAGCGTCGCCGGACGACGGAAGTCGTAGACGCTTAAGGTGCGCTCGCGCACTACTTCCCGTTCATCGATAACACTCACGTCTCGCACTATCGGCAAGGCACCCCCGCGGGTAAGCCAATCCGCAGCTATTTCTGCAGCATATTCATCGCTTCCGGTATCAGGGACCGGACGACGTCGGGCTGGTCGGACAGGACCACAATGTCAACCCTGCGGTTCAGCTCCATCAACTCAGGTGTGGAGTCGTCGTTGACCTGCCGTGCGGAGCCGAAAGCAACCGCCCCGATGGCGGACTGGGGGACGCCGCCGCGCTCCACCATAAAGCGCAGGACGTTCACCGCCCGGGTGGAAGACAGTTCCCAGGTGGAGGGGAAGGACGTCACGCCGTTAGCTGCGTGTCCCTCCACCATGACCTCCATTCCGGCCGGCGCAAGGACCGGAGCAACAACATTAAGGACCCGGGTGGCCCGCCCGGTCAGTTCCGGCCTGTCGGGTTCGAAGAATGTTTGGGATCCAACGAGTTTGACGGTCAATCCGCGTGGATCGATTTGGAACTCCACGTTTTCGCTAAGGTTTTCCGCCGCCAGCCCCGCTTTCATTTTGTCCTCCAGGGCCTGGAGCCGATTGACTTCCTTCATGGCCTGTTCCAAGGCTGCCGGGTCGACATTGGGCTGCGCATTCGCCGCCTGGCCTGCCGCCGGCTGCGCCTGCGCCTGCGCCTGCGCCTGTACGGCAGCGAACGCTTCAAGGTCCTTATTGGCCTGGTCCGCCGGGACCACGGTTCCGGTGGCCGTGTCGACGGTTTCGGACGCGACGGCGCCAAAGCCGGTGGCGAGGGAATTACGGAGTTTCTCGAATTTGTTAGCGTCGACGGTGGACATCGCGTACAGGACGATGAACAGGCACATCAGGACGGTGACCATATCCGCGTAGGACACGAGCCAGCGTTCGTCAACGTGGTGCTCTTCGGGGGCGGCCCTTTTGGACCGTCGCCGGGGGCTCATGCCGCGTCCTCCAGCGGTTCTCCGCCCTTGGATGCTTTTTTGGGCCCGGACTTTGGTGCCTTCCCGGCGCCGGCCTTGAGTTTGTAGTCGGGAACCATTGCGTTGAGCTTCTCCCGCAGCAGGATTGGCTGGATGCCTGCCTGCAGGGCCAGAACGCCTTCCATGATGAGGGTCATTCGGTCGACCTCAAGTTCGGAGATCTTTGCCATCCGGTCCCCGATAGGAAGCCAAATGAAGTTGGCGGAAAGGACCCCCCAGAGCGTAGCGACGAAGGCTGCGGCGATCATGTGTCCGAGCTCGTCCGGTTTCGACAGGTTTTCCAGGACGTGGGTCAGCGAAACGACTGTGCCGATAATGCCGATGGTGGGTGCGTAGCCTCCCAGCATCTTGAAGAACTTCGAGGCCGTGTTGTCGGACTTCATCTTGGAGCTGATGCCGTCGTCGAGCATTTCCCGGAGGTCCTCACCATCGGTTCCGTCGGCGATGTTCTGCAGCGCAATCTTCAGGAACGGATCCTTGGTGGCGGCAGCGTCGCTTTCCAACGACAGCAGGCCTTCTGCGCGGGCCCTCTCAGCGAAGACAATGATCTCGTCGATGCTGACCTGCGGCGGGACGGTCTTGCCCTTAAACGCGTTCGGCAGCGCTTTGAAGGCGTGCACCACGTCCTTAAGGGTTGATCCTGCAAGCCCGACGGCGAGCGTCGCACCAAAAACCAGGATCATCGGTGCAGGCAGCAAAAGGCTGGTAATACTTGCGCCTTCAAGGGCCACCATGGCGTAGATGGCGCCAAACGCCATCAGCAGCCCGATAATTGTTGCCGGATCCATGGCCTACTCCCCCGGCCGGTCGGTACGACCAACGTCTGCGGCGTCCTCGGACGGAACCAGGCTGAGGTGGTAGCCGGTCACGGCCGGAAAGTCCCGGGCCTTGCTCAGTACATAAGCGCGGTACTCGGCGATCAGTTCAACCACTTCGGCGAGGCTTTCGAGCACAACGTACGTAGCTCCGTCGAGGGTGACAAGGTGGGTGTCCGGGCTCTCGTGGATCCGTTCGATGAGGTCGGGATTGACCGCGAAGCGCGTTCCGTTGAGTCGAGTTACGACGATCATGGGCCGATTCTGCTCTGTATAGGGGATGGTGGTCTACGATCTACTGTCGGCCAACCGGACTGATTGGTTAGCTGCGTAGGCTTGGTAATATGCGGCCTGGCGGCGGACACCGCGTTAGTTACAGTGAGTGATGTTCGTTACAGTGAGTGTTGTCAACGATCCGCTGGCTGGGTAGGCGTGGATCTGCCGAACAATGGGGAGCATACGCAGTGGTACCGCAGTGGCTTGTCTCAGCAGGCGATCGTCTTCCCCGCGGGGCACGGTCGCGACACCCTGCACTGTGGCGCCGCGCCCTGGGTTGCCTGTCCGGTGCGGCCCTGGTGCTGGCGGCGGCCATAACCGTCCGGTTGTCCGGGTCCGTGGAGGCCTACTTTCTGTTTTTCCTCGCAGTACCCGTGATTGCTTTGTTCGAGGACTGGCTGGCCATGGCCGTGGCCACAGTCGTGGTCGCCGGGAGCCCGGCCTTCCTGCAACTGGCTTTTGCGGGTGCGTCCGGATCGTTGCCGCCGGCAAATTCCGCGCTCCTGGGTGCAGCGTTCCTGCTTGAAGGCGTCCTGTGCCTCATTCCGGCATTCGTCCTCGCCGGGACACGAACCGCGGAACTCGAGAAGCTGGGGGCATTGGAGAGCCAGGCACTGCACGATCCGCTGACCGGGCTGGCCAACCGATCGCTCCTGGCTGCACGCCTCAGAGAGGCGATGGCCGCGAGCCGGATCACCGGGGTGCCCATGCTGGTCCTGGCGGTGGACATTGACGGCTTCAAGCCAATCAACGATTCGTATGGACATGGAGCCGGGGACGCGCTGCTGGTGGAAATCGCCCGGCGGCTCCAGTTCTGCCTCCGGACCGGGGACACCGCGGCACGGACCGGCGGAGACGAATTCACCCTGCTGCTGCCGGGCTCCGGCTTGGACCAGGGCCCGGCGACGGCGCTGCGCGTGATGGATGCCGTCGCCGCCCCGGTTCAGGTCGCCGGGACTGAGCTGCGGATGAGCGCAAGCGTCGGCATCACTGCCGGATCAGGAATGGATGGCCCGGAACAACTGCTGGCGGAAGCCGACACGGCAATGTACGCAGCGAAACACTCCGGCCGGAGCCGCTTCGTCATTTACGACGCGACCCAGCGCCAGGATACCCGCGGCGCCCTTGAGATTAGCCCCAGCGATGCCAGGTGCTGGGCCGCTTACACGGTCCAGCTGCGCCTCCAGATCGCCTCAGCCAAGGACCTGGGCCTGCTGCCGGAACAAACCCGGGGCCCGGAAACGGCCCGGCGGACCCTCGAAAGCCTGCTGGCCGCCATCGGGCAGCTCCCTGACCCGGAGCAACCTGACGGTGAGCAGCGGACAAAACTGCCCCTGCCGCAGTCCCGGGCCCTGGCGGAGTTCGTTTTCCACCATCAGCTGGTCCAGCAATGGGCCGACTCGCTCGTGAGCCAGGGCATCCTCACCGCCAGCCGGCCGGCCGCGGCGGAACGCTTCTGGAGCGATCTGCGCGACGCTGTAACCGTCGCCGAAAACCCGGGGCCGCGTGCCGGCAGTGCTTCACGGAACACTCTTGACACCAACTTTGCCGCCGACGGGGCACTCCAAGCAGGAAAAGGGACCGGTGGCGCTCCCGCCCCGATCCCGCGGATGAGGGCGTAGCCGGCTTCTGCCTATGGATGCCATAACGTCCCCCGATCGGACCTACGCCACGTGCGCCACCGCAGGCAGTTGGTGCCAGGCGGTCGCATCGGAATGTACCTCCACTTCAGGGCGGGCTCTCAGAAGAGACGTGATACTCGGTCGAAACGTGAGGCATATCTGGTTGCAGGCTAATGTCTAAGCCGAAGCCGCGGATCTCAAAAAAAGACAGCCCTGGCTCCGAAGATCTCCGTAGCCAGGGCTGTCGCTCCGATATTTAGGAGCTAGTCACGTTTTCCGGGTGATTAGCGCTTGAGCTGGGTCAGTTCCTGCAGGACCTCGTCGGAGGTGGTGATGATGCGGGCGTTGGCCTGGAACCCGCGCTGGGCCACGATGAGGTTGGTGAACTCCTGGGAAAGGTCCACGTTGGACATTTCCAGGGTCCCGCCGGAGAGTGTGCCGAGCCCTGGTGCACCGGCACTGCCGAACTGCACCCCGCCGGAGTTGCCGGTGGCCGTGTAGGACGAAGATCCTGCCTTTTCCAGACCGGCCGGGTTGGTGAACTTGGCCAGGGCGATCTTGGCCATCACCTGTTTGGTGCCGTTGCTGAAGGAGCCGATCAGGGATCCGTCACTGCCCAGCGTGTAAGACTCAAGCGAGCCGGCAGCAGAGCCGTTCTGGCCGGCGACCGTGAGGGTTTCGACTTTTGCGTAGCCCGAGAGTTTATTCAACGCGACAGTAATGCCGCCGACGGTCAACGCGCCGCTGGCCGTCAGTGTGCCGTTGGCTCCCTGTGCGAGGCCCACAGTGACGGGTCCGCTGCCGTCGTTACCTGTAACATTCCAGCCGGTGGCGGTCTTGTCGAAGGTCAGATTGAGGTCACGCGCAGCACCGGCGCCGTCGTAAACCTTGACCACGCGGTTCAGCGACGTGGGAACGGTCGCGTCGCCGGGCAGGTTCCCGTCAAGTGAAACCGCGTTGGTTGCCGTGGCGACCATGTTGTTCGGGTTCAGCGTGATGGTGCCGACGGCGCCGGTCGTGTTGACCGCGCCGTTGGCGTCGGCCTTCCACCCCTGCAGGATGCCGCCGTCGGGGCTGACCAGCTGGCCGGCAGCATCGAGGTTAAAAGCACCGGCACGGGTGAACAGCTGCTGGCCGCCCTTGCTGGTGACGAAAAAGCCGTCTCCGGAGATCATCATGTCCGTGGCCTTGCCGGTGGCCTGCGAGGACCCCTGGCTGAAGTTGTTGGTAACCCCGGCAACGCGGACGCCCAGGCCGATCTGGGCAGGGTTGCTTCCGCCGGTGCCGCCCTGCGGAGCCGTGGCGCCCTGGGTCAGCTGGGACAGGGTGTCCTGGAACTGCGTGGTTCCGGACTTGTACCCGGCTGTGTTGACGTTGGCGATGTTGGCGCCGGTAACATCCAGCATGGTCTGGTGGGCGCGAAGGCCGGAAATTCCGGAGTAGAGCGAGCGGAGCATGGCGACTGCCTTTCTACAAGGTGGGAAAACTGGTCAAAATCTAGGGTCAGGGAGCGGACGGAGCGACGATTCCGGTGATGGAATCGAGGGGGATGGATAGTTCGCCGATGGTCACCGCCGGTTTGTCGCCGGCGAACGAAACGGCAGTAGCAATGCCGCTGCCCGCGGTGCCGTCCGGCAGCGTATAGCCGACGGAATGGCCGATCAGCTGGGCTGCCGCCGAGCGCATCTGCAGCGAAAGCCCATCCTTGCTGCTTGCTGTCAGCTCGGTCATTTTTTCCATCATGGACAGCTGAATGGTTTGGGCCATCATCGCGTTGGTGTCCATCGGGGCACTCGGGTTCTGGTTCTTCAGCTGGGTCACGAGGAGCGTCATAAAAACGTTGGAGTCCATGGTCTGCACCGGGGCGCGGACAGCGGGAGTCTGGTCCCCCGCCGCACCGGTTGTCGGCTTGATCGGGATGGACGGTGTAGCGATCGGCTGAATCGTCATCTGTGGCGTTCCTTCGTGTCAGACAAGAATGTCGATGTTGGTTTGGGGGGAACCCAGCCGACCGGGGATGCGCGGCGCGGGCTCGTGAAATCCTTCGTTGCGGCGCGGGGCTGAGCGCTGCGCTGCGGCGTCGTTCTGGTGCCCCGGGCGGCCGTTCCGGCCCCCGTCCCCCGGTCCGCTGCGATCCGAGAGGTTCAGCGATGCCCCGAATCCGGCGTCGGCGAGCTCCTTCCGGAGCTCGGGAAGGACGCCGCGGAGAGCTTCCCGGCCGGCTTCACCGGGAGAGAACATCTCAATCCGGACGCCGCCGGCGTCGATGTGGGCTCTGATGGTCAGCGGGCCCAGGTCTTCGGGGTTCACTTTGAGGGTCATCACATGTTCACCGGCGGCCGCCGTGGCAAGGGTGAAGAGAGGCCTGCTCAACTGGGGTTGGAGTGCGGGCCCCTGCTGCGGGGAAGCCGCGGCGGGAGCCTGCGGTGCGGACGTCGACGTGGCGGCAGTAGGAGTAGCCGGGCCCCCGGTCAGGGCGGCGGCTCCGGCGGTGGACGCCGATTCCACCGATACCGTGGCCGCCAGCGCGGACTTCCGATCCGGACGTACGTCGCCGCCGCTCGCGCCGGCATTGGGAACAAGACCGGCGAAGGTCGTTCCTCCGGCAGCGGAAGAAAGTCCGGGTGTTGTGCTGGCCGCCGGAGGGTGCGGCTGGAGGCTGGCGGTTGCGGGCGTCGAGGCGGCCCCAGTAAGTCCTGCTGCCGGAGCTGCGTCTTGGGCCGGGCTGGATGGTGCAACGGTGGCTGCCGGCAGGACGACGGCGGCCGGAGCTCCGGTGGCCACGGCATTGGCGTCTGCCGCCACGGCCGGCGCGCCCGCAGCAGCAGCAGGTACCGCGGTGGCAGGAGCCGACACCGGCACGGCACCGCCGGCCCGGAGCTGCGGTTCCGTGGCCGCCTGTTCCGGGGTCATCCGCCCCGGTATGGCCTGCCCCGCGGCGGCGGCTGTCGACTGCGCCGCAGGGGCAGCCAACGCAGTTCCGAACCAGGCCGGGACCGGCAGAACATGCCCTGCGGCGTCATCCTTCGATGGCGACGCGTCGTGGGAGGTGGCGTCGTTGACCTTGGTGTCGTCCGGCTGCCCGCCGAACAGCTGTGCGGTCACGGACGCGGATGCGGTCACGGACGCGGATGTGGACACGGCCACGGTCGCGGTCGCGCGCGCGGGCACAGCCTGCGGTGCCCCGACGCCCGGCGAGCCGGCGGAGTTCGAATCCGCGGACACGGTGGTCTCGGACGTCGGACGTTCGGGCTGGGCGTTTGAGGGCTGGGCGTTTGAGGGCTGGACGTTTGAGGGCTGGGCGTTTGAGGAAACGGCGCTGTCCAACAGCACACCGAAAGCTCCGCCGCCGGACGTTGTTGTACCGGCCCGGCCCCCGGCGCCTTGCTGGGTGGCCCGGCTGATCCCCGCAGCAGAGCCCAGACCCATCGATGCGGTCATGATGTGCCCCCCGCCGGGACAATCCGGCGGATGGACGTGAGGTTGGACTGCTGCTCCCAGGCATCGCGGATCTGGATGGTTTGCCCGGGCACGGGGGCGTCGATTGCCTTGCCATTGCCGAGGTAGATGGAGATGTGGTTGCCGCCGAAGCTCACCAGCAGGTCGCCGGGCTTGGCCTCGGCAAGGGACGCTACGGGCGTGCCTTGGCGCATCTGGTCGCTGACCACCCGCGGAATCTCGACGCCGAGGTCTTTGAAGACGCGCTGGGTGAAGCCGGAGCAGTCCATCCCGGTGGCCGGGTTGGTTCCGCCCCAGACGTACGGCACGCCGATGTACTTTTTCGCTGCGGCAACCACGTCGTTTCCGGTCGCTGCCCCTCCGGTGGCAACCGGCGCGGAGACACCCTTGAGTGTTGTCCCGCTGATACCTGTCAGGGAATTGAGGCTCTCCTGCAGGGACGCTGTTCCGGTTCCGCTGGTGCCCAGCGCCGAGGCGAGGGCTTGGGTAAAGGAACCGTCCCCTCCTCCGTTGACAGGCGAGCCCGTGGCGGCGGCCGAGATCGCCGTGGACTTCGCCGAGTCCACCGGCCGGGTGGTGAGTTCGGAGATCATGGACTGGATGCTCTGCATCCGGCCGATCGCCTCGGTCATGCTCATGTGGTCACCTGGGTGTCGTCCCGGTGAAAGACAGTGGACGCAATCTCATCCAGCGCTGACTGTTCGGCCTGCAGGTCTGCGCTCAGTACTTCGGCTTGATGCCGGGCCTGGAGCTTCTCCAAGCCAACGGAGCGGACCCTGGCAGCGGTAAACGCCTCCCGGGCCGCGGACTCGTCTGCCTGGGCGATCGTGGTCAGGCCCCGCAGCTCTGCCAGCATACTGTGCGAGGAGGACCGGGCGGCCGCGACGGCCCGCAGTGAGGCGGAGCTGACAACGTCCGCGTCGTCGATCGACAAGTCACGGCGGGCCGCAGCTTCCCGGGCGCGCACGGAACTGGAACGGGACCTGGCCCGGGCCAGGCCGGTGGCGGCTTGATCCTGCTGGATCTGGCGGAGCCGCAAGAGCCCAGCCAGCAAAAATTGACGGTTCATGCCGCTGCTCCCAGAGTCGAGGTGAGGTAGGCGAGCCGTTGCCACGACTCGGGGTGTCCGGTGGAATCTTCCATTGATTGCTGCAGGAAGGCGTTCACGTCCTGCTCGTGGTTCAGTGCCGCATCAACGAGTGGGTTGGTGCCGGCCTGGTAGGCCCCGACATCGATCAGGTCCTGGGCGGCTTTCCGGGCCGCGAGGACACGGCGAAGCCCCGCGGCAGCGGCGAGGTGATCCCGGGTGTTGACCTTCGAGGCGACACGCGAGATGGATCCGAGGACGTCCACGGAGGGAAAGTGGCCCGTGACGGCCAGTTTCCGGTCGAGGACAACGTGCCCGTCCAGGATGGAGCGGGCGGCGTCGGCGATCGGTTCGTTGTGGTCGTCGCCGTCAACCAGGACGGTGTAGATGCCGGTGATTGAGCCGGTTTCGGCGGTGCCGGCCCGTTCCAGCAGCCGGGCAAGGACGGAAAAAGTCGACGGCGGATAACCGCGGGTGGCTGGGGGTTCGCCGGCTGACAGGCCGATCTCGCGCTGGGCCATGGCGACGCGGGTCAACGAATCCATCATCAGGACCACGTTTTGGCCCTCGTCCCGGAAGGACTCCGCGATCCGGGTAGCGGTGAAAGCGGCGCGCATGCGCATCAGCGCCGGCTCGTCCGAGGTGGCAACCACAACGATGGAGCGTGCCAGTCCCTCGGCGCCAAGGTCGTCCTCGAGAAACTCGCGGACTTCGCGGCCGCGTTCGCCGACCAGGGCGATGACCGAGATTTCGGCGTCGGTCCCCCGGGCGATCATCGAGAGCAGGGAGGATTTCCCGACGCCGGAACCGGCGAAGAGCCCCATCCGCTGGCCCTTGCCGAGGGTGGTCATGGTGTCCAGGACACGGACACCGGTCTGCAGCGGCGTGTCGATGCGGGCCCGTTTCATGGCCAGCGGCGCCTCGTTGTCGATGGGCACGCGCGGCCCGCTCTTGAGCGGGCCCTTGCCATCGATGGGCCGTCCGAGGCCATCGATGACGCGGCCAAACAGCCCCCGCCCGGTGGGGACCAGCATGGTGGTGCCCGCTTTGGCCCGGACCGGATCACCGGCGGCGACTCCGGCAAGCCGGCCCAGCGGCATGCAGCGGAGGGTGCTGCCCATCGCGGCGACTACTTCGGCGTCCAGACCGGGATTTTCCCCAACGGTCACGAGCTCACCCAGTGCACCGTCGAGGCCGGAAACTTCCAGGCTCAGGCCCACCACGGACGTCACTACGCCCACCCGTTGGGGAGCGGCGGCCCGTAGTGCGGCGGTGAAAGAGTCCCCTTTTGGGCGCCATTGGGTCATCATGGCTGTCCGTCCATGGTCCGGTCGCCCCAGTCGCCGTCGCTGAGCAGGGCAGTACGGACCCTGGCCAGGGCGGTGCCGAGGCTCGCGTCAAGCCAGCCATGCTCGTAGTCAACTTTCGCGTCGCCGCGGTTCAGGCTTGCGTCCCGGAGCAGCGGAAGCCCGGCGGGCAGGTCCAGGCCTTCCTTGTCCAGGGCGTCAATGTCGGCCGGGTTGAGCCGCACCGCAACCAAGGTGCCGGGGTCGCTGGCGGAAAGGGCGCGTTCGATGGCGGCCCGGGCCGTCCGGGTGCCTTCGGCGAGTTCGTAGCCCAGGATGGCCTCGGCCAGTTCCAGGGCCGTTCGGGCGAGCACTTCATTGGCATCCTGGAGGGCCTGGACATTGCGGTGTGCGAAGTCCGTCCTGGCCACGGCCAACGCGCGCACTGCCCGGTCCAGGTCCTGCTGGCCCGCCGCCAGGGCAGCAGCCTGCTCCGCCGCCATTCGGTCCCGCCAGCGCCGCTGTTCCTTTGCTGCGGCGCGGACCCCGGCAGCGTAGCCCGCGGCGTGGCCCTCGGTGAATCCGGCCTGCTCGTTGGCGGGACCGGTGGTCCGCAGCGACGGGTAGACAATCCGCGCGGGACTGGTGTCAGTAGACAAAGTCTTCCTCGTCCCCACGCTGAATCGTGATGGAACCGTCGGCCTCTAGTTCCCGGATGGAGCGGACGACGGCGGCACGGGCTTCTTCGATCTGCGAGGCCCGCAGCGGCCCCAGGGCCGCGATTTCGGACTCGAGGATCTCCAGGTTGCGGCCGGAAACGTTGGTAGTAATGGTTTCCAGCACCACTTCCGGGGCGCCCTTCATGGCGATGGCCAGCAACGACGAGTCGATGCCGCGCAATACCTGCTGGACGTCCTTGCGGTCCAGTTTGACGATGTCCTCGAAGGTCACCATTTGTGCCCGGATTTCGGTGGCTAGGTCCGGGTTCAACAGGTCCAGGCCATCGAGTACGGAACGTTCGGTGCCGGCGTCGGTACGGTTGATGATCTCCAGCAGCGGCTGGATGCCGCCCGTGACCTTGGAGGCCTGCTGGGAGACAGCGGCACCGCCGCGCAGTTTGAGCGTCTCGGCGACGATCCCGATTGCCTCCGGTGCGCCGGAACCCATCGTTGCGATGCTGAGGGCGACGTCGGCGCGGAGCGAACCAGGCAACCCGGACATCACCGCCGAGGCCTTTTTGGGGCTCAGGTGCGCCAGGACCAGGGCGATCGTTTGCGGCAGTTCACCGTCGATCAGGGCCAGGATCTGGACCGGTTCAATGTCTTCGAGGAACTCAAAGGACTTCCCCGCCATGTTGACGCTCAGCCGGTTGATCAGCCCGGCGGCTTTCTCGGACCCAAAGGACGCTTCCAGCAGTCCCTCTGCCAACTCGCGGCCGCCCCGGGCCGAACGCGGCCCGCTCAGCGCCGAAGAGTGGAAGTCCTTCATGATCTGCTCGGTGACATCGGGATCCACCTTGCGCAGCCGGACGATTTCCGCCGCAATCTCCTCGGCTTCCGAATCCGTCAGCTTTGCCATGACCAGGGCCGCGTTGGCCGGGTTCATCTGCATCAGCACAACGGCCGCGCGCTGGGCGCCCGAAAGGGTCACTGTAGTTTTCATACCGGTTGCCGGTCATCCAGGAGCTCGCGCAGGTAGTCGGCTGCCTTCTCCGGGTTGGCGGAGACCATGCTGTCGATTTCCATCCGACGCCGTTCGGCTTCCACCTGTTCCGGCAAGGGCGGCAGCGGCGGGAGGGCGGTGAGCTCGATCGCCGAGGTTGCCGGGGCCGCCGGCAACGCTGACACGACCGGCATCGCCGGCAGGACCGGCAGCGGCTCAAGCCGCTCGCCCAAGTCCACGGGTTCGCGCTTCTGCCGGCGGCGCAGGACGATCATCAGGATCAGGCCCAGGACCAGGAGTCCGAGGAGGATCGAACCGGCGCTGATGAGCGTGCCGAAGAATTCGGCCTGCTTGGTGGCCTCAGCGTCGGCCTTGGACTCGGCCAGGGACCGGGCAGCGTCGTCCGCAGCCGCGGTGCTGAACGGCACCACCTCAACGGTGACGACGTCGCCGCGTTGCTGATCGATCCCGGCGGCAGAGTTGACCAGGGATGTGAGTGAGGCGAGATTGAGCCCGCCGGCCGCTGCCTGGTTGACGGCCACGGAGATCGTCTGGCGTTTGACGGCTCCGGGCGGGATAACACGGTCCTCGGTGACCTTGTTGACTGCGTTGTTTTTGGTACCGCTGGTGGAATCGAAGCTTCCGTTGCCGCTGGTGCCGCCGGGGACCGCGATGTTGTCCGGTCCCAGAACCCCGGCCGCGCCGCCGCCGGTGCCGGTGTACTTTTCAGTCTTGGAAGTCTCGCTCAGCGGCAGGGCACCTTCAGCGTTGGAGAAGGTCTCGGACTTCTGCTGCGCCGACTCCCCGGTAACGTCGGCGGCGACCGCGACGGTGGAATTGCCCGGCCCGACGACGCGGTCCAGGACGGCACGCACGGCGTCGCCGGTGCGCTGCTGGTAGTCGGTGGCCTGTTTCGAGGATGAGCCGACGGCGCCGCCGCCGACAGCGGAGAGGACATTGCCTTGCGAGTCCACCACTGCGACGTTGATCGGCTTGAGGTTTTCGATGGCCGCAGAGGTCAGGTGCACTATCGCCTGGACCTTGTCGCCGGAAAGGCTGACCCCCGGCTTGGTTTCGATGAAAACCGAGGCGGTGGTGTCCGGGGCGCTGGAGACAAAAACCGTCTTCTCCGGAATGGCGAGACGGACGGCGGCGGTCTTTACGCCGTCCATGGCAGAAATGGTGCTGGCGAGTTCCCCTTCGAGGGCCCGCTTGTAGGTGACGGACTGTTGGAACTCTGAGGACGTAACGCCCATCTTGTCCAGCAGCGAGTACCCGGTGGCGGCGGCCGTGGGCAGGCCAGCGGCGGCGGCTTTGAGGCGTTCGTCGTAGACCTTGTCCTGCGGGACCAGGATGGTCGCGCCGCCGTCGCTGAGTTCGTAGGGAACGTTGTCCTTACGGAGCTGATCGACGATGCCGCTGGCATCGGTGTTCTTGAGCCCGGAGAACAGCGGTGTCAGAGCGGGTTTGGACAGCCACGCGGAAACGGCCACAACGGCGACGACGAGGAGGGCCGCTCCGATGACTGCGATGGTGCGCTGTCCGGCGGTGAATCCCTTGAGTCCGGCGCCGAAGCGGGCGAACATTCCAGATATTTGCGGGGGCATCAGGCTTGCATTCTCATGATCTCGTTGAACGCGTCAACACCCTTGTTTCGCACCGCGGCGACGAGTTCAAGGGTGACCTGCGCGCGGGTGGCGGCGATGGTCGCGTTGTGGATGTCATCCAGGTTGCCCGTCACGGCTGAGACGGCCAGCTGGTTCGACGTCGACTGCAGCTGCTGGAGGTTGTCCACGGCGCCGGTGAGGGACGCCGCGAAGCCGGAGCCGTCGGTACCGGCAGCGGCCCCGGCGCCGTCCACGAAGTTTGTCGGAAGGACGCCCTGAACGGGCGCGATCGGGGAAATGGTCATCAGGATCTTCCAATCTCAAGGGCGGCCATGTAGCTTTCACGGGCGCGGTCCACAACCTGGGCATTCGCCTGGTAGCCGCGCTGGGCAATAATCAGCGCGCCCATCTGTTCGGCCATATCAATATCCGGATATTTCACGTTCCCGTTGGCGTCCGCGAGCGGGTGGTCCGGCTGGTACACGATCCTGCCCTCGCCGTTTCCCAGCTGCGTGCTTTTCACGTACACCCCGGTGAGGTCGGCGCCTTCCCCGGCTTCCACGTATTTAGCCTGGAACGCCGGGCCGGAGGTGCGCGAGACATTGTTCATGTTGGCCAGGTTGTCCGAGACGGCGTCGAGCCATTTCCGGTGCACGGTGAGGGCGGAACCGGCGATTCCGATCGCGTCGAAAGTCATCAGTTCGTCCTCATGGCGGAGCGGACGGCGGTGAACTCGTAACCGAGGGCACGGGTGGCGAACTGGAAGCGAAGCACCGTGTCGATGTTGGACAGGGTTTCGGTGTCCAGGTTGACGTTGTTGCCGTTCAGCTGGGTGGGTTCCAGGGATGCTGCCGTGGTGGCCTGGGCATGACCGTCGCCGGAACGCACCGAGGCCGCGAGGGCGTCCTCGAAGGCCACGCGCTTGGCCTGGTAATTGGGCGTATTGACGTTCGCGATGTTGTTCGCGATGCTGCGCTGGCGCAGCGCCAATCCGTCCAAGGCGCTGGACAGGGCTGCGGAGGTCACGGATTCGAGCACGGGGATCCTGCCTGGGTGGTGGGAGGCCGATCCGTGGCCGTTAAACGAGCGATCCGTGCTCTATCAGTGGTTATCGGCACTGGTCAGCCGCGCGTTAGGAGAAAATATAAAAGAGTTTCCGCAGGATGAATCACTGTGGATACTCGCGGATATTCTTTGCGGGGTCTTATGCTCCCGACAGGAAGTTCAGCCGTTTACATCCAGGTACACAGCACCGGAGGCAGCCACTACGCCGGGAACAGAGGAGACCGCCTGCAGTTGCTGGGCGACATCCCGCCTGGCATCTTCGAGTCGCCGGGCGACGCGTTCCTGCGCGGCCGACAACGCTAAGGCACGTCGTCGGGCTGCAGCGGGTAGCGCTCCGGGGAGAAGATGCGGATGCCAGCGCTTCTCGGGCTGGGGATCAACCGCGCTCCCGGGTGCGGCAGACAGCGGGCCCAAGGGATCCTTCAGGGTGCGCTCGGCTGCACCCACCGCCAGCTCCAGTACGTCCAGGATCGCGTTCCAGGCCGCCAGGGCACTCTCCTCGGGGTCCGTCAGGGTTGATTCAGTGTCGGGGATGTCGGTTCGCCCTCGGCTGCCCTCCACTTCCGGGTGACTATCCAAAACCAAGGCTCCCCCCGCCGGTTAGGGCCTGGGTGCTCCAGGCGCCCGCGGGGGTGGATCCGCGGTTAGGTCCAGAGGTAGGTGCGGCGGGAGCTGCCGCGGGGACCGGGGCAGGGCCTGGGACAGCGGCGGCCGCCTCATGCCAGGCCTCGCGCAAGGGGTCCAAAAGTTCGATGGCCTCACGCGTCAGCGCCGGATCACGCTGGATATTCGCGTTCACCAGGGCGGTGAAGGAGTAGTTATACAGGCCAAGCAGCCCGTCGGCGCCGTCCCAGGCATCGGTCTTCAGGGACGACATAAGTTCAGCTAGGATGGCCTGCGCGTGCAGGAGGTTTTCCGAGGCGACAGGCCAGTTCGCGCCCTGCTGCGCGGCCTCCGCACGGCCCAGGTCCAGCAGGAGCCGGTCGTAGAGCATGGTGAGCAGGCGTGCCGGCGGAGCCGAGAGGACGGAGTCAGCCAGGTACTGGTTCCGCTGGGCGGCGCCGCCGTAGCCGGAGCCGAAAGGTGTGGTGGTCATGCTGACTTACTTCCTGCCAGGCCGGAGAGCTGGGCGGTGAGCCAGGATTGTTGGGCCTTCATGCCGCTCAACGCCGTCTCGAGACCCGAGTAGGTTCGCTGGAGCGTGGCTTTGCGGGAGGCAAGCCGTGTATCCCAGTCACCAATCCGGTCAGCCAGGTCCCGGACTTCGGACTGCTGGCCGGTGATCTTGGTAGTCAAGGTGCCGTTGTACTTATCAGAGGCTGCTGTGGACGCCGCGGCAACGCGACCGGCGATTTCCTGTACCTTGGCTGCTGTTCCCTCGGGATCCTTCGCCAGGGCGGCAGCGAACTTCGTGGCGTCGAACTCCATCGTTCCGGTCTTGGTGATGCTGATGCCGATTTCCGACGGCGACCGGGGCGGGGCGCCGACCGGCAGCGAAGCGGCGGAAAGGATGTTCTGGTTCACCGAGCGCACCAGACTCTCACCGGCGAAAACACCGGCTGACGTCTTAGTGCCGCTGGAGTTCGTGGTGGTGCTGACGGCGGTCTTGCTTGCGATCAGCGAGAAAATGCCGTTCACACCGTCCACGAGGTCGGAGGCGAGCTTGGTGATGCCGGCGTCGTCACGGCCCACCGTGAGCGTTACAGGTGCGGCAGATACTTCTTTGGCGGTGACGGACACGCCGGGCAGCAGATCGGCGAAAGTGTTCGTCGAGGACTTCACGCTCTGGGTCACAGCGGTGTTCGGCCAGAGTGTGATTTCGGCGTCCTGCGCGGCCTTGACATTCGTGAAGGTAGTACCGGGATCGCTGATGGTGAAGGCCCCGGCTTCACCGGACTTCGTGGCGGTGAACTGGAGGCGGAAGTCCCCGCCCCCAACGGCCACCTTCGTGGCGGTCACGCCGGCGCCAGCGGCATTCACCGCCGTGACGACATCGTCAAGGTTATTGGAAGCCGGCGCGATCGTATAGTCGCTGCCCCCGCTGTTGATCGTCATCGTGGTGTACGGCCAGCCGGTCACGGCGTTCACTTTGGGGGTTACGGTGACCTGGGTCTGGGCCAGCTTGGTGACCTGGAAATCGATGGAGCCCGCTTTGGCAGCCGCGGTCGTGGTCGCGACGACTTTGTCGCTGGACGTGGTCGCCTTGGTGAGGTCCAGGGCACCGGGCTTGGCCGCGGCGGTGGCCTGGGTAGCCAGGGCTGCGACTTTGCCATTGAGCCCCTGCAGGGCGGAGACCATCGACTGAAGATCGTAGGACTTGTTCTTGAGCAGGGTCTGCGGAAGGGCTTCGGACTGCATGATCGAGCCGATGAGGGCGGTGGTGTCGAGCCCGCTGGCCAGTCCGTCGAGTGAGATTCCCATCTCTGCCTCTCCTTAGCTGTCAATTCCTGCTGATACGTCGGGTGTTTGTGATGCTGGGACGTTGCACGTAAGGGCCGGACGATGGTGTTGCCATCGTCCGGCCCTTCCGCAGCGTGGTAATCGGGGGTGTCTCATCGTCCGATCAGGGTGGCAGCCTCACTTCAGGACTGCCGGATCCGGCCTAGCGCAGGAGTGAAAGAACACCCTGGCTGGACTGGTTTGCCTGGGCCAGCATTGCGGTGCCGGCCTGGGACAGGATGTTGGCCTTGGTGAACTTGACCATTTCCTGAGCCATGTCGACGTCGGCGATGCGGGACTGAGCGGCCTGCAGGTTCTCACCGGCAACGTTCAGCGACTTTACGGTGTGCTCCAGACGGTTCTGAGCAGCACCGAGGTCTGCGCGCTGTGCCGAGATCGCCTTGATGGCGGTGTCGATCTTCCCGATCGTAGTCTGCGCGTTAGCCGCCGTGTCGACCACGAAGTCGGTGGCGCCGGTACCGGCAGCGTCGGACAGGGCGCCGGTGGCTGTTGCCACGTCGCCCACCTTGACCTTGATAGTGTCCACACCGGTCGTGCCACCGGTGCCGACCTGGATTTCCAGGGAACCCGGGGTTGACGTCGCGGTGACGCCCGCGCCGGTAGCTCCCTTGAGCAGGTCGATGCCGTTGAAGTTGGTGGCTTTCGTGATGCGGTCGAGTTCCTGGCCGAGTGAGTTGCCCTCAGCCTTGATCGCGTCACGGGCTGCCGTGTTGTTAGTGTCGTTGGAACCCTGGACAGCAAGGTCGCGCATACGCTGCAGGATGGAGTGAACCTCGGTCAGGGCGCCTTCAGTTGTCTGGATGACGGAGATGCCGTCCTGGGCGTTGCGGGCGGCCTGGGCCGAGCCGGTGACCTGCGCCTTAAGGCCTTCGGAGATTGAAAGGCCTGCTGCGTCATCGCCGGCGCGGTTGATGCGCAGGCCGGTGGACAGCTTCTCCAAGGACTTGGAAAGGTCGTTCTGGGTGGAGTTGAGGTTGCGGTAAGAGTTGTTTGCCGCGAGGTTGTTGTTGATAACAAAGCCCATGATGTTTCCTCCGTGAGTGGGACTGTAAGCGATGGCCCATCCGTGGGCCTTCAGGAGTAGTTATCGCCCTTTCGGAGGACGACGTAAGCAAAAATGCGAAATTCTTTTTCGAACGGCTTTCCCCCGCCCTTCCGAAAGTAATCAGCCTTCTTCCCGCTAACGGATCCCACTCCCCGGCCGATAGTTTCTACGAACCCTGCTGATGGCTGCAGCCGACTCCTTATGTACTGCATGCCCGGCACCACCGCATTAGTCACCGACAAGGGAGCCGTCCGGACCATGGCAATCCACGAACTTTCAGCCTTGCTGTGGCGGGAGCGTGAGCTCCTGGACGTTCTCACTTTCAAGCTAGAGGAAGAGCAGCTGCTGCTCACCTCGGGCAAGTCCCGCTGGCTGCCCCACGGCACCAAGGAAGTTGAACAGGTCCTGGGGCACCTCTCGCAGGCGAGCTTGGCGCGGACCATCGAGGCCGCCGTCGTCGCCGAAACGTGGGGACTTCCCACCGATGCTTCCCTCGCGGAACTGGCCGCCGCCGCCCCGGAAGGCGCCTGGGCCGAGATCCTCACCGCGCACCTGGCCGCGTTGACCCGCCAGACTGCCCTAATCAAGGAACTGCGCGACTCCAACGAGCAGTACCTGCGCACCGCCGTCCGCTCCACCCAAGAGTCGCTGGCTGACCTGCGTCCGGCAGCCGGCACCTACGACGCGCACGGCAAGACCGGCGAAACCGCCGCCTCCCGCATCTTCGACAAGCAATTCTAAGGAAGCGACCTTGAGCACTTTCGGCGCCCTGAACACCGCCTACCGTGGACTGACCGCAGCCCAGCAGGGCATGAACGTGGCCGGGCAGAACATCGCCAACGCCGCTACCGAGGGGTACACCCGGCAGCGCGTCGAGCAGTCGTCGCTCGCGGCGCCCGCTCGCGGCCTCTTCAGCGGTGGCCTCCTGCAGGCCGGCCAGGGCGTGTCGGTGGACGCGATCGCACGGCTCGGCAACAGTTTCCTCGACGGCGGAGTCCGCTCCACTGCCGCCCAGGCCGGCTACGCCAGTGTCCGTTCCGCCGCCCTGCAGGGCATCGAGGGCGTCCTTCAGGAACCCGGCGAAGACGGCATCTCCACGGCACTGCAGGGCTTCTGGTCCGCTTGGCAGGGCGCCGCCAACCAGCCCGACAAAGACGGCCCCAAGGCGCTGCTGCTGAACGCCGCCAACTCCGTGACGGACAAGATCTCCTCCGGATACAAGGCCCTCGACTCGCAATGGAGCAGTGTCCGCGGCCAGGCCCAGGACGCGGTGACTGCCGTCAACGCGGCAGCCGCCCAGGTTGCCTCCTACAACACAACCATCCGCTCCACCCTTGCCGCCGGCGGATCGGCAAACGAACTGATCGACGCCCGGGCCAAGCTCACGGACCAGATCGCCGGCCTCGCAGGCGGCACCGTCCGCGAGCAAGCCGACGGCACCGTGGATGTTCTCGTCGGCGGCAACGCCCTCGTGACGGGCAGCTCAGTGCGGACCCTGCAGCTGGCCGGCGCAACGGCCATGGCTAGCGCCGCCACCGACGCGCCTCGCATTGAGTGGACCAGCCCCGGCGGCACGGCAGCGCTCGACGGCGGCGAACTCGCCGGCGCCCTCTCCGTACTGGCACCGGCAGACAAGGGCGGGGCAATCGCCCAAGCCGCGGCGTCCTACAACGGCTTCGCTACCGCCCTCGCCACGGCAGTAAACACCGTCCACAAGTCCGGTGTCACTGGGGCCGGCACCACAAACGTCGACTTCTTCACGACCACCGGCTCTGACCCCGCTGCACTGAGCATCTCCGGCCCCGCCAACATCGGCAACATCGCGCTGAAAGCCTCTGCGGGCGGCGCCTTGGACACCAGCATTGCGGACACGATCTCGCAGCTCGGCACTGGTAACGGCTCGCCGGACAAGATCTGGTCGGGCATCGTCACGAACATCGGAGTGCAGTCCCGGGGAGCCCAGCAGCACGAAGCGCTCACCACGGCCGCCCAAATCTCGGCCATCACGGAGCGGGCCTCCCAAGCCTCCGTCAGCCTGGACGAGGAAAACGTCAGCCTGCTCACCAACCAGCACGCCTATCAGGCCGCGGCCCGAGTGATGACCGCCGTCGACGAGGCCCTTGACGTCCTGATCAACCGCACCGGACTGGTAGGAAGGTAGACCCATGCTGAACCGCGTCACGAACCTGACCATGAGCGCCAACGCCCAGCGGACGCTGCAGACCCAGCAGTCCAGGCTGGCCGAACTGCAGGAAAAGGCGACCACACTCAACAAGATCTCGCGTCCTTCGGACGATCCCGCCGCTACTGCCAAGGCGCTGGAGACCCGGTCCCTGCTCGCGGCCAACGCCCAGTACGGCCGGAACATCGACGACGGCAACACCTGGCTCACCGCGGCGGATTCCGCGCTCGAACAAGCCACGAACGTGATGCACAAGATCAAGGACCTCACCGTCCTTGCCGGCAACGGATCGCTGCCGCAGTCCGGCAAGATCGCCATCGCCAACGAGCTGGATGCCCTGAACAGCGAACTCGTTTCGATCGCCAACACCAAGCACCTGGGCCGGAACATCTTTGCCGGGAACTCGGATAACCCTGAAGCCTTCAGCGGCCCCGTGCCACCCACCTTCAACGGCACCGGCCTCAGCCCGGTCGAACGCCGCTTCAGCGCGACCCAGACTGTCCGGGTGGACGCCGACGGCGAGGCGGTCTTTGGCACCGGCTCCACCTCCGTCTTCGGGGCCGTCAAGTCCATCGCTGATGCGCTGAAGGGCGGAACGGCCCCCACGTCGCTGCAGATCGGCAACCTGGATGCTGGTTTTACTCACATCGTCGATGGACGTGCTGAGATAGGAACACGGCAGGCACAGCTGGAACGTGCCGGCAACGTCAATACGGATTTGGAGGCCAACTTGGACGCGCAGAAGATGGGCATAGAAAAACTGGACCTTGGCAGCGTCATCATGGACCTGAAACTTCAGGAGACCAACTACCAGGTGGCCCTGGCCGCGACGGCACGGGTCCTTCAGCCCACGCTGATGGACTTTCTCCGGTGAGTACCGCGGTGCTGAACACGCCAGTCTCATTCACGGTCCCGATGCCAGGACTTGAAGACGCTCATGACTTCACCCTCCGGAGCGTTGAAGGGGCAACCGGACTGTACGCCTTGGAAGCGACCTCCGGTACATCTGCGCGGCTGTTCCTCGCCGACGCCGCAGTCTTCGTGCCCACCTACAACCCGCCGGTCACGGCCGCCACGCGCCAGGCACTGGAGCTTGTGGAGGAGGACGCGCCCCAGATACTGGTCGTCCTGAATCACTCCCCCGCCGCAACCACAGTGAACCTTATGGCTCCGATCGTGTTGAACCCGGCCACCCGCCGCTGCACCCAGCTGGTCCTGGACGGCCGCGACTACCCGCTCCGGGCGGATCTCAATTCGCTCTGACTCGACCCGGGCGGAAGTGCCCTCACCAGAAATGGGCGACGTCGATTACCAGCCGTGAGCCGGCGTCGGGTCCGGCGAGGGCGAAGACGCGGAACGGCAACCGGGCCCGGACCCCGAGGCCGAGGCTCGAATACCCTTCGAAGCTGCCGGCCCACGCGATCTGTTTGAACGTCTGGTAGCCGCTGACGTTGCTGAGCTCGGCCGGATCTGCCGGGGTGTAGGTTGAGTTGCCGCTGTCGTCGTACGCCGGAGCGTTCACCGTGACCTGAAGGAACGCCTGGCCCCGCAGCGGGACGGGGAGGCCGGAGCCGTCGCGGACCACTTGCGGAACGTAGTGCACGGTATACCCGCCGACTGGCCCGTTGAGGTCGATGACCAGCCGGTCGAAGCAGTAGTGCTGCCCGGTGCGGACGTTGTTCACCTTCGCCTGGCTCATCGCAGGATCCGCTTTTATCAGCGATCCCCACACCAGTCCGCAGTATGGATCTGCCGAGGCCGGACCGGGCGCTACCAGCCCCGATCCAATCGCCACCACAATAGCCAACAGCAACACCCGGAATGTTTTCACTCGGCCGCCCCCTCAGGAGATGAGATAACTCCAGAATAGGAGCCTTTGGCAGCCAAAACGAGGGCCCAGCTGTTTCGGCGCCCAACCGTTAGCTTGCCCCGGTCCCGGTCACAGGAGCGTTGCACCGCAGTGGACCCTCTGCCGCCGGCGATACCCGCCGGGAACAGCGAAGCGCCGGGCCCCCATCGGGATCCGGCGCTTGGCGGTGACTGGTATGAAGTGGTGATTCGCGGCGGAAGGTCCCCTATCCTTCGCAATCGCGGCAGAACTTCAGACCGTTCTTTTCCTTGGCCACCTGGGACCGGTGACGCACCAGGAAACAGGACGAGCAGGTAAATTCGTCCGACTGCTCGGGGACAACTGTAACTGTCAACTCTTCGCCGGACAGGTCAGCGCCGGGAAGATCGATGCCTTCGGCCGTGTCGTTCTCGTCGAGATCGATGACAGCCGTCTGGGCGCCACCGCTGCGGGACGCCTGAAGGGCCTCCAGCGATTCAGCGGGAGTTTCTTCTTCTGTCTTGCGGGGTGCGTCGTAATCGGTAGCCATTTGGGGGTTCACTTTCGTTGCTGCGCAGCGCCATCTCAGGCACCTCAGTGAAGCAGTTTAGGACATTATGCACGCAGTGGAACAATAGTGTGGCGAATCCGACATTTTGCGTCGCGTCGCTCCGCGGAGGGGAGGGCGCGGGCCCGCCAGAAGCGCTGACAGGCCGGCGGCGCCGGCCGCCGCCCGCGGTCGGCTGTCCCTCAGGCGACCGGCCAGACGACGAGCGTCTTCCACTTGGACGAGTCGGGTTCCGCGGCCGGGTCGGTGAGATAGGACTCCCACATGGCTCCTCCGGGGGTGAGGCCCTCGGCCTGCATCTTTGACATGATCAGCCCATACGTGTCCGGGAGAGTGTCGTAGGGGCCCATGTGGGTCGCCTCCAGGGCATGGCCCGCGGGCAGTGTCCCCGCCGTCACTTCGCCGCCCGCAACACCGGGAAAAGGTGCTGCGACGGGAAATCCGGCCTCGACGTCGACGACGTCGGTCGGCGTCCCCCGGTACATCGCGAACGGCGGTCCGGCCAGCTGGACGTTTTGCTGCTGGACGGCACTCAGTACGGCGCTGAAGGCGCGGTCGAAGAACGCCGTCAACTCCTTCATGGGAACGGTTTCGCGCAGCACGGCGGTCGGCAGTGCCTCCAACTGGGTGGACCTGATGTCCGGCGTCAATTCCGGATTCGTTTCTGTCATACGCCAAGATTCCGCCGGCCGGTTTCCGGGGTCTAGGGCCTTATGTCCCCCTGCCGCGCGTCAGCGGACCGCGTGATGGGCCCGACGCCGGTTGCCTGGCTGTGGTGGGTTTGGGGGTTGGCGGCCGGGGTTAAAACAGAAACCGCACCGCCGACGGGGTGGGACCCGGCAGCGGCGCGGTTTTTCGCGGGCCCCCTGTCGGATTCGAACCGACGACCCCCGCTTTACAAGAGCGGTGCTCTGGCCAACTGAGCTAAGGAGGCATTCCGTCGCGCCGTCCGGCACCGGGCCACGAAGCGGGGCCAGGCGCCATGGCGCTAGATAAGGTTAGCCCACGTAGGCCCGGTGATAAAAACAGGCCCGGTTCCGGACGAATCCGGAACCGGGCCTGGCAATTTGTGCCGGCGTTGCTGCCGCCTACTTTTTGGCGTCGACGGCGGCCTGGACGAACTGATCGAACGGGCTCTTGGCGCTGTCGCCCTGGCCCCACTGCTTGCCGTCCACAAAGACCGTCGGCGTACCGGTCACGCCGACCGCTGTTGCCTGCTGGGTGGTGTATTTGACCCAGGGCCGGTAGGTCTTCGCATCGACGCAGGCGTCGATGCTCTTGGCCCCGGCCTCGGTCGCCATTTTCTTCAAGTCAGCGTCGGAGATTCCGGCACTGCCTTCAGCGGGCTGCTTCGCAAAGAGCGCATCAACGAATTCCGCATACTTCTCCGGCGACTCGTTCACAACGCAGGCTGCGGCATTGGCTGCGCGGGAGGAGTAATTCGTGGTGGATCGGCTGTCGAGAAAGCCCAGCGGGCGGTATTCGACGGCGATCTTTCCCTCATTGCGAAGGCTCGTGAGTGTTTCGTTGTACTTCGCCTCAAAGTCCTTGCACACCGGGCAGATGAAGTCGATGTAGAGGACCACCTTGACCGGTTTACCTGCCTCTGCTTCGGCACCGGGCGCGGTCACCTGGGCCGGCGGAGTTGAGGGGGCGGAAGGGAGATCGGCCACCCGTACGGTCGCGGGGTCGGATTTGACCACCTCGGAGTTTGCCAGCAGGGTGACACCGCCGTACACGTTGCCGTTGGCGGGGGTGGGCCCCTCGTCCGCGACCGGGGCATTCTTCTGAATGTTCGAGGTAACCACCAGGGCCACCACCACAATGATCGCCACGACGGCGGCTACGATGCCCCAGCCGATCAGCAACTTGTTGCGCTTTTCTCTCTTCAGCTGTGCCTCGCGGATTTCACGGGCCTTTTCGCGGGCCGCAGCAGTTCGCTCTGATTTGGACTGGCGGGGTTCGTTGGCGGGGCTCATCAGTTCCTCGGGTCGTTCGGCCGGTGTTATCCGCTGGGTGGCAATTCATCATTTTAGGGGAGAAGTCTGAGAAGTTGCGCTTTCAACTTTCTTCCGGGTTTTCCAACGGGCGAATAGCACAGAAGATTCCGCCCAGCTAGGGTGGACAGGAGCCGCGAGCGAATCCCAGGGGGCACCAATGCAGGCCAGCAAACACGGCGAATCGGATCCGAAGTCCGCCGGCGCAGCAGCGCACGGCACCAACGACACCGATCCGGACGCGCAATACGACTTTATGGTGGTCTCCAACCGCCTGCCGGTCGACCGCTGCTCCCCGGAGGAGGCGGGCTGCGAGGACGGCTGGCGCCGCTCCCCCGGTGGCCTGGTCACAGCACTGGCCCCGATGATGACCAAGACCGACGGGGCGTGGGTCGGCTGGCATGGTGCCCCGGATGAGTCCGTTCCGCCCTTCAGCCACGGCGGCATCGACCTGGTTCCGGTCCAGCTGAGCACGCAAGACATCGAGTACTTCTACGAGGGCTTCTCTAATTCCACCCTCTGGCCGCTCTACCACGACGTGATCGCCCCGCCGGAGTTTCACCGGACCTGGTGGGACTCCTACCGCAAGGTGAACCGCCGGTTCGCCGACGCCGTCATCCACCATGCCAACCCCGGAGCCACAGTCTGGGTCCAGGACTATCAGCTGCAGCTCGTCCCGAAGATGCTGCGCGAGGCACGTCCGGACCTGAAGATCGGATTTTTCAACCACATTCCCTTCCCTCCCCCGGAGATCTTCGCCCAGCTGCCGTGGCGCCGTGCCATCATCGACGGGCTGCTCGGCGCCGACCTGGTCGGTTTCCAACGCAGCAGCGACGCCGGCAACTTTATGCGCTCCGCCCGCCGCTTCCTCGGCGCCAGCGTCAAACAGCAGCAGGTCCACGTCAAGGGCAGCGACGGCGAGACCACCCACATCGCCCGCGCCCAGGCCTTCCCTATCTCGATTGACGTAAAACAAATCAGCGAGCTCGCCCGGAATCCCGAAATCATCGAGCGCGCGCGGCAAATCCGCCAAGACCTCGGCAACCCGAAAACGATCCTGCTCGGCGTCGACCGCCTCGATTACACCAAAGGCATCAGGCACCGGCTCAAGGCCTACGAGGAACTCCTGGCGGACGGTGAGGTCTCGGTGGAGGACGCCGCCCTGATCCAGGTCGCCAGCCCCAGCCGGGAACGGGTGGAGCAGTACCGCCTGCTGCGCGAAGAAGTCGAAGGCACCGTCGGGCACATTAACGGCACCTATGACACCCTGCAAAACACCGCCGTCCGCTACCTGCACCACAACTACCCCATCGAGGAGATGGTGGCGCTGTACCTGGCCGCAGACGTTATGCTCGTCACCGCCCTGCGGGACGGTATGAACCTCGTCGCCAAGGAATACGTCACCGCCCGGACCAACAATGACGGAGCCCTGGTGCTCAGCGAGTTTGCCGGCGCCGCGGACCAGCTCAAACAAGCACTGCTGATGAATCCGCACGACATTGATGGTCTCAAGGAGACCATCATGAAGGCAGTCCGTATGCAGCCCACGGAAGCCGCGCGCCGGATGCGCTCGATGCGCAAACAGATCCTTGACCACGACGTTGACCTCTGGTCCTCAGATTTCCTGCGCGCCCTCGAAGAAAAGGTCATCCGAGATGACAGCTGAGCACTCCCCCGGGCCAGCCCCGCTGACGCTCTCACCGGACCTGCTCGCGGCACTGCGCCGCGTGGCCGGCACCGAACACCTGCTCGTCGCAATGGATTTTGACGGCACCATGGCACCCCTCGTCGACAGAGCGGGGGACGCCCGTGCCCTCCCCCGCTCGGCGGCGGCGTTTGCCGCCCTCGCCGAACTGCCGCGGACGACGACTGCCCTCGTCTCCGGGCGCGCCCTGGGCAGCCTCCGCGCGGTCGCCTTTCCCCCGGCGAAGACCCTGCTGATCGGCAGCCACGGGGCCGAGGCCTGGCTGGGACCGGGGTCTGCGCCGCTGGAACTCGATGACGCCCGCCGCAAGCTTCTCGCCGATATCAGGCAGGAACTCGAAGGCATCGTCGAGGCCGCCCCCGGCACCCTGCTCGAGGACAAACCGGCTGGCGTTGTGCTGCACACCCGGCTTGCCGCCGACGACGTCGCCGAGGACGCCATCGCGGCGGCCCGCGCCGTCCTGCAGGACAAACCCGGGGTATTCCTGAAGACCGGCAACCGCGTGCTGGAAACGTCCGTGGTCCATGCCTCGAAGGGAGAGGGAGTCGCCTTCCTGCGCCAGGCGACGGATGCTACCGCCACGATTTTCGCCGGCGACGACACCACCGACGAGGACGCCCTGGCCAGCCTGCTGCCGGGGGATCTCGGTGTGAAGGTGGGCCTGGACTTCACCCAAGCCGAGTTCCGGGTCGAGGCTTGCGCTTATGTCTCCGAGCTGCTGGAAGCCTTGCTGCGGGAACGTAAGCGCGCCCTCGGGCTGTGAATACTAGCCCATCACGGGAACCATGCAGGCTGAATCACGTGTGACATCTACGACATTTTGACCTATTTACCAATTATCTGACATACTCTGGTTGTGATGTGGCGCACAAGTAACGTGCGGCGTCATTGGATACTCCTCGGCTTCGGCCGGGGAGTATGCGCACGATCAGGTGCCAACAACTGAATACATAACTGAAAAATAAGACCATTCACTACGGATCGTCCGGCACGTACCTGCCGGTGAAGGGATTGATAACTGTGGCTACAGTTACTTTTGACAACGCAACACGTGTGTACCCGGGCACGGACAAGCCCGCAGTTGACAAGCTCAACATTGAAATCGCCGATGGCGAATTCCTGGTCCTCGTTGGACCCTCCGGCTGTGGCAAGTCGACCTCCCTGCGGATGCTCGCAGGTCTCGAGGACGTCAACGCCGGCCGGATCCTGATTGGTGACCGCGATGTCACCGACGTTCCCCCGAAGGACCGCGACATCGCCATGGTCTTCCAGAACTACGCCCTGTACCCGCACATGACGGTCGCGGACAACATGGGCTTCGCGCTGAAGATCGCCGGCGTCAGCAAGGAAGAGCGTGCCGAACGCGTCCGTGAAGCTGCCAAGCTGCTGGATCTCGAGCCGTACCTGGACCGCAAGCCGAAGGCACTCTCCGGTGGCCAGCGCCAGCGTGTTGCCATGGGTCGTGCCATCGTCCGCAACCCGCAGGTGTTCCTTATGGACGAGCCGCTGTCCAACCTTGACGCCAAGCTCCGGGTCCAAACCCGCACGCAGATCGCGTCCCTGACCCGCCGGCTGGGTGTCACCACGGTCTATGTGACCCACGACCAGGTCGAGGCCATGACCATGGGCGACCGCGTTGCCGTCTTGAAGGACGGCCTGCTGATGCAGGTCGACACCCCGCGCAACCTCTACGACAAGCCGAAGAACGTTTTTGTGGCCGGCTTTATCGGCTCTCCCGCAATGAACCTGCTCGAGCTTCCCGTGGTCGACGGCGGCGTGCAGTTCGGCGGCACCGTGTACCCGGTACCGCGCGACGTCCTCGAAGGAGCCCACGGCAAGACCGTGACCCTCGGCAGCCGTCCGGAAGACCTCGAAACCGTCGCCGCCGGCGAGGGCCTGCAGGTTGAGGTCGACGTCGTCGAAGAGCTCGGAGCCGACGCCTACGTCTACGGCCACGCAAAGCTCGACGGTCAGAGCTACGACATGGTGGCCCGCGTCGACGGCCGCCGCCCGCCGATGAAGGGCGAAACCATCTACGTCCGTCCGCAGTCCGGCCATGTGCACCTGTTCGACACCAAGACGGGCCTGCGCCTGGGCGACTAGTCCCCACCGGCACCCTAGCCTCGCTTCGCTTCGGCCAGGGAACCCTGCCGGCGTGGGCCCACCCACCGGCACCCTAGCCTCGCTTCGCTTCGGCCAGGGAACCCTGCCGGCGTGGGCCCACCCACCGGCACCGCATGTCCGACGGCGGTCCTCCCTACTGGAGGGCCGCCGTCGGGCGTTAACCTAGCAGCTACGCCCCTTCGTTAGGGTAGGCGCCCTCAGTACGGAAGAATTGGGTTATGACCGAGGAATACCGAAGCACCGAGGAAAACGGTGCCCAGTGGCACAACGAACCTACCGATTACGGGCAGGTCGGCAAGCTGCCCCGGTTTGAAGCCGCCAGCGCCAATGACAGCAAGGGCGCCGTGGCCTCAAGTTCGCTGAGCATCACCGCCGCGGCCACCGAACCGGAGCTACTGGACCTGCCATGGCACATCGCGCTGGAGGATTGGCCGGCCGAATACCTCGCCGCGCTCCCCCGCGGCATTTCCCGCCATATTGTCCGCTTCGCCCACCTTGGCGGGTCTGTGATCGCCATCAAGGAAACGTCGGAGCACGTGGCCCGCCACGAGTACCACATGCTCCGCAAGCTCGCCCGGCTGGACGTCCCCTGTGTGGAACCAGTCGCCGTTATCACCGGCCGCACCACTCCCGAGGGCCGGCCGCTGAACCCGGTGCTGGTCACCCGGCACCTGAAGTTCTCCATGCCGTACCGCGCCCTCTTCTCCCAGATGCTCCGCAAGGACACACTCACCCGCCTCATCGACGCCCAGGCGTTGCTGCTGGTCCGGCTGCACCTGATCGGGTTTTATTGGGGCGATGTCTCGCTCTCGAACACACTCTTCCGCCGCGATGCCGGCGCGTTCGCCGCCTACCTGGTGGACGCTGAGACCGGCGAGCTGTATCCGGATCTGTCCACCGGCCAGCGCGAATACGATCTGGAGATTGCCAGGGTCAACATCGCCGGTGAGCTGATGGATCTGCTCGACGGCGGCCTCATCGAGGAGAAGGTGGACCCGGTGGCCACGAGCGAGCTCATCATGGACAGCTACCGGCGCCTTTGGACCGAACTGACCGAGAAGGAATCGTTCGAAATCGGCGAACGCTGGCGGGTAGCTGCCCGCATCCGTAAGCTCAACGAGCTGGGGTTCGACGTCGAAGAATACGCGATCAAAACGACACAGAACGGTTCCACCATCCAGCTCCAGCCCAAGGTGGTCGACGCCGGACACCACCAGCGCCGGCTGCTGCGCTTGACCGGCCTGGACGCCCAGGAAAACCAGGCCCGGCGGCTCCTGAACGACATGGATTCCTTCCGCGCCGACAACAATCCCGGAATGGACGAGGAATACAGCGCGCACCTGTGGGTCAGCCAGATCTTCGAACCTATTGTCCGCTCCATCCCCCGGGACCTGTCCGGGAAGCTGGAGCCGGCCGAGGCAGTGCACGAGATCCTGGAGCACCGCTGGTACATGTCGGAGAAGGAGAACCGGTACATCCCGCTGGCTGAAGCCGTGCAGTCCTACATTGAGTCCGAACTCCGGCACCGCCGGGACGAAGCGGCCATTATGCTAAACCCGGACACGGAGCTGCTCAAGATACTGGAGATCGAAACGGAGGAATCCCGCTACGGCGCCGACGATTCCGAGGACTAACACCCGCCGTCCCACACCCAACTAGCTTGCAGTAAACGTCGTTTTCAGCGCTCAAAACGGCCTTAGCTGCTAGTCAGTTGGGCGGTACGCCTTGTGGCACGTATGTGCTAAATTGCCTTGCCCGGGTTCAGGATGCCGGCCGGGTCGAACAGCTCCTTGATCCTGCGTTGCAGTTCACGGACGGGCTCCTTCTGTTCCAGGCCCAGCCAACGCCGCTTGTACTGGCCGATCCCGTGTTCACCGGTAATGGTGCCGCCGATGGCAAGTGCCACCGTGATGGATTCATCCAGGGCCGCTCCGAGCCGCTTCATGGCGTCGGCGTTCACGGCCCCCTCCGCCCGCTCCACCCAGAAGGTGGGGTGCAGGTTGCCGTCGCCGGCGTGCGCCACCACCTTCAGCTTGACCCGGTGTGCCACCGCCATGGATTCCAGGGCTTCCACGTAGTCAACCAGCCGTGAGCGCGGGACGGCGACGTCCTCACCCACGCGGTATTCGTCGTCGACCTCCACTCCGCGGCTGTTGCGCCGCAAGTCCACCAGCTGCTCCGCCTCGGCGCTGGCTTCCATCGTCACGATGGCACCTCCGGAAGCGAGAACCGGCCGGATGGCGGCAGCTTCCGCCGTTGCGCCGAACCCGTCGGTCTGGATCAGCAGCAGGGACCGGCCCCGGGAGGAAAGGTCCGAGCCGTGGACCGCATCGAGCTGGGCCAGGGTTCCGCTGTCCAGCAGCTCCATAATGGCCGGCTGGATGCGTGCCTTACCCACGGCGAGGACACCCGCAGCGGCGCTGCGGAAGTCCGGATAGAAGGCGGCGATCGTGTGCACGTCCAGCGGGAGGTACTTGAGCCGGACGGTGATGCCAACAACAATTCCCAGCGTCCCCTCCGAGCCGACAAACAGCCCGGTCAGGTCGTAGCCGGCGACGCCCTTGAACGTCTGATGGCCGGTGTGGATGAGCGAGCCGTCCGCCAGCACAACGTCGAGCGCGAGCACGGAGTCACGCGTGACCCCGTATTTGGCGCAGCGCAGCCCGCCGGCGTTTGTGGCGACGTTGCCGCCGATTGTCGACATTTTGAAGCTGGCAGGGTCCGGCGCGTACATCAGCCCGTGGACTGCTGCCGCGGTGTTGAGGTCTGCGTTGATGACCCCGGGTTCGACGACGGCCGTCTCGTCGTCGGGATTAAGGTCCAGGATGCGGTTCATTTTTTCCAGGCTGAGCACGACGCAGCCCTTGGTGGCGTGCGCACCGCCGGAAACACCGGTCCCTGCGCCGCGGGCCACGAGCGGGATGCCGAGGGCGGCGCAAGCCCGGACGGCGTCCTGAACGTCTTCGACGGATTCGGCTCGAACGACGGCCAGCGGCAGCTGATATTCCAGCACGGGTCCCTGATCCACTGCATAGCCGGCCAACGTGGTGTCATCCAGGGCCACTTTGGCGCCCAAGGCAGAAGTGAGCTCGTCAATGATGCTCATGCGGTCTCCAGTTCGTCGATTCCAGCCTTCAGTCTAAGCCGCGGGTTCAGGCGACCCCGGGGGCCGGAGCGCACTGGCCAAAGTTCCGCCGGGTCGTCTCCACCCACCATTGATCTGCAAGCGCTTCCACACTTCGTCGTTCTGTGACTAAGGAACGTCACAATACCGGCGGGTACCGGGTCGGCGACGACCGAGTCAGAAAGATCCCACCCAGAGCGCAAAACCGCAGTTCAGCGCCCTGAGGGGTATATCGAGCTAGTGCGCCCTCCCGCAACCGCAGCAGAGACCGCCCGGCTTCCGGCTGGAAGCGTTTTCATTTCGCCCGTGCCGCCCCTACTATTACCGGCATGTCCGTTGATTCAGCACTCGCAGCCCCCGCCGAACTGGCCGGGACCCTGACCGGCCCTTTGACGCCGGTACACCCCGAAGATCTTGTCCCCGGATGGTGGCGCTCGGCCGTCATCTACCAGGTGTACCCGCGATCCTTCCGGGACCTGAACGGCGATGGCATCGGCGACCTCGCCGGGATTACCGCGGAACTTCCCAAGTTGGCTGATCTGGACATCGACGCCGTTTGGCTTTCGCCGTTTTACCGCTCCCCACAGCGTGATGCCGGTTACGACGTCAGTGACTACTGCGACGTTGATCCCCTTTTCGGCACGCTGGCTGACTTCAATGCCATGATGGCAGAGGCGACGCGGCTTGGCCTGCGAATGATCGTCGATCTGGTGCCCAACCACTGCTCAGACCAGCACGTTGCCTTCCAGGCCGCCCTGGCAGCCTCCGCCGGCAGCCCGGAACGGGACCATTTCATCTTCCGTGACGGCCTCGGAACATTCGGCGAAGAACCGCCGAACAACTGGCAGTCCCACTTCGGCGGGCCCGCCTGGAGCCGGATCACGGAACCGGACGGCACCCCGGGGCAGTGGTACCTGCACTTGTTCGATACCTCCCAGCCGGACTTCAACTGGGACAATGACGCCGTGCATGAGGAATTCGAACGTGTGCTGCGCTTCTGGCTGGACCGCGGAGTGGCCGGCTTCCGGGTTGACGTTGCCCATGCCCTGGTGAAAGCACCGGGCCTGCCGGAATGGGGCGGCCGCGCCGACGGCAACAGCTGCGACGGCTATCCCGGACACGATGCCCCGATGTTCGGCCAGCCAGCCCTCCACAACATCTACCGCAGATGGCGGCAGATCCTGTCCGAATACGGACCGGATCGCATCCTCTGCGCCGAAGCGAACGTGGACCCGCTGCCGCGGCTGGCCGACTGGGTCCGGCCGGACGAGATGCACCAGGCATTCAATTTCCCGTATCTGCACGCCGGCCTGGACGTCCACCGCATGCGCGGCATCATTACCGAGTCCCTGACCGCGCTGGACTCTGTCGGCGCTCCCAGCACCTGGGTACTCTCCAACCACGATGTGGTCCGGCACGCCACCCGCTTCGGCTACGACGGCCATGCGCCCCGCGACGGCGACGGGATCGGCAGCTTTGATCCGCAGCCGGACGAGGTCCTGGGCCGTTCCCGGGCCGCGGCAGCCTCTATGTTTATGCTCGGGCTGCCGGGCGGCGCCTACCTCTACCAAGGCGAAGAGCTCGGCCTGCCGGACGGGATCAACATCCCGGACAACCAGCGGCAGGACCCTACGTTTGCCCGCACCGGCGGCGAAAGGCTGGGACGGGATGGCTGCCGGGTGCCGCTGCCGTGGCGGACCGCAGAGCCTCACGCCGGCTTCGGCGACGGAGCAGCCCCCTGGCTTCCGCAGCCCGAGAGCTTCGCGGGACTGGCGCGAGATGCGCAAGCCGCCTCCCCGGCCTCGCACCTGAACCTCTACCGGCGTATGCTGGCCGAACGCCGCGCACTGGGGCTCGGACGGGGATCGCTCGCCTGGGCAGAGGCCTGGTGTACCGACACCTGCCTGGCCTACGTGAATGGCACCACCTTGGTGCTGCTCAACGCCGGGCGGGAGTCGGTTGAGCTGCCTGCCGGCCGGGTGCTGATCCGCAGCGGCCAGCGCGAAGCGGGGGACGGCTTGGAGTCAGCTGAACTGCCTGCCTCCGGGCATCGGTTAAGCCCAGGGGAAGCCGTTTGGCTGGAAATCAACCTCGAGGACGCGGAGAGCTAAAAATGCCCGGTATCAAGGCCGTCGCAGAGCGCGCTGGCCTCTCCATCGCCACCGTTTCGCGGGCCCTGAACGGCAAAGGCAATGTCTCGGCCCGCAGCCGTGAACTCGCCCGGACTGCCGCGGCCGAACTCGGTTTCGTTCCCTCGTACCACGCCTCCAGCCTCGCCTCCGGGCGGAACCACAACGTCGGCGTTGTGGTTCCGTTTGTGCACCGCTGGTACTTTTCCGCGGTGTTGGAAGGCGTCTCTGCGGCCCTACTCGACGCCGGGTACGATCTCACGCTGTACAACGTCAGTGTGGGGCAGGAGCGCCGGCAGAGCGTGCTGAACGACTTTCTGCTCCGCAAGCGGGTGGATGCGGTGATCGCGGTCTCCCTGAAACTCAGCGCGGCCGAAATCCAGCAGCTCCTCGCGATCCACCGGCCCATTGTCGGGATCGGTGGACCGCTGCCCGGGACCTCGACCATCCGGATCGACGACGCCGGGATTGCCCAGGCCGCAACGCGCCACCTGATCCAGCTCGGCCACACCAAGATCGCCCATCTGACCGGCGGCTCCGCCTACGAGCGGGACTTCCGCTTGCCGGGCACCCGCCAAGCCGGCTTCCAGAAGGCCATGATGGACGCGGGCCTGGCGATCCGGCCGGAGTGGCAGGTCTCCGCCGACTTCACGATTCAGGGAGGCTATACCACCGCCCGGCAGTTGCTTGGGGGTTCGGCGGACCGGCCGACAGCGGTATTCGCGGCGTCCGACGAAATGGCGATCGGCACGATTCTTGCCGCCCGCGACTTCGGCCTGAGTGTGCCACACGACCTCTCCGTGATCGGCATTGACGGCCACGAACTCGGTGAGGTCTTTGGGCTCACGACGATCGACCAGGATGCGCGTGGCCAAGGTGCACTGGCGGTCGGGCTCCTGCTGGAAGGGCTCGACGGCGCCGGGGGCGCCGGCGCGGCGGGGGCAGCCGGGGCGGCGGGGGCGGCGGGGGCAGCCGATACCGAGTATCCGACGAAACTCCTGATCCGTTCAAGCACCGCCGTCCCGCCCGGCAACACGGAGCCACAGCGTTAGCACACGGTCCTCGGCCCGGCTGCCGCGTTCCGCCCGGCTACGTCGCCCATGACCAAGCGGTTGGGTCAGGCAACCCGGCTACTCAAGCGTCGGCGCCACCCATAAAGCGCACAAACCGGTCCAGGACTTCAGGCCAACCAGCTGCACAATCCAAGCGTGTTGCGGCCGGGTCCTCGGCTCCTTCCCAGCCGCCGTGCACGAGCCGAACCTCCGTTCCGTCTTCCACTGCCCGGAACGCGACTCGCAGTTCCGTTGACCAAACCGCCGATGACCCGGGGTGCCAGCTGGCGTGGAAGGACATGGGTGGCTGCCAGTCATCGATGGAACCCCAGACGGCCGTCCTGCCGTCGTCAGCGGACTCCAGGATGAGGTTCTCCTCAAACTCCACATAGGAGCCAGCGCCAAATACGCCGTGGTTTTCCAGCGGCCACCAAAGGTGCGTGTGCTCGGTGAAACCAACAAAGGCTCGGGCGACTGCGCCGGGGACAATAACGGTAAAGACGACGGGATCGAAGCCGCCTGACGTTTCCTGCTCCGCGGTCCCGGTGGCGTCCGCGGCGGCGTGGCTGAAGAGGTTATCCATGGGCACCAACTCTACCCTCGGACCCCTGCCGGCCGGCCTGCGGGCACCAATGTTCCCGGTGTGGGTGGGGGTGTTTTTGGGTGGGGTGTTAAATGCGGGAGGACCCCCAACGTGGTTGGGGGTCCTCGACCGTGTAATGATGTTCCGGCGGTGACCTACTCTCCCACACCCTCCCGGGTGCAGTACCATCGGCGCTGTGGGTCTTAGCTTCCGGGTTCGGAATGGGACCGGGCGTTTCCCCCACGCTATGACCGCCGTAACTTTGTGTCCGCACCGTTCCGCGCCTGGGCGTGGTGGTGGGAAATCTGTGGTTACAACTGTGGTGTTGTTGTGTTGTTGTGTTTTTGTTCCTCACGCAACGGGTTTGTTGGTTGGGAACCACATAGTGGACGCAAGCAGTCTTGTTATCTTTGTACCACCCTTGATGGGCAAACCTCTTTTGAAGGATTGGTTTGTCCAGGTGGTGTGTGGTGTAAGTTATCGGCCTATTAGTACCGGTCAGCTTCACGAGTCGTTAGTCCTCGCTTCCACATCCGGCCTATCAACCCAGTGGTCTGGCTGGGGGCCTCTCACACACAAGGTGTATGGAAATCTCATCTCGAAGCGAGCTTCCCGCTTAGATGCTTTCAGCGGTTATCCCATCCGAACGTAGCTAATCAGCGGTGCACTTGGCAGTACAACTGACACACCAGAGGTTCGTCCGTCCCGGTCCTCTCGTACTAAGGACAGCCCTTCTCAAATTTCCTGCGCGCGCAGCGGATAGGGACCGAACTGTCTCACGACGTTCTAAACCCAGCTCGCGTACCGCTTTAATGGGCGAACAGCCCAACCCTTGGGACCTACTCCAGCCCCAGGATGCGACGAGCCGACATCGAGGTGCCAAACCATGCCGTCGATATGGACTCTTGGGCAAGATCAGCCTGTTATCCCCGAGGTACCTTTTATCCGTTGAGCGACGGCCATTCCACAATGTACCGCCGGATCACTAGTCCCGACTTTCGTCCCTGCTCGAGATGTCTCTCTCACAGTCAAGCTCCCTTGTGCACTTACACTCGACACCTGATTGCCAACCAGGCTGAGGGAACCTTTGGGCGCCTCCGTTACTTTTTAGGAGGCAACCGCCCCAGTTAAACTACCCATCAGGCACTGTCCCTGACCCGGATTACGGGCCGAAGTTAGATGTCCAAAGTGACCAGAGTGGTATTTCAACGATGACTCCACCCGAACTGGCGTCCGGGCTTCAACGTCTCCCACCTATCCTACACAAGCCACTCCGAACACCAATACCAAACTATAGTAAAGGTCTCGGGGTCTTTCCGTCCTGCTGCGCGTAACGAGCATCTTTACTCGTACTGCAATTTCGCCGAGTTTATGGTTGAGACAGCGGGGAAGTCGTTACTCCATTCGTGCAGGTCGGAACTTACCCGACAAGGAATTTCGCTACCTTAGGATGGTTATAGTTACCACCGCCGTTTACTGGGGCTTGAATTCTCAGCTTCGCCTTGCGGCTAACCGGTCCTCTTAACCTTCCAGCACCGGGCAGGAGTCAGTCCGTATACATCGTCTTGCGACTTCGCACGGACCTGTGTTTTTAGTAAACAGTCGCTTCCCCCTGGTCTCTGCGGCCCCTGCACGCTCCGGACAGCTTGTGTCCATCACGATGGGGGCCCCCCTTCTCCCGAAGTTACGGGGGCATTTTGCCGAGTTCCTTAACCATAATTCTCTCGATCGCCTTAGTATTCTCTACCTGATCACCTGTGTCGGTTTGGGGTACGGGCGGCTAAAACCTCGCGTCGATGCTTTTCTAGGCAGCATAGGATCACCGAATCCCCCCTTACGGGAGTCCCATCGGATCTCAGGCATCATGAACGGCGGATTTGCCTACCGTTCGCCCTACATCCTTAGACCGGGACAACCATCGCCCGGCTCGGCTACCTTCCTGCGTCACACCTGTTAATACGCTTGCCTCCCAGGATCAGGTCCCGCGCTCCACCAAAACCCTTCACCCACAAGGGGTGTCAGGCAGGTATTGGGCAGTTAGTATCCCCTGTTCAACATGGACGGTTTTTCGCCGGTACGGGAATATCAACCCGTTGTCCATCGACTACGCCTGTCGGCCTCGCCTTAGGTCCCGACTTACCCAGGGCAGATTAGCTTGACCCTGGAACCCTTGATCATTCGGCGGACGGGTTTCTCACCCGTCTTTCGCTACTCATGCCTGCATTCTCACTCGTGTAGGCTCCACCGCTGGTTTACACCGCGACTTCACTGCCCACACGACGCTCCCCTACCACTCCAGACGCCTGAACCAACCCACAAGGGGCGGCTTAGCTAATATCTGAAATCCACAACTTCGGCGGTGTACTTGAGCCCCGCTACATTGTCGGCGCGGAATCACTTGACCAGTGAGCTATTACGCACTCTTTTAAGGATGGCTGCTTCTAAGCCAACCTCCTGGTTGTCTTCGCAACTCCACATCCTTTCCCACTTAGCACACGCTTAGGGGCCTTAGTTGGTGGTCTGGGCTGTTTCCCTCTCGACTATGAAGCTTATCCCCCACAGTCTCACTGCTGCGCTCTCACTTACCGGCATTCGGAGTTTGGCTGACGTCAGTAACCTTGTAGGGCCCATTAGCCATCCAGTAGCTCTACCTCCGGTAAGAAACACGCAACGCTGCACCTAAATGCATTTCGGGGAGAACCAGCTATCACGAAGTTTGATTGGCCTTTCACCCCTACCCACAGCTCATCCCCTCCATTTTCAACTGAAGTGGGTTCGGTCCTCCACGACGTCTTACCGTCGCTTCAACCTGGCCATGGGTAGATCACTTCGCTTCGGGTCTAGATCACGCCACTGCAACGCCCTATTCAGACTCGCTTTCGCTACGGCTTCCCCACACGGGTTAACCTCGCGACGTAACACTAACTCGCAGGCTCATTCTTCAAAAGGCACGCCGTCACCAGAATCAGACTGGCTCCGACGGATTGTAAGCACACGGTTTCAGGTACTGTTTCACTCCCCTCCCGGGGTACTTTTCACCTTTCCCTCACGGTACTGGTCCGCTATCGGTCATTAGGGAGTATTTAGGCTTATCAGGTGGTCCTGACAGATTCACACGGGATTTCTCGGGCCCCGTGCTACTTGGGATACTCCCCGGGCGGTGCACAACATTTCGGTTACGGGGCTCACACCCTCTCTGGCCGGCCTTTCAAGACCGTTCACCTATGCCTGCACTACACACCCCACTGTCCCGGCAGAGACAGAATGGGAAGTCCCACAACCCCGACCATGCAACGCCCGCCGGCTATCACACATGGAACGGTTTAGCCTGATCCGCGTTCGCTCGCCACTACTGACGGAATCACTATTGTTTTCTCTTCCTGCGGGTACTGAGATGTTTCACTTCCCCGCGTTCCCTCCACGCACCCTATGTGTTCAGATGCGGGTCACCAGGCAACTCGCGCCCCTGGCGGGGTTTCCCCATTCGGACACCCTGGGATCACAGTCCGGTTATCGACTCCCCCAGGCTTATCGCAGATTCCTACGTCCTTCTTCGGCTCCTAATGCCAAGGCATCCACCGTGTGCTCTTAAAAACTTGACCACAAAAGATCAAAAACGCTAATTTTCGAGAGAACCACGAAAACCAACCCACACACCCAAAGGCGCCCAGGTCAGATCCAGGTTCATATTCTTGGAAATTGCTTCTTATAAAAGATGCTCGCGTCCACTATGTAGTTCTCAAACAACAACCCCGTACCACACACCCCACACGCAACCCCCACAAAGGGACCAAACCGTGCGATCGATGCAGCCAGGAACAACCAGAAACACCAGCACCGGACACCACAGCCAAAACCGCGGAACCCGGCCCCTGTTGCCTCAGGACCCAACAGTGTGCCAAACACTAAACCACCAGCACCCCCCGCACACCGTTCCAGGAACCACACAAGTGCAGAACCGTACTAAGTGCCGCAGGAAAAACCAGCGGCCGCTACTTGTTGATATTCCACCCGTGAGCACCCGCCGCAGAACTAGCGTCTGCGCAACGGGCGTACTCCTGACAACCCCTCCACACTCACATACATGAGGCAAGGTGACTGTAGGTGCTCCTTAGAAAGGAGGTGATCCAGCCGCACCTTCCGGTACGGCTACCTTGTTACGACTTAGTCCCAATCGCCAGTCCCACCTTCGACAGCTCCCTCCCACAAGGGGTTAGGCCACCGGCTTCGGGTGTTACCAACTTTCGTGACTTGACGGGCGGTGTGTACAAGGCCCGGGAACGTATTCACCGCAGCGTTGCTGATCTGCGATTACTAGCGACTCCGACTTCATGGGGTCGAGTTGCAGACCCCAATCCGAACTGAGACCGGCTTTTTGGGATTAGCTCCACCTCACAGTATCGCAACCCTTTGTACCGGCCATTGTAGCATGCGTGAAGCCCAAGACATAAGGGGCATGATGATTTGACGTCGTCCCCACCTTCCTCCGAGTTGACCCCGGCAGTCTCCTATGAGTCCCCGCCATCACGCGCTGGCAACATAGAACGAGGGTTGCGCTCGTTGCGGGACTTAACCCAACATCTCACGACACGAGCTGACGACAACCATGCACCACCTGTAAACCGACCGCAAGCGGGGCACCTGTTTCCAGGTATTACCGGTTCATGTCAAGCCTTGGTAAGGTTCTTCGCGTTGCATCGAATTAATCCGCATGCTCCGCCGCTTGTGCGGGCCCCCGTCAATTCCTTTGAGTTTTAGCCTTGCGGCCGTACTCCCCAGGCGGGGCACTTAATGCGTTAGCTACGGCGCGGAAAACGTGGAATGTCCCCCACACCTAGTGCCCAACGTTTACGGCATGGACTACCAGGGTATCTAATCCTGTTCGCTCCCCATGCTTTCGCTCCTCAGCGTCAGTTAATGCCCAGAGACCTGCCTTCGCCATCGGTGTTCCTCCTGATATCTGCGCATTTCACCGCTACACCAGGAATTCCAGTCTCCCCTACATCACTCTAGTCTGCCCGTACCCACCGCAGATCCGGAGTTGAGCCCCGGACTTTCACGGCAGACGCGACAAACCGCCTACGAGCTCTTTACGCCCAATAATTCCGGATAACGCTTGCGCCCTACGTATTACCGCGGCTGCTGGCACGTAGTTAGCCGGCGCTTCTTCTGCAGGTACCGTCACTTTCGCTTCTTCCCTACTGAAAGAGGTTTACAACCCGAAGGCCGTCATCCCTCACGCGGCGTCGCTGCATCAGGCTTTCGCCCATTGTGCAATATTCCCCACTGCTGCCTCCCGTAGGAGTCTGGGCCGTGTCTCAGTCCCAGTGTGGCCGGTCACCCTCTCAGGCCGGCTACCCGTCGTCGCCTTGGTGAGCCATTACCTCACCAACAAGCTGATAGGCCGCGAGTCCATCCAAAACCACAATAAAGCTTTCCACCCCCCACCATGCGATGAGGAGTCATATCCGGTATTAGACCCAGTTTCCCAGGCTTATCCCAGAGTTAAGGGCAGGTTACTCACGTGTTACTCACCCGTTCGCCACTAATCCCCCAGCAAGCTGGGATCATCGTTCGACTTGCATGTGTTAAGCACGCCGCCAGCGTTCATCCTGAGCCAGGATCAAACTCTCCGTTGAAGTAAAACAGACACAACCAACACCCCCGGGAAAACGGGACGCATCAGCTGCACAAAATTTGAAACCAGCTGTAAAAACCAGACCACACCACGGGGTGGCGGACCTGATCAATTCAACCAATTCAATACAATAAATTGGTATCAACAAACTTGGCACACTATTGAGTTCTCAAACAACAGACACACCCGGCACCACCACAACCAAAACAGCCATGGATCGCTCCGGAGCAACTTTTCAAACTTACCGGGCCACTTCACCCTTGTCAAATCGCCAGTCCGACTCAGTTTTACCGTGAAGCATCTGGGTCTTGGTGGCGGATCAACTCCGGGGAGCAGCGCGGAAAACAACTCTACCACCACTTTTCACTGGTGCCAAAGGCGGCCGCAGGCCACTACCTACAGGGCAGCAAAAAGCCCGGAATCATGAGGATTCCGGGCTTTTTGCCGAAGCTTCTCCAGTGCGTGTCCGGCGTGCCTGTCAGCTCACAGGCTTGAAGAAGGCGGCACCCAGGGGAGGCAGCGTCACGGTCAGGCCTGCCGGCTGGCCGTCGATGTCCACCGCGGTGGCAGTGAGGGTGCCTTCATTCAGCACACCGGACCCGCCGTAGGCGTCGGCATCGGTGTTCAGCACTTCGCGCCACTCCCCCGCCATGGGGACACCGAGCTGGAAATCCTCATGCGGGGAGCCCGAGAAGTTGAACGCGCAGGCAACTGGGTTGCCCGCGGCGTCGCGGCGAAGGAAGGTCAGGACGTTGCGGTTGGCATCCCCGCCGTTGATCCACTGGAAGCCGGCGGGGTCGTTGTCCTGTTCGTAGAGCGCCGGCGTCGAGCTGTAGAGCTCGTTAAGGTCCTTGGTCAGGCGCTGGACACCCTGATGCCCCGGACTTTCAGCCAGCCACCAGTCCAACCCGTGCTGTTCAGACCATTCCGCTTCCTGGCCGAATTCCGTTCCCATAAAGATCAGCTGCTTGCCCGGATGCGCCCACTGGTAGCCAAGGAAAGCACGCAGGTTCGCCAACTGCTGCCAGCGATCCCCCGGCATCTTACGCAGCATCGAACCCTTGCCGTGGACCACTTCGTCATGGCTGATCGGCAGCAGGAAGTTTTCCGTGTACGCATAGACCAGCGAAAAGGTGATGGTGCCGTGGTGCCACCGGCGGTTGAAGGGATCCTCAGCCATGTACTTGAGCGTGTCGTGCATCCAGCCCATGTTCCATTTGATGCCGAAGCCCAGCCCGCCCTGGCTTGTCGGCGCCGTTACGCCGGGGAACGCGGTGGATTCTTCGGCGATCATAACGGCACCGGGATGCGTTTTGTAGACCGTGGCGTTGACCTCCTGCAGGAAGGACATTGCCTCAAGGTTCTCCCGCCCGCCGAACCGGTTCGGTTTCCACTGCCCCTCCTCACGGGAGTAGTCCAGGTAGAGCATGGAGGCCACGGCGTCCACGCGGAGGCCGTCAATGTGGAATTCATCGAGCCAATAAAGCGCGTTCGCGACCAGGAAGTTGCGGACTTCGCTGCGGCCGAAGTCGAAAATGAGTGTTCCCCAGTCGGGGTGTTCGCCGAGGTTCGGGTCGGCATGTTCGTACAGCGCCTCGCCGTCGAACCGTGCCAGGGCCCATTCATCCTTGGGGAAGTGCGCCGGTACCCAGTCCAGCAGAACGCCGATGCCGGCCTGGTGCAGTTCGTCCACGAGGTGGCGGAATTCATCGGGATGGCCGAACCGCGACGTCGGAGCAAAGTAGGACGTGACCTGGTAGCCCCAGGATCCGCCGAAGGGGTGTTCTGCCACCGGCATAAACTCCACATGGGTGAAGCCGAGCCACTTGACGTATTCGACGAGTTCCTTGGCCAACTCCCGGTAGCCGAGTCCAACCCGCCAGGATCCGAGGTGCACCTCGTAGACACTCATGGGCGAATTGTGCGGATCCCGCCCGGCTCGGGCCTTCATCCACTCCGCGTCCTTGAAGGCGTAGGAGGGCTCGACCACACGCGACGCCGTCAGCGGCGGAACCTCCGTGCCGAAGGCCATCGGATCCGCCTTCTCCAGCCAGTACCCTTGCTTGGTTCGGATCTCGAACTTGTAGCACGCCCCTGCTACAACGCCTGGGATAAAGACTTCCCAGACTCCGGAGGAGCCAAGCGAGCGCATCGAGTGCTGCCGGCCGTCCCAGCCATTGAAGTCGCCCTTGACCCGGACCGCCTGGGCGTTGGGCGCCCACACGGCGAAGGACACGCCGTCGACATCCCCGAGAACGGACTTGTAGTGCTGGACATGCGCGCCGAGCACGTCCCAGAGGCGCTCGTGCCGTCCTTCACCGATCAGGTGCAGGTCGATTTCGCCGACCGTGGGCAAAAACCGGTAGGGGTCGTCAGCCGGCTGCTGAGCCTGGCCCGGATAGGTCACTTCCAGCCGGTAGTCGGGCACGTGGCCGGGCTCCTGCGGCTCCAGCACGGCAACCCAGATTCCGCCCGACTCGTGCGTCATCGGGAAGGTGCCGGCCGGGGTCACAATGGAGACGGCTTCGGCAAGATGCTTGACCGTGCGGATGGTGACGTGTCCGTGGTCGTCGAGGTGCGCGCCGAGGACCGAGTGCGGCGCGTGGTGCTCGCCGGCGGCCACCCTTGCCAGGGTGTCCGCGTCCACCGGCAGTGGACTTCCGGGACGATCGATACGTGCTGAACCTGTCATGTTGGTACCTTCCGCTGCGGCTTCGGCAGGGACGCCGGAGCCTGTACTGCCGAGGAGACGACGTGATGCGTGAACCGGAATGGAGAGCCAGTCCGGCCTGTTACGTAGTTCGTAGATGACTTCGTAGAGGGCTTTGTCGAGCCAAAGCGCCACGAAAAGAGGCGAGTCCCGGTCGATGCCGCCCGGGATGACTTCCGCGTAGCCGGCCAGGAAAGCCTCGGCGCAGTCGTCGACCCAGCCTCCCGGGACGTTGGCGTCCGGGTGCTCGCGGACTGCCGCGCCGGCGGCGTAATCGAAGGAGCGCAGCATGCCCACAACGTCGCGTAGCGGGACGTCCGGGAAATTGCGTTCGGAAATCGGCCGGAGCGGCTCACCCTCGAAATCAAGGATGGTCCAGCGCGGTGCCCGGCTTCCATCGCCCGGAACGTGCAGGATCTGGCCCAGGTGGAGATCGCCGTGGATCCGTTGCAGGGCCCCGGCGCTGCTGCCTTCGAGGAACCCCAACAGCCGGTCCAGCGCATCATCGTAGGGGCCGACGGCGGGACCGGCCTGCGCCCAGGATTGACGCACCCGCTCGGCGACGCCTGGCGCTATGTCGCGTCCGGGCCCGGATTCGACAGCGACGCCGAGCGCCTCGGCCAACCGCCGGTGGACCGCGGCGGTGGCGGCGCCAAGCGCGTGCGCCTCGGCGCTGAAGTCCCGGCCGCCGGCCGCTGCGTCGACGGCAAGCCGCCAGGCATCGAGCCCGCCGGCAAGGAACTCGTGTGCCACGGCCAGTTCGCCGAGCGCCGGCCCGGCTCCCGGCCGCCCGGAAGGCCGCGCCCATTCCCCGCTCACCCAGCCGAGGGTGGCCGGGACTTCGGCGGCGCGTCCTGCGGTCAGGGCGGCGCCGATTTCCACTTCCGGGTTCTGGCCCTCGGAGAGCACCCGGAAGAACTTCAGGATCGCGGCCGATTCGCCGTCGTCGACGACTACGGAAGTGTTGGATTGCTCTCCGGAGAGCACTTTGACGAAGCCGTTAGCCCTGGGCAGGCGGTAACCGGAGTCCACGAGGTGGCCGGTGGCGTTCCCGGCCGCGGTGGTGCCGCGGTCGCGCATTAGCTCCAGCCAGGCGGAAATGAACGCCGGGTCGTGAACGCCGTCGTAAACCCACCGGTCAACGCTGGCACCGGCAGCGCCGTCGGCGAGGCCGGAGCCCGAAATCTGCCCGATCAGCGCTGCCTCGGCTCCGGCCAGCGGCGCAGTCCGGATACTGAGCGGGACCTGGACGACGTCGGTGCGGGAGCCGTCCGGAGTCTGATAGTCCACGGCCAGCATCAGCACTTGGAGTCCGGCCTCGCCGGTCCCGTCGCCCGGACCGGCGAGGTTCAGTCCCCCCGCGGGTTCGAAGCTGAAAGCCGGGCTTTTCACGGGGAACCAGCGCTGGCGCGGAAGCCAGTCGCCAAGCAGTCCGCTCAGTGCGGGCGTAAAAGTGGGCCGGGTCATCTCAACCCTCGATGGACAGGATCGGCATGGCCTGGGTGTACGGCGACGCCGGGTTGGAGGCCGCCGATCGGATCCGCAGCCAGAAGAAGTCGTGGCTGCCCAGGGTGAGCGTCAGGGTTCCGTCCTCGGAGATCGCCGGGAACGCTTGGCCGCCAAACACGTCCCGGAGGCCGCGGCCGGCGAACCTGGGGACCCGCAGCGTGGTGGCCACCGGGTGCTGGGAGAGGTTAAAGGCGCACAGGATGGTTTCGCTGTCCTCACCTGCGGAGTTGCCTTCCGGGAGCTCACGCAGGTAGGCGAGGACGACGTCGTGGTCCGCTTCGACATGTTCAAAGGTGCCCAGCCCGAATGCGGGGTGGTTCTTCCGGACGCTGAGGATCTGGCGCGTCCAGCGCAGCAGCGACCCGGAGTGCGCAGCTTCGGCCTCGACGTTGGCCATGCTGTAGTTGTACACCAGTGACTGGATCACCGGCAGGTACAGCTTCCCGGGGTCCGCGCTGGAGAAACCGGCGTTGCGGTCCGGGTTCCATTGCATGGGCGTGCGGACGGCGTCGCGGTCCTCGAGCCAGATGTTGTCGCCCATCCCGATCTCGTCACCGTAATACAGGAACGGGCTTCCCGGCAGGGACAGCAGCAGGGCGTTGATGAGCTCGATCTCGGAGCGGGAATTGTCCAGCAGCGGTGCCAACCGCCGCCGGATGCCAATGTTGGCTCGCATCCGCGGGTCAGGGGCGTACCAGCCGAGCATGGCGGCACGTTCATCGGCGGTGACCATTTCCAGGGTCAGCTCGTCGTGATTGCGCAGGAAGGTGCCCCACTGCGCGCCTTCGGGAATGTTTGGGGTTTCCTTCATCGTCTCGATGATGGGGGCAGCCTTCTGGTCCCGGAGTGCGTAGTACAGCCGCGGCATGATCGGGAAGTGGAACGCCATGTGGCATTCCGGTTCCTCTTCCGTACCGAAGTACTCGACCACTTCGGCCGGCGGCTGGTTGGCCTCGGCGATGATCACCCGGCCGGGGTAGCTTTCATCGACCATTTTGCGCAAGGTGCGCAGGAATTCGTGGGTCTGCGGCAGGTTCTCGCAATTGGTGCCCTCTTCTTCGAAGAGATACGGGATGGCGTCTGCGCGGAAGCCGTCAATGCCCTGGTCCAGCCAGAACCGCACAACGTCGAACAGGGCGTCGATGACTTTGGGGTTTTCGAAGTTGAGGTCCGGCTGGTGGCTGAAGAAGCGGTGCCAGAAGAACTGCCGTCGGATCGGGTCGAATGTCCAGTTCGATTCCTCGGTGTCCACAAAGATGATGCGGGCGTCTTCGTACTTCTCGTCCGTATCGCTCCAGACATAGAAGTCGCCGAAGGGACCGTCCGGATCCTTTCGCGATTCCTGGAACCACGGGTGCTGGTCGGAAGTGTGGTTCAGCGGGAGGTCGATGATCACGCGCACGCCGCGGGCATGGGCTTCCGCGACAAGGCGCTTAAAGTCGCTGATGGTGCCGAATTCATCAAGCACGGAGTTGTAGTCCGAGATATCGTAGCCGCCGTCGCGGAGCGGGGACTGGAAGAAGGGCGGCAACCACAGGCAGTCGACGCCGAGCCACTGCAGGTAGTCCAGCTTCTCGATAAGACCATGGAAGTCGCCGGAACCGTCACCGTTCCCGTCGGCGAAGCCCCGGACCAGCACTTCGTAGAAGACTGCTTTGCGGTACCAGTGCGGATCGTGCTGGAGGCCGGGGGCATTCAGTTCGAAGTTCCCCTTCGGGCTGAAGTGCTGGCCTGGGTTCGTTGGGCTGAAGCTCACGCGTTTGACCTCCGGATGCTGAGAATGTGGGCGGGTTCAACATGGGCGTCCAACCGGACATAGTTGTACTCGCCCCATTCCCAGCTCTCGCCGGTCACCAGATCGTCGACCAAAAAGCGGCCGGTGTGCGCCAGATCGTCCGGATGGAGCTCCAGCGCCGCCAGATCCAGCGTCACGGTACTCTCCCGGATCCCGTGCGGATCCACGTTGACAACGATGATCAGGGTGTCTTTACTGCCGTCGGGGAGCGTCTTGTGCTTCGAGTAGACAACAGTGGCGTTGTCGGTGCTCTGGTGCACGGTCAGATTCTGCAGGTCGCCCAGGGCGGGGTGGGCGCGGCGGATCTCATTGAGCCGGCTCAGGTAGGGAGCCAGCGTCCGGCCCGAGTCCGCCATGGCATCCCAGTCGCGTGCCTTGTACTCGAACTTCTCGTTGTCGATGTACTCCTCGGCGCCGGGCCGGGCCACGTGCTCGTAGAGCTCGAATCCGGCGTAAACGCCCCAGATCGGGCTCGCGGTAGCGGCCAGGGCAGCCCTGATCTTGAAGGCAGGCGGACCGCCGTACTGCAGGAACTCGGTCAGGATGTCCGGGGTGTTGACGAAGAAGTTCGGCCGGAAGTAGGCCGGGGATTCGTGGCTGACCTCCTGGAAGTATTCCTCCAGCTCCTCCTTGGTGTTGCGCCAGGTGAAGTACGAGTAGGACTGCTGGAAGCCGGCCCGCCCCAGCGCGTGCATCATCGCAGGGCGGGTGAACGCTTCGGCGAGGAACACCACGTCCGGGTGCTTCTTGTTGACCTTGCCGATCAGCCATTCCCAGAACCACACCGGTTTGGTGTGCGGGTTATCGACCCGGAAGATCTTGACGCCGTGGCTGATCCAGAGGAAAACGATCCGCAGGATCTCGTTGGAGAGCCCGGCCGGATCGTTGTCGAAGTTCAGCGGAAAAATATCCTGGTACTTCTTCGGCGGGTTCTCGGCGTAGGCGATGCTGCCATCAACGCGGGTGGTGAACCACTCCGGGTTGCTGGCAACCCAGGGGTGGTCCGGTGCGGCCTGCAACGCCAAGTCCAAGGCCACCTCCAGGCCCAGTTCGCCGGCGCGGGCCACAAAAGCGTCGAAGTCCGCAAACGTGCCCAGCTCGGGGTGGATGGCGTCGTGGCCGCCCTCCGCGGCCCCGATGGCCCAGGGCGACCCGGGATCATGGGGTCCTGCCAGCAACGTGTTGTTCGGGCCCTTGCGGTGTTGGACCCCGATCGGGTGGATGGGCGGCATGTAGATGACGTCGAAGCCCATATCCGCAACGGCGTCGAGTCGGGCCGCCGCGGTGCGGAAGTTCCCGGAGGTCCACTCACCGGTTTCGTGGTTGCGGACAGCACCCTCTGAGCGGGGGAAAAACTCGTACCAGGCGCCGCGGCCGGCAAGTTCGCGCTCCACCAGCAAGGGGTAGCGCTGGGAGACGGTGATCTGCTCACGGATCGGCTGGCGTTCGATGACGGCGAAAACCTCCGGGCTGAACCCGGCGGCGAGGCGTTCCTCGGCGGTCTTGCTCGGGTCGTTAAGTCCGACGACGGCCATCCGGAACGTCCGCCGGTCCGCGGACGGGCGGGACGAGTCCTCGGACGCTTCGGCGAGCAGCGCAGCGCCCTCGGCCAGCATAAGCTCCACGTCGATGCCGGCTTCCACCTTGACCTCGGCGTTGTGGTGCCATGTGCCGTAGCGGTCATGCCAGGCTTCGATCACAAAGGACCAGGCGCCGGTGGAGGGTGGGGTCAGGAGACCTTCCCAGCGGTCGGTTCCTTGGCCGCGGGGGCCGCGGGGGCGGGCGAGACGCACCCGCTGGCGCTCCTTCCCGCGGGGATCGACCAGGACGGCGCTGACGCCGAGCTGGTCGTGGCCTTCGCGGAAGGCAGTGGCACCTACCACCAGGGTTTCCCCCACAATGGCTTTGGCAGGGAAGTTCCCGCCGTCGACCACCGGCTGTACGGCGGTGATTGGAAAACGGCCAAAGCGAAGGCCCTCCGTGATCAGGGCCTTCGGCTTTTGCTTGGACACGGCACTCGTTCGCGAATTTGTCGTCACAGCGTCGACGTTATCGACAAATCGGCCAGATTGCTAAGGCAGCGCACTTTTTTCGGGAGGTTTTCCGGAACCTTGTCCGTCATTTACGCAAAAGAAACTTAAACCGGTTCCGGGCTTCCGACTTGTCCGTTAGTGTTTCGCAGGTGAAGGCAATCCGCAGATTTACCGTCCGTACCGTACTCCCCGAGTCGATCCGCCCGCTGGCCCGGCTGGCAACCAACTTGCGCTGGTCCTGGCACCGCCCTACGCGGGCGCTGTTCGAGGGCTTGAACTCCAAGATTTGGGCCGAGAGCGGGCACGATCCGGTGACTTTCCTCGGTCTGGTCAGCAGGGAAGAGCTGCAGCGGCTCGCCGCTGACCAGGACGTGGTGCGCCGGGTCCATGCTGCGGCGGAAGACCTCGACCGGTACCTTGAGCAGCCCCGCTGGTACCAGAGCCTCGGCGACGGTGCGCCAGCGTGCATCGCCTACTTCTCCCCTGAATTCGGCATCACCGAAGTGCTGCCGCAGTACTCCGGCGGCCTCGGCATCCTCGCCGGCGACCACCTGAAGGCGGCCTCGGACCTTGGCGTGCCGTTGATCGGCGTCGGCCTGCTCTACCAGGCCGGCTATTTCAAGCAGTCACTTTCCCGCGACGCTTGGCAGCAGGAAACGTATCCGGTGCTGGATCCGGACGGGCTGCCTTTGACGCTGCTGCGGGAGGCCTCCACGGACGGCAACGGCAAGCCGCTTCAGATTTCCCTCCCGCTCCCCGACGGCCGCCGGCTGCTGGCACATGTCTGGCGTGCCGACGTCGGACGTGTCCCGCTGCTGCTGCTGGATTCCAACGTTCCGGGCAACGACGACGCCGCCCGCGGCATCACCGACCGCCTCTACGGCGGCGGCGGCGACCACCGCCTCCAGCAGGAACTCCTGCTCGGCATGGGCGGGGTCAAGGCGCTCCGCGCCTACCAGAAGCTCTCCGGCAGCCCCGCACCGGAGGTGTTCCACACCAACGAGGGCCATGCCGGGTTCCTGGGCGTGGAGCGGATCCAGGAAATGATGTCCGCGGAACAACCGCTTAGCTGGGAAGAGGCGCTCGCTGCCGGCCGCGCGTCAACGGTCTTCACCACCCACACCCCGGTCCCGGCTGGCATTGACCGCTTCGAAATCTCGCAGATCCAGCACTTCTTCGAAGCCGGGCTGGCTCCCGACGTACCGATGGCCAAGATCCTGAACCTCGGCCGCGAGGATTACAGCGACGGCAATCCGTTCGTGTTCAACATGGCCGTCATGGGCCTGCGGCTGGCCCAGCGTGCCAACGGCGTGGCCAAGCTGCACGGCGTGGTGTCCCGCGGGATGTTCGCCGCCCTGTGGCCCGGATTCGACCACTCCGAGGTGCCCATCACCTCGGTCACCAATGGTGTGCACGTACCCACGTGGGTGGACCCGAGGGTCTCAGAACTGGCACGCGAACAGTTCGGCCCCGACGCGGAAACGCAGGGCCGCTGGGACCTCGCCTACAACGTCAGTGACGAGGACGTCTGGGCCCTTCGCCGCGAAATGCGGGTGTCCCTTGTCGAGGATGTCCGGCGGCGGCTGCGTGCGGCCTGGAAGAAGCGCGGGGCGGCCGACGCCGAGCTGGCGTGGACGGACTCCGTGCTGGACCCGGACATTCTGACCATCGGCTTCGCCCGGCGGGTGCCCACTTATAAGCGGCTCACCCTGATGCTGCGCGAGCCCGAACGGCTCAAGGCCCTGCTGCTGCACAAAACGCATCCGATCCAGCTGGTCATTGCCGGCAAGTCGCACCCGGCCGACGACGCGGGAAAGAAGATGATCCAGGACCTCGTCCGGTTCACCGACGACCCGGCGGTGCGGCACCGGATCGCGTTCCTGCCCAACTACGACATCGCCATGGCCCGGACCCTGTTTCCGGGGTGCGACGTCTGGCTGAACAACCCGTTGCGTCCGCTCGAGGCATGCGGCACCTCCGGGATGAAGGCTGCCTTGAACGGCTCGCTGAACCTCTCCGTCCTGGACGGTTGGTGGGACGAGATGTACGACGGCGAGAACGGCTGGGCGATTCCGACCGCCAACAATGACGCGTCCCCCGAGGAACGCGACGACATCGAAGCGGCGGCCTTGTACGAGCTGCTGGAGACGCAGGTGGCACCCCGTTTCTACGGACTCACGGTGGCCGACGGTGCGGGGGCCGCAGGACCCTCAGTGTCCGGCCCGCAGGCTGTTCCCACGCATTGGGTCTCGATGATCAAACACACGATGTCCCATCTGGGCCCCGCTGTTTCCGCGGACCGGATGCTCCGGGACTACGTCAATGTCCTGTACCGGCCGGCTGCCGTTGCGGGCCGCCGGGCAGTGGCAGACAATTTCGCAGAGGCCAAGGCCCTTGCGGCCTGGGTTTCCCGGGTCCGGGCCGCCTGGCCGCAGATCCAGGTAGAGCACGTTGACTCGGTGGGCGTCTCGGAAGACCCGCAGATCGGCGATATTCTCCAAGTTAACGCCTACGTGGCCCTGCACGAGCTGACACCGGATGATGTGTCCGTCGAGGTGGCCTACGGCAAGGCCGAGGACAGCGACGAGCTGGCCGACGTCACGGTGGCCGAACTCAAGGCGGTCGAAGATCTTGGCAGGGGCCGTCACCTCTTCAGCGGCACCTTGGTGATCGACCGGTCCGGGTCCTTTGGTTACACCGTTCGTGTGCTCCCGAAGCACTCGGCGCTGGCGTCCAGGGCCGAACTGGGCCTGATCGTCAACGCCTGATCCCTGCGAGCGGCGTCGCCGTCCTCCTGCCGCAGTTCCTTGGCGGTTACCGGAAGACGGCGATGACGGCCAGGCTCTTTCCGGCGTAGCTTTCGGCGTCCTGCAGGATCTCACAGATGACTCCGAAGGATCGGTCCGCGCGGAAGGCGGCCGGCACTTCCCAAATGAAGCTGACGGGTCGCTGGGCGTCGTCGGCGACGGCATCGGCGAACTCGTGCAGCGAGTCGTTGAGCGCGTCCAGGTTCACTCCGTAGTCCGCCGGGAAGTCCAGCGTCGCCGCGAACGACTCAAGGACGGCCCTTTTGGTGTCGGCGGCGGGAATCAGCACGGCGCGGCGTCCGGCGTCGGCTACCAATGCCTGCAGTTCCTCGATGGTCCAAGTGTCTGCGGAGTAAATCTTCACGGTTCCCTACTTGCTTTCGCTGATGAATGTGAACGAGTTGTAATGGTCCGGCGTGTAGTATTTTTCGCCGTCCCTACCGGCCACGATCCGGCGGGCACCGCGGTCGGATTCGCCCGGCGTCCCGACAGTGTATTCCTTGTAGTAGCCGGCGGGTTTCCGGGGAAGGATACGTTCGAAGTTGCCGAATGCGATGTTGTCCCTGGCGTACGGATACGGACCGCCGCTGGCGATCAGCGACAGCGTCTGACGTGCCTCGGCCGGAAGTTCGGCGACCTTCACTTCCGGCAGCCCGGACGGGTTGGTAACGGCGGGCCCCGCGGCCGTTGTGGCGGCCCCGGCGGCCATTGTGGCGTTCCCGGCGGCCGGTTCGGTGGCCGTTTCGGTGGCCGTTGTGGCGGCCCCGGGCGGAGCGTCGCCGGTCTGCGGGACCCCTGCCAGGACGAAGGCCAGCACCGCCAGTCCCACCAGCACGGCAAGCAGGGCTGTCAGCCGCTGGGCCTTCATTTGTGATTTCCTTTGGTCTGGATCCGGCGCCGGACTAAGTGCGGTAGATGTTGATGGAATTGGCCTGGACAACGTCCCGTTCGCCGGAAGCGACCCGGACGCCCTGGCGCCGGTCGTGGAGCTCGGAGGTGGTCAGGCGCAATTCAAAGAGCCTGTTACCGGTCCCGTCCTCATTGCTGAGCAGCGGCAGCGTGACTTTGACGTCCCGGGCGCCGCCGTTGACCACCACAAGCCCGTCAACGTGACCGTCGTCGGAGCCAAGCAGGAGCTGAACAACCCGGTGTCCGGGGTCCTGCCAGCGGTCCCCGGCCATGGGCTCGCCGTGCTCGTCGAACCAATGGAAGTACGACTGCTTTTCCCGCGTCGGGTAATCGTGCGGCTGGCCGGCCAGGAATTCCTTGCGGAGCCGAATGACACGCTTGGTGGTCCGCAGCATCGAGTGTGACTCGGGATTGCTGGTCCAATCGATCCACGTGATGGGGTTGTCCTGGCAGTAGGCGTTGTTGTTGCCCTGCTGGGTGCGGCCCACCTCGTCGCCGGCGGTGATCATGGGCACGCCCTGGGAGATCATCAGCGAGGCCATCAGGTTGCGGCTGGACTGGGCACGCTTGGCCAGGATGTCCTCGTCCTCCGTGGGTCCCTCGAAGCCGTGGTTGTAGCTGCGGTTATCGCCGTGGCCGTCGCGGTTCTGCTCGCCGTTGGCCTCGTTGTGCTTGCGGTCGTAGGCGACAAGGTCGGCGAGGGTGAAACCGTCGTGGGCCGTGACGAGGTTGACCGAAGCGAGCCGGGACCGGCCGGAGGGCTCGAACAGGCTCGCGGAGCCGGAAAGCGCGTCCGCGAGGCTGGCCACGGGGCTGCCTTGCCCGCCGGCGTCGATCGCGGCACGGTCGGCGAGCCAAAAGCTGCGGACGGCATCGCGGAAGTGATCATTCCAGTCCACCCAGCCGGCCGGGAAGCGGCCGGTCTGCCAGCCCCCGTAGCCGACGTCCCACGGCTCCGCGATGAGCTTGGTGGCGGACAGCACCGGGTCGGCGCCGATCGCAACCAGGAAAGGATGCCGGGGATCGAATTCGTTGGCGGCATTGCGCGCCAGCGTCACCGCAAGGTCGAACCGGAACCCGTCGATGTGGAACTCTGTCACCCAGTAACGCAAGGAGTCCAGGACCAGCTGGACAACCCGTGGCTCGCCGAAGTTCAGGCTGTTGCCGCAGCCGGTGGTGTCCACGTACTTGCCGTTGCCGTCGTTGCGGTAGTAAGTCATCTCGCCCAGCCCGCGGAAGCTGAGGGTCCGTCCGTCCCGGCCGCCCTCGGCAGTGTGGTTATAGACGACATCGAGGATGACCTCCAGTCCGGCGCCATGAAGCAGCTTCACCATGCCCTTGAACTCATCCTGGACGGCCTGCGCGCCGGCGGCCTGCGCGGCCTGTGTGGCGTAGCGGGGATGCGGGGCGAAGAAAGCAGCCGTGTTGTAGCCCCAGTAGTTCGTCATACCAAGGTTCTGCAGGTGCGGTTCGTCCACGTGGAAATGCACCGGGAGGAGCTGGACCGCGGTGATTCCCAGCGCGATCAGGTGTTCGATCATGGCCGGGTGTGCCAGCCCCGCGTAGGTGCCCTGGAGCTCTTCGGGGATGTCTGGGTGCAGCTTGGTCTGGCCGCGGACATGCGCCTCGTAAATGATGGTGTTGCGCCACGGCACCCTGGGGCCGCGGTTATCACCCCAATCGAAAGCGCTGTCCATCCGGACGCTGGTGATGAAGTCCTCGCGCTCGTCCACGGCACGGCCGTAAGGGTCCAGCAGCAGGGGCTGCACGCCGTCGGCGTCGAAATCCGCGGCAGGCATGGGCAGCGGCAGCGCCTCGTGGTCCGGCGTGGCCCGGAAACCGTACCGGGAACCGACCGGAATGCCTTCGACGATGCCGTGGTGCACACCGTCGGTCAGATTTGGCAGCGTTTTTAGCTGCCAGGTACCGCCTGGCGCCTGGTAGCAGATCTCCAGAGTGGCCACGCCGGGCGCGTAGACAGCCACATTCGCGACGGCCCCCCGGGGGTCGTCCGCGGCCGGTGAACCGGTGCTCGGAACACTGATTCCCAGCGGAAACGCACGCGAAGCGTCTACGGTGGAAGCTGTATCTACGTAGGTCATTACCATTGCTCAAAGTTTAGCGGGGCCAGTCGACTAGCCCCGGTTTCTGATTTCCTGACGATATGAAGTCTACGGAATAGCAGCGTTCCATACTGGGACAGGCTCCCAATCGGAGGTAACAGTGCGAATTGCACTTGCTCAAATCATTACCGGACGCGACCTTGCCGAAAATCTGGCCCTCGTGGAGGACTACTCCATTCGGGCCAAGGCCGGCGGCGCCGAACTCGTTGTGTTTCCCGAGGCCACGATGCGTGCCTTCGGCAACTCGCTGTTGGACATCGCCGAGCCGCTGGACGGCCCGTGGGCAACACGAGTGCGCGCCATTGCGGACGAACAGGAGATCCTTATCATCGCAGGGATGTTCACGCCGGGGGCTGCCGACGACGGCGCCAAGGTACGCAACACGCTCTTGGTCACCGGCCGGGGAATCGAAGCCAGCTACGACAAGATCCACCTCTTCGATGCCTTCGGCTTCGCGGAATCAGACACCGTCGACGCCGGGGACGAACCGGTCACTTTCGAATTCGAAGGCATGACCTTCGGCCTGACCACCTGCTATGACCTCCGTTTCCCGGATCTGTTCACCGAGAATGCGGACCGCGGCGCCGACGTGAACATCGTCTGCGCTTCCTGGGGATCCGGCCCCGGCAAGGCCGAGCAATGGAAGCTCCTGGCCCGTGCCCGCGCGCTGGATTCCACCACCCTGGTCCTCGCCTGCGGCCAGGGCGACCCGGCCAGCCAGGGCATCGAGCCCAAGGGCGCGGCGCCCACCGGCGTCGGGCACTCGGTTGTGGTGTCCCCCTTCGGAAACATCCTGGCCGAGCTCGACGCCGCACCCGGCCTGTTGTTCACCGAGCTGGATCCCGGCGTTGTCAAGGACGCCCGGGCCAAACTCCCGGTGCTCGCCAACCGCCACAGGTTCTAGGCTTGGCCGGGGATTTTGGGTCCCTGCCGCGGACAGCGGTGGGAGAACCGACGCTCCCGCACCTTTCGCGACTCATCAGGAAACGCTCCCGCACCTTTCGCGACTCATCAGGAAACGCTCCCGCACCTTTCGCGACTCATCAGGAAACGCTCCCGCACCAAAGGGGAGAGAGCGTCCCCAAAAGCGTCGCCAAACGTGAGAGAGCGTCCCCAAAAGCCGCGCCAAACGTGAGAGAGCGTCCCCAAAAGCCGCGCCAAACGTGAGAGAGCGTCAGAGCCGCAGCAACGAGCGGTCGTTACTTAGCGGCCCGCTGACGGGAGATCTCATAGAGGGAGATGCCGACCGCCATGGAGGCGTTGAGCGATTCCATCGCCGAGTCAATCGGGATGGAAACGATCTGGTCGCAGTTTTCGCGGACCAGGCGGCTGAGGCCCTTGCCCTCGGAACCAACGACTATGCAGACCGGCTCCGTGGCCAGGGCGAGGTCCGGGAGTGAGACGTCGCCGTCGCCGTCGAGCCCGAGAACATAAATGCCCATGCTCTTGAAGGCCTTCAGTGTGTTGTTCAGGTTGGCCGCACGTGCAACGGGAACGCGGACGGCGGCACCGGCGCTGGTCTTCCAAGCCGAGGCCGTGACGCCGACGGAGCGGCGCTCGGGAACGATGACGCCGTGGCCGCTGAAAGCCGAAACCGAGCGGATGATCGCGCCGAGGTTACGGGGGTCGGTGATGCCGTCGAGCGCGACGAAAAGCGGCGCGTTGGCTACGTGGCCCTTCTTCCAGCTTCCGAGAGTCTCCTCGGCAAGCTCGTAGGCGTCCTGGTATTCATAGGGCGGGATCTGCAGGACAAGGCCCTGGTGGATGGCGTCGTCGGTCATTCGGTCCAGCTCGGGCTTGCCGGTTTCGAGCAGCGGGATGCCGCGCTCAGCAGCGAGCTTGAGGGACTCCTTGACGCGGTCATCCATCTCGATGCGGATTGCCACGTGCAGGGCCTTGGCCGGGATCCCGGCGCGCAGCGCCTCCACAACCGAGTTGCGTCCGGTGACGACTTCTTCAGTGGCACGGCCCTTGGGGCCGGAGCGGGCGCCGGCGTTGCGCGGAGCTCCCGGTCGTTTGGCCGCGGACCGGTCAGCAAGCTGCTTGTTCTTGTGCGCTTTGTGGTAGGGGCGGTCCTCGGCCTTGGGGGTGGGCCCCTTGCCTTCAAGTGCCTTGCGGCCGTGACCGCCGGTTCCGACAGTGGGGCCCTTCTTCATTTTGACCGAGCGGCGACCGTTATTGGCCATGAGTTTCACCCTTTAAATACGCGATTAGTTGACAAGTCTGAACTCCAGTCTACTGACTCGAGTTAAATCCTCGACCGGCAGGGAGATCCGGGGCCGGCATTCCGCCTGGCCGGAGGCCACCCGCCGTCCGGGCATCAGCCGCGCTTGAGGCTCCAGCTGGCGCCGTCCGGGCCGTCCTCGACCACAACGCCGGCGGCGGAGAGGGTATCGCGGATGGCGTCGGAGGCGGCCCAGTCCTTGCTGCCGCGGGCCTGCGCCCTGGCCGCGAGCTGTGCCTCGACCAGCACGGCGAGGGCCTCGTTGCCTTCCTCGTCCACAGCGGGCCGCGCGGTGTTATGGAGACCAAGGACACGCAGCATATCCGTGACACTGTCCAGCGCCTGCCGGGCCTCGTCGGGCCGGCCGGCGGTCAGGGCGGTGTTGCCGGCCCGAACGGTCTCGTGCAGGACGGCGAGGGCCTGGGGCACGTTGAGGTCATCGTCCATGGCGCGTTCGAAGGCTTCGGGTACTTTCCCGTAGGTGGCGAAGCCGTAGCTTCCGCCGTCGGCGAGGGCCCGGACGGCGCGGCTGATGAACCCGTCGATGCGCTCGACGGCGGCTGCGGCTTCCTGCAGCGACGTTGGCTGGTAATCCAGCACGGAGCGGTACTGCGCCTGCCCGAGGTAATAGCGGACAACCCGTGCCGGGGCCAAATCCAGCATTTCGGCGGGGCTGATGGTGTTGCCGATGGACTTGGACATTTTCTCGCCGGCGTAGGTGACCATGCCGTTGTGCATCCAGAAGTTCGCGAAGCCGTGGCCGGCGGCCTGGGACTGGGCCATCTCGTTTTCATGGTGCGGGAAGCGCAGGTCCAGCCCGCCGCCGTGGATGTCGAACCCGTTTCCGAGGTACTTGCCCGCCATCGCGGAGCATTCCAGGTGCCAGCCGGGCCGGCCGGTGCCCCACGGCGAGTCCCAGCGCGCCGTCGTCGGTTCCCCGTCTTTGTGGCCCTTCCAGAGCGCGAAGTCGCGGGCGTCCTTTTTCCCGCGCTGGTCGGCGTCGGCCGCGCCCTGCATGTCATCGATGTTCTGCCGCGTCAGGGAGCCGTACTTGGGCCAGGAGCGGACATCGAAGTAGACATCCCCGGAGTTATCCAGGGCCGGGTAGGCGTGGCCGCGGTCGATCAATCGGGCGATCAGTGCATGCATTTCCGGGATGTGGCCGGTGGCCCGAGGTTCGTACGTGGGGCGGGCGACGCCAAGGGTGTCATAGGCCTTGAGGAATTCCTGCTCGTAACGGTAGGCCAGTGCCCACCATTCCTCATTCCGGACGGCGCCCGGTTCGTCCTCAAAGTCAGGGGCGAACGAATCCGCCGACTTGGCCAGAATCTTGTCGTCGATGTCGGTGACGTTGCGGACCGCGGTAACGCGGAAGCCACGGTACTGCAGCCAGCGGGTGAGCTGGTCAAAGGCGATGGCAGAGCGGATGTGGCCGACGTGCGGCATGCCCTGCACCGTGGCGCCGCAGTAGTAGAGGCTCACTTTGCCCGGAACCAGGGGGACGAAGTCACGGACTTCGGCGGATGCAGTGTCATAGAAGCGCAGGGTCACCGCTCCAGATTAGCCGATGGGGATCCAAGCCCCGGCGTGCGGAGCACCCCGGGCGACTACTTGCAGTACTCGCCGATCCTGTTGTTCTGTTCCGTCAACTGCTTGGTCTGCTCGGCGCTCGTGGCCCCGAGCGAGGTGCCCGCCACCGCCGTCATGATGTCCGCCATCTTCTGGATTGGGTCGGCCACCTCGGACGCCACCTTGTCCGCGACCTCCTGGTAGTGCTTGGAGATCTGCTCAGCCTTTTGCTGCTGGTTGCCGGTGGGGACGAAGGTGTCCTTGTTGAGGAACGCGCAGCTCTCCGGGAGTCCCATCTTCGGTGTCGCGGTGCAGCCGGTCAGCAGCAGTCCGGCCAGAACGACGACGGCGGGCAGCAGCTTTTTCACGGGAGGTCTCCTGGTCTTGCGGGAAGGGATCTTCCGTCAAGCCTAGGCGACCGATTCCTGGGGCGCGGGCTTGGCAGGGTAAACGAGGGCGGTCGCCATGGCTGAAATCCCTTCGCCGCGGCCGGTAAATCCAAGTCCGTCGCTTGTGGTTGCCGAGACGCTGACCGGCGCGCCTGCTGCTTTGCTGAGAACCCGTTGGGATTCCTCCCGGCGGGGGCCGAACTTGGGCCTGTTGGCGACGAACTGCACGGCGATGTTGCCGATTTCGAAACCTGCGGCGCGGACGATCCGGGCAGCCTCGGCCAGCAGGGTCACCCCTGAGGCGCCGGCGTACTCCGGGCGGTCGGTACCGAAATGGGTGCCCAGGTCACCGATACCGCAGGCAGAGAACAGGGCGTCGGCGGCAGCGTGGGCGACGGGGTCGCCGTCCGAGTGGCCGGACAGTCCCCGTTCCCGGTCCCAGAACAGGCCGCCAAGCCAGAGCGGCTGGGGTGCGTCCGCTGGGGCGTAGGCGTGGACGTCGATGCCGATTCCGGTCCGCGGGATGAGGGGCAACGGCGGTTTCTGCGTTCCGGACATGCTCAGCCTTCCACCCAGCGGACGCCCAGCGGGCCTTCCAGTAGCCCCTCGGCGATGATCAGGTCCAGCGGGGTGGTGATCTTCAGCGATTGGCTGGCGCCGCGCACCGCGTGGACCGGGACGCCCAACAGTTCCACCAGCATGGCGTCATCGGTGACGGCCGCGGTCTGTCCGGCGTCGAAGGCGGCTGCCGCCGCGTGGGCGCGCCGCAGGGTCGCAAGCTCAAAGCCCTGCGGGGTCTGCACCGCCCGCAGGGTTTCCCGGGCAGCGGTGCCGGTGACAAGTTCCGGGGCGATCGCGGCGCCGTCGCCGGACGTCGGCTGCACGGTTTTGACCGTGTCCACCACGGGCATAACGGGAATGACGGCCAGCGCGCCGGCCGTAAGGGCGCGGGACACCCGGTGGAAAACAGCTTCCGGCGTCAGTGCTCGGGCGGCGTCGTGCACCAGGACAGCTTCGGTGGCCGGCAAGAGCGCTGCCAGCCCGGCGCGGACCGACTCGGCACGGGTGGCACCGCCGTCGACAATTGTCACCACCGGGACATCTCCGGCTTCGCCGTCACCGGGCGTGTCCGGCCGCTCGGCCTTGAGCTCCCGGGTGAAGGCCTCGCAGAGGGCGAGGAGCTCCGGGTCGCCGGGCGGGATGGCGACGCAAATCTGCTGCGCAATGCCGGATCCGGCGACGCCCCGCAGGGCGTGGGTGAGGATGCTGTCCCCGCCCAACGGGACCTTGGCTTTGGGCATCCCGTAGCCCAGGCGCTGGCCGGAGCCGGCAGCCACAACGATGACCGCGGTGACGGGGGTTTTTGGTGCAGAGTCCATGCGCACAAGACTACGTCGCGGCGCGAGCGGCATCCCACTGCGCTATCAGGCGGGCACAAGAAACCCCGGCAGCCGCTAGGCTACCGGGGTTTAGTTCTTTTCTGTTCAACTCTTGTTTAGGAAGCCAAAACCTCGTCGAGAACGCTTGCAGCCTTCTCTTCGTCGGTCTTCTCGGCCAGCGCCAGTTCTGAAATCAGAATCTGGCGTGCCTTGGCCAGCATGCGCTTCTCCCCTGCGGAGAGACCCCGGTCGTGATCGCGGCGCCACAGGTCACGAACGACCTCTGCCACTTTGATGACGTCACCGGAAGCAAGCTTCTCCAGGTTTGCCTTGTATCGACGTGACCAGTTGGTGGGTTCTTCAGTGAACTCGGCCCGCAGCACTTCAAATACGTGCTCCAGACCTTCTTTGCCCACTACGTCCCGGACCCCAACTAGGTCAACGTTTTCTGCTGGAACTTCAATGGTCAGATCACCCTGAGCCACCTTGAGCTTGAGATACATCTTCTCTTCGCCCTTGACAGTGCGCATCTTGATTTCTTCAATTTTTGCTGCACCGTGGTGAGGGTAAACTACTGTCTCGCCGACCTCAAAAACCATGTGGACATTCCCCTTTCCCGCAGACCAGTTTATCACGTTTAAGGCATACAACTGCCATGGAACCCGCCCAAGAACCGCATGAATACGGGGAAAATGGCCTTAATCGACCCCGTCAGACCTCTTGACGAAAGCGGATATTAGTGTATTGAAAGTCCTTTGCCAAGAGTGCCGGGACACCGCGTGCGTGGCGGGCAGGCCCACGAGTCTGCAGGATTGCGTCCCGCCCGAATCATGGTTTGACCAGGATTGCCGATAGGCTATGGCTGAATAATGTTCCAAGACTCTCAAGGAGTGCGTGACGTGGGTTTCTCTGCTTCCAACCGGGGCCAGCGCGGCAAGCTGGCAATCGCGACGGCTGCTCTGGCCATCAGCCTGCTGTCCGTAACGGGCTGCGGCTACATCAACCCCCAGCAGACCTCCCAGCAGTATGCTGCGTCAGATGGAACCCAGGCCAACGTTGGCCCGTTGCAGTTGCGCAACATGATGATCATCTCTTCCGCTGAAGACAAGCCCGGCCGCGTCGTCGGCGCTGTCTACAACTCGTCCTCCACCGACGTGACCCTGACCATCCGGGGTTCGGCCGGCTCCCAGACCCAGGTCCCGGTCAAAAAGAACTCGTACACACTGCTGAACGAATCCACCGACGAGGCGATCCTGAGCACCACCGGCGGCGCCCCGGGCTCCCTCGTCGAGGTTAGCCTCCGCGAGGACGGCACTAACCAGAGCACCACGTTCAAGGTCCCGGTACTGGACGCCACGATCTCCGACTACAAGCAGTACCTGCCAACCGCCACGCCGACCGAGTCGGCCACTCCGACGTCGTCCGCCACTCCGACCGACTCTGCCGCGACGACGCCTACCTCGACGCCGACGCCGTCGGGAAGCTAGAACCAAGAGCTTTTTACTAAAGCGAGGGGCGCCGGGTCTGAAATATCCAGACCCGGCGCCCCTCGCTTTAGTTATTTGGACCGGTCAGGGCTTACGGCTCGAACTTATAACCCAGGCCGCGAACCGTGATCAGGTGCCGCGGCGCCGAAGGATCCGGCTCGATCTTGCTGCGAAGCCGCTTAACGTGGACATCCAGGGTCTTGGTGTCCCCCACGTAATCAGACCCCCAAACCCGGTCAATCAGCTGCCCCCGGGTCAGGACGCGGCCGGAGTTCCGCAGCAGCATTTCCAGCAGTTCAAATTCCTTGAGCGGCAAGGACACTTGCTCACTGCTTACCGTGACCACGTGCCGCTCAATGTCCATCCGGACCGGCCCGGCCTGTACTGTGCTGGACACCAGTTCCTCAGGCTCACCCTGGCGGCGCAGCACAGCCCGGACCCGTGCCACCAGCTCCCGGGAAGAGTACGGCTTGGTGACGTAGTCGTCGGCGCCGAGTTCCAGCCCAACAACCTTGTCAATCTCTGCGTCCTTCGCGGTCAGCATGATGACCGGGACCGATGAGCGCTGCCTCAGCTGCCGGCAGACTTCGGTGCCTGACTGCCCGGGCAGCTGCAGGTCCAGCAGCACCAGGTCGGCACCGTTCCGGTCGAATTCGGTGATGGCGTCCAGACCGTTGTCTACAATCGCCACCTCGAACCCTTCCTTGCCCAAGAGATATGACAGCGGGTCGCTGAATGACTCTTCGTCCTCGACAATAAGAATTCTGCTCAAGCGGTAGCTCCTTGCTCATGGGCGCCGGCGGCGTCCCGTCGTGGTGGTCTGGGATGCTCGGACGGACCGCGGGCAGTGGACTGCTCGGCTGCCCGGTCCGCAGGCGCTTGCGCGTCCGAACCGTCGCCGACGTCCTGCCCCTCCAGCTCCGGAAGCCGGATCGTGAACGTGGAGCCCTGCCCGGGCTTGGACCAGAGCGTCACCTCGCCGCCGTGGTTGGCGACAACGTGCTTGACGATGCTCAGGCCCAGTCCGGTACCGCCGGTGTGGCGCGACCGTGCCGCGTCCACCCGGTAAAAGCGCTCAAAGACCCGTTCCTGGTCCTCGGGGCTGAGGCCCCCGCCCTGGTCCGTCACGGAAACGGCCACGAGGCCGTCCTTGACCCGGATCCCGACTCCGACCCTGGTGTTTTCCGGGGAGTACCGGATCGCGTTATCGATCAGGTTGCGCAGGGCGGTCACCAGCTGGTCCTGGTCGCCGTAAACCATCGCCTCGGTGCGGCCGGCCACTACCAGATCGATGTTCTTACTCTCGGCCGGCAGCTGGGAGCGGTCCACTGCCTCGGCAACGACGGTATTGATATCCACCGCACGGCCCTGCTTTGCAACATTTGATCCCTGCAGCCGGGACAGCTCGATGATGTCCTGGACCAGGGCTGCCAGGCGCATGGATTCCTTGTGGGTACGCCTGGCGAAGCGGCGTACGGCATCGGGGTCGTCCGCGGAGGACTCCAGCGCCTCCGCCAGCAGCGAAATGGCGCCGACGGGTGTCTTCAATTCATGGGACACGTTGGCAACAAAGTCATTGCGAACTTCCTCGGTGCGGGTGAACTCGGTCCGGTCGTCGGCCAGCAGGAGGATGTAGTCCTCAGCGATCACTGCCGCGCGCACCTGGACCACCATGGTTCCCTGCCCCAGCGGGCCCCGGGGAAGTTCGAGGATCCGTTCAAGGATGACGCCGTCGCGACGCACTTTGGCAGTCATCTCCAGAAGCTGGTCATGGACCAGGGTGTGGCCGCGAACCAGCCCGTAGGCGTAGGCGGCCGGGCTGGCGCGGACGACGCCGTCGATCGCGTCCACCACAACAAAAGCCCTGCCGACGGCGGCCAGCACCTCGGCGGCGCCCTGCGGAAGCGCCGGCTCCTCAGACTCCACGTCCACCAGCTTGCGCTGCTGCTCGCTGACCCGGAAGGCGAGCACGCCGAAGACGCCAAGCGAGAGGCCGATCAGGCCGGCGATCACGCCGATAAGCATAGGGTCCACGGCCCCAGCTTATGCGCTGGCCCGCGTCGGAACGGCTAATCTCCCGCCATTCCCGGCGTGGTTCAGCTAACGTTCACCTTTAGGGGCGCAACAGTTCACCAGGCGCTGGAAGACTGAACAGTTGAAGCGCCGATAGGTGAAACGAAATGGGTCGACCGCCGCGACGGCCGACGATGTTTCAAGGGAAAGGACGCACACGTGCGCAAGGTTTTTCAGGAAGAACTCACCCAAGTCGGGGAACAGCTCGTAGAAATCTCAATGCTGGTCAGTGAGGCTGTGGAGAAGGCCACCGCTGCCTTCGATGGCGCCGACATCGATCTGGCCGAGGACGTCATCGCGGCCGATGCCCGGATCGACTTCCTGCAGAACAGCCTGGACGAGCGCGCCATCGACATTCTCGCCCTGCAGGGCCCGGTGGCAAGCGACCTGCGGATGATCGTAGGCTCCCTCCGCATGAGTGCCTCGCTGGAGCGAATGGGCGACCTCGCCCGTCACCTTGCCCAGCTTGCCCGGCTCCGCTACCCCGCCACAGTGGTCCCCGCACAGCTGCGCGACACGTTTATGAGCTTCGCCGAGCACGACCTTCTGATCGCACGCAAGCTCACCTCACTGCTGGAAACCCGCGACCTTGAATTCGCCCGGGACATCATGAAAGCCAACAGCGCGGTCAATGATCTGCACCTGAGCGTCTTCAAAGCTATCGCCCGCAGTGACTGGCACGAGTCCCCCGCGACGACTGTCGACGTCGCCCTCGCCAGCCGCTACTTCGAGCGCTTCGCGGACCACGGCGTGTCCGTCGCGCAAAAGGTCACTTACCTGGTCACCGGCGCCTGGCAGCCGAACGGCATCGAACACAGCTAACCACTCGGCCGTTTGAACGGCGAAGAGTACGACGACGGCCGGTCACCTTGGGGTGACCGGCCGTCGTCGTTGAATTGGCGATTATGCCGCAGGCGCTACTTCTTGCCCTGGTTCGCGACGGCCTGGATGGCTGCGGCCGCGGCCTCGGGATCGAGGTAGGTGCCGCCCGGGTTGAGCGGCTTGAAGTCCTCGTCCAGTTCGTAGACCAACGGGATTCCGGTGGGGATGTTCAGTCCGGCGATGGCTTCGTCGCTGATGCCGTCAAGGTGCTTGACGAGGGCACGCAGCGAGTTGCCGTGGGCCGTGACCAGTACTGTTTTACCGGCCTTGAGGTCTTCCCTGATGTCGGATTCCCAGTAGGGCAGCAGGCGGACCAGGACGTCTTTGAGGCACTCGGTGCGGGGCAGCGCGGCGCCGAGGTCCGCGTAGCGCGGATCATGCGCCTGGGAGAACTCGGAGTCGTCGGGCAGGGGCGGCGGCGGGGTGTCATAGGACCGGCGCCAGGTCATAAACTGCTCTTCGCCGTATTCGGCGAGGGTCTGGGCTTTGTCCTTGCCCTGCAGCGCGCCATAGTGGCGCTCATTGAGCCGCCAGTCCCGCTTGACCGGGATCCAGCCCCGGTCGGCTTTGTCGAGGGTGATGTTGGCGGTGTTGATGGCCCGCTTCAGCAGTGAGGTGTACAGGACGTCCGGGAGGATGTTGTTCTCCACAAGAAGCTCGCCGCCGCGAACCGCTTCGGCCCGGCCCTGGTCGTTGAGGTCAACGTCCACCCAGCCGGTGAACAGGTTCTTGGCGTTCCATTCGCTGTGGCCGTGGCGCAGCAGAATCAGCTGATATGTCATGGTTTTCATCCTAGCCGAGCGGTCCCGGCGGTGGCTCAGCGTTACATCGACCGGACAGTGCGGCACCGCCGGATTCATTCGGTGCCGTTCCGGGCCGGCATCAACTGCCGTTCCGGGCCGGCACGGCACTGGAAGATATGGTTGGCGTGTGGTGCAAAAGGCAGAGCGGGTATCGCCCCCGCGGAACCAGGGCGTGGCCAGGAACGGACCCCGAACGGGCAGGCCGGTGGGCAACATTACCCGGGGCACCACCAATCCCAACCGGATGCGGCGGCTGGACCGCTGGCTGACCGGTCCGCAGGCCTGGCGGCTGCGCGCGGCGGACGATCCCCTCGTGGTGGACCTGGGTTATGGGGCTTCCCCGGCGACCGCCGTCGAACTCTTTGAACGGCTGTCCGTGATCCGTCCCGATGTGCGTGTGGTCGGCATCGAAATCGAGCCGGAACGGGTCCGCCTGGCCAAGGAGCTGGAACGGCCGGGGCTTAGCTTCCAGCTCGGCGGCTTCGAACTGCCGGTGGCCGGCCGGCCGGTCCTGGTGCGGGCGTTTAATGTGCTGCGGCAATATGAGGAAACGGACGTCGCCGCGATCTGGCGGCTGGTGCAGGGGCGTCTGGCCCCGGACGGGCTGTTCATCGACGGGACCTGCGACGAGATCGGCCGCCGGGTCACCTGGGTAGCACTGGACGCCCGGCAACCGCTGAGCTTGAGCCTGTCCATGCGGTTCGGGAGTTTTGTACTGCCCTCGGAAGTGGCCGAGCGACTGCCGAAAGCCCTGATCCACCGTAACGTTCCGGGCGAAAGGATTCAGGCCTTCCTGCAGGCAATGGACAAGGCCTGGCTGGACGCTGCGCCCCTTGCGTCGTTCGGGAACCGGCAGCGGTGGACTTCCATGTGCCGTTCACTGCTCGATGGCGGCTGGCCGGTCCGGGACGGACCCGGCCGGTGGCGGCTGGGCGAGCTAACAGTGGCCTGGAACGCGGTTGCGCCCGGGCCCTGAATGGTTGCCGGTGGCTGGGGACTACCAGGGTCCGTAAGGGCCCATGTTGCGGCTGCCGCCGCGGCCGGCGTCCTTGACTGCAGGCCGGACGTCGGCCAGGTACACGGAGGCCGCCGTTACGGCGACGAGCCCGAACAACCCCAGCGGGCCCAAAAGGCCTCCGCCGCCGCCGCCCACCAGGGAAAGCAGGCCCACGGCCATGGCACCGCCGGTGAGGGCGAGCCAGAACGTCTTGGTGCGCTTGGAGACGGCCTCAAAGACGTTCGCTTTGTGCCGCAGGCAATCGAAGAACGCCCACACCTCAAGGGCAAGTGCTACCAGGGCCAAGAGAAAATAGATCCCTGTTTCAACATAGTAAATAAGCGCTCTTCCGTCCATGACCCCAGCCTAGCTGGCCAAGCCCGCCAGGGCCTGCTCCAAATCGGCCCAAAGGTCCTCGACGTTTTCTATTCCTACGCTCATACGGACCAGGTTGTCCGGCACACTGGCCGGCTCGGCGGTGTGCCGGCGCCGCCGTTCGATCAGGGACTCCACGCCGCCCAGAGAGGTGGCCGGCAGCCACAGCCGCAGTGCACGGATCATCCGGTCCGCGGCATCGGCACCGCTCAGGGTGCCCGCGGGACCGGCCACGGGAGCCACTTCAATACACAGCACGGAGCCGAAGCCCTTCATTTGGCTCTTGGCCCGGCTGTGGCCGGGATCGGAGGCAAGGCCGGGGAAACGGATGCCACCGACCCTGGGGTGGGTGCTGAGCCGCTCCGCGAGGACCGCTGCCGAAGCCTGCGACCGCTCCACCCGCAGGGCCAGCGTGCGCAGCCCGCGCAGCGCCAGCCAGGCCTCGAAGGGCCCTGCAATGCCGCCGTGGATGGTGCGGTGGTGCAGCAGCGCGGCGCGGAGCCCGGCGTCGGACGTCACCAGGGCGCCCAGCACAACATCGGAGTGGCCGGAGAGGTACTTCGTCACCGAATGCAGCACAACGTCGGAGCCCAGCGCCAGTGGCTGCTGCACCAGCGGGGTGGAGAAGGTGTTGTCCGTGACAACCACCGCGCCCGCGGCGTGGGCGGCGGCCGTGAGCGCCCGGATGTCCGCGACACCGAGCATGGGGTTGGTGGGGCTCTCCAGCCAGAGCATGCTGGCGGGCCGCCCGTCCGCCGGCGAAAGCTGCGCCAGGACCGCGTCGGTGTCCGCGATGTCCACGGTGCGCAGGTCCAGGAAACCCTTCCCGGCAAGTTCCGTGGCCATCACCAGGGATCCGGCGTAGCTGTGCGAGGGCATAACCAGGACCCCGCCGGCCGGTACCAGGGACAGGGCGGAGCTGACGGCAGCGAGGCCGGACGCATAAAGCAGGCCCGGGAGTTCGGCTCCCTCCAACTGACCGAGGGCTTGCTCGAAGGGATCCCAGGTGGGATTGGAATAGCGGCCGTAGCCGCGGTCGCCGTCGCCCAGGGGTCCCGTGCCAAAATAGGTCGATGAGAGCACCAGCGGAGGGTTGACCGGTTCATCGCGTTCACGCGGCGGGCGGCCCGCCGCCACAACCAGTGTTTCTGCGGAGAGGGCCGCTGCCTGTTCTTCGGAAAGACTCATGGTCACAGCGTACTTTGGCGCGTTGCGGGGCGGCCAAGGTGTGACGCCGGAGCGCGCTGCTGTCAGGGATTGTCGGTAGTCTAGAGCGGTGACTACCCAGAACCCCGGACTGTTTATCGCCTTTGAGGGCGGCGACGGCGCCGGCAAGTCCACGCAGGCAGCCGAGCTGGCAGCGGCCCTTGAATCGCGCGGCCGCACGGTGCTGCGGACCCGGGAGCCCGGTGGCACCCCGATCGGGGAAAAACTTCGTTCCCTGGTCCTGGACCACGGCCACGGCCACATCGACGCGCACACCGAAGCGTTGATCTTCGCGGCGTCCCGCGCCGCCCACGCGGGCCAGGTCATCCGCCCAGCCCTCGAACGCGGTGAAATCGTCCTCACCGACCGCTATATCGACTCCTCGGTCGCCTACCAGGGCGCCGGCCGGGACCTTGGCACCGACGCTGTCCGACGCATCAACGAGTGGGCCACCTCGGGCCTGCAACCGGATCTGACGGTTCTGCTCGACGTCGACCCTGCAGTGGGCCGCCGCCGCCGGACCGCCGGCGACGCGGCCGAGGACCGGCTGGAATCCGAAGCGGACGAGTTCCACGCCCGGATCCGCGCCTCCTTCCTGGACCTGGCAGAGGCCCGGCCCGGGCAGTATCTGGTGCTCCCGGCCGGCCTCCCGGTCGATCAGCTGGCGGCACGGATCCTCGACAGGGTCGAAACCCTGCTGTCCCGGCACCTGGGTGCGGGCGTATGAGTGTCTGGGATGATCTGCAGGGCCAGCCCGCTGTTGTGGCCCAACTGCGCCAGGCGACCCAAGGTGCGGGGCTGAGCCATGCATGGCTTTTCACCGGACCGCCCGGGTCCGGCCGGTCCAACGCTGCGAAGGCTTTCGCTGCAGCGTTGAACTGCGATCAGGACGATGTCCGCCTGCGCGGCTGCGGCGAGTGCGCGGCGTGCCTGACCATCCTGGGCGAAACCCACTCGGATGTGGCCTTTGTGCGCACCGAAAAGGTCACCATCACCATCGATGAGGCCCGGGAGCTGGTTTCCACGGCCGGGAACCGGCCGTCCTCGGCCCGGTGGCGGATCATCGTCGTCGAGGACGCGGACCGGATGGCGGAACGCACCACCAACGTACTGCTCAAGGCCATCGAGGAACCCACCCCGCGCACCATTTGGATGCTGTGTGCGCCGTCCCCTGCCGATGTCCTGGTTACTATCCGCTCCCGCTGCCGGGCAGTGGCCTTGCGCCTTCCGCCTGCTGCCGATGTCGCTGCCCTGCTGGTCAGGCGCGACGGCGTCGACCCGGCCGTCGCCGAACGGGCGGCCCGGGCAGCTCAAAGCCATGTTGGGATCGCGCGCCGGCTGGCCCGGGATCCCGAGGCCCGTGAGCGCCGCCTCGAAACAGTGCGGTTCCCCCTGGCCCTGCGGGGAGTTACCGCCGCCGTCCTGATGGCGGAAAAGCTTGTTAAGATCGCCACCGAGGAGGCGAACAGCTCCAACGATGAGCGCGACGCCGCCGAAAGAGCCGCCCTGCTGGCCACCCTCGGAGCACCCGAAAGCGGCACGCTGCCGCCGGCCATGCGCGGCCAGGTCAAACAGCTTGAGGACGATCAGAAACGCCGCGCCAAGCGTTCGGTGACAGACTCCCTCGACCGCACCCTGACCGATCTGCTGTCCTTTTACCGGGATGTGCTGATCATCCAGCTGGGGAACGCCGTGGAGCTGGTCAACATTGAACTGAGGGCCGATCTGGTTGCGTTCGCCGGGCATTCCACCGCGGAAACGACTCTTGCCCGCATGGACGCCATCAACAAGGCCCGCAACCGCATCACCACATCGAACGTGGCGCCGCTGCTGACCATCGAGGCCATGGCCGCCAGCCTCATCTGACCCTGCACGGCTCGATCTGCTCCATCCGCTCCGAGTTGCCCGTTCCATTCCCAAGGAGAACCGCATGACGCAACCATCTTTGCCCGCCAGGAACCGACCCCCCGCGGCCTGGGCGCGGGGCGTCGGCGCTCTGGCGCTCGGCTTGGTGATGGCACTTATCCTGTCTTCTTGCAGTCTTTTCGGGACTGGCGACGGCGGCGCGAAGGACGCCCAGCAGACGGCCGACCCCTCGATCGCCGCGGCAGCGCCGGAGGGACTGCGCAGCTTCTACTCCCAGCAGCTCAACTGGACCCGCTGCGAGGGCGACTTCCAGTGCACCAAGGTGAAAGTGCCCTTGGACTACAGCAAGCCCGACGGCGATACCATCGAAATCGCGGCCCTGAAGCTGGCAACGTCGGGCAACAGCAAAAAGGGCAGCCTGCTGGTCAACCCCGGCGGCCCCGGCGGCTCCGGCTACGACTTCGTGCGGGACGCCGGCGCCACCAATATCTCGGAGAAAGTGCGGGCCAGCTACGACATCGTCGGTTTCGATCCGCGCGGGGTGAAACGATCCGCCCCCGTCACCTGCCTCACCGACCAGGAACGCGACGCCTCCCGCGCCAAGGTCTACGCCTTGGACACCGACGCGGGGCTCGCTGAAGCCATGGCGGACAACCAGGCCATCGCGGCCAAATGTGCGGAAAAGACCGGACCGGTGCTCGGCCACGTCGACACCGTCAGCGCCGCCAAGGACCTTGACGTCCTGCGCGGTGTGCTCAATGACAGCAAGCTGAACTACCTCGGCTACTCCTACGGAACCTTCTTAGGTTCCACCTATGCCTCCCTGTTCCCGGACAACATTGGCCGTATGGTCCTTGACGGCGCGATGGATCCCTCCCTCAGCTTCGAGGACCTGACCAGCGGGCAGGCGAAGGCATTCGAGAAGGCCATCCGGGCCTACGTAACGGACTGCCTCGATAACAGCGGCTGTCCGCTCAGCGGCACCCCGGATCAGGCCATCGGCCAGATCCAGGACATCATCAAGGGCGTTGAGGTGAATCCGAGGGCAGCCAAGGACGGCCGGGTCGTCAACGCTTCGATGTTTGTCAGCGGCTTTATCCTGCCGTTCTACAACGACGACAACTGGCCTGCCCTAACGCAGGCCCTCGGCAGCGCCATCAAGGGCGACATGACCCCGATGCTCCGGCTCGCCGATTTCGGCGCCGACCGTGAACCGGACGGCAGTTACTCCGCCAACTCGGCCTTCGCCTTTAATGCCATCAACTGCCTCGACTATCCGATGGCAGCGGACACAGCCTCGATGCGTGCCGAAGAACAAAAGCTGCGGGAACTCTCGCCCACGCTGGGCTCCTACTTCGCCTACGGCGGCACAAGCTGCGCGGACTGGCCGTACCAAAACATCAGGACGCCCGCCCCGGTGGAATATACGGGTTCCACCGACATCGTTGTGGTTGGCACCACCGGCGACCCTGCGACCCCGGTGGAGTGGGCCGGCTCCCTGCGCAAGCAACTCGGCACGGCCTCGCTGCTGACCTGGAAGGGTGAAGGCCACACGGCCTACGGCCGCTCCAACGACTGCATCGGCAACGCCGTGGACGGCTACTTTGTCGACGGAAAGACCCCCGCGGACAACATGGTCTGCTGAGCCCATTTTGACCGGGCCGGAGGCCTCTACTACAGTTATCTCTGGCATGAGGCGTTCGGGCCACCCGGGCGGTTCACGCGGATGCTTCCTTAGCTCAGTTGGTAGAGCGTCTCACTCGTAATGAGAAGGTCGCCAGTTCGATTCTGGCAGGAAGCTCGAGTTGCAAAGATCGGCCCCGGCGATTTCGCCGGGGCCGATCTTTTTTGTCCCCCAGGTACGGCTGTCGGGTCCCCGACGGCGCCTCGCTTCCGGGCCCGGGCCGGCTGCCTCTTGTCCTGGCGCCGGTCAGCAGCCGACCATTGGCAGATGGAACAGCGGGGTCAGAGGACGGCGGCCGGCACTTCCGTGCCCGGCGCGAACCGGCGCCGCCTCTGGGGTCCGGTGGTCGGCTTTGGCCTGGTGAGCCTGGCAGCCGACATTGTCTCCGACGGCGCCCGGCCGCTGGCTGGTCCGCTGCTGGCCCAGCTGGGCGCCTCTGCACTGGTCGTTGGCCTTGTGACCGGCGCAGCCGAGGCCGCGGCGCAGGGACTGCGGCTGCTGTTCGGACCCTGGGCGGACCGCACCCGCCGGTACTGGACGTTCACGCTGGCCGGATACGGGCTCACCGCGGTTTGTGTGCCCCTGCTCGCTTTGGCGCCGCTCGCCGGGGAAGCCGGATTGGTGCTGGCGTCCGTTCTGATTATCGGAGACCGCGTTGGCAAGGCCATCCGCAGCCCGGCCAAGACAGTTCTGCTGGCAGCGGTCACCAAACAAGTCGGCCGGGGCCGCGGCTTCGCCGTCCATAAATCACTTGACCTTCTCGGCGCGGTCCTCGGGCCGGTGCTGATCGCGGCAGTACTTGCCGCCACCGGCAGCATGTCGGTGGCCTTCGCCGTCCTGGCCCTGCCGGCAGCTGCAGCGATGTTTATGCTGTTCTGGCTGCGCCTCCGGGTACCGTCTTCCGTTCCTGCCGCCGTCGACGCCTTACCCCCGCCCGGTGCCGACCGACCGGCGACGGTCTTCACCCGTGGTTTCCTGCTGTTCGCTGTCGCCGCATTCTTCTGGAGCGCCGGCCTGGTGGCGTTCGGTGTTATCGCCTTCCACCTCACGACGACGGCGGGAGTTCCAGTGGCGGTGGTACCGCTGCTGTACGCCGGGGCGATGGCAGCCGCAGCCCTCGGCGCCCTCGCGAGCGGCGTCATTTACGACCGTTCCGGGGCGGCGGCGCTCCTCGCGCTTCCCCTGCTGATCGCAGCAGTCCCGCCGCTGGCGCTGGCGCCCGCCGCAGGCCTGGCATTTGCCGGAGTCCTGGTCTGGGGAACGGCCACAGGTATCCAGGATTCCACCGTCAAGGCGCTTATCGCGGACCTCGTCCCGGAAGGGCGCCAGGGCACGGCGTACGGCGTCTTCGCGGCGTTTGAAGGTGCCGGGGCGCTGGCGGGCGGTGGGCTGTACGGCTCGCTGTATAGCAGCCGTCCGCTGCTGATCCTGGCCGTGGCCGTCCTGCAGCTGATCGCCTTCTCGGTCTTGGTGGTGGCGTTGTTCCGGAACCGCGAACCGCAACGGGGCCGTTCGGCGCGGACCCTGCGGCAGGACTGATCGCTGCAGCCCCGGCCCGGCTGTGGGGTCCTGCTTAGGTGCTCCAGACCGAGGCCGAGCCGGAATGGCCGGTTACGATGCTTTGGTAGACGAAAACGGCCCCCGCCGCCGCCGCGATGACAAGGAGGGCCAGCCGGACCGCACGGTTGCTCCGCAGCGGCCCCAGGAAGGCAAACCACCGGCCGATGGGCTCGTAACTGACCACCAGGGTCGCCGCGATAACCACAAAGAACACCACGGAGACGGCCTTGAGTACGTCCCCCTGTTCCACATGCTCGCGGATCAAGGCAGATGAGGGCCGGGCGTTCTGCAGCTGCTCCCCGGCCTGCGCGGTGAGCAGGGACACAGGAACCAGGCCCAGCGAAAGCACTCCCAGCGGCCAGGCCAGGTAGTTCCGCCAGCGTGGTGCGACGGCATATACGATCGCGCCGAGACCGGCGATCGGCGCCAGCACGACCACCGCGTGGACGAGCAGAATGTGGGCTGGAAGCCCCGCTATTTCAATCATGTGCGCCCTTTATCTCCAGCAGAACTGCCCCTTTGCGGCCGCATTCCCGGGCCGGGCTTCTATGATTCTTGCATGGCAGAGCGCGGACTGGCGGACGTTGCGGCGCGGCTCTATGCCCTCCCGTTCGACGACTTTGTCCCCGCCCGGACCGCCGCTGCCAAAGCGGCCGGCGCCACAAACACGAAGAATTCCCTCGCCGCGGACGTGCGTGCCCTGCCCAAGCCGTCCTTGGCCGCATGGTCCGTGAACATGCTCGCGACCCGGCGACCGGAGACCCTTCGGCAACTCGCCGAGCTGGGAGAGTCGATGCGTGCTGCACAGTCCTCCCTTGATGCCACGACACTGCGCCGGCTGGGACAGACACGGCGCCGGCTTCTCGCCGGCGCAGTCCAGGCAGCACGGGACGTGGCCCAGCAGCAGGGCAGGACGATCAGCGGGGCGACCGCTGCGGACGTCGAAGGGACGCTGCGGGCGGCGACTGCGGACGAGGGAGCAGCTGCGGCCGTGCAGTCCGGTCGCCTCCTCCGGGGCCTGTCCGCCGACGGTGTCGACGCGGTGGACCTTTCGGACGCCGTAGCACTCCCGGGGCTGGTCCCACCAGCAACGCCGGCACCGGATTCCGCGCCGGCCCCTGGCGGTGAGTCCAGCAGGACCGGAGCGCTGACTTCCGACGCCGCCCCGGCGGGAGCCACTGCGCCGCAGGCTGCAGGGCGACCCCGCCTGCAGGCCGTCCGAGAGGAACCGCGCCGGCCCAGTCCCTCAGCGCAGGAACGCGCACGGGCCGCACTGAAGGAAGCCGAAAACACAGCCAGCGTGGCGGCCGATGAAGCCCGCCAGCGTGATGCGGAGCTGGCCCAATCCACTGCCCTGGTAACGGAACTCTCCGACACGGCCCGGGACCTGCGCGAGCAGCTGGCCCGGTGCGAACCGGAGCTCAAAGCGGCCAGGAAACGGCGCGATCTGGCCGCTGCCCAAGCGCAGCAGGCTGATCGGGCGGCGGGTAGGGCCCGGCGAGCCGAGGACCTGGCACGGGAACGGGTGCTGCGGATTGGCAACACGCCGGACTGATGGCCACTTAGTGTCAGTGCCCGGCGGCACACTTAGTCCATGGAAAGCACCCAGTACTTCGAAGTCACGTACCTGGACACGGACTGCGGCCGGATCCGCACCGAGACGTTTGATGACGTCCACGCCGCCGAACGCTTCGCCGCCCGCCAGATCGCGGACGAGCGTGGCTGGGCAATGGTTGACGCCGTTCCGGTCGAGGAAGCCCGGAAGGCTGCCTAGCTGGGTTGCCTTCCGCTCCCGGGACAGCAGAATGGGCCCCACCCGGTTCGGGTGAAGGCCCAGCTGCACGCTTCGCCGGCGGCTTGGCCGGGGTGGCTTTAGGCGAAGTCCGAGACTGCCGGGTCCGCGCCAATGCGGCCGGCGCCCTCGGCAGAGTTGTCCATTCCGTTGATGGCCTGAACATCGGTCTCGTCCAAGGTGACCTCCAGTGCCGCGTAGTTCTCGCGGATACGGGATTCGGTCACCGACTTGGGGATAACGACGTTGCCGATGGCCAGGTGCCAGGCGATAACGACCTGCGCCGGAGTGGCGTTGTGCTTTGCCGCAATCTGAGCGATGACAGGGCTCTCCAACAGCTCGCCGCCCTGGCCCAGCGGCGACCAGGCCTGGGTGAGGATGCCGTGGGAGGAGTTGAATTCGCGCAACTCGGCCTGGCTGAAGAACGGGTGCAGTTCGATCTGGTTAATGGCCGGCACCACACCGGTCTCGTCGATCAGCCGCTGCAGACCTTCCTTGGTGAAGTTGGAAACACCGATGGTCTTCACCCGCCCCTGCTTCTGCAGTTCAATGAGGGCCTTCCAGGTATCCACATACTTGTCCTGCTTGGGCTGCATCCAGTGGATCAGGTACATATCCAGGGTCTTCAGGCCCAGGCGCTCCATGGATTCCTCGAAGGCCTTCAGCGTGGACTCGTAGCCCTGGTCCGCGTTCCACAGCTTGGTGGTGATGAAGATTTCCTCGGGCGTGAGCCCTGAACGTGCGATGGCCCTGCCCACGCCTGCTTCGTTGCCGTAGATCTTGGCGGTGTCGATGTGGCGGAAGCCCGCCTCGAAGGCCTGGACGACAACCTTCTCAGCGACGTCATCCTCAACCTGCCACACGCCGTAGCCGAGCTGGGGGATGGTATTGCCGTCATTAAAAGTCATTACTGGTGAAGAAGTCATCTGGCTATCGTGCCAACGTCCACGCCGCTGCGCCAGTGGAAACCGCGCAGCTAAGCTAGGCGCTTAACCGGGAATTTTCCCGCGTATCCGGCGCACGTCCCGTCCGTCAGCTCGAAGCCGACGCCTGGGCAAGGCGGCGTTCGGCGTCGATGACGTGCTCCAGGACCATCTGGGCGCGGCGTCGAACCGACTCCGCTCCTGCGGGGACCGGGTGGACTGCGAGGCGGACCATCGCCGCTGCTTCGGCTGTGGTCGCCAGGGAATTTCCTGCCGTTGACAGTGCCCGGTGGACTCCCGTCATGGTCCCCGGGATGTCGAGTCCCTCGCTCGGCGCCCGGCGCTGGGCCTCCACACAGATTTGCCGGACCCGTCCCGAGAGCGCCGAGAGTTCGTTGCCGACCGCCAGGAGCTCGGCGTAGAGGGCCTCGTCCTCGACCCCCTCGAGGATTTGGTGGTAGCGGTCCAAGCCCCGGATGAAGCGGTCGTGGGCCCGCCGCCAGAGCCCCTTGCCGAGCTCGGCGTCGTCTTTCCGCCCCTGCCGGGCGGCGCTGAAAAAACCCACGGGCGCCTACAGGTACTGGCCGGGACCGTGGTCCGGGTCTGCGGGCCCGGGAAGCCGGGAGGGTTCCGCGCCCGGTGCCGGCGCCGCCGCCCGCTGGGGCTCGCCGTTCGCACCGATAATCACGCCGGGGGCGATCATGGTGCCGGGCGGCAACTGGCGGAGCTGCGCCTGCGCCACGGCCTGCTCCCGGGCAGCGTGTTTGGCCGCGAGGGCGGTTTGGATTCCGTGGAAGAGGCCCTCCAGCCAGCCGACCAGCTGGGCCTGGGCGATCCGCAGTTCTGCGTCCGACGGGGTCCCCTCCGCCGGAAAGGGAAGGGTGATCCGTTCCAGTTCCTCGACCAGTTCCGGGGCGAGCCCGTCTTCCAGTTCCTTGAGGGACCGCTGATGGATTTCGGCCAACCGGGCGCGGGCGGCGTCATCGAGCGGGGCAGACTTCACTTCGTCCAGGAGCTGCTTCATCATGGTGCCGATCCGCATCACTTTCGCCGGTTCATCGACGAGGTCCTGGAGCTGGCCGGTCCTTTCCCGGGTATCCGCGGCACGCCGCGACCGTGCCGGCTCCGTCGGGTCCGAGGGGCGCAGCGGTTCCGGCAGCTGTTTGTCTCCCGGCTGGACGCCATCGCCGTCCGGGCTGGAGTCCAGGGTAGTGCCCTCGACAGGTACCACGGCGTCGGTCTGAGTGTCGTGCGGATCGCTCATGGCTTCATACTCTCACGAGCCGGGTGCCCGGCTGCGGGCGTACCCGGCCGGGCCCACGCAGTCGCTCACCCGCACCCCTCCGGCGCTGCACCCTCCGGTCCGGGCTGAGGCAGCTCAACGCCCGCTGCCGCACGTGGAAGTATTCACCTATGACTAACGAGCACAACGAGGCCACCCGCTCGGCGTTTACGGACCCCCAGGGCCCGGACGCCGCGACCGAATCCAGCCGCAGGTGGGCCCATATCGGGGCCATCATTGTCGACGCCACCCTGCAGCGCCGGCAGAACTACCACTCGACAGTCAAGCCGCGCGTTGTCGCCCTGGTCGACACCTGGCCGGATGCCGACACAACCAGCGGATTCCGCCGGCACCTCGACACGGGAACGCTCGCTGAAGTCATCAGCTGGCCCTCGCCTGGCCGTCTCGCCCAGGTCGAGGACATAACGGGCGTTTTCGAGGATCAGGGCATCGAAACCGTCATGGATCTCCGCGGCGCACTCGGTGACCCGGCCAGGAGGACCGGTCTCCGGCAGGCCCTTGCGTCCGTGCGGCATGTCAGCCCCAAAACCCTGGACTACATCGAAACCCTCAGCGGAGTGTCCACGGAGGGTGTTTAACTAGCCCGCACAGCTGCGGCGAAGGGCGACGCCGGGCACCTGTGTGCCCGGCGTCGCCCGTCCCCTGCCGGCTGAGTTCAGCTACGCCGGCCGGTGCGAACCGGTCAGCAGCATCGGCCCTGCGGGTTGGCGTCCTGGCGGTCCGTCTGGTCCCGCCAAAACTCCCGCTCAGTCATCGGCGTCGTGCCGTGGCCCAAGGCCGCATGATGCGCCGAGTACTTCGAATAGGCATCCGCGCCCATAACGCTGCCCAGGTAGCGGGCGAAACCCCGCAACCCCACAACGACGGCGTTCATTTCCGTGCCCGCATCAGTGCTGGCCGGCCTTTTCGAACCGCTGATCGGCCGGAAGTTTGTTCCACTCGGCCATCAGCTCGCGCTCCGACGGGGTGGGGATCACTCCGGCCGGGGCGAAAACGCGCGAGGCGACTGCTGGGTCCTCATGATTCGGGTTCGGCAAACCGCGCGTTGCATTGCGGAACGCCTTCACGCTGGCCAGGATCGCGGTGATAATAACGATGATGCTCAGCACCACAAAGATCACCGACAGCCAGCCCTGGATCATGGTGTTGCGGACCACGGCCTCCATGGCCAGCTGGGTCTTGGCCGTGCCGAAGGAGGTCTTGCCGTCTGCAAGGGCCTTGGTGAAGGCTGCGTTGTTTGCGAAGTAGCCCACGGCGGGCACCGGCGAGAAGATCTTGTAGAAGCTGGCGGTGATGGTCACAACGGCTGCGAAAGCCAGGGGAAGCGCCACAATCCAGAGGTACTTGAAGGATCCGCGCTTAGCCGCAATGGCCATACAAACCGAGAGGGCAATGGCTGCCAGCAGTTGGTTGGCTATGCCGAACAGCGGGAACAAGGTGTTAATGCCGCCCAGCGGATCGGTGACGCCCATCAGCAACACCGCGCCCCAGGCCGCGACCATAATCGCGGTGCAGAGCCAGGCGCCGGGGCGCCAGGAGTGCTCCTTGAACTTAGGGACAAAGTTGCCAATCGAGTCCTGCAGCATAAAGCGCGCAACCCGGGTACCGGCGTCGACGGCGGTGAGAATGAACAAGGCCTCGAACATAATGGCGAAGTGGTACCAGAACGCCATCATGGCCGTACCGCCGATGAACTGCTGCATGATGTGGGCCAGACCCACGGCCAGGGTGGGGGCGCCGCCGGTGCGGGAAATAATGCTCTCCTCGCCCACATCCTTGGCCGTCTGGGCCAGGAAATCCGGGCTGATGTTCACGCCGGCCAGCCCCAGGCTGTTGACCCACTGCGCGGCGGTCTCCACGGTGCCGCCGGTCAACGCCGCCGGGGCGTTCATGGCAAAGTACAGGCCGCGGTCAATGGAGATCGCTGCAACGAGGGCCATGATGGCGACGAAGGATTCCATCAGCATGCCGCCGTAGCCAATAAACCGGGTCTGGCGTTCCTTCTCGATCAGTTTCGGCGTGGTGCCGGAGGCGATCAGGGCATGGAAGCCGGACAACGCGCCGCAGGCGATTGTGACAAACAGGAACGGGAACAGGGACCCGGACAGGACCGGTCCGTTGTCCCGGCTGGCGAACTCGCTAAACGCCGGTACGTTGACTTCCGGACGGACCACGATGACGGCCACAGCCAGCATGGCGATCACACCGATCTTCATAAACGTGGACAGGTAGTCGCGCGGTGCAAGCAGCAGCCAGACGGGCAGGATCGCGGCAATGAAGCCGTAGATGATGAGTCCCCAGGCGATGGTGACCTTGTCCAGATGGAAGAAGGCCGCTCCCCACTCGGTGCCGGCGACGGCGCCGCCGCCGATGATGGCCGCCATAAGCAGCACGAAGCCGATGAGGGAGACTTCCATAACCTTGCCGGGCCGAAGGTAGCGCAGGTACACGCCCATAAAGAGTGCGATCGGAATGGTCATACCCACGGAAAAGACGCCCCAGGGGCTCTCGCCGAGGGCGTTCACAACGACGAGGGCCAGGATCGCTACGATGATCACCATAATCAGGAGCGTCGCGATCAGGGCAGCGGTGCCGCCGATCACCCCGAGCTCTTCGCGAGCCATCTGGCCCAGCGAGCGACCGCCGCGGCGCATGGAGAAGAACAGCACGAGGTAGTCCTGGACGGCACCGGCCAGGACGACGCCGAGGATGATCCAAATGGTGCCCGGAAGGTAGCCCATCTGGGCGGCAATGATCGGACCGACGAGCGGGCCGGCACCGGCGATAGCGGCAAAGTGGTGGCCGAACAGCACGTTGCGGTCCGTACGGACGTAGTCTTTGCCGTCGGCCTTGTACTCGGCCGGGGTGGCGCGGCGGTCGTTCGGTTTGGTCAGGTAGCGCTCGATGACCTTGGAGTAGAAGCGGTAGCCGATCAGGTAGGTGCACACTGCGGCGAACACGAACCAGATGGCGTTGACTGTTTCGCCGCGCACTATCGCGAGCATAAACCAGGCCACCGCACCCAGCAGGGAGATCGCGGCCCAGAGGGCGATCTTGGCCGGCGTCCAGTTGCGCTCTTCGGCTTCGGTTACGCCGGCGTCCACCGCGGTGGGCGGCAGCAACGGGTCCGGCGTGATGCCGTCGTCGACCAGTACGTTCTTTGGCGTGCCATCTGGCATTGTGCCCATGTCTCCTCCTTGAGAAACCAACTGGGCAAATCCCCGACAGAGGTGCCCCAAGGCACCCTACCAACGTAGGTGGTGCATGGGTATGGCTTCCGCGCCAACCGGTTCGGCGGAAGCGGTGAACGGTGCGGCAAACGCGTCGAACGGCCGAACTCAGGCGGACGGGCCGGTCAACTGCATCAGCCGCGCCTCACAAAGGTCAAGCCAGCGCACTTCGGCCTCGGTCTGGAAGATCAAGGAATCGAGTACCAGCAGCCGGGCGGTATCCATGGAGCGTTGCTGGGATGCCGTCTCACGCCGGGCTTTGGTGTAGTCCTGCAGGGCCCGGACTGACACGGCACGCTGGGCATGAATGGCGGCACCGACGTTGACACCGGGCAAGGTCAGCCCCAGCGCGAGCTTGATGGCCAGTTCGTTCCGCGGCGGACTGCTCCGCTGCACCGGGGAGCTGAACCAGCGGGTAACTTCAGCAAGCCCGTCCGCGGTGATGCTGTAAACAATGTGGCCCTCACCGTCGGCACCATCCTTGCGGACGAGCCCGTCGCGCTCCAGGCGGTCAAGAGTCGTGTAGACCTGCCCGATATTCAGGGGCCAGGAGGACCCTGTGCGCTCTTCGAACTCGATCCTGAGCTGGTAGCCATAGTGTGGCCGGTCCTGCAGGAGGGCGAGGAGACTGTGACGGATGGACATGTTGCTCCCGGAGGGTAGCGGGACGACAGCATACACGCGCCCCAAGACGCGTGTATACCGCGTATGGAATTACATTACAGTCATTTCTTCTCCGCAAGCAATTCGGATATGCCCGCCACAGAATGTGTTTGAGGCGCCGCCGGCCGGGCCGAGACTCGGGTCCGGCTTACAGGAGGAGCAGAATCTTGCCCACATGGTCACCGGAGTCGAAGTACCGGTGCGCCTCAGCGACCTGGTCCAGCGGGAAGGTCTTCGCCACCAGCGGCCGGATCCGGCCATCGGCGAGCATCGGCCAGACACCGTCGCGGACGGCGTCCATAATCACGGTCTTCTCCGCTACGGGCCGCGGGCGCAACGCCGTCGCGATAATCGCAGCACGCTTACCCAGCAGTTTGCCAAGATCCAGCTCGCCTTTGGCACCGCCCTGCAGCCCGATCACCACCAGCCGCCCGTACTCCGCCAGCGCGTCCACGTTCTGTCCCAGGTACTTGGCTCCGACGACGTCGAGAATAACATCGGCGCCCTTGCCGCCATTTTGCGCGCGCAGGCTCTCCGGGAAGTCTTCTTCCGCATAGTTGATCGCGATGTCTGCGCCAAGAAACGCCTTGGCGGTGCCGACTTTCTCCGCGGTGCCGGCCGTCGTGGCGACCACGGCACCGAACGCCTTCGCGAGCTGGATGGCCATAGTGCCGATGCCGCCGGTCGCCCCGTGGATGAGGACGGTCTCCCCCGGCTGCAGCTGCGCTGTCATGATCAGGTTGGAATAGACCGTCGCCGCTACTTCGGGCAAAGATGCTGCGGTGACAAGGTCGATCCCCTCGGGGACCCGCAGGACCTGCCCCGCGTGTACAGCAACCTGCTGGGCATAGCCGCCGCCGGCCAGCAGCGCAACGACTTTGTCGCCCACGGAGAACGGTTTGGTGACTCCGGGACCAAAGCCAGCGATCCGGCCGGAGACTTCCAGCCCGGGAACCTCCGAGGCTCCGGGCGGCGGCGGGTACAGGCCCTTGCGCTGCTGGACGTCGGCGCGGTTTAGCCCGGCGGCGACGACGTCGATCAGCACCTCACCGGGACCCGGCACCGGGGACGGGACCTCGCGGACCTCCAGGGCCTCGGGTCCGCCCGGCCTTAAGATATAGACAGCCTTCATGGAGAACTCCGATTTCTAACGAACGTATTGCGGCCGTGTGGCCCGGCTGCGCCGCCGGGACATTATGTCCGAAGCGCTTCCTCCCAGAATATGCGGAGGAGATACCGGCGCCCGCGAGCGCAACCGCGTTTTTGTTGCTGCCGACTGCCTATGAAACACTACTCGTTAGGGAAGGTTGTCCGAGCGGCCGATGGAGCTGGTCTTGAAAACCAGTGTGCGGTGACCCCGTACCAAGAGTTCGAATCTCTTACCTTCCGCGGGAGCGCAGAGTTTGCGCGGCTTAGGGGCCGGTTGGGGCAATCGAGAGGTTGCCCCAACCGGCCTCACTCGTATCGCCGGCCTGCAGATGCCCCGCCCACTCGTCACCGGTACCAGCCGCCCGCGGGGCGGGCACCCGGAACCCGTTGAAACCGTCTGCGCTCAGGCATACCCTCACAGTGTCTGCTTCGCCGTCCCAAGATAAGGCGCCCCGCCAGTACCTTTCACCGCCGCAGAAAGTACAGGAGTCCACAATGCCAACACCCGAGCACTCCAACGGAGCACCGTGCTGGATCGACCTGATGACCTCCGACACCGGAAAGGCCCAGGCGTTTTACGGTGACCTTTTCGGTTGGACGTTCGAAACTGGCGACCAGGAGAAATACGGCGGTTACATCACTGCGCTGAAGAACGGCAAGTCGGTCGCCGGAATCATGCAAAAGCAACCGGACCGGGCCGGTTTCCCTGACGCCTGGTCCACGTACCTGCGCACGGACGATGCCCGCGCGGCTGTCAAGAGCGCGGCGGAGCAGGGCGGAGCCGTCTACCTGGAAGCCATGGTGGGCGACGCCACCGGCGCGGCCATCGGCATCTGGCAGACCGGGGAGATGACGGGCTATGAGCTCGCCGCCGAAGACGGTACCCCTGCGTGGCACGAACTCCACACCAAGGACTACGCCACGGCGGTCAAGTTTTACCAGGACGTTTTTGGCTGGAACACCGACGTTATGAGCGACACCCCGGAATTCCGCTACACCACGCTGGGGGCCGGAGACACCGCCAAGGCAGGAATCATGGACGCCTCGGGATACCTCCCCGCCGAGGTCCCCTCCCATTGGCAGGTGTACTTCGCGGTTGCGGACACGGACGCCGCCACCGAAAAAGCCGTCGCCATGGGCGCCCAGCTGATCGAGGGGCCCGACGATACGCCGTTCGGGCGCCTTGCCACGCTCGCTGACCCCACCGGCGCCAGATTCAAGATCACGGCCCCGACGGCGCAGTAGAGCGCGGACATCGGTCCGCAGGGCAGCTGGGCGTCAGGGCAAAGCTCAAGGAATCTTGAGCAAGAACTTCAGGAAATCCTGCCGCAAAAATGCCCCGGGAATAACCGGCCAGCCGCTCCACTTCGGCCACCGGCCGGTATTCTTTTGGCATGCGCGGCCCCAGCCGGCCGGCATGGTTCACCCGACACAGCTCGGGGCAACCCACTCCGTCGCCGGGGCGCATCGTTGCTGGCCCGGTGCCGACTGTGACGCGTTCCGCTGGGGGACGTTTCGCCGAATGCACATGCAAGACATGTCGTGTTCACCCACCTCTGTTTTGATGTGCCGGGAACTGCTTGACCAGGAGCACCTACCGGCGGTCTGCGGCGTTACGCGGACACCTCCACCCAGCCCTTACCCGGGCACCTCATGAGAGTTAGAGCGGATGAAACACTTACCTTGGAAAACCGCGCTCTGCACGGCGCTGTCGGCAGGGCTCATCGCAGCCCCGCTGGCCGCTGTGCCGGCGTTTGCCGTGGAAGTCTCCCCGGCAGCGGCTGGCAGCTCGCCAGTGATCATCAACGAGGCGTACCTCAGCGGCGGCAGCGCCGGCAGCGCCTACAAGAACAAGTTCGTTGAGCTGTACAACACCTCCGATGCGGCAGTCTCGCTGGACGGCTGGTCCGTCCAGTACCGCCCGGGAACCGGCACCGCGGCACCCAGTGCAACCGCCTCGCTCACCGGAAGCATCCCGGCCAAGGGCTACTTCCTGGTCAAGGGCGGGACGAACTCCAGCGCGTCTACGGCCCCTGAACTGCCGGCCGCCGACGTGTCAGCCGCTGGTTTCAACCCGAGCGGCACAACCGGCACCATCGTCCTGGCCAAACAGGCAACCGCTCTGGACCCCCTTGCCACCGGCTCAGTCGTTGAACCTGCCAATGTCGCCGATCTGCTCGGCTACGGGACCTCCAACACCTTCGAAACCCAGGCGGCGACGGCGCCGTCGGGCAACACCGACGTCAAGAGCCTGAACCGCGGCAACGGCGCGGACAGCAACAACAACGCTGCTGACTTCACCCTGAACGCGACCATCACTCCCAAGGCTGCCAACGGTGTGGCCGCTCCCGTGGATCCGCCGGTCGATCCCGGCCCCGTCACGCCCCCGGCCGTCAAGACGATTGCCGAGATCCAGGGCAACGGTACTGCGAGCCCGCTCGTCGGAAGCTCCGTCACCACCCGCGGCAAAGTCACCGCAGCCTTCCCGACCGGAGGGTTCGCCGGCTACTACATCCAGACCCCAGGCACCGGCGGCGACCTGACCCCGGCCAGCCACTCGGCGTCGGACGCCATCTTCGTCTTCTCGTCCGCCACGGCCGGCGCCGTCCAGATCGGCGACTACGTCGAGGTGACGGGCGCCGTCAGCGAATTCTTCGGCATGACCCAAATGACCGTTGCCGCAGAAGCTGACCTCAAGAAGCTCACGGAAGCGGCCCCGGAGGTCAAAGCCACCGGCTTTTCGCTCCCAGCCGAGGAAACCTTCCGCGAGTCGCTGGAAGGAATGCTGCTGGCCCCGCAGGGACCGGTCACTGTCACCGACAACTTCTCGCTGAACCAGTACGGTGAAATCGGCCTGGCCGGCGGGTCTGCTCCGCTGGAGCAGCCCACCGCCGTCGCCCCCTACGGATCGGCAGAGTACACCGCTACCGTCGCCGCCAACGCCGCCAACGGCATCCGGCTCGACGACGGCGCCACCACCAACTTCCTCAAGGACGCCACCACCAAGGCCCTGGAGCTGCCGTACCTGACCACTACCGAGCACGTCCGTGTCGGCACCCCGGTGAGCTTCAAAACCAACGTGGTGCTCAGCTTCGCCAACAACGCCTGGAAGTTCCAGCCGCTGACGCAGCTGACCCCCGCCACCGCGGACGCGGTCCAGCCGGTAAGTTTTGGCGGCAGCACCCGCGCGGACGCTCCGGCGGCCGTCGGCGGCAACCTCAAGATTGCCTCGTTCAACGTGCTCAACTACTTCCCCACCACTGGCGATCAGCTCACCGGGTGCACCTACTACACCGACCGTGCCGGGAACCCGATCACCGTCCGCGGCGGCTGCGATGCCCGCGGCGCGGCGAACGCCGAAAACCTCCAGCGCCAGCAGGACAAGATCGTCGCCGCCATCTCCAAGTCCGGCGCCGACGTTGTATCGCTTATGGAGGTCGAGAACTCCGCACAGTTCGGCAAGAACCGTGACGATGCCCTCGCCAAGCTGGTTGACGCACTGAACATCGCCACGCCGGGGATCTGGGACTACGTCCGGACTCCCGCCAACGCACCCCCGCTGGCCGATGAGGACATGATCCGCACCGCCTTTATCTTCAAGAAGGCCACAGCCGAGCCGGTGGGCGAGTCCATCATCCTCAACGACACCGTTGCCTTCGCAAGTGCCCGCAAGCCGCTGGCACAGGTCTTCAAGCCGGTGGGCGCGTCCGATGACAAGAAGTTCATCGCGATCGCAAACCACTTCAAATCCAAGGGCTCAGCCGCCACCCCGGACGACACGGACAAGGGTCAGGGCAACTCAAACCTCGCCCGCACCGCGCAGGCCCGGTCGCTGCTGGCGTTCTCCGACGAACTGCAGAAGTCCAAGGGGACGGACAAAGTCTTCCTGATCGGTGACTTCAACTCCTACGCCAAGGAAGACCCGATCAACGTCCTCACGGCCGCTGGCTACATCAACCAGGACGAGAAGGCCAAAAACGCCGACGGTTCCGCCAAGCACTCCTACCTCTTCGGTGGCCTGGTGGGCTCGCTGGACCACATCCTCGCCTCACCGGGAGCCAACGCCGTTGTCACCGGCGCCGACATCTGGAACATCAACTCCGTGGAGTCTGTGGCCCTGGAATACAGCCGCTACAACAACAACGTGACTGACTACTACGCTGCGGACCAGTTCCGGGCGAGCGACCACGATCCGGTGGTGGTGGGCCTGAACCTGCCCGTCACCCCTGCCAGCGTTGAGCTGAACCTGCTTAACATCAACGACTTCCACGGCCGTATCGATTCCAACACCCTGTTCTTTGCCGGAACCATCGAGAAGCTGCGGGCCGCGGCTGCCCCCGGCGCCACGGCGTTCCTCTCCGCGGGGGACAACATCGGCGCCTCGCTGTTCGCCTCGGCCGTTGCCAAGGACCAGCCGACGATCGATGTGCTGAACGCCCTTGAACTGCGGACCTCCGCCGTCGGCAACCACGAGTTTGACGGCGGCTGGGCCGATCTGCGCGACCGCGTCATTGCGGGCGGGGCCAACGCCAAGTTCCCGTATCTCGGTGCCAACGTTTACAAAAAGGGCACCACCGAGCCGGTTCTGCCGGAGTACACGGTGCTCAACCTGAACGGCGTCAAGGTCGCCGTGATCGGAACCGTTACGCAGGAAGTGCCCTCCTTGGTTACCCCTGCGGGCATCGCCGATCTTGACTTCGGCGACCCGGTCGATGCGATCAACCGCGTCGCCGCGAAGATCAAGGCGGACAAACTTGCCGACGTGATCGTGGTGGAAAACCACGACGGCGCCGGTTCCGGGGCGCCCGAAGGCGCCACCCTGGCGCAGGAGGTCGCCGCCGGCGGACCGTTCGCCAGGATGGTCACCGAGGTCACGCCGGACGTTGCCGCGATCTTCAACGGCCACACCCACAAGCAGTACTCCTGGGATGCCCCGGTCCCCGGCGCTGAGGGCAAGACCCGCCCGATCGTCCAGACCGGCAACTACGGCGAGTACATCGGCCAGATCCAGCTGACCATCGACACGAAGACCATGTCGGTGACCGGCTACAAGGCCGGCAACGTCAAGCGCACCACCTCCGCTGACCAGCCGGCAGCCGATCTCGTGGCCGCGTACCCGCGGGTCGCCGCCGTCAAGACGATCGTTGACAAGGCACTCGCCGACGCTGCAGTGGTTGGCAACCAGCCGGTCGGCTCGGTGACCGCGGACATCACCACGGCGTTCACGCCTGCCACCACCACGACTCCGGCCTCACGCGATGACCGCGGCAGTGAGTCCACCCTGGGCAACCTGGTCGCGGATGCGCTGGTTGACTCGCTCAAGCCGGCTGACCTCGGTGCTGCCGAGATCGGCGTCGTCAACCCCGGCGGGCTGCGCAACGAGCTCTACTACGCCCCGGACGGGACCGTCACCTACGCCAAGGCCAACGCGGTCCTGCCGTTCGTGAACAACCTCTGGACCACCTCGCTGACCGGTGAGCAGTTCAAGACGCTCCTGGAGCAGCAGTGGCAGACCAACCCGGACGGCACGGTACCCAGCCGCGCCTACCAGCAGCTCGGATTGTCCAAGAACGTCAACTACACCTACAACGCCGCCCGCGCCGCCGGTGACCGGATCACCTCGATCCGGGTCAACGGCGTACTGATCGACCCCGCGAAGTCCTACCGGATCGGAACGTTCAACTTCCTGGCAACAGGAGGAGACAACTTCCGCATCTTCAAGTCCGGCACCAACACCAAGGACTCCGGACTCGTGGACCGCGACGCGTGGATCAAGTACCTGCAGGTGCACAGCCCGGTCGCACCGGACTTCGCACGCCGCTCCGTTGCCGTGGTGAACACCACCGCCGCGCAGGTCAAGGGCGGGGAGGCCATCACCCTGGCCGTCTCCAAGCTGGATCTCACCTCGCTGGGCAGCCCGGTGAACACCTCGCTGCGCGCCGAGTTCACCGATGCCAGAGGCACCCTCACCGCGCTGGGCACAACACCGGTTTCCGCCGGAACCGCCACAGTTGATCTGAAGGTACCCGCCGGCGCTGCAACGGGCACCGGTACCCTGACGCTCACCGCCGTCGAATCCGGCACAGTGGTGAAGGCAAGCGTTGTGGTCGCAGCCAACGTACCGGTTCCGCCGGCCTGCACCGCACCGGTTCCGCCGACGAAGTGGTATGACTTCAAGGGCTGGATCAAGTACTCGATCGCGTGGATCAAGTACCGGAACTGCCTCCGCGGCTAGCCTCCCGGCTCCGAGCCCCTGAGCATGCCCTCCCCCGGGCTGCAGCGCTGGACATATAGCCAATATGTCCAGCGCTCAGCACGGACGGAGGGCATGCTCATTTTTTGGCCCACCGGACGGAGGGCATGCTCATTCGGACGGCGCGGGTCAGGACCCCAGGATGGCCCGGGCGATCTCGTCGGCGTCCCGCAGCGTGCGCTGGCCGCTGCGGTAAACGGGCCCGGTTTTCTGCTGCGCTTCGGCCGCGATCGCGGTTCCCCACTGCACGGCGGACAGTTGCAGTCCCAGCACGTACAGGCCGTCGGTCACCGAGCCGTTGGCACCCAGCGGCCGGTACGGATGCGGCACCACGTCCAGCCCCGAGGTCGGCACCGGCGTTCCTTCGACGGTCATCATAAGCCGCGGCCGGACCAACCCTTCGGCCATCAGTTGTTCCAGCAGGGCTGAGACGTTCACCGCGACCTTGTTGGCCGGCGCCAGTGCCTCGATCATGGCGGCGGCTGTCACCACGTCCCCGCCGCCGTCGCCGGTGCCCGGTCCCACCCAGGGCGAGACGGCCGTGAAGGACCCCGCTCGGCGGTCCACCCCGAACTTGGGGTCCGGTCCGACGAACCGGACGACGCCGGCCCGGGCCAGGGCCGCGAGCTGTTCGGCCCGCTGCGCGGGGGGTCCGCTGGCCAGCCCTTCCACAAACGATTCGAACCAGCCGCGGAGTCCCGCGACCCAGGACTCGTCGGTGATTCCGCCGTCCGCGACGGCGCTCTTCAGTACCGCGCGGCCGTGGTGCAGGGCCCCGATGGTCATCTTCACCGGATCATCCTCCGCCAGGGCGGACCGCCGGGCGTCGTCGAGCAGGTAGTCAACGACGGCATTATCGAGTTCGGCCCTGGCGGCGAACGACCTCCCGGCCAGCGGTGCCGCCAGCCCCAGGAGATCCAGCCGGTGGGCCGGGCGGACGTGCACCTCCAGCACGGAGTCCACCTGGTCCTCCCATTTGGCGGCAGAGTGCGCGTGCGGGCGCAGAGCTTCCGCAAGGACCGCCAGGAAGTCGTCAGGGTCCGTCAGGATGGCACCCGGCTGCGAGCGCGCCAGGGTGGAGTAGTAAGCCCAGAGCGCGTCGCGGTGCAGGAGCGGCCAGAAGTCGTGGTCAAAGGCAGGCCGGATTCCCGCTGCCGCGAATTTCGCCAGGGCGCCTTCGGTGCAGTACCTCAGCGTGACGGCGCCGGGGTAGTACCCGGCGAGGGTTGCCTTAGCCCGGTACGGGGTGCCGCGCCGGGACCCGGCGATGATCAGCGGTTCGCGGCCGGAGGGCAGGTATGTCATCCTGCCGTCGCCGCCGGGCAGGAACTGTCCGCCACGGCCTTCGGTCAGCTGACCCATAACGTCGAAGAAGTTCAGGCCCATACCGCGTACCAGGACCGGTTTGGCGGCCGGCACACGGGACCAGTCGACGTCGGCCGGGGCAGCCGGCGGCAGGTAGAGCAGCCCGAGCTCCGCGGCCGCGGCCTGGAGTTCGCGCTGTTCCGGGTTAAGCCGCGATTCGAGGTGGCCGAGAGCCAGCACCACGGAATCAACCGTGAGGACCCTGCCGCTGGCCAGCGCGACGTCGAAGCTGACACGGTTTTCGTCGCCGGCGGCGCTGGCGGCGGCGGCGCTGGCGGCGGCGGCGCTGGCGGCGGCGGCGCTGGCGGCGGCGTGCCGGACGGATGTTGCCCTCGTGCGGTGGAAATCTACTGTGGCCCCGGATGGTAACCGGGTCAGCAGCTCTTGCACCGTCGAGCGCAGGTAGCGCCCGTACAGTGCCCGGCTGGGAAAGTCCGCCGGGCCCAGCGCTGACAGCTCGGCGCGCTCTTCGGCGGTGAGGTCCGGGTGGGGCTGCCTGCGTTGCAGTTCGCGCCACCGGTCAAAAGTGTGACCGGCAAGCGGCTGTGCGAGGTCCGTGTCCTCGGGGATGACTGAAGGGTAAAACGACTGGGTGTTCATCAGGTAGAGCCTGGACTGGCCGGTCTGCCAAACGTGACCCGGCCCCGCGGGATAGGGGTCAATGACGTCAATGTGCAGGGTGGAACCCGGTGCGGCGGCACCCCAGTTGGCCAGCAACCGCTCCAGCACGCTGGTGCCGCGGGGACCGGCGCCAATCACTGCCGTCCGGATGCTCTGCGATATGCCCACGGCATCCAGCGTATCCGTAACCGGCTGGCCGGCCGGACCGTCCCGGTACGTCCGGGCCGGACACCGCCGGGCCGGACACCGCGGAAACGGTGTGACTTGCTACCGGAGCTCCGATGTTGCTTGGATGGGAAAATGACCACCGCTGAAGCTGCTCACCCGCCCGAGTCCGCCCTGCCCACCGACCCCGCCGCGGCGGGCACCGCCCCCGAACCGGTCGACGAGAACATTTGGCTTGAGGAAATCTACGGCGAGGAACAGCTCGCCTGGGTCCGGGAGCAGAACGCCCGCACCGAGGAGTTGCTGGAAGACACGGACTACGCCGAGCTGGAAAACAGCATCCTGGAGGTACTCGACTCCACCGACCGGATCGCCATGGTGGGCAAGCACGGCGAGTGGTACTACAACTTCTGGAAGGACCGGGAGAACCCCAAGGGCGTGTGGCGCCGAACCCGCTGGGAAAGCTATCGCGGCGGATCACCGGAGTGGGACGTCCTGCTGGATGTGGACGCACTGGCCGCCGCCGAAGGTGAGGAGTGGGTGTTCCATGGAGCCGCCTTCCTGCGCCCGGCCGAGGGCGAACCGCACCGGCGGGCGCTGCTCGCGCTGTCCCCCGACGGCGGCGACGCCAACCGCTACCGGGAGTTCGACGTCGGGTCCCGCAGCTTCGTGGACCCGGCGGCCGGCGGCTTTGATCTGCCGACGGCAAAGGGCAACGCTTCCTGGCTGGACGCGGACACCCTGTTGGTCGCCTCCACTGCCGAGGGAATGCCAAAGACCACATCCTCCTACGCCCGGACCGGCGTCAAACTGCGCCGCGGCGAATCCCTGGTCACCGCCGAGCGGGTTTTTGACATCCCCGAGGACCACATGATGGCCCTCGTGGCGCACGACTCGACCCCTGGTTTCGAGCGGACTTTTGCCGTGGACTGGATCAGCTTCTTCGAGAAGACCACCTCGGTGCTGCGCGACGGGCAGTGGGTGCAGTTCGATGTCCCGGCGGACGTAAACCTCAGCACCCACCGCGAATGGCTGCTGTTCCGTCCGCAAACAGACTGGACCATCGGCGCAGCCAGGTATCCGGCCGGGTCCCTCCTCGCAGTGGGGTTCGATGCGTTCCTGGCCGGCAGCCGGGAACTGTCCGTGCTGTTCACCCCTGATGAGCACACCTCGCTGCAGTCGTGGAGCTGGACGCGGGACTTCCTGCTGCTGAACCTGCTCCGCGACGTGTCTTCGGAAATCCGGGTCCTCGATCCGCAGCGGCCCGGGGAGGACTCCGCCTGGGCATCCACCGTGCTGGACGCGTGTCCGCCGTTGCATGACGTCAACGCTTACGCCGTCGACGACGAAGATGAGGACGGCGGCTCGGACGCTTCCGGCGCCGGGAACGACTTTTGGCTGGTGGCTACCGGCTTCACGACGCCGAGCACCCTCACCCGCGGAAGCCTCAAGCGCGGACCCGACGGCGCCGGCGTGCTCAGCACGCACGAGGCTCTGCGGTCCTCGCCGTCGTTCTTCAACGAAGGGGCGTACGAGGTCCAGCAGCACTTTGCGGTCTCCCAGGACGGCACCCGGGTGCCCTATTTCCAGGTGGCATCCAAGGATCTGGTGCTGGACGGCCAGAACCCCACGCAGCTCTCAGGCTACGGCGGCTTCGAAATCTCACGGACTCCGGCCTACAGCGGCACGGTCGGCCGTGCCTGGCTGGAACGCCGCACCGAGGAATCGGCCGGGCACGAGGGGGACGCCCCGCACACCCGCGGCGGCGTCTACGTTGTGGCCAACATCCGCGGCGGCGGCGAATACGGTCCCGCCTGGCACCGCGCTGCCCTGCAGGAGAAGCGGCACCGCGCCTACGAGGACTTCGCGGCCGTGGCGGCGGACCTGATCTCCCGCGGTGTGACCTCCCGCGAGCGGCTCGGCTGCGTGGGCGGATCCAACGGCGGACTGCTGGTGGGAAACATGCTCACGCGGTATCCGGAGCTCTTCGGGGCCGCCTCCTGCGGTGTCCCGCTGCTGGATATGCGCCGCTATACAAAACTGTCCGCCGGCTACTCTTGGATTGCTGAATACGGTGATCCGGACGTTCCGGAGCAGTGGGAATTTATCAAGACGTTTTCCCCGTACCACCTCCTCAAGGACGGGGTGGACTACCCTGAGACGTTCATCTGGACGGCCACCTCGGATGACCGGGTAGGCCCGGTGCAGGCACGGAAGATGGCAGCCCGCATGCAGGCGATGGGCATCCCCAACATCTGGTTCCACGAGGCGCTGGAGGGCGGCCATGCGGGCGCCTCGGACAACCGCCAGGCCGCGGCGCTGCAGAGCCGCAGCCAGCACTTCCTCTGGCGGTCACTGGCCGGCCGCGGGGCCTGAGCCGTTGAGCCGCTGCGACAGTTGTGGCCGTTTTGCACTGCGTGGCCCCTTCTGCGTATCCTTGGTTGGCTAGTTAATAGCATTTGGAGACGTGCCAGAGCGGCCGAATGGGCTTCACTGCTAATGAAGTGTGGGGCACAACTCCACCGGGGGTTCAAATCCCCCCGTCTCCGCGTTTGGCCCCGGTCCTTGGACCGGGGCCTTTTGCGTATCCGAACCCGCCAACCCCCGGTTGCAGGGTCACAGGACCGGTGCCCGGCGCGGCACGTCCGGCTGCCGGACACCTGAGGCCCCGTAGTCGCCCGGATGGCAGGATGGGCCCATGTCGAGCACCCCCAGGTCGAACAGCAGCACGGACAACACCGCGCCGGACGCCAGCGCGTTTGACGCGATCATTGTCGGCGGCGGCCACAATGGCCTGGCCGCGGCTGCGTACCTCGCCAAGGCCGGCAAGGCGGTCCTGTTGCTGGAGAAGCTTGAGCAGCCCGGCGGCGCCGCGGTATCCGCCCGGGCGTTCGAGGGCGTCGACGCCAACCTCTCGCGGTACTCGTACCTGGTGAGCCTGCTCCCGCAGCAAGTCATCGACGACCTTGGGCTGCACATCCGGCTGGCCCGGCGGCGGTATTCGTCCTACACCCCCGACCCCCACGACGGGCGCCGCGCGCTGCTGATCGACAACGCAGATGCGGCGGCCAGCGCTGCATCGTTCACCACTGTCGGGGCGCCGGAGAGCGAATTCCGCGCATTTACCGGCTTCTACGACGATTGCCGACGGCTCACCGGTGCCCTTTGGCCCACGATGACGGCGCCACTGCCGACGCGCTCGGAGGCAAGGGAGCTCGCAGTCCGCGCCGGTGCCCTGGAAGCGTGGGATGCCATCGTTGAACGGCCAATCGGGGAAGCCATCACCCGCTCTCTGCAGCACGAACTGGTCCGTGGTGTGGTGCTGACGGACGCCTTGATCGGCACCTTTGCCCGGGCCTTCGACGAGGACCTGCAGCAAAACATCTGTTTCCTGTACCACCTGGTCGGCGGCGGGACGGGTGACTGGGATGTGCCCGTCGGCGGAATGGGCGCCGTCTCCGGAGAGCTCGAACGCGCCGCCCGCGACGCCGGGGCGACCATTGTGACCTCCGCGGAGGTTACCGCCGTCCGCCCGGGAGGTGTGGTTAACTACCGCCAGCACGGGGCGGAGCATACGGCCGCCGGGTCCTGGATCCTCGCCAATGTGGCCCCGGCGGTCCTGGACCGGCTCAGGACCGGCTGGGCGGCACCGAATACCCCCTCGAACCCGAACCACCTCCGGGAGGGCGCACAGGTCAAGGTGAACCTGCTCCTGAAGCGCCTCCCCCGGCTGTTGGATCCGCAGGTCAGCCCGGCAGCGGCGTTCGGCGGAACCTTCCACGTCAACGAGACCTTCCCGCAGCTCGACGCCGCCTACCGCGCCGCCGCCGCGGGAACCATCCCGGATCCGCTGCCGTGCGAGATCTACTGCCATTCGCTTACCGACCCCAGTATCCTTTCCCCGGAATTGCAAGCATCCGGCGCGCAGACTCTCACGGTATTCGGTCTCCACGTCCCGGACCGGCTGGTTTCGGCAGGCAACAATGACCGGCGTCGGGCCGAACTTCAGGCAGCGGTGCTGAAATCCCTGAACTCTGTCCTGGCCGAGCCCATCGAGGACCTGCTGCTGAGCGGCCCGGACGGTCAGCCCTGCATCGAAACCAAAACCACCCTGGACATTGGACGCGCGCTCGGTATGCCGCGGGGCAACATCTTCCACGGCGGCCTCGACTGGCCCTTCGTGGAGGATAACGCCCCGTTGGACACCCCGGCGAGGCGCTGGGGTGTCGCGACGGACGACGCGCGGATCCTGCTCTGCGGCTCCGGCGCCCGGCGCGGCGGAGCCGTCAGCGCCATCGGCGGGCACAACGCGGCGATGGCTGTACTGGAGGCCGAAAAGCTCGAATCCGGCCGGCGTACTCCGCCCGTGTCCGATGAGGCTGAGGGTGGCGCCGAAGCAGTCCCCGAATGAGTGGGGACCCGCCCGCTGACGCCACGACCCCCCGCGGTCCCGGCAGCACGCCGTCGGACGGCTGGAGCCCCCGGCTGGCCTTGCTCGTCGCCGCGACGTTTTTTATGGAGTTCCTGGACGGCACCGTCCTGACCACGGCGATCCCCAGTATCGCGGCGGACTTCTCGGTGCCGTCCGCTGACGTCAACATCACAATGACCGCCTATCTGATGACCGTGGCGATGGGGATTCCGCTCAGTGCCTGGCTGGCCGAACGCGTCGGCGCGCGCCGTGTTTTCTGCCTGGCCATCGCGACGTTCACGGCGGCCTCCCTCCTGTGCGCACTGAGCCAGGACCTGACGATGCTGACCCTGAGCCGGGTGTTGCAGGGCGCGGGCGGCGCGATGATGGTCCCGGTGGGCACCCTCCTGGTGCTCCGCGGCTCAGCAAAGAAGGATCTGCTTCGCGCCACTGCCTACCTGGTGTGGCCGGGATTGCTGGCACCTGTCCTGGCCCCGCTCGTCGGAGGCGCACTCACAACGTTCCTGTCATGGCACTGGATATTTCTGGTCAACCTCCCGCTGGGCCTCGCGGCACTCCTCACGGCGCTGCGGCTGGTTCCGGCCGTCCCGGGCGACCGTAGCCGACGCCTGGACTGGGTGGGACTGGCGCTTACGACCCTGGGCGTGGGGACCGTCGTGGTGGGCCTGGAGCTGGCCGGCGGCCGCGGTGCCGGCGCCCCGGCGGCCCTCACCTGCACCGCTGGGGCACCGTTGCTCGGTGCTGCCGTCTGGTGGCTGCGGCGGGCCCGGTACCCCTTGTTCGATCTGGTCGTCTTTTCCGCCCGTACATTCCGCGCCACGGCGACCGGCGGTTTTATCTACCGCCTGACGATCAGTGCCGCGCCCTTCCTCTTGCCGCTGATGTTCCAAAACGGCTTCGGCTGGGATCCGCTGCACGCCGGGGTGCTCGTCGCTGCAGTATTCGTGGGCAATATCGGGATCAAACCGGCCACGACCCCGCTGATCCGGCACTTCGGTTTTAAAGCGGTGCTGGTGTTCGCATCCCTGGCCTCGGCCGCCACCTTTACGCTGTGCGCCCTCCTCGACGCCGGCACCCCGGAGCCGCTGATCTTCGCACTGCTCGCGGCCAGCGGAGCCTTCCGGTCCATCGGTTTCTCGGCTTACGCCTCGGTGCAGTACGCCGACGTCCTTCCGGCCCAGATGACATCCGCCAACGCCGTGTCCGCGACCCTCGTGCAGCTCGCTGCGGCGGCCGGGATAGCGATTGGGGCACTGCTGATCCGCACCTTCGAAGCCGGCGGCCCCCTGCCGGGCGGGGCTGGTGCGGCAGCCGCCGCCGGCGATCCGGTGGCAGCCTACCGTGCAGCGTTTTTTGCGATTGCTGCGCTGATGCTCCTGAGCGCACTGGACAGCCTGACGCTGCCCCGCCATGCCGGGGCGGAAGTCAGCCGGCCTGGCCAAGCACCAGCGGAAGTACCGCCCCGGCACCCGCGAGCCTAAGGGCCCTGCCTGCGACGGTCAGGCTCCAGCGGCTGTCAACCAGATCGTCAATCAGCATCACACTCTGGCCCTGGATCCCGGCAAGGGCCGCCTCCAGTTCAGGGCCCACCACAAGCCGGTCCCAGACCCCCGCAAGCCGGTAGGCGCTGTTGCCTCCACGGCCGCCGGTCGGTCCGCCGTGCCCCAGTTGCAGCTGGCCCAGATAGGGGAGCCGGCCGATCTCCGAGATGCCGCGGGCCAGCGAGTCGACCAGCGCGGGCTTGCTGCGGGACGGGATACTGATGATCGCGGCGGGCCGGCCGGCACCACTCCAGCCGGGCGTGCGGGAGTCACCGGCACCCCATTCACGCAGCACCTGAACGCATGCCTGAAGCATGCCGGCGTCCACCGTGCGGTCGGGGGCTCCGGCGGCGAACGCTTCGCGCAGGGCGCCGCCCCAGCCCAGGTCCGTAAGCCTGGCCAGCGCCCGGCCGCTTGCGACGCTTTCTTCGGGTTTTATTTTGCCCTTCACCGGCACGCCCAGCCGGTCCATGCCGCTGGGCCATTGCAGCCGGGGTTCCAGCGGTACACCGGCGCGGCTCAGCGTCTGGCCCGCTGCTTCGGTGGCCGCGGCGGCAATGTCTGCGGGGAACCACTGACCGGCGCAGTTATCGCAGCGGCCGCAGGGGCGGGCTGTCTCGTCGTCGAGGACCGACGTGATGTATTCCATCCGGCAACCGGCGGTGTCCTGGTAGATCACCATCGAGTCCTGTTCGTCCACCCGGGCTTCCGCGATCCGGCCGTAACGCTCGGCATCGTAGGTCCACGGCCGTCCGGTGGCCCGCCAGCCGCCGCCCACACGCTCCACCGCACCGTCAACTGCCAGCACCTTCAACAGCAGCTCCAAAGGGGTCCGGCGCAGGTCCACCCGCGCCTCCAGCGCCACCGTTGACACAGCAGCCCCGGCTTCGGCAAGAGCGGTCAGTACGGCGCCGGCTTTCTCCTCCGAGGGCATGGATGCGGTGGCGAAATACTGCCAGATATCGCGGTCCTCGGAACCGGGGAGCAGCAGCACGTCGGCGTTCGCGGCCCCACGGCCCGCACGGCCGACCTGCTGGTAGTAGGCCACCGGCGAGGACGGCGCGCCGAGGTGCACCACAAACCCGAGATCGGGCTTGTCAAAGCCCATGCCAAGGGCAGAGGTGGCCACGAGCGCCTTGACCTGGTTGTCCTTCAGGAGCTGCTCCGCGCGTTCCCGGTCCGCAGGGTCTGTCCGTCCGGTGTAGGCGAGCACTTCGTGTCCGGCTTCGGCGAGAAGCCGGGCGGTATCCTCGGCAGCGGAGACCGTCAGCGTGTAGATAATTCCACTGCCGGGCAAGTCTGTCAGGTGCGTGAGCAGCCAGCCAAGCCGGTCCCGGGAGTCCCGCAGGCTCAGCACGCCCAGCCGGAGGGAATCACGGCCGAGGGCGCCGCGGATGGTCAGCACACCGGCGCCCAGCTGCTCCTCGATGTCATGAACCACCCGGGAGTTGGCGGTGGCGGTGGTGGCCAGCACCGGGACGGAGTCCGGCAGCTGGGTGATCAGGTCCGCGATACGCCGGTAGTCGGGACGGAAATCGTGGCCCCAGTCAGAGATGCAGTGGGCCTCATCGATGACCAGGAGCCCGGTGCGGCGGATTAGTTCCGGCAGCTGGTTCTCCCGGAACGAGGGATTGGTGAGCCGCTCCGGCGAGACCAGCAGGACATCGACTTCATCCGCCGCGAGCTGTTCACGGACGCTGTCCCAATCCAGCTGGTTGGCGGAGTTAATGGCCACCGCCCGCACACCGGCGCGGGCCGCGGCGGCCACCTGGTCACGCATCAGGGCCAGCAGCGGGGAGACAATCAGCGTGGGCCCGGCGCCGCGGCGCCGGAGCAGCAGTGAGGCAACAAAATACACCGCCGATTTGCCCCAGCCGGTGCGCTGCACCACAAGGGCCCGCCGGCCGCCGTCGACGAGGGCCTCAATCGCCTCAAACTGGCCGTCATGGAACTCCGCAGCCGGGTGGCCGACCAGCTCGCGCAACACCGCCTGGGCCAGTTCCCGGGTTCCGCCGGGCCCGGCGGCAGCATCGGGAGCGGCGGACAGCAGTGCAGCGTTCTGGTTAGTGGCCATTGCTTCAGTATCCCAGCCGCCGCCGAGAGCCGCGAAGACGCAGGGGCCGCTATGTGGACAATCACAGCGTCCGCCGGCAGATCCGCCGCGGACCGACTTCGCCGGCACTCCTCCACAGCGGTGAACGGCTGCAACGTAAGATAAGACGCGTGACTACGGAAAAGACGAAGACTTTTGACCTTTCGGCCTCCTTCAAGGCCTACGACGTGCGCGGCATTGTCGGCGAGTCAATCACCGCGGAGATCGTCGAGGCTGTGGGCGCAGCGTTCGTTGACGTCCTGCAGCTGGAAGGCGAAATGGTCCTGGTCGGCGGCGATATGCGCCCCTCCTCCCCCGAATTCAGCAAGGCCTTCGCCAACGGTGCCGCCCGGCGCGGGGCCAACGTCCAGCTGCTCGACCTGATCTCCACCGATGAGCTCTACTACGCCTGCGGCGCGCTCAATGCAGCCGGCGCCACCTTCACCGCCAGCCACAACCCCGCCGCGTACAACGGCATCAAAATGGCCAAGGCCGGCGCCGAGCCGATCTCCTCCGAATCCGGACTCAAGGAAATCCAGGCCCGCGCCGAGGAATACCTCAACGCCGGTTCGATCCCCGCCGCCGCCGCCCGCGGCCTGATCGGCGTCCATGACGTCCTGAAGGACTACGCCGAGTACCTCCGCAGCCTGGTGGAGCTTGCCGGCAACCGCCCGCTGAAAGTCGTCGTCGATGCCGGCAACGGCATGGCCGGCCTCACCACGCCCGCGGTGCTCGGGGACACCCTGCTGCCCGCGCTCCCCCTCGAAATCATTCCGCTGTACTTCGAGCTCGACGGATCGTTCCCGAACCACCCCGCCAACCCGCTGGAGCCCGAGAACCTGCGTGACCTGCAGGCTGCCGTCCTCGAACACGGGGCAGACATCGGGCTGGCCTTCGACGGCGACGCCGACCGTTGCTTTGTCATCGATGAGAACGGCGAACCGGTCTCGCCGTCCGCGATCACCGGCATGGTGGCCCGCCGCGAAATTGCCCGCGCGCAGGGACTCGGCGAGGAGAACCCCACTGTCATCCATAACCTGCTGACCTCCCGCGCCGTCCCCGAGCTGGTGGCGCGCCACGGCGGCCGGGCAGTGCGCACCCGCGTCGGCCACTCGTTCATCAAGGCCGAGATGGCAGCAGAAGGGGCCGTCTTCGGCGGCGAACACTCCGCGCACTTCTACTTCCGCGACTTCTGGAACGCGGACACCGGCATGCTCGCCGCGATGCATGTCCTCGCGGCCCTCGGGGAGCAGGCCGGCCCGCTGTCCGAGCTCGGCCGCGAGTACGAGCCATACCGGTCCTCCGGCGAGATTAACTCGGAAATCGAAGACAAGGCCGGCGCCGTGGAACGGGTCCGCCACGACTTCCATTCCGAGGACGTCGAGATCGACTACCTCGACGGCAGCACCTTCATTGCCACCGACGGCAGCTACTGGTTCAATCTCCGCCCTTCCAACACCGAGCCTTTCCTCCGCTTGAACGTCGAGGCGACGGACAAGGCCACAATGGAGCGGGTCCGCGACCGCGTCCTGGCACTGGTCCGGGGCTAGGCGCGTGTCGGAACTGCCCTCGGAGACATCTGCCCCCTCCGCTCCTAATTCCTGGCGCGGCACCGTCCCGGAAGCCAGCGCCACCGATCTGGAGAACCTGCTCGGCACCGGGGTCGGTGCCGCCCAGGAGCAGCTTGAGCGCAACGGCGGCTTCCTGCCATTCGCCCTGGTGGTGGAGAACGACGGCGAGGTCCGGCTCGTCGCCGTCACCCCCGCCGACGCAGACGAGGGTACCGACGCCGATTTTGACGCGGACTCGATGATCAGCGACCTCACGGAACTGCTGAGGCAGCACCGGGACGAGTTCCGTGCCGCGGCAATCGTTTGTGACATCACCCTGCTGGAAGAAGCTTCGGACGCCATCCACGTGGCCGCTGAGCATCGTGACGGCTCGCTGTTTGCCGCGGTCCTGCCCTACGCCGCCAACCCTGCGACCCGTGAGCTGGAATTCGGCGAGCTCTCCGCCGACACCAACGAGCCCGTCGTTTGGGTGGACTAGACCGCCGGTAAACTGGTGTTATGAAGATTAACGCCTTCGCGGATGTGAGCCTGCGGGCCATGATGGTGCTCGCCGCGGCTCCCGACGGCGGACTCCTCACCACCCAGAGCGTCGCCGACGCCGTCGCCACGCCGTACAACCATGTCAGTAAGGCGATGGCGAAGCTGCGCGAACTGGGCATGATCGACGTCGAACGCGGCCGGCACGGCGGTGCCCGGCTCAGCAGCGCCGGCCGGACCGCCACCGTCGGGGCGCTCCTGCGCCAGCTGGACACACGCCTTGACCCTGCCGACTGCGTCTCTACCGGCGGAGTGTGCCCGCTGATTAACGAATGCCGCCTCCGCGGCGCCCTCGCACGGGCCCGCGAGGCCTTCTACCTCGAACTTGACGATCTGGTGGTCGCATCGCTGCCCACCTCCCGGCAGATGGCGCCGGTGTTCCAGGTGATTGGCCTGCGCCCGGGCCTCTGAACCCCCGCTTCGCCCGCCCCACCCCAGCACCCAGTCGCCGCGCCCGGGAATCCACCCGATTTGAAGTTGTTTTCTACACGCTGTAAAACTGAAGTATAAATACTTGCATTTCAAATACATGTATTTTCATCGGTCCGGTTACAGACCCGGGCCACTATCTCAGGAGTCCCAATGCTCTCGGACAAATCCTTCCCCGTGATCGAGGCCACCCTTCCCCTGGTCGGTTCCCGGATCGGTGAAATCACGCCCAAGTTCTACGCCCGACTCTTCGCAGCACACCCGGAACTGCTGGACGGACTCTTCAGCCGCTCCAACCAGCGCAACGGCAACCAGCAGCAGGCGCTGGCCGGGAGCATCGCCGCGTTCGCCACCCACCTGGTGAACAACCCCGGCACCCTGCCCGAGACGGTGCTCGCCCGCATCGCCCACCGCCACGCTTCCCTCGGCATCACCGAACCCCAGTACCAGGTGGTCTACGAGCACCTCTTTGCCGCCATCGCCGAGGACCTTGCCGAGGTGATCACCCCGGAGATCGCCGATGCATGGACCGAGGTCTACTGGCTCATGGCGGATGCGCTGATCAAGCTCGAAAAGGGCCTCTATGCCGCACAGGCCAACGGCACGATGTGGAGCCCGTGGCGGGTCGCCGCCAAGGCCGCTGCCGGGACCGGCTCCACGACCTTCACCCTGGAACCGGCCGACGACACCCCTGTCACTGAGGCCCTCGCCGGGCAGTACGTGAGCGTCAAGGTCCAACTGCCGGACGGGCTGCGCCAGGTCCGCCAGTACTCGCTGTCCGGCAGCGCCGGCACCAGCCGCACCTTCACCACCAAAAAGGACGACGGCGGCGAAGTCTCCCCCGTCCTGCACAACAACGTCCGGGTGGGCGACATACTCGAGATCTCCAACCCCTATGGTGAAATCACCCTTAAGGAAGGCGAAGGCCCCGTTGTGCTGGCCTCCGCAGGCATCGGCTGCACACCGACTGCCTCGATCCTGCGCTCCCTCGCGGACGCCGGCTCGGACCGCCAGGTCCTGGTCCTGCACGCGGAAAGCGACCTGGAGTCCTGGGCTTTGCGCAGCCAGATGACCGACGACGTCGAACGCCTCGACGGTGCCGACCTCCAGCTCTGGCTCGAGAGCCCGGCAGCCGGTGCCAAGAACGGCTTTATGTCGCTGCGCGAAGTGGACCTTCCGGCCAACGCCTCGCTGTACCTGTGCGGCCCGCTGCCCTTTATGAAGAGCATCCGCAACGAGGCCATCAACGCTGGTATCCCGGCGACCAAGATCCACTACGAGGTATTTGGTCCGGACATCTGGCTCGCAAGCTAGATCCCACCGCCCTGGCTTCGTAGACCCCGGCGAGGGAACGACGGCGGCCCCGCACCTTTTCGCAAGGTGCGGGGCCGCCGTCGTCAGATCAGCCCGCTGCTAGTGGGCGGCCATGCGTTCCTTCAGGCCTTCGAGTTCGGAGCGCAGGGCCTCAGGCAGGGAGTCACCGAACCTCGCGTACCACTCTTCGATCGAGGCGAGTTCGGTGTCCCACTCCTCGCGGTCCACGCGGACGGCGTCTTCGACATGAGCGTGCGTGAGGTCCAGTCCGGTCAGATCCAGGGAGTGCCCGGCCGGGACGAAGCCGATGGGGGTTTCCACGGCCTCCGCCTTGCCTTCGATCCGCTCGATGGCCCATTTGAGGACCCGAGCGTTGTCGCCGAAGCCGGGCCAGGCGAAGCCGCCCTCGGCGGTGCGCCGGAACCAGTTGACCAGGAAGATGTGCGGCAGGCGTTCGGGATCAGCCTTCCCGGAGACGCTGATCCAGTGCTTGAGGTAGTCCCCCGCGTCGTAGCCGATGAACGGGAGCATGGCCATCGGGTCGCGCCGCAGCACACCGACCTTGCCGGCCGCCGCGGCGGTCGTTTCCGAGGACAGGGTGGAGCCCATAAAAATGCCATTGGTCCAGCTCCGGGCCTGGGTAACCAGGGGCACAGTGGTCTTGCGCCGGCCGCCAAAGAGGATCGCGGAAAGCTCCACACCATCGGGGCTGTAGTACTCCTCGGCCAGCATGTCGACCTGTGATATCGGGGTGCAGAAGCGGGAGTTCGGGTGGGCTGCAGGCTGGTCCGAACCAGGAGTCCAGGAGTTGCCCTGCCAGTCGGTCAGGTGCGCGGGAACCTCGTCCGTCATCCCCTCCCACCAGACGCCGCCGTCGTCCGTCAGGGCCACGTTGGTGAAGATGCTGTGGCCCTTGGCGATGGCGCGCATGGCGTTGGGGTTGGTACCCCAGCCGGTGCCGGGGGCGACGCCGAACAGCCCGGCCTCCGGGTTGGTGGCCCGCAATTCACCTTCCTTGCCGATCCGCATCCAGGTGATGTCGTCGCCAAGGGTTTCGACGCCCCAACCCTCGATGGTCGGATCCAGCAGGGCGAGGTTGGTTTTGCCGCAGGCCGACGGGAACGCGGCAGAGATGTAGTAGTTCTTTTTCTCCGGCGAGGTCAGCTTGAGGATGAGCATGTGCTCAGCAAGCCACCCCTCATCGCGGGCCATCACGGAGGCGATGCGCAGGGCGTAGCACTTTTTGCCCAGCAGGGCGTTGCCGCCGTAGCCGGAGCCGAAGGACCAGATCGAGCGCTCCTCCGGGAAGTGCACGATCCACTTGTCCGGATTGCAGGGCCAGGCAACGTCTTCCTGGCCGGCGGCCAGCGGTGCGCCCAGGGAGTGCAGTGCCGGGACGAAGAAGGCATTGGTCGCGGTGATCTTCTCCAGCACCTCGGTGCCGATCGTGGCCATGATGCGCATGGAGGCGACAACGTACGCGCTGTCCGTAATCTCCACACCAAACTTGGGATCCTCGGCGTCAAGGTGGCCCATAACAAACGGGATGACGTACATGGTGCGGCCGTGCATGGAGCCGCTGAACAGGCCGCGCAGCTTCTCCTTCATCTCCACCGGAGCCATCCAGTTGTTGGTAAAGCCTGCATCACGTTCGTTTTCCGAGCAGATGAAGGTCTGCTCCTCGACCCGGGCCACATCGGCGGGATCGGAGAATGCCGCGAAAGATTTGGGGAACAGCTTTTCGTTCAGGCGGGTCAGTGTGCCCGCGGCAACGAGTTCATCCGTGAGCCGGGTATTCTCTTCTTCGGAGCCGTCTACCCAGTGGATCCGGTCCGGCTGGGTCAGTTCAGCTACCTCTTCAACCCATGCCAGCAGCCCGGCATGTGTGGTGGGTGCCTTTTCAAGCAACGGCAGTCGCGCCAAATCTCCCATTACGGTTCCCTTCCTCGGGTTCAGTCGTGTGTCCTAAATGTAGGGCTAGATCACCCCCCGAAAATGGGGCAGTATGTGGGGTGAATGGGGGAAGGGATTTCAAAAAGCCCGGAAATTCAAGGAATCAACACTGCGGACCGATGCTATTTTGTGACTAAGGTCACGTAGACCGGTCTAGTCAGCTATATTACACCTGTTTCGATTTGTCACCGCGGCCCCCTCTCGCGTAAAGTAATTCGAGGTTCAGGGAGCGAGAAGTTCCAGGAACAGAAAATGCGCCCATAGCTCAGCTGGATAGAGCGTCTGTCTACGGAACAGAAGGTCAGGGGTTCGAATCCCTTTGGGCGCACAGAGAAGAAGATCCGCACCGGCCTGCCGGTGCGGATCTTCTGTTTAACCCACCGGCGGGCCCAGCCCCGGCGTGCCCGCTGCGGACGGCCCGGCCGGACCTCGCGGGGGTTAGGCTTTTGCCATGACGGCACAGCAAAAACAGGAATTCGATGTCATTGTGATCGGCGCCGGTGCCGTGGGCGAGAACGTGGCGGAACGTGTGGTCCGGGGCGGGCTGACCGCAGTGCTGATCGAGGCGGAACTCGTCGGCGGCGAATGCTCCTACTGGGCTTGCATGCCTTCCAAGGCGCTGCTGCGGCCGGGTACCGCCCTGCACGGCACCCAGACCGTTCCCGGTGCAGCGGAAGCAGTCACCCGGACCCTGGACGTAGCCGCCGTCCTGAAGCGCCGCGACTCCTTTACGTCCAACTGGCAGGACGACGGCCAGGTCACCTGGGTAGCGGACGCCGGGATCGAACTCATCCGCGGCCATGGCTGGATCACCGGCAGCCGCAGCGTCGAGGTCGCGGGACTGGACGGCAACGGATACTCGCTCACGGCGCGGCACGCAGTGGTGGTGGCAACCGGGTCCGCACCAACCGTGCCGCCGCTCGAAGGCCTGTCCCAGGTGGATTACTGGACCACCCGCGAAGCAACGTCCGCGAAGGTCATCCCGGAGCGGCTGGCGGTGCTCGGCGGCGGCGTGGCAGGCACCGAACTCGCCCAGGCCTTCGCCCGGCTGGGCTCCGCCGTGACAGTGGTGGCCCGCAGCAGCCTGCTCGGCTCTTTCCCGGCGGAGGCAAGCTCCCTGGTCGCCGCCGGACTGCGTGCGGACGGCGTCGATCTCCGCCTGCACACCGGAACCAAAAGCGTCCGGGAAAACAGCGACGGCTCGCTCACCCTCGAGCTGGCGGGCGGCAGCTCCGTGACAGCCGACAAAGTCCTGGTCACCACCGGCCGGCATCCCGCCCTGGCGGGGATTGGACTGGAAAGTGTTGGCCTTGTCGCCGCGGACGGCAAAGGTCTCCGGCTGAGCACCGACTCCACCGGCCTGGTCACGGGTTTGGCCGGGAACGGCGGGGACCCGTGGCTCTACGCCGTCGGCGATGCAGCGGGCAAGGTCATGCTGACTCATCAAGGCAAGTATGAGGCCCGGGCCACCGGCGATGCGATTGCCGCCCGCGCCAAGGGCGAGCTCTCAGGCGATCCGGCCCCGTGGAGCCGCTTCGCCCAGACAGCAGACGAGCACGCCGTCCCCAATGTCGTTTTCACGGATCCCGAACTGGCGAGTGTGGGCCGGAGTGTGGACCAGGCCCACAAGGACGGCTACCGCGCCACTTCCGTGCAGCTGCCCATCCAGGTGGCCGGTTCCGCGCTCCACGCCGAGCACTATGAGGGCTGGGCCCAGCTGGTGATCGATGAAGAGCGCACGGTCCTGCTCGGCGCCACGTTCGCGGGACCGGACGTGGCCGAACTGCTGCACGCCGCGACCATTGCCATCGTCGGAGAAGTTCCGCTGGACCGGCTCTGGCATGCCGTCCCGTCCTACCCCACCATCAGTGAGGTGTGGCTCCGGCTGCTCGAAGCGTACGGCCTGTGATCAGTTGATCACACGGGAGGATTCTTATTTGAACTGACCAGTCAGTTCAGTTAGCCTTGGAGGAGACCCGACCCGAAAGGCTTATATGCTCTCCGCGCAACACCTCCAGGTGAACGGCCGCCGGAATGACCTGCTTCCGCCCACCTCCCTTGAGGTGCTCCCCGGGGAGCTGCTTCTGGTGGAAGGCGACGGCCAGGACCAGCGGACCGCACTCGCGCTCACACTCAGCGGCCGGATGAGGCCCTCCGGCGGAGTGATCAGCTGGGACGGCAACCCCAAGATCAAGCGCCTCCGCCTGGCCAGCTCCCTGGTGGACTCCCCGGGTGTCAACGAGCCCGAACAGCATCTCAGCGTGGGCGATCTGGTCACCGAGGACCTGGCGCTTGTCCCCCGGCGTTATCGCGGAGCGCTGCTCAGCAAACCCTGGCTCAAGGTCAACCGCTTCGAGGACATTGCCGATCTGTGGACCGAGGAGATTCCGGCCCGGCGGCGCGTCGAACTGCTCACCGCACTGGCCTTGGCGAATCCCCGCACGGATCTCCTGGTCATCGACTCCCCGGACCGGCACAGCGCGGATTCCGGCGACTGGCTGCCCCGGCTGCAGGAACTGGCGTACGACGGCGGACGGCCGCTCGCCGTCGTCGCGACGGTCGCAGCGCTTCCGGTCGGCTGGACCGGACCCTTCGCCGCCATTGGGAACGCCGTTGAGGCTGCGCCCGCAGCTGCACCGGCGGCGGTGGCACCCGCTGACGCCGACACGTCCGGCACGTCCGGCACGTCCGACACTCGGAAAATGGACATCCCTCCCGGAAAGCACCGGGACCACCCATCAATCCTGCTCGAAACCGAGGACTCACAGTGACTGTTCTGCGGCTGGCCCGCTCCGAACTCAAGCGTATGACCGGCGGACTCCTGCCGAAGCTGACCATCCTTGCCCTGACCCTGGTGCCGTTGCTCTATGGCGCGGTGTATCTCTACGCCAACTGGGATCCCTACGGGAACCTGGACCAGATCGACGCCGCCCTGGTGGTCGAGGACACGGGGGCGGCCGCCAGCGACGGAACCCGGCTGGAAACCGGAAAGACGGTCGCAGACAGCCTGGTCGAGGCCCACGTCTTCAACTGGCAGACCGTAGCCACTGCCGAAGAAGCAGACCAGGGCGTGAACAGCGGCAAGTACTCGTTCGCGCTCAAGATTCCCAGGGACTTCTCGGCCAATCTCGTCTCGCCGGGCAGCTTTGACGCCGCAAACCAGGCGATGCTGAATGTCACCACCAACGATGCCAACAGCTATGTGCTCAGCACCGTTGTGGACAAGCTGACCACCGCCGTGCACTCAACGGTGGCCAAGGAGGTGGGCGAGGAAACGGCCAACGAACTGCTGACCGGCTTTGGCACCATCCACACCCAGATGGTCAAGGCGTCCGACGGCGCCGGGCAACTCGCCGGCGGAGTCGCCAAGCTCCGCGAGGGGGCGTTCGCCCTCCACCAGGGCACCGGCGATCTCAAGAGCGGCGCCGCCGAGCTCTACGCCGGCCAGCTCAAACTCCGGGACGGGGCCACCGCCCTCAACACCGGGGCGGACCAGCTCAGCAGCGGACTGTCCCAGCTCAAGGACAAAACCGCCACCTTGCCTGCCGATTCCCGGACCCTGGCCGACGGCGCCGCGCAGATCGCCGCCGGAAACGCGGCGCTGAACACGAAGGTACAGGGACTCGCAGGGCAGCTGGCAGCCACCGAGCAGGCGACCGCCCAGGCCCAGCGCGGCCGCGTCCTCGCGTCCAATGACCGGCTCGTCGCGGCCGGCAGCATCACCCCGGCCCAGGCCGGTCTCATCCTCGCGGACTTCGACGCAAATGCCGCCCCGCCGGCCTCCCCGGGACCTGCGGCCGCGCTCAAGTCAGCCGCAGGGCAGATCCAGCAGCTGGCGGACGGCTCAGCGGCTGTCAGCGCAGGAGCGTCCCGGCTTGCGGAAGCAACCCCGGCCCTCGGCAGCGCCATTAGCCAGTCATCCACCGGCGCGGACCAGCTGGCCGCCGGCGCGTCCGGCCTCGCCGCCGGTGAGCAAAGCGCCCTGGACGGTGCCGCAAAACTCTCCGGAGGTGCGCAAACACTCGACGACGGTGCCGCGCAGCTGGAAAGTGGAACGGCGACGGCAGCCGACGGCGCGGGCACCCTCGCCGCCGAACTCGCCAAGGGTGCCGGCCAGGTCCCGAACCCCAACGACTCCCAAAAAAGCAGCCTGTCCAAGGTGATCGCTGACCCAGTGGCGGTCAGCAACGTCTCGCAGGCCAAGGCCGCTTCCTATGGTGCGGGCCTGGCCCCGTTCTTCCTGACGCTGGCACTATGGATCGGGATATTTATGCTGGTCCAGGCAATGCGGCCGATCACGCAGCGGGCGCTGGCATCCAACGCCCCGTCGTGGAAGATCGCCGTAGGCGGCTGGCTGCCCTTCCTGGCCGTCGCGGTGGTCCAGGCAAGCCTGCTCACCCTCGTGGTCGACGTAGCGCTGGGCCTCAACCCCGTTCACCCCGTCCTGATGTGGTTGTTTATGCTGGCTGCCGCGATGGCCTTCACCGCCATCATCCAGGGTGTGGTGGCACTGCTGGGAACTCCGGGGAAATTTGTGGTTCTTGTCCTTCTGGTCCTGCAGCTGGTCTCCTCCGGCGGAACTTTCCCCTGGCAGACCACTCCCCCGCCGCTGCACGTTGTCCACGAGGTCCTGCCAATGGGATACGTGGTGTCCGGAATGCGGCACCTGATCTACGGCGCCGACCTGTCAATGATCGTGCCCACGGCGGCGGGCCTGCTTGGTTACACCGTGCTGGGGGCGGCGCTGTCCACGCTGGCCGTTCACAAGCACAAGTTCTGGACCCTCAAGACCCTGAAACCGGAGATCACAGTATGAGCGAAGTGGAGTCCGGCGACAAGAAGCTCCGCCCCGGACGGACCAACGCCACCAAGCAGAAGCTGTTCGAGGCCTCGATGGAGCTGATCGGTGAACGCGGGGCCGCCGGCGTCACGGTGGATGAGATTGCTGCGGCGGCCGGCGTTTCCAAAGGAACCGTGTACTACAACTTCGGCAGCAAGTCCGATCTGATTGCCCAGTTGCTCCGCTACGGCGTGGACATCCTGCTGACCGGGCTGCTCAGCGTTCGGGATGAATCCGGGGATCCGTTGGAACAAATGGACGTTATGATCGGCCGGGCCATGGACTTTATGGCTGAATACCCCTCCTTCGCGAGGCTGTGGGTCAGCGAGAACTGGCGTACCCCAAGTGAATGGCAGGAGACGTTCGCCGAGCTCCGCGGACGGCTGCTGGAAGTAGTCGGAGCGGCGATCGATGCGGTGGCGGCCGTCTACCCGGTGGATCCTGCCGTGTCCCGCGGCAGCCTGGAGACCGCCATCCTGGGGGCCTGCTTCGTAGTTGGCCTGGACCGGCAGGCCTACAACCCGGAGCGGACCCGCGAGCAAAGCGTCGGCGCCATTATGACCTCCATGCGCGGCTACGTTGCAAAGTAGCCCCGCTCGGGGATGATGATTCACATGGGCCACATGAGTAACAGCGGCAAGTTTGCCATCGGTGCGTTCCTCGCCGCCCTGGCGCTTCTGGCGTTGGCTGGCATCACACTCCACGAAACGGTGTTCCTGTGGTTCCTGGCGGCCGCCGGGGCAGCCTATGTGGCCTGCGTTTCCGAGGTGGTCATCCGCCGGCGGCACCGGACGCTGGCAGCCAGCGGGATCGGGAGCATGCTGTTTATCGCCTTCGGCATAGCGTTCCTGCGACAGTGGGGATTGGCCTTCAACGCTGATCCGGATGCGATGTCGGCTCCGGTGGATTCGGACCACCCGGACCTGTACTTCTACCTCGCCGCCGCGGCCGGCGCAGCTACCCTGCTGCTGCTGGTTGCCGGAACCGTCCTCCCGGGGCGGGGCAGGCAACCGCGGCCCCGCGGTTCCGTTCCCGGCCGCCGTCCGACGGCCGCGCGGGGCACCGCTTCCAAAGCCCCGGCCGGCCGCCGCGCACCCTCCCGGACTGCCAGCCAGCGGCCGGCACCACGGTCCGCAGCGCCGCCGGCACGCGCTCCTGCCCCGCGGCCTGCAGCCCCGGGAGCCAGGCGTCCGGCCCCGTCCGCCGGGCGAACCACCGGCACAAAGTCCGTTGCCAAAGGCCCCGCCAAATCAGTGGAACGCACCCCGGCACGGTCGTCGACGCGCCGCTGAACTTCGGTGCGCCGGCCCCCCGCCGGGCATACCCCGGCTCAGCGCCGGCCCCCGGGCGGGCATACCCCGGCTCAGCGCCGGCCGCCGGGCATGCCCGGCGGGATCGTCTGCCCGGCTCGTGACCATCCCGTCCGGAAGAATTGTGGGATGGCTTGGCCCGGGTCGCGGCTCACGGTTCGGAGAATAGCTCGATGAGTCCGTCGATTTCCCGGGCCGCGGTGGTGGGGTGGCGGAAGTGCTGATGGGGTTCGATGGCGTACTGGGTGCGCCGTCCGACGCGGGTGCGGTGCAGGTACCCTCCGGTTTCCAGGTCCTTGAGGATCTGCAGGGCTGCACGTGGCGTTATGCCGACTCGTTCGGCGATGTCAGTGACCCGCAGCCGCGGATCCGTCGCCACGGCCAAAAGGACATGTCCGTGGTTCGTGAGGAAGGTCCAGGCCGGGCGTGGGGATGCGGCCGGCTCGGCGCGGATCATTTGATTCAGGATCGTGACTGGTCTGCTGGGCGGAACGGTCATGGTTGCTCCTGGCTGACGTGTGCGCTGGCGGGATCGGATTGCGGATGCGGCATAAGCAATAGTTCGTGTCCGCTCATCTGCGTTCACCCGGACCCGGACCCGGCGCGTCCGCGGAACCGCCGGTGTCACCGTTGCCGGGGGCATCGGCGGTGGCCGTGGTTGTTGCTTCCGTGCGCTGGCGCGCGCGTCCCCACAGTGGTTCCAGCTCGGCGATCTCCGCAGCCGAGGCGGTTCCGAACGGGGAGGATGCCGGCGCCTCGGGAACCGTGCGTTCTTGGCCCCGGGTGGCCCAGAGGCTGATTCCGATGGACACCGCCAGGATAGTGGCGATGACGGCCAGAGACAGCGGTGTGGGGATGTAGTAGAGGTCGATCTTAAGGAACATTTTGATGCCTACCCAGATCAGGACGAGCGCGAGTCCGATTTTGAGGTAGATGAAGCGGTGGATCATGTCAGAGAGTAGGAAGTACATTGCCCGCAGGCCCAGGATGGCGAACGCGTTGGCGGTGAAGACCAGGAACACTTCGTCGGTGACGGCGAAGATCGCGGGGATGGAGTCCACGGCGAAAATGATGTCGGTGACCTCAATGAGGGCCAGCACCGCGAGCAGCGGGGTGGCCAGCAGGACGCCGTCCTTGCGGATCAGGAAGCGCTGGCCGTGGAAGTCGTCCGTCATGGGCACACGCCGGCGGAAAAGTTTCAGTGCCCGGGACTTTTCCGGGTCAAGCACGTCGTTGCGGTGGCGGATCATCCGGTAGCCGGTGATGAGCAGGAACGCTGCAAAGAGGTACAGCACCCATTCGGCACTGGCGATGATTACCGCGCCCGCGGCGATGAAAACGCCACGGAAGACCAGCGCGCCGAGGACCCCGAAGAACAGGACCCGGTGCTGGTATTCGCGGGGTACCGCGAAGTACGTGAAGATAATTGCCCAGATGAACACGTTATCGACGGCGAGGGATTTCTCGATCAGGTAGCCGGCGAAGTATTGCTGGCCAAACTCCTGGCCGTAAATCTGCCAGATCAGGGCGCCGAAACCAACCCCGACAACAACCCAGACCGCGGACCATAGGGCCGCTTCCCGGACACGGATCACGTGTGCGCGGCGGTGGGCAAACAGGTCGACCGCAAGCATCAGGACGATGCCGCCAAGCACAGCCAGCCAAGCCCAAAAGGGAACATTCATGGGGATACCCGCTTCCAGTCAGCTCTAACCAACCGGAGGTCTTTCCCGGCCCAAAGGGGGCCTGCTCCGCCGGGCCGCTCAGGGGCGGCCGGGCTGACGACGAAACATCCAGGGGATACTCCCCTCCACGAACAGTGAAACACATTTCACCTGTTGCGGCAATGGCCGGTGGATTTCCCGGTATCCGGAAGTGACCGCCGCCCGCTGGTGGCCCGCCGGGCGTTCCCTCGGCCGCTCGGCTAGGTGAGTGCCGGGATAATCGCGCCCGAAAAAACCTGCCAGGCCAGCGCGGTCTTGGCGACAAGGCTCAGCGTAATGTAGGCCCGCTCGCCGCGCAGATAGTCCCGCCAGCCGCCGACCTGCCGGTACTGCAGCAGCTGGTTTATTGCGAACGTGTTGAAGAACAGGAACAGCGAAATGATGATCCCGTAGACAAAGGCCGGCGGGGAGGCCTCCGTGGTGGAGCCCGGAGCCAAGAAGTAAATGATGATCACGATCCACGGCACCACGCCCGCGATCGAGCCAAAGACAAACGGCAGGAACCTTCCGTTGCCGGGTGTTTCGTACTTTTCCTGCAGGGCCCCGAACATAATCATCGCCGCGTTGACGGCGAAGATCGAGAACAGCGCCGCGATATCCGTGATGCCGGTAATCTGGGCGATCAGCCAGATCATGATCGACGAACTTAGCGAGTACTCGACCCAGCGGAAGTAGTTGTGATTCGCCTTCAAGCCGGCCGCGTAGCGGGGAAAGAACCACGGCGATGAGATGAGGAAATGGAACACGGCAGACAACGCCAGGAACGCCACTACTCCCAGACCCACGTTCACATCGAACAGAGTTACCCGCTCAGGCGGCAGCGGAACACCGGGAGGACCGCTGAGGTAGTCGGCCGTGACCGCGAAGGTGACCTGGCTGCCCAGCAGGGTCAGTACGTAGGCGAAGCCGAGGGCCTGCACCAGATGCAGGGAGCCGGCCACGATGTTGTATGCCCTCAGCCGGGAGATCTTCTGATCGGCAGTGCGTACTTTCCGTGCCATCAGGAACTCCTTCAGAGTGGATGAGGCAGACACTAGCAGGGACGCAGGCGCAGAGGAACCCGTCGAGCTGAAGGACACACCGCTGATGGGCTGCGCCGGCATCGATCCGGCCGGCAGTTCGGGCCTGTTTCCAGGCTGCCGGACCGCTGAGACGACGTCGGCCGGGGATTATGTAGCCCTGGGAACCTTAAAGTGCGTGAGCCTCGCGTCCTGGCCGTCCAGTTCGGCCCAGGACTTCTCCGTCTCCATAACGGTCAGCGCACTGGTGGGGTATCGCGTGGCGGCATCCATGTAGGCATCGTGGCTCGAGTCCCGGGACGCGAGGTGCATCGCGAGGTCCTGCACTCCGGGCATGTGCGAGATCACCATCAGGGTGGTAACGGTATCCGGGACGTGGTTGATGACTGTCAGCATCCGCGACGCCGAGGCGGCGTAAAGTCCGTGCTCAAGTTTCGGCGTCGGTGCCTTGTCGCCTAATTCGCTGCAAACCCAAGTGCAGGTCTGCCGCGTGCGCAGGGCGCTGGAGCAAAGAATAAAGTCCGGGACCACACCATGTTTCAGCAGCCACTTACCGGCCTGCGGAGCATCACGGTGACCGCGCTCTTCCAGCGGCCGGTCATGGTCCGCTACGCCGCCGGGCCAATCCGCCTTGGCATGGCGCATGATCACCAGCCGTTTGATGTGATGCGCGCTCATGGATCAATCCTAGTGCGGGGTATCACCCGGTCCGCTCAATCCGGAAACGCAAAAGCGCCCGCCCCGGTTCAAAGGACGGACGCTTTCGCGTGGGGCGTGTGGGCCCAACGCTAGATCGAGTACTCCGGTGCGGCCCAGACCACAACTTCCGGGTGCTCATAGAACCGGTAACCCTGGCCGCGGACCGTCCGCACCGTGTTGGCGAGGCGGCCGAGCTTGGAGCGCAGGCGGCGGATGTGGACGTCGATGGTCCGCTCGTTGGGCACTTCTTCGGCATTGCGCCACAGGCCCTCCAGCAATTCATCACGGCCTACGGTACGGGTGCCGTTCTCAACGAGGTAGTTGAGCAGCTCGAACTCCTTGAACGTAAGGTTCAGGGATTCGCCGTCGAGTGCCACTTCACGGCGGGCAAGGTCGATCAGCACACCGGACGGGCGCGGATCCTGCGGCTGCTGCAGGCGGGCGCTCTCGGACCGCTGGCGGGAGCCCACTGTGGGGTCGCCGAAGGTGGAACGGACGACGTCGAGGGCGGAGCCCGGCGCGCTGGCCGGTGCGACGGCGACGGCGGCGTAGCTTTCGGCACCGGATACCAGCGACTGGGCGTAGGCCCGGATTTCCTGGGCCAGCTTGGCAATGGAGGTGCCGGCAGCCGCTGCTGTCTCCTCATCGATACCCATGTAGAGCACAAAACCCCGGGCGACGTTGTCAACCGGGACGGGGCGGAGGGGGCTGCCGCCGGCAGGGGCAATCACGGGCGTCGGCGCAGTGGCCGGTGCCGGCGGAACAGCCCGGAGCTGTCCATAGGAGTTGGGGTTGTAGCCCTGGGGTGCAAAACCCGGAGTGGGGAAGCTGTTTCCGGAGCCGGCGGGCGCGAAGGATGCCCTGTCGCCGAAGCCTTGGCGAATACCGGAGGTCTGGCCGGCTTTGCCGGCGTTACGGACGGAGATGTGGACGTATCCGGATGCAACTGACATGGATTGCTTACCTCAATGTGAATGGCCGTCATCGCGGCTCGAATGCTACTTTTCCCCGCAATGAATACTGGGGAGGGGCGCCCGACACTGGGCTGGGGCGAATGCCTAGAAACCTTTGGGGTGTAAAGGTTAGGCGTGCATTCGACAACAGCGCTTCCCTGCGTCAGCGGGTGCGCTGATCCAGGAAACTGCGGCTGCAGGTGCTGTTGAGTTCTTGTTCACAATTGAAGTGTGCAACGTAACAATGAAAACTTGCAAGTAACAAAGGCTCCTGGATTCCACATTCTGAGACGAATATCCACAATGTGGCGCGGATCACGCTTCGGCCAAGAGGGCGAGTCGAGCAACAGATTTTACGATCAGTAAGCAAATGCCGCCTTTTGCGAATCCTATTCGGCAAATCGAGACAACGAGCATGCATAATTCTTTGCTGGCGAGTTGAGTGACTACTGGGCCGCCACTCCACGCGGGGCTGCCGTCCCACCTGGTGGTCATCCTGCTGCCGGGAAGCGCCCGGACCCGGGATCACGCAGCTTGGCGACCGCCCAGCGGCTTATCTTGGCGACCGCATCAGCAGGACGCTGCCGTGGGCAGTCTCCTCTCCAGCTCGCTAGGGTGGGATTCACAGGTGCCGCACAGGATCACCAAAGGCGTAGCTAACCGGCAGATCGGAGAGTTGTCCCATGGCCACCTCGCACTCCATGACCAACAACCTCCCGCAGCTGAGCCATCCGGACGGCTCCCCCATCCGCGCCCTGGTAGTGGACGATGAACCGAGCCTCTCCGAGCTGATGAGCATGGGCCTGCGAATGGCGGGCTGGTCGGTGGCTGTCGCCGCCGACGGACCGGAGGCCATGAAGCTCGCCCGGGAATTCCGGCCCGACGTCCTGGTGCTCGACGTGATGCTGCCCGGGTTCGACGGCGTCGAGCTCCTCGGCAGGATCCGGGCCTTCGCGCCGGAGCTACCGGCCTTGTTCCTGACGGCAAAGGACGACGTCCAGGACCGCATCACCGGGCTGGCTGCCGGCGGCGACGACTACGTGACTAAGCCGTTCAGCATGGAGGAAGTGTTGCTCCGCCTGCACCGGCTGGTCCAGCGGTCCGGGGTGGCAGCAATGGATACGGCCGAACTCGTCGTCGGGGACCTTGTCTTGAACATCGACACACGGGAAGTGCGGCGCGCAGGTGACGAGCTCCACCTCACGGCCACCCAGTTCGAGCTGCTGCGCTACCTCATGGAGAACCCGAAACGGGTCGTCAGCAAAGCCCAAATCCTGGACCGTGTCTGGGACTACGACTTTGGCGGGCAGGCCAACATCGTGGAGCTCTACATCTCCTACCTCCGCAAAAAGGTCGACGCCGTCCACCCGCCAATGATCCACACGGTCCGCGGCGCCGGCTATGTCCTGAAGCCGGCGGACTGAATCGTGCCTGTCCGTTCCGGCAGGGCCGGCCCCGCCGGACCCGTGTGGCACACCCCTTCCAGCTGGCACCTGCGCACCCGGCTTGTTCTGGTTGCCATGGCCCTTCTGGTGGCGATCTGCGGTGCTGTCGGCCTAGTCAGTTACGCCTCGATGGATTCCTTCCTGACCAGGCAGCTCGACACACAACTCGCGCAAGCCGCGGACCGTGCCCGCGAGTTTGGCCGCACCGGCGGCCGCGCCGACCCCCTTGAGGCCCGGGGCCAGGGAATCGGGACCCTTAACGCCAGGATCGTGGCCGGCTCGGTACGCGGCGCCGGTTTCCTCGCCGAAGACGCCACCCGAAAGTCCCTGACCAGGGAGGACAACGCAGCTCTCCTGTCGCTCCCTGCGAGCAGCGAGCCGGTCAACCGATCTCTTTCCGCCGGGGCCTACCGGCTGGTAGCCTTCACGGCCCCGGACGGCGGCGTGATCGTGACCGGGCTGCCGCTCACCGAGAAATTGAACACGCTGGCCTCTTTGGTTTGGACTATGGTGCTTGTCTCTGCGGGCGGCCTTGTTGTCATTGGCCTCGCCGGCACGGCGTTGATTCGCCGCACCATGAAGCCGCTCGATCAGCTCTCCGAGGTGGCCACGAAAGTGTCCCGCCTCCCCCTCGACGCCGGAGAAGTCGGACTTGCCATGCGGGTGCCCGCATCCGCAGCACATCCCGGCACCGAGGTGGGCAGTGTTGGCCACGCCCTGAACCTGATGCTGGACAATGTATCCAACGCACTCGAAGCCCGGCAGAAGAGCGAAATGAAGGTCCGCCAGTTTGTCGCAGACGCCTCGCACGAGCTGCGCACACCCCTGACGGCGATCCGCGGGTACACCGAACTGATGCGGATGACCGAACACTTCACCCCAGACGGCGAGAAGTCCCTGGCCCGGGTGCAGAGCCAGTCCGAGCGGATGACCACCCTGGTGGAGGATCTGCTCCTGCTTGCCCGGCTGGACGAGGGCCGGCCGCTCCGCCTCAGCGACGTGGACCTCACCCAGCTGGCCATCGAGACGGTGAGCGACGAAAAAGTGATGGCACCGGACCGGGTATGGCACTTGGAGCTCCCAGCGGAGCCGGTGGTGGTCCGCGGCGACACGACCCAGCTCCACCAGGTTCTGGCCAACCTGCTCTCCAACGCACGCAAGCACACTGGAACCGGCACCACCGTGGTGACAGCTGTGCAGCGGGCTCCCGACGGCACCGCCGTGATGACCGTAACGGACAACGGCCCCGGGATCGCCCCGGAGTTCGTGGACCGGGTCTTTTCGAGGTTTACGCGCGCGGATGCGTCGCGCAGGAATCCTGCAACCGGTACAACGCCGGTATCCGGCCGGCCGCGCCCGCTCGTGCCGCTGCGCGCACACCGGCTGCCGTCCGCACCGGGTGCGGACTCACCCCTCGCCGCCGCGGCTGCCGGCCCGGCCCGAACTGCCGCGTCGTCTGAGGGCACCAGCGGGCTGGGATTGTCAATTGTGCAGTCGATTGTCGAAGCCCATGGCGGCACTGTCAGCGTAACGTCGGTGCCGGGCCGGACCGAGTTCACCGTTCGGCTGCCGGACGCTCCGGCCGAGGACCGGACACCCCGCCGCTCCAGCTAATCCGCGAAGCAATCCGCCGCGCCGAACCCGCCGCTCCTGTTATCGAAATGTGACATTGGCGTTCCGGTCCTGTACCGTTTTTAGCGTGCGGTCATCACTCGGACCGCATATCCGGATGCACGCCAAACTCTGCCGCCTCCCGGATTCCGCTGGATTAGGCAGAGGCGGGGGACCCAGAGTTCCCGGGCATTTCTGCACATTGCGCCCTTGGGGTGAAGCCGTCACGTGAGATTCCGTGCGGCCGGGTGACCTCATCCGAACCCGACAGCTAACTCCGCAGGCGTTGAGAGGCGACCATGACTGAATTCACGGTACAAACACGCCCTGAGGGCGATGTAAAGAGGCGCTCCAAGCCGTCGCGACACCGCGCCGAGCCCGCCAAACCGGCGTCGGCCCTGTCCCGGTTCACCACCGGCCTGGGCTCCACCGGCCGCCGGGCGGCAGTTGTCGCAGCGGCGTGTGCAGTGCTCGTGGGAGCCGGCGCCGCCGGCCAAGCGTCGGAGACAGCCACCCGCAACGCCAGCAGCGCCAGCAGCGCCACAAAATCGGCAGTCAGCGCGGATCCGCTGCAGCACCTCGACTTTGAACGCGTCCTGGTGGCGAACCAGACCGTCAGCCCGCCGGCCGATACCCCGGCCCCGGTCGCCGAGGTTAAGCCTGCCGAGTTACCGGCCCCCGCCGCCGCACCGGCGCCGGAGCCCGCGCCGGTTCCTGTTGCCGTTGACGATCCCGCCGGAGCGCAGGCTTATGCGGCCAGCCAACTGGGTGCCCACGGCTGGGACGCCGGCCAGATGCAGTGCCTGGTCAAACTCTGGACCAAGGAGTCTGACTGGAAGACTACTGCCACCAACCCGAGCAGCGGCGCCTACGGCGTGGTTCAGTCCCTCCCGGCCGAGAAGATGGCCAGCGCAGGCGCCGACTACCTCACGAATTACCGGACGCAGATCAACTGGGGACTGAACTACGTCCAGGAACGCTACGGCTCACCGTGCGGGGCGCTGAACTTCCACTACGCGAACAACTGGTACTGAGCTGCGGCGGAGGCACCGGCCCTTCGAAACGGGGCCACGGTTTCACAGCCGGAAAGAGATGATGCTGCGGCCGGCGTCGTCGACCCCGACCTCGCACAAGACGGCTGAGTAATCGGCGATGCGCAGCACGCCGTCGGGCAGTTCGCCGGGGTTCGGGCCTACCGCCACCGTCCGCATCCCGGCAGCCAGGCCGGCGGCGATGCCGGCCGGCGCGTCCTCGAAAACCACAGCGTCCGCCGGGTCCACTCCGAGCAGTTCGGCCGCGCGCAGGTAGCCTTCCGGGTGTGGCTTACCGCGGCCGACGAGATCTGCTGTCACGGCGGTGGCGGGCAAGGCAAGACCGGCGGCGGCCATCCGAATGTCTGCCAGCAGCCGGTCCGCCGATGTCACCAGGGCGACGGCGTCCGCCGGCAGCAGGCGCAGCAACCCGGCAGCGCCCGGCAATGCCACGATGCCGGCAGTCCTGGCGCGTTCCATGGCACCCAGTTCCGCGGTGAGGGCCGCGACGTCGGCTCCCGCCGGCGCGAAGCGCCGCACCGTGTCCGCTGCCTGAACGCCATGGGAGGTGCGCAGGATCTCGGCAAGGTCCAGACCATAGCGGGCAGCAAACTCCCCCCAGACCTGTTCCACCGCTGCGGTGGAATCAACGAGAGTCCCGTCCATGTCAAAAAGCACCGCCCGGACGGTGAAGGCGGTCGGAAGCGCGGTGCCGGTAACTGAAGTCATCGTCCCATCTTGCCGCGTACCAACCGGATGTTCCGGATCCCTTGGCTGTCCGGAGCCGGTTGACCGTGCCGTGAGCTGTTGCACCGCCCACTTGTTGCCGTCGGGATCGGCAAAGTAGAGGAAATGTCCCCAGTCCTGGACATCGACGCCGCTGCCGTCCACGCCGTTGTCCTTGAGCTGCTTGTGGGCGGCCTGAATGTCGCTGACCACGAGTTGCAGGGTCGGTGCCGTACCCGGCGGTGCATCGCTGGGGCCCTCACCGAACGCGATCGAGCAGCCCGAGCCCGGCATCGGATACGGGAACTAAAATGAGTTCGAGTTTCCAGTCCATGGGCTCAGGCCAGTCCCGTGTTGAGTTTCCCGGCAGGCCGGGCCCCCACTGGTGGGAAGGTCCGCCGCGCCGGTGTTGCTGCCGGGCGCTGGCTCAGCCGGCCACACCGTAGAGACGGTCGCCGGCGTCGCCCAGACCCGGGACGATATAGGACTTCTCGTTGAGCTTCTCGTCGATCGAAGCAAGCACGATCGTGACGTTGGCGTCAGCCAGCTCTTCTTCCAGCTTCGCCAGGCCTTCCGGCGCGGCCAGCAGGCAGATGCAGGTGACATCGGAGGCGCCGCGCTTGAAGAGGAACTTGATGGCCTCGCGCAACGTCCCGCCGGTGGCAAGCATGGGGTCCAGGACGAAGATCTGCCGGTCCGTGAGGTCCTCGGGGAGGCGCTCGGCGTACGTGATGATGTCCAGGGTTTCTTCGTCGCGGGCCATGCCCAGGAAACCGACCTCAGCGGTGGGGACCAGCTTGGTCATGCCCTCGAGCATGCCGAGGCCGGCTCGCAGGATGGGGACAACCAACGGAGTCGGTTTGGTGAAGGCGGTGCCAACTGTGGTGCTGACCGGCGTCTCGATGGTCACCGGTTGGGTGCGGACATCGCGGGTGGCCTCATACGCCAGGAGCGTGACGAGCTCCTCGGTGAGCTGGCGGAAGACCGGGGACGGGGTGTTTTTGTCCCGCAGAACGGTGAGTTTATGGGCGACCAGCGGGTGGTCCACAACGAAAGTGCGCATGGGTCAAAACTATCACCCGGCGGATGGGGTCCTGCCCGTGGGACCGGGGGCGCCGGCGTCGCGCTCCTCACCCGCAGTGCTGCCGCCGGTGGCGTCGGCGTTAAGGTGGACCTCGTTGTCAAACGTCGGGGCTGGACCGGCCTGTTCGCGGTGCCGCAGGACGTGGAAGAGCCGGTGGGCCAGGATCACTATCCCGACCCATGCCAGGCCCAGAATCCAGCCGAAGATTACATCGGTCATCCAGTGGTGGCCCAGATAGACCCGGCTCATTCCCATCGCGAAGATGAAGACCGCGCCGGCCGCTATCAGGCCCACCCGGGCGATGGTGCGTGTGATCTGCAGGCATGCGAGGTACACCACCAGGCCGATCACCACAGTGGTATTGAGCGTGTGGCCGCTGGGGAACGACGGCGATGACTCATAAGGCGGCACGGCGTCGGTGTGGTCCGGGCGGGTCCGGCCGATCAGTTTCTTGCCGATGGCGGTTGCCGTCACAGAGACCGCGGCGGCGCCTCCGATCAGGATCAGCGGCCGCCAGGTCCGGCTGGCCCAGATGAGCGCCGCCGTAAGCAGGCTGGCCAGGATGGGCATCCCGATCCCGCCGCCGATATTGGTGAATCCCGTGACGAACGAGTCGAGGGCGGGACTGCGCAACTGTTCCATCATCCCGAGGGTGGGCTTGTCCAGGTTGGCCAGGCCGGCGTCGTCCACCACGTTGTCGTAGACCTCGGCGCTTAGCAGGGCCAGGACCAGCACCACCACACCGCCGATCAGCATCGTGGCCCACAGCGCCGCGTAGGGCACCACCCATTTACCCCAACGGCGGGTCAACCAGCGCTCTGTCCCGGTCTTCACGGTTTCTCCCGAATGTCGTGCCGGGCAGCCGGGCTGCACAGCTTGCTTACTGTCGAAACTATCATTGAGCCATGACTTCCCCGCACCCCCGCCATGCCGATTGGATGGGCCTGGCCCTTGAGGACGCTCGTGCCGCACTGGCCACTGCGGACGTACCGATCGGCGCCGTTGTCATCGGTCCGGACGGTACGGTGCTCGGCCGCGGCCGCAATGAACGCGAGGCCCTCGGGGACCCGACGGCGCACGCCGAGATGGTAGCCATCCGGGCGGCTGCCGCGCGGCTGCAGGAGCCTGATTCGCGGGGCCGGAACGGCGGGGACGGCTGGCGTTTGGCGGACTGCACCCTGGTGGTGACCCTGGAGCCTTGCGCCATGTGTGCCGGGGCCGTGGTGTTGGCCCGGATTCCGCGCGTGGTATTCGGAGCGTGGGACGAGAAGGCCGGGGCCGCCGGCTCCGTCTTCGACATCCTCCGCGAGCGCCGGCTCAACCACTGGGTGGAAGTGTATGGCGGGATCAGGGAGTCCGAAAGTGCGGCGCTGCTGCGGGATTTTTTTGCCGGGCACCGCGGCAGCTAAGCCCGGCCGGGTCCTCTTCACCGCTTCCGCACACTAGCTGGAGCCGGTTGCGGCTGCCGCCAGGCCGTCGATGCGCTTTTGCCGGGTGGCCGGCGAGTCGAGGCTGAAGGCGCGAAAGTCGCCCAAGTCCGCACGGATCCACTCCTGAACTTCGGCGATCCGCCGGATCACGGCAGCCGTAGGCCGGTGGAACAGCCACGGCACGATCCGTTCCTTCCCGGGATCGTACTGCCAGAGTCCGATGATCCGGCCCCGGTCGAAAATCGGGTGATCCGGAAGGTCCGCCTGAAGGGCAAGCGAACCCCTTGTTATCAGGTGCCGGTCCTCCTCGGCCAGCATTTCCGCCGCGTTGCGCCGCAAGAGCGTCAGTGAGTCGGTTCCGGCGAGCAGCTGGATCTGCTCGCCGGCTGGCTCCTCGAAGGCCGCTAGGCGCCCGACGTCCGCGGGCAGCATCCACAGCGCCTCGCCGGCGGCAGTGGCTACTTCCGCCGCGCCCGCTGCCGCAAGCGCCGCCTTGCTCTGGGCCACTGTAAAAGCCGTGAACCATTGTGACTGCTTGAACGTGGCCCCTCCGGTCCAGCCGAGGTAGCGACGGATCAGTTCGGTGCGGGCTTCGTCATCGTCGATCTGGCCCGGCGGCAAATTCCACAGGTCATAGGCGTAGCGCTGCTGGTCCAGTCGTCCGTTGGCCGGAACCCGGCGAATCCGCCCCTGCGACTGCAGGATTCCCAGGGCCGTGGGCAGCGTGGTGGCGGCGCCCTTCTTTTTGCCTTCCTCGCCGAGGTTCCGCACCGAATCGCCCAACTCCTCCTTGAGCTGCCGGGGGTCCATCGGGGCTGCTGCCTCGGCCAGGGTATGGAGCACCTGCTCCTCCAGCAGTGTGATTTCGCCGCGGTCCACGCCGAGCCTGCCGAGCACCTTGACCGCGGAGTCGGCCGCATCCCGGCCGAGCCGCAGCGCCCACGCAAAGTCGTCCCGGCCCATAACGTAGGTGCAGCCGCGCGCAGCCGGGAGTTCCAGGATCCGGCGCGCCAGGACATCGGCGTCCGCCTGTTCGCGGCGGATTCCAGCCCGGGCAAAGAGTGCGAGGTAGGGGTTGGCGCCACCCACGGAGCGGGCCCATCCGGCCCGGGCGAACACCTGCTCCGCGGTACAGCCGGTCAACGAGCCGTCCAGTCCCTGCTTGTGCCAGGCCCACGCGCGCAGCCGCTCCCGGGTGAGGGTCCCGGCCGGCGGCGTGTTCGCCGGAGGTGGCTGCGTAGAAAGTGGCTGCGAAGTAAGTGGCTCGGGGGTCATGGGGTCATTGTCCCCCTGCCGATGCGGCAGGGGAATCTTCCACGGCAGGCATTTTCCGGCGGTCCGGCCGTCGGCGGCCCGGCCGGACGCTCCGGTTTCAGCATTTCACCCGGACCGGCCCCTGGCATCCCAGCCGGGCCGACCGTTCCCCTCAAGAAACCTGAAGATGTACAACATCCCCGGTAAAACCCCCTCGCCGGGGTTGACAAGGAGCAGGCTGCCAGACAGTGTCAAGCATGGTTATTCCATTTATTGGATAAAACAAGGGAGATCCATGAAAAAGAAGGCTCGCGCCGCTTTGGCCCTCATAACGGCCTGCGGTTTGGCATCGATCGGGGTTGTAGCCTCTTCGGCCCCCGCCAGTGCCGCCAACTTGGGGCACTGCTCATCATTGACCCTCGACAGGGTCTCGTACTTCCCAAACCATGATTACGTGGTTGGCTCCTGCGTTCCCCCCAACAAGGGCCCGGGCGCTCGACTTATGCTTCGCGTCGAATGCCACGTGACCGGCTGGAGGAACGTGTACGTCACGCTCAACTATGGGGCGTCGTTCCGCGTCGACTCCGGGTGTGGAGGATGGGGCGCCCGCCAGGTTACCTACAGTCCAACCTAAGGAACAACTTGATGAAAAAACTTCGTACACTCACGGCCTCCCTCGGGACCGCGGCCCTCAGCGCAATGTTCCTTATTGGTGCACCGGCACCAGCAATGGCCGGCGTTGGTGGATGCTCATCGCTGGCTGCCGACGGGCAATACATCGTGGGCAGCTGCACCGCCAACAACCCCGGCCCCAACGCAACGATCACCGTGGCTCATTCTTGCTTCGGCCTAAAAAACGGCGCAAGCATCCGCAAGACGATCACCGTGGGCTACGGATCATCCTTTAGGGTGAAATCTTCGTGCTGGACCTGGGTCACACAACTGGATCGCGTGGGGTAACGTCCAGGCCAACAAAAACGAGGTGGCACTGCCCCCGTCGGACACTCGACGCTCGCCTGCCGCGTGCGGCAGGCGAGCGAATAGTAGTTTCCAAAAACCAATTGATCGACACGATGGAGATTGAAATTGAAACGTAAACTGATCGCTTTCCTGGCTGCCCCTGCGGCGGCCGCGGCGGTATTTATTGGTGGAGCGCTGCCAGCACAAGCGGCCACGCCCCGGGTGTCTTATTACTCATCCCTTTCCCAGTGTTCCCAGGCTGCCGACTACTTCAGTCAGCGCGGCACAATCGTGCAGTTTTGTACCGCCGATGTCTACATAAACGGGAAGCCGTCCAGGTGGCGATTGATGTACAACCTGTAGGAACCGGGTCACCCGGCACATTGGCGTTGAACCAGCCTGCGATGATCACAAAGTACGCGGGCGGTTAGCCTCGTAAGCCTGAATCACGCAGATGCGGATTGGACGCCAGGAACCCGGAGCGCGGCAGGCACGCCGGAGGCAGGGAGCGTTAAGCTGCACCCTGCTTTCGGTCGTCGCCGGCGTCCGGGCCAGCCTCGAAGTCGAGCGTGTAGCTGGCCCACGCGTCGGGGGTTTCGCGCAAGGTAACGTCCAGCCCGGCGAGCTCTCGCCCGTCCGCGCCGGTGCGGATCCTGGCCGCTACGGCGTCGGCTATGTACTGGGCCAGGGCCTCGGTGGTGCTGAGCCTGCCGGCAAAATCAGGGTGCTCGTCAAGGTTCTTGTAGTTCAGGCCGTCAAGGATGGAATCCAGCACGGTGCCGGCGTCGCCAATATCCACAACGATCGAGTCACCGTTCAGGGTGCGACGGCGGAAGGTCACTTCCGTGACGAAAGTGGCGCCGTGCATCCCCTGGGCGGGCCCGAAGGCAGGGCGCGGGAGGCTGTGGGCGATCATAAAGTTGCGGCGGACGGTCAGGCTGAACACGGATTTACCTCGTGGCTTCTGTGGGGGCTGGCTGTACGGATTTGCTACGCACTCGCCGGGTATTCAATAACATGGCAGAGCGCGTCCAGTACGCCGTCGGAGAGCTGCTGGACGACGTCGGGCAGCTGCGCGAGCGGGGACGAGCCGGTGAGGAACACCTCGAAGGCGGGATCGCTCAGCAGAGCGACGGCGAGCCGCAGCCGGTCGGCGTTGGTGCGGCGGTGCCGGCGCGCGCGGGCCACAACGCCCACCTGGCTGGCGCGGATGGACAGCCTGCGGGCGTGGAAATCTTCGCCCAGCGGGACGCTAACTTTACGGTCGGCGTACCAGGACATTTCGATGACGTCGCCGTCGTCGCCCGCGAGCTGCAGGGCTCGCCCGAGGCCCGCTTCCGAAGCGGAGCAGTGGATAACGATGTCGCAGTCGCCCCGGGCATCGTCCGGGTGGCTGAACTCCACGCCGAGCGTCTCGGCGAACGCCCGCTTGGCCGGGTCGACGTCGATCAGCTGCAGCCGTCCGAGCGGGAAGGAGCCCAGGAGCTTGGCCACCATGCCGCCGACGAGGCCGGCGCCGATGACGGCGACGCGGTCACCCAGGCGGGGACCGGCCTCCCAGATCCCGTTGATCGCGGTCTCGACGGTGCCGGTCAGCACGGCGCGGCGGGCCGGCACGTCCGCCGGAACCACGGTGAGTGACTCCACCGGGACGATGTACAGGTCCTGGTGCGGGTACAGGCAGAATACCGTTTTGCCCGCCCAGTCCGCAGGGCCCGCCTCAACGACGCCGACGGAGAGGTAGCCGAACTTCACCGGGGACGGGAAGGAGCCTTCCTGGTTAGGGGCGGCCATTTCCTCCGCCACGCACTCCGGCACGCGGGCGTTGTGGACCACCAGCTCGGTGCCCTTGCTGATGCCGGAGTAGAGGCTCCGCACCAGCGCCTCGCCGGGCCCGGGGGCCGGCAGGTCCTCGCGCCGGAGCTCGCCCTTTTCCAGGCCGACCGTCCAGTAAGCGGTGGCGGTTCTCTGCTGCGGTGGTTGCTCGTCTGAATTGCTCATCCTGCTGACGAATCTAGTCCCCTACCCATGCGCGGGGAAGCCCGGGCCATCCCGGGCGCGCCGCCGCCAGCGGTCCCCGGGGCGCCGCTGGGTGATCTGCCGGGGTGCCGTTTTGTGCATCAGCGCTTGGCTCCGGTAACCTATTCAGGTTGGTGACGTGTCCGAGCGGCCGAAGGTGCAACACTCGAAATGTTGTTTGGTGAAAGCCAACGTGGGTTCAAATCCCACCGTCACCGCGAATGAGAAAGGCCCTGCTTCCCTGGTAAACAAAGGGAAGCAGGGCCTTTTGCTGTGACCTGGATGGACTCATCGGCAAAGACCTGGCAATACTGGCGTCCTTGCCGCTAGGACGTTTCCGCCGCCGGACGACCCGTACCTGCAATCGGGCCGAGGACTCGATCTGCGCGCAATCGGCTTCGTTCTGGGCGGCTTGAAACAGCCAGCCGGCTATCACCGGTTGCCGCGGCCAGCTCCAGTCCGGAGCGCGCGTTCGAGCAGGACCAGCCGGGCGGCCCAGAACACGAACAGGAAAGCACCAGCTGCCAGGAGCAAAGCGTCAGGCCAGCTGAAGCCCCGCTCCAGCAGCCGGAACCATGCCGGGCCGGCAACCGTCGTCGAAACGAAGATCCCCAGCCACCCTGCCAGCCGCGTGCCATAGCGTTCGGTTGGCGTCTTCTCCATCAGTCCCCCTGCATGATTGAAGTACGATGCCGCCCTTGCGGGCTGTCGACGACACGATGCCTAGCCCATCGATCTCGTCCAGTGTTGCCACAATGGCCGCACAGGACTGCGGTGAGCCGGCCTGGGTCTCGCCGCGCCAAAACACCTGCTGCAGTCGGTCGCATCAGTCCACAGAGAATCTTCAGGAGGGTCGACTTCCCGGCCCCGTTCGGACCGAGCAGACCGACACACTCGCCCCGGCCAATACCGAAGGTCACTCCTGCGATGCCTGTTTTCTGTCCATACCTCTTTTCCAGGCCTGTCACTGAAACGATTGGTTGCGCGGCCATAGGATTAGCTCCGCTCCCGCAGGAGTCCGATGAAAACCCCGAGCACAACCAGCAGGATCAGGCCGACAGCCAACGTAATGCCCAGGAGGACGGGCTGGGTGCCAGTCACGGCCAGCATCGCGGTCAGGCCGCCCAGCGTGGCTACGAGGGCACCAAGTACGGCGATAAGGGGGATGGTTGCCTTGCCTTGCGTCATTCGCATCGTCGCTCTTTTCTGCAATTTGATGTCGTGGGAAATGCCTGTGGGGGCGGAAATAAGACTTCCACCCCCACAGGGACAATCATTTCTAGGTGATGGCTACGCCGATGCCGATCCCGCCGTAAACAAGACCGTCGCCAACAACTGCGCCTACGCCTACTCCGGCAACCCATTCGCCCCATCCGGGCGCGTCGATCTCTTCAGGCTGCTCAATCTGAGCGAGTCGGTTCTCCACAGTCCTTAACTCCCCTCAGAAGTAGCAGGATGCAATTGTCCATTCGCTGGACAAAAAGAGAATATAACAGACCGAACGTGAAGCCTTGCCGCAGCAGGGCCGACACTCCTCATGTGACTTGCAGTTCACCGGGGAGCATGAAGTAATCCTGACGCCAACGGAGTGGGAGCTGCCGAAACTTGGAAGGCGCGAGGATTCCGGCCTAGCCCGGGCCCCGGAATGATGCCGCTGCCATGGCCATCCGGCCGTAGAAACCCCAACCGGTTCAGCCTTCAGCGAAACTACGCACTGCGCGGCTCAGCCCAGCCGCGATCGTGGGGAATGTCGCGGAATCGGCGGTACGGCCCGGTGCCGCCGTCGAGAATTGCGTAGGTGTCCGCGCGGGTCGCGAACGACAAAACCGAACTTCTCGACCTTATTGCCACGGTTGCGAAGATCGCCGACGGAGGGGAGCTCTGATGGGCCACGGATCTGAACGCTGGCGTTGCGGCGCCGTTGGCCGCACACGCGCAGCAGCTGCTCTGCATCCCCGGACAGGTCGCACACCATGCGGCCGCGACCTATCTCGGAGCTGGCAAAACCGACGCGAAGCCTCCAACCGGCTTGTGCTGCGGATCAGGATCAGATCAGCGCTAACCCGCAGCTGCCCACTGCCCGTCGAACGGATCTGATGTGCGCCCGGGATCCTTGCTGGCGCCCACGCCTAGCCCGCCGGGTGCGCGACGTCCTCCAGCACCGTCCGGTCGAAGAAGCGGATCTCGCCGGTTTCCGGGAAATACACGGGAACAACAGAAGTGCTGGGGTCCTTCGAAGTTTCGTAGATTTCGGGGGCACCGCCGTGCCTGCGGGCAATGGTTCCGACCAGGTCCGTACCGCGGACCTTGACGGTCCGGTATTTGTAGCTCATGCGGGCTCCTTAGGTGAGGTGGGACACAGCCTACTCCCCGCCGTCGGGCCGGCACGGGCCGAGCCGGCCGGCGCCGGCGACACCGTCGGGTGCGTCGCGGAAGAATACCCGGCCCGCACTGGGGCACAATGCGTCTATGACCAATGACGCTCCACGCCCGGTCTACTTTCTTTCGGACAGTACGGGCATCACCGCAGAAACGCTCGGCAACACCCTGCTGACTCAATTCCCCGAGAACCTTTTTGACCGCATCACGGTCCCGTTCATCACCACTGTCGACCAGGCCAGGGCCGTCGTCAAAGTCATCGACAACCTAGCCTCCACCGGACTGCAGCCAATCGTCTTCTCCACCGCCGTCGGCAGCGACATCCGCCAGGCCCTGGGCACCTGCAACGGGATCATCGTGGACCTCATCGGCACGCACGTCGGGCAGCTGGAGCGGGCCCTCGGAAGCGAAGCCAGCGGCGAACCGGGCCGGGCCCACGGCCTGGGCAACGCCGCCCGCTACCAGTCCCGGATGGCCGCCGTCGAATACGCAATGGAGCACGACGACGGGCAGAGCCTGCGTGCGCTCGAGAAAGCCCAAGTGATCCTGGTGGCGCCGTCGCGCTGCGGCAAGACCCCCACCACCATGTACCTGGCGCTGCAGCACGGCATCTTCGCCGCCAATTTCCCGCTGGTGGACGAGGATTTTGAACGCGAAGGCCTCCCCAAACCGCTGCGTCCCTTCGTGTCGAAGTGCTTCGGCCTCACCACCAACCCGCTCCGGCTGAGCCAGGTCCGCACCGAACGCCGCCGCGGCTCGCCCTACGCGTCGCTGCGGCAGTGCGGCTTCGAGCTGCGCAGCGCCGAGCGGCTGTATGTCTCGCACGGGATCCCCTACCTGAATTCGGCCAGCGTGTCCGTCGAGGAAATGGCCGCCACCATCCTCCAGAAAATGAACCTTAAACACTAGGCCGTCGATTCACCAGTGTTGCGTGGGCCACATCAGCTGGAACCACCGGCGCGGACCTGTCACTGTGGACAGGAATTGCGCCATCAACTGGCTGCCGCCCAAAGCGGGCCGCGGCACCGATTGCCACCATCTGCAAAGGAGCAGCAACCATGACGACAGACATCCTGTGGTTCTCAGAACTCGGCCTCAAAGATCTGGACCGGGTGGGCGGCAAAAACGCCTCCCTCGGCGAGATGGTGCAGAACCTGACCTCCGCCGGCGTCCAGGTGCCTGACGGATTCGCGACGACGGCAGATGCCTACCGCAGCTTCCTGGCCGGCTCCGGCCTGGACCAGAGGATTGCCGACCGGCTCGTCGGCCTGGATACCGATGACGTGACGGCGTTGGCAGCCGCGGGCCAGGAAATCCGGACCCTGATGCGCGAGACGCCCTTCCTGCCGGGCTTTGAAGCCCAGATCCGCGCCGCATACCAGGCGCTTGTGGAAAAGCACGGCGGCTCCGACGACCTTTCCTGGGCGGTCCGCTCCAGCGCGACGGCGGAAGATCTTCCCGATGCCTCCTTCGCCGGGCAGCAGGAGACGTTCCTGAACGTCCGGGGCATCGAGAACATCCTGGTGGCCATCAGGGATGTCTTCGCGTCCCTCTACAACGACCGGGCCATCGCCTACCGGGTGCACCACAAGTTCGAGCACGCCGAAGTGGCGCTCTCGGCCGGCATCCAGCGGATGGTGCGTTCCGACGTCGGCGCTTCCGGCGTGATGTTCACAATGGACACCGAATCCGGGTTCCAGGACGCTGTCTTCGTCACCTCCTCCTACGGCCTCGGCGAGGCCGTCGTCCAGGGGGCCGTCAACCCGGACGAGTTCTACGTGTACAAGCCCGCCCTCGAGGCAGGGCGCCCGGCCATCCTCAAGCGCGGCCTGGGTGAGAAGGCCCTCCAGATGACGTACACAAGCAACCGCGAAATCGGGCACACCATTGACTTCGTTCCGGTGGAGGCGTCCCTGCGGAACCGCTTCAGCCTTGACGACGACGACGTCGAACAGCTCGCCCGGCACGCAGTCGCGATCGAAAACCACTACGGACGGCCCATGGACATCGAATGGGGCAAGGACGGGATCGACGGCGGCCTGTACATCCTGCAGGCACGCCCGGAGACCGTGCAGTCCCGGCGCACCTCCGGCAGCCTGAGCCGATTCCGGCTGAACGGCTCCGGCCGGGTGCTGGTCGAGGGCCGCGCCATCGGCCAGCGCATCGGGGCCGGCCGCGTCCGGATCCTCACCGCGATTGACCAGATGGCGGCGTTCAAGACCGGCGACGTCCTTGTCGCGGATATGACCGACCCGGACTGGGAACCGATCATGAAGCGCGCCTCCGCCATCGTGACCAACCGCGGCGGACGTACCTGCCATGCGGCCATCATCGCCCGGGAACTGGGGATTCCCGCCGTCGTCGGCACCGGTGGCGCCACCGACGCCCTTTCCGACGGCCTTGAGGTCACCGTCTCGTGCGCCGACGGCGAGACCGGCCTGATTTACGAAGGGATCCTGGACTTTAGCGTCGAGGAAACCGAGATCACGCAGCTGCCCGAAGCGCCGGTCAAGGTCATGATGAACGTCGGCACCCCCGAGCAGGCTTTCACCTTTGCGCAGCTGCCCAACCACGGGGTGGGCCTGGCCCGGCTGGAATTCATCATCAACCGCCAGATCGGCATCCACCCGAAGGCACTGCTGAACATGGCCGACCAGCCCGCGGACGTGCTGGCGGAAATCAAGGAGCGGATCGCCGCCTATGGCAGCCCGCGCGAGTACTACATCAAGCGCCTCGCCGAGGGTGTGGCGACCATCGCTGCGGCCTTCGCACCGGAACCGGTGATTGTGCGGATGTCCGACTTCAAGTCCAACGAGTACGCGAATCTCCTCGGCGGACCGGCCTACGAGCCGCACGAGGAGAACCCGATGATCGGGTTCCGCGGCGCCTCGCGGTACCTGGAGCCGTCCTTCCGGGACTGCTTCGACCTCGAGTGCGAGGCCCTGTCCTTTGTCCGGAACGAGATGGGCCTGACCAACGTGAAGTTGATGATCCCGTTCGTGCGCACCGTCGATGAGGCCAGCGGCGTGATCGACCTGCTCGCAGAGAACGGCTTGCGCCGCGGCGAAAACGGCCTGGAAGTCATCATGATGTGCGAAATTCCGTCCAACGCGCTGCTGGCCGATGAGTTCCTGGACTACTTTGACGGCTTCTCCATCGGCTCCAACGACATGACCCAGCTGGCACTGGGCCTGGACCGGGATTCCGCGATCGTCGCCGGCAGCTTCGATGAGCGCAACCCCGCCGTGAAAAAGCTGCTCAGCATGGCCATCAAGGCCTGCAAGTCGCGCGGGAAGTACGTCGGCATCTGCGGCCAGGGCCCGAGCGACCACCCGGACTTCGCCGAATGGCTGGTCGAAGAAGGCATCGATTCCGTCTCGCTGAACCCCGACACCGTTGTGGACACCTGGCTCCGGCTCGCCGGCGCCGCCGCAACGTCGCCGGCCGCGGCGAGCTAAGGTTCTTGCGCCAGGGCCGCGGGATGGGGTTTCGCGCCTCCCCCGCGGCCACGCGGAGTCATGACCGACCAGCAGAAGACCTGGCACGCGAAACACCAAGCCGCACCCACCCAGGGCCAGCGCGCCGGCGACACCGAGGGCCTCGAGGGCCTCGAGGGCCTCGACCCAGGCGGCGCACAGCATCGCCGGCGCTGGGCACCGGCGCTGGACGCTTGCACAAGACGGAACCGGCGTCACCGTCAATTGGTCCATTGAACGGTGGCAGCCACCCGGGGTTAGCTTGGAATCATCACCGTTCCGCACCAATGACGTTCAGGACACCTCGTGACTTTGCAGCAAGATCGGGCCAGCGGCGCCCCCCGGCTTTGGACCGACGTACCACCCGGAGGCCTGCTCAAAGACCTGGCGGTTGACGAATTGTGCCCTGACGACTGCCACTTCTGCTCAGGACCCGAAACGGACTGACGCCGGCCGGTTCCGGGGCGCCCAGCGCTTTTCGCAGCCCGGTAGAATCCGCCGGTAGAATCGGGGGACAACCCGCAGCCGGCAACGCCCGCGGGAGCAACCATGGCCGCCGCTGGTGAAGGGAGTGTTCTGTGCGCACAGCCGCCCGGGCACCATTCCACGCCCTGCGTTCCGCCATGGTGGCGCTCACCATCCTGTCCCTGGCTGCGGGCGCGCACACGCTGGCCGGCGGACAATTGCCGGTCTCCGGCATCCTGCTGGCCCTCCTGGCCCTGACCGGGCTGGCCGCCACCACCGCGACCCGGCTCAAACTGAACCTGCCGGCACTGGCCGGGCTGTTGGGTGCCGGACAGTTGCTGCTGCACGAGGCCTTCACGGCTTTGAGCCCCCAGGCCTTGGGCGGATCTGCGTCCGGGCCGGCCGGCCCCGCCGCGCCGCACCATCTTGCGGCGATCCCGCACTTCCTCGGCCCTGAGCTGCAGACTGCCTCCACCGGCACGGCGGCCGAGGCCCCGTTCGTTTCGCTCCTGATGTTGGCCGGCCATGCCCTGGCGACTCTGCTCTGCGCTGTCCTGCTCGCCCGCGGTGAAGACGCCCTGTGGTCCCTCGCGGCCTGGCTGCGTCCCCTGCTCCGGCTCCCCGCGCCCGTAACGCCCGACGCCGTTGCGGTTCCGGCTGTTACCGGCTGGCCCGCGGAGTGCGCACCGCTGCCGTGGCGGAACCTTCGGCGCGATAGCAGCCGCGGACCCCCCGCCGCCGTCGTTGTATTTTCCTGACTCCTTTCCCGGCCGCGGCCGCGACCGGCCCCCACCAGCGGGTCCGGATCATAAGCAGCGCCGCGCCACCCCCATTTTTGTGCGCCTGCCGCTGTGCTGCGCGCAGGCCTGAAAGGCAACCCCTGTGAAGACCTCCTCCACCTCTGCCATCCGCCGCACCCTCTCCGGAACGGCCGTGGCCGGCGGAACCGCCGCGCTGATGCTTGCCGGCATCTCCGGCGCTTCCGCGCACGTCGGAGTCACCCCGGACACGACGGGCGCCAACTCCTACGCCTTGCTGACCTTTGGGATCCCGCACGGCTGCGACGCGTCCGGCACCACCAAAGTCACCATCACCCTCCCCGCCGAACTCAACGACGCCCAACCCACGGTCAATCCCAATTGGACGGCCGCCAAAGTCACCGAACAGCTGGCCGAGCCGAAAAAGCTCGCAGACGGCTCCTCCATCACCAAACGCACCAGCCAGATCGTCTACACCGCCAAAGCCCCGCTGGATCCGGCCTTCCGCGACGCCCTGGTGCTTTCGGTCAAACTGCCCGACGCTGCGGGCAAGACCCTGTACTTCCCGACGCTGCAGAACTGCGAGGTCGGCCAGACGGACTGGTCGCAGCTCCCCGCCGAGGGGCAGGACCCGCACGCGCTCAAGGCGCCGGCGCCGTCCGTAACGGTCACGGTGGCCGCTGCGGCCGACGGGCACAGCGCCCACGCCGCCAGCGCCTCCGACGCCGCGCCGGAGGCGGTCCAGGCCGCCGCGGTGAACGACGACGGAGCCCAGGCCCGCAGCTGGGCTGGACTGGTGGCAGGCGTCGGCGGGCTCGCCCTCGGCGGACTCGCCCTGGCCCGCAGCCGAAGCAACACCCCGGCACCCGTTCGCACCCCGGCGCCCGCTTCCGCGGCCAAGGAGTAGCTGACCCACGATTGATGCCCGGAAATCACAATCCGGGCATCAATCGGACAGCGCTGCCGTGGCGTCGTTGACTCAGGCAACATCGGGCGTGAAGGTGGTGCCATGACGGCTCAGCGAATCAACACCAGACTGGTATTTACGACGGCAGCGGCCGCGGCGGCACTCCTCCTCGCCGGCTGCGGCACCGGAACACCGCAGTCCCAAACGTCCAGCACTCCGGCGTCCTCCCCGGAAACCTCCGCCAGCCAGTCGGCCGGGGCGGCAGCTACCGCCCCCGCCCCCTCGGCCTCGGCCTCGGCACCGGCACCTTCCACCCCCGCGGGCCCGGGCTTGTGCAAGGCCGCCGGCCTGACCGCCACGACCGATGCCACCGGCGGCGGCGCGGCCGGCAGCGTCTACATGCAGCTGATCCTGACGAATTCCGGCACCGAACCGTGCCGGCTGGTGGGCTTCGCCGGCGTCTCGCTCACCGCCGACGCGAACGGTGCCCCGATCGGCGCCCCAGCGGCGCGGGACGAGTCCACGCCCTCCGCCGAAGTGCTGCTCGCACCGGGACAGGCCGGAACCGCCACCCTGCGCTACACGCAGGCCCGCAACTACTCGGACTGCACCCTCGTTCACGCGGCGGGCTTTCGGGTCTACCCGCCCGAGGACACCGCGTCCTTGTTTATCGCCGAACCACATGACGCCTGCAGCAACGCCGGCATCAACGTGCTGACCATCGGGGCGTTCACCGGCAAGTAGCCCCACCGCACCGCGTGACTCCCAGCAGCCGGTGCTGCGCCTAGTCGGTGTCGCCGAGAACGGCCCAGCCGTAACCGTCCAGGGTAAGAGTGCCGCGGTCCGGATGCTTCCCGCCCCGCCCCGCCAGTAACGCGGCGGCCGAGGCGGGCACGGACACTTCCACGGGAGCGCCCGAGAGGTTCAGGGCTACCGTGAGCGAACCGCCGTCTCCGCTGGCCTCATAGACGAGGTGTTCGTTGCTGATTGTGAGTACCCTGGTGCGCGCGGAGTGCAGCCACGCGTGCCGGCGTCGGAGGCTGATCAGTTCCTGGTGCAGGTGGTAGACCGGCCAGCCAAGCCCGGCGAGCTCTGCCGGGGTGCCCGGGAAGGCCGGCCGGACCGCGTCGTCTCCTCCAGCCCGGTCCTCCTTAACACCGCGAAAGGCCTGCTCGTCGCCGTAATAGATCGACGGTGTGCCGCCCACTGTGAGGAGCACCGCCAGTGCCAGCGGCAACTGCTCCGGATCCGTCAGCCGGCTCGCCAGCCGGGTGACGTCGTGATTGCCCACAAACGTCAACGGGGTAAAGGTCGCCAGGAAGCCGTTGTGCCGCTCCAGCGCAGCGGCCAGTTCGTAGAAGTTGCCGTCATTCAGCGAACTCCACACGGCCTTCCAGAGTTCGTATTGGGTGACGGCATCGAGGGTACTTGCCTGCACTTCACGGGCATAGTCGCCGTGGATATATTCACCCACGAAGTACGCGTCCGGATAGTCACTGCGCACCTGCGCCAGGACCGGTTTCCAGAACGACGGCGGCACGGCATACGCCGCGTCCAGCCGCCAACCGTCCGCTCCGCGCCCCAACCAATGCTTCATAACGTCCGCGACGAACTCGGCAACCTGGGGTTCCTCGTGGTTCAGCGCGACCAGGTGATGGTGGCCTTCGAAGTCCTTGTAGCCCGGCTCGACGCCGGGGGCCCAGCCGGCTTCGGGCCAGTCCAGCCGGAACCAGGAACCGGTGGGTGCTGCCGGACCGTCGGCAAGAACCTGCCGGAACGGCCCGAAGCTGCGCCCGGTGTGGTTGAAGACGCCGTCGAGCAGGACCTTCAAACCGCGGGCGTGGGCCTGGGCAACCAGTTCGTCGAAGTCGTTGTCGTCGCCCAGCCGCGGATCGATGCGGTAATAGTCAGTCGTGTCGTAGCCGTGCGATTCGGAGGCGAAGACCGGGCCGAGGGCCAGCCCGGAAGCCCCCAGCTCCACTGCGTAATCCAGCCAGGCGTGCAACCGGTCCAGGCGGTGGACCACCGGTTCCGCGGCTGTGCCTGCTGCTGCGTCGGCGCCGGTGAAACCCAGCGGATAAACCTGCCACCAGATTGCGTGCTGTACCCAGGTCGGCTCACTCATCAGGCATACCCTCTCTGTCAGTGCGGTGGAATCGACCGCGGGGCCAATCGGCCCTAAAGTCTTTCCGAAGTATCCGGCAGTTGCTCCGTGAACAGGCTAGGCCTGCGCAGCACGTCGCCGCGGCCACCACCAAGATTGCAGCAAGAAGGACGAGTATTAGCTCGATCAGGATACCTTCTGGGCCCTTGCGGCATTCGTCGGTGACGATATTGTCGGAGGCCTCACGGCGCACGGGAGCCGCCTGGTTCACGAATTACGTGAGCAGGCCGCGGCCGCAGGCATCCACGAGGTTTTCGTCCCGGCCTCAGCCTGCTGAGCATCGCGGTCGCTGAGGCGATGCCGGGGCCGCCCGTGACTGTCGGTGCCGTAGGGCATGATGGAGGAATGAAGGGGCAGGAGCTCGCTGGCGGCACACTCGCGGCGGAGGCCATGGACCGGTTCAGCCGGCCAACCCGGGACTGGTTCCTGGGCGCCTTCACCGCGCCCACACCCGCCCAGGAAGGGGCCTGGAACGCGATTTCCTCCGGCGCGCATGCCCTCGTCGTCGCCCCCACCGGTTCCGGCAAAACACTCGCAGCCTTTCTCTGGGCACTCGACCGCCTGCTCGTCGCGGCCCCCGCTGAGCCCGAGGGGCTGCCCGGCCTTGACGCTGCTAAAGGCGCCCGCCGAAAGACGCCCAAACGCAAAACCCGGGTGCTCTACATCTCGCCGCTCAAGGCGCTCGGCGTCGACGTCGAACGCAACCTGCGCGCACCGCTGATCGGCATCACCCAGACCGCCAAACGCCTTAACCTGCCCGCACCGCTGATCACCGTGGGCGTCCGGTCCGGTGACACCCCGGCCTCGGAGCGACGATCGCTGCTGGGCAACCCCCCGGACATCCTCATCACCACCCCCGAATCCCTCTTCCTGATGCTCACGTCCAAGGCCCGGGAGACCCTCAGCGAGGTGGACACCATCATCGTCGACGAGGTCCACGCCGTCGCGGGCACTAAACGCGGTGCCCACTTGGCAGTGTCCCTGGAACGCCTCGACGCGTTGCTCCCTAAACCCGCCCAGCGGATCGGGCTCTCGGCCACCGTGGAACCCAAGGAGTTGGTGGCACAGTTCCTCGCCGGCTCCGCCCCGGTGGAAATTGTGGCTCCGCCGTCGAAAAAGACCTGGGACTTGACGGTCTCCGTCCCGGTGGCGGACATGTCCGACCTGCAGGGCGCTGCCGGCGCGTTCGACTCCGGGCCGGCATCCGGGCTGCAGCCCCAGGCATCGATCTGGCCGCATGTGGAGGAGAAGATAGTGGACCTGGTGCTGGCCAACCAGTCCACCATTGTGTTCGCCAATTCCCGCCGGCTCGCCGAACGCCTCACGGCCCGGCTCAACGAGATCCACGCCGAGCGGCAACTGATGGCCGCCGGCGGCGGCTGGGACGGTGCCGCCGTCGGGACGCCCGCTTCCACCGCGACGCCGGCGCACATGATGGCCCAGGCCGGCAGCACCGCCGGCGCCGATCCGGTCCTGGCCCGCGCCCACCACGGCTCGGTCTCCAAGGACCAGCGGGCCCTGATCGAGGACGACCTGAAATCCGGCCGGCTGCGCTGCGTTGTTGCCACGTCCTCCCTTGAACTGGGCATCGACATGGGGGCAGTTGACCTCGTGGTGCAAGTTGAGTCCCCGCCGTCCGTGGCCAGCGGGCTCCAGCGGGTGGGCCGCGCCGGTCATCAGGTCGGGGAAATCTCCCAGGGTGTGCTCTTCCCCAAGCACCGTGCAGATCTGGTGCACACCACCATCACGGTGGAGCGGATGCTGGCCGGCAAAATCGAACGCCTCTACGTCCCCGCGAATCCGCTGGACATCCTGGCCCAGCAGACCGTCGCGGCCACGGCACTGGAGCCCATCGAAGTGGAGGAATGGTTCTCCACGGTCCGCCGGTCGGCGCCGTTCGCCTCGCTCCCCCGCTCCGCCTTCGAGGCCACACTGGACCTGCTCGCCGGCCGGTATCCCTCGGACGAGTTCGCGGAACTGCGGCCCCGGATTATCTGGGACCGCAATGCCGGCACCATCGAGGGCCGGCCCGGAGCCCAGCGGCTGGCTGTCACCTCCGGCGGCACCATTCCGGACCGCGGGCTTTTTGGCGTCTACATCATCGGCACGGAAGTCGAAGGCTCCGGCTCCCCGGGTTCCGCGAGCGGCGACGGCAGGGCGGCCAGCCCGGCCGCCGCCGCAGCCAAGGGTGGCCGCCGGGTCGGCGAACTCGACGAAGAAATGGTGTACGAGTCCAGGGTCGGTGACGTGTTCGCCCTGGGCGCCACCAGTTGGAAGATTGAGGACATCACCCATGACCGGGTCCTGGTCTCTCCCGCCTTCGGCCAGCCGGGGAAGCTCCCTTTCTGGAAGGGCGACTCCCTCGGCCGGCCGGTGGACCTGGGCCGCGCCCTGGGCGCGTTTGTCCGCGAACTGTCCGCGTCCGACGTCGGACCGGCCACGGAACGCTGCAAGGCCAGCGGCCTGGACGATTTCGCCGCCAACAACCTCATCCAGTACCTCGCCGAGCAAAAGCTGGCCACCGACGTGGTCCCCAGCGACACCACGCTTGTGGTGGAGCGCTTCCACGACGAACTCGGCGACTGGCGGGTGGTACTGCACAGCCCCTTCGGCATGCCGGTGCACGCGCCGTGGGCCCTCGCAGTCGGGCAGCGCCTGCACCAGCGTTACGGGATGGACGGCTCCGCGATGGCGGCCGATGACGGCATCGTACTGCGTGTGCCCATGATGGACGACGAGCCCCCCGGCGCTGAGCTGTTCATGTTCGACCCGGAGGAACTTGAACAGATCGTGACGGCGGAGGTCGGCGGCAGCGCCCTCTTCGCGTCCCGGTTCCGTGAGTGTGCCGCCCGGGCACTGCTGCTGCCCCGGCAGAACCCGGGCAAACGGCAGCCCCTGTGGCAGCAGCGGCAACGCTCCGCCCAGCTGCTGGACGTGGCGCGGAAATACCCCACCTTCCCGATCGTCCTCGAGACGGTCCGGGAATGTCTCCAGGACGTCTACGACCTCCCGGCACTCAAGGACATCGCCGCGTCCATCGAGCGGCGCGAGCTGCGGATCCTGCAAACCACTACGCAGCAGCCCTCCCCCTTCGCCAAGTCCCTGCTGTTCGGCTACGTCGCGCAGTTCCTCTACGAAGGCGATTCCCCGCTGGCCGAGCGCCGGGCTGCGGCGCTGGCGCTGGATTCGACCCTGCTCAACGAACTCCTGGGCCGGGTCGAGCTGCGTGAACTGCTCGACGCCAAGGTCATTGACGACACGGAGCAAGAACTGCAGCGCCTCGCCCCGGATCGGAAGGTCCGCGGGCTGGAGGGGGTTGCGGACCTGCTCCGGCTGCTGGGCCCGCTGACCGCGGGGGAGGTCGCCGCCCGCCTGGAAGCCGCGGCAGGGCTTGAAGGATCGGTCGCCGAGCCGGTGGCCGACGCTGTTGAGGCTCCGGTTGCCGATGCCACCGCACACCTTGTGGCGCTCCAACGCGCCAACCGCGCCATCAAGGTCAACGTCGGCGGTACCGAGCGGTATGCCGCGGTGGAGGATGCCGCCCGGCTGCGCGACGCCATCGGCGTCCCGTTGCCGATGGGCGTGCCGCTGGCCTTCATCGAGCCGGTCGCTGACCCTTTGGGCGACCTCGTCTCCCGCTTCGCCCGAACCCACGGGCCGTTCACCTCCGCCGAGGCCGCCGCCCGGCTGGGACTCGGAGTCGCCGTCGTCGCTACGGCGCTGAAGCGGCTCGCCGCGGACGGACGGATAGTGGAAGGCGAATTCCGCCCGCACGCCGCACCACCGGCGGCACCGGCGCAGGAGGCCGACGGCGGGACGCAGGCAACCACGGCCCCGTCGCTGGCCGGGGTCAGTGAATGGTGCGACGCCGAAGTCCTGCGCCGGCTCCGCCGCCGCTCGCTCGCCGCACTCCGCGCCGAGGTCGAGCCGGTGGACGCCGCCGCCTACGGCCGCTTCCTGCCCGCCTGGCAGAACGTCCGCGTCCCGGGCAAGCGCGGGCAGTCGGCGCTGCGCGGACTGGACGGGATCATCACCGCAGTCGACCAACTCTCCGGCGTGCCCATCCCGGCCTCAGCCTGGGAACCCCTGATCCTCGCCAGCCGGGTATCCGACTACCAGCCCGCCATGCTCGATGAGCTTATGGCGGCCGGCGAAGTCCTCTGGTCCGGAGCAGGAGCGCTCCCCGGCAACGACGGCTGGGTCAGCCTCCACCTGGCCGATTCGGCCGAACTGACCCTCAACCCAGCCATCGACTTCGAGCCCGGGGACGCGCAGCAGCGGCTGCTGGACTACCTGCGCAACAACGGCGGCGGCTACTTCTTCCGGCAGCTCTCAGACGTAGCCGGCGGCATGGACACGGTGCTCAGCGACCAGGACGTCGTCTCCGCACTCTGGGACCTGGCCTGGGCGGGCCGGATCACGGGCGACACCTTTGCCCCGGTACGGGCGATGATCGCCGGCGGCCACACCGCGCACCGGCAGGTCGCCCGCGCCCCACGGGCCCGGGCCCCCAGGCTGAGCCGGCTGGGGCGCTCCCACGGCACCGGGTTGCTCGGGTCCCCGGGGCTGACCGGCGGCCGGTACGGCTCCGCCAGCGGCACCGCCCCCACTCCCCCGCTGGCCGCCGGCCGCTGGTCCGCCCTCCCCGCTCCCGAACTTGATGCCACCATCCACGCCCGGGCCACCGCGGAACTCCTGCTGGACCGGTACGGCGTGGTCACCCGCGGCTCGGTCATGGCGGAGAACATCCTGGGCGGCTTCGGCCTGATGTATAAGGTCCTGGCGCGGCTGGAGGAAGCCGGCCGCTGCCGGCGGGGTTACTTTATCGAGCACCTCGGTGCGGCGCAGTTCGCCGTTCCAGCGACCGTGGACCGGCTGCGCTCATACGCCGAGGACACCCAGCTGCACAAAGCCGAGCCGGTGGCGTTGGCCCTGGCCGCGACGGACCCGGCCAATCCCTACGGCGCCGCGCTGCCGTGGCCCGCGCTCAACGTCGAAGCGGGAACCGGCCACCGCCCGGGCCGAAAAGCCGGCGCCCTGGTGGTCCTGGTGGACGGCGCCCTGGCGCTGTATGTGGAACGCGGCGGCAAGACCCTGCTGGCCTTCAGTGCGGACACCGAGGTTCTGGCTGCGGCCGGCGCGGCCCTGGTCAGCGTGGTGACCCGCGGCGCGGTGGACAAACTGATTATGGAAAAGGTCAACGGCCACGGCATCCTCGACACTCCCATCGCTGCCGCCCTGGCCCACGCCGGGGCCTACTCCACACCCAAGGGACTGAGGATCCGTGCCTGAGGGCGATTCGGTCTTCCGCGCTGCCGCGCAGCTTCAGGCCGCACTGGCCGGACAACAACTGATCTCCTCCGACTTCCGGGTACCGCGGTTCGCCACCCTCAAACTTGGCGGCTGGACCGTAACCGAGGTGGTGCCAAGGGGCAAGCACCTGCTGATGCGGCTGGAGGCCCCGGCGCGGCCACACGGCGCTGGCCCGGCCGGACCGGAGCGGCTAACCATCCATTCCCATCTCAAAATGGAGGGGGCGTGGCAGGTCTACCCTCCGGGCGGGCGCTGGCGCAAGCCGGCATTCACCGCGCGTTGTGTGCTGCGCACCGCCGCGGCCGACGTTGTTGGATTCTCGCTCGGAATCCTCGAGGTGGTCCGCAGCTCTGAGGAAGCCGCCGTCGTCGGCCACCTTGGCCCGGATCTGCTCGGTCCTGACTGGGACATGGCCGAGGCGGAGCGGCGGATCAGTGCAGCGCCGGACGTCCCGATCGGCGTCGCCCTCCTGGACCAGCGGAACCTTGCCGGGATCGGCAACATCTACCGCTGTGAGGCCTGCTTCCTCTCCGGCGTTCACCCGGCGGCACCCGTCTCGGCCGTGCCTGACATTGCGGCCCTCATCGCCGACGCAAAGCGCCTGCTGGAGGCCAACCTGGGCCCTGGCCGACGAACCACCGTCCTGAACCGGCGCGGCGCCACTGTGGGCCGGACCGCCGGGCTGCCCGGCTACTGGGTCTACCGGCGCGAGCACCAGCCATGTTTGAAGTGCCGGACTCCGCTGCGGCGGGGGGTCCTGGCTACGGCCACCGGTGCCGAGGAGCGCGATATCTACTTCTGTCCCTCGTGCCAGCCGATGCCGATCCCCGGCTAGCTACGCCCGGGATGCGGGGGCGCCGCCCCGGCCGCCACCATCGGCGGGCCCGGCACCGTCAACTCCGGCACGGTGAACCGGGGCAGCAGCAGTTGAACCAGCGGACCGATAGCCAGGGCGTAGAGCACGGTCCCGATGCCGACGGAACCGCCGAGCAGCCAGCCCGCGGCCAGAACTACGATTTCAATTCCGGTCCGGGATGTCCGCACCGACCATCCGGTCCGCCGGGCGAGGCCGGTCATCAAGCCGTCGCGGGCGCCGGGACCGAAGCGGGCACCGATATAGCAGGCCGAGGCGATGCCGTTGAGCAGCACGGCGCCGGCAAGCATTCCGGCCTGCCCGCCGAGGTGGCTGATCTGCGGGATCAACGCCAGCCCGACGTCCGCGAAGACGCCCACCAGTACGGCGTTGCACAGCGTGCCGATGCCCGGCCACTGCCGGAGTGGAATCCACAGGAGCAGCACCAGAAAGCTGACAATGATGACCACAGTGCCGATGCTCAGCCCGGTCTTCAGGGCCAGGCCCTGGTGGAATACATCCCAGGGGTCCAAGCCAAGGCCGGCGCGGATGAACATGGCCAAGGATACGCCGTACATGGCGAGGCCGATTAGAAGCTGGAGGATCCTGCGCGTCATCATGGAGCCATCCTCCCGGAAAACTGGCCTTGCAATCCAGAGCCAGTTTGAAATACTGGCTCTATGTCCGGTTCGCTGAATTCAAGCTCCCTGACCCGTTTGCTGGGCGACTGGAACCTTGGTGCCGCCCCCGCCTACCGGGAACTCGCCGACGTCGTACGCCTCCTGGTCCTTGACGGCCGCGTGCCGCTCGAAATAGCCCTCCCCAGCGAACGGGCGCTGGCCTCGACACTTGGGATCAGCCGGACCACCGTTACCGCCGCCTACTCGGTGTTGCGCGAACAGGGCTTCCTCAGCAGCGGGCAGGGCAGCCGCGGCCGTACGTGCATCCCGCGGGCCAGCCAGGTTGGCGGCGGCGGCGGGACGAATCTCAGCGGCGCACCGGGCCTGGCCGTCCCGGACGGGATTCTCGACCTTGCCTACGCCTCGCTGCCGGCCAGCGGCGAGGTGGTCCACCGGGCCTTCGCCTCAGCCCTGACCGAGCTTCCGGCGCTGCTGCCGGGCTTTGGGTACGACGCCCTCGGTGTCAGGCCGCTGCGGGAAGCTATCGCCAGGCATTACGCTGCGGCCGGTGTGCCCACCACTGCAGCGCAGATTCTCGTGACATCCGGGGCACAGCACGCCCTGAACGTGGTGCTGAGTACCCTGGCCAGCCGGTCTGACAAGGTCCTCGTGGAGCATCCGAGCTACCCCAACGCGATCGACGCCATCCGGGCCGCGGGTTGCCGGCTGGTACCGGTGGCCATGCCCGCCGTCGAGCCGGGAAGGGACTCCGCGCCGTTTTCCGCTGGACGGCCCGGGTGGGACCTGGCGGCGATCGAGTCCGCGCTGAGGCAGCAGTGGCCCGCGATGGCCTATGTGGTCCCGGACTTCCACAACCCCACCGGGCGGCTGATGTCGGATTCCCAGCGCCGCAGGCTGGTCCACGCCGCTGCCGCCGCCGGCACCGTTCTTGTGGTCGATGAAACGCTTCGGGCGCTGAACCTGGACGGAATCGAGACTGCCCCGGTGGCGGCTTTCAGCCCCGCCGTCGTCTCCATCGGTTCCCTCAGCAAGTCGCACTGGGCCGGTTTGCGGACCGGCTGGATTCGCGCTGACGAGTCCCTGATCCAGCGCTTCGCCGCCGCGCGTACCACCATGGATCTGGGCGGGCCGGTTGTGGAACAGCTCGCGGCGGCCCACTTGGTCAACGCGCTCTCCGAGCCGCTCCCGGCACGGCTGGCCTCACTGCGCGGCAACCGGGACACGCTGCTGGACCTCATCGCAGGACGCCTGCCGGGCTGGCAGAGCGAACGGCCCGACGGCGGGCTGTCCGTGTGGTGCCGCCTCCCGGCCCCGATCAGCACCGCCCTTGCCGTGGTGGCCCCCGACTTCGGCATCCGGCTCGCGGCCGGCCCGCGTTTTGGTACGGGTGGGGCGTTCGAGAGCTTTCTTCGGGTGCCGTTCACCCTGCCCCCGGAACAGCTCGAAACCGCTGTGGCGGCGCTGCGTGCAGCCCAGGACCGGCTGGAGGCCTCCCCACAGTTGCGGCGCAGCCCTGGCGCCGTGCCCGCCGCCGCCCTCGCCTGATCCGACCCCGGTGAGGTCAAACGATGGCGCGCTGCAGGCCAGCCCCGCGTCGCGGATCCGCTAGGGGCAGACCTTCTCGAGGAAGCCGCCCCAGGCCCTTGCCGCAGCCGCGGAGTCCTTGCCGGCGCTGAAGTCGTGGACAGTCATCCCGGCACGATGATTTCGAAGTTCCGCTTGTCGTTCATTGTCCTGCTCATTAGCTGAGGAGGTTTTGGGTGATGCCGTCGGTGGTGTCCTGAGCGACGGGTGAAGTGCGACGACGAGGCGGTGCCTGCGCCCGCCGCCCGCAGTGGCGCCGGGCCTCGGTCCGCCGTCGTGGTATTTGCCCACGAGCTGGGTCACGGTGACGCCGAGTTCCTCGGCGAAGTTGCCGCGGCGGCCGGGTCTTCGATCATCGGCTGCGGGCCGGTGTGCCGAGTTCGCCGGAAGCTCCCGGGGTCGCCGGAAGCTTACGGCGACCCCGGGCGCTTCCGGCGACCTCGTGCCCGGCCCGAACCCCGGCAAAGTAGAATGGACCGGTGATGCAATCCCCCCTGCCCGTGCGCGACGGCGTCAATGCCACCCGGCTCCGCCTCCCGGACGAGGGGCCGTGGGACACCGCGATGGACTACATGATGCACCGCTGGGGCCACATCGATCCACAGGGCATTGAAGACCGTTTCGACGCCGGCGAGATCGTGGGTGCGGAGGGCGTCCCCCTGGACCGGGCCACCCCGCTGCGGAACCACACGTTCATCTGGTACTACCGCACCCTGCCGCCCGAAGTCCGGATCCCGGTGGAACTAAGCATCCTGCATCAGGACGAGCATCTTTTGGTGGTGGACAAACCGCATTTCCTGCCCACCACCCCCGGCGGGACCTACATTCAGGAGTCCGCGCTGGTCCGGCTCCGGAACCAGCTGAACCTCCCGGATCTTATTCCCATGCACCGGCTGGACCGCATGACTGCCGGCATCCTTCTGCTCTCCACGAACCCGCAGACCCGGGGAAAGTACCAGGTGCTCTTCGAGAAACGCCAGGTCCAGAAGGAATACGAGTGTGTGTCTGCGGCCGAGCCTGCACCCGGGTACCCCGCCGTCGAATTCCCCGTGGTGGTCCGGAACCGGATGACCAAGTCCCGCAGCTACCTGCTCGCCGAAGTAGTCGACGGCGAACCCAACGCCGAGACCAGGATTGAGCGGCTGCGGACCTTCGACGGCCCCGCCCCGAAAGCGCCCGACGCCGGCACTCCTCCCAGCTCCGCCCTGCGCCGTGCGCTGTACCGGCTGGAGCCGCACTCGGGAAAAACGCACCAGCTCCGGGTGCACATGGCCTCGCTGGGCCTCGGAATAGTCAACGACGCCTTCTACCCGGATTTGCTGGCGAAAGCCCCGGACGACTACTCGAAGCCGCTCCAGCTCCTCGCCCGCGGAATCCGGTTCGTGGACCCAATCACCGGGGAGCCGGTGGAGTACCGCAGCGGACTGGAGCTCAGCGAGGACTGCTAGCCGGCTTGGGGGGTGCCGGTAAGGCAGAGTGATCCATATGGACCAAAAATCTGACTTGCACGGATACCTTCGAATTCGACGCACGGACCTTCTCGCCAAACTCGACGGCCTGGGCGACTACGACGTCCGCCGTCCGCTGACTCCAACCGGCACAAACCTGCTTGGACTCATCAAGCATGTCGGCAGCGTGCAGTTGGGGTACTTCGGGGAGGTGTTCGGCAGACCCAGCAATCGAGTTGTGCCGTGGCTCGGCGCCGATGCGCCTGCGGACGCCGACATGTGGGCCGCCGACGGCGAGACCCGGGCCGAGATCATTGAGTTCTTTGAGTTCTCGGGCCGCCACAGCGACGCCACGATCGAGACACTCGCTCTCGATGCGCACGGAGACGTGCCGTGGTGGACTCCGGAGCGCCGCCGGGTAACCCTGCATCAGATCCTGGTTCACATATGTGTTGAGACCGCCCGCCATGCCGGTCACGCCGACATCCTCCGCGAACTAATCGACGGCACCGCAGGGAACGGCCCGCAGGACCCGAACGTGCCGTCCCGCACAGCGGAGCAATGGGCGGCATACCGGTCAGAACTTGAGGCTGTGGCACGCCGGGCCGGCGCCCATTGACCCGCCTGGTAAACGGGCGTCCGGGCCGAAGTGCGATACCTTGTGCGCATGGACTTCGGCAACGCTGACAACTGGGGGGACGCGATCTATTTCTGGATCATCCCCCTGGTTATGGGCGATGCGATTTTCCCCCCGGTCCCCTCCGAAATGCTGCTCATCACCGGCGGCGCGCTCTCCGCAGTCGGCCGCGCCAACGCCGTCGTGCTGATCCTCCTGGCGGCGGCGGCGTCCTGGCTCGGCGACATCCTGGTATTCCAGCTCTTCAAGCGGCGCCTGAGCCACGTCCTGGACCGCTGGCAGTGGGGCCGCAGCTTTCACCGGGCCGTGCACAGAGCGACAGGCAAAGCCGGCCGGTCCACGACCTACGGCGCGATTATCGGAATCCGGTTCATTCCCGGCGGACGGCTCGCGACGACGGCCGCAGCCGGCATCGCCAACGTCTCCACCCGCGGGTTCAGCCTCTGCGCAGCTTTGGGCGGCATCCTCTCGGCCGTCTGGTCCGTCGGTCTCGGCTATGCCACCGGCGCGGCCACCGGACTGCCGTTCTGGGCGAGTTCGCTCATCGGCGTCGCCCTCGGGATCCTGATCGGCGCCGTCGTCGGCGTTATTGTCACGCTCCGGCGCGGCAACAACTCCCCTGTGGTGGACAGCCCCGGGGAGGAACTGGACTTCTGAGCGGCCGCCCGGGGCCTAGACGGGCGCCCAGCGGCCGCGGTTGCGGCGAAGGACCAACAGGTTGCCGGTCACCGCAACGCGCTCGACGGCGTCGCGCATCATCGCGGCCGACTCCAGCGCCTGGCTGTTCTCGCCGCCGTAGGAAGTGGGCTCAACGAGGAAACGCAGATTCAACTGCGGGACCCCTCCGGCCAGGTCCAGCTCGTTCGCTTCGACGTGGTGCCGGCTCTGCAGTGCCTCCACGGCCGCAGCCATCACGGCCTCCGGTGGTTTGCCCGGTTTGAGTCCGGTGATCTTCAATCTGGTCTGGAACGACGGCATACCACCACCCTATCGGGACGCGCTGCCGGCTCCGCCGGGCCTAGCCGGTGTTGCGCAGGCCGGCCGCCACGCCGTTGACCGTGATGAGCATGGCTCGCTGGAGCCGCTCGTCGATCTCGCCGTTGGGCATGCCCTCCCCTGCCGCTTCGGAACGCACCCTGCGCAGCAGTTCCACCTGCAGATAACTGATCGGGTCGAGGTACTGGTCGCGGATCTCCAGCGAGCGCTTTAGGGTGGGCTGCGCGTCGAGCAGCAGGTCCTCGCCGGTCAGGTTCTGGATCTCGGTGACAGTCAGTTCATATTCGGCCAGGATGGCACGGAAGAGGTGGTGCAGTTCCGCAGGCACCAGGGTGGAGACGTAGTAGCCGGCAATGTCCATGTCCGTTTTGGCCAGCGTCATCTCGACGTTGGAGAGGACCGAGCGGAAGAAGTGCCAGCCGTCAATCATCTCCACCAGCTGGTCCGAGTGGCCGGCCTCCCGTGCTGCCTTGAGCCCGGAGCCGACCCCAAACCAGCCCGGAACGATCTGCCGCGACTGCGTCCAGCCGAACACCCAGGGGATGGCCCGCAGGCCTTCCAGTCCCGAACCGGAATCAGGTCGTTTGGACGGCCGCGAGCCGATGTTCAGCGAACCGAGCTGCTCCACCGGGGTCGACGCCATAAAGTACGCCGGCAGATCCGGATCATCGATTAGGGTCCGGTACCGGGCGAACGCGGCGTCCGAAATCGTCTCCATAACGTGCCCGTAGCGTTCCCGCTGGTCCTCCGAGGTACGCGGCGTGCGGTGCAGCGCTGAACCCTGCATCACTGCAGCGAGCGAGAGCTCCAGGTTCTCGCGGGCGAGTTCGGGCAGCGAGTACTTGTCCGAAATGACCTCGCCCTGCTCGGTGAACTTGATTTCACCTTCGAGCACCCCGTTGGGCTGGGCCATGATGGCATCGTAGGTTGGCCCGCCGCCGCGGCCCACAGAGCCGCCGCGGCCATGGAACAAGCGCACCCGCACACCATGCTTAGCGGCGACATCGCGCAGTTTGCGCTGGGTCTTGTGGATTTCCCACTGGCTGGTCATCACGCCGGATTCCTTGTTGGAGTCCGAATAGCCGAGCATAATTTCCTGCACGTCACCGCGCAGGCGGACCAGCTCGCGGTAGGAGGAGTCGGAGAGCAACCGGTCCACGATTTCAGCCGAGGAGCGCAGTTCCTCCACTGTTTCGAGCAGCGGCGCAAAGCCGATCCTGGCATAGGGGGCCGCGCCGAAGAGGTTGACCAGGCCGGCTTCGCGGGCCAGCACGGCCGCGGCCAGGACATCGTCAGCGCCTCGGGTCATGGAAATGATGTAGGTCTCGATCACGTCGGGGCCGTAGGTGCGCAAGGCCCGCCGGATCTCACGGAAGACGTCGTACGTTCCATCCGCAACGCCGTCGAGCTTGATCGGGTGGCCGGAAAGCGGGCGGCGGGAGGCAAGCTCGGACCCCAGCACCTCGAAGCGCTCGGCCCGGCTGAGTTCCGCATACCGGATGCCGGGGCCGCCGAGCCGGTCCATCAGCTGGCCGACGGCGTCGTGGTGGTGGTCTGCGTGTTCCCGGATGTCCAAGGTAGCCAGGTGCAGCCCAAAAGAGGCAATGGCCCGGCGCACCCTGGCCAGGGAGCCGTCCGCTGCCAGCGCCGCGTGATGGTTCCGCAGGGATCGCTCCAGCAGGGCCAGCTCGGCGAGCAGCTCCGCGGTGGCGGTGTAGTCGCGGCCGGGCTCATGCACTGCCCCGGCCGCCACACGCCGGGCGGTGTTGAGCAGTTTGGCTTTGATGCAGGTGAGTTTTAACCGGTACGGCTCCTGGGCATTAAGTTCCAGGACCCGGCGGTCCAGTCCCGGCAGCTTCTTCAGGTCCGCATCGATCGAGTCCAGCAACTCCTGGTCCGCACCCGCGAGGGCCGTTGAGTTGGAAAGGATCGAAATCAAGCCGTCTATAAGGCCGATGCTGATCCGGACGGCATGCTGGTTCTGGATCTGCAGGATTTCGCGGGTGACTGCTGCTGTCACATTGGGGTTGCCGTCCCGGTCGCCGCCGATCCAGGAGCCGAAGCGGATGGGGGCCATCTCCGCGGGCAGGGTGACACCGTGCTCGCCGAGCAGTTCCGAGAGGTCCGAGAGCATCTCGGGCAGGGCGTCCCCCAGGATGCCGGTGAGGTAGTAGATCGCGTTCCGGGCCTCGTCCACCGGGGTCGGCCGGACCTGGCGCAGTTCGTCCGTTTGCCACATCTGGTCAATCACTTCGGCGAGCTGACGGTCCTGGCGGCGGCGCCCGGACGTACCTTCCGTGGTGCTCTCGGCCAGAATGTCGGAGAGCCTGCGAACCTTGTCCAGCACGGACCGGCGGGACGCCTCTGTGGGGTGGGCCGTGAAGATGGGCCGCACATCGAGTTCGTTCACGACGTCCTGCAGGACCGCCGGCCCGGCCTGGCTGGCGATGTCGCTGACGGCCTTGGCCAGCCAGCCGTCCTTTTCCTTCCGGGTGCGCAGCCCGCGGACCCGGTGGACCTGTTCGGCGGCGTTGGCGAGGTGGAAGTAGAACGCGAACGCCCGCACCAGGTCGGTTGCCTGCTCCAGCGGCAGGGAGCCCAGCAGTTCGCGTACCTGCGCGACGACGTCGTAGGAGCTCCACGGTCCGGTGGCATCCGCGCCGCCGCGGGCGGCTTCCTTGGACTCCTTGGTTAGCAGGCGGACCTGTTCCACGAGCACCAGGAGCTCAGGGCCGTGCTGGCGGACCAGGGATTCGCCGAGGAGGGTGGAAACCCGGCGGACATCCGCGCGCAGTTCGGACGCGAGATCGGTGCCGGAATTAGTTGCAGTGTCAGCCATGGATACAGTCTTTCGAGAGGACGTGGCTCGTACACTGCGCTGGATACTGTGAGCCCGGTTACTTTCTTCCTACTGGATGCTACCCGGCGCCGCGACCGGCGGGGAATCCGTCTCGGATAGTGTCCGGGGCTCCACCCAGCCACCCTTCCCAACTGACTCGCAGCTGGGGTCGTTTTGGGCGCTCAAAACGACCGCTGCTGCGAGCCAGTTGGGTGGCGGGTTCTAGCGTGCGATCTTGAAGTTGAAGTCCGCATTGCCGAAGGCCCCCCAGAGCCGCAGCCAGATCGGCAGGATCATTTCGGCGCCGCGGGCGGTGGTGATGTCGCCCAGGTCGATGATGTCCCGGTGGCCGAATCCCCTGAGCAGCACTGCCACGGTCTCCTTGGCCGCCGCGTCGTTTCCGGAAACGAAGACCGTGTGGTCGCCGCCGGCCACACTCGCCGGGTCCACCATTACACTCGCGGTCATCGTGTTCAGTGTCTTGACCACCCGGGCGTCCGGGAAGGAACGCTGGATCTGCTCGCCGAGGCTGTCGGTGTTGACCGGGTTCAGCGACGGCGGCATGCCCTGCGAGAAATCCAGGGGGTTGGCGATGTCCATGATGACCTTGCCGTCGAGGTTCCGGGCGCCCGCTGCCGTCAGGGCCGCCAGCGAGCCTGCGCCGTTCGTGGCATTGACGACCACCTCGGCTTCGGCCGCGGCGACGGCGAACGCGGCGACGCCGATTCCGGAGTTCGCGGCATGCCACTGGGCGAACGGTGCATTGCCCATGGCGTCCGGCTGCGTCCGGGCCAGCGTTTCCTCCCTGTCGCGGGTTCCGACGACGACGTGGTGCCCGTGGCTGGCGAGCGCCGCGGCGATCGTCCGTCCGACCGTTCCGGTTCCCAGTACCGCAATTTTCATGGCATCCTCATTCTGAAGCGGTGAAGTAGACAGATCTGTCTACCGACGGGAAGGACGCTACCAGACAGACCTGTCTACGGCAAGGCGGCGCGTTGACTGATAAATAACCTCCGCGTAGCCGCATACGTTGACTCAGGAGAAAAGCTCCGGGAAGGTTGGCCGGCGGAGATCCTTGAGGGATGGGATTGACGATGGGTGGGCGCACTGCTGTCACGAATCACCTGGCCGCGTCCTACCGGGCGGGTGACCGTACGAGGAAGGGCCGGATCCTCGATGAGCTGGGGTCGAGCTGGTCGAGCTGGTCGAGCCGACGGGCTGGCCCCGGGATCACGCTTGGGCGGTGCCGCGAGGGCCGGCGGGCAAACTGCTGGCGCCGATGCTGCCGGACCTCGCTCCGATACTGCGGGCCGAGAAGGCCCTGGATATCACCGACGGGCAGGCGGCGTTGCTTGCCGGCATGAACTCGGCGACTATCGACCGGCGGCTGGCGGGCCAGCGGGCGAGGCTCCCGCCGCGTGGCCGGCCCCATACCAAGCCCGGATCGCTGCTGAAGTCCCAGATCCCGGTCCGGACCTGGGCCCCGCCGCACTCTCCCGGCAAATCCTGGCCATTTCGGGACGGCTGGAAACCCTTGCTACCGCCAAACAACCGGCGCCGATCAAACCCGCCGTGAACGAACGATGGAACCGCCTCGACAGCCGAAGGTTTTCATCTAAGGCAACGACTGCACCTTCCCGGAGGTATTGACGTGCGGCAACAGGGGCGGGCCGCCTTTCGCAAGTAACGGAACGACGGTACGATCCGGAATCCAGCAATCACCCGTAGACAGACTTGTCTGTGTAGCATAGAAGCCATGATTCCGACCGGCACCAGGACACCACAGGCCCTCCGGGCGCCCGCCGGCCAGGCGCGGGAAAGGATCCTTGCCACGGCCTTCCGGCTCTTCTACGCCCACGGGCTCCGCGCCGCCGGCATCGACACGATCATCGCCGAATCCGGCGTCGCCAAGGCCACGTTCTACAAGTACTTTCCGGCCAAGGACGACCTGATCCTGGCGTACCTGGAGAAGGTGGACGGGGTCTGGGCCGGGCAGCTGAAGGCCGCGGCGGAAGCCGCCGGGCCGGACCCCGCGGGCCAGCTCGTGGGGTTGTTCGACGCCCTGGCCAGCGCCTGCCGCCGCGACGGCTACCGTGGCTGCGCCTTTATCAACGCCGCGGCCGAGTCCGCCACCGGAACCAGGGTCCACGAACGGACAGTGGCCCACAAGGAGCACATCAGGGCCTGGATCCGTGACCTCGCCGTCCAGGCCGGCGCCCCGGATCCGAACCAGCTCGCCCGCAGCCTGACCCTGGTGCTCGACGGCGGCCTCGCCAGCGGCGTGCTCGACGCTGATCCGGCGGCGGCCACCGCCGCCCGCGACACCGCATCCCAACTTGTCGCCGCCAGCCTGGGCCACACCGCCGTAACCGCCGCCGGCTGACGTCCCGCCGGACGCCAGCCGGACAACAGCGGTGAACAGCCGTCGAACTCTAATCAAATCCTGCCGGTCACGAGCCGGAATCCCTGCCCGCCCGGCGAACAATGACGTATCTTGATATTGCCTTGACAAAACCTGTCAACTCTCTGTGCGCGACTGTTCCGGCGATCGCCCCGCTTCGAGGAGCACTTCATGACCCCAGTCCCCGTCCCGGCCACCCAGACGGGTGCGATCACGGGCCCGAAAGCCGCCGGGCCCGCGCGCAGCCCGCTGCTCGCCGTCGCCCTTGTCCTCAGCCTGCTCTTCGCCGGACTGGTGGGGCAGTCCGCGGCTGCACCCGGCTCGCAGGCGGCCGCGCCGCTCACGGTGGCCCAGGCCATCGCAACCCAGGACGGCTCGGCCGCGGCGGTGACCGGTTACATCGTGGGCCAGCCGACGTCGGCAACCACAGTGCTCCGCACCGGCTTCACTTCGGACACGGCCCTGGCGATCGCCGACTCGGCGGCCGAGACGAGCACGGCGAAGATGCTCTACGTCCAGGTCACCACGCAGTACCGCACCGCGTTCGGGCTGCAGAGCACCCCGTCCCTGCTGGGCAAAAAGGTCAACGTCACCGGACTGCTGACGGCCTACTTCTCGCACGCCGGGATCAAGAGCCCCACCAGCATGGCGCTGTCGGCAACCCCAACCCCAACCCCCACGCCAACCCCAACCCCCGGTGACTATTACGCCCCGGCCGCCGGAAAGACCGGACCGGCGCTGGAAAGCAGCCTGCACCAGATCATCTCCGTGCAGCAGAAGCTCAGCTATGACCAGGTCTGGGATGCGCTGAAGGACACGGACCAGGATCCGTCCAACAGCAACAACGTCATCCTGCTGTACACCGGACGCTCACAGTCCAAGGCCACCAACGGCGGGGGCGTGAATGACTGGAACCGGGAACACGTCTGGGCCAAGTCGCACGGGGACTTCGGCACGGCCACCGGCCCGGGGACCGATGTGCACCACCTGCGGCCCACCGACGTCACTGTCAACTCCGCCCGCGGAAACAAGGACTTCGACCTGGGCGGCACACAGTCCGCCGAGGCCCCGGGCAACTACACCGATGCCGATTCCTGGGAGCCCCGCAACGCGGTCAAAGGGGATGTGGCACGAATGGTCATGTACATGGCGGTCCGGTACGAGGGCGGTGACGGCTTCGCCGACCTGGAGATGAACAACTCCGTCAACAACGGCACGGCACCTTATATGGGCAAGATGAGCGTGCTGCTGGAGTGGAACCGGATCGATCCGCCGGATGCCTTCGAACAACGCCGCAACCAGCGGATCTTCGAGCAGTGGCAGGGCAACCGGAACCCGTTTGTGGACCACCCGGAGTACGCCGAGGCGATCTGGAACTGACAGTATTTCGCGCCCCACCCGGCTAGCGGCCGGGTGGGGCGCGGCTTAGGGTGGTAGCCAAGGCAGCCGTTCACCGCTTGGAAGGATACCGTGAGCACCACCCACCGCGACCTCGACGCCCAGCTCGCCCGCTGGCAGCGTTTCCGCAACAGCCGCAACACGGCCCTCGCGGGCGATTACGGCTGGCTGACGCTCACGTCCTTCCAATGGCTGGAGGACCGGCCGGCCGCGCTCGACCTCGCCCCCGGGCTGTGGTCCACGGACGGTACGACGGCGTCCCTCACCGCCACCGCCGCCGAGGGGCTGACGCTGGTGGACACCGGCGAACCCGTTGCTGGCACCATCAAGGCCTCGCTGCTCAATGAGGCATCGCTGCTCTGGGTCCGGTACGGCGGAGCTGACGGCCGGCAGGTGGTGGTTGAGCTGGCCATGCGCGCCGATAAGTACGCCGTCCGCACCCGGGATTCGACGTCGCCGGTGTTCACCGGGTTCGACGGCGTACCCACCTTCGACTACCGCCCCGAGCTGGTGGTTGAAGCCAGCTTCCACCCCTATCCGGCACCCGTGGACGTCCCGATCGGCACCGCCAACCCGTTGGTCGACGGGGTCCACCGCTCGGTTGGCGAACTGGTGTTCCGGCTCCCCGGCACGGACCACGAGTTCCATCTGCAGGCCGAAGAGGAAAAGCTCGGCGCCCTGACGGTCACGTTCCACGACGAGACGAACGGTGAGAGCACTGACGAGTGGCGGAAGGTCTCCACGGCCCGGCCGCGCGTCGACGCCCTGGGGAACCGCACCGTCAGCCTGGATTTCAACCGGGCCATCAACTACCCCAGCGCCTTCACCCCCTACGGCACCTGCCCCATGCCGGTGAGGAACAACAGCCTGGACTACCGGATCGAGGCCGGGGAAAAGGAGCCCGCGTTGTTCTAGGCACCCGCCCTAGACGATCGCGGAAACCCCGGTCACGGCCCGCCCGACGATCAGGGTGTTGATCTCGTACGAGCCCTCATAGGTGTAAATCGCCTCGGCGTCGGCGAAGATCTTGGCCATCCGGTAGTCGGTGACAATGCCGTTGCCGCCCAGCAGGGACCGGCCCATCCCCACGGTTTCCCGCATCCGGGCGCTCACATAGGACTTCGCAAGCGCCACCTGCGGCATGTCCGCGGCTCCCGCATCCTGCAGCTGTGCGATCCGGACCATCATGCCCATGCTCGCCACTGCATTGCCGAGCATCGTCACCAGCTGCTGCTGGACCAGCTGGAATTTCGCCAGCGGGCGGCCGAACTGCCGGCGTTCGACGGCGTACTGCCGGGCGACGTCGAACGCGGCCAATTGCTGGCCAACACCCTGCCAGGCGACCATGATCCGCGACCCGCGCAGCAGTTCATTGGTGTCCTCGAAGCTGTTGATCCCTGCGAAACGGTCCGACTCTGCCACCTGGACGTCGGTGAAGACGATGTCCGCGTTCTGCACCGTGCGCAGCGCGATCTTGTTCTCGATCCTGCTCCGGCTCACGCCCGGCAGGGTCGCGTCCACAATAAAGCCGCGGATGCCGCCGCCGTCCTCGTCGCGGGCCCAGACCAGCATGTAGTCGCAGAACGTCCCGTTGCCGATCCATCGCTTGGCGCCGTTGAGCACCCAGGTGTCGCCGCCGCCGGGCGCCCCGCCGCGGACCCGCCGGGCAACGGATTCCATGCCACCGGCCACATCGGAGCCGTGTTCAGGCTCGGTCAGGGCGAACGCCCCGGTGGTCCGGAGGTTCGCGGCGTCATCGAGCAGCCGCGCCTTCTGCTCCGCGGAGCCGAAGCCGTAAAGGGCTTCGACAAAAAGATCGTGATGGACCAGGAAAAACGTCGCCAGCGAGGTATCCACCCGGGTCATCTCGGCGATCACCAGCCCGGCAAACAGGTTGCTGTAGCCGCGCTGGGCCGGTGCGCTGAGCTCCAGGGCCGCCAGCTTGGGCAGGATGTGGGCGGGGAACTCGGCCCTATTCCACCAGTCGGCCGCGTAGGGTGCCACTTCCCGGGCCAGGAAGTCCCGCAGTTCGGCGAGCTTAGCCTGTTCCGCGGCGTTGAGCATCGCCTCGAAGCCGAAGAAGTCCGCGGTTGGAAGGCCCTCGGTTGACGCAGCGGACGCCGGCGACTCGGCCAACCCGGCCGGCCTCATTTCGGCCCCATCCGGATGGCGCCGTCAAGCCGGATGGTCTCGCCGTTGAGCATGGCGTTCTCCACGATGTGTGCGGCGAGGTTCGCGTACTCTGCGGGCCGGCCCAGCCGGGATGGATGCGGTACCTGGGCCCCGAGGGAGTCCTGGGCTTCCTGCGGCAGTCCGGCCATCATGGGTGTCTCGAAAATGCCTGGCGCAATTGTCATCACACGGATCAGGGACCGGGCAAGTTCCCGGGCGATCGGCAATGTCATCGCGTGCACGGCCCCCTTGGAGGCGGCGTAGGCAGGCTGGCCGATCTGGCCATCAAACGCGGCGACGGACGCGGTGTTGATGATCACCCCGCGCTCGGGCCCGCCCAGTCCGGTCACGGCCGGCTCGGTGGCAGCCATCGCGGCCGCCGCGAGGCGGATCACGTTGAAGGTGCCCACGAGGTTGATCTGGATGACACGGCTGAACGTCTCCAGTGCCAGCACGCCCGTCCGGCCCAGGACCTTTCCCGGGGTGGCGATTCCGGCACAGTTGACCACAATCCGGAGCGGCCCCAGCTCCACGGCAGCGTCAACGGCGCCCTGTACTTGCTCTTCGCTGGTGACGTCGGCTGGCACAAAAACCGCCCGGTTGCCCTGCCGCGTCGGGCTGCCGGCCTCGGCGGTGTTCGCCTGGACGTTGTCCGCCGCGTTCAGTTCATCGGCGAAGGCGCTGCCGGCGGAGCCGGGCAGGTCCACCAGGACGACCGAGGCTCCGGCGTCGAACAAACGCCGTGCCGTGGCAGCCCCGAGCCCGGAGGCCCCGCCGGTAATCAGCGCGACTGTACCTTTGATGTCCATGCATCCTCCTTGATGTGGAACCGGAACCTGCCACGACACTGTGGGCAGCGTCACGAACCGACAGAGAACAATAGTTAATGAATGTTAACTGGAATGCCGGCAGAAAGCACCTTCGCCCCGCAATGGCGCAACGGTCCCGCGCCGGACGCGGGGCCGCCACTACGCTGAAGCCATGACGCCCGCAGACATGCCCCCGGCCCACAACTGGTCTTTCCGGGCCGACGAAGCAGCCCGGTCGGTAACCAGAATGTTCGGGCAGCGGCTCTTTTTCCTGCCGGGAACCCATCTCGCCGCGATTGTGCGACCCTCCGGCAGGCTCGGAAACCTTGCCCGGCCCTGGCACTACTGGTGGCAGGCGCACTATGTGGACTGCCTCGTGGACGCCGGGCGCCGGGAACTGGGCCGTGAACACCGTCCCGGAAAACCGTTCGACGGCAGCACCCGGCCCAGCGCCGGCCGCCTCGCATCCTGGCTGGTCACCGGAATCCGGCTCCGAAACTTCCTCACCGTGGTCAACAACTATTACGACGACATGGCGTGGCTGGCCCTGTCCACGTTGCGGCTGGAGCAGCTCGCCGAGGACAGCCGCCACGATGCCGGCCGCCGCCGTAACGCCAAGGTCCTGAAGAGCCTCACCCTGCAGTTCGACTCGGCATCCACCGATGACCTCGGCGGCGGCACGTTCTGGAGCACAAAACGGGATTTCAAGAACACCCCGGCCACCGCGCCGGTGGCGCTCCACTACGCCCGGACCGGCCAGCCGGCCAAGGCGCAGGCCCTGCTGGACTGGCTGAACGCCCGCCTTTTCGACGCCGAACAGGGCCTGTACCGCGACGGGCTCCGGATCACGCCGGCCGGCGGCGTGGTGCTGGAGGGCGCCATCTACAGCTACAACCAGGGCCCGGTGCTGGGCGCCCTGCTGGAGCTCGGCGGCGAGGCCAACCTGGCACGCGCCGCCGAGCTGGTGGCGTCGGTGGCACGCGGACTCACCGTCCCGGCAGCCCTGGCGGGGCGTACTGCCGACGTCCTGCGCTGCGAGGGCACCGGCGACGGCGGCCTGTTCACCGGCATCCTGGCACGCTACCTGGCCCTAGCCGCCGCCGACCAGCGGCTTCCGGCCCAGGCCCGGGCGACGGCCACAACGCTCGTGAACAACACCGCCGAGGCGTTCTGGGAAGGCCGCCGCCCGTTGTCCGCGGCGGAGCCACTGGCCGGCAAGGGCAGCCGCGTCCTGTTCTCCGACCGCCCCGAGCGGCCGGCGCTGCGCAGCTACCCGCCGGGCGCCGCCGTCGAACTTTCCACCCAGCTGCAGGCGTGGATGGTGCTGGAAGCCGCGGCGGCTATCGCCGCTCGGTCCGGGCACCCGGCAGGGAACGAGTCAGCCACCCCCACGGAACCGGCCGCCGAAAATTAAGTCATGCAATAGTTTCGTAATTCACGTGATCCTCGTCACTTAAGGCGTTCTCGGCTTGGTTGCTTAGGGTTGGCTAACCTACAGTTTTTCCTAGTGAGCATGCCCTAACTTCCCCCGCTCACGGGGGCTAGGGCTCCAGAGACCTTCCCTCCAGAAAGCAGCCCCATGAAGATCCGCAACAACGCGCTGGCAGGTATCGCACTTGCCGCCACCGCAGCGCTCGGCCTGGCCGCCTGTGGCTCCGGCACCTCCACGCCCTCCGGCAGCGACGCCGCTGACGGCAAGATTTCCGGTGCGATCACGGTGTACAACGCCCAGCACGAGTCCCTTTCCCAGGAATGGGTGGACGCCTTCACCGCCGAGACCGGCGTTAAGGTCACCGTCCGCCAGGGTTCGGATACCGAAATGTCCAACCAGATCATCCAGGAGGGCCAGGCTTCCCCCGCCGACGTGTTCCTCACCGAAAACTCCCCGGCCATGGCCCAGGTGGAAAACGCCGGCCTGTTCGCCGACATCGACAAGGCCACCGTCGCCCAGGTTCCCGCCGAATACCGGCCCTCCACAAACAAGTGGACGGGCATCGCAGCCCGTTCCACTGTCCTGGTCTACGACAAGTCCAAGCTGAGCGAAGACCAGCTGCCCAAGTCGATGCTGGACCTGGCCAAGCCGGAGTGGAAGGGCAAATGGGCGGCGTCGCCCTCCGGCGCCGACTTCCAGGCGATTGTCTCGGCCCTGCTCGAACTCAAGGGCGAAGCGGCCACCGAGGAATGGCTCAAAGGCATGAAGGAGAACTCCAAGGCCTACAAGGGCAACAGCACGGCCATGAAGGCGGTCAATGCCGGCGAAGTGGATGCCGCCCTGATCTACCACTACTACTACTACGGCGACCAGGCCAAGACCGGCGAGAACTCCAAGAACGTCACGCCGTACTACTTCAAGAACCAGGACCCGGGCGCCTTTGTCTCCGTCTCCGGCGGCGGCGTCCTGCAGTCCTCAAAGAACGCCGCGGCGGCCCAGGCCTTCGTCAAGTTCATCACCGGCAAGAAGGGCCAGGAAATCCTGCAAAAGGGCACCTCCTTCGAATACGCCATCGCCTCCGCCACCCCGGCCAACGAGAAACTCGTCCCGCTGCCGGAGCTGCAGGCACCCACTGTGGATCCCGCCAAGCTCAACTCCGCCAAGGTCAGCGAGCTGATGACCAAGGCAGGGCTGCTCTAACTTCGTGGCAACCAAGCTGGCGGCGCCCGAAACATCCGGGAGCACACCGACGGCGGGCCGGGGCAAACGCCCCCGCCCGCCTTTCGGCGTTTCTGTTATTGCGGTCCTGGCCGTCCTGATTGCCCTATTCGCGCTGATTCCGCTGGGCTACGTCATTGTTATGACGGTGGCCACCGGCTGGGACACAGCCGTGGAGCTGATCTTCCGGGCACGCGTCGGTACGCTGCTGCTCAACACCGTGCTCCTGATGCTGATCACCGTGCCGCTGTGCCTCATCCTCGGCGTGGGCGGAGCCTGGCTGGTGGAACGCACGCACCTTAAGGGCCACAGATGGTGGGCCGTGCTGCTCGCTGCCCCGCTGGCCATCCCGGCGTTTGTCAACAGCTATGCCTGGGTCTCCGCGGTGCCGTCGCTTGAGGGTCTGTGGTCCGGCGTGCTGATCGCGACCCTGTCGTATTTTCCGCTCGTTTACATTCCGGCCGCCGCGACCCTCAGCCGGCTGGACCCTGCCATCGAACAATCGGCCGCGTCCCTGGGCCTGGGCGCCTGGCGGGCCTTCTTCCGTGTGGTCCTGCCGCAGCTGCGCATCGCGATGACCGGGGGCGCGCTTCTGGTATCCCTGCACCTGCTGGCCGAATACGGGGCGTTCGCGATGATCCGTTTCGACACCTTCACCACAGCGATCATGGTGCAGTACCAGTCGACCTTCAACGGCACCGCAGGGAACATGCTGGCCAGCGTCCTGGTGTTCCTGTGCCTGATCCTGCTGCTGGTTGAAGTGCGCAGCCGAGGCAGCGCCCGGTACGCCAGGATCGGTTCCGGGGCCCAGGCGCGCGCCCTGCGGCTTCCGCTTCGTGCTTACCAGCTGCCCGCCCAGCTGTTCCTGGTTGCGCTCACCGCCCTGGCCTTCGGACTTCCGCTGACGTTCGTGCTGCGCTGGATCGTCGCCGGCGGGCCGGGCATCTGGGCCGCAGACGAATTCCTTCCGGCCCTGCTGCTGACCCTGATGTACGGCCTCGCCGGCGCCCTGGCCACCACAGTTGTCGCGTTCCCGATGGCCTACCTGGCAGTGCGGCACCCCGGCTGGTTCAGCAAGGCCCTGGAGCTGTCCAACTACATCACCAGTTCCATGCCCGGGATCGTGGTGGGCCTGGCCTTCGTGACCGTCAGCATCAAGGCTGCGCCCAGCCTCTACCAAACCTCATCGCTGCTGATCGCGGCCTACGTGTTGTTGTTCCTGCCGCGCTCCCTGGTGAACATCCGTTCCGGCCTGGCGCAGGCGCCCAAGGAACTCGACGAGGCCGCCCAGGCGCTCGGCAAACCGCCGTTGCTGGCGTTCCTGCGCGTGACACTCCGGCTCACGGCCCCGGCCGCCGCCGGTGGCGCCGCGCTGGTGTTCCTGGCAATCGTCAATGAACTGACGGCGACGCTGCTGCTCTCCCCCAACGGCACCCGGACCCTGGCAACGGAGTTCTGGAGCAAGAGCAGCGAAATCGACTACGCCGGGGCGGCGCCATACGCGTTGCTGATGATTCTTTTGTCCGCGCCGATGACCTACCTCCTCTTCCAGCAGTCCAAGAAAGCAGCGGGACAGTGACCCAGTACAGCCCTTCCCGGCTCCCGGCACCGCGGATCGCCGCGTCCGTGGCCACCAGCACCAACAACCACCTGCAGATCGACGCCGTCACAAAGGATTTCGGGACCCAGGCGGTCCTCAAGGGCGTCAACCTCTCGGTGGCCAGGGGCGGCACAACGGCGATCGTGGGCCCGTCCGGTTCCGGCAAGACCACGCTGCTGCGGCTGATTGCCGGTTTTGAACACCCGGACACCGGCAGCATTTCACTCAACGGCACCAAGGTGGCCGGCGGCGGCGGCGTCTGGGTCCCGGCACATAAGCGCCACGTCGGCTACGTGGCGCAGGACGGAGCCCTGTTCCCGCACCTGAGCGTCGGGCAGAACATCTCCTTCGGCCTCGATACCACCAAACTTCCCGGCGGCCGCCGGGCACTGAAGGACCGGGTGGCCGAACTCCTGGAGATGGTCTCGCTGGACCCGGCCATGGCCAAACGGCGCCCGCACCAGCTCTCCGGCGGCCAGCAGCAGCGTGTGGCCCTGGCCCGTGCGCTCGCCCGCGAACCGGAACTGATGCTCCTGGACGAGCCGTTCTCGGCCCTGGACGCAGGGCTGCGGGTAGCCACCCGCAGGGCGGTGGGCAAAGTACTCCAGGACGCCGGGGTCACCACCATCCTGGTCACCCACGACCAGGGCGAGGCACTTTCCTTTGCGGACCAGGTGGCGGTGATGCGCGGCGGACGGCTGGCACAGATCGGCAACCCGTTTATCGTTTATACCCGCCCCGCGGACCGGGCCACCGCCGAGTTCCTGGGCGACGCCGTGATCCTCGATGCCTGGATGGAAGGCTCCCTCGCCACCTGCTCACTGGGCGGCATCCCGGTCCGCCGGCCCCCGGCCCAGGGCCGGGTCCAGCTGATGCTGCGCCCTGAGCAGATCCGGATCGCCGAAGACGGCCCCATCCGCGGTGTTGTGGTGGACACCGATTACTTCGGGCCGGAAACCACTGTCCGGCTTAAGCTCGCCGCCCCTCCCGTCCTCAGTGAAGGGGCCATGGCAGACCACCGCTACCCCGGCGGCGGCGAGATCATCACCATCCGGCACTGGAACGCCTCCATCGCCCGGCCGGGCACCGAGCTGTGTCTGCGCGTTGTGGGCGAAGCCGTGGCTTTCCCGATGGAGGACCTGCCGCAGGCATAGCCGTCGGGGATCCAGGCATAGGGTGGGCGCATGACAGTTCAGCCAGCACTCCACCGCCAGCACTGCTCCGTTGCCGCCCCCACCCAGTTGTGGCTCGATGCCGAGGGCCGGCTCTCGGGCCGCGGCGGTGGCGCGGAAGCTTCCGGCGCCGCAGGCGAGGGCTGGTTTACCGGCCTGCTGCACGGCGACACGCGGATGCTGTGCCGTGCGGAGGTGCGTGTGAACGGCCTTGAGCCGGAGCCCGCCACGATCGAGGCGGCGGCCGGCGGTGTGCTGCGGGTGCGTGGGCTGGTCCGCGGCATCCCGGGGTCCTCCGAGGACCCCGCCGTGGAGCTTCTGCAGACCTGGACGGTGACGCCCGGCGCCGTCCGGCATTCCCTCCGTCTGGCCACCTCCCTCGAGTCGCTTGACGTGGAGATCGAAATCCAGCTCGCCGCGGACTTCACCGACATGGCCGCCATCCGCCTGAGCCGCTTCAGGGAGCCCTCCGGCCCGTTCTCCGCTGATGACTCCACGCTGCGCTGGCGCGACGGCGGGCGGACCCTGACCGTCGCCGCCCCCGGCAGCGTCGCCGCGGGCGAACGGCTCCTCTGGCGCGGCACGGCCGGCCGGGGATCGCCGTTCGAGGTGGAGTGGCAGGCCATGCTGGCTGACAGCGAAGACACCGTGGTGGCGGCCAGGACGCCCGCCCCGCACCGGGTACGCGCCGAACCGGCCGGCGCCCTCGGCAAGCTGCTGGACAACGCCATCGATGAACTCGCCGGGCTCCGCCTGGCCACCCGCAAGTTGCCCGACGCACCGTTCGCCGCCGCCGGGGCACCCTGGTATTTCACCTTGTTCGGACGCGACTCGCTGTGGGCCGCGCGGCTGCTTCTGCCGCTGGACGCCGGACTCGCCGCCGGAACGCTGCGCACACTGGCCGCGTTCCAAGGCACCCGGCACGATCCGGCCGCCGCGGAGGAGCCCGGCAAAATCCTGCACGAGCTCCGGTCCAAGGAATTGCTGCTGGAGAGCCAGGGCCTCCGCCTGCCCCCGGTGTACTACGGCACTGTGGACGCCACCCCGCTCTGGCTGTGCCTGTTGGCCGAACTTGGCCGGGCCGGGCTGGATGACGCCGCCGTCCGCTCGCTCCTGCCCAACGCGGCCCGCGCAGTGCAATGGCTACTGGCAGCCGGCGGTGCGCCCGGAAGCGTCAACAGCGGGTTCCTGAGCTATCAGGACGAGACCGGCCACGGTCTCAGCAACCAGGGCTGGAAGGACTCGGCGGACGCCATGCAGTTCCGCGACGGCCGCCTGGCCGAGGGCCCGATCGCGCTCTCCGAGGTGCAGGGCTACGCCTATCAAGCCGCGGTGGACACCGCCGCCCTCTTCGACGCCTATGGCGAACCCGGCGGCCAGGAGCTGCGGGACTTCGCCAAAGCCCTGCAACAGAACTTCCGCGCGCGCTTCTGGGTCCAGGACGACGGCGGGACCTTCCCTGCCATGGCCCTCGACGGGAACGGTGATCCGCTGGATGTTCCGGGCTCCAATATGGGGCATCTGCTCGGCACCGGGCTCCTGGACGCCTCCGAAGCCAGGCTCGTGGCCGACCGGCTGCTGAGTCCGGAGTTGTTCTCCGGCTTCGGCGTGCACACGATTTCGCGGCGCGCGGCCGGCTTCTGGCCGTTCAGCTACCACTGCGGTTCGGTCTGGAGCCACGACACCGCGATCGCGGTCCGGGGCCTGCTCGCCGAGGGAATGCCGGCCGAGGCCAGGATCCTCGCCGAAGGCCTGCTGGCCGCGTCCGGCTCCTTCGGTGACCGGCTGCCGGAACTGTTCGCCGGCATCACTGCCGACGAGGCCGGCCAAGCGGTGCCCTATCCGGCGTCGTGCCACCCGCAGGCCTGGTCCTCGGCCGCTGCAGTTGTGGTCGCGCAGGCCATGGGCGTGCACTTCTAGGACGTTCCGCCCGCCCCGGACGGCGCTGCGGGTGTCCCGGGGAGCGCCCGCCGGGCCTCACGGAGTCCGTCCACCAGGATCACGACCCCGACGACGGCGACAGCCAGGCCCAGGGATGCGATGACATCGGTCAGCCAGTGGTAGCCCAGGTAGATCCGGCTGAATGCCACCACCAGGGTGCCGGCGGCCGCGGCGGCAAAGCCGAGCACCGCCGTCGACGTCTTCCGGCTGCGGGACGCCAGCAGGTAGGCCAGCACCAGGAAAAAGACGCCCGCACCCAAGGTATGGCCAGAGGGGAAGGAAAACGCGTCGTCCGGTCCCAGCAGGAAGTCGCCGGCCGGCGGCCGGGCCCGGTTGACCTGGTGCTTGATGAATGTCGACAGCCCGAATGTCGCTGCCATGGCACCGATCAGCAGGGCCGGACGCCAGAGTTCGCGTTTCCGCACATACCACGCCACCGCCAGGACCACGCCGATCACAGTCATCCACAGCGGCGACGTCACTGTGGTCACGGCCGCCAGCGCGGAAGTAGCGAGGGAAGTACGCGACGCCACCAGGCCGTCATGGACGGTCCCGTCCAGGGCCGCGGGCCCCCCGTTCGCCCGGACCGCCGCCAGCGTCAGCCAAAATATGGTTTCTCCGGCCACCAACAAGGCTGCCGCGCCAAAAAACACCGCGCGCTGGGATCGCACCAGCCGCACATCAGGGGTGCGCGGTTCGCGCTGGGCAACGGGCATTGGGCTATTGTTCCAGTCGAAGCTCCCGGCAGGCCGGATGCCCGCTGGGAAATCCCTAGGGGACAGCTGGCCGTTTGGTCTGCGGATACGGGGTTTCATGCCGGGCGAGCATTTCGACGAAAGCCGCGATCTTACGCTCCCGGGTGGCTGCCTGCTTGACCGCGTTGGTCCGGTAGATCAGGGCGTACCTGTTCACGGAGGTCAGGACGTCGAACATTGCCTGTGCCCGCGGCTCGGCGGCAATGGCTGCGGCAAGGTCCGGGGGCACTTGCGCCGAAGCCGCCCCGTCGTAGGCAGCCTCCCAGCGTCCGTCAGCCTTGGCGCTTTCGACGGCGGCACGCCCGGCAGGAGCCATCCTGCCCGCCGCTTCAAGGCGGCCGATCCGCTCCACGTTCCGGGCCGACCACACACTTCTCGGCCGCCGGCGGGTCATCCGCTGAAAGGAACTCTCCCCGTCGCGGCGCCGGGCCTGTCCGTCAATCCAGCCGAAACAGAGGGCTTCCTGCAGTGCGGCCTCATAGTCGAGTTCCGTAACCGTCCCGCCTTTTTTATGCAGCACCAGCCACACGCCGGGGCTTCCCGCGTGGTGTTCCTCCAGCCAGGCGCGCCACTGGGCAGCATCCCGGACCAGCAGTTCCTCAAGTTCAGCAACCATGGCACCATTGTGCCCCGCGACTCTGACAACAGGGGTTGCTTTGGTGGGACGATATCCCTGTCAGCTGGAATCCATCACACCCAGAGGAGCAACGATGCTGCGCGTCCGCCCGATCCATTTCACCTCCCGTCTTGATGAATGGGAGCGGTTGCTCACCGCCCTGGGCATGGTCAAGACCGTCGACGAGCCCACCTGGCGGGAGTTCGACGCCGGCTCCGGCCGCCTCGCCCTACACTTCGTCGAGCAGGGCGCGGCTGAGGACGGCACTACATCCTTCGGCGTCGAAGTAGGCGATCTGAAGGAATTCGCCCGGCGGACCAAGGAGGCCGGCACCACCGCGGAACTCATCGACGCGGACCACGGCCCTTCCTGCCGCGTCACCGCCGCGGACGGATTCACTTTCCTCGCCGACCCGGCCACGCGCGCCGCCGACGGCAGCTGGGTGGAACCAGCGGACGCGGACCCGGGGATCGCCGTCGTCGAAGTCTGGTTCTCCGAAGACGCCGTCACGGCGGCTCAAACGCTGCGTGACATCGGCGCCCGGCCCCGCCCGGCCCCGGGCGACCCGGACGCCGTGGAATCCGAAGCATTCACGGCAAAGAACGGCGGGGTCCTTATGGTCGGTGCAGGCACCGGCGCCGGGCGTGCCGGCCTGGGCTTCGAATACGACGGTGACTTTGACGGCCTCCGCCAGCGCCTCATCGCGGCGGGACACGAGGCCGCGGTCATCGAGGAAGCCGCCGTCCCCACCCTGCATGCAGCCAACCCCGATGCGGACGGTGGGGCCGCCCACCCGCCGCTTTGGATTTCAGCGGCACCGGCCGGCGAACCACCGGAATCGGTGCCCGCCAGCTGAGCTGCGTCACGGTGTTCGGGCGGGGATGGGGTAGAACTTAACCATGAACGTTCGCACTCCTGACCCGAACCCCGGCTGGCTCTCCGACGATGATTTGTTCGAGGCGCGCGGACGGTTGCCCATGGTCTACGTCGAGGCCGTTCCGGTCCGGCTGGACCCGTTGGGGTTCGTCAACGAGGTCGGTACCCTCCTGCAGGCCGAGGAGGACGGCACGATGGTGCGCTCCCTGGTGTCGGGCCGGGTGCTCTACCGCGAGACCATCCGCGCGGCCCTGCTGCGCCACATGGAGAAGGACCTCGGCCCGCTGGCCTTCCCACAGCTACCCATTAGTCCGGTGCCGTTCACTGTGGCGGAGTACTTCCCGTCCCCGTCCCACACCGGATTCACCGACGACCGCCAGCATGCGGTGGCGCTGGCCTACATCATCCCCGTCACCGGTGAATGCTCCCCCCGGCAGGACGCGCTGGAACTGACCTGGATGACCCCGCAGGAAGTCATGAGCTCGGACGTCCAGCTGGAATTCAGCGGCGGCCGCGGGGCCCTGATCCGCCAGGCCCTGGCTTTCGCCGGCGTCGGGAACTGACCGGAGCCCGCGTCCCAGACTTCCCCGCGCCTTTGTAGACTGTTGGGCGGACCGCAAGAGAATTTAAGGACTCCAGATGACTTACCCACCGGCCGCCCCGAACTACATTGAACAGCAGGCTGGCTCGTTGCAGAGCGGCGATCATCTGCTGTTGCCCGACGGCACCCGCTCTGCCGAAATCCAGCGTGTGGACGTCGAAAACGACGACTTCGGGACGCCTGCCATGGTCCTGGCGACCCTCACCGGAGGCGGCGGTCTCCGGATTGCGGCAGCCTCCACGGTCCTGATTCTGGAGTCCGCGTCCGAAGCGGAAGAATCTGCCTCCGAGGATTCCGGCTCGCTCCTGCAGCTCGTCGAACCGTCGCTGGCTGACAGCGGCATGGAGTCCGGTGCAGGCGGCACAAGCGATCCCGGGGAGGCAGCCAGCGGAGCCGTCCCCGGCGTCGTGGTCCCTCCGCTGCCGCCCGTTCCACCGCTGGTGAGTGGCCCCAGCGACGAGGACCTCGCGCTGATCCCTGCCCTGCAGGGAACGCCCGAGTCGGTCGTGGCAGCTGTGGCAGAGGCGCACCCAAGCTCGGTGAGCGTGCTGCTGCTGAGCGAACGGCTCGCCAAGGGCATCAACACGAAGTCGGGGAGTTGCCTCAAAGACCTCAGCGACCTGGCCCAGGAACTGTTCATTGTCCTCAAGGACGCCGACAACGCGCTCGCCGTTGCGGATCTGCTTAATGTGCTGCCGTTCGACGGAAACCGCGGCCGCTGGGCCTCGGTGGAGGCTTCCCTGGCCCTGTCCAGCTACATTTGCCGCCAGCTCGGCGAGACCGAACGCGCAGCCGTCTACGAGAAGTTCCTCCGCGCCCCCGATTCCATGGAGGCGGACCCGTTTAAGGCCCGGATCAACGCCAAGGTCCGCCAGCGCTCGCTGAATGAACCGAACCTTTACGACAAAGAGATCTTCCGCGCCATGGACAACTCGAATCCGGATGCGGAGCGCGAGTGGCGGCAACTGCGGCTCGAGGCGCTGCTGTTCCTGCGCGCGCACGGCGGCTCGGAAACCATTGGCGTCCCGGAGCTGGAACGCCGGATCGGCAACGAACTCGAATCCGTCCGTTCCTGAGGTGTTTTGCCCCCTACCCCCTGGTGGCCGGGCGTTGTAGATTCAGCCCATGACGAACAATCTGAGCGTTGTCATTAACTCCGACGCGCAGCAGGTTTGGACAATGCTGCGCGAACCCGCCCTGGTTGCCCAGTGGCACGGCTGGGAAGCCGATGACCAGGCGGCCGAGATCGATGAGATCTATTTCAGTCCCAAAGTCGTTGAAGGCGCCGACCACACCTCGCTCGTGGTCGACGGCGGGGATGTGTTCACCCTGAGACCGGTCCCGACCGGCACGGAGCTAAGTGTCACCCGGGCCGCAGTGGACCATCACTCCGAGTGGGCCGCCTGGGACGAGGACATCACCCAAGGCTGGCTGACCTTTATCCAACAGCTCCGGTTCGCCCTTGAACGGCACCCGCACGGCAGGCGACGGACCTTCTTCTTCTCGGTTCCCGGCAACGAGGGGTCCGCCATCGAAAGGCTCGGCCTGTCCGATGTTCCCCCGCCCGGCGAGCCGTATTCGCTCGCCCTGGCCACGGGTGAGGAGGTTGCCGGCAAGGTCTGGTTCCGGAGCAACCACCAGGTGGGGCTCACAGTCCACCACTATGCAGAACACGGCGAGGGCCTGGTCGTCGTGGCGGACCAGCCGGTCATCCCCGATGTCCGGCCCAACGGCGGGTCTTTGGTCATCGTCTCCACGTACGACCTCGGGGCGCACCAACTCGGATCCGTGCGCACGTACTGGGACACCTGGCGGGCTGAGAACTACCCCACATCCGATCCGCTGCACTAAGGGTTGGCGCCTGTTAGCTGGCACACTTGAACGGTGCCAGCCAATCCTGAATCACCAGTGTCATCGCCCCTGCCAGCGCGGCAGTCCGAGTTTTCCTTCCGGGTGGGAAAACGCCTGAGTGAAAGCTGTTCACCCTCGGCGTCCCAGATCGCTGCCAACGGCGGGGAGTTCCTCGGCCGGACCGGCACCATCAGCACACCGCATGGTGAGATCCAAACCCCGGCGTTTATCGCCGTCGGCACCAAGGCCACGGTCAAGGCGGTGCTGCCGGAATCCATCGCCGGGCTCGGAGCCCAGGCCGTCCTCGCCAATGCCTACCACCTGTACCTGCAGCCCGGGGCGGACATCCTGGACGAGGCCGGCGGGCTGGGCGCGTTTATGAACTGGCCCGGCCCCACCTTCACGGATTCCGGCGGGTTCCAGGTGATGAGCCTGGGCTCGGGCTTTAAGAAGGTCATCGATATGAAGTCGGTGGACCAGTCGGGGCCGGATGACGCTGTCGCCCCGGGCAAGGAGCGGCTGGCCCACGTGGACGAGGAAGGTGTGTGGTTCAAAAGCCACCTCAACGGCGACCGGCACCGCTTCAGCCCGGAAATTTCGATGAACGTCCAGCATCAGCTCGGCGCGGACATTATGTTCGCCTTCGATGAGCTGACCACCCTGCAGAATTCCCGCGGCTACCAGGAGGAATCCCTGGAGCGCACCCGCCGCTGGGCCGAGCGCTGCATCACCGAGCACTTTCGGCTGACATCGGAGCGGACCGGCAAGCCCTATCAGGCACTGTTCGGCGTCCTCCAGGGCGCCCAGTACGAGGACCTTCGACGCAAGGCCAGCCGCGACCTCGGCGCCATGAACTTCGACGGCTTCGGCATCGGCGGGGCGCTCGAGAAGGAAAACCTGGGCACGATCGTGCGCTGGTGCAACGAGGAACTGCCGGAGAACAAGCCGCGGCACCTACTGGGCATTTCCGAGCCCGACGACATCTTCACAGCGATCGAGAATGGCGCGGACACCTTCGACTGTGTCTCCCCCACCCGGGTGGCCCGGAACTCGGCTTTCTATCACCCCACCGGGCGCTACAACCTCTCCGGCGCCAAGTACAAGCGCGACTTCGGGCCGCTACAGGAAGGCTGCGACTGCTACGCCTGCCTGAACTATTCCCGCGCCTACATCCACCACCTGTTCAAGGCCAAGGAAATGGTTTCAGCCACCTTGATCTCAATCCACAACGAGCGCTTTGTGGTGAAGATGGTCGATGACGCCCGGCTTGCCATCGAGGCAGGCACCTTCTTCGACTTCAAGGCCGAGACCCTGGGCCGTTACTACTCCTAGCCGCTGGGCGGCCCTGTCGCCGAAGTCGCCGGAAGCGTGCCATGTCGCCGGAAGGCCGCGGCGAACTCGCAGGCTTCCGGCGACGTCGTGTTTCCACATAGCGACGGCGGGGCCTCCCGGGAACTCCCCGCGGCACCCGAAACTGGCGTCATGCCTCAACAGAAGCCGCTCACGCTTCCGCCGCGTGGAAACCTTTGGCGCACTGACCAGCTAATCGACCTGGGCTACGGCTCCCGGTCCATCAAGTCGTTGCTGGACTCGGGTTCGCTCGTTCGCCTGCGGTACGGCTGCTATGCCCGTGGCAGCGTGTGGAACGCTCTGCCGGCACCGGTCCGCAGCCGGCAGTTGATCTATGCACATGCACACGGAACACTCACCACATCAACCGGGGCCTTCGCCTATAGCCACACTTCCGCAGCTCGTCTGCACCGCCTCTATCTCTGGAACGTGGACGAGCTAATCCATGTCCTGCAGCGGGTGCGCCCGTCGGCCGAGCGCCACGGCAAGGATGTTCGGTGCCACACACGACCCTTCTCCGACACTGAGCTGACACAAGTGGGCGGTCTACGAACAACCTCGCTGGAGCGGACAGCCGCGGATTGCGCCATGCTGCTGAGCTATCGGCAGGCGCTCATCGTTATGGATCATGCGCTGCGTCTTGGTGCGGACCGGTCTCTGCTGCAGGAGATGGCTGATTCACTGGAGGGCCGCCGCGGCATCCGCACCTTCCGCCGAGTACTCGACACGGCGGACGTTCGCTCGGAATCCCCCGGCGAAACGCTGACCCGGGAGCTGTTCCTCCGGCTGGGCATCTCGATGCCCGAACCGCAGGTTGAAGTCACGAGCCGGATCGGACGGCATCGACTGGACTTCGCCTGGAAGAAGGAAAAGGTGGCCATGGAGTTCGACGGCAAGGTCAAATACTTTGACTTTCGGCCCACCGAGGAAGTGCTTTTCGAGGAACGGCGACGCGAGAAGGCCCTGACGGAGGAAGGATGGCTTTTTCTCCGTGTCGAGTGGAAAGACCTCTTCCGCGAACAGGAATTCAAGAACCGTGTGCTCCGGGCGTTGACGGGCCGGCACCACTCGTCCTGAGCCAAGAGCCCGCCGCCCCGAGTTCGCCGGATGCCCGCGAAATCGCCGGAACGTTGCGGCGACTTGGCACGTTTCCGGCGACTTCGGCGGAAGTGGAGTGAGCGCTTACGCCCCGTAGCTTGGCTCGCGCTTCTTCACCCAGCCGATGGCGAGTGAAGTCAGCGGCACAAACGCAAACTCCACGAGGGTCTTGTAGAGGAAACCCACCAGAACGTAGTTCACGAACATCGCGCCGTCGCTGATCCCGATCACGGAGGCTGCGATGCTGCAGAAGATCAGCGTGTCCACAAACTCGCCCACCCCGGAGGATCCCATCAGCCGAGCCCAGAGTGACTTTTCCCCGGTCCGGGCCTTCATCTTCACGAGGATCCAGGAGTTGATCGTTTGGCCCGCGAAGAAGGCCAGGAGCGAGGCGAATACGATCTGCGGGACCGGCCCCAGGGCGCTCTCCAGTGCGGACTGCTTGGCAAGGCCATACTCGTCCCCGAAGCCGGGGAGGGCGATGATGATCCAGTAGCACAGGGACGCGAACACCGATAGCGCGAAGCTGGTCACGATGGCCTTGCGTGCCACCTTGAAGCCGTAGACCTCGCTGATGACGTCGCCCAAAATGTACGCGAGCGGGAAGAGGAAGAACCCGCCGTCGGTGATGATGGGCCCGATTGCCACACCCTTGGATGCGCCGATGTTGGAAAGGATCAGCACCACTGCCATAACAGCCAGCATGATGCCGAAATACGGCGATCCAATGGTGGCAAACTTTGGCGGGGCGGCAGCAGGGAAGGTCTTGGCGGAAGTCATGGGTAATCCATTCGTAGTGGTTCGCTCGGCGGTCCGGAACGGTTCTGGGCCCGGGGTGGCCGGCTGTATTAGCACTGGAGGCTCCGGTGCAGCGCGCCGGGAACCGCTTCCATTCTCGCACCTTGGCCGGGCCGGCCGCCCGCCGCGGCCCAGCCCCGGCTATGGATACCTCCGCACAGCCACGCACTCACAAATTTGAACACGCTCAAAACCTGTGCCACACTTTTTGAACACGTTCAGAAATGAGGACGACCATGGCAGCCAAGAGCGATCAGACCCGGCAGCGGGTGGCGGACGTCGCATTGCGGATGTTTCGTGACATCGGCTTCGAAAAAGCCACCATGCGCGCCATTGCGGCCGAGGCCGGAGTGTCCGTCGGCAACGCCTATTACTACTTCGCGTCAAAGGATGACCTGGTCCACGAGCTCTATCTCCAGGTCCAAGGCCAGCACGCGGACAGGGCCGCGGAGGCCGTCGTCGGGTTTAACGACCTCAGCGCCAGGCTGAAGGCGACAATGCACGCGGGCCTGGACGTTATGGCGCCGTACCACCGCTTCGGCGCCGATTTCATCGCCACCGCCATCCGCCCGGCGTCGCCCGTCAACCCGTTCAACGCAGAATCCGGCAGCGCCCGGGAAGCGTCGCTGGCCATTTTCCGCGCCGCCGTAGACGGAGCACGCCCGGGGCCGCCCCGGAGGCTCCGGGCGGAACTGCCCGGGCTGCTCTGGCTGGGGTACATGGGGGTCACCCTCTTCTGGGTGTACGACACCTCGGAGGGGCAACGCCGGACCCGGAAACTTGTTGACGGCGCCGCCCCCCTGATCGCCCGCGGGCTCTCGCTCACGAGAATTCCAGGCGTCGGCAGGATCCTGGACGACGCCATGGACTTAGGCCGCACGGTCCGGGGCTAACACCGGGCATCAACTCACAATTATGGGAGAACTATGGGCAGAAGCATTGTGGTCGTGGCCGGCGCCTCTGGATTCATCGGGCGCTATTTCCGCCGCCGGTTCGGGCAGGACGGCTGGGACGTCCGGACCATCGGCCGGTCCCCCGCTGATACGGCTCGCTGGGGTGACGACAGCGCTATCACCGCCGCACTCGACGGCGCCGAACTCCTCGTGAACCTCGCGGGCCGTTCGGTGAGCTGCCGCTACACCGGGCGGAACAGGGCCCAAATCCTGAACTCCCGGGTGTCTACCACCGCGGCATTGGGCCGCGCCCTTGCACGTTGCAGCACTCCCCCCGTCGCCTGGCTGAACGCCAGCACGGCAACAATCTACCGGCACGCGGAGGACCGGCCCCAAACTGAGGACGACGGCGAGCTCGGCACCGGGTTCTCCGTCGACGTCGCCCGCGCCTGGGAAGCGGCCCTCAACCAGGCGCCGACGCCGCAGACCCGGAAGGTGGCGCTGCGGATTGCCATCGTGCTGGGGCCCGGCGGCGGGGTGATGCGGCCCTTTGCGACCCTCGCGCGGCTGGGCCTGGGCGGAGCCATGGGCCCAGGGACGCAGAAATTCAGCTGGATCCAGGTGGAGGACCTCTACCGTGCAGTGCGCTTCCTGAGCCGGCGCACCGACCTTGCCGGCCCGGTTAACATCGCGGCGCCGGACGTGGTGACCAACCGCGACCTGATGCGGGCGGTCCGCCGCACCCTCGGAGCGCCGTGGGGCATGCCCACTCCAGCATGGCTCCTCAAGCTCGGAGCCGTGCTGATCAGAACGGAGGCCGAACTGGTGCTCAAGAGCCGTTGGGTGGCACCCCGGAAACTGCTCGACGCCGGGTTCGTCTTCCTGGAGCCTGCGCTGGAACCGGCGCTGGAGCGGATCTGCGGACCCCGTCGGCCCTCTGGCGCCGCGGATTGAGTTAACGGCGACGGCGGGCCGCCGGCTACCGGAACCGAAATCCCGCAGCCGGCAACCCGCCGTCGTCCGCGCCGAGTCCGCGCCGAGTCCGCGCGGCGTCCGCGCGGCGTCCGCCGTCGTCCCCGCCGAGTCCGCGCTTAGTCCGCGCGGCATCCACACCCTACCGGCGCGTGGCGTCGATGAGGTCCTTGCCTTCGCCGTCGCGGTCCGCTGCGGACTCCCAGGCGTGGCCCTGCTCGTGATCCAGGTGCGTGGACTTCTTATTCTTGAGCGCGAAGATGTAGACCAGCAGCGAAATGGCGATGGCCACTGTGACGTAGGTGAAGAACAGGTCCACCTGGCCGACCTTCTGCAGGGCGGCCCCGATCAGCGGGACCGTGCCGCCGAAGAGCGAGTTCGCGATCGCGTAGCCCAGTCCGACGCCGAGGGCGCGGATGGACGCGGGGAACAGCTCGGCCTTTACCAGGGCGTTGATCGAGGTGTAGCCGCCGACAATAAGCAGGCCGCCCATCATCAGCAGGAACGCGGTGAACGGATCCTTGGTGCCGGCCAGGGTGGAAAGCAGCGGCCAGGTGAACACCACACCGGTGATGCCGAACCAGAGCAGCAGCGGCTTACGCCCGACCTTGTCCGAGATGATGCCGTAGACGGGCTGGAGCAGCATAAAGATGAACAGGGCCCAGAAGTTGATCACCGAGGTCTCGGTCTTGGCGATGCCGGAGGTGTCATTCATGAACTTCAGGATGAAGTTGGTGTACGTGTAGAACGCCACCGTGCCGCCGAGGGTAATGCCGATGCAGATCAGCAGCGGCTTCCAGTAGCTGGTGAACAACAGTCTCATGGTGCCCGGCTGCGCCTGCCCGGCGACGGCGGGGGCCTTGGCGGCCTCGAGCTGTTCGGCCGAGACGGTTTCCTCCATCGAACGGCGCAGCCACAGGACTACAAGCGCGGCGACGCCGCCAATCGCGAAGGGGATCCGCCAGCCCCACTCGCCCAGATCGGCCTTGGGGATAGAGTTCTGCAGGATGACCAGAACCAGCAGGGCCAGCATCTGGCCGCCGATCAGGGTGACGTACTGGAAGCTGGAGAAGAATCCGCGGCGCTTGGTGGTGGCAGCCTCGGACATGTAGGTGGCGCTGGTGCCGTACTCGCCGCCCACCGAGAAGCCTTGGATCACGCGGATGAGGACCAGCAGGATCAAGGCCCACAGGCCGATCTGCTGCTGCGTGGGCAGGATGGCGATGGCAAAGGACCCCGCGGACATCATGGTCACACTCAGGGTCAGCGCGGCCTTGCGTCCCTTGCGGTCCGCGTAGCGGCCGAAGAACCAGGCGCCGACCGGCCGCATCAGGAACGACGTCGAGAAGACGGCCATCGCTTCGAGGCCGGCCTGGAGGTCGTCGGTGGGATTGAAGAAGTGCGACTGGAAATATGCCGCGAACACTGTATAGACGTAGAGGTCGTACCACTCCACGAGGTTGCCGGCAGATCCTTTGAGAATATTGCTGACGGCTTTTCTGGTCTGCGCCGCTTCGGACAGCTGGGTGCTCATCGATGAACCTTCCTGGATCCGGCGCCGCAAGAAAGCAACACCGTCCGCCACCCTAGTCCCGGTGATCCGGGCCACTCGGGTTGTGTTCATATTGGTCATACGCACAATGCGTCCGGATTTCCCGGGGTGGCAGGATAGATCCATGACTCCTTACGCCGTGGACAAGCTGACCTCCGACGCGGGCCCCTACCCCGCCGTCGCCCTGACCATCGCCGGCTCCGAGGCGACCGGCGGCGCCGGCGCACAGGCGGACCTGAAGACCTTCCAAGAACTCGGCGTCTTTGGTATCGCCAACCTGACCTGCATCGTGTCCTTTGATCCGAAGGACAACTGGAACCACCGCTTTGTCGCTATCGACCAGCAGGTCATCGCCGACCAGCTGGAGGCAACGACGGCGGCGTACGGCGCCGCCTCCGGTGCGCCGTCCGCGCTGGATACGGTGAAGATCGGCATGCTTGGCAGCCCGGCGACGATTTCCACGGTGGCCTCGGCGCTGGCCGCGGGACAGTTCCGCCACGTGGTGCTGGACCCGGTGCTGATCTGCAAGGGCCAGGAGCCGGGCCATGCACTGGACACCGACCAGGCGCTCAAGGCGCAGATCCTGCCGCTGGCCACCTTCGTTACGCCGAACCACTTCGAGGCCGAGTCACTCTCCGGGCTGGAGATCACCGACGTCGAATCCCTCAAGGCCGCGGCTGTGCGCATCCATGAACTCAGCGGTGCGGCGGTGCTGGCGAAAGGCGGTGTGCGCCTGGCCGGCCCGGACGCCGTCGACGTCTACTACGACGGCGAAACGCTCGAGGTCCTCTCCGCCCCGAAGGTCGGCGAGGTGGCCGTCTCCGGCGCCGGCTGCTCGCTGGCTGCCGCGGTAACGGCCGAGCTGGCCAAGGGCGCGGCGCCGCTGGAGGCAGCCCGGACCGCGAAGGAATTTGTCACGGCGGGGATCCGGAACCGCGTTCCCTCCGGTGCACCGTTCGACGCCGTGTGGCAGGGCGGCCCGCGCTAGCCCCTCCCGCGCCCGCGCTAGCCCCTCCCGCGCCCGCGCTAGCCCCTCCCGCGCCCGAGTTCGCCGGAATCGCCCCGGTTCGCCGGAAGCTTCCGGCGAACCGGGGCGATTCCGGCGAACTCGAGAAGGGCTAGCGGCGCGGGATGTTGCGCAGGTTGCTCCGGGCCATGCTGACGGCCTCACCGGCGCCCCGGTTGAGCACCACTTTGGACATCGCCGTCGCGAACCCGAGGATCTGGGCACCTTTGATCTTCGGCGGCAGCGAGAGCGCTTTGGGGTCGGTGATGAGTTCCACCAGGGAGGGTCCCGGATGGGCAAAGGCTTCCCGGTAGGCGGCCTTAATCCGGGACGGATCCGTGACGCGGACGGCATGGAAGCCCAGGGCCCGGGCCACGGCCGCATAGTTGGCATCGGGCACATCGACGCCAAAGTCCGGCAGCCCGTCCACCAGCATCTCCAGCTTGACCATGCCCAGGGTGGAATTATTGAACACCACCACATTGACCGGGAGCCGGTGCGCGGCCACTGTGATCAGCTCCCCCAACAGCATCGACAGGCCGCCGTCGCCCGAGACCGAGACCACTTGGCGCCCGGGGTAGGCCAGTTGGGCGCCGATCGCCTGCGGCAGCGCGTTCGCCATGGAGCCGTGCAAATACGAGCCGATCAGCCGCCGGGTACCCAATGGGTTGATGTAGCGGGCGGTCCAGACGTTGCACATACCCGTGTCCGCGGTGAAAATCGCGTCCTTGGCGGCGAGCTGGTCCAGCAGCGACGCGGCATACTCGGGATGGATCGGCTCGGTTTTCTCCACTTTCCGGGTGTAGGCGCCGACGGCTTTGTTCATCAGCCGGTCGTGCTTCTTGAGCATCGCGTCGAGGAACCGGCGGCTCTTCTTTGCTGCCAGCAACGGCATCAGCGCGGTCAACGTGGGCAACACGTCGCCATGGACCGCGACGTCGACGTCGGTGCGCCGGCCCAGGTTTTGCCCGGCCCGGTCCACCTGGGCCGTCCGGGTCGCGGGCAGGAACTGGTCGTACGGGAAATCGGTCCCCAGCAGGATCAGCAGGTCCGCGTCCTCAATCCCCTCGGCCGCCGCGCCATAGCCCAACAGCCCCGTCATACCGATGTCGTAGGGATTGTCGTACTGCATAAAATCTTTGCCGCGCAGCGAATGGCCGATCGGCGCCTTGAGGAGTTCGGCGAGTCCAATGACCTGATCATGGGCGCCCTGGACGCCTGCACCGGCAAAGATGGCGACCTTGTCCGCGGCGTTGATGGCGTCGGCAAGTTCCTGCACGCTGGCGGGGTCCGGGACCAGCGTGGCCGGCAGGAAAGCTGCCGGCGCCGGGGTTTCTGCGGTCGCGTCCAGTCCCGCGATGTCGCCGGGCAGGGTCACGACGGCGACGCCCCGAAGCGCGACGGCATGCTGGATGGCGCTGTGCATCACCCTCGGGGCCTGGCCGGCGGTGCTGATCAGCTCGGAGTACACCGAGCACTCGTTAAAGAGCCGGTCCGGGTGCGTTTCCTGGAAGAAGCTGCTGCCGATTTGTTTGCTGGGAATGTGCGAGGCGATCGCCAGCACCGGCGCGCCGGAACGGTTGGCGTCATAGAGGCCGTTGATCAGGTGCAGGTTTCCCGGCCCGCAGGAGCCGGCGCAGACCGCCAGACGGCCGGTCAGCTGGGCTTCAGCCGAGGCCGCGAACGCGGCTGCTTCTTCGTGCCGGACATGGATCCAGTCGATCCCGCCCTTCGCGGCACCGCCGGTTTTGCGGACGGCGTCGACAATCGGATTGAGGCTGTCGCCGACAATTCCGTAGATACGCTGCACGCCGGCGGCTTGCAGTTGTTCGATGAGCTGGCTGGCAAGTTCCTTGGCCATGGCTGGGCACTCCCGCGGTCGGATCCGTTAGCTGACACGGCCAATATAGTCGCCCCGGCCGCGTGCCGCGCCAGGCGGGCCCCGGCCGGTCCTGGCAGTGCCCAGCTAGTTCCCCGCGTGCGCCTGCAGGAATGAGTAGACCTCGGTCTCGTCCACGCCGGGGAAGGCGCCCGGCGGCATCGCTGCAAGCAGGTGCGAGTGGGCCCGTGCGGAGGGCCAGGCATTGCCGGCCCACTCCGAGGTCAGCGCGGCCGGCGGACGCTTGCAGCAACTCTCATCCGGGCAGGTCGACGTGGACCGCTCGGTGGTTTCCCGGCCGCGGAACCACTTCACCTGCGCATACGGGACACCCACGGAGAGCGAGAACTCCCCGTTCGCGGAGCGCTCCGTGCGCGCCGTGCACCAGTAGGTCCCGGCCGGGGTGTCGGTGTACTGGTTGTAGGCACTGAACTTGTCCGGCACATCGAAAACCACCCGGGAGGTCCAGTTCTTGCAGGACGGCTGGCCCTCGATGGCGCCGGTGTGGTCCTGCGGGAACGTCACTCCGTCGTTCTCGTAAGCCTTGTAGATAATGCCGCTTTTGTGCGTCTTCTGGAAGTGCGTCCGCAGGTCCAGGTGCTCGGTGGCGAGGTTGGTAAAGCGGTGCGCCGCGGTCTCATACGACACGGCGAAGGCGTCCCGAATGTCCTCCACCGAGATCTCCTTGGCCTGCTTGGCCTTTTGCAGGAACTCCACGGTGGCCTGCTCCGGCAGCAGCAGCGCAGCAGCAAAGTAGTTGGTGGCCACCCGCTGCATCAGGAAGTCGCCGTAGTTCGTGGGGGTCTGGTGCCCCAGGACATAGTGGCCCAGTGCCTGCAGCAGCACCGAGCGCGGATCATGGTCGCTGCGCGCGTTCTGGGTGAGGTAGATCCGGCGGTTCTTGAGGTCGGTCACCGAACGAGTGGAGTGCGGGAGGTCGCCCACGTGGTGCAGGCTGAACCCGAGATGCCCGGCAATGTCTGCGATGACGTGGTGGGAGAGCGGGCCGCTGGTGTGGCCGACGGAGGCGAGGACCTTTTGCGCTTCCGCCTCGTACTCCGGGAAATAATTGTTCCGCTCGCGCATCATGGCGCGCAGCTTCCCGTTCGCGCGGCGGGCCTCCTCCGGCGTCGCCACCTGCTCGTTGAGCCGCCGTTCCAGCTCGTGTTGGAGCCCCACCATGGACTCCAGCACATCCATGGGCAGCCGGGAGCTGATCCGGATCGTCGGCAGCTTCAGCGACTCATAGATGGGGCTGCGCTGGTAGCGCTCCAGCTCAATCTCCAGGGCCGCGCGACGGTTGGGCGGTTCCGCACCGAGCAACTCGTCGATGCTGACACCAAGGGCCCCCGCCAGCTGCTGGAGCAGACCGAGCTTGGGTTCGCGCTTTCCGTTCTCGATCAGGCTCAGCTGGCTGGGGGCCGTTCCCACCGTGGCGCTCAGGTCATCAAGAGTGAGTCCGGCGGCCTTGCGGAGGTGCCGGACCCGGCGGCCCATGCTGATGACGTCGACTTCAGGGACGGCGGGGGCGGTCGCTGCGGATGCGGGACGGTTCCAACTGGCGGGGTGCATTTCTTAAGAATACGCGAAGAAGTTCATTTCTTTCCATGGTTTTGGTCTAGAAAGATGCGTGGAAGTGCAGAAAAGTGGATCTTACGGAAAAGTTACACCGCTCCGGATCAGCCAGGGGCTCTGCGAAGAAGCAGCGCACCCGGTCCCGGACCCACCAAGGAGACAAAGATGACTGCAGCATTTGAGCCCACCCAGCAGACGCCCGCTGAGCAAGCCGCGGCCCTGGAGCTCGAGTGGGCCGCCAACCCGCGCTGGGAAGGTGTCACCCGGGACTACAAGGCCTCCGACGTCGTCCGGCTGCGCGGCCGTGTCTCCGAGGAACACACACTGGCACGCCGCGGCTCGGAGAAGCTGTGGAAGCAGCTCACCGCCGAGCACAAGGAAGGCAAGTACACCAACGCCTTGGGTGCACTGACCGGCAACCAGGCAGTGCAGCAAGTCAAGGCCGGCCTGCGTGCCATCTACCTTTCCGGCTGGCAGGTTGCGGCCGACGCCAACAACTCCGGCCACACCTACCCGGACCAGTCCCTCTACCCGGCCAACTCGGTGCCCACTGTGGTCCGGCGTATTAACAATGCCCTGCTCCGCGCCGACCAGATCGAGTTCTCCGAAGGCATCCAGACCGTTGAGGACTGGATGGTCCCGATCATCGCCGACGCCGAGGCAGGCTTCGGCGGGCCGCTGAACGCCTACGAACTGATGAAGTCCATGATCCAGGCCGGCGCCTCGGGAGTGCACTGGGAAGACCAGCTCGCTTCGGAGAAGAAGTGCGGCCACCTCGGCGGCAAGGTCCTGATCCCCAGCCAGCAGCACGTCCGCACACTGAACGCCGCCCGCCTGGCAGCCGACGTCGCGGGCACCCCTTCCGTCATCATCGCCCGCACCGACGCCGAGGCAGCCACCCTGATCACTTCCGACGTCGACGACCGGGACAAGGAATTTGTCACCGGCGAGCGCACCGCGGAAGGCTTCTACAAGGTCCGCAACGGGATCGAACCCTGCATCGCCCGCGCCAAGGCCTACGCCCCGTATTCCGACCTCATCTGGATGGAAACGGGCACCCCGGACCTGGAGCTGGCACGTAAGTTCGCCGAATCCGTCAAGGCAGACTTCCCGGACCAGATGCTCTCCTACAACTGCTCGCCGTCGTTCAACTGGAAGAAGCACCTCGACGACGCCACGATCGCCAAGTTCCAGCGCGAACTCGGCGCCATGGGCTTCACCTTCCAGTTCATCACTCTGGCCGGCTTCCACGCCCTGAACTACTCGATGTTTGATCTCGCCCACGGCTACGCCCGGGAAGGCATGAGCGCCTACGTCGAGCTGCAGGAGAAGGAATTCGCCTCCGAATCCCGCGGCTACACCGCGACCAAACACCAGCGCGAAGTTGGCACCGGCTACTTCGACGACATCGCAACCGCGCTCAACCCGAACGCATCCACCTTGGCCCTGGTGGGATCCACCGAAGAAGGCCAGTTCCACTAGACACCCGACGGCGGTGCCTCCGTCCGGCCTTCGGTCCGGCATTGCTCTGCCTGCTATTCCCCATTGCCGCCGCTGCTTCGTTTCCACATCGCGGGGCGGCAATGGGGCCCCTTTTACGCAGGCTGCCGCAACACCGGCACCTTCGGCCTGGTACGCACGTCGCCAGCCGCCCTCGAACTTGCTTCTTCTCTAGGGAGAGATTGAAATGAACAGTTTCACTGACAACTTCACCATCAACGGAATCACGTTGACGGCCCAGCCCATCTGCCGGCAGAGCGAGGTCCTGACGCCGGACGCGCTGGCCTTTGTTGGCAAGCTGCACAAGGCCACTGCGGAACGTCGGCTGGAGCTGCTGCAGGCCCGCCGTGACCGCCGCCAGCAGATCGGCAAGGGCCAGGACCCGCGGTTCCTGAGCGAGACCGAGTCCGTGCGCAACGATCCGACCTGGCGCGTCGCCCCGCCCGCCCCCGGCCTGACGGACCGTCGAGTCGAGATCACCGGCCCGGTGGACAAAAAGATGACCATCAACGCGCTGAACTCCGGTGCGAAGGTGTGGCTCGCGGACATGGAGGACTCCTCCACCCCGTCGTGGCGCAACGTCATCCAGGGCCAGCTCAACCTCATCGACGCCTTGGAGCGCCGGATCGACTTCACCTCAACCGAGGGCAAGGAATACAAACTCCACCCCGCCGCGGACCTGCCGACGATCGTGGTCCGTCCCCGCGGCTGGCACCTGCCGGAAAAGCACATGCTCATTGACGGCACCCCGATCGCCGGCGGCATCGTGGACTTCGGCCTGTACTTTTACCACAACGCCCGCCGCCTGATCTCGCAGGGCAAGGGTCCGTACTTCTACCTGCCGAAGATCGAGAACCACCTCGAAGCCCGCCTGTGGAACGACATCTTTATCCTCGCCCAGGACCTGCTCGGCATCCCGCAGGGCACCATCCGCGCCACCGTGCTGATCGAAACCATCACCGCCGCGTTCGAAATGGAGGAAATCCTCTACGAGCTCAAGGACCACGCCGCGGGTCTGAACGCCGGCCGCTGGGACTACATCTTCTCCCTGATCAAGAACTTCCGCACCCGCGGCCCGCGTTTTGTCCTGCCGGACCGCAGCCAGGTGACCATGACGCAGCCGTTTATGCGTGCCTATACCGAACAGCTGGTCCGGGCCTGCCACAAACGCGGTGCCATGGCGATCGGCGGCATGGCGGCGGCTGTCCCCAACCGCAAGGACGCCGAGGCCAACGCGATCGCCATCGAGAAGGTCCGTGCCGACAAGACCCGCGAGGCCGGCGACGGCTTCGACGGCTCCTGGGTGGCGCACCCGGACCTGGTTCCGGTCTGCCGTGAAGTGTTCGACGGCGTCCTGGGCGAACGCCCGAACCAGCTGGACCGGCTCCGCGAGGACGTCACCCCGGACGACCGCGCACTGCTCGACATCGCCGCCACCACCGGCACCATCACCGAGCAGGGCATCCGGAACAACATCGAAGTTGGCATCCGCTACATCGAGTCCTGGCTTCGCGGCAACGGCGCCGTCGCCATCCACAACCTGATGGAGGACGCCGCCACCGCGGAGATTTCCCGCTCGCAGCTGTGGCAGTGGATCTTCTCCCGTGCCATCACGGACCAGGGCGAGGTCATCTCCCGCGAATGGGTGGAGGACATGCTGGATGAGGAGTTCACCAAGCTGGAACGCTTCGAGGGCGACCGCTTTGCCGACGCCCGGGACATCTTCGAGGAAGTCACGCTCACCCCGTCGTTCCCGGCATTCCTGACCCTGCCGGCCTACGACCGGTTCCTGCATGAAGCGCGCGACGGTGAGCTCCCGGTCGAGGACCCCGCACTCGCCCCCGCCTGAGGTCCGGACCGGACCCCCGGAAGGTAAAGATTTCCGTCTGCTGGGCTGCCACGCCCTTCGCAACAGGCACCCCCGAGATCCGGGGCGGCGGCCCAGCGACGGAAGACCCCCGCAGCAACTCGACGACGGCGTCGGGAAGTAACAGCCAGGGCCCATGTTCCCCAGGGAATATGGGCCCTGGCTGTCCCTCCGCGGAAGCGGTGCGCCCGGTTCAGTGTGCTTTCGGGACGTGACGGAGCGAAAAAGCGGTGCCCAGGATGAACATCGCCACGGAGCCGAGCACCATCAGCAGTGGCCCGGTCCAGGACCCCGAGACGCCGTTTACATAGCCCAGGAGGGTCGGCGCCAGCGCGCCAAAGGAATAGCCGACCCCCTGCACCACGGCGGACATCCGGCCGGCCGAGGCCTGATCCCGGGCCAGCCGGATGATGGCAATAAAAACCAGGGTGATGCCGCCGCCCTGGGCGATGCCCCCGAACGAGGACCACAACCACCACAGCCCGGGCGAGAGCAGCAGGCCCGCCGGGACGGTCAGCCACAACAATCCCAAAGTGAGTCCGACCGCCGTCGTACTGGCGAAACGGGCCGCCAGCGGAACCCCCAGACCGCCGACGATGGCGAGAATCTGGAACAGTGAGGACCCGGCGCCGGCCCCATCGGCCGTCATGCCCAGCTCGTCGGCGAGGATACTGGGCAGCCACGCGGTCACACCATAGTAAGAGAACGCCTGCCCGGCGAATCCCACGGTCAGTCCGACCGTAATCCAGCGCGACGCGCGCTTGATCCCGGCGCGTCCCGCGTCCGGCATTGGGACGGGTTCAGGGCGGAATGCCCGGTTGCCGAAAGCGAACAGCCAGGCCAGCACGGCCGCGACGGCGAAGAGCCCGCAGGCGCCAAGGGCCAGCCGCCACCCAAGCATCCCGGCCAGCGGCGCCATCACCATGGCGGTGACAAAGGAGCCAATGTTAAGGGCCGCGGTGTAGATGCCCATCGCGGTGGCCTGCCGGGCCGGTGCAAAGTCCCGCCGGATGATCAGCGGCACGGCGATGTTGCCGATCGTGATGGCGATCCCGAGGATCGCGGTGCCCAGCATAACCGTGGCGCCGCTGCCGGCGGAACGGACAATGATGCCCAGCAGCACCCCCAGGAGGGTGAGACTGATGGCGGCTTCGGCGCCGAGTTTGCGCCCGGTCAGCGAGGCGAGCGGGGAGGCGAGGGCGAAGCACAGCACCGGGATGCCCGTCAGGAGGCCCAGTTCCACCGGAGAGAAGCCGAGTTCCTGCTGCATCAGGCCGACCACCGGCGCCACGGCCACGAACGGGCCGCGCATGTTCAGGGCGATGAGCCCGATTGCGGCCAGCAGGATCCAGCTGCGCGGCACCTTGGCGAGGACGTTGGCGCTCATGGCTGCCGCAGCCCGGCCGGCGGGCGGAAATATGCTTTCATCAATCCCATTGCTATCACGGGCCACGGCCGGGCAGGCGTTTATGACAGGTCCCCGAACCCGAGTGTTAGCCTGCCGCCTGCAGGGTCGCCTCGATCGCTGCCGGCGAGAGGACGTACTGCGTGACCATCTGGCTGGCGCCCAGGATGGCGGCCTGGTCCCCGGCCATGGACAGGCCGATCCGCAGGTGGGTGGTGGCCAGCGGCAGCGAACGCCGGTAGACCACCTCCCGGACCCCCGCCATCAGGTGTTCGCCGGCCTGGCCCAGGCTTCCGCCGATCACGATGACCGAAGGATTAAGCAGGTTCACCACGGTGGCCAGGACGTCGCCGAGGTCCCGGCCGGCTTGGCGCAGCGCCTGGATCGCCTGCAGGTTTCCGCCGGCCACAAGCCGCAGCACGTCGCCGCCGTTTTCCGCCTGCAGGCCTTGGAGCGCCAGGCCGTGCGCGATGGCGGGGCCGGAGGCGAGCGCCTCAAGGCAACCGTAGTTGCCGCAGCGGCAGAGCACCTCGTCGCCGCGGGGCACCCGGACGTGGCCGAGGTCTCCGGCCGTGCCGTCGGCGCCGCGCTGGAGTTGGCCGCTGCTGATGATGCCGGCGCCAATGCCGGTGGCCACCTTGATAAAGAGGAAGTTCTCGTGTTCCGGCCAGTAGCCGGTCCGCTCCCCTAACGCCATGATGTTAACGTCGTTATCCACCAGCACGGGGACCGGCAGCGAGCGCCGGACGTGCCGGACGACGTCGAACCCGTCCCAGCCGGGCATAATGGGCGGCTTCACCGGCATTCCGGTGCCGTGCTCCACGGGGCCGGGCAGTCCGATGCCGACGCCTGCGAGGTCGTCCCTGCCGCGGCCGGCCTGGCCCAGCAGCTTGGTCCCTTCGGCGACGAGACGGTCCAGCACAACATCCGGGCCGTCGGCGACATCCTGGGTCAGCCGACGCTCCGCCAGTACGGTGCCACCCAGGTCCGTAACGGCGATGATCATATGCGTGGCTCCGACGTCGACCGCCAGCACAACGCGGGCGGCCGGGTTGAAGGCAAAGCGCGACGGCGGCCTGCCGCCACTGGAGCTGGCCTCGCCGGCGGGCCCCACCAGTCCGGAATGCATCAGCGCGTCGATGCGGGATGCGACAGTGGAGCGGGCCAGGCCGGTGGTGAGCGCCAGTTCGGCGCGGGTGCGGGCCTTGCCGTCGCGCAACAACTGAAACAGGTCACCGGCTCGGGAAAGGCTGCCGGCGGCCTCGGGCGCGGCGGGTTCGGCGCCGGTGGTCGTACTCATGAGTAAGTGATAGCACGAAGTTCTTATGCATGTCACCTTGAAGAAAGACTGGCACTAAGTTTGCAACTTTTGCTTGACGGTCAGCATAAGTCGTTCTAGCTTGGGGTGTGAGGCGGCTCACTTGCCTGACTGAACCGGACGCCCCACGAAGGTGCGTCGGGCGGTCCAGTAAAAACAGCTGCAGCTCACACCCCAACGACGAGGAGAGACAGTGTCATACTCGATCCAGCTCTACACGGTCCGCAAGGCCCTTGAAGAGGATCTCGCTGGAACCATCCAGCGCCTGGCCGACATCGGCTTCACCATGGTTGAGCCCTATCGTTTCGTCGCCAAAGCCGCTGAACTGAAGCAGGCCATGGCCGAGAACAACCTCACCGCACCTTCCGGCCACGCGCCCCTGCTCAGCGATGATCAGGACGCCATCTTCGCGGCGGCACGGCAGCTGGGCATCGGCACCGTCATCGATCCGCACGTTCCGATCGAGCGCTGGAACACGATCGAGGACATCAAGGAGACCGCATCCCAGCTCAACGCCGCCGCCGCCAAAGGTGCCGGCTATGGCGTCCGCGTCGGCTACCACAACCACTGGTGGGAAGTTGAGTCGGTGATCGACGGCAGGACCGCCCTGGAGCACCTCGCCGACCATCTGGACCCGGAGGTCGTCCTCGAGCTCGACACGTACTGGGCTGCCGTCGGCGGCCAGGATCCGGCCGGCCTCCTCGCCCGTCTGGGCAACAGGGTGAAGTTCATCCACATCAAGGACGGACCCGTCACCGCCGACCCCGCCAGCCAACTCGCCGTGGGTGACGGCAAGATGCCGGTCTGGGACGTACTCGCGGCGGCAGGATCCCTCGAAGCCGGTGTGATCGAACTGGACGATTTCCAGGGCGACATGTTCGACGCGGTCCGGGACAGCTACAACTACCTCAGCGCCGGGAAGGTCTCCGCATGAGCCACTCAGCAGCAGCGTCCGGCCCGCTTGGATCGGGACCTGTCGGCGTCGGCATTATCGGCGCCGGGGTCATCAGCAAGCAATACCTGGATAACCTCACGAGCTTCCCGGACGTCAGGGTCGTCGCGATCGGGGACCTCTTCGAGGAGGCTGCCGCCGCCCGCGCAGCCGAGTACGGGATTGAAAACCACGGCGGAGTCGACGCCGTACTGGGCAACCCCGACGTCGAGATCGTCATCAACCTGACCATCCCGGCAGCCCACGTCGAGGTGGCCACCCAGGCCGTCAACGCCGGCAAACACGTCTGGAGCGAGAAGCCCTTCTCGCTGGACCGCGAAAGCGGCCGCGGACTGCTCAAGGCGGCCGACGCCGCCGGTCTTCGGCTCGGCTGCGCCCCGGACACCTTCCTCGGCGCGGGGCTGCAGACCGCGCGCCGGATGATCGATCGCGGCGACATCGGCACACCACTGACGGCCCTGACCCTAATGCAGTCGCCCGGCCCGGAGTCCTGGCACCCGAACCCCGCATTCCTCTTCCAGGACGGCGCCGGTCCCCTGTTCGACATTGGCCCGTACTACCTCACCACCCTGGTCCAGACCTTCGGCAGTGTCCGACGGGTGGCGGCGTTCGGCTCCACGTCCCGCGAAACCCGGGTCATCGGTTCCGGACCGAAGGCCGGCGAGGAATTCGCCGTCACCGTCCCCACGCACGTCAGCTCCATCCTGGAGTTCGAAGGCGGCGAGTCCGGCCAGAGCATTTTCAGCTTCGATTCACCGTTCAAGCGCGCGGGCTTTGTGGAAATCACCGGCTCCGACGCCACCATCGCCCTGCCGGACCCGAACAACTTCGACGGCGACATCCGGATCTGCGCGCTTGGCTCCGACGACTGGACCACCGTCCCGTCCATCGGCTCCACCGCCGGCCGCGGCGCAGGGGTGCTGGAAATGGCCCGCGCCATCCGCGCGGGCCGGCCGCACCGGGCCCAGGGTGAGCTGGCATTCCACATCCTCGACACCATGGCCGCCATCTCCGACTCGATCGACACCCGCGCCTTCGTGGAGGTCGAAAGCTCCGCCGCCAAGGTCCCTGCCCTACCCGAGGACTGGGATCCGACCGCGGCGACACTCGCTGCCCGGTAGTCCCAGCCCGACCCTATACACCAGCCCCAGCTCGACGACGAGAAACCCGGAGCAACCATGAAGAACCCCATTAAAGTCCTGTCGGCCCTGGCCGCCACGGCATCGCTGGCATTCGGCATGACCGCCTGCGGCGGCAGCAGCCAGGCAACCAACAGTGACACCATCACCTACTGGGCCTCCAACCAGGGCAACAGCCTCGAGGACACCGCGGCCAAGCTCAAGCCCAGCCTGGACCGTTTCACCGAGAAGACCGGAGTGAAGGTCAAGCTCGAGGTCATCGGCTGGAGCGACTTGTACAACCGCATCCTGACCGCCGTCACCAGCGGCGACGGCCCCGACGTCCTGAACATCGGCAACACCTGGGCAGTCACCCTGCAGGAAACCGGCGCGTTTGAGCCGGTGGAGGGTGCCTTGCTCGAAGCTGTCGGCGGCAAGGACCGTTTCCTGCAGACCAGCTGGTCCACCGGCGGCGCTGATGGCAAGGCCCCGACCTCGGTCCCGCTGTACGGGCTCGCGTACAACATGTACTACAACCCGAAAATGTTTAAGGAGGCCGGCATCGAGGCGCCGCCGGTCACATGGGATGAGTTCGTCGCAGACGCCAAGAAGCTGACCAAGGACACCAACGGCGACGGAAAGCCGGACCAGTGGGGCTTTACGGCTGCCGGAGCCTCGGTCTCCGCCAACTCCCACCAGGCCTTCGTGCGCGGGCTGCAGAACGGCGGCGCCCTCTTCGACAAGGACGGCAAACCGACGTTTGACAGTGCCGCCCAGGTCGAGGGTGTGAAGCAGTGGGTTGACCTGATGGCAACTGACAAGGTGATGTCGCCCTCGGACGCCGAAATCTCGGATGGCTCGCAGAAAGTGGACAACCTGATCAACGGCAAGGCAGCAATGGTTTTCGACCAGAGCCCGGTTAAGAACTTTGAGGCCCGCGGCTTCACGGACTGGGCCGTTGCCCCCATCCCCATGATGAAGGCAGGTGCCAGCGGACCCGAAGGCACCCAGAGCCACGTCGCCGGCATCAACCTGAGCGTGTTCAAAAATTCCAAGAACAAAGAAAACGCAATCAAGCTGGCCGGCTGGCTCACCAGCGACGCCGAGCAGGTCGCGCTGAACAAGGCCTACCGTTCCCTGCCGGTGGTTTCCAGCGTCTCCTCGGATGCCGCATTCCAAACCGACGAGGTCAAGCTCAAGAACGACGCACTGGCCAACCATGCCCTGCCCATGCCGCTGATCCCGAAGGAAGGCCAGATGGAAACGCTGACAGGCACCGCGATCAAGAACCTTTTTGCCAAGGCTGCCACCGGGACCGTCACGGAAGCAGACGTCCAGTCCGCCCTCAAGGATGCCAACAACCAGATGGTTGCGGCCCAGTAACAATGCCTGACAGGTGCGGGGGCCACGCCCCCGCACCTTCGGCCAAGGAGCTTCCATGACCCACTCAGCATTGGACCGCGGCGATCCCGCACCCGGCGGCGGCGACGCCCCGCAGCCAGGGCTCGCCTCCGGCCCTGTTCCTGATCCTCCGGCGGCACGGACCGCATTGCCGGTCCGCAAGAAGAAAAAGTCCTTCCTCCCCTACGGCCTTGTCCTGCCAGCGGCCCTGCTCGAGCTGCTCATCCATATCGGCCCGATGCTTCTGGGGGTGTGGATTGCCTTTATCTCGCTCACCCAGCTCAACCTCACCAACTGGCTCAACGCCCCGTTCGTCGGCCTGCAGAACTTCGTCAACGGACTGAACCCCGAAAGCACCATCGGCCAGGCGTTCTTTAGCACCGTCGGCCGGACCCTGCTCTACACCGTGACGGTGGTTGGCTTCTCCTGGGTCCTGGGCATGGCCGGCGCGGTGTTCCTGTCCTCCAATTTCAAGGGCCGCGCCATCCTGCGGACCTTCTTCCTGGTTCCCTACGCCCTGCCTGCCTATGTGGGCACAATCGCCTGGGCCTTTATGTTCAATCAGCGCGACGGCGCCGTGAACCAGATCCTCGTTGACACCCTGCACCTTTTTGGGGACGAGCGTCCGTTCTGGCTCCTGGGCCAAAACTCCTTTGGTGCCATGATCGTGGTGAACGTCTGGCAGCTGTGGCCGTTCGCGTTCCTGATGCTGATGGCCGCCCTGCAGACCGTCCCCGCCGACGTCTATGAAGCCGCTTCGATTGACGGGGCCTCGCTCTGGCAGCAATTCCGCAGCATTACCCTGCCGATGGTCCGCCCTGCGAACGGCGTGCTGCTGCTGGTGATGTCGCTCTGGACCTTCAACCAGTTCAACATCCCGTTTGTGCTCTTCGGCGCGGCCTCCCCGAAGGAAGCTACCCTGGTTTCGCCGCTGATCTACCAGAACTCTTTCGGCAGCTGGAACTTCGGCCTGGGCGGCGCCATGAGCGTACTGCTCCTGATCGCTTTGTTCATTGCGTCCTTCTTCTACATCCGCATGGTGCTGCCCAAGGGGGCCGACAATGATTGAGACCCGCAACTTCCGCATTCTGCGCAATATCGTCCTGACCATCTTGTCCCTCTGGGTGGCCGTGCCGCTCTACGTCGTTGTGTCCACTTCGCTCAAGCCCCTCAAGGACGTCTCCGGGCTGTTCCAGTGGATCCCGGACGAGCTCACGGCTTCGCCCTACTTCGATATCTGGACCACGGTGCCGCTGGCCAAGTATTTCCAGAACAGCCTGATCATCACGGTGGCCGCCACGGTCTGCTCGGTGACCGTCGCCGTACTGGCCGCGTACGCCGTCGCGCGGCTGCAGTTCCGCGGCCGGCGCGCCTTCAGCCTGACGGTGCTGTCCACCCAGATGTTCCCCGGCATCCTGTTCCTGCTGCCGCTGTACCTGATCTTCACGCAGATCAGGAACGTCACCGGGTTGCAGCTCCAGGGCTCATACCTGGGCCTGATCATCACGTACATGACCTTCACCCTGCCGTTCGCCATCTGGATGCTGACCGGGTATTTCGCCGCCATCCCCAAGGAACTCGAAGAGGCCTCGATGATCGACGGCACCGGCCGGATGGGCGCCCTGTTCCGGGTCATCCTGCCCGTGGCCAAGCCGGGCATCATCGCCGTGGCGGTGTACTCGTTTATATCCGCCTGGGGGGAAGTCCTGTTCGCCTCGGTCCTGACCAACGAGGCGACCAAAACGCTGTCCCTGGGGCTCAAGTCCTATGCCAGCGAATCCGACGTGTTCTGGAACCAGTTGATGGCCGCGTCCGTGGTGGTCAGCCTGCCCGTACTCATCGGCTTCATCCTGGTCCAGAAGCACCTCGTCGCCGGGCTGTCGGCAGGGGCAGTGAAGTAGGCGCGGCAAACGCAGTGAATTCCACCCGGCCCACCCCTTGACCCGGCATGCGCCGTTGCGGCCCGGCCACCCCAGTTCCAAGGAGCATCAGATGACGACGGCGCCCACGCCACCGCCGGCGCAGCCCGGCACCCGCACCTTCACCCCGTCCGGCCGGGCAACCGGTTCCCCTGCCGGTTCCCCGCTCGGCGTGGCCATGATTGGCTACGCGTTTATGGGCAAGGCCCACTCGAACGCCTGGCGCAACGTGGCCAGCTACTTCGACGTCCCGGCCTTCGAACAACGCGTCCTGGTCGGACGGGACGCGGCCGGGGTAGCCGAAGCGGCCGCCAGGTACGGCTGGGCGGAGTCCTCCACCGACTGGCGCTCGGTGATCGGACGCGACGACATCCAGATCGTGGACATCTGCGCCCCGGGCTTTATGCACGCGGAGATCGCCGTCGCCGCGCTGGCCGCCGGCAAGCATGTGCTGGTGGAGAAGCCACTCGCCAACACCCTGGCCGAAGCCGAGTCGATGACCGCTGCGGCGAAGTCGGCCCGGCGCCAGGGTATCCAGTCCATGATCGGCTTCAACTACCGGCGCGTCCCGGCCCTGGCCCTGGCCCGGGAACTGATCAGCGAGGGCCGGCTGGGCGCCATCCGGCACGTCCGGGCGGCATATCTGCAGGACTGGCTCGTTGACCCGGCGTCGCCCATAACGTGGCGGCTGAACAAGGACACCGCGGGCTCCGGTGCGCTGGGGGACATCGCCTCGCACGCCATCGACCAGGTGCTGTTCCTGCTTGGCGACCAGGTCACCGAGGTCTCCGGCCGGCTGCACACCTTCACCTCGCACCGCCCCGGCCGGAACGGACTCGAAGAAGTAACTGTCGATGACGCCGCCTGGGCCACGCTTTCGCTCGCCTCCGGAGCCGTCGCCTCGGTGGAAGTCTCCCGGGTCGCCACCGGGCGGAAAAACTCGCTCAAACTGGAGATCTACGGGGACAAGGGTTCCCTGCTCTTCGACCTTGAGTCGCTGAACGAACTGGGTTTCCTGGACGCAACGGTGCCGGTCCGGGAACAAGGCTTCCGGCGCATCCTGGTCAACGAACCGGTTCACCCCTATGCCGCCGCCTGGTGGCCGCAGGGGCACGTGATTGGCTGGGAACACACTTTCACCCACGAAATCCGGGATTTCCTCGTCGCGATCGGCGCCGGCTCCGAGCCCTCGCCGTCCTTCGAGGACGGCTTGACCGTCCAGCGTATTCTGGCCGCAGTGGAGGAAAGTGCGGCGGCCAAAAGCTCCATCATCCAACTCGCCGGCGACCCGACCGCCGGCATCCCTGCATCGAACCCCGCCCCCGAAGGAGCCTGACATGGCCCGCCCGTACACCCTGTTCACCGGCCAGTGGGCCGACCTGCCCTTCGAGGAAGTTGCGCGCCTGGCGTCCGGCTGGGGCTACGACGGCCTGGAAATCGCCGTCTCGGGGGACCACCTGGACGCCTGGCGCTGGGACGAACCCGGCTACGCCGAGTCCAAACTGGCCGTGCTTCAGAAGTACAACCTCAAGGTCTGGGCCATCTCCAACCACCTCAAGGGCCAGGCCGTCTGCGATGATCCGATCGACTTCCGGCACGAGGCCATCGTCGGGGCCAAGGTCTGGGGCGACGGCGACCCCGAAGGCGTCCGGCAGCGAGCCGCCGAGGAAATGAAACACACGGCACGCCTGGCCAGGGCCCTGGGCGTGGACACCGTAGTCGGGTTCACCGGCTCCTCGATCTGGCAGTACGTCGCGATGTTCCCGCCCGTACCGGAAAAGGTCATCGAGGCCGGCTACCAAGACTTCGCCGACCGCTGGAACCCCATCCTGGACGTCTTCGACGAATGCGGCGTCCGCTTCGCCCACGAGGTCCACCCGTCCGAGATCGCCTACGACTACTGGACCACAGTCCGGACCCTCGAGGCGATCGGCCACCGCGAGGCCTTTGGGCTGAACTGGGACCCCTCCCACTTTATGTGGCAGGGCATCGACCCGGTCTCCTTCATCTGGGACTTCCAGGACCGGATCTACCACGTGGACTGCAAGGACACCAAGCTGCGCCCCACCGGCCGGAACACCGTTATGGGCTCACACCTGCCCTGGGGCGACCCGCGCCGCGGCTGGGACTTCGTCTCCGCCGGCCGCGGCGACGTGCCGTGGGAATCGTCCTTCCGCGCCCTGACCGCGATCGGCTACACCGGCCCGATCAGCATTGAATGGGAGGACGCCGGCATGGACCGGCTGCACGGCGCCCCCGAAGCCCTCGCCGCGCTCAAGAGGTTCGACTTCCCGGCGTCGAATACCTCCTTCGACGCCGCGTTCAAGCAGTAAGTCAGGGGTCCTTGGTGCCCGGGGCGCTGGCAGCCGGCCACCGCTGCGAAGTCTGGATCGCGTCCCTGACCACGGGTGCCCGCGAGCTCATCCTCACCAGCGCCGTGTTGCTGGAAGCGCCGAACTGGGCAGCGGACAATTCTGCGCTTTTCCTCAACGGTGCCGGTGGCTTGTGGCGGCTGGACATGTCCAGCCGCTCGCTCGGGCAGGTCCCTCTCACCGGCATCCCCGATCTGAACAATGATCATGTTCTGGCCCCCGGCTGCAACCACATCTACCTCTCCGCCGATGACGGCCACATCTACCGGGCGGCGATCCAGGGCGGGGAAGCGGTCCGGGTAACGGAGCACGACGGGTCTTCGCACTTCCTGCACGGCGTGAGTCCGGACGGACGCGAACTCGCCTATGTGGGGGTTGCGGCGGGTGATTTCGCGAAACCGGGTCTGCTCATCACGATGCCGGCCGGGGGCGGACCCGGGACAACAATTGACACCGGGCCGGGGCATTGCGACGGGCCGGAATACGCACCGGAGGGCGAGTGGATCTACCTCAATACCGAGAGTTTCGGCGACTGGCCCGGGCACGCGCAAATCGCTCGTGTTCGCAGCGACGGATCAGGGCTGGAGCAATTGACGCGGAGCGGAACAGTCGATTGGTTCCCGCATATTTCCCCCGACGGGCTTCACGCCGCTTATCTTCGGTTCCCGGCAGGTACCGTCGGCCACCCGGCAGATCTGCCCGTCGAGGTCGTAACGGTCTCGACGGCGGACTGGAACACCGCGCTGCACACCTGGACCCTGCGCGGGGGCCAGGGGACGCTCAACGTCAACAGCTGGTCTCCAGATTCAACCCGCTTCGCCTACGTCGCGTACCCGCTCGGCTGACTCCCGCAGCGGACTCCGGGCGCAACAACGCTTCACAAAGCGCAGGCCGCCGCTTCCGCGGGCTACGGTTCTGGGCATGACGCACGTAATCAGACCGGCAACCGCCCACGACGCCGCCCGGCTGGCCGGTCTCGCGGCCGTCACCTTCCCGCTGGCGTGCCCGCCGGGTTCTTCCCCGGAAGACATCGCCGCCCACCTCGCTAGTACACTCAGCGAGGCCAACTTCCGCAGCTACATTGCCGATCCTGGGGTCACCGTCCTGGTGATCGACGCCGGCGGTGACCTCCGGGGCTACAGCCTCCTGGCCACCCGCCCCACCGGGGACCCGGCCGTCGCTGCGGTCCTGACAGAACGTCCGTGGACCGAGCTGAGCAAGTGCTACGTGCATCCGGACCACCACGGCCTCGGCGCCGCAGCCGAATTGATGCATGCGAGTATCGGGGCAGCCGCGGCGGCCGGCGCCCGCGGACTGTGGCTCGGGGTGAACAGCCAGAATGCCCGCGCCATCAGGTTCTACGAGAAGTCCGGCTTCCGCAGGGTCGGCACCAAATCATTTACGCTCGGAAACACAGTGGAACACGACTTCGTGATGGAACGCCGGCTCACCCCGTGACCAACCCGACAGTGCCCGGGGGAATGGAGCCGGCCCGGTGCGGGTTGCGGTGGATATGAAGATTGAAATCTGGTCCGACGTCGCTTGCCCCTGGTGCTACATCGGCAAGCGCCGCTTTGAAACCGCACTCGCGGCCTTCCCGCACCGCGATTCGGTGCAGGTGCTCTGGCGCAGCTACCAGTTGGATCCTTCCCTGCCGGACCACTACGACGGCACGACCCTGGAGTACTTGAGCACCCGCAAGGGTATGGCCCCGGCCCAGGTCGCCGGAGTGTTCGCACATGTGGCGGAGCAGGCCAAGGGCGAGGGCCTCAACTACCGTTTCGACGACGTCGTTGTCGCGAACAGCTTCAGCGCCCACCGGCTGATCCACCTCGCCGCCGCGCACGGGTTCCAGGATGCTGCGAAGGAGCGGCTGCTCAGCGACCACTTCGAACACGGCAAAGATATCGGCAGCCAGGACTACCTGACCTCACTGGGTCTGGATCTGGGGATCGGTGCTGCCGAATTGGACGAGCTGTTCAGCACCGACAAATACGCCGATGAGGTGCGGCTGGACTTCGAAGAAGGGCGGGCGCTGGGTATCACCGGTGTACCGTTCTTTGTGATCGACCGCAAGTTCGGGCTCTCCGGCGCCCAGCCCGCCGAGACGTTCGGCAACGCCCTCGAACAGGCCTGGCAGGAGAGCCGCCCCCTGACGATGGTCCCGGCCGGCGCCGGCGGCGCCGCTGAAACTGCGGCGGCCTGCGGACCGGATGGTTGCGCCGTCTAACGGCTGCCGCGGCTGGCGACATAGCGCATTTTGCTGACAGATCGCGCTAAAGTGTCCGTATGCCCAGGATTTCGGCGGCGAACAACGCCGCCCAACGCGCCGAAACCCAGCGGCGTATCCTGACCGGTTTCGGCGAGCTCCTCTTTACGCATGGCCTGCCGGGGCTGACGATGACCGACGTCGCACGGCATGCCCGGATTGGCCGGACGGCGGTCTACAACTACTACGCGGACATCGAAGAACTGCTGATTGCGTACGCGCTGGATCAGACGGGGCGTTTTCTGGTTGACCTGAGGCAGTCCCTGGATTCCTTGGAGAACCCGGTGGACCGTCTGGCCCGCTACGTCCGCGCCCAGGTTGAGGACCTCAGCCGGCGCCACCTGCCACCCGGACCCGCAATGGCCACAGTGCTCTCGCCGGCATCGTTCGCAAAACTCGCCGGCCACGTAGGGGAGCTCAGCCAGCTGTTGCAGGGCATCCTGCGGGCCGGCATGGCCCAGGGTTACCTGCCGGACGCAGACGTCATCCAGCTGGCGCAGCTTATCCACGGCACCCTCTCATCCAGTGCCGCCCGTGGCGACGGTGCGTCCGGGGACGCCGAGGCAGAAACCCGGCTGGCCCGGACGGTGCGTTTTATCCAACTGGGCGCCGGTGCACGGTTTGACGGCGAAGGCCGGCCCGTCCGCCGAATCGTCTAACCGCCGGGAGCGGGCGTGACCGCAGGCGTAATGGAACCCGGCTCATCCACTACCCGGCGGCCCTCCCGCGGACAGCTAAGCTTGCCGGGGGTTTGATCGACCAGTTCCGGCTTCGCGAGTTCCTTAAAGTCCCCGGTGAGGACAACGTCCACGCTGGGGTCCGTCCTCCCGTCCTGGAAATAGTCCGAGCCCGGCAGGTTGCGCTGCACGCTGAACGCCGCGGACTGGCCGGCGGCACCGGAGACAACCAACGCCACCCCGCGGTAGCCCGACGTCGAATTGTCGACGGCGCCGACCAGGAACTTCCGGGCCGCGAACTCGTCGGCCACGGTGCGGGCCAGACCGGGGCGGGATGTTGAGTTATAGACATTGAGGTTGATCTTCTCCGGCGGCGTGTAGTCAAAGCTCGCCGCCGGGCAGGCGGACGCGGCCGTCTGGCTGGGCTGCGCCGTCGGAATCTTAATCTGCCCGTTCATAATCGCGACCGCCACCACAATCGCGGCCGTAACCAGTCCCACCAGCAGCACCAGCACAACGCCGTGGCGGATGCGTCGCCGCATTCTGACCGGATTCTCGTGCAGTTCATCATTCGCCACAAAGGTGGCTCGCAAATCCGCGCCGGTGATGACCTGGTGCCCATGCAGGACCCTGACGTCCTTCGGCTTCCTAGCCATTTATCACCAGAACGCGTGCGTGGATCGCAGTGCGCTGGTGCAGGGCAGTCCGAAGGGCACGGTGCAGTCCGTCCTCGAGGTAGAGGACGCCGCGGTATTCCACCACATGCGGAAACAGATCGCCGAAGAACGTGGAGTCCTCCGCCAGCAGCGCCTCGAGGTCCAACGTGCGCTTGGTGGTCACCAGCTCATCCAGCCGGACCGGCCGCGGTGGCAGCGACGCCCAATCTTTAGGCGTGTGGTAACCATGGTCGGGGTACGGGCGGCCCTCGCCCACGGCTTTGAATATCACCCGGCAAGCCTATGGAACTTGGCTGGCCAAGGGAATCCACCACTCCCCTAGCGGGAGGTTGTGGCCAAACGGTAACCATCTGTCACACCGTCGAGTCGAAGCTGTCACAGTGCCCATCTTCCGGCAGCACGGCTTTCAACGGATCCATTGGTGCCTGGCTGCTGGAAGAATGGGGTCATGACAACTGCCGAGATCAACGCCTCCCTCACGCCGTCGACTCCCCCGCTGGCACTCCTGCTCGACGTCGACGGTCCGGTAGCGAGCCCCGTCACCCGCACGGTGCAGCCGGAGATCATCGCGGACCTGCTCGCGCTGGCCGGGGCCGGGATCCCGGTGGTCTTTAATACCGGCCGTTCGGCCGACTTCATCCGTGAACAGGTGATGGAGCCGATGATTGCCGCGGGAATGCCGGCCGGCACCCTGATCCATGCGGTATGTGAAAAGGGCGCTGTCTGGTTCAGCTACACCGCTGCGGGGCCCGGCCCGGTGCATGTCGACCATGAACTGGCCGTTCCCCGGGCTTTCAGCGATGACGTCCGCCGGCTCGTGGCGGAGGACTACACCAGCCACATGTTCTTCGACGAAACCAAGCTGGCCATGGTCTCCGTCGAACAGCACATCGCCGTCGAGAGCTCCGACTACCAGGCCGAGCAGCAGCTCTTCGACGCCGACGCCATCGAACTGATGTCCCGGCATGGTCTGGGAGTCGTGCGGCTGGACCATCACGTACCGGACTCCGATGACCGGGTCGACTATCGGGTGGATCCGACCATCATCTCCACCGACATTGAGTCGGTCCGGCTCGGCAAGGACCTCGGCGCGAGCCGGGCCGTGGAACTGCTGGCAGCGCAGGGCGTTACCCCGCAGGCCTGGCGCACGGTGGGCGATTCCCGCACCGACTACGCCATGGCCGACTGGCTGCACCACAACGACCATCCGGTGAAGCATGTCGATGTCCGGCCGGCCGACGGTGTCCCGGTAAAACCTTACGAGGTCCTCACCGCGGCGGATCTGGGTTTGGGTGCGGAAGTCATCCACGACGACGCCGGCGCGGCCTTCCTGCGCAGCTGGCGCCTAGCCCTGGCGGGCTGAGCCGGCCGGCCACTTCCGCAGCATCCCTGCCGCGGAAATTCCGGCCGATTTTGGGGCGGGCGTTATCATGCAAGTAGGCACCCACTCACGCAAAGAATCACGGAGAACCGAAATTACAGACGCAATGGTCCAGGACGAGATCTATTACGGCAGCCAGGCATCCGTGGACGCCCACGACGAGGTCACCTCCGCGGCTGCGGTCGCGAGATTCCGTACCCGCCAGCACGTCGTGCGCCGGCGGGGCCGCTACGGCCTGATCAACGAAAACCGCACGCCGTACCAGGCCATGGTCGAGGACCTGATGCTCATCAGGTCGGTGCTTGACGACGCCGGGCTCGACTACCTCCTGGTCCGGGGCAATAACGACCGGCCGGTCATCGCTGTGGACTGGAAGGACCGCAAGAAACTCCGCAGCGCCCTCGTCACTGCCTGCCGCGACGAGCCTTTCTACTCGATGACCGTTGACGCCAAAAAGAAGTCCTCCGTCCTGGTTGCCGACGGCGAACTCTCCCCCAACCGGCAGGCCCGGATCTTCCGGTTGTACCGTCCGCGGGTCGAGCCTGAGGGCGGCTTCGAGTTCGGCGCCTCGGCCGGCGTGCAGCTGGAACTGTGGAGTTTCGAGGGGGACCAGCTGATCCTGCCGATCGAGAACTCGTTGACCCGCCGGACACTGCTGGCCCAGGACGCCGTCCGCGGCACGGTGGAGCGCTACGGCCACACTTGGCCCACGATCGAGAACATGTTCGCTGACCACGCAAGTGACATCAGCTTCGACGTCGACATCGTGTTCTCCTGGGTGGACGGCAGTTCCCCGGAGTACATTGCAGCGCGGCGCGCACGGATGGCCGGCGTTGTGGTGGGCGAAGGCGACGACCACGAAGCCCGTTTCCGCCAGATCGACGAACTCAAGTACGCGCTGCGCTCGGTGTACATGTTTGCGCCCTGGGTCCGCCGGATCTTCATCGCCACGGACTCGACCGCGCCGGCCTGGCTTGCGGACCACCCGGGAGTGACGATTGTCCGCAGCGAAGAGTTCTTTGCGGACCCGTCCGTGCTGCCCACCCACAACTCACAGGCCGTGGAGTGCCAGCTTCACAACATCGACGGCTTGTCCGAGCACTTCCTGTACTCCAACGACGACATGTTCTTCGGCCGTGCCGTCGGACCGGACATGTTTTTTACCCCAGGCGGCATCACGAAGTTTATTGAAGCCGAAACCCGGATCGGGCTTGGGGACAACGACGCCGAGCGCAGCGGCTTCGAAAACGCTGCCCGGGTCAACCGAAAATTGCTCTGGGACCGCTTCGGCCGGATCACCACACGGCACCTGGAACACACGGCCGCACCGCTGCGACGCAGTGTCGTGGCCACGATGGAACAGGAATTTCCGGCCGAATTCGCAAAAACTGCGGCCAGTACCTTCCGCGCGGCCGACAACATCTCGGTGACCAACTCGTTCTACCACTACTACGCCCTGCTCACCGGCCGGGCCGTTACCCAGACGGCGGCAAAGGTGCGCTACGTGGACACCACCGCCAGGGCCGGCCTGAACTACCTGCCAAAACTGCTCGCCAAGCGGAACATGGACTTCTTTTGCCTCAATGACGGAAGCTTCCCCGAGGTTGCCGCTGAGGAACGGGCCGAGCTCGTGACTGACTTCCTGGAGAAGTATTACCCGATCAAGGCCCCCTGGGAAAAGTAGCCGGGCGCGGGCCGCGGGGCGAAACCAACATCGCCCTCCGGCCGCGGTCACCGGACCGGGGTCCCGGCGGGCGACGGCGGGTCCTGCGCTAGCTGCGGGAAGTCAGGCGGCGGTTGCTGGGGGTCCTGGCCGGATCCTCAAGCTTCGCCTTGGCCGGGATGCGGATCCCGGCCGCCGTGATCCGCCGCTGGACCTCCGCGGCCGGAACAATCTCGCCGACCGCGGGTGTGTCGCCGAGCAGGACCACGGAGTGCACAATTGTGTGCTCATAGACGTGCACGAGATTAAACGCCTGGCCGCCGTCGCGCCCGCGAGTTCCGCCGACCGGAACGTTGAGGTCCTGCGTGTAACACGTGGCTGACGCTACCGAGACCGGGATCCCGGCGAAAGTCGCCGTCGTCGAATAGTGTAGGTGGCCACCCAAAATTGCGCGAACGTCGGAGTTCCGCAGGACCCCGGCCAGGGCCGCCTGGTCCCGCAGCTCGACGAGGACCGCGAGATCCAGGACCGAAGGCACCGGCGGGTGGTGCAGGGCCAGGATGGTTCCATCCGGGGCGGGCGTGGCGAGTTCGGCCGCGAGCCACTCCAGTTGCCCGGGGCTCAGCTCGCCGTGGTGGTAGCCCGGAACCGAGGTGTCGAGGGTGATGATCCGCAGCCCGTTGATGAAATACGTATGGTCCACGGGGGAATCGTCGGCCGGGACGTCCAGCAGGCCGGTACGGAAGTTGGCGCGGTCGTCGTGGTTTCCCATTGCCCAAATGACCTTTGCCCCGAGGGCCTTGCAGGCGGGCTCAACAATGGCCCGCAGTTTGGCGTAGGCCGCCGCTTCGCCCCGGTCGGCCAGGTCGCCGGTGAAAATCACGGCTTCCGGGCGGGCTCCGGAGGCCTGCACTTCGTCAAAAAGTTGTTGGAGCAGGGATTCGCTGTTGACCACACCATGGAGTGGATCCGGACCTCCCAGCAGGTGGGGGTCACTCAGATGGAGTAGAAAATGACGTGGCCGGGGGTGTTCGGCCTCGATGAGCTCCATTGCTACCTTCCTGGTTGGGTGGAGGCTGTAGCCCCCAACGTCCCTCTCAGTAAGGTCTATCCAACCAGACAATCGGCGAACAATGCGCAAACTCCAGTAGGCATGTTTGAAAAAAAGACAACAACGAGTATTCCGGCGAACGCATACTTGCCCCGCTATGCGCTCGCCGGAACGTACTTACTCAGGCACCTGGCTGCTAGCTCAGGTAGCCGTTCGGGTTCAGCACGTACTTCGTGGCGGCGCCGGCGTCGAACTCCGCGTAGCCCTTCGGCGCTTCCTCCAGCGTGATCGCCTTGGCGTTGACGTTCTTAGCGATGTGGACCCTGTCATGCAGGATCGCCATCATCAGCTGGCGGTTGTACTTCATCACCGGGCACTGGCCGGTGGTGAAGCTCAGCGATTTGGCCCAGCCGGTCCCGAGGCTGAGCGAGAGCGCCCCCTTTTTGGCCGCTTCGTCCACACCGCCTGGATCCCCCGTGACGTAGAGCCCCGGAATGCCCAGGGCGCCGCCGGCTGCAGTGATTTCCATCAGCGAGTTCAGCACCGTTGCCGGCGCTTCCTTGGCGTCGTGGCCGTGTCCCCTGGCTTCGAAGCCGACGGCGTCGACGCCGCAGTCGACCTCCGGGACGCCCAGCAGCTGTTCGATCTGCTCCGCCGGGCCGCCTTCGCTCAAATCCACGGTTTCGCAGCCAAAGCTGCGCGCCTGCGCCAGGCGGTCAGCGTTCATGTCACCGACAATAACGACGGCGGCGCCCAAGAGCTGGGCGCTGGTTGCCGCAGCCAGCCCAACAGGGCCCGCCCCGGCGACGTAGACCGTGGAACCGACTCCAACGCCGGCGGTAACAGCGCCGTGGAAGCCGGTCGGGAAGATGTCCGAGAGCATGGTCAGGTCCATCATCTTCTCGAGCGCCTGGTCCCGGTCCGGGAACTTCAGCAAGTTCCAGTCCGCGTACGGTACCAGGACGTAGTTGGCCTGGCCGCCGACCCAGCCGCCCATGTCGACGTAGCCGTAGGCGCTGCCCGGACGGTCCGGGTTGACGTTAAGGCAAATACCGGTCTTGCGTTCCTTGCAGTTGCGGCACCGTCCGCAGGCGATGTTGAAGGGAACCGAGCAGATGTCCCCCACCTTGATGAACTCGACGTCGGGCCCTACTTCGACCACTTCGCCGGTGATTTCGTGCCCCAGCACCAGGTCTGAGGGAGCGGTGGTGCGGCCGCGGACCATGTGCTGGTCCGAACCGCAAATGTTCGTGGCAACGGTTTTGAGGATTACGCCATGGCGCACGGAGCGGCCCACGTTGGCGGGGTTGACCCCCGGACCGTCTTTGAGTTCGAAGCTGGGGTAGTCGATGTCGATAAGCTCGACCTTTCCCGGCCCCTTGTAGGCAACGGCTTTGTTCCCTGTCATCACATTCCTCCTGGTTTCACGGACCCGCTCTGAGAGTCCGGTAGTGATTCACGAAGCGTACTGACATACCGTCCCCAGGCACGCGCAGCAGAGCGCCAGCGCGCACGAGCGCGTTGGCGCCGTGGGCATGCCCGGTGTATCTGGAAGGTCCGGCCAGTCTAAGTCGGTAAGCCTGCTTAGGGATAGGGGTCCTTGTCCCCTTGCAGTCCGGGACCCAGCTCTCAGCTAAGGGCCGAGCGAACGGCTTCCAGTACTTCGGGCGAATCCGGACCGACGGTAGGAGCAAACCGGGAAACCACTGCGCCCTCACGGTTCACAAGGAATTTCTCGAAGTTCCACTTCACCAGCCCCGGCAGGAAGCCGTTTTTGAATTTCGTCAGTTCCGCGTAGAGAGGGTGCTGGTTTTTGCCGCGGACGTCGGCTTTGGTGCTGAGTGGAAAGGTCACACCGAAGTTCCGTTCGCAGAATTCCGCGATCTCGGAGTCCGCGGCGGGTTCCTGGCCGGCAAACTGGTTGCAGGGCACCCCGAGTACCTGAAAGCCCTGATCCCGGAACTTATTGTGAAGCGCCTCAAGCCCGGCGTACTGCGGGGTGAAACCGCACTGCGACGCCACGTTGACCACCAGCACCACCTCCCCCTTGAACCGGCCAAAGTCGGTGCTGGTGCCGTCGATAAGGGTGAGCGGAATGCTGTGGAGATCGGTCATAGCGGGGTTCCTCGCGAAGTTGGTAGGGAGTTCGTGCCCGGAGCAGTGATCCGGATTGGTCACGACTGTCATTCGATACCAACGTACGCGGGTATGGGTCGGGGCCTGCTACGGCCCCGGAGGCAGCGACGGGACGGGTACCCGCGGCGCAGTCAGCGGCGTGGGCTCGGTCGTCGGGGTAGGGGTAGGGGTGGAGGCGGGGGTCACTGTGGGTGTGGGCGTCGGCGTCGCGGTGGCCGGCGTCGTTGGCGGCACGGTGGGCGGTGTGGGCGCGGGCGGGGTCGTTGGCGGGGTCGTTGGCGGCGTCATGGTGGGCGGTGTGGGCGCGGGCGTCACGGTCGGTGGGGTCGTCGGCGTCGCGGTTGGTGTGGGCGCGGGCGGGGTCGTTGGCGGCGTCATGGTGGGCGGTGTGGTGGGCGGTGCGGGCGCGGGCGGGGTCGTCACGGGCGGGGTCGTCGGCGTCGTGGTGGGCGGTGTGGGCGCGGGCGGGGTCGTCACGGGCGGGGTCGTTGGCGGCGTCATGGTGGGCGGTGTGGTGGGCGGTGCGGGCGCGGGCGGGGTCGTCACGGGCGGGGTCGTCGGCGTCGTGGTGGGCGGTGTGGGCGCGGGCGGCGTCGCGATGGACGTCGTCGGCGTCGCGATGGACGTCGTCGGCGTCGCGATGGACGTCGTCGGCGTCGCGATGAGGTTTGGCAGTTGCGGCATCACCGTTGCGGGTGCTGCTTGGGCGCCGGACTCGCCGCTCCGGTCGCGGGAACCCGGGATCGCCCAGCCAAGTGAAGTATTCGACGGCAGTCCGGCATTGGGCGCGTAGCTGGTCATCACCAGGGCGCCAAGCTGGTCCGTCTGCACCGTCGGTAGGAGGATCCATTCATGGGGGTTTTTGTGGGAGCCGTTGAGGATGGTCTCAAAATGCAGATGGCAGCCGGTGGAGGACCCGGTGGTTCCCACCCTCGCAATGACCTGGCCAACCCGAACCGAGTCGCCCTTTTTGACGGCGATCCCCTCAAGGTGGTTGTAGGTGGTCACGAGGCCGTTGCCGTGATCGATTTCCACACGGTTTCCGCCACCCCAGGGGTGCCAGCCGACTGCCCGCACCACTCCGGCGTCGGCGGAATAGACCCGGGTACCGCATGGCGCCGAGTAGTCCTGGCCCCAGTGGAATTCGCCGGGCGCTCCCGAGATGGGGCTGATTCGCTGCCCAAAGGGAGAGGACTCGTGGAGGGATTCGAGGGGAGCCATCAGGAAGCCTCCTGCGGGCCGTTTCAATCCGGCAGATGCAACGTTGAGCTGCACGGCTACGCCGTCCCTGGGCGTCGTCAGGACGCTTGACCGGTTGTAGGCCAGAAGCGCCAGTGCGTCGGCGGTGAATGATGTGGCGGCCAAGGCGCCAACAGCCGAAACGGCGGGGATGCCTCCACCGTCCGCCGCCAGGGTGCCCGGACCTACGACGCCGGAGGCCAGCACTCGGGCCGGCAATCCGGCAGTTCCGCTGCCCGCGAGCCCCTGGACTCCGAAACTCAGCACCGCAAGGGAGAGGCACAAACCCCCGGACAGAAGGCGCCCAGCAAAGATTCGGGTTCTAGTGGCCTGCCCACCCGATGAGTTTCCCCAGTGTTTTCCCACGATGTGGCTCCCGCATCCTGTTCGCCGATCGCAAATACCTCGGACCGACGTTCTTATGGGACCACATTCGTCGTGGCCTGTGAACCGCAAAAACCCGCGGCTTTCAAACTCGAGTGGGCAGCACAGTAGTTCCGCGCCCAGCGGCGAGTATCTGGCACCGCGGCTGTGGGTGAGAATGGGAGTATGCGCAATGTCCTCAGGGAATGGCAGGCCGAACTAAAGCAAACGTTTTCCGGGTCCCGGGACGAGGTCCCGGAATGGGTGCCCCGTCTTGCGGAAGGCAACGACCCCGGCTACCACCTGCCAGGCTCGGCAGTCTGGGCCGTGCATGGGGACATGACACCGATTGTGGCGGGCATTCGGGCGCTGCTTATGCAGGCGCTCCATCCCGGCGCGTTGGCTGGCGTCCACGACCACTCCCGTTTCCGCGAGGATCCACTGGGCCGGCTTGCGGGGACGATCCGCTGGATCTTTACGGTTACCTACGGGTCAACCACCGCGGCCCGCGCTGCCTCCGACTGGGTGCTGCGGCTCCACGGATCGGTGCGCGGGGAATACGTGGACGGTCACGGCGTCGCGCGCAGCTACGCGGCTGATGATCCGGAATTGCTTCGCTGGGTGCATATCGCCTTCACCGACGCTTTCCTCTCGACGCACAAGATCTGGGGCCGGCCGATTCCTGGCGGTCCCGACGCCTACGTGCGTGAGTGGGCACAGGCCGGTGAACTGATGGGGGTGCAGTCGCCGCCGCTCAGCGAGGCGGCTATGCGCCGGCAATTGGACCACTGGTATGAAGCCGGCGAGCTCCGCTCCGACGGAAGGGTTGCCGAGACCGTGGCGTTCATCCGCAACCCGCCGCTCCACCCCGTGCTCAGACCGGGCTACCGGGTGCTGTTCGCAGCGGCCGTGGTCAGCCTCGAGCCCAAGTACCGGGACTTGCTGGGCCTGCGCACCGCCCGGCTGGGGCCCTTCCCGCTGCCGGTGCGGCTGGCGACGAAGGTTACGCTCAGCATCGTCCATCTCGCTTTGGGCCGGGTGGGCCCGAGTGAACAGGCTGCCCGGAATCGACTCCGCAGGCTGGGCTACCGGGCCTGAGGGCGCCGGGCCGTCATCTTCGCGGCAAGCAAAAAGGCCCCGGTCCAAGGGACCGGGGCCAAGCGCGGAGAATGGGGGATTTGAACCCCCGAGGGCGTTAACCCAACACGCGTTCCAGGCGTGCGCCATAGGCCGCTAGGCGAATTCTCCAGTAGCTTCTGAATCAAAAGCAGATACTAGAATACCTGAACTTCCCGGCATCGCCCAATTGGCCCCACCCCCGGCCCCACCGGACATGCCCCACGCTCACCGCGACCAATGGACATATGCCTATTGTGCCCTGCCTCTGCACTGGAAAATGAGCATGTCCGGCGGGATTTTCCCGGCTCGCAGCCCACGATTCGGGGCACACTCAAACGTCGGGTAAACTTGCTGACGGCCCCTCATGTGGCGTCATCCTGTTGAACTCCCCCAGGACCGGAAGGTAGCAAGGGTAAATGGGCTCTGGCGGGTGCATGAGGGGTCTTTTATGTCTGTGCCGATTGGTAGGGTTTAGCTGTGACTGTTACTACCGCCCTTTACCGTAGATACCGCCCTGATTCGTTCGCGGACGTTATCGGGCAGGAACACGTAACCGAGCCGCTGATGACCGCTCTGCGCAAGAATCGCGTGAACCACGCCTACCTCTTTTCGGGCCCCCGCGGCTGCGGAAAAACGACTTCCGCCCGCATCCTGGCCCGTTGCCTGAACTGCGCCGAGGGCCCCACGGATACCCCTTGCGGCAAGTGCCCGAGCTGCGTCGAACTGGCCCGGGGCGGCTCCGGGTCCCTCGACGTCATCGAGATCGACGCCGCCAGCCACGGCGGTGTCGACGACGCCCGCGACCTGCGCGAACGGGCAACCTACGCTCCCGTCCGCGACCGCTACAAGATCTTTATCATCGACGAAGCCCACATGGTCACCTCAGCCGGCTTCAACGCCCTGCTCAAGATCGTCGAAGAGCCGCCGGAACACATCAAATTCATTTTTGCCACCACGGAGCCGGACAAGGTCATCGGCACCATCCGTTCCCGTACACACCACTACCCGTTCCGCCTCGTGCCGCCCGAGCCGCTGATGGCGTACCTGGAGCTGCTCTGCAGGCAGGAAGATGTCCCCGTGGCGCCGGGCGTGCTTTCGCTCGTTATCCGCGCCGGCGGAGGTTCCGTGCGGGACTCGCTCTCCGTCCTGGACCAGCTTATGGCCGGCGCCGGACCGGACGGCCTGGACTACGAGCTCGCCGTTGCCCTGCTGGGCTACACCCATGCGACGCTGCTCGACGACGTTGTGGAGGCCGTCGCGGCCTCCGACGCCGCCACCGTGTTCCGCGCAGTGGACCGGGTCATCCAAACCGGACATGACCCGCGCCGGTTCGTGGAGGACCTGCTCGAACGCTTCCGCGACCTCATCATCGTCCAAGCCTTGCCGGAGAGCGCCCAGTCAATTCTCCGCGGCGTTCCCGCCGACCAAATCGCGCGTCTGCAGAACCAGGCACACAACCTGGGCGCGGCAGAGCTGTCCCGGGCAGCGGACGTCTCCAACACCGCTCTGACCGAGATGACCGGTGCGACGTCGCCGCGGCTGCACCTGGAATTACTCTGCGCCCGGATCCTGCTGCCGTCTTCGGAGCAGACAGAGCGCGGCATTGCCGCCCGAATCGACCGGGTGGAACGCCGCCTGAATTATGCCGGAAACGACGTCGGGGCCCCCCTTGCCGCCCCAGCGGTCACGGCCGCCCAGGCCCCGGACGCTACCGCAGCGGCGGCTGCCCCCGCGGCGGCGGCTCCGGCGCCTGCCGTTCCGGTGCCTGCAGCCGCCACTCCGCCGGCCGCCGCCGTTCAAGCGGCCCGGCTGCCCGACGCTGAACCGGCCAGGGAAACTCTCACTCCGCCGCGTGTCAGCACCCGGGACTGGCCCGTCACTGAGCCGGCGGCGGTCAACCCGGCGGCCTCCGGACCGGCGCCGGCGCGCGAGGCAGCTCCGCCGGTGCCGGCGGTCGCTGCCCCGTCCGCTGTGGCCCAAATCCGGCCCGCCCCCTCCGCCGCGTCAACAGCTCCCGCTGCTGCTAATGGCACCGGATCCGGGGCCGATGTCGAAGTCCTCCGCCGCGCATGGCCCGAGATCCTGCAGACCCTCAGCAAGATCAAGCGGAGCACCTGGGCCCTCGTCGAACCAAATGCCCAAGTGGGGCACTTCGAAGACCATGTACTGACGCTCGCCTTTAATACCGCGGGCCTGGCGGGCGCGTTCGGGCGGGCAGATCACTCGGAGAATCTGCGGCAGGCGATCCACAAGACGATTGGCATCGAATGCCAGATCACTGCCGTGGCCAGTGGAAGCAACAGCGCAGCGAGCTCTGAGCCAAACCCAAAAGCACCCGCTAGCCGGGACGTCCCGGCCACGCCCACCGACGCTGGCTGGAGCCTGCCCACGGCCGCGGCGGAGCAAAGTGCTGCGCACCAGGACGCCCCGGCCACCGCGCTGCCACCAGGGCCTGCGCCGGCCGAAGATGCTCCAGCGGCGGCCCCGGCACCCGCTGCCTCTGCCTCTGCCTCTGCCTCTGCGCCTACGCCGTCGCACGCTCCGACAGAAACCACGCCGGAGGAACCCCGGACCGCCGTTCCGGCAGCTTCGGCAGCGAACGAACACCCGGGACCGGTCCAGGACCCGGCCGGCTCCTACGCCTATCCCGACGACGATTGGGGACCGCCGCGGGACGAAGACGCTCCGCCGCTGGACGAGGAACCGCCGATGGACTGGGACCCTTCGGCCCCAGCTGCCAGCGCCGCCCCGCAACCGGCAGCCTCAGCTGTACGCAACAGGCCCGCCGCACCCGCCCGCGCCGGGGCTGCCGCCAAAACAACCCCGACCGCCGTTCCGCCGGTCGAAGCGCCAGCCCCTGCCGACGACCCCTGGGGCCGTGCCCTCGAGGAAGCCCCCGGCGTCTGGACCGTCGGCACCGACTCCAACGTCGGAGGCTACCGGCGCGAGGAAACCGTCGCTGCCACCCCAACGCCCGAGCCCGATCCACCGCAGTATGAACCAGCAGCGGCACAGGTCCCGCAGTACGCCGCGGCAGTGTCGGCTTCCGCGTCCTACCAGCCCGTTGCCTCTTCGAACGGGTGGGGAGATTCCGCGGAGCTGGTGCCGGCCGTCGCTGCCTCCGAGCCAGCGTCAACCAGCGGCGAGCCCGTTGCCCTGCACGCCACGCCGGTGATGGCGCCCGCGGACCTGGCAACCCCACCATCCGCTGGCAGGCAAAGCCTGTACCAGCGCCTCTCCAACAGCCCTGAGGCCGAAGCGGGCCGCGCCAAGGCCCCGGCCCGCGCCGCAGCCGCGGTCAACACCTATGTCCAGGACGTACCCAGCGCCGACGACGAGACTATCGAAGAATCAGGCGTCTTCGGACGGGCCGCCGTGGAACGCATCCTGGGCGGAAAACTCGTGGAAGAACGGTCCTTGGACGGCAGCGCACTGCCGCCGCGGTTCTAGCCGCCCCGCCGCAGGCCACCGACCCCCCCCACACACAAAGACGAACGAGGACAAAGTGTACGAAGGTGCAGTTCAAGAGCTGATCGACGAGCTCGGACGGCTTCCCGGCGTCGGGCCCAAGTCCGCCCAGCGGCTGGCTTTCCACATCCTTGAAGCCGACCCGCAGGACATGAAGCGGCTGGCCGATGCCATCATCACTGTCAAAGAGCGGGTGAAATTCTGCACCGTCTGCGGGAACGTCACGGAGCAGGAACTCTGCAACATCTGCCGGGACCCGCGCCGGGACCCCTCGATCATCTGCGTCGTTGAAGAATCCAAAGACGTCCTTGCCGTCGAACGCACCCGATCTTTCCGCGGCCGTTACCACGTGCTTGGAGGGGCCATCAACCCCATCGCCGGTGTTGGCCCCGAGCAGCTCCGGATCCGTGAGCTGCTCACCCGGCTCAACGACGGGGCCATCCAGGAAGTCATCATTGCCACCGACCCCAATCTGGAGGGCGAGGCAACGGCTACCTACCTGGCCCGTATGCTCAAGTCGATCGGGATCGCCGTCACCAGGCTGGCGTCGGGACTGCCCGTGGGCGGCGACCTCGAATACGCCGATGAGGTCACGCTGGGCCGTGCGTTCGAGGGCCGCCGCAACGCTCTGAGCTAGTCCACCCGGGATGATGAACGCCGCCTCGGCCCCACCTTGGCACACTAGCGCCTAACCGGCCCGGGGGCGTTTACCTCGGAGCAACCTCACGCCGTCGGACTGCCGCAGCCCCTCCGTTCAGGAAAATCCCGGCCAGCACACCCTGGCCGGCCAACCCGCTGAGAGCCAACGGGATCTGCAGTCCGGATTCTTCCAACGGCTCCGCTTCAAGACACGGGACATGCCGGCCTTCGGCGGCGGCCTGGAGTTCAACCGGCAGCCAGCGGAGGGAGTCCGGCGGAGACGATGGGTCCCCAAGCAGCAGGGTAAATATAATCACCGGGTTCGAAACCGCCAGCCAGAAGATCCGCTCGGTGTGGAAGACCTCGGCAATCCCGGCAAACTCGGGCGAACATTCAAAATGCACCACCCGGCCCAAGTCATCGCGCTCGACATTGATGGCCACCAGCACCGGCTCGTCAGCGCGAACCGCCGGCAGTAGAGCGACCACTGCCACCACGTTTCCCAGCACCAGAAAGGCCGCAACAACGCAGGCGGCGGTTCGCGCGGCACCGGGACGGAGCCAGGCAGCGGCGCCGGCACCAATCCCACCGAACGCCGCAGAAGCCACCACCATAACGATTGCCGCAACAACCGCTGCTTCAACCGGCCCGCCGGATCCAAAGGCCGGCACCAGCAGGAAAACGAAGGCAGCCAAAGCAAACGCGACACCCCGCGACGCAGCCTCGAACCAGCGTGGCAGCGGGCCAGCGCCGCCGCCCCGTTCGGACACCGGCTCCGAAGGCGAGGGGCAATGGACCCGGCTGCGCCAACCGAGACCCCACAGCACCCCCGCTAACGCCGCGACCATTGTCAACGCCGCCGCGGTCAGAATGTACGCCAAACGGTACGAATCGCCGTGGAGTTCTTCGCCGGCACCCAGGACCGCGACCAGCAACATGGCCAAACCCCACGAAGCCAGCGATACCGCTGCCGACGCGAGCCAGAACCTCAGCGTGCGCACGGCCAGCAGGCGTTCGTGAACGGCTGCCCGGACTACGCGGGTCATGCGGCCGGCGGCCTGGAATGGCCCGCCGTCCCGGTCGTCGCCGCTCTGCCCGTCGCCGACCCCGGGCGCGGCATCCGGAGTGGCCCCGGCGCCGATCAGCTCATAGCCAAACTCTTCCCCATCCTGGTCCACCGTTTGAGCCTCCGACCTAGTGGACATGTCCAGCACCCGCGTCCCTGAACGGACATACCCGCCATATGCCCAATCCTGATCCGCGAGGGAGAGCATGTCCAGAGGAAATGAGGGGGCCCGTCTGCCATTCGGTCACAATGAAGCAACCGACGGGACACGGCGATAAACTGGGCTGAGAAGTTACGCCGTCGCGCCGTTTGGTTGCCTGGCCCAGAACCCCGATGATCCAGTGAGGGTGCGCGCATGAGTTTGCCCACTACCGAAGTCCACTCCGGACCGCAGCCGCTAACGCTGCCCGTCACGGCCGCCCCCACCAGGCACCTGGTGGTCAAGAAATTCGGCGGTTCCTCAGTAGCGGATGCTGCGGGGATAAAGCGGGTGGCCAAGCGGATCGTCGACGCCCAGAACGCCGGTGACGAAGTCGTTGTGGTCGTCTCGGCCATGGGCGACACCACCGATGAACTACTGGACTTGGCCGCACAGGTCACCGATGCGGCGCCGGCCCGGGAAATGGACATGCTGCTCTCAGCCGGTGAACGCATCTCGATGGCCCTGCTCGCCATGGCCATCAACAAGTTCGGCGCTTCGGCACAGTCCTTCACCGGCTCCCAGGCCGGCATGATCACCGACGGCATCCACGGCAAAGCCCGGATCATCGACGTCGACCCGCACCGCATCCGCACCGCCCTGGACAAGGGACACATTGCGATCGTCGCAGGCTTCCAGGGCATGAGCCGCACCACCAACGAGGTCACAACGCTGGGCCGCGGCGGTTCGGACACCACAGCGGTGGCGCTGGCCGCCGCCCTCGATGCCGACGTGTGCGAGATCTTCACCGACGTCGACGGGATCTACACCGCAGATCCCAGAGTTGTACCGTCCGCGCGCAAGATCGACCGGATCTCCAGCGAGGAGATGCTCGAACTGGCGGCGTCCGGCGCCAAGATCCTGCACTTGCGCTGCGTCGAGTATGCGCGCCGTTTCGGTATGCCGCTGCATGTAAGATCCTCCTTTAGCCAGAACGAAGGCACCTGGGTCCTACCCGGCGCCGACGACAAGATCCCAACCCAAGAAGGAGTTGCCTTGGAGCAGCCAATCATCTCCGGTGTTGCCCACGACCGTTCCGAAGCCAAGGTCACGGTCGTCGGGGTTCCTGATATTCCCGGCAAGGCCGCGGCGATCTTCCAGGTCATCGCCGATGCGCACTCGAACATTGACATGATTGTCCAGAACGTATCCACGCACGGCACCGGCCGGACCGATATTTCCTTCACCCTGCCGATCGTCGAGGGCGCCGACGCCCTGGCCGCCCTGCACGCCGCGCAGGACCGGATCGGCTTCGAAAGCATCGAATACAACGAAAAGATCGGAAAGCTGTCGCTGATCGGCGCCGGCATGCGGTCCCATCCCGGTGTCTCTGCGCGGTTCTTCGCGGCGCTTTCGGAGGCCAGCATCAACATCAACATGATCTCCACCTCGGAGATCAGGATTTCCGTCGTCACGCACGCTGATCTGCTCGACGACGCCGTTCGCGCCATTCACAAGGCTTTTGACCTGGACAGCGAGGACGAGGCAACGGTCTACGGCGGTACCGGCCGCTGACCGGAACGGCGGGACTCGGCGGGGATTCACGCCGGACGCGGCTAGCCAGCCGTCATTAAGACAAGACACCATTATTGAAGGCAGGGACCGGCGCCGGCCGCTCCCTGCCCGTTACGCCCGGGACCTTTGCGCCCCCTCCGGCGAATGCTCAGGCTTCCTGGTTCCGGAGATCTTCCTTTCGGACAGCGTAGTGATGTCCCTGCGCATCGGTCTCCACTTCGAAACCGGCGAGGTCCACTTCGGAAGCCCGCTCAAAGTCGTCGTGCTTGTGCACGACCGGCGAGGAGGTATCCCCCCTCGAAGCAGTACCGAAAAAGAAACCTATCCAGGACGACGGGTGCAGGTGCTTTCCGAGGGCAGCTTTCCGCAGTGCGAGTGCCACAATTCCCACCCCCTCTCCAGCGTCCGGGCCATGCTGAACGGCCACGGCTGCGTGCGGGGCCAGTGCCCTCATTTTACGCCCGACGGCGGCAAAAGGCGCCGGGCGGCCCGAGACCAGGGCCGGACGCGGTCCCGGAGCCCCGGCCTTGCTGCGGCTCAGCGCAGTGACTTGTCATCGGGGTTGCGCGGCACAACATAGGTGCTTCCGTCCGGCCTCCGGAGGGTCTCCCACTGCTGGGTTTCGGCTTCGCGCGCGGCCAGCAGCTGCCGGTTCTGTTCCGTCATCTCATGGCCGAGGGCGCTGCGGTTGGCGGGGCCGAAGATCATCCGGAGCTTGCCGGTGGCACGCATAAAACGCTGCGAGCCGTTTTCGGCTTTTTCGTTGGCCATCACAATCCACTCCTAGAACGGGACGATGACTCCAGTGTACGCTAATGATTAGTACACGAACTATCTAGGAGGCCAGATGACGGAATCGACCGGGGAAGCCCGGGACGACCTCCTGCTCGAGCACCAGCTCTGCTTCGCTCTTACGGTGGCCTCCCGGAGCGTCGTCGGCGCCTACAAGCCGGTGTTGGACCAGCTCGGCCTGACCCACCCGCAATACCTTGTGATGCTTTGCCTCTGGGAATCCAGCCCCCGCTCCGTACGAGACATCAGCGCTGCCATCGCCCAGGAACCGGCAACGATTTCGCCCCTGCTCCGCCGCCTGGAGTCGGCCGGATTCATCACCCGCCAGCGCGTGCCCGGCAACGAACGGACCCTTGCCGTGGGCCTGACGCCGCGGGGTGCGGCGTTGCGGCAGCAAGCGACAGCCGTGCCCGGCACCATGATGGATCGGCTGGGCATGACCCGTGAACAGGTCAGCCATCTGCACAGCGCCATGATGGGCCTGATTGCTGCCACAAAGACCCCCGTCGAGCTGCCGCCGCGGCGGTAGACTGGGCAAAACACAGGAGGACTGCTGATGCGCAAGCAACTGAGCCAGGCGGCGTTCGTTCTGATGGCAGTGGCCGGACTCGCCGCCTGCTCGCCAGGAACAACACCGACGCCGTCGACCACCGCCACCGCCCCGACGGACGGGACCAGCACTGCCCCGACAGGCACACCCTCGCCCGATGCCGAAACAAAAACGCCGGCACCTGCGCCGTCCGCCGCCTCCGCGACCCCGGGGCCGGGACTGGGCAACGCCGAACTCGCCATCAGCGTCAAACCGTCCGCGTCCGGCACACCCGCAAACTTCACACTGGTCTGCGTGGACGGAGTTCCCTCCGCCGAGAGCCAGCACCCCAACGCTGCCGCAGCCTGCACCGCCCTGAAGAACGACGCAGCGCTCCTGAGCCCGCAGCCCCGGCCAAAAGACCAGGCCTGCACCCAGCAGTACGGCGGCCCGCAGGAGGCCACGGTCACGGGCGTCGTGGACGGACGTCCGGTCGAAACAACGTTCAGTCTGCGCGACGGCTGCGAGATCTCCGCCTGGAACGCCGCCAAGGACGTCCTGGGCTCCACCGGCGGAGCTGTCTAAACTGCAGGGACTTTCCACAGATCACTGGCTGCCCCGCCAAGCTGCCCACCACGCGCGTGTCCGCCGCTACGCGGACCCTTACCTCGCCCGGCGTTCGGCGGGCAAGAAGCACCCGGTAGAGGACTTTCTCTTCACCTACTACACCCAGAAACCCGGGCAGTTGCTGCGCTGGCACCCCGGCGCCGGCGTCGTACTGTCAGGGCCCGCCGCGGCCGAGCGGACCGGCTGGAAGTACTACCGCGCGGCCGACGACGGCGAACTCGCCGCCGCGGGGCTGCCGCCGGGCACCGCGGCTGCCACTGTCGACGTCGAAGCCTTCGTCCGGGACCGTCGGGAGGCCCTGGTATTCGCCGGGATTATCCTGGCCGGGACTGCGGCGCGCCCGGCCCAATTCGGCTGCTTTGGGCTGCACGAATGGGCCATGGTCTACCGGCAGGATAAGTTCGAGCTTCGGCACGAATACCTCCAGCTGCGGCTAGGCTCCGAACGGACCGACGAAGTGGTGGAGCAAAACCGGATCCGCTGCTCCCACTTCGACGCCTTCCGTTTCTACACACCGGACGCGGTTCCGCTCAACAGCCTGGCGCCAAGCCGGGAAAACCAGCGGTCCATGGAACAGCCCGGTTGCCTGCACGCCAACATGGACCTCTATAAGTGGGCCTACAAGCTTGCCCCGCTGCTGCCGAGTGAGCTGGTGATGGACTGTTTCGAGCTCTCCTGGCGGATCCGGGCCATGGACATGCAGGCATCCCCCTATGACCTGGACGAGTGGGGCTATCCCGCCATCCTGATCGAAACACCCGAGGGCAAAGCCGCCTATATCGAATACCAGCGGGCTTTTTCGACCGAAGCGCAAGACCTGCGGGAGCGGTTGCTGCGGGAGCTTGCTCCCCTGCTGCGGTCGATACGGTCCGGCCCTGACATCGAACGTACAAAAGGACAGTAATGACCCACAATCACCACGAGATCGATCTCACCGTTCGACTGACCGAGGCACCGGGCGCCCCGGAACACGTTTTTCAGCTGTCGGCAAGCGACGGCGTCCTCGCGGCGGGATGTACCCTGCCGGATGCCACCGCCGCCCTCGCTGCCGTCACACAGCATGGGGAGGACATGTTCTTCCCCCGGCCCGGTCCGCCGAAATTGTGCACCCAGCAGTACGGCGGTCCGCAGCTGGCCGTGGTCACCGGGTGGTTCCTGGGCCGGGAAGTCACCAGCCAGTTCAGCCGCACGGACGGTTGCGAGATCGCCCGCTGGCGGGCCATGGCGCCGCTGCTGGGCGGAGTGGCGGGTTCCACCGGCGCGATCTAGGCTGGCCGCCTGCGTCCGGCAGGACGCAGGAACGGCAACGGCCGGCAGTGCAGGAACGGCAACGGCCGGCGGTGCAAACCGCCGGCCGTTGCCGTTTTGTCAGGACTGGAACTGCGCCTAGACGGCGTTGTTGGGAGCGCTAAGTTCCTCGTTCTGGAACTTAGCCTGCTCCTTCTTCACCTTTTTGCCCTTGTCCTTTTTGTCCTTTTTGTCCTTGCCGTCGTGGCTTCCGTCGCCGCTGTCACCGGGACCGTCATTGCTGTCCTGGTCCTCAGAGGTCGGCGGCACCACCACGGCGCCTGCCGGAGTCACGAGCACACTGACAAACGTCGGCTCGCTGGTGCCGGCGAACGTCACCCGGCCGATGTAGGAACCGACTGCCAGGTTCTTCCATTTCAGCGTCACGACTCCGGACTTGCCGTTGGCAAGACGCAACGGGTTGGGCGTCAACGTCGCGTTGCCGACATTGGAGCCGAGCACAGCTGCATCGACGCTCGCCTTCGTGGCCTGGCCGTTGGGGCTGGCGTAGAGGTTCACGAAAATCCGGTAGGTTCCCGGGGTCGGGTTGGGGATTGAGAGCGACTCGCTCGCAGACGAGGTTGCGACCTGGATCAGCTGGTTGGCGGGATTCACCACATACATATCGAAGTCGGCATTCGGGTCCGCGGAGTAGACCGAGAGCTTGGCCAGCGGGCTGCCGGCCGGCACCTGGACGGCTTTGGCGAAGTTCGAGGCGTTCGTAACCCCAAGGGCCACCGGACCGGGGACCAGTTCAACGGCAGAGGAGTCCGCCTTGGATAGACCGTCCAGGGTCATGTTGATGGCATTGTTGGTGCCCGAGACAACCTTGAGGTCACCGGAGCCGGTGCCGCCCTCGGAGGTGAAGGCAACATCCTTGGAGGTGACGACCGACTGCGGACGGACCGCGATCGGGGAAGCCACGTTCTTGTTGGCGCCCTGCCAGGTCAGCGAGCCCATGGCGAACTTGCCCAGTGCTGCGCTCTGATTCTCGAAGGAGACCTTGAAGTTCTTCTTCTCCCCTGCCGTTCCGAACGTCAGGATGGACGGGGTTACCGTGACCTTGACACCGGGGACGTCGGCCTTGACCCGGTAGGTGCCGGGGGTCAGCGCGGTCAGGGTCCGGGTTACTTCGATCTTGCCGGTCAGGTTGCCCAGCGAGAACGACGGGACGTTCATGTCGCGGGCCTTTGTGCTGCCCAGCCCCGGGATGCCGAGGTCCACTCCGGTGCCCTGGATGAACTTCAGGTAGTCGTCTTCGTTGGCGTCGTACACCAATCCAGGGTCCAGCATGCGGGCCGGATCAACCTGGCCTGCGCCGGTGGCGAGGACATCGGTGTTCTTGCTGCCGTCGGCATTCTTGATGTCACCGGCGGTGGTCATCATCGCGGACTTGACCGTGGCCGGGGACCACTTCGGGTTCTTGCCGAGGACCAGTGCGCCGAAGCCGGCGACGTGCGGAGCCGCCATGGAGGTACCGGACAAAAAGCCAAAGTTGTCCCCGCCGGTGCCTATCGGCGAAACGCCCGCCAGGACTGCAACGCCGGGGGCAGTCACATCAGGCTTCAGCAGGTCGGATTCGGTTGCCAGCAGCGGGCCGCGGGACGAGAAACCGGCGATCTGCGGCTGGGCCTCAGGCGCCAGGCCGGTGGTGTCCTTGTTGACCAGGGAAACCGTTATGGCCGGGTTGGCCGTGACCTTGGCCTTGATGGTCTCGGTGGCCGGCGGGTTGACGTGGACGGTCGGGACGGCGTGCTTGTCCGTGTCCAGCGAGGAGTTGCTCAGGTTGACGAGGATCATGCCGACACCGCCGCCGCGCTGGACTTCCTTGCTCTTGGCGACGCGATCGAAGACGCCGCGGTCACAGACCACTACCTTGCCGGCGACTTTCGCCGGGTCCAGTGTGTCCGGACCGCAAAGTGCTGCGTTGGGGTTTCCGGCCGTGGCGGCCGCGTTGGCAGCCAGCACGACGCCGGCACCCTTGACTTCGCGGTTCATGATGCTGGCGCCGCGGAACTTGCTTCCGTCGGAGAACTCGACGGTGCCCTGCAGTTCCTGCGAGAAGCTGCTGGCAGCGACAGTCGTGACCCACGGTTCACCGTGGTTCACTGTGCTCGCCGTCGGGCCGGAGTTGCCGGCCGATGCTGCCACGAAGATTCCGGCGGAGGCGGCCGACAGGAACGCCATGGAGACCGGATCGGTGGTGGTGGAGGTGGCGCCGGAAATCGAATAGTTCAGGACATCCACACCGTCGTAGATGGCCTGGTCGACTGCGGCGATCGATGAGGAGCTGTAGCAGCCGCCGCTGTTCGGGTCGGTATCCTCCCAGCAGACCTTGTAAACAGAGAGCTTGGCCGCGGGGGCGATGCCGCTGGTCAGACCGAAGCTGCGACCGTCAACGAAAGTCTCGACGTTCGCGTTCCCGGCAGCGGTACTGGCCGTATGCGTGCCGTGGCTGGCGACATCGACCGGGGAGATCTTCTCCAGCGGGGAGCGTTCTTCCGCCGGAACGTACGTCAGGAAGTCATCGGCGAAGTAATGCGCCGCGAGGACTTTGGAGTTGCAGGCGGAGCCGTCAAAGTCTGCGCCGGTACCCTCGCCTTTCTGGCACTCGCCGATGAAGGTATCGCCGTCGGACTTGAGCATTGCAATCTTGCCGTCGTCGGTGCGGTACGGCACGCCAACGACGGGATCGCCAACGAGCGGCATAACCTGGTCGCCGGCGAAAAAGGCGCTGGAGGGGGTGTAGCCGGTGTCGATGACACCCACGACAACACCCTTGCCGGCGGCCGCCTGGCCGCCGAACTTCGTGCTCCAGGTGCCGTTGGGGCCGCTGAGCTTCAGGAAGTCAGTGCTCGAGTAGTCCGGGGCATTTTCGGTATCCGGAGCAACCACCAGCACGCCGGGGTCCTTGGCCAGCTTGATGGCCTGGTCCCCCGTGAGGTTTGCGCTGAAACCGTTGACGGCCGCGGTGAACTGCCGCTTGATCCGGACGTTCTGCTGCCCGGCGACCTCGGCCTGCTTCGCTTCGAGGTGGGCCTCGTAACGCTGGACGTCGGTCTTCCCGGTGTCGAGCTTCTTGCCGGAGTCCGGCTTGGTTGCCGCCAGCCCGGGCGTCCCGCCATCGTAGGTGGCCGCCGGTTTCTCATTGAGGACGACAATGTAGCGTCCGTCCTGGTAGCTGTTCGGATCCAGATTCTTCTGCGCAACTCCGGCGACGGGCGAGCCCATCGCGGGAGCCGCCGTGGCGGGCGCGATTGCGGCTGTTGACAAGAGAACCGGCAAGCCCAGGGTCAGTGCCGCGGCCCTCCGGAGTCCCCCGCTTCGAAGGAAGCTCTTTCCTGGTGATTTCACGTGTAGTTGAACCTTTCATAAGGAACGATACCGGCGGCGTTGCCGGGTCAGGGGACTGCGGCGGCACTACCGGGTCAGGGGACTGGCAGGACTGAAAGAGCTAGGAACCTCACGGCCCTGACGGATACCAGCCGATTCATACAGTACAGACTGAGAGCCGGTTATGACATAGAACACAAACAGGAAATCGAAATTTGTCACACAATTCGACAAGATCCTTGGGCCGGGCCGCCCGGGTGGGCCCCGGAGGCCGAATTGCGGCCCCCGGAAGAAAGGAGCCGGGCGTCTCGCCGGCACGCTACTCCCGCGGCGTCCTCACCAGTTCGCTGATCCCGGCGCGGGTCTTCTCGTCAAGCGGGCCGGCCACATTGCTTTCCCTGGCCTTCCGGTCCCCCATGACCTTCTGCAGGACCATCCTCCCGAGGCCCGCAAAAACGGCAGCAGCAACAACGGGCAACAGCACGGACTTCGTTTTCTCAGCCATAGGCACATGCTACTGACGGGGCACCGGGGTGACCAGAGCACTGCGGCGTCCCGGGCCGGAGGCGAAGGGCGCACCAGCGCCTGCGCCCGCCGCGCTGCCGGTGTTCACACTGCCCGCGCGAATGCGGCCGGACGCACCGCGGCCGGTAGAATAGGGATGCAAGCTCGCGGAGCGCCCTTTTACGCTGTCCTCACCACACAGCAGACCGGCGTGAGACGGCACCACTCCGCTGCGCCCTTACCCAACGCTCACGCACAGGAGTTGCCGGATGCCCCGGATCGTTGTCGACGTTATGCCCAAGCCCGAGATTCTCGACCCCCAGGGGAAGGCCATCGTGGGTGCACTCCCCCGTCTGGGCTTCACCGCGTTTAGCTCTGTCCGCCAGGGCAAGCGCTTTGAACTCACGGTCGATGGCGAGGTGACCGAAGAGATCCTGGCCCAGGCCCGGAACGCCGCGGAGACCCTGCTGTCCAACCCGGTGATCGAAGACGTCGTCAACGTCGAGGTCGTCGAGGCCTGAGATGACTGAACTTCCCCTGATCGGCGAAGCCATTGCCGTCGCCGCAGAGCCCCGGCTCGCCGGCGCGAAAATCGGCGTCGTGACCTTCCCCGGCACCCTTGACGACCGCGATGCCATCCGGGCGGTCCGGCTCGCAGGCGCCACCGCCGTCCCGCTCTGGCACGCCGACACCACCCTGGGGGACGTCGACGCCGTCGTCATTCCCGGTGGTTTCTCCTACGGCGACTACCTCCGCGCCGGCGCCATCTCCCGGTTCGCGCCGCTGATGACCAAAATCATCGACGCCGCGACCTCGGACGGCAGGCTGCCCGTGCTGGGCATCTGCAACGGCTTCCAGATCCTGACCGAATCGCACCTTTTGCCCGGCTCGATGATCAAAAACGACCACTTGAAATTCATGTGCCGCGACCAGGTCCTGCGGGTGGAAAACAACACAACCGCCTGGACCGGCGACTACGCCGCCGGCCAGGAAATTACCGTGCCGCTGAAGAACCAGGACGGCCAGTACATCGCGGACGCCAAGACCCTTGACGCGCTGGAAGCCGAGGGCCGTGTGGTGTTCCGCTACGTCGGCTTCAACCCGAACGGCTCCCGCCGCGACATCGCCGGCATCGCCAACGCCGCGGGAAACATTGTGGGCCTTATGCCGCACCCGGAACACGCCGTGGAAGCAGGATTCGGCCCCGAGAACGGCTCCGGCACCGAGGGCCTTGGCTTCTTCACCTCTGTCCTGAACAAGATCGTGGGAGACAACAAATGACGGACACGTCGCGCCCCAACGCCACCGAGACCAAGAAGTTCAACATCGACACGGTCGAGAACGCGGCCAAGACACCGGACGTCGAGCTGCCGTGGGCCGAGCTGGGCCTGAAGCAGAACGAGTTCGAGGAAGTCGTTAAGGTCCTGGGCCGCCGCCCGACAGGCGCCGAGCTCGCCATGTATTCCGTGATGTGGAGCGAGCACTGCTCCTACAAGTCCTCCAAGAACCACCTGCGCCAGTTCGGCGAAAAGGTGACCGAGGAGATGAAAAAGGACATGCTTGTGGGCATCGGCGAAAATGCCGGCGTCACGAATCTCGGTGACGGCTGGGCGGTGACGTTCAAGATCGAGTCGCACAACTCGCCGTCGTTCGTCGAGCCCTACCAGGGTGCCGCGACCGGCATCGGCGGGATCGTCCGCGACATCATCTCGATGGGTGCCCGGCCCGTGGCCGTAATGGATCCGCTGCGGTTCGGCGCCATCGACCACCCCGATACCGCCCGCGTGATGCACGGCGCCGTCGCCGGCATCGGCGGCTACGGCAACTCCCTGGGACTGCCGAACATCGGCGGCGAAATGGTCTTCGACTCCGTGTACCAGGGCAACCCGCTGGTCAACGCCCTCGCCGTCGGCGTGATGCGGCACGAGGACATCCGCCTCGCCAACGCCTCCGGCAAGGGCAACAAGGTGGTGCTCTTCGGAGCCCGCACCGGCGGTGACGGCATCGGCGGCGCCTCCGTGCTGGCCTCTGAGTCCTTCGACGACACCAAACCCTCCAAGCGTCCGGCCGTCCAGGTCGGGGACCCCTTCGCCGAGAAGGTCCTGATCGAATGCTGCCTCGAACTGTTCAAGGGCTCCCTGGTTGAGGGCATCCAGGACCTCGGCGCCGCCGGCATCTCCTGCGCTACCTCCGAGCTCGCCTCCAACGGCGACGGCGGCATGGAAGTCGAGCTCACCTCCGTCCTGCTGCGCGACCCCACCCTGACGCCGGGCGAGATCCTGATGTCCGAGTCGCAGGAACGCATGATGGCCGTCGTCACCCCGGAAAACGTCGCAGCATTTGAAGCCGTGATGGACAAGTGGGCTGTCGAGTATTCCTGGCTGGGCGAGGTGACCGATACCGGACGCCTCATCATCACGTGGGAAGGTGACGTGATTGTTGACGTCGACCCGCGCACAGTGGCCCACGACGGGCCGGTCTACGACCGGCCGTTTGCCCGCCCCGCCTGGCAGGACGCCGTGCAGGCCGACTCCTTCACCGGGTCCGTGCAGGACGCCGGCCGCCCGTCCGCCCCCGCGGACCTGGCCACCGCCATCACCGAACTCGTTTCCTCGCCGAACATGTGCAGCAAGTCCTGGATTACCAGCCAGTACGACCGCTATGTCGGCGGCAATACCTCGATGTCGTTCCCGGACGACGCCGGCGTGGTCCGGGTGGACGAGGAAACCGGGTTGGGCGTGGCTCTGGCCACCGACGCCAACGGCCGCTACACCTACCTTGATCCCTACCACGGCGCACAGTTGGCGCTGGCCGAGGCGTACCGCAACGTCGCCACCTCCGGCGCCGTGCCGATGGCCGTCAGCGACTGCCTGAACTTCGGCTCGCCCGAGGATCCCGACGTTATGTGGCAGCTTGCCGAAGCCATCCGCGGCCTGTCCGACGCGTGTATGGTCCTGGGCATCCCGGTCACCGGCGGCAACGTTTCGCTCTACAACCAGACCGGCACAGTGCCCATCCACCCCTCCCCCGTGGTGGCCGTGCTGGGCAAGTTCGACGACGTCGACCGGCGCACGCCGTCGGGCTGGCAAGAAGACGGCCAGGCCATCTATTTCCTCGGCACAACCGCTGCGGAGCTGGACGGTTCGGAGTGGTCCAACATGCGCGGACACCTGGGTGGTTTGCCTCCCAAGGTTGACTTGGCCGCCGAGCGTGCGCTGGGCGAGATCCTGATTAACGCTTCCCGCGACGGCATGGTGGATTCCGCGCACGACCTCTCCGAGGGCGGCCTTGCCGCGGCCCTCGTGGAGTCCTCGCTGCGCTACGGCGTGGGTGCCCGGATTGCGCTGCAGGATATCCTGGACCGCGATGGCGTGGACCTGTTCACCGCGCTGTTCTCCGAGACCCAGGGCCGCGCCATCGTGGCGGTGCCCCGCTCCGAGGAAATCAGGTTCAAGGACATGTGCACCGCCCGCGGCTTCGCGCACCTCCGGATCGGCGTCGTGGACGCCGAGGGCGGCACGCTTGAGATCAACGGCGTCGACACCCTGGACCTCGCCTCGCTCCGCGAAGCCCACGAGGCTACCTTGCCGAAGTACTTCGGCTAGTCCGCACCGCAACCCTGACCCCACGGCGCGGGCCTAACCGACCGCGCCGTGGGGCCACTTGCCGCTTGGAGAACCCCCTCGGGATGGGCGCCAAGTCACCCCGCGTGGCTTGGACAGCGCTGACCGCGGCGGTCCACGGCGGAGGCTCGTCCTGCCCGGGACCGCGGGCCTTGGCGGCACCCGCACCGCCGCTGCTGCATCGATCAGTTGAGGTCAGTCATCGCTGCGCAACTCCCGTTGGCGGACGCTGAGCAGCTCCATGTCGGGCCGGGCGGCGACAAAGCGTTCGACGGCGGCAAGAACTTCCATAAGATGGGCCCGGTCCGCTGCGACGAGACCGGCGCCGATTATGGTCCGCCGGTACTGGTCCTGGAGGCCAGCCTCGGTCACGGAGACCTCAAAACGCCGCTTCAGCTCGGCCAGCACGGGCCGCACCACGGACCGCTTTTCCTTCAGGCTGTGGACGTCGCCAAGGAGCAGGTCACATTCAATCCAGCCGATCCACATTGCACTGTCCCTCCTGAGGTTCCGGACGATGGCGAGCTCCACCATCGCCCGAGCGCAGCGGCGTCCCTCATGCGGCGTCCGGTCGAGGCCCTGCTGGGTCGAGGGTCAGTTGATTCAGCACTGTTGCTGCTCTCAGTCCACCCCTGCGGCAAGTTCCCGTGCACTCCGGATGTAGCGGGACGTGATGTGGCCCCGCACCCGCTTCGCCAGCACGTCGCCCGCCGCGTAGAACCAGTTGGACGGCACCCCAAACGCCGTGATCCGGATAGCTACCCGGCCCCCTGCATCGATGGAAATCTCGAACGCCTCCTCGCCCCGGACGGGATGCCCGGGGAGGGTCCCGTAGCCGAACCCGGCGGACTGCGGGCCCTTACCGGGTACCGGGCGGCGGACCCAGACCACCTCGCACGGTGCGTCGATCCGGAACGGCCCGACGCCGAACCCGCTGACCACGCGGGTGCCGGGGGCCACCACATCCGATTCCGCGCGGACACGCAGTCCTGCCCGTTTCTGCAGTTGCCAGTTCAGCGTCCCCTGGACCACGCGCCGGTAGCTGGCCAGGCCCTCGCCCACGTAGGCGTGCGTGACCAGGCATTCGTAGCCCGCAGGCGCCGGCCCATGCTCCGTGGAGCCGATGCCCGGATAGTTCAGCTCTCCGGCCGCGATCCGCGCGCTCATGCCCGGCCTCCTGCCAGCCGCGCCCAGCCCAGCTGTTCCTGCTGGCGGCGGTTCAGCGAAGCCACCACGAGGTCGTAGGAATCTTCAACCATGTCGCGCACCATCGCATCGGGAAGGGAACCATCCAGGCGCACACCATTCCAGTGCTTCTTGTTCAGGTGCCAGGCTCCGGTGATCTCGGGGTGCGCCGCACGCAGCTGCTCTGCCAGGGCCGGCTCGCATTTCAGGCTGACGGAGAAGTCAGTCGCCTGCAGGGCAGAGAGGGCGAATATTTTTGCTTCGTGGCGGACGCCGCCGGACACTGCGGCCCGCACCTTAAAGACAGCGGTCTCCGGGCCGAACGGAAAGTCTTCGAAAGCACCGGTCAAGCCAAGGCAGATTCCACGAAGTCCCGCTGCGTCCATGAACTCAGCCTACTTGCCTCCGCCGACTTTCTTGGGTCCCCGCCGGGAGTACCTCAAACGACGCCGAGAAAGTCCTCCAGCAGCACCACTTCAAGGCCGGCGGCCAGCTGGGCGGCCCGGAAAGCAGCCAGATCGGCGGCGAACTCGGGGCGGAAATGCATCAGCACAATATCCCCCGGACGCAGGGTATTGCCGTACTGGTAGTCCATCCGGCCGGCGTTGGCTTTAGCCTCCCAGGTGACGATCGCCTTAATCCCTGCCGCCGCGGCTGCCTGCCGCATGCTGATCGAGTAGGCGCCACCGGGCGGGCGGAACAGCGCGGGACGCCGTCCGAACACCCGCTGGGCATAATCCTGCATACCGGTGATTTCTGCGAGCTGCTGTTGGTACCCCATCTGAGTGACCATGTTGATGTTGTGGCTCAGTGTGTGGTTCTCCACCAGGCTCCCCTGGGCGGCGAAGGGTTCGAAGAAACCGGGGTTGTCCTGAACGAAGTTCCGGGTCAGGAACATCGACGCCGGATAATCGTACGCGGCCATCAGCCGGATCATTTCGGGAGATTTCGCCACCCCGTCGTCAATGGTGAGGAAAACCACCGGCTGCTTCGTCTCGATCTTGGTCAGCACCGGCGCCAGCCCGTTCTGAACCGGAGGCAGCGTGAAATCCCGGATAACCGGTGCGCGCGGACGTCGGGTGGGTCCGTCGTCGGGCAAGAGCGGGAGGCGCAGACGCCCGGGCCGGGCGGACACGGCAGGGGCGGACACGGCAGGGGCTGCGGGGCCGGGTGCTTGCGGCGGCGCAGTGGACGGGCCAGCCGGATCCGCGCAGGCCACCAAGGCCGTCGCCAGCGAGGCGCCCAGGAACCCAAGCGCCGTCCGGCGCCCAAGGGGCCGCCGGGGCTCTGTTACGTGGTGCTCACACAAGTCTGGTCCCAGCGCTAGGCGAAGTAGGTCCGGCGCAGAATAGCAGGTCGAAGTGACCGGCAGCCTGCGGCCGTTACTCAGTGACCGAACCGCGGCGCTTCCTGCGCCGGGCAGGCGTTCATCACCACGTCCAGCCCTGCGGCTTTGGCACGGGCGGCGGCGGCCTCGTCGATCACGCCCAGCTGCAGCCAGACGGCCCTCGCGCCGGCGGCGATCGCTTCGTCCACTACGGCTCCGACCCGCTGCGAATTCACGAAGCAGTCCACAACGTCAAGGGCTTGGCCGGACGCCGGGATGTCGGCCAGCCTGGCGTAGCCGGGCTCGCCGTGGACGGCATCCCCGGGCAGGTTTACCGGGACGATCTCCATCCCGAGACTGTCACGGATAAACAGGGACGTCTGGTATGCCGCCCGCCATTGATTCGTCGACAGTCCGACGATGGCCCAGCGCCCCTTCTCGCGCAGGAGCCGTTCGATGACTGCGGGGTCGTTCACATGGGTCATCTACCCAGCCTAGGCCCGCGCGCGGCCATCCCGCGCGGGGTCACGGCACCCCGGCACGGCGTTTCGAATAATCTACGGAAACACCTGCCCGCGCCGTCAGGTTTCCGAATATTACGTTGTCGATTTGGGCAAAACCGGCAATTCCGTTTTAGTAGAAGGTGACCATCCCGAGCGGCCGAGAGACCTGGATCGATGAAGCCGCAGCAACCCTGGTCGCCGGAGCTCTTCCCTTGGCTCCGGCGATAACGAGGTAAGAGCCGCGGGAACGGCCGGACTGACCATCCGGCCGAGCGGCTCTTTCCGTAGGGTGCTACTGCCAGGACCGATGGAGTGCCCCATGACTACTGCCCTGTCCGCCCCCGCGCCGGCGTCGTCCTACGACGCCGCCCGAGCCGCCCCCCGCACCCCGGCGCTGCCGGTTGCCTTCCGATCGCTGCGCCGCACCTTCGGGGCCGGGGCCGCGGCGCACACCGTCCTGCGCGACGTCGACTTCGAAATCCGGGCCGGCGAAGTCCTCGCGATCCTTGGCACCTCCGGATGCGGAAAGTCCACGCTGCTCCGGGCCGCCGCAGGGCTCGACTCCCCCACCGCCGGCAGTGTTGAGATCGACGGCACACCGGTCCAGGGCATCGACTCCCGCTGCGCTTTCGCCTTTCAGGAACCGCGCCTCCTGCCGTGGCACACCCTGCAAGCCAACATCGCGATCGGCCTGCCCGCAGGCATCAGCGCCAGGGACGGAAAGGCTAAGGTGGCCCGGCTGCTTGACCTCGTGGGCCTCACGGAGTTCGCCAAGCACCGGCCCCGCGAAATATCCGGCGGCATGGCCCAGCGCGCCTCCCTGGCCCGCGCCCTTGCCCGCAACCCCGGTGTCCTGCTGCTGGATGAACCGTTCGGCGCACTCGACGCGCTCACCCGGATCAAGATGCAGGACCTGCTGCTGGAGATCCACCGAGTCGAGCCCACCACTGTGCTGCTTGTGACCCATGACGTCGACGAGGCCCTCCAGCTTGCCGACCGCATCATCGTCCTGGGCAAAGAAAGCGGGCCCGGTACCGGATCCGCCGCGGCCGGGACCGGCGCGACGATCGTTCGCACCGCTGTGGTGCCCGGCGCGCGGCCCCGCGGCCGCGGTTCCGTGGAACTGGCCAGCCTGCGGACCTCGCTCTTTCAGTCCCTCGGCGTCGGCGGCCATTAGCAGCCCGCCGGCGCCTCGAACGCCAGCCGGAATGCCGCTGCCCGGCCCGCGCCACCTCCTGTTACACCGCGAGTTTTCGCTCCGGTCCACGTTGCTTCACTTCCGCATTTTTCACTTCCCAGAGGATCGCCATGTCATTCGCCCGCACAACCACCCGCCGTTCAGTAGTGGCGGCCCTTGCCGCCTCCGCCGCCCTTGCTCTTACTGGCTGCGTTGCGGGCGAAGGATCCTCCGTGGCCCCCGCCGCCGCATTCTCGGGCGGCACGCTGAATATCGACTTCGCCACCTACAACCCGCTGAGCCTGGTCATCAAAAAGAAGGGCTGGCTCGAGGCCGCACTCAAGGACCAGGGTGTCACAGTGAACTGGGTCCAGTCCGCGGGCTCCAATAAGGCGAACGAGGCGCTGCGGTCCGGCGCGATCGACGTCGGTTCCACGGCCGGATCTGCCGCGCTGCTGGCCCGTGCCAACGGTTCCCCGATCAAGACGATCGACATCTACTCGCAGCCCGAATGGTCCGCGCTCGTCACGGGGCCCTCCTCCGGGATCGCCACGGTGGCCGACCTCAGGGGCAAGTCCGTGGCCGCGACCAAGGGTACCGACCCGTACTTCTTCCTCCTGCAGTCCCTCGCCGAAGCCGGACTTTCGGCCAAGGACGTCACCGTGCAGAACCTACAGCACGCGGACGGACGCACGGCACTGGAGAACGGGGCCGTGGATGCCTGGGCCGGCCTCGATCCGATTATGGCCGGCGCCGAGAAGAACGGTGCAAAGCTGTTCTACCGAAACGTGTCCTTCAACAGCTACGGCTTCCTGAACGCGAACGAGTCGTTCCTGGCCGCTAAGCCGAAGCAGGCGCAGGCCGTCGTCAATGCCTACGAGAAGGCCCGTGCCTGGGCCGCCGCGAATCCGGACGAGACCGCGCAGATCCTCGCCGACGTCGCGGGCCTCGACGTCGGCATCGCCAAAACCGTGATCCTGGAGCGCAGCAACCTCGCCGTCGACCCCGCGCCGGGTGAGGCCCAGCGCAAGGTCCTGGCCAAGATCGGCCCCACTTTCGTTGAGACCGGGGATGTCACCGGCCAGGACAAAATCGACACGGCATTGTCGACTCTTCTTGATGACTCGCTGGTGAAGAAGGCGGATGCATCCGCGATCAGGGATTCCTGATGACAAACCACCGGAATCCGCCTGGCACCGGCACGAGCGTTGCCGACGGGGGCACTGCAGCCGTCCCCGCACGTCCGGCAGACGCTGCCCGGCCGGCCTCCCCTGGTTCGCGCGCTGGCGGCTCCCCGGCGAACGGATGGTTCCCCGCCGGGATCCTGGCCAGCCGTTGGACGCGTCTGTTCCTTGGATTGGTCCTTCCCGCGGCGGTTCTGGCCGCCTGGCAGGTCTCCACGGCTGCCGGGGTCTTCAGCGTTGTCCAGCTCCCGCCGCCGGAGATGGTGCTGGAGGCAGGCCTTGACCTGCTCCAGCGCGGGCAACTCGGCCAGCACATCGCGATCTCCACCCAGCGCGTGCTGATCGGCTTTGCTGCCGGCGCGGCCCTTGGCCTGGTGTTCGGGTCACTGGTAGGACTGTCCAAAGTCGCCGACTCCCTACTGGCTCCGACCATCGGGGCCCTCCGCGCCGTCCCCTCCCTCGCGTGGGTACCGCTGCTTATCCTCTGGATGAAAATCGGCGAGGATTCCAAGATCACCCTGATCCTGATCGGCGCCTTTTTCCCCGTCTTTACGACCGTCTCCCTGGCGCTGCGGCACGTGGACCGCAACCTGGTGGAAGCCGCGCGCGCCTTCGGCCTCAACGGGGTAAAGCTGCTGACCACCGTCCAGCTTCCGGCAGTGGTTCCCGCAGTGTTCTCCGGACTCCGGCTCGCGCTGGCCCAGGCCTGGCTGTTCCTGGTGGCCGCCGAACTCATCGCGTCCTCGATGGGGCTTGGCTTCCTGCTCACGGATTCGCAGAACAACGGCCGCACGGACCGGCTCCTACTCGCAATCGTGCTGCTGGCCGTGATCGGCAAGATCACGGACGCCCTGCTGGGCCTGGCCGAGAAATGGGCGGTGAACCGGTGGGCATAAGCACCGAAACGGCACCGGCGGGTTTCCCGGTCACCGAACAAGAGCGCCTCTCCTTCTGGGAGGCAGCTGCCCTCCGGCTCGACTGGGAGGAGGTGCCGGGGCAGGCCAGGCCCTGGCACACCACCCACCGCTGGATCCCGGCAGACGGGGCTGCCGGCACCGGTCCGGGAATCACCTGGTTTGAGGGCGGCAGGCTCAACGTCGCGTCCAACTGCGTCGACCGCCATGTAGCGGCGGGACGCGGGGACAAGGTGGCGTTGCACTTCGAGGGCGAACGCGGGGACCGGCGCACCATCAGCTACGCCGAACTGCAGCGGGAGGTCTGCCGGGCTGCCAACGCCCTGCTTGCGCTGGGAATCGGCAAGGGCGACCGCGTGGTCATCTATCTCCCGGTCATCCCCGAAACCATCATCATCACCTTGGCCGTGGCACGCATCGGCGCCGTCCACTCGCTGGTTTTTGGCGGTTTCTCCGCCGAAGCGCTCAGATTCCGGGTAGCGGACACCGGTGCGAAGCTGCTGGTCACCACCGACGGCCAGTTCCGCCGCGGCGAGGCAGTACCGGTCAAGGGCAATGCGGACGCCGCCGTGGCCGGCAACAATGCTATCGAGCATGTCCTGGTAGTCAACCGAACCACCCCGCCGGAGCTTCTGGCGACCGTCCCGATGACCGAGGGCCGCGATGTGTGGTGGCATAACGCCGTCGGGCGGGCCTCCGAGGTCCACGAAGCCGAAGTCTTCGACGCCGAAACGCCGTTGTTTATTATGTACACCTCCGGGACCACGGGAAAGCCCAAGGGCCTGGTGCACACCTCCGGCGGCTACCTGACACAGGCGTCCTGGAGCTTCGAGCATCTCTTTAGCAATCCGGACCCCGCACTCCGTGACCGGGACGTTCACTGGTGCACGGCAGACCTGGCATGGGTCACCGCCCACACCTATGAGCTTTACGGTCCGCTCTCCAACGGAGTCACCCAGGTAATTTTCGAGGGCACCCCCAACACTCCGCATCCGGGCCGGCACTTGGAAATCATTGAGCGCTACGGCGTGACGCAGTACTACACCGCTCCCACCCTGGTCCGTTCGCTGATGGGCTGGTTCCCCGACGGCGTCCCGGCCAGCTACGACCTGTCCTCCATCCGCCTGCTCGGCACCGTCGGTGAGGCCGTCAACCCCGAAGCATGGCGTTGGTTCCGGCAGAACATCGGTGCCGGAACCGCCCCGGTCGTTGACACCTGGTGGCAGTCCGAAACCGGCGCCACCATTCTCTCCCCGGCCCCGACCGACGCCGGCTTTAAGCCCGGCTGTGCCGCCCGGCCCCTGCCCGGCGTCAGCACCCGGATCGTGGACGACGCCGGCGACACTGTCCCGCCCGGCGTCCAGGGCTTTATTGTGGTGGACGCTCCGGGCCCCGCCATCGCCCGGACCGTCTGGGGGAACCCGCAGCGCTACTACGATTCGTACTGGCGCCAGTACGCCGCGCAGGGGTGGTTCCTCGCGGGGGACGGTGCCAAATACGACGACGACGGCGACATCTGGATCCTCGGACGGGTGGACGACACCCTCAACGTCTCAGGACACCTGCTCTCCACGATCGAGATCGAATCAGCCCTCGTCGCACACCCGGACGTCGTGGAGGCCGGGGTCTGCCCCGTCGCGGATCCGAAGACCGGCCACGCCATCGTCGCGTTCGTCGTTCTGCGCGAAGCAGCGGCTGCCGGGTACATCGCGTCCGAATTGAAGGCGCACGTCGCGAAGGCGATCGGGCCTATCGCCAAGCCCCGCGATGTCGTCGTCGTCCCGGATGTGCCGAAGACCCGCAGCGGCAAGATCATGCGACGGCTACTGACCCAGCTGTTCGAGGGCAGCGCGCTCGGCGACACCACGTCGCTCCAGAACGAACCATCCATCGTGGACATCCAGGATGTCCTGCGAACCCGAAATACCCCAGAAGTAAGGAACACCCATGACTGACATCAGCAATGTGGCCCGTCTCTCCGAACCGCTCAAGTTCGCCTACTGGGTTCCGAATGTCTCCGGCGGCCTCGTCGTTTCCACTATCGAACAGCGCACCGGCTGGGACTTCGAGTACAACAAGAAGCTGGCCCGGATCGCGGAGAATTCCGGCTTCGAATACGCCCTGACCCAGACGCGCTATGCCGCCTCCTACGGCGCGGACAAACAGCACGAGGCCACCTCCTTCAGCCTGGCGCTGCTGGCGGCCACCGAGCGGCTCAAGGTCATCTCCGCCGTCCACCCGGGCATGTGGCACCCCGGCGTTCTCGCCAAATTCATCATCACCGCGGACCATATCTCCGACGGCCGGGCCGCCGTGAACATCGTTTCAGGCTGGCTTAAGGCGGAGTTCGAGAACTTCGGCCTGGACTGGCTCGAACACGACGAACGCTACGTCCGCACCGAGGAGTTCATCCGCGTCCTCCGCGGGCTCTGGACCGAGCAGGAGTACAGCCAGTCCGGAAAGTATTACAACATCACCGGCTTCACCCTGAATCCGGCCCCGGTGGACGTGCCCGGCCGGGCACACCCGGAGATCTTCTTCGGCGGAAACTCCACTGCTGCGCAGGCCACGGCAGGCCGGGTCGCCGACTGGTACTTCTCCAACGGCAAGGACCTGGAAGGCTTCAAGGAGAACATCGCCGGCGTCGTGGCTTCCGCGGCAGAAGGCGGACGCGGGACCGCGCCCAAGACCGGCGCCACCGAGCCCGCGCTCGCCGCCCCGCGCTTTGGCCTGAACGGATTCGTGATCGCCCGTGATTCCGAACGGGAAGCCCGCGACACCCTCCGCGAGATCGTCGAGAAGGCGCACAAACCCGCCGTCGAAGGTTTCCGCGACGCTGTCCAGGAGGCCGGCGCGTCCACAAAGGACGGCAAAGGCATGTGGGCCGACTCAAGCTTCGAGGACCTGGTCCAATACAACGACGGCTTCAAAACCCAGCTGATCGGCACACCGGAGCAGATCGCGGAGCGGATCGTGGAGTACAAAAAGATCGGCGTGAACCTGTTCCTCACCGGCTACCTGCACTTCCAGGAGGAAGTCGCCGCCTTCGGCCAGGACATCCTGCCGATCGTCCGTAAACTCGAGGCAGACCTCGCCCGCAGGAACGGCAGCGAACTGGATCTCTCCGGCACACCGGCGGTCTCGGCCACCCCCACCCCCGGGCTGGTGAACGCGTAATGTCTGACCGCAAATTTGGTTTCCGCACCCGCGCCCTGCATGCCGGGGGCACCCCCGATGCCGAGCACGGCGCCCGCGCCGTGCCGATCTACCAGACGACGTCCTTCGTCTTCAAAGACACCCAGGACGCCGCCAGCCTCTTCGCACTGCAGAAGTACGGCAACATCTACTCCCGGATCGGCAACCCAACCGTCGCCGCGTTCGAAGAGCGCATCGCCTCCCTCGAGGGCGGTATCGGCGCTGTGGCCACGTCATCGGGTATGGCCGCGGAATTCATCACCTTCGCCGCGCTCACCCAGGCCGGGGACCACATTGTCGCCGCCGCCCAGCTCTACGGCGGCACGGTGACCCAGCTTGACGTCACCATGCGCCGCTTCGGGGTCGACACCACTTTCGTCCCGGGGACCAACCCGGCCGACTACGCCGCGGCCATCCGGGAGAACACCAAGGCGATCTTCGTCGAGGTGGTCGCCAACCCGTCCTCGGAGATCCAGGACCTTGAAGGGCTGGCAAAGGTCGCGCACGACGCCGGAATCCCGCTCGTCGTCGACGCCACCTTGAGCACGCCGTACCTCGTGCGGCCAATCGAACACGGGGCTGACATCGTGATCCATTCCGCCACGAAGTTCCTTGGCGGGCACGGCACCACCCTCGGCGGTGTCGTTGTGGAAAGCGGCCGCTTCAATTGGGGCAACGGCAAGTTCCCCATGATGACCGAGCCCGTCGCGTCCTACGGCAACGTCTCCTGGTGGGGGAACTTCGGCGAATACGGGTTCCTCACCAAACTGCGCTGCGAGCACCTCCGCGACATCGGCCCGGCGCTGTCTCCGATGTCGGCCTTCCAGCTGCTGCAGGGGGTGGAAACGCTCCCCCAGCGCCTCGACGAGCATCTGAAGAACGCCCAGGCCGTGGCGGAATGGCTCGAGGCGGACGAACGGGTGGCCTACGTGAACTTCTCCGGCCTGCCCTCGCACCCGCACTTCGAACGGGCCAGGAAATACTTGCCGCTGGGGCCCGGCTCGGTGTTTTCCTTCGGCGTCAAGGGCGGCCGGGCCGCGGGGCAGAAGTTCATCGAGTCCCTGCAGCTGGCCTCGCACCTGGCCAACGTAGGAGACTCCCGGACCCTGGTCATCCACCCGGGCTCCACCACCCACCAGCAGCTCAGCCCGGAACAGCTCGAATCCGCCGGAGTCCCGGAGGACCTGGTCCGGATCTCGATCGGCCTCGAGGACCTTGAGGACATCCTGTGGGACCTCGACCAGGCCTTGGATGCGGCCTCGGAAGAGTCCGCCTCCGAAGCGCGCACGATCGGAGCGCTGCTGTGAGCCGGGAAGAGAAACGTACCTGGACCGGGCCGTCCGCACCGGAACGGTTCAACCTGCTGCGCAGCGCCAGGTCCATCGCGATTGTGGGTGCCTCGGACAAGCCGTCCCGGGCAAGCTATTTTGTGGCCACCTACCTGCAGTCCTCCACCCCGTACAGGCTGTACTTCGTGAACCCGGTGGTGAAGGAGATCCTGGGCCAGCCGACGTATAGCTCACTCGCAGACCTGCCGGAGAGCCCGGACATCGTGGACGTCTTCCGCAAGCACGATGACCTGCCGGGAGTCCTGGAGGAGTCCATCGCGGCCGGAGCCGGAACGCTCTGGCTGCAGCTTGGGTCCTGGCACGAGGAAGTCGCGAAGGAAGCCGAAGCCGCCGGGCTCGACGTCGTGATGGACCGCTGCGTGAAGATTGAGCATGCCCGGTTCCACGGCGGTCTGCATCTGGCCGGCTTCGACACTGGGGTCATTTCCGCCAAGCGGCAGGTCCTGGCCTAGCGCTTCCGGCGCGTTCGAATGCCGAACTCGCCGGTAACGTGCGAGCTCGCTGTTGTCCTACGGCGAGCCCGCACGCTACCGGCGAACTGGGCGGATCGGGAGCGCGTGGCCTAGGGCTGGCCCGGGAGCGAAGGGAGCACCCGGGGAATGGCCCGCCCCGGCAGCTGAGCCTTGGGGAGGGTCCGGCTCTCGCCCGCGCCGGGAAGTCCCGGCACGGCCGGCGTGACGGCCGGTATGACAGGGCGATGGGGCGGCAGCGGGAGGAGTCCGCCCCGGCCTTCAGCCGCCGGAGTGCCCGCGCCGCCGGGCTTCGCAGGTTCCGCGGCGGGGGTTTCCGGTGCCTCAGGAGCGTCCACTGACGGCGGCAGCGCAGGGTTGCCGGCTGGGTTGGCGGGCACAACCGGGGCCGGAATATCCGCCGGCGACGGGGCGGCGGGCTCCGGAGCAACGTCGGGAGTCGGGCCGGAGGGCTGGAAAATGCCGCCTACAGTGTGGCTGACATTTTTGCGGAAGTCCTCGCTTGAGGCGGCGACCGCGCCGGCACCGAGCGTCATTGCACCCACGACGGCGCCGCCCAGGATCGCCAGCCCGCGCTTGCGGCCGCGGCGTTCGCCGAGGCTGACCACCCCGCACGGCAGGACCCCGGCAATGGCGCCTGGCACCGGCGTCACAGCGGGTACGGCCGCCGTCGGGTGTGCAGCAGGACCTGCAGCGGCGGAACTGCTGCCGCCGGCGGTGAGCATTGCCGCGAGGTCGGCCCGGGGAGCAGGGGCCCGGTCCGGGACCATGGCCTGGAGCTGCGCCAGGGTGCTGCCGAGTTCGGCGGCACCTTCGAGACCGGAATCACGGAGCATCGCCTGAATGCCGCCATCCTGCAGGGGTTCGCGTGTGCCGGTCATAATGCTGCGTGGTCCTTTTCGGTGACGAGTTCGCGCAGGGCGCTGAGCCCGCGTCGCTGAAGCTGTTTGATGGCACCCGGGCTCTTGCCCATGATGCCGGCCACCTGGTCGATGGAAAGGTCCGCGACGATCCGCAGGACCAGGACTTCCCGTTGCTCGCCGTTGAGCCGGGAGAGTGTGTAGGACAGGCCGCCGAGGGAACCGAGGGCCTCGTCCTCGGCGGACGCGGAATACCGCGCGTCGTTCAACGGGTTATATTCAGCCAGACACGGTGTCCGTTCGGAGCGCCGGTGGTGGTCTACAAGCCTGGCGTGGGCGACCGAAAAAATGAAGGTTCGCAGGCCTTTGTGGCCACCGGTGACATTCGCCAGTTTCGGCAGAACGTCCACAAATACGTCCTGGGTCAGGGCCTCCGCGTCATCGACGCCCTTGGCCCGGAAGTAACCGAGCACTGCGGGGGAAATCAAGGTGTAGACGGCGCTGAATCCGGACGGGTCGCCAGCCAAGGCTGCTGACAGATCGTCATCGCTCAGCTGGTCTGCCAAGTGGCTTTCCTTCCGTTACTGCTGGCGGTGCGGCCCCCGATAGTGTAGCGGCCGCACCCCGTTACCTCCGAAGGGAGGCGTGCAGTGCTTACTTGTCGAGCTTGGGCAGCTCGGCCGACGGCAGTGCCGGAACAGCGGGGACAGCGGGGACGTTCCGGGCGCCGGGAACTGCCGGGGTGGCCACTGTCACGCCGGCGTGGGCCTTGGCCTCGGCAGCGCCCCTGGCGTTGGCTGCACCCTGGACGGAGACGCCGTCCGTCGCAGCGGCAACGGAACCCTCGGCGGCACTGTCGGTATCCTCAACGTCGGAGCCGTCCTTCGCGGCGCCGGCCTTCGCGGCGCCGTCACTGTCCGGGGTGGCGGGCACTGCCGGGGTGGCGGGCACTGCCGGGGTGGCGGGAACAGCGGGCAGATCCGGAGTTGCCGGAACGGACGGAACTGCCGGGGTGGCGGGCGTAGCGTGGTTCACTTCAGCCTGCTGGGTGCTCGAAACCTGGGCCGCGTTGGCCAGGCCGATTCCGGAAAAGCCTCCGACCGCGAGAACAGCGGCGCCGACAGCAATCTTGGTGCTCGTGCTAACACTCTTCATAAAAACGTGCATCCTTTGGTTGATTGAAGGCTGGCCGGCGCCGCCCGATGGGGGCAGGCGCCGGCAGCACTTGCAGTGGAAGGCCCCGGATACCTGATGGGGGTCCAGGTTCCGGCGGCGCTTACAAAGGAGTAATCGCTGAGGCGCCCCAAAAGGTTACGCGCGGATTGGAAGTTCTTTTTCAGGTCCGGGACGGTTAACGACGACGGCGGCGGGCCACCTTATCCAGGTGACCCGCCGCCGTCGTGCGTCAGTTGTTGCGTCAGTCGTTGATCAAGTCATTGATAACAATGGTCTGGTCCCGGTCCGGGCCGACGCCGATCGCGGAGAAACGGGTGCCGGAGAGCTTCTCGAGCGCCAGCACGTAGTTCTTGGCGTTCTCGGGCAGGTCCGCCAGGGTGCGGGCCCCGGTGATGTCCTCGGTCCAGCCTTCGAAGTACTCGAAGATGGGCTTGGCGTGGTGGAACTCGGTCTGGGTCATCGGCATTTCATCGTGCCGGACCCCATCCACGTCGTACGCCACACAGACCGGGATCTGCTCGATGCCCGTGAGGACGTCCAGCTTGGTGACGAAGTAGTCCGTGAAGCCGTTGACGCGGGATGCGTGGCGGGCCAGCACGGCGTCATACCAGCCGCAACGGCGCGGGCGTCCGGTGTTGACGCCAAACTCGCCGCCGGTCTTCTGCAGGTACATGCCCATGTCGTCGAAGAGTTCGGTGGGGAACGGCCCGGCGCCCACTCGGGTGGTGTAGGCCTTGATAATGCCGATGGAGCGCGAGATGCGGGTCGGGCCGATGCCCGAACCCACGGAGGCGCCGCCCGCCGTCGGGTTCGAGGAGGTCACAAAGGGGTAGGTGCCGTGGTCGACGTCCAGGAAGGTGGCCTGGCCGCCTTCCATCAGGACGACTTTGCCCTCGTCCAATGCGGTGTTCAGGACGTAGGTGCTGTCGATGACCAGCGGGCGCAGGCGTTCGGCGAAGGACAGGAAGTACTCCACAATCTCCTCCACCTCGATGTCGCGGCGGTTGTAGACCTTGACCAGGAGTTCGTTCTTTTGGCGCAGCGAGCCTTCGACCTTTTGGCGCAGGATGGAGGCGTCGAAAACGTCCTGGACGCGGATGCCAAGCCGGGCGACTTTGTCCATGTAGGCCGGGCCGATGCCGCGGCCGGTGGTTCCGATGGCGCGGCTGCCGAGGAACCGCTCGGTGACCTTGTCCAGGACCTGGTGGTAAGGCGCGACGAGATGGGCATTGGCGGAGACGCGCAGCTTGGAAGTGTCGGCGCCGCGGGCTTCGAGGCCGTCGATCTCCTCAAACAGCGCCTCCAGGTTCACCACACAGCCGTTGCCGATGATCGGAACCGCGTTGGGGCTCAGGATGCCGGCCGGAAGGAGCTTTAGCTCGTACTTCTCACCGCCTACGACGACGGTGTGCCCGGCATTGTTGCCGCCGTTGGGCTTGACGACGTAGTCGACTCGGCCACCAAGCAGGTCAGTGGCCTTACCTTTGCCTTCGTCGCCCCACTGGGCTCCGACGATCACGATTGCTGGCATGGGATCCTCCCCCATTCGTTCGGGCCGAAATCCGGGTGATCCACGGGTGGTCGCGGATCTCAGCGCCGTTCATGAGAATGCCCCGAATCTACCGCTGTGCTCTTGTCATCAACGCCAGAGTCCGGGGCTCTTACCACCCAAGTTTAGCCGATCGCGGTAGCTGCGGCTCATTTGACCATCCAATGGACTTCCCGCCGATGGTGCACGCACCCCGCTGTCCAGCCTGCGGAACGCGGGCGGAAGGACTTGCGCAGGCCCGCCCGGTGGAATTAGGTGAGAGGTGACCATCCCGAGCGGCCGAGGGACCTGGACCATTGACGCCGCAGCAACCCCTCCGTTCGCAGCTTGTGGCGGTTCAGGGTGCTACCGCCAGGACCGATGGAAAGGAAGCGCCCCATGCACCAGAACACCGACCACATCCGGGCCACCCATGCAGGCTCCCTGCCCCGCACCCCTGAGCTCATCGCCGCGAATGAGGCCAAGGACGCAGACGGCATCAGCCCGGAATTCCTGGACCTGCTGGCAACCTCCGTGGTGGATGTGGTGCAGCGCCAGAAGGACCTCGGCATCGATATCCCCAACGACGGCGAATACGGACACACGATGTCCAGCTCTGTGGACTACGGTGCGTGGTGGAACTATTCCTTCAGCCGGCTGGGCGGCCTTGAACCGACCGACGTGGACCGCTGGGCCGACTCCGCGGTGCGCCGCTCAAGCCCCGGAAACATCGTGCTGACCTCGTTCCCGGACCGGCGCGACAGGCAGAAGTTCAATGAGGCCTACAACGATCCGTCCGCGGGGATCCTCGCGCACCGCAAGAGTGTCACGCAACCGAAAATTGCCGGACCGCTGAGCTATACCGGGCAGGCCCTCGTCGGCTCGGATACCGCCAACCTGAGGGCGGGGCTGGCCGCCGCCGGACTCACCGAGGGCTTCGTGGCTTCCCTCTCCCCCGGATCCTGTGCCCGCGTCGCCAACGAGTACTACAGCAGCGATGAGGAACTCCTCTATGCCTGCGCCGACGCCATGCGCGAGGAATACAAGGCCATCATCGACGCCGGGCTCACGGTCCAGCTCGACGACCCGTCGCTGGCCGAAAGCTGGGACCAGATTAACCCGGAACCAAGCCTGGCCGACTACCTCAAATTCATCCAGCTCCGGGTCGAAGCCACAAACTGGGCACTGCGCGGGCTGCCACAGGAGAAGATCCGGCTGCACGTCTGCTGGGGCTCGTGGCACGGGCCGCACACCACGGACGTCCCCTTCGCGGACATTATCGGCTCCGTCCTGCAGATTAAGGCAGGCGGTTACTCCTTCGAGGCAGCCAACGTCCGCCACGAGCATGAATGGCGGATCTGGGAAGACACCCGGCTTCCGGACGGAAAAATCATCATCCCCGGCGTCGTCTCCCACGCCACAAACGTCGTCGAGCACCCGGATCTGGTAGCTGACCGGATCGTACGTTTCGCCCAATTGGTGGGCCGCGAAAATGTGATTGCCTCCACAGACTGCGGTCTCGGCGGCCGCGTGCACCCGCAAATCGCTTACGCCAAGCTGGAAGCCCTGGGCGAGGGTGCGCGCCGCGCCAGCGCACGGCTCTGGTAGATCGGCGGCGGCAGGTCCGCCATTTCGCAGGGCTTGATAGACTAATAAGGATCGACTAGGAAATCGGTCCACACCACCTTTTCAAACCGCACCATATTGGGCGTGCCCCGGTGTTAGGCGTGCCCTCGTCCGGTCCGGCAGCTTTACCAATCCCGCAGGAGACTCAGCAATATATGACAGCCTTGGCCACTGAAAATTCCCGCGAACAGCTTCTGAGCCGCCGCTATGAAACTAGCGTCGCGGCCGTCAACGAGCTGTGCGACACGCTGCAGGCAACCAAAGCTGGCACGAACGTCCCCTACGTTGACCCGATTCACGACGTCGATGAGTGCCGCATCATCAGCCTCTTCTCCAACATCGGGACGGAGGACGAGTCTGGTTTTATCACCGCCGGTGATGATGAAGCCGCCACCCGCCTGCTCGGTGTCCAGTGGAAGCTGGGCCTGCGCCCCGAGTACGTGATGCCGTGGAACGTGCACCCCTGGTACGTCCCGGGCGAGCCGAACGGCAAGTTCACCCCGGATCAGATTTCCGCGGGCCTGAAGCCGTTGCTGAAATTCCTCGCTGTGGTGCCCCGCGCCTCGGTTATCGTGGCGCACGGCACCGAAGCCAACCGCCTCGCGAACCTGCTCCTCAAAACCGAGGTACCCATGATCTGGCGCCGCGGCCTCAAGACCTACAAGGTCCGCTCACTCAGCGGCCGCGCCTTCGCCGGCACCCCCGCCCGGCAGGAACAGTACCTCGACGAGATGGGCACGGTTTACGCCGACGCCATGGCCCGCACCGGTCTGGCCAAGACCAGCTAGCCCCCAGCCAACGCACGACGGCGGGCGCCCACCATGAGGTAGGCGGCCGCCGTCGTCATTTAAGCGCGGGTAGGTTTAGGCGCGAATTAGCGCTTCTCGGCTTCGATGGCCGCCTTGGCCCTGGGGTCCGAATCGTTAAGGAACTTCTCGATCCGCTCGGGCTCCTCGGCTTCCCCGATGGCCGCCGAGGCCCGGCCCAGCGAGTACAGGGCGCGCAGGAAGCCGCGGTTCGGTTCGTGCTCCCACGGGATGGCTCCGACGCCGCGCCAGCCGTTGCGGCGCAGCGAATCCAGGCCGCGGTGGTAGCCAACACGGGAGTAGGCGTACGAGTCGATGGTCCGGCCCTCGGCCCACGCTTCTTCGGCCAGCACGGCCCACAGCAGCGACGAGGTCGGGTGCTTTTCCACCAGGTCGAGAGCTTCCTGACCAGCATCCAGCCCCCTGTGGATGTCAGTCTCGGCCGGCAGGAGCGTCGGCTCCGGGCCCATCAGATTCCTGCGGAACTCCTCCGACATCCTTAGAACGTCCTGCCGGTTGAGCCGAGCTGCTGGGCAGCCTCGACGACGCGGGCCGCGAGGCCAGCCTCGGCGGACGCACCCCAGACGCGGGGGTCGTACAGCTTCTTGTTGCCGACCTCGCCGTCGACCTTCAGCACACCGTCATAGTTGCGCAGCATGTGGTCCACTACAGGCCGGGTGTATGCGTACTGGGTGTCGGTGTCGATGTTCATCTTGATCACACCGTAGGAGACGGCGTCGGCAATCTCCTTCTCGGAGGAACCGGAGCCGCCGTGGAAGACCAGGTCGAACGGGTTCGCTTTGCCGAGCTTGGCGCCGACCTGTTCCTGGATGTCCTTGAGGATTTCCGGGCGGAGCTTAACGCCGCCGGGCTTGTAGACGCCGTGCACGTTGCCGAAGGTCAGCGCCGTGATGTAGCGGCCGTTCTCCCCGGAGCCGAGTGCCTCGATCGTGGCCAGCGCGTCCTCGACGGTGGTGTAGAGCTTGTCATTGATGGCGTTCTCGACGCCGTCTTCCTCGCCGCCGACGGTGCCGATTTCGACCTCAAGGATCATCTTGGCGGCAGCGGTGCGCGCGAGCAGTTCGCGGGCAATCCGGAGGTTCTCCGGGAGGGTCTCGGCGGAGCCGTCCCACATGTGCGAGCTGAAGAGTGGATTTCGACCGGCCTTGACCTCGGCCTCGGAAGCGGCGAGCAGCGGCAGGACAAAGCCCTCCAGCTTGTCTTTGGGGCAGTGGTCCGTGTGCAGGGCGATATTAACGCCGTAGTTCTTTGCAACCTCGCGGGCAAACGCGGCGAATCCAAGCGAACCGGCGACCATGTCCTTGGTGGACGCGCCGGACCAGTAGGCTGCGCCGCCGGTGGAGACCTGGACGATCCCGTCGGACTCGGCCTCGGCGAAGCCGCGGAGGGCTGCGTTAAGGGTCTGGGAGGAGGTGACGTTGACGGCCGGGAACGCGAACCCGCCCGACTTGGCGCGGTCGATCATCTCGGAGTAGATCTCTGGGGATGCAATGGGCATGCTGACTCCTAAAGTGAATTTCGTCTGCGGGCTGGTTGACCCTGGAGTAAACCTCGTCGGCTACGAACCATCCTAGCCACTCCTGCGCCGCGGCAGTGTCTGCGGTCACTCGGGTCCGTCATAGTCGCGGCCGTTGCTGTTCCGCTTCGCCGGGTGTGCACTTCGCTGCGGTGTTTCGCGACAGACTGCCGCGAACTGCCAACCCGCGGGGTCCCGGGCGCCGCCCCTTCGTGCGGCTTACCCCGGGAGCTGGTTGAACACGTGCCTGCGGATCCAGGCGTGCATCGCAATGGCAGCGGCCGAGGCGGCATTGATTGAGCGGGTGGAGCCGAACTGCTCGATCGACAAGGTGTCCACCGCCGCCTGGTGGACCTCGGCGGACAGCCCCGGGCCCTCCTGGCCAAACACCAGTACGCAGTTTTTGGGCAGTTCGTAGGTCTCCAGCGGGACGGAGTCCGGGAAGATGTCGATGCCGATGATGGCCAGCCCCTCCCCCTGTGCCCACGCCACGAAGTCCGCCACTGTGGGGTGGTGGCGGATGTGCTGGTACCGGTCGGTGACCATAGCCCCGCGGCGGTTCCATCTGCGTCGTCCGATGATGTGCACTTCCTTGGCCAGGAACGCGTTGGCGCTCCGCACGACGGTGCCTATGTTCATGTCGTGCTGCCAGTTTTCGATCGCGATGTGGAAATTGTGCCGCTTGGCGTCCAGGTCCGACACGATCGACTCGTGCCTCCAGTAGCGGTACTTGTCCACCACGTTGCGGCGGTCCCCGTCTGTCAGGAGGTCCGGGTCCCAGTGATCGCCGTCCGGCAGTTCGCCTTCCCAAGGGCCGACGCCGACCTCCGCCTTGGCCTCTGCCCCGGCGGCCGCCTCCCCCGCCTCCGCCGTAACGGGAAGGGATTCGCTGGTTATCTCGGGTTCAGTCACCACTCAACATTAGACTGGGACTGGCATCGGCACATTATCGGCGGAGGACAGCATGGCGGATCAGCAGGCAGACCACAGGGATGACGCGGACGACGTGTACTCATCAAAATCGGTGTACCGCAGCGGCCAGGAGATTGAGTGCTGGCTGACGGACATGGACGGTGTCCTGGTCCACGAAAACCAGCCCATTCCCGGCGCCGCCGAACTCATCCAACGCTGGGTGGACACCTCCAAACGCTTCCTGGTCCTGACCAACAACTCCATCTTCACACCCCGCGACCTCGCAGCCCGGCTGAAGAGCTCGGGCCTGGAAATCCCCGAGGAGAATATCTGGACCTCGGCCCTGGCCACGGCCCAGTTCCTCAAGGATCAGGTGCGCGGCTCGGATTCCGGCAACCGCGCTTACACGATCGGCGAGGCGGGCCTCACTACCGCGCTGCACGAAGCAGGTTTTATCCTCACCGACCAGGACCCGGACTTCGTGGTGCTGGGCGAAACCCGCACCTACTCGTTTGAGGCCATCACCATGGCCATCCGGCTGATCTTGGGCGGCGCGAGGTTCATCGCCACCAACCCTGATGCCACCGGGCCCTCGAAGGATGGTCCGATGCCTGCCACCGGCGCCATCGCTGCGCTTATTACCAAGGCGACCGGGCGGGAGCCCTACATCGTCGGCAAGCCGAACCCGATGATGTTCCGCTCAGCAATGAACCAGATCGACGCGCATTCGGAAACCACCGCCATGATCGGTGACCGGATGGACACCGACATCATCGCCGGCATGGAAGCGGGTCTGCACACGGTGCTGGTGCTCAGCGGCATCACCCACAAGGACGACATCGCCGCGTACCCGTTCCGGCCCAACCAGATCCTGAACTCCGTTGCCGACCTGAAGAGCCAGATTTAGGCAGCCCTAGAAGGCGGTTTTTTTCCCTCCGCCGGACGGCAGCGGCAGGATTTCGTTCTGAAGTTCGTCGATGATGGGCCGGTAAACGAACGGGTTCCAGCCGGGGCTGGCGTGCGCCGGCCGGGCGCCGTCGGTCGTGAACGAGTCCGAGGCCATGTTTTCCTTAAAGATCAAGGACCAGGAGTCCCGTGCCGATTCGTAGTCCACGGTCTGGTCGCGTGGATTGCCGACAAAAGCCATCCGCGTTCCGCCGAGCTTTCCCGCGAACCTGGTGGGATCAAAGTGGTAGATGTAGGCCGACTCGGTCTGGATCAGCACGCTGGACGGGGCAATCGGAGAGAGCTGTTCCAGCGTCTGGTCCAGGATCTGTCCCCAGCTGCGCTCGTCCTTGTGCAGCATCCGCTCGCCGAGTTCGTAGCCGCCGCGCAGCACCGTGGGGAAGCGGAAGCCGCTCTCGTAGAGAAACACAACACCCTCAAACCAGCTCTGGTCCAGAACGTCGTGCCGGCTGCTGGGACTGGAATCCAACAGAATGAAGGCCACTTCAATGCCATGCAGTTCACGGAGCCGGGCGGCGACTTGGGTCGCCACCATACCGCCGAAGCTGTGGCCGTAGAAGTAGTAGGTGGTCAGCTGATGGGCCCGCGCGTACTCCACCACGGCGATGACAATCTCGTCGATGTCAATGCCGACGTTGGAGTATCCGACAGCGGCCAGCTGGCCCCGCTTGGTCAGCGTCCCGCGAAGCGCCGTCAGGATCCACTGGGCTTCTTCCCAGCTCGTTTTGTAGCCTGGAAAAAGGAACCAGCTGGTGTGCGGGAAGTACTTCTCCGCAGTCTCGTCCGGCACCGGGAGGATCTTGTGGACGCGGCGCTCGGCCTGCACACGCCGGGTAAACAGCATGTCGGCAGCCAGCACGGAAGCCGCGCTTGTCCCGGCCAGGAAACCCCGCCGGGAGAACCGTTTCAGTTCCGCGGCGTGGCGAAGCATCCGGGAGGCATCGCCCACATCCTCAACTTCCGGCTCACGCGGCACCCCTCTACCGTAGCCATCAAAGAACGCGGATCAGAAACCGCACCCGGTAACAGCTCAGCCACAGCCGGACGGAAGTGCGGCCTAGGCCGGCTCGGGTTCGCGGGCGGCGTCCGGGCGGCCGGGTTCGAGACAGATTTCGCGCCGGCTGATTTCGAGGCCGATTTCGTCATAGGTGGCAAGCAGTTGCGAACGGGCCATATTAGCCGGGTTGTCCAGCAACCCGAACACTGAGTCACTCGCAGCGAACAGTTCATCATTGGAGAAGCCGTTTAATGGCCTGGGGCCCGTTGCGTGAACGGCCGATGTGAGGTCCGCCGAAACATCGATGGACGTCAACGCGGCGACGGCGCTGTCCGGGTGGGGGTTCAGCTCGAGCGAGACTCCTGCCGAGCCTGGCAATGCGCCCGCCGCGTCGACCAGTGCGGCTGCACCGTCAATGACGTTAAGATCGTTTCGCAGGCCCGCCAAAGCTGCGGATTCCACAAACTGCGCCCGGCCGAGGCACACCCGGATGTGCGAGGTGATGCCCATCCGCCGGATGCGCTGAATCAGCTGCATCAGCTCAGGGCGAGAGTCCTGGGAGAGGCTTCCCCGGACATCGATCCGGAAGATATCCGCGGCAATATCCAGTGCGGCTTGAGCGTTCAGCGAGGTATCCATAGGTACTCCAAAAGAGGGTTGCTATGGCCGACGGCTCAACCTCACCCAGAATATAGGCCCCCCGAGGGGCGCACAAGTCACAGTGTGCTGCCAGTTCAGCCAGCCGCTCTCCCACCAGGCTCTTCAAAATGTGTCCGGGACGCGGCGCCGCCCACAGACGTCACCAGGGACGCTGCGATATCACGCAGCTTAACGTTGCCGTTGCTGGAAGCGTCCGTGAGGATCCTGACGGCTGCCTCCTGGCTGCACCGGTTCTGCGCCATCACAATCCCGATAGCCATGTCGATCACCGTGCGGGATTTGAGCGTGGCCCGAAGGTTCGTGGCACCGTCGGCGTGCATGGAAAAGCGGACCGCGAGCCGCAACGCCTGTGAAATTTGCCGGGTATAACCACGAGCCCTGGCGGCGACGTCGCCGTCGAATTTGCGCGGGACATCAGAGTAGAGGTTCAGCGCCGCCTGGGCTTCCCCCTGGAGATGGAACGGCACGGAGAGAACGGAACGCAGGCCATGTGCAGCGACGGCGCTGGCGTAGTCAGGGCCCCACCGGTCCTCATCCAGAAGGTCCGGCACATAGACTTCGCGCTCTTCCTTCGCCGCCGTCAGGCACGGGCCCTGCGAGAGGCTGTACTGGATTTCATCCACTTCACGGGCGGTATCGCTGCTCCAGCCAATCGTGGCGGCCTTCCGGTCGCGCAACAGTGTGATGCCGCACAGCGCGTCGTCGCCGGAACCGGCTACCTGGTGGGCGGAAAAGCGGGCGAGTTCATTGAGGAATTCCTCGAAATCCGCGCTTTCCAGGATGAGGTTCTGAATCTGGTCGAGGGTACTGAGGGGCTCAGTGCCGAGGATTTCTTCGGGGAGCAGCATGGCTGTGGCCTCCGGAGGCGCTTGATGGATATTCGACATAATAAGTCACCGCCACCCTCCGGACCATGCGTGCCGGCTAAAGGAACCAGCGCCCTAGCTCAGCCCGAGCTCGTCCTTGCCGAAGGCGAAGAGGTAGGGAACACCGGCCGCCGCTTCGATTCTTTCCTTCGCACCGGTGTCACGGTCCACGATCACCGCGACGGCGACCACGTTGCCGCCGGCCCTTCGGACGCCCTCGACAGCAGTCAGCGCGGAACCGCCGGTGGTGGACGTGTCCTCCAGGACGAGCACCTTGCGGCCCTCGACGGCGGGACCTTCCACCTGGCGGCCCATGCCGTAGGACTTCTGCGCCTTGCGGACCACAAAGGCATCCACCGGACGTCCGGCGTCGACGGCGGCGTGCATCACGGCGGTTCCCACAGGGTCGGCACCCATGGTGAGCCCGCCCGCGCACTCGAAGTCGATACCGGCGTCGGCCAGCATCGCGAGCATCACCTGGCCCACCAGTTTGGACGCCTCATGGTGCAGCGTGATCCGGCGCAGGTCAATATAGTAATCCGCTTCGGCGCCGCTGGAGAGGATGACCTTGCCGCGGACGACGGCCAGCTCCTTGATCAGTTCAAGAAGGCGGGCACGGGCGGCAGCGGTGTCAGCTGCGGGGGCACTGTTGGCAGTCATGGGACCCAGTTTAGTGGCTGGCCGGCGCCGGATTCCCAGCCGCCCCGTTGATGTCGGGCCGTCACCCGGTTGCTCCCGGCACGCGCCGGGTCTTTGTCCTCTAGGAACCCTTGCCCGGCAGGAGTGCGATGGAACCATGACGGCAGGCACGGAACCCTCGACCCGCTGGCCCACCATTGCCAAAGACGTCGGCGGCCTCCGGGTCCGGCCGAACCTGGTGGACTATAACGCTGCGTGTGCCGCGTTCTCCTGGGACGAAGCCCGCCATCAACTGTCCGGACTGCCAGGGGGCCGCGGCGTCAACATCGCCTACGAAGCAGTGGACCGGCACGCAGCCGGGGGACTCGCCGGGCACGAGGCGCTGCGGTTCGTCCGGGCCGACGGCAGCAGCCACTCACTCACGTTCGCCGAACTTGCAGAGCAGACCACCCGCTTTGCCGGGGTGCTGCGCGCCCTCGGCATCGGGCGCGGTGAGCGCGTCTTCTCGCTCACCGGCCGCGGCCCGGCGCTGTACATCGCGGTGCTGGGCACCCTGAAGAACGCCAGCGTCTTCTGCCCGCTGTTCTCCGCGTTCGGCCCCGAACCCGTCCGCCAGCGGCTGCAGCTGGGCTCCGGCCGGGCCCTGGTCACCACCCGGGCCCTGTACCGCAAGAAGATTGCCCAGCTCCGCGACTCACTGCCGGAACTCCGGCACGTCCTGCTGACCGACGCCGACGGCAGCCCGGAGCCGGGAACGCTGGACCTCGCCGCGCTGATGTCCGCAGCGCCGGCCGACGGCGGGATCTCCGCGACGCAGGCCGAGGACATGGCCCTGCTGCATTTCACGTCCGGCACCACCGGAACCCCGAAGGGCGCCATCCACGTACACGACGCCGTCACCGCCCACCATGCGACCGGCACCTCCGCGCTGGACTTGCACCCGGAGGATGTCTACTGGTGCACGGCCGACCCCGGCTGGGTCACCGGCACCTCGTATGGTGTGATCGCGCCGTTGACCCACGGGGTGACAACGATCGTGGACGAAGAGGAGATGGACGCGGACCGCTGGTACCGGATCCTTGCCGAACAGCGCGTCACGGTCTGGTACACCGCCCCCACGGCGCTGCGGATGCTGATGAAGGCCGGCGCGGACCGCACCAAGGGCCATGACCTGTCCGCGCTGCGCTTCGTCGCCAGCGTCGGGGAACCGCTCAATCCGGAGGTTGTCGTCTGGGGCCAGGAGGCGTTCGGCCAGCCCGTGCATGACAACTGGTGGCAGACCGAAACGGGCGGCATCATGATCTCCAACTTCGCTGCCACCGAGATCCGCCCCGGCTCGATGGGCCGGCCGCTGCCCGGCGTCGAGGCGGCCATCGTGGCCCGGGACGCCCAGGACAAGCCCATTGTCCGCAACGGCAAGGCGGTCCTCGTGACGGCGCCGGACGCCGTCGGCGAACTGGCCCTGCGGCCGGGCTGGCCCTCGATGTTCCGCGGCTACCTGCATGAGGAGGAACGCTACCGCCGGTGCTTCGTGGGCGGCTGGTACCTCACCGGCGACCTCGCCCGGCGCGACGCCGACGGATACTACTGGTTCGTCGGACGCGGCGACGACGTCATCAAGTCCTCGGGTCACCTGATCGGCCCGTTCGAAGTGGAGAGCTTGCTGATGGAACACGAGGCCGTGGCCGAAGCCGGGGTGATCGGGGTCCCCGATCCGGTGGCCGGCGAGGTGGTCAAGGCGTTCGTGGAACTGCGGCCCGGCTGGGAACCCTCCGAGGAACTGCAGCTGGCGATCATCGGCTTCGCCCGCAAGAGACTCGGCCCGGCGGTGGCGCCCCGGCTGTTGGACTTCACCACGGCCCTGCCGCGGACCCGCAGCGGCAAGATCCTCCGGCGGCTGCTCAAGGCCCGTGAACTCGGCCTGCCGGAGGGCGACACCTCGACCATCGAGGCCCCGGCCGGGGCGCCGGAGCCGGACGCTGCCGCACCCGGGCCCCAAGCACCGGAGGCCCGGACATGACCGGGTCCGCGGACGTGCCCGGCAGCCACCCGGATCCGGCCCACGGCCGGCACCTGCTGCTGCAGATGCTCCGGGTCCGCCGTCTTGAGGAGAAATGCGTCGAGCTCTACAGCGCCGCCAAGATCCGCGGCTTCCTGCACGTCTACATCGGCGAGGAAGCCGTCGCGACCGGTGTGCTGGAAACCCTGGCCCCGGAGGACGCCGTCGTCGCCACCTACCGGGAGCACGGCCACGCCCTCCTCCGCGGGGTCTCCGCCGGTGCGATCCTGGCGGAGATGTACGGCTTCGTGGAGGGCTGCTGCCGCGGCCGCGGCGGGTCCATGCACTTGTTCGACGCCGCCACCCGCTTCTTCGGCGGCAACGCAATCGTCGCCGGGGGCCTGCCGCTCGCCGTCGGGCTGGCTCTCGCGGACAAGATGGCCGGACGCTCCCGCGTGACCGTGTGCTTCTTCGGCGAGGGCGCCGTCGCGGAGGGCGAATTCCACGAAAGCCTCAATCTCGCCGCGCTGTGGCAACTGCCGGTGCTGTTCTGCTGCGAGAACAACCTCTATGCCATGGGGACGGCGCTGGGGCGTTCGGAATCGCAGCCGGACATCGCCCTCAAGGCCGCCGCCTATGAGATCGCCGCGTGGGCCGTGGACGGCATGGACGTCCTGGCCGTCGAGGAAACGGCCCGGCGCGCCGTGGACGCCGTCCGTTCCGGCGGCGGACCGCACTTCCTGGAGCTGCGCACCTACCGGTTCCGGGCGCACTCGATGTTCGACCCGGAACGGTACCGCGAGAAAGCCGAAGTCGCCCGCTGGCTCGAACGTGACCCCATCGTCCTGCTGCGCGCCGCGCTGGAGGACGCGGGCCAGCTCTCCGCGCAGGACTGGGAGCAGCTGGAGGCGGACGCCGACGCGGAGGTGGCCGCCGCCGTCGAGTTCGCCGAAGCCGGCAGCCCCGAACCGCTCGAGGACCTCACCCGGTTCGTCTACAGCGAGCGCGGCGCCGGCCCGGAAACCAGTATCGGCGGGCGGACCGGGCCATGAAATCAAGCTACCGCGAGGCTCTTCGGGCCGGCATCCGCGACGCGATGCTCCGGGACGAGCGGGTTTTCCTGATGGGCGAGGACGTGGGAGCCTACGGCGGCTCCTTCGCGGTCAGCCTGGGGCTGCTGGAGGAATTCGGGCCCGACCGGATCCGCGACACCCCGCTGTCGGAGTCGGGCTTTGTCGGGGCAGGGATCGGCGCGGCGCTCGGCGGGATGCGGCCGATCGTGGAGATCATGACCGTCAACTTCAGCCTCCTCGCGCTGGACCAGATCGTGAACAACGCCGCTTCCCTGCTGCACATGTCCGGTGGCCAGTTCAATGTCCCGGTCGTGATCCGGATGACCACCGGCGCCGGCCGCCAGCTCGGGGCGCAGCATTCCCACAGCCTTGAGGGCTGGTACGCCCACATCCCCGGGCTGCGCATCCTCGCCCCCGCCACGCTCGCCGACGCCCGTGGCATGTTGTGGACCGCTCTCCAGGACCCCGACCCGGTCCTGATCTTCGAGCACGGCTCGCTGTACAACGTCACCGGGGAGCTCGACGACGCCGCCGGCCCGGTTGACATCGACACCGCCGCGGTCCGGCGCCCCGGGAACGATGTTTCCCTCATCACCTACGGCGGAACCCTCCCGGCAGTGCTGGACGCCGCCGGGCAGCTCGCAAATGAAGGCATTGACGCCGAAGTGCTGGACCTGCGCACCCTGCGGCCGCTCGACGACGAAGCCATCCTCACCTCTGTGCGGCGGACCCACCGGGCCGTGGTGGTGGATGAGGGATGGCGCAGCGGAAGCATTTCCGCGGAGATCAGCGCCCGGATCACCGAGCAGGCGTTTTATGACCTGGATGCCCCGGTGGGCCGGGTCTGCAGCGCCGAAGTGCCGATCCCGTATTCCAAGCAGCTGGAACTGGCGGCACTGCCGTCCGTCGAGCGGATTGTCGCTGCAGCCCGGGAGGCGGTCGGCGCGCGTGGCTGACTTCCTAATGCCGTCACTCGGTGCTGACATGGAGCACGGCAAGATCGTCGAATGGCTGGTCAAGCCCGGTGACTACGTGCGCCGCGGGGACCTTGTGGCGGTGGTAGATACCGACAAGACCGTCATGGATGTGGAGTCCTTCCAGGAGGGAGTGGTCGCCGAGCTCCTCGTGGACCTCGGCGAAACAGTTCCGGTGGGCACCCCGCTGGCCAGGATCACGCAGACCCCGGCTGAGGTCGGGGCCCCCCGCCATGAGGCGCCGCCGCCCCGGGATGGGGCCGCCGCCGTTGCTCTCACTGCCAAGGAAGTTCCCCCGATCGCCCCTCCCGTGCGCCATCTGGCACACCGGCTGGGGGTGGACACCGCCAGGATCCACGGCACCGGCAAGGGCGGCGCCGTCACGAGGGCGGATGTGGAGCACGCCGGGGCGGCAAGGCCGTCCGCCGCCGGACGCGTGCGCTCCTCGCCCCGGGCCCGGAGGCTGGCCGCCGAACTCGGCGTGGAGCTTTCCGCCGTGAGCGGCACCGGACCGGAGGGTACCGTAAGCGTGGCGGACGTGCAGCGCGCCGCGGCCCGCCACCCGGCGGCAGGCACCGCGGCGGCAGGTGCCCCGGGGGCCGGTCTCCCGGAGCCGGCCCCGGAGGCACCGGCCGCGGGGCCACCCGTTTCCCTCGAAGAACCCTCGGAGGCCCGCGAGCGCGTGGCCAGCCTGCGCCGGGCCATCGGGTCACTGATGTCGCGCTCGAAGAAGACCATCCCGCACTACTACCTCAGCACCACACTGGACCTGCGGGCCGCCGTCGACTGGATGCAGTCTGTCAACGCCCAGCGGCCGGTTGCGTCCCGGCTGGTCCCCTCCGCGCTGCTGCTCAAGGCAGCGGCGCTCGCGGCCAAGGAGGTCCCGGAGGTGAACGGCTTCTACGACGACGGCGGGTTCCGGCCCAGCGCGTCCGTGCACCTGGGTGTCGCCGTGGCCCTGCGCCAGGGCGGCCTCGTGGCCCCTGCCATCCACGACGCGGACACCCTGCCGGTAGATGTGCTGATGGAGCAGCTCCGGGACCTCGTCAGCCGCGCCCGCGCCGGGCGGCTGCAGCGCGCCGAAATGGCCGACCCCACGATCACCGTGACGAACCTCGGGGATCTCGGGGTGGAGAGCGTCTTCGGCGTCATCTATCCCCCGCAGGTCGCGATGGTCGGCTTCGGCCGGGTGCTGGAACAGCCGTGGGCGCAGAACGGGATGCTCGGAGTCCGGCCCGCCGTCGTCGCCACCCTCTCCGCTGACCACCGGGTCAGCGACGGGCTGCGCGGCGGCCGCTACCTGGCGCGGATCGACGAGCTGCTGCAGAAGCCGGAAGACCTGTGAACCGGGTGGGTCCGGGTGGGTAATGTGAAACGGGAGGAACCATGAACGAACACGACGCCCGGGCGGCGGTACAGTCGGCGATCGGCAAGGTCGCACCGGACGTGGACCTCGCCGGCGTGAACGAAGACGCCCGGCTGCGGCAGGACCTCGAACTCGATTCGCTGGACTTCCTCCGGCTGGTCGAAACGATCGACACGGCCACCGGCGTCGACATCCCGGAGCGGGACTACCCGGAGGTGGCCACGGTCAAGGGACTGATTGGCTACCTCGCAGCCCACGGCTGATCCCGGCCCGGTCGCCGGGCCCCGGCTAGGGGTGCGGCTGGGGCCGGGCTTAGGCGCGCCGGGCGAACGCCGGCGCGTGTTCCGGGCGCGGCCCGAAGGCGATAAACCGGGGCAGCAGGTGTCTGATGGCCGGGCTATGGCGTGCCACGGACAGCAGGGCCGCCGGCGCCCCGGACCGTTTCCCGATCATGATCGGCTCGAACAGGAGCTTGTGCATCACCCGTTGGCCGGTTTGCACTACGACGGTGGGCAGCCGCCGCCGTCGTTGGACTTTCGCCAGTTCCGTGCGTGGCACCTTGCCCCGAAGCAGTGCCGGGGCAAGGATCGCTGCGGCTGCGGCGGCGTCCTGGATGGCGAGGTTTATCCCCACGCCGCCGGCCGGCGACATGGCGTGCGCGGCGTCGCCGATGCAGAGGAGTCCGTCGACGTGCCACTGGCGCAGCCGGTTAAGACGCACGTCCAGCCAGTGCAGTTCCGCCAGCGAGGCGATGGCCCCCACCCGGTCCGCGAGGTCTGGGCGCAGGGCGGCAACCCGGTGCCGGATTCCCTCGACTCCCTCGGCCCGGATCCTGGCATCCGCGCCCTTGGGCGCCAAGTACCCCAGCTGATAGTAGTCGCTGCGGTTTAGAGTCACCAAGGCCTCGCCCCGGCCGAATGCGGGAACGATTCCCGCCACGGCACCCGATTCGGAGGAATAGCGGGGCAACCGGAACCACCAGGTATCAAAGGGCACGGGGTATTCTTTCGGCGCGAGCCCGGCCGCGCGGCGCAGCGTGGAATGCCGCCCGTCGGTGGCAACCACCAGATCCGCCCGGAGCTCTCCCCCGGCACCGTCGGCGTTTGTGTACTTCACACCGGCGACCCGGCCCCCGTTCCGCACCAGCGCCGTGGCTGTATGGCTCATCCGCAGCTCAAAGGACGGTTCCTGGGCGGCGGCGCCGGCCAGGAAGTCCAAGAAGTCCCACTGCGGCATCATGGCAATGTAGTTGTAGGGCGCAGGCATCGAATCGAAGTTCCCCACCGTCACCGGCGGACCTCCGGGCACCGGGAAAGCGATGCTGCTGAGCCGGCTTTGGGGCAACCGGCGGAACTCGTCGCCCAGGCCCAGCTCGTCGATCAGCCGGATTGTGGACGCATGGACGGTGTCGCCGCGGAAGTCCCGGAAGAAGTCGGCATGCTTCTCCAGTACCGTAACGCGCACTCCGGCACGGGACAGCAGCAACCCAAGCATCATGCCTGCCGGACCCCCGCCGACCACCACGCACCCGGTCGTCTCCATGGCCATACGCTACTCCTGCCGGGGGTGCCGCGGCAGGGGCCAACGCGGCGGGAATTTGCTCCCTGCAAAGCCTCATCCGCGGGGTCGGGCGGGGCGACACAGTTGAGTCCGGTTGACACCTCTGGCTAGGCTTTGGTTCATGCGTGACATCCAGGCGAAAATCATCGAAGAAATGGGCGTGCAGCCCCGGATCGATCCGGCCGGGGAGGTGCGCAAACGCGTCACGTTCCTCAAGGACTACCTGAAGGCGACCCACACCAAGGGATTCGTCCTGGGCATTTCCGGCGGACTGGATTCGTCCCTCGCCGGCCGGCTGGCCCAGCTCGCCGTCGAGGAGTTGGCGACCGAAGGTGTGGATGCGAACTTCGTTGCCGTCCGCTTGCCTTACGGAGTGCAGCGCGATGAAGACGACGCCCAGGCCGCCCTGGACTTCATCCAGGCCAAAACCGAGTGGACATTCAACATCTCGGCCGCCGTGGACGGCTTCGAGGACGAATTCGAGAAGACCGTGGGCAACGGGATCTCCGACTTTCACAAGGGCAACACGAAGGCGCGGACCCGCATGATCGCGCAATACGCCCTCGCCGGTGAGCACAACTACCTGGTGATCGGCACCGACCACGGCGCGGAGTCCGTGACCGGCTTCTTCACGAAGTACGGCGACGGCGGCGCCGACATCCTGCCGCTGTTCGGGCTGAACAAGCGCCAGAACAGGGCGCTCCTTGCCGAGCTCGGCGCCCCGGCGCGGATCTGGGAGAAGGTCCCCACGGCCGACCTCCTCGACGGTCAGCCCGGCCGCACCGACGAGGACGAGCTGGGCCTGAGCTACGACACGATCGACGACTACCTCGAAGGCCGCGACATCCCGGTGGCAGCAGCCGAGCTGATCGAGCAGAAATACCTCCGCACCCGGCACAAACGAACCGTCCCGGTCACCATCTTCGACACTTGGTGGAAATAGCCGCCCCAAGACCCGCTCCGCCCGGGCACCGGCCTATTTGGCGCCCTGCAGCAGGGTGGAGATCCGGTGCGCCTCGTCCATCAGGAGGCGGCCCAGCATCTCCTGCCGCTCGGCACGGAAGCGCTGCTCGATGCCGGTCAGCGACAGCGCCCAGGCGGGCCGTCCGCGCTGGTCGAAGACCGCTGCCCCCATCCCCCAGCTGCCTTCCAGCACGAGCCCGGGGTTGACCGAATAGCCAGCCTGCCGCGTCGCTTCCAAGTTCTCCCGGACCAGGGACCGGGTGTGGGCGGCCGCAAAGCTGCCGGCGTGCGCTGTCCAGCCGGCCAGCAGCTCTTCCTGCTCCGCCTCCGGCAGGAATGCCATGATGGCGGTCCCGGCGGAGGCGACCCCGATCGGGAAGCGGACGCCCTCGTGCAGCACAAAGGACCGCACCGGGAAGCTGCCCTCCTCCCGGAGCAGGCACACCGTCTCGGCGCCGCGCCGGATGGAGAAGAACGCGCTTTCGCCGGTCTCCTCTGCGAGCCGGCGCAGGCTGGGCCGGGCGATCTCCTCGAGTGGAAAGCGCGCCGACGCCACAGAGCCCATCAGCAGGATCTCCGGACCCAGCACCCAGTTGCCGCTGACCGGGTCCTGGTCCAGCAGGCCCTCGGAGGCCAGCGAGGAGAGCAGCCGGTGCACGGTGGGGCGGGTGAGCCCGGATTCCCTGACGAGTTCAACGAGCGGGGATCCTTCCGGTTTCCGCCCGACAATACGCAGCAGGGAGGCGGCGCGGCTGACGACTTGTGCGCCCTGGACCGGTAATGAAGTCATCTTCTTCCTCGGGTTTTGTGTTCAATCGTCTTAAAGTATCCATATTGTGGACAGTCATTAGCCTACCGTCCACACTGTAAAAATGGCACTATGGAGGGCAAAATCATCCATTGACAGCCCCCTTTTTGGCACCGTAGGCTCCAACAGCAGAGGAGCAGTCCACAAAGTGGATTGCGTCAACAGCTCAATGAGGAGATGCAGATGTCAAAGCTGAAATCCGGCGCGGCAGCCGCGCTGCAGGACGTGCTGCGGGACGGCATGACGCTCGCCGTCGGAGGCTTTGGCCTCAGCGGCATCCCGGCCGACCTGATCGAGGCGGTACGCAATTCCGGTGTCAAAGACCTCACAGTGGTCTCGAACAACATGGGCGTGGACGGCAAGGGCCTCGGCATCCTGATCGAAGCCGGCCAGGTCCGCAAGGTCATCGCCTCCTACGTGGGCGAGAACAAGCTCTTCGCCGAGCAGTACCTCGCCGGCAAGCTGGAGGTCGAGTTCACCCCGCAGGGAACCCTCGCCGAGCGCCTACGCGCCGGCGGCGCCGGCATCCCGGCCTTCTACACCAAGACCGGGGTCGGCACCCTCGTCGCCGAAGGCAAGCCGCTCGCCGAATTCGACGGCGAAACGTTCGTCCAGGAACGCGCCATCAAGGCCGACGTCGCCCTGGTCCACGCCCACACCGCCGACACCGACGGCAACCTGATCTACCGCTACACCGCCCAGAACTTCAACCCGGTGGTCGCGACGGCGGGTGTCGTGACCGTCGCGGAGGCCGAGGTAATCGTTGAACCCGGCGCGCTCGACCCCAACCACATCGTGACGCCCGGCGTTTTTGTCCAGCGCCTCGTCCGGGCCAACGCCCGGGTCAAGGACATCGAACAGCGCACGGTCCGTCCCCGGGCGGAAGCGGCCGACGCCACAGAAACCGCACCCGTTCCGGCCTGAGCGCCGCCCTTACTTTCTTCAGGAGAATCATCATGGCTTGGACCCGGAATGAAATGGCTGCCATCGCGGCCGAAGAACTCAACGACGGCGACTACGTCAACCTTGGCATCGGCATCCCCACGCTGGTCGCCAACAACCTGCGTGAGGGCGTCCGCGTTGTCCTGCAGAGCGAGAACGGCCTGCTTGGCATGGGACCGTTCCCCTTCGAGGGCGAGGAGGACGCGGACCTCATCAACGCCGGCAAGCAGACCGTCACGGTCCTCCCGGGCGGCAGCATCTTCGACTCCGCAGCATCTTTCGGCATGATCCGCGGCGGGCACGTCAAGGTCGCGATCCTCGGCGCCATGCAGGTTTCCGGCGGCGGCGACCTCGCCAACTGGACCATCCCCGGCAAAATGGTCAAGGGCATGGGCGGCGCCATGGACCTCGTTGCCGGCACCCCGCGCGTTGTGGTCCTCACCGAGCACAACGCCAAGGACGGCACCGCCAAGATTGTCAGGGAATGTACCCTGCCGCTGACCGGCCTGAGCTGCGTTGACCGCATCATCAGCGACCTCGCCGTGTTTGACCTTGAAAAGGTCGACGGCGGACGGAAGCTCACGCTCACCCGCCTCGCCCCGGGCGTGACTGTCGAGGAAATCCGCGAAAAGACGGAAGCCGATTTCGACGTCGCGCCCTCCGTCGACACAACCCCCACCCTTGAAGGAGCCACAGCATGAGCCTGCGCGAACAGTTCGGCAAGGATGTCCTGCTGACCGGCTGGGGACACAGCCGCTTCGGCAAGCTCACGGACGAGACCCTCGAGTCCCTGATCGTGCAGGTCGCCACGGAGGCGATCGCCAACGCCGGGATCGAGCCGGGCCAGATCGACGAGATCTACCTCGGACAGTTCAACTCCGGCATGATGCCGCTGGCCTTCCCGTCCTCGCTGGCGCTGCAGGTCTCGGAGCAGCTGGCCAACGTCCCGTCCACCCGGGTCGAGAACGCCTGTGCCTCCGGGTCGGCAGCGTTCCAGCAGGGCACCAAATCGCTGCTGGCCGGCACCGCGAAAACCGTCCTGGTGATCGGCGCCGAGAAGATGACCCACGCCGGGGCCGATGTCGTCGGGGCGGCGCTGCTCGGCGCGGACTACGACATGGCCGGTAAAGCCTCCAGCACCGGCTTCACCGGGCTGTTTGCCGAGGTCGCCAAGCATTACGGGAAGCGCTACGGACCGATCTCGGACGTGCTGGGCACCATCGCCGCGAAGAACCACCGCAATGGCGTCGACAACCCCTACGCCCAGCTCCGCAAGGACCTCGGCGAGGAGTTCTGCCGGACCGTTTCGGACAAGAACCCGATGGTCGCCGACCCGCTGCGCCGCACCGACTGCTCGCCTGTGTCCGACGGCGCCGCCGCCGTCGTGCTGAGCGTCGCCCCCACCGGCGGGGCCACTGCACCGGTCCGGCTCGCCGGGTTCGGCCAGGCCAACGATTTCTTCCCGGCCGAGCGCCGCGATCCCACCGCCTTCGCCGCGACGCGGGTCTCCTGGCAGCGCGCGCTGGGGATGGCCGGCGTGGGGCTGGAGGATCTGGACTTCGCTGAGGTGCATGACTGCTTCACCATCGCCGAGCTGCTGATGTACGAGGCCATGGGACTGACCGAACCGGGCCAGGGCTCGCGCGCTATTGAGGAAGGCTGGGTCTTCAAGGACGGCAAGCTGCCAGTCAACGTCTCCGGCGGACTCAAGGCCAAGGGCCACCCTGTGGGCGCCACCGGCGTCTCGCAGCACGTCATCGCCGCGATGCAGCTCACCGGCACCGCCGGCGGCATGCAGCTGCCCATCGCCCGCCGCGCCGCCGTGCAGAACATGGGCGGCGTCGGCATCGCCAACTACGTCAGCGTGCTTGAAGCGCTCTGACGCCAACGCGGGTCAGATACAGCCGATGCCGGGCGTCGGAATGGGCCGTATCTGACCCACGTTGGCAGAGCTGCCGGCGCTCGGGAGCCTGGGACCCGCACGGAGGAGTTGCCAAGGGTCACACCTGTCTTAGGCGCCGCCGTTCCCATAGAATCTCAGAGGGCCAAATGCATTCCCGGCGACCGCCGGACCACAAGGAGGTGGCGGATGCCGACAGGACCACCCAGTGCGTCAAGCAAGTTTCGCGCGCCCGAGCCGGTTGGCCAGTGGGTCCACCGCACGAGACTGACTGAGATGCTCCACTCGGACCGGAAACGGCGGCTCGCGTTGATCCATGCCCCGGCCGGATTTGGCAAGTCAACCCTTGCCGCCCAATGGATGGAATTCCTCGCGGCCCAGGACCTCGTCACCGTCTGGCTGTCCCTGGACCGCGATGACAACAACACCATCTGGTTCCTGTCACATCTGCTTCAGGCAATCCGCAAAGCCCGTCCCGGACTTGACGAGGAACTGCAGCAATTACTGGAGGAACGGCCCGACGACGCCGAGCACTATGTGGTTCCCGCGCTCATCAACGCCATCGATGAGGGCGGCCAGGACATCGTCATAACCCTGGATGACTGGCACCTGGTCACGGAGCCCAGGACCAGGGCGGTAGTGGAACGGCTGCTCGAAGCCGGCGGCTCGCATCTGTCCTTCATCATCACCAGCCGCAACCGCTCGGGCCTGCCACTGGGGCGGCTGATGGTGCGGGACCAGCTGATCGAGGTGGACGCCGTCGCCTTGAGGTTTGATGAAAACGAGTCCCAGGACTTCCTGGTCGGGATCAACCGGCTCGATCTGGATGCGGGAGACCTGGCTAGCCTCCACCGGACGACTGAGGGCTGGATCGCCGCGCTGCAACTGGTTTCCCTGTCCCTCAGGGACCACCGCGGGGCCTCAGACCTGATTGAACGGCTCTCCGGCAGGCACGCGTCCATTGGTGAGTATCTCGCCGAAAACGTCCTCGACACCTTGGACCCCGAAACACTGGATTTCCTCCTGATGACCTCGGTTCCGGAACGCCTCTGCGCGGGGCTGGCGTCCGCGCTCTCAGGGGTGGAACTGGGCCAGGCCATGCTGGAGAAGATCCAGGCGCAGGATCTTTTCCTGCAGCCGCTCGACGACGACGGCACGTGGTACCGCTATCACCACCTGTTTGAGGACTACCTGCGCCGCCGCCTGGAGCGCGACTACCCGGGCCGGACCGGGGAACTGAACCTGGTCGCTGCCCGCTGGTATTCGGAAAACGGATTCCCCAGCGACGCTGTGGACCATGCCCTCGCCGCCGGGGACGTTGAGCTCGCCGTGGAAATCGTCGAACTCCGCGCGATGTGGCTGGTGGAGCACTCGAGCATGTCGACCCTGCTGGCACTCGTCAGCAAGATCCCGGCCGACCATGCGGCCGGCCAGGCCCGGCTCCAGACGGCAATAGCCTGGGCCCATACACTGCTGAACCAATCCGGGGCGGCGCAGAGGGCCTTGAACCTGGCCGAAAGCGTGATGCCCGCCGATGCGACCCTGACCGAACACGACCGTTTTGAGCTGGGCGTCGAAGGGCTCGTTGTTCAGAGCTGCATCGACATGTACGGCGACAGAGTAAACCACGTGGATGAACTGGACGGGAAGTGCTTCGCCCAGGCCAACCTGCTCCGGCCCTGGATCGTCTCGGTGGCAGCGAACGTGTCAACGTTCAAGAAGATCCACGACGGCGATTACCGTCTCGCCCTGGAGCAACAGCGCTGGGCCGCGAAGTTCCACGGCCTCACCTCGGGCCCCTTCAGCGGAGTGTATGGACACTGTTTTTCCGGTCTTGCCGCCTACGCCCTGCTTGATCTGGACCGCGTGGACCAGCACTTCACCGCGGCCGTGGAGCTCGGCCGGCGCAAGGCTGGACGATACTCACATGCAGCGCGGCTGGCGGGAGCGATGATGGGCCAGCTCCTTTATGAACGCGGCGAACTCGACAAAGCGGAGAAGTTGCTGGAAGAAACCCGCGAGCTGGGTTCCGAAGGCGGGGTGGTGGACTTTATGGTGTCCACATACGCCACGCTGGCAAGAATAAAGGCACTCCGGGGGGACACCCCACGGGCCCGGGAAATACTCGACGAAGGCGATCTGGTGGCCGACAGCCTCGGCCTTGACCGGCTTAGGCTGGTCATGAATCTGGAACGCGTGCAGTTGGGAATCGGCCCCCGGGCGATCGACGCCGAACCAGACCGTGCCCTACCGGGCGCGGCAGCTGTCCGGGAACCGGCGGACATCACCGGACCACGGCTGGAAGGGCTGGCCGAGGCCAAGGCCCAGATACAGCTGGCCACGCAGTTGCGATCCGCCATGGCTGACGCCGGTCACGGGAGCCAGGATTCCCCGGGCAAATTGGACACGGTGACCGGCGCCCGCCGCCTGCTGGCGCGGGCCGCCGCCTACTTGGGGCCGCGGGCAGAACTTAATGCCCGTATCCTACTGGCGGCCGCGCTTGAACAGGCGGGGAACCGTAAGGAAGCGGAATCGACGCTATGGCCTGCCCTGGAGACGTGTTCCCGGCTGGGCCTCGTCCGGCCCGTCCTCGATGGCGGCCCAAGCTGCCTGGAACTGGTGCGGGCCACTTCGGCCAGGCTGCGACGCGAGCCCGCCCCGGAGCTGGGCAGCCCCGAACTGCCGCGTTTCCTCAGCATCCTCATCCGGTTGGAAGCGCAGGCCAGGACCAACCGGGATGCAGGGTGGTCAGCGGAGCCGGTCCCTCCCCCCGGCACGGGCACCACTGTTCCGGAACCGGGCTTGTCACAACGCGAACAGATGATCCTGCGCCTCGTCGAGAAGGAACGGTCCAACCGCGAAATCGCCCAGGAGCTGCATCTGGGCATCAACACCGTCAAGTGGTATCTCAAGAGCCTGTTCAACGCTCTGGGCGTCAGTGACCGAAGGGCCTGCGTCACAGAGGCCCGACGGCGGCACCTGCTGCCCAAGTAACCAGGGGGCTACTACCCCAGGGTTTCCAGCCTGGCCAGCACGCCCTCCGGAGAAGCCGCGCTGGGGATGTCGCCCAGGTAGAAGTCCCCGGCCGGGAGTTCCACGCCCGTCTCCAGCCAGAACCCGGCAGGAATATAGGCGCCAACCGCGGTGTCCCCGTGCAGTCGCGCCTGGTCGTCGTCGAGCTGCCCCAGCGTCCACCGGTAGTTGCTGGCCAGATTGGCAATCGGAGTGTAGGCCTCCAGCGGAACGTGCACGCCGCGGGACGCGCCTGCAGCCGTTCGGTTATCCAGCAGAAGTCCCGCGACGGGCAGCGCCGCGAACGCCCGGAGCCAGTCACTGACATACATGGAGGCATTCTCGGCGTTGTCGGCGTCGAGGTCGGTGGTGCCGTCCGCGCCCGAGAAGTGGTGCGTTCCGGTGAGCCAGGCCATCGGCGACGGGATGCGCAGCACCACAGGCTGGCGGGCTGTCTTGGTGAACACAGTAACGAAGTCCAGCACCGCGCGGTTGAGGTCGTCGTCGTCCAGCAACGTCCGCAGCGCGAAACCTGTCCGGGATCTGGCCGCCATGCCGGACTCGAGCCCGGTGTTGCCGGTGGTCAAATGACCGTACAGCCGGTTCAGGTCCAGGAGCGCGACGTCCGGCCGGAGCAGCCCCTGTGCCTGGGCAAAGAATGCCGCGTAGGCAGTGGCGTTGTCCCAAGGGACAGGCCGGCCACGAAGAATGACGGAGGCTGCGTACTCGTGGTGGTCAAAGACCACGGCTTTCGGCCGCCCCGACGGAGGGCAGGCAACAACGTTGGCGAGGGTGGTGGCAGTGGAAGTGGTCATGACGTCTTTCTCCATACATTGGCGAATAAAGGCTTTCAGCGCCGCACCGTCCTGGATGGGGAGGATGCGGCGCTGAAGGGTTCGTGAGTTGCTGCGTCCCGGGCCGGGACGTGCCGTAGCGGGCTAGGACTTACGGTGGACAACTTCCCCGTGCTTCAGTTCGAGCTCACGGATTCGGTCCTCCAGGGCGCTGATCTTGACTTCCCTGCGGTCTGGAAGCATGATCAGCGGCAGCTTGTCGATGGTCGCCTTGACCCGCTCCGGTCCGTTGTTGGTGAAGTGGGTGGCTGTGAGTTCCTCCGTGTCGTCGCCCCAGGACCCGTAGTAGAGCAGGTCCTTCGGGGGCTCGGCCTTCACGTATCCTTCGAGGAATTCCTTGTACGGCTTGCCACGGGCGATCCGGGCCTGCCGTGAGTCGTGGCGCAACTGGGTGGTTGCCTCTTGGTCCACCACGAAAGTCTCAGGGTCCCAGACGACGCCGTAGATGCTGGTGGCGACCTTCGGTGAAATGCGGCCGAGTTCCAGATCCTTGGCCACCGCCTCCGGATCACGTTCCAGAACGTCGCCATACCCTCCGCCGGAGCCCTGGGCAATCATGTACATCTCGCCATCCTTGGCGACGTCGAACTGCAGGCCCATATGGGAAGTGGTGTACTTGCCGCCCTCGTAGGGCTGCTCGTTCATGATCCGTTCCATGGACAAATCGAACTTGCTGGAGTCCTTGCGGATCACGTCGTAGATGTTGATGCCCTTGACCATGGCCAGCGGCGTCGTGCTGCAGCCGTAGCCGCCGAACATTCCCGTCACGGACGAGAACTTGGATCCCGAGGTGACGGTCATGAAGCCCCACATCGGCGTTCCCTCGGCGGCAACGATCATCTCGTAGCCCATGCCGCCGCTGTTCTTGCCGAAGCCCTGGTTGTCGCGGACGATCCGCTTGCTGACCAGCTGCATAAAAGGAACTTCCTCCTCCATGACTTCCTGTTCAGCGGTGTCAGCCATGGCGCAGAACAACGGTGAGACGGCGTCCTCACCGTCGCGGAAGGCCTTGGCACCGCCGCCCATGCCGTTGAGGTCGGCACACAGGTTGCCCACCTGGTCGCCGTGCTGGGTCAGGCCTCCCCACAGGAAGGTGTTGATCTGGTTGAACCACGGAGCGAGGACGTTGGAGAACTTCTCCGGATTGGAGAACTGCATCTTGGCAAAGGCAGTCTGCAGGGCAGAGAATCCCCGGAACGACGCCTGCAGCGACTGCCCCATCGGAGCGTCGTAACCAGCGTCGGCCCACGTGTGTTCATCCGAGATGATGTCGATGGGTGACATCGCCGAGGTACAGCGGGGCAGGTCAGGCCACCAGAACGCCAAGATCGCCTGCATCATCATCGACTTGACCGAGCACAGCGGGGAGTTGATGGCCCGGTTGAGGATTTCGGGACCCGTCCCCCTTAGATCCACGGTCATTTTGTCTCCCTTGACCGTCACCTTGCAGGCGAACTTGATCAGGATGTTCTCCTTGAGGGTGGAGTCCATGAACTGGTTGAAGGACACGGTCCCGTCCGGCAGTTCACTGATGCGGCGCTTGACTTCCTGCTCCACGTCTTCAACGGTGACGCGCAGGGCAGCGACGAAGGTCTCCACTCCCACTTCGTCGATGATGCTGTCGACGCGTTCCTGGATGCGCTGGACGGCACCGATCTTGACCTTGAGGTCAGCCAGTTGCAGCTTGGGATCGCGAACCGAGTGCTGCAGGAACGTCAGCAGGTCCCGGCGCAGATCGCCCTTTTCAACGATCTTGAACGGGGACATCCGGAGTCCGTCGTCGAACGGGGTCTCGGAGCCCGAGGGCATTCCGCCGGGCTCGCAGGCCCCGTTTTCGCCTTCGTGAATGGTCGCTGCGACCCAGGCGATGATCTTTCCCTCGCGGAAGATCGGCATGATCATGGACTGGTCTGTATTGTGGACGTTTCCGTACCGGGCATCGTTGTGGATGAATCCATCGCCGGGGTTGATCCCCACCGTCGGCTCGTCCTTCCAGTACTTCATGATGTAGCGGATCGGGTGATGCAGGATCGCCGAGAACGCGATCACACCGTGGCAGGACAGGTAGGTGACGTCCCCTTCGGCGGTGTAAATCGCCGTCGTCAGGTCCCCCATTTGGCACCGGGAGCGGCACCCATGGCCTCGCACATTTCGTAGCCCTCATCCAGGGCGCCGGCGAGGCGCTTGCGGATGCGGTCCACTTTGATCGGGTCCACGCCCTTGGAGATGCACTCCTCCTCGTAAGCGGAGCGGGACGTGATCTGGTGGCTTCGCATGATGGCCGGGTCCGGGCCGAGGAACAGGGTTGTTTCGTCCATAAATTGGGCCACCCACTGCTGCTCCTGGGCAGTCAGCGGCTGGGAAGCGTCGTCGGCTGTATCTCCGGCTTTGCCGGCAGTGCTGCGTTCATTTGCTGTAAGCGTCATTGCTGTCGAGCTCCTTCAATGGGATGAGCTGGAAGGTCTGGATGGGATCCGTGCGGCACGGGATCAGTCTTTGAGGAACCACACGGCTCCCTGGGATGTCGGTTCCAGGCGCCATCCCGGTTCCACCAGATACGTCGTGTTTTCGGTGGTGACGATGGCCGGGCCGTGGATGACGTGTTGGTGGTGGAGGGCCTCGGCGTCGTACACCGGAGTGTCGACGGCCCCGTCGATCTTCACGAAGTGGACCTGCCTGGTGCCGACCGGGCTGGGCATGGTCCTGTCGTGTCCGGAGTCGATCGAATCGAACTTGACCACGTCCCCGTCCACATAGGACGACACCCGCACGGTCTGGGCCCGGATACCGGCCTCGGGAGCCTGGCTGCCGGCACCGTAGCGTTTGCCATAGATATCCGAGAACGTCCGGATCAGGTGAAGGACGTCGGCGACGCCGTTCACGCGGTTGATGTCGAAAACGACGGCCGTGGTCACCAGCTGGTTCCCGTAGCGCATGTCCATCTCGAGGCTGTAGCGGATGTCGGCGGGGTCGTACCCCTGGCGGATCAGGTCTTCCTTGCCCTTCGCTTCCAGCTCCTGGATGACATTGTTCAGCTCGTCGTAGCTTTGGTAGAGGCTGCGGTCAGTGGGGTTGTAAAGCACCACGTGGGAGCCGCGCTCGTGGATGTGGAGTGGCTTCATGTTGCCGGCGCCGCAGGCCGAGAATACCGAGGAAAACGGCGGCGCGAGGATCCTGCGAATGCCGGCGTGGTCGGCAATGCCACAGGCGTGCAGGGGGCCGTTGCCGCCGTAGGCCAGCATGGTGAAGTCTTCCGGAAGGTATCCCCGGACCCGCAGCTCTTTGGCCATTCCGATCGCCATCTGCTCGTCGACAGCATTCTTGATGATCTTGGCAACTTGGATGGTATCCATGTTTAGGTCATCAGCGAGGACCTCGTCGATTGCGTAGGCGGAACGCTTTTTGTTCAGCTTGATGTAGCCGTTGGCGTAGTTGTCCGGGTCCAGGTACCCCAGGACCAGGTCAGCGTCCGTGACTGTGGGGCGGAGGCCGCCGCGGTCGTAGCACGCGGGGCCCGGATCCGAACCTGCCGATTCCGGCCCGATCTGTACCGCGTGGTGGATGCGGTCATAGCTGGCAATCGAACCTCCTCCCGCACCCAGCGTCAGCAGGTGGATCATGGGAACCGATACCAGCCAGCGGCCTATGGTCGGCTGGAAGTCGTAGTGCTTGACGCCGCCCTCCGGGACCAGGCCAATGTCGAAGGACGTGCCGCCCATATCCGTCGAGATTACGTTTCCCAGACCAGTGCTGTTAGCCAGGTGCTGGGCAGCGCCCACTCCGGCGATGGGCCCGGAATGGATGGTCTGCAGGGCATCCGTCGAGTTGGACTGCGCCATGCCGCCCGAGTTGTGTATCACCAGCATGGGCTTGTCGTAACCGGACGTACGCAGGTTGTTGGACAGCTGCCCCAGCGCGTGGAACATGATCTCGTGCAGGAACGCGTCCACGATCGTCGACGTCGCACGGACGTACTCGCCTTTTCGTCCCGAAACCTGGCTTCCCAACAGGACCGGGATGGCTCCGAGCTCGTGGGCAGGGTACTCGTCCAGGATGATCTCCAGGATCTGCTGCTCATGGACCGGGTTCTCGGTCGAGTTGACCAGGGAGACCACGATCGCTTCCGCTCCGGCGTCCACGAGTTCGCGCACCTGGCTGCGGACATCGTCTTCCATCAGCGAAACGACCACCTTGCCGGCCGAGTTGATCCGCTCCTTCACCGACCGGATCAAGGCGCGGGGCACAAGCGGGTCCGGCCGGGTGGCATCGGGCATGTTCTGCTGCTTGGAAGGGTCCAGTCCTTCGCCGTAGCCACGGCCTCGGGAGAGCGGGATGGTGTCCTCGAAGCCGTGGGTGACCAGCGCCCCCACACGTGGGCCTTTACCTTCGATCAGGGCGTTGGTGCCGAGGGTGGTGGCATAGCGGACTGAGTCGACTTCCTTCAGGACGAGGTCCCGGTCCAGTCCGGCGCGTGAGCAGGCGAGGTCGAGTGCTTCATTAAAGCCTTGGGCCAGGTTGTGGTGCGTGGTGAGCGCCTTTGCTTCAACGTACTGGTCTTCCCAGGCAAAAAAGCAGTCGGTAAATGTGCCGCCGATGTCGACGGAGATTCGTTTCATGACCAGTGGTCTCCTTTATTCCAAGTACTAGCTGAACGAATGGGGGGAATGGTTGTGGGTGTTGTAGGAGCCGAGTGGCGGGCTGAAATCGGCGACCGCCTCTTCGCCGGGTCCGTAGTTGATGACGGTCTCAGGCTTGGTGCCCCGCTTGATCCAGGTTTCGCGGAGCGAGTCGATGTCCCACAGCATGTCCACCGTGGGCGGGTGTCCCGGCGGTACGTACTCCGTCTCCAGCTGTGTCCCGCAACCCGGGCAGTAGAACTCAAGAATCCGGCAGAATGTGGGGTCCGGAGCGAAGGTGAATTCGTACTTCTCCGGGTCCAGGATCGACTGGTGGATTTCCGTGGGGTCCCGGTCGTAGACCAGTGTCCCTTCCTTGTAGTTGCCTCTGGCCTCGCCGAGGTCCTGGTTGCAGACCTTGCAGTTCCACCGTTCAGTGTCGAGATCGATGATCAGATATTCCGTCATTGGAATTCGCATAGCGTGTCTCACCTGTTTTCTTGGCTGTAGTTTGGGGTCACTTCTGGAGGGTGTCTGTGAGCATTAGGTCTCCGGAGACCGTCACGTCGAAGACCCAGCCATGCGGCACCCGGGCCGTGAAGTAGGGGCCTTCGACGATTGCGGGGCCAGCCGCCGAAGCCCCGGCCGTTTGGCTGTCCAGGTCGAAGACCTGAACATCGTCGACCTTGTCCACGGCGGAGCGGACCTTTCGGGTGGAGGCGGCGACGGCGGGCGTCTTCGCCACTGATTCGGCCCGCCTGATCGATGCGTGCGGCAGTTCATACCGGGCCGTCAGGGTCAGCAAGGTGTTGTGGTTGCTGGTGCCGGGCTGCGGGTCGGAAGCCAGGTACGGCAGCTCGGAAACCAGCTGGCCGTCGGCGTCTTCGAGCACCACATTCCATTCGAGCCGGCATTCGTCAATTTCGTGGCCCTCCTGGAACATGTCCCGCGCCGCCCGGGCCAGCAGCGTCGCCTTGGTTGCGCCGAAGTTTTCCGCGTCCATTCCCGCGACGTTGGCCTCATAGGTCTGAGCAATGTCGGAAAAACCGATTCCGAAGGCTGAGAAGACGGCGGCCATCTTGGGCACCAGGACACGGCGGACGCCGGCGATCCGCGCGGCACCACACGCGCTCATCGGTCCGGCACCTCCGAACGCAGCAACTGTTGTGGCGTCCGCAGCCTCGACGTCGGCGGCAAAGGACTGCGACATACGTTCGAAGTAGGCGGCCTCCATCCGGATCAGGGCTTCATTCAGGGTGATCCCCAAAGGTTCCGCGATGACTTCGGTGATGACTGCGCGGGAGCGTTCCGCGTCCAGACTGAAGCCTCCATCGAGGTAGGTGTCCGGATCGAGCACGCCGAGCAGTAGGTTTACGTCCGTGATCGTGGCCTGCTTGCCCCCAAAACCAAAACAAGCGGGACCCGGTGCAGCTCCGACGCTCTCGGGGCCGACGGTAATGACGCCGTGGCGAAGGGCAATGACGGAACTGCCCCCCACGCCGCTGGAATGGACGTTGCTCATCTCGAATGACACCGGGACTCCCTGAATGGCGCCCCTGCGGTCCGTCGAGATGGTCGAGTTCTTGACCGAGCCGACGTCAGTGGTGGTACCGCCGACGTCGATCATCAGAACGTGCGCGAGTCCATAGGCCTCCGAGAGGGCCTTGGTCCCTTCCAGCCCGCCGCGCGGACCGGAAGAGTAGGTCTTCAACGCGACAGACTTGGCCACCCGCGACGAAGCTCCGTCATTGCGGTAAATGAGGAGCGGGTTCTTGACCTTATGGTCCCGCAGCCGGTGCTCGGTGCTGTAGAGAAACCGCTCCATGGTGGGGTGCAGGAAGGAGTTGATGATTCCGGACCACACCCGGCGGGCCTGGACGGTGTCGGGCGTGAATTCCCAGGAGAACAACATGGGTACCGAGCCCAGCAGGTGGCGGGGGAACTTTCGGAGCAGAACGCCTTTGACGGCCTTCTCCTTGTTGCGGTCGGCCATGGCGATGACCAGCCGGGCGGCGCCGTCGGTCGTCAGCCGGTTGACGTGCTTCACAATTTCCTGGGCGAGCTCCTCCACGTCCTGGTCGGCATGGATGACTGCCACCCGCGTCCCGACAAGGTCTTCAAACAGCTCAGCGGCCGCCCCGCCCTTGCGGAGCTCACCGGCCAGCGCGGGGCTGTCTGTGAGGATACCAATCCGGGGACCCTTGCGCTCCACGAGGGCATTTGTCCCCTGGGTGGTGGAGTACCGGATGTGACGGGTTGAGTGCAGAAGCCCGGGGAGATCCTCTTCGCCAAAGATTTCCTTGGAAGCTTTGGCCATGCCGTCGAAGAGACACTGGGAGAGGTCAAAGGGCGTGGTGAGAGTCTTCGTGAACGAGAAATTCTCACCGTCCCAGACGCAGATATCGGTCAGCGTCCCACCGTTGTCGATGTTAATGAGCCGTTCCATTGATACTCCTTTGTATGTTGAGGCGCGGTGACACCAGCGGCGAATTCCTCAACTTTCGATTGTGATCCAAGCCACATTGAGGACTGGTCTCAGTGTGGCTCAGCGGCCGGAGTGGCCCGCAACCACCTGACCGGGTGGACTCTTCAAGGACTGGACGACTACCCGGGTGGGTGGCGGAGGGGGCATAAAGCAACGCGGGGTCGCGTTGGAGTCAGGCCTAGTTGTAAAAGCCGCGGCAAGCACAAGGGCTGAACCGCAGATCAGGGAAGTGATCCCCCTTCGCCCCGCGGGCCGGGAGGACTAAACTCGGTCCAAGCCTGCCCACCCCCACGCAAGGAGCCTTCGTGCGCGCCACCATCATCCATGGCCCCGGTGACATCCGGGTCGAAGACCGCGACTACCCCACCATCCAGCTGCCCACCGACGCCGTTGTGAAAGTCACCGCGTCCTGCGTCTGCGGCTCCGATCTGTGGCCCTACCGGGGGGTAAAGCCCACCCACAGGCCGTCCGCCATCGGACACGAATTTATCGGCACGGTGGAGAGCGTCGGCGAGGCAATTACCAGCCTTGCCATCGGGGACCTGGTGATTGCACCGTTTGTGGTCAGCTGCGGGGCCTGCCCGCAGTGCCTCAACGGTGTAACAGTGGCCTGTGAGCATCTGGCCGGCTGGGGCGGCACCGACGATAGCGGCTTGAGCGTCGACGGCGGCCAGGGCCAGGCGGTCCGCGTCCCGCTGGCCGGTTCTACCCTGGTCAAGGTTCCCGGAATCAGCGAACCCGACGACGCCCTCCGGAAGAGCCTGCTCACGCTCTCCGATGTGATGGCCACCGGCCACCACGCTGCCCTCGCCGCGAAGGTCGGGCCGGGCCGGACCGTCGTGGTGGTAGGCGACGGCGCTGTCGGGCTCTGCGGGGTGCTGGCCGCCAAGCGGCTTGGGGCCGAACGGATCATCGCGATGTCCCGCCACGCCGACCGGCAAGCGATCGCCCGGGAGTTCGGCGCCACCGACATTGTGGAAGAACGCGGAGACGACGGCGTCGCCAGGGTCCGCGAACTCCTCGGCGGGGTACTGGCCGATTCCGTCCTTGAGTGCGTCGGAACCAAGGAATCCATGGACCAGGCGCTGCGCAGCACCCGCCCGGGCGGCGCGCTGGGCTTTGTCGGTGTCCCCACCGGCGGCAGCGAGATCCCGCTGCGCTACCTGTTCGACACGAATATTTCCATCGGCGGTGGAATGGCCCCGGCCCGGACCTACATCCCGGAGCTGCTGGCGGACGTCCTCGACGGCACGATCAATCCGGGCCGGGTCTTCGACGTGGTGATGCCGCTGGAGGAAGCCCCGGAAGCCTACCGGGCCATGGATGAACGGCGTGCCATCAAGGTCCTGCTGACTCCCTGAGGCCGCACAGCCGTAGCACAGTTGTGCCAGATAGAATGGGGTCATGACAACGCCGGCGTGCCAGCCCGTCCACCGACCCCAACAGTCCGGTGGCACCTTTGCCTTGGCCCGCCGGGCCCGGAACGTGCTGCGGCGGGTTCCGGTGTGGACGTGGCGGGTGCTGATGCACTCGGTGCGGGCCAGCGAGAATTCCCGCTTCAACACCGACCCGATTACCGGCGTCGAATATTTCCACGACATCGATTTTGTCGGCGACGGCATCCGGGCGCACCGCCTGGACGTCATCACCCCCCACCCCGAAGTCACCGCACCGGCCGGGTCCGCTGCGGCGGGATCGCTGCCCGTCTACGTGTATTTCCACGGCGGCGGCTGGACCTCCGGAGATAAGGCCTCACTGACCAAGTACTGCGCGAGCCAGGCCGAGGGCGGCATGGTGGTGGTCAATGTCAACTACCGGATGGCGCCGCGGTTCCATATGGGCCACGTCCTGGCGGACGCCAACGCCGCGCTCGCCTGGGTGCGGCGCAACATCGACGGTTACGGCGGCGATGGATCCCGGATCGTGCTTGGCGGCGACTCAGCCGGCGGCCAGATTGCTGCCCTCCTGACTGCAGCCAGCTTCCGGCCGGAGCTCGCGCGGCATCACGGGCTGACGCCAGCCGTGCCCGCGGCAGATTTCAAGGGCCTGGTCCAGCACTGCAGCGTGGTGGACTTCTCCGTCTTTTTCGACAAGGGCTTCGTGCTGAGCCTGGACTTCATCAGGATGCTGATGCCGGGCCTCCGCTTCGGCAGCAGGTTCCGCGGCTCCAGTTCCGGCCGGCTCGAGGCGCTGCGCAACGGCGCAATCTTTCTCTCACCCATCGAATGGCTGGATTCCCGTTTCCCGCCGGTCTTTGTGACCACATCTGAACGGGATTTCTTCTACGCCGCCAACATGAACTTCATCGCCCGCCTGCACGAACATTCCGTTCCCGTGGACAGCCTTGTCTATGCCTGGGACAGCGCCAATACCGAACACACCTGGCAGCAGAACTACCGCTACCCGGAATCGCAGGAGGTGTACCGCCGGCTCCGCGCCTTCGTGGGCAAGGTGGCCTGAGCGCGGTCAGCCCAGCCGGGTAGCCCCGGCCGGATCCCTACGGGGCTATGTTTAGTCCATGGCGTCCGCTGACAGCACTGCGCACAACGGTCCGGAACCCGAGGGGTTCGGATCGGCGCTGGTTGACGAAGCCGCCCGCCGGGATGCCGCCCTGGGCGACGTGGACTGGGCCGCCGTGCCCGAGGGCGCTGTCCGGGGGACCTTCGACGCCCCCAGCGGCCCCCTCGCCACACTCTCCATGGGTACACCGGGTAACCCTCGAGTGCTGATGATTCCCGGGGCCACGGGCTCCAAGGAAGACTTTGTCCTGATGCTTCCGGAGCTCGCCGCTGCTGGCTATTTCGCCGTGAGCTATGACATCGCCGGCCAGTACGACTCCGCGGCGGCCGGCCCTGAACACCTCATGCCCGAACGCACGCACTACGATTACGACTTGTTCACTCGTGACCTGGTCGCGATGCTGGACGGAGAAGAAGGGGCCGCCCACGTCGTCGGGTATTCCTTCGCCGCGATAGTTGCCCAGTTGGCCTGCATCCGGCGTCCGGAGAAGTTCCGGAGCCTCACGCTGCTGAGCTGCCCGCCCGAACCGGGCCAGGGCTTTCGTGGGGTTAAGCGCATCGGCCGCTTCAGCGGCCGGGCCAACCCGCGAATCGGTGCCGCGCTGATGGTCTGGGGCATCCGCGCGAATGTGATCCACGTCCCGCCCCAGCGTCTACGGTTTGTGAAGCACCGGTTCCGCTTCACCCGCCGGAGCTCCGTGAATGACATCTTCGCCCTGATGCAGCGTGCGCCGGACCTTCGGGCGGCGCTGGCCGCGGCGACGCTGCCAAAACTTGTCGCCGTCGGCGAGCATGACCTCTGGCCGCTGGCGTTGCACCGCCGCTTCGCCCAGTCGATCGGTGCCCGCATTGTGGTTTACCGGGGCGGCCACAGCCCAAACGAAACCTCGCCGTACCAACTGAGCCGCGATCTGATCGCGCTTTACGAGTCCGCCTAGCGCCGGTGGTCCCGTTCCCACTGCCGACGGCGGCGACGCCGCCGGAACGGTGGCTCGTCCGCGAACTCGACGCCGAAGGTGGTCCAGGTCATCGACAGCTTGCGCCCGACGGAGCGCCAGCTGGCCAGCGGCCGCGCCGAGACCTGCACCCGCAGCGACGGGGCGGCGATCACCGTCACTTCGGGCGGGATCCGGTAGGAAATGTCCAGATCGTCGTGGACGAGCGGGAAGCCCCGGTGGACGGAGCCGCGGACGCGGTCCCAGACATCGGACCACATCGCGAAGTTCGAGCCGAACAACGGCGGATGCCCCAGCAGCCAGCCGACGGCCCAGAAATATCCCGCAATATAGATGCGACGGCCCACCCATCGGGCGAAGCGGCCTTCGCCATAAAAATCTGCGGGGCCGGAAACGGCGGATAGCGGGCCCGCCTCCTGCAGTATCGCCGCTACTCGCTCGAGCCAGTCAGCTGCCGGGATCGAGTCCGTGTCCAGCCGCGCGATCAGCTCGGAGCGGGCTTCATCGAAGCCGCACGCCGTGGAGGCGGCGATTCCCGGCAGTTCGACGGCGATCCGCCGGGCGCCCGCGGCGGCGCAAACCCGTGCGGTGTCGTCAGTGCTGGCATTGTCCACCACTACGATTTCGTCGGCCCGACGGGTCTGGCGGGCGAGTGCGGCCAGGCACACGGCGAGCATGTCAGCATCGTTCCGGGTAGGGATAACCACCGAGATTGTTGTCATAGTGCCCCGACTATAGACCCGCGGCGTGGGGAAATGCCCCCGTTAGCCTCTTGCACCATGGCCCTCGGCCCCGTAGGTTGGGCAACAGCGGACGAATGTCTCCGCAGCCGTTGGCCTCCGGGCCGCCGGAGATCAGCAGCATTTCAGAAGGATATGGCATGGCTACAGGCACAGTTAAATGGTTCAACGCCGAAAAGGGTTTTGGCTTCATCGCCCCGGATGACGGGTCGGCCGACGTTTTCGCCCACTACTCGGCAATCGCCAGCAGCGGCTACCGCTCCCTGGACGAGAACCAGAAGGTCGAGTTCGACGTCACCCAGGGTCCGAAGGGCCCGCAGGCTGAGAACATCCGCCCGCTCTAAATACCCCGGATAGCAGCATCGGCCAGCCGGCCGCCATGCTTTCCCCAAGACCACAAACGCCCCCCTCGAGGATTTCTCGGGAGGGGCGTTTGTCGTCCGGGACGCCTCCGGTACGCGGCCCGGTGCGGAGCGTGTGGTTCCTCCGATGTCCGTGACAGTTCTTCCCTGCGGGGCCATGGCGTGGATACTAGGAAAATGACCACTCGCAGTCCTCTGAACCGGGATGCAGCAATCCCGCCGCCACTGCCGGAACTGATCCGGGCAGTCCTGAACGGGATTCCCGCAATGATTGGCTACTGGGACAAGGATCTGCGCAACTGCCTCGCCAACGACGCCTACGGTGAGTGGTTCAAGGTCGATCCCCGGCAGATGCACGGACTCCATATCAAGGACCTGCTCGGCGAGAAGCTCTTCGCCGTAAACCGGCAGTACATCGAGAAAGTGCTCACCGGTGAACCGCAGCTCTTTGACCGGACCCTGGTGGACGCCGCTGGCGCAACCCGATACGCCCAGGCATCCTACGTTCCGGACGTCAGGGATGGCGCTGTCCAGGGCTTTTTTGTGCTGGTCACCGACATCACCGAGCGGGTCCTGGCCGAGCGCCGCCAGCAGCGCGACATGGACCGGTACCGGACACTGGCCCGCAGCATTCCCGGGGTCTTTGTACTTCTGTTCGATGCGGACTTGCGCTACCTGGTGGCGGAGGGGCAGGAGCTGGAAGCATTCGGCTACAACCCTGAAGCCATGGAAGGCCGGCTGCTCCACGACGCCCTTAACGCAGGCTTGGCCCACGAACTGGAGCCGCGGTACCGGGCCGCCCTCGCCGGTAAGGAAGTCACCTGGAAACGGACCATCGGCGAGCGCCATTACCTTCTGACCGCCCGCCCGGTCTTCTCCGACGACGACGCCGCCGGCATGGTGGTCGCCGTGGACGTGACCGTCCGCCGGCAGCAGGAAAAGACCTGGGCAGCCCTGCATGAAATCGCCACCGCGGTGGCCCGCAGCGAGGCCCCGGCGGAGATCGCAGGCCAGGTCGCCACCATTGTCAGGACACTTTTCGACGTCGATTCGGCCGCCGTGGCGCGCCTGACCGGCCCCACGTCCGCCGAAATCGTAGCGATGGCACCCGTACTTCCACCCACGCTGAGCCGAACACACATCTTCACGGCCACCGATTCTTCCGCCACTGTCCGGGTCGCTGTCACCGGCAAGCCTGCCTTGGTCACTTACGGCCCCGACGGCGGCTTCACCTCTGAGCAGATGCTTGCCGGCGGATTCCGGTCCAGCGCCGCAGCACCCATTCGGGTCAATGGTTCGCTGTGGGGCGTGCTCGCCCTGACGTCGAAGTCCGCCACGGCCCTGACGGAGTCGGTGCTGGCCCGGCTCGCGCAATTTGCCGAGCTTGTGGAGATTGCCATCGCCAACGCCGAGGCCCGGGCGAGCCTGGAACGGCAAGCAAGCACCGACATGCTCAGCGGGCTGCCAAACCGCCGGGCCCTGGAAGAAACCCTCGACAGGGAGGTGGAGCTCGCGCAGACCAGCGGGAGCGCGCTCAGCGCCGTTGTCCTGGACATCGATCTCTTCAAGCGAGTCAATGACACCTTTGGCCACCTCACCGGCGACACAGTTCTTTCCGAAGTCGCCGAACGACTGCGCCGGGTAGCCCGCCAGGGCGAGACCGTCGCCAGGTTCGGCGGCGAGGAGTTCGTCTGGCTGTTGCCCGGCCGCGACGCAGCCGAGGCGCTGGAGGCCGCCGAACGAGCCCGCGAAGCCATCGCGTCCCAGCCCTTTGACGGCGTCGGGTCCATCACGATCTCCGCTGGAGTCTGCGAACTGCTGGAAGCCGGCACACATAGCCTGCTCTCCTGCGCGGACCGTGCGCTGTACGCCGCCAAGCATGGCGGCCGGAACCGCTGCCAGCGGTACCACGTCCCTTCAGCGGACGACGCCGGGATGGCCGACCTTGAGGCCGCGGCTGCGCAGGACAGACGAAGCGCCTAAAGCGGCGGCGAACCCGGCGCCACAGCCCTACGCTGACCGGGGCCCCGCTTAAGACAGGAAGCCGCGCAGGATGGCGTCCGGCAGCTTGATTCCGGGGCGGCCGCTGGAACGAAAAATCGCTCAAGCTAAAACGCTAGATCTGCCCACGTCCACGGACTAAACGAAAGCTGACTTCCCGGTCACGGCCCGGGCGACGATCAGCGAGTTGATCTCGTAGCTGCCCTCGTACGTGTACAGGATTTCGGCGTCGCCAAAGAGCTTGCCCATCTCGTAGTCGCTGCTGATCCCGTTGCCGCCCATCAGCGAGCGCCCCATCGCCACCGACGCCCGGGCCAGCCGGGTGGTGGTGGACTTGGCCATCGCGGCCTGCACCATCTCAAGCTTTCCGTCTTCCTGGATCCGGGCCAGTTGCGCCATCAGCGACAGCGAGGCCGAGGCGTTGCCCAGGATCTCGGCCAACTGCTGCTGGATCAACTGGAAACGGGCCAGTTCCTTGCCGAACTGTTTGCGTTCCAGCGAATAGGAACGCGCGACGTCGAACGCGGCCAGTTGGATGCCGGCGGCCTGCCAGCCCACCCAGGCGCGCGAATCGCGCAGCAGCTCGTTGGCCTTGGAGAAGTCGGTAGCCCCGGGGAGGAGGTTGGATTCCGGGATGCGGACCGCGTCGAGCACGATGTCCGCGTTCTGCATGATCCGCAGCCCGATCTTGTTCGCGATTTTTGTGGCAGTGTATCCGGGGCGGTCCGTCTCCACGATAAAGCCCTTGATCTGCTGGTCAGCGACATCCCGGGCCCAGACCAGCGCGAAGTCCGCGATGGTGCCGGCGCCGATCCAGCGCTTGGCGCCGCTAATGACCCACTCGCCGTCTTCCAGCCGGGCCGTGGTGGCCAGCCCGCCGGCAATATCCGAGCCGTGCTCCGGCTCCGTCAGGGCGAAGGCGCCGATCTGCGTGAAGGCGGTAAGCCCGGGCAGCCAGCGTGCCTTCTGCGCCTCGGAGCCGAGCTGGTCGATCATGCCGACAATCAGCTCGTTGTGGATCCCGACGAGCGCCGAGAGCGACACATCGGCGCGGGCCACCTCCACATACATCAGGCCCTTGAACAGCTTGGAGGTGCCGTCCGTCTGGAGGCCGCCGAGGCCGTATTTTCCGAGCTCGGCGAGCAGACCGAAGGGGAACTCCTCACGGTTCCAGTAGTCGATCGAGGCCGCCCGGATCCGGGACTGGAGGAAATCGCGGATTTCCTGGTAGCGGTTCTGTTCCGCCGGGGGAAGCAAATCCACGATGTACATCAGATCGGCGTCCGGGAAGGGCGGCGGCGCTGCACCGTCCACGGCTGCCCTACCCTCAGTGGCCTGCTGTCCGCTGACACGTCCTTGTGGCTGCACGGGCATGTATCCCTTCGTTGTGATCCATTCGTGAACCGAGCCGGCTCTTCCAAACCCTTGGATGTCCTAGTATATTGCACAGTGACGGCGATCACTAGGGAACGGGTGATCGCCGGGCAACGGCGCCGGGCTGAAACGGCTGCGCCACCAGACGTCGAAAGGTGCACCATGACAGTCACTGAGGAATTCCGCGCGGCACGCGACCGCATGCTCGATCTCCGCAATAACTATGAAGCGGCGCGCAGCGAATTCCAGTGGCCGCGCTTTGAGTATTTCAACTTTGCCCTGGATTGGTTCGACCAGATCGCGGCGGACCCGGCCAAGGCGGGCAAGCCCGCCCTCGTGATCGTCGAACAGGACGGCACGGCCACTCGGCGCAGCTACGCGGACCTGTCCCGTCGCTCGGCCCAGGTGGCCAACTGGCTGCGCAGCCAGGGTGTGCGGCGCGGTGACCGGATGATCATTATGCTCGGCAACCAGGTTGAACTCTGGGAACTGATGCTCGCCGGGATCAAGCTGGGCATCGTTATGATCCCCACAACCACCTTGATGGGACCGGCGGACCTCAATGACCGGGTGGAGCGCGGCGGCGCTAACTGGGCCGCCGTCGGAAGCGCCAATATCAAGAAGTTCGACGAGGTTCCGGGCGGCTACAGACTAATCGAAATCGGCGACGGCGACGGCGACGAAACGGACACGGCCGCCCTGCAGTACACCGAAGCCGCCGGTGCAGCGGAAGAATTCACTGCGGACGTGCCGACCCTGGCCGACGAAACTATGCTGCTCTACTTCACCTCAGGCACCACGTCCAAGGCCAAACTCGTGGAGCACACGCACACGTCCTACCCGGTGGGCCACTTATCCACCATGTTCTGGATTGGAATGGAACCCGGCGATGTGCACCTAAACGTGGCCTCCCCCGGATGGGCCAAGCACGCTTGGTCCAACGTATTCACGCCCTGGATCGCCGAAGCCTGCGTGTTCATCTACAACTACGAACGCTTCGATGCCAAGGCGCTGATGGAGCAGATGGACCGCGAATCGGTGACAAGCTTTTGCGCCCCGCCGACGGTCTGGCGGATGCTCATCCAGGCTGACCTGACCCTGCTCAAGAACCCGCCCAGCAAGGTGGTCTCCGCCGGTGAACCCCTCAACGCGGAGGTCATTGACCAGGTCCACCGTGCCTGGGGACAGACCATCCGCGACGGCTTCGGCCAGACCGAATCCACCGTGCAGATCGCGAACACGCCCGGCCAGCCAATCAAGATCGGAGCCATGGGCAAACCGCTTCCCGGCTACGACGTCGTCCTCGTGGACCCCGCGACGGGGGCCGAGGGCGACGACGGTGAGCTCTGCCTCCGTCTGGAGCCCCGCCCTGTAGGGCTGATGAAGGCATACTACGGCGACCCTGAAAAGACCGCGGAGGCCTTCCGTGGCGGCTACTACCACACCGGCGACATGGCAAGCCGGGACGAGCGCGGCATCATCACCTACGTGGGCCGAGGCGACGACGTTTTCAAATCCTCGGACTACCGGCTGTCTCCCTTCGAGCTCGAAAGTGTGCTGATCGAGCACCCGGCAGTGGCGGAAGCCGCCGTCGTACCCTCCCCCGACCCGCTCAAGCTCTCGGTGCCCAAAGCGTTTGTGGTCCTGGCCGCCGGGCACGAGCCGGGCCCCGAACTGGCCGAGGACATCCTGCGTTACTGCCGCGACCACCTCGCCCCGTTCAAACGAATCCGCCGGCTGGAATTCGCCGAACTGCCCAAAACCATCTCGGGCAAGATCCGGCGGGTCGAGCTGCGGCGCAGCGAGGAACTTCGCCATGGCGGCGGAACGGTTCCGGCCGGACTGGGCACTGAGTACTCGGAAGCCGACTTCCCCGGGTTGAAGAGCACTTCCAAGAAGCTAGGCTGAGCCCGATGGGATTCAGCACCGAAAGCAGGGAGCATCGTGGCAACGCCGCTGCCGCGTGACCCGATCGCCGACGCCCGGCTGAACTGGGAGCGGCACGGCTGGTCCGACGTCGCCGCACCGATGGCTGCCATCACCGCCATCATGCGGACCCAGCAGATCCTGCTGGCCCGGATCGAAGGGGTCCTTAAGCCGTTCGGGCTGACGTTCGCCCGGTACGAACTGCTCGCCTTGCTGAGCTTCGCCCGCGGCGGTGCGTTGCCGATGAATAAGGCGAGCGCGCTGCTGCAGGTCCATCCCACCTCGGTGACGAACGCCGTCGACCGGTTACAGGGCGCCGGGCTGGTTTTCCGCTCCCCGCACCCCACGGACGGGCGCACCACCCTGATCGAGCTCACCACGGAGGGGCGGACGTTGGCCCAGCGGGCCACGGCGGAGCTCAACTCCGAGGTGTTCGCCCAGCCAGGCTTTCCGGCGCAGGACGTCGACCAACTGATCCGGATCCTGGGCACCTTCCGCCGCGACGCCGGCGACTTCAGCGGCTGACCCCGGCGGACGCTGGAGCAGACGAAGCACACGGCCGGTGGCCAAATAGGATTCGTGAAGTACCCATCCTGGACTTGAGGAGAGACCGATGATTCCGGAAATTAACATCTGGGCGGTGCTGCTGGCCACCCTGTCAAGCATGGTGGTCGGCTCCGTCTGGTACACGCCAAAGGTGTTCGGCAACTACTGGATGCGGGTCGCCAAAGTCAATCCAAGCGGGGAGGCCAAGGATGCCGTCAAGCCGATCCTGGTCACCTTGGTGGTCAGCTTCGTCAGCGCCTGGGTGCTGGCCGGGTCCGCCGCGATCTCGCAGCACTTTTACGGCGGCAATTTCCTGCTCAACACCCTGGTCACCAGCCTGATACTTTGGGCCGGCTTCACGGCCGCGCGGTTCATCACCCACGATGCCTTCGAGCGCCGTCCGGCCGGACTCACCGTGCTGAACTGCGTCCACGAACTCGTGACCCTGATGGTGATGGCCCTGATCATCGGCCTGTTCGGGATCAGCGCTACCTGAGCCGCGGATCGGGCCCGGTGACACGCAAAAGCCCTGCCGCCACCGGAATTCGGCAGCGGCAGGGCTTTTGCGTGTGACAGGAACTGTGCCAGTGCGCAGGAACTGGGGCGCGGCGCCCTGCTTAGCGGTGCGTGAAGACGGGCTGGCGCTTCTCGGTGAAGGCCGCCATGCCTTCCTTCTGGTCCTCGGTGGCGAACAGCGAGTGGAACACGCGGCGTTCAAAGAGCACGCCCTGGGCCAGCCCGGTTTCGAAGGCGGCGTTTACTGCTTCCTTGGCCACCATCGCCACCGGCTTGGACTTGGAGGCAATCACTTCGGCGGCCTTGAGGGCCTCCTCCACAACGTCCGCGGCCGGCACCACGCGGGATACCAGCCCGGCGCGTTCGGCTTCATCGGCGTCCATAAACCGGCCGGTCAGGATCATGTCCATCGCCTTGGACTTGCCCACCGCGCGGGTCAGGCGCTGTGAGCCGCCCATGCCGGGCAGCACACCAAGGTTGATTTCCGGCTGGCCGAACCTGGCGTTGTCCCCGGCGATGATGAAATCGCACATCATGGCCAGCTCGCAGCCGCCGCCGAGGGCGAATCCGGACACGGCCGCCACCACCGGGATGCGCAGCCTGGTGAACTCTTCCCAGCCCCGGAACCAGTCGGCCGCGTACATGTCCATGTAGCCTTTGGACTGCATTTCCTTGATGTCAGCCCCGGCCGCGAAGGCCTTGGCTGAGCCGGTTAGTACCACCGCACCCACGTCCGGGTCGGTATCCATCGCGGACACGGCGGCCACGAGTTCGTCCATGGTGGCCTTGTTGAGGGCGTTCAGGGCCTGGGGCCGGTTGAGCGTCACGAGCCCCACCCGGCCGCGCCGCTCCACCAAAATGTTTGTGTACTGCTCCGTCATGTCAGTCCCCTCAGTTGCTGTTCGGAAGTGGTTGGTGTTCGACGTGTCGGCGTCCGGAACGGCTAGTCCGCGGATTTGTCCCGGATATCGGTGATGATGCCGGAGAAGTCCCGGCCCGCCCCGCCTTCCGCGGCAAAGGTATCGTAGATTTCGGCAGCGAGCGGCCCCAGCCGGGCGGCAACACCGGTGCTCTCCAGCGCGTTGAGCGCCAGCTTGAGGTCCTTCGCCATCAGGGCGCCGGCAAAACCGGGCTGGTAGTCCCGGTTGGCCGGGCTTGCCGGCACCGGTCCGGGGACCGGGCAGTTGGTGGTCAACGCCCAGCACTGCCCGGAGGCCGCCGACGCGACGTCAAAAAGAGCCTGGTGGGTCAGGCCCAGCTTCTCACCGAGCACAAAGGCCTCACTGACAGCGATCATGGAGACGCCGAGGATCATGTTGTTGCAGATCTTGGCGGCCTGCCCGGCGCCGTGCTCCCCGCAGTGGACGACGCGCCGTCCCATGACTTCGAGCATCGGTGTCACCGCCGCAAAGTCCGCCGGCAGCGCACCCACCATAAAGGTCAGCGTGCCTGCCTCGGCACCCACAACGCCGCCGGAAACCGGGGCGTCAACGGCCCGGTGGCCGGCCGCAACGGCAAGTTCCGCGGCTTCGCGCGCCTCGTCCACGTTGATCGTGGAGCAATCCAAGAAGAGCGTGCCGGGCGGTGCCACGGCCAGCAGTCCCGGTTGGCCGCCGGTACCGCGGTAGGCATCGAGCAGATGCCTGCCGCTGGGCAGCATGGTCAGCACCACGCCGGCGCCGGCGACGGCCTCGGCGGCGGTGCCCGCGGTGGCGATGCCGTGCGCCCGGGCAGCTTCCAGTGCGGCCGGCACCACATCGAATCCGGTCACTGTGTAGCCGGCTTTGACCAGGTTGACGGCCATCGGTCCGCCCATGTGGCCAAGGCCCAGGAAGGCAACAGAGGGCAGGGCTTCAGACATTGTCGCGCTCCTTTGCAAGCTTCAGTTCACGGTCACCCAGCGGCGCAAAATAGGATTCGACGTCGGCGCGGCTGACTTCCGCGAGGCTGGGCGGCTGCCAATGCGGGGTGCGGTCCTTGTCCACGACCTGGGCGCGGATGCCTTCGCGGAAGTCGGATCCGGCGAGGAACCGCAGTCCCACCCGGTATTCCTGTTCCAGGGCTTCCTCCAGGTTTAGTCCGCGGACCCGGCGCAGGGATTCCAGCGCCACTTTCACCGCCGTGGGCGACTTGGCTTCGATGGTGTCGGCGACATCGGATGCTTCCCCGCCCACTGTGCGCAGCCGGCGAAGGATCTCCTCGGCGTCGTCGCTGGCGTAGCAGGCATCGATCCATTCCTGCTGTGCCGCTAGAACGGAGGCTGGCGCCTGCTCTGAAAAGCGCGCGACGGCGGTGTCCGCCGCTTCATTTTCCAGCGCCCGGGTAAGTTCCACGAGGTTCGCCGATGGAACGAAGTGGTCCGCGAGCCCCAGGAACAGGGCGTCGGCGCCGCTTAGGTGCGCGCCGGTGAGTGCCGCGTGGGTGCCTGTCTCCCCCGGTGAGCGCGAGAGCAGCAGGGTCCCGCCGACGTCGGGCACAAAACCGATGGTGGTCTCCGGCATGCCCATCCGGGTACGTTCGGTGACGATCCGGATTGAGCCGTGCGCGGAGATCCCCACTCCGCCGCCAAGGACCAGCCCGTCCATCAACGCGACGTACGGCTTGGGGTAGTCCGAGATAAGGGAGTTCAGTGCATATTCCCCGGCCCAAAAACCGGCGGTCGCGTCGCCGCCGTCAAGCATGTCACGGTAGATGGCCACAATGTCGCCGCCCGCGCACAACCCACGGTCACCGGCGCCGCGGACCAGCACGGCCGCGACGGCGTCGTCGCTGGTCCAGAGCGTGAGCTGGTCCAGCATGGCGGCCGCCATCCCTGCGGTGAGCGCATTGACAGCCCGGGGCCGGTTCAGGGTGACGACGCCGAGCCGGCCGCGGCGCTCAAACAGGACTTCGGCGGTCCCGTCGGCCGCCTGGTCCGGCATCAGCTGCCTTCCGGCATCACGAAGCTGGCACCGGTGCGGATGCCGGAGGGCCAGCGGGTGGTGACCGTTTTGGTCTTGGTGTAGAAACGGAACGCGTCGGCGCCGTGCTGATTGAGGTCGCCGAAGCCGGAGGCTTTCCAGCCGCCGAAGGTGTAGTAGGCGATCGGCACCGGGATGGGGACATTGATGCCGACCATGCCCACCTGGACCCGGCTGGCGAAGTCGCGGGCGGAGTCACCGTCGCGGGTGAAGATGGCGACGCCGTTGCCAAACTCGTGCTCGCTGCACAGGCGCAGGGCCTCGTCGTAGTCCTCGGCGCGGAGCACGCTGAGGACCGGGCCGAAGATCTCTTCCTTGTAGATCGCCATATCCTTTGTCACGTCGTCGAACAGGGTGGGGCCGACCCAGAAGCCGCCCTCATAGCCCTCGACTGTAAGGCCGCGTCCGTCGGCCAGCAGGGTTGCGCCCTCGTCGACGCCGGCCTGGATATACCCTTCGATCCGTTCCTTGGCGGAAGCCGCCACGACCGGGCCGAAGTCGGAGTCCTTGGCGAGGCTGTGGCCGACCTTGAGCTCCGCGATGCGCTCCTGCAGCTTCGCGACGAGTGCATCGGCGGTGGCCTTGCCGACCGGGACGGCAACGGAAATGGCCATGCAGCGTTCGCCGGCGGAGCCAAAGCCTGCACCCATCAGCGCATCCGCGGCCATGTCCAGGTCCGCGTCCGGCATGATGACCATGTGGTTCTTGGCGCCGCCGAAACACTGGGCGCGTTTGCCGTTAGCGGCGGCAGTGGCGTAGATGTACTGGGCAATCGGCGTGGAGCCCACAAAGCCGATGGCCTGGACCCGGGGGTCTTCCAGCAGCGCATCCACGGCTTCCTTATCGCCGTTGACGACGTTAAACACCCCGTCCGGCAGGCCTGCCTCGGTGAACAGCTCTGCGAGGCGCAGCGGCACCGAGGGGTCCCGTTCGGAGGGCTTCAGCACAAATGAGTTGCCCGCAGCGAGGGCCGGCCCCGACTTCCAGAGCGGGATCATGGCCGGGAAGTTAAACGGGGTGATCCCGGCGACGACGCCGAGCGGTTGGCGCATCGAGTGGACATCGATGCCGGTCCCGGCGCTATCCGAGAACTCGCCCTTAAGCAGGTGCGGGGCTCCCGCGGCGAATTCCACAACCTCGATGCCGCGCTGGACGTCCCCTTTGGCGTCAAGGAAAGTCTTACCGTGTTCCGAGGACAGCAGGGTCGCGAGTTCGTCCATGTTCTGGTTGACAAGATCGACAAATTTGAGCAAAATCCGGCCGCGTCGCTGCGGGTTCATGGCGGCCCATTCAAGCTGGCCCTTTTCCGCGTTGGAGACCACGTTGCGGACCTCCTCGGCGCTGGCCAGCGGCACCCGGGCCTGGACCTCGCCGGTGCAGGGATCGTAGACATCGCTGAAGCGCCCCGAGGTGCCTTCAACATGCTGTCCGTCAATGTAGTGGGATAGCTCGCGAACCATAAGGGAATGCTCCTTTGCACCGTGTGATTGCCGCAGTAACGGAACAGGCCGGATGTGACCTGCACCATCTTCTGCTCCCGAATATACTCGGACTTCCTACTAAATTCCAGAGGGGCCCCGGCCGGCGGCTTCGTCCGGCAGCCAAGTTCGGTAGGTTAGGAACTGTGAAGATAGCTACCTGGAATGTGAACTCGCTCCGCGCCCGCGCCGACCGCGTCGAAGCCTGGCTTCAACGCTCCGACTGTGATGTCCTGGCCATCCAGGAAACCAAGTGCAAGGACGACAACTTCCCGTGGGAGCTCTTCGAGAACATGGGCTACGAGGTGGCGCATTTCGGCCTGAGCCAGTGGAACGGGGTGGCGATCGCCTCCCGGGTGGGGCTCGACGACGTCGAACGGACCTTCCTTGACCAGCCCGTCTTCGGCAAAAACGGCAAGGACGCCGTGCAGGAGGCCCGCGCCATCGGTGCGAGCTGCGGCGGAGTCCGGGTCTGGAGCCTGTACGTCCCCAACGGCCGGGCCCTCGACGATGAACACATGCCGTACAAACTCAACTGGCTGGACACCCTGCGGACCCACGCCGAGGGCTGGCTGCAACAGGACCCCGCAGCGCAGATCGCCCTGATGGGCGACTGGAACATTGCTCCGCGGGACGAGGACGTCTGGGACATCGACTACTTTCGCACCGCGGGCCTCACCCACGTCAGCGAACCGGAACGGGACGCCTTCCGCGCCTTCGAAAATGCCGGCTTCCAAGACGTTGTGCGCCCGCACGCCCCCGGCCCGGGCGTCTACACGTACTGGGATTACACCCAGCTGCGTTTCCCCAAAAAGGAGGGCATGCGGATCGATTTCGTCCTTGCCTCCCCCGCACTGGCCGCCCGCACCACCGGAGCCTCAATCGACCGCGAGGAACGCAAGGGCAAAGGCGCATCGGACCACGCCCCCGTGATCGTGGAGCTGAGCGACTGATGTGCCGGGCCCAGGTAAACGGCGTGATCCAATGACGGGGAACCTCTACCGCGGGCAGGCCGGGCTGCCGTTCTCCTCGTCGCTGCGGATCTACGAACCCTTGGAGGCGTTCCCCGCGGACCAGCAGGAGGAGCTGCGCGCAACCCAAGCCCGCGCTGATTCCCGGGCTGAGGTCGAAAACGCCGAGCTACTCGCTTCTCTTGGCCGCATTACCCGCCAGGGCGGGGACCCGTTCCCCACTGGGGCAACCGATCTGGTGCGGGCCCTCGCGGTGCCGGGAAGCGCCGGGGGCGCAGCGGCATCCGACGCCGGGCAACCAAAGCGGATGCTGTACTGCCCCAGTCAGCTGGTTCTCCGGGCAGGGCTGGCAGCCAACGCCCTGATGGAGGGCATTCACGGTCCGCTGGCCCGGCTGCTGATCCCGGCGGAGCAGCGCGAACGGCACCAGGAACGCATCGATGAAGCACGCTCACATGCCGGGCTGGGACGGCTCCACACCAGGGCGTCGACGTGGGGCATCCCGTTCAGCTGGTTCTGCCTCTTCACCGAATCAGACCCTGCCGACGTGGTGGAATACGATGGCCGCATTGTCACCGTACGCATCCGCGCGACGATCGGCGAGGCGCTGGAGCGCGTCCGCTACGCAGTGGCGCATCTGGCCCTGGCCGCCCCGGATCTGGACATGCTGGAGGACCTCACCCAGCTCACCGAATGGCTGGAGCTCTTCCACCCGGGCTCGGTAGTGGAACTGGATTACGGGGCCGTGGCGGACAAGGTCTACCCGGATGACTCACCGATGGATGTAAGGCTGGGCATTGAGTGCCTCGCCGAAGGGGACATGACCGGCGCTGCCGCCGCCTACCGTCGGCTGGCATCACGGTGGATCCCCATCCGGCAGCTGGCCCGCGCGTCCTGACCGGCTGTCAGGCCCCCGCCGCGGCCGCACGGGCAACCAGCCCGGCGCTGCGGGGCGGCGCCGTCGTGCTTCGGATAATGAGCTGGTGTGGGGCCACCGCCGACTGCACTGAACCGGTGATGCCGTCGAGTTCGTCCAACAGCATTTTCGTGCCCAGCTCCGCCTGCTCGTCCGGACGCTGCCTGACCGTCGTGAGACCCATGGCCTCCGAGAAGTCGTGGTCATCGATCCCGATCACGGAGACCTCCTCAGGGATCCGCACACCGGCGCGGCGCGCCTCGAAAATGACCCCCATGGCCATCTCATCGGAAGCGCAGAAGATCGCCGTAGGCCTCGGGCCGGGCCGGGCCCAGAGCCGGCGGAAGGCTTCCTGGCCACTGCTGAGCGTAAAGTCGCCCCATTCGTCCCATTCGTCCCGGACCCTCAGCCCGGCCTCCGCCATAACATCCTGGAAGGCCGTGATCCGGACCCGGGGGACGTCGAAGTTGAGGTCGGTCTCATCGTCTCCGTGCAGCAGGGCGATATCCCTGTGGCCGAGGCTGATCAGGTGCCGCACCGCCGTCGCTGCGGCGGCGTAGTCGTCGATCCCGATATACGGGCATTCTTCGACGTGGCCGCCGACGACGACCAGCGGGATATCGATTTTCTGAAGGTGTTCGATTTCCTCGTGTGTCAGCGCCATACACAGGACCAGCAGCGCATCGATCTGTTTATAGACCATGGTCTTGCTGAAGAGCCGCTCGCGGTTGCTGCCGTGGCCACCGAGATTAAAGAGCGACAGGTTGTACTGCCGGGTGTGCAGTTCACGGTCTGCGCCCTCGATGGCTTTGGAGAAGAACCAGCGGCTGACGAAGGGTGCCAACACGCCGATAGTCTTTGTGCGCCCGGTAGCAAGCCCCGACGCTGACAAGGACGCCACATAGCCGAGGTCTTCGGCGATGCCCAGAATCTTTTCCCGGGTGGCCGGGGAGACCCGGGGCAGGCCACGGACAGCACGGGACACGGTGGCGGTTGACACTCCGGCGGCGGCGGCGACGTCCTCGATGCTGACGCCCGAATGGCCGCCGCGCTGAGCCCTGTCTGTTGTCTTCGCCACCGTGTCCCCTCATTGATTTTCTGTGGACGCCACTGGCTGGACGCAGGCGGTCCTGGTTAGCCCCGACGACCCTGGATCCGCGGCTTCGAGCCCTAGCTTGGCCTGGTTGCCGTCCGGCGGGGCAGCCGACGGCGCAGCCGGATCATGGCGTAGATCGCCAGCAAGATGCCCAGCAAACCGAGCGCCCAGCCGAGCGCCGGCTGGGCGGTCACCTCCATCCAGACGGTGACCACCAGCAGCACGAACGCCCAGAAGCCCAGGAAGCCGATGATGATGTCGAAATCCTCGCCGGAACGAACCTTGCGTCGCGTCGCCGGCACATGGCCGTCGGTCCGCCCGGCAGTCATCGTGCACCCATCATTTGACGGCGCCAGCCGTCAGCCCGGCCACGATCTTGCGCTGGAACACCAGGACCAGGATGACCAGGGGGATGGTCACAATGGTGCCTGCTGCCATGATCGCGGTGTACGGCACCTGGTTCGGCTGCGCCCCGGCGAAGCTGGCAATGGCCACCGTGACCGGCTGCGTAGCGTCGCTCGAGAGCTGGCTGGCGATAAGGAATTCATTCCACGAGGAGATGAACGCCAGAATCGCTGTTGTGAAAATCGCCGGCGCCGCGAGCGGCATGATCACCTTCCGGAACGCCTGACCTTGGGTACACCCGTCGACCCGGGCCGCTTCCTCAAGCTCCCAGGGCATTTCCCGGAAGAACGAGGTCATGGTGTAGACCGTCAGCGGCAGGACGAAGGAGATATTCGGAATGATCAGGGCCTGGTAGGACCCCATCCAGCCGATATTGGTGAACAGCTGGAACAGGGGCGTGATGAGGGCGACGCCTGGGAACATGGACGCACCCAGGATAAAGCCCAGCACCAGGTACTTGAACCGGAAGTTCAACCGGGCCAGCGCGTAGGCGGCGAAAACGCCGATCAGCAGCGACACCGCTGTGACAACCCCGCCGATGAACAAGCTGTTGAGCAGTGCCTGGCCGAAATGGTTCCCGAATGACGTGTCGAACGCCGTTTGGAAGTTGTCCAGCGTCACGTGCGTCGGCAGCAGGGAGGTGTCGTAGGTGTAGCCGACGTCGCGGAACGCCGTGACGACCATCCAGTAGGCCGGCGCCAGGCACCAGATGAGGATAACGGCCGCACTGATATATGTGCGCCCCTGGGTCCACTTCTCGCGGTTTTGCGCGGTCTTCCGGCCCCGGTCCTGCTCTGCGCGGAGTTCGGTCGCGGCTGTCATTTCTTCCCCTTAGCTGCGCCGGTTTGCTGCTCCACCACATTCGCTCCGAGGAAGCGTACAAAGATGAAAGCCACAAGAAAGATGATGATAAATGTGATGGTGGACAGGGCCGCCGCAGCGTTGAAGCCTTGCCTGATCTGGTTGATCACCAGGATGGAGAGTGTGGTGGTGTTGTTCGCTCCGCCGGTGAGGATGTACGGGAGGTCGAACATCCGCAGCGCGTCCAGGGTTCGGAACAGGATGGCCACCATCAGCGCCGGCTTCACCAGCGGCAGTGTGATCATCCGGAACCGTTGCCAGGCGCTGGCACCGTCGACCTTCGCGGCCTCGTAAACGTCGGCGGGGATCATCTGCAGGCCCGCGAGAATCAACAGCGCCATAAAGGGAGTCGTCTTCCAGACGTCCGCGATAATAACAGCCCATCTGGCCGGCCATTCGCTCCCGGTCCACAGGATTGTGGTGTTGAAGAGTTTGTTGCCGATGCCTTCGAAGGCGAAGATGAACAGCCACAGCTTTGCCGTAACGGCGGTGGGAATGGCCCACGGTACCAGGACTGCCGCACGCACCAGGCTGCGGCCTTTGAAGGCCCGGGCCATGATGATGGCCATCCAGAAGCCGAGCACCGTTTCCAGTGCCACAGTCACGACGGTGAAGAAAAAGGTTGTGCTGGTGGCGGACCAGAACTGCGCACCAAGCGTTCCCGGCGGGCAGGCCACGGTTCCGCCGCCGCCGGCAGCGCACTGTTGGAAAAGCCAGTTCACATAGTTGGAGAAGCCTGCCGGCCCGCCGGCGGTGAAAAGACCCGTAGCGGGGTCCAGTCCGGCATCTTTCTGGAATGACATGACCATGGCACTGATGATCGGGTACACGATCACGATTCCCAATGCCACAACAGTCGGCGCGAGGAGCCAGGATGCCCAGCGCCCCTGCGTCGCGATCCGGTTGTCCTCGCCTACACCCTTGGCCGCGGGCGGGACCGGGGCCCCGCCCGACGCCGGTGTCTTGACCGGCGTCGGGCCTGCTTCGGTTGTCATGATGGACCTACTGTCCCGCGCTGGCGGACTCTATGGACTTCTGCATATCAGACAGGGCCGCATCCACGGTCTTCTCGCCCTTGATGGCAGCGTACGCATTGTCCTGGATGGCCTTGGTGACGGCCGGGTAGAACGGCGTGACGGGGCGGGGCACGGCGTTCTCGATCGACGTCTTCAGCACCGGCAAGTACGGGAGTTTGGCGACGAGTTCCTCATCGTCGTAGAGCGCGCCGAGAACGGGGGCAAGCGAGCCCTGGGTGGCAAAGAACTTCTGGCTCTCTTCAGAGGTGAGGAACTTCAGGAAATCCAGGGCCGTGGCCTTGTTCTTGGAGTAAACGCTGACAGCGGCGCTGTGGCCGCCCAGCGACGAGGCGCCGGGGCCGTCCTTGCCCGGGAGGGCAGCCATGCCCAGGACATCCTTGACTTTCGAGGACCCTTCAGTGGTGGCGAGGTTGTACACGTAGGGCCAGTTGCGAAGGAACAGCAGCTTGCCGTCCTGGAACGCCTGCCGGCTCTCCTCCTCCTGGAAGGTGATGGCTTCCTTCGGGATTTGACCGTCGGCGTAGGCCTTGGCCAGGTTTCCGAGGCCGGCTTTTGCTTCCGGCGTGTTCAGGCTGGGCTTGCCGTCCTTGTCCAACACCGAACCGCCCGCGGAGTTGATGGCCTCGGAGGCGTTGACGGTCAGTCCCTCGTACTTCTTGAACTGGCCCGAGTAGCAGCCCATGTTGTTGGCCGTCGCGATGGAGCACATGCTCATCATCTCGTCCCAGGTCTTCGGCGGCGTGGGAACCAGGTCCTTGCGGTAGTAGAGGATGCCGCCGTCGGATGATTCCGGTGCCGCGTAGAGCGTGCCCTTATAGGAGGCGGAGTCGACGGTTGGCTTCAGCATGGCGCCGGTATCGAGCGCCATCTTGTCCTTCAGCGGCTGCAGCCAGCCCTTGGCAGCAAATTCGGCCGTCCAGACGACGTCGACGCTCGCGACGTCGTAGCCGGTGTTCTTGGCCTGGAAGTTCTGGACAAGGTCGTCGTGCTGCTGGTCGGCATTGTCGGTCTGCTCCTTGAACGTGACCTGTTCATTCGGGTGCGCCGCGTTCCACTTCTCGAGCAACGGACGGACCACGTTGCTGTTGTCCTTGCCCTGGACGTAGGTGATGGGGCCCCGACTGTCGAGGCCCTGCGACGCGGCGTCGCCGGCGGGCGATCCGCCGCCGCTATTTCCGCCCCCGCCACAGGCGGAGAGGGTGAGGGCCAGGACGCCTGCTGTGGCTACGGGAACTAGGAACTTCGGGGTTTTCATGCTGGGTCTCCTCGCTGAGTACCGGACAGAAATCGGCAGTGCTTTGACGTGTCGAGAATCACAGTAATCAACAAGCGGGGCCGAATGCAAGCGTTTACACATACCTTTATGGAAAGGTGATGGTTGTTTTTGCGGCGAAGCCGCGCAACCCAGCAGCCGCGCAACAGTGGCGGTCGCGGACCCCGCTTAGGGTTCGCCCCACTTCCGCCGCCGTGGCGGCGCCCGCACGGCCCGGGTCAGCGGACCCGTTCCGCCCGTCCGAACCGCGACCGGGCACCCGAGGCGATATGAATAAGCACCGGGGTGCTTTTGCCGAGTGCAGCGTCGAGCGCTTCCACGAGGCCGGAGACCTCTGCTGCCAGCCGGTGCGGGGCCACGCCCTGGCGGGGCTGGACCCTGATTCTCAGGGCCGGTTCGCCGCGGAATTCGTAGGTCGCGACGGTGGCGCCGGCCAGGTCCGCACGGTCCGCCAGTGCCGCCCGGAGCGCCTGCTCGGCGACGCCACTGCCGATCCTGACGCTCCCGGGCACCGCGCCCGGATCCTGTTCGGACACGAGCAGGTTGGCGCGGCCTTTCCCCTGCTGCGCGGCCCAGGTCACCATGGCGACGATCACCAGCAGCAGTGCGAGCACCACCACAATCCAGAGCCAGCTCTCCTGGCTCCCCGGAACGCGGGTGCTGTCCAGGAGATTACGCCAGGAACTCCAGACTCCTGCCGCCCAACTGTGCCACCACACGCCCACGGCCGGCACGCTCGCCAGCAGGATGAGCAGAACGCCGAGGGCCAGAAATTTGAGGCCAAGGACGGCGAGGAGGATCCGGTTGAGGATCCGCGGGGATCCAGTCATGCGCCGATCACCCCGGCCTGGGCTATATTGACTCGAACTTCAGGAAACGGGGACAGCCGCATGTCCCGCAGCTCATCCTGGACAGCGGCGAGAAGCACCTCGGGTTTCAGCGGGACTCCGGAGGTGGGACGGACGTTGACTTGGACCTGCTGACGGGACACCGTCACCATCACCTGCTGCTGACTTACGTTGGCGGCCACCCGTGCGCGGCGCGCCAGTGCGGAGGCAATCACCTCGTCGTCCACAACGACGGCGGCACGGCCGTCCCGCAGAAGGTGCCGCGCCCGGCGTCCCGGCAGGATGGCGTTTAGGAAAAAGAACAAACCCGCCATCACCAACACCGCGCCGGCCACGCCAAGCAGCAGCGGCGGAATCCCGCTCGGGAGCGCCACCGCCTGTTCCGCCGCAGTCTGGGGATCCACAAGCCACGCGGGCTGTCCGATGGCCCGGACCGCGGTTTCGAGGAGGGCAAAAACGCACAGGGCAATAACCAGGGCTGCGGCGATGATCGAGGCAACGGCGCGTGAGGAGTGGGTCTCGCGCTTGAGGATCTGCTGGACGCCCTTGGCGCCGGCCCCTGCAGGTGCCGTGTTCCCGGCCGACGGCGCGTCGGCCGGAGCGGGCGGGATGTTGCGCCCGCTCCCAGCAGCATGATCGGAGGTATGGCTCACCGGACCCGCCCCCCTTCCCTCATGCTGGCGCCGCTGATCCGGATGTCAACCCGGCTCAGCCGGGCACCGCTCAGCTCGGTCACCCGGCGGAGAATCTCGGCTTTGGCAGCCACGGCACGATCCCAGACGGAACCGCCAAAACCCGCGACCCGCCCGGCGTCCCGCAGCACCGCGGTCAGCGGCGGGACGGTGATGGGCGCGACGACGGACAGCGCCAGCAACCCGTTATCGTCAGACCATGCGGCGCGGACCTCCTGCGGGGTGACGCCGAGGGCCTCGGCCGCGGCGGTCTGCGCCACGCTGGTGAGCGCCTGGTTGCTGATCCTGGTGTGTCCGGACCGCACCGTACCGTTCGGCCCGGCAGCGTCGCTCATGAGGAAGAACGCCGGCCTGTGAGGGCGTCAAGCACGCTACGCAGGTCCAGTTTCCCTTCCGCGGCGCGGCCCAGCAGGGCGCCGATTCCCATGAACAACAAGGCACCGAGAAAGCCCCAGACGCCGAACTGAAACGACATAAACGCGACGAACGCGCCGACTGCGATCCCCGCAACTGTCAGATTCACTGGATTGCCTCCGTTGCCGCCCGGGCCTCGGCCGGGGATCCGGATTTCGCCGGGCCAGGCACGTAGACGTCATTGATGTCGATGTTAACTTCGATGACCTGAAGACCAACGAGCTCCTCGACCGCCGAGTACACGGCGGCGCGGATCTGGTCCGCCAGGGCGTGAAGGGGTGTGCCGTAGAGCGCTACCAAATCGATGTCGACGGCCACTTGGGTATCGCCCACTTCAGCGCGGACACCGGCGGCATGGTCAGCACTGCCGACGGCGTCGCGGAAAGCCCCCAGCGCCCGGGACGGACCCGATCCCAAGGAATACACGCCGGGGACTGCGCGGGCGGCAATGCCCGCGACCTTCGCCACAGCGGTCTCGGATATGACGGTGCGGCCACCACCGGGCATCGGCACCTCGGCGGACATCCCGGCCACCGCTGCGGCTGCGGGCTGAGAATTCTGGTATTCCATGCGGCACTTCCCCTTCTCTTTGTCACCACCCTAGTCCCTGGCCCCGACAAGGCGACCGCTTCGGGGCCAGCGTCGGCCGGGAGGTTAGGAACCGGTGCCGGATTCCTGCTACTTGCAGTTGGCGGTGAGCCAGCTCTGCACCGGCGCCATGGCGTCCTGCAGTTTACCGCTGGAAAAAACTGTCTGATCCGTGATTCCAGCGATGGCCACCTGGCTGAGGGTGGTGAAGTCGGCCTTGATGCTCTCGGGCGCGCGCTTGGCGGTGCGGCTCAGTTCTGTCTTGGTCTGTTCCAGCTCGGCGGCAGTGCCCTGTGCGGCAGCAAGAGGCAGCAGGGTGGAGCCTGTGGCCTGCTCGGAAATCGCGGTGCAAGCCTCGCCCGCCGTAGCAAAGTCGCCCCAGGGGCTGGAGGAGCTGCTGGGACTCGCCGTTGCCGACGACGGCGCGGCGCTGGCAGCCGCGGACGACGGCGCGCTCCCGGCGTCCGGCGCAGAACAGCCGGTGAGGGCCAGGGCGGCCAGGAAAGTGCAAGTGGTCAGAGCTCGTGCAGCATTCTTCAAGATCACGTGTAGGAATCACTTTTCGGTTGAGATTGCACCACCGGCCCGATCAGGCTGCCGGCGGTCGTAGCGTTCTTTCCCCAGCGTGCGAGTCTAGCCCTGTTGGCGCGCGGCCCCACAAACGGGGGTAGCGGCATCCGCGGCGTTAAAGAAGAAAAGCACCAGTTCCAAAAGAACTGATGCTTCCCAGTGGTGGCTCCGACCGGCGTCGATCCGGTGACCTTTCGATTTTCAGTCGAACGCTCTACCAACTGAGCTACAGAGCCTAGGTGACACGTCACCATGATGGCCGGAATTTCTTCTGGCCATCAGAGCGACCCTGACGGGACTTGAACCCGCGACCTCCGCCGTGACAGGGCGGCGCGCTAACCAACTGCGCTACAGGGCCTTGCTATTTTCTTGCTTCTCTGCAGTATCGCTACTGCAATTTTTCAAGGCTCTTAGCCTACCAGACTTTCCCATCCGGCCTGACCAGTTCCTTGCGTACCCCCAACGGGATTCGAACCCGTGCCGCCGCCGTGAAAGGGCGGTGTCCTAGGCCGCTAGACGATGGGGGCCAAGACTCAATTCGGCTCACCAGGGCAAAAATAAAGGGCCGAAGCCGTTCGTTTTTGTCCTTTCGAGTTGCTCCGAACTGGACTATAAAACTATAAGGGCAGACGCCCGGAATTTCCAAAAATTTCTAACCGCCCGGCCGCGGAGTGCTCAGCTGCGCTGGATTGTCTCCTGCTGCGCCCGCTCGACATCGCCGGCCGATTCCAGCTCTCCCCTGGCCCGCAGCCCGGTAATGACGCCGCCAATATCGTCCGTCGACCGGTTCTGGCTGAGCTTTCGTTTTGCTTCCACCCTCGTAATGACTAGTTCGACGCCGACAATTGCCCGGAGCTGGCCGGCGACAAAACGGCCAGGGGCATCGTCCACCGTCCACGGCTTCGCCGAGGCTGCTTCATGCAGTGCGGTCAGCCGCCGGACAAGGTCCTCCACCCAGACCGGGTCGTCATGGACGACGAGCCGGCCGTAGACGTGCGCGGTGGTGTAGTTCCACGTTGGCACAACCCGGCCGTGTTCGGCCTTGGACGGGTACCAGGACGGGGAAATGTAGGCATCGGCCCGCTGGATGATGACCAGGGATTCGCCCAGGGCCGGCTGCAGCCACTGGTCGTTGTTGCGGGCGACATGGCCCAATAGTGCCCCGTGCCCACCCGCCTCCGGGTCATAGACGAACGGCAGCAGCGTAGCGAGCAGTCCACTTTCCGTTGATGTCACGAGGTTGGCCGCCCCGGGGTTCGAGAGCAGCTCCTTGATGGCAAGCCGGTCGGCGGAGAAATGCGAGGGGACGTACATGGGGAATCCCTTGGGGTGTTGAGTGACGTGCAATGCGGAACGGCTGACAGGTTCAGACTACGAGCATGACAGCCAGGGTGACCATGACCAGGGCGATGCCGCCGTCGAACATGCGCCAGCTGCCCGGCCGGGCGAATACCGGCGCCAGGAGCCGGGCGCCGGCCCCGAGTGCGCCGAACCACGCGATGCTGCCCAGCCCGGCGCCGGCAGCAAACCACCACCGCCTGTCCGGACTGGCCGCGGTGGCCGGCACGGTCCAGCTGGAAATTCCGCGCGAGGACCAGGACTACTCCCTGGAGCTCCTCCGCAGCGGTGCCGCGTCCGCGGCCATCACCACTACGGCCAAGGCGGCGCCGGCCTGTTCCTCCCGGCGGCTGGGTGTCATGCGCTGCCTGCCGGTTTGCACGCCGGACTTCGCCGCCCGGTGGTTCCCCCGCGGGACGGCGGCGGAAACACTTGCCGGCGCCCCGGTCATCATGTTCGACCGCAAGGACGACCTGCAGGACCGGTACCTGCGGGACGTGGGCAACGTGGAACTCCAGCCGCCGCGGCATTACGTCCCGGCCGCCCATGTGTCCGGCGAAGCCATCCGTTGGGGGATGGGATGGGGACTGCTCCCCGAAATCGAGGTCTCGGCGGAGCTGAAGCGCCGTACGCTCGTGACTTTGGACCCTGCAGCGCATGTGGATGTGCCCCTCCACTGGCAGCAGTGGCGGCACGGATCGACCGCGCTCGCTGCGGTCGCTGCGGCCATTTAGGCCGCCGCCCGCCCCTGCGGTGAGCCGCGTCGGCAGCTAGGTCCCGTCCGGCCGCAACTGCCGGGGACCCGGCTGGACGTGGCCGATTTCCGCCAGTCCCAAAGACCCTGGACGCACTAGATTGGCTGTATGGCAACAACAGCCCAGACAGGCTCCCCCCAACCGGACAGCGCGCACACGGACGGCACCGACAGCGTGCCGCCGAACACTCCCGCAGTCCAGCCCTTGAAGCGCGCCCCCGACACGGGACAGATCAGTCGGCTCGGCATTGCCGCCGTCATCGTCACAGTGGTCCTGTGGGCCTCGGCCTTTGTGGGCATTCGAGCCGTGGGGCCCAGCTTCTCCCCCGGCTCCCTGACCCTCGGCAGACTGGCGATTGCCGCCGTCGTTCTTGGCCTTGTGGTGTTGCCGCGCCTGCTGAAAAACAGCAAGCTCCCCCGGGGACGCGAATGGTGGCCGATCCTGGCCTACGGCATCATGTGGTTCGGCGGCTACAACGTTGCACTGAACGCCGCAGAACATCTCCTCGACGCCGGCACGGCGGCCCTGCTGATCAACGTCAACCCGATTATGGTCGCCATCATGGCCGGGGTGATCCTCAAGGAAGGCTTCCCGCGCTGGCTGATTATCGGCAGCCTCGTTGCGTTTGGCGGGGTTGCCGTGATCGCGCTCGGCTCCGGCCAGCGGTCGCCGGCGGACGTCACCGGGGTGCTGCTCTGCCTGCTGGCCGCTGCCCTGGCCGCGGTCAGTGTGATCGTGCAGAAGCCCGTGCTGCGGAAGATTCCCGCTGCCCAGGCCACCTGGTTCGGAATCATGGTCGGCGCCGTCTGCTGCCTGCCCTTCAGCGGACAACTGTTTGCCGAACTGCAGGCCGCCCCGCTGCCGGCCACCCTGGGACTCGTTTACCTCGGCGTATTCCCCACCGCGATTGCGTTCACCACCTGGGCCTATGCACTCTCGATGATCGATGCCGGCCGGCTCGCCGCCACCACCTATCTGGTGCCCGGCACCACGATCCTCATTTCCTGGCTTGTGCTCGGCGAGATCCCTACCGTCTGGGGCCTGGTGGGCGGTGCCATCTGCCTCGTGGGGGTTGGGCTGACCCGGCGCAGGTCCCGCTGATTCGGCGCTAGGGTTTCAGCTATGCCAGCTTCCCTGCCGCCAGGCCTGCCAATCATCCCGGACCGACCGGACGACGGCGGACACGGCACCGGCCACACCCGCGCACCGTTCCCGATGTCCGAGTCGGACTTCGAAGCCGCGGTGACTGACGCCCTGGACCACATCCCGGCTGAACTCGCCAAGACCATGAACAATGTGGCCATCTTCATCGAGGACGACTACATCCCCCAGCCCGGCGAGGACCCGGACACCGTGCTGCTGGGCTTATACGAGGGTGTGCCGCTGACCGAACGGGACTCATGGTGGGACGCCGGCTCGCTGCCGGACCGCATCACGATTTACCGCGCGCCGATCCTGGAGATCTGCGAATCCCGCGAGGACGTGATCGAGGAAGTGACTGTGACGGTGGTCCACGAGATCGCGCACCACTTCGGCATCAGCGACGAGCGCCTGCACGAACTCGGCTGGGGCTAGCCCGGCAGCCACCGGCGCACGGCCACAGCCGTGCCCTTGCCCTTGCCCGGGAGGACCGCCGCGGGACAGCGCTGTGCGCCCCTTGTGGCGACACACCCGGCACAATGACAACAAATGACATTGTTGTTGTTTATGTTATTGATGTGACCATTGTTGCCAAAGTGGCAATTGGCACGTAGCCTCGACCGTGCTGGGGATCAGCCGCGGGTTTTCATCTGCCGGAAACCCGGCCCGCCCGCTCCAGCCCGACACTGCAACGAGGTTGACCCATGATTTGGACCGGTTCCGGCCGAAAGACGGCCGCACTGTGCGCCTCAGTTGTACTTCTGGGATCCTTGGCCCTGCCCGCCAACGCCGCCACCCTGCCGCCGGCTTTCCAGGTCCCGGCCTCGCCGGCGGTCCCGTCTCCTGACGAGATCGCAGCCGCGAAAGCCAGTGAAGGCGCGACGGCAGCGCAAGTCACCTCGATTGACCGGCTGCTGGCCGACGCCTCCGCAGCCCAGGACACCAGCCTCGCCGCCTCCCTGCAGGCCAATAACGCTTACGGCGAAGCCCTCGGGGAGCTCCAGATGCGTCGGGACGCCGCCACGGTTGCCGCCGCCAAAGCCTCCGCCGCCGGGATGGAACAGCAGAAAACGCGCAAGCAGATCGGCCAGCTCGCCGGCGACCTCTACCGCAACGGCGGACTTAATCCCGCACTGAGCAGCTTTGTCAGCGGTGGCACCAACGCCCTGCAGCAGGCCGCAACCCTCGAGGCCGTGACGGCTGGCCGAACCAGGGCCTTCGAATCGGCAGAAACCGCGGCCGCGGCCGCGGAATCGCTGACGGCCGCAGCCGCCGACGCCAACCGGGCCGCCGATGAAGCCGCACGGACGGCGGAGGCACGGAAGCTCGACGCCGAGCATGCCAACGAGGCCCAGCGGACGGCCGTGGCCGAGGCCAAAGCGCAGCGGACCGTGCTTGTGGAACAGCTCGCGGATCTCAAGAACACCACGGTTGCGTTGGAATCGGCCCGGGTGGATGCCCTGGAACGTCAGCGACAGCAGGATCGGCTCGGGGCAGTCACTGCTGCCGCAGCCCCGGCGGCAGGGTCGCAGGCCGGCGTCGGGACCCCCGCCACAAACACCTCCGCTGCGGGAAATGCCGCTCCCGGGACCAACCTCCCGGCTGCCCCGGTCATCAACGTTCCAAACCCGGCTCCGCCAGCCGCCGCGCCGGTCCCGGCACCCGCACCTGCACCGGCACCCGCGCCAGCACCCGCACCCGCACCCGCACCAGCGCCAGCGCCGGCGCCAGCACCCGCACCAGCGCCGGCGCCAGCACCAGCGCCGGCGCCAGCGCCCGGCGGCTCCATCCAGACCGCGATCTCCGTGGCTCTCGGTAAGGTGGGGTCGCCCTATTTCTACCAGTACGGCGGAACGGGGCCTTATGGCTTCGACTGTTCCGGCCTGGTGCAAAACGCGTTCGCCGCTGCCGGGAAGTACCTGCCCCGCACCGCGTCCCAGCAGTTCGCCCAAGCCCCTGTACACGTTCCGCTGTCGCAGGCCGTCCCCGGAGACCTACTGGTGTGGGGCTCCGCACCGGGGTTTTATCACGTTGCGATCTACCTCGGCGGCGGCCGTGTGGTCCAGGCGCTGAACGAGGACGCCGGGCTTACAGTGACGGACCTGGCCTATATGTCCGGGATGCAGCTGTACCCCGTCGCCGCCCGGTACTGACCCGGGGGTCCACCGTCGCCCGTTTGCCGGCGGGCGGCCTAGGAGAGTATGTCCTTCGTGATGAACCTGCCGTAGGCGAGTGCGCCGAAGACGGTGACGTAGCCACCCTGCAGGAGCACATTCGCCAGGAATGAATCCCACACGACAGGCTGGCGCAGCAGGTCCGCGAAGTCCAGCCAATAGTGGCTGAAGAGCCACGGGTGCAGCCATTCGAGCTGCGGGAGCGCATCCAGGACCTGTGCGAGCACCGAGAGCACCACCGTGGATGCCATCGCCCCCACCGGCACGTCAGTGAGGGTGGACATCAGGAGCCCGATCGCGGAGAGACCCATCAGCGAGACCGTAAGGTAGGCCGCGATCAGCAGCAGGCGCAGCAACGCATCGGCCGCACCGATCGAATCGCCGGAGAGCAGCGTGACCGGTCCCACCGGGAAGAGCAACGCCCCGACTGCGGCCCCGACCAAAGCCAGGACCAACGGCGCCGCCACGGCGAAGACGACCGCTCCGGTGTACTTCACGAGCAGCAGCCGGACCCGGCCCGCGGGCGCCACCAGCAGGTACCGCAGGGTGCCCAGGCCGGCCTCGCCGGCCACGGTATCCCCCGCCACGACGCCCACGGTCAGCGGCAGGAACAATGGCACGGCGACGAGCATGGCTGTCACGCCGACAAACAGACCGTTCTGGGAAATCCGGTCCAGGAACGCCGGTCCCCGGCCCGGCGGCGCCGCGGAGGACACCCGGACGGCCACGGCGATCAGGACCGGAATTGCCGCGAGCGCACCCAGCATCGCCCAGGTGCGGCGGCGGCGGAAAAGTACCCCGAGTTCCGAGGCGAGCAGCCCATGCCTCCACCGGCCACCGCGATGGGGCGCAGGCTCCGGGCTGTGGTCCGGTGCCGCACGGTTGCTCTCGCCCGGGTCTGCCGCCCCGCCGGGGCCGGGTTCTTTACCGGACAACGTCAAAACCCTCCCCCGTCAGCGCCACAAAGCGTTCTTCCAGACTGACCTGTTCCGTGGCGAAGCCACGCACCCGGACCCCGGCCGCCACCAGCGCGGCGACGATCGCCTCCGGAGCCACGGCTGGATGGCCTGCCGACGCGGGGAACGGCGCATAGATCACCCCGTCACCGCCAGAAGGAGTGCCGGCCGGAAGACCCGGTTCCGGGCTCAAACCCAGCCGGACCAGCACCTCCGCCGCAGCCCCCGCATCCGGGCTCACGAGCCTGATCCGCGGCTGCCCGCCCTGGCGCAATTCCGCGAGGGTCCCCTGGGCCACCAGACGGCCCGCACTCATAACGGCCGCGTGGGTGCAGATTTGCTCCACTTCTGCCAGCAGGTGGCTGGAGACAAACACCGTGGCTCCGTCAGCCGCCAGTGAGCGCACCAGGCTGCGGACCTCCCTCGTTCCCTGTGGATCCAGCCCGTTCGTGGGTTCATCCAGGATCAGGAGTTCGCGCGGTGCCAGCAGGGCATTGGCGATGCCGAGCCGCTGCTTCATACCCAGCGAATATGCCCTGACTTTCTTGTCCGCCGCGTGCGTCAGGCCCACCCGCTCCAGCGCCGACTGCACGCGGGCCTTCCGGCTGGCGGCGGAAACGCGGGGATCCGCGGCATCGAAGCGGTACAGGTTGTCAGCCCCGGAGAGAAACGGGTAGAAAGCAGGCCCTTCGACCAGGGCACCCACCCGGGGCAGCACACCGTGCAGTTGCCCCGGCATCTCCTGCCCCAGGACCCGGACGGAGCCGGACGTGGCCTCGGCCAGCCCGAGCAGGAGCCGGATGGTGGTGGTCTTCCCTGAGCCGTTGGGACCAAGGAAGCCGAACACAGAGCCCTTGGGCACTGCAAGGTCGACGCTGTCGACGGCCAGTTGCCGCCCGAAGTGCTTGCTCAGACCGGTGGTCTCGATGCTCAGTTCCGGCACCGGCGCGGCGGCGGTCACGCGGCAGTCACCGGATGGTTCACCGCGGCGTGGCGGCGGCCTGCAACCGCTCCAGCGGCACCGAACCGACGAAGATCCGCCCGTCGTCGAGGATCAGTACATTTAGCAGCGACGTCGACACGAGGCGCCCTCCCGGGACGGCGACGGCAAGCTGATCCAACAGTGCTGCGTTGCCGGAACCTGATCCTTCGGGAAGCGAGGGACCGGGCTGCAGCGGGTTGTCGGTCGCCGGGTCCGGGGCCCCGTTTTGTCGCTGGGTCCGGCCCTGCAGCGCCGCGGCGCCCGCCGGGACCTCGAGCACCGACTCCCAGCCGCTGCCGGTGACAGCGGGCCGCGTCGCCTCTTTCGGCTTTGCGGTATCCGACGGCGGTGTGGCGGCGTCGGCGGAATGATCCGGCAGCGGAACTTCTTGCACCGTTGCCCCGGGCGGCGGGGTGAAGTTGAATAGCGAAGCGTCCGGGGCCTCAAGCTTGAGGCTCGTGAAAGCCAGGCTGAAGACCGGTTCGGCCTGTCCCCTGGCCTTCACCTCGACGCGGAGCGGGAGTCCGGTTTCGCCGTCGACGGCGATGGCGACGGAGCCCATCAAAGTGACATCCGAGGTCGGGGTCATCAGGAGGTTGTATGCCGGCCGGCCCGCCACCTGAACGTCCGGACCCACGGTCACCTCAGTACCCGGGTCGACGGTAGCAAGCAGTTTGTCCGCCAGCTCGCTGGGGGTTGCTGCCGGTCCGGGGTCTGCCTGGTGGGCACCCGCATCACCGGCGGGGAGCCGGGTGTGGGCGGCGGTGTTGTCCTTGGAGTTGTAGAACCACAAATCATTGCCGCGCCGGATCGCGTCCCGCTCGGCCATCCGGTCCATGACCTGCACCCGGGCGTTCCCGGGGCCGTCAAGGTAGACGCGTGCCGTGTGGGACCCCGTGAGCAGCTCCAGCCATGCTGCTTCCGGTGCTGCCGCCTCCGGGGCCGACTTCGGAAGCTCGGGAAGGCCGGTCGCGGAGTGTTGTTCCAGTGTTCCGGAGAGGGATTTGCCGGTGGGCTGGGCGATTAGGAGCAATACCTGCTGGGGGGTCTTCTCGGGGAGCCGGTCCCCGGCCTTCGCGGGCAGGGATCCGGCCAGGATCCCGGCCGCGATCACGGCAGGCACCGTCAATGCGGGGATCCATCGCAGCCATTTGCGCGTCATTGTGACGGCGCTCCAACCTTGCAGCTCATGATTCAACTGTACGCCCGGGGTTGTTCGGTTTCACCAGTGCCTGCCGAATTGGTTTGGGTGGACTGCCGCCGCGGCAAAACCCCCGCCGGGCGCTCAGGTCAGCACGTTCAGCGTCAGCTCGACCGCCCCGAGCACAAGCGCGAGCACCGAGGTCCCCAGCCCGGCAACGAGCAGCAGCCCGGGGTGCGCAAGTCCGACAACAACACGCCTGAACCGCGGGCGCCGGCGCAGGAACTTACCCGGCACCAAGGACGAAGCGGGGTCCTGTTTCCAGCCGCGGAGTCGCCGGAGGAACCACGCGCAGCGGACGATAAACGCCAGCCAGAGCACGGAGACCACCAGCGGAACGGCGGCCAGCAGGAGATTAAACCCCACGGCCGTAACCTCCCGCTCGGAGGCGCCGACGAGGGACTGGATAGTGGTGGAAATCGAGGCGCTTATGACCACCGAGACACCCCACACGAGAAATGCGGCCGTGAGGGCCAGGAACCGCACGAAGAAGTGCCCCAGCACGGAATCCTTGCGCCGTTTAAGATGCCGTCGCGGGGTGGCATGCAGCAAGGCGACAGTTGCCAGCACCGTTGGCAGTGCGGCCATTCCGACCAGCACAGACCAGGCCCAGCCAGCGTAGTCGAAGACGTCGTCCGCAACGATCAGCGCTGCCCAGAACCCGGTCCAGGCCCAGCCGGCGGTCAGCGGGCGGCGGACCAGCCAGCCGGGGAGCCAGGGATCGTCTACGCCGGGCCCCGGGATGGGACCCGGCGCCGGCGCGGCCGGGTCTGTCCCGGCGTCGTCCGATATCGGGGGCGGGGAAGCCTGCACGTCACTCACTGCCTAGGCCCGGTCAGCATAAACAACGCCGCGTCCGAGCACCGCTGCCCGCGGCTCCTTAGGAATTTCCGAGAATGGGCCCGAAGTTCACCCGGTCAGCCAGCCGGGGATCCTCCCGGTCAGGGACCACCATAACGGGGCCCTTGGCATGATGGAGGATCCCGTCTGAGGTGGAACCGAGCATCATTCCGGCGAAGCCCCCGCGGCCGCGGGTGCCGACAACCACCAGTTCCACCTGCCGGCTGGCTTGGACGAGGATGTCCACTGGCGAACCGTCGACGAGTTGGGTCTCCACGGTGAGCCGGGGAAAGTGGCTTCTGATCCAGGCAGTACCGGCGTCGAGTTGCGTCCGGATATCGGCGAAAAGCGCCTCGCGGTCCATCGGCGCCGGGACCCAGGCCAGCGACCCGCTGTACTGCGGGACGGCGCAAACCACCCGCAGCGGCGCGGAGAGCCGTTCCGCCTGCGCGGCCGCCTCCATTACCGCCACCCGGGCCTGTTCGGAGCCGTCGACGCCGACCACCACCACGTTTTCGATCGGTACGTGCCCGGACTTCGACTGTTCCGCCAGGACATGCTTGTCGACAGTCGTCTCGCCCAGGCGGTCGGCGCAGACCAGGGGAACCGTGACGGTCGGACATTTGGCGTGCGCCGGCAGCGCACTGCTGACGGATCCGAGCAGCCGTCCGACGAAGCCACCACGGCCGCGGGTGCCGAATACCAGCAGCTCCGCGGTTTCGGACATTTCCAGCAGGACACCGGATGCGTCGCCGTTCTCGACCGAGGCATCGACGTCGATCTGGTACCCGGCGACCTTGTTCACGGCCTGCTTCAGGATGGCCTCCGCGCCTTCGCGGATCACCGAATCGTCCACCGTCGCGTAGCCGCCGTCGAGTCCTGACGCCGCAAAGATCGGCACTGAATAGGCGGTCACGATGTGCAGGGGACGCTTGCGGCGCTGCGCCTCGCGGGCGGCCCACACGAGGGCGCACTTGCTGTGGTCTGAGCCGTCGACGCCGACCACGATCCCCCGCGGAGCCTCGGGCTTTTCGGGGGAATCCCCTGCCGGATCCGGATGCACCTGTTCTGGGCCCATGGGGTCCGCCTCCTCGCGATTCTTGCCTGATGTTGCGGCTATTCTGCCAGACGCGGCCCGGATGCCGCGTCCGCTGCCGACGTGCCCGAAGATTCCGCGGCTGAAACCGCTGATTTCTCCGACTTTTCGCGGTTTGCGGGGCGGAAGAAGCTGCCGGAAGCTCCGGGCGGCGCCTATCTCCTGCTTGGTCTATCCACGGCAGGAAATGTTGGATAGTCTTCGATTCGTTGCTGAACCGAGACTCGTGTTTCAGAACCCGGGACCCGAGGGAGCCGTGGTCGACGCGGTCCGGGAACGCGTCCGGGGCACCTGCCCGGCAACTGGCACGATTCGAAGAGAGGCCCTGCAGTGTCGAGCACGCCAATGTCCGCCGATATCGAACGGACCGCTGCCATTGTGATCGGCACCGGTTTGTCCGGGCTCGCAGTGGCGAGCGAGCTGCAGCGGCGCGGGGTGGCTTCCATCATTGTGGACGGGCTCGATTTGCTGGGTGCCGGCCACCCGGCCAACGCGTCTTCCGTGCAACGTTGCGACGCGGCCGACGCCGCCAGTTTGCAGGAACGCAATGAGATCCTCCGGCACCTGCGGAACTATGCCGCCAGCCACAAGTTGGACGTCCGGACCAATATCCGGGCACTGCAGCTGGACCACCTCGACGCCGACGGGCCCACCCCGCGGTGGGCTGTCCGCACGCCCGGCGGGATCCTGCTCGCGGACCATCTCGTCCTGACCCGCTGTGCCCACAGCCAGCTGCGCAGGATGCTTTCCGAGCTCGGCGTGTCGGCCGGGCAAACCCTGACGGCGGCCATGCACGCCCTCGGGATGTACCTGGTGGGGGTGGGCGAACTCATCACGCCGACCCCGAAGGAAGTCCTGCGTCAGGCGAAGGTGGTGGGCCAGGCGATCTCGGCCAAGGTCTACCCCGAGGGTTTTTCCTCGCTGGTGCCCGGCAGCTACGCCCTGGCGGCGCCGGCATAGGCAGTCTTAGTTCCCGGTTTCGCTCCGGTCGGCCGCCTGGCTGCTGACAGTCTCACCCTGCTCGTCACGGCCGGCCAGCCGGCGCTTGGCCATCAGGGCCAAGGCCACCACAATGCCGATGGCAGTCCCCACGAAGATCACAATGCTCCAGGGGAACGGCTCGGCAGAACCGACCGGCTGCTCCGGCGCCGTTGTGACGCCCGGCGCGGCGGTTCCCATCGTGGGGACTGCGGCCGCCGACGTCGAGCCCGCTGCTCCCGCCGTGGCCGTAAAGGTGAAGGTGCCTTCAATGGGGTGGCCGTCCGAGCTGGCGACCCGCCATGCCACGGTGTACGGCCCGGCAGGGGCGCCGGGCTTGAGCCGCTGCGAGGCGACGTTGTCCACGATCTCGACGGCCCCGTCGGCCCAGTTGGCGCCGTCGCCGGTGTTCACAACGATCTGTGCACCCAATCCCAGCGGATTCTTGCTAAACGTCACCGACACCTGCGCTGGCGGCGTGGCCACCGTGGCGCCGGCGGCCGGGCTGGTGGACTCGGCAACGTCGTGGGCCGATGCCGGCGCAACCGCGCCCAGCAGGACGGCGGCGAAGATTGCGGTGCCCAGCAGGGCGCTCAGAAACTGTCGGATGAGGCGCATGGAAAAGGCTGCTCCTAGTGTTGGGTTCCTTACAGACTAGGCGAAATGGGCCAGACGCTGCGTGCCCGCCTAATAAGATTCAGGTAACCATCCACATCCCCCGGAGGACCAATGCTTAAGCAGGGCTCTGCACTCGACCGGTATTTCATGATCTCCGCACGGGGGTCGAACTTCTCGCGCGAGATCCGCGGCGGGTTCGCCACGTTCTTCGCCATGAGCTACATCGTGGTTTTGAACCCGCTGATCCTCTCGGGACCCGATTCCTCCGGCGCCACCCTCGGCTTCCCGGCGGTCGCGGCCGTCACCGCCTTTGTGGCCGGCATCCTGACCATCCTGATGGGAGCCTGGGCCAAGCATCCCTTCGCGCTCGCGACGGGCCTCGGCGTCAACGCCTTTGTGGCCGTCACCGTCGCCACGAACCCGGGCCTGACCTGGCCGGACATGATGGGCCTGGTGGTCCTCTCCGGCGTCACCATGCTGATCCTGGTCCTGACCGGCTTCCGGACCGCCGTGTTCAAGGCCGTCCCGGAAGGGTTGAAGACCGCAATTGTGGTGGGCATCGGCCTGTTCATCGCCCTGATCGGCCTGGTTAACGCCGGCTTCGTCCGGCGCATCCCGGACGTCGCAGGCACCACGGTCCCCGTCGGCCTCGGCTTCGACGGCAAACTGCTGGGCTGGCCCACGCTGGTGTTCGTCGTCGGACTGGTCCTCACCATCGGCCTCGTGGTCCGCAAGGTCAAGGGCGCCATCCTGATCGGCATCGTCACCTCCACGGTCCTGTCCGTGATCCTGGAATTCACGCTCCATATTGGACCCAGCTTCGACGGCAAGAACTTCAACCCGCAGGGCTGGTCCCTTGTGGCGCCCAAGTTCACCGAATGGGCCGCGCCGGACCTGTCCCTGATCGGCAAGGCCAACCCCTTCGGCGCCTTCGAACACCTCGGCTTCGTCGCAGCGACCCTGCTGGCCTTCGTAATCCTGCTGAGCATCTTCTTCGACGCGATGGGCACCATGGTGGGCCTGGCCACCGAAGCCGGCACCATCGACAAGGACGGCAACATCCCCAATGTGGACCGTGTGCTGCAGATTGATGCCCTGGGCGCGATAATCGGCGGCGGCGCCTCCGTCTCCTCGAACCAGATCTACGTGGAATCCGGCGCAGGCATTGGCGAAGGTGCCCGCACCGGCCTGGCCTCGATCGTCACCGGCCTGCTGTTCCTGGTCGCGATGTTCTTCACCCCGCTGATCAACCTGGTGCCGTTCGAAGCGGTGGCCCCGGCGCTCGTCGTTGTGGGCTTTATGATGGTCTCCCAGGTCGGCAAGATCGACTGGCAGGACTGGGGCATCGCGATCCCGGCGTTCCTGACCTTCACGCTGATGCCGTTTACCTACTCCATCGCCAACGGCCTCGGCGCCGGCTTTATCTCCTTTGTGCTGATCCGGCTGGTCCAGGGCCGCGGCCGCGAAGTGCACCCGCTGATGTGGGCCGTCGCCGCGGCGTTCCTGCTGTTCTTTGGGATCGGCCCGATCGAGGCTGCGCTGGGCATCCACTAAGGAACCCCCGCACCTCCTCGCCTACCCGCCCGCCGAGATGGCATTTCGTGGCAGTGTCCCCCGGGAACATTGCCACGAAATGCCATCTCGGCGCCGTTAAACGTGCAGGTTCCGGGATTTCGGACAGCACGGCGGCGGCGCGGCTGGTTTTTCGGCCCCGGCTGCGGTGAGCTAGGGGCATGGTTCCTCCCCTGCCCGCCGTTAATGTCCCCCCACAGCCCTGGACCGGGCGGTTCGACGGGGACGGCCCCGAGGACCGGCGCTGGTGGCAGGCCGTCACCCCGTATGCCCCGCGTCCTGTCCAGGCAGCATCAGGGCGCCCCGCGTCCGCGCGTCCGGCGGTGATTCTTGGTTTCGGCAGCGACGCCGGGGTCCGCCGGAACAAGGGCCGGACCGGGGCAGCGTCGGCCCCCGCCGCGATCCGCTCCGCGCTCGGTCCGCTCGCTTTCCACCTGGGCCGGGACGTCCACGACGCCGGCGACGTTACGGTGACCGGGGACGCCCTGGAGGCCGGACAGGCCCGTGCCGGGGCCGCCATCACCGGCTTGCTCGATGACGGGCAGTTGCCCGTGGTGCTCGGCGGCGGGCACGAGACCGCGTTTGCGAGCTACTTGGGCGTGGCCGGCTCCGCTGCGGTGCGCGGCGGCCTGCGTGTTGGCGTCCTGAACCTCGATGCCCACTTCGACCTCCGCGACGAGGCCCGGCCGAGCTCCGGCACCCCGTTCCTGCAGATGGCCCGGACGGAAGCCGCCGCGGGGCGGGAACTGAGGTACGCCGTCCTCGGAATCTCCGAGCCGAACAACACCAGGGCGCTCTTCCGGACCGCCGCGGAACTCGGCGTCGAGTATCTGCTTGACGAGGACTGCTCAGCCGGGAATGCCCAGACCTTTGTGGCGGCCTTTTTGGCGCAGCTGGACGCCCTGTACCTGACGATCGACCTGGACGTCCTCCCGGCATCGGTGGCGCCCGGGGTCAGCGCCCCTGCGGCGTACGGGGTACCGTTGCCTGTGATCAGCGCGGTGTGCCGCCAGGTGGGGGCGAGCGGGAAGCTCCTGCACCTGGATGTCGCGGAACTGAACCCGGATTTCGACATTGACGGCCGCACCGCGAAGGTGGCCGCGCGGCTGATTAATACACTGCTGCGGTAGGCGCTTCGCGGACTTCCGCGGGGGCGTCCGGTGTCCGCTGAAGCATCCGTTCCAGCACCCCGCTGATGTGCCGGAGGATCTCCTCGCCCGCCAGCACCCCGGACGCCGCGGTCACTGTCAGGTTCGCGCGGGTAAATCCGTCCGAGTCCAGCTCACCGTGTGCCGGACGGACGGCCAGGTCCGCCATTTCCAGGAGTCCGGCATCGAGCCGGGAGTCGCCGGCCGCGATGACGATCCCGCCACCGTTCCGGCGCCGCACTTCGGCGACGGCGGCTTCCTTGGTGATCGGGACCGGCACGCAGTACAGCTTGCGGCCCTGCAGGGACGTAGTCCAGCCCCGGTCAAGACACCAGGCCGCCAGTTCTTCCAGATAACCGGCAGAAAGCGCGTCCCGGTCGACGATCGAATAGGCAAAAAGATCCTCCGCCGTCCGCACCCGCAGGATCCCGGAAACGGCCGCCGCGCCGGTCAGATGTTCCAGGACCTCGCCCAAGGGGGCGCACTGTCCCCGGATCGAGCGCTGGATATGGGCGGACCAGTCAGGGTCAGGCTGCCCGTGGTCCAACAGCACGGCCCCGTTTGTCGTCACGGCATACCCGCTGCCGCTGCCGGGCAGCCGGACCCGGGCGAACTGGGCCTGGGTGCGGGTAGTGACCGGGACAAAGTGGCTGCGCTCCACAATCCCCGCCAGCAGATCCTCGGCCGCCCGCGTCATAAATGACAGCGGCGCCGCGTTATAAACTTCCGAAACCACCATCCGCGGCGCCGCGTCGTCGGCGCCGGGGAGCGCCATCGAGTTCGCCGAGTAGATCAGGGTCCGGTCAAGGTCGCTCGCCACAATGGCTGTTGCCCGCGGCTGCGGATGGATTGACGGACTCATACGTCGATCACACTCTTTCCGTCGGCACCGGTAGCGCCAGGGGTATGGATGGGATGGATCAGGCCGACGCAGCTGTACGGCAGCCCCGGCACTTCCACCACCTCGACTCCCCGCTGGTGCGCAAGGTGCAGCACATGGCCGATGTCGGCCGCCGCGTCCGGGCGCACAAGGACCTTCCAGGGCACGCGCCGGAGCAGCACACGCGTGGTCTCCCCGACTCCCGGCTTAACGAGGTTCACGTTGTTGATTCCGAAATCCCTGCTGATGCGCTCGACGGCGGACCATCCCGACCAGTCGGGCTCCGGGAGCTCTTCCACCCTGGCCGGTGCTGCGGATGCCGCCGCCAGCACGTCGTCCCGGACCGCTGGGAAGTGCGCCGTGACGGCGTCCAGGAACGTGGTGGACACGTCGCTGGACGCGAGGTGGGCGTAGAACTTCGCCCCGTGGAAATCGCCGGGGCCGATCAGTTCCCGGTTAAAGACGGTGCGTGAAACGAGCCCGGAGACTGTGGAATTCAGGCAGGCCGAGGGAACCAGGTAGTCCTCCCGGGTGCCAAAAATCCGGACACAGTGCCCCGGATCCGCCAGGACCGCCAGATCCGGCCGGAAGGAAGCGGCGTCTGTTTTCCGAAAGAGCGCGACGGCGTCCGCCAGTTCGCGGGCGATCGCGCCTTTGCCGGTCCAGCCGTCGACGAACATGATCTGTTCCGGCTGGTGCCGTGCGGCGAGGTAGCCGAGCGCCGTTTGATCCATGCCGAGCCCGCGCACGATGCTGACCGCATAGTGCGGGAGGTCGAGGCCATGGATGTCCCGGGCCCAACGCTTCATCAGGATCCCCACGGGTGTTCCGGCCCGGGCCAGCGAGACCAGTACCGGGGCGTTGCCGCGCAGCCTCAGGACCTGCTCCGTAAGGGCCCCGACGGCGTGCGCGAGCCTGGCCGCCGAGCTCTCCAGCGCCTGATGGAACAACACCGCGTATTCAGCCGAAGGCTCGTACTCCTGCGGCAACGATTCCGCGTAGCTGGCCTTGCCGGACTGGATGGCCGCTTCGCGCTCCGCCGTCGGCGCCTCCAGCCGTGCGAAACTCAGATCCTTCAGCAGCCACTGCACGTCGCTGGCCGCGTACGAGCCGAAGCCGGGGCCGGCAAGCGGCGCCGGAAACTGCTCCTGGCGGGGAAGCAGCACCAGCCTGACGTCGGAGCCGGCGCCGGCCACGGCCTCCGCGATCCGTCCGGGGGCTGTGAGCCCGTCGACGGGCGTGCCAGGCTCAGCCATGATGACTACCGTGTCGAAGCGTCCCCCGGGGTGCGCGAAGTTGTAGGCGAACCGGGGCCCGGGGCCGTCCGGCGGCCCGTCGCCGCTGTCAAAAGCCAGGGCTGATCGGATCGCGTAGCCCGGTTCGTCCATGGCCGCGACCGGGCTCCTGGTACTGGTCGAGTACCGGACGTCAACGCCGGGGAGCAGTTGCTGCAGCCGGAGCGCCACGGCCAGCGGCAATGCCATGAATTCCTCCGTGGCAAGCACCAGCAGCCGTTCCCCCGGCCCGGCGCCCGCGCCAAGGTCCGCTGCGAGGGCCGTTGCGATGTCGCCTGCCTGCCGGGCATCCGGCCTGCCGGCAACGCCGAAGCGTCCGCTCCTGACCGGCGGGACGACGTCGTTCAGGTCCAGTTGCCGGATCTTCCCGATGCTGCAGACGGCGGGTTCCGGGACCGGGGCCGTTCGGATCAGTTCAGCCGCGTCGGCCGCCAGTGTCGCCGGCAGCCGGATGCTGCCGTGAGCCAGGGCGACGGCGCTGACGGCGCAGCCCAATTCCCCGGCCAGCTCCGCAAGCCGCGTCCTGGCGGCCGCTGAACGCAGGTCAACCAGCGAGGCGACGACGTAGCGGCTGTGCGGGGCCTTGCGGTGCAGCTCCCGGATGGTGTTGATGATCGTCTCGCCGGTGCTGAGCTCGTCATCGACCAGGACCACCGTCCCGGCCAGGTCCAGGGCGGCGTGGCTGGTTGGCAGGAGCCGGTGCGAGGTGGCATGGGAATGCGATTCCTCGAAGACGCCGTAGGGCGCCGGGGCGAGGCTGTCCCCGGCGAGCCGGGTGGAGTGGATGTAATAGCTGTCCAGCTGCTCTGCCACCAGCTGCCCCAGCCCGGTGGCGGTCTCTGCGTAGCCGATCGTGGCCACGCCGGTAAACACCGCCCGTTCCGCTTCCAGCTGGTCGCAGAGATCCATGGCGGCAGCGGTCCTGGCCCGCCGCGTTTGCTGTTGCTGCCGGGCGTCCACGTCCGGGGACGGGGCCTCGCCGGAGGGCGCCGGGGCCGGGGCCAGGAGTCCTGCCAGCGCTGCGGCAGCGTGGTCGATGGCTGCCCGCAGCGGCCCGGCCGTCCCGGTGCCGCCGCCGCGGGCGCTGCCAGCTGCGCCCGGGGCGTCCGCCTGCAGTTCCGCCCGGACCAGGAGACCGAGCAGGCGGCCGGCCGCCGTCGTGATCCCGGGTTCGGTGGGCACGTGCTTGGCGAGCACACGGGATACGAGCAGGTGGGCACGTTTGGGGTTGCGCCGAAGAGCCAGCCCCACCAGGGTTGGCACCGGCAGCAGGCTGTCCGGTGCGGTTTCGATGTGGACGGCCAGTGCGTCGCGCACATAGCTTCCATGCCAGGAACCTTCGGTCCGCCGCGCGCTCATCGCATGCTCGCTTCGAGCAGGTCCACAAACGTGACACCGGGCCTGGCGACTCCGAACGCACGGGCGCGCAGCAACGTCCGCTCGGCCCAGGCCCGGTGCGGCTTCGCTTCGTTCATTTTGTTGCCGTACGACGAGGCCTTGGCGCCGCCGCCGGGGTCTCCGGCAATGTCCAGGGCGTCAAGGTACTCCTCATGGCTCACCACGGACAGGGAGTGGACCACTGGCACATGGCTCGGATGGATCACTGTCTTGCCCAGCAGCCCGTTGGCCTGGTCCAATTCGATCTCGCGGATGAGTCCGTCGAGGTTCTCCGTCAGGAGCCGCTTCCGGAGTTCTCCCTCGTTTGCGGCCTCAAAGGGGGTGGAGCGCAGCTGCGGCCGCAGCACCCGTTCCGTGTTGACGAAGTGCTCCCACACGGGACCGGAGATGACCCAGCCGTCCTCCGGCCGGCCGAAGATGTTAACGATGTCGCCGATGACGCTGGCCACGACCTTCACGTGATAGATCGTCAGGTCACGGGAGCGCCGCAGCCCGAAAGCACTGGACATGTCCGTTGCGCCGATACGGATGCAGAGGACCGACGCGCGGAACTCGTTGACGAGCGCCAGGTTGTCCGTCAGCACACGGACCCGCGATTCCAGGTGGGTGGTAGCCGGGTCCTCGATGATCGGCATGGCCAGCAGCGGGGGCCGCTGCGGATCCCCGGCGCGGCCGGAATCCCGGTTTAACTGCTGCAGCGCTTCCATAAAGGCCCTCGCCCGCCCGGTTTCGTTCTCAAATTTGGGCAGCACAAACCCGTAGACGGCGCACAGCGCCGCACCGGCCCGGCGTCCGACATCCAGCAGTTGCTCCGGTGTCCGGCAGCGGATGAAGATCAGCGGCAATTCGTCCGGCCGGTCCGTGGCAGCAAGCTCTGTCAGCGCGGCCAGGAGATTTTCCTCGGCCGCCGGCACCTCCCCGTCCGGCACGGCGTCCTCCAGGCAAATGACTGTACTCACGCAGCCTGCCGCTGTCTGCTTGCGGATTCCGCCGGCCAGGTCCTTCCGGGTGGCCGGCGTGTAGAGCGTGGCCCCCAGGGCCACGGCCAGCAGTCCGGGATCCGATGCCCGGTCCAGTGCCTCGGGCCGCACATGGAACAGCCGCTCCTTGACGGACTCTGCCAACGCTCTGAAATGCTGCATAATCCCCTTAGTGATAGCTGCGGGTGTGGTGCCGGTCCGGCGCCGCACTAATGTCGCAGAACGCGCTCATCCAACGGTAACGTCATGCTGAAGCCGAACCAGGTCCACACGGCCAGATCGGATGCATCGGCCGGAACGAACTCGGCACGCAGTTCAAGGACCGCGCCGATGCGGGCGAGGTAGAGCACCGTCCGGAGCCCGGCGTCGTTCCTCGGCGCAACCGCCGCAGCCGCCCCGTCGAAGACGCCGATGGTGAGCGGGGTCTCGCCCGCAATGAACAAGGCCCGGCGGAGCTGCCGCACGTGGCGCAGGGCCACCACCCCGGCCCCGTCCTGGAGACCGGCCAAGGGACGGTTCCCGGGCGTAGTAACCGAGGTTCCCGCCCGGTGCCCGCCACTGTGGTGCGCCCCGGTGGTGAAGTGTTCATCCTCCCACGCGACCGAGCGGGCCCCGGTCACCAGAAGCGAGCCGATCGCCGACTGCCGGGCATTCAGGCGCACGACCGGGTGTGCCTGGTCGAGTTGTCGGAGCTCACCGAAGGCGGGTGCAGGGAATGGCTGCCCCGGCTTCGGAACGCTGGACTGTGTCGCCGTCGCGGGGCGGTCCTTCGCCGGCGGGGCACCGCCGGGCCGGAGCTCGAGCCCTGCGCCCGCAGCCGGGGCGCCGGCACCTTGCCGGCCGCCACCGTGCGCGGCCGGAACAGCAGCCGGGGCCCTGGTCCCGCGGGTTCCGAGACTCAGGCTGGCCGCTGCCGCGGCCGGTTCAGCGGCCGGCGCCACCACCTGCTGCCCCGTGGCCTGGGGCGTGGCCTGGGGCCTTTGCCTGCGGCTGAGATAGTCAAGGTCCGCCCTGGGGGCGTTGCGGTCCCGGACCACGTTAGAGCTTCAGCCGGAAGTCGGCGGCAACTGCCGCAAGCCCGGTTTCGTAGCCCTGGCCCACGGCCCGGAATTTCCAGCCTCCGGCGTGCCGGTACAGCTCGCCAAGGATCATGGCGTTGATTTTGTCCAGGTTGACCGGCGGAACCTGGAAGCGGAGCAGCTCACGGTCCTTCTCGTCGGCGATCCGAAGATAGGTGTTCCTGACGGCGCCGAAGGTGCCGGGCCCGCGAACATCCGGGTCGATGTAGATCAGTACCGCAATTTTGCTGACGGCCTCGGGTACCCGGTTGAGGTCTACGTCGATCTGCTCCTGGTCCTCTGTGCCGGCAAACGCGATGCTGCCCTCGGGACTGGCGAGCTGGTTGAAGAACACAAGGTGCTCGTCCGAGACAGCATGCCCGTCCGGTCCACACATAATGATCATGGGGACCGGTTCGGGTTGCGGACCGCGGCTGGGCACCGTGTCCCAGCCGATCCCCAGCAGCACTGTCCCCAAGCCCGGGTTCTCTGCAGTGAGGGCGGCGTTGCTGCCCGCGACCATTGAAGCCACTAGTGTCCTTCCAAGCGAAGACCGTCGACGTTGAATTTGTCCCTGAGGAACTGGCCGTGAACGGCGAGTTCCGTGACGGCCCCCGTCCGGACCTGGTTGTCCAGGTTGCCGACGGTGGCGTACAGCGTGTCCAGCTGGTCGAGCAGCACACCGGTGTCGGCGGAACCAGTCTCCCTCGCCGACGCCGACAGCTTCAGGTAGGCGCGCAGCGGGGACGGCAGGTAATCGGTGATGATCGCGTTCAGCAGCACCCGTTGTTCGGTGGAGGCCCCGGAGCTGACAATGTAGCCGATCAGCGCGTTCAGGGTGTCCAGTAGCAGCAGGATTTGGGAGACCACCAAAGTGGGCAGTTCGGCGCCCTTGCCCAGCACCGTCCTGCGCAGATCGTGCAACGCCGCCTCCGTGACGGCCAGCTCGTCCGCCGCAGGATCAGGGGCTGCGGACTCCGCACCGGGCAAGCCGGCGTCGGCAGCGGAACGGGGACCCGATCCGCTGCCGAACAGTGAGCCTAAGAATTTTGCGACCATAGCCCGTAAGCCTATTGCTCAGGACTGGCGGCCGCTAATTCCCCTCCTGCTGGCGGACCCGGTCCAGGTACGGACGGGCGCGCTCCAGGCCCGATTCAAGGGCATGGACTGTGCCTTCCATACTCTTGTTGGCTTGGGACCGGAAGGTGTCGATCGCGTCCATGGTTTGGAATACGTTGTCGAACGCCTTCTGCAGGGTTTCGACGCTGACACCGGAACTCGCGGCCTGCTGGTGGATGCGGCCGGTCTGATCCTTGAGCATCTCGCTGGTCTTGAGGATCATGTTGTTAGTTGTGGTGTTGATCGCATCGATCTGGTCCAGGACCATCTTCTGGTT